>NZ_JAJVCN010000006.1 GCF_021390435.2 Kibdelosporangium philippinense | reverse complement strand
ACACCGTGTCCACCGTTCCAGCACACCGTGTCCACCGTTCCAGCACACCGTGTCCACCGTTCCAGCACACCGTGTCCACCGTTCCAGCACACCGTGTCCACCGTTCCAGCACACCGTGTCCACCGTTGCGGACACTGAAATGCCCAGTGGCCTCGTCCACCGGGCATTTCAGTGTTCCGGAACGTGTATTTCCTCGTGCAGCAAAGGTGGACACGCCGGTGGGGTTAGGCCGTCAGGTGCTTCTCGAGGTCGTCGAGGATCTTGTTTGCCGAGGCCACGCCGATGCCGGTCATCCAGACCTCGTCGTCGACCACGTACACCCGGCCCGCGGCCACCGCGGACAGCGTCTTCCACAGTGGACCGGCGGTCGTTTCTGCCTGCTTCTGCGCGGCTTTTTCACCGAAGGCCGAGACGAAGATGACGTCGCCGTCGACTTCCTGGATCCGCTCGGGCGACACCGCGTCGAAACGCTTGTCGGACTTGTCAGCCAGCTCCTGGCGCTGGGTCCTTGGCACTCCGGCGTCCTTCAACACGATGCCGCAGAACGATTCCGGCCCGTAGACCCGGATCTCGTCCGGCCGGAAACGCACGATCGAGACCTTCTGCGTTGTGCGCTTCAGCCCGGCGGCGCGCTGGGTGTACT
Organism: Kibdelosporangium philippinense; assembly: GCF_021390435.2. Taxonomy (GTDB): domain Bacteria; phylum Actinomycetota; class Actinomycetes; order Mycobacteriales; family Pseudonocardiaceae; genus Kibdelosporangium; species Kibdelosporangium philippinense. The sequence goes on along the minus strand of NZ_JAJVCN010000006.1, from coordinate 97,856 downwards.
TGTCCAGCAACGCCTGTGCCTCGGTCTTCTTGTTCAACGCGTCCGCGTCGAGCAGGAAGTTCTCTTTCCAGGTGATACCGACGCGGTCAGTGAACACCGTCGGGGCGATCGTGGCGAGCTCGTCGTAGAACTTCTCCTGGCGGAACTTCGAGCCGAGGATCAGGTCCGGCTTCAGCGCCCTGATCGCGTCGAGGTCCGGTTCCTGCAGGGTGCCGACCGGCTTGACCGACTGGAAACCCGCGCCGAGGTACTTCGGGATCGTCGCGTTCTGCGCGGCCTGTGCCGCACCGACCGGTGTCATGCCGAGGCTGAACATGCTGTCGAGCTTGTCGGTGTCGAGCACGACCACACGCTGCGGCGACGCAGGCACCTGGGTCTCGCCCATGGCGTGCTTGATCGTCCGGGTCTGGCCGGATTCTGCAGCGGGCGCGCCGCCTGGCGGCGTCGTGCCCGTCCCGCACGCGCTCAGCACGAACGCGGCGGCGAGCAGCGTCGCGATCTTCCGCATGGGGTGTTCCTTTCCTTCAGCGCTTGCGGCGCACTAGCAACCAGACGAGGTACACGCCGCCGAACGCGGCGGTCAGCACACCGACTGGAAGTTGGGTGGGAGCGAATACGGTCCGCGCGGCGGTGTCGGCGATGACCGTCAGCAACGCGCCGGTCAGTGCGGCGCAAAACAACGGTGGACGTTCGGCCTTGGCGAGCCTGCGCGCGATTTGTGGCGCGGCGAGGGCGACGAAGTCCACGGACCCGACCTGCGATGTCGCCACGGCCGCGAGCACAACCCCCGACAGCGCCATGACCAGGCGACGAGGGCCAACCCGCACGCCGATCGCGAGCGCGACGTCATCTGACAACGCTGATGTGTCCAACGCACGACCGGCCCAGAACAGCACTGGCGTCAATACAAGAATGACGAGCGCGACGACCAACGCTTCGTCGTAGCCCCAACCCGCGAGCGTCCCGACGAGCCAGACCTGTGCGCGTTGCCCGTCAACCGGGGCCGCGCCGATGATCACGACCTCGGTCAACGCCTTCAACGCGACCGCGACCGCGATTCCGGCCAGCACAAAGCGGTTCGCGCGTACGGAACCGAACAGCAGCACGATCGCGGCGGCACCCAGACCGCCCAGCAGCGCCAACGGCGGCAAGACGGCGATCGGCGCGCCCGCCACGATCACGATCGTGGCCATCAGACCCGCGCCCTGAGAGATACCGATGACGTCCGGGCTGGCCAGCGGGTTACGGCTGACGCCCTGCAGCAACGCACCGGCCAGTCCCAACGCGGCGCCGATGACCATCGCGAGCACGATCCGTGGCGTGCGCAACTCGACGACCTTCTCGGCCCACGTCGGGATGTCGAACAGCGCGCGCACGACATCACCAGGCTCGACGAACGTCGAACCGATGCTCAGCGACGCGAGCACAGCGACAACGAGAGCGGCAACAAGCGCGACACCTGTGATGACACCGCGCCGGTGAAGCGTGAACGAGACGGCCGGAGCGGGCCGCACAACGAGCCGCGTCACGCCGTCACCAACCGAGGCCGACGGACCAGGAACAGCAGGATCGGCGCGCCGAGCACGGCCGTGATCACGCCCGCGCGGATCTCGTCCGGCAACACGATCACGCGGCCGATCACGTCCGCACCCAGCAGGAACGCCACGCCCAGCGGCACAGAGACCGCGAGCATCCACCGGTGATCGTTGCCGACGAGGTTACGAGCGAAATGCGGCACGGCCAGCCCGACGAACCCGATCGGCCCCGCCGCGGCCACCGCCGCGCCCGTCAGCAGCACCGACCCAGCACCCGCCGCGAACCGAGTCACCGCGACGCGCTGACCCAGGCCAACCGCGACGTCCTCACCCAGCGCGAGCGCGTCGAGGCCGCGTGCCGAGATCAGCGCGAGCAGCAGGCCGACCAGGATGAACGGCAGGACGGTGAACGAAACCTCTGCGGGCCGCCCAGTCAACGACCCAATCACCCAGTAGCGGTACTGCTCGAACGTCTGCGCGTCCAGCGTGAGGATCGCGATCACCACCGCGCTGAATGACGCGTCGATCGCGGCGCCGACCAGCGCGAGCGTGACCGGGCTCGATCCGGTGCGGGTCCTGGCGGCGACGCTGAACACGAGCAAGCCGGTCGCGAAGGCCCCGAAGATGCCGAACCAGACAAACCCGGGCAGCGCGTCGACCCCGAACACGAAGATCGCGATCACCACACCGAGTGACGCCCCCGAGCTCACGCCCATGATCCGCGGATCGGCGAGCGGGTTGCGGGTCAGGCTCTGCATGAGCAGGCCCGCGACCGCCAGCGCGACCCCGGCAGCCACGCCGAGCACGGTTCGCGGGATGCGCTGGGTCTGGACGATCAGGCTGTTGGCCGAGCCGTCCGGGCTGACCAGGGCCCGCCACACCTCGCCGAGCGGGATGCCGAGACTGCCGACGGCAAGGCTGGCGAAAATCGCCAGTATCGCCAGCACACTGGCGCCGACAAGCACCAGCACCCGCCGCCGTCCACCCACCGCCACCTCACTGAAATCAGGTAAGCCAAGCCTAAGTCCTCAGGAAGTGTAAGCACCGGACCTCCGCCATCCACATCGGACCCACTCGGCAATACGCCAAGCGACGATCCCGACCGCGAGCGTGATCACGACAACGGGAAAAGGCGGCAGGAACGGCAACAGAGTCAGATAGACCGCGTAATGCGTGAGGTAGACGTACAGCGACGCGCCCGCGAGCACGGCAACCAGTCGTGCCAACAGTTTCGGGACCGTCAACCGTTGTACGACCAGCAACGTGAGCACGCCGCCGATCACGACGATCGCGCGAACCGGATCGACAAGGAAATCCGGAATCAGCAACAGGCTCACGCCAAGCACGACGCCTTTCCGGACACCTGTGGTCGCGCGTTGCGCGAGCCAGCCGAGCATGAAGAACCACAACACGCCGTGCGTGGTGAATCCCCATTCGGGAAAGAGCCTGTTGGACTCCAGCAGAACAAGCAGACCAAGCGCCGCGCACAGTCCGGTGGCCGCGAAGCCGAATCTGTGCCGCCGTTCGAACTGCGCGACGCCCGGGATCGCGAAAACAATCGCGAGCAAAAGCAGCGTCTGCACCAGGACTTCGACGAACCAGTACACCTGCGATCCGACGGCCAGATAGTTGTTGACCAGGAACACATTCGCCAGCGTGACATTGTCCGACACGAACAGCCGGTAGGTGATCCACAGCATCGACGGCACCGCGATCCTGGTCGCACTGCGCAGAAGCGTGCCGCTCGGGCGATCGTGTGACAGGGTGAATCTGGCGAAACTCCAGCCCGCGATCACCAGCAGAACGTGCGCACCGCCCATGATGGCGAACAGCCCGACATGCGTGCCGACGATCAGGATGATTGCCAAGGCGCGCAACAGGATGTCGGTCTCGACCGTGCCTCCGACATGACGTCCTTGGCGTAGCGTTTCCAGCCTTTTGACCGGCATGGTGTGCCAGCCGTGCGGCGCCCGGCCGAGGACGCGTTCCAGCTCGATTGACATTCTCACGTGCGACAGTGAATCGCCGCCGAGGCTCACGAATGAGGCATCGTCGGCGATATCGCGGCGACCGAGAACTCGGGCGAACGCCTCGCGTACGGTCCGTTCTCTGACCGACCGATCCGTCGCCATGCCACCGATTGCCTGATAGTCGATCTTTCCGTTGGGCAACCTGGGAAATCGCTCCACTTGGACCACCTGGATACTGCTCGGTGGCAGACCCGTTCGAGCGTGGACAATTTCGTGCGCGCGCTCACTGTCTTCTTCGATTATGGCGATAGCCAGTGAATCGCCGGAGGCCGTGCCAGCGGCTTGGAATCCGTTGTCGGCCAGTAGTTTTTCGATGTTCCGCAGGTCGATCCGCAGTCCGAACATCTTGGCGAACCGGCTTTTCCGGCCGACGATCTCGTACAGTCCTGTCTCGTCACGGCGGGCGATGTCGCCGGTCGGCAACGCGTCGACGGTCCGTCCCAATGCCAGATCCGCCGGGTTCTCGGCATATCCGAGCATCACGTTGGGGCCGCGGTAGATCAGTTCGCCATCCTCTGCAAGGTCGAACGATCCACCCGGGATCGGCACACCGACGGCCGCCGAGTTCTCGACGGCCAGTTCAGGCGGTAGGTACGCCATCCGTGCCGTGGCTTCGGTCTGGCCGTACATGACGAAAAATCGCCATCCGCGTTGCTTGCCGAGGTTGGCGTAACGCCGGACTTCAGCCGGCTCGAGCCTGCCGCCCGCCTGAGTGATGTACCGCAGGCTGGGTAAGTCCATCTGGTCGAACCCGAGTTCATCCAGCAGCTCGAACGTGTACGGGACGCCGTGCAGGCTCGTGCCGCCGTGCCGGTGGAACTCCGTCCAAAATTCACTGTCCACGACGGACTTGTGACTCAGTAGCAAACCGGCGCCAGACAACAGATTGCTGTTGATCACCGACAGGCCGTAGCAGTAGTGCATCGGCAACGTCGCGGATGCCCGGTCAGTGTCCCTGATGTCGAGGTACTTGGCGATGCTTTCGGCGTTCGCCCGCAGGTTCGCCATGGAAAGCCGGACCAGCTTCGGCGAACCGGTCGATCCCGATGTGGACAGCAGCAACGCGAGATCCGGGTGCAGGTCGTGAACCATCTCCGGGTCGTACACCGTCCGCAGGCTGTCATCCGCTGCCAGCAGGACTACGTGACCACCTTGCAAACCGGCCAAATAGGTCACCAGGGAATCGAGGTCGTTCTTCGCTGTGACGTAAAGAAGTCGCCGATCCGGGCCAAGTTCGTCGACCACTTCGGACACTCGGTCGGCCAGGTCGCGATAGGACAATTCAGTGCCGTCCGGTGTCACGACGGCGAGTCGATGTCCGTGTCTGTCTAGATCGAACAGTGCACCAACGGTCTCGATTGTCTGACTCATGGCCCTTTCCCAGGGAAGAACAGCACCGGCCCCCGTACGGTCACCGCAGTGTTCTCCCCCGGTTTGAGGTGCGTGCCAAGAACTCTGGAACGCACCCGCGTGCCATCGCGTAACCGCAACAACACAGTCGCGTCGTGCCCATGGAATCGGACATCGACCACGGTCGCTTCGATTCCCGTGCCAAGGCTCAATTGCTCTGGTCTAATAAGGACCTTCCCTTCGCCTTGGCCTTTCACCTCGAACCTGCCCAACGGCGTGTCCACCGATCCCCGTATGACAGTGGCAGGAAATGTCACGGCCTCGCCGACGAACAACGCCACCCCGAGATTCGCAGGCGAGGCATAGATCTCTTGCGGTGTACCGAGTTGCGCCACCACTCCGGCACGCAGTACGGCCACCAGATCGGCGATGCCCAGCGCTTCTTCCTGATCATGTGTGACGAGCAGGGCCGTTGCGCCCGTCGCCCTGAGGGCCGCCCGGACGTCACTGCGCAGCTCGTCTCGCAGTCCCGCGTCGAGTGACGAGAAGGGCTCGTCCATCAGGATGACACCGGGTTTGGGCGCGAGGGCACGTGCCAGCGCGACACGTTGCTGCTGCCCACCTGACAGTTCGCTTGGCATACGGTTGCCGAAGTCGCCCAACCCCACGAGATCCAGGAGTTCACTGACTCGGCCATTGCGCCGATCGTCCCTGTCGAGTCCGAAAGCGACGTTCTTGGTGACGTTCAGATGCGGGAACAAAGCGCCTTCTTGGGGCACGATCCCGATCCCACGACGTTCCGGTGGAATACCCGCCAAGTCGCGGCCGTTGAGCTCGATCCGTCCCGAAACAGGCGCATGCAGACCAGCGACCACTCTCAGCAAGGTTGTTTTGCCACAACCAGATGGCCCTAACACGGCCACCAAGGCACCCTCGGGAACGACGAGGTCGAGTCCACGAAGGACCGGTTCGTCGTAACCGGCGACCAATCCCTTGACGATCAACCCGGTCATCTCACCCCTCCTTTGTGGAGGAATCGGTCAAGTATCAACGCGGGAATCGCCGCCACCACGAGCAGACGGCCGCGTACGGCGCCGCCGCGGCGAAGGCCGAGATGTCGGTCTTGCTCCACAACTCGGTGGCCAATGTGTCCGTACCAGTTGGTCTGAGCATCAGCGTGGCAGGAAGTTCCTTGGCACAAGTCAAAAACACAAGTGCGGCACCAGTCAGCACACCAGGCACCGCGAGCGGGATCGTGACCAGCATCCGAGTCGCGGCCCGGCCTTTGCCAAGCGAACGCGAGACATCCTCCAACACGGGTGGCGCGTTCGCGACAGCGGTCCGTACCGCGGAAACCGCCAAGGGCAGGAACAGGACCGCATAGGCGAAAGCCAGCATCGGGGTCCGTTGATAGAGCCCTGGCACGAACCGCACAGCGAAGAAAACAAGCGCTAGGCCGACCGTGATCCCCGGCAAGGCGTGCCCGGCGAAGCTCGCAAGCTCCACTCCCTTGGCCAGCCGACCACTGTGCCGGACCACGTACACGCCAACCGGAACTGCCAAGATCACCGCGAACAACGCACCCAGCGCGGAGACCGTCACTGTGCCCCAGGTTGCCGACCACAGCCCGGCCAGATCCGCCGAACTACCGATGACCAGCCACCGAACAAGACTGAAGACCGGCACACCCAGCGACAGGATCACCAGCACGACGACCGCGAACATCGCCGTGCCGCGCGCTTTACCCAGTGGCACAACGGTTACCGTCCGGCCAGCGTTCTTCGAGGACCTGGCTGCCCACGCTCCCCTGGCCTTGCGCTCGCCGACGGTGAGGATCAGCGCCAAGACCACCAGTACACAGCCGAGAATGGCCGCCGGAGTACGGTCGAATGTCGCACGGTAACTGGTGTAGATACCCATCGTGAACGCCTCGTACCGCATCAGTGACACGGCCCCGAAGTCGCTCAAGGCATACAAGGCAACCAGCAGCCCACCGGCTGTCGCGGCCGGTCGGATCTGCCGCAATGTCACCAGAACAAACGTTTGCCATCGCGTTTTACCAAGGGACCTGGCCACTTCCTCCATCGCTGGATCCGCCGACCGCAATGACGCCGCCACGGGCAGCAGAACGTACGGAAAGGACACAAGCGTCAGGACCAGAAACGCCCCACTGAACCCAGAAAGCCATGGCACGTCAGCGATCCAGGTGAATGCCGAGACATAGGAAGGAACGGCCAACGGCAGCACGAGCAAGACCGCAACTATGCGTCGCGCCGGAATGTCACTGCGAACGAGCAGCCATGCGCCCAGCACTCCGAGCACAACGCACGCCGCCGTGACCGCGCCTGCCAATGCGAGGCTACGTAAGGCCAACTCGACCGTGCGATCACGCCACAGCACTTGCCAGACCGTGTCGAATCCGCGCTCAAAGGAGCGGACGGCCAAGTAGGCCAAGGGAGTCAGCGCGGCGACCGCAGCGATGACGGCCGCCGCGCTCAGTACCGGCGCATCACTGCGCACGCGGCTCAGTCCGATCAGGACAGACCCACCTCCTGCAGCACGGACAGCGTTCGCTGCAAGGACGACAGCTTGGAGAGGTCGATGTCGGGCCCGTGGAGCGACCCTAGCGGCGGCAATTGGTGCTTACCCGGTGGAACATCCGGGTTCGCCGGATACTCCGCGGTCTGGTCAGCGAAGTAGCGCTGAGCTTGATCCGACACCAGGAACCGGACTGCTTTGATGGCGGCATCGTTCTGCGCGCTGCCGTTCACCACGCCGACGCCCGCGACATTCACCAGACCAAGTGGATCACCGCCGCCGACGAAGTGCAGTTTGGCTTTGACAGTGTCGGCGCCTCGCTCGGCCACTCGGGCGTACCAGTAGTAGTGGTTGATCAACCCGAGAGCCAGCTGTCCTTTGTCGACGGCGTCGAGGATCGCGATGTTGTTCTCGAACCGCTTGGGTTCGTTGGCTTTGAACGCGGCGAGCCACTGTTTGGCACCCTCTTCACCCCGGATGACCCGCAACCCGGTGACGAATGCCTGCCAGGACGCATTCGTTGGGGCATAACCAACTTTGCCACGCCACTTGGGATCCAGAATCGCATCGGCGTTCGCCGGAAGTTCGGTCACCTGCCCGGGGTCGTAGGCGACGACTCTTGATCGTGCCGAGGTCGCCACCCATGTGCCGTTGTCGGCCCGGTACTTTTCCGGCACCAAGCCAAGAACATCCGGTGGGAGCACGGCCAGTTTGCCTTGCTCGGTCAGTGCGCCGAGGGCGCCCGCGTCCTGCGAGAAGAAGACGTCGGCCTGTGTACCGTCGCCTTCTTCGAGGATCTGCGCGGCCATCTCGGCGCTGCCGCCGTAGCGTACTTCGACGTTGCCGCCGATGGTTTGCTTGAGCTGTTCCAGAATCCCGCCGACAAGTTCCTTGTTGCGGCCGGAATAGATGACCAGCGTGTCGTCGGTGTCCGAACATGCCGCTGGTGAGACCAACGCGATGGCCAGTAGTACTGCGATGCTCCGGCGGGGTGCCAACGGCTCCTCCTTGGCTTACCACCTGCCCCCACCAGGTAAGTTAAGGCTATCCACGCCAAGGTAAGCCTCGCCTTACGTCAAAACAAGACTCTCTTCGGTTACAGGCCAAGTTGAAACATCAGCTTGATCGATGACACCTCCGACACTCTGGCCATCGAGGACACCACACCTCGAAACGGGCCATTGGCACTCGACCAAACTCCACTAGCACCAGACCTCAAGGGGCCGCTGCGTTTGGCTCGATCGCTCGACATACACCACACCACTCGCTTCTGCCATCGAGTCACATGCCGACGGCGTCGGGCTCGATCATCGAACCCGACGCCAACGACACTCGATCAACCGCAGCCTTTGCCTCCGGTCATCGGACCACTTGGACCTGATCGCCGATCTTCAACGTGGCGAAGAACTTCGCGGCAGCAGCCTTGGACAAGTGGATGCACCCGTGCGACTTCTCACTCAGACTTCCTTGGTGGAAGGCGATTCCACCGTTGAAGAACACGGAATACGGCATCGGCGCGTTGTTGAACTGACTACTGCGATGGTGCTTGTTCTTCCGGGTCACCTTGAACGTTCCAGGGGGCGTCTCCCATCCTGGCTTGCCATGCGTGACCGGAACCGGCCCGTAGGTGACCGCGCCGTTGTTGGTCAGCCACGCCTTGTTCGCCGAAAGATCAAGGCAAGCTTTCGCGGCTGGACCACATGGCGTCGACGCGGCTTGTGCTTCACCAGCGAATCCCACGGTGAGCGCCAGTCCAAGCGGGACACTCGCGATCGCTGCGGTTATGCGACGTACACGCATCGTTATCACCACCTCGACCATGGACTACCCACAATTCGCGAACGCACACACGTTGTGTGGGATTTTCACCCATTCGCCCCACATGATCGGGCGTCCCGCGTCAGGATGTCCCCATGTCGCCTGTGGACCGCTCTCGCTATGTCAAACTCCTGCACGGCAACGTGGTGGGGTTGAGAGGCGACGAGCGCGCCGAGTTCACCCGAGCCATCGCAGCGGACGCGCAGAGCATCACCAACGGCCAACTCGACATGCTGTTCGACTCGGACTGGCGGGATCAGATCACAGCCGCGTGGCTGGCGGGGCTGTCGCATCGCACGCAATATCGGGACCGTATTGGGGAAAAGCTGCTCGCCAGCGAGATGACCTATGCGGGGCAAGGGTTTTGTCTCGCGCTTGCCCGGTTTTCGGGGCGGGAGGATGCTTGGCGGCTTGTCGCCTATCTGAGCCACTTTCTGCCACAATCCGCTTGCCGGTATGACCAGACGTGGGCAATGGGTGCGTTGATGCATCTCGATGCCCGGCTGGGAACTCGCGAGGCTGACCGGTTCATTGGCGAGGGTGGGCTGTGGAAGCGTTGGGCCGCAGCACTTCCGGCTCGGGAACAGGATCCGGAGCATCACCACATGATGTTCAGTCACGTGTACTCGTTCTCTGAGGAGTGCATTCCGTGACCTAGGTGGACAGTGGGCGCCCTGGCTCCAGGAGCCAGGGCGCCCGCTCGGTGCGGTTCGTCGTCTTTTCGTCACAAACTATTTAATCGTGTTCGTAGTACTAGATGCAGTCGCGGCGAGGGCTCAGGAGAGTAAGGAGGCGTCTTCGAGGGTGGCGGGCTAGCTGAAGGCTGTTTCGGGTGGAGTGGGCGCGGCGAGTTCCTCGGCGTCCGTGATCACCTTCGACCCGCGATAGAAGTCGCTGAGCTTCGCGCCCGTGACCAACCGGGCCGGAAACACGGCCGACGCCGCCCGACGTGCCAGCTCAGCCTCGGGCAAAGCCTCCCCGGACGCGGCCACCACGAGATTGCCGAACCGACGACCCCGCATCACGCCGGGATCAGCCAGCAACAGCATCGAGCCGAACACCTCGGCCACGGTGGCCACCACCCGACGGGCAAACTGCCATCCAGGCCCGTCGGTCACGTTCACCAAGTAAGTCCCGTGAGGCCGCAGCACCCGCCGAACATCCCGGACGAACTCGACCGTCGCCATCCCGCTGGCCATCTCAGCCGACACGAAAGCGTCCAGCACGATCAAGTCAGCCGACTCCGCGTTCCGAGTCGCAAGGCCTTCCCGGCCATCGGCGATCCGCACCCGCAGCGAAGGCACGCTACGCAGGTCCAACCGCTCACGAACCAGGTCGATCAACTCTTCGTCCGGATCAAGCACAAGCTGACGTGACCCCGGCCTGGTCGCCGCGACATAGCGGGGCAACGTGCACGCACCGCCACCAATGTGCACGGTGTTCAGGGGCCCTGCGGGCAAGCAGTCGATCACGTCGCCGATTCGCCGGACGTAGTCGAACTCCAGGTGGGTCGGGTCGTCCAGGTCCACGTATGACTGCGCGACCCCGTCGACGCTCAGCAACCAGCCGTCCGGGCGGTCCAGGTCACGGATCAGTTCGGCCATGCCGAAACGCACGTCGCGACGGCCGCCGCGCGCCCTGTGGCCCTTCGACATGGCGTCACCCTATGTCCGAGGCTCATCAGTTGTCCCCAAGGGGTGGCTTCATGGGCGAGGATCTCGGGTATGAAGGCCCTGCTTGTCGCCGTTCTGCTGGTGTTGACCGGCTGCGCTGCCGAAGCGCCGCCAGCTGCCAAGACACCGGCACAGCCGAAATTCCAGTTCACCGCCAAGACCCTTGACGACAAGGATTTCGATGGTGCCACCCTTGCCGGTAAGCCCGCGGTGATCTGGTTCTGGACGCCGTGGTGCCCGCGTTGCCAAGGCGAGGCGCCGCACATGGGCGCGCTGGCCAAGCAGTACGAGGGCAAGATCACCTTCCTCGGCGTCGGCGCGCAGGACCAGGTGCCCGCGATGAAGAAGTTCGTCGCGGAGAACGAGGTCAGCGGCTTCACGCACCTCGCCGACGTGAACGGAACCGTCTGGACCCGGTTCGGCATCACCCAGCAGCCCGCATACGCGTTCGCCTACGCCGACGGCACGATTGAGCTCGTCAAACAGCAGCTCAGCGAGATTGGGTTGAACGAACGGGTCGCCAAGCTGACGGCGCCGTAGGTGGAGGTTCTCGGTGTCGCGTTGGCCGCGGGCATGCTCGCCGCGGTCAACCCGTGCGGCTTCGCGATGTTGCCGGCGTATCTCACGTTTGTCGCGGCCGGGTCTGTGCTGCGGGCGTTGGCCGCGACGGCGTTCATGGCGCTGGGCTTTCTCGTTATCTTCGGGACGTTCGGTCTGGTCATCACGCCGTTAGGCACGTCGATCCAGGCATACCTGCCTGCGTTGACCGTGGTGATCGGGTTAGCAATGGCCGTCGTTGGCGGGCTGATGGTCGCCGGACGGGAGTTCGGCATCCGGCCACCGACGGCCAGGGGCGCACCGACGGCCAAGTTGCCGTCGATGTTCGGCTACGGCCTTGGCTACGCGGTTGTGTCACTGTCGTGCACGATCGGACCATTTCTTGCCGTGACGGGCGCGACCTTTCGGGCGGGTTCGATCTGGACCGGGGTTGCGGCTTATGTGGCCTATGGGCTGGGCATGACGTCGGTCGTCGGGGTGCTGGCCGTGTCCGTGGCGGTCGCTGGGTCGGCGTTCACGACGAAGTTGCGGCGCGTTTTGCCGTTCGTGCATCGCATTGGCGGCGTGATCCTGATCGTGGCCGGCCTTTATGTGGCGTACTACGGCATTTACGAGCTGCTTCTGTTCCACGCGGACCGGTCGGTCGAGGACCCGATCGTGGACGCCGCTGGCAAACTGCAGACGCAGCTTGCCGAATGGGTCGACCAGATCGGGCCCTTGACCGCGGTCATCGCCCTCGGTGTGGTGGTGTTCCTAGGCGCTTGGGCAACTCGTGCCAGGCGCCGGTAGCACCAAGTCGATGAAATACCGGTCTGTGATCCCCAATGTGCACGCAGTACGGTCATAGACGCCGTGGCCAGCGCCTTCGTAGGTCAGCAATGCACTACGCGGAATCTGCCGAGTCACGTTCACGGCCCATTCATGTGGGGTCGCCGGGTCGTACCGGGAATTGAGCACCAGCACCGGAACACGGATGTTGGGCTTGCGCTGGGGATTCGTTGCCGGAATCGGCCACCCCGCGCAAATCGAGACGATCTGCCACACCATATGCGTCCGCAGGTGTGGCGCCTGTGCCTTCATCCGCGCCCATTCCCCGCGCCATTCGTACTCGGACGAAAACGTGGTCCGGTGATCCGCGCAGAATGACGCGTACGGAAAGGAACCGTTCGACTTCGGGAACGAAACCGCAGCACCAGGTGGCAGCAGACCGGCCAGTCTGGCAAGCCGGTCAGCGAGCGGTGCCCAGTCCGGCCGATACAGGAACCGACGCATCGTGAGCCACGACAAACCAGTCGGACTGATCTTGGCCGCAGGATTGCTCGGCTCAGTCAGTTCACCACGTTCGGCCTTGCGGCAAAGGTCGTCGAAGACCGCACCAGCGTCTTTGCCATACAGCGCACAGGATTGGGTCATGGAACACCATTTGGCGAAAGCGTTGAACGCATCCTCAACCGCACGCGCGGACGACTGCAGGAGCTGCCTGGTCGAGAGATTGTGGTCGAATACGCTGTCCAGAACCACGGCCCGCACTCGGCGCGGGAACATTTCCGCGTATGTCTGGGCCGGGAGCGTGCCGTATGACCGGCTGTAGAGCGAAACCCGCTGCTCGCCAATGGCGACACGGATCGCTTCGACGTCACGCGCGACCTGGCGGCTGTCAAGGTGATCGATCACCGCACGGGACGGCTTACTGCAGCTGGCTTCCACATTCCTGCCGTATTCCACGACCACACGCAACGTGCCCCCAGTTTCGGGGTTGAAATCGGGTGCGTCATTGATCACGTCGGGGTTGCAGGTGACCGGCGTGCTGGCGTTGGTGCCTCTAGGGTCGAGGGTCACCGTGTCGAATCGTTCGGCTGCGGTCTTGGACAACCACATCCCGCCGATCAACTGATCGACGCCGAATCTCCCGGGCCACCGGGCAGATAGATGACAGTCCCGATCTTCTCGCCAGTCGCCTCTTTGCGAGCCAGCTGAAGGGTGATCTCACCGCGCCCGGTGACCCAATCAGCAGGCACCTTCAGTGTGGCGCACCGAACGTCCCTCGGCGGTTCCACATCGCCCTTCTTCGGGCAATCGACCCACGCGAGCGTGGTTGCCGCCTGCGCGCTCGACGGGACGACCAAAGAAACCGCCAAGGCCACTGTGGACACAGCGGCAATCAACCGCAATCGAGGCATAGATCCCCCCTTGCCTTCGTTGTGAGCGCCCATCCGACCATGACCGTGCCGAGCGCCACCTCAGGGAAGATCCCTTGATCATCCCTGAGGCCAGCCGATGGATCGATTGCGGGTCATCCCTTGGTACGACAATCGCCTTTCCGGCCGGTACACGGTGTTAGCGTCACCGCGGAGAAGAACCGACCAACTGGGGAGAGAAACCACATGGGACTGTTCATTGCCTTCGAGATCATCGGGATCATCGGAATGGTGCAGGGTTTCGGCTCGGCACTGGTCACTCAGGTCTGGGGCGGAAACTGGCAGCTGATGAACTGGGCGCTGGAATGGCAGCCGGTCAGCGGTATCGCGATCGGCGTACTCGGCCTCGTGGTCGCGTCCATCGGCTGGGCCGGCCAGAAACGCAGGAAAACCTCGTGAGTGGTTATCAGGGTTAGAACACGGATAACCACTCACGAGGGCTGAGCATGACGGATGTCAGGGTGAACCCGTGACGGAACGCCGATGCCAGGGCACGCCGGGGCTCATAGCGTCGAATCATGGCGAACGCAGCAGTCAAAACCCTGATCCCGGTCCTGGCGAAGGACATCCTCCCGCCGGTGGCCATCTACTACGTCCTGCACGCGGCCGGAGCCAACGACTGGGTCGCCCTGCTTGGCGGCACGCTCGTCTCCGGCGCGTTGCTCGGCGCGGATGCCGTCCGCTCCCGGCGCCTCGACGTCTTCTCCGCCTTCATGCTGTCGATCTTCGCGCTCGGGCTGATCGCGGCGGTCGCGTTCAATGACCCGAAGTTCGTCATCCTCAAGGCGTCCTTGGTGACCGGGACGATCGGGGCGGCGTTCCTCGTCAGCACGGTCGTCGGCAAACCGTTGGCCTATTTGGCCTATCACCGGGCGACCGGTGGTGACCTGGACAAGAAACATGAAAGAGTCATGCGTTTGGTGAGCGCGGTGTGGGGCGTCGGGCTGCTCCTTGAGGCGACCGTAAGGGCAGTCCTGGCGTACCAGTTGCCCGTCAGCACGATGGTCGGCGTCTCAACTGGACTGTCCATTGGGACTATCGCACTACTCCTGTTGATCACCATTCAGGTCGCAAAGCGTGCCCGGGCAAGGCGTTTGGCTGGTGAGGCACGAGTCGCCGAGCCAGTCGTCCGATGATCGACGCTCTGCACTCTTGGTGATCACATCGAGCAACCACCGCCCCTTGGGTTCTGCGACGAGTACGGCAAACTTGGCCCCAATGGTCGCCACATTCGTCGGTCGTACACATGAACTCACCGTCCTCGCCGAAGCGCGAAGGTTGGCCGCTGCCGGGCGCCGCCAGCTTGTCGTGGTCGCGGGGGAAGCGGGCGTAGGCAAGACATGGTTCTCCGAACACGCGTCGGCCGAGGCCGAACGCGACGGGTTCGAAGTGATCTGGGGCCGCTGCTGGCCGCACGGTGGCGCGCCCGCTTTATGGCCGTGGCCTGCAGTCCTTCCCGCACTGGCCGGTCCGGCCGGCGCCGATTTACTCGCCGCCGACTCCGGTCGTGATCACGTTGACCCGGAACGGTTCGCGCGCTTCGCCGCGGTCAGCGACCTGCTGATGGCGTCACGCGGGAAGACGCCGACGATGATCGTTATCGATGACGTGCATTACGCGGACGAGAGTGCGTTGCTGCTCACACGATTCCTCGCGGCGACGCTCGATCGGTTGCCGTTGGTCGTGGTTCTCACCAGACGGAACACGCCGTCCCAAAGCAGCGCCGCAGCCGAAGCGTTGCTCGGTGAACTGCAAGCGGGAGCCACGACCATCGCGCTGCGTCCCTTCGACCTCAACGACGTGACGGCACTCCTCGACGCCCACGGCCAGCCAAGTCCTGACAACGCGGCGGCCACGACTTTGCTGCGGGTCACCGGCGGCAGTCCGCTCTACCTTGCCCGCGCGGTGGATCGCGGGTGGACCGGAACCGGACCGGCCACTTTGGAACATGCCATCGCCGAGGCCTTCACTCGTTTAAACCCTCAGCACAGCAGGATTCTCGCGTTCGCGGCACTGCTCGGTGTGGACGGTTCGGTCAGCGAGGTCGCGAGCATCAGCGGCCACTCCCCTGCCGACGTACTGCAGGCGTTGACCGCGGCGCAAACCAAAGGCCTCGTCGAACTCAGGCCGAACGGATGCAGTTTCCACGACTTGGTCAGGGAAGCCGCGCTCGACCAGTTCGACACGAACGAACTGCTCGACGCTCACGCCAAAGCGGCCGCGATCCTCAACGGCAACCCGGAACGCACAGCGCATCACGCCCTCGTCGCGGCCATGCGCTCCAACGCAGACGCGGAAATCGCGATCAGCGCGTGTCGTGCGGCGGCGGACGCCATGCGTCGTGGCTACGCCTACGAGCGCGCGGCGGAGTTGCTCAGCCGAGCGGTCACGCTCGCGCAGCACAGCCCTGACCTGCCAGGACGTGCCGAATTACTGATCGAATACGCCGACTCCGTGCTCGCGTGTGGCCGTCTCAGCGACGCCAGGGCGGCGTTCGAGGAATCCACCGACGCCGCCGAGCGAGCTGGCGACCCAGTGTTGTTGGCACGATCGGTCCTGGGACTCGGTGGCGTCTGGGTGCACGAACACCGCAATGCCGCTGTCCGTGGTCACGTCCTTGCCCGTCAACGCGCCGCGCTCGCGATGTTGCCGCAGTACCAACGGTCTCTGCGGTGCAGGCTGTCAGTCAGGCTTGCCGCAGAGGCCGTGTACGAAGGCGCGGCCGTCGCCGAAGTCATCCAGGCGATGGAACGAACCAGGGAAATCGGCGACCCGCACGCCCTGGCTGACGCGCTTTCGTTGACACACCACGCGTTGCTCAGCCCTGAGCACGCCGAGATGCGCCTGCCACTCGCCGAGGAGCAAATCGCCGCTGCCTCCGCAGCCGGTGACGGAATCCTCGCCTTGTTCGGATTGCTGTGGCGCACAACGGATCTGTACCTGCTCGGCAATCCGGGCGCCGAGCGTTCACTGACCGAGCTGCGGCAACGGTCGGCCACGCTTGGCGTCGCGTCCACCGGGTTCATCGTGGCCTGTATGGACGTGATGCGCCTGATCCGGGCAGGCAAGTTCGACGAAGCCGAGGTGGCCGCCGGGAAATGCCTGAAGCTGGGCCTCGAAGTCGGCGACGCGGACACCACCGGCTACTACGCCGCCCAACTGCTGGACATCCGCTGGCTGCAAGGCAGGGACGCCGAACTGGCCGATCTGGTCACGCAAACCCTGTCCTCCGCGACGTTGGCGGTCGGCGAGTACGGCTTCCGCGCGTCGGCCGTCATGGTCCTTGCCAGGGACGGCAGGTATGCCGAAGCCCGGGCAGCTTTGGCGCCGATGCTGGAGATCGGCCTGGCCAACATTCCCAAGTCCAGTACGTGGCTGGCCGCGATGGTCGGCCTGGCGGACGCGGCCGCGCTGCTCAACGACGCTGCGCTGGCCGCGGAGGTCGTGGAGTTGTTGCGGCCCTTCGAGGATCTGCCGGTCATGGTGTCGCTCGCGGTCTGTTGCCTTGGCGCGGTGGCCACGTCGCTCGGCATCGCGGCGCTCGTCACGGGCGATCCCGTTGGCGCAGTGGCGTTCCTGGAGAAAGCGATCGAGGTCAACGTCCGGATCGACAACCGGCCCGCGCTGGCCAACAGCCGCGCTCAACTGGCCAAAGCCCTTGTCTGCCGCGGCAAGCCCGGCGATCTCGAACGTGCCAGGGCCGTGTTGGCGCAGGCACTCGCCGAAGCCGATGCCATGGGCATGACCACGCGAGTCGAACAGTGGACCGCGCAGGCGGAAACGCTGGCGCCGTCGACGACTCCGGCCGAACTGTGCTGGAGTTCCGGTTGGACAGTACGAACAGGCAGCAACTCGTACCGGCTGCCTGATCTGATCGGCTTGGACTACCTCAGCCGCCTGCTGGAAAGCCCCGGCGAGGATCTCGCCGCGGTGGACCTGGTCGGTTCGGCTGTCCTCACTGGACGCCAGGAGTTGCTCGACGACACCGCGCTTGACGCGTACCGGCGGCGAGTTCGTGATCTGGAAACCGCGATCGACGACGCCGAAGTGAACGGCGATCTGGCCAAGGCGGAACAGTTGCGCTCGGAACGGGACGCGGTGGCGGGCGAACTCGTCCGCGCCATGGGTTTGGGCGGACGAGTCCGTGGTTTCGCGTCCTCCCCCGAACGCGCCCGCACGGCCGTACGCAAGGCCATCAAACGTGCCCTCGATGTGATCAACGAGCACGATCCAGTGCTCGGTGGTGAACTGCGGACGGCAGTCACCACCGGCACCTCCTGCCGCTACACGCCGACCACCCGGCAGTGGCGTGTGCAGCGGGATCCCTGAGTTCACGCCGAAACGGCGTTGGCACGCAGGATCGACACGTGCAGGTCACGGATCGCGGCGGCCGGACCGGTGCCCAGTTCGGTCGCCAACGTCGTCCGCAGCCTTTCGTACGCGAGCAGCGCCCTCGTGGGCTCACCCAACGCATCGTGAGCCCGCATCAGCATTCCGTAAGCCCGCTCGTCCAACGGATCCGCGATGATCGCAGCCTCGGCAATGGCCCGTGCCTTTGCCGCTTGGCCGACACGCAACGCGCACTCCGCGCCCGCGTGCCGCCCGCGACGCAGCAACCCGGTTTGCATCGCGCGCGCCCGTTCTGCCCATTCGGGCAACGGATAGTCGATCAGCACCACGTTCGCGCCGATCTGCTCGAGGCCGTGTTCCGCGGCGGTGAGACCGGCCCCCGGCCGACCGGTGCTCAACGCCGATTCCGCGTAGGTGATGTCCTGCGCGGCATCGTGCAGGTCGACCCTGATCGTGTCACCGAGCCGATACCCACGGCGACCGCCGATGATCACGTCAGCTCCGAATCTGGCCCGCAGCCGTGACACCAGCGTGGCCACGTTGGCTCTCGGCTGCTGCGGCGGGGTATTGCCCCACAGCTCCTCGACAATGGCTTCAACGGTGACGATCCGCCCGTGTGCCACGCCAAGCAACGCCAGCAAAGTCCGTGCCTTGCGGCTGCCGACATCGGGCGCTTCCCACGTGCTGTCCACTCCGTGCACAGCGACCTCGCCGACCAGCCGCACCTGCAAGCTGCCCGTCGCCCGCTGCCAATAGTTCATTCCACCCCGGTACTCACCCATGACCTATAGGCGTGACGCGGGCGTGCCATGGGTGTGCCACACAGTCAGGCCACCGCCACACCGGTGACCAACGGGCGTACCCAGGATGGCATGCCGTGCCATCGCTCGTCCTCCATTCGTTTGATTTCAAAACGTTCAGCCACGGCACTGGCGGTGTCGCGATCCGGGTGGCAGCCACCCGCGAACTTCTCCCAGAAGGGCGCGATACGCCGCTGTGTGCGTGCACGCTTCTCGTCATCGCTGATCACGTGCTCGCAGAACAAGAACAGCCCGCCCGGCCGCAGCACCCTGGCGATCTCGTCAAGCACCGGCTCGACTTCCGGCACTGTGCACAGCACAAGCGTCGACACGACGGTGTCCACGCTGTCCTGTGCGGCGGGCAACCGACTGCCGGATGTCTGGCGCACAACGACTTCCGGCCTGCCCGCTGCCCTTTCGCGCAGTCTTTTGTACATCGGCTCGACCGGCTCGGTGAGCACGAGTTCGCTCACGTCACTGGTGTAGTGCCTGAGATTCAGCCCGGTTCCCGCGCCGATCTCGACAACCCGGCCCTTTGCCTCGCTCAGCAGCGCGGCACGGCGGGCTCGCATGCCGCGTTGCTCTCCGAGCCACAGGAAAGGATCGTAGATCGCGGCGAAGAAACTCTCTTTCATATGTGAACCTTCGTTGGCACACCGACCCGGGCGCATCACCGGAACAGGCCATTTTGGCTACTGGCCGATCCCGGCCACGCGGTTACGCTTAGTAGCGTGACGACACCGCTGGTCCGATTCGCGCGCGTGGGCAGCCACCAAGTGCCTTGGGCTGCCGCGGGCTCCGGCCCACCACTGATCGCGGGCGGGTGGTGGTGCTGCGATCTCGAGCAGGAATGGCAGATGTCGGCGTTCCGGGACTTCATGACGAGGCTCGCTGGCGGTGTCACGCTGGTTCGTTACGGCCGGGCGAGCGGGCCGTCACTGGACGAGCAACTGGCCACGATCGACGCGATCGTCCGGCAAGTCGGCGCGCCGGTTTCGTTGCTCGGCGCGTCTTCCGGTGGCTGTATTTCCGCGACCTACGCGGCGATGTACCCAGACCAAGTGGACCGGCTCGTGCTCTACGGGGCGTACGGATATGGCGCCGAGATCACCACGCCGGAGGCCCAAGCATCCATTGTGGACATCCTGGCCCGGCATTGGGGCGTCGGGTCGAGGTTTCTCGCCGAGCTGTTCCTGCCGGACGCCACCGCGGCCGAACGCCAGGAGTTCATCCGGTTCCAGCGGGCGACCATGAGCCCACAGGTCGCGGCCGCCTCGCTGCAGGCGGTGTACAAGTTCGACGTACGCGAGCACCTGCCGCGGGTTCAGGCGCCGACAATGGTTCTGCATCGCCGCGCCGACCGCGTGGTTCCGTTCCGCCTCGGCCGTGCCGTCGCCGCGCAGATCCCCGACGCGACCCTGGTAGCGCTGGACGGCGCGAACCACATGCCATGGCTTGGCGAATCGGATGCGGTGATCGAGCACATCTTCCGGTTCGTCGGTGTGGCCAAATCGTCCACAGCGGACACAACGTCATCGTTGTCGGCACGGGAACTCGACGTGCTCCGGTTGGTCGCCGCGGGCCTGAGCGACCATGAAATAGCGCAGCGGTTGAATCTCAGTGCGCATACCGTGCACCGGCATGTCGCGAATATCCGAACCAAACTGGGGTTGCCGTCCCGCACCGCGGCCGCGGCACACGCGGCACGGTCCGGCCTTATCTGATCCCAGTCAGCACGGCCGCGACGATCCGATCCGTGTCAGGGTCCCGGGTCACCGGGTTGTGCGGCAGCAGTCCGGAAAGGACAGTCTCGTGGCAGATGCCGACGATCAAGGCCACCGCCGAGTCGACATCGGCGTCGGCTCGTAGCCTGCCGAGTTCCCGTTCCGCGTGGAGATACGCGGTGAAGCGCTCGCGCCAGCTGTCGTTTTCCAGCTCTCCAAGACGTTCCAGGACCGCTGGCTGTCCGATCAGGCCAGTGAACGCGGGCAGGATGGCCTTGTGCAGGGCAAGGCCGTACTCCAGATGCGCCTTGAGGTTCGCCTCAACCTTGCCTGAACCTGCCTCGGGCAGCTCACCCAGTGTGGCTTCGACGTTGCGGACATGCGTGATCAACGACTGCGCGAGGAGCTCTTCCTTGTCGCTGAAGTGGTTGTACAGCACGCCATCCGCGACGCCTGCCTGTTTGGCGATCGCCCGGACCGTCAGCCCTGCGGTACCTTGCGAGGCGATCATCCCGGCAGCAGTGGCGATCAACTGCTCCCGCAGGTTGGTTTTCCGAGGCATCAGGCGTTTGCCTGGACGAGCCAGGCGTTCGCGCGCAGCTTCACGGCCTCCGGCGTCACGAAGGACTCCAGCGCCTGAGCAACCGCTTGTTTCGCCTTGGCCGCGGCTTCCGGACCCGCGAGACCCATGTTGTACTTCACCGGTCCCCAGTCGGTGAAGAACTCCAAGGCGTCGGCGAGATCGCGGCCCCAGACCTGGTCCGCCTCGACACGAGTGCACGTGACGTCCGTGAACCCGGCGTCCGACAACACAGACTCGACCCTGGCCGGGTCCGCGAACGAGGTCGGGCCCGAACCGTCCTTTCCTGTCGGCCACGGCAGGTACTCGACCATCGCGTCGAAGACCGTGCCGAGATCCGTGTCCCGCAACGCAGTCATGCACAGCAACGCTGTCCGGCCGCCCGGCGCCAACGCTCGGCGGATGTTGCTGAACGCGGCGACCGGGTCGGCGAAGAACACCGCCCCGAACCGGCTGATCGCGATGTCGTACGCGCTGTCCTCGAAGGAAAAGACCTGCGCGTCGCCCTGCGTGAACGTCACGTTGGGCACGTCGGCGGCCCGTAGGCGGGCGACCGACAGCATGGGAGCTGACAGGTCGACCCCAATCGCCGACCTGGCAGCCCGTGCGGCCTGCCGAGTCAGCTGGCCGTTGCCACATCCTATGTCGAGTACACGGTCGTCGGGCCCGATCTGCTCGAGAACGAACTTGTTGAAGCCGCCATTCAGCGCGTCGTACCGCGAGTCGTGCGCGGCCCAGTGCTGGCCCTCGTACCTGTTCCAAGCCTCGGCCTGCGCGGAATTCACGATGCTCATCGTCGCCCCCTGGATCGTCATGAACGCTTGTTCATGAACATACGTTCACGACCGGGGATTGTCAACGCAGCTTGGCCTTCTGCACCTTGCCGGACGCGGTGCGTGGCATCCCGTCGACCAGTTCGAGATAGGCCGGGATCTTGTACTTGGCCAGTCTGCCTGCCAGGAATCCGCGCAGGTCCGTAATGGTGAGCTCGGTGTCGGGGCGGCAGACGACGAAGGCCTTGCCGACCTCACCCCACTTCGGGTCCGGCACCCCGATCACGGCCACCTCGGCGACCGCCGGATGCCCGAAGATCACGCCCTCGACCTCGGCCGGATAGACGTTCTCGCCGCCGGAGATGTACATGTCCTTCACCCGGTCGACGACGTAGAGGTAGCCCTCGTCATCCAGGATCGCGAGGTCCCCCGAGCGGAACCAGCCATCATCGAAGGCCGCGTTGGTCGCCACGGGGTTGTTCCAGTAACCCGGCGTGACGTGCGGTCCTTTGATCAGCACCTCGCCGGGTCGCCCGGTCGGCGCCTCGACCTTGATCGATCCGAAGAACACCGGCACACCAGCGGATCCGGCCTTGCGGATACTCTGGCTGGCCTCGAGCAGGGTCGCGCCTGGCGAGGTCTCGGTGAGCCCATAGCCTTGCTGGAACACCAGTCCGCGTTCCTGGTACGCCTCGATCAACGACACCGGGATCGGTGCGCCACCGGACATCAGGGCTCCGCACCGACGACAGATCCGCTTCCGCCCAACGGGAAGACTGCACAAGCGAGGCGAACATCGTTGTCACACCGAAGATCCACGTGATCCGGTAGCGCTCGATGAGGTCGAACGCGGCATCAACGTCCCAAGTCGGGGTGAGCACAGAGCAGCCGCCCTTGAGAAACGTGGGCAGCAGCAACTGCCCGAGCGCGGCGACGTGGAACAAGGGCGCGGCGATCAGCGAGACCTCGTCACCGGCCACGTCGAACGCGACCAGCACGTTGTAGCTGTTCCAGATCTGGTTGGCGTGACTCAGCATCGCGCCCTTCGGCCGCCCGGTCGTGCCCGAGGTGTAGAGGATGAACGCGATCTCGTCCTGCGCGACCGGCGCGTCGATCGGGTCGGCCGAACCCGCGGCCAGCCAGGCTTCGTAGTCGTCGAGTGAGATGATCTTCGTTCCGGTGACCTCGGCGGTCGCCGGGTCACGGACCAGGATCTTGATGCCCGCGTCCGAGATCATGTACTCGAGTTCCGGTGTGGCGAGCCGGAAGTTCAGCGGTACGAAGATCGCGCCGAGCATGTGGGCCGCGAACATGGTTTCCACGAAGGCAGGGTGGTTCGGCCCGAGATAGCCGACCCGATCTCCCTTCTCAATGCCGTCCGCGCGCAACCTTGAGGCCACTTTGGTCGCCCGCGTGAAGAACTCGCCGTACGTCGTTGCCTTGTCCTGATAGATGATCGCGGTACGCTCCGGCGTCATCAACGCCCGGCGCGCGGGCCAGCCGCCTAGTCCTTCGTTGGTCATCGCGCGCTCCTTCAGGCGTAGTGGCGGGACACCCAGCGGGCAACACACGCGGGCTTCTCGGAACCGTCGATCTCGACGGTGAGGTCCCGCACCATCTGGACGCCGTCACCCTGCACCTCGTCGACCGAGACGACGATCCCGGTCAACCGGATCTTGCTGCCGACCGGTACGGGAGCTGGGAACCGCACCCGGTCGAGTCCATAGTTGATGCCCATCCCGACACCCTCGATCACCAGCAACTCCGAGGAAAGCGCGGGCAGCAAGGAGAGCGTCAGGTAGCCGTGCGCGATGGTTGTCTTGAATGGACCTTCGGCCGCGCGTGCCGGGTCGACGTGGATCCACTGGTGGTCGTCGGTGGCGTCGGCGAAGGTGTTGACGCGGTCCTGCGTGATCTCCCACCAGCCGGTGTGGCCGAGGTCTTTGCCTGCCAGTGCCTTGAGTCCGGCAAGCCCGTGCGCGCGCGTGGTCATGTCTTCTCCAGGCGTAGAAGTCGGATCGCGTTGTGTTTCAGGATCTTGGGCCGCACTTCGGGTTTGATCTCCAGCTTGGCGAAGTCGGCCAGCCAGCGGTCCGGCGTGATCACCGGATAGTCCGAGCCGAACAGCACCTTGTCCTGCAACAACGAGTTGGCGTACCGGACGAGTTGCGGCGGGAAGTACTTCGGCGATCAACCGGACAGGTCGATGTAGACGTACGGCTTGTGCGTCGCGACCGCCAAAGCCTCGTCCTGCCAAGGGAAGGACGGGTGCGCGAGGATGATCCGCAATTGCGGGAAGTCCACCGCCACGTCGTCAATCAGCATCGGGTTGGAGTACTTCAGCCGAATCCCGCCACCGCCCGGCACGCCGGCGCCGATCCCGGTCTGTCCAGTGTGGAACAACGCGGGGACGCCGAGTTCCTCGATCGCCTCGGGATGGTCTTGGTCATGTCGGTCGCCGCGACCGGCACGACCGCGTTCACCGTGATCCGTGCCTTGGCCAGCTCCATCGCTCACGTCCGCGCCATCGCGACGATCCCGGCCTTGGCAGCCGAATAGTTGGTCTGCCCGAAGTTGCCGCGTTGGCCAGCGGGTGAGGAGATCAGAATCAGACGACCGCCGCTCCCCTGTTCCCGCATCCGGTTCGCCGCGGCTCGGGCGCATGTGAACGTGCCGCGCAGGTGGACGTCGATGACCGCGTCGAAGTCCTCGTCCGTCATCTTCCAGAGCACCCGGTCGCGCAGGATGCCCGCGTTGGTGACCATCACGTCCAGCTGCCCGAACTCCGTGACGGCCTTGTCCACCAACTGATCCGCGACTTCCGCACTGCCGACTGGGCCAACGGCCGCGACCGCACGATCACCGATCGCCTTCACGACTTGCGTGGCGGCTTGCGCGTCCACGTCGTTCACGACCACTGCGGCGCCGTTGGCCGCGAGGGCTTCGGCGTAGGCACGACCGAGGCCGCGTCCCGCTCCCGTGACGACCGCGACGTTGCCTGTCAGGTCCATGCCAGGCAACGTACGTCAGATTAATGACGAGCGTCAACATTGTGCACAACATTGGCGTGACCTAGTCTTGCCGATGTGGAGGACCAGGCACGACCGCAGCCGCTCATGCTCAGCTTTCTGGGCATCTACCTGCTCGAACGCGATTCGGCGGTGTATTCGGGCAGCATCATCGACGTCCTCGATCGCGTCGGGGTGTCCGAGGAAGCGGTCCGCTCGACGCTGACCCGAATGGCCGGCCGAGGTCTGCTCGAACGCCATCGCAAGGGCCGCCGTGTCTACTTCGGACTCTCCCAGCGCGCCACAGACGTGCTGGCGGACGGCAAGCGGCGGATGTTCCAGACCGGCGCGGTGAACCGGGACTGGGACGGCAACTGGACAGTGGTGGCCTTCTCCATGCCGGAAGGCCGCCGCAGCGACCGGCACGACCTGCGCTCCCAGCTGATCTGGGCCGGGTTCGGCCTGCTGCAGAACGGTCTGTGGATCGCGCCCGGCATCAAGGACGCGGGCGCGATCGTCGAGCATCTCGACCTCGCCGAAAACGTCACGGTCTTCACCGCGCAGCACGCCAAACCGACCGAATCCGCCGATCTCGTGCACAAGGCGTTCGACACCGAGGCGATCGCGGCGCGTTATCAGGAGTTCCTTGCCCGCTGGGACATCAAGGACCCGCTGCCCTCGGCACGCGACGACCTGGCACGGCAACTGATCCTGCACACCGACTGGCTCAACCTGGTGCGCCAGGACCCGCATCTGCCCGCCGAGCACCTCGCCCGCGACTGGCCCGCGATCCGCGCCGAGGAGACGTTCAACGCGCTGGCCGATTTCTACCGCGCTCCCGCGTGCGCCATCGCCACCGAGGTGATCGACGAGATTCCCGTACGATCGTGAAGAGTGCCGATCCTGTATGAACCACTTCTGCCCTCGGGTTCGTTGAAGGCGCTGACCCAGCCAATCCTCGCGATCGATGACCGGTTCGCCCTGCGGCCGTGGCGTGCCGAGGATGTCCCGGTAGTCCGGGCCGCGTTCGACTGGCCGGACATCCAACGCTGGCACCCCCGCCGGATGGACTCGGACGAGGAAGCCTTGGCGTGGATCGTCAGATGGAACCACGGCTGGCAGAACGAGACCGAAGACAAGCTGGGCGATCACCGACAACGACCGCGCGGTCGGCCAGATCGGGCTGCGTAGCGTCGACCTGGAGTCCGCAGTCGCCGAACTGACCTACTGGCTGCTGCCCGAAGCGCGGGGCGCGGGCTTGGCGGCCAGGGCCGTCCGGTTGATGACGACGTGGTGTTTCGAAGCGGCCGGCTTCCAGCGGTTGTTCTTGAAGCACTCGACGGCGAACATTGCTTCGTGCCGCGTCGCGACGACCGCCGGATACGCGCCCGAAGGCACCATTCGGGCGGCAATGTCGCACGTGGACGGCCTGCACGACGGACACCTGCACGCTCGGCTGCCAACCGACGAAGGGAACGATGATGGGTCTGCTTGATCAGCTTCGTGACGCGATTTCCACCGGCGGAGTCGAGATCATCGACCTGACCGCGCCACTCTCGTCCAGCACGCCGATCCTGCAGCTGCCCGACCCGTTCGCCAACACGATCCCGTTCCAGCTCGAAGAGATCAGCCGGTACGACGAGAAAGGCCCGGCCTGGTACTGGAACAACATCCACACCGGCGAGCACACGGGCACGCACCTGGACGTTCCCGTGCACTGGGTGTCCGGCAAGGACGGCCACGACGTGTCCCAGGTCCCGATCAAGACCCTGGTCGCGCCCGCGGTCGTGATCGACGTGTCCAGCGCAGTCGCCGGAAACGACGACTTCCTGCTGGAGATCGACGACGTCAAGCGCTGGGAGTCCGCGCACGGAGCCCTGCCCGACGGCGGGTGGCTGCTCGTGCGCAGCGGCTGGTCCGCGCGGCCCGACGTCCTCAACGAAGCGCGTAATCCGGGCATGTCGGCGGAGTGCGCTCGATGGCTCGCTGAGGAGACACCGTTAACGGGTGTAGGCGTGGAAACCGTCGGCACGGATGCTGGTGCGGCGCACAGTTTCGACCCGCCTTTCCCGTGTCACAACTACATGATGGGCGCGGGTAAGCACGGGCTCACCCTTCTGCGCAACCTGGAGACGCTGCCCGCGACAGGCACGATGCTCGTGGTGTCGCCGTTGCCGATCGTCGGCGGATCGGGCAGCCCCGCCAGGGTTTTTGCGATGGTGGAACGATGAACGTCGCTGAAATCGTCGGCAAGACGCTGGCGGAACTTGGTGTGGCGCAGGCATTCGGCGTTGTGGGCAGTGGCAACTTCGATGTGACGAACGCTCTTCGTGCCCATGGCGTCCCTTTTGTCGCAACCCGGCACGAGGCGGGCGCGGCGACCATGGCCGACGCGTACGGCCGGATGAGCGGGCGGGTCGCGCTGGTGTCCCTCCATCAGGGCTGTGGCCTGACGAACGCGATGACCGGGATCACCGAAGCGGCCAAAGCGCGCACGCCGATGATCGTGCTCACCGCGGACACCCCTGGTTCGGCTGTGTTGGCCAACTTCCGGATCGATCAGGACTCGGCCGTGATCGCGGTGGGTGCGACGTCCGAACGTGTGCATTCGGCGGAGACCGCGGTCGCGGACACCGTGCGGGCCTACCGGACGGCTGTGCACGAGCGCCGGACCGTCGTGCTCAACCTGCCGTTGGACGTCCAGGCCGCTCCTGCCGTCCCGGCGACGTTCTCGCCGGTCGAACCGTTGCTGCCAATGCGGCCCAACCGCAAGGCAGTCGAGGATTTGGCCGCGATGATCGAACAGGCGCAACGGCCGGTGTTCATCGCCGGGCGTGGTGCGCGTGGCGCGGCGAAAGAACTGCGTGAGCTGGCCGCGAAGACGGGTGCTTTGCTGGCCACCACGGCCGTAGCGCATGGGCTTTTCCACGACGACCCGTGGTCTTTGGGCATTTCCGGCGGGTTCTCGTCTTCGCTGGCCGCCGATTTGATCACCGAGGCCGACCTGGTCGTGGGCTGGGGTTCGGCGTTCACGAAGTGGACAACGCGCCGGGGCAAGCTGCTGACGGGCACGACCGCGCAGGTGGACATCGGCGGTCAGGCGCACCAGCCCGTCGATTTGGTGGTGCAGGGCGACGCCGGGCAGACCGCACAGGACGTGACGGAATTGGTCACTGTCCGCGAGGGATATCGCAGCGACTCCGTCCAATCCAGGCTCGCCGCTGGTCCAGGGTGGCCGGTGCCGGACCTGTCCACCGACACCCACATCGACCCGCGTGAGCTGACCGCTCGGCTGGACGAACTGCTCCCGCGTGACCGGCTCGTCTCGGTGGATTCCGGGAACTTCATGGGTTATCCCAGCGCCTATCTGTCCGTTCCCGACGAGTTCGGGTACTGCATGACCCAGTCGTTCCAGTCGATCGGGCTCGGTCTGTTCACCGCGATCGGCGCGGCGCTTGCCCGGCCGGACCGGCTGCCGGTCGCCGCGGTCGGGGACGGCGGGTTCATGATGAGCATCGCCGAGCTTGAAACGGTCGTCCGGCTCAAGTTGCCGATGGTGATCGTGGTCTACAACGATTCGGCGTACGGTGCCGAGATCCACCACTTCGGACACGATGCCGATTTGTCCACTGTAGTCTTTCCGGATCCCGGAATAGCCGAGATAGCGCGCGGTTTCGGCTGTGCCGCGCTCACGGTCCACGGTGTCGGCGACCTCGACGGCGTGGCAGAATGGGTGGACGGACCCCGTGATCGCCCGTTGCTGATCGACGCGAAGATCGCGTCTGATGGCGGGTCGTGGTGGCTGGCCGAGGCTTTCGGCTGAGGCCCCCGAGTGGCAAGAAGTTGACAGACGATAGGAAGTTGTCGCAACTAAAATTGAAAGTATGGAGTTCGGCGGCAGGCATGTCCTGATCACCGGCGGCGGTAGCGGAATCGGAGCCGCGCTGGCCGAACGGTTCGCCAAGGAGTGTCCGCGAGGGATCACCATCGCGGACAAGGATTTCGCAGGCGCGCAGGAGACGGCGTTCCGTGTGGACGGTCTTGCGATCGAAGCCGACGTCAGCAGGGAATCGGAGATCCTTCGGCTGATCGCGGAAGCCGAACAGCGCTACGGCGAGATCGACGTGTACTTCTCCAACGCGGGCGTCCCATTGCCGATCGGCGGCCTTGAGGTCACCGACGAAGGCTGGCAACTGCAGTGGAATGTGCATGTGATGTCGCACATCTGGGCGATGCGCGCCTTGCTACCCGCGATGATCAAGCGCGGCGAGGGCTACATGGTCAACACGGCTTCCGCCGCCGGCTTGATCATGACTCCTGGGGCGGCGCCGTACACGGTGACCAAACACGCGGCTCTGGCGCTCGCGGAGTCTTATGCCGTGATGTACAGCCACACTGGGGTTCGCTTCTCGTGCCTGTGCCCGGGGTTGGTCGAGACGCCGCTGATGCTCGCGGTGGACGACGATCCCGTCGGCCGAGCCGTCCGAATGGGCTTGGACAATCATGCGATGGCCCCGGTTGACGTGGCCGATATCGCGGTGCGCGGGTTGATTGAGGAACGGTTCTTGATCCAGACCCATCCCGACGACATCATCCCGGCGGCGAGGCTGAGGGCCGTGGACTCAGAGGTCTACCTGGAGGCCATGCAAGACCTGTGGAATGCGGCCCAGCAGAGTTAATGAGCCCTCGTGAGTGGTTACGCGGGTTAGAACGCGCATAACCACTCACGAGGCTGGACCAGCCTGTTGACAGGACTGGCATCATTCATTAGGAAAGTTTGTTAACTATCGCGGTCGCCGCCAATGCCCGCGCTCCGGGTACTGCCGCGCGTCAGCGAAAGGCGACACCTCCATGGGATTCCGAAAGTCCCTGGTCCTCTTGGCGATCGCGGCCACTGTCGCGACCGCCTTCCCTGCAACCGCCGCCGCCGCTCCGCCTGCTCCGACCAATGTCCGGGCGTTCAGTGTCACCGGCACCTCGGTCACGCTGGAATGGAACACATCGTCGGGTGCTTCCGAGTACGAAGTCAGATGGACCGGTTCGTCCAAGGTCATCGGGGCGACCATCCCGAACGCGGTCATCTCCGGTCTGAACCCGTCGACCTCGTACACCTTCCGCGTACGTGCCAAGGGGTCCAGCGGAACTTCGCCCGACTCCGCGCCCTTCACCCTGACCACCACGAGTGACCCGGGCGGTGGCAACGGCCCGGTTCGCTGGGGTGGCGCACGCTCTTCCAGCTACGGCATCAGCCCCTTCCCCAACTCGTGTGGCTGGGAGACGGCGACCAAGCAAATGGCCGGCTACTTCCCTGGGTCGACGCCAGCGAACGTCTGGATCGTCGGCAACATCTCCAACAACGGTGTGGCGCTGCAGTTCCCGCACCCTGGCGACGGCCGCAACTATGGCTCACGGATCAAGTTCGCGAGCAGTGACAAGCACGAGCCGTTCCTCGACTACTTCGACACCCACGGCATCAAGGTCTGGCTGCAGATCGAGTCCGGCTTCGCTGACATGCCAACGCTGATCGACCTCGTGCTCAAGCGCTACAAGCATCACCCGAGCGTGCTCGGGTTCGGTGTCGACGTCGAGTGGTTCAACCCGCGTGGCGCGGACCTCAACGACCCGGTCACGGATTCGCTCGCGCAGCAGTGGGAATCGCGCGTGAAGAGCCACAATGCGCAGTACACATTGTTCCTCAAGCACTTCAGCCCGGCGGCGCTGCCGAAGACCTACCGCGGCCAGATCGTGTTCGTCGATGACACGCAGTACTTCACCAATGTCACCGACTATGTGGCCGAGATGAAGGCATGGGCGGACCTCTACCACCCGAACCCGGTGCTGTACCAGATCGGTTACGAGGCCGACCAGGGTTGGTGGAGCAAGGAAGCCAAGCCGATCCCGCAAACGCTGAGCCGCAAGCTCAGTGGCGTGACGCGCCAGGCGCACGGCTTCGCCTGGGTCGACTTCACGTTGCGGGACGTACTGTCCACTTCGTGCTAGAGAACTCCTCGTGAGTGGTTACGCCGGTTCTAACCGGCGTAACCACTCACGAGGGTTGACCTCACATTTTGGCGGCGATCGCGGTCAGCACGCTGTTGCTGATCGCGCAGGGCTGCACGTTCGGGAACGCGGCGTTGGTGACCGAAATACCCCAGTAGCCCTTGGAAGTCTGCACAATGCCAAGGCATTCCGGGTCGCCGTTCGAGCTCGTGCCGCCCTCCTCAAGTCCTGGCTTTCCGCTGTATTCCTTGGCCACGGATCCCTTGCGCTTCGCAGGATCGGCGCTCATGCCGGAGGCGTCGTCGCCCCACACGATCAGCGCGATCATGACCGAGAGCTTCGAGGTCGCCCCTTTGTCCTTGTCCACCGTGAGTTCCGCGCCGCCTGCCTCGAACCGGCACGCGGCCTTGAACACGCTGTCCTTCTCCGGCGGGCGGCGGGTTGGCTTGAGGCCCTTGGAGTCACGGGCTTCCGGCGGGAACGCCTCCCAGCCGATCACCGTGCACGGGTCGGCTGGCGCGCCGACTTCCTGCCACGACTTGGGCGGGTTGAGGTCGCCGAGTTTGACCGCGCCCGGCGCTGGCTGACGAGCGGGCGGAACCTTCACTTCGAGCATCCGGCCGACGACCGTTTCCGCTGCGGCGTTCGCGGCCTCGCACGTGCCCGCATTGACCTCGATGACCTGGGTACGGGCCGGCTCCTGCCCCTTGGCCTCGTCCACCTTGACCATGGTATCCGCGCTGTACTGAACGGTGATCCGGCAGCTTGACCTCGACTGGGAGACGGCTGCGGGCTTGCCCTTGATCTGCGCTGGCTTGAAGCTCGTCGGGTTGACCGGGATCTGCTGCACCGGATCGTTGCCGAACAACAACGAGACGTCGATGTTCTGGCTCGGGGCCGTCTTGTCCGGCCGGTCGCCCTGCTTCGGCTGCACCGAGCAGCGATATGGCGCGGAGATCCGCACGTGGCCCTCGCCAGTGCCGAGCAGAGTCTTCGCCGCGATGCACGGGTCGATCGTGGCCAGCGGCAACGCGGGCGTGGTCTTGTGCTCCGAGCGCTTCGGCGGCGTCTTCCACCTGGCGATCGTGTCGGTCAGGTACTGCTTGGCCACGTCACACGAGGGCTTCGGCGGCTGCTCACTGCTCAGGCCGTGCCACGTCGTCTGCAGCGCGAGGCCGAACGTCTTACTCATCGGGGTGGTGTAATTGCACGAGGTTGGCCTGGACGAGAACTTGGTGAACTGCACCCCGGCGATGTCCTCCGCACCGTCCGCGCCAACCGGCACGCCCGCGATGACCTCGAACGACCAGGTCTCCTTGAGATCGTTCTGGCCGACGCTGACCGTGCACTCGTTGAGCAGGTCGCCGGGGGCGATCGAGTTCAGCTCGGGGCCTTCGGAGATCTTCTTGATCACTTCGAGGTCGAGCATCGCGCACGGGTCGATCTGGCGAAGGGCCTGCAGGACCGGGATGTTCTCCTTCTCGTAGTCCGCGACCGGGTAGTCCGGTACGTACGGGGCCTCAGCCTGTGGCTGCTCGCCGCCGGTCGCCCCTTGCTCGCCGAACAGGTAGGCGAACTTGTTGCCGTCCCCGCCGCACGCGGTCAGCAGCAATGCACCGGCACACAACAGAACCGTGAGTCGTCCCCCGCTGGACACTGTTCCCCTCCACATCGGACTCAAACCGGCCTCATCGTGGGGCCCGGCTGCTCAGTCCGCAACTCGGCGTCTCACGGTAACAGCGTCAAGGCCGCGCCGTGGCCGAACCGGCAAATCGTCACCCCACCAGGTCACAGACTCGTTTCACGGCGTGCAGGACGGCGTCCGGCCGGTCGATGTGGATCAGGTGCCCAGCGCCTTCGACGACCTCGGTACCGGGGTGGTCGCGCAGTAGTTCGCTCCACAGTGTCTCGACGCGCTGGCCGTCCTCCGCGGACAGCCTGAACTGTCCAATAAGGACACCGGGATCGTGTACCAGGTTGACCACGTGGATGTCCGGAAACGGGCCGAACTCGTCGAGATCACACGGGATGTTCCGCTCGTACTCGGCCAAGGCGTTGTCGTAGACCTCGACGCGATTCACGTACTGCCAGATACTGTCAACAGCGGGATGCCCCTGATAGTTCTTCAGCAGAGCGGATTTGAACAGCCCGCCGAGCTTGAGCCTGGTGAAGAAACGGGCGGTCCGCATGCGCATGCCGATATCCGACCCGCTGTTACGAAACAACTTCGCGGGCAATTCCGCCCAGAGCCGGTCGTTTCGGGGATGCACGGGATCGAGCAGAACCATGCCACTCGGGGTGATCACGCGGGCGATCGCGTCGACGTAAAGGCCGCCTTGGGAATGCCCGACGAGCACAATCGGTCCGTCAACGCTCTTGAGCCTGTCGACCGCCTCATCGACGATCGCCTTGATGGCCGTTGCCTGCCGTTCCCACACGATCACATCGGCGAACTCGCCGATCCGATCACGCAACGGCCACCATTCAGCTGGTGCGAGCGCCAATCCGGGCACGATGAAAACAGTGATCCCCACAGGGGAACACTAGTGGTCATTTACGGAAGACCACCCAGCGCATTGCGGCGTACATGTAGACGGCTTCGCATGCCCCAGCGGCCAGTCTGGCGATCCGGTAGTCGACGCCCAGAGCGGCGAGACCGCTGCCGACCCCGAGGATCCACGCGAGATAGTTGATGACGACAACGACGACATAGATGCCGAACTGCGGGCCAACTGGCGCGTGCGACCGGAAGTTGAACGCCCGGTTCAGGAAATAACTCAGCGCGAAAGCGCATGCGTACGCGATCGTGATACTCAACCAGAGCACGACGTCGAGCACGCCGTGCAGCAGGAAGAGCAGCAGCAGATCGACGCCGAAGGTGAAGCTGTTGATGACGGCGAAGCCGAGCAGGCTCGGTGGCACGATCCGGCTGAGCCCGAACGGGAGGCGGGCGGCGATCGCGGCCATGACGTTGTTGAATTTGCGGCCCCGCTCGACCGCGGTTGTCTGCACGCGGGCAGCCTGGCAAGAACAGATGTCGAAAAGGCGACTCAGGATCAACGTGTTTCGAAACTCATGAGAGGGTGCAGCCATGATGATCATGGTCGCCGGTGGTAGCGGCCTGCTCGGGCACCACGTGGTGCAGCAGGCCCGCCGACGCGAGCACGAAGTAGCAGTGATGGCACGAACCCGCAGGTCAGGCGTTGATCACGCGGTCGACCTGTGCACCGCGAGCCACGACTCGTTAACCGAGTTATTGGCTGGCTACGACGCGGTGGTGTTCGCGGGCGGCGTGCTGGATGAAGGTCCTGCGCATGTTGAGGACCGTCTGCGTACCGGTTATGTGGATCCGGCCGTGAAGTTTGTGCGTGCCGCAAGGGACGCGGGTTGCACCCGGGCGGTGTTATTGGGCTCGTATTTCGTGCACTTCCAGCGTCTTCACCCGGAATGGCGGTTATCCCGGCACCCGTATGTGCGGGCACGGTTATCGCAGGCGAACGAGGCCCGTGAAGTTGCCGGGTCAATGTCGCTGGCGACTGTTCAGATTCCTTATGTGTTCGGTGTGGCACCCGGTCGAGTGCCTGAATGGTCGACCGTGTGGGTGAAGTGGTTGCGCTCCCCCTTCCCTGTGGTCGTTCCCACCGGCGGCACAGCCGTCGCCAGCCTCAAGGCCATTGGCGACGCGACTGTGACGGCACTCGAAGAGCAATCGAACGCCGATATCCCAGTCGCTGAGGAAAACCTGTCGTGGAAGGAGTTGATCCTTCGAATGGCGGCCGCCTCTGGCAAATCACCCGCGGTGCGTGAGGTTCCGACGCACGTGCTGCAGCGGATGGCCCGGTTCGGCGGCGCGGTGGCGAAGCTGACCCGCATGCCCGCTCAGATCCTGGATATCGGGTATTTGGACGACGTGTACCGGCACGAGATGTACCTGGACCTCACGGCGCCACGCTCTTTGGACGCGGAGATCGCGGAAACCGTGCACGCAAGACGGTGAACACTCATGTACACTTCTGAACATGAGTGTTCACTCGATCTTGGATGTAGCCACCGCCGTGCTGCTGGCTGACCCGAGTGCCTCGCTGGGGGACGTAGCGAAAGCGGCCGGGGTCAGCCGCACCACGCTGCACAAACGCTACGCCACCCGGCAGGACCTCCTCGTCGCGTTGGCGCACGATGCCTACGACCGCGTCGACAAGGCGATGACCGACGCGCAGCTCGACGTGCCCGGCAAGGACGTCGTCGAGGCGCTTGAGCGGGCGATCACGGCCCTGATCCCATTAGGGCCGCGGATCGAGTTCATGTACCGCCAGATCGGCCTCGACGACGTGCCCGACCTCCTTGCCCGCTACGAACAGTCCGGCGAGCCGCTGCTGCGGCTCATTCGGCGTGGCCAGGAGGCTGGCAAGCTCAGGACCGACGTGCCGGACTGGTGGATTCTGTCCACGTTGGACGCCGCGTTCTACACCGCGTGGGAAGCCATCTCCCTCGGCAAGCTCGCGCCGCTCGACGCGCCGAAGCTCGTGATGAAAACCGTCATGCAGGGCCTCGGGACATGATTGCGGTCATCGGCTTGCTCAGCGCCACCGGTCTTTCGGTCGCGGGCAACGCGATCACCGGTATCGCCATCCCGTGGCTCGTGCTGGAACGGACCGGGAGCCCAGGGCTCGCCGGTCTGCTTGCCGCTGCCGCGCTCGGTCCGTTGGCACTGTCCACATTGTTCGGCGGCGCGCTGATCGACCGATGGGGACGCCGGCGACTGAGCATCATCGCCGACATCTTCAGCGCACTCGCCGTGGCCGCACTACCCATTTTGGACAGCACGCTCGGCCTGAACACGGCCCTCATCGCGATCCTTGTCGCGCTCGGCGCATTGTTCGACGGGCCCGGTATGGCGGCACGGGAATCACTGCGGCCAGACGTGGCAAGGCACGCGAAGATCCCGCTTGAACGGGTGAACGCGTGGGGCGAAGCGATCGAAGGTCTCGGGAACATCGTGGCACCAGGGCTTGCCGCATTGTTCATCGCGCTTGCGGGTGCCACCAACACGTTGTGGGTCACGGTCGGCATGTTCTTCGGTGCCGTTGTCCTCACGCGACTGACGGTCCCGCGTGACACAAGGCATGCCGCCCCGGATCACTACTTCCGTTCCGTGGCAGAGGGTTTCACGTTCGTCTGGCGTCAGCCGATTCTGCGTGGCGCCGGTTTGTCGGCCATGCTGCTGATCCTGTTCGTCGCCCCGATCTCGATCGTGCTGACGGCACAGGCCCAGAGCATGGGCAACCCGGGGTTGCTTGGCTTGGTCATGACCATGTTCGGGGTCGGCGGCATTGTGGGCGCCATTGTGTACGGAGCCATCGCGACCAAGCTCCGGCGTCGCCCGGTTCTCCTGTGGGGCCTGGTGATTACCGGGGTCGGGCTGATGCTGTTCGCGTCGGGCATTCCGATGGCTGTGCTTGCCGCGCTCGTCGGCGTCGCGGCCGCGCCGATCAACCCGATCACGGCCGTCCTGATCCAGGAACGGACGCCGGAACGGTTGCGCGGCAGGGTGATCGGCAGTATCGCGTCGCTCGCGTTGATCGCCGGGCCAATCGGGGTGTCGCTGACCGGCGCGCTGCTCGAAGGAGCGAGCGCGGGTCTCGCGTTCGTCCTGATGGGCGCGGGCTGCCTGCTCGCCGCTCTCTACTCGGCGTTCGCACTGAGGGACATCGAGGCGCGAACCGGCCTGCCCGGCAACGAATCCAGTACCAGCGACGAGTCACGGACCACAAAGGAACCGTTGACGAGTAAGTGAACCACGCCGACCGACGGCCGCACACCGTCCACATAGGTCGCTTGGTCAGCGATCCGAACAGGGTCGAAAACCAGTACATCCGCGTCACTGCCCGCCGTGAGCCGTCCTTTACGACACATGGCGGGCACCGCTTTCTCCAGGATCTGCGCGGGAATCAGTGAACACCGCGCGATC
The DNA here is from genome assembly GCF_021390435.2 of Kibdelosporangium philippinense. Classification (GTDB taxonomy): domain Bacteria; phylum Actinomycetota; class Actinomycetes; order Mycobacteriales; family Pseudonocardiaceae; genus Kibdelosporangium; species Kibdelosporangium philippinense. Next base: position 60,953 of record NZ_JAJVCN010000006.1, on the reverse strand, counting down.
GCCTCTGGCAGCGACAGCAATCCGCTTTCCCGCCACAAAGTCCGCAATACCTTGGCAAAAGTCCCCGCACTGCGCGGATGTACAAGGGTCCCAGGCGGCAACGGCCAGGTCATCGGTGGCGGCGGCTGTCCTGGCCACGTCAACGGCACTGCGTCGCTGGCGATCGCGCCGCCCGGATAGGTCAGGGCGCGCTCCAGATGCTTGTGGTCAACCGGATTCGTCTCGTCGAGGAAGTACACCATCACCAACGCGCCGGGATCCGCGGCCCGCAACTCCAGCAGGCGTTTCTCGTCGGCGATCCGCTCGCCCGTCGCGACGACCACAATGTCGCTCGGCTTGAGGTCTGAGCGCTTCAACGCTTCCGGGGCAAGGAAAGCCGCGCCGATCGCGGTGGATCCGGCGCCATACGGGTAGGCCTCGACCGACACGGGCGCGCCCTCGGCCTGTGCCTTGTCCAGGAGTGTCCGCACCTTCTCGATGCGCCGCGCCGAGGTGCTGTTGACGTGGCAGTAATGCATGTGCGCGCCGGTCTCGCCAGCGGCCCGGATGATCTCCGAGGCGCCGTCGACCGGGACGCCCGGGTCGACCTCGATCAACGGGCGCGCGTGGGTGTACGTGGGCACGCCCGCTTGCGCCGCGAGCCCCGCGACCATCACGAACTCGTCGGGATCGACCTGTGGCGCGTACCCGACCAGGATCCCGATGCCGAGCGCGCCGTCGGCCAGATCCTGGTACAGCCGTTGGAAGATCCGCGCCCGCTGCTTCACCGAAGCAGGTACCTGCCAGGCCGGATTGCCCAAATGCTTGAGGATCGCCTGCAGATTCGGCGCAGGCGTCGCACCGATCAGCTCGATCATCCTGGCCAGCGCCCACGAGGTGGCGTAGCCGTAGTTCAGCGGCCGTCCCTGAGACGCGGCATGCGCGTACGCGGCAGCGACAGTCGTGGTGCCTGCTTCGAGTTCCAACGCCGTGGTCACGCCGTCCAACGCTTGCAGGCGTTGTTCGGGAATCGCCTGGCCGTGGCTGTGCAGGTCGATGAACCCAGGGCACACCACCAGGCCGGACACGTCGATGCGATTCGAGCACTCGAGCGGCGCGGTCGACACCGACACGACCCGGTCACCGGCGATGCCGACGTCCGCGACCTCGTCGAACCCGCTCTCCGGGTCGATCACCCGGCCGCCGGTCAGCACCAAGTCCACTAGCGTACGTCCCAAGTCAGCACACCATCATCATCGCTGATCTCCAGCGGCGATGTGGCCAGCTGAGCCAGATACCCCACCAATGTCGCAGCGTGGACGGCACCGGTCTCCATATCGACGACCTCGCCGGACAGCGCCACCGCGAGCGACTCGCCGCCAGCGTCCAAAGTGAACGGAACACGCGGCTCCTGCCAGTCCTGCCACAGCTCAAGAGCGTCGGCGATCGGCACGAACCTGGCGCACGGGAACAGATCCGTAGCGCCAGGCAGTTCACTGCGCCACGGTTCGAGCTGGCCGTCGCTGATCCGGTAGAGGTCCAGCAGTTCGCCCTGGATGCCAGTCTTGGCACTGAACGCCGCGATGTCCTGCTCGGACGCGCCCGGCTTTGTCATCGCGCGTGCCGCGAAACCATGGGACTCCAGCACGGCCAACCAGTTCTCCCACGCCTGCATGGGCCGCACTGTATACGCTGACCTGGTGGAATGGGCTGAGGTCGACGTGCTGCGCGGCGAGTTGCAGGCACACTGCTACCGGATGCTCGGGTCCGTGCAGGACGCCGAGGACGCGCTGCAGGAGACGATGGTCCGGGCGTGGCGCACGGCCGACCGGTTCGACGGCGTGCACCTCAGGGCGTGGTTGTACAAGATCGCCACGAACAGGTGCCTGACATTGCTGGAGAAACGAGCGAAACGGGAGCTGCCGACCGATCTGTCCCACACCGACGATCCCGTGTGGCTTGAGCCCTACCCGGACGACCCCGAGGCCACTTACCTGGCCAGAGAAGGCATCGAGCTCGCCTTCGTCGCCGCGTTGCAGCACTTGACGGCGACCCAACGGGCCGTGCTCGTCCTGCGCGAAGTCCTGGGGTTCTCAGCCCAGGAGGTCGCCTCGCAGCTCGACACCACGGTCGCTGCCGTGAACAGCGCTTTGCAGCGCGCACGCAAGATCGTCACACCGCGCGAGTACGTCGAACCCGGGCCTGAGCTGCAAAAGGCGGCCGATCAGTACGCCGCGGCCTGGGAAGAAGGTGACGTGGACGCGATCGTGGCCATGCTGACCGAGGACGCGAAGTACGCCATGCCTCCGTTGCCCGAGTGGTACCAGGGCCACGAGGCCATCCGCGGCTTCCTGGCGACACCGCTGGAGTTCCGCTGGAAGTTCCTGCCGGTGCGGGCGAACGGCCAACTCGCGTTCGGCACGTACCGCCTCGACGGTGCCCGCTACCTACCCACCGGGCTGGACTTGCTGCGGTTCGAAGGCGACCGGATCGCCGAGGTCGTGTCGTTCCTGACCGCGGATTTCCCCAAGTACGGGCTGCCTGCCGAACTTCCTGCCTGAACCGCGATGAGTTCGGCTGACCTGCCGGGTTGTAGAGGCAAAACACAACCCAGGAGGCAGGCATGTTGCTCGACGGAAAGAACGCGATCATCTACGGCGGCGGAACCGTCGGTACGGCCGTGGCCAGCGCCTTCGTCCGCGAAGGCGCCCGGGTCTTCCTGGTCGGCCGGACACTGGCGACCCTGGAGAAGGCCGCGGAACGCATCGGCGGAAACGTGGCGATCGCCCAGGTCGACGCCCTCGACGAACGCCAGGTCAACGCGCACACGGACGCTGTCGTCGAGCAGGCAGGCAGTATCGACATCTCGATGAACGTCATCACGGACACGGACATCCAAGGCACCCCGATGGTCGAGATGACCCTCGCGGACTACATCAGCCCGCTGATCACGGCCGTCAGCTCGAAATTCCTCACCTCGTGCGCGGCGGCCAGGCACATGATCAAGCAGAAGTCCGGCGTGATCATGGCCTTCGGCGGGTCGGTGGAGCGCAGCCCGCTGATGCACGACTACAACTTCGGCGGCATGGAAGTCACGTTCGACGCGGTGGAGTCGATGCGCCGCCAACTCGCGGTGGAACTGGGGCGGTATGGGATCCGTGTGCTCACTTTGCGAACCAGTGGCCTGGTGGAGTCGATCCCCCTCGACTACGAAAACCGCGAGATGATCGTCGAAAGCTTCAAGAAGGGAACGCTCACCGGCCGTACTGCTTCGCTTGAGGATGTCGGCAACGTGGCAGCGTTCGCGGCGTCGGACTGGGCCCGCACGATCACCGGCACCGAGATCAACATGACCTGCGGCACGGCAGTGGACTAGCCCCGCTGGCATCGGAGGTGTCCACGACGCTGGAAAGCAAAATAAACCGGCAACCAAAGCCGAACACGCTCGCAAGCAACGGTCAACACGGCATGCAGGAGTGGTGGACACACCCTTCAGGAACGGTGGACACGGGCTTCAGCAACGACATCGGCCACGCTGTCCGTTGGCGCGGCGTGGAATGTGGCTTTCCAATTGGTCACTTTGACGCCGAGGAAGGTCGAACGCTCGACGAAGGTGAGATGGTTGAGCAGGCCGAGCAGGTTCGTGCCCGATGGTACGGCGGCTGTTCGGACGTCAGGTTCGGGCGCGCCGTCGACCTTTGCGGGGATCGATGTCCGGAGGTAGTCGAGGAAGCCGCGGAGGACTTCCATCTCGCTGCCTCCGGTCCGGGGCGGCGGGGTGTCTTTGCGGCGGCGGGCTGTTGTCGGCATGCGCTCAGTCTCGCCCGCCAGGCCACGATCTGGCACGGAAAGTTGCTGTTCCGGCAAATTAGGGCATCTTGGCTCGGATTTCGGCGCGGCCGGTCGCGCCGAGCTTGCCGAGGATGTTCTGCACGTGTGTCTCCACAGTGCGCACGGAAATGTGCACGGCCGCGGCGATCTGCCTGTTCGTCAAGCCCTGTGCGACGAGCCGGGCGATCTCGCCTTCCCGTGGCGACAGAACTCTAGGCCCAGTAAGGGATTCCGAGGAAGCCACAAGGCGACGCATGCCCATCTGCTCAGCCATCGCGCGTGCGGACAGCGCGATCGCGACGGATTCGGCGGCGTCTCCGGGTCGGTCGCGGCGCGTCAGCACCCGGGCCAAGTCGAGCATTGCCATGGCGACGTACGGCGGCAACCCAACGCGTTCGTTGATCTCGATGGCCTTCCGGAGGTGACGGACCGCGTCGTCAAGGCGATCACACACAGCCGCCGCAAGCCCCAAGGAGCCAGCGACAGCCCCTTCAATGGTGACCACACCGGCCCCGCCACACTGAATGAGCTCCTCGTACGGCAACAACCGTTGGTACGCAACCGATGCCGTTTCTTTGTCGCCGAATTGCGCGGCCAGTACGACCAAACCGCACAGCACCGACAGGCGTCGCATGCCGCCAATGAGATCGTTTACTTGCGCGGGAACGAAACAGAGCCGCGCGATCTCGACACGGCCACATTGAGCGTGCCACGCACCGACCATCGCGGCGATCATTTCCGGTGGGTGGCACAGGTAATCCCGGTATTCGTCGAGGATCTCGTCTTCGTCGGCGGTCATCCCGGCCACCAAGGCCGAAGTGGACACTGAGATGGCCAGCACGACCGGGCCGCCGTTGTCCTTCACCAACTCGATGGCTTCCGCCGCCAGTTCACGTGCCCGGCCGAAGCGTCCGCGCACGTGCTCGATGGCGATCTCGCTGCGCAGGTAGTGCCATCGCGCGATCTTGGTGCGGACCTTGGCCACACTTTCCTTGATGGGCACCAGTTCCCGCTCGGCTTCGGCCATCCGGCCGAGCTGGCAGAAGGCGTCGAACCGCCACAGCCTGCCCCACATCATGGCTTCCGGGTCGTTGTCCGTGACCCCGATCGTCAGCATCCGGTCGCCAAGCAACACTCTCTCCCGCACGCCTTCCGGGCCGGACAACGCCAGCTGACGAGCCCGCAACGCGGCACGCAGAGCCTGCGGATCCGCGGTCCGTTCGGCGATGGCCAAGGCTTCGCTCGAGATCGCGTCAAGGTCCGGTGATCCGTGGAAAGCCAGCTCAGCGGCCTGTTGTGCCAGTAGCCGGGAACGCAACGGGCCTTCCGCCAACGAGGTCAACGCCTCGTCGCACAACGACTTCCCCAAGGTCGCCCAGTCCGAACTGCTGACGGTCTCCATCGCCAACGCCACTTCGGCGATCACGGTGACATCGCCGGACGTCCGCGCTACCAAAGCAGCCTGCCGCAACGTCTGCTCGCCGCCGACGATGTCCATTTGGCGCAGTTGCGCGATCCCTTGGTTGGTCAGCACCGATGCCCGGTCGACGTCCGGCATGTCCGGGGCCACACGCAAAGCACGCGCATACAGGTTCGCCGCGTTCTCCCAAGCCAGCTGTGCCATCGCGATGTCGCCCGCGCGCCGGGCCCATTCGGCGGCCTTCATGGCGTCACCGGCGGGCAGCGCTTCCAGCCAGTGGTACGCGATTTCCGCAGCCTGCCGTAAAGCCTCTGGACGTTGTTCCATCACCATCGCGGTCCGAGCATGCAACGCCAAGCGCCGTGCCGTGGGCATGAGCAGGCTCGCGGCTTGTCTGACCAGGTCGTGCGTGAACCGCCAACCATCCGAAGTGGACAGCACGCCCGCCGCCATGGCCTCGTCCACAGAGGCCAGAACATCGTCAAGCGGCCAGTCGAGCACGGCGGCCACAAGCGCCGGATCCACGTCAGTACCCAGAACCGTGGCCGCGGCGAGCATTCCGCGGCAGGACTGGGACAACGCGTCGAGGCGGACCCGGACCGCGTCAAGGACCGCGTCGGGCAAGCGATCCTGGTCGAGGATACGACCCAACTCGGCAACGAAGAACGGATTTCCGCCGGTCCGACGGCTCACCGCGGCCGCGAGATCCTCCTCGACCGTGGCACCCGTCAAGCTGGTCAACTGGACAGCGACTTCGGCTTCGGACAACCCGGTCAATCGGATCCGTGACACCGTTTCCTCACGTGCCAAGGAAGCAAGCGCGGCCGACAATGCCGGTGGGACCTCCGTGTCCCGATAGGTCACCAGGATCATCACCGGAGCCGAGCCGATCGCCCGCGCAAGGTGGACGAGCAGCTGCACGGTCGGCGGATCGGCCCACTGCAGGTCGTCCAGCACGATCAGGACCTTGCCAACGCCGGTCAGATACTCCGTGACGGCCTCGAAAACCCGGAACCGCTCCCCCGGCGACATCGCGGGCGCATCGCCGAACTCCGGCACGAGCAGCGACAGGTCACCGGCCAGCTGGCCGGGCGCGTACAACCTGGCCAGCAGCTTGAGGACCTGCCGGAACGGCCAGTACGACGGGCTGCCGTCATCCTGGACCGCACGTCCCCAGCAGGTGAGCACGCCATTGGCCTCGGCGGCCGTGGTCAGTTCGCTGGCCAGTCTGGTCTTGCCGATCCCCGGCTCGCCCGACACCAGCACGACCTGCCCGGTGCCCGCGCGCAACCGGCTGCCGAGCTCGTCCAGCTCCCCGCGCCGACCCACGAACTGCGCCCTCACGATGTCCAAGAGTAACCATCGTGGTCACAGCCGGGACTGGATCTCTCCCCTGTTGGACACGCCGAGCTTGCCCAGGATGTTCTGCACGTGCGTCTCCACGGTCCGCACCGAGATGTGCAGGGCCGCGGCGATCTGCTTGTTCGTCAGCCCTTGCGCGACAAGGCGAGCGATCTCGCCCTCACGTGGTGACAGCAGCTTCGGGCCGGAGAAGGACTCCGCGCTGGCCACCAGCCGCCGCATTCCCAGCTGCTCGGCGATCGCCCGCGCGGACATGGTCAACGCGACCGATTCGGCCGCGTCGCCGTGCCTGTCGCGTCGTGCCAGCACACGTGCCAGGTCAAGGCGTGCGGTGGCGACATAGGGCGTCATTCCGGCGCGTTCGTTGATCTCGATGGCGTGCCGCAGATGCCGTACGGCGTCGTCAAGACGATCACACACCGCAGCCGCGATGCCCAGCGCGCCAGCGACTGCGCCGTGCATGGTCACGACTCCCGCGCCACCGCACAGGATGAGGTCCTCGTAGGGCAGCAGCCTCCGATACGCGGCGGCTGCGGTCTGTTTGTCGTCGAATTCGGCGGCCAGCAGGGCAAGGCTGCCCAGCACCGACAACCAGCGCATTCCGCCGATCGGGCCGTTGACCTGCGCGGGTTGGTAGCACCGGCGGGCAAGGTCGAGGCGCCCACATTGGGCGTGCCACGCGCCGACCATCGCGGACACGATCTCCGGCGGGGAGCAGAAGTAGTCCGGGTAGCGCTCGACGATGTCACCTTCGTCGCCGGTCATCGAGGCCACCGTGGCGACTGTGGACACCGACACGGCCAGCACCACCGGCCCGCCCGTCTCCTTGACCAGGTCGATCGCGGTCAACGCCAGCTCACGGGCCTCGGCGAACCGGCCACGCGCGTGCGCGACCGCGACCTCGCCGCGGACGTAGTGCCAGCGGGCGATCTTGGTCCGGACCTGAGCGACCGCTTCCTTGATCGGCAGCAGTTCCCGTTCGGCATCGGCCAGCCTGCCGAGCTGGCAGAACGCGTCGAACCGCCAGAGCCTGCCCCACATCATGGCGTCCGCGTCGTGGTCCGTCAGCCCGATCGCGAGCATCCGGTCCCCGAGCGCCAGTCTTTCGTGCACGCCTTCCGGCCCGGCCATCGCGAGTTGACGCGCCCGCAACGCGGCCCTCAGCGCCCGAGGGTCTTGCGTGCGGTCGGCGATTTCCAAGGCCTCGGCGGAGAGTTCGGCCAACCCCGGCGCGCCGTAGAACGCCAGCTCGGCGGCTCGCTGGGCCAGCAGCCGGGCTCTCAGCGGGCCATCGTCCAATCCGGACAGTGCCTCGTCACACAGCGATTTGCCCAGGGTGACCCAGTCCGAACTGCTGACCGTCTCCATCGCCAGCGCCACCTCGGCGATCGTGGTGACATCGCGCGATTCCCGTGCCGACACTGCGGCCTGCCGCAGGGTTTCCTCGCCGCCGACAATGTCCATTTGACGCAACTGCGCGAGTCCCTGCGAGGTCAACAACTTCGCCCGGTCAGCCGGGCCGATGTCAGGCGCCGCACACAAAGCGCGCGCGTACAGGCTTGCCGCGTTCTCCCAGGCAAGCTGTGCCATCGCGATGTCCGCAGCGCGCCGGGCCCATTCGGCCGCCTTCGTCGGATCGCTTGCTGGCAAGGCTTCCAGCCAGTGGTGGGCGATCTCCGCGACCCGCTGCGTCGCGTCTGGACGCTGCTCAAGAACTGTCGCGGCACGTTCGTGCAGTGCCAGGCGCCGTGCCGTCGGGATGAGCAGCCTCGCCGCTTCCCTGACCAGGTCGTGCGTGAAGCGCCAACCATCCACATCAGACAGGACACCGGCCTGCACGGCTTCGTCCACAGTGGTCAAGGTGTCGTTGAGCGGCTGATCGAGAACTTCGGCCACAATGGCCGGATCTACTTCCCTGCCAAGCACTGCGGCCGCGGTCAGCATGTCCCGGCAGTCGGGAGACAAGCCGTCCAGCCGGACCCGCACGGCATCGAGCACCGCGTCCGGTAGGCGATCCTGATCGAGAATGCGGCCCAATTCGGCTACGAAGAACGGATTTCCGCCGGTGCGGCGGCTGATCGCGGCCGTCACGCTGGCGTCGAGGTCTGTGCCGGTGACATCAGCCAACTGGAGTGCGACGTCGACTTCGGACAGTCCGGTCAACCGGATGCGAGACACCGTGTTCTCACGTGTCAAAGTCGCGAGGGCGGTGGACAGCGCTGGCGGGCCTTCAGTGTCGCGATAGGTCACCAGGATCATCACTGGCGCCGATCCGATCGCCCGTGCCAGGTGGACGAGCAGCTGCAGCGTCGGCGGGTCGGCCCACTGCAGGTCGTCCAGCACGATCAGGACCTTGCCGATGCCCGTTACGTACTCGGTGACCGCTTCGAAGACGCGGAAACGCTCCGCTGGCGTCATCGCGGGCCCGTCACCGAACTCCGGCACGACCAGCGACAGCTCACCCGCGAGCTCTCCGGGCGGATGCAGCCGCGCGAGCTGCCTCAGCACCTGCCGGAATGCCCAATAGGGCGGGCTTCCGTCCTCCTGGACCGCGCGTCCCCAGCAGGTGAACACGCCGTTCGCCTCGGCGTGCGCGGCGAGCTCGTTGGCCAGCCTTGTCTTGCCGATTCCCGGCTCGCCCGCGACCAGGGCGACATGTCCGGTCCCGGCACGCAGCCTGCCGGTGAGCTCGTCGAGCTCACCCCGCCGACCAACGAACTGTCCCGTCACAACCCGTAAGACTAGCCAAGCATCAAAGGCCTTTTATCTCCACCGGCACGCCGTTGAACACCGCGGTGCCGGACAGGACGTCCAGGATGGACTCGTCGGTCACGGTGTTCACGTTGACACCATTGGTATTCCTGGCGACCGACAGCCGCACGCCCGGTGAGTCGTGGCCCCAGCCGTGCGGCAGGCTGACCACGCCAGGCATGATCTTGTCGGTCGGCTCGACGGACACCTCGATCGTGCCGGTCCGCGACATCACCCGCACCCGTTGGCCCGTGGTGACCGAGAGTTTTTCAGCGTCTTGCGGGTTGATGTGCAGTGTGCACGTGTTCGAGCCGGTGACCAGCGCGGGCACGTTGTGCATCCAGCTGTTGTTGGACCGCAGGTGCCTGCGTCCGATGAGGACCATCCCACGCGGCCGTTCCTCAAGCCACGCCAGCAACCTGGGCACGTCCGCGGAAATCTCTGGCGGGCACAGGTGCACCTTTCCGTCCGCAGTGGACAGAACCTCGGCCAGCCTTGGCCGCAACGGGCCAAGATCGACGCCGTGCGGGTTGGCGAGCAAGGTCCCGAGGTTCAGGCCTTCCGGATTCGCGCCGAAACCATCGCCGTACGGTCCGAGCCGGAGCGAGAGGTCGAGGAATCGCTCCAGCGGCCCGTCACCCTCGATCATCTGGCGCAGCTCAGTGGGATCGGCGCCGTGAACTGGGGATCCGTCGATTTGGACGGCCTTGGCCAGCAGCCCGCCGATCATCATCTCCTCAAGCCCGCTCAGGTCGGCCTCAGGACCCTGACCAGCGGCGATCATCACGAGCCTGGCCATGATCGCGGCTTCGCTCGGGCGCCCTTGCGGCAAGGGCAAGGCGGGCGGTGAGAAGTTCGCGAAGTTGCGGACCCCGAACTGGGTGAAACCGAAGTCGAAGTGTGGCGACTGGGTCATCCGCGGCGGCGGCAGGATCACGGTCGCGTGCCGCGTGGTTTCGTTGACGTACGGATCCACACTGACCATGAATTCGAGGTCTGCCAACGCTGCCGCGAGCCTCGGGGCGTTCGGCGCGGACGACGCCGGGTTGCCGCAGACCGTGAACAACGCCCGAACCTGCCCCTCACCTGGTGTTTCGATCTCGTCAGCGAGGGTCGCGGTCGGCAGCTCGCCAATGGCTTCGGCGAATCCACGCACGCGGCTGTGCCAGCGCCCGGTCCGGAATGGCTTGCGTTTCACGTAGGTCGCGCGGGCCGCCGAGCGCGGGAACATCGCGCCGCCGGGCGTGTCCAGGTTTCCGGTGAGGACGTTCAACGCGTCGACCAGCCAGCTCGAGATCGTGCCGAACTCGGCTGTCGTTGTGCCGATCCGGCCGTACACCACTGCAGTTGGCGCGGCCGCGAGTTCACGGGCGACCTGCCTGATCGCCCCGGCCTCGATGCCACAAGAGTCTGAGACCACTTCCGGCGAGAACTTCGAGGCCAGCACACGCAGTTCGGCCACGCCGTTGACTTCGGGCACCTCGACCGCGAGGTTCTCGTCGAACAGGGTGTGCACCAGCGCGAAGAGGAAGGCGGCATCCGCGCCTGGCCGGATGAACAGGTGCTGGTCGGCCAGGTCGGCGGTGCGGGTGCGGCGCGGGTCGACCACCACGAACTTCCCGCCCCTTGCCCGGAGTTTCTTGAGCCTGCCGGGGAAATCGGGTGCGGTGCACAGACTTCCGTTGGACTCCAGCGGGTTGGCGCCGAGCATCAGCAGGTAGTCGGTGCGGTCGATGTCCGGGACCGGAATCGAATACGGATCGCCGAAGATGTACCCGCTGGATACGTGCTTGGGCATCTGGTCGCTCGTGCTCGCGGTGTAGACGTTGCGCGTGCCGAGGCTCTTGGCGAACACACCGTTGAAGACCGGGCCCGCCATCGTGTGCACGCTCGGGTTGCCCATGTACAACGCGACTGCGTTGGTCCCGTGCTTCTCGCGTACCGCCTTCAGTCCGCGATCGACTTCAGCGAAGGCCTCGTCCCACGTCACCTCGACGAACTGGCCAGCACGCTTGACCAAAGGCTTGCTCAGCCGGTCGGGATCCATGTCGAGATCGCCGAACTTGGCGCCCTTCGGGCAGATAAAGCCGTTGGTGAAGACGTCGTCCTTGTCGCCACGGACGTCGACGACGCGGTCGCCAGCCATCGTGATCTTCAGGCCACACGTGGCCTCGCACAGCGGGCAGGTTCGGAAGTGCGTGGTGGTCGAGACAGCGGTGGACATGCGCATCTCCTTGTCACACGGGCTGCCAGCAACTTACCGCGCCCGTGTGACAAAAAGCCATTATGTCTCAGGTAATCATGCGTGACCTCGAAAGACCTTGATATTGCCCATAGTCACCCGGCCAGCGATCCGGACAACCGGCCCACCCTGTCCACGAGCGGCACCGAAGATGCCGCGTTTGCCCATGACAGCGGTCCCTTCATCGATCACGACGGCATTCGCGGGAACAGAGACCACAACCTTGCCGCAGAACGCGTCGGCAACGACCCGGACGTACTCACCAGGCCGCATCCCCTCCAGGTTCAACACAACCGCCCCGAAGGTCGCCCGCGCGGTGACTTCCCTTGTCGCTTCGGGCGTTCGGATGACCTTGCTGATCGTGGCAACGACCCGCTGCGCGGACGCGGTCTGCGCGAGGTCAGCGAGCTGAGGCACGAGGTCGCCCTCGGTCTTGGCCGCCCAGACCAGATCGGACCACTCGGCATGCTCGTCCCAGGTGAGGCGGCCGTCGGCGACCGCGGCGTCCAGCACGCGAACCGCCTCGAACCGTTCCTCGTCCGACAGCCGAATCACCAGCTCCCCAGACATACCCACACCCCTCACAAACTGATTATCTTAGTTTGAGAGAGTCTTGCATACGGTGAGCTCCAGGTCCAGCAGCCGTGTCCACCGTTCCAACACACCGTGTCCACCATTGCGACACCATGAAATACACGTTCCAGCACACCGAGTTCGACAATGCCAGTGCGCGCGAGCGCCTGACGATCACCGACGACTCGGAGAGCTACCCCGAAGTAGTGTCCGCGGGGAGATTTCACTGTGTCGGAATGGTCGACACGGTGTGCTGGAGTGGTGGACACACCGTTCCGGAACGGTGGACACGATGTGTCGGAACGTGCGTTTCGGTGTGTCGGAATGGTGGACACGCCCGGGTGTTACCAGGTCCAGGTATCCATTCGGCGTTGGCCACGACCGCGGATCCAGACAACCAGCCCGATGATCGCGGCGATGATCAACGGACCGAGCCCGATCGTCCAGCTGAGTCCTGTCGACGGCACGTGAAAACTGGTTCTGGCACGGTTTCCGTGATGGGCCCGGCCCTCGCGCCAGCCGCCTGGTGGTTGATCATGGGTGACGTGCGTTGATCTTGATGTGGTTCGGGTTCTCTGGCCGCACCTGAGCCAGGTGCAGATCGAAGCGGTGCGGACGACGGGGCCAGCGGTGCGCATCGAGGCACGCACCAACCAGACGCCAGCGCCGTGCCCTGGCTGCGGGACTGCCTCGAGCAGAGTGCACAGCCGCTACAACCGCCATCTGTCCGACACCGCCACCGCAGGTCAGGAAGTGCTGATCCGGCTGCAAGTACGACGGTTGTTCTGCGACAACGCCGAGTGCACCAAGAAGACGTTCGCCGAACAGGTACCCGAGCTGGCATCCCGCCACGCCCGCCGGACTCCGATCTTGCAGCGGGCGCTGGCCGCGGTCGCGTTAGCGCTCGGTGGCCGTGCCGGCGCCCGGCTGACTCGGCACTTGGCGGCATCGGTCAGCCGGATGACGCTGCTTCGGATCCTTCGTGGCCTTCCCGACCCTGACCGATCCACACCGAGAGTGCTCGGCGTGGACGACTTCGCCCTGCGTCGAGGTCACCACTACGGCACGCTCCTGGTCGACATCGAGTCGCACCGCCCGGTCGACCTGCTCACCGACCGCACCGCCCAGACACTGGCCGAGTGGCTGCGCGCCCATCCCGGCGTGCAGATCGTCTGCCGAGACCGAGCCAGCGCCTACGCCGATGGCGCTCGCGACGGCGCACCAGACGCCATCCAGGTCGCCGATCGGTGGCACATCTGGAACAACCTGGCCGAGGCCGTCGAGCGCTCCGTGGCCAGACACCAGGACTGCTTGACCGCCGCCGTGACCGTCGTCACCAGCAGCAGCACGGAAGGCCAGGCCGACAGTGACGGGCAACCTGACCCAGCCGGGGACCCGCCTCCCGCGGCACCGGTTGCCTCGGCAGTCCGGTCGGATCGGTGGGCTGTTCGAGCGCGAACGGCACGCGGCCGTGCATGCGCTCTTAGCTGACGGCACTGCGATCAGGGAAATCTGCCGGCGGCTTGGTCTCTCGCGCGGCACCGTCCGCCGCTTCGCGCGGGCCGAGGGCGTCGAAGAGTTGTTGACCCGCAATGGAACTGGGCGTCGGACCAGCGTCCTTGAGCCGTTCGCTCCGTACCTGCACCAGCGCTGGAACGAGGGCTGCACCAACGCCACCGCCCTGTTCGCTGAGATCACCGTACGCGGCTATCGCGGCGGCCAAACCCTGGTGCGCCAATACTTAAGCCAGTTCCGCACGACCTCGTGTGCTCCCCAGCCGCCGCGCAAGCCGCCCTCAGTCCGTCGTGTCGTCGGCTGGATCATGACCGATCCGCCGACCATGGACGGGACTGCCCAGCAGAAGCTGGACGCTGTTCTCGCGGCCAGTTCCCACCTGGCCGCATTGGCCAACCACGTTCGCTCCTTCGCCGCCATGATGTGTGACCGACGCGGTCACGAGTTGGAGGCGTGGATGACCGCCGTCGACGCCGACGACCAGCCAGCACTTCACTCGTTCGTCCGCGGTTTGCGCCGTGATCTGGACGCGGTCACCGCTGGGCTCACCCTGCCGTGGAACAGCGGGATCGTCGAAGGCCATGTGAACCGCCTGAAGATGCTCAAACGTCAGATGTTCGGCCGCGCCAAACCCGACCTGCTCCGCAAACGCGTCCTACTCGCCGACTGACCTGACGGGCCAAATCACGGAAACCGTGCCAGAACCAGGATTCACGTGCCGTTGACAAGTCCGGCGGGTGGTCCGGGGCGTGGTCCGACAGGAACCGCGAGAACGCCTGTGCCAGGGCCTTTCGGCCCGTCCAAGGCGAATTCCAGTTTCCACAGGCCTTCCTCAGGCAGTGCCCGGATGTCCATACCCCATTCGTCGCGGGCCCTTGGATGCCTGGCCAGTCGCTCCTCCGGCCCGGACTCGCTCGGCCCGACCAGGCGCAACGTGCCTTCGTGCCCGGTCAGGTCGCCGTCTGGCAGGAAAGTGAAGTCAAGCGACCGCTCGGCGCGCAACGGCCATTCGCTGAACGACGCCTTCACCGAATACGGCCCTACCTGCACGTTCTCCGTGTGTACGACCTCAACCGGCGGTGGCGCGGCGTAAGCCGGGGCAGCCGCGAGGAACATCACCGTCAGCGCCAGAATGAACGCTCGCATCGTCAGACCTCCGCCAGATTCCGAAGTGGGGCGCTCATCCGCCACGCGGCCAACGCGACGACGGCGCCGAAAACCGTTGCGGCCACGATGGTCGCGACATCCATGGCATCGAGCTGGAGCAGATGCCCGAACGCCACGAGCGCCGCACCAATCGCTCCCGAACCCATCACCGCGCCCTTGACCGAGCCGAATCGCTTGCCCACAGCCAAAGCGCCTGCGACGAGCAGCGCGACGGGCAACATCACGAACGGTGAGAACGCCGCATAAACAGGCGTGCCGTCGACGTAGTCACGGAACGGCAAACCAAGCGAGTCCGCGTATGCCCTGGTGATTGGCGGGTTGAGCACCCACGTGATCCCTTGGATCGCGGCATAAGACAAACCAGTCACCATCACCAGGCCCGGCGAACGCGTGACCGCCGCGACCAGAATCAACCCGAGCACGCACAGCAGCGACACCGCGAACGGCAACGCGGCCACCAGTGGCAAGGGTGGAGTCGACAGGAGCAGGAAGATCTGGCCGTAGACCGAAAGTCCGACGTACGCCGCCAACCCAACCCGACCGGACCGGGATTCCCGCAGTGAAGCGAACGCCATGACCCCGCCGACCGCCTCGATCAGGAAGCACAACGACATCGCCACGTGCGGCGGCGAGGTCGGCGTTGCGTCGAAGCCGTAAACCGTGTGCCACCACAGATCCGTCAGGCCGTACATCAACTCCGCCGCCGCGGCCAACCCTGTGATCAGGAAAGGGATCGGCGCACGGAACGTGCCGAGTACCTTGACCGTGCGGACATCTGGGTCAGGACGCCGGAATGTCCGGTACAGCACGACCGCGAGGCACGTGAGCCCGGTTGTGGCGCTGCCGATGTACATCACCAGGTGTGGCGCGGTGAAGAACGTGTCCGGGCCGACGTCCGTGTGCCATTGGATGTCCCACGTCAACCCGAAGATCGCGATCGACGCGCCGACCATCAGCATCCACGCGCCTATTCGTTCCGCCTTCATCCCCTCACCTCTCCGTTACCGGGATCTGCACGGTGACCGTCTCGTCGGCCAGTCGTAGCGAGATGTCCCACAGGCCGCCCATGGTGAACAGTTCGCCATGCGCTTCGAACCGGTCGTTCTGTTTCGTGGCAACCACTTGCGGCATCGAGTGGCCCATCGCGGGCATCACCGAGTCGATCACGATCTCGGTGATCCCGACCGGACCGTTGTCATGCCGAGTGACCTGCAGCTTCGTTGTGATCGGGCCGGTGCGCGGGCTCGTGGTCAGCTCGATCCGATACGTTTCACTGTCCCCCGACGCGGTTGTCGTGCCGGTCTGCGAACGCGGCCACAACGCGAACACCGCGACCCCGACGACCACAAGTCCGATGAGGACGATCACCGTGCCCGGACGTCGACGACCAGGGGCACGGTCGTCACCGCGAAGTTCCGTTGATACTGAATCCATCCGAAATACCTCCCAGGTTCCGGAAAGGTGAAGGTGAACCGGAGATGCGGCGGCAGCGACGCCACTGTTTCGTCGGCTTTCTGACGCATCGGACCCATCTCGTGCACGTGCCCGAAGAAGTCGCCGTCCTCGTCGCGCAGCACCAAATGTCCGGCCATGCCAAGCCATGGCTGCAGGTCCGCCCGGCCGCCGAGGTCCATCTCAATCGTGTGCGTCCGGCCGACGATGGCTTGTCTTGTTTCTTTCGTTGTGTCTGAGGCAATTTTGTCGCCTGTCGCCTCGAAGGACCCGGTGACCAGCTGCGATCCGGAGTTGACGCGTTCGAACTCGGCGTGCACGAGATAGCGGCCCGGCCGGTCGACCACCAGGAGAACCCCCAGCTCCCCCGGTGCCGCCCGGACCGCGTGCAGGTGCCGGAAATACTGTCCGTCCACACTCGACACGACCACATGCGCGAGCGCGTCGTGATGCGCGATGAGATCATCAGCCGGACGTCCGGTGTTGCCGTCGGTGATCTTCATCTGCAACCGGAATTCCTTGCCAGTAACGGGATCCCGGTCGGTGGTCACACTTGAGTTGACGTACGGCCGCCCGCCCGTCGGGTCAACCGGGATCGCACCCTCGGCCTGCGCAGGCGGGATCGCCGCCGACAGCAGTGCCGCGGTGACCGCGACGGTCAATGCCACAACCCCTGCCGCCGCAGGCATCACGACAACGAACCGTCTCTTCGCGAACACTGCCGTGATCAGCGCGACCGCCATGAACAGTCCGGTCGCGGCCAAACCACCGTACGCCACCGGTTCCCAGACCGTGAACTTCGACATCATGACCTGGAACGGAATCCGTGCCTGCTCGCCGCTCGCGGCTTTCAGCGTCAGCTCCCAGCGGCCCGTCCGGTCCACCTCAAGGCGTGCGGGATGGGTTCCTGTGCTGGTCAAGTCCACCTTGGCCGTGGCCGGTTTGCCGACAAGGCCAACCTCGATGGACGTCTTGTGCACGGGGTCGTGCGCGATGAAGTCGATGTTCAGCGGTCCGGGCACGGTCGCTGTCCTGCGTACGACCAAGGTCAGCTCGTTGCCCGCAAAGCTTTGCGCCAGATGGAAATCAGCGGTGTCGCTGACCCCGTGCGCACCGGCTTGTGGCGTTGCCACCATGAGAACGGCGATGACCGCCGCCAGCACCGCGAAGATCCGCCCCATGCCAGAAAACGTTAGGACGCGCGGACATCCGGGCGAGTCATGCGAAGGAGCCGAGCCGTGTAGTACTAAAGCACGACAGGCCGAGCTGGTCAGGACTCGTGAGTGGTTAGACGGGTTCTAACTGGACTAACCACTCACGAGGGGGTGTCACCAGACGGGACGGAGTTTCACCCGGTCGTCGCCGTACCGGGAGTCCAAGTAGGCCTGCAGGTCATCGCGGACGGCGGCAAGCCTTTCGTCGCCGATCAACCCGGCCCAGTGGTCTTCGACCTCGCCCCAGAGCCGGTCTGCCAGCCGGACGTAGTCCTTTCCGCGCTGGGTCAGCGCGAGGACTTGGGCTCGGCCGTCGGTCGGGTGCACATGGCGCTCGATGTATCCCCAGTCGACCAGTTCGGCCACGGTTTTCGAGGCTGCCTGTTTGGTGACGTCCAATTGGGCAGCCAGTTCCACGATGGTCACCGGGCCTTTGCTCTGCAGGTAGCGGAAGACGTAGCCGTGCGCGGGGCGCAGTGGTTCGCGGCCATGGTCGTGGAGAAGATCGTGCATGTGGTCGGTCATGGCGCGATAAACCATGGCGAACAGCAGGGCGACCTCGCCGGGTTCGCGGCCCGGACCCGGTATCCGCCCAGAACCGGGATCGCCTGCCGAAGCCTCACTCCCCGCCGCCTTTTTCTTCTCCACCACCTCCACATAGTCAACCTAGTTGCCTACCACGTCAATCCATGGCTACCATCCGGTCAACCAAGTTGACCATCTCCGAGGAGTCCGCACATGACCGTCGCCACGCGCGCCGAAGCCCCGCACTTCGAGGTCGAGGGCTACGAATTCCACCCGTTAGCCGTGCCGTCTCGTGGCAGTAAAGAACTCGCCGTCTGGAGCATTTCCGCAGCTCCCGGAGCCTCAAGCACGCCACACCAGCACGACAGGGAAGTCGTCTTCATCGTCACAACCGGCCAGATGACCGGATCCATCGGCGGCGAGACCTTCCAAGCCGACCCAGGCGACGCGATCATCGTCCCGGCGCACACCGACTTCACCCTCGGTAATGCGTCACCCACCGAACCCGCGTCACTGACCGTGTCGACTACAGCCGGTATGCAGGCGATTGTGGAGGGCAACAGCTTGCAGCCACCGTGGTCCATGTAACTGCGTTTTTCTGCTGCACGGAGCCGCGACCAGTGGTCCACTTGATCGTATGGAACTGCTGGACGCTCATGGCAGTGCGTTGAGCGGGTTCGACTGGCTGGTCAAGGCGATCGGCCCGGCCGACTGGGCCAGGCCGACGCCCAACCCCGGCTGGAGCGTGCGTGACCTGCTCAACCACTTGGTCGCTGAGCAGCTCTGGGTGCCTGAGCTGCTCGGTGGCGCCGACCTGGACGAGGTCGGCGAGGCCTACGACGGCGACCTGCTCGGCACCGACCCCGTCGGCGCGTGGGCGACCGCGTCGGCCGAGGCGCGGGAGGCGTGGTTGCGGCCCGGGGCGCTCGATCAAGAGGTGCATCTGAGCTACGGGCTCGTGCCCGCCGCCGAGTTCGGCTGGCAGATGACCCTTGACCTGGCGGTTCACGGCTGGGATCTGGCCAAGGGCATCGGCGAGACCTCGCCATTGCACGAGGAACTGGCTGACGCGCTGCTCAAGGTTTTCCAGCCACAGGTGTGGCGCTGGCAGGGAACCGGCATCTTCGCACCCCCCGTTGCGGTCTCCGCCGATGCCGGGGCACCCGGCCGCCTGCTTGGATTGGTCGGTCGGCATCCCTGAGGCTCGGTATGATTGTCAGGTCTTCTTTGGACCTTGCAAGGAGTGAGTCAGTAAGGTGTGCGACGCCAAGTCGCCCGGTGGCAGTAGCCAGCCGGGCGATTCTCCCGGCTGCCATATTCGCCCGGACACCGGAGTTGCACGGTGACCGGACCATTGCTCGACGTGCTCGGCGTCATCGCCGTCGTCCTTCTGACCCTCGGAACCGCTATTTTCGTCGCGGCCGAGTTCTCGCTGACCGCGCTCGACCGTAGCCAGGTCGACAGCCACGCGGGCCGCCAGAAGGACAAGAAGTCCCAGAACGTCGCCAAAGCTCATCGCACGTTGTCCTTCCAGCTCTCCGGCGCGCAGGTCGGCATCACGATCACCACGCTGACCACCGGTTATCTGGCCGAGCCGATCATCGGCGAGTGGCTCGTGCCGCTGATGCGCCTGATCGGCCTGCCCGACGGCGCCGCGTCCGGGTTCGCCCTGGCGATCGCGCTGCTGCTGGCGAACTTCATCTCGATGCTGTTCGGCGAGCTCGTGCCCAAGAACGTGGCGATCTCGAAGCCGTTGGCGACCGCACGAGCGGTCTCCGGCTTCCAGATGGGCTTCTCCAAGGCGCTGAGCTGGCTGATCAACGGCCTGAACCGGTCGGCGAACTGGCTGGTCCGCAGGCTCGGCGTTGAACCAGCGGACGAACTGGCCTCAGCACGCTCGCCACAGGAGCTTGGATCGCTCGTGCGATCGAGCGCCGAACACGGCACGCTCGACCAGGGCACAGCCAAGCTGCTTGACCGTTCCCTGCGATTCGGCGACCGCACGGCCGATGAACTGATGACACCCCGGGTGCAGGTCGCCGCGCTGCGGTGCGACTCGACCGTGCCTGAGCTGGTCGAACTCGCCAGGGCCACCGGGTTCTCCCGGTTTCCCGTGCACAAGGGCGACCTCGACGAGATCGTCGGCGTCGTGCACGTCAAGCAGGTCTTCGGCGTGCCACAGGAACTGCGCGCGAGCACCGAGATGGCCAAGCTCGCTCGCCCGGTCCCGACCGTGCCGGAGAGCCTCGACGGCGACACGCTGCTCGACCGGCTGCGCGTCGGCGGGCTGCAGCTGGCGATCGTCGTCGACGAGTACGGCGGCACCGCGGGCATCGTGACGCTGGAAGACCTGGTCGAGGAGATCGTCGGCGATGTGCGCGACGAGCACGACCGTGGCGAGGTCAGCCCGGTCCGGCCGCTCGGCAAGGACAGCTGGATGGTCTCCGGACTGCTGCGTGACGACGAGCTGGCCGAGGCGACCGGCTTCCGGATGCCGCAGGGCGAGTACGAAACCCTCGCTGGCCTGGTGCTGTCCCGGCTCGGCCGGATTCCCGAGGTCAACGACGAAGTGATCGTGGACGGCTGGCGGATCACCGTGATGCGGATGGACCGGCACAGGGTCGCCGAGCTGCGCGTCACGCGCATGGCCGACCAGGAAACGCCTGCTGAGGCAGGTGCGCGATGACCGGAATTCCCGCGATCCTGGTGTCGCTGCTGCTGCTCGGGTTGAACGCGTTCTTCGTCGGCGCGGAGTTCGCGCTGGTCAGCGCCCGTCGTGACCGCCTTGAGGCGATGGCCGACCGTGGCGTCGACCGCGCGCGGATCGTCATGCGGGCCGCCGAGAAGACGTCGCTGATGATGGCTGGTGCCCAGTTCGGCATCACGCTGTGCACGATCGCGCTCGGTGCCCTGGGTGAACCGGCCGTGGCGCACTACCTGGAGATGGTCCTCGAACCGCTCGGCGTGCACCCGGCGGTGATGCACGGCATCGCGTTCGCGATCGCCCTGCTCATCGTGTCGATCCTGCACGTGCTGCTCGGCGAGATGGTCACCAAGAACATCGCCATCGCGGCGCCGGAGCGCACGGCCGTATGGCTGACACCGTTCCTGGTCGCGTGGGTGCGGCTGATCAGGCCGGTGATCAGCTTGCTGAACCTGATGGCCAACGGCATCCTGCGGCTGCTGAAGGTGGAGCCGAAGGACGAGCTGGAGACTTCGTACACACCGGAGGAGCTGGCCAGCCTGATCGCCGACTCGCGGCGGGAAGGCCTGCTCGACGACCTTGAGCACCGCAGGCTCACGCAGACGCTGTCGTCCACGGAACGGACCGTCGCCGACGTGCTCGTGCCGTTGGACCAGCTCACGACCGTGCCATATCCGCCGAAGATCGGCGATATCGAGGCGGCGGTCGCGTCGACCGGCTTCTCGCGGTTCCCTGTCCGGTTGTCCGACGGCCGGTTGAACGGGTTCGTGCACGTCAAGGACGTGCTGGACCTCGCGGGCGACGCCGACACCCCCCTGCCGTGGGCGCGGGTGCGCGGCTTGCCCCAGCTCCCGGCGGATGCCCGGCTCGACGAAGCCTTGGCGGCGTTGCGGCGGGTCCAGAGCCACCTGGCCAAAGCTGTCGCGGCCGATGGCACGGTGCTGGGTGTGGTCGCGCTGGAGGACTTGGTCGAGGAGTACGTCGGCACTGTTCGGGACAGCACGCACATCGGCGAATAATGACCGGTGTGATCGTGTTGGCCGAGCAGGAGTGGCGCGCCCGGCGGGAGGCGTACGTCTCACGCATGCGCAAATGGGTCGAGCCACACCAGGAGCGCAAGGCGCTGGGGCAGAAGCACCCGGTGCTGGACTTCCTGTTCAGCTACTACTCCTACCGGCCGACCCGGCTGCTGCGCTGGCATCCCGGTCCGGATGTGGCGCTGGCCGGGGACGCCAGCGAGTTCCTCGCCTGGACCGGGTACGTCCAGACGCCGCAGGGTGTGCTGGTGTCGCGGGATCTGCTGACTCCGCAGCGCCGGGAATCGGTGGCTTTCGTGCGATCGCTTCTTGCCGCGACCGAGTCCCGTGCGCCGCGCCTCGGCTGCTTCGGCCTGCATGAATGGGCCATGGTCTACCGCTCGTCGGAGATCCGGCACGAGTCGTGGCCGCTGCGCCTCGGCTCAGCCGGGACCGACACGGTCGTCGAGTCGCTGCCGATCAAGTGCGGGCATTTCGACGCGTTCCGGTTCTTCACGCCCGAGGCCCGGCCGCTCAACACGCTCCAGCCCGCGAGGGTCACGCAGATCGACCTGGAACAGCCAGGCTGCCTGCACGCGAACATGGACTTGTTCAAGTGGTGCTACAAACTGGCGCCGTTCACTCCGTCCGAGCTGATCGCCGAGTGCTTCGAACTGGCCTCTGACGTGCGTGAACTCGATATGCGCGCGAGCCCGTACGACCTTCGCGAACTCGGTTACTCCCCTGTGCCCATCGAGACGCCCGCCGGACGCGCGACCTACGCCCGCCTTCAGGCCGAATTCGCCACCCGGGCCGCTCCGCTGCGTAGCCAGTTGATCGCGCTGTGCACTCAGTTGCTTGATCGTGCAGATAACGATTAGGTCAATTTCAGTTACGTAACGTATACGCAGAGTGAGCGAACTTGACCCATCGCCGCGCTTTGTTAGCGTTGATCGCGCTTGAGTAAGGCCTGCCGGTTACGGACAGACACGAAGGCGGAGTGTGCATGGGTTGGCACCGCACGGGGGAAGACGTGCGTAGCGCAATCAAATGGCCCGTCGCGACTGTTGGTGTCGTAGCCGTTCTCGCGTTGGCCTGGCTCGGCTGGACGTGGATCAACGACCAGATCGACCAACGAGCGGCCGTGGTGTCCAAATCCTGCCCGGAAGGCGACTCGGTGCTGCGGGTCGCGGTCACTCCGAGCGCCGCGTCGGCGGTCGAGGAAGCGGCCAAGCGCTGGAACGTCCAGAAAACCGTGATCGCCGATCACTGCGTCCGAGTCGAGGTCGTCGCGCACGAATCCAGCCAGGTTTTCGATGGCCTGACCAGCGGCTGGACCGTGGGTGACAAGCCGCACGCGTGGCTGCCGGAGTCGTCGTACTGGGTGAACCGGCTGTCCGCGGCGGAGGGCTCGGCGATCGGCTCAGCGGCTGAATCCGTTGCCACAAGCCCGATTGTGCTGGCGGTGGGGTTCGAGGCCGTCAAACCGCTCGAAGACCACGACTCGTTCACCTACGCGGATCTGGCCGGGTTGACCAGCGCTTCAGACGGCTGGGCCCGCTACGGCAAGCCGGAATGGGGCAAGTTCACCGTCGCGATGCCGGATCCCGCGGCCAACACCGCCAGCGTTCTCGCGCTGCAATGCGTGATCGCTGGGGTCAGCCCGCAACGATCAGGGCCGGTGGCTGTCGAAACCCTGGCTTTGCCTGAGGTGCAACAGAATCTGGCCCAGTTGGCGGCGGCGCGTCCGGCCAACGTGCCTCGCACGACCGTCGACGCCTTGGTCGAACTCGGTAAAAGCGCTTCCTACAGCGCGGTTCCGGTGGCCGAGGTCGATTTGTACCGCCGGAACCTCGGCCTGGACGGCAGGCCGGTCGGCAAACCGTTGTACGAGGTCGCGGCCCGTGGCCCGTCCCCGGCCGCGGACTTCCCGTTCGTGGCGCTGTCGGGCGATGAGTCGAAGGTCCGTGCGGCGCTGAAGTTCCGTGACTTCCTGAAGGAAACCCCGCAACAGCAGTCCTTCAACCACATCGGCCTGCGGGCCGCAGGCGGCGCCGCATACCCGCAGAACTCCCCCGGAATCCGTTGGGACAGCGCAACAACCAGCCTCATCCCAGCTGACGCCACCACCACGCAACAAATCTCAGCAACATGGACCAACGCCGCCGAGGGCGGTCAGGTGATCACGGTCCTTGTCGACGTCTCCCGTTCGATGCTCACCAACGAGGGCAAGACCCGCATCGACTGGGTGAAACAAGCCCTGCACGGGATGGCGGACCGGATGGCCAGCGGCGCCCTTGGCATCTGGGAGTTCTCCCGCCGACTGGAGGCAGACCAGCCGTACAAACAGCTCACGCCAACAAGCCCAATCGCAACGAACCGACCCGCGGTGCACGCCGGTATCGACGCCCTCCAACCAGCCACGGGCACACATCTGTACACGAGCCTCGACGCGGTTTACCAGAGCGCGCTGAGCTCGTACACCGTGGGCAAACGCAATCGGGTCGTCGTGATCACCGACGGGCCCAACGATGGCGGGTTGTCGTTCGCGCAAGTGAAGGATCGCTTGCGGGGCAAGAACACCACCCAACGCAAGCTCCCGATCAGCTTCCTGTCCATCGGTCCTGAGCTCAACCGCGGTGAACTGACCGACCTCGCCCGCACCACCGGCGGCACAGTGTCCGTCCTTCCCGATGCGCGTGGCGTAGACGGCGCCCTGGGTCAACTGCTGTCCAACGACGGCTAACTCGATATTGTCCCGTAACCCGAACGCTTCGGGACCAGCCCGATCGCGCTCGATTCGCCACGCAGCCGCCGTTTCACCCACGGCACCAGGAACTGCCTGGTCCACTGCAACTGTTCCCGCCAGGTCGGCTCGCCGGGATCGACCTCGACGATTTCGGTCACGGCCAGTCTGCGCGGCGGTTCCCCGTCGAGCAGGCCCATGCATGCCTGCGCCGTCGCGCGGTGCCCGTCTGGCCCTGGGTGCAGGCGGTCTTCGCTCCAGCCGCCGGTTCCGGGCGGCAGCATCGCGGCTAGGTCGAGGCACAGCGCGCCGTGCTTGGCCGCAATTCGCCGGACAAAGGCGTTGCTCAGGTTCAGCCGCTTGACCAACGCACGGCGTAACGGCGTCGGCAGTGGCGTGCCCTGGCCTGGGGTTGGCAGGGTCGCGGTGATCACCTGCGCGCCGGTCGCGCCCAGGGTGCTGATCATCTTCTCCTGGTCGGCCACGAACTCGCGGAAGTTCAGCTTCGGCCTGATCAGGTCGTTCATTCCCGCGACCGCCGTAACCAGCTCGGGCTCCAGCGCCACCGCGGCGTCGAGTTGGGTCTGCACGACCTGGCGTGCGGTCAGGCCACGCACGGCCAGGTTCGCGTAACTGATCGGGCCGCGGCGTTCGGCCAGCATTTCGGCGAATCGGTCCGCCCAGCCGCGGAACGTGCCGTCCGGGCCAGGGTCGCCGATCCCTTCGGTGAAGCTGTCCCCGATCGCGACAAAGCGGTACCCGTTCACCCGTCCAGGTTAGCCACGAATTTGACCTTCCCACTGTGTTGACCTTGACACTGTGGCAAGGATCAGGATGCACGTGTGACCGATCACCTGCTGCCGATTGGCGAGTTCGCCAGGATTTGCCGGCTCAGCGCCAAACAGCTGCGCCACTACGACCAGCTCGGCCTGCTCGTCCCTGCCGAAGTCGACGCGGCAACCGGCTATCGCTACTACTCCACCGCACAGGCGCGCCGCGCGCTGGCGATCGCGTTGCTGCGCAGGTTGGACGTTCCGCTGGCTGAGATTCCGGCCGCGTTGCAGGACGCACAAGTGCTCGGCACGCATCTGAGCCGGGTCGAGGCGGAGATCGAGCAGCGCACACGTACCGCGCGAGCGTTGACTCGGTTGCTGTCGGAAGGCTTGCTACTCAGGAAGTCACGCTCGCCAACGAACCAGCACGCCGTTTGGTCGTGCACCGAACCGTCTGCGCGCCAGAGGAAATCGGTCTCGCGGTCGGGAAGTGCATGGCAGGTCTGGGAAACCTGGCCGGGCCGCGGTGGGGCTTGTTCCCGTTGGACATCGACGCGACGCGGATCGCGATCGCGGTTGGCGTGGAAACCGAGGAACCCGGCGGTGATGTCGAACGGCTGCCAGCCGGTCTGGTCGCGATGACCACGCACGTTGGACCGTACGAGGACGTCACTTTGGCTTACCAGGGCCTGTTCGCGTGGATCTACGAACGCGGTCACCGGCCGTCCGGGCTGGCTCGTGAGGCCTATCTCGCCGGTCCTGAGAATCCGGTCACCCGGATCATCATCCCGTTGGAGCATTCGCATGAATGAGTACAAACATCTGTTCTCCGGCAAGCAAGAACCGGCACTCATCGACGTGCCGTCGTTGCCGTACTTGATGGTCGACGGTAAGGGCGCGCCGGATTCACCCGAATACAGCAATGCGGTGTCGAGGTTGTACGCGGTCGCCTATTCGGTTCGTGCCGCGTTGAAAACCCAAGTGGAGTACTCGGTGTTCCCTCTTCAGGGGCAATGGTGGTCACCCGATCCGGCAGTCTTCGCGGCCGGTGACCGGGATGCCTGGCAATGGACCATGATGATCTTGCAACCGGCGCGGGCCACGGCCGAGATCGTCGCTTCGGCGATGGCCAAGGCGGCCCGCAAGAGGCCAGTCGAAGGGGTGCGGTTCGAGGAGTTCACCGAGGGAACGTGCGCTCAGATCCTGCACAAGGGCCCGTACAGCGCCGAACCACCCACGATTGCCAGGCTGATGGATTTCGTGCGGCAGGAGGGCCGTCAGCTCACTGGAAAGCACCACGAGATCTACCTGACCAGGCCGCGCACGGATGCCCCTGACAAGATGCGCACACTGATCAGATATCCCGTTTGACGACGAACTTTGGATGCCGTCCGGTGACCAGCACGGGGGCTGTCGGCTGGCCACCGGAACGGCACGTCTACCGGGCAACGCGTCGGGAGGGGTGCGGCATCAGCTTCTTGGACACAGGCGTCCAGCCGCGAAACGTCGTCCGGTCGACGGGTCTGGCTATTTACTTGTGGTTGTTGTTCGTTGTCCCCCGGTCCCACAGCAACGTCGCCACGTCCAGTTCAGACACATCCCCGGCTGCCTGAACAGCGAACGTGAACATCTGTGCCGCATCGGGGCCGTTTGTCCATACAACCCGATACCTGCGGATCTGCCGGTCGTAGTAAACCCGGACGTAAGTGCCCGACTTGGTGGTCAGCAGGCTGGCGAGGCGCCGAGCACTGCGCGCGCGCTTGCTCATGACAAGTCCCCTGCTGCGCGGCTGCGCGGGACTCGTGGTCTGCGCGGTCACCGCCGTCGTCGTCGATGTGTTTCGCACTGTTTCAGCCCCTTCTGTGCTACATCTGGAATACGAGGACACCAGCGACGGGGTATGTCATGGAAGACTGAGAGCTACTCACGGCGCGCTCACGCGTACTCACGGTCAGCCGGTGTGGGAGGCAGCATGGCGACCCAGGACGAAGACTCGCCTGCGCACCAAGACGTCTTCGTCGGTGAACTGCGGCGATGGCGGGAGGTGCGCGGCATGTCGCGTACCGCTGTGGCTGTTGCCATGGGCTACAGCCGTTCGTACGTATCGAAAGTGGAGAGCGGGCACGAACGCCCGTCGCGTGAGTTCGCCAAAGCGGCGGACGACGCGCTGAACGCCGGTGGTGCGTTACGCCGTGCATGGCGTGAGTACGAAGCCCTTCGCCCAGTCGTGGTGCGCGCTACTCCAATCGAGCGCGCCCCGGAACCGTCAACCCGCAGTCTTTTCGTCGAACATGACGACGCCGAACTTCGTTACGACGGCAGGAACTATCGCGCGGTCATGCGGCGAAAGCTGGTCAACTACGGCACGGATCCGATCACCCGCTACATGATCCGGATTTCGGTTGACCGGTTTCCCGGCGATCCGGACCTGTCGAACCAGCTCTACCGGGACCGCCCGCTCACGTGGGAAGAACTCGATCTGCAGGCCTGGTGCGGCGAGGACCGCTCGGAGACGATGCGCTGGGTGGCACAGCACGACCGGGACGCGTTCAAGGAAGTGTGGCTGCAGTTCGCCAACGACAGCGGCCATTTTCCCTTGTATCCAGGGCAGAGTACCTGGATCGAGTACACATACACGGTCCGGGATGACAAGTGGGGCAACTGGTTCCAGCGCGCCGTCCGGCTGCCAACGTCGCTTTTGTCTGTACGCCTTGACTTTCCCGAACACCTCGACCCAGCGGTCTGGGGCCTGCACACGTCGATGACCGCGGAGTCGATGCCGTTCCGGACCGCGATCAACGAGCAGAGATCGGGAAACCGCCGGATTTTCTCGTGGACGACGGAAGAGCCGCCCTTGCACGCTCGATACCGGCTGGAGTGGCACTTCCGGCGCAAGCAGTCGACCCGACCGGCCGAGCCGGAGGAGAAACCGAGCCAGGTGATGAGATCGTTGGGAGTCGTGCAATCCGACGACCCGATCCTGCACAGACCGGCGAAACCCTTCCACTTACCCGAAGAAGCCGAAGACGCCAAACGAGTGATAGCAGAACTGGTCTCCGCGGCCAAACGGGTGTCGGCAGCGCACACGTTCGGCAAAGGCATGGGCTTCGCGGCGAACCAGATCGGCATCGACCGGGCGGCAGCGATCGTCTTCCCACCGGGAACCGACGACGTGATCATGTTGCTGAACCCGAGGATCATCGAAAACGGCGAAGAGTTCGACGAGCAGTACGAAGGTTGCCTGTCGTTCTTCGATGTGCGCGGCCTCGTACCCCGGCCGTTGGTACTGCACGTGGAACACCAGGAACTGTCCGGCGCGCGCCGGATCACGATCTTCGAGAGAGGTGTGGCCCGGTTGGTCGCACACGAGATCGATCACCTGCACGGCAAGCTGTACATCGACCGGCTGCCGCCGGGGACCGAGGCGATCCCGATCGAGCAATACGGCGGCAGCGGCCTGAACTGGCAGTACTAGTGGTCACGATCAACCACTAGTTGAGCATCATCGAGCGCATGTCGATGGGCTTGTCGATCTCGCCTTGCTCGAGCATGAGGTCGGCGACGCGTTGCAGGCGCTTGGGATCGACGCTCGTCGGGAAGACGGGCATGGTCATGAGTTGGTACGTGTCCGGTTCGATCTTGACGTGCTTCATCAGCACCTGACCGACCTTGTCCCGGCTACCGGTCTCCGCGACGCCTTTGTTGAGCGCGCGTTTGAAGGCGGCGACAACGTTCGGGTTGGCGTCGGTGAACTCCTTCTTGGCGATCCACCCCGACCACGGGAAGTCAGCGGTGGGCCCGGAGAACGGATCCATCAGCTTGACCAGACCGGCCTTGGTGGCCGCGGTCAAATGCGGCTCGGCGATGACCGCGGCCGCGACATCACCTCTGTCCAAAGCGGACGGCATTGAGGCGATCTCCATCGAGATGTACTCGATCTTCCGATGGTCAACGGACATCATCTTGAGCTGGGAGTTGAGCGTCAACTCGGAAATACCGCGCTTGGACGAGACGGCGATCTTCTTGTCGACGAGGTCGGCAGGCTTGGTGATCGGGCTGTTCTTCTTGACAACACAGAGAATCAGGTTCTCGGTGGTCTGCACGGCGTCCGCGACGATCTTGATATTGGCGACCCCCTTGACCTGGGGCATGAGCGCGGGCGGATAACTGGTCAACCCGAAGTCGAGCTCGCCACCGAGCACGTTGTCCACATTGGCCGACCCCTTGGCCCCGGTCGTGAGCTGCACTTCGAGGCCCTCGGCAGCGAAGTGACCGTTCTCCATGGCCAGATGGAGTGGTGCGGAGTCGACGAGGCCAAGCGTGCCGACCTTGATCACCTTACGTTCCAACTGGCCACCGGCTGGCGGTGTTGGGCTGTCCGAATCCCCCATAAGCCCACACCCAGACGTTGTGGCCAGCAGGACGCCGGCCAGAAACCACGCTCCGAACCCCCGCAGCAGCATGAAATTTTCCTCCAGTCGGTGAGGATCGGATGCCGAGCGTAGCGATGCACGTACCCGGTTGCGCCGGATTCGGACCAGAAGACCGCAATTTCTTGCTTGCTTAGCGGAAGCAATTTTCCAACCGTGACATCACAAGAGATCCACCTGGACAAAGAGGCGGCGCCAAGAATCAGAGATGGCCGGAGCGCGAGGGCCTGATTTGGTGCGTTGAACGCCGTGAAGGTGACCTTGACGGCATCCCATCCTGTAACAGGTGGGATAGATGGGATAGATGTGACTGCTGAGGCGAGTTGGGATCCATAGTGGCAAAGCTATTGGCATTCGGCCGAAAATGAGGCCGCAGCGTTCACTCGAACGGCCTCTTGATTATTTCAGCCATCGAGCGGCTCACTGAAAACCAGGAACCTGAGCTGGTTGCCTGGGTTCGCCCGCAGGCACCAAGCCATGCACCACATGGACACCGCCGCAGCTGAGGCTCCTTTGCACCTCTACCAAAGCTACGGCGGTGTCCTAGGAAAGAAGTAACTAGAACCCGATTCCCAAGGCTCTAGAGCGCTGCTGCCTTCGCGTTGCGCTCGAACTTCGTCCACTCCGATGGTCCGCAGTAGCCGCAGTTCGGGCCGAAGAACAAACCGCGTGCCTGCGTGTCACCCATCAGGTGGTAGCGGAACCATGCGGTGATCGGTCCGCGCAGACCGCCTGCGTCACCGTCGAGGAAATGGCCTTTGCCACGCAGTTCGGCGAAGATCGCGGGCACCTGGCTTGCCTTCTGGTACTCGCCCTTCACCACCGACGACCACACGATCGGGTCGAGCTCACCGGCAGTGAAGAACGCGGGACCGCGCAACTTGGCAGGGTCGTTGAAAGGCCCGCCCAAGAACGGTGCGACTGTGTCCACGCGGGGATCCGCGCCAGCTCCGACCGCTTGGCCGCCGCCGAGTGAGTGCCCGGTCGCGCCGACGCGCGCCAGGTCGACCTTGCCCGCGAACGGGCTGCCTGCGGTGCTGTTCTGCTGCGTCAGCCAATCCAGCCCCGCCAGCAGGAACTTTGGATCCTCCGACTTGCCTTCATACGCCGCCACGATGAATCCGTGTGACGCGAAGTGGGTCAGCAGTGGGGCGTAGTTCGCGGGTGTCGCCGCTGCGCCGTTGCCCCACAGCAGCACCGGGTGGGTGCCGCAGCCGAGGCTGCCCAAATTGGTCGGCCGGAAGATCGTCGTTCCTGCCCCATTGGACGCCTGCGTCACCGCGAACGGCCCGGACCCCGCATAGTTCCCGCCAACCGACGGGCACGCGGGCGCCGCCTGCGCGGTCGGCACAAAGGTCCCGGCCACGAGCGCGATCAGTCCAGCCAGCGTCGTCCAGCGCCTCATGTGGTCTCCTCCCATTCCCCAACATGATCACCAAAGCACATGCCCGCGCGACACTGACAACGGTGTGACGAAACGGGCAACCCGAGCGGCCCGTAAGACCCAGGTCTGACGGACCACGGTCCCGGCAAGATCGGGCCACGAGCCGATGTGCCGCCGCCTCGATCCGGATTGACTCAACCGCATGCTCACGATCGACCACGTCACCAAGCGGCACGTCCTCGACGACGTCAGCTTCGAAGCCCGCCCTGGACGAGTCACCGGTTTCCTCGGGCCGAACGGCGCGGGCAAGTCCTCGACCCTGCGGATCCTGCTCGGCCTTGACCATCCGACGTCCGGCCGGGCTTTGGTGGACGGGGTTCCCTACGCCCAGCTCAAAAATCCCGTCAGGAAAATCGGCGCGATGCTGGACGGTTCAGGAGCGCATCGGTCACGCACCGGCCGGGCGCACCTGAGGTGGATCGCCGCAGCGGCAGGCATTTCGCGAAGCCGAGTCGACGAAGTCCTTGACATGGTCGGACTGACCGAAGCGGCGGGGAAACGCGTCGGCCGTTACTCGCTGGGGATGAGCAGGCGCCTTGGCATCGCCGCCGCGTTGTTGGGCGATCCGAAGGCCCTGGTGCTCGACGAGCCCATCAACGGTCTCGATCCCGAAGGCATCCGCTGGATCCGCACGTTTCTCAAGGACTTCGCCGCCGCGGGCAAAACGGTGCTGCTGTCCAGTCATCTGATGGAAGTGATGGCTGTGGATGACGTGGTCGTCATCAACCGCGGCCGAGTGATGGCCCACGGCACGCTCGCCGAGATCACCGGAACCCATCACACCCTGGAGGACGCGTTTTTCGCGCTGATCAAGCGATGAACGCGCTACGCGGCGAGCTGGCCAAGGCACGGTCGCTGCCCGCGGTATGGGTCGCGATCGCGGTAGGGCTGATCGTGCCGACCGGCATCGCGATCCTCAACTCGGGCAAGCAGTCCCCGGACATCGGATATCAGGAACTGGCCTTCGGTACGTTCGGCGCGATCGTGCTCGGCGTCGTGCTGGCGAGCAGTGAATACTTCACCGAAGGCGAGGAGCACGGCCGTCAGGTCACGACGAGCCTGATCGTCGTGCCGTCCCGGATCCGTTTGCTGGCCGCGAAAATCGTGGCACTGGCGGTCCTGACGGCCGGGCTGGCCACGGCGGCGACGCTGCTGACATTTCTGAGCGCGCGCATCGAAATGGATGTGCCAAGGGTTCTGGCGATCATCGTGTACTGGGTGCTCACCTCCCTGCTCGCGTTCGGCATCACCATGCTGGCGCGCAACGGAATCATCCCGCTGACAGTGCTGATCGTGAACTCCGGGCTGGTGAGTGTGTCCTTCCTGCTGACAAAGCTCACGCCACTGGCCGTCTATTTGCCTGACGTGGCCGGGGTGCAGATGTTCGTCGGCAAGATGGACGTGCCCATCCGGCTGTCCCCGCTTACCGGCGGCCTGGTGATGTGCGGGTGGGTCGCGGCGGTGCTGCTCGCCGGGTTCGTGGCGTTTACCAGGAGGGACGCGTGATCAAGGCGGAATTCCTGAAACTGAAGCTACCGGCGATCCTTGGCGCGCTGGGGATCGCGGGCGTTCTCTCGTTCGCCGACACTGGCGACGCGCCAGTCGTCTTCGCACAAGCAGGCTTCATCGTTCTCGGCGTCGTGGCGATAACTTCGGAGTACCAAGGCAGGCAGATCTACACGACACTCGCCGTGACACCCCGGCGAATCCCGATCTATCTGTCCAAAATGGTCGTCCTGCTGTCGGTCGCGGCACCCACCGCCGTACTTGTCGGCAGAGCAAGCGAAACCGCCGTCCACTTAGTACTCACCACGCTGATCGCCGCCTCGGTCGCATCCGTGCTCCGGCGGACAATCCCCGCGATCGCAGGCTTGCTGGGCTACTACTTCATACTGAGCCCATTCCTGTACGCGGCGCCACCAGACACCGTCATCTACGCAATCGGCGCCGCCGCGGCAGTCGGGATCGCCACCGCGTTGTTCCGTCTGCGTGACGCATAGAGTTGAGCACCATGACGACCCGTCCGGTGTGGAGATCACGCGTATGGCCCGTACTCGGACCAGTTCTCGGTCTGCTGGCCATCGCATTGTTGGCTGTCGGCGCCGACGGACCGGGCGCCACGATCGTGCCGATCGTCATCGTCGTAACCGCGATCAGTGTGGCCATATGGACGATCGTGCGCGCACGCCTCCAAAGACGTGAATACGAAGCACGCCTCACCGCATGGGCCGCTGCCGAGGCCACGCACCACGAACGCCTCAGGATCGCCAGGGAGCTGCACGACATCGTCTCCCATGGACTCGGCATGATCACGCTCCGAGCCACGGCCGCACAACGCATTCAAGGCGACCGCAGGGAATCCGAGCGCGATCAGGCACTGGAAGACATCGTGCACGCGAGCAAGCACGCGATCTCCGAACTGCGGCGCATGCTGACCGTGATACGCGACGCCGACGAAGCCCCACTACGTCCAGTGCAGAGCCTCGCGGACATCCCTGGCCTCGTCGAAGCCGCGCGTTCGACTGGCCTGGCCGCGCAACTGAGCATCGGCGCGCTCGGCGACGTTTCCCCCGGTGTTCAGGCGACGGTCTGTGCGATCGTGCGTGAGGCCATCGCGAACACCTCGCGGTACGCAGGTCCCACCGAGCTCCGGATCGACCTGCGGCGCGACGATCAAACGATCATCGTGACAGCCGAGGACGACGGGCCGAAAACGCCATGGCAGCCAACCCGTGGCGCCGGACATGGCCTCGACGGCCTTCGTGAAAGAGTGGACGCACTCGGCGGTGATCTGCGAACTGGCCAGGCAGGCAACGGGTTTCGCGTCACCGCACACCTACCCGACGGAGAGGTCCTGTGATCGACGTTCTGCTCGTCGACGACCAGCACCTGCTCCGGCACAGCCTCGCGATCATCATCAACGCCGCGCCCGACATGACAGTCGTTGGCGAAGCTGCGGACGGAACCGAAGCCCTCACACTGGCGCGGCAACTGCGCCCGGACGTCGTGCTGATGGACATCCGCATGCCCGGCCAGGACGGCATCGTGACCACGCGCCAGATCAGCGAGGAACTCAGCGACACCCGAGTCCTCGTGCTGACGATGTTCGAGCTGGACGAATACGTTTACGGCGCACTGCGAGCAGGCGCGAGCGGGTTCCTGCTCAAGGACACCAACCCGGACGATCTTCTCACCATGGTCAGACGTACGCACGCAGGCGAGTCCCTATTCGCGCCAGCCATTCTCACGCGGTTGGTCGAGCACTACCTGGCCACGCCACGGCATCAGCCACCACAACCCGACGGTCTGACCCAACGCGAAGCGGAGATCCTGACGGTCATCGGCCGCGGACTGTCCAACGACGAGATCGCCACGGCACTGACCATCTCGGTCAAAACGGTCAAGACGCACGTCAGCCGTCTGTTGAGCAAGCTTGCCGCGCGTGACCGGGCCCAGCTGGTGATCGCCGCCTACGAACTGGGCCTGGTCGCGCCGAACCGTTAGGAGAAGTGGTCGGGGTGCGGGCCGACTCGGGTGTCGTTGTGCATCTCCGAGAGGCTCATCACGTCGTCCTCGGCGAGCTCGAAGTCGAAGATGTCGATGTTCTCGCGGATCCGGGACGGCGTGACCGACTTCGGGATCACCACGTTGCCGAGCTCGAGGTGCCAGCGCAGGATCACCTGGGCAGGTGACTTGCCGTACTTCTCGGCCATGCCACGGATGCCCGGGTCCTGCAGGAGCCGTCCACCGGCCAGCGGGCTCCACGCCTGGGTCACGATTCCGTGCTCGCTGTGGTACGCACGCAGGTTGTCCTGCACGAGGTTCGGGTGCAGCTCGATCTGGTTGAACGCGGGGACCGTGCTGGTTTCCTCGCTCAGCCTGCGCAGGTGCGAGATCTGGAAGTTCGAGACGCCGATCGCGCGCACCCGGCCGTCCACCGCGAGCTTCTCCAGTGCCTTCCACGTCTGCACGAAGTCGCCGCGCGCCGGCGCGGGCCAGTGGATCATGAAAAGGTCGATGTACTCGAGGCCGAGGCGCTTCAGGCTCTCGTCGAACGCCTGCAGCGCGGCGTCGTAACCCTGCGCGTTCTTCCACAGCTTGGTGGCCACGAACAGCTCGTCACGCGGCACGCCCGAGCTGACGAGCGCCTTGCCGACGGCTTCTTCGTTGCCATAGATCGACGCGGTGTCGAAACTGCGGTAGCCAGCCTCGATCGCCGTGCAGATCACGTCGGCGACCACGCTGTCGTGCACCAACGCCATTCCGAAGCCCACCTGCGGAATGGATACGCCGTTGCTCATCTCAACGACAGGAACCTCGCCCATCAACGAACTGCCCTTCCGACTCCACATGGCGTAATGCCACGGATGGTAGTGGCTCACCCGAGGCAGGCACGCACCGCCGCCAGTTCGGCCGCAGTAAGGCCCGTCCGCGGGTCGACCCGGACGAGTTCGGACATCAGCCCAGGCCCTGGTCAGCCCTCGTGAGTGGTTAGCAGGGTTAGAACACGCGTAACCACTCACGAGGAGACTGACTGTTCCAGCCGGACCTTGGGCTCGTCGAAGCCTTATAGAAACTCAGTGAGGGCCTTGAGGACCGCTTCCGGTTGTTCCTCCGGCAGGAAGTGCCCGGCACCGGCGATCTTGCCGAGTTTGACGTTGGTTCCCTTGTCCGGCAACGAGTACTGCAATGTGTCGTTGTACTCGGCGGCCAGTCCGAGCATCGGCGCGGTGATCTTGCCGTACCCCTTCTGGTCCTCGATGTCCTGGTAGAAGCCCTGGTACCAGGCGTTGCCAGCACGGATGGCCTCCGGCCGGTTCCATGCGGCCGCGTAGATCGCCCGGTCACGGTCGCTGACCGAGGTCTTGTCGACGAGGATCGTGTTGAACAGCCAGTCGACCATGTACCGGAACCGCCCGGCGAGCAGCTGCTCTGGCAAGCCTCTGACCTGGTTGAACGCGAACCACCAGACGTGCACGGGCGTGCCGGGCGGGGCCAGCAACGGGATCCGGAACAGGTTCTCGTCGGGATGCGAGACGTCCAGCAGGCTGACGGTCCTGGTCGCGTCGGGGTGGTTGGCGGCGAAGCTGAACGCCACCATCGCGCCGATGTCGTGCCCGACGATGTCCACAGTGGAGTATCCGAGCTCGCGGACAAGCTCGTAGATGTCCCGTGCCATGGTCTTCTTGTCGTAGCCACCGGCTGGCTTGTCCGAATTGCCTTGGCCACGCAGATCCACCGCGATCACGCGGTACTTCGCCGCGAGCGCGGGCATGATCTTGTGGAACTCCCACCAGGTCTGCGGCCATCCAGGCACCAGCACCAGCGGTCTGCCGCGGCCGCCGGTCACGTAATGCATCCGGATGCCGTTGACGTTGGCGTATCCACTGCGGAAACCCGGCAGGGACGCGCTCACGGTGTCCGCAGCGGCCGCCGGAGCGCCGAGGACAGCCGTAGCCGCGGTGAGCGAGAAGAGGTTACGTCGATTGAGCGCCATGAATGATCACCTGTAGTCGCGGAAGCAGGTACGCAGGTCGCCGGTCAGCAGGTCAGGCGCGTCAACACCCGAGTAGTGGCCGCCGCGGTCGAACTCCGACCAGTGCACGATGTTGTGGTCACGCTCGGCGAAAGGGCGGATCGCTTTGAAGTCGTGGGCGAACACCGCGACACCGGTAGGGACCGTGCCGCGTGCCGCGGGTTCTCCTTCGCCTTGGTGAGAGTTCTCGTAGTACAGCCGCGCGGAGGAACCTGCGGTGTTGGTGAACCAGTAGAGCGAGGCGACGGTCAGGATGAAGTCGTCGTCCAGTGCCTTGTCCATCTCGGCCGGGTGATCGCCGAAGCCACGGATCAGGTCCATGACCCACGCCAGCTGGCCGACCGGGGAGTCCGCGAGCGCGTGCGCCAGCGTTTCGGGCCTGGTGGACTGGAGCTTGTTGAAGCCCGAATGCTCGTCCATGAACCGCTGCAGGAAACCGAGCCTGCCGTACTCCTCAGGGCCGAAGCCGTCGAACTCGGCGGGATCCCCGCTGGGGAACGAGAAAACCTGGGTCACGTGCACGGCCGGGACCTGTTCGGCGGCAACCCTGGCCAGGACTGGCGTGATCATCGAACCGGCGTCGTTTCCAGCGGCGCCGTAACGCTCGTATCCAAGGCGGCTCATCAATTCCGCCCATGCCTTGGCGATCCGGGTGTCGTTCCAGCCCGCGTCGGTCGCCGGGCCGGAGAACGGGAAGCCGGGGATGGAGGGGATGACCAGGTGGAAGGCGTCGGCCGGGTCGCCTCCGTGCGCGCGAGGGTCGGTCAGTGCCGCGATGACGCCGAGGTACTCAACGAACGTGCCAGGCCAGCCGTGCGTCAGGATCAGCGGGAACGCGTCCGGCTCTGGCGAGCGCACGTGCAGGAAGTGGACGTTCGTGCCGTCGATCTCGGTCTGGAACTGCGGGAAGGCGTTGATCTTCTGTTCCTGGGCGCGCCAGTCGAACCCGTTGGCCCAGTAGGTGGCGAGCCGCTTTAACTCCTCTGTGGGCACTCCGCGGTCCCAACCGGGTAACTGCGCCGAGGTCCAGCGGGTGAGATCGAGCCGGTCGGTCAGGTCGTCGAGGTCGGACTGCGGGATGTCGATGCGAAATGGCGTGATGTCTTGGCTGCTCATGCGCACAGCCTCGCGCCGAGGCTGGCCGGATCGTGAGGGTCGATCCCGGGTTTCAGCCAGGGCTGAAACCCCTGGACGGCGGCTAGCCCCTCACGCGCGGTGAGGTCGACCGGATCAGTCGCTAATCACCTTGGCGTACAAAGAAAGCCGGGCTCGTCAGCCACCGGCGACCGGCCCGAACAGTTGGCGAGTTGCCCACCTCCCGCCGCACTCAGGCATTGCCAGACAGTGCACGAGCCCGGAGGTATCCCACATTGTGTACGAGGACTGGCGGCTCACGCCTCCATGATCGAGGGGACAAAGGGCCAGGCCGGAAAATGTACGCAAGAACAAGCACCCGGTAGCACAATGACGTATCGCCGTGAGCGAAGCGAACAGGCGGGAAGTCAGCGACGGGTGCCCGCGCGTGTCTGCCGCTCCGGCATGGCGTGTTGAACGCGCGAGCGGCGCACGGCGGCGAGCAACCAGGCTGAAAGCGAGTCGAGCAGTTTGACACGCCGTGCCGGTGGGGCGGACACGCGGAAGACCATCCAACCCAACCAGGACGAAAAAAGAGGGCCGAGCATGTCAGGGCATCTCGCTGAACCCGCGAGCCGGCGTGTGTCCACCATTCCTTCACGGTGAGTCAAACTGCTCGACTCGCTCCCAGCCCCGCTGGGACCCGCTGTACGCCGCGAGCGTGTTCAACTCACCACAAGGAATGGTGGACACACGCGCTGTCGCGCCGTAACCCGTCGCTTCGCTCCGGGGGTTAGTTCGCTCGCACAAAGGCGCGTGGATCGTCGAGCAACGGTTGGAAGGCGAGCTCGGCAGCGCCAAGCAAAACGCTGTCCGCCAGTTCGCCTGGTGTGATCGGCACGTGCGCCAGGTCTGCCAGGAACGCGCGTTCCGCTAGTTTTCGACGGACGGTCTCGGGCTCAAGGGAGTACAGCTTGCCGAGCGTTCCGCCGAGCACGATTCGGTCCGCGTCAACGATATTGGCCAAGCTGCCGAGCCCGATCGCGAGCCGCGTGTTCACCCGGTGCACGGCTTCGAGCACATCCTCGGACGGCGACGCCAACAGGTCCTCGATTCGAGCTGCGACTTCCTGCAACGGGACCTCGATGCCCAGCAGCCGCAGCAGGGCCCGGTGATCCGCCTCGACCTCAAGGCATCCCGTTGAGCCACACGGACATTGCGCGCCATCCGGATCGACCGTGATGTGCCCTGGCTCGATCGCATACCCATGCGCGCCAAGGAAAAGGCGACCCTCGGTGACCACTCCCCCGCCGAGCCCGACATTGCCAGTCGTCAGGTACAGCAGCTGACCAGATTCCCTGCCCGCGCCATGCCTGTGCTCGGCAAGCGCGGCCAGGTTGGCGTCGTTGGCGATCGCGACCGGCCGGTCCAGGTGCTCTCGCAGCAGGTCCAGCAGGTGCAGGCCGGGCCAGCCCAGGTGCAACGCGGCCGGGGCATATCCGTCAGCCCGCACTGGCGACGGCACGGCCACTCCGAACCCAAGCACGTTCGGCCCGACGTGCTGATTCATCAGCTCGCAGAGCTCGTCGAGTGCCTCGGACGGTTGCGGGTTACGCAGCGGGAGCGTGGAGCGGGAGAGGATCTTGCCGCCGAGGCCCACTGTCGCGACCGTGAACGCGTCCGGCTGGATCTGCGCCGCGACGACCGTCGGCGCTTCCGCGGGGATGGTCACTTGGTGCGATGGCCGCCCGCCTCCGGGTTTTCCACCGGTCCGGTCGATCCGCACGAGTGAGCGGTCGGCCAGTTCGCCCAGGAGATAGCCCATCACGCTGCGGCCGCAGCCGAGCCGGTCGGTCAGCTCGGCGCGGCTGGCTTGGCCGCCGGAGACATGCAGGGTCAGCAGGAGCTGCCCAAGCGTGTCCTTGGACGCTTGTGTCACGCCGCCCACCCCCGTATCGTACCTTTGTACAGCCACTGCACAAACGAGGGGTTATCTGTCTTGACCATCCTTGGTCTGTTCGCGGGCGCGTTGACCACGCTCGCCTTTCTGCCGCAAGTGGTGCGGTGCTTCCGCACGAGAAGCACCGGCGATCTGTCCTGGGCATGGATCCTGATGATGTGTGCGGGTGTCGGCGCGTGGTTCGTCTACGGCCTGCTCGGCGCGGACATGCCGGTGATCGTCGCCAACGGCATCACGCTTGTGCTCGTTGCCGCGCT
This sequence comes from Kibdelosporangium philippinense, assembly GCF_021390435.2. Classification (GTDB taxonomy): domain Bacteria; phylum Actinomycetota; class Actinomycetes; order Mycobacteriales; family Pseudonocardiaceae; genus Kibdelosporangium; species Kibdelosporangium philippinense. The sequence goes on along the minus strand of NZ_JAJVCN010000006.1, from coordinate 20,982 downwards.
CGGCGTGATCAAGGCTGTCCATCAACGAGCAGCAGTTCCCGCGTAAGCACCTCGTTCCACCACTGCTCGACGCGATCCGGCGACCAGCCGCGTTCGTTGATCAACGTCAGGTAGACGTCGATGTTGCAGAGCGCCGCGTACACGTCGATCGCGGTCTCGACGTCCATCCGCATGTCCGACCACCCCGAAAACACCTGCCTCCTGGTCTGATCGCCTCGCCGACGGCCTTCGCTGTGCACACCCGCGAGCTCAGGATCGACCCGGCCAGCCTCGCGCAACGGCACGATGACCTCGCCGGAACGCTCGTACAGGCGCCGGTCATAGCCGATCATCGCCGCGAGCTGCCTCGCGGGCGAGGTCTCGGATTCCAACTCCTCCACCATCCGCGGCCCGTCCGCCGACAGGTCCGCCGCGTCCGCCACGGCCAGCGCGAGGCCGGTCTTGTTGACGTAGACCGAATACACGGTCGGCACGGACACGCCCGCCTCACGCGCGACATCGCGGACGGTCGTGGCCGCCCATCCCTGTTCCACGAAGAGCTTTCGCGCGGCGCGTGCGATCTCCGCCCGCGTCTCCAGAGCCTGGGTCGCGCGCTTGAGGGAGTCGTACTTCCGCCGTGGGGTGTCCACCAATCGCCTTCCGTTCGCTATATTCATTATACGAGTCGTCAAACCAAAACGTTCACCCAGCTCAGCGGGGCGGCGGGACTGGGGTTCGCGATCCTGATCGTCCTCGCCAACGCGATCGCCGTGCCAGCGGGCCTGCCCATCCCAGGAACCCCGTACCCCGAGGCCGCCCAGTTCTTCGCCAAGGACAGCACGGGCGTTGGCCGTGGCCTTGGCTTTGGGCCCGGCCAGTTTCCTGGCGGCCACGCTCTTCGCAGCGGGCGCGCTGAACATCCTCCGATCCGGCTGGGCCCTGGTCGGATTCGCCGGGATGCTGCTGCAGAACGGCGCATTCACCGCGGTCATCGCACTGCGGCACGCGATGAACCCGCCAACCGAGGGCTTATGGAACCTGCATGAGGCCTTGTTCAGCCTCAATGGCACGTTCCTCGCGATCGTGATGCTCGGACTGTCCATGGGCGGCCTGCAAGCCGGGCTGATCCGCCGCTGGCACGCGACGCTTGGTTTCACCGGGGCCATGTTGATGTTCACGTTCGCGACCCTGTCGATCGGCTTGCTCGGATTGCTTGGCTGGTTAATGTGGGTCGTCTGGATCGCAACGTACGGCGTCACCTTGATCCGCGTGAGGAGCTAGTTTGCAGATCGTCCGGAAAGATGTCGTGGTTGTCGGATTGGGCGCGTTCGGATCGGCGGCGCTCTGGCGCCTTGCCCAGCGCGGCCTGACCGTGGCAGGCATCGAGCAGCACGCGATCGGCCACGACCAAGGCTCATCCCACGGCGGCACAAGGCTGTTCCGGATCGCCTGCATGGAACATCCCAGCCTGTCAGCGATCGCGCTGAAATCCCTTGAACTGTGGACGGCGCTAGGCGCGCAGACCGGCGAAACCTATGTCCACCAGACCGGCCTGCTCTACGTTGGAAATCCGGACAGCAAGGCCATTACCGTGCCGCAGCAGGCAGGCGTTCCGGTCGAACTGCTGACCAACACGGAAGTCGTTGAACGCCAACCACAGTACAACGTCCAACCTGGACAAATCGGCGTTTGGGACCCGGGCGCGGGCATCTGCTACCCCGAGCTCAGCGTCCGCGCCCACGTCGCCGCGGCCGAACGGCTCGGCGCGGACGTGCACGCGAACACCAACGTCCTGGCCATAGAAGGCAACACGGTCTACACGCCGACGCTGGCCATCGAAGCCGACCAGATCGTGATCGCGGCCGGTGCGGGCTTGCGCCACTTCGTCCCGGATCTGCCGTTGAAGCACACGCCGACGCCCGTGAGCTGGTTCCGTCCCAAGGATTCCGCCGATTTCTCGCTGGCGAAGTTCCCTGCCTTCGTCTGGGACTTTTCCGAGGAGATGGGCCTGTGGGGGCACGGCTCGACAGCGGACTTCGCCGTCAAGGTCGGCGCGCATCCCCTGGACACCGTCGATGTCGAAGACGCTGTCGCGCAAGCGTTTCCGTCGTTGGCCCCCAAGCCGTTCGACGTCAAGCCCTGCCACGTCACGGATTCGCCTGACGAGCAGTTCCTTGTCGGACGGATCAGCGACCACGTGACCGTCGCAGGCGGCGACAGCGGCCACGGATTCAAGCACTGCGCCGGTATCGGCGAGCTGCTGGCGCAGATCGTGACCGGCGAACCCACCTATTGCCCGATCGAATTCATGGATCCCACCAGATTCGCCTCCTGACAGTGTCGAGTTCCTCGAACCGGCTCCGTCACTGGGGTAAGGAGGCACACCATGATCAAGCGGTTGGAAAACGTGGGCATCGTCGTCGAGGATCTCGATGCCACGATCGAGTTCTTCGAGCACCTTGGCCTGACCACGCAAGGCAGGGGAACGTTCGAGGGCGATTGGATGGGCCGCATCGTCGGGCTCGACGACGTCAAGCTCGACATCGCGATGATGCGGACGCCAGACGGCAACGGCAGGCTCGAACTGATGCGCTACCACCGGCCAACGGCGGTCAGTGGCGCAGCCGACGCGCCAGTGCACGCGCTGGGCATCCGGCGGATCTTGTTCGCCGTGGACAACATCGACACCCTCGCCGAAGGGATACGTGCCCGCGGCTGGGAACTCCTCGGCGAGTTGGCGAACGTCGAAGGCGACAGCTACCGGTTCTGCTACATCCGCGGCCCCGAAGGGATCATCGTCGCATTGGCCGAGCAGCTCAGCTAGAAACCGGCGGGGCGGACCCCCAAGCCCGCCCCACCGGAGTTTTATGCTGGGACGGTCCACCGCTGGTTGGCTCCGCTGCCGCAGGTCCAGATCTGCAGCTTGGTGCCGTCCGCGGAGTTGTTTCCCGTGACGTCAAGGCACTTTCTCGTATGGACGTTGATCAACGTCCCGCCGGAATAGGTCCATTGCTGGTTGCCTGCGCCGAAACAGTCCCATGACTGGACCGGCGTGCCATCTGCCGTACCGCCGCCAGCAACGTCGAGGCACTTGCCAAGGCCGCGGATCGTGCCGTCGGTACCCATGGTCCACTGCTGGTTCGGGCCGCCGACGCACGTCCAGATCTGTGGCAGGTTGCCGTTGACCGTCGATCCGCCGGTGACATCGAGGCACTTGCCAGCCAGGCCGGTGATCTGCCCGGTCCGACCGGTCGGCGGGTCAAGCGTGCCCGGCCAGGTGAATGTCGCCATCGAGCCGCCCGGCAACTGGTATCCGAACGACTGGCCACCATAGGAGACCTGGAAGTTCTGCGTACCGCCGCTGTTGATCGCGACGAGCACGATCGATCCGTTCGGGTTGCGGAACGCCACATTCTGGATGCCGCCCTCGCCGTACCCGGTCGAGTCGATCCGCACAGCACCGGGCTGCACGAACTTGCTCAGGTGGCCCAGCACGTAGTACTCGGCGTTGTACGTGACGTTGCTGCCGTTCGTGGTGACGACGCCCATGCAGTTGCCACAGCTGCCAATGACCGGGCCGTGGTTGTTGTCCAGGGCCATGTTCCACGTCGTGACGGTCCTTGCCCAGTTGCGGGTGGTGCCGATCGCGAGGTTGATCCCCTGCCAGCGCAACGTGTCCCGGAAGGTAGCGGCGTCACTGCCCGACGAGGTGCCGGAGCACTCGGTGAAGAAGATCTCCTTGTTCGGCTGGGCATTGCGCACCACCGACTGTCCACTTGGGTTACCGCCGTAGCAGTGCCACGCCGAACCGACCACGTTGTTGCCCGCACTGTTGTTGACCTGCTGGGCATAGCTGGTGTTGTCCCAGTTGTGGTCATAGCCGAGCAGCCTCGTGCCGAACCCGGCCGCACGCAGCTTCGGCACCAGGTTGTTGATGATGTTCGACTGCTGTGCCGCCGACATCAGCATGCCCGGATACCCCGGCGGGGAGAAGTTCGGCTCGTTCTGCACGCTCATGTAGTCGATCGGCGCGCCCGCGGCCGTGTACGCCTGGGTGAACCTGACCAGATAGTCGGCGTACACACCGATCCGGCTGTCGTTGAGCGACCCACCGATCAGGTTGTTGTTGTTCTTCATCCACGCTGGCGCGCTCCACGGACTGGCCATAATAGACAGTCTTGGGTTGAGCGATTTGGCTTGGCGTACCAACGGAAGGATGTAGGCATTGTCGTGCGCGATGGAGAATCGTGACAGCGTCGGGTCGGCGGCGCCGTCGTTGTAGGTGTAGAAGCTGCGTGAGAAGTCTGTCGCGCCAATGGGTTGACGCAGGAAGGTCATGCCCACGCCGGTGTTCGGGTTGAACAGCGCGTTCATGATCTCGTCACGTCGTGGCGAGTTGAAGACGTTCCACGCGGCCGAATCGGTGAACGAGGCACCGAACCCGACCATCGACTGGTAGGTGGCGTTCGGGTTGACCGTGATGACCGGGCCGCTACCACCAGAACCGAAAGTGACGTTTCCTTGTTGCCGTAACAGGTTCGACCGGTCGCCAGTGGTCAGCCAGACGCTGGCACTTGTCGCAGCAAGCGCGGTCTGGGCCGGGATGGCCAGGAAAGTTCCGGCAGTGACAGCTGCCGCGGCGAGTGCGGTGATCCGCCATCGCCTGCTCCTCATCGTTGAGTGCATGACGCTCCTTGCAGGGGTAAAGAGCAATCTCGTGGGGCGGTGCCCCGCTCCGCCTCAGTCGTAGAGGCGGATGTCGGCGACGCTCCACCAAGCGCTTGCTGCACTGGTGGAGGTGATACGTAAGAACCGTGCGCTGGTGTGGCGGACGTCAATGGTCGTGAGTTGCCTGCCCCCGGTCCCGGTCGCGACGGTCCGCCATGTGGTGCCGTTGTCGCTGATCTCCAACTGCCAGTTGCGGGCGTAGTCACCGAGGTACCCGCCGCTGTCGACAGCGACTCGGCGGAAGCGCTTGCGTGCGCCCAGATCCACGTGGAGGTACTGCCCGTTGGCTTGAGGTGCTCCGCTGGACCAACGGGTTGAGGCGTCGTCGTCAACGGCGAGGTTTGCTTCTGGCCCGGGTGCGGCTGTGGCACCGTTGATCGGCACAAAGTCCAGGCTTCGGCTGTGGCCGCGGGGCCAGGTGAAGGTGGCCAGGGCGCCGCCGGGCAGCGTGTACTCGAAGGTGCGGTCTCCGACGTTGACCGCGAACGACCGCGGGTCGTCGTTTTGGTTGTGGACCACGAGTGCGGTGGATCCGTCCGGATTGCGGAACGCGGCGTCCATGATCTGGCCGTTCCAGCCCGTGGTGCCGAAGGACGTGCTGGCGACGCGGCGGGCGCCGGGTTTCACGAACTTCGCCAGGTGTCCGATCGTGTAGTACTCGGCGTCTGTGGTTACGGAACCGTCTGGGTGCACCGTGACCAGGCCTGTGCACGTGCCGCAGCCGCCGTTGTGTGGGCCGCCGGTGCTGTCCAGCGCGATGTTCCAGTTGACCACGCTGCGCGCCCAGTTACGTGTGGTGCCAAGGACTATGTTGCGTGCGCGTACCGGATCGAACAGCTCGCGCATCGTGTCAGCCCGGACAGCAGGCGCAAGACCAGCGAGCACCGCGGCGGAGGAATCGGTGATCGACGCGCCGAACCCGTCGACGGTCTGATACTCGCGATCAGGGTCGATGACGATCGTCGGCTGGGTGGACGGGCTCTTGCCGAACGTCACCGGCGGACGTTGCGCCAGCAGTTCAGACCGATCCGGCGTGGTCACCCACACCCGCACTCGTTCACCGGAGGCCTCGGCCGCAGGCACCGCGGCGAGCCCCGCGACGAGGGCCACCGACACGACAATCGTTCTCATCGCCGTCCTTGTAACAAGCGGTGATCACCATGAAACACCGACTTGCAGCATGAAACACCGCGCCGGTTGACGTCGTCAAGCCTTCGCTATACTCACCAGGTGCAACGCCAGCCCGGGCACCTGAAACAGCGCCATGCCCGATAACCGGCGCGCGAGTCTCCGTGACATAGCGGCGGAGACCGGTGTCTCGGTCGCGACCGTCTCGCGGGTACTCAACGACCGCGTGAACGTGGCGCCCCGAACCCGCGACCTGGTCCTGCAAGCCGTCGAACGCCACAAACAGCGCGCAACCCAGCCTTCCCGGCCGCGCACGGTGTATGTCCGCTGCCCATACGTGCTGACGGACTACTTCGGCGTGATCGTCTCCTCAATCGCGGAAACCCTGAAACTCCACGGCCTGCGCCTAGTCCTTGACGCAGGAGAATCCGCACAGGACAGCGACGCGCTCACGGTACTGCCAAGCCAAGACGACATCAACGGCGCGATCCTGATCCTTCCGCCGGAGGCAGGCGACCAGCTGGTCACGTTGTCCCACACCGGTTTTCCATTCGTCGTGGTCGATCCCCGCACCCCACCACCGCCGGACATCGCCGCTGTCTCAGCAGCCCATTTCTCCGGTGCCAGGGCAGTTGCCGACCATCTGATCGGCCTCGGCCACAGGGACATCGGCGTCATCGCGGGCCCCGACGAGTGGCTGGCGGGCGACGCGCGCCTGGCCGGACACCGCGCCGCCCTCGCCCAAGCCGGAATCCTGCTGACGCCAGAACGGTTGCGCCACATCGAACCCACCACTGCCGCAGGTCGCAGCGCCGCGGCGTCCCTCCTTGACCTCTCACCCCGGCTGACCGCGATCGTGTGCTTCAACGACAAGGTCGCCGTCGGCACGTTGCAGGCCGCACGGGAACGGGGACTGCGGGTCCCTGAGGATCTGTCCGTCGCCGGGTTCGACGACATCGATCTCAGCGAGGCCACCGATCCCGCGCTGACCACCGTGCGGCAACCGTTGCAGGAGATGGGCCGCATCGCCGTCACCCAGCTCATGCGGGTGCTCGACGGTCACCAACCCGAGGCTCTGCACATCGAATTGGCCACGACCTTGGTCGTCCGCGACTCGACCGCCGCCCACTGAGGCCCATCTGCCGACGGATCCGGCCGTGTTGATGCCGAGCCGCGGTGCTCCGTCAGGCCGTTGTCGTCGCCTTTAGGCGGGCAATGGCATCGGTTTCCGCCTCGTACAACGCATTGAGCTGCTTGCCCATGGCCGCGAACTCGGTCATCTCGCCCAGCGCGTGCCACATCTCGGCGATCTCCCGCCACTGCGGCGCCAGTCCGGAATGCCCAGCCTGCTCAAGGAAATCCGCGAACAACGGCCGCAAGTTACCGCCGGTGACCCCGAAACGGGCGTCCACACCCTCCCGGACGCCCTGCATCGCCAGGTCGAGCCACTGTCCGTCGGCGAACACCCGTGGCCACGCCTTGGCGGCCTTGGTGTTTGTCATCATCCGTGACCACTTGCGCCACGCGGGCAACGAGAACGAGTCCGACTTCGCCGACAGATGCTCAACGACATCCCGCAAACCCTCGCGAACCGCAGTCTCGACATCAGGCGTGCGATCCCGGTCGGTGATCACGAGCCCCTGGTTCTTCCAACTGCCGACCCGGGCCACCGCCCGGTCCAGGTCCGCTCGGGCAACGGTCAGCGGCGCCAGGTTCCGGTCGTCCAGATACACCTGGTCACCAGAAGCTGCGTACACCACAACCGGGTGACCGCCGTGGCCGTCGAGCTGCTCCGGAAGGTCCCAGTAGCCGATCTGGTAACGGTCCGGCCACACCATCACGGCGTTGCCGTCGGCCAACTGGCCGGTCAGCCACGCCTGCGCCGCCTTAGCCTGAATCCACTGATGAGTGGGTGTTCGGGGCGGCGTGTTACAAGTGAAAGTGCCTTCTGACCTGTGATAATACGAGTTACTGAGGCTCGATTATCACCCGGGGATGGAAGGCACTTTCAGTGAAATTATCGCACAGGTGGTCGCGGGCGGCGGTGCGGTTCGATGAGGAGAATCTCGTGTCCTGCGCCGGGATCGTGCCGGTGATGGCGCTGGCCGAGCGGGCGGGCATGTCGGAACTGGTAGCGCAGAAGGTAGAGATCACGAACGCTCCGATCCCGTCGACTGGGGCCAGCCCGGCAGGCAAGGTCGCCTCGATCGTCGCGGGGATGCTCGCGGGCGCGGACTGTATCGATGACCTGGACGTGATCCGCCACGGCGGGATGAAACGTCTGTTCACCGGGGTGTACGCGCCCTCGACGCTGGGATCGTTTCTGCGCTCGTTCACCCACGGCCATGCGCTGCAACTGGCCGCGGTGCTGCGCGCGATGCTGGTGTCGCTGGCGGCGAAGACCCCGGTGCTGGCCGGGGCGGATCAGATGACCTTTGTGGACATCGACTCGCTGCTGCGCCGCGTGTACGGCACCCAGAAACGAGGTGCGCGGTTCGGGCCGGCCAAAGTCGGTGGCTACCAATTGTTGCTGCGAGGGCTCTCGCCGCTGGTGGTCACGATCTCCACCCGGCTGGCCGCACCCCTCGTCGCCGCGATCCGTCTGCGGGCAGGCAACGCCGGTTCCGCGCGGGGCGCGGCGAGGTTACTGACCCAAGCCCTGAACACTGCGAAAGCCGCCGGGGCACGCGCGGGACGGATCCTGGTCCGCGGCGATTCCGCCTACTACGCCGGCACAGTGGTCAGTGCCGCACGCCGCGCCGGGGCGATGTTCTCGATCACCGTGGCGACCAACCCGTCAATCCAGGCCGCCATCACGGCGATCGCCGAGGACGCGTGGGTCGCGGTGCGCTACCCGGGTTCGGTGGAAGATCCCGATACCGGCGAGCTGATCTCTGACGCCGAGGTCGCCGAGACCGGCTATACCGCCTTCGCCGGAACCCGCCACGTCATCACCGCCCGGCTGGTGGTACGCCGGGTGAAGGACAAGAACTCCGAGAACGCCCTGTTCCCGATCTGGCGTTACCACGCGTTCTTCACCAACACCGAACTATCCACAGTAGACGCTGATCTCGCCCACCGGCAGCACGCGATCGTCGAAACGACCTTCGCCGACCTCATCGACGGCCCGCTGGCGCATCTGCCATCGGGGCAGTTCGACGCCAACGCCGCGTGGGTCGTCTGCACCGCCCTCGCCCACAACCTGCTGCGCGCCGCAGGCAGCCTCACCAGCACCTTCCACGCCAAAGCCCGCGGCGCGACACTGCGCAAACACCTCGTCTGCGTCCCAGCCCGCCTTGCCCGCCCTCAAGGCCGCCCGGTCCTGCACCTACCCGAGCACTGGCCCTGGGCCGAGGCTTTCACCACCCTGCACACCGCCGCCAGCCCACCCGCCGCCTGACCTTTTCTTCACCACCCGCCCGCCAGGGCCCGACCGGAGACCTCCCGTGGACACGCTGGACAAGCCAGCCGTTTCACCATGCCCACCACCAAAACCCAAGATCCACACATGACCAGAACACCCCGGAAGATCAACACAAGGTCTATCGGTGGATTCAGGCTTAGGCGCGGACCTGTGCCACTCAGCTGCGATGCCAAGGCGGGTGAGGACCTTCTCGGTGCGACGGCCGAAGTACTGCCAGGAGTTGTCAAAGCCTATCGTCACGTAACGGCTGTTGTCGTGCTTGAACTCCCACAGGATGTAGCCAGCGCCGATCCCGCCGCCGATGCCGAACACCAGCGCCTCGGTCAGACCGGAAATGCCTCGTGCCGTGAGCATCGCGTGCAGGCCCGCCGCGTCGGGGTCCGTGCCTCCACGCAACGTCCACCCGCCAGCCGGAGACGCTCCGGCCACATGGGCCAACGCGGTGGTGTAGCGCTCGCCGGTCTTGGCCATCCGGGCACGGACCTGGGCTTTGAGCTGCTTGCGTGACGTCATCACCAAACTCCTCGGCCGTCGCCACCGACACCCGGACCCCACGCGCCCCGATGCCACGACAGCCTGTGTTCAGGCGTGACGAAGAGAGCGTCCCGAGGCACACAGGTCCCCTTTGCCTCCGCGTAAGCCGGGCAGCGTGGGCACCCGGTCAGGAGGTTGGGCGTGGAACTCGCCTGCAAGCATCCTAACCGGGGCGCCCACGGGTATCTAGCTGGTGTACGCGTCCAAAGGCGGGCAGGAGCAAACCAGGTTGCGGTCGCCCTTGGCGCCGTCGATACGCCGAACCGGAGGCCACGCCTTCGGCCGGTCCGAGGTGACCGGGAAAGCGGCGATCTCGCGGCTGTAAGGATGGTTCCACTCGCCCGCAATGGAAGCCGCCGTGTGCGGGGCGTTGCACAGGGGGTTGTCGTCCATCGGCCACTCGCCCGCGCCGACCTTGTCGATCTCCGCCTTGATCGCGATCATGGCTTCGCAGAAGCGATCCAGCTCCGCGAGGTCCTCGCTCTCGGTCGGCTCGACCATGAGCGTTCCCGCCACAGGGAACGACATTGTCGGGGCGTGCAGGCCATAGTCGGCCAAACGCTTGGCCACGTCATCCACGGTCACGCCGGTCGCCTTGGTGATCGGTCGCAGGTCCAGGATGCATTCGTGGGCAACGAATCCGCCCTCGCCCGTGTACAGGACCGGGTAGTGCTCGTCCAACCGGCGGGCCACGTAGTTCGCAGCCGCCACGGCCGTCAGCGTCGCGTTGCGGAGGCCGGTTGCGCCCATCATGCGGACGTAAGCCCAGGAGATTGGCAGAATTGACGCACTGCCCCATGGTGCCGCGCTGATCGGGCCGACGCCGGTCTTCGGGCCTGCTTGCGGCTGCAGCGGGTGGTTCGGCAGGAACGGCGCGAGGTGCTCGCGGACTCCGATCGGGCCGACGCCGGGGCCACCGCCTCCGTGCGGGATGCAGAAGGTCTTGTGCAGGTTCAGGTGTGAGACGTCCGAGCCGAAACGGCCGTACTGCGCGAGGCCGATCAGGGCGTTCAGGTTCGCACCGTCCACATAGACCTGGCCGCCCGCGTCGTGGACAAGGCCGCAGACCTCGCGCACGGTGTCTTCGTACACGCCGTGGGTTGACGGATAGGTGATCATGATCGCGGCGAGGTCGTTCTTGTGCTCCTGCACCGATGTGCGCAGGTGGTCCATGTCGATGTTGCCGTTGTCATCGCATTTCACGACCGCGACGCGCATTCCGGCCATCACCGCGGATGCCGCGTTCGTTCCGTGTGCGCTTGCGGGGATCAGGCAGACGTCACGGCGGGTCTCGCCGCGGTCGCGGTGGTACGCGCGGATTGCCAGCAGACCCGCGAACTCCCCCTGGCTGCCTGCGTTGGGCTGCAGGGACACCGCGTGGTAGCCGGTGATCTGGGCGAGCCAGCTTTCCAGGTCGGTGATGATCTCCAGCAGACCCGAGGCGTCCTCCGCTGGCGCGAACGGGTGCAGGCTGGAGAACTCCGGCCACGTGATGGGTTCCATCTCCGCGGTCGCGTTCAGCTTCATCGTGCACGATCCCAGCGGAATCATGCTCCGGTCCAACGCGATGTCCTTGTCCGACAACGCACGCAGGTAGCGCAGCAGCGCGGTCTCCGAGCGGTGGGTGTGGAATACCGGGTGCGTCAAGTACTCCGAGGTCCGCAGCAGTTCGGCGGGGATAATGTCCGAAGTGGACGCGTCCACAGTGTCCACATCAGCTGATACACCAAAGGCTTGCCAGACAAGGGAAATGTGTGCACGCGTGGTGGTTTCGTCGCATGAAATCGCGACGTGGTCACCGTCCACAAGCCACAGGTTGATGTCGCGCTCACGGGCGGCGTTGACCACATCGGACGCTCGCCCAGGAACGCGGACCCGGATGGTGTCGAAGAACTGGGGGTGCACAACTTCGACGCCACCGGCACGCAGACCAGCCGCCAGCACGGCCGCCATCCTGTGCGCCCGCAAGGCAATCGACTTCAGGCCAGCCGGGCCGTGGTAGACCGCGTACATGGACGCGACGACCGCGAGCAGGACCTGGGCGGTACAGATGTTGCTGGTCGCCTTCTCCCGGCGGATGTGCTGCTCACGAGTCTGCAGCGCCAGCCGGTACGCCATCGAGCCGTCAGCGTCGGTGCTCACGCCAACCAAACGGCCCGGGAGCTGGCGCTCAAGTCCCTTACGTACAGCCATATATCCGGCGTGCGGGCCACCAAAGCCCATCGGAACACCGAAACGCTGGGTCGTGCCGACAACTACGTCCGCGCCGATCTCACCCGGAGGACGCAGCAGCGTCAGCGACAGCAGGTCCGCGGCCACAACGACCTGCGCGCCACGACCGTGCGCGTCTGAGATCAGCGCCTCGTGGTCACGCAGCACGCCGCTGCCACCCGGGTAGGACAGCAGAACCCCGAAGAACTCGCCCTCGGGCAGCCCGTCGGTCAGGTCGACGACCTCGACCTCGATACCCAGCGGCTCGGCGCGGGTCTCGATCACCGCGACGGTCTGCGGGAACGTGTCCGCGTCCACAAGGAACCGCGGCGACTTGGCCTTTCCGCCGCGCCGCACCAGCGTCATCGCCTCGGCTGCGGCCGTGCCCTCGTCCAGCATCGACGCGTTGGCCACCGGCACGCCGGTCAGGTCGGCGACCATCGTCTGGAAGTTCAGCAGTGCCTCGAGCCTGCCCTGCGAGATCTCCGGCTGGTACGGCGTGTACGCCGTGTACCAGGCCGGGCTCTCCAGTACGTTGCGCAGGATCACCGGCGGGGTCTGGGTGCCGTAGTAGCCAAGGCCGATCATCTGCGTGATCGGGCGGTTACGCGCAGCGAGCGCGCGGAGCTCAGCCAGCGCCTCGGCCTCCGTCGCGGCTGGCGGCAGGTCCATCACCAGGTTGGTCTCGCGGATCGAGTCAGGTACGGCGCGCTGCGCCAACGTCTCAAGCGAGTCGACGCCCACGACGTCGAGGATCTTGGCGATCTCGCCATTGCGCGGGCCGATGTGCCGGTCCGCGAACGGCGTACCGTGCTCGAGATCTGCCAGCGAGATCCGGTCCTGGGTCATCTTCAGCCTCCGGCGAGGGTCGGGCGTGCTCCGGCAAGCCCTCCCCCTCTGTCCGTACCCACGATCGGGCGCCTGAGAGCTTCACTCGCGCACTGCTGCGAGCTTTCACCGTCGGCGGGGTCCGCGAACCCACTTTCCAGAGGCGTCTACTTCGTGCGGTCCTGGGTACCTGAGAGGTTCCGGGGAGGAATTGCTCCTTCGGTGCCGGGCCCCTAGCGCAACCCGGTCTCTCCCGCACGACGTCGTCGACTACCGCGTAAGGATAGCGCGCGGCCGATCATCTACTGGTTATGTGTGACTGGTGTCTAGGTCACCCGGATGTTTTCGGGAGTTTGTCGGTGTACGAATCCGACGAATAGACGTTCGGGATGCATCCCTCGCGGCCCGCGTCCGGGTTCTTCAACAAGATCTCGCCGTCCGGGCAGCTCCGGTCGGTTGGCGCCGGTTTCTCACACATCCGGCCGCCGCCCGCGCGCTCGATCACGACTTGACCGGCGGAACAGATCTTCTCGGCCGCGCATCCCTGCACCGCCGGGACGACCAACGCCACCGCGGCCAAGGCTCGCGTGAACCTGTTCATCATCCCGCGTTGCGGGCGCGTCGCCTTGCGGTCAGTTCGTCGTCGTGCTGGATCAACTCGGCTCCGTCGGCCCGCTCGGCCGGGAACTCGTGGATCGTTCCGCTGATCTCCCGCATCGCGCCACTCACCGCGATACCGAACACACCTTGGCCGCCCTGCAGCAAATCGACGACTTCTTCCGGCGACGAGCACTCGTAGACGGTCGTTCCGTCGCTGAAGAGGGTGATTTTCGCGAGGTCGCGCACGCCCCTTCGGCGCAGGTGGTCGACGGCGACGCGGATGTTCTGCAGCGAGACGCCGGTGTCCAGCAGCCGCTTGACCACCTTCAACACCAGAATGTCCTTGAACGAGTACAGCCGCTGACTGCCCGATCCGTGCGCCGTGCGGATGGACGGGGCGACCAACCCCGTGCGCGCCCAGTAGTCCAGCTGGCGGTACGTTATCCCCGCGATCTGGCACGCCGCAGGGCCGCGGTAGCCGACCAGCTCGTCCGGCAGTGAAGCGTCCGGGAACAGCTCGCCCTGTTCACCGGCGTCCACACCGGCGAGCGGACTGTCGGGCCGTTGCTCCATCACACTGCCTCCCATCGTCCCCAGCGCCCGCCAACAGGAGCAGGAATACGCCGGTCATGAGCATTCGACGGCGGCGCCTCTAGTGGTCACGCCGTCGTCATTGGCTCGTATCTGACGGTAGGACGGGGGAGCATCCCGGTCAACGCGACGCGCGGAGCGCCGCGAATCAAGCGAAGTGGTTCACACCACTTGGACGTGTGCTCAGCCCGCGAACGGGCAGCATGACATGGAATAAGCGGACACCTGTTCGCCTCAGCGGGCGTCGGTCAGGTGTCCGCACCTCTAAAATCCTCTGGCGAGACCGAATCCAGGAACTCGCGGAACTTCTCGACTTCGTCTTCCTGCTCGTCCGGAATGATGAGTCCGGCCTCGGCGAGCACGGAGTCCTCGGCATGGATCGGCACGCCGATCCGCAGGGCCAGCGCGACGGAGTCGCTCGGCCTCGCCGACACCCTGATGTCACCGTCGAAGACAAGCTCGGCGAAGAACGTGCCTTCCCGCAGGTCGGTGATCCGCACTTGCTCCAGCTCACGACCAAGTGCCGCGATCACGTCCTTGAGCAGGTCGTGGGTCAGCGGCCGGGCAGGCCGCACACCCTGTTGTTCCAGCGCGATCGCTGTGGCTTCCACCGAGCCGATCCAGATCGGCAGGTAGCGTTCGCCCTCGGTCTCGCGTAGCAACAAGATCGGCTGGTTGGCGGGCAGCTCGACCCGCACGCCAACGACGCGCATCTCGCTCATCGGCCATCGCCTCCCTCAGCACGCTCAACCGCGACGACCCCCTGCTGCCAAGAGGATCGCGCATCGTCAACAATGACGCTACCCGCCATCCGGGCCCCACGCTTGACATCCCAGGTTTGCATATCGATCACGATCTGCGCTCTGTGCAGCTCATATGATGGCCTGTTCTAGCCGCCGATCACCCGGCGCAACACATCGGACACACAAAGTGTGTGCAGGGCAACAGAAAACAAGCTCGGGCCGGGGATACCCCCGGCCCGTGCGCTTCCCGACTGTTCCTACCTGGTCTAACTGGCGTTCACTCGCCTTTTACTGGCCGCCGGGGCCGGTGAGGAAGACCAGCCGGAACTTGCCGATCTGAACCTCGTCGCCACCGGCGAGCACGGCCTGATCCACCGGCTCACGGTTGACGTACGTACCGTTCAGACTGCCGACGTCGATCACGACGAAGTCGCTGCCCTCACGGCGGAATTCCGCGTGCCTGCGGGAAACCGTGACGTCGTCGAGGAAGATGTCGCTGTCCGGGTGACGGCCCGCGCTCGTGGTGTCACGGTCCAGCAGGAACCGGGAGCCCGCGTTCGGGCCACGCTTCACCACCAGCAGAGCCGAACCGGCTGGCAACGCGTCGATCCCGGCGACCTGCGGCTCCGGCGCGGGTGCCTGCTGGCCCTCGACATCGGCGAGGAAGTCGGCCCGGAAGACGGAGGTCCGCTCCGGAGACTGCTCCGGCGGAACGCCGGGTCCGTCGTTCGTGCTCACCTGAGCTCTCCTCCTGCTACTGGAATCGCTTGTTCCGCCAAACGTACCGTGCGGGCCATATGACGAATCGGCTGGTCCCCCAGATGCGCCCCGTCGCCTGCGGAACCAGTCCAAGATCCTTCTCATGCCTGACCGGTCAGCTCGCCATAGGCGGCGGCGTCGAGCAAGTCACCGAGCTCGGCGGAGTTGCTGATCTTGAGCTCGAACATCCAGCCATCGCCGAACGGGTCCGAGTTGATCAACTCGGGGGTGTCGTTCAGCGTCTCGTTCACCGCGACCACCTCGCCGCCGAGCGGGGCGTAGATCTCCGACACGCTCTTGGTCGACTCCACCTCGCCGACCGAGTCCTTCGCCGACACCGTCCCGCCGACCTCGGGCAACTGCACGAACACCACGTCACCCAGCTGTTCCTGGGCGAAGTCGGTGATGCCCACCCGCACGGTGTCGCCGTTCACGGCGATCCACTCGTGGTCAGGTGTGTACTTCAACTCTTCCGGCGTCACGTCCCCGTCTCCTCTTGTCGATCACCGACTGCGCTGGTTGGCGCAGAGCTTAGAGGCACCGCCGAGTGAGCGTTCGGGCGAGATCAGGCCCGCGCGGCGCCTCGGCGTCCTGCGGGCTGGACCGGGACGGTCCAGTCCAGGTCCAACCCGCAGAACGCCGATCCATCCACGCGGATCCTGACTCGCTATTCCGAGACTCACTCGGCGGTGCCTCTTAGAGGGCATCTGATCTTAGTTAGGCAAGAATGTCTGCTTTGGGTGGATCGTTTCGCCAGGTTTGGGTGGATTCCCCGGTCAGGGTGCGGCTCATTATGTTAGTCATCGCCCAGTGGACCATCGTGCGCGACCGCTGGGGCAGGGCTTCGTAGTCGCGCGCGAGTCGGCGGTGTTGCATCAGCCAGCCCAGACTGCGCTCCACTACCCACCGCCGGGGCAACACGTGGAATCCCTTGGCAGAAGGGCGTTTGACGACCTCAACCCGGATACCCCGCTGGGCTCCATGACGGATGACTGTGTTGTTGTAGCCACCGTCCACCCATGCCGCCGACACGGTCGGATGCGCAGCGGCGAGATGATCGAGAACCTGTTGCCCGCCAGCGGAATCCTGCACCGACGCCGCGGTCACGATTACCGCCAGCAGCAGGCCGAGCACATCGGTGGCGATGTGCCGTTTGCGGCCCTTGATCTTCTTGCCCGCGTCGATACCCTGACTGGATTCGCTGACATTGCAGGAGGTTTTCACGCTCTGCGAGTCGATGATCGCCGCCGTCGGGGCAGCAGCGCGGCCTTTCGCGACGCGGACTTGGTCACGCAACAGGTCATGCAGCGTTTCCGTTGTGCCATCGGCTTCCCACTTGGCGTAGTAGTCATAAACCGTCTTGCAGGGCGGGAAGTCGTGCGGCAGATACTCCCAGGCGATCCCGGTCCGGCACACGTACAGGATCGCGTTCACGATCTCCCGCAAGTCATGCACGCGCATCACGGTTCCCGGCCCACGCCGGGCAGCACGCCACGCCGTCAGCGTTGGCTCGATCAACGCCCAGCGAGCATCGGACAAGTCGCTGCGGTACGCACGCCGGGACCCCACAAGTTGATCAAGGTATCAGCCGTCACCCGACACAGACATATCGCCCCAACCAAGATCAGATGCCCTCTAAGAGTGGCCTCGGTCGCCGGATCGCGGTGACCGCCTGCATGACATAAATGAGCCCGGCCCAGACGTACAGCACAATGCCCCAGACCAGGAAGGCGTACGCGATCGGCTTGGCCACACCGGCCACCGCCCAATCGGTCTGCGCGAGCAGCAAGAACGGGAAGGCGTAGAGCAGCACGAACGTGGCGCCCTTGCCCAGGTAGAGCACCTCCGGAGGGCCGTAGCCCGCGCGCCGCAGCAGCGGCAAGCAAATAAGAACGGCCAGGTCACGGCCGATGACCAGGAGCACGACCCAGAGCGGCACGATGTCGCGCACGACGAACGCGACCATCGCGGCGAGTGTGTACAGCCGGTCGGCCAGCGGGTCGAGCATGGCGCCGAACTTGCTCATCTGGTTGAGCCAGCGCGCGATCTTGCCGTCCAGCCAGTCGGTGATCCCGCTGACGACGAACACGACGATCGCCCAGCCATCCTCCTGCGGGCCGAGCAGCAGCCAGAGGAACAGCGGTACCCCGGCGAGACGCAGAACGCTCAGCGCGTTCGGCACGGTCCAAATCCGCTCGCCCTCCACCACACACCCCTCCACTAAGCAGAAAACCCCTGGTCTCTCCTCGTGAGTGGTTGCGCGTGTTCTAACACGGCTAACCACTCACGAGGGATGACCAGGGGAAACTCTAGTGACCGGGGATCAGCTCGCGCGGGTGAGGGTCCATCCCCTGCGCTCGATCTCGGCGTTGGTGTACTCGACCGGACGGCCGCGGTCGTCGCAGCCTACCCAGCGCGACCTGGCAAGGCCTGCCTCGAGGACGTATGCGTGGCCCCGGCTCCACACGACGCTGCATGGCGCGGTCGGGAGCCTGCGGATGGACTTGGTCTCGGGTGCTGCCTCGTCAGTCATGTCCCCCACCTCCGTCAGGGGTGTCGGCCGACGGAGCCGCTCCGTTAGCCGCTTCTAGATCATGCGGCACGGTTCACCTTGCTCTTGACAATTTGCGGGTGTATGGCGCCGATCGGCACCACAACGCGCCGATCGGTCGAAGATCATTTAGGCGGAACGATCGCTGCGGCGTCGTCAGCCGCCACTCACCGAGCGCCCAGCGGTCACCGAGCTATCGGCCCGGCTCATATCCACCAGGTCAACGGGGATGGTCCCGCTTTCGGAAGCGGTCGCGGCCAACTCCTCGCCAACGCTCTCACCAACTGGGACGCCCCGACCTGCGAGCCACGACCCGACGGCGGCGATGACACAAGCCACGATCGCGAACCAGAACGCCACGTGCAGACCATCGGCGAACGGTTCGGTGATCAGGCTCGGGAAGAAGCTGCGCCCGGTCAGGAAGCTCGCCTGATCCGGCGGCAACTGGCTCAGCGCGGGTCCGAGCAACTGCTGCACGGGGTTGTACCCAAGGAACGCCGCGAACAACACAGCGACCGCAGGCAGCTGTGCGATCTCGTTGGCATCCGCCGCAGGCACGCCGTGAGCGGTCAAACCGCTGGTCAAGGCACCCGGCAGGCTCGTGGACAAACCGGCGATGATCAGGCTGAAGAAGATGCCGATCGACAGGACCATGGCGGCGTTCTGGAACGTGGCCGTCATACCCGCGCCCGCGCCTCGGGCGTTGCTCGGCAGGCTGCTCATCACGGCGGCACGGTTGGGCGACGAGAACATGCCCATCCCGATGCCGTTGATCACGAGCAGGATCGCGAACACGACGTAGTCGAAGTTGACAGGGAGGATCGTGAGGGCGAAGAACGTGCCCGCTGTGATGATCATCCCCGTGGTGGCGAGGCCGCGAGCACCGATCCGATCGGACAGCACGCCGGAGATCGGCGCGGCGATCAGGAACCCGATCGTCATCGGCACCATGTAGATACCGGCCCAGAGCGGCGTCTCCTCGAACGAGTAGCCGTGCTGCGGAAGCCAGATCCCCTGCAGCCAGATGATGAGGATGAACTGAAGGCCACCACGGCCGAGCGAAGCCATCAGGTTCGCGACATTGCCCCACGTGAACGTGCGGATCTTGAAAAGACTGAGGTTGAAGAGCGGATTAGGCGACCTGCGCTCGATGGCCACGAACCAAGCCAGCACCAGCACGCCGCCGACGAGGGCACCGATGACCCACGGGTTCGTCCATCCCATCGAGCTGTTGCCGTACGGCTGGATCCCGTAGGTGATCGCGACAAGCACGGCGATGAGGCCAACGGCGAAGGTGATGTTGCCGCCCCAGTCCATCTTGGCCTTCACGCGAACGCCCGTGTCATGCAACTTGAGGTACGCCCAGACGGTGCCGATCAGCCCGAACGGGACCGAGACGAGGAAGACCCAGTGCCAGTGGATCGGAGCGAGCACGCCGCCGATGACCAGGCCGAGGAAACTGCCCGCGATCGCGGCGATGCCGTTGACGCCGAGCGCGAGGCCACGCTGGTTGGCGGGGAAAGCGTCGGTCAGGATGGCGCTGGAGTTGGCCATCAGGAACGCGCCACCGATCCCCTGCACGATCCGCCACGCGATCAGCCAGATAGCGGCCGCGTCCCCACTCATCCAGGTGACAGCCAGCGCGATGGACGAGATGGTGAAGATGAGGAACCCAAGGTTGTACATCCTGGCGCGGCCATACATATCCCCTAGTCGCCCGAAGGTGACGACGAGGACAGCGGTGACGACAAGGAAGCCCATCATCATCCACAGCAGATAGCTGGTGTTGCCCGCGTCGAGCGGGTTGACCCCGATGCCCTTGAAGATGTCCGGCAACGCGATCAGCACGATGGACGAGTTGATCGTCGCGATGAGCAGGCCGAGCGTCGTATTGGACAGCGCCACCCACTTGTAGCGCGGTCCCAGCTCGCTCAGTGATTTCCGCTCAGCACCCCGCCTGGCCACACCAACCTCCTGCATCGGTTACTTAGTAATGCTAACCAATCTGGTTGCATGTAGCAACTATTCATCCAGAGGTGTGACGAGCAAGTCACCAACCGAAGCACGCGGCACGCGACACGCGTGTCCACCATTCCTTGTGGTGAGTTGAACCCGCGAGCGGCGCAAGGCGGCGACCAGCGAAGCTGGAAGCGAGTCGAGCAGTTTGACTCACCATGAAGGAATGGTGGACACGCGAGAGGGCGGTGCAATGCGAGAAGCCCCGAAGTGCAAGCCCCGCAAGCGCAAAGAACACCGCCGAAAAAAGACCTGGCCGCAAGCAAAGGTCAACACGGCCTTCAGCAACGGTGGACACGGTGTGCAGCAACGGTGGACACGGTCGCGAGCAACGGTGGACACGGTGTGACGGAACGGTGGACACGGGCTGATGGACCGCACAGGGGCGGCTGAACCCTAGGCGACCGCTGGAATGACGTTCTCCCCAAAGAGTTGAATGGTGTCGAGCATCCGCTGATGGTCAACAGCCCCCGCGCATGCCACAAAAACGATGTAATCAACGCCGAGATCCCGGCGAAGATCCTGCACCTGTTCACCGACGCTGTCCGGAGTGCCGACCAGCATCATGCCGGACTTCACCAACTGTTCCAGAGTACGCGGAACCGGACCTTCTTGCCCGGGCAACCGCCACGCCTCGAAGAAACCGAATTCGCCGAGCCAGTCGCCCATGAAAGCCATGGACTGCTCGGCGGATTTCCAGGCTTCCTCATACGTATCAGCGACGGCCAGCATCCGGCAGATCGCGACCCCGCCGTCCGGTCGCCACTGAGGTAATCTCACCAAGATTCTGGTTCGTTTGTTGAGCCGCGAAGCTGCTCGGACGAGCGCTGGTCGATGTGCTGGGGAGTGGTGAGACCCGGGGAAAGATGGGCGGGGAGCCCTTGGTAGAA
>NZ_JAJVCN010000005.1:387500-609803 GCF_021390435.2 Kibdelosporangium philippinense | reverse complement strand
AACGCTGGCGCAGCCTGCGGCATCTCACCGCCAACCCCAGCAAGATCGGCGACATCATCAAAGCCGCCCTTGTCCTCACGCATTTCGAACACGGCAAGATCGCGTGAAAGTCGCTGAGATCACCTCAATGGGTACATCCCGCCAACGAGATCAGAGACATTACGACCTTGACTGAAATCCTGCCCTAAACTGTTCGCGGGTCGCATTGAAACACCCGCTTTGTTGATCTGAGCGGGCGATCAGCCGATTAAACTCCCGACTCGACAGCAGGTATCGCGTCCGCAAGGTTAGCGATTGTGGCGATTCCTACCTGATTCGTCGAATACACAACCTGGGCCTCGATACTGCCCAGGGATATCTCGTCGCCAGGGCGTGAGTCGCAATGCGCAAAACGCACGACGACTCACACCTTAGCCAACAAGGCCCCTCCGCCGTTAGTCGTTTCGCATCAAAACGCCGCCCTGGTAAGGCCAAGTATTGGGCGGGCAACTGGCTTGAGAAACGTTGCCAATAGTATTCCAAACCGCAGCTTCACGACGGAATAGCTCACCTGTAAGATTAGACCTAGAGCGTTATTCATGAGGGTTACCAGCCGAGTCGATAGAACTCGAGCGATGTGATGATCCGGATGATGTTGGGGAGCTCGGAAAGGCGTCCTCGATAGCCGGTCGCAATCATCTTCCAGTTCTTGATATGCGCGATACATCGCTCGACGGCGGATCGAAGTGAGGAGATGAATTTATTGTTCACCTTGTCGCCAGCCGAGAGCTCGCCGCCCTTTGGCTTTTTGCGAGGCGTAATCGTGTGAGTGCCCTGATAGGCAGGGTCACCGATGACTGAGGTCTCGGCCAGAAGATCTTCCCAGTCACACTCGGCGAACGCTTTCCGGTCATGCATCGAGCCAGGCAGAGGGGCGGATATTCCCAGCAGGCCTCCCTCCGTATCGGCGGCGACCTGGATGTTCAGCCCCGCGCGGCGCCGCTTGCCGGAGAAGTTGTCTTCGTGACCAGCACGGTTGCCGGTCGGGACATCGGTTCCGTCGACCAGGACGAGCCGGCCGCGGATGGCCTCCTTGAGGTTTGGAATGTGCAGGCACAGGGCCTGCCCAATCAATGGGAGAATGCCTCGATAGATCCGCGATACGGTCGACTGACTGACGCCGAACAGATCGCCCACGGCCGCCTGGTTCAGATTCTGTCGGACGTACACCAAAGTGATCACGACAGCGCGATACAGTCCCACGGTCGGAGGCCACGCTTGGTTCTCATGGCATTGGATGATCTGCCAGATGCGCGCGACAAGCTCCTGGATCTGGTCAGCAGCAAGCCCTGTAGTAGACTGATAACGCAACGACCCCGCCTGTAAGTTGTCTTCTGCGAGAGGAAAACGATCTTACTTGCCTGGGGTCGTTGTCCTATTTTGAGGTGATCAAGTCGCCAGAATAACGCTCCTACAGTCTACAACCGCTTTAAACCGTCCAGTACCAGCATAACAGACTCCCTGCCAGGCTATCCCATTCTGCCAGTCCGAACAGTTCTCCGGCCAAGGCGCGGGAGCAGCTGCCATTGCAGCCCCAGGGGTGACCAAGACTGCACCGGCCATTAGCGGCCCGGCTACTACAGATGCGAACAGAGCTCGTCTCATAAAATGTTCCTTTCAGACAGACATAGCGAATTAGAGTGGGTCGGGGGATGAATTGATACCGGTGGAAGTCACACGTTCTTCTCCGTGACAATATGCAAATGAGGCATACCTGTTAACCCAGTTACCGTAACGGTAAGTGGTCCGATTCAGCTCCTTGCTAAAACAGATAGCAATAGCCTGCCACTTTCCTCCATTACTATTGGTGCAAATAGCCGCCACAGTAGTGTAATGGGTGATTTCCGTGTGACAGTTAGCAGGCCACCCCAATGGCTGAACGACACCGCCCACGACGAGTTCATTGTTAGTCTCAGCCCCTGCCACGCCTGCCTGCGGAACAGCGATAGCGGCCACAACAGCAGCGGCCACGCCAAAACGGCTCACAAATTTTCCTACCGACATATCTCGACCCTCCGTTTCATATAGCGATACCTGACAGACCAATAAACACCACACGGGTTCTGATGGTCAATTTGACACGCAAAGTGGGCGGATTTGCGGAGTGCCGACCCCCGCACATTCCAGGCTCGACTTATCGTTATGGGTTCGACGTCCGCGATGCAGACGTAAGCGTCAATCTCGCCTCCGACCAGTTAGCGACGACCATCGCTAAACTTTAGCAACCAGCCGTGGGTGTCGACGACTGGAAACTGACCGCTCTCCCGGTAAGCGAGTTCACCATTGACGTTTAGCAACAGACTAACGCTACTCATAGGGCCAATGCGTGCTAGCACCACTCTCCAAAGCCGTTCCAACGCGACCAAACTATCCGCGTTTTGAATTGACGGACATTGACGCTCCCAGTAGCGCGTACATCACGATAACCATGCGTAACATTCTCAATACACCACCATTCGGGTTACACGACCGAGTGATTGACGTCACCGGCGAATTTAGAGAACAACCACCCATGATTCCCACCCTGTGGTAACGGCGTTCTCAAATCCAGTCCAATTGGCTCACGTAAGGACAAAGCCCGACAAGACATCCACTTAGATGACGTAAGGACCGTTGTCGACGGCACGTGAAAACTGGCTCTGGCACAAAGTTGGTGACGCGACTCTAATGATCATGGAGTGGTGCTGTAGTTGATCATGTTTCGGGTGTGACGATCTTGATCTGGCGACCTTGCTCCCGCATCTGGCCAGCCTGCACATCCAGCAGGTCACCCGCCAGGGGCGACCGTGCGGATCTATGCCAGCACCACCGCGCTGGCCGCCGTCTGCTCAGGTTGCGGGCTTCGGTCCGAGCGGGTACACAGCCGTTACCAGCGGCACCTGTCCGATGCCGCGATCGGCGGGACCGGGACCGGGACCGCAATCTGCCTGCAGGTCCGTCGATTCGTCTGCGGCAATCCCGATTGCGCCCCCGCCACCTTCGCCGAGCAAGTGCCCGGCCTGACCACCGCGCACGCCCGCCGGACCCCGTTGCTGCGCGGCATCCTGGAGCGGGTCGCGTTGGCCCCGGGTGGCCCGCCCGGCCAGCGGATGACTCAGCACTTGGCCATGGACGTGTCCCGCATGACCCTGTTACGCCTGATCCGTGGGTTACCCGTACCCGAACCCGGTGTCGTGACCGTACTCGGGATCGACGATTTCGCTTTCAGGAAGGGAAACCACTACAGCAACGTCTTGGTCGACATGGACACCCACCGAACAGCGGACCTGTTATCGGACCGCCTGAGCGACACGTTCGCCGAGTGGCTGCGCGCCCACCGGAAGTGCCTGCACGATCAGCCTGGTGCCGCGGCGGCAGCCCAGCCCGTCCCCACTCTCGCTCCAGTGGCAGACGACGCGCAGGGCCGAGCTGACCCGTCACCCGATGGACCGAGGTCCATGCATTGTGGGACACGGGAATCGGGAACACCGCGATCAGCAAGGCGCTCAACCCGACGAGAAAGCAGTACGCCGCTACGCCCGAGCCGCCACCGCCGAGGAAATTACTCACCCAGGTAACCAAGCGGGGCAGGGCGCTCGATTCGCACGTCGGCTACCTGGTCAAGCGTTGGGAAGAAGGCTGCACCAACGCCGCCATTCTGGCCACCGAACTGCGCGAGCGCGGCCACCGAGGCGCCGCGCGATCAGTGTGTCGACTGCTACACACGTGGCGCACCGGCGCCACACCGCCGACCGCAATCCCAGTAGTCACGTCCAAACCCCGCGAGGTCACCGGGTGGATCATCCGCCCTGCCGTTGACCGCACCGAGTCCGACCAAGCGGATCTCACCCGGATGCTGGAGCGGTGTCCCGTGCTGCGCACCGTTGATCAGCTGGTCGGCGACTTCGGTGGGATGCTGCGCCAACGCCGCAGCCAGCACCTGGATCGCCGCAGCCCAGGAGAGCGAATTCACTCAACTCCAAGGATTCGCCGCTGGTCTGCTCAAGGACTACGACGCCGTCCGCCATGGACTCACCCTCGCCTGGAGCAGCGGCGCTGTCGAGGGCACCGTGGCGAAACTGAAGGCGGTCAAAAGAGCCATGTACGGCCGCGCGAACTTCGACCTTCTCCGACGCTGTCTCCGGCTCGGCAACTAACCGAATCTAGCGCCACCACCAACTTTGTGCCAGAGCCAAACTGAAAGACCATTGATAGAGCCACCTATTGCCTGCAGTACCAGTGTGTTTGTGTGTTCCTTCAACGCTGGTGTAGCTCACACCACCGACAAGAGGTGTATCAACGCCGACAAGATCGTCGGGTCGACCTCTACATCGGACTGGTGCAACACTGCCGGTCCAAACGCTAATCACCGCAAAGGGTGCACGTGCCAGTTCACAGGTACACCCTGTCGTCGGTACACCAAGGGCCGAGATTGGCTGAAGCGGTCTGGAAACGCGCGGCGGCGGTGAAATCGGCTCCGCACTCGTGCTCTGATGGATGAGTGAGCCTGAGAACGTCGACACGTACAAGAGCCAAGGTGCTCAAAGCCGCAATCGAACTGTTCAACCGCACCAGCACGGCCGACGTGAGTGTCGAAGACATCGCTGTGGCAGCGCGAATGACGCCCGTCGAGCTGTCCGCTCACTTCCGGGACAAGCCAGCGATCATCCGTGCGCTGTTCGACCAGTACATCAGTTCTCTCGACGGCCTATGGCGGCCGGAGAAGGACCCGCGCAAGAACGTCGCCAAGATGACCAAGAACCTGGTGTTGCTCGACAAGGAGCGCTGGGAGTACCGGTTCATCCACCGCGAACTACCGCTCCTCGTCCGGGCGGACGCACGGTTCAAAGCCATCTACGACGCGCTGTATTCGCGCCGGATCAGCGAGATCCGGGTGTTCATCCAGCAGCTCGTGCTGCAGGATTTGATGCGGGTTCCCCGGCTGCCGAGGACCATCGAGGATCTCATCACGACTTTCTGGCTGGTCGCCGACGGCTGGCACACGTTCCTCGAGGTGACCGGCGACCCCTATGACCCCGTACAGATGGCCCGGATCAACGACATGTTGATGGTGGTGATCGACCCGTACCTCACCGACGAGGGCCGGGAGCTGTTCGAGAAGTTGACTCAATAGTGTGAAGTGAGCGAGCCGTGCGGCAGGTTCACTGAGCGGATTCTCCAGCCATGCCAACACCGTTCGCCGCATCTATTGGATCCTCCGCGCACGTCGACGACGCGCACACCTGGCGGCAATCAGCGGAGAGCTGGCCCCAGTGGATCACCATTCCATCCACAGTGGCACAGGTCGCCGCGGTCCGAGGCGTTGCAGCACAACGACGTGACGAGGACAGGGCTGACGGCACGCTCATCGCAGCGACTTGCCCCCGGCCTGGTCCACACCAGGGCCTCACGGCCGTGGTTCGACAAGAGCGAAATGGAACCCGGAAACCCGTTCGGCGGCGAGCGATCCGGCATTGAAGAGATCGTCGCCTGCCCCCGGCATCGTTGCCAGGAGCAGGCGACAGGGTGATCAGCTCTTCTTCGATGACCGCCGGAACAACTTGTTGCCCAGCCACACGACCGGGTCGTACCGCCTGCCCGCGACCCGTTCCTTCATGGGGATCAGGGCGTTGTCGGTGATCTTGATGTGTTCCGGGCAGACCTCGGTGCAGCACTTGGTGATGTTGCAGTAGCCGAGGCCGTGCTCGTCCTGCGCGGCGTCGCGCCGGTCCGCGGTGTCGAGCGGGTGCATCTCCAGCTCAGCCACTCGCATCAGGAACCGCGGCCCGGAGAACGCTTCCTTGTTCTCCTCGTGGTCACGGATCACGTGGCACGTGTTCTGGCACAGGAAGCATTCGATGCACTTGCGGAACTCCTGCGAGCGCTCGACGTCCACCTGCTGCATCCGGTACTCGCCCGGTTTGAGGTCCGGCGGCGGCGAGAACGACTGGACTTCACGTGCCTTCGTGTAGTTGAAGGACACGTCGGTTACCAGGTCGCGGATCACCGGGAACGTCCGCATCGGCGTCACCGTGATGACTTCGTCCTCGGTGAAGGTCGACATCCGCGTCATGCACAGCAGCTTCGGCTTGCCGTTGATCTCCGCCGAGCACGATCCGCACTTGCCAGCCTTGCAGTTCCAGCGAACCGCCAAGTCCGGTGCTTGCGTTGCCTGCAGCCGGTGGATGATGTCGAGGACGACCTCGCCCTCGTTCACCTCGATGACGTAGTCCCTCAGCTCACCGGATTCGTCGTCGCCACGCCACACCCGGAATTGCGCTTTGTAACCCATGTCAGGCTTTCCTTCCCGGGTGCACTGCCAGCTCCTCGTCGGTGTAGTACTTCTCCAGCTCGCTGATCTCGAAGAGCTCGAACAACTCCTGGCGCATCGCCAGTTGCGGCTCTTCGGTCACCTCGATGCCGGGTACCACCGCGTCGTCGGACGCGACCGAGCAGACCAACAGCTTGTTGCGCCAGTTCGCGTTCATCGTCGGATGGTCGTCACGGGTGTGTCCGCCACGACTTTCCTCGCGAATCAGTGCGGCCTTGGCCACGCACTCGCTCACCATCAACATGTTGCGCAGGTCGACGGCCAAATGCCAGCCCGGGTTGAACTGACGGTGTCCCTCGACAACCACGTTGCGGATGCGCTGCTTGAGCTCGGCCAGCTTGTCGAGCGCTTGGCGCATCTCACCGGCCTTGCGGATGATGCCGACCAGGTCGTTCATCGACTGCTGCATCTCGCTGTGCAGCGTGTACGGGTTCTCCTCGACCCCGTCACCGGCCGGGTCGAACGGCGCGACTGCCATCTGCGCCGCATTGTCCACATCGGACTGGGCGATCTCCGGGCGAGCCGACAGTCCCTGGACGTAGTCGGCCGCACCGGCACCGGCGCGACGGCCGAAGACCAGCAAGTCGGACAACGAGTTGCCGCCAAGGCGGTTCGAGCCGTGCATGCCGCCCGCGACCTCACCGGCCGCGAACAGGCCGGGGACCTTCGCCGCGCCCGTGTCCGGCTCGACCTCGACGCCACCCATCACGTAGTGGCAGGTCGGCCCGACCTCCATCGGCTCAGCGGTGATGTCGACGTCCGCCAGTTCCTTGAACTGGTGGTGCATCGACGGCAGCCGACGCCGAATCTCCTCGGCCGGCATCCGGCTGGAGATGTCGAGGAACACACCGCCGTGTGGGGATCCACGGCCTGCCTTGACCTCCGAGTTGATCGCACGGGCGACCTCGTCGCGAGGCAACAGGTCCGGCGTGCGCCGGTTGTTGTCCGGGTCGGTGTACCAGCGGTCGGCTTCTTCCTCGTTGTCGGCGTACTTGTCCTTGAACACCTCGGGGATGTAGTCGAACATGAAACGCTTGCCGTCGGAGTTGCGCAGCACGCCACCGTC
Source organism: Kibdelosporangium philippinense (assembly GCF_021390435.2). Taxonomy (GTDB): domain Bacteria; phylum Actinomycetota; class Actinomycetes; order Mycobacteriales; family Pseudonocardiaceae; genus Kibdelosporangium; species Kibdelosporangium philippinense. Next base: position 602,388 of record NZ_JAJVCN010000005.1, on the reverse strand, counting down.
ACCGCGAACGCCTTCGGTGACAAGGATTCCCTTGACGCTCGGCGGCCAGACCATGCCGGTCGGGTGGAACTGGATGAACTCCATGTTGATCAGCGTGGCCCCCGCGCGCAGGGCTAGCGCGTGGCCGTCACCCGTGTACTCCCACGAGTTCGACGTGACCTTGAACGACTTTCCGATGCCACCGGTGGCGAGCACGATGGCTGGCGCCTCGAACAGGATGAACCGGCCGGACTCCCGCCAGTACCCGAACGCACCGGCGATCTTGTCGCCGTCCTTGAGCAACTCGGTGACCGTGCACTCGGCGAAGACCTTGATCTTCGCTTCGAAGTCGCCGGTCTCCGCGTGGTCTTCCTGTTGCAGGGAAACAATCTTCTGCTGCAACGTGCGGATCAGCTCAAGGCCGGTCCGGTCACCGACGTGCGCCAGCCTCGGGTACTCGTGCCCACCGAAGTTGCGCTGCGAGATCCGGCCGTCCTTGGTGCGGTCGAACAGCGCGCCATAGGTTTCCAGCTCCCAGACACGGTCCGGGGCTTCCTTGGCGTGCAGCTCGGCCATCCGCCAGTTGTTCAGGAACTTCCCGCCACGCATGGTGTCGCGGAAGTGCACCTGCCAGTTGTCGTTGCTGTTCACGTTGCCCATGGAGGCGGCGACGCCGCCCTCGGCCATCACCGTGTGGGCCTTGCCGAACAGGGACTTGCAGACCACGGCGGTACGCAGACCGCGTTGCCTGGCCTCGATTGCGGCTCGCAGACCGGCCCCGCCGGCCCCGATCACGACGACGTCGTACGTGTGCCGCTCGACCTGGGTCATTTACTTCCTCTTTCTCAAACGAAGCGCAGGTCGGAGATCGCACCACTGGCAACGAGCATCACGTACAGGTCGGTGAGCATCAAGGTGCCGAGAGTGATCCATGCCAACTGCATGTGCCGGACATTCAGCTTGGACACGAAAGTCCACAACTTGTACCGGATCGGGTGGGCGGAGAAGTGCTTGAGCCTGCCGCCAGCGATGTGACGGCAGGAGTGGCATGACAACGTGTACGCCCAAAGCATGACCACGTTGATCACAAGGATGACGTTGCCGAGCCCCATCCCGAACCCACCGTCCGGCGAATGGAACGCGACGATGGCGTCATAGGTGTTGATGACCGCGACGAGACCCGCGACGTAGAAGAAGTAGCGGTGCACGTTCTGCAGAATCAGCGGGAACTTGGTCTCACCGGAGTACTTCGCGTGCGGCTCGGCCACCGCGCAGGCCGTCGGCGACTGCCAGACCGAGCGGTAGTAAGCCTTGCGGTAGTAGTAACAGGTGAGTCGGAAGCCAAGCAGGAACGGCAGGGCGAGAAAGCCCATCGGGATCCAGCCGGGCAATTCGCCTATCCACGCGCCAAAATGCGACGAGCCCGGTACGCACGACTCGCTGATGCACGGCGAGTAGAACGGCGTCAGGTAGTGGTAGTCGTTGACCCAGTACCACTCACCCATGAATGACCGGACGGTCGCGTAAATGACGAACGTCGCCAGGCCGAGATTGGTCACCAGCGGCGGGAGCCACCACCGGTCGGTACGCAAACTGCGCACCGGGATCCGCGCCCGGCCCGGCGCGTTGATTCCAGCGGTCATCTGTCCTCAGTTCGGGTATCGACTTCGTTGTCTAATCGTCGTGGCGCACGTACTCGTCGTCGGCCCCGCGGAACATTTCACGGTCGTACGGGGTGTCCGGCACGACCACGACCTCGTGCTCGGAAACCTGTGGGCGGCGCGGCATCGGGGTGTCAGGCTCGTTGCGGAAATCGCACGTGTCGATATCCAACCGCTCGACGTCGTTGACGAGCCTGCGTACAGCGGGGATGTCGCCGTACTTGGCTCGCAGCTCACCGACGGCCGCCTTGACCTGCCCGATGGCACGCTGCAGCTCCGTGATGTCGCTCATGACCCGACTCCTTCACCGTCCAGAAACACACGCCAGCTGAACCGAGTGCGTCCTGATCGGCCTGAACAAGTCCTCGGACCGGTGGTGGTGGACGCCCTCATGCCGCCGACTGTGCCGCGCCGGTGACCTTGTGACAAGTACCACAGGACATGATCCGCGCTGTGACCGGCCCAACACCCCTCCGGCTCGCGCTGAATCGTTTTCTGTGTCGGATGTCACCGGCACATGCCGGGCCGACGTCCCCGCAGGCGGGAACCGGTTGTGACGGCGGGCACACCAGCGGATCGACCATCCACGAAACGTCCAGATCCTGGAACATCCGACCGCATGTTGAGCACGTCACATTCACCACCCTCAGACACGCTGACGACCGACCATTGAGGGCTTGGCCGACCCCGGCGGCGCCGTCACTTTTCCCGGCCTGATACCGCCGATAACGAGGCATGTTCCGCGGAGCGACAGGCTGTTGTTCAACTCGCTGTAACTGGATCGATACCGCGATCCAGCCGATAAGGGGAGGCAAAACGTCTCGGCTTCACCCCTGAACTCACCCCGATTTTTCTTAATCGATTTTGATCCCAAGGCTCCCCATGGCTACGTTGTGCCTTGTCACCACCGTGTGCGACGCCAGCGTTGCCGTCACCACCGATCGGGAGGCCGCAGTGCACACGAAGCTCCACCGCGTCGTCGGCGATGTCACGCAACGTATCGCCGAACGCAGTGCGCGTACCCGTCAGGCGTATCTGAACCGGGTGCGTGGCATGGCAACCGACGGACCTGCGCGGGCCGGGATGGCCTGCAGCAACCTCGCGCATGGCTTTGCCGCGTGCGAAGGGTCGGACAGGATCGCCGTGCGGGGATTGACCAAACCAGGCGTGGCGATCGTGTCGTCGTACAACGATCTGCTTTCCGCCCACCAACCGCTGCACGAGTACCCGGACTGGCTGAAGGACTCCGTGCGCGAGGTTGGCGGCGTCGCGCAGTTCGCGGGTGGCGTGCCCGCGATGTGTGACGGCATCACGCAAGGCCGCGCAGGCATGGAGCTCTCGCTGTTCAGCCGTGAAGTGATCGCGATGTCCACAGCGATCGCACTGTCACACGAGATGTTCGACGGCGCTTTGCTGCTCGGAGTGTGCGACAAGATCGTGCCCGGGCTGCTGATCGGCGCGCTGTCGTTCGGGCATCTGCCGTCGATCCTGGTTCCGGCCGGACCGATGACGTCTGGCCTGCCGAACAAGGAAAAAGCGCGCGTCCGGCAGCTGTTCGCCGAAGGTCTCGCCACTCGGGACGAGCTGCTCGCCGCCGAGTCCGCGTCGTACCACGGTCCTGGGACATGCACGTTCTACGGCACCGCCAACTCCAACCAGATGGTTGTCGAGGTGATGGGCCTGCACCTGCCCGGATCGAGCTTCGTGCACCCGCATACTCCGCTGCGGCGAGCCCTCACTGAGGAAGCCGGTCGCCAAATCGTCCGGCTGACCAAAACGCGCGGGCAGTACACGCCGATTTCCGAGATCGTGGACGAGAAGTCGATCGTCAACGGCGTGGTCGCGTTGCTCGCGACTGGCGGTTCGACCAACCACACGATGCACCTGCCAGCGATCGCCGCGGCTGCGGGAATCCAGCTGACGTGGGACGACTTCGCGGATCTCTCCGCGGTGGTGCCGTTGCTGGCGCGCGTGTACCCGAACGGCAGCGCCGACATCAACCACTTCCACGCCGCAGGCGGTGTGCAGTTCCTGGTCAACACCCTGCTGGACGCGGGTTTGCTGCACCGGGACGTTCAAACGGTCGCGGGCGGCAGCCTGGATCTGTACCGGCAGGAACCCGTGCTGGAAGAAGGAAAACTCATCTGGCGCGACGGCGCGACGGAGAGCCTGGACACCGACGTCCTGCGAAGCGTCGACGATCCGTTCGAGCCCGACGGTGGCCTGCGGATGCTGTCCGGAAACCTCGGCCGCTCGGTGATCAAGGTGTGCGCGGTCCAGCACGAGAACTGGGTCGTAGAAGCACCCGCACGCGTTTTCGAATCCCAGGAACAGCTTTCGGCGGCCTTCAAAGCAGGCGAGCTCGACCGCGATGTCGTTGTCGTCGTGCGTAACCAGGGCCCCAAAGCGAACGGAATGCCCGAGCTGCACGGATTGACGCCAGCGTTAGGCGCGTTGATGGACCGTGGCCACAAGGTGGCGTTGGTGACCGACGGGCGGATGTCCGGCGCGTCCGGCAAGGTCCCGGCAGCCATCCAAGTTTCACCCGAATCGGTGGCAGGCGGACCGCTCGCCCGCTTGCGGGACGGCGACCTGATCCGGCTCGATGCCGAACGCGGCAGGCTGGACACCCTGGTGGATCCGGCAGAATTCGCCGCACGACCAGAAGTCGAGGTGCCACGGCCCGCATGGGAAGGCACCGGACGAGAGTTGTTCGGCGCCTTGCGCGCGGCGGTTGGCCCGGCCGAATTCGGAGCCACGGTGTTCGGTGGACTGTCGACCTCGATTGGGGATTTGGTGTGACGACCAACAGTGCGGACGAATTGCTCGACCTGTCGCCGGTGATCCCAGTGGTGGTGATCGACGATGTGGACCACGCGGTCCCGGTCGCCGAAGCACTGCTGGCCGGCGGCGTTCCACTGATCGAGCTAACCCTGCGTACGCCGGTCGCACTCGAAGGAATCCAACGCATCCGCAAAGAAGTCCCCGACATCCTGGTCGGCGCGGGCACAGTGGTGACCGCCGGACAAGCTGTGCAGGCACTCGACGCTGGCGCGTCCTTCCTCGTGACTCCGGGTTCAACCGAAAGTGTGGTCGACGCCTGCGCTGACACTGGTTTGCCGTTCCTGCCAGGGGTCAGCACGGTGACCGAGGCGATGCGAATGGCTGAACGCGGACTGACCGCGTTGAAGTTCTTCCCTGCTGAGGCTTCTGGTGGCATCGACTACCTGAAGTCGCTCGGCGGCCCGCTGCCAGGACTACGTTTCTGCCCCACCGGCGGCATCTCGGCCGACACGGCGCCCGACTACTTGGCACTGCCGAACGTCGGCTGTGTCGGCGGCTCCTGGCTCGTGCCGAAAAACGCGTTGTCGCACAACGACTTCAGCACAGTGAAAGAGCTGGCCAAAGCAACCGCCGCCCTGCGCTCGTAGTACAGGATTCTCAGCACGAGGTTCCCAGCGCTGCCCATCGAACCTGTTCCGGTTTGCCCGGAACCTCCGCTCCCTCTGCTTCTTCCTACTGACGAAATCGAGGAGGGGCGACATGGGGAACGGGCTACGCGGTCGTCATCGACGAGATCCGCCGCGCGCGGCCAGATCACCGACGGGAGCGCGACGAGCCTGGCGGACGCGAACACGCAGGGAGAGAAACAAGGCAGCCTGCACGACGAGCTGCTGAAGAAGTACAACGTCTCAGTCGACCCAGGCGGCATAGTCAGTTACCCCGACGGAGTACTCGGCTGGGTGCTGGACAGGTTCGGCATCGAACCGATGAACATGACCGCAGGTGAAGCGGCCCTGCTGGAGGACATCGGCCTCGCGGGCACGAAAGACGCGTACGACATCTACAAAACCGCCGTGCACGACGCGGAGAACGTGTTCGACAAGCAGGGAATCACCGACGGGCATTCCGATGCGTTCCGGCACGCCTACTGGAACGCGATGCTGGCCAACCGGTTCGGCCAAGACTGGACCGAGCAGTACACCACCGGACACGAACGTGTCGACACCAACAGTGCCGCCGCGGAAGCGATGGATCTGCACAACCAACGAGGTGGGCAGGCGGATCGCGGCGGAACATCCGGACGCAGGCCCGGAAGAGCTGAAAGGCCTGGTCGAGCACGCAGTGCGGAACGGCGAAATGGTGGTCGTCGGCCCGGGACGGGCAACTCGTGCGCAGCAACGAGGTCCCAATGGGCCAGACTGGGCGCGCCGGCGAACCGCCTGCGGAGGGCGGCCAAGATCCGAAACCACAAGACAAGTACGAAGACAACACTTCTGGTGGCTACAACCCGGGCAGCGATGGCGACAACTACGGGCACGTACGACAACTAGAGCGCTGATGGCTTTTCTTGTCGCACTCGCGGGATTCCTGACCGCCGCGTGCGGCACGGAGGAAGGGGGAAAGTTGACCTAGGAGGCCGCTGAATAATCGGCGTGTCGCCCCAGGATGTGGGTTTGAGCTGGGAGAATCGTTTCATGCAGGGTGTGGAGCGTGGTGATCGGGAGCTGCTGGACGCGGAGGCGCTGGTCGGTCATCTGGTCCCGGCGGGGAGCATGTTCGCGTTCCTGGCCGGGCATCGCCGGAATCTGTTCCCCGATGGAGAGTTCGAGGATCTGTTCCCCTCGGGCAAGGGACGGCCCTCGATCCCGGCGTCGGTGATGGCCTCCATCCTGGTGTTGCAGACCCTGCATGATCTCTCGGATCGGGAGACCGCTGAGGCGGCCCGGTGTGACCTGCGGTGGAAGGTCGCGACCGGGATGGCATTGGACGACAAGGGATTCGACCCCTCGACGCTGGTGTACTGGCGCAAACGACTGGCCACCTCGGGGCGGCCGCATCGGATCAACGACGCGGTGCGCACGGTCGTCGAGGAGACCGGGATCCTGCGTGGCCGCCGCAAGCGGGCGGTGGATTCCACGATCCTGGCCGACGCGGTCGCCACCCAGGACACCATCACCCAGCTGATCTCGGCGATCCGGCGGGTGGATCGGCAGGTGCCCGGCGCGGCGGAGCAGATCGCGAAGGTGTGTACCGGCCATGACTACAGTCGGCCGGACAAGCCGAGGATCGACTGGGACGACCCGGCCGCCAGGGACGCGCTGGTCTCCGCGCTGGTCAACGATGCGAACGCGCTGGTGGCGGCGCTGGCCGATACCGAACTGGAAGGCGACGCGGAGTTCGCGTTGGCGTTGCTGGCGTTGGTCGCCGGTCAGGATGCCGAGCCCGCCGAGGGCAGTGACGGCACTGATGGGCGGTGGCGGATCGCCCGCAAGGTCGCCCCGGACCGGGTGGTGTCCACAGTGGATCCGGATGCGCGGCATACCCGCAAGTCCCCGGAGAACCGGCGGGACGGGTATCGGGCGCACGTGGCGGCCGAGCCCGAGACCGGGATCGTCACCGACGAGAAGGTGACCACGGCCGCCGGCACGGAGAACTCCGACCCCGCTGTGGCCGAGGAGTTCCTCGACGCCGAGGACGGCAAGCGCGCGTGGTACGGCGATTCCGCCTATGGCACAGGGGATCTACGCGGTGGGATCGACGATGCCGGGCATGAGGCGGTGATCAAGCCCAAGCCGCTGCGGGCTCCGGTCGAGGGCGACTTCACCGTGGACGACTTCACCGTGGACGACTTCACCGTGGACGACTTCACCGTGGACGAGCAAGCGGGCACGGTCACCTGCCCCAACGACATCACCCGCCCGATCAGCCGGACCCGGGTCGCCACCTTTGGCGCTCTCTGTCGTGCCTGCTCACTGCGTGCACAGTGCACCACGTCCAAGACCGGCCGTAAAATCGTTCTGCACCCACGAGATGACCTGCTGCGCCAAGCCCGACGCGACTGGGCGGACAAGCCCGAACTGCGCGAGAGCTACAGGACGTTCCGCCCCAACGTGGAACGGGTCATCTCCCAGATCGCCAGCCGCGGTGGCCGACGTCTCAAACTCCGATATCTAGGCACCGGCAAGAACAACGCCTGGCTCAAACGCCGCACCGCAGCCTTGAACCTCCGCAACCTCATCGGTCGCGGCCTGACCCATACGGCGGGCGCTTGGACCCTGGCTACCTGAGGGAAACCACGGCCCAACCCCCAGTCTTGGGGATTGTGAACCCCGTCGAGCAACCGCCCTAGGCTCCCTGAACGCCCAGCATCGCCCATGAATCAGCAAGGCCCAGGTCCTCGCCTGCCATCACTCGGTGACAACCAACCCGCAAACCACCCTAATTCAGCGGCCTCCTAGGACGAAAACCTGTCCAAGCAGCTCGCCGATCTGCGGCAGCAGGGCGGGTCGGTGCTGCTGCGCGACCTCACCGGCGGTGACTGGGACAAGTCTATATCTCGCCGGAACCGGTGAGCCGTGAACTCGTGGAAGGCGAGGTCGGTGCGAAGGCCGACATGGAAGACGTGTTCATCCAGCGTGGGAACATCCTGGTCTTCATGAAGAACGGCGCGGTGCAACGTGCCACCTTCATCACGCCGAACCTGCTGCGCGACGGAACTTACGGCGCGGACGTGAAGCTGCAGGCGGCAGGCGGGACAGCGTTGATCAAGCTGAGCTCGGCGAAGTGAAACTCACTCGAACGTGTCGAGCAGGTCGGTCTCCTCGCCGAAATTGGCAAGTTCGTTTCTGACAACGCGATAAGCGAGGCCCTGCGAGTACCCCTTGCGAGCAAGCATGCCGACCAGTCGCCGGATCTTGGTCTGCTCGTCGGCGGACCGCATGGATGGCAGTTTCTTGCGGACCAATTGGCCTGCGCGCTCTTCCTCGGATTCCTCGTCGACAGCGGCAACAGCCTCGGCAACTGTGTCGTTGTCCACGCCCCGACGACGAAGCTCGACACTCAAGGCCTTACGCCCCATGCCCTGGTAAGTGTGCCGCGAGCGAACCCACATCTCGGCGAAGGCTTTGTCATCGATCAGCCCGACCTCATCAAGCCGACCAAGAACTCGTTCAGCGACCTCGGGCGAAATCTCGTTGCGCAGCAAAGCCTTGTACAGCTCGGAACGAGTCCGAGGCCGAGCGGTGAGCAACGTCAGGCAGATGTCCTTGGCATGCGCTTCCGGGTCACGGGCAACCTCGGCAGCCTTTCGCTGACGCCGTTCCTCACGCTCAGCCGCCTTCGCCCCAGAACGCCTCGTCGAACCGGTCCGACGCCCACGCGACGATTCGTCACGCTCAACGAAATCAGCTTCTGCCGCTTCGCTCCGGTTCTGCCGCGGAGCAACAGGTTTGTCCTCAATCCCCGCCATCCGGCTGCGCAGATCGGCGACAACAGCGTCCTGCTCTGATTCAGCATCAGCAACGCGTGCGGACTGTGACTGTTTCGCAGCCATCCGGCTCGGCAGATCTGTGACTCGGGAATCCTGCGCACCTTGAGTTCGACGCTTGCCGGACCGACCGCGGGAATCACCACGGTGTGGTGCCTGAGCCTGATCGGACTCCAGCTCCAGCCGAATACAAGACCCGCCGAACCGAGCGTCCTCACCATCCAATTCCCCAGAAGCAAGGTCACGGGCAGCACGTTCAACCCGTTTCTTGCGCGGTTCAGGTTTGCGGCGTGAATCAGTACGAGCCGGTGCGGGAGGCTTGTCCCTCAAGCGATCCAACTGAGCACGAAGCTCTGCCAGCCGAGCATCACGATCACCCGACTCCGCCCCGCCATCGGCCTGAACGGAACCAACGCTTCGAAGCGAGCGTGTTTCAGCCGGAGCTTGCCCGCTACCTGGATCCTGGCCACTGCCCGGATCGTGCCCGCCACTTCGAGCGCTGCGCTGATCAAACCCATGCTGATCAGACCCGTTCCGTTCAGAGCCGTGCAGTTCAGACCCGCGGTGATCAGAGCCGTGCCGTTCAGAGCTGTGTTGATCAGACCCGTGCTGATCAGAGTCGCGACGTGAGCCCCGAGCCGGAGAAGCCGATGCCTCGTCCTTGACTGGTCCGGTTTCAGTCGACGGACGCTCCCGATCCGAATCTGTATCCCGTTCAGCCGCCTCTGACGATCGGCCACCACCCCGGCTCTGAAGCCCCGGTCCGCGGTCGGTGAGAGACGCGGCCGGAAGTTGGCCGAGTTGGGCATCCCGCCCGGCCTTCGGCGCCACGTCTGGTTCCGAAGGCCGGTGAGCGGGATGTGTCGGCGCCGGCGGGTCGGGTTCTTCCCCGGCCCAAGGGTCGATCCCCGGTTCCGCCGGTGCCTGGGCTCGCTGGTCCGTCACCCAGTCCTTGAGCCACGTCAGGTCATCGCCAGAGTCGTCTGGCATCAGAAGTCGACGGGGGCGGGCGCCGCTTCCTCGGCGTCAAGCTTCGGGCCGATCCCCATCTTGTCCTGGATTCGCTTCTCGATGTCGTTGGCGACGTCCGGGTTTTCCCGCAGGAATCGCCGGGCGTTCTCCTTACCCTGCCCGAGCTGGTCGCCCTCGTAGGTGTACCAGGCGCCGGACTTGCGCAGAATGCCCTGGTCCACGCCCATGTCGATGAGCGAGCCCTCGCGGCTGACACCCAGGCCGTAGAGAATGTCGAACTCGGCCTGCTTGAACGGCGGGGCCACCTTGTTCTTGACGACCTTGACCCTGGTCCGGTTACCGACCGGCTCGCCGCCGTCCTTCAACGTCTCGATCCGGCGCACGTCGAGCCGGACCGACGCGTAGAACTTCAGCGCCTTACCACCGGTGGTGGTCTCCGGCGAGCCGAACATCACGCCGACCTTCTCACGCAGCTGGTTGATGAAGATCGCGGTGGTGCCGGAGTTGCTCAGCGCACCGGTGATCTTGCGCAGCGCCTGGCTCATCAGCCGGGCCTGCAGACCGACGTGGCTGTCACCCATCTCGCCCTCGATCTCGGCGCGGGGCACAAGGGCCGCGACGGAGTCGATGACCAGGATGTCAAGCGCGCCTGAGCGGATCAGCATGTCCGCGATCTCCAGCGCCTGCTCACCGGTGTCCGGCTGGGAGACCAGCAGGGCGTCGGTGTCGACGCCGAGCGCCTTGGCGTACTCGGGGTCGAGCGCGTGCTCAGCGTCGATGAACGCCGCGATACCGCCTGCCTTCTGCGCGTTGGCCACGGCGTGCAGGGCGACGGTCGTCTTACCGGAGGATTCCGGGCCGTAGATCTCGACGATACGGCCGCGGGGCAGGCCGCCGATGCCGAGCGCGACGTCGAGGACGATGGAGCCGGTCGGGATGACCTTGATCGGGGCACGCGCCTCTTCACCGAGACGCATGACCGAACCCTTGCCGTACTGCTTGTCGATCTGGGCGAGGGCGAGCTCGAGTGCCTTGCCCCGGTCGGGTGCTGCTGGTGCCATCTGATGTCCACCTCGTTGGGTCGAGCGGTCTGTGTCGGAGGAGACGCTACGGGTGGGGACCGACAATTTCGGGGGACCGCCGATCCCGGTGCTCAGCCATCGTAGCGAACACGTGTTCGAGCCGTTCGCGCGACACGCCGGTTTCAGCGGCGCTCTGGCGGGACCCCGAAGTCGTCGCAGACCGCTCGCCAGATCTCCTTGGGATCCACACCGGCCTCGAGCGCCTGGTCGACGGTACGGCCGCCGAGCGCGCCGAGGACGTGGTCCCTGGCAAGCATCTGGGCACGGACAGCGCCGAACTCGTCGGACATCAGATTGCGGAAGGCTGTGGTACGCATCAACCACTAGGTTAGTAGCGTGGAACCACCAAGCGGACTCGAGTCGATGGGCATGACCGTCCTTGCGATCGCCAGCGTGCTCGCCGCGCTCGTAACAGTGATCTTCTGGCTACGCAACAACCGGCGGCGCTGAAGTAAAGTCTGCTCCCCGAGGCGAGATCGGAGCGGTGCGCACCATGCGTTTCATGATCATCATCAAGTCGGACGAGAAGACCGACGCAGGCCGGGTGCCCACCGAGGAAGAGTTCGCCGCAATGGCGGAGTTCAACCAGGAGATGGCCGACGCGGGCATCCTGCTGGGCGCCGAGGGCCTGCTGGACAGCGGCATGGGCGCGCGGGTGCTGATGTCCGGCGGCAAGACCACGATCACCGACGGCCCGTTCACCGAGTCGAAGGAGCTCATCGCGGGCTTCTGGCTGATCAAGGCCGACTCGCTCGAAGAGGCGATCGACTGGGCCAGCCGCGTGCCGAGCCCGCCGGACATCGAGACCAGCCTCGAGGTACGCCAGGTCGTGTCCGCGGCCGAGGACTTCGCTCAGACCTACACCGAGCAGCTGCGGGAAGGCGAGGACAAGCTCAGGGAGCAGATCGCCGAGAACCAGTGATGCTGTGTTCGGTGAAACCGCCGGCCACCGTGAAGCCAAGCCCGCGATAGAGCTCCTGTCCATCGGGTGACGTCTGCAGAACGGCAGTCTCGAAGCCCTCCGAACGCGCCGCGAGCAAAGCCGAGAGCGTGATCGCACGCCCGAAGCCGCGCCGCCGGAAACCGGCAAGCGTCGAGATGTTGTAGATCCCGGCAACCCCGTGCGACAGAAAGGCTTCCGTCGTGCACACCACCACGTCATCGAGATATCCGACGAAGTACCGCGCCTGACAGGCCGGATCCAACGCGACGGCGGCGGCACGCGCGTAGAACCCGATCACGCCAGGCGCGGGCGGATCCCAGTTCGCCGCGAGGATCGCCGCGTACTGGGCGAACTGCCCGGCGTCACGGACCTGCTCGATCCGCAGTCCAGACGGAATCTCCAAGGCAGGCAAGCAAGCCAGGTCCGCGACCATCCCTGGTTCCGGATCCATGGCGGGAAAACCTGCCTCGGCGATCCGGTCGGAAAGATTGTCCGGTGTGGACGTCGAATCCACCCACCAGGTGAACCGGTCGCTCACCGCGGCAACGGTTTCCGCGATGCGAGAGTCCACGGTGGACGAAGTGAATCGGGTTCCGGTGATGATGTTGAAGGTGTCGTCGTCCATGTCACCGTCGGCGATCACCAGGTCATCGGTCTCGACGACCGTCATCCCAGCTGTCTTGCGGTGCAGGTGGCACGAGTGCTCGGCGAAGTTCGCCGCCATCCGGTCAAGAAGTGCCGGGCTGGACATTCTTCTCCCAGTAGGTAGCGATCTCGTCGGGCGTTCCGGCTTCTCGCAGCTGCACCTTGCTCAGCACACCGAGGATCGGCCGGTCCTTGACCGTGAAAACCAGCTTGCCGGTGCCGCCGCTCACCGCGGCCTGGTACTGGCCGGACAGGCCGTTGCCCGTCCAGTCAGCCTGCACCACGTCACCGCCGAGCGAAGCGCGCACGGCTTGCGCCTGTTTGCCCGCTTCCTCATTCGATCCGGCCTGCAGGTAGGAAACCTGGTAGTCCTCGCTGAGCGTGCATGTCGCGCTCAGTCCCGCCGCGGCGTCGAGGCCACTGCTTTCCACGCCCGACTTGCAGGAGTTGCTGTCCGGGACAGTGCCCGCGAGCTGGCGCAAGCATTTGGTGAAGCCCTTGTCGTCCTTGTCCCCTACCGACGCGCAATCCGCCGCTGAGGGGCCACCACTGTTGCCTGGCAGCAAGAAGATCCCGCCGACCACCGCCAACGCGACGACCACGAGCGATGCCACGCCGATCAGCAACTTGCGATTCGACTTCTTCTTTGCCGGAGTGGGCGTCAGCGACGGGAAGTTGCTGGGCAACGGCGCGGGTTGAGGCATTTGCTGCGCGGGAAAACCGCCGCTCGGCGGGGTTGGCGGCCGGAAGTTCGGTGGCCGCACCGGGGTCATCGTCGCGGTCGGCTGGTCCTCCGTCAGCGCGCTCTGCACGGGCTGCGTCTGGGTACGCGCGCTGATGCCTTCGCGCGGCACATGATGCGCGCCAAGCGCCACCGCGGTTTCCGGCTGGTCAAGGCTGGTCGGCACGACCCGCAACTGCTCCGCGATGAGCGACGCCACCAGTGGCATCCGGCTCGATCCACCGACCAGGTAGATACCGAGGAGGCGGTCGGGTGTCATCCCGGTCGAGCGGATGGTCGACGACAGCAACTCGACACTGCGCAGCAGGTTCGGCCGGACCAATGCCTCCAACTCGGCCCGCGTGACCAGCACGTCGTCGAACGGCTCAGGCATCGGCACTTCCGTCTGTGGGTGCCGTGACAGCGCTTCTTTGGCTGCCTTCACGTCCTCTCGCAACGAGCGCTGCGCACGTCGGTCCGCTGTGGTTTCCGGACGCAGCAAGCGTTGCCAACGCGCGGGATCCCGGTGTGAGACCTCACGTCCGACGTGTTCCAGCAGTGCCTGGTCGACGTCCAGACCGCCAAGGTCGGGCAGGCCATCCTCGGCGAGAACCGCGAAGCCGTTCTGTGTCGCGCCGACGACAGCGATGTCGAACGTGCCCGCACCGAGGTCGTACACCGAGAGCGCACGGCCGGGCGTCAACGATTGTCCGGAAATCGAGGCGAAATGCGCGGCCGCGGCCACGGGTTCCGGCACCAGGACGAGGTTGTCACCCAGTCCGGCCAGTCGTGCCGATGCCATCAGGACGTTGCGGCGCGTCGGGCCCCACTGCGCGGGATGCGTCAGCCGCACCTCGTCTGGCTTGGTACCGCCCAACTGCCGTGATGTTTCTTCTCCGACACGGCTCAGAACCGCGGCGAGCGCGTCGGTCACGGGCACGATCGAGTCGCCAAGGAGCAACGTGCCTTCGTCGACTCGGCGTTTGGGGTTTGGCTCGAATCGGGACGGGTCCAGCCGTGCGCGGCGCTCGGCATCGCGGCCGACGACCAGATTGCCGTCCTCGCCCGCGAACACCGCGGAGGGCATCGTCGCGGAGCCGTCGACCTCGACCACACGCGGCGGCCGTCCATGCGCGGACAGCACCGCCACCGTGTTCGACGTGCCGAGGTCAACTGACAGGACGCGCACTGATCTCCCCTTTGATGCGACCGGATGGCCGGCTCAGATGCTGCCATGCCAGGCCCTGCGGGCGGGTGCGGGTTGACTTTCTGCTCATTCCGAGCAGTATGGATGCTCAGAATGAGCAATCTACGCGTCCTGGTGATCGGCGACGACCTGACCGGCAGCAACGCGACCGGTGCGTTGTTCGCCCGATTCGGTATGCACACCATGACTGTGCGCGGCGGCGCGACATTGCCCGACATCGAGGCGGTCGTCGTCAACCTGGGGAACCGGCACGCATCACCAGACGACGCACGGGCTGCGGTCAAAGCGACGATCGAAGCCGCCGGAGATGTACCTCTTGTGGTGAAACGTGTCGACACCACTCTTCGCGGCAATGTTGGCGCTGAAACAGATGCCGCGATGGCGGCGTTGAACGTGCGCGCTCTGGTTGTGCCCGCGTTCCCTGACGCCGGTCGTGTGACTGTGGGCGGGCTGCACCTCGTCGACGGTGTCCCGCTCGCGCAGACCGCGGCCGGACGAGATGCACTCAATCCGGTCAAATCATCGCGTGTGGCAACGATTCTCCGCGCCGGAACCACACGATCGATCACAGAAATTCCGCTGGATGTCGTAGAGCAGGGTGCCGACGCGGTGGCGCAGGCACTCAGAGCGGACAGCGAGATCGTCGTGTGCGACGCGACCAGGAACGCACACCTTCGAGTGATCGCCGAGGCAGCGGCACAGGTGTCAAAACAGTGGCTGTCGGTTGATTCCGGCCCGTTCGGGGTCCGGCTCGCGGCTGCTTTGGGTATCGCGCCGGGTGATCAGCCGAGGCCACCGGTGTTCGCCGTGGTCGGCAGTATCACCGCGATCACCGCCGACCAGGTCCAGGAAACAGAGCAAACGCTTGGCGCGCAGTACGTGACGGTCACCGGAACGGAATCACCCGAAGAGATAGTCGCCAAGGTCACCGGCCTTATCGAGCAGGACGTCGACGTGGTCGGTGTGCGCACCATGGCAGCGGCACTCGATCGTGTACTCGCGGCGAAACTGCCGAAAGTCCTTGCCGAGGTCACCAGGCAAGTACTGACACAGCACAGGATCGGCGGCCTGTACGCGACCGGCGGCGACATCGCCACGGCGATCACAGCCGAGCTGGACACCGAGGGCTTCGTGATCGACGACGAAGTGGTGCCGCTCGCCGTGGTCGGCAGGCTCGCCGGCGGCCCGTTCAACGGACTGCCGTTCGCCACCAAAGGCGGCCTGATCGGCGACCACACCGCGGCGGTCGCCTGCATCGAACGGTTGAGAGGAAGCACATGACCAAGCCCGTGCTCGCAGTGACGCTCGGCGATCCGGTCGGGATCGGACCGGAGATCACCGCGAAAACCTTGGCAGCGCCGGAAGCCACGGACACCGCGCGGCCTCTGGCCGTCGGTGACGCGCCCGTCCTGCGCAGGGCGATCGACGTACTCGGCTTGGACGCGAAGGTGAACGCGGTCAAGTCCGTCGCTGAGGCGAAGTTCGAGCCAGGCACGATCGACATCCTCGATCTCGGCATCGCTCCTGGTGACTTGCCGTGGGGCGAAGTGAACGCCACAGCAGGCCAAGCCGCGGTCGCCGCGATCGAGCAAGCGACGAAAGCCGCACTGCGTGGCGAGGTCGACGCGGTGGTCACCGCACCGATCAACAAGGAATCGATCTGGGCGGCCGGGTCGAAACACCTCGGGCACACCGAAATGCTCGGCGAACTGACCGGGTCGGACCGGTTCAACACCATGTTCTGGGTCCGCGGTCTCCGGATTTTCTTTGCCACACGGCATTTGTCGCTGCGTGAAGCGGTCGAGCAGATCACCAAACCGAACATCGAGCACGCGATTCGCGAGGCGTACACAGCGTTGCGCGTCTTCGGCAACGATTCACCCAAACTGGCGGTTGCCGCACTGAACCCGCACGGCGGTGAAGGCGGCAAGTTCGGCGACGAGGAAATCGTCGCGATCGCGCCCGCGGTGGAGGCGGCCAAGGCGGACGGGTTGGACGTCTACGGCCCGATCCCGGCGGATTCCGTGTTCCACCAAGGACTTGAGGGCCGCTACGACGGCGTTCTCTCGCTGTACCACGACCAAGGACACATCGCGTCGAAGACAGTGGACTTCCACGGCACCGTTTCGGTGACCGTCGGTTTGCCAATCCTTCGTACGTCCGTGGACCACGGCACAGCATTCGACATCGCTGGTACGGGCCGCGCCGAGCACGGCACCATGGTCGCCGCGTTCCGCGCGGCCGTCGATCTCGCTCCGTACGCACCACGACTGCGCGAGGCATACCCAGGCAGATGAACGCGCGAGAACGACGAGCAAGGCTGCTCAACGAGGTTCGCGGCGGCGCCGGTCACATCCACGATCTGGCCGACCAGTTCCGGGTTTCGCCGTCCACGATCCGCCGTGACCTCACCTTGCTCGAACGCGATGGCCACGTCGTCCGGACGTACGGCGGCGCGGTGGAGCGCAGCGTGCGCGAGAAAAACACCCGAAACAGTGCCGAAAAGGATGAAATCGCCCAAAAAGCTGCCGCGGTGATCCAGGACGGCGAGATCGTCGTTCTGGACGCGGGCACCACAACGGGCAGGCTCGCCGAACATTTGGCCCATCGCAGGCTGACCGTCGTCACGAACGGCCTGACAGCCATCCTCGCGCTGGCCGAAAGCATGACAGTGGAATTGATTGTCCTAGGTGGACGGTTGCGGCAGCCGAACGCGGCGATCGTCGGCCCGACCGTCACCGAACAACTGCGGCACATCGGCGCCGATCGGGTGTTCCTCGGCACAGACGGACTCAGTTCCGAACGCGGCCTGTGTTCACCCAGTTTGGACCAGGCGCACCTGAAGTACGCCATGCTGCATAGCGCACGGCACGCATACGTCCTGGCTGATCACTCCAAAGTGGGCCTCGAGCCGTTTTCCTACTGGACTCCCCTTGACAGACCACACACGATTGTCACGAGTTCACCCGTGATCTGATTGAAATAACTCCTGAACCGGATGCACACGATCGCCCGTATGAACCAGTGCCGACGCTGTATGGGCGGGGCCGCCAACTGACGGGAGTGATCGCTTGCGACATGGACACAGTGTCGATACCAACTTGTTCCAGCGTGCGGCGCACAGCCCGTCCTACTTCGAACTGACAAGGGGAATGGGGGACAACGGCAGGCAGATCGCGGACTTCTGCATCCCGTGCAACCCGTATTTCCCCACCCCGGCGATGTTCGGCGAACTGGCCAAGAACCTTGAAAACGTCCTGAAGTACTACCCGAGTGACGCGAGCACCATCGCAGGCAGACTCGCCAGGATCCTCGGGCTCAACCCGGCGACCATCGCCATGTCGAACGGTTCAACCGAACTGATCACCTGGATGGACCACTTGTGGTTCTCCGAAAGCGTGGCGGTCCCGATTCCCACGTTCGGGCGATGGACCGACCAGCCGCTGGAGACCGGCAAGCGCGTCGACATGTACCCGTTGCAGGAGAGCAACGATTTCAACCTGAGCATCGACGACTACATCAAGTTCATCCGGAAGCGTAAGTCCAGGGTCGCGGTGCTCTGTAACCCGAACAACCCCGACGGCGGTTACCTGCCACGGCGGGAGATCGTGCGGTTCATGGACGAGCTCTCCGATCTGGACCTTGTCGTGATCGACGAGTCATTCATCGACTTCGTCGAGGTCGAACGGCATCCATCGGTCGCGTCCGACGCCACGATTCGCCCGAACGTGGTGGTACTGAAGAGCCTTGGCAAGAACTTCGGCCTGCACGGCATCCGGTTCGGCTACCTCGTGGCCAACCCAGCGCTTGCCGGCAAGATGGCCAAGACATTGCCCAAGTGGAATTTGAACTCTTTGGCCGAGACGGTCGTGTTCATGTTGGAAGAGCACGCAGGCGACTACGCGGAAAGCCTGCAGCTGTTGGCCCGCGACCGCTACCGGATGGGGATGGAACTGGCCAGGCAACCCGATCTGACCGTCTACTCGTCACAGGCGAACTTCCTGCTCGTCAAGCTGGCGGTGAACATCGACGGCATGGCGTTGCGGGACTACCTGTTGCAGCGGCATCAGGTCTTCATCAGGGAATGCGGCAACAAACTAGGGATGAACAGTCAGTTCGTCCGCCTGGTGGTCCGTCCCGAACAGGACGTGGAGCGCCTGGTCGAGGGACTGCGTGGGTTCACCCAAGCCCGATGGGAGCACGAACATGCGACCCCAGCCCTTGTGCACAGCGTTTCCTGAACGGCGGTTTCGTGACGGCTGGACGGAATTAGTCGACTATATCGAGGTTTTCCGGCGGACCCGACGCTGCCGGTGATGATCTCGGGTGCCGCTGGTTCGGCGGCCGGCGGCACCCGAGTTCTGTTTCCCGAACGGACTTCGAGACACGACCTACACCTGGCGGCGGGTCCGTCGCCAGGCGATCACGATCAGCGCGATCAGGCCG
Source organism: Kibdelosporangium philippinense (assembly GCF_021390435.2). Classification (GTDB taxonomy): domain Bacteria; phylum Actinomycetota; class Actinomycetes; order Mycobacteriales; family Pseudonocardiaceae; genus Kibdelosporangium; species Kibdelosporangium philippinense. Next base: position 583,462 of record NZ_JAJVCN010000005.1, on the reverse strand, counting down.
AACAACGGGATCGTGCTGATCGCCCAACTCAACCCCATCGGCGGTCCGGGCTGCTCCATCACTGTGAGATTGCGCAGTTCACCCGTTCCGGTACCAGCAGGCCCGTCAATGGTGAAGCGCATCGTCCAGTTGCCCGGTTCCGGCAGGCTGAACACGTCCAGCCCCCACACTTCACGCTTACGGGGGTGCCGAGCGAGTGGATCTCCCATCCGCTGCTCACCGAGTGCCAAGACCACGCGACCGCCCTTGTCGGCGATGCCGCCCTCCGGCGCGAACGTGAAGTCCAGTGACTGCAATGCTTTCAGCGGCCACGTGCTGAAGCCGACGGTCAGGTTGTACGGCCCGGCCTGGACTTTCTCCGTGTGCACAACGTTGACCGGATCGTAGGCCGATGCCGGTGCGGCGAACCCGACCAGCAACAGGACGGTTCCCAGCAGTCCCAACAATGTCTTACGCATGACTGGTTTCCTTTGCTGGCGCGAGGTGTCGCAGCATCTGACCGAAGCGCTTGCCGAGCATCCCGGCGAACGCGCCGAAGATCGTGCCGACCACGACCGTGACGATGTAGGGACCGGTACCTGGCAAACGAGCGTCGTACACCAGAACGTCCTGCAGCGGCCCGCAGGCAGTGATGATCAACCCTGCCACGGCTCCGCTCACCACCGCGGGCAGTTTGCGCAGCAACTCCACTGCTACCGCCACGATGAGCAGGCTCATCGGAATCATCGACGGCAACGCGGGAATGCCGTCGGCGTAGTCACGCACCGGCAAGCCGATCGCGTCCGCGTAAACCCTCGCTGCCCAAGGCGAAAACCACCAGAACACACCCTGGAGAACAGCGACCACCAACGCAACAGCGAGAGCACCACCCCGGCGAGCGAGCGCTCCCGCGCCCATCATCAGAATCAGCACCGACATGAACGTGACACCGATGTCGACCGGGTTGACCGTCCCGTTCGGCAACGCTTCCAGGCCGATCACGGTCACCATGCTGAACGACAACAGTACGGCCGCACTGCCGACTGTTCCGTAAACGCCCCACCGGTGTTCACGAGCCGCGGCGAAAACCATGACCGCGCCCACCATCGTGATCGAGATGGACAGCAGCAGACCGATGTGCGGCGGAGACGCGATCACCGCGTCAAAGCCGTAGAGACTGTGCCACCACTGATCCCACAGGCCGTACAACAGGAACGAGGCCGCACCGACGCCGGAGATCAGGTAGCCGACGGGAGCGGAGAAGGTCCGGCCGAACACGCCGACCGCACGACCACCCACGATCGGGTTGATGTCCCGGCCACGGCGCTGCGCGGCTGTGGTCATCAGAACCACGACCAGACTGGCGATTCCGGCGACGGCGCTGCCGGAATACAGGAACAGGTGCGGCATGGTGAAGAACGTGTCCGGCCCGACATCCGTATGCCATTGGATGTCCCAGGTCAGCCCGACGAGTGAAAGCATCGTCCCGCCGAGTACGAAACTCGCCGGGACCAGTCCGCTCGGCGCGCTCGCGACCGCGGTGTCACTCTTGGCCATCGATGCCGTCATGTCCATTGATCCACCCCTTTCAGTTGAGCAGCAGCGGGATCACGACCCGCTCGGTCCCCAGCGAAACCGTTATCTCCCATTGGCCTGCCATTGGCAGGTCCACGTTGTCCACCCGGAAGTGGCCCGGTTTTCCAGGCGCGGCGGTGACCGGGCTGAGCGCGTGCCCCATCTGTGGCATCGCCGGCTCGATGGTCACGTCGCCGGTCGCCGGACTGCCTGCGCGATCCGTGATCTCGATGTCGAGCGAGTTGCCACCCGGTTTCTGCGGTTGGGCCACGATTTTGAAGCTGTATCGCGCGGAATCCGCGAGGAGCTGATGCGTGTCGCCCGATCTGGGCCAGAACAGCAACGCCGCCGTCGCGGCAATCACCACCCCGAGCACTGTCAAGACAATCTTCACCCCTGAGCCCCCTTGGGCACTTCGACGACTGTCGGCACGGTGACGATGGAGTAGTCACGTTCGACTTGTACCCACACCAGATATCGGCCCGGCAGCGGGAAGGAGTACGTGAACGACACATCCGGGCCGAACGCGGCCACGCTCTCGTCCGGTTGGCCAGGCAGGCCTGGCGTCGGCGGGAGCATCGCGTGCACATGTGCCCAGATTGGTGCTGCCGCGTGGTTCTGCCCGTCAACGATCGGTCCGACCACGATCATGTGGCCTAGCATTCCCAGCCATGGCTGCAGATCCCTCGTGCCGAACTTCGCCGTGACCGTGCTTGGCGAGCCCGCCGCGCGTACCTGCGTCGAAAGGTCCGCTTTTCCTTCTTTCGGATGAGGTTTCGTGTCACCGTTCACCGCTACGGATGAACGCAGGAGCTGCACTCCGCCACCACGCCTGGCGATCTCGGCCGCGATCGCGTGCACTCCCTGCTCGGTTTTGAGCCGTGCCCGAAAATCACCCGGTCCGACCCGGATCGGGTGAAGATGCTGCAACGCACCGCTCGGCGCTATCACCACAAGGTGTATGAACGCGTTGTCGTGCACCAGAAGGTCGTCGACCGGACGACCGGACGACCCGTCGGTCAGGCTCAGCTTGAGGTCGTTGCCCACCATGCTCGGCACCAAGTTCACCGGCGGCCGCGAGAAGTCCACTATGGACGTTCGCTGGTGCGGGTCGTTGACGTTGTCGAATGTCGGATCCAGGTCCGTGCCCGGAGCTGGTGGCCGCGGGATGACCGGCGCCAGCACAGCAGCCGTCACGGCGACCGCGATAGCCGCGATCATTCCCGCCGCGGGCACTATCGCCATCCCGACGCGGCCTCGGGCTGCCAGGACTAAGGCAATGACAAGCAGAAGTCCAGCCGCGACGAACCCGCCGTACGTCGCGTTCTCCCACGGCGAGGAGACGATCGCCGGGACGATGAACGGGATCGTGGCCTCGTCGACCTTCAGCTCCCACGGCCCAGCACGGTCCACTTGGACTGTTCCCGCGTAAAAGCCTGGAGTCGCGCCAAGTTCCACCTTCGTGCTGCTGGTGGGTGATCCAGCCGCGCTGACGCTGACCGTGACCACGCCCGGCGGCGATCCCGCGTGTGTGACCAGATCGATGTGCACAGGGCCGGGCACCTCGGCGACCCTGCGGATGATCACTGTCAGCTCACGATCGCCCAGCGTCTGGGCAACGTGGATATCGGCACCGGTCTGGGCGCCGTCGGCAAGCGCCGGAGCGGTGATCCCCAGGAGCATCCCCAGCGCGAACAGCACTATCGGCAAGGTTCGCATCGTCATGAATAAAACCAGGACGACGAGGCCGAATCGTCCCTTCGGCGGTGGAAACCGGGTCCCCTGCACGGGGGAGAAGAGACCCCGAGATGCGGGAGGACGCAGGTCAGCGAATGGGGCAGGATCTGAAGGCGATGCTCACCACCAGGTTGTCATTGAAACGCCAGTCGTGGCTGGTCGCCGCCGTGTGCATGGTCGCAGACGGCACGAGCGTGCTGCTGCGCGGTTGCGACACGTGGCAAAACTGGCTCACGCTCGCGATGACGCTTGCAGTCGACGCCGCGCTGGCAGGTCCGGCGCGCCTGTCCGGCGTTGTCGCATTCGCGCATGCGGCAGTCCCGATCACCATGCTCCTGCACGGCCAATGGTCTCCCGCCAACGACGCGGGGATCTTGATCGCCGGATATCGCGCGGGTGCCTGGTTGCACGGAATACCCGCGATCGCCTCTCTCTTCGCCCTTTCGGGGAGTCTCCTGGTATGTAACGCCTTCGTGGACCGAGGGCTTGAGTGGGGCATCGTCGCGATGGTCAAAGCCGCGATCCTGCCGTACCTGGTCGGGCGATATACCACTGCGCGACGGGCATACCTCGCGGAAATGGAACGACGAACCGAAATCGAGCGGCGGGACGCGCAGGAAGCGGTAGCCAAGGCCATCACCGCGGAACGCAGCTCGATCGCCCGCGACCTGCACGACGTGATCGTGCACCACGTCAGCGCGATCAACCTGCACGCCGGCGCCGCCCGGCTGGGATTGCCCGCTGGAAACGTGAAACTGGAAGGTTCGTTGCGGTCCGTGGAGACCGCGAGCCGCGCGGCCATGGTCGATCTGCGCCACTTGCTGGACCTTTTGCACGGCGACAACTCGGAAGGCGCGCGTCAACCGGGACTCGACAATCTCGACGAGTTGTTCGAAGGCGTGCAGGCAGCCGGTATGCCCGCACGGCTCGCGGTCTCGGGCACACAGCGTGATGTACCGGAATCACTTGGGATAACGGTGTACCGGATCGTGCAAGAGATGTTGACCAATGCCTTGCGCCACGGTGATTCTGACGGCGTGCTGATCTCGTTGGAGTACGAACCCGATGCGCTGATCGTGACGTCGGCCAACAAGGTCGGCCAGGACAGTCAATCCGGTGGAAGCATCCGGCGCGGCCTGGTGGGAATCCGCAACCGGGCCGGTATGTTCACCGGCCGGACCCAGGCCGGACTCGATCCGGACGGCGAGACCTGGCGGACGAGTGTGAGGTTTCCGCTATGACGCTGCGAGTGCTGCTAGCCGACGATCACGCCATGCTGCGGTCCGGAATGCGCGCGATCTTCGAGACGCAACCGGACCTCGACTGCGTCGCCGAAGTGGCCGACGGCCGTGCCGCGGTCACCGAAGTCGCCCGGCTGCGCCCGGACGTGGCGGTGCTGGACATCCGAATGCCCAAATTGGACGGTCTCGGGGCGACCGAGGCGATACTGGCCGACAAGAACAACCGGACCAGGGTCATCCTGCTGACGACGTACGACAGCGACGAATACGTCTACCGTGCGTTGAACGCGGGCGCCAGCGGCTTCCTGCTGAAATCATTACCACCCGAAGAGTTGATTTCCGCGATCCGGGTGGCTGCGCGCGGTGACGCGCTCATCGATCCGTCGGTGACCCAACGCCTCATCGCGCGATTCGCCGTCAGCATCGCCCCACCCGTGACGCCACCCGAAATCGCCCAACTCACCGCCCGCGAACGAGAAGTCCTCCAGCTCGTCGCGGCCGCGTACAGCAACGCGGAGATCGCCGCGAAGCTGCACGTCGGCGACGAGACCGTGAAGACCCATGTCTCACGGGTGTTGTCGAAACTAGGTTTGCGTGACCGGGTGCATGCCGTGGCCTATGCGCACATCAACGGGTTAGTGACCGGACAGCATCCGCTTCCACCGGGGTGAGCGTGGCCTTCTCCACCCGGTCTCGCGATTACTGGTACCAGGGCTTGTCCGGGTTCGGGTCGACCGACGCGCGCTCAGTGATCTTGCCCCACGAGAACCCGTACTTCGCGAACACGTCGGGCGCGATGATGTGCCGGAACCCGAAGTGCGAGTCCCAGATGTACACCCGAGGATCACCCGGTTCTTTGACGAGTTCCGCGTCCAGCAACGGGATGGGATCCGCGAAGCACGACTCGACCTCGTCGACGATCACGTAACTCCAGCTGTCCCACAGCCGGAAATACGTCTTCTCGTCCTGGATGGAACGCAGCTGGAACTCCGGGTCCACCACATAGATCGCGGGACTGGACGCGGTCTTGATCCGCTGCCCTGGCTGCGGGCACGCCGCTGGCGCCGCTTCGGCCGTCGCCGCGTTGGCGGCTACCGGCATCGACAGCGCGAGAACCATTCCGGCGACAGCAGCGGCTACGGCGTGACCAGCACGCCTTGCCTTACTCATGAAAAAGAAACCCCCTTGAACACAAGAAACGATCCAAACCGTACAGACGTCCGGCTAACCCGACAACGCTGCCGTTCGCCGCAGCCGATACCCCCGACTGCACTATCTCCGCAGGTCAAAAGGCACGCTCCGAAAATTGTCAGACCCCCGATGCATGATGGTCAGCGTGGACGAACTCGACCTCTTCTCACCGGCGACCCGCGACTGGTTCGCGGGGGCCTTCGCCGCCCCGACCCAGGCACAGGCCGGGGCGTGGCGCGCGGCTGCCGCCGGCGAGCACGCCCTGGTCGTGGCGCCCACCGGATCCGGTAAGACGCTCGCGGCCTTCCTGTGGGGCCTCGACCGGCTGGCCGTTCAGCCGCCTCCCAGCGAGCCGAAACACCGCTGCCGGGTCCTGTACATCTCCCCGCTCAAGGCGCTCGCGGTGGACGTCGAGCGCAACCTGCGGGCCCCGCTGGCCGGCATTCGGCAGGCCGCGCACCGACTGGGCCTGACGCCTCCGTCAATCACTGTCGGCATGCGAACCGGGGATACGCCTGCCGACGAACGCAGGACGTTCGCCAGGACGCCACCGGACATCCTGGTGACCACGCCCGAGTCCCTTTTCCTCCTGCTCACGTCGGCTGCGCGGGAGTCGCTGAAGGGCATCGAGACCGTCATCGTCGACGAGGTGCACGCGGTGACCGGCACCAAACGCGGCGCGCACATGGCGTTGTCTCTTGAACGGCTGGACGCGTTGTTGCCCAAACCGGCGCAGCGGATCGGACTGTCCGCGACCGTCCGGCCTATTGAGGAGGTCAGTGCGTTCCTCGCTGGCGGCCGGCCGGTCACGGTCGTCCAGCCGAAGACCGCGAAGACTGTGGAGATCTCCGTCCAGGTGCCGGTCGAGGACATGGCCAGCCTCGACACCCCACAGGCGCCCGACCCCACCGGTGAACTGCCGGTACAGGGCGGGATTGGCACGCTCGAGGAGATCACCGGCGAGATCGGCGCCACCCGGCGGCCGTCGATCTGGCCCGCGGTCGAGGAACGCATCCTCAGCCTGGTGCGCCAGCACCGATCAACGATCGTGTTCGCCAATTCCCGGCGGCTCGCCGAACGACTCACCGCCAGACTGAATGAGCTCGCGGAGCAAGAGCCTTGGGAGTTGGACCGCTTCCCAGCCGAAGCGATCGGTCAGTCCGGCATCGCCGGTGGCGTCCCACCGGTGATCGCCAGGGCGCACCATGGCTCGATGGCGCGCGAACAGCGCACCGTCGTTGAGGAGGAGCTGAAGTCCGGTCGGCTCCCCTGCGTCGTCGCGACGTCCTCACTGGAACTCGGGATCGACATGGGCGCTGTCGATCTCGTGATCCAGGTCGAGGCGCCGCCGACGGTCGCGTCCGGCCTGCAACGCGTCGGCCGGGCAGGGCATCACGTGGGCGCGGTGTCCCGTGGCGTGATGTTCCCCAAGTTCCGCGGCGACCTGGTGTCGTGCGCTGTGGTCGCGGAACGTATGCGCGATGGGGCTATCGAGGCGCTTCGGTATCCCCGCAACCCGCTGGACGTACTTGCGCAGCACATCGTGGCGATGGTCGCACTCGAAGCATGGACCATCGACGAGCTGTCCACAGTGGTCCGGCGGGCCGCGAATTTCGCGTCGTTGCCGCAGTCCGCCATGGAGTCCGTGCTCGACATGCTGTCCGGGCGGTATCCGAGTGAGGAGTTCGGCGAACTGCGGCCGCGCGTGACGTGGGACAGGATCACCGGCGAGCTGCGTGGCCGTCCCGGCGCGCAACGGCTGGCTGTCACCTCCGGCGGCACCATTCCCGACCGCGGCCTGTTCACCGTGATGACCCCGCCCAGCGATGGGCGTGCGGGGTCACGGGTCGGCGAGCTGGACGAGGAGATGGTCTACGAGTCCAGAGTCGGTGACACCTTCCTGCTCGGCACGTCCTCGTGGCGTGTCGAGGACATCACCCACGACCGGGTGATCGTGCTGCCCGCACCGGGGCAGCCTGCCCGGATGCCGTTCTGGAAGGGCGACGCGCCAGGGCGCCCGCTGGAACTCGGCAGGGCGATGGGCAAGTTCCTGCGTGAACTGTCCACATTGGAAGATGAGAAGGCCAGGGCACGAGCCGCGGCGGCGGGTCTGGACGAATGGGCGACGGACAACCTGCTGATGTACCTGGCCGAACAGAAACAGGCCACCCGACACATCCCGGATGACCGGACAGTGCTTGTCGAGCGGTTCCGGGACGAACTCGGTGACTGGCGACTGGTCGTGCACTCGCCGTTCGGCGCACAGGTCAACGCGCCTTGGGCGTTGGCCATCGCCGCGCGACTGCGTGAGCAGCGAGGCATCGAGGCGCAGGTGGCCCACTCCGACGACGGGATCGTGATGCGGCTACCGGACGCCGTGGACGACTCCGGTGCCGAAGTGACCGCGAGCGCCGAGGATGTCCTGCTCGATCCGGAGGAGATCGAGCAGATCGTGGTGGCCGAGGTCGGCGGTTCGGCGTTGTTCGCGGCCCGGTTCCGTGAATGCGCCGCCCGTTCACTGCTCCTGCCCCGAAGGGATCCAAGACGGCGCAGTCCACTGTGGCAGCAACGCCAGCGTGCGGCGCAACTGCTGTCCGTGGCTTCGAAGTACGAACGGTTCCCTGTGGTGCTGGAGGCCATGCGGGAGTGCCTGCAGGACGTGTACGACCTCAACGGCTTGCGTGAGCTGATGACGGACGTGCGCGCCCGGCGGGTGCGTGTGGTCGATGTGGAGACGCCGACGGCGTCGCCCTTCGCCCGCAGCCTGCTGTTCGGTTATGTGGGGATGTTCCTGTACGAACTGGACGCGCCGTTGGCCGAACGGCGTGCCGCGGCTTTGTCGCTCGACTCCTCCCTGCTGGCCGAACTGCTTGGCTCCGAAGCGATCCGGGAACTACTGGACGCCGACGTTGTTGCCGAGGTCGAACGGTCACTGCAACGGCTGGACCCGGATCGCCACGCAAGGCACGCGGAGGATGCGGCTGACCTCCTCCGCTTCCTCGGTGACCTGACCGAGGACGAGGCGGCCGCTCGCGGCATCAAGCCGGAGTGGCTGACCGAACTGGTCGCCCAGCGCCGGGCGATCAGAGTGCGGATCGCTGGAGCGGACCGCTTCGTCGGCATCGAGGATGCCGGCCGGATGCGGGACGCGCTCGGGGTGGCACTTCCGGTGGGCGTGCCGGAAGCGTTCACCGAGCCGGCCGCCGATCCGCTCGGTGATCTGCTGGCCCGCTATGCCCGCACGCATGGCCCGTTCCCCGCCGCTGAGGCCGCGGCGAGGTTCGGGCTGGGCACAGCGGTGGTGACAGGTGTGCTTGACCGGCTGGCCGGTACCGGCAGGCTCGTCCGTGGCGAGCTGCGCCCAGGCGGCACACACACCGAATACTGCGACGCTGAGGTGTTGCGTCGGTTGCGCCGAGCTTCGTTGGCGCGGCTCAGGGCTGAGGTGGAGCCGGTCGAGCAGGCCGCGCTCGGGCGATTTCTGCCAAGTTGGCACGGCGTGGGGAAGCGTTTGCGCACGGCGCCAACAGCGGACGATGTGTTGTCCGTGGTGGAACAGCTCGCTGGGACTCCCCTCCCAGCGAGTGCGCTCGAGTCGTTGATCCTGCCGGCACGGTTGCCAGGCTTCTCCCCTGCTCTGCTCGATGAGCTCACCGCGGCAGGCGAGGTCACCTGGTGTGGCAGTGGTTCGCTGGCCGGGGGCGATGGCTGGATCGCCCTCGCGCCAACGGACGTCGCCGACTTGTTGCTGCCGGACGTTGAGGACAACGTCCCCGACTCCCCAGTGCACCAGGCCATCCTGTCCGCTTTGGACGGTGGTGCGCTGTTCTTCCGGCAGTTGGTCGATCGGACCGGCTCCACCGACGATCAAGAGGTGGTCACCGCCCTCTGGGATTTGGTGTGGGCCGGTCTGGTCACCAACGACACGCTCAACCCATTGCGTGCCTTGGTGTCCGGCCGCGGCGCGACCCACAAACCACGCCGCTCGACACCACGCGGCAGATACGCCCGCATCAGAGCCCAACGCCCAACGATGCCCAGCAGAACCGGCCCACCCACCGTCGGCGGCCGCTGGTCGCTCGCGATCGAACGCGAGTCCGACCCAACCCGCCGAGCCCACGCCCGCGCCGAAGCTTTCCTTGAACGCCACGGAGTCCTGACGCGCGGCGCCCTCGACACAGAACGCGTCACTGGCGGCTTCAGCGGCGTCTACAAAGTCCTGCGGGCCATGGAGGATTCCGGCCAAGTCATCCGCGGCTATGTCGTAGAAGGCCTAGGCGCAGCCCAATTCGCCGCCCGCGGCGCCGTAGACCGTCTCCGCGCCCTGTCCCGAGCAGCAGGCAGAGACCCAGAACCCGTCGGAGCAGTAGTACTCGCCGCAGCCGACCCCGCCCAACCATACGGCGCGGCCCTCCCCTGGCCCGAAACAATCGGCGAAGGAAAACACCGCCCCGCCCGCAAAGCAGGCGCACTAGCAGTCCTCGTCGACGGCGAACCCGCGTTGTACGTCGAACGCGGAGGAAAATCCCTACTGTCCTTCACAGAAGACGACAAAACCCTGCGTTCAGCAGCCGAAGCCCTCTCTCGCGCAGTCCGCGAAGGCTGGCTCGGCCAACTAGCCGTCCAACGCGCCGACGGCGACGCCGCCCTCACCTCCCACCTAGCCACAATCCTGCGCGACGCAGGTTTCCGCGCCACCCCCAAAGGCCTCCGCCTCCGCGCCTAACCCCGCACCAAACCCCACCCCGCGACCATTCCCCTTCCAAAGAAGCACTTGCCAGCACACAGCCACCCAAGGCACCCCAAGAACATCACCCCAAGCACGAAACGTTCAGCTTGCGCTCCGCGATCCTGCCCACCTAGGACAGGACGAGCGCGACCGGCAGACAGAGCAAGCCCGCCATGGCGACCAGCTGAAATGGACGAACGTGCCTGCGACGATTTCGCGGCCAACTGTGAAACTGCTCAGCATGATCCTTGCCAGGGGCGGAACATCCTTGAACAGTACGATGGAATAGTTTGTCAGCGCGGGAATCGAACGCGACAGAGCCTGCGGCAGGATCACACTTGTACACACGCGACTGCGCAGTAGATGCAGCGCGGCTGCCGCGCCCCACTGTCCAAGTGGGACACATTCGATCCCGGCACGGTACATCTCAGAGACATACGTGGCGTAGTGCACACCAAGCCCGATGATGCCCGCGGCAACCAGTGACGAAGCCAAGTCCCAAACGACTCTGCATGCACGAGAAGGCTCACCCAAAGAAGGCACTAGGGTCTGTTTCGAAAGTCATGGGAGCCACTCGTTGATCGCTGCGATGGTGACCGTGGTTTCGTAGCGAACGGCGAGCTTGTCGTATCTGGTGGCGACGGCTCGGTTTCGTTTGAGACGGTTGATCCCGCACTCGACAGCGTGCCGTTGCTTGTAGATCTCCTTGTCGAATGCGGGTGGTCGTCCTCCGTGTGAGCCCTTGTTCTTGCGGTTGCGGACCTGGTCGGCCTTGTCCGGGATGGTGCAGCGGATACCGCGCCTGCGCAGGTAGGCGCGGTTGGCGCGGGACCCGTAGGCTTTGTCGCCGAGCACCCGATTCGGGCGGCAGCGCGGCCGACCGCGATCCCGCCGGGGTACCCGGATACGGTCGAGCACCACCTGAAACTGGGGCGAGTCACCTCGCTGGCCAGCGGTGATCACGATTGATAAGGGCTTTTGTCCCTGCTCGACCGCCAGGTGAGTCTTGGTCGTCAACCCGCCTCGGGAGCGCCCCAGCCCGTGATCGGCCGGTTCGACCTCGACCCCGCCCGGAGACTCCTTCTGGAGATCCCCTTTTGACGCGCACCAGCCGCGTGCTGGTGCGCACGAGCCACCGTGGAGTCCACGCTGACATCCCAGGTGATCAGGCCCGCAGCGTCCGCGTCCGCCTGCAACGCGACCAGAATCCTCTTCCACGTGCCATCCCGTTGCCACCGCCGGAACAAGCCATACACCGTCTCCCACGGGCCGTAACGCTCCGGCAGATCCCGCCACGGCACACCGGTTCGAACCCGAAACCGGATCCCGTCAATAAGCTTCCGCTTCGCATGCTTCGGCGGCCTGCCAGGCTTCTTGCCCCTGGGCAGCAAGGGTTCCAGCTTCGCCCACTGCTCGTTGGTCAGATCACCACGCCCCACGAATCAAGATCATCTCAAACCTTGATCAACTTGTGAAACAGGCCCTAACCGGTCGGCATGCGACCGAGGCGCTCACAAGAACACCATGTGAACCACGAACCGCAAATCCGCGTTCGGCGACGCCGTCATCAAGCAGACGCCCCAGCGCGTAGTAGCGCTCGGCCTCGGCGACACAACCATCGCGAACGCAGTCCCCGCGAACATCGTCGGCGCGGTGTAGTTCGGGACGGTGAAGGTCCTCTGTAACCCGTCATGAGCGCGCCTTGGCATGGTGTGGGAACGATGCCTCTACAGGTTCGAACGCGCTTCGTGACTTCTGCTGGCTCAAACGGTGCTGCTCTGTCACTTCTTGTATCCAGGTTCGGTCGCCTGTCCAAATCTCGCTCGCGATGCGAATGCCCCGTGAGCGGTAGTTTGCAGGCATGGACGATGCCGTCACGCCGGAGGTCAGGGCGCTGCTTGTCCGGGGTGGTCCGCTCGCAGTCGAGGTGCACGAGCTCCTGCTGGAGTTGTTCCCGGATGCCGTGCTTACTGCCGACGACGAGAACATCGGATACGGCACGACCACCGGCTACAAGGGCCTCAAGTTCACTGTCGCGCCGTTCTCCGGTTATGTGCGGCTCGGGATCGCTGGCGGCGCCAGCCTGCCCGATCCCTCGAACCTCATGCAGGGAACAGGCAAAGTGCATCGGCACGTCAAGGTCCGTTCTGCTGAGGAACTGGCCGATCCCGCTCTACGCACTCTCCTCACGACCGCGCTCGAATGATCCAAGCGACGGTTCCAGCAGGCCGCCAGGTCTCGCAGGACTGACCAAGAGCACCGCGCGCCTGAAGCGGCTTGGGGTGAAGATCGGCCTGTCGATGGCGTGGTGATGCCTGACCGGAAGTACGAGTCGTTGTCATCACCATCTTGGAGGGTTGTCGGTATTGCCGAATACCTGTGCGGTCGCGTCGGGAACAATGGCCGCTATAAACCCTTTTGGGTGACCAGAGGCTTGTTGCAACTTGCAAGTTGCCAATCCCGGATAGGGTCATTGGTCGTGAAGTGGCGAGCTGCTGTCAATCGGACGATTGTTGTCGTCGATGTGGAGGGATTTGGCGATTACACCAGGATACGGCCGAGTCAGCTCATTGTCCGCGAGACGATGTACCGGGCTGTCCGCAAAGGTTTGCGCGCTGCCGGTGTCCACTGGTTCCGATGTCATCATGTCGACCGGGGCGATGGTGTCTTCATCCTCGCGCCCACGCTGACCGACAAGGTGCGACTGGTGGAGGCCCTTCCGGCCGCGTTGGCCAAGGCTCTGCGCAGACACAACTCCTGGCATCCTCCTGAGGAACGAATCCGGCTTCGGCTGGCCATCCACGCAGGCGAGATCGCGCGGGACGAACACGGTGTCACCGGTAATTCGATCAATCTGACTTTCCGGTTGTCAGACGCCCCTGAGCTTAAAAAAGCTTTTCGGGAGTCGCCCGGTGTCCTCGCTGTCATCACATCCGAGTGGTTCTACGACGAAGTCGTCCGGCACAGTTCCGTCGCTCGCTCCTATCGGCGCGTGCCTGTCAACGTCAAGGAGACTTCCACGTCGGGATGGATGCACCTTTTGCATTCGTCCGACGAGAACAAGCGCGTTGCCCGGCGAATTCGGTTCAGGCAACGCGTGCTCACCTGGTCGCAGCTCACCCGCCGGTCATAACCCACGCAGTGGCAGGTCGGCGGTGCTCGCGGGCAGCCCGATGCGTTGTCTGATCGCGTGAGCTAACGCTGCGTTACGCAACCTCGCACGCCCACTGCATGCAGTAGCGGCGTAGGTACAGACCATTGACTTCGTAAAGAAAGTTCCCTATTAATAGGCGGTCCCTGGCGCCGAGGAGGCCCCCGCATGTCCTCGTTACGGGTGCGTGTCGCCCTTGTCCTGGCTGTCCTACTGACTCTCTCGCTGGCACAGCCCAGCACCGCGGCCCCGGCTGTTCAGGTCACCACGTTGGCCGATGCCGAGTCCAGCAAGAGCACCATCGCCGGCTGGCAGATCCAGTCGTCGGCAGAGGTATCCGCGACCGGCGAGGAGATCTCCCAGTCGCGCTACGACGGTTCCCGGTGGTACCCCGTCGGCCCACGATCAACCGTCATGGCAGGCCTGGTACAAAACGGGCGTTACCCCAACTTGTTCCACGGCACGAACATGCGCGACAACGTCAATCGCGCCGACTTCCAGGTGCCCTGGTGGTACCGCACCGAATTCCACGTGCGGGACCGCTCGCCCAACACCGTGCTGAAAATCCCAGGCGTGACCTCAGCTGGCGAGGTGTTCCTCAACGGCACCAAGCTGGGTGACGTCGTCGGCACGTACAACGCCCGCGACTTCGACATCAGCTCGCTGGTCAAGCCCGGCCGCAACGCCATCGCGATCAAGGTCGCGCCTGCCGACCCGCAGAAGCACTTCGCTATCAGCTGGATCGACTGGGCGCAGCCAGCTCCCGACAACAACATGGGTCTGTTCCGTGACGTCGAGATCGCTCGCGGTGGAGCTGTTTCGCTGGTCGGGTCGTATGTGCACACCAAGCTCGCGCTGCCCGGTTTCGAGACCGCCGAGTTGAAGGCGTTCGCCGAGGTGCGCAACAACACCAACACTCCCCAAAAGGTTGTACTGCAGGGAGAAGTCGCGTCACGGCGGCTGAACCAGGTTGTGCAGCTGAACGCGGGCGAGACGCGGACCGTGGCGTTCACGCCTGAGACGCTGCGCAACCCGCGTGTGTGGTGGCCGTACCAGTACGGCGAGCAGCCGCTCTACCGGTTGGATTTGACCGCTCGGGTAAACGGGCGGACATCCGACCGCACCGGCACGACTTTCGGCATCCGCGACGTCGTGTCGAACCTCAATGCCAAGGGCGACCGGCAGTTCATCATCAACGGCAAGCAAATCCAGATCCGTGGTGGTGGCTGGGCATCCGACCTGCTGCTGCGCACGCAGCCAGAGCGTCTTGCCGCACAGCTGCGCTACACGCGGGACATGGGCCTCAACGCCATCCGCCTTGAAGGCAAGCTGGAGACACCGGAGTTCTATGACTTGGCCGACCGCTTGGGCATCATGCTGCTGCCCGGCTGGGAGTGCTGTGACAAGTGGGAGCCGTGGACCGGTTGGGGCGGCGAGCCATGGAAGCCGGAGGATTACCCGATCGCGCAGGGTTCGCTCAACGCCCAGGCGCGCTTCCTGCGCAACTACGCAAGTGTGATCGGCTTCTTCATCGGCAGTGACATCTCACCGCCGGAGGACGTGCAGCGGATGTACCTCGGCGAGTTCGAAAAGGTCGGCTGGTCGAACCCGGTACTGCCAGCGGCTTCACTCAATGGTGGCCCGCAGCCGCCACTCGGACCGTCCGGCAGCAAGATGGAAGGCCCTTACGACTGGGTTCCGCCGGTCTACTGGTACGGCGACAAGGTTGGCGCGGCCTTCGGATTCGCAGGTGAACTCAGTGCCGGGCACTCCATCCCCGCGCTGGACACCGTGAAGGGCATGCTGAACCCGACCGAGCAGGAACAGCTCTGGCGTGAGCCCGCGACGCCGCAGTTCCACACAGGTCGTGGGAACGAACCGTTCAACAACCTGCGTCTGTTCAGCACCGCGTTGGCTGAGCGGTATGGCACGCCCACGAATCTCGCCGACTACGTCGACAAGGCTCAGCTGGCGAACTACGAGCAGGTGCGCGCTCAGTTCGAGGCAAACGCACGGCGGATGACCGCCGAACGACCTGCCACTGGGTTCATCTACTGGATGCTCAACAACGCGTGGCCGTCGCTGAACTGGCACCTGTACAGCTACGACCTCAATCCTGCAGGCGCGTACTTCGGCGCGAAGAAGGCCAACGAAACGGTCCACATCCAGTACTCCTACGACGACCGCTCGGTGGTCATCGTCGGCCAGTCACCGACAAAGGCCGACAAGCTGACCGCCGTGGCCGAGGTCTATACGATCGACGGAAAACTGGTGCACAGCCAGACCAAGAGTGGGATCTCGGTCTCGCTGCCGGGTGTCGCCGAGGTGTTCACCCTGCCGGAGCTGCAGAACCTGTCGTCGACGTACTTCGTCCGGTTGAAGTTGACCGACAAGCACGGCAAGGACGTCAGCAAGAACACGTACTGGTTGTCCTCGAAGCCAGATGTGCCGGACTGGGACAACAGCCAGTGGTACTACACGCCGGTCAGTCAGTACGCCGACCTGAAGGGGCTGGCCACGCTGCCCAAGGCCTCGGTCGACGTGCGCGCCCGCAGTCACGGCGACAAGACCACGGTGACCATCCGCAACACGTCCACCACGATCATTCCGGCGGTGCAGCTGACGCTGCGCAAGGCTGACGGTTCGCAGCCGCTGCCCGTGACTTGGTCGGACAACTATGTGGCGCTGTGGCCGGGTGAGTCGGTCACGGTTCAGGCTTCGCATGAACCAACTCGACGGCCGACCGTCGATGTTGGTGGCATCAATGTGACGACGCAGAAGCTGGCTGCTGCCGAGGAGTGACGGTCAAGTAGTACACCTTCGTGTGGGGTGCGCCGGGTGACTGGCGCACCCCACACTTTTGGGTAGAGGTTCTTGCTAGCTCACACAAATTCGCCACTGGCGCCATTCACTCACCACGAAGGCGTACACAGCACTCCCCTGGCGCCGGTTCGAGGACCGCACGGACGGTTGGCGCTTGCAATCCGTCCAGAATCCCGTTCAGGAACGCCTGATTGATCGCGCAGACGAGGTCTGGGGCCTTCGCGGCAAGTGGGTGGAATGGGCAGTTACGCAGCCGCAAGCACGTCGGACTTTCCCTGGCCGGTTCGAAGCCATAGCGCGCCAGCACACTTTCGGCCACAGTCAGCGCGCGCTCAGCACCAAGACGGCCAAGTTTGGCCTTGTCACGCTCGGTTGTGCCAAGGTTTTCACCGCGCTGGCCCGCGGCTTTGACGGCTTCCTCCCGCACGTCCTTCGCCACAACGGCATCCAGCAGGATTTCGGCCAGCACGTCATGCTGTCGTTGTGGAATGGCTACGTGGATGTCCACACCAGCCGGCTCGTAGACCTTCGGGGCCCGCCCGACCTTCCCCGCGGGCAGATAGTCCGCCCGCAGCAAGCCGGCGTCCACAAGTTTGTCCAGGTGGAAGGCGGCGAGTTTGCGCGAGATCCCCACCGATGCGGCGGCCTCGTCCCTGGTGACCGGGCGTCGCTCGGCGCGGATGAACGAGTACATCCGCCAGCGCAGATCGTCGTCCAGCGCCGCGACAGCCTTGATCTCCGGCGAGCTCACAGCACTATCATATCGGTAACCAACATGGTCGAAACCTGTTTTTCACCTGGTTCTTGACCTTCTCTCCTCATAAGACCAGGATTTATTGGTGTAACTAGGGTCAAGAGGAGTGCTTATGCGTGCCGGTACCGCCCTGCGGGTCGTCCATGAGCCGGACACCGGGGTCGATCTCGCCGCCGCCGAGGACGCCGCCGCGGCTTTCCTACGAGCTCTCGGCGTTTCGACGGACACCGAGAGCCTTCGTGGCACGCCCGGCCGGATGGCGCGTGCCTATGCCGAACTGTTCAGTCCGCGGCCATTCGATCTGACCACTTTCCCCAACGACGAGGGTTACGACGAGCTCGTGCTGGCCAGGGCCATCCCGGTCCGGTCGGTGTGCGAACACCATTTGTTGCCATTCGTCGGCACCGCCCACGTCGGTTATCTGCCCGGCGAGCGCATTCTCGGGCTGTCCAAGCTCGCCAGGATCGTCGAGTACTTCGCCTGCCGCCCACAGGTGCAGGAACGGCTCACCAAGCAGGTCGCCGACTGGCTCAACGACCACCTCAACCCGCGTGGCGTCGGCGTGGTCATCCAGGCCGAGCACACCTGCATGACGCTGCGGGGCGTGTTAGCGAGCGGTTCGACCACAGTAACGTCAACGTTGTTGGGCAGCCTGCGTGAGGACGCTCGCTCACGCCAGGAGTTCTTCGCGCTCAGCGGCGTCCAAATCTGAAACTTGGAGGAATTCGCGTGACCACCTTCGTCATCGTCGGCGGCGGCCTTGCCGGCGCCAAAGCCGCAGAAGCGCTGCGTGACCAAGGATTCGACGGCGACATCGTCCTCGTCACCGAGGAGGAGGAACGGCCGTACGAGCGGCCGCCGCTGTCGAAGGACTACTTGCAGGGCAAAGCCGAACGCGACAGCGCCTTCGTGCACGACGCGAACTGGTACACGGAAAACAACGTGGACCTGCGGCTCGGCGTCTCCGCGACAGCTATTGACCGGTCCGCGCACCAGGTTCGACTGTCCGACGGGTCGACTGTCGACTACGCGAAACTGTTGCTGGCCACAGGATCCAGCCCACGCGTGTTCCCTGGCGCCGAAGACGCGTTGTATCTGCGCAAAATCGGCGACTCGGAACGCATCAAGTCCGTGATCGCCAATTCATCACGCCTGATCGTGATCGGCGCGGGCTGGATCGGCCTCGAGGTCACCGCCGCCGCGCGAACCGCAGGCGTCGAGGTGACCGTTCTTGAAGCAGCGCCTCAGCCTTTGGTCACCGCGATCGGCCCTGAGGTCGCTGAGGTTTATGCGGACCTGCATCGCGCGAACGATGTCGACCTACGCCTCGGTGTCGAGGTGGACCAGGTTGGCGCCAAGAGCGTCGGCCTTGTGGATGGCACGGTCGTGGACGCCGACGCAGTGCTGGTCGCGATCGGTGCGACGCCCAACGTGTCACTGGCCAAGGACGCCGGGCTGGACGTGGACAACGGTGTGCTCGTGGACGCCTCGCTGCGTACGTCCGACCCGGACATCTTCGCCGCCGGTGACATCGCCAACGCGGAGAACCCGTTCCTGGGCAAGCGAGTCCGCGTGGAGCACTGGGCGAACGCGCTCAACCAGCCCGCCGTCGCCGCGACCGGGATGATCGGCGGATCGGCTACTTACGACGAGCTGCCGTACTTCTACACCGACCAGTACGACCTCGGCATGGAGTACATCGGTGACATCGCGGGCTACGACCGCGTGGTGTTCCGTGGCGACAAGCCCGGCCGTGAGTTCATCGCCTTCTGGCTCAAGGACAACCGCGTCCTCGCCGGGATGAACGTGAACATCTGGGACGTGGTCGACCCGATCAAGGCTCTGATCCGCTCTCGCAAGCAGATCGACCCGGACCGGCTGGCCAACCCCGATGTCCCGATCGAGGAACTGTGACGGCTTAGCAGTTTCAGAACTCCAGAGTGCTGTACGCGTTCAGCGCGAGCTGCCCGCCGAGGTGCGCGTACAGCACTGTGGAGTCTTTGCTGATTTCACCCGATGCGACCAGGTCGATCATTCCGGCCATGGACTTTCCCTCGTACACCGGATCCGTGATCATCGCCTCAGTGCGCGCGGCCAGTTTCATGGCTTCGATCGTCTGACCGTCGGGAATGCCATATCTGCCAGCGTGATACCGCTCATCCAGTTCGATCTCACTGTCCGATATGGACGTTCCAATCAGTTCGGCGGTGTGTTTGGCGATCCGGGTTATGGCGTCACGCGTTTCCGTCGGCTTGGCTGAGGCGTCGACGCCGATCACTCTGCGCTGCCCAGCGAACCCGGCAACCATTCCTGCTTGCGTGCTACCAGTGACCGAACACACCACGATCGTGTCAAAGAAGACACCGAGCTCGGTTTCCTGGCGTCGCACCTCTTCCGCCCATCCGGCGAAACCTAGTCCACCAAGCGGGTGATCCGACGCGCCTGCCGGGATCGAGTACGGTTTGCCGCCGTCGGCACGGACGTCGTCAATCGCCTTCTGCCACGATTCCCTGATCCTGATACTGAATCCGGACGGGTCCAGCCGGACATCCGCGCCCATCAACCGGCTCAGCTGGACATTGCCGGTCGTGGCGTAACCTTGATCTTCCCAGTCCACCCACTTCTCTTGCACCAGAACGCATTTCAGGCCAGCGCGGACGGCGGCCGCGGCGACTTGCCTGGTGTGATTGGACTGCACGCCACCGATGGACACGAGCGTGTCACAACCGGTCGCGATCGCGTCGGCGACCAGATATTCCAGCTTTCGGGTTTTGTTGCCACCAAAGGCAAGCGGTGAGTTGCAGTCCTCCCGCTTTGCCCAGAGCTGAGCTCCACCCAGATGGGCGGTTAGTGCTTCGAGCGGGTGAATCGGGGATGGCCCGAACAGCAACGGGTAGCGGGCGAAGTTCTCGAGGGTCATGGTTCTCCAAGAAGGGCTGCTGCGTGGTTTTCGGGCGGAGATTTGTCGTCAACTGATCGACTGCTTGATCCTCTGACCGGAGCGTCCTGCCCATAGATCGACTGCTTAGGTATCGGTGTCGAGAGTTTCTCGTCGAGAGGTCAGCCGTTTGGCATCAGCATCAGGGCTTCTTTTCCATCAGCACGGCCAATGTCGCCCAGTTGCGTTCGGCAAGGTCTGCCGCTTCTTCCGCGTCACCCGCCTGACATGCCGCGATGATCCGCTCGTGCATCGGGGCCGAATCACGGCCCAATGGTGAGCCCAGATACAGGTAGATCGCGCGATGCAGCAACGGTGTGTACCGGCGGATCGTGGCCGCGACCGCGTGGTTCTCACTGGCCTGTACCAGGACGTCGTGGAACGCGTCGTCACATGCGATCGCGTCCTCCAGCGCGCTGGCTTCGACCGCCAGTGCGAACCTCATGTTGGCGGCGCGCATGGCGTCGAAGTGCTGTGGGGTGAGTTTGGGGACGGCGAGCCGCGTGGCCAGGCCGTGCATCGACTGCACGACCGCGTGCGCATCTCGGACTGCGGCCGAGTCCAGGCGCGTTACGCGGGTGTAGCTGTGCGGCTTGGTTTCGATCAGGCCTTCGTCGGTCAGGCGGGCGAGCGCTTCGCGGACTGGTGTGCGGGACAAGCCCATCCGGGCCGCGAGTTCGGTGTCTTTCACCGGCGTGCCTGGGGCTAGTTCGCCCGCGACGATCGCGCGCCGGATGGCCGTGAGCGCTTGTTCACTGAAGAGTGCCCGGTCCAGGCGACCGATATATTGCATTTCTTCACCCTAACAGCCCAGGTCAGAACGTCAATCCCGTAGTTTTTTGACTTTGCAAAGAGTAAGCTTTGCAAAGTGCCTCCTCCGGATCATCCAGTCCGTGCCGCGTTGCTCGCGTTGCTTCGCGAACGCGACACCGTGACCTCGACGCAGGCCGCGCAGGCGTTGGGTTTCAGCTCCGGTTTGTGCTCGTTTCACCTGCGCCAGCTCGCGCGCTACGGCTATGTCGAGGAAGCCGACGCGAGTGATGGCCGTGCTCGGCCTTGGCGGCTGGCCGGTCAACCAGCAGCGGGCCCGGACCTCGGTCTGCTGGCCAGAGAGCTCGAAGACGAGGGCTACCGGCGTTGGCTGCACAACAAAGGCAGCGCTCCGACCGAATGGTCGATCGACGACACCTTCAGCTCGGTGATATTTCTCGAACCCGCTGAACTGGCCGAAGTCGGTGCGCAGATCCGGGCGGTGCTCGCCAGGTATGCCACCCGCGACCCCAGTCCGGCTGCCCGACCCGTTGCCGCAGTAGCTCGGTTGTTCCCCTTGCTCCCCGTCGAACAGGAGACGACATGGCCGTCCGAGAGCTGAGATACCTTGGCGACCCGGTCCTCACCACACCTGCTGACCCGGTCACCCACTTCGACCGCAAACTCCAGGCACTCGTCGACGACCTGATGGACACGGTGCTGCTGCCGGGCCGCGCCGGTCTCGCCGCGCCACAGATCGGCGTCGGGCTGCGGGTGTTCAGCTACAACGTCGGCGGCTTGCATGGGTACGTGATCAACCCGCGCGTTGTCGAACTTTCCGAGGAGACCCAGGAAGGGCCGGAAGGGTGTTTGTCGGTGCCTGAACTGTGGTTCCCCACGCGGCGTGCGGCGCAGGCGACCGTGAAAGGCGTCGACGCCAAGAACAAGCCGATCTCGGTGACCGGGACTAAGGAACTGGCACGGTGCTTACAGCACGAGACCGACCATTTGGAGGGCAAGCTCTACCTCGACCGGCTGGAACCTGAGGTGCGCAAGGAAGCTATGCGCAAGGCGCGCGAGTCGCAGTGGTTCTGGCAGGGCGAGAACGGCCAGGAAAGCGGGCGTTGACGGGCGACCAGCTGCACCGAGCAGCCACAGCCACGCCGGACAGCCCGGCGGCGAATGGCTGTCTAGCGAATCATCAGGTTGCGGCCGGCGCCCAGACCCATCACTGCCTGCACCGTGACCGCGGCCATCAGCACGATCAGCGGCAGCGTCCAGCTGTGGGTCCAGTCGTGCAAGGCGCCGAAGAGGACTGGGCCGGTGGTCGCGAACAGATAGCCGATCGATTGCGCCATCCCGGAAAGTGCCGCCGCGCCAAAGGAATCCGCGGCTCGCAAGGTGAAGAACAGCAATGCGAGCACGAAGCAGATCCCGCTTGCGAGGCCGACAACGATTGCCCAGAGCACGGCCAGTTCCGGCGCCACGAGGATGCCGATGTAGCCGACGAGACTGAGCAGTGAGCCGCCCGTTGCCAGTAGGCGTTGGTCACGCATCTTGTTGGCCACCAACGGGATTGCCGCGCTCATGGTGACGCCGAGGACCTGCAACAGGAGCAGCAGCCAGCCGCTGTTCTCCTCGCTTATCCCGTTGTCGTTCATGATCGCCGGGAACCACGCCAGCACGATGTAGAAGCCAAAGGACTGCAGGCCCATGTAGGCCGTGACTTGCCAGGCCAGCGCAGAACGCCACGGCGTGCGTGCTGACGCGGCAGGCTCCACGGCTGGCCGTGCTTGACGGCCGAATGCCTGTGGCGCCCAGATGGCGAACCCGATCAGCGCGAGCCCGGCCAGTGAGCCCAACGCCGTGCGCCAGCCGCCTGGCAATGCACCGGCCAGGGGCACCGCAAGTCCGGACACGACTGCTCCGACGACGCCCATCGTCACCGAATAGAGGCTCGTCATCGGCGCGACGCGGTCTGGAAAGTCGCGCTTGAGCAGGGCAGGCAGCAGTACGTTGCCCACCGCGATGGCCAAACCCAACATGATCGTGCCCAGCCAGAGCATGCCGATCACCGGCACCGAGCGCAGCACGATTCCGATGGCGAGCGCGAGGAGCGCGTACCACGTCAACCGTTCCATGCCGACCCGTCGGGCCAGCCTTGGCACCTGCGGCGAGAACACCGCGAAGGTCAACAGTGGCAGCGCACTGAGCAGACCGGCCTGCCCGGCGCTGAGTCCTTCCGATCGCCTGATCGTCTCCAGCAGCGGCCCGACCGATGTCAACGCACCTCGAAGGTTGGCCGCGACCAGGAGAATCCCGGCAATCAGCAGTACCCGCCGTGCGGTCGTCACCCGGGTGTCCGCCGCCCGATCGCTGATCGTGCTCACGCCCGCGCTCATGTCACCGCCCAAATGGTCTTCAGCTTCGCCGACGGATCATCCTACGTATCTATCGACGATCGGCCAATGACGCATTGTGAGCAGTTTCTCGGCTACTTGGCCTAACGCGGCGTCAGTACACAGAACTCGTTGTCCTCCGGATCGGCCATCACCTCCCATGGCACGTCTCCCTGACCGATGTCGATCGGCCGGGCACCGGCCTTGGTCAGCCTCGCCACTTCGGCCCGCTGATCCACACCGGCGTATGGCCGGACATCGAGGTGCAGCCGGTTCTGGCCGGTTTTCGGCTGGTAACCGCCAAGAAACTCGAGCCACGGCCCGCGAGCGTTGGGCGCACGCAACCCAACATCTCCGTTGGCCTCGCTCTTGCGCTCGAATCCGGCCGCATTGATCCAGAATTCAGCGAGACTGTTCGCGTCGACCGCCTGGACGACGATCGCCGCGATTGGGCCCGCGTCGTGGTAGATCTCACGCGGTTCGAGGACACAGAACTCGTTGCCGTCCGGGTCGGCCATCACTTCCCACGGGACATCGCCCTGCCCGATGTCGATCGACTTCGCGCCGAGGTCCCTGGCTCGCTCGATGATCTCGGCCTGGTCGGCGGGGCTGGCGCTGGCCAGATCGAGATGAATGCGGTTCTGGGCGGTCTTCGGCTCGTCGGCCTGATCGAACACGAGATCCAGATCCCAGCCTTGGGACTCCGGCGCCCGGACATCGATTTCGCCGTGCTCGCGCACCAGGTCCCAGCCCAGCAGCTGCGACCAGAACTGGCTGAGCGCTTCCGGGCTCGCGGTGGCGATGATGACGTTGACGAGTCTCGTGGACATGGGACGCACGCTAGCAGCGGCTACCGACAAATTCAGGAAAGCGTTGAGGGATAAGGAAAAGGGTTTCGCGGGTACGGGCGGGATGGCTACGGCAAGGGGACGGGGGTGAGAGGCGGGCAAAGGCGGCGGCCTTCGGGCAGCCGATGTGGTGACGATGACCGCCCAGCGCTGGGTGGCGGGATAAGGAGTGGCGAGGGAGGCAGGAACAGACGGCAGCGGCAATAGTGCGGTCGAGGCGAGGGTCCGCGTAGGCGGCAGGGCAGAGGATCGCGGGGTTGCCGGGGGATGGCAAGGGTCGTCGCGACGGCGGGGTCGCAGCGGTGGCGGGGGTCGCGGCGGGTCGCAGTGTGGCGGGGTCACTGCGATGGCAGCACGGTCACAGCGGCGACGGCAGGGCCACGGCGGTGGAACGGTGGCCAGGGCAACGGAGATCGCGGCAAGGCCTACGGGTGCGGTGGCGGAACGTTGGCACAGCAGCGGGGATCGCGCGGCGGCGGTGGGATCGGGGAAACGCATGGCTGGGCAGGAGGGCGTCGGCTGCGGACTGGTCAGCACGGCGCCCTCCTGCT
Organism: Kibdelosporangium philippinense; assembly: GCF_021390435.2. Classification (GTDB taxonomy): domain Bacteria; phylum Actinomycetota; class Actinomycetes; order Mycobacteriales; family Pseudonocardiaceae; genus Kibdelosporangium; species Kibdelosporangium philippinense. The sequence goes on along the minus strand of NZ_JAJVCN010000005.1, from coordinate 558,796 downwards.
TTCTACAGGCCGCCGCGGGGCGGCCGGGCATTTCTCTTGGGTTAGCGGGTTGCTAGGCGTAGCAGGGCCCACATTTGGTTTATCGCGTCGATGTCTCCTTCTCTGTTCACCGCTCGCTCTGGCATTCGGCCCCAGAGGTAGCGGTAGACGTTCGATGGTGGGCCGGTTATCTCCGCGTCTACTCGGCCTCTATCCGCACGGTCTATGTCCCTGCCGGGGACGCGCCATGCGCCGAGGCCGCCTGTCGTTACGCGAACCAGCCACGCTTTCTCGCCGGCTCGGACGGCGACTGTGCCGTCTGTTGTTCCTACGACACCCTGGACCGTCAATCTGTGGCCGAACCAGAGGGTGAGGATTTCGTCGATGCCGTCGACGGCTACTTCGTCCGCGATCTCTCCGATCGGGAGGTCCGTTGCCGCCTGGACATCCACTCTGTGGATCACCGTTTCGTGTGCCATCCGGCGTCTCCAGAAACCGTATGTCGGATCCGCCGCCCACCAGGTTGAGCAGGGTTCCGCCGGATCGTGCCTGGCCAGTTCGTCTACGAGTTCACGTGTTCCGGTGATCACGTAGTCCCGCAATGACTGGAATGGGCCTGGCTCGCGTTGCCAGGTTTCCGGGGAGTCCCCGGTCCTTATCCACGCCAGCGCCATCCGGTACACGCTGCCTATGTGCCTGGCCGTTTCCCCGACGGTCAGGCCTGGGCAGTTCGGGATCCTCAGTTCTTCTCTCGCTCCGTCCACCGTCTCTGCCAGCACTGTGGCTTCGATTTCCAGGATGTCCAGCAGTCTTGTCAGATCGATCAGTGCCCGACCGTTCACCCCGGGACAACCCGGGCGATCAGACCGATGAACTGACTTGCCTGCCTGACCAGGTCGTCCGCCGATCGGGCGCTGACCAGCCGGACTCGGCCTGCCTGCACCGCCGCCCTTGTCGACGAGCATGCCGCGAAGAACGCGGCCCACTCGCGCAGTTCGGGCGCGACGGATGACAACAACGTCCACGCACTGGTGGGGCGGGCGCGGCCCCGGTGCGGACGGCCTCGGTGCGCGAGCATCGCCGCCGCCGCTTTCAGCGCGGACAGGTACGCCTGAGTGAACCGCTCAGCGGGTTCGGTTTCCGCCTCCGCCGCCGCTATGCCGCATTCGGCCTGCCAGAGCAGCGCCGCCGGTGTTCCCGATGCCCATGAGCGGTTTCCTCGACGCGAGGGGGAGCTTGGGAAGTCGACTGTGGTTGACATCTGGGCCTCCTCACGTCTCGACGCGGCCAGGGCGGCCACATCGAACCCACCGTGGGGAAGCCGGTGGACCCGGTGGCGAGGCGCTTCCCCCGCCCCACCACCGGGCAGCCGTGTTCGATTTCGAACACACGTTCGAGTGTACCTGCGTGATGACAGCCGCTCAAGCTGCTTAAACCGAGGTCATGGTGTGATTAGCGGGTGACATCCACCGACCATCCGGCCGTCGCCAAGTTCACCGTGGCCCTGCTAGAGGCGGGGCTGACCGAATCGGCGGCCGGCATCCGGATCCTCGACGACGAGGTGCGGACCGCGGCAGCCGCCGCGAACGCGCTGGACATCGAGGTCGGCGCGATCGCCAACAGCCTCATCTTCCGTGCCACGTACGGCGAAGAAGTCGAGCCGCTGCTAGTGCTCACGTCCGGCGCACACCGCGCGGACACCAGGCAGGTCGCGAGCATTGTCGGGGCGGATCGGATCGACAAGGCCGACCCGGCGTTCGTCAAGGAGAACACCGGTCAGGCCATCGGCGGGGTCGCGCCTTCGGGCCATCCGCAACGGATCCGCACACTGGTGGACAACCATTTGGCCACGTACACGGTGGTTTGGGCGGCGGCTGGGCACCCTAAATCCGTGTACCCCACTACGTTCGAGCAGCTCGTCGCCCTCACCGGGGGGACAGCTGCGGACGTTCGAAGCGTGGAGGATGATTCCTGACGTGACCGCGGTGCCATCGCACAAGAGCCAGCTCGTCGAGCTGTCGGCCGACGCGTTGCGGTCGCGGCTTTACGAGGCGTTAGGCCTGTACGTCACGGCCATGGGCTACCCAAAAGGAACTGCCGAACAACGGGCGCCGATGTGGCTTGCCCACATGCTGCGGGACGGGTGGCGCTGTGTCGCGGCGGTCGACCAGAACGACGAGCTGACCGGGATCTGCTACGGCTACCGGGGCGCGCCCGGCCAGTGGTGGCATGAACAAGTCCGCCGCGGCGTGATCGAGCTGGCCGGTCCTGGCGTCGCTGACGAATGGATGCGCGACTACTTCGAGCTGACCGAGCTGCACGTGCGGCCCGACAGCCAGGGCAGGGGAACCGGCGAGCGCCTGCTGCGGATGCTGCTGGACAACGTGCCGAACGATCGCGTGCTGCTGTCCACTCCCGAAGGCCGGACGAGGGCGTGGAGCCTCTACCGCCGGGTCGGGTTCGTCGATGTGCTGCGTAACTACCGGTTTGCCGGTGATCCACGGCCGTTCGCCGTGCTTGGACGTCAACTGCCGATGTCGTCCTCGTGAGTGGTTAAGCGTGTTCTAACCCGCTTAACCACTCACGAGGAGAATCTGTTGCTCACCTAGGGCACTGGCGGTGCCGGGGGCTCCGGGGCAGGCGGTGCTGGTGGAGCAGGAGGCGCCGGGGGTGCTGGTGGCGCGGGCGGCTCCGGGGCCGGAGGCGCTGGGGGTGCTGGCGGCGCGGGCGGTGCCGGTGGAGCTGGCGGGGCCGGAGGCGCGGGTGGCGCAGGCGGAGCTGGTGCGGCGCCCGGTACAGGCAGTGCCACAGGCAGGCACTTTCCGGTGTTGATCGCGGTGACGGCCGTGCCCAGCTTGGTGATCGCGGCGGTTGTTGCCGCGGCATCCGGCGGCGTCGCGAGTGTGGCGCTGACCCCGCCCAGCACTGCACTCAGCAAGTTCACGGTCGGTGCCAGGCACGCGTCCGCGGCCTTTGGCGCCGGTGGAGCAGGCGGTGCGGGCGGTGCGGGAGGTGCCGGAGGCGCGGGCGGTGCCGGTGGCGTGGCCGTCGACGAGGGCAACGACGGCAGACAACCGGCTTCCTGGGCGCCAGCAACCGCGCTGTAGATGTCACCGAGCGCGCTCTGCAGTTTGGCCGGGTCGGCGACCGCCGCGTCCACTGCCTTCACGGCAGCGACCAATGTCTTGACCGCCGGGGTGTCGGCTGTGCATTCGACCCGGACCGGGTCGGCCCGGTTCGGGGACGCGGCGCTCGGGAGGGCCACCGCGGCCAGGCCCAGTGCTGCCAACGACAGCACTACGGGCAATCGTTTGGACATCGGATTCTCCTTGTTTTTTGTCCCGGCGAAAATCCGGGCGAGGCCGATGGTAAGCACCGCCACACCACCTTTGACCTGCCAAAACGTCGGATTTCACCGGTTAGGGTGGCCCGAGTGGCGTTACGCACAGGAAGTGGTTAGATACCGTTCGCAACCACTCAACTGACAAATATTGAAATCTGTCATCGCGATGTGCATACTTGAGTCACCATTACAACAAGGAGGACCCTGTGCGAAACCGTCGACTTGGCAAGACCGGCCCGGAGGTGTCCGAGCTGGGCCTCGGCGCGATGGGCATGTCCGATATGTACGGTCCGGCCGATGAGACCGAGAGCATCGCGACGATTCACGCCGCGCTGGACAGCGGCGTCACCCTGATCGACACCGGCGACTTCTACGGCATGGGCCACAACGAGATGCTCATCGGCCGCGCGCTGCAGGACCGCAACCGCGACGACGTGGTGATCAGCGTGAAATTCGGCGCGCAGCGCTCCCCCGCCGGTCCGTGGCTCGGCTACAACGCCAGTCCGAACGCGGTGAAGACAGCGCTCGCCTATTCGCTACGCAGGCTGCGTACCGAATACATCGACATCTACCGGCCGTCCCGGCTGGACCCGAACGTCCCGATCGAGGATACGGTCGGTGCCATCGCCGAAATGGTCGAGGCGGGATACGTCCGGCACATCGGCCTGTCCGAGGTCAGCGCGGACACCATCCGCCGGGCCAACGCCGTGCACCCGATCTCCGACCTGCAGATCGAGTACTCGCTGATCAGCCGGAGCATCGAGCAGAACATCCTGCCGACCCTGCGGGAACTGGGCATCGGACTGACCGCGTACGGCGTGCTGTCGCGCGGCTTGCTGTCTGGGCACTGGACGCAGGACCGCGAGAACGCCGCGACCGACTTCCGCGCGCACAGCCCGCGGTTCCAGGGCGAGAACCTCACGCACAACCTGCAACTGGTCGAGGCGTTGCGGGAGATCGCGGACCGTAAGTCCGTCTCCGTCGCCCAGATCGCGATCGCCTGGGTACTGTCACGGGGTGAAGACATCGTGCCGCTGGTGGGCGCCCGCAGGCGGGACCGGCTCGCCGAGTCGACAGGCGCCGTGGACGTTGAGCTGTCACAGGAAGATCTCGACGTGATCGAGCAGACCGTGCCGCGCGACGCGGCCGCGGGCGACCGGTACGCGCCCACGCAGATGCAAATGCTGGACAGCGAGCGCTAATGGCCGAAACCCTCACCACGGAACAGATTCTCGAAGTGGCGCAGGACGTCCTGCGCCGCTTCGGCCCGAGCAAGGCAACCGTTGTGGACGTCGCCCGCGCCCTCGGTGTCAGCCACGGCAGTGTCTATCGGCATTTCCCGAGCAAGGCAGCGCTACGGGAAGCCGTGACGCGGCAATGGCTGCACCGTACGCACGTGCCAGTCGCGCAGGCGGCGAAAGCCGATCTGCCCGCGCCCGACCGGCTGCGGCACTGGCTGGCCACGCTGTTCGACGCCAAGCGGCACAAGGTGTTGGACGACCCGGAACTGTTCGCCACCTTCTCCGCACTGGTGCGGGAGAACAGCACGGTGATCGCCGACCACGTGCAGGAGCTGACCGGCGAGATCGCCGGGATCCTGCGGGACGGCGTCGAGGCTGGCCTGTTCGCACCGATCAACGACGTCAACGCCACCGCGCGCGCCGTTTTCGATGCCACCAACCGGTTTCACGATCCGGCTCACTCCGGCGACTGGGACCGGGACGGCATCGACAAGGCCTTCGACGCCGTCTGCTCCCTTGTCCTTGCCGGGCTAACCGCGCAGGCTGGCCGCGAGGTTGTCCAGTCCCATTGAGCCGAGGCGCAACGCGCGCTGGTGGAAGTCCTTGATGTCGAAGGCTTCCCCATCGCGGCGACGCGCCTCATCACGCAGCTGCAACCAGTAGCGCTCGCCTAGCTTGTACGACGGAGCCTGCCCCGGCCAGCCGAGGTAGCGGTCGATCTCGTCGCGCACGATGTCGCCGTCGGTGATTGTGCGGGTCAGCATGAACTCGAGGCCGAGCTCCGGCGTCCACCGCTCGCCGTCGTGGAATCCGCTGCCTGCCGGGATTTCCAGCTCGAGGTGCATGCCGACGTCGATGATCACCCGCGCGGCCCGGAACAGGTGGGCGTCGAGCATGCCCATCAGATCGCCGTCGTCGGTGAGGTAGCCGAGTTCCTGCATGAGGCGCTCCGCGTACAGCGCCCAGCCTTCGCCGTGCCCGGAGACCCAGCCGAACAGCCGCTGGTAGCGGTTGAGCGACTCGGCCTGGTACACGCCGGTCGCGATCTGCAGGTGATGCCCCGGCACGCCCTCGTGGTACACAGTGGACACTTCACGCCATGTGCTGAAGTCGTCGCGGCCGCTCGGCAGCGACCACCACATCGTGCCCGCGCGGGAGAAATCGTCACTCGGCCCGGTGTAGTACGCGCCCGCGCCACCGCCTTCCGGCGCGATCTTGCAGTCCAGCCGCATCAACGGATCCGGGATGTCGAAGTGCACACCCCGCAACGCGCTCGACGCGTTGTCCGACAGCTGTTGCATCCACTGCTCGAACTCGGCACGCCCCTGGATCCGGTAACGCGGATCAGCGTCAAGTTCGGCCGCTGCCTCGGAAAGCGTCGCGCCCGCCTTGATCCGCTCGGCGACCGCGGTCATTTCCTTTTCCACACGGAAGAACTCGGTCCAGCCCCACTCGTAGGCCTCACGCAGATCAAGCTTCGCGCCAAGGAAGTAGCGCGACCACAGCTTGTAGACGTCCTCGCCGACGGCGTCCTTCTTCGGTGCCTTGTCGGAGATGCCCCGCAGGAAGCGCGCCAGGTCCGCGTAGGCATCGGACGCCTGCCGCGCGGCGGTTTCGAGTTCGGTCGTCTGTTCGGGAGCGTCCTCGATGAACTTCGCGAAGAACGACTCGCCCTTGGCACCAGACCAGGTCTCGCACTGCTCGGCGACCTTGCTCACCTGGCGCAGGGCGGCCAGCTGGTTGCGGTTCGCCGCGTCCAGCAGGCTCTCCTTGATCCCTTCGATCGCCGCGGGCACCTTGGCGAGCTTGGTCCGGATGGCCTCCCAGTGCTCCGCGGTTTCGGCGGGCAGCAGGTCGAACACCGCGCGGACGTTCTGCACCGGGCTGGCGAGCACGTTGATGTTCCCGATGTCCAGCCCCGCGTCGGCCAGCTCGAGTTCGATGCCGACGCGTTCGAGGAAATGCGCTTTCGCCGCGTACTCGCTCTCATCAGCGGGTTCGAGCGCCTCGATCTCCCGAACAGCACGGGCAGCGAGCTCGGTGCGCTGCCGGTAACCGTCAGGAGAGAAGTCGGTCATCTCCGACTCGTAACCGGACAGCCCGGCATAGGTAGCGGTGATCGGGTCAAGCGTGGCGTACTCGTCCACGAACCGCTCACTCGCGCCGTGGACCCCCGCAGTGTGATTGGCCATATCCGGGACGTTACCCGGTGCGGATATGCGTGGGACCCGCCGGATTTCGCAAAGGACTGGACAACGATGGCATAGTGACCGGCGTGCGCCTGGCTCCCCACCGTTCAGCCCGCCGGTGGGCTGTTGTGCCGCTCCTCCTGCTGCTGGCTTTGTCGCTCAGCGGCTGCGTCCGTGTTCGCGCGGCGATGGCGGTCGACGCCAACGACCTGATCTCCGGCACTTTGGAAATCGCCACCGTGCAGGTCAAGCCTGAGGAGGTCGGCCCGGCGCTCAATGTCCCGGCCGAGCTGTCCAGCCAGGTGACCATGGAGCCTTACAAGGCCGATGGGTACGTGGGCCAGACTGTCCGGTTCAATCAGCTCAGCTTCGACCAGATGCGGACTCTTACGGAGTCGATCAGCTCGTTCACCAGCCGGTATCGGTTGAACTTCCGGCGGTCTGGCGACATCGTCTCGCTCGCCGGGGTCGCTGACCTGAGTCAGCTTCGGCCCGACGGGGTCGACGTGCAGCTCAAGATCGCGTTCCCTGGCCCTATTGGCCGGACCAATGGCGAGCTGGAGATGGACAGCAACATCTCTTGGAAGCTCAACGCCGGGCGGATCACCGATATCACCGCTACTTCTCAGTACAGCTCGGGTTCTGGGATGTCTTGGATGCGGTGGGTGCTGCTGGTTGGCGCTGGGGCGGTCGGGACGGCGCTGATCGTGCTGGCTTTAGCGCTGTTCACGCATCGGCATAACCGGCGCAAGGAACGGATGGCGGAGTACGTCTAGGTCCGCGACCAAACCCCACGCAGCCCCCACCGCTCCCGGGGGCGACCCCGAGGCCAGTCTATCGGGCATAGGGCCTGGTCGAAGGGTCAACGGCTGGCTGTGGACAACCAGTTTCGCGAATGGGCCATTGGCTTCATCACGCTGTCCACAGGGCCGTTGAAAGTCTTGCTTAAGCCGTGCGGCTGGGCACCAGACCGAGCCTGCCGAGCACCTCTTTTGTCGCCTTTGCCCGGTTGAACGTGTAGAAGTGCAGCACGTCAACGCCCTCGGCCAGCAGTTGTTCGCACATCTCGGTGACCACGTTGATGCCCTCGGCCCGGAAAGCCTTGGGATCGTCCATCAGCGGCTCGAGCCGCGCGGCGATCTGCGGCGGGACGGGCGCGCCGGACAGCTCCACCACCTTGCTCAGCATCTTCGGCGCCGTGAGTGGCATCACACCGGGCAGGATCGGGGCGTCCCCGCCACGGCTCGCAACACGGTCACGCAGCCGCAAAAAGTCCTCGGCGTTGTAGCAAAGTTGCCCGATCGCGAAGTCCGCGCCCGCGCGGAACTTCTGCACCAGCCGGTCGGCATCCGTATCGACGTCCGCGCATCGCGGGTGCCCGTACGGAAACGCCGCTACGCCAACGCAGAAGTCGCCCAGTTCACGCACAAGGCGCACGAGGTCCTCGGCGTAGTTCAGGCCTTGCGGGTGCTTGACCCACTCCCCCATCGGGTTGCCGGGCGGGTCTCCGCGCAGCGCGAGCACGTTGTGCACCCCTACCGCCGCGTACCAGCCGATGACGTTGCGCAGCTCGGCGACGGAGTGGTCGACGGCTGTGAGGTGTGCCATGGGCACCAGCGTGGTTTCACGAGCCACACGGCCGGTCGTACGGATTGTGCGGTCGCGTCGGGAGCCGCCCGCGCCGTAGGTCACCGACACGAATGCCGGGTCCAGGCCCTCGAGCTCGCGGATCGAGCGCCAGAGAATCTGCTCGTCGGCGTCGTCTCGGGGCGGCATGAACTCGACAGAGAACGTGGCTCTGCCGATATTGATGCGCTCCAGCACGGAGGTCATGCCACAAGCCTATCGGGACTGACGACCCCGCCGCGTCGGCCAACCGAGCAGGGCGTCACGATGGAGGTGTGCATCCGACGACCATCGACGAGTCCGTTAGAGCCCACGTCGAGCGGACCTTGACCGAGTACCTGGCGGCCAAGCAGTCCACTATGGCCAGCCTGACCCAGGAGCTGGCGGACGCACTCGACGCTCTGGTCGAGTTCATCCTGCGGGGCGGCAAACGTATCCGCCCGACGTTCGCCTGGTGGGGCTGGCGTGGCGCGGGCGGCGAGCCGGACGCCCCGGCTGTGCTGCGGGCCATCAGCGGCCTTGAGCTGATTCAGGCGTGTGCGCTCGTGCATGACGACCTGATGGACGCTTCCGCCGTCCGGCGGGGTTCGCCAACTGTGCACGTGACGTTCGAGCGGCTGCACCGCGAGCGGGGTTGGCTGGGGACCTCTGAGCGGTTTGGGATGGCGGCCGCGATTCTGCTCGGCGATATCGCGCTGGCCTGGGCGGATGACATGTTCTACGGCTCTGGCGCATCGGCGAACCGGATCGCTGCGGCCAGCGAGCCGTGGCAGGCGATGCGCTCGGAGATGCTCGCGGGCCAGTACCTGGACATCCTCACGCAGGTCGAGGGCGACGAAACGCCTGAGGCCGCGCTGCGCGTCGCCCGGATGAAGACCGCCGCGTACACCGTCGAACGGCCGCTGCAGATGGGCGCGGCGCTGGCGGGCGCGGATCCTGAGCTGATCGAGCGGCTGCGGGCCTTCGGCGCCGACATCGGTGTGGCTTTCCAGCTGCGTGACGACCTGCTTGGCGTGTTCGGTGACACCGAGGTGACCGGCAAGCCCGCCGGTGATGACCTGCGTGAAGGCAAGCGGACCCTGCTTGTCGCGCTCGGCGTGCGGAACGCGGGTGAAGCGGGCGCGGCGGTGCTGCGCAACTGCCTCGGCAACCAGAACCTGACCAGCGAGGACGTCGAGCAGGCCCGTGCGGTGCTGCTCGAGTCCGGCGCCGTTGACGCGGTCGAGGCCAAGATCGAAGCGCTGACGTCCACGGCCATGGAGGCGCTGCAGTCGGCTGACCTCGCCGAACCCGCAGGTGACCGGCTTGCCGAGCTCGCGGTGACCGCCACCAGGAGGAACCACTGAGAACCGTCACCGGCCGCACCGACCACGTCATCGTGGTTGGCGCCGGTCTCGCGGGTCTGTCCTGCGCGCTGCACCTGCTCGGGTCCGGGCGTCAGGTCACGGTGCTGGAAACCGAGCCCACCGCGGGTGGACGTGCCGGTCAGATGCGGATCGGCGACTACACGGTCGACTCGGGCGCGAGCGTGCTCACCATGCCCGAGTTGATCGAGGACGCGTTGGCGCAGGTCGGGGCGCCGATGCTGGACCTGATCAAGCTGGATCCGGCGTATCGGGCGCACTTCGCCGACGGCAGCACGATCCACGTGCACACCGACGCCTCCGCGATGGAAGAGGAGGTCCGCAGGGTTGCCGGGCCCGCGGAGGCGGTCGGATACCGCAGGCTGCGGAAATGGTTGTCCGAGCTGTACCGGGTCGAGCGGGATTCCTTCATCGGCGCCAACTTCGACTCGCCGCTGGATTTGCTGGGTTCGCAGTTGGCGAGCCTGGTCGCGCTCGGCGGGTTCGGGCGGCTCGGGCCAGCGATCGCGAGGTACTTGTCGGATGAGCGGTTGCGTCGGCTGTTCTCGTTTCAGTCGTTGTACGCGGGTGTGCCGCCTAAGCGGGCTTTGGCGGCGTACGGCGTGATCGCGTATATGGACACCATTGCGGGCGTGTGGTTCCCGCGCGGTGGTGTGTCCGCGGTCGCCGCGCACATGGCCAAGGCAGCGTCTGACGCGGGCGCTGACGTGCGATATTCCTGTGGCGCTGCGTGGTTGGAGCGCGTCGGTTCTCGTGTGACGGCCGTGCGTACGACTTCGGGCGAACGGATCCCCTGCGACGCCGTAGTTCTGACGCCGGACCTACCTGTTGCTCGTGGACTGCTGGGACTGCCGTCGCGTCGCGTGGTGCCGTTGCAATGGTCGCCGTCTGCCGTGGTGCTGCACGCGGGTGTCGACCGTTCGTGGGACTCGCTCGGGCATCACACGATCTTCTTCGGGCGCGCGTGGGACAGGACGTTCGACGAGATCATCAAGCGCGGGCGGCTGATGAGCGACCCGTCGCTGCTGGTGACAAGGCCTACCGCGACTGACCCGACGCTCGCGCCGGACGGGCGCGAAGTGGTTCAGGTTCTGGCGCCGTGCCCGAACCTGTGGACGTCGCGGATCGACTGGCCGCGCGTCGGTCCTCGATACCGCGACGAGCTGATCAGCGTACTGGAACAACGCGGGCTGACCGGTTTCGGCTCGTCGATCGACGAGTACACGCTGATCACGCCAGCCGACTGGGAAGCGCAAGGACTCGGCGCGGGCACGCCGTTCTCGCTGGCGCACTCGTTCCGGCAGACCGGGCCGTTCCGGCCACGCAATCTGGTGACCGGCGTGGACAATGCCGTGCTTGCGGGCTGTGGCACGACTCCTGGCGTCGGGATTCCACCCGTCGTGATTTCCGGGCGGCTCGCGGCACAGAGAATCACCGGAAGGTAGCGAATTTGTGCCGGACTGGGCCGTCGAGTCGACTTCGGCCAGTAGTCAACTACCGTTGAACGCGTGATACGGCACGGATTTGGCACCCTGTTGGGGGCAATCCTGCTGTTGTCCACCGGGTGCACCAGCGATGATCCACCGCTTGACGCGCCAGCGTCCGCGCCGAAACTCGTCGTTGCCGAAGCGGTCGAGCAATCCATTGTGGACCTCAAAAGCGCCGGTGCGGTCCGCTACAACGGGTCACTGACCGCGCCCGCAGGCGACAACGTCACGATGCAGGTCACGGTGACCAAGGCCGGTGAAGCGATCGGCGAGCTGTCGGTCAACGGCCTGCCCGCGACCGTCCTGGTCGTCGACCACACGCTGTATCTCAAGGCCGGACTGGATTTCTGGCTCAAGCTGTCCGGCGTGCCCGACTCGACCGCGCCGACCGTGGCCGACCACTGGGTGAAGGCGCCCGGTGTGCTGCTCGGCGTCGACATCGAGCGGATCTTTGACACCGAGACCCTGTCGGGCATGTTCGGCAAGCCGGTCACCGCGCAGGCGCCCGACGCGGCCAAACGCACGAAACTGGCCGGTCAGGACGTCATCGAGGTGCCGACCGACACCGGTGTGCTGTATCTCGGCGTGAACCCGCCGTACGGGCTGGCCCGGTTCGACCTGACCAAGTCGGGCAAGACGGACCCGACCAAGGTGCGTGACCTGGCGTTCAGCGTTTCGGACGCGACCAGCGACATGGCCGCGCTCTACCGGGACCTCGCGGGCAAGGCCGCCGAGCTGGAAACCGCGTACGACCCGTTCACCGGGGTCAAGCAGGGCACGTACAAGTTCCAGAACTGCACCGCGAACAGCTGCTCGATCGCGGTCGAGCTGACCAACGTCGGCAAACAGGCCGCCAGGGTCGCGGTCAAGGCGACGTGGACCGGCGGCGGCAACGTGATCGGTTCGTGTGAGAGCCGGGTCGGCCCGTTGCAGCCAGGCCAGGCAGGCAGTGCGACGTGCACGTTGTCCTCGCCACAGTGGACGCAGTTCTACCGGCGCGCGCAGTCCGTGGCCGGGCAGCACCCGTACGGCGCCGAATGGACCGCCATGGCGCTTGTCACGCCGCCTGATCCGACCGGACTGCGCAAATTGGCCACGTCAGCGGAGACTCCCGTGGCCAACGTGCAAGGCAACCAGCACGTGTACGTGATCCGCGACGACGCGGGCACGCAGGACAAGCAGATCTGGAAGTACGGCGTCGCGACCGGCTCAGACTGGCGGAAAATCCCGGATGAGCAGCTGAAGTTCTGCACGGCGGGCTGTGTCGTCGACGAGGTCGCGGCCACCGGCGACCCGGCTTCCGCGCACGCTTTGGCTCGTCAGCTCGTCGATGCCTACCGTGGCCGCGTCGGGCAGTGCCCGCCCGCCCAATGGGTCGGTTGTTCCCCTAAGTAGGGCTTGACCTGGGGTTGTAAGGTTGATGTAACAAATTAACTAACGAAGTTAATTAATCCTTCCTACCCCTGCCAAGGAAGGCCCTGCCATGCGCTACGCCAAAATCCTGCTGTCAGCTGCCGTGATCCTCGGCCTGACCAGCGTTCCCGCGCAAGCCAAGAGCGATTTCTCGCTGCGGCCGTTCATGGGCTGGAGCAGCTGGAGCGTCCAGTCGTCGACCTGCCCGACCTACGGCACGAGCTGGCTCAACGAGGGCAATCTCCGCAACGCCGCCGACGCGTTGGCCGCCAAGCTGGCACCGGCCGGCTACACGTACGTGAATCTGGACTCCGGCTGGAATGCCTCGCTGGGCTGGGTCGCGCGGTTCGACGGCAACGGCATCCCCGACCCGGACCCCACACGTTTCCCCAGCGGACTGCCGTCGCTGTCGAACCACATCCATGGCAAGGGCCTCAAGATGGGCCTTTACCAGCCCGCCGGCCTCGACCACGCGGTCTACGACCGCAACCTGCCCATCCAAGGCACCAACTGTCGCACCCGTGACATCGCGGTCCAGCCGTTGACCGCGAACAACAAGTGGGGCAGCCATTGGAAGATCAACTACTCGAACCCGTGCGCGCAGGCGTACGTCGACTCGATCGTGGCCAGGTTCGCGTCCTGGAACGTGGACTTCATCAAGATCGACGGCGTCACGATCGACAACGTTCCGGACATTCAGGCCTGGTCAAGGGCGATCGACCGGACCGGCCGCACGATGTGGCTGACCGCGAGCGCCTGGCCGGTGGATCGCCAAGCCGCGCCCGGGTTACGCCCCAACGCCAACAGCGTACGGGTCGACACCGACATCGAGTGCTACTGCGACACGGTCGCGACCTGGACCAGCTCGGTGGACGACCGATGGGCCGACCTGCCCGGCTGGCTGAGCGACGTCGGCCCGAACTTCTGGCCGGACCTCGACTCCATGCCGATCTCGAACAACAAGGGCCAGGGTATCCAGGACGGCATCACCGACACCGAACGGCAAAGCGTGATGACCTTCTGGTCGATGGCCTCGGCTCCGCTGTACGTCGGCGGTGACATCTACTTCCTGGACAGCGCGGCACAGGCGATCCTGACCAACCCTGAGGTGATCGCCGTGGACCAGGCCGGAGTCCTTCCGCAGCGGATCACCGGCGGCACCCTGCAGAAATGGCGCAAACGGATGCAAGACGGGTCGTGGGTGGTCGCTGTGTACAACCTCGGCTCGTCCCCGGCGAACATCACAGTGAACTGGAGCGACATCGGACTGGGCGGCAGCAGGCGGGTCCGCGACCTGGTCGCCCGCGGTGACCTGGGGAGTTTCACCAACAGCTGGGCCGCGACCGGCATCCCGGCACACGGATCACGGCTTATCAAGGTGACCTAGCATGACCTTGTCATGAGTAACCGTGAGCTGGACGCCGCCGGGATCACGGACCCCGATCTGCGCGCCGCGTACGCCGCAAGCAAAGCCATCAACGCGAGCCACGGCCGCACCTACTTCCTGGCTACGCGGCTGCTGCCGATCGCCGACCGCCCCGCCGTGCACGCGCTGTACGGCTTCGCGCGCGTCGCTGACGACATCGTGGACGGCACGCTGCCGAAATCCGAGCAGACCATGGAGTTGCTGGCGCTGCAGCGGACCATGTGGGACGGCGATCAGCCCGTGCTGCGCGCGCTGGCCGACACCGTCCGCCGCTACCGGATCGACCGGCAGCTGTTCACCGACTTCCTCTCGTCGATGCGGATGGACCTGCACGTCAAGCAGTACGAGACCTACGCGGAGCTGGCGGAGTACGTCTACGGCTCAGCCAGCGTGATCGGCCTGCAAATGCTTCCGGTGCTTGGCACGGTTTCGCCACGCAAGGAGGCCGAGCCGTACGCTGCCGCACTCGGCGAGGCGTTCCAGCTCACGAACTTCCTCAGGGACGTCGGCGAAGACCTCGACCGCGGCCGCGTGTACCTGCCAATGGACGAGCTGGCCGCGTTCGGCGTCGACCGCGACCGCCTGCGTTGGGCCAGAAGGACAGGACGGCATGACCCGTACGTACGCAGGGCGCTAGCCCATATGGTCGCGCGCACGCTCGCGATCTACCGGCGCGCGGAGCCTGGCATCGAGATGCTGCGGCCCTGGTCAAGGCCGTGCGTCAGCACCGCAGCGAGGTTGTATCGAGGAATCCTCGACGAGATCGTCGCCGCGGACTACGAGGTCCTCAACCGGCGCGCGGTCGTCCCGACCGGGCAACGACTCATGGTCGCCTTGCCCGCCGCGACGAAAGCAGCAGGTCAGAACGCCAGGGCTTGGGCCCTGCGCTTGACCTCACGGCCCCGGTCGCCGCGCAGCGCGTCGATCGGCGTGCCCGGCAGCGACTCGTCAGCGGTGAAGAGCCACCGCAGGATCTCGCTCGGCGAGTAGCCGGAGTCGTTAAGCAGGGTGATGGTCCCGGACAGGCCCTTGACCAGCTCGTCGTTGTCGGTCAGGAAGACCGCGGGGACCAGCAGCTCGCCCTTCCTGCGCACCGCGATCAGCTGGTGGTCCCGAAGGGCCTGCTGGACGCGGCTGACCGGACGGCCGAACCGGTCGGCCACCTGACGCAGGGTCAACACCTCCACCGCTGGGTCGAGCACATCGTCAGCAATGGGAATCGCACTCACGAATGAACACGATGCCACACGCCACACGTATGAGAAATGAGGCAGGCCGACCCACAAGGAGCAAACCGATCCGTACGATCGCACACGTGCAGGAAAGAGGCGGGCTTGGAATGGCGACGTTGCTCGAGCAGCGTTACCGGGTCGACGCGCCGCTGGCCCGCGGCGGTATGTCGGCGGTCTACCGTGGCATGGACACGCGTCTTGAGCGGCCGGTGGCGATCAAGGTGATGGATCACCGGTTCGCCGAGGACCGGTCGTTCGTCGACCGGTTCGAACGTGAGGCGAGAGCCGCAGCGAGCCTGCACCACCCCAACGTCATCGCCGTGCACGACCAGGGCTTCGACGGCGATCACGTGTTCCTGGTGATGGAGCTCGTCGACGGCGGCACCTTGCGTGACCTGCTGGTCGAACGCGGTCGGCTGACGATCCCGCTGGCGCTGTCGGTGCTCGAACCGGTGCTCTCGGCGCTGGCCGCCGCGCACCAGGCGGGGCTCGTGCACCGGGACGTCAAGCCGGAGAACGTGCTGATCGGCAAGAACGGCGTGGTCAAGGTCGGCGACTTCGGCCTGGTCAAGGCGATGGCCAGCTCGAACAACACGAGCAACAGCGTCATCCTCGGCACGGTCGCCTACCTCTCGCCCGAGCAGGTCGCGACCGGCGTGACCACGGCCCGCGGCGACGTGTACGCCGCTGGCCTGCTGCTGTACGAGATGCTGACCGGCCAGCCGCCGTACGTCGGGGACACCCCGATTTCGGTGGCGTATCGGCACGTGAACGACGACGTGCCGCCGCCGAGCCAGTCCGCGCCCGGGATCCCTCAGGCTTTGGACGAACTGGTCGTGCGCGCGACTCGGCGTGACCCGATGGCGCGTCCGGCCGACGCTGGCGCGTTCCTGGCGGAAGTCGAGCGGGTCCGGCTCGCGATCGGCGCTCCGCTCGTGCCGATCCCCGCTTCGGTGCATGGCACGAAGACCGCGCCTCGCGTCGCCACCGACATGCCGACGGTGCAGGTCGCGCCCGTCACGCCTGCTCCCGTCGCGACGACCCCGCCTGGTCCGCAGGGGACGCGGGCCATGTCGCGCAGCGACGTTCCCACCAGGACTCCCCGTTCGGCTGACAAGAAGAAGGAACCGCCTCGCAAGCGCCGTTTCCCGATCCCCAAGTGGGGCATCGCCGCAGCTGTGCTTGCCGTGATCGCGATCGTCTCGACGTTGATCCTGACCAGCGGGCCGGACCCGGTCGCGATCCCGAACGTGGTCGGCGACGACAGTGTGTCCGCGGTGCAACGGATCGAGGACGCCAAGCTGATCCCGACGGTGGTCAAGGTCCGCAGCAACGACGTCCAGCGCAACAAGGTGATCAGGACCGACCCGCCAAACGGCACGCTCATCCCCGGCTCCGGCGTGAACGTGTACGTCTCCACGGGCCCGCCGATCGTGCCCGATGTCGAACCTGGCGCGACCGTGGCCGACGTGCAGAAGGCGTTGCAGGGTCAGGAACTCAGGTCGAAGCTGAACCCGGCTGAGGACTTGTTCGACAACAACGTGCCCAAGGGCAGCGTGATCAGCCTGTCCCCCAGCCCGGGGACACAGCTGAAGCTCGGCGAAGAGGTCACGCTGATCCTCAGCAAGGGCCCCGCCCCGCTCAAGCCGCTGCCGGACGTGCGCGGCAAGACCGAGGCCGAGGCGCGTGAGCTGGTCCAGGAAGCTGGCTACACCGTCACGGTGAGCACGCGGTTCGACGAGCGGATCGAAGGCGGCCGCGTGATTTCGTCCAACCCGGACGCTGGGGCCGTGGCGCAGGACAAGAAGGTCACGCTGTTCGTGTCGAACGCGGTGACTGTGCCGGACCTGAACGGCAAACGCGTCAACGAGGCCAGGGACCAGCTGGAAAAACTGGGCTTGAAGCTGGATGTCGCGTTCGGTGACAACCGTGGCAACCGGCGGATCTTCGCGCAGGGCCCCAACGCCGGGGAGCGTGTCCAGAAGGGCTCGACGGTCCGAGTAGGCGTGAACTTCTTCGACAGCTAGAAAAAACCCTCGTGAGTGGTTAGGCGTGTTAGAACACGGCTAACCGCTCACGAGGGTTGACCTGGGGTTATTCAGGAACGCAGCATCTCCGCGACCAGGAATGCCAGCTCAAGGGACTGCTGGGTGTTCAGGCGCGGGTCGCACGCGGTCTCGTAGCGCCCAGCGAGGTCGGTGTCGGAGATCTCCTGCGCGCCGCCGAGGCATTCGGTGACGTCCTCGCCGGTCAGCTCGACGTGGATGCCGCCGGGGTGCGTGCCGAGGCCGCGGTGCACCTCGAAGAAGCCCTGGACCTCGTCGACGATCCGGTCGAAGTGCCGGGTCTTGTAGCCGGTCGAGGACTCGTGGGTGTTGCCGTGCATCGGGTCGCACTGCCAGATGACCTTGTGCCCGGACGCTTCGACCTTCTCCACGATGCCCGGCAGCACGTCGCGGACCTTGTGGTTGCCCATCCGGCTGATCAGCGTCAGGCGGCCCGGCTTGTTGTGCGGGTCGAGGCGCTCGACGTACTCCACCGCCAGCTCGGGCGAGGTGGTCGGGCCGATCTTCAGGCCGATCGGGTTGGACAGCAGTTCGGCGAACGCGATGTGCGCGCCGTCGAGCTGCCTTGTGCGCTCGCCGATCCAGACGAAGTGCGAGGACAGGTCGTACAGCTTCGGCTCTTCGCTGCTTGTGTCCATTCGCAGCAGGGCGCGCTCGTAGTCGAGCAGCAGCGCCTCGTGGCTGGCGAAGATCTCGGTGTGCTCCAGCGAGTAGTCGTGCACGCCACAGGCCTGCATGAACCGCAGGCCGCGGTCGATCTCGGCGGCCAGTGCCTCGTAGCGCTCACCGGCCGGGGACGTGCGCACGAAGTCCTTGTTCCAGTCGTGCACCATCGCGAGGCCAGCCATGCCCGCACCGGTCAGTGCGCGCAGCAGGTTCATCGCGGCGCCCGCGTTGGCGTACGCACGGATCATGCGTGACGGGTCCGGCACGCGCGCTTCAGGCGTGGCGACCAGGGAGTTGACGATGTCACCCCGGTAAACCGGCAGGCCGAGCGCGTCGGTGGCCGCGGAACGCGGCTTGGCGTACTGGCCCGCGATCCGGCCGACCTTCACCACCGGCAGACTCGCGCCATACGTGAGCACGACGGCCATCTGCAGCAACGTGCGAATGTTGCCGCGGATGTGCGGCTCGGTGTTGTCGGCAAACGTCTCCGCGCAGTCGCCGCCTTGCAGCAGAAACGCCTCGCCGTTCGCGACCTCGGCAAGGCGGACGTGCAGGCGGTCGATCTCAGCGGGCACGGTGATCGGCGGCACAGACTCGAGCACGGTGCGCACCTTGCGCACGTCATCCTGGTCCGGCCACTCGGGCTGCTGCGCGGCCGGTTTGGCCAGGGCCTCGTCGAGCGCCTTGCGCAGGTGCGGCGGCAGCGGGGGCAGTTCGGGAAGCGTGTCCACAGGCACGTCCACGGTCCAGTTCACGCCCCTAGCCTAAAAGGTCGGCAAGGGAGTTTCGGCGTCAGGCAGGATTGGACGTCATGTCCCCGCACCCACACCCGACCCGGTTGGCCCGGGAGACCGCGAACCGACTGCTCACGACCGCCGTCGCGAACGTCCAACGTGACTACCCAGTGCATTGGACAAGGACGATCAGCGGCCCTGCCGACCTGGTGCCGCACCGGACACTACACCCGGTTTTCGCCGGTTCGTTCGACTGGCATTCATGCGTGCACCAGACCTGGCTGATGGCCCGGCTGCTGCGCCACGACCCGGACTTACCCGACGCCGCCTCGGCGAAATCCGTGCTCAGCGCCTTGATCACCCCCGAGGCCTGCGCGACAGAGGCGGCGTTCTTCAAAACCGGCGCTGGCCGCCACTGGGAGCGCCCGTATGGCTGGGCGTGGCTGTTGACATTGGACGCGGAACTAGCCACGACCCCATGGTCGGTGACTCCGCTGAGTGACGTTCTCCGGGAAAACTGGCTCGCTTGGATCCGGGACGCACGCTTCCCCGTCCGGGTCGGCACGCACTCAAACACGGCGTTCGCAGTTGGACACGTCCTGGACGCTGCACGCGCGACTGGCGACGTTGAACTCGCCGAAGCGTGCACCTCCGCGGCGCTGCGGTGGTACGTCGACGACGTTGGATACGGCGGTTTCGAGCCGGACGCGGTCGACTTTCTCTCCCCCGTGCTGGCCGAGGCGGACCTGATGCGCCGGGTCCTTGACGGCCCAGGGTTCGCCAAGTGGTTTGACGCTCTCCTGCCGGACCTTGCCGCCTCCCGCTGGCAGATCCTGCGCGAGCCCGTTCCCGTGGACAACCCTGCTGATGCTTATGGCTCGCATTTGGCTGGCCTGATTTTGTCTCGGGCTTGGGCGTGGCGCGCCATCGCTCAAGCTTTGCCGTCTTCACATCGGTACGCGTCGTTGGGGTGGGACGCGTTCGAGGCGCATTCCTCAGTCGGCTGGGACTACGTTTTCGGCCACGGCTATATGGCCGACCACTGGCTCGGAACGTTCGCGGTCTATCTGGAATTGGGCGCTCACGGATAAGCGTCACGCGGATCGTAGAAGCCATCCTGATGTGCTCGAGGATGGCTTCTACGACCAGTTTCGTCAGGCGGTCTCGTAGCCGAGGTTTGGTCGCAGCCAGCGCTCGACGACCTCGATGTCCACGCCTTGGCGGCGCGCGTAGTCCTCGACCTGGTCGCGGCCTAGCCTGCCGACGGTGAAGTAGCGGGATGCTGGGTTGGCGAAGATCAGGCCGCTGACCGCTGCCGCTGGCGTCATCGCGTACGACTCGGTCAGCGCCATGCCGACTTTTTCCGCGTCGAGCAGGTCGAACAGTTGCTTCTTCTGGCTGTGGTCCGGGCTGGCTGGGTAGCCGAGCGCTGGGCGGATGCCGCGGAAGCGCTCCGCGTGCAGGTCTTCCAGTTTCGGCTGGGCGTCCGGCTCGAACCAGGCGCGCCGCGCCTCCAGGTGGATGTACTCGGCGAACGCTTCGGCGAGCCGGTCGGCCAACGCCTTGACCATGATCGAGCGGTAGTCGTCGTTGCGTTCTTCGTACTTCGCCGCGAGTTCTTCGGCGCCGTGGATCGCCACCGCGAATCCGCCGAGGTGGTCGCCCTTCGGGGCGATGTAATCGGCGAGGCAGCGGTTCGGGCGTCCTGCGGGCTTCTCTGTTTGCTGACGCAGCATCGGCAGGCGCAATTGTCCATCTAGGACGATGTCGTCGCCTTCGGAATGCGCTGGCCAGAACGCGTATGCCCCTTGGGCGTGGAACGATCCGTCGGCGATGATCTGGTCGAGCAGCGCGTTGCCGTCGTCGAACAGTTCCTTGGCCACCGGCTGGTCGAGGATCGCCGGGTATTTGCCTTTCAGCTCCCATGCGAGGAAGAAGAACTGCCAGTCGATCATTTCGTGCAGTGTGGTCAGGTCCGGTTCGACATAACGTACGCCGGTGAAGTCGGGCGTTGGCAGGTCGTCGAACGAGACGCTCTCCGGGTTCGCGCGCGCCTGCTCGATCGTCAACAGTGGACGGCGTTCCTTGGCTTCGTGCTGCTCACGCAACCGTGCCTGCTCGGCCCGGTTGTTCTCGTCCAATGTGGCCGCTTTGCCTTCGTCGAGCAGATCCGACACGACACCGACAACGCGTGACGCGTCCAGCACGTGCACGATCGATCCTTCGTACGCGGGCGCGATCCGGACCGCCGTGTGCTGGCGGGAGGTTGTCGCTCCGCCGATCAGCAACGGCAGGTTCATCCCGCGGCGCTGCATTTCCGTTGCCACGCTGACCATTTCGTCGAGTGACGGGGTGATCAGGCCGGAAAGTCCGATCGCGTCGGCGCCTTCGGCGATCGCCGTGTCCAAAATGGTCGCCGCTGGCACCATCACACCGAGGTCGATCACCTCGTAGTTGTTACAGCCAAGCACCACGCCCACGATGTTCTTGCCGATGTCGTGCACGTCGCCCTTGACCGTGGCCAGGACGACCTTTCCGTTGCCGCTCCTGGTGTCGATCTTGCCTTCGGCGCGCAGCCGTTCCTTCTCCTCTTCCATGAACGGCTCGAGGTACGCGACCGACCGCTTCATCACGCGCGCGCTCTTGACCACCTGCGGCAGGAACATCTTGCCGGAGCCGAACAGGTCGCCGACGATCTTCATGCCGTCCATCAGCGGGCCTTCGATGACGTCGAGCGGGCGGGCCGCGTCCTGGCGCGCCTCCTCGGTGTCGTCCTCGATGAAGTCCACGATCCCGTGCACCAGCGCGTGTTCAAGGCGCTTGTGGACCGGCGCCTCCCGCCACGACAGGTCGACCGTGCGCTTGGTTCCCGTGCCGGTCACGGTCTCCGCGAACGCGACCAGCCGGTCGGTGGCGTCCTCGCGACGGTCGAACAGCACATCCTCGACCAGTTCCAGCAGGTCAGCAGGGATGTCCTGGTACACAGCGAGCTGACCGGCGTTGACGATGCCCATGTCCAGCCCGGCCTGCACCGCGTAGTACAGGAAGGCCGAGTGCATCGCCTCACGGACAACGTTGTTGCCACGGAAGGAGAACGACAGGTTCGAGATACCGCCGCTGATCCTCGCGCCTGGGCAGCGCTGCTTGATCAGCGGCAACGCGTCGATGAACGCCTTGGCGTACCCGTTGTGCTCAGGGATCCCGGTCGCGACGGCCAGCACGTTCGGGTCGAAGATGATGTCCTCGGCCGGAAACCCAGCCTTTTGGGTGAGCAGGTCGTACGCGCGGGCGCAGATCTCGACCTTGCGCTCGGTGTTGTCAGCCTGGCCCTGCTCGTCGAACGCCATCACCACGACGCCCGCGCCGTAACTGCGGATCTTGCGGGCGTGCTCGAGGAACTGCTCCTCGCCTTCCTTGAGGCTGATCGAGTTGACGACGCCCTTGCCCTGCACGCACTTCAGACCGGCTTCCAGCACGCTCCACCTGGAGCTGTCGATCATCACCGGGATGCGGGCGACCTCGGGCTCGGTCGCGATCAGGTTGAGGAACGTGGTCATCGCCCGCTCGCTGTCGAGCAGGTCGGCGTCCATGTTGACGTCGAGCAGGTTCGCGCCGCCACGCACCTGGTCGAGCGCGACATCGACGGCGGCCTGGTGGTCGTCGCCCTCGATCAGCCTGCGGAATTTAGCCGATCCGGTGACGTTGGTGCGCTCACCGATCATCACGAAACCGGTGTCCTTGCCGATCTCGAACGGCTCAAGACCACTGAATCGGGTCTTCGGCGCCGGATGCGGCACCTCCCGCGGCTTCAGGCCTTTCACGGCCTGCGCGACCTTCGCGATGTGCGCCGGCGTCGTGCCACAACAGCCGCCGACGATGTTGACCATGCCCTGCTCGACGAAGTCCTTGAGCAGCGCGGCGGTTTCGTCCGGTGTCTCGTCGTATCCACCGAAAGCGTTCGGAAGACCCGCGTTCGGGTGACTTGCGGTGTACGTGCCCGCGAGCCGGGACAGGTCAGCGACGTGCGGACGCATCTCGGCGGCACCGAGCGAACAGTTGACTCCCACGATCAGGGGATTCGCGTGCTCGATCGAGCTAAAGAACGCCTCGACCGTCTGGCCCGAGAGCGTGCGGCCGGAGAGGTCGACGATCGTGACCGAGATCCACAACGGCAGGTGCGGCGCGATGTCCTTGGCGGCGGCGACAGCGGCCTTGACGTTGAGCGTGTCGAAGGCTGTCTCGATCATCAGCAGGTCGACGCCGCCCTCGGCGAGTGCCTTGACCTGCCCGGCGTAGGACTCGTAGACCTGATCGAACGTGACCGCGCGGTACGCCGGGTCCTCGACCTTCGGCGACAGCGACAAGGTGACGTTCAGCGGGCCGATCGAACCAGCCACAAACTTGCCACCGGCCTCGTCCGCTGCCTGACGGGCGAGCTGCGCGGCGCGCACGTTCATCTGGTGCACCAGCGGCTGCAGGGCGTAGTCAGCCTGGCCGATGGTGGTCGCGGTGAACGTGTTGGTCGTGGTGATGTCCGCGCCCGCGGCCAGATACTGCCGGTGCACGTCGAGGATCACGTCAGGCCGGGTGAGATTGAGCAGGTCAGGGTCGCCCGTGACATCTTTCGGGTGATCTTGTGGGATGAAGTCGGCCTGGTAGTCGGCCGGTGTGAGGCCCGCGCCCTGCAACATCGTGCCGAAGGCGCCGTCCAGCACCACGACACGCTCACTGAGAAGGTCTTGCAGAGACTTACTCACCATCGCCTCCCACCATTTGGGAGGCGCCCTTGCTCACCGTGATGCCAGACCGAGCGTGGCGGACCCACGCGGTCCGTTGCAGCGCCTCTCGGCCTAGGGCACGTAGGTTACCGGGAAAGCGCAAGCCATGCACATGTCCTCCAGCTAACCTCGACCTAGTGTTCTCACTATCCGAGCCGCCGCTGTTCACGCGGTTGAAGGACGCTAGGAAGATCCTCATCGCGGGCGCGGGCGGTGGCTTCGACGTCTACGCCGGAATCCCGTTGGCCCTCGCGTTGCGTGGCGTCGGCAAGCAAGTGCACCTCGCCAATCTGTCCTTCACCAATCTAACCGCGCTCGACATGGACATCTGGCTGCAACCAGGCGTCGCCGCGATCACGCCGGAGACCGAAGGCAAACACAGTTACTTCCCCGAACGGGTCCTGGCCTCGTGGCTGGCCTCGGAAGGACTGCCTTCGACGGTGTACGCGTTCCCCCGGGTCGGCGTCCAACCGCTGCGGATCGCCTACCGCTCACTGCTCTCACATCTTGAGATCGACGCCGTCGTCCTGGTCGACGGCGGAACCGACATCCTCATGCGTGGCGACGAGGTTGGCCTCGGCACACCAGAGGAAGACATGACCAGCCTCGCCGCGCTGGCCGGAGTTGATGGCGTCGACCGGCTGGTGGCGTGCATCGGATTCGGGATCGACACGTATCACGGGGTCTGCCACTCGCATGTGCTGGAAAATTTGGCTTCGTTGACCCGCACGGGCGCCTATCTCGGCGCCTTCTCCATCCCGCCGGACTCAGCTGAAGCAGCGGCCTACCTGCGCGCGGTGGATCACGCGCAGGCCGCGACGCCACGACGGCCGAGCATCGTCAACGGGCAGATCGCCGCGGCCATCCGAGGCGAGTTCGGCAACAGCCAGTTCACCGAGCGCACTGCGGGCAGCGAGCTGTTCGTCAACCCGCTGATGGCCATGTACTTCACGCTGGATCTCCCCGGGCTCGCGGAAAGCATCGGTTACCTGCCACGGATGGAGGAATCGATCCACATGGTCGAGGTCGCCATGGCCATCAGGGAACACCGCGAGCACATCGAGCGACGGATATGGCGAGCATTCCCGCACTGAGATGAGGCCCCATGGTCAGAGCAGCTGCCCAGATCTTCATCGACGACGACCAGGGCTACCTCGCATGGCAGGCGGCGCACCCCGACCTGTACGTGATCAACGCAAAGCGGAGCCTGAACCCGAACAACCTCGTCCTGCACCGGACGACGTGCCGCACGGTCAGTGGGACGCCGACGAGAGGTTCGCAGTGGACCGGGCCGTACGTGAAGATCTGCGGGACCAGGTCGGATCTCGACGCGTATCCGACGGCTCGGCCATGCCGGATCTGTCTCGGGTCGTGACCGAAAGGGCATTGATGCCCGATGTCGCTGGGCCGTTGGGGGCTTTGCTGGACGGTTGATCGACCCGGGACCTAACGTGGCAGCCGTGGACCTGCATAGCGCCGTAGCGAACGGTGATGCGGATGCGGTCCGCGCGCTGCTCGCGACTGGGGCGGCGTTGTCAGTCACCGACGTCGACGGCAACACACCGCTCGAGGTCGCGAAGGATCCGGACATCGCTCGGCTGCTCATTTCCGCCGGAGCTCCGGTGCGGACCAGCGGGGAGACCTCTCCACTGCACCGCGCCGTCGAGTTCGGGTGGACCGAGGTAGCCGACATGCTCCTGGAGCGCGGCGCTGATCCCGGTAGCCGGGATGAGTTCGGGGATCTTCCGCAGGATCTGCTGCCCGCGGGGCCGTCCGAGCTTCGGGAGCGGATGGCGCGCAGGCTTCGTTATCACGGTCGGTCTGCCCGGTTGGGGCTCGACGAGGTCGAGCATGGCCCGCAGCAGACCGTCGCCATCCGGCCGCATCGGGCTGAGGCGCTGACCACGATGTATCGCGGCACTGTCCTTGTCCGGTGGGAGCTTGAGCCGAGGATCAAGCCGCTGGAGATCCTGCGCGTGGGTTCTCGCGCTGACTTACGTGGCCCGGTCGGGTCGTTCACGGGTCCGCTTGTCGCGTTCGCCGGAGAGAAGTCCATTCAGCTCAGGCAATGGGCTGCGATCCGGTTGGCGCACGAGCTTCCCGACGTCCCCACTGGCTGTCTCGCCATGTCGCCGGACGGGGATCGGCTCGCGGTCGGCAGCAACCAGAAGCTTCGCGTCGTGGACATGCTGACCAGCGAGACGCTCGCCAGCGATGAGGATCTCGACCACACCGACTGGGAAGGTCTTGGCGACGCTCGTGTCACCCCGCAGTTCTCACCGGACGGCGGCAGGCTCGCCGTCGCCAACTCGATGCGGGGCAGTTGGTGGTTGAGCGTTCTCGACGTCGCGAGGGACGGCCGTCTCCGGCATCGCTATGACCGGCGGGATCCGCAGCCGTGGAGTTCTGAGGTGTCCGGCGCTGTTCGTTTTTCCCCCGATGGTGAGCTGATCGTCATGTGGGTTCATCCCACTGGGGTGGTGGCAACCCGATCCGCAACCGGTGAGGCCGCGTGGAATCACCAGATCGAGTCACGTAAAGGCACGCTTTGTTTCACCGGTGACGGGCGTACTTTGGCTGTGGGGACCGATTCCGGCGTGTCCTGGTTGGACGCGTACAGCGGCAGGCCGCGTGGCCGCGAGACCACTTTCGGTGCTGTGAACGACATCGCGTTCGCCGATCACTGCGGAATGCTCGCGGCCACGAGTACCGGACTGCATCGCCTGATGGGCTGAAAAAATGGGGGCGGACCGAAGCCCGCCCCCCATTCGTGGGTCACTACTTCTTCTTCGGACACTCCACCTGCGACTCGGCGATCACCAAGTCGGCAAGCGCGGTGTCGAGCGAGACGGCGCGCTGAGTCACCGAAGTCGCCGTTTTGACCGTGCTGTTCAGCTTCAGCGAACCGACAAGCAACGGAATGGTGACCGGGCCGGAACCGACCTTGACGGCTTTGCCGTTGATCTTCACCGAGCCGACCTTCGAACTACCGCTTGTCTTGCCCTTGCCACACGTGGCACTGACATTCGACTCGATCAGGCCAATCTCAATCACCTGATCGAGAGCGGTGATCTTGACCGAACCAGCCCCGGCCTTCGCGTTGTCCTTGCCGGTCTTCGCAGTCATGCCGTCGACTTCGACAGCGACAAGGCCAGCCTCGAGATTCGCCGAAGCCACAGACTTGCTGTCGCTCTTGCACGAAGCCTTGGCCGGGTTGGCCGTCGCGACCTTCTTGTTGAGCAGCTTCACCGCGTTGGCAGTGCACGAAGTCACGGTGACATCACCATCGTCATCCCTGATGGTGACGGTGCCAGTGCCGACAACTCTGCCGCTTTGGGTGAATCTCACAGCGAACGTCTCGTCGTACTCGTAGTAGTAGTCCTCGACGATCTGGATGCTCAACTGTTTGAAGGTCTGCCTTGGCTCGAATGTGAGATCGCCTACCGCGGCGACGTAGTCCGAACCCGCGGTCGCCGTCCCGTTGACAGTCTCGTAGTGCACTGTGATCGGCTCGGTTGCGGGCTGGTCCAACGTCACATTGAGCACCGCGACGTTGCCCTCGTTGACGGTGTTGCCTTCGACCTGCACTCCTGGCACACGAATCGTGATGTTCTGCGTCAGTCCCTCAGGCTGGCCGTTGATCAGGAAGTCGACCTTGCACCGGTAGACACCGGGCGCCGTCCCCTCCTTGACCCCGATGACCTCGTTGAACTCGGCTGTCTGTCCACTCCGGACCTGCTTGCTCGCCGGAGTGATCGTGGTGGTCAGCTGCGGTGCGCAGTCGGTCGGCCGGTGCGTCACCGTGACATCCAGTTCCTTGATGCCGTCAAGGATCGCCGTGGCCACCGCACCAGGTGAACTGTCCGGCATCAGCACGCCACCGGTCTGCGCGGTGATCGTGCTCGCTTGCCCGCGACTGTTCAGGCCGCCGCCGTCCGTACCCGAGATGGGCACCGCGATGACCCTGATCTGCTTGCTCTTCAAGGCATCGAGCGCTTGCTGCAAACTGTGCCCGAGGCTTGGGTTCTCCGAGCCCGCGTCACCGAACCACGCGATGATCCGGCTGCTGTCCGGCCGGAACCCGATCGCGTCCGTGCCGATCCGGTAGTGCGCGTTGATGAAGTCGGTCGTCGGAATCCCGCCGCCACCGGCGTTGTTGAGCCACTTCAGGGTCGCTGCCCTGACTTGGTCCTGGTCGTTGGTCAAAGGCTGGTTGACGGTGAAGACCTGTGCGCCGTCGACGTTGTGCTTGTACTCGGCGACCGCGAACCTTGCCGATGGTTGCGCCTTGAGCACCTGACTGGTGATCGCGTTCGCGTTGTTCACGACGTTCTGGATGACGTCCATCATGCTGCCGGTGGAATCACCGAGCAGAACGATGTCCGGATTCGGCGGTACCACCGGTGTGGTCACCGTCTTTTTCACAGCGACATGGCCACCGGGACCGACCGTGAAGTCCACCGACGGCGGATCCACCTGCGCGGGCACTGCCGGCGTCGCCAAACCAGCGAACAGCGCGGCCGACACCACAGCGAGCGCCAGCGTTCTCGTGGGCATTGCACCTCCCTCGACACTCCTCGTGAGTGGTTATCAGGGTTAGAACCCCGATAACCACTCACAAGGGGGACGTGTGCGCTGCCGAGCGCGGAGTGTGCCCTTTGGGGCAGCCGATCGGACCGAAACACCTTTATCGAAGCCAAAGAAGGCACCAACGAGCGGTGGGCCAACTGGACTACCCGAAGGTGTCACGGCAGCAGGAAACAGTGGATGGCCCACCGCGGCCAGGTGCCAACCGCAGCATGATCGATGGCCCGATCCGGCCGCGGTCAAGAACGCCCAGTGCTTCAATGACGGCACCCCACATCTACCGGCGTGTCGCGGGCTCGACCTGGGGTTAGCGAATGTCGAAGCCGATCGACCGCGCGATCGTCATGGCTTGCTCGACACCGATGATCGCGCCTTTCACCTCGGCGGTGTACGGATTCAACGCTGACAAGTCGCTGCCGCGCAAATCGGCGCCGGCCAACCGGATCCGGTCGAGCTGCGCGGACGCCAGGTCCACGCTGACGAAGTCGGCTTTCTCACAGTTCGCGGCCGTCAGGTCGGTTTCCCGCATCCGCACGTCACGGAACTCGACGTTCCGAAGGTCCAAACTGGACAGATCGGTGAACGACCAGTCGCCGCCGCGCACCCGCAACGGCCGCATCGTGCACTCCTTGAACACGCTGCCGACGAGTTTGCATCCGTCAAACTCCGCGTCGAAAAGGTTGCAGCGCTTGAAGGTGCAGTTGATGAAGGCCGCGCTGGCGTGCCGGGAGGCGTTGAACTTCACGTTGCCGAACGTGCAGTCCTCGAACGTGCTACCGGAGTTCACTACTTCGGTCATATCTATTTCGGAGAACGAACACTTCGTGTACGTCCGCCCGTCGAGTTCTTCGCCGTACCAGTCCTCGTCACTGAACCGCTGTTCCTCGGTCACGTTCACCCGATGAGCTTATCCAGTGGGAGGTCAACCGCTTTGGCGATCGCGGCGACGGTGAAGAACGCGGGCGTGGGAATCCGGCCATGTTCGATCTTGCGCAGGGTTTCGACGGAAATCCCGGCCGCCGCAGCGACTTCCACCGATGTCCGGCCCGCTCTTGCCGCACGCAGCGTCTCGCCGAGGCGGACACCGCGTTCGCGGTCCTCAGGGGTCAGCGGTGGTCGCACCATGAATCGATAGTAGTGCCATGATTGACCTCGATCGCGGTTGAGGTTTTAGCGTCCGAACCATGTCGATCGACTCCCGAGTGTCCGAGGTGCTGTCCAGTTCACGGGTGGCTGAACTGACCACCATCGGCAAGGACGGCTACCCGCAGACGCGTCCGATGGCCGCGATCTGGGTCCCGGACAAGCAACACGTCGTGCTCACGACGCCGCCCGCGTTTCCGCAGAAGGTGTTCAATATCCGGCGGGACGGCCGGGTTGCCCTGCTGTACTCCGACATGACCGGCACTGGCCTCGACAGCAACACGGCCGTGCTGGTGCAAGGCACAGCCAGCGCGCCCGCGACTGTCGCGGGGACCGCGGAGCTCGCCGACTTCTGGCGTGCCGTGTACACCCGAAACCCTGGCTACGCCGATGAACTGCGGGATCCCGCGTACCAGGCCAGAATGGACTGGTATTACTGGCGTTTGCCTATGTTCGTCACGCTCGATCGTGTCCACGTCTTCGACGCCACGCCGGTCGGCGGCACGCTTGAGCCGTTCCCGGCATCGAATCTGCCTATGTCCGAACGAATCAAGGACGCGATCACGCGCTACCCCACTGCCGTGCTCACCGCGCTGGACGCCGACGGGCACCCGTACTCGGTGCGTGCGAAGGTGGACGAGAACCTGACGGTCAGTCCACTGCAACCGTTCAACGGCAGGCCAGGACCAGCGAGCTTGTTGTGGCACCGGTACGACCGCACCACGGCTGGAATGCTGACGCTGCTCGTCACGGGTACGCTCGGCGACTCGGGCTTCACACCGGAACGCATCCCGGGCGCGCTGCCGGACGAGCACGAAGCCGGTCCCGACCAGGATTGGATCGCGCAAGGCAGGCTGCGTTCCCTGCAGTACCTGGACAAACGCGGCCTGGATGGACCGGTGGTCGACTGGGCGGCCTTGGCCGGATACGCCAGTACGTCAGTGTGATAGAACTGGGATAATTATCCCAGTCCAGGAGACGTGATGGTCGAACTCAAGACACCAGCCGAACTCGAGCTGATGCGCGAAGCGGGCAAGGTCGTAGCCGCCGCGCTGGCCGCGGTCAAACAGGCGGCAGCTCCCGGTGTGTCGCTGCGTGAGTTGGACACTGTCGCGACGAAGGTGATCGCGGCGAAGGGCGCCAAATCGTCGTTTCTGCACTATCACCCGCATTTCGCGCCGACGCCGTTCCCTGGCGTGATCTGCGCGTCGGTCAATGACCTTGTGGTGCACGGTATTCCGAACGAGTACCAGCTCAAGGAAGGCGACCTGGTCAGCATCGACTGCGGTGCGCACGTCTCCGGATTCCACGGTGACGCCGCGATCACGTTCTTCATCGGCGAGCCGACCGAAGAGGACGCGCGGCTGAGCGAGCACACCCGGGAAGCGTTGTACGCGGGCATCGCCGCGGCCAAAGTCGGCAACCGGCTCGGCGATGTCTCCAACGCCATCGGCAAAGTCGGCCGCTCGCACGGTTACGGCTTGCTGGCGGGTTATGGCGGGCATGGCGTCGGCCGCAAGATGCACGAGGAACCGCACGTACCCAACGAAGGCAAAGCCGGGCGTGGCCTGAAACTCAGGGCAGGCTTGGTGATCGCGATCGAGCCGATGTTCATCGCGGGCGGCAGGGACACGTTCACCACCGACACGGACGGCTGGGGCCTGCGCAGTTCCGACCGGACACGGGCCGCGCACTGGGAGCACACCATCGCGATCACGCCGGACGGCCCCGTGATCCTCACCGAGCTCTGAGAAGTCGTAAGCCCCCAAAGTGAAGTCACTTTGGGGGCATAGGACAGGGTGGATCAGCCGAAGAAGACTTCAGCTTCCTGGTAACGCTCAAGCGGAACGGTCTTCAGCTCGGCCGTGGCCTCGGACAGCTTCACGCGGACGATGTCGGTGCCGCGCAACGCGACCATCACACCGAAGTCCCCGTCAGCAACCGCGTCAACGGCGTGCAGACCGAAACGAGTTGCCAGCACACGGTCGTACGCGGTCGGCGTGCCGCCACGCTGCGTGTGACCGAGCACCACGGCACGAGACTCCTTGCCCGTCCGCTGCGCGATCTCCTCAGCCAGCCACGTGCCGACGCCACCGAGACGGACGTGCCCGAAGGCGTCCTTCTCACCACTGGTGAGCACCTCGGCGCCGCCTTCCGGCATCGCGCCCTCGGCCACGACGATGATCGGCGCGTACTCGCGCTCGAACCGCCGCTTGACCCACTCGACGACCTTGTCGACGTTGAACGGCCGCTCCGGCACCAGGATCACGTTCGCGCCGCCCGCGAGACCCGAGTGCAGCGCGATCCAGCCAGCGTGCCGACCCATGACCTCGCAGACGAGCGCACGGTGGTGCGACTCGGCCGTGGTGCGCAGCCGGTCGATCGCCTCGGTCGCGATGTGCACCGCGGTGTCGAAGCCGAAGGTGTAATCCGTCGCGCCAAGGTCGTTGTCGATCGTCTTGGGCACGCCGACCACGCCGACGCCGTCATCAGTCAGCCGCTTTGCCACGCCGAGCGTGTCCTCGCCACCGATCGCGACGAGCGCGTCGATGCCTTGGTCGGCCAGCACGGCCTTGATCTTGTCAACGCCACCGTCGACCTTGTACGGGTTGGTGCGCGACGAGCCGAGGATCGTGCCGCCGCGGGTGAGGATGTCTTCGACCTGGTCGAGCCCGATGGGCTTCGACTTGCCTTCGAGTGGACCCTGCCAACCGTTGCGGAAACCGACGATCTCCCAGCCGTGAGCCTCGATGCCCTTCCTGGTCACGGCCCTGATCACCGCGTTAAGACCTGGACAGTCGCCACCACCGGTGAGTACGCCTATACGCATGGGGTGAAGGGTGTCACGGGCTGGATCGGTAAAGCAACCGACCCCCGCTTAACAAGCGGGAAACCGTCCCACCTCGTGGAATGAAACCGGTCCCAGAAGTCGTGTCCACCTTTCCAGCACACCGTGTCCACCTTTCCAGCACCATGAAACACACTTTCCGGAACACGAAGATCGCAGCGCTGGGCCAGCGAGGAGGTCAACCGCGCCGGAGTGGCGAACTCACTGTGCCGCAACGGTGGACACGATGTGCCGCAACGGTGGACACGATGTTCCGCAACGGGGGACACGATGTTCCGCAACGGTGGACACGGCGGTTAGCGGACTGGGAAGCCTTTGCGGAGGCGTTCGACCTCGATGATGTTCCAGCGGGCCAGGTTGTGGCGGGCGTCGGCCAGCGCGTCGTGCGCGTCGGTTGGCGGGTTTGGCAGCTGTGGCTTGCCCACGTCTTCCCAACGCTGACGCAGGTCGCGCGTGAAACGCGGCAACTGGCGAGGCAACGCGGGCATCGCGCCCCACAGCTGTGCCAAGGCCACGTGGTCGTAGGCGGCGAACCACGCCCACAGTTCCACGCTCTCGCCGCGCGGGCTGAGGAAGCCCATCAGGTCCTCACGGATCTGCGAGCGGCTGCGCCATGCTTTGTCGCCAGGTCCGGGGAGTTTGTCCAGCACGTTCTCGCGGACCCACTGGCCTGCCTTGTTCGGGTCGAACTCGGTCGACACCGCGTAGAACTCTCTGCCGTCCTCGGCTACGACACCGATCGACACGAGGTCGATCGTCACTCCGTCTTCAATGAATTCGGTGTCGTAAAAAAATCGCACCCGACAACCTTAGTTGTGAATCATCCGGCCTTGGCCTCGGGGATACGGTCGGGCTCGCGCTGGGCGGGAACACCGTTTGGCGCCTTGCCGTCCGCCTCCTGCATCTCCTTGACCTTCGCGGCGTACATGTCCACGTATTCCTGGCCGGACAGTTCCATCAGCGCGTACATCACCTCGTCGGTGATCGAGCGTTCGACGAACCGGTCGCCGGTCAGTCCCTCGTAGCGGGAGAAGTCCAACGGCTTGCCGAACTTCACCCGGATCTTGGTCGGCTTCCACATCTTCGAGCCGATCGGGTTGGCGATGTCGGTGCCGACCATGACGACCGGGATGATCGGCACGCCTGCTTCGAGCGCGATCCGGGCGATGCCGGTCTTGCCCTTGTAGAGCCTGCCGTCCGGTGAGCGGGTGCCTTCCGGGTAGATGCCGAGCAGGTTTCCCTCACGCAGCAGCCGGATGCCGGTGTCCAGCGCGGCCTGTGCCGCCGAGCCGCCGGTGCGGTCGATCGGGATCTGGCCCATGCCGGTGAAGAACCACTTCTTGAAGGCGCCTTTGATGCCCTTCTCGGTGAAGTACTCCATCTTCGCGGGGAACGTCACTCGCCTGCGCGGGATCACCAGCGGCATGAAGAACGAGTCCGACACCGCGAGGTGGTTGCTCGCCAGGATCGCTCCGCCGCTGCGCGGGATGTTCTCGAGCCCCTCGGCCTGCGGGCGGAAGAAGAGCCGCAGGATCGGCCCGAGCAGGACATGTTTCATGACGAAGTACAGCACCGTGTAGAGCGCCTCCTGCCCTGACTACCACCGACGGCCCGTCGGACAGACAGCCTACGAAGTGTGCCCACTCGTGCACAACGCGACCGTCCCCACGCTTGGGCCGGAAAGTTGTCGCGGATAACAACGCACAAAAGAGCCAGAAGTAACTGGCCAACCGAAGCGGTGTCCGTGCGACGATGGCGTCACGAGGTCAAGCTTCTCAAGGAGGGCCATGAAGGGCGGGTCAGACGGACCGGAGGACGTTGACGCCGCCTTCGCGCAGATCGTCGCCGACCTGGAACGCGAAGGCCTTGGGTCAACGGTTCAGGCCGACTTGGACCGCGAGGCCGATCTGGATATCGAGGTCGCGCCAGAGGTCGAGTCGCCGGAGCCGAAGCCGGGTCCGATTTCGAAGTCGCAGCCGGATCTCGAGCTCGACGACGAGCCGGAACCGGACAAACCCGCCAGGTCACGCAGGTCCGAGCCGCTGGACGAGCCGGATCTGCCGGAGATCTCCGCACCGGCCACAGCGGGCTGGCGCGGCCATGAGACCGAGATGGACTGGGCGTGGAGCTCGGACGACGACCATTACGTGCCGCCCGAGCCGCCGCCGATCCCCCGGCCGAGCCCGTTGACCATTCTCGCGTTGATGCTGCTGCTGATCGCGTTGTTCCTGCTGGTGGCGCCCGGTTTGATCGGCCTGGCGACCCGGGTGGCGACGCCGATCGCGCTGGTGTCCCTGACCGTCGGCATCGGCCTTGTGGTGCTGCGGATCCGCCAGGGCAACAACGAGGACGACGGGGACAACGGCGCCCAGGTCTGAAAAGACCTCGTGAGTGGTTATCCGTGTTCTAACCCGCATAACCACTCACGACTAGTGACCTGCGTAAATGGCTTCGATCCGGTCGGCGTACTTCGAGGCGATGATCTCGCGGCGCAGCTTCAGGCTTGGCGTGATCTCGCCACGCTCCTCGCTGAAGTCCCGCGGCAGTACGGTGAAACTGCGGATCGACTCGGCACGGGACACGGCCTTGTTCGCCTCGTCCACCGCTGACTGCAGTTCAGCGCGCAAATCCGCGTCGTCCGCGAGCTCGGCGACCGTGCCGTGCTTGCCGTGACGCGACTTCCACGACTCGAAATACTCCTCGTCGATGGTGATCAGCGCGCCGATGAACGGTTTCCGGTCGCCGACCACGAGGCACTGGCTGATCAGCGGGTTCATCCGCAGCCGGTCCTCGAGCACCGCGGGCGCCACGTTCTTGCCGCCCGCGGTCACGATGATCTCCTTCTTGCGACCGGTGATCGACAGGAAACCGTTATCGTCCAGCGTGCCGAGGTCGCCGGTGTGGAACCAGCCGTCCTGCAACGACTCCTTGGTCGCGGCCGGGTTGTGCCAGTAGCCGGAAAACACCATGTCTCCCGACAGCAGCACTTCCCCGTCGTCAGCGATGCGCACGCAAGCGCCCGCGACGACCCGGCCGACCGTGCCGACCTTGAAGTCCGTGTTGGTGTTCACCGCGATCGCGGCCGAGGTCTCGGTCAGGCCGTATCCCTCGAACACCGGCACGCCGATGCCACGGAAGAAGTGCGCGAGCCGGGCACCCAGCGGCGCGCCACCGGAGATCGCGGCCTCGCACCGCCCGCCAAGAGCCATCCGCAGCTTGCCGTAGACCAGCCGGTCGGCCACCAAATGCTTGGCGCGCAGGGCGATTCCGGGCTTGGCGGTCTGGCTGTACTGGATTGCCAATGCCTCGGCGGCGTCGAAGATCTTGCCTTTGCCGTCGGCGTGGGCACGCTGCTTGGCCGCGTTGTAGACCTTCTCGAACACGCGTGGGACCGCGACCACGAAGGTCGGGCGGAACGTGCCGAGGTCGTTCACCAGCGTTTTGACGTCCGGCAGGTGGCCGAGCGTGGTGCGGGCGTAGACGCAGCAGATCGAGATCGCCCTGGCGAACACGTGCGCCAACGGCAGGAAGACGAGCATCGAATTGCCCGATTTCATCAACTGCGGGAACGCCTTGATGTCCGCGCGCACCTCAGCGAGCAGGTTGCGGTGCGTCAGCTCGACGCCTTTGGGGCGGCCCGTGGTGCCCGAGGTGTAGACGAGCGTGGCCACGGCGTCGGCGCGCACGCTGCGATGCAGGTCGTGTGCGGTCTTTTCGTTGACCTCAGCGCCCAAAGCCGTCAGTTCGTCGACAGCTGGTGCCAGGTCCACGCCCGCGTCGATCTGCCAGACGCGTGTCAGTTCCGGCAGACGGTCGACGAGCCCGTCGACGGTCGCCTTGTGCTCGGCGGTTTCCACGACCATCGCGCGCGCACCCGAGTCCGACAGGATCCACTCGACCTGTTCGGGCGAGGAGGTCTCGTAGATCGGCACGGTCACGCCGCCCGCCGCCCAGATGGCGAAGTCGAGCAACGACCACTCGTACCGGGTCTTGGACAGCAACGCGACGCGGTCACCAGGGCGTACGCCGGAGGCGATCAGTCCTTTCGAGACCGCCAGCACGTGCGCGGCGAACTCGCGGGCGGTCACGTCCACCCATGAGCCGTCGACCAGCCGACGGAAGCTGACCGCGTCGCCGAAGCGATCCGCGTTAGCCCACACCATGTCGGTGAGATTCTCTTCGTCGGTCACCGATACCGTGGCCGGCGCCTTGTATTCACGCACGTCACGTGAATTTAGTACAGCGGCCGTGACACCATGCACTTGTGCCTGCAGTGGACGTCGTCGACGAGACCTTCCTCGCCGTGCCCCCGCCCGTGGTCAAAGCCGCCTTCGCCAACCCGAACGCGTGGCGCACGCTGTGGCCGGATCTCACTCTTGAGGTGTACGCCGATCGCGGCGACGAGGGCCTGCGGTGGACCGTGCGTGGCGCGCTGACCGGAACCATGGAGGTCTGGCTCGAACCGATGCTCGACGGCACGCTCCTGCACTACTTCCTGCGTGCCGACCTGCCCGGCCAGGCCGGTCCGCGTGAGCTGCGGCGTGAGCTGACCCGCCGCCAGTTCGCCGCCAAGAACATCGCTTTCGATCTCAAGACCACCCTCGAGGATGGGCGGCGGCCAGGCTGCCCGCCGTAAAGTGAACGTGTGCGGGTCCACGTTGTTTCCGATGTCCACGGCAATTCGGACGCTCTGGCGAGGGCCGGCGAAGGCGCGGACGCGCTCGTTGTGCTCGGTGATCTGATCGATTTCGTCGACTATCACGACCACGGCAGCGGCATCCTCGGCCGCGTGTTCGGCGCGGAGAAGGTCGCCAAGTTCGCGCACTTACGGCGCAACCGTCAGTTGCAGGAGCTCGGCGAGTACGCGCGCACGTTGTGGGCGAGCCTCGACAACGCGGCCGACGTGGTTCAGGAAGCGCTGTTCGAGCAGTACACGCGGTTGTTCGCGGCGATGACCGTGCCGACGTATGCCACGCCGGGCAATGTCGACGTGCCGGACCTGTGGTCACAGTTCTCACGTGACGGCCTGACGTTCCTGGACGGCGAGGTCGCGGAGATCGGCGGGCTACGGTTCGGGTTCGTCGGCGGCGCGTTGCTCTCGCCCGGTGGGCGCGTGCGTCGCTCCGGCGCGTGGTTCCCGTACCTGCGGACCGAGGATGACTACAACGCTTCTGTCGGCAAGCTCACCGAAGTCGACGTGCTGTGCTCGCACATTCCGCCCGCTGTGCCGGAACTCACCTATGACGTCGTGGCGCGACGGACAGAGTTCGGTTCGTACGCGCTGCGTGAACTGATCGGCGAGCAGCGGCCGCGGTGGTCGCTGTTCGGCCACGTGCACCAACCGCTGTCAGCGAGAATGCGGTTCGCTTCGACCGACTGCATCAATGTCGGACATTTCCAGCGGACGCAAGTGCCGCACGTACTGCGCTTCTGACTTGACCAGGTAGCCTGCCCGGCATGGCCGACGAGTCCACCCAGTCCATCACCGTAGAAGCAGACGCCGACACGATCATGGGCGTGATCGCCGATTTCGCCGCGTACCCCGAGTGGACAGGGGCGGTGAAAGAGACCGAGGTGCTCGAGCAGGACGCCGACGGCCAGGCCACCCAGGTCCGGTTCGTGATCGACGCCGGCATGTTCAAGGACGCCTACACACTGCAGTACGAGTGGGCGGAGGATGGCCTTTCGGTGAGCTGGACCCTGGTGAAGGGCCAGATGCAGCGCTCACAGCGTGGCCGGTACCTGCTTGAGCCGCAGGGTGACGACGCGACGAAGGTGACGTACACGCTGTCGGTCCAGCTGGCCGTGCCGATGATTGGCATGTTCCGCCGCAAGGCCGAGAAGATGATCATGGACATCGCGCTGAAGGACCTCAAGCGCCGCGCCGAAGGGTTGTAACCACCGCCTTGCGGATCCTGCTGTTCATCGGAAAGGGCGGGGTGGGCAAGACCACCCTTGCCGCGGCCACCGCGGTGCGGCTGGCCAGGCGTGGGCACGAGACTCTTGTCGTGTCCACGGATCCGGCACATTCGCTCGCGGACGCGTTCGACACAAGGCTGACCAGCGAACCCTCCCTAGTGGACGCCAAGCTGCACGCGGCCCATGTGGACACCCGTGGTCTTGTCGATTCCGCGTGGGACGAGCTGCGTTGCCAGCTGCGGGCGGTACTTGCCGGTGCGGGCGTTGACGAGCTGGACGCCGAAGAGCTGACCGTGGTGCCCGGCCTCGACGAGCTGCTCGCGCTGACCGAGGTCGCCAGATTGGCGAAAACCGGCAACTGGGACACGGTCGTGGTGGACTGCGGGCCGACCGCGGAGACGTTGCGGCTGCTGGCGTTGCCCGACGCGATCGCGACCTATCTGCAACGGGCGTTTCCGGCGCGCTCGGTCCGGGGAATGGTCTCCGGTGTTGGACGACAGGGCTGGGTCGACGCGGTCACCAGGCTGGCCGGGCATCTGGCGGAACTGCGCGATTTGCTGGCAGATCCGCAGGTCACCGGGGTTCGGCTGGTGTTGACGCCGGAGCGGCTGGTTGTGGCCGAAAGCAAGCGCACGCTCGCGGCGTTGGCGCTGCGGGACATCCGGGTTGACGGCATGATCGCCAACCGGCTTGTGCCCAAAGCCGGGATGCGGCGCGGTCCGGCGGCGACGTGGCTGCGTACCCGCCGCGACGAGCAGGACGCGGTTCTTGCCGAACTGCGGGCTTCCACGCCGATCGAGTTGCACGTTGTGGAACACCGGGCGGCCGAACCTGTTGGCCTCGC
Organism: Kibdelosporangium philippinense; assembly: GCF_021390435.2. Taxonomy (GTDB): domain Bacteria; phylum Actinomycetota; class Actinomycetes; order Mycobacteriales; family Pseudonocardiaceae; genus Kibdelosporangium; species Kibdelosporangium philippinense. Next base: position 519,911 of record NZ_JAJVCN010000005.1, on the reverse strand, counting down.
GGCATTGGCCTCGCTCGCCGACGAGCTCTACGGCCGGACGGACCCGCTGAGCTCGACCGCGAAAAGGCCGCCGTCATTGCTGCAGATCCGGCCGGAAGGCGCGGGATACGTTCTGCGCGTTGCCATTCCGCTGACCGAGCAGTCCGATGTAGACCTGGCAAGAATCGGCGACGACCTGGCGATCACAGTGGACGGAATGCGCAGGCTCGTCCCACTGCCCGCCGTGTTGCGGCGCTACCAGGTCGCCGATGCCTCTGTGGACGGTGAGGGTTTGTTGCTGCAGTTCGCCGGGGCGACATCGTGAGCGCCGAGCCGGGGTCCCGGCTGCTTGAAGAGATCGTCCTGCTGATGGACGCGGTCGCCGAACGCCTTGGGCCGTACCTTGATCAGGTCGCGGCCGAGCACGACGGCCCGCCGGACAACTGTCCACTGTGCGCCATCGGCGCCCTGGTCCGTGGCGAGCCGAACGAGCTGGCAGCGACGACTTTGGACCGTGCCGCGGACATCATCGCGGTGTTGCGGGCCGTGCTTGCCGACAGGTGGGAGCCCGGTGTGCCCCACATGCCCGGTTTCCGGCCGGCCGGGCGTCCCGGTCGCGCGGCCGAGCAGACTCGGAGCAAGAATAGGTCCGTGCAACACATCCAGGTGCGACGCGGTTCCTTTGGTGACGACAGATGCTGACAGTCGGCGTTGACGTCGGCGGGACGAGCGTGCGGGCCGGTGTCGTCGACAAACGCGGAACAATCCTGGACACCGCACGCGTGGGAACGCCGTCCGGCGCGGAAGCCCTCAACGACGCGATTGTGTCGGTCATCAGCTCGTTGACTGCCCGTCACACAATCTCGGCGGTCGGCTTGGCGGTCGCCGGATTCGTGGCGACCGACCTGAAAACGGTCATGTTCGCGCCACACTTGGCGTGGCGCAGGGCCGCAGTGGCCGAGCGGATCTCTCGCAAGATCGATCTGCCTGTGGTCCTCGAGCACGACGCCAACGCGGCGGCACTGGCCGAATACCGCTACGGCGCGGCGCGTGGGGCGAAAGTCGTCACGCTGATCGCGATCGGGACAGGCATCGGCGGCGGCCTCCTGCTTGACGGCAAGATCTTCCGCGGCGCTCATGGCGTCGCCCCGGAACTCGGGCATCTGCGGATCGTGCCGAACGGCAGGCCGTGTTCCTGCGGCAAGGCCGGGTGCTGGGAGCGGTACTGCAGTGGGACGGCGTTGAGCGCGACCGCGATCGAGCTGCTGGCAGGCCACCCAGGACAGTCCACAGTGCTCGCACGCGAGGCCGCGGGCGACGCGCGGCAGATCACCGGCCGCAAGGTCGCTGGGGCGGCCAAGGATGGCGATCCCGTTGCGCTGCGGGCGATGGCCGAATTGGCGCGCTGGCTTGGCGAAGGTCTAGCTCTGGTCGCGGACATCTACGACCCCGAGGTCATCGTGATCGCGGGCGGCGTCTCGGAGTCCGCTCCCCTGTTCCTTGACGACGCGCGCGAGATCTACCGTGATGCCGTGACCGGCGCGGGTTACCGCCCACTGGCACGTATCCGCACCGCGCAGCTAGGCGATGACGCCGGTCTGGTCGGCGCGGCGACACTGGCCCGCGATGTCGCGAATGGACACCACTAGCCGATTCACTTGAGGAATTCGAGCAGTTCGGCGTTGACGATGTCCGGCTTTTCCTCGTGGCACAGATGTCCACATTGGTCGATCGCAACGGTGCGCACGTCCTTGGCCATCGCGCGCCAGGTCTGTTCCATGTCGACAAGGGTGACCCCGACGAAGTCCGCTCCCCAGATCGACAGCACCGGGCACTCGATCAGGACGTGCTCGTCCTCGGCGTCCTGTTCAGCGTCTTGCGGCATTGCCCGGTAGTCCGCGCACGAACCGCGCACCGCACCCGGCTGCTGGTAGTTCTTCACGTAGACGTCAAGCTCGGCCTGACTGAAGATCTCCGGGTTGTAGCTCCAGCCGCGGTAGAAGTGGGTCAGGAACACCTCCTCCTTGCCCTCGATCAGCGCTTCGGGCAGATCGGGCACTCTGAGGAAGTAGAAGAACCAGCCAAGCCCTGGTGCGGCGAGGTTCTTGGTTCTCGACAGGGCGAGCGTCGGGATGTTGTCCACGACGGCAAGCCGGTGGAGCCGGTGCGGATGGTCCTTGGCGAACCGGGTCGCCACCCGGGCTCCTCGGTCGTGGCCGACCAACGCGATCCGATCGTGGCCAAGATGGTCCATGAGCGCGAGCAGATCGGCGGCCATCGTCCGCTTGTCGTAGCCCGCGGCGGGTTTGTCGGTGGCGCCGTAGCCACGGAGGTCTGGGGCGATCACGGTGTACCGCTCGGCAAGTACCGGGATCTGTTTGCGCCAGCCGAACCACATTTCCGGGAAGCCGTGCAACAGGTAGACCGGCGGTCCGGCACCGGCGCTGACCCAGTGCTGGCGGATCCCGTTGAGCACCGCGGTGTGGTGGGTGATCCTGGGTGGCTCCAAGGTCACTGTCATACGAAACAGTGTCATTCACCGAACGGCACGCGGCCACTTGGCGTCGCGAGTGGACATCAACTAGCCACGGAATGCGGAGAACCGGCCACGATCGCTGGACAGCAATGTAGACAGTCGACTGGCCAATGTGTCCCAACGCCAGTCCGAAGTGACCCAGTCGCGACCCGCTTGCCCCATCGCGGCCGCGTTGTCCGGGTTCGCGAGCAAGGTGCTGATGCTGGTGGCGATCTTGGTGACGTTGCGTCCGTCGACCACATGACCGGTCACGCCCTCGCGGACGGTTTCCGGCGCACCACCGGAATTGCCTGCCACGACAGGAAGTCCGCACGCGGAGGCTTCCAGGAACACGATGCCGAGTCCTTCGACGTCCAACCCGCCGCCACGGGTCCGGCACGGCATCGCGAAGACATCTCCGGCTACGTAGTGCGCAGGAAGTTCTTCCCACGTCACGGTTCCGGTCAGGATGACGTCATCGGCGACGTCGTTCTCCTTGGCCAGGGCCATAAGCCGGTCCGCGTAACGGCCGCCGCCGACCAGGAGCAGCGCCGCGTCAGGGACCTGACGGCGGATCGCGGGCAGCGCCCTGATCAACATGTCCTGCCCCTTGCGAGGCACCAAACGGGACACACACACGATCGTCGGCCGATCGGAAAGGTTGTGGCGCTTACGAATCAGCTCACGACCCGCAGGGTCAGGACGATACAGTTCAGTGTCCACACCGGACGGCAGGTATTCCAGTGCCGCGTGACGTCCAAAGGCCGCCGCGAACCGGGATCGGGTGTACTTGCTGACGTACGTCACCGCGTCCGTTGTGGACCCGATGCGTCGCAAAGCCTGACGGGACCCAGGAAGCATCGACCAGCCGACCTCGTGGCCATGGGTCGAGGCGACAACTCGACGCGCCCCGGCCTCACGCAGGTACGGACCAAGCAGAGCCAGCGGCGCCGCCGCGCCGAACCAGACCGAAGTGCACGACTCGGCGCGCAGGATCTCCTTGGCACGCTTGGCCACGTCCGGCGTCGGCAGCATCAGCGACGTCGGGTGGCGGACCACCTGGAACGGCATGGCGGCGTCGAATTCGGCCGCGCCTTCCCACGCGGGCGCGTAGACCACCAGGTCCTGCGGGGCCAGCCTGGTCGCCAAGGCCTGCAGATATGCCTGGATACCGCCCGGCCGCGGCGGGAAGTCGTTGGTCACCAGAAGGGTCCGAGCCACGTCACGCACCCTATCCGAGGGTCTCCCGCAGGTATTCCTGCCAGCCCGCGACGAACTCTTCCCGGTTCAGCCCGATCACCGAGACCAGCAGGTCGTCGATGTCGGCAGGGCTCGCGCGACCCGCTTTGGCCAACACCCGGTACAGCTCGATCAGCTTGGGCTCGCCTAGCCGTTCCGCCACGAACCGGGCCAACGAGAACGACTGCTGATAGGCCATGTCCAGCACGCGGCCCTGCGCGCGAAACTCCTCATCGGACGGCAGCCTGGTCGGCGGCCCGGTGGTGAGTACCGTGGCGTTCAGGTCGGGCGCGGCCTGTCTGAGCGGGATGCCGCTGTCCCGGTAGCCAACGTAGTCGGCGAATCCTTCCAGCAGCCACATCGGCGAACCATCCACTGTGGACCCACGAGCGGCGATGTGCGTGAACTCGTGCCGCAGCACGATTCGCAGTGCTGTCACGGACAACGCGTCGGCACTCGTCGCGCTCATCACGACCCGCTGGCCCTCGGCCGAGTTCTTGTCCGTGTCGACCCGGTCGGCGACCGAGACCGCGACAACCGACTCGACCGGGAAGTTCGGCCCGACCATCGCGCGCATCTCGTCGTTCGAGTCGGGCAGCACCACCACGACCTGCTGTGACCAGTCGGTGCCCCAGACGTTGCTGACCGCGTTGACGGCCGAGTCCAGTTCGGCCGCCACCCGTTTGGCCATCGCCTCGCGGGCCGGGTGGGTCAGGATCAGGCCGCGTGAGGTCGTGAGCACCTGGCACGGGCCGAAGTCCCATGGGCCGCGCCAGGTCCGCCTGCCCACGCTGAGCAGGTCGTCGTCGGAACGGATGAACCACGAGTTGGACCGCTTGACCAACAGATAGCCCATCGGCCGCCGGGTCGGCACCGGGTCGGCGCCGCGCAGGGCATAGACCAGGTCGATCTCCGGCGCCCACAACTCCTGCGCGCCATCGACACTCGGGAGCGACGATGGATCGAGCGAGCGCTGCGTGACCATGGTGTACGACCACTCCCGCAGCGGGACGTTGGCGAGGTTACGGAACATCGCCAGCTGCGCGTCGCGGAACGCCGGTTCCGCCTTGGGGTCCACGCTGGCCATAAAGGCCTTCTCGTCACGCCGCCGCAGAGCTTCGGCCCGCGCGCGCAGCACGGCCTGGACCGCGAGGGCGCGTTCGTCCGGCTGTGGGGCCACCGCGCCCTGGTTGGGCGGGGCGAAGACCTGTGGTGGACCAGGCGCTTGTTCGATGACGGCACTGTCGTGCGGCTGGGTCGCGACCAGCGCGAGACCGCCGAGTAGCGCGATCGCTACGCCGGCGACAAGCAACGCACGAAACCGGGCCACCACGAGATCGTATTGCCCGGCGTGTGAAAACGACGCGACCCCTGACCCGCACCACCGGCCAGGGATCGCGTCGCGCGACTATGAGCAGCCGAAACTCAGCCGACAACCCGCTTGATCGCGAAAAAGTCGCTGCCGCCACCCGGCGTCATGGAGGTCACCGCGACCGGCTTGCCATAGGTCGAGGCGTGCACGATCTTGCCGGGGGCGATCACCAGTGCGACGTGGTGGATCGACCCGGCACTGCTGCCGTAGAACACCAGGTCACCGGCCTGCTCCTGACCGCGCGGGATCGACTTGCCGACGGTGTACTGCTGACGGCTGGACCGCGGCAAGCTCACGCCTGCCTGCTTGAAGGCCCATGAGGTCAACCCGGAACAGTCGAAGCCACCTGGCTGGGCACCGCCCCACACGTAGGCGTCACCCTGCCGGGACAGCGCGGCCTGGACCGCGGTGTTGGCGGCTCCGGGCGGGCCGAAGTACTTGCCGGTGTCCTTGACGAAACCGCCAAGCTTCGCCTTGTCCGCGGCAGGCAGCTTGTTCAGCTCGGCCTTGACCTGGTCGCTCTGCTTTTTCAGGTCCTTGGCACGGGCCTCGATCTCGATCTTCAACTTTTCGGCGGCGTCACGCGCCTCGGTGGCGCGCTTCGTCGCGTCCGCTGCCTTGGTCTCTGACTCGGTCGCCGTCTTGACGGCCCCGTGCAGCGCCGTCAACGCCTTGTTGTTGTCCGTCGCCAGCACGTTCAGCGCCGAGGACCTGTCGAGGAAGTCCTGCGCGGAAGTACCGGTGAGCAGCGCCGAGAGCTTGTTGAACCGGGCACCGCGGTACGACGCCGTGCTCAGCGTCTCCACCTGGCCACGGAACTGCTCTTCGGTGACGGCTGCCTCGTCCTTGGCCTTGGTGGCCGCGGCGAGATCAGCCGTGGCCTTGTCCAATTCCGCCTGCTTGGCGTCCTTGTCGTCCTTGGCCTTGTTGAGCTCTTCGTTGACGAGCTCAACCTGCTTGTTGAGCTCGTTGTACTTCTTCAGAGCATCCGATTCGCCCGATGCGGGCTGGGCGAGCGCGGGAACCGGGGCGGTGCTAACCATCGCGATGATGGCGGACGCTGTCAGTGCTCCACGCATGCCGCGCTTGAGTCGTTGCGACGCCACGTCGCGCGTGTCTCCTTCGTCTCTGCGACCGCCGAAGGAAGGGAACCCGAGCTCCTCGGGCACGGGGGTACCCAAAGAGCGGACCGGACAAGCGAGTGGACACGCACTCAAAGCTCCGGCACGTTCTTCCCAACCGGTGGGGGTGTTCCGGCTCAGCGACCCAGCCCCGACTTGCCTGGGGTGCTGATTCGGCGGCGATCTCGCGTCATCACCCTTGTTGGGCGACCGGGGGCCGCGAGGTCTCGGACAGGTTACGAAGGAAGACGGCACCCGTCCAGCCAGTCAACGCAAAAACTTCGCTAACGGCCCCCGAAACCCCAATGGAGCAGCGCCGACAGCACGGTGTGATCACAACAACAGGCAGGTCAGCACGGTCTGTTGCCGCTCGTCGCCCAATCGATACCGCTCACCGCCTGATCAGGCGACCTCGGGTGTGTTCACCGGAGTAATGGGTATCAACCGCAGCTTGGGAACCATTCCGGCACTGGCGAGTACGTCGATGGCCTGTTGTTCGGACGAGTCGAGGCTGACCATGCTCGGCGGACCGAGCAGGACGCTGACGACACACTCCTGGCAAGCCTTTCCCCGCACTTCACAGCTGTCGCAGTCGACGAGCATGTTCAGCTCCCAAGCCAGTCGTTCGATCGTATGTTCGATCGATTGAGGCCACCCTAGCGGTCAGGTCTGACAGTGTTTGATTGTCCTCGCTTCGCTCGGACGGGCTTGGTCGCCAAAGCCGGCCATTTCCACCCCGCCCCACGCAGCCAACACCGCATAGTGGCTGGTCATCGCCCTACTCGGGGCGGCGTCGGGCGTGTTGCGTTGCGTAAACGACCAGCGCGACCAAGCCGGACCGCGCGACAGAGAGGCCAATTCTGGGCTCAAAACCCGTCAAACCCCGTACTCCCAGTGCCATGGTTCTTCGCGGCCTCGTCCCGGCAAGGCCCATGACGGGTTTTGCCAACCGAACCGGCCCGCGTTGGCACGCATCCAGGCGTACTCAGCCGTCCCGAACGACTGCGCGCCGCCGCACAGGTCCACCGCGAGGCCCCAGCCGTGGTTGCTCGTCCCCGGCACGGCGGCCAAGGCGGGCTTGACGCCGTACAACCGGACCTGTTCCTCGAAGGTGCGATACGAGTCGGTCATGCAGATGGCCCGCCCGAACGCGGAACTGAACGCGGCCGCCAACCCCTGGAACGAGAACGCGGCATCGCAGCGCAACCGGTGCTCACCTATACCTATAGGACAAAGCGCGGATGTCGGGATGAGCCCGTTGGGGTAGCCGCTCCACCCACCCGAGGGCAGATCCACTCCCCCGCACCGCCATACCAAGCCAGAATCCGTACGTTGCGGCACCGGTTGCGCGGGCCGCGCGGTCAACGAAGGCCGTGCGTATCCAAGAACGTCCGCAGGAATGTCGGTGACCACGACGCCCACGAGCCGTGCGTCCGCGCTGATCATCGTGCGCGGGTCCAGCGCGATGCCGACGTGCTGTACGCCGTAACGGGCCGGACCGATGAACACGAGATCACCAGGTTGAGGGTCGGTGACGGGCTGCAGCACAGCCATCTGCTCGGCCGCCGAGCCCTTCAGGCCGTACGCGGCCCGCGTGAGTCCGTCGCACGAATAAGCGTCCGGACCGTCGCCTTGTGGCACGTACGGCTTGCCTAGCGCCCCGACAGTGGTCGTCACCGCGCGGATGGTCGCCTCCGGCAGCACGAGCAAGCGCTCGCCCGACTGCAAGGTGGCTTCGGTGGACGTCGCCCCGGGCCGAATGCCCGAAGCAGCGAGTTTGTCGAGGTACGCACGCCAGTTCGCGGCGGTTTGGTCGTTGCGCGTGCGCTGGGCCTGCTGCATAGCCACGACCGACGAGTTGGTCTGCGCCAGTTTGCTGCGGAACTCTCCCGTGATGGCGGCCGCACGGTTGGTGGCGTCACCGTTTCGACGGTCCAAGTCCGCCTTACGGTCCGCAGCGGCCTTCGCGGCGTGCGACGCGGTCTCCTCGGCGCGTACGGCCGCTTGGTGACGGTTGATCGCGCCAGCGAGATCCTCGGCTTCAGCTTCCTGCACGCGTGCCATCAGGCTGGAGCCGTCCAGGAAGTCGTCCGGGGAGCGAGCCAGCAGCAGCACCTGGAACTGGTTGGGGCGGCCGAACGAGCTCAGGATGGCCGAGGCGTACCGATCCATGTCCGCCTGACGTGCGCGCACGGCCGCGTCAGCCGCTTCGCGCGCGGCACGCGCCTGGTCCAACGCGCTTGCGGAGTCGCGTACGGCCTGCTCAGCGATATGGATGTCGTTGGCGAGCACGCCGAGCTCACGTTGTACGTCGGTTGCGGTCCGTTGCAGCTGTGCGACGACAGGGTCAGCGAACGCCTCGCCCGGCCGTGAGTCGGGCGCGACGGCACCCGGCGCCACGCCTGCTTCGTTCGGCGGCTGCGCGCCGAGCATGACGATCACCGACAGCAGCGCCGCACCAACCCGCACACCAGGCACAACGGTCAAGTCCCGACTCCGTCACGACACGATCGGGTGACACACGGTTGGATGACGCGCGTGAAACCCGACCAATTGCTCGAAGAGCCCAACTGGCCGAGTCTCGAGCACGCGTATGGACCGGCTACTGACACACCCGGTCTACTGGCCCAACTGCTGGACGCCGACCCGCAGAAGCAGAAGGCCGCGCTGCACGAGATCGACAGGTCGCTGCTGCACCAGGGATCGATCTACAGCGCGACCGCGCCAGCCGCGCGGTACATCGCGGCGATCCTGCCGGACAAAACCCCGATGCGGGCCACGCTGCTCGAATGGCTCATCGGCTTCGCCGAGCAGGTGATCTTCCACGACGACGAACACCCGACGCTGGACGAGTGCCGAGCGGTCCTGCCGGAGATCTACGCGGCCGCGCTGCCCTACGTGGACGACGCCAACCTCACCATCCGGGAAGCCGCGCTCGGCGTCGTCGCCACGTTGCCCCACCTGGCCGATGCCCGGCTGTACGAGCGCATCCTCGCCAGCAACGCCGATCGCCGGGAACGCGCGGCGGCTGTGTTCGGCCTCGGTTCGACCGGCGCGGACACCGCCGGTCTGCTGCACGACGCCGATCCAGCCGTGGCCGTATGTGCCGCGTTGCAGCCCAGCTGCTCAGACCGCACAGAGGCCACGCGCCTGATCCTGGCGGCCTTGCAGGACCCGGCGACCGCGGACGGCTGGTTCCCCGAGCCGTTGCCACAGTTCGACGGGTGGTTCCGGTTCACGCTGATCAGCGCCGCGATCGAGCGGACCAACAGCTTCGAGGAACTGCTGCCCGCCGCACTGGCTGTCGTCCCGCTCGGCAGCGGCTACACGGTCGACAGCGACTGGGGCCCACTACTGGCGAAGGCCTTCCCGACGCCGTTCGACGGCGAATTGACGCCCGCTCAGCGCGCGTTCGTGTCGGCGATTGCCGAGCACGACGGCAACTGGGATCAGACCGCGAATCAGGTTGTCTGGCTGCGGAAAGCCGGTCTTCCGGATACCCGCGAACAGCTACGCGCGGTGGCGAGTTCACGCGGCTGACTGCAAATGGCCGCAAGCAGGCTGCAAGGCTTGTCTTATAGTTGCGGGCATGACGCGAAGACTTGCCGAGGTCGCCCGCAAGGTCGGGGTGAGTGAGGCGACCGTGAGCCGGGTGCTCAACGGGAAGCCGGGTGTTTCGGAGAGTACCCGTACCGCGGTGCTGACGGCACTGGATGTACTGGGTTACGAGCGGCCGACCCAGCTTCGGGGTGAACGCGCTCGACTGGTCGGGCTAGTACTGCCTGAGCTGCAGAACCCGATCTTCCCCGCGTTCGGCGAGATCATCGGGAACGGGCTGGCACAGCAGGGTTTCACGCCCGTGCTGTGCACCCGTACCGCCGGCGGTGTCACCGAGGCCGACTACATAGAGTTGCTGTTGCAGCAGCACGTCTCCGGCGTGGTGTTCGCGGGCGGCAACTACGCGCAAGCGGACGCCTCGCACGAGCATTACGCCAGGCTGACCGAGCGCAACCTGCCGACCGTGCTGATCAACGCCGCCATCGACCACCTGGGCTTTCCCCGGGTTTCGTGCGATGACGCGGTCGCGGCCGAGCAGGCGCTGACGCACCTGGTGTCGCTTGGCCACACGAAGGTCGGCATGGTTCTCGGGCCCGACGACCACGTACCTTCCCGGCGTAAGCAGGAGGCGTTCGAGGCCGCGGCCAAAGCCGCGCACCTCGAGGTCGAGCACGACTGGTTCGAGCACGCGATGTACTCGCTCGAAGGCGGCCAGGCCGCGGCCTCTCGCCTGGTCAGACGTGGGATCACCGGCATTGTCTGCGCCAGCGACCCGCAGGCGCTCGGCGCCATCCGCGCGGTGCGCCGCCAGGGCCTGTCGGTTCCGCAAGATGTTTCAGTCATCGGGTACGACGATTCCGCGTTCATGAACTGCGTCGACCCGCCGCTGACGACTATTCGCCAGCCGATCGAAGCCATGGGCCGCGCCGCCGTCGACCTGCTGACAATGCAGATCAACGGGGCTTCGGTGACCGATGAGGAGCTGCTGTTCGAGCCGGAACTGGTGGTACGAGGGTCGACTGCGCCAAGCACTCGGTAAGCTGTTCGTTACTTGCGAAATCTCATCGAGATATTGCGTTCCCTCGTTCGAGTCTCTTATGGTGAGCGCCATCACACAGCGTCGTTGGATAGCTGAGATGGGGCGCTTGCCATGCAGAGAACCCTCACCCGCAGGGCGACACTCTTAGTCGCCGTCACGGCATTAGGCCTGTCGGCCTGCGGGAGCGAGTCATCGAATCAGCCGGCACCCGGTGGCAAGGTCGCCATCACCGTCACCGGGCAACCGCCGAGCAGCCAGGCGATCGAACGCAAGATCTTCGACGCGGACGTGGCGGAGTTCGAGAAGCTCAACCCGGACATCGACATCGTGCCGCACGAGGGGTTCATGGACCCCAAGACCTTCTCGGCCAAGCTGGCCGGTGGCCAGCTCGAGGACGTCTACTACGTCTACTTCACCGACCCTGCCAACATCATCGCCCGCAGGCAGGCCGCGGACATCACCGAGCACATCAAGGACATGCCGGTGGTCAAGCAGCTGCAACCCGCGCTGCTGGACATCTTCAAGGACAAAGGCGGCAAGATCTACGGCCTGCCGACCGCCAACTACTCGATGGGCCTGCTGTACAACCGAACGCTGTTCACCAAGGCGGGACTCGACCCGGACAAGCCGCCGACTTCGTGGGACCAGGTCCGCGACGCGGCGAAGAAGATCTCCGCGCTTGGCAACGGAACCATCGGCTTCGCCGACCTTTCCAAGAACAACCAGGGCGGCTGGCACCTGGTGACCTGGGCGTACGCCATGGGCAGCCAGATCGCGCGGCAGGACGGCGAGAAGTGGACAGCCGACTTCAACAACGCCAAGGTCAAGCAGGCCTTGCAGCTGTTGAAGGACATGCGCTGGACCGACAACACCATGGGCGACAAGCAACTGCTCGAGGTCACCGACGCCCAGCGGCTGATGGGCGCTGGTCAGCTGGGGATGTACCTGGCCGCGCCGGACAACATCCCGGTGGTGGTCAAGGAGTTCAAGGGCCGCTACGAGGATTACGGGATCGGCGCGCTGCCCGGCACTGGCACGCTGCTCGGCGGCGAGGGCTACATGATCAACCCGAAGGCCACGCCGGAGAAGATCAAGGCCGGTCTGAAGTGGATCGACTGGAAGTACCTCGACCCCAACCGGATCGAGCAGCGGATCAACCAGTACGTGGCCGAGCAGCAGCCGATCGGCCTGCCCGCCATCCCGACGCCGGACATCTACACCGGTGACACCAGGGCCAAGCAGGCCGAACTGAAGACCAAGTACGCCAACGTGCCCGAGAAGAACTTCGCGTCCTATCTGGCGGGCAACACCACGCTCAAGGGCAACCTGGAGCCGCCGAACGCCCAGCAGGTCTACGCCGTGCTGGACAACGTGATGCAGGGTGTGCTGACCAACAAGGACGCCAACATCGACCAGCTGCTGTCCGACGCGGAAGCCAAAGTCAACAGTGCCCTCGCTCAAGTCAAGTGAGGCACCAGCCTCGGTAGGTCCTTTGTGGCCTGCCGAGGCACCGCCCGTTGGCGTCTCCAGGCTGCGGCGCAAGGTCAACGACAACCTGACGGCGTACGGGTTGCTGGCCGCCGCGCTGGTGGTCTTCGCGTTGTTCTCCTGGTACCCGATCGTGCGCGGGATCCTGTTGTCCTTCCAGGAGGTCAACTTCGTCGATCCGCCCAAGTGGGTGGGGTTCGACAACTTCGAGCGGCTGTTCGCCGACCCGCTGTTCGCCACCGCGTGGCTGAACACGTTGGAGTTCACCGTCATCGCGTTGGTGCTCGGGTTCGCGGTGCCGTTCGTGACCGCGGTCCTGCTCAACGAACTGCGGCACGCCAAGGCTTTCTTCCGGGTCGCGGTGTACCTGCCGGTGATGTTGCCGCCGGTGGTCGTGGCGATGCTCTGGAAGTGGATCTACAACCCGGGTCCGGGTCTGGCCAACGCGGCGCTCGGCGCGGTCGGTCTGCCGGAGAGTTCGTGGCTGGATTCGTCCAGTACGGCAATGGTTTCGTTGGTCATCGTGTCCACATGGGCCAATATGGGCTCGACCACGTTGATCTACTTGGCCGCGTTGCAGACGATTCCCGGCGAGCTCTACGAATCGGCCGAATTGGACGGTGCCGGGCTGTTCAAACGGTTGTGGCACGTGACGATCCCGCAGACCAAGTTCGTTCTGCTGGTGTTGTTGCTGCTGCAGGTCGTGGCGACGATGCAGGTGTTCACCGAGCCGTACGTGATGACCGGCGGCGGCCCGGAGGAATCCACGGTCACTGTGCTGTTGCTGTTGTACCGGTATGCGTTCACGTACAACGACTTCGGCTCGGCAAGTGCGATGAGCTTGTTGCTGCTCATTGCCCTGGCCATCTTCTCGGGGTTTTACCTGCGGCTGACCAGGACGAGGAGTGAGGACTGATGCGTACCCTGGTCTCGCCGACACAGCTGCGCAGCGGCCGTGGCAAAGCGATCTACTGGACGATCTTCACCATCGTCATGCTGTTGTTCCTGCTGGCGTTCATCTTTCCCTTGTACTGGGCCATCACCGGCGCGATGAAGGACCCGGCCGAGCTTGTCCGCACGCCACCCACGATGGTGCCCGACCAATGGCATCCGGAGGTGTGGGGCGAGTCATGGGAACGGTTGAACCTGCTCACCTACTTCGGCAACACCGTGCTCGTGGCCGTTGGCGCATGGCTGATCCAGCTCGCCGTCGACGTTCCGGCCGCGTACGCGTTGTCGAAGCTGCGTCCGGTGCTGGGCAACAAGATCCTGGCCCTGATGCTGGCCACCCTGATGGTGCCCGCGTCGGCGTTGCTTGTGCCGACGTACGTCACCATCACCGATTTGCCGATCTTCGGCGTCAACTTGATCAACTCGCCGACCGCGATCTGGTTCCCTGCAGCGGCGAACGCGTTCAACATCTATCTGTTGAAGCGGTTCTTCGACCAGATCCCCGGTGAGCTGCTCGAAGCGGCGGTGCTCGACGGGGCGAGCCAGATCCGCATCCTCTGGCGGATCGTGCTGCCGATCTCCAAGCCGATCCTCGCCGTTGTGTCGATCCTTGCCATCGTGGCGGCGTGGAAGGACTTCATCTGGCCACTGCTGGTGTTCCCCGACCCGACGAAACAGACGTTGTCGGTGGCACTGCAGCGGATGGAGATCGACATGCCGCTCAACATCCTGCTCGCCGGTCTCTTGCTGGCCAGCATCCCGATGGTGCTGCTGTTCCTGTTCTTCCAGCGTCACATCCTGGCCGGCCTGACCGCAGGCAGCGTCAAGGGCTGAGCGTCGTAACTCACAGGGAGGAACCCAACCGTGTCCGTTACGAATGAAATATCTCCGGACACGCCAACGGCTTGGTGGCGTGATGCGGCGATCTACCAGGTGTACATCCGCAGTTTCGCCGACGGCAACGGCGACGGGATCGGTGACCTCGCCGGTGTCCGCGCGCACCTGCCTTACCTGGCGGACCTTGGGATCGACGCGATCTGGTTCTGCCCATGGTATCCGTCCCCAATGGACGACGGCGGCTACGACGTCTCGGACTTCCGTGACATCGAGCCGACCTTCGGCACGCTCGCCGAGGCCGAGCTGCTGATCGCCGAGGCGCACGAGCTCGGCATCCGGATCATCATCGACATCGTGCCGAACCACGCCTCGGACGAACACCCGTGGTTCAAGGCCGCTCTGGCGGCGGGACCGGGATCGCCTGAGCGGGAACGGTTTTGGTTCCGGCCCGGCCGTGGCGAGAACGGTGAACTGCCGCCGAACGACTGGCAGTCACGGTTCGGCGGTCCAGCTTGGACACGCGTGGCGGACGGCGAATGGTTCCTGCACCTCTACAGCTCCCGCCAGCCGGACTTCAACTGGACGAGCCCCGAGGTGCACGCGGAGTTCATCGATATCCTGAAGTTCTGGTTCGACCGGGGTATCGACGGGTTCCGGATCGACGTCGCCGACGGACTGATCAAGGACCCGGCACTGCCCGATGTGAACGGCCTGACCGTTGGCCCGCTGCCGTTCTCCGATATGGACGGTGTACACGAGGTTTATCGGGCCTGGCGCAAGATCTCGGACTCGTATCCCGGTGAGCGGATCTTCGTCGGCGAGATGTGGTTGCCTGACCCGATCCGGTTCGCGCGCTACTTACGGCCGGACGAGATGCACTCGGCATTCAACTTCGATTTCCTGTCCTGCCCGTGGGAAGCCAAGCGCCTGCGGGAGGTTATCCAGTCCAGTATGGACTCGCACTCGTTGGTCGGCGCACCGCCGACCTGGGTACTGTCCAATCACGACGTAACGCGGCACGTGACCCGGTATGGCCGTTCTGGTGACACAGGTTTCGAGTTCGCCGATCGTCGGCATGGCACTCCGGTCGACCGTGATCTCGGGACCCGGAGGGCACGTGCGGCCGCTTTGCTCACCATGGCCTTGCCTGGCGGGGTTTACGTCTACCAGGGCGAAGAACTGGGCTTGTGGGAGATCGAGGACATCCCCGACGAGCTACGGCAGGATCCGGTGTTCGAGCGGACCAAGCACGCGGACCCCGGTCGTGACGGTTGCCGAGTACCGATCCCTTGGGGCGGCACGAAACCGCCGTTCTCGTTCGGTACCGGCGGCACCTGGTTGCCGCAGCCGCAGGACTGGGCGGCGTACACCGCCGAGGCTGAGGCAGCCGATCCGGACTCGATGCTGTCGTTGTACCGCAAGGCTTTGCACATCCGTCGGGACGAGCCGGCGCTGGGCGACGGTGAGATGAGCTGGGTCGTGTCACTGGCCGATGTGGTCGCGTTCAGCCGTGACCCAGGGTTCACGTGCATGGTGAACTTGTCGGCCGAACCGGTGCCGCTGCCCCGGCACGAATCGATCATCCTGGCCAGCGGACCACTTCAGGGCGACCACTTGCCGCCGGACACGGCCGTGTGGCTGCGAACCTTCTGAATAACCCTGCACGGCTGCTCCCACCGTCCTCCTGGGACAGTGGGAGCAACCGGTTCTCTCAGCCGAAAAGCTCGGCCAAGCTGGTGGGTTCCTTGCGCCTCGGGCCATTCCCGTGAGGTTGGCCCAGTCTCCTCGGTCGTAGCTGTAGGTGTCGCCGCCGTCGGTGACCACCAGCCGCATGTATGTCGCACCTGTGAGCGCTGCGGAAATACTGGTCGGGTCGTCCTGCCAGGTCCGGATGCCGCTGTCGGCGACCTTGGTTCCGTCGGCCCAGATCTCGAAGGACGCGGACCCCACCTTGTTAGCGTCGTTGCGGTCGTCGTCGATGCCGACGATCGATGCCACCGCCAAGCACTTGCCGCCAAGGTAGTAGACCATCTGGGTCGGCGCGTGCGCGCCCATGCCCTTGGTATAGACGTTTCCGTTGATGGTCAATGGTTTTCCGTCGCCAGGTTGCCAGCCACCGTTGGACATGTCCCGTTCGACGGGACCGTAGCCGCCGCTTTCCCAGGCTGAGCGGACATCGCCGAGTGCGGACGTGCCGCGCGGTATCTCCGGTGGGACGATCAGCTCGGTCGTGCCGGTGATGCTGACGTCGCCGAAGTCCACAGAGCTGATCAACTCGGGTTTTCCGGTTTCCGCTGGCCAGATCCGCCATCGCCCGGAGACCGACTCGCCGGTTCTCAGTACCCATTTCTGCTGCCTTGAAACGCCTTCCACCCGCCAACCACTTGGCACGGTCAGCCGGACGCGCGGGTTTATCACTGGCACTACCGCGTGGTTCGTTGCCGTGACAGTCGCTTCGAATGCCTGGCCAACAGGCGTGATCTTCGCCGGAATGCCCGGTGTGGACTCGCCAAGCGTCAAACCCGCACTCACCAAAGGCTGTGCGTGCAGCCAGTTCTTAGTGGATACTCGGTAGACAACCGTGCCGTGCGCCGGGACCATCGCCGAGATCTCACCTGCGGTCTGAAAGTCCTTGGGCTGCCACAAGTCTCGGACCGTGTACCCAGGACGCCTCGGCAGACCCAAGGCAGTCGCCGAAGTGCCGACCGCTGTTCGAGGCCTTGAACTCGAATTCGATGTCGAGCCACTTGTTCTGCAGTGGCGCATAGTCGCCGAGGATGTGCTCGGTGTTGGAATCGTCATCCTTCAGGGTCAGTACGGTCAGCGTCGGCTTGCTCTTCTGCCGTGGTGTCAACGTCCATAGTGGACCGCCGACGTCTTGCACCTTCATCTGCATGATGTGTGTGAACCGGGTGGTCGCGGTGAGCGAGCTCGGCCAGAACGCCTGATAGGACAGTCGCCAGGTGGTGTCCTTGTTGATCTTCAGTATTGTGCCGTTCTGACGCATTCCCTTGCACTCGTTGCGTTGCCGGTCCGATCCGTCCCGGTCGCGGGTGTGCATGTCGAAGCGCCAGTGGTCGCCTTCGACGTAGATGTGTTTCGTACCCGGGTGTGACCTGGCCCGGTCGTCTTCCAGCCCTTCGAACGCGTTCAGGCCATCCCTGGCCGGATCCGGGCTCCACCTGAGCTGCCAGGCAGCGGCCGACGCGGTTGAAGTCCCCATGGTGAGGGCGCCGACCGCGCCCGCGCCCAGCGCCAGCGCGCTGCGCCTGTTGATGGTCATCTGTTCCTCCTTCGGCAGGGTGCGGCGGAGGTTCCTTTACTGTTTCTGGAGCGTGATCGCGAAAATGTGCGGCCTGGGTTTGGTGGCCGCTGGCAACGTGATCGAGACAAGGTCACGCGCCGGGTCGAGTTGCAGTTTCTGGTGGAAGATGGTGAGCCTGGTCTCAGCGGTCCCGTTGCGGGTGTGCATTTGCCTGGTACGCAAGGCTTCTGTTTCGCCGTACGCCGGCGGTGTGCGCCAGTCGGTGATCTGCAACGGAACCTGGGCGGCGCCGTCAGTGTAGGTGACAGTCAGCGTTGTGGTGGTGTTGCCGTTGTCGCTGGCGGCGAGCAAGTGCATGGTTGGGTACTTGCCGGGTGGCAGCGGGATCGTCTGTCCGATGGGGACGATGTTGTTCGCGGCGCCTTCGTTGCCGTTGACGAACTCGAACGGGATCCCGTCGTCCTCCACATAGCCCGTTTGTGGGAGCTGCGCGGCCGGGTACGTGTTGCCCGCGCCGTCGAAGTCGCCGTCGTTCATCTGGAACTCGTTGGTGAGGCCGTCATTGTTGAGCACGGCCGCGAGGTCGACCGTGAGGGTCGGTTGGTTCGGGAGAGCGGGCAGTCCCCATGGCTTGGCCGGAGTGCTGATCGGCACGGGCCCAATGGCCAGGTCGGGTGTCCGGCCCTTTTCGTGGACAAGAACCTCGTGATCGAACTCGATCACCAGGGTGCCGTCCGCTTCACGATGCCACTTCCGCGCACCACGGACGTCGGGATTCTGAATGCCGGTCCTGAGCTTCAGGGGTTGCCCGGCGAGGCCGCGTATCTTGACGAACTCGGTTCTGCCATCCTTTTTGGACGCCGTAACCAAGAAGGCACCCTCGGCCAGAAAGTCCTGCAATGCCACATCACGCCAAGTGCCCGGCACTGCGGGGAAGATCCGGATCACCCCGCCCCAGCTCTGGCACAGCATGTCGTGCAACGACTGCGCGCCGGACAGCGGTGTCTCGATGACCGGACCGGCTTCGAAGTACATCGTGTTGGCTTGGGCGAACCGGGCGACGAACTCCCTGAGGTACTTCAGCGCGTCGTCACCGTGACCGAGGCCCGCGCAGATCGAGGACGCGCCGGTGAAGCTGTACCCGCGCAACGCGCCTTCGAAGCTGATCCAGTGGTTGAGCGACTTCTCAATCAACTCGCGATGTCCAGATTCCGCACTGACCAAGTACAACGGGTATACCGCGAGCATGTGCGAGTAATGCCGGTGCGACTTGGCGAACGGCACACCGGTGCCGACCATGAACCCCTTGGCGTCAACCGGATAGTCGACAAGTTCGCTCAGCACCTCACGCCATTTGGGCGCGAGCGGATCATCCGGCTTGATCGCCAGAAGCGTCTGGCAACTCCACCGAATCAACGCGAGGTCGAAGTTGCAATCCGGCGCGCTGCCGTATTCCGGCGAGAAGGTCGGCGCGAGATGCAGCCTGCCATCCATCCCCGTGGACAGGAAATGCAGGTAGTAGTTCATCGCGCGGCGCAGCGTCGGGAACAGGATGTCCAGGACCTTGGGGTCCATGCTGTGCCGGTAGTGCAGCCACACGTTGTGCAGGATCCACGGCAGGTTCCCGATTTCCGGGTCCGCGGAAAACCCTGGGGCGCCGACAAACCCGGCGTCGTCGAACTGCGCGTCGGTGCTACGCCTTACGCCCATCGAATCACCGCGGAACTGCGGCCGCAGCGCGTCGATCAGGATCCTCTGGGTGGCCTTGATGGTGCGTGGGATCGGGTCGAGTTCGAGATGGTTGGAGCCGTACGCCAGCCAGTATTCGAGCTGGACGTTGAGGTTGTTCCAGAGCGACGGCCACGGGGTCGGCTCGATCCACGGTCCGGTCGTCGCCATGATCGGACCACTGTGCCGGGAGGCCGAAGCAAGCTTGTAGAGCTGGATCCAGTAGAAGCTCTGCAGCAGTTCGTCCGGAATGGACAGAAAGCTCTTCTGGTAGAAGGCGTGCCACCAGCTCTGATGCTGCTGCCTGAGCAAGCGCTCGGGCGGGGCGTACCGGACGATGTCCCTGACTTGCTTCTCGGCTGTCGTGTTGGGATACGAATGCTTGACCGACAGCAGCAAAGTGTTGCCGCGCTTGCGGTACGCGGTGGCCGTCTGCCCACCGGCGATCATCGGCTGGACGACGACTGTGAGGTCACGTTCGGCCTTCGTCACCGGCTTCGGGTTGCGCGGGAAGTTCGCGGGCGGCGGTTCGCGGATGGTCCTCGGGCTCAGCGCTTCGGCCGGTTCGAAGACGAGCGTGTGGTCGCCGTCGACCTCCAGGCTGAGGATGTCGGTTTCGGCGTGCACGAACAGCCGGATCTTGAGGTCACCCCTGTCGGTGTTGATGGTGCCGACGAGCTCGGCATTCCACAGGTCAAGCCGCATGTCGACGCCAGTGATCGCGCCTTTGGGCGTGAGCAGAAGCTTGCCGACAGGCAGGCGCGCGACTCCCCACTCGTTGCCGAACTGCGGCCGATGGTCCTGGACCTGACTGTGGTCAACCGTGATGCGGACAGCGTTCGCCCCAGGCTCCCGATAGACCGCCGCAGCCAGAAACCCATTGCCCAGAAACGGCCCCTCGTACCAAGCACGCGGTATGCGCTGCCACACCATGTCGCAGGTGCTGAGGAAACTCAGCCAGTCGATCCCCGGCTGCTGCTGGGCGTGAGCCGCGGGCAATGCCCCAAGCATCGTCCCAGCGATCGCGCCGCCAAGAAGCCCCCGACGAGAGATATCCATCCGCACTCCACACTGAGTTGACCCAAAAGATCGGATGTATAGCCAAAGCCGACTGTATGGAAACCTTTTCAGTCAGTCAACATGCAGGGGTTCAGATGGAGGAAGCGCGAGGTAGTGGGGAAATTGGAGAGAAGAGGGATCGGAAAGAGGTCGGATGTAAGGAGGGGAGAGCGAGGAGATGGCGGGGTGGACACGAGATCCCGGAGCGGGTCGACAAGGGCTGCCGGAACGGTCGACACGGTGTGCAGGAATGGCGGACACGGTGTTCCGGAACGGTGGACACGGTGTGCCGGAACGGTCGACACGGTGTGCAGGAATGGCGGACACGGTGTTCCGGAACGGTGGACACGGTGTGCCGCAACGGTCAACTCGGTGTGCCGCAACGGTGGACGCGGGCTTGAGGGATGGCCGCGGGGGTGGGTTGGGGCGTGGGTTTGGGTTAGACGCGGCCGAGGCGGGAGAGGAGTACGGCTGAGGGCACTGGGTGGGCGCCGCGGCGACGGACTGAATCAGCCACGGCGCGGTCCGAGGTTACGACGACCACCGGGCGGCCTTCGGGCTCGGCGGCGACCAACGCGCGGATGACGTCGTCGGCCAGAACTCCGGGGTCGCTGAAGAGCACACGAACCCCGCGAGGTGCGGCCGCGGGAACGGCGACAACACCAGCGCCATCGAACACGAGCGTCACCTCGGCTGAGGTTCGTGCCGCGAGGGCTGACAGTTGGTGGGTCAGGCGCTCGCGTTGGTCAGCTAGGGGCAGGTCCGGGTAGCCCGTCTTCGTGACGTTGTAACCGTCCACCACCAGGTGCACGGAAGGCAACGCGAGCAGGCGGTCCAATGCAGCCGGGTCCTCGACGCGGCCGACGGTTCCCTGCGCGGCTGTGGCGCCGCGGACGAGGTCGGCGGGGCGGGGACCGCCGCCGCCGAGGGCGAGTTCGCGGCGGAGGCCGGTGACTGCTCCGTCCAATGTGTCCACTAGAAGGGCCAGGCGGACTTCGTCGGCTTGGCGGGCTTCGCGGGCTGATTGGCGGGCTACTTCGGCGTCAGCTTCCGCTCGGCGGGCCTTCTTTCGATCTGTTTCCGCGCGTTCGCGTTCTCTGTCCCGCTGGCTTGTCAGGTCGGCTATTTGGGCCGCTACTTCTTGGCGGAGGCGTTCCATCTCGTCCATCGCCGCCGCTGCCGCGTCTTTCGCTTCCCGCAGCTTCACGCCTTGCTCGCGCAAACGCTTGCGGAGGCGGTCGAGCTCTATTTCCGCGTCGGCTCTGATCAGGTCGGCCGCGCCTTGGACGACCTCCAGCTCTCCCCTGGTTTGCTTGAGTTCGTTCTCCAGGCGGTCGGCTCTGGTCAGGGCGGCGTCACGTTCGGCGCGCAGGACGGCGTCGCCCGCGCGACGGGAGACCAGCTCGATGTAGTGCACGGCCGTCTCGTCGCCCAACAGCACTGCGGCCGCGGCGGCTGAGACGGGTTCGGCGCCGCTTACTTCGAGCGCGCCGGGGCGGTGCTCGCGGCACCATTCGACCACCGCGGTACGGAAGCTGTTCGAGTTGCGCAGGGCCGCCATGATTGAGGCGCCGCCCAAGCGGGCACGCTTGGCCGGCGCGAACTTCGCCACCGCTCTGAGCTGCTGGGGGATGTCCACGCGGTTGAGGCCGCTGATCGCTTCGGCACCTATTTCGGCAAGACGGGACCGCACGGCATCGGGGATGCCGTCCCAGTCAAGCTCGGACGTCTCGGCGAGCTCGTCCATCGGCTCGTCGGTCTCGTCCTCTTCGCGCGGCGCCATCTCTCCAGGTTAGTTGGCTCAGGCAAAATTGACGCGATGGGTTCCGGTTTGCCCACATGGTGTCGCGCGCGGCCAAAAGCGCCGGTCAACCCGCCGCCATCCAAAACTGTCGGTGGGCGGCTCTAGTCTCCCGCGCGATGACTACGCAGCTGTCGTTCGACGAACTCGGCACGCCGTTGCGGACCACCACGTTCGTGGTCTTCGACCTGGAGACCACCGGTGGCAGCGCGGAGCAGGACTCGGTCACGGAGATCGGCGCGGTCAAGATCCGCGGCGGCGAGGTGATCGGCGAGTTCGCCACGCTTGTCGACCCTGGCCGGGGTATCCCGCAGGAGATCGTGGCGCTTACCGGCATCACCAACGCGATGGTCTACCAGGCGCCGCCGCTGATCGAGGTGCTGCCCGCCTTCCTCGAATTCGCCGCCGGGGCTGTGCTGGTCGCGCACAACTCGGGCTTCGACGTCAGCTTCCTGAAGGCCGCGTGCCGACGGTACGGCTACCACTGGCCGCGCCCCGCAGTCGTGTGCACGGCGCGTCTCGCGAGGCGTGTGCTGAGCCGGGAAGAGGCGCCGAGTTGCCGTCTGTCCGCCTTGGCCCAATTGTTCCGCGCGAGTACGACGCCTATTCACCGCGCGCTGGCTGACGCACGAGCGACCGTTGACGTGCTGCACGCATTGCTCGAACGCCTCGGGTCCGTCGGCGTGCAGTCGCTGGAAGAGCTGCTCGACTACATACCCGAGGTCACACCCGAGCAGCGCCGCAAACGCACACTCGCCGCGGACCTGCCGAGCGAGCCAGGCGTGTACATGTTCAGGGGACCGCGTGACGAGGTGTTGTATGTCGGCACCGCGTCCAACCTGCGCCGCCGCGTCCGTCAGTACTTCACGGCCAGTGAGACGCGTCGTCGCCTGCGTGAGATGGTCGGCCTCGCGGTCCGCGTCGACTCCGTGACCTGTTCGCACGCCCTCGAGGCAGAGGTCCGGGAGTTACGTCTGCTCGCTGCGCACAAGCCGACCTACAACCGGCGCTCTCGCAACAAGCACCAAGCGTGGTGGCTCACCCTGACAGACGAGGCGTTCCCGAGGCTGTCGGTTGTCCGCACACCCCGTGACGGCTCGCTAGGGCCGTTCCGGTCGCACCGCTCTGCCGAAGGCGCAGCGACCGCGTTGCAGGAGGGCACGGGCATACGGCCGTGCACCCAGCGCATCCCTGCACGGTCCCCGAAGGGCACGCCGTGTCTGTTGGCAGAGATTGGCCGCTGCGGGGCGCCGTGCGCTGGGCACCAGAGCGTCCACGAGTACCAGCCGTATGTGGAGGCAGTGCGCGGTTTGGTCGCGGGACACCGTGTGGACGCTTTGTGGCGTGCGGCCGCGCGGTTGATGCAGTTGTCGGAAGCGCAGCGTTTCGAACAGGCCGCCGAGGGGCGCGACCGGCTGGCTGTGCTCGTGCGCACGCTTGACCGCAGTCAACGCCTCGCGGCGCTCGCCTCGATCAGCGAGCTCGTCGCGGCACGACCAGACGGCACCGGAGGCTGGGACTTCGCTGTGGTCCGGCACGGCAGGCTCGCGTCGGCAGGCAACGCTCCACGCGGCGTATCGCCCATGCCGGTCGTCGAGATGCTTGTGTCGTCCGCAGAGACCGTCATCCCGTCAGACGGCCCGCTGTACGGCGCGCCGCACGAAGAGGTCGGGGCAGTCCTGCGTTGGCTTGAGAAGCCCGGCACGCGGATGGTCCAGTCCACATCTCCTTGGACGGTCCCGGCGGCTTCGGCGGCGAGCTGGCAGCAATGGCTGAAGCGCGCGGAATCAGCTTGGGGCGGACCGCAGCTGGAATGAACTCGATAGCCTGCGATCACCAACAAAATATGAGGGGGTTTCAGTGCGCATCATCGCGCGCGCTTTCGCGCTGGCCGCTGGGGGTTTGTTGACATTCGGGGCAGCTTCGGCCGCAGCACAGGACTCGGTGGGTGCCTTCACCTTCAGCACCGAACAAGGTGCGTTTCCCACGTACATCCAGCCCGACACCTGGTACAACGTGAACGTCTTCCAGTACGACGGGCTGCTCAACCTCGACGGCGAAAGCGCCGACGGCTTCGAGTGGATGCGGGTCGAGCTCAGCCCCGGCGACCAACTGACGACCGGGAGATACGAGAACGTCCGCTCGATCGGCGAGAACCCGACCGGTGTCGGTATCAGGGTGATCGCCGGAGGCCGCTCCGGGGCTCTCTCCTGCGGAGACGACTACGCCACCGTCGACATCCAGGAACTTGAGCGCACCGCGGACGGCAACGTGACCCGCTTCGCCGCCGATATCGATCACCACTGCGGCTCGCCGACCGCACCGGCGCTGCGCGTCCTGGTGAAGTACGACGAGCGCTAGACCGGGCCGAACCTGCGGCGGTACGCGGAGGGAGTCAACCCCGTGTGCCGCCGCAGTTGTATCCGCAGGTTGGCGGATGTGCCGAACCCGCTTTCCCTGGCTACCAGCTCCAACCGCAGCTCGCCGCGCTCAATCAGCCGGCAGGCCAACGAAATGCGTTCACTGGTCAGCCATGCCAACGGTGTTGTGCCGAGTTCGGTACGGAACCGGCGATGCAAGGTCGCCTGGCTGGTAGCCGCGTGGGACGCCAGGTCAGCCACGGTCAACGGCTGATCCAGCTGCGAGCGCGCCCATTCCAGGACAGGCGCCAGTGACGTGTCCGGGACCTCCGGAACCGGGCGCTCGACGAACTGCCGCTGGCCACCGTCCCGGCGGCCGGTGAACACGAGCCTGCGGCTCACCGCGTTGGCAACCTCCGCCCCATGATCGCGGTGGATCAGGTGCAAACCGAGGTCCAAAGCGGCCGCGCTGCCTGCCGCGGTCAGAACATTGCCGTCATCGATGAAAAGCACGTCGGGTTCAAGATGGACAGACGGGTACCGTGCCACGAATTCGTCCGCCCACTGCCAATGTGTGGTCGCGCGGCGTCCATCCAGGACACCCGCGGCGGCCAATGCGAAAGTCCCCGTGCAGAAGCTGACCAACCGGGCGCCACGGTCCGCCGCGCGAGAGATCGCCGACAGGACCGCGGGACCGGGCTTGTCCAACGGATCTGGGCGGTTCGGGACGATCACGGTGTCCGCCTCGTCCACCGCCTCAAGGCCCGCGATGCCGGTCATCGTGAACATTCCAAGATGCATCGGCACGCTGGGGTCCGCCGCGCAGAGCGTGAACGTGTACCAGTCCCGGTCCAGTTCTGGCCGCCTGAGGCCGAACAGTTCGGTGGCGACGCCGAGTTCGAACGGGTTCGAGCCCTCGTCGACGATCACCACGACCCGGTGCGAGGATTCTTTCGGCATATGCGATTCCTAGCACTCACGGCGGCAAAACACCAGGTAGCAGGATCGTGGGCATGAATCCGATCGACCTGACCACCGCACTGGAGAGCTTCGAGACGCCTTGGAGCCCGCGGATCATCGCGTACATCAACAACTACGACGTGCGGATCGCCAAGTTCGCTGGCGAGCACGTCTGGCACGTGCACGAAGACACCGACGAGTTCTTCCTGGTCCTGGCCGGTGAGATCGAAATCGGGCTGCGCGAGGACGCCGGAGAACGGACCGTAACGCTGCGCCAGGGGCAGGTATTCGTCGTTCCGCGCGGCACGTTCCACAAGCCGTCGGCCAAGCTTGGCGCGTCGGTCCTGCTGGTCGAGCCGACCGGGACGTTGTCCGTGGGTGATCAACACGACGACGTGCCAGGGCACATCGACGTCACCACTGGTCACGTCGCGGTCTAGTCTCTGTGCCAGGCACAGCAGATCCAGGGAGGACACCCGTGATCAAGGCGATCGTGATGATCCAGGTGAATGCGGACAGCATTCCCGAGACCGCGCAGGCAATCGCCGACGTCCCCGGCGTCACCGAGGTGTACTCGTGCGCCGGTGACGTCGACCTGATCGCGATCATGGGCGTGCCGAAGCACGAGGACCTCGCAGAGCTGATTCCCGGCCGGATCAGCAAGATCCCCGGTGTGGTCGCGACCGACACGCACATCGCGTTCCGGTCCTACTCCAGCCAGGACACCGAAGCCGCCTTCTCGATCGGCTCAGAAGACGCGGACTAGTTGTTGGGCGCCTTGATTTCCTCGGGAGGGTCCGGGGTGAGCAAGGCGCCTTTCACCGGCCGGCCCGCCGCGCCGAGTTTGTTCATTTTCTTCGGCACGGCCGCGCCTTGATACGTCAGCGGACGGTCGCTGAGCGGCTGGTGCACCTCGATGAACTCGCCGTGCGGCAACCGTTTGATGATGCCGGTCTCGATACCGTGTTCCAGGACGTCACGGTCGGAGTGCTGCAAACCAAGGCAGATCCGGTAGGTGATGAAGTACACCAAGGGCGGCAACACAAGCAGGCCGATCCGGCCCATCCACATCGTGGCGTTCAACGAGATGTGGAACTTGACCGCGATGACATCGTTCGCCCCGGCCAACAGCATCACCATGAAGTACGTGATCGCCATCATGCCAAGCGAAGTGCGGACCGGCACGTCCCGTGGACGCTGCAACAGGTTGTGGTGCGCGTCGTCTTTGGTGAACCTTCGCTCGATCCACGGCCAGAACGAAGCGACGCCGGTGAGCAGCGGCAGGCCGAGAATGAACGGCCAGAACGCCGCCGGGATCATGTAGTCACCGAGGTAGATCTCCCACGCGGGCCACAGCCGCACCAGGCCGTCCGTCCACGCCATGTACCAGTCCGGCGCGATGCCCGCGGAGATGTGCGCGGTGTTGAACGGCCCGAAGTTCCAGATCGGGTTGATCTGGAACAGGCCACCGAGCAACGCGCACACCGCGACCACGATCACGAAGAACGCCCCGGCTTTCAGCGCGAAGTACGGCATGATCCGCACACCGACCACATTGGACTCTTTGCGCCGCACGCCTGGGAACTGGGTGTGTTTCTGGTACCAGACAAGCGCCAGGTGCACGGTGATCAGCCCGAGCAGAAGCGCGGGGACGATCAGGATGTGCGCGGAGTAGATGAACGGGATGAACTCGTCGCCAGGGAATTCGCCACGGAACAGCAAGGCGTTCACCCAGGTCCCGATGACCGGAATGGACAAGATCAGCCCGGACGTGACCCTGATGCCCGCGCCGGAGAGCAGGTCGTCGGGCAGGGAGTAGCCGGTGAGGCCTTCGATCACGGCGAGCATGAGGATGACCATGCCGATCACCCAGTTCGCCTCACGCGGCCGCCGGAACCCACCGGTGAAGAAAACCCGGAACGTGTGCAGCACGGTCGATGCCACGAAAAGCAGCGCGGCCCAGTGGTGAATCTGGCGGACGAACAAGCCGCCGCGCACGTCGAAGGAGATGTTCAACGCTGACTCGTACGCCCGGGACATCCCGACGCCACGCAGGTTCGTGAACGCACCCTGGTACTCCACGTGCTGCATCGACGGATCGAAGAACAACGCCAGATAGGTTCCGGACAACAGCAGCACGATGAAGCTGTACAACGCCACTTCACCGAGCAGGAACGACCAGTGCGTCGGGAAGACCTTGTTCATCTGCAGCCGCAGCCAACTCGCGCCGTGCAACCGGTCGTCCGCCCAGTTGCCCATTTTCGCCAGTCGGCTCTGTGGCTTCGCTGGCGTCGTCACTCCACCCACAGGCCCGATTCTGTCCACGGTGGACACCGGCACCTAGGGACCTAGGTCCCACACCTGACCTGGGGAAATGCGTGGTGGTCCAGCCCTGAGGCGGGAACATCGGAAGCGATCGCGGGCCAATGGCGTGCCCAGGTTCTGTCGTGAGTGGTTATCAGTGTTAGAACACGCATAACCACTCACGAGGGTGGACCAGGGGATTGTCAGGGTTCGCGGTCGGTCGCGCGGGCCGCTTCGAGGGCCTTGGTCTCCTCAATGGGATCTGGGGCCAGCAATGTTCCCGCCACGGGCCGTCCCGCTGAGCCGAGCTTGTTCATCTTCTTCGGCACAGCCGTGCCTTGATAGGCCAAGGGGCGGTCGCTGAGCGGCTGGTGCACCTCGATGAACTCGCCGTGCGGCAACCGTTTGATGATCCCGGTCTCCACACCGTGCGCCAGCACCTCACGATCCGAATGCTGCAAGCCGAGACAGATCCGGTAGGTGATGAAATACGCCAACGGCGGCAACACAAGCAGCCCGATCCGGCCCATCCACGTGGTCGCGTTCAGGGAGATGTCGAATTTCTCCGCGAACACGTCGTTCGCCGCGGACAGCAGCATCACCATGAAGTACGTGATCGCCATGGCGCCCAACGAAGTCCGGACCGGCACGTCCCTCGGTCGCTGCAACAGGTTGTGGTGCGCGTAATCCTTGGTGAACTTCCGCTCGATCCACGGATAGACCGCGGCCAGCCCGACAAGCAACGGCAGCCCGAGGACGAACGGGAAGAACGCGGCCGGGATCGTGTAGTCCCAGAACGAGATCTCCCACGCTGGCCACAGCCGGACCAATCCGTCCGTCCACGCCATGTACCAGTCGGGCACGATCCCTGCCGAAATGTGCGCGGTGTTGAACGGCCCGAAGTTCCAGATCGGGTTGATCTGGAACAAGCCACCCAACAACGCGATCACGCCGACCACGATCGCGAAGAAACCGCCGCCCTTCAACGAGAAGTACGGCATGATCCGCACACCGACCACATTGGACTCCTTGCGCAGGTGCCCTGGGAACTGGGTGTGCTTCTGGTACCAGACCAGGCCGACGTGCACCGCGATCAACGCGAGCAGGATGCCGGGAATGATCAGGATGTGGGCCGTGTAGATGAACGGGATGAACTCCTCGCCAGGGAATTCGCCACGGAACAGCAGCCAGTTCAGCCAGGTGCCGATCACCGGGATCGACATGATCAGCCCGGACGTCACCCGGATTCCCGCGCCGGACAGCAGATCGTCCGGCAGCGAGTACCCCGTCAGGCCTTCGACCGTGCCGATCGCGAAGATCAGGATCCCGATCACCCAGTTCGCCTCACGCGGCCGCCGGAACGCGCCGGTGAAGAACGTCCGGAACATGTGCAGTACCAGGGCAGCCATGAACAGCAACGCGGCCCAGTGGTGCACCTGGCGGACGAACAAGCCGCCGCGTACCTCGAAGGAAATGTTCAACGCGGACTCGTACGCCCGGGACATCCCGACGCCACGCAGGTTCGCGAAGGCCCCTTGGTACTCCACGTGCTGCATCGACGGATCGAAGAACAGAGCCAGGTAGGTCCCGGAAAGCAGGAGCACGATGAAGCTGTACAACGCCACTTCACCGAGCAGGAACGACCAGTGCGTCGGAAACACCTTGTTCAACTGGCGTCGCAGACCACCGGCAGCGTGCAGCCGGTCGTCGGCCCAGTTGCCTGCCGCGGCCGCGCCTTTCGCGGCCCGGTTTGTTCCCTTTGTCGGTGTGGTCAGTCCGCTCACGGCGCCTCCCCTGGTCCCCGGTTTCCATTCTGTTCACCGCGAATACCTGGGCCACAGGGACGTAGGTCCCGATTAAGACAGGACTTCTCCCGGGAATCACCCCTGGTCAGACCTCGTGAGTGGTTAGCAGGGTTAGAACACGCATAACCACTCACGAGGGGTGAGCAGCAAAGAACCCCCTCCCGGCATCGGGAGGGGGTTCTTTGGGATCTCAGGTCACTCGGCGGGGCCGCCGCCACCTGGGGCGTGACCGTTGCCGTGACCGTTGCCGTGCCCGTTGTGCTGTGCGGCACGGGCCGACTCCAGCGCCCTGGTCTCTTCGACCGGGTCCGGACTGAGCAGTGTTCCCTTGACCGGACGTCCGGCGGAGCCGAGCTTGTTCATCTTCTTCGGCACCGCCGCGCCTTGGTAGGCGAGCGGGATCGGGTGGCCGTGGTCGTCGACCGGGCCGAGCGGCTGGTGCAGCTCGATGAACTCACCGTGCGGCAGCCGCTTGATGATGCCGGTCTCCACACCGTGCGCCAGGACCTCACGGTCGGCGTGCTGCAGGCCGAGGCAGATCCGGTAGGTGATGAAGTACGCCAGCGGCGGCAGGACCAGCAGGCCGATCCGGCCCATCCAGGTCGTCGCGTTCAGCGAGATGTCGAACTTCTCCGCAAGCACGTCGTTCGCGGCCGACAGCAGCGCGACCATGAAGTACGTGATGGCCATGGCACCCAGCGAGGTGCGGACCGGCACGTCACGCGGACGCTGCAACAGGTTGTGGTGCGCGTAGTCCTTTGTGAACTTCCGCTCGATCCACGGGTACACCGCCGCGATACCGGTCAGCAACGGCAGACCGAGCATGAACGGGAAGAACGCCGCCGGGATCATGTAGTCCCCGAGGTAGATCTCCCACGCGGGCCACAACCGGATCAGACCGTCCGTCCAGCCCATGTACCAGTCGGGCACGGTTCCCGCGGAGATGTGCGCCGGGTTGAACGGGCCGAAGTTCCAGATCGGGTTGATCTGGAAAAGGCCACCGAGCAGCGCGATCACACCGACGACGATGGCGAAGAAGCCGCCGCCCTTCAGCGAGAAGTACGGCATGATCCGGACACCGATGACGTTCTTCTCGGTCCGCATGACACCGGGGAACTGCGTGTGCTTCTGGTACCAGACCAGGCCGACGTGCACGGCGACAAGGCCGAGCAGGATCGCGGGCACCAGCAGGATGTGCGCGGTGTAGAGCATCGGGATGACTTCTTCACCGGGGAACTCACCCCGGAACAGCAGCCAGTTCACCCAGGTGCCGATCACCGGCAGCGAGAGAATGAGTCCCGACATGATCCGCAGGCCCGCACCGGAGAGCAGGTCGTCCGGCAGCGAGTAGCCCGCGAAGCCCTCGATGGCGCCGAGCATGAACAGCAGGATGCCGATGACCCAGTTCGTCTCACGCGGGCGACGGAACGCGCCGGTGAAGAACACGCGGAACATGTGCAGCACGATCGCGGCCATGAACAGCAGCGCCGCCCAGTGGTGCACCTGGCGGACGAACAGACCGCCCCGCACCTCGAACGACAGGTTCAGCGCCGTCTCGTAGGCCCGCGACATGCCAAGACCACGCAGGTTGGTGAACGCGCCCTGGTACTCGACGTGCTGCATCGACGGGTCGAAGAACAGCGCGAGGTACGTACCCGAGAGCAGCAGCACGATGAAGCTGTACAGCGCCACTTCACCGAGCAGGAACGACCAGTGCGTCGGGAAGACCTTGTTCAGCTGCTTGCGCAGGCCACCGGCCGCGTGCAGCCGGTCATCGGCCCAGTTGCCAGCCGCGGCGGCGATCTTGGCCGCCGGGTTGGCCTGTTTGGTTGGCGTGGTGAGACCGCTCATGACTTACGCTCCCAGAAGGCCGGTCCGACAGCCTCGTTGAAGTCGTGTCGGGCATAAAGGTAACCCGTTTCCGCGTCAACCTCGATGGGCAGCTGCGCCAGCTTGCGCGTGGCCGGCCCGAAGATCGGCTTGGCGTACTGCAACGCGTCGAACTGCGACTGGTGGCAGGGGCACAGGATCCGGTTGGTCCGCTGCTCGTACAGCGAAGTCGGGCAGCCGAGGTGGCTGCAGATCTTCGTGTACGCGTAGTAGTCGCCGAAGTTGAAGTCTTCCTGGCCCTGGTGCTTGACCACCCGCTTGGCGTCCTCGGGACGCAGGCGGATGAGCATCACCGGGTTGTCCGAGCGGCGCAGTGCCTCGACCAGCTCGTGCTCGTCGACCCGCTCGGTACCGGCCAGCATGCCTTCCAGCTTGGCGTAGTCCACACCGCCGGACGCGTTCTTCGGGGCGTGGAACGGGAACACCGTCTCCATCGCGCCCGCGTCCAGGTCCTCCGGCTTGACCAGCTCGAGTGCGTGCGCGTCACCGGTGTCGCGGCGCAGGAACACGCGCTCGCCGTCGGGCGCCAGCCAGCCGGTGTGCCACAGGCCGTTCTCGTTGGTCGAGTCCTTGTGCGGGTTGTGGATCAGGCTGCCCAGCGGCAACGCGGCCGTGGCCAGTCCGAACGCACCCGCGCCGAACAGCGCCGAACGCTTGATGATCGAGCGGCGGGCGATCGTGCTGCGGTCACCGGCGTCGGCAAGGTGCGCCACGAAGGTCTGCCGATCGAGCTCGGTCGAGCGACCCTCGTGCCGCTGCTGCACCGCGACCTCGTGGGGCAGGAACTTCTTGGCGTACATGACCACGCCGACACCCACGCCGAGGATCGACAGACCGAGGGTCAGGCCGAGCAACGGCGTGTACAGCAGGTACAGCAGGTGACCGTCGGTGTTGGCCGGTGCGTAGTGCCACGGCCACCACAGGAACACGCCGATGAACGCGAGACCGGCGATCCCGGCGAGGGTGAACCAGGCGGCGACGGCGCGCTCGGCGCGCTTCTCCGCCTTGGTGCCCTTGACCGGCCACGGGTCGGTGTACTCGACCAGTTCGACGTCGTCGAGCTTGCCGCCCAGCTTCAGCAGCTGGTCACGGTCCATATCGGCGAGCTCGGCCTCGGTCGGCAGGCCTTCTTTGTTCTGCTCGCTCACGACTTGGCTCCGATCCACAACGTGATGCCAATCAGCGCAGCCATCCCCACGATGAACGCGATCAGGCCCTCAGACTGTGGTCCGAGCCCACCCAGTGGCGCGCCACCTGGGTTGTTGTTCCCGTCGGTCACCGACTTGACGTACGCGATGATGTCCTTCTTCTCCTCCGGCGAGAGCTGGCGGTCGGAGAACTTCGGCATGTTCTGCGGACCGGACAGCATCGCCGCGTACAGCTGCTCCTCGGTCGCCGGGTCGAGTTCGGGCGCGAACTTGCCGGACGACAAGGCACCACCACGGCCGGTGAAGTTGTGGCAAGAGGCGCAGTTCATCCGGAACAGCTCGCCACCGCGCGCCGGGTTGTCCCCACGCAGCTGCTGGCCGTGCTCCTCCGGCAGCTTCGGGCCGCCAGCGCCCTTCGACTCGATGTACGCGATGACCGCGTCGATCTCCTCGGGCGACAGCTTCGGTGGCTTGCGCTCGGCCTGCGCGGTCTGCGCGGCCATCGGCATCCGGCCGGTCGAGGTCTGGAAGTACACCGCGGCCTCACCGATGCCGATCAGGCTCGGGCCGCGGTCCTTCACGCCCTGGCCGCCATCACCGTGGCAGCTGATGCAGGTGTTGTTGTAGATCTGCTCGCCCTTGCGGACCAGCGCCGGATCCTGCGCGGCGATCGCTGTCTGCGGCTCAGGGGCGAGCCCCGCGTACAGGCCGCCGACGCCGATCAACGCGAAAGCCAGGGCAAGCAGGCCGGAGATCCGCCGGCGCCGCTTGGAGGAGCGGGCTTTTTTACGCGCCGCCTTGCTCTCCCCGGCGGCTTCCGCCTTCTTACTCGTCATGGTGATGGGCAACCTTGCTGGAGAAGTCAGTTCGGGTTGGTGATGCGTCGATCAGGGAACGATGTAGATGACGGCGAAAAGCCCGATCCACACGATGTCGACGAAGTGCCAGTAGTACGAGACCACGATCGCGGCGGTGGCCTGCGCGGGCGTGAACTTGCTCATCCGGGTGCGGATCAGCAGGTAGACGAACGCGATCAGACCGCCGATCACGTGCAGACCGTGGAAGCCTGTGGTGAGGTAGAAGACCGTGCCGAACCCGCCGGACGGGATGGTCACGCCCTCCTGGATCAGCTTGAAGTACTCGATGCCCTGGCCGGCGACGAAGACCGCGCCCATCACCAGAGTCAGCGTGTACCAGCGCCGCAGGCCGAACACGTCGCCCTTCTCGGCGGCGAACACACCGAGCTGGCAGGTGACCGACGAGAGGATCAGGATCGCCGTGAACGGCGTGGCGAACGGCAGGTCCAGGTGGATCGGCTCGCCGCCGGGATGAAGTGGGGGCGGCCAGTGACCGGTGGAGTTCTGCGCCTTCACCGTGAAGAACATGGCGAACAGCCCGGCGAAGAACATCAGCTCACTGGACAGCCACACGATGGTGCCCACACTGACCATGTTCGGCCGGTTCAGCGAGTGCACGCGCTGGCTGATCGAAGGCGTAGCTGTTGTCACGCGACGCATTATGTCTTGCGGTTATCCGCCTCGCCCGGTCGGGTACCGGTTGGGTCGCGGGCCGTGTCGCTGCCCCGTGGCGATAGCATTCGACTGGTCGTGATCAGGCCTAGTGAGAGAGCCGGAGGGCGCTGAAGAGATGAGTACGCAGCCGCTGACGATTCTGGTCTTCAGCCACCGGCCGGAGGTGCGGGAGAGCATCATCACAGCCGTCGGTCGCCGCCCGGCCGCTGACCTCGGACGGGTGACGTTCGTCGAGGCCGAAACGGTCGCCGACGTCATCTACCACATGGACGCGGGCGACTCCGACCTCGCGATCCTCGACGGCGAGGCGCAGCCGACCGGCGGCATGGGACTGTGCCGCCAGTTGAAGAACGAGATCGACGACTGCCCGCCGATCGTGATCGCGGTGCGTCGCAAGGACGACCGGTGGCTGGCGACCTGGTCGCAGGCCGACGCCGTGCTCGTGCACCCGCTCGACCCGCTGACCGCCGCTGAGACGGTCGCGGACGTGCTGCGGTCGCACACCCTGCCGACCGTTCGCGGCTGAGCTCGTGCCTGTTTTCCACTGCGGTCATTCCCGTCGCACGGACGGGCGGCTTTGGTGGATGATTCGGCCATGACGCGCGACACCTGGCCTGCGCTGCTCAACCACTTGGTCGTCGGCGGCGACCTGACCGCCGACGACACCTCATGGGCCATGAACGAGATCATGTCCGGCAACGCGACGAACGCCCAGATCGCGGGGTTCGCGGTCGGCCTGCGCTCGAAGGGCGAGACGCCCGACGAGATCTCCGGTATGGCAGCCGGAATGCTTCGGCACGCGACCCGGGTCTCGGTGACCGGGCGGGCTGTGGACGTGGTCGGCACGGGTGGTGACCGGTCCGGCAGCGTGAACATCTCGACGATGAGCGCCATCGTGACCGCGGCCGCCGGGGTGCCAGTGGTCAAGCACGGCAACCGTTCGGCGTCGTCCAAGGCCGGAACCGCCGATGTGCTTGAGGTCCTCGGCGTCGCGATCGGACTTGGGCCTGCCGAGGTCGCGCAGTGCGTTGACGAACTGAGCATCGGGTTCTGCTTCGCGCCTCGGTTCCACCCGGCTTTGCGGCACGCCGGTCCGGTGCGCTCGGAGCTGGGGATTCCCACGGCTTTCAACGTGCTCGGGCCGTTGACCAACCCGGCTCAGCCCGCTTCGGGCTTGATCGGATGCGCTTTTGAACGTCTGGCTCCCGTGATGGCCGAGGTTTTCGCACTGCGCGGTGCGTCTGTGCTGGTCGTGCGCGGTGATGACGGGCTCGACGAGATCACCACGTGCGCAACGACTTCGGCCTGGGTGGTCGACGGCGGCACGGTGACGCGTGAACGTATCGATCCGGCCACATTTGGACTGGACCTCTGCACACCCGAAGATCTCCGCGGCGGGGACGCCAAGCACAACGCCGAGGTGGTCCGCCAGGTGCTGGCTGGCGAGGAGGGCCACGTCCGCAACGCCGTGCTGCTGAACGCCGCGGGCGCCGTGGCGGCTTATCGGGGCTTCACCGGGGATCTGGCGGCCGATATCGCCGCTGGGCTGTCACAGGTCGCCGAGGCGGTGGATTCGGGCGCGGCGACGAGCCTGCTTGAGCGCTGGGCCGCGGTGTCGAGCGCGCTGGCTAAGTGATTTCGACCTGCAGTGCCTTCGTCTGACCGCCGTTGACGCCTTCCGTGGCGCACGCGGTGACCGCGACAAAAAGGTCGCGCTCGGCGGTCAGGGTCATGCTTTTGCCTTGTGTCGTGAGGGGCGGCTCGATCTTGAGCTGCCCATTCTCGTCGACAACGGATCGCATGAAGAAGTTGAAGGCGATGGTCACGGTGGATTCGGGCACGCCGAATTCGGCAAGTGATCGCGTGAGGTTCGTGAAGCAGTTCGGGCGTGGTCCGGTGGCACCGTATTGGATTTCGAACATTTCCTGGCTGCATGGCGCGTAGAGGAAGTCATGCGCGGCCACCTGGTCTTCCACTTTAAAAGCCGTGAAGGCCACCCTCGCGGCGTCCAACGCGTCAAGGGAGGCCCTCACGCGTCCAACGCCGGAAGGGTGGCCTTCACGGCAAAAAGGTTCAGTCCTTGTCGGGCTGGGTGTGGTACTCGAAGACCAGGCCGCCGACCGTGATCAGGATGCAGACGATCCCGATCACCAGCAGCCAGATGTGGAAGTACGCCAGCGCGAACCCGGTCAGCGCGGCCGACGCGGCCAAACCGACCGGCCAGTAGCTGCCCGGGCTGAAGAAGCCCAGCTCACCGGCGCCATCGCTGACCTCGGCCTCCGGGTTGTCCTCCGGCCGCTCCTCGACGCGGCGCGCCACGAAGCTGAAGTAGCTGCCGACGATCAGCGACAGGCCACCGGTCAGGGTCAGCCCGACGATCCCGACCACCTCTTTGGCCCAGAAGCCGTAGAGGATGGCCGCGAAGAAGAAGAACGCCGTGCAGATGTGGAAGATTTTGGCTTCGACCTTCATGGTTCTCTCTCCCTGCCCGTCAGCCCGAAGCCGTGCGCGCGGTGCGGTCGGGGTTGAACGGCGACGTCGTCACCGCGTACGGGGTGCACAGCTGGCCGCAGTTCATCTGGGTCAGCGCCTCGGAAGCGGTGTACAGCGCGTTGGTGCGTGGGTTGATCTGGCCACGCAGCCGCAGATACTGGTCGAACAGCTCGCCAGGCAGCGCGCGGAGCTCGAAGTTCATGAACGCGTGGTACGAGCCGCAGAGCTCGGCACAGCGACCGACGAACGAACCAGGCCGGTCGATCTTGTTCTGGAACGTGTTGTCCTGGTTGTTCTTCTCCGGGTACGGGAACACGTCCCGCTTGAAGTGCATCTCCGGCACGTAGAACGAGTGGATCACGTCCCTGGACCGCAGCTGGTACTCCACCGTCCGCCCGGCAGGCACGACCAGCAGCGGGATCTGGTTGGTGCTGCCGACCGTGTGCACCTCGCCGCCGCCCTGAACCGTCGGCTTGACGCCGCCCGACTCCAGGTAGCTGAAGTCCCAGTTCCACTGGAACGCCAGCGCCTGCACCTTCAGGTCCGGCTTGTCCGTCTTGGCGAGCACGCGGTTCTCGGTGCTCGCGGTGAACACGAACAGCACGACCACGATGATCACCGGCACACCGGTGTAGATCAGCTCCAGCACGTTGTTGTACTGGGTCTGCCGGGGCAGTTTGTCGGACTTCTTGCGGTGGAAAATGACCGGCCACAGGATCAGCACCCACGTGATCACACCGACGATCAGTGAGGCGATCACCGCCCCTGTCCACAGATTGCGCATGTCGTCGGCCTGCTCGGTGACGCCGACGGGCCATCCGA
Source organism: Kibdelosporangium philippinense (assembly GCF_021390435.2). Lineage (GTDB taxonomy): Bacteria > Actinomycetota > Actinomycetes > Mycobacteriales > Pseudonocardiaceae > Kibdelosporangium > Kibdelosporangium philippinense. The sequence continues at coordinate 482,645 of NZ_JAJVCN010000005.1, read as the reverse complement.
ACCGCAGCACCTCATCGGTCGAGCAGCCGGTCGCCGCGAACGCGACCAGGCCGACCAGCCCGATGACCTTGGCCAGCCTGCGCTTGCGCGAGCGCTCCTCTTGGCCCACCGTTCGCTCTCCTCCTTGCCGCGACTTGCAGTGATACTTACCCTGCAAGCAAGTCTTGAGCGTTTCGCTCCTGCGGGAGCGTAGCTCAGCGACATATGTGACGTGGATCAGGGCCCTGCGCGCGTCGCCCCGATTCACGCGGGGGGCATACTGGCCCTTCAAACACCACTCGACCCGGAAGGTTCCCGAGAGCGTGTGCGGTCTGCTTGGCCTGGTCTGCCCCTCTGAACTCGATGCCGACGCGGCCCGTAGCGCGGTCGACGCGGCTCTGCGCTGCCAGCGGCACCGCGGCCCCGACGAAAGCGGCACGTGGGCCGACCGCGGGGTCATCTTCGGCTTCAACCGGTTGTCGATCGTCGACATCGCGCATTCGCACCAGCCCCTGCACTGGGGCCCGGTGGACGCGCCGAACCGGTACACGATCCTGTTCAACGGCGAGGTCTACAACTACCTCGAGCTGCGGGCGGATCTGAAACGCGAGTTCAACCTCAAGTTCGCCACCGACGGCGAGGCTGAGGCGATGGTCGCGGCGTACCACTTCTACGGCCCCGAGGTCGTGAAGCGGTTCCGCGGCATGTTCGCGTTCCTGATCTGGGACTCGCACCGGCAGACGCTGTTCGGTGCGCGTGACCCGTTCGGCATCAAGCCGTTGTTCTACGCCTCCGGCCCCGGCGGGATGGCCTTCGCGAGCGAGAAGAAGAGCCTGCTCGCGCTCGGGCGCACGCTGGGCATGTCGCCGCGGTTGGACAAGACGGCGCTGCAGCACTACATGGTCCTGCAGTACGTGCCGGAGCCCGAGACGATGCACGACACGGTCCGCCGGATCGAGTCGGGCACGTCGTTCACGGTCACGCCGGACGGCACGATGACCATGAACCGGTACTTCGACCCGATCTTCCGGCCGCTCGGCGTCAGCCAGTACGAGTCCGGCCGTCTGCACTCGGACATCGCCGCGGTGATGCGTGACTCGGTCGCCAAGCACATGCGCGCGGACGTGACGGTCGGTTCGTTCCTGTCCGGCGGTATCGACTCCACCGCCATCGCCGCGTTGGCGAAGCAGCACAACCCGGACCTGATCACGTTCACGACCGGGTTCGAGCGCCAGGGTTACTCCGAAGTGGACGTCGCGGCCGAGTCCGCGGCGGCGATCGGCGTGAAGCACGTGGTCCGCACGGTCTCGCCGCAGGAAGTGATGGAGACCCTGCCGCTGATCATCTGGTACCTGGATGATCCGGTGGCCGACCCGGCGCTGGTGCCGTTGTGGTTCATCGCGCGTGAGGCCCGCCAGTACGTGAAGGTGGTGCTCTCCGGCGAAGGCGCGGACGAACTGTTCGGCGGTTACACGATCTACCGCGAGCCGCTTTCCCTGGCCGCGTTCGAAAAGGTCCCAGGCGCGCTGCGCAAGGCGATGGGCAACCTGTCGACGAAGCTGCCGGAAGGCAAGCGCGGCAAGGACTTGCTGCGTCGTGGCGCGTTGACGCTTGAAGAGCGTTACTACGGCAACGCGCGCATCTTCCGTGACGACCAGATCAAGCGGGTGCTGCGGACCTTCACCCCTGGCATCGGCCACATGGACGTCACCGCGCCGCACTACCGGGCCTCGCGAGACTGGGACCCGGTGACCCGGATGCAGCACGTCGACCTGTTCACCTGGCTGCGCGGCGACATCCTGGTCAAGGCGGACAAGGTGACCATGGCCAACTCGCTCGAGCTGCGGGTACCGTTCCTCGACACCGAGGTCTTCAAGGTCGCCTCGCGGATCCCCTTGGAAGAGAAGATCACCAAGGAGACCACGAAGTACGCGTTGCGTGCCGCGATGCGCGACATCGTGCCCGCGCACGTGCTCAACCGGCGCAAGCTCGGTTTCCCGGTGCCGGTGCGGCACTGGCTGCGGGAAGAACTCTACGAGTGGGCCGTCGGGATCATCCGTGACTCGGCCACCGACCCGTTCCTGGACAAGGCAGCCATCCTGGAGATGCTGGAGGAGCACCGCCGCAACGAGATCGACCACAGCAGGCGGCTGTGGGCGTTGCTGGTGTTCATGATCTGGTACGGCATCTTCGTCGAAGGCCGGATCCGCCCGCAGGTCCCCGAGCCGCACTACCCGGTGCGCCTCTGATGACTGAGCCGCGGACCCTGCACGGATGGGGACGTACGGCCCCGACCGTGGCCAATGTGCTGTCCACACCGGACATTGAGGTCATCGCGCGTGCGGTGACCTCGGCTGGCCCGCGCGGTGTGATCGCGCGTGGCCTTGGCCGTTCGTACGGCGACCCGGCGCAGAACGCGGGCGGTGTGGTCGTCGACATGACCGTGCTTGACCGGATCCATTCGATCGATCCGGAGACCGGTCTTGTCGACCTCGACGCGGGCGTGAGCCTCGACAAGCTGATGCGGGAAGCACTTCCGCACGGTTTGTGGGTTCCGGTGCTGCCTGGGACGCGTCAGGTGACCGTCGGTGGCGCCATCGCGAACGACATCCACGGCAAGAACCACCACTCGGCGGGCAGTTTCGGCAACCACGTGGTGTCGATGGACCTGCTCACCGCGGACGGCCAGGTGCGCACGCTTGAGCCGGACTCGGAGCTGTTCTGGGCGACGGTCGCCGGAATAGGGCTGACCGGCATCATCACCAGGGCCACGATCCGGATGAAGAAGACCGAGACGGCCTATTTCCTCGTCGACGCGGACCGGACGAACAGCCTCGACGAGACGCTGGCGCTGTTCCTGGACGGTTCGGACCTGGCGTACGACTACTCGATGGCCGTGCCGGACCTGATCTCGTCGGACGGCCGGATGGGCCGGGCGACGTTCTCCCGCGGCTCACTGGCCAAAGTGGACGATCTGCCCGCGAAGCTGCGCAGCCAGCCGTTGAAGTTCGACGCCCCGCAACTGGCGACCTTGCCCGACCTGTTTCCCAACGGGCTGGCAAACAAGCTGACGTTCGGCCTGGTGAACGAGCTGTGGCAGCGCACTGTCCCGCGCAAGGGAGTGCGTGGCGCGATCCAGAACCTGACCCGCTTCTACCACCCGCTGGACATGCTCGGCGAGTGGAACAGGGCGTACGGCTCAAAGGGATTCCTGCAGTACCAGTTCTCCGTCCCCTTTGGACGCGAGACCGAGTTCGCCGCGATCTGCCGCCAGATCGCCACTTCCGGGCACTACTCGTTCCTAAACGTGGTCAAGCGGATGGGCGAGGCCAACCAGGCGCCGCTGTCGTGGCCGACCCCTGGCTGGATGCTCAGCGTCGACTTCCCGATCAAGGACGGCGTCGGCCGCGTCTGTGACGAGCTGGACGAGGCCGTGCTCGCCGCGGGCGGACGGCTGTACACCGCGAAGGATTCGCGGACTGCCGCGGAGACGTTCGCGAAGATGTACCCGCGGCTCGACGAGTGGCGCAAGATCCGGGATTCCGTTGACCCGGAGGGCGTCTTCGTCTCGGACATGAGCCGTCGCCTGGCACTCTGAGGGTTTGTCGTGAGTGGTTATTCGCGTTCTAACACGGATAACCACTCACGAGCTTTTACCAGGCAAAACCGCCGGGACGGCCGTTGCGGTCGGCGACAAGGCCCGCGATGGTCGCGATGGCGATCTCCGGAGGCGTACGCGACCCGATGTTCAACCCAACCGGCCGGTGCACGCGCGCGATCTGCTCGTCCGGAACACCAAGGTCCTTGAGCGCCTTGACATGCGGGCCTTCGTGCCGCGGATTTCCCATCACACCAACCCAGCGCACCGGGAAGGCCAGCACGTCCCGCAGGACCGTGCCGAGCTCTTCCCGGTGGTGGTTGGTCACGACGACGTCGTACGAGCCGTCCAGCTCAGGCAAAGGCGAAGACGGCTCGTAGACGAAAGCTGTGTATCCCAAGTCCTTCGCGTAGCGCACGAGATGCTGGGCGACCGGCGTGTCGAACACCGCGACCAAGCCACGGTGCTCGACCTCCGGGGTCGCTTTGCCGTGCGCCACATCGCACGAAGGGTCGGTACTCACGACGGCAGGATGGCCGCGATGTCCTGCGCGGCTTCCGGCCCGTACGCGCCGGTGATCCGGGTGACCGCCTCGCCCGCGTCGAACGTCCACTCCTGCGGGCCCATGGTCTCCAGGACCAGCACGGCGATGTACGAACCAAGCTGCGCGGCGCGCTCGATGTCCAGGCCGTGCGACAGACCCGCGAGGAAACCCGCGCGGAACGCGTCGCCGACGCCGGTCGGGTCGGCCTTCGCCAGCTCGGGCACCGCGGTCACGTGCACGACCGGGCCCTTGCGGTCGACGATCTCCGCGCCCTTCTCACCGAGCGTGGTGATCCGCATGTCGACCTTGTCGAGGACCTCTGCCTCGGTCCAGCCGGTCTTCTTGAGCAGCAACTCCCACTCGTAGTCGTTGCTGAACAGGTACTTCGCGCCGACGATGAACTCACGGATCTGCTCACCGGACATCCTGGCCAGCTGCTGCGAGGGGTCGACCGCGAAGACGTAGCCGCGCTGGCGGCACTCCTGCGCGTGCCGGACCATCGCGTCGGGGTCGTCCGGGCTGATCATCACCAGCTCGAACTCGCCGACCTGGTCGACGATCGGCTTGAGCTCGATGTTGCGCGACTCGGCCATCGCACCGGCGTAGAACGACGCGATCTGGCACATGTCGTCGTCGGTCGTGCAGACGAACCGGGCGGTCTGCGCGGTCTCGGAGATGTGCACACCGCGGCAGTCGACGCCGTGACGCTCCAGCCATGACTGGTAGTCACCGAAGTCCTTGCCTGCCGCGCCGACGAGCACTGGGCTCGCGCCGAGCACACCCATACCGAAGGCTATGTTGGCGCCGATCCCACCGCGACGGACCTGCAGGTCGTCGACGAGGAAGCTGAGGGAAAGGCGGTGGATCTGCTCGGGAACGACCTGTTCGCCGAAGCGGCCCGGGAAGTGCATCAGATGGTCGCTGGCGATACTTCCGGAAACGGCTACGGGCACTGCCGGCCCTCCTTGCTGTCTTGTGCGCTTGTGTTGCCACTACGTCCGACAGCCTGTGTCCCGAGCCGACACCCGCCACCCGTGCGGGTGGTTCCTTGGCTGCCTATGCACACTACCGGTTGGTAAGCCTGTGCAGCTCCAGTCCCGCTCAATAACGTGGGATTCGTGCACATCACCGAGGCCGATTCGATCGACGAGCTGATCGCCGACTGCGCCGACATCCCACCTTCAGTCCGCCAGTCCCCGTCGCACGCGCCGCTGCCGCGGCTCGCGCCGGCGTGGGAGGTCACCGACGGGTGTCACGCCCAGGTCAAGGACCTCGACGAGTACGTCTGACCGGGACATGCTGCCAAAAATGTAAAAAGGGCCGTTGTCCGCACGAGACAACGGCCCTCCACACGTCTTGACTCAGTGGAACGAGTCGCCGCAGGCGCAGGAACCCGTGGCATTCGGGTTCTCGATGGTGAAGCCCTGCTTCTCGATGGTGTCCACGAAGTCGATCACGGCGCCCTCGACGTACGGCGCGCTCATCCGGTCGACGGCCACCTTCAGGCCGCCGAAGTCACGGTAGAGGTCGCCGTCGAGCGAGCGCTCGTCGAAGAACAGCTGGTAACGCAGACCGGCGCAGCCCCCGGGCTGGACGGCGATCCGCAGGTGCATGTCGTCGCGACCTTCCTGCTCGAGCAGCGCCTTGGCCTTGCTCGCGGCAGTATCGGTCAACGTCACGCCGTGCGTGGTCGCCGCTTCGGTCGTGTTCTCCTGCGCGGTCGTCATGACACTCCCTTGAAGATCCGACTACAGCGGTGCGAACACATCGCCGTGGTGTCTTATTCCATGGTGACACACATGCCCGGATGACCAACTGTCATGCCGACCACTGGGACGCCACGTGTTCGGCGAGGGCGGCCAGGGTGCCTGCTGGATCGGCGAAAGCGGCGTCCACCGAGCCCGCGTGGTCCACGACAGCGAATGCCGCCTCGATTCCCGCCGCGGCCGCTTCCCGGCGTCCCACGCTCACCTGACCGGCGAGTACGAGGCACGGCAGGCCGCGCTCGGCGGCCGCGGATGCGACGGAGGTCACAAGTTTGCCCCGCAGTGACTGCCAGTCGAAGCTGCCTTCGCCGGTTAGGACGAGCTGGGCGGTGGCCATCGCCTCGTCCAACCCGGTCAAGTCACGCACGAGGCCCGCGCCGGACACCCTCGTCGCGCCGAGCACGAACAGTCCGTAGCCAAGGCCGCCAGCGGCACCAGCGCCCGGCTGGTCACGCAGGTGAGCACCCTTTTCCGCAGAGAAGGCCGCCAGCCGGGCCTCCAGTTCTTCGACGTCCTGCGGGGACGCGCCTTTCTGCGGGCCGAACGTGTGGGCGGCACCGTGCGGTCCGAGCAGGGGATTCTCCACGTCGGTCGCGGCGATGATCTTGGGCCACTCGCCGCTGACGACTTCAAGCATTCCTTGTCCGCCGTCGGTTGTTGCCGAACCGCCAAGACCGACGACGATCGTGTGTACGCCTGCATCGCGCGCGGCGACCATCAGCTCGCCGACGCCACGCGTGGTGGCATCGAGCGGGCGGCGGTCGGCTTTGGGGACCAAGTGCAGGCCGTTCGCCTGTGCCGATTCGACATAGGCCGTTCCATCGTGCTCGAGCCAGTTGGCCGTCACCGGCTCACCGAGCGGACCGGTGACATCGAGGGTGTGCACCGTGCCGCCAAGCACGGTGTGCAGCACATCCACGAAGCCAGGACCACCGTCGGTGAGCGGGCGGAGCACCAGCTCGTCGTTCGGAGCGGACGCGCGCCACCCGTCGGCCATCGCTTGCGCGGCCTCAGGAGCGGACAGCGTGCCGCCGAAACAGTCGGGAGCGATCAATACGCGCACAGATAGCAGCGTATCCGGCGAACCATACGATCTGGGCTTGTCATAACCTATGAGACGTGAGGTTCCTGCGCCGTAATTCAGCTGACAAGGCCGACGCCCCCGCCGTCGACGAGACAGACGTCGCTGTCGAGGCCGGGCCCACCAACAAGGCGTACACGGCAGGCAAAGGCGCACCGACGCCCAAACGCCGTGACGCGGAGGCCCGCAAGCGCGGTCCGGTAGCGCCCGCGCCAACCACAACCCGCGAGGCGATGCGTCGCGCGCGGCAGAACAAGCCGTCGAAAGACGAGCGTCGTGCTGCCGCCGCTGAGCGCCGCGAGCGAATGATGGCAGGCGAGGACAAGTACCTGATGCCGCGTGACCGCGGTCCGGTCAAGGCGTACGTGCGTGACGTGGTGGACTCGCGACGTAACCTGCTCGGCCTGTTCATGCCGCTGGCGATCGTGGTGTTCGTCGCGCTGCTCGTGCCGAACCCCGCAGTGCAGAACTACGCGACGCTCGTGTGCCTCGCGATGCTGCTGATGATGATTCTCGAAGGGATCATCAACGGCCGCCGGGTGACCAAGATGGCCAGGGAGAAGTTCCCGAAGGAGATCATCAAGGGCGGCTCGATCGGCTGGTACACGTTCGTGCGGGCGAGCCAGATCCGCAAGCTGCGGGTGCCCAAGCCGCGCGTGCGCCCTGGTGACCCGCTCCCCCGCTGAAACACTTTGGAGAAACCTCCAGGAGCTTGCTCCTGGAGGTTTCTGCTTTCTCACGGAACGTTCGTGAGCCTGGGGTCGTCGGTCACGACACCGTCGAGCACGGCGTCGATCTTGTCGAGCAGGTCCCGTTCGAGGACCTTGCCAGCGGCCTTGACGTTCTGCGTGACCTGCTCAGGCCGGGAAGCGCCGATGATCGCGGACGCGACGTTCTTGTTCTGCAGCACCCACGCGACCGCGAGCTGCCCAAGCGTGAGACCGGCCTCGTCGGCCAGCGGCCGCAGCTGCTGCACGCGCTCGAGGACGTCGTCACGCAGCCAGCGTGACACGAAGTTCTTGCCGCGCGCGTCGGTCGCCCGTGACCCGTCGGGAACCGGCTGGCCAGGCAGGTATTTGCCGGTCAGGACACCCTGAGCGACCGGTGAGAACACGATCTGGCTCAGCCCCTCCCGCTCGGCGGCGGGGATGACCTGCGGCTCGATCACCCGCCACAGCATGTTGTACTGCGGCTGGTTGGACACGAACGGAACCTTCAGCTCGCGGGCGAGCGCGGCACCACGGCTGATCTGCTCACCGGTCCACTCGGAAACCCCGACATAGAGCGCCTTCCCCTGCCGGACAAGGTCGGCGAAGGCGAGCATCGTCTCTTCGAGCGGGACCGTCCGGTCGAACCGGTGCGCCTGGTAGACGTCGACGTAGTCGGTCTGCAGGCGTTTGAGTGAGGCGTTGGCGGACTCGATGATGTGCTTGCGGCCGAGGCCGCTGTCATTGGGGCCGCCAGGGCCCGTCGGCCAGTAGACCTTGGTCAGGATCTCCAAGCTCTCCCGCCGCTGACCGGCTAGCGCCCGCCCGAGCACGGACTCGGCGGCGGTATTGGCGTAGGTGTCAGCGGTGTCGAACGTGGTGATCCCGGCATCAAGGGCCGCGCGGACGCAGGCAGCCGCCTGCTCCTCCTCGATCTGCGAGCCGTGCGTCAGCCAGTTGCCGTACGAGATCTCACTGACCGTCAGGCCGCTGCGGCCTAGTCTCCGAAACTCCATGCGACCAACCTAGTCGCCAAATGCTTCGCAAAGCTAATCAACTCACAATGGCTGGACGCTGCCCTCCGTCGTGCCCGTGATTTTCAGCGGACACGCAGCTCCTTCGATCGCTAGAGTTGACGCCGGTGCGGAATCCCGTCCGCCTGGGGAATTGAGGGGCACTGATGTCTACAGCGATGACCGGAGCTTCCGTTCGCCCCTTGGTGACCGCAGGCTTCTGACGCCACGCTTGTAGCGAGCAGCACATATCCCGGTCGCCGGGGCGAGGTGACACGTGTCACCGGCCCTTGGCGCTGTTTGGCGCCTCCGTTCGCCTTTCTGGGAGTTCTGCTGTGTCCGCTCGTCGTTCTTCACTGCTGCGTATAGCTGCCCTGTTCGACAGGAAATCCCCACGGTCGGGGTCCGCTGATCAGACTGTCCGCCTGCTGAGCTGGTTCAACTTCTTCGGCGATTTCCGTATGTACGGACCGCTGATGGTCATCTACTTCGCGCAAGTCACCGGCTCGTACGCCGCTGCCGCCAGCCTCTTCGCGGTGAAGAAGCTGTCTTCGGCCGCGTTCGAAGTCCCAACGGGGGTGCTGTCCGACCGCCTCGGCCGACGCAGCACGATGATCGCTGGTGCCGTCGTCATGGTGGCCGCCCACCTCGGGTACGCAGGCGCTCCGGGCTACGGCCTCCTCCTGGCAGCCGTTGTGCTGGAGGGATTTGCAACTGCACTGTGGAGCGGCAACAACGAGGCGCTGCTCTACGACACGTTGCTCGAAGCCGGTCGGGAGCAGGAGTTCCCGAGGCACGCGGGCCGGGTGAACTCGATGTTCCAAATCGCGCTCGCATTGGCGGCAGCCATTGGTGGCGTGGTCGCAGGCGCGTGGTCGCTGCATGCAGTTGTCGTGCTGTCGGTCGTGCCGCAGGTGCTGTGCGTGCTCGTCGCCTTGCGGGTCCAAGAGCCGCGGGTGCACGGCCCTCTGGAATCGAACGTGCTGGAGCATCTCGGATCGGCCCTGCGCGGGATCCGCCGCAATCCGGTGCTTCGCCGGATGACGCTGGTGTCGGCGCTTCGTTACAGCGGCGAAAGCGCGGCTCAGTTGTCGCCTGTTTTCGTGGCGGGGCTGTGGCCGCTCTGGGCGCTGGGCCTGTGGCGCACCTTTACCCATGTCGTGTCCTTCATCGGCTTCCGCGTCAGCGGTTGGGTGATCGGCCGGTTGGGCGCGGCCCGCACTCTGCTGTTCGGTGAGCTGTTCGACAACGTCGCGAACTTCGTGGCGCTGATCAAGCCGACGGTGTTTTCGCCTGTGCTGCTTGGTTCATCGGCGTACGGCATGTCGACGATCGCCCAGCAGACGTTGCTGCAGCGCGAATTCACCGACCGGGAACGCGCGACGATGGGTTCGCTTGCGTCGCTGCTCGGTAGCGTGCTCTACGCGCTCGTCGCACTGGGCGCCGGGCTGGTGGTAGACCGTTGGGGCATCGTCGCGGCGTTGCTGGCGATCCAGGCGGTGGTGCTGATCGCACTTCCGCTCGCGGCATTCTCGGCGCGGCACGGAAAACCCCGCTGACTATGCTGCCGTGCCATGGGGACATCCGCGTTCATGGTCATGGCTGGGCGGACGCGCCATGGTTCAGTGACCCGGCGTTCCTCAACGGGGTGAGTCCAGCGGCGTTCGCGGAAGCGACGCTGCGGACCATGGATGCGCCTGTGGACGAACGGATGCCGCGTTCGCCCTCTGTGACCGCGCGGTTGTACGGCGAGAAAGAAGACCTGCGAAACCTGATCGAGTCGGAGTTCGTGAACAGGCACTACCTCGGGCAGCTGATCGACCTCGCAGTCCAGCACCCCGGTCTGCCCGAAGACCTGGTGAACCAGGCACTCACCTTGCAGCCAAAGCGCACACGACCAGCACAACCGTGACGGTGAGCTCGCACGCGGCGCCAAGGACGTCACCGGTAATACCGCCCAAGCGCTTGCTCACGTGCGCCGTGAACACCACAAGCACAGCGAAGGCAAGCAAAACGGCCAGCGGACCGGCCCAAAGGTGAGACGGGACAACAGGAACCGCCACTCCCGCGAGAAAGGCGAACCACCCGACCGGAACGAACACCGACTGGGACCCAGCCACCAGGGAACCGAGCCCGTCGGGACGAGCGGCAGGCACGCCGTGACGGCAGCACCACGAGAAAGCCGCTCGTCCCGAAGCGAAAGCCACCACAACGGCTCCCCAGTGGACAGTCCCAAGCGAAACCGCCTGCAGCCCAAGGACAACAATCAAGGCCACGACGGCAAAAGCGCCGACGCCGCCTTCCTTCATCACAGCCAAGGCACGCTCGGGCGGCCCGTAACATCCGAGCCCGTCGGCCGTGTCCGCCAACCCGTCGAGGTGCATTCCCCGGGTCGCCAAAGCCACCAGGCCCACACACAAAAACCCGCCGAGAAGCCCAGGCACCCCCAGCATCACGGCCGCCACCAGCAACCCGAGCACGGCCCCGACCACCGGAGCCGAGGCAATCGCGCGCCGTCCCGCCCTGGCATCCACCCGCCCAGGATCAATGGGCAGGACCGTAAGCCAGGAGAAAGCGAGCAGCACTAGTCGGCAGGCCCGGAGATGTTTGCGTCCTGGAACGTCGCCATCTCCGCCAGGATCCGGGTCGCCATCGCGACCAACGGCAACGCGGCCACCGCGCCCGAGCCTTCGCCGAGACGCATCTCCATGTCCAGCAACGGTTCCAGGCCCAACTGCTCCAACGCCAGATTGTGCGACGGCTCCGTCGACTGGTGCCCAGCCACCCACCACAGCCGCGCGCCCGGCGCCATCTCCTCGGCCACAAGCGCCGCGGCCGTCGACACCACGCCGTCCAGGATCACCGGGGTTTTCCGGACCGACGCCTGGGCGAGGAATCCGGCCATCGCCGCGATGTCCGCGCCCGCGGTCGTACGCAACAACGCCACAGGTTCCGCGCTGACCTGGCGGGCGCGGCGCAGAGCGTCACGGATCGCCGCCGTCTTGCGCATCCACGTCGTGTCGTCGATCCCGGTGCCACGGCCGACCACCGCGACCGGTTCGGCGCCGGTCAACGCCGCGACCAGCACCGCGGCCGGGGTGGTGTTGCCGATGCCCATATCGCCTGCGATCAGCAGGTCCGCTCCGCCGTCGACTTCCTGGTCGGCGATGGTTTTGCCCGCTTCGACGGCGGCTTTGGCCTCTTGTTCGGTCAGCGCGTCCTCGTGGTCGATCGAGCCGGAGCTCTGCCGCACCTTGAACTCCGCCACAGACTCAGCCACGTCGGAAGCCACGGACATGTCCACCACGCGGACCGTCGCGCCAGCTGTGGTGGCGAGGACGTTCACGGCAGCACCGCCGTTGAGGAAGTTCGTCACCATTTGCGCGGTGACGTCGGTCGGGTACGCCGAGACGCCCTTGGCCGCGATGCCGTGATCACCCGCGAACACGACCACGCGGGGGCGGGTGAACGGCTTCGGCGGGCAGACGCCCTGACACGACGCCACCCACACCCCGAGCTGTTCGAGCTTGCCCAGCGCGCCCGCCGGCTTTGTCAGCCGGTCCTGCCTGGCCAGCGCGTCGCGCTTAGCCGTCTCGTCGGGTGGGGAAACGTACTGGAACACCCGAAACCTCCGTTAACGCAACCGCATCGGAATACCGGCCACGAGCAGGAGGACCTCGTCACAGCGTTGCGCCAACGCGGAGTTGAGGGCACCGAGCTCGTCGCGGAAGAGCCTGCCAGAGCGCGTGTGCGGGACGACGCCCAGGCCGACCTCCGACGACACAAGCACCACTCGTGCCTCCGTCGCGGCGACCGCCTCGACCAACATGGCGCCTTCCCTGCGGACCAAATCAAGGCCCGCGCCCTCCCACGCGCCTGCGGCGTCCATCACGCCGGTGAGCCACGTGGCGATGTCGTCGACCAGCGTCCAGCCCTTCGCGGCACGCACGACGTCGGCAAGCTCACGCGACGCCTCAACTGTGCGCCAGGTGTGCGGGCGGCGGGAGATGTGGGCGTCGATTCTCGCCGTCCACTCCGGATCGTTCGGGTCCCTGCGGCCGGTGGCCACGTAAAGAACCTCTTCGTCGGCCGGGAGCAGGCCCTCCGCGTGTGCCGACTTGCCGGAGCGGGCCCCGCCCAACACCAGTGTCCTGCGCGTCACATGTCCCTCACGTCGCTCGTGACATAGCCTCGGCCCAAAGTTACCGCTTGAGCGGGAGTCGATGTGGTTTATCGATGGCGCTGTCAGGACGAGCGTGGCCGGGACATCCCCGGCGATGAGACCTTGTTCAGCGGACAGACCGAGGCCGAGGACTGGTTGCGGGACTCATGGCAGGACCTGCTCGCCGCCGGGGTCGATCGGGTGACCCTGCTGAACGGCGAGGCCGAGGTCTACGGGCCGATGAGCCTGCACGCGCCTTAGATGACGCGAGCGCGCTGCGCACGATTGAGCTGGGGGTGGCTGGTGCGAGCGCGGGGTGGAGTGGTGCGGCGCAGGTCCAGCGTGGACAGGTCGCAGCCGCGCAGGTCGGCCTTGTCCAACCGGCATTCACGAAACGACGTGCGGTTGAGCTGGGCGTTGGTGAACACCGCTCCGGTGAGTTCGGCGCCGTACATCAGGCGGTTGCCGAGCGGGGACAGCGCGAGGTCCGCGTTCACCAGCTCAGGTGGCCCGAAGACGGCACCACGCAGGTCCGCGCCGACGAACTTGGCTTTGGTCAGGTCCGCGCCGGAAAACACCGCGTGCACGAGTGAGGCGCCCGAGAAGTCCGCTCCGGCGAGGTTCGCTCCGGACAGGAACACGTAGTCAAGCTGCCAGCCAACGAACGACACACCGGCCAGGTCGATCTTGGCCGTCTGGTTCGCCATCCGCCAGTTGTTGAACCCGCCCCGCGCCAGCAACGACTTCAGCTCGTCAGTCATTCGCCAACCTCCTGCTACGACAATAAGGTCGGCGCCAACGTACTGATGATCATTGCGGAACCATTGCAGAAAGCTGCGATGCCCCTGACGCAGCGTCAGGGGCATCGAAAAACCTCGTTATGCCAGCCGATGCAGCCAGTTGTGCGGGTCGGGGGCGGCGCCGCGCTGCAGGTCGTTGAGGGCCTGCCGCAGCTTCATCGTCACCTCGCCCGGCTGCCCGCCCGCGATGCTGAACTCACCAGCTGAGCTCTTCACCGAGCCGACGGGAGTGATCACCGCGGCCGTGCCGCAGCCGAAGACCTCGGTCAGCTCACCTGACTCGGCCTTCTTCTCCCATTCCTCTGTGGACACCCTGCGTTCCTCCACTGTGTACCCGAGGTCACGGGCCAGCGTCAGCAGGCTGTCACGGGTGATGCCGGGCAGCAGCGCGCCGGACAGCTCCGGGGTCACCAGCCGGTTGCCGAACACGAAGAACAGGTTCATCGCGCCGACTTCCTCGACCCAGCGGCGTTCCACCGCGTCCAGCCAGACCACCTGGTCGCAGCCCTCGGCGACGGCCTGAGCCTGCGCTACGAAGGAAGCCGCGTAGTTGCCAGCGCACTTGGCCGCGCCGGTGCCGCCGGGCGCCGCGCGCACGTAGTCGTGGCTCAGCCACACCTTCACCGGCTTCACGCCACTGGCGAAGTACGGGCCGGCAGGCGAGGCGATCAGCGCGTACAGGTAGTGGTTCGCCGGCCGGTTCACGCCCAAAGTGGACTCATCGGAGATCATGAACGGCCGCAGGTAAAGGGAAGCCTCGGCGTGCTCGGGCACCCAGCGGCCGTCGACGGCAAGCAACTGGTGCAGTGACTCGATGAACAGCGATGTCGGCAGCTCCGGCATGGCCATCCGGACCGCGGAGCGCTGGAACCGCTCGGCGTTCGCCTCGGGACGGAACGCCACGATGGCGCCGTCGGCGTGCCGGTATGCCTTCAGGCCTTCGAAGATCGCTTGGCCGTAGTGCAAAACGGTGGCTGCGGGGTCGAGCGTGAGTGGGTGGTACGGCTCGAGTGCGGCGGAATGCCAGCCCTGGTCGTTGCTCCAGCGAATGGTCACCATGTGGTCGGTGAAGTGCTGTCCAAAGCCAGGATTGGCCAATACCTCGGCAAGCCGATCCGGGGTCGCCGGGTTCGGGCTCGAGGTCTGGGTGAACGACAGCGTGGACGTCATGCGCATACGTTAGTCGTCGTTAGCTTCGAAGAAAATCCGTATCCCGAGGATCGGACGTCCTACTTTCGGGTACGTCCTGGCCACGGCCACTACGATGGCGGCGTGGCGAACTCTCAACCCAACGCGGTGAGCGCGGGCACGGGCTCGGACTTCCGGGTCGCCGTCGTCGGCGCGCTGATGCCGTTCGGGCTCGGCCTGCTTGTCCTGGTCGGCTATGCGTGGATCGGCGTCTTCGGCGTCATCCTCGGACTGCTCGGCGCCCTGTGGTGGGCGGTGTGGTGGCGCCGCAAGCACAACAAGAAGTTCTTCCCGCGTGACGTCGAGGGCGGGCCGTTCGTGTTCACCCTCGTGCTCAGCGTCATCTTGTTCGTCGCGGCGCTCGCCAGCATCTAGTTCTCGTTCTTGACAGCCATCAGTTCTTGACGTTGGTCTGCACGAACGGCGCCTTCACGAGCTCGCAGCGCAGCTTGCGGCCGCGCACGTCCAGCGTGACCTCGCTGCCGAGCTCGACGTCCGCCGCGGTGTCGATGAGCGCCAGCGCGATCCCGGTCTTGAGCGTCGGGGAGAACGTGCCCGACGTCGTCACGCCGATCTGCTGGCCGTCGGCGTCCAGCACAGGCATGTCCGGACGGGGAACGCCACGGTCCAGCGCGCGCAGGCAGCGCAGCCGCCGCGCTGGGTCCTTGCGCTCCTCGATGAGGGCCTCGCGGCCCCAGAACTCGTCCTTCTTCCAGCCGACTGCCCACGTCGACCCGGCCTGCACCGGGCTGATTTCCAGTGACAGCTCGTGGCCGTGCAGCGGGTAGCCCATTTCGGTACGCAGCGTGTCGCGGGCGCCCAGGCCGCACGGCACGCCGCCCGTCTCACGCAGCGCCTCCCATACGACCGGCGCGTCGTCCCACGGGGGGATGAGCTCGTAGCCGTGCTCGCCGGTGTAACCCGTGCGGCACACACGCACCTTGATGCCACGCCACTCTGCGTCGCGGTACGCCATGTACTCCAGCTCGGTCGGCAAGCCCAGGCCGTCGAGCAGCTCAGCCGACCGTGGGCCTTGCACGGCCAGCACGGCGTGCTGCCGGTGCTCGTCGGTGACTGAGATGTCCCCGGGCGCCGCCTCGATCAGCCTGCGCGCCACCTCGGCGGTGTTGGCCGCGTTCGGCACCAGGAAGACGTCCTCCTGGCTGACCAGGTAGACGATGATGTCG
Source organism: Kibdelosporangium philippinense (assembly GCF_021390435.2). Classification (GTDB taxonomy): domain Bacteria; phylum Actinomycetota; class Actinomycetes; order Mycobacteriales; family Pseudonocardiaceae; genus Kibdelosporangium; species Kibdelosporangium philippinense. Next base: position 466,620 of record NZ_JAJVCN010000005.1, on the reverse strand, counting down.
TCGACCGTGCCACCGGTCTCGGTGCAGCACAGCGTGTACTGGGCCTTGCCGGGTGCGATCCGGTTCAGGTCGTTGGTCAGGCACCGGTTGACGAATCCCATCGCGTCCGGGCCGGTGACCCTGACCTTGCCGAGGTGGGACACGTCGAAGATGCCGACGTTCTCGCGGACCGCCGTGTGCTCGGCGACCACACCGGTCTTGTACTGGATCGGCATCTCCCAGCCCCCGAACGGGGCGAAGGTGGCCTCAAGGCTCGCGTGCAGGTCGTGCAAGGGCCCTCGTAGCAGCTGCTCAGTCACGTCAGCGAACTTACAAGACGGGCTTGGCGATCATGTCGAGGACAATCAGGAGCATCACCGCGGCCTGCGCGATGGCCACCCGCCGGACGGTCTTGATCTTGGCAACGACATCGGGCGCGTCGGCGCCGTACTGCTCGGCGGCGGCGAGGATCCGCTGGGACTGCGGCGTGAGGTAGCCGATTCCCATCACCAGCAAGATCACGAAACCCAGCAAGCCAAGGAGAATCCACAGGTCGCCGAACGAGAAGCCGACCACGACGACCAGCGCGATACCGAACAGCAGCGCGAGGATCGCCGAGACGGCCTGCAGACGGTTGCCCAGCCAGTCCGAGTCCTTGATGAACCGCACGGTGCGCTCCGGGCCCTCGCGTAAGGCACGGGAACCGATGGCCAGCATGCCGATATGGCTGCCGATCCAGATCGCGGCGAAGGTGATGTGTCCGAGCAGCAGAAACTCACGCATGACGCCCCCTGAAACGTTGGCTACTTTCTGGCGTACCTCGACGTGATGGCGCCGGCGACGCAGCCGACGACCATCACGAGCACCACGACGACCAGGTACTTCACCGACATGTTCATCCCGATGAGCACGGAGAACCCGAGCCCGAAGCACGCCGCGCGACGCGGCCACGTGCGTTCGCGGTCCATGAGCAGCCGGGCGGCGGCGTTGGTGAACGCGTAGTAGAAGAGCAGCAGGCACGTGGCAACGCCGACGGCCTGTGGCGGGTTGAGCAACGCCGCGGCGACAGCCACCGCAGCACCGCTGAGCACAGCAGCGGGCGCGGAAACGCCACGCGAGCCGACGATCGCCAACGCGGGAGGGACGTCGGAGAACTCAGCCATCGCGCCGAGCGTGCGCCTGATCGAACCGATCGCCGTCAGCAGACCGAACAGCGTCGCGATACCGGCGACACCGGCGATCAGCGGCTGTATGGACTGGGCGTCCGCGGCCGCGAGGGCGTCCATGAGCGGTGCGGGCGACAGCGCCAGCCTGGGGCCACCGAGCTGGTGCAATGCGGCTCCGGCGACCGCGACGGTGGCCACCAGCGTGCCGACCATCATCACCGGGATGGCCACGTGCAACTGACGGACCGAGTACTCCGCCTCGGAGGAGGACGTGACCTGCTCGAACCCAAGGAAACCGAAGAACATCAGCCCGGCCGCGGCGAGCAGCCCGCCCGGGTTGTCCGTGCCTTCGACGTCTGCGGGCAGCGGTAACGCCTCCGGTGGCGCGATGGCAAACGCCACGGCCACGAACAACGCCAACCCGACCAGCGTGATGAGCAGCACGGCGAGCGTGACGCCACGAGACGGCCGTACGCCGAGCGCGTCGGCTGCGGCGGCGATGAGGCTGACCACGATCGCGGCCATCACCGGATGCTGCGGAACCACATACACACCGAACGTGCCCGCGATCGCAGCGCCCGCCACGATCCGGCCCACCAATGCCGTGCTGCCCGCCATCCGGCCAGGCAGAACGCCCAGCTGATGGCGGCTGTAGAGGTAGCCACCGCCGATCCCGATGAACCGGCGCGACTGGTCCGAAGTGGAGAACGCGCCGCACAGCGCTGCGATGAACGCGATGACGATGCCGAGCAGCAGCCAGCTCCCGGCCGCGGCCGCCGCGGGCGAGATGGCGACCAGTAGCCCAGCCCCCAGCATCGCGGAGAGTCCAGGCACCACTCCGGCAGTCACCTTCAGCCGGTCGGGGACGGCGTGTTGCACCCGGACACAGTGTCAGACCGGCCCGGTGAACAGGAACAGGCCGCCACTTGGTTCACTCGTTTAATGCATCACCCTGGCGAGTCACAACTCCGGGTGAGGTCGTTAGCATGCGTCAACAACCGTCCCGACGAGGAGTAGCCAGTGACCGCCCCCAAACTCGCCCTGTCCGACAACGCAGCCACCGACATCACCGCCGACGTCGTAGTGGTCGGGACAGTGCAGCAGGACGGCGGAGGCTTCACCCTCGCTCCGGGTGGCGAGGCCGTTGACGCCGTGTTCGACGGATCGCTTGTCGAAATCCTGACCAGCCTCGGGGCGACCGGCAAAGCCGAAGAAACGGTGAAAGTCCCCACTCTCGGCAAGCTCAAAGCCGGTGTGGTGCTCGCGGTTGGTCTCGGCAAGGCCGACCCCACGCCCGAGCAGGTCCGCCGCGCAGCCGGTGCCGCGGCTCGCGCGTTGACCGGCGTGAAGCGTGCGCACAACTTCCTGTCCCTGGTGGACTTGCAGGCCGCGATCGAAGGAACCGTGCTGGGCGCGTACGCCTTCACCCAGTACAAATCGGACTCCGGTGACGGTCCGGTCGGCCGCGTGGACTTTTCCGCGGCGAACAACAAGGACAACAAGGCAACGCTGAAGGCAGCGACCGCGATCGCCGAGGCTGTGGCGACCGCGCGTGACCTGATCAACACCCCGCCCAACGACCTCTACCCGGCATCATTCGCCGCCCGGGCAGTCGAGCTCGGTGAGGCAGCGGGCCTGACGGTCGAGGTGCTCGACGAGAAGGCGCTGCGTAAGGGCGGCTACGGCGGCATCCTGAGCGTGGGCACCGGATCGTCGCGGCTGCCGCGGCTGGTTCGCCTGTCCTACAAGGGACCCAAGGCCTCGAAGAAGGTCGCGCTGGTCGGCAAGGGCATCACGTTCGACACCGGCGGCATCTCGATCAAGCCAGCGGCCGGAATGGACGAGATGACCTCGGACATGTCAGGCGCGGCGGCTGTGGTCGCGGCGGTCGTGTTGGCGGCCAAGCTGAAGTTCCCGCTTGAAGTGATCGCGACCGTGCCGATCGCGGAGAACATGCCGTCGGGTACCTCGTACCGCCCGGGTGACGTGCTGACGATGTACGGCGGCAAGACGGTTGAGGTCCTGAACACCGACGCCGAGGGCCGGTTGATCCTGGCCGACGCGATCGTGCGCGCGGGCGAGGACAACCCGGACTACCTGATCGAGACCGCGACCCTGACCGGCGCGCAGGTTGTCGCGCTGGGCAAGCGCACGTCCGGCGTGATGGGCTCGGACGCCTTCCGTGACCGGGTGGCCACCATTGGCCAGGCCGTCGGCGAGAACGCGTGGGCGATGCCGCTGCCGGACGAGCTCCGGTCCGATTTGGACTCCCGGGTTGCCGACCTTGCCAACGTCACCGGCCACCGGTGGGGCGGAATGCTCGCGGCAGGCCTGTTCCTGAAGGAGTTCGTGGCGGACGGCCTCGAGTGGGCGCACATCGACGTGGCGGGCCCGGCGTACAACAGCGGCGGCGCGTTCGGCTACACAACCCGTGGTGGCACAGGCGTTCCGGTCAGGACGATCGCGGCCGTGCTCGCGGACATCGCCGAGAACGGCTGAATCACCGCAAGAGCCGGGCGCGGCAGGCCAAGTGAAGGGCTAGGCGTTGCTCGGGGTCGTCGAGATCGACCTCGAGCAGGCCGCTGGTCTGCCGCATCCGGTAGGCAACCGCGTTGCGGTGCACGTGCAACCGTTCTGCCGCACGGATGTGCGATCCTTGTTCATCCAGATAGACCTGCAGTGTGGCGATCGCCCCGGTCACCGCCGATCACGAACTGGCCGCGGCGCAAGTCGTGCAGAGCGAGCTCGGACCTGATGTGCATGCCTCGCTGAGCCACGAGATCGGCACGTTGGGCCTGCTGGAACGAGAGAACGCGACGGTCCTCAACGAAGCTCTCGTCGGAGCGGCCCATGGCGTGACGCAGGCACTGACCGCCGCACTGGACGCCAACGGACTCGGCGGCGCGATCGTCTACTTCGCACAGAACGACGGCACCTGATGGCGCTCGACCACGCCAAGCACTTGCCAGTACTGACAATCGGCAGCGGTCCGGCCAACAGCATCCGTGGCGGAGCGTTCCTGACCGGTGTCAAGGACGCGCTCGTCGTCGATGTCGGCGGGACGTCAACGGATATCGGCGTACTGACCAACGGTTTCCCACGGGAATCCGCGCTTGGCGTCCGGATTGGCGGGATCGCCACCAACTTCCGCATGCCTGACCTGGTCAGCATCGCCATCGGCGGCGGAAGCACCGTCCGGCTAGGCGATGACGGCCGGGTGCACGTCGGTCCGGACAGCGTCGGTTACCGGCTGCCGCAAGAGGCACTGATCTTCGGCGGGCAGCAAGCCACGCTGTCCGATGCGGCCGTGGCCCGAGGACGTGCCCGCTTCGGCTCACATCCGGTGAACGCCACCGACGCACTCGCCCAGGCACTGGCCCACGCCGATCACGTCATCGCCGAGGTCCTGCTGACCCGGTGGACCGGGTTCGGCCGCTACGGTTCGACGCTCATCGGACTGGTCATCACGGTGAGCCTGTTCGGCTGGTTCGGCATCCAGACGGCGGTCTTCGCCGAAGGCTTGCATTCGATGGTCCCGGCAATCCCGTTGTGGGCATGGTGCCTGATCACCGGATTGGGCGTGACAATGCTGGTGCTGCGCGAGTTCCCGGCGATGGGCTGGACCGCATTCATCACCGTGCCAGCCTTCCTTGGCCTCGCTGGCTGGGCCATGACCGTGCAAATCTCCCAGCACAGCTTCGCCGACCTCACCGCCTCCCCGCCTTTCGGCACCGAAATGTCCATCGCCACCGGGGCGACGATCGTCGCGGGCTCGTACATCATCGGCGCTGTCGTCACCCCGGACATGACCCGCTTCAACCGCAGCACAGGCGATGTCGTGAAACAGACGCTGATCGGGGTCTCGCTCGGCGAATACGTGCTCGGACTGGCCGGGGTCCTGCTCGCCTACGCGGTGAAGACGTCCGACGTGATCGCCATCATCACCGCGTCCTCCGGTGTCGCCGGGGTGATCATCCTGGTCCCAGCGACCGTGAAGATCAACAACTGGAATCTGTACTCCTGCGCCCTCGGCACGCTCAGCGCCGTCGAATCCCTGTTCCGAGTCCGGCTCAACCGAGTCCGGGTGACCATTGTGACCGGTGTGCTCGGCAGCATCGCGGCGGCGGCGGGGATTCTGGGCGCGTTCACCGATTTCCTGACCCTGCTCGGCGTGCTGACCCCGCCCATCGCCGGGATCATGGTCGCCGAGTACTTCATCGTGAAACGTTGGCGTCCGCAGCTCGACGCGTCCCGTGCGCTCGGGCGGCTACCGGACACCGAACCCACCTGGGTGCCCGCGACGATCCTGATCTGGCTGGCGGCATCGACCATCGGCTGGCTGTCCGAACACTTCCGCTGGTGGGGCATTCCCGCCGTCAACTCGTTGCTGCTTGGCGGAATCGGTTACGTGATCGCAGGCGCGCTCGGCTTGATCCGCGGCCGTGGGGAGACCACCTTCGAGCAACCAGAGCACCCAGCCGCCGCCCTCGAACCCTCGTGAGTGGTTATCCGTGTTCTAACGCGGATAACCACTCACGAGGACTTTCAGCAGCAGCTGCTGGGGCTGCAGGAGCCGCTGTCGCGGCCCGCGATCATCGGGCAGGCGTAGCCGTAGTCTGGGTGGGGCATGAGGGGCAGGCGCCGTGGGGTGTCTGCCGTCAGCTTCACCTTTACTGGGCCGCTTGTCACGAGCTGCACGTTCGTTCCGCTTTCCTGGGCTTCATAGGCGCCCTTGGTCAGCGACACGATCTCCACACCGCGCACGATGTCGGCGACGAAGACGTTTCCTTTGTGCCAGTAGGGTGCCCATGAGGTTGCTGCGTCTGGGCGCCAGTATCCGATCTGGATCGGCTTGGCTGGGTTCGAGATGTCGATGAATCGTGTTCCCTGCTCGTACCAGGAATAGGCGACGACTCGGTTCTGCACGTCGAAGTAGTGCGCGGAACATGTGACGTTGCCAGGCAATGTGCCTTCCTGGTCGTCTGGGCTCCAGACTCCGACCGTCTTCATCTCCTTCGGCGTGCTGCCCCAGCCTTCGCCATTCTCCGTTCCTTGCAGGGAGGAGATGACGAAGCGGCCCTGGTCTTTGCATGTTGAGGAGCCGAAGGCTTCCTCGGTGTGCAGTAACAGGCTTCCTGCTGGGTTTTCGCGTGTCGGCCGTGGGCCGTCGAGCAGGGTCCGGCCGACTGGGCGGAATGAGTTGTGCGTGAACCGAGTTGGCATGTCGATCTTCGGGACGTTGCCGCCCGCGTACGGCACCGGGTCGGCCGCTGTTGCTTCGCGGACCTTGCCCGTCAACGGATCTCTGTGCCAGCCGTCGGTCCAGTAGCCGCGGGTTCCGTCGTCGCCTGCCACCCAGGCGATTCCCATCGCGTCTACTTGGACGTCGTGCGTGATCTTGCCCGCGCCGCGGACATCCACCGAGACCGGCAATTCCTTGGGGTTACGGGGATCGCGCAGGTCCGTGACGAAGATCCGGCCGATGTTGTCGGCCGAACGGTCACGCCCCGCTGTCCAGAGGTATTGGCAGTCGTTGATGCATGTTGAGGTGTGGCCGGTGTTCTGCCGGTGGAACGACAGGATCTTCAGGTCGGCCGGGTTCACCGCGGAGACGATGTAGTTGCCCGTCGGGCGGTCTCCCGGCAGCGCACGGCCGAAGGAATTCACTTCGCGGGCAAGGAAAGCGAGTTTGCGCTTCGGGTCGACGTTGATGTCCTCGTTCTCCCAGAAGCGTTGCGACGGGTCGTCGCCGGGCAACGCCATTTCCTGCTTTGTCAGGTGGTCGAGGAACTTCGGGTTGTCGACATCGGTCACGTCGAACGTCTGCAGGCCGGATTCGCTGCTGACGAACGCCACATCCTGGCGGCCGTACTGGGCGAACGCGATCGAGATCGCGCGCTCGGTGCCGGGGAGGGTTTTCCGCAGCCGCACGTTCTTCGCCGCGGGCGCAAGTCGTACTTCCTCCGCCCCTTGCTGCTGCGCGGTTTCCACCGCCGCCGAGGCGTCCTGCACAGTCAGGGCCATCAACAGGCTTGCTGTCAACGCTGTGAGAACTTTCATGCACCGAGCGTGGCAAAGGGCAGACAACGCCAGCTAGGTCCGAACGTCAGGACAAAAACCCCTCGTGAGTGGTTATGCGTGTTCTAACACGCATAACCACTCACGAGGGGTGACCTGCGGGTTTAGAGGCCGAGCTCGGCCTCGAAGTTGCCTTCCTGCAAGCGACGCTTGATCGTCGTCAGGAAACGACCGGCGTCCGCACCGTCCACCAGGCGGTGGTCGTAGGTCAGCGACAGGTAGACCATCGAACGGATCGCGATGGAGTCCGCGCCGTTCTCGTCGGTGATCACGACCGGACGCTTGACGACCGCGCCGACACCCAGAATGCCCACCTGCGGCTGCAGGATGATCGGGGTGTCCGACAGCGCGCCCGCGGTGCCGAGGTTGGTCAGCGAGAACGTCCCGCCTGCCAGCTCGTCCGGCTTGATCTTGTTCGACCGGGCACGGGCGGCAAGGTCGGCGATCTTGTGCGCGAGACCGGTCAGGTTCAGGTCACCCGCGTTGTGGATGACCGCGTTCAGCAGGCCCTTCTCGGTGTCGATCGCGATGCCCAAGTGCTCGGCACCGTGGTAGGTGACCTCCTTGGCCTCCTCGTTGATCGACGCGTTGAGCTTCGGGTGCTGCTTGAGCGCCTCGACCGTCGCCTTGGCGAAGAACGGCAGGAACGTCAGCTTGACGCCCTCACGGGCAAGGAACGAATCCTTGGCCTGGCCGCGCAGCCGCGCGATCTTGGTGACGTCGACCTCGAACAGCTGGGTGAGCTGAGCCGAGACCGCGAGCGACTCGCGGGTGCGCTGCGCGACGATCTGACGAAGCCGCGGCAGCTTCTCGGTCTTGCCACGCAGAGCCGCGGCATCGGCCGAAGGGGCCGCCGACGGCGCCGGCGCTGCCGGGGCGGCAGCGGGAGCCGGGGCAGGCGCGGGCTTCTTGGCGGCCTCGACCGCCGCGAGCACGTCCTGCTTGCGGATCCGGCCGCCGACACCAGTACCGGTCACCTTGGACAGGTCGATGCCGTTCTCCGACGCCAGCTTGCGCACCAGCGGCGTCACGTACGGCGCCTCGTTGCTGCCGTTGACCGCAGCGGGCTGCGGGGCGGGCGCAGGAGCCGGAGCGGGCTTGGGCGCGGGTGCCGGAGCAGGAGCGGGTGCCTGAGCGACCGGCTCGGGCTTGGGTTCCGGCTTCGGCTCTGGCTTGGGCTCAGGAGCCTTGGGCGCGGGAGCCGGGGCAGGGGCCGCGTCAGCCGAACCGACGACCGCGAGCTGAGCACCGACCTCGACGGTCTCGTCCTCGGCCGCGGTGATCTCCAGCAGCGTGCCTGCCACCGGGGACGGGATCTCGGTGTCCACCTTGTCCGTGGAAACCTCGAGCAGCGGCTCGTCGACCGCGACCGAGTCGCCGACCTGCTTGAGCCAGCGGGTCACGGTGCCCTCGGTGACGCTCTCACCGAGCTCCGGCATCGTCACCGGCGTACCGGACGCCGAACCACCACCGGACGACGGCGCCGCGGCCTGCGGGGCAGGCTCGGGCTCTGGTTCCGGCTCGGGCTCAGGCTCCGGAGCCGGAGCTTCCTCCTGCTGCTGCGCCGATTCCTGGGGCGCGGGCGCGGAGTTCCCGCCGCCACTGCCGTCGCCGATCACGGCGAGTTCCGCGCCGATCTCGACGGTCTCGTCCTCCTGGGCGACGATGCGCTCGAGCACACCGGCCGCGGGCGACGGGATCTCGGTGTCGACCTTGTCGGTCGAGACTTCCAGCAAGGGCTCGTCGACCTCGACGGTGTCGCCCACCTGCTTCAGCCATCGGGTGACCGTGCCTTCGGTGACGCTCTCACCGAGGGCCGGCATCTGGACGGAGAAGGCCATTGTTTCGCTTACTCCTCGTGCGTTTGAGCTTGGCTGACCTCGAGCCCGTGCGTCAGCCGTGCACGTGCAGGGGCTTGCCGGCAAGGGCGAGGAAGGCCTCGCCAATGGCTTCGGTCTGCGTTGGGTGTGCGTGGATCAGCGGGGCGACGTCTTCGGGGTACGCCTCCCAGCCGTAGATCAGCTGCGCCTCACCGATGAGCTCCCCGACTCGCTCACCGACAAGGGTCATGCCGACCACGGGGCCGTCAGGTGCCTTGATCACCTTCACGCCCCCGGACGTCTTGAGGATCTTGCTCTTGCCGTTGCCGGCCAAGTCGTAGACCAGGGTCTGCACGTCGCCGTACTTCTCCTTGGCGGCAGCCTCGGTCAGGCCGACCGACGCCACCTCGGGCTTGCAGTACGTCACGCGCGGGATACCGGCCTCGTCGATCAGCTTCGGGTTCTGCCCGACGATCTGCTCGGCGACGAAGATGCCCTGCTGGAAGCCGCGGTGCGCGAGCTGCAGGCCAGGGACGATGTCGCCGACGGCGTACACGTTCGGCAGGTTGGTACGCAGCCGCTCGTCGGTGAGCACGAAACCGCGGTCCATGGTGACCCCGGCCTCCTCGTAGCCCATCGCGGCGGTGTTCGGGCCACGGCCGACGGCCACCAGCAGCAGGTCCGCCTCGAACTGGTCGCCGGACTCCAGCGACACGGTGACCACGTCGTCGGTCTGGGTCGCGCCGGTGAACCTGACGCCGGTCTTGAACTTGATGCCACGCTTGCGGAAGGCACGCTCGAGCTGCTTGGACGCGTACTCGTCCTCCAGCGGAACCAGTCGGGGCAGGGCCTCGACGATGGTCACGTCGGCGCCGAAGGAGCGCCACACGCTGGCGAACTCGACGCCGATCACGCCGCCACCGAGCACCACGACCCGCTCGGGCACGTAGTCAAGGTTCAGCGCCTGGTCGGACGTGATGATCCGGCCGCCGATGTCAAGGCCGGGCAGCGTCTTGGCGTACGAGCCGCTGGCAAGGACGACGTTCTTGCCGATGTAGCGGTCCGAGCCGACCTCGACGATGTTCGGGGCCACGAACTTGCCGGTGCCCTCGACCATCTGGACCTTGTTCAGCTTCGCCAGGCCCTGCAGGCCCTTGTACAGCTGGCTGATCACGCCGTCCTTGTACGAGTTCACGCCATTGATATCGATGCCTTCGAGCGAGCTCTTGACCCCGAACTGGTCACCTTCACGCACGTTGTCGGCGATCTCGGCGGCGTGCAGCAGCGCCTTCGTGGGAATGCAGCCACGGTGCAGGCACGTCCCGCCGAGTTTGTCCTTCTCCACCACGATCACGGAAAGGCCGAGCTCAGCGGCGCGAAAAGCGCAGGCATAACCGCCCGACCCGCCACCCAGGATCACCAGGTCTGCGGAGGTGTCACTCACAAGGTCTCCTCGACAGCTTCGTCTCTTTCGGACCAAGCCCGCATACGCCCCGGTCCGACCACACGCCATCTTGTCACTTCATCGGGCAGGCTTGCGAACTGGCCAGGTGTGTTCAGCCGTTGCACAGGTGTGTCTCAGGTCGTCGGAGCAGAATGTCCGCTATAGGGCAGCAAGGGAGGTCGTCCAGGTGGGGATATTCGACAAACTGCGCCGCAAGCCCAAGCCGGGCGTGACGCGGACCGCCACCTCGAAAGACACTGATCACCTGGCCGAATGGGCCCGGTCAAGAAGAGGTGTCGAGGCCTACGTCGAGCCGCGGACCAATGTGACACACACGACTGTGGTTCTCGTCGCCTTCGACGGTGAGTGGACCCGCAGGCGCGTGGACAACGACGAGGCCGCGTACCACTTCGGCAAGAAGCTGGGCATCCCGGTGTACGACACGAACCGGGTCGGCTACCCGCAGCGCATGCGGGAGTACACCCGGCGAAAGGCCGAAGAGGAGAAGCGCCGCAACGCCTGAGCACGGATTGTGGACAACCAGATTCGCGGATGGGACCGTCCGCGAATCCTCTGTCCACAACCGGCCGGTAACCCCTGTCACGGCCGCCCACCACCGATAGACTGGCCTCGGGGTCGCCCCCCGGGAGTGGCGGGGGCTGCCTTGTTGAGGTTGGCGGCGTGAATGCCCGCTACGTCAGGACTTCAGCGCGAACGTGACGCCGGGAGCCTCGGCCGTGCTCGTGATCCAGTGATCAGCGACCGGCAAGGTGCCTTCGAGGGCCTCAAGCACCAGGTCGCGGGCAAGAGGCAGCACCTCGGCAACCGTGACGTCCCGGCCGAGCTCCCAGCTCAGCGAGGTCACCCCGGCGTCGCGGATGCCGCAGGGCACGATCCGGTCGAAGGCCGACAGGTCGGCGTTGCAGTTGATCTCGAACCCGTGCATGGTCACGCCACGCTGCACACGGATGCCGATGGCGGCGATCTTGCGCTCCGGGCCTCGGGCGTCCGCGGCCAGCCAGACGCCGCTGCGGCCTTCGACACGTCCGGTTTCCAGGCCGAAGCGTGCGCAGACAGCGATCAGCGCCTCTTCGATCCGCCGGACGTACTGGACCACGTCGATCGGGTCGGCGAGTTGCACGATCGGATAGCCGACCAGCTGGCCGGGACCGTGCCAGGTGATCTTGCCGCCGCGGTCGACGTCGATCACCGGCGTGCCGTCGGACGGCCGCTCGTCGGGCTGGGTGCGCTTACCCGCCGTGTAGACCGAGGGGTGTTCGAGCAGCAGCAGGGTGTCGGGCCCGGTGCCAGCGGCACGTGCCTCGGCGAGCTCGCGCTGCAGATCCCACGCGGCGAGGTATTCGATAGTGCCGATCTCACGCGTGTCCACGGGTTGCGTGGCGGCACGACAGGACTTCTCGATCACCCTGAAACCTTACGCTCCCCCACCGGGATCAAGTGCATCGCCGTGGCGACGATCAGTCCGATTCCGGTCACGCCCAGGGTGCCGCCGAGCACGTCGGTGACCCAGTGCACATCGAGCAACACGCGACACGCGGCGGCGATCACGACAAGTGTCGTGGCCAGAACGATTGCGCGGCGCAGCAAATGCCGCGCGAGCCATCCGCAGATCACGATCCCGGTGAACGCGACACTCGCGACGGACACCACGTGCCCGCTGGGGTAGCTGAAGTCCACATAGGCCCGTGGCCTGTCGCGTTCGAACACTCCTTTGAACAGCGACATGATCCGGCACGCGGCCAGCAACACCATTGACCGCAACAGAACATTCAGCACGTACGCGTCGCGCCGCGACCGGACGGCGGCGACCACCAGCACGACGAACATGACTATCGGCAGGACCGGCCCGAGGATGTCGGTGATCACCCAGACCACGTCGCCGCCGGAGGTCTGCCAGAACCCGACCATCGCGTCGGAGACGACCAGGTCGAGCGGCCATGCCGAGTCCCGGACCCAGACACCGAGCAGGATGAACAGTGTGAGTAGCGCGATTCCCCAGGCGTAGGCCCGGTTCAACGTTTGGCCACCGACCCGAGCGCTTCGTCCACAGTGTTGTAGCGGAACGTAAAGCCATTGTCCTGCAAGGCTTTCGGAATGACGTGCTGGCTGGCCAGCGCGCCTTCGTCGGCGAGTTCACCCAAAGCGAGGCGCAGCGCGAACTTCGGTGCGACGAACGGCGCGGGCCTGCCGAGCGCACGGCTCAGCGCTCGCGTGAACTCCGCGTTCGTCACCGGGTTCGGGCCAGTCATGTTCACCGGTCCGGCGAGCTTCTCGGTGTTGAGGATGTGCAGCACCGCGTTGATGTGGTCCTGGTGGTGGATCCATGGCATGTATTGGCGTCCGTCGCCGAGCCGTCCGCCGAGCATGAACGAGAACAGCAACCGAAGTGGCCCAAGCAATCCGCCTTCTTCGCTGAGCACGAGCCCGGTCCGCAGGATCGCCACGCGGGCGCCCGCGTCGGCGGCCGGTTGGGTCGCGGCTTCCCATTCCTTGCACATCTGCGACAGGAAACCCTCGCCAGGCGGGGTCGTCTCGTCGACGACACGGCCGCCGGTGTCGCCGTAGTAACCAACCGCGGATGCGTTGATGAGCAAGGGGATGTCGCGTTCGGCGACTGCGGCGGCGAGCACCTCGGTCGGCTCGACACGGCTGTCGAGCAACACCTGCTTGCGGGCGTTGCTCAGCCTGGTCAGGGTGATCGGCGCACCACAGAGGTTGATCACGGCGTCGGCGCCGTCCAGCGCGCCGTCCTTGATCTTGGCGGCTGGCGGGTCCCACGTCCGCTCGTCCGGCGCTGACGACGCGCGGCGGACCAGCCGCAGCACATCGTGCCCTTCGCGTCGCAGCGCTGAAACGAGTTCAGTTCCGATCATGCCGGACGACCCGGCGACGACGACGCGCATAGACCGATCCTAGTGAGGATCGCCCAAACCCGCCGATCCACCCATCCGTGTCCACCGTTGCTGAACGGTGTGTCCACCGTTCCAGCACACCGTGTCCACCACTCCGGCACACTGAAATGCCCGGCAGGCGCCGCAATGGACATCTCGGTGTGCCGGAACGCGCATTTCATGGTGATGGAACGGTGGACACACTGTGTCGGAATGGTGGACACGGCGGTTAGAGCTGGGACGCGACCTCCGCCGCCATCAGTTCCAGGTGGTCTAGGTCGTTGAGGTCCAGTACCTGCAGGTAGACCCGGCTGACGCCGGTCTGCTCGCGCCACGTGCCGATCTTGTCCACAACCTCGGCCGGGGTGCCGGTCAGCCCGTTGCGCTTCAACTCGTCGACTTCACGGCCGATCGCCGCGGCCCGCCGCTCGACCTGCGCGTCGTCCCAGCCGACGCAGACGATCTGCGCGATGGACCGAACCATGCTGGCGGGGTCGCGGCCGATTGCCCGGCAGGCGTCGTCGACACGTTCGAACTGTTCACTGGCCACGGAAGCGTCCGCGAAGGCAACGTTGAACTCGTCAGCGAAGCGGGCGGCCAGTGCCGGAGTGCGCTTGGCACCGCGGCCGCCGATGATCACCGGTGGACGCGGGCGCTGAGCGGGTTTCGGCAGCGCTGGCGAGTCGGTGAGCTGGAAGTGTTTGCCCGCGTAGGAGAACTTCTCGTGCAGCGGGGTCGTCCACAGGCCGGTGATCACTTCGAGCTGTTCGGTGTAGATGTCGAACCGGTCGCCAAGCGCGGGAAAAGGGATGCCGTACGCGGCGTGCTCGGCTTCGAACCAGCCGCTGCCGATGCCGAACTCGACGCGCCCGCCGGACATCTGGTCCACCTGCGCGACCGTGATCGCCAGCGGCCCTGGCAGCCGGAAGGTCGCGGCGGTCATCAGGGTGCCGAGCCGGACCCGGCTGGTCTGCACGGCCAGCCCGGCCAGCGTTGTCCACGCGTCGGTCGGCCCCGGCAGACCGTTCGCCGAGCCCATTCTCAGATAGTGGTCGGACCGGAAGAACCCGTCGTAGCCGGCGTCCTCGGTCGCTCTGGCCACTTTGAGCAGGTCCCGGTAGGTGGCACCTTGCTGCGGTTCGGTGAAGATCCTGAATTCCACAAGACCAACGTAACTCAGCGGTCCCGCCTTATCCCTTCGATCATGTGGATCAAAGCGGTGAACACTTCGGCACTGGCCTTTTTCGGGTCGCTGGCCTCGGCGATGATCTGCGCGCCAGCGGCAAGCGATGCGAACATCATCCGCGCGGTCACCTCGATCGGGACGTCACCGAGCTCGCCTGCCTCGATCAGGCTTTCGAGCACGCTGCGCACGATGCCGAAGCTGTAGCGCTCCTCGCATTCGCGCCAGCGTTCGTAGCCCATCACGACCGGCGCCTCACGGATGACCAGCCGCTGGTAGGTCGGGTCGAGGCAGACCCGGATGTACTCCTGCACGCCGTCCAGTGCGCGTTCCCACGGCGTGCCGTCGCCGTCGATCGCCTTGGTCAGCTTGGCGATCGCACGCTTCTCGACCTGGTGGAAAGCGGCTTCGAACAACGCCTGTTTGCCGCTGAAGTGGTGGTAGAGCGCGCCTTTCGTGACCCTGGCGCGTTTGACGATCGCGTCGAGGGACGTGGCCGCGTAGCCGTTCTTGGTGAACAGGTCGGATGCGGAGTCGACCAACGCCTGTTTGGTGGACTCCGAGTAGTCCGCGCGTCGCGACCGCATCATTGCCATCCTGGCAACTCTACGACATACCGCCGGTACGTACTCGTGGTATGTTGGCCGTGTCGAAACATACCGACGGTATGCCGCAGACCAGCGGTATGACCCAGGTCACGGCACGGGAGGAAGCACATGTCCGAGCTTGCGAGGACACCATCGACACAGTGCTCAGCTCATGCGACGGGCGTGGCCAGGCTGGGAGGCTGACATGAGCTGGACGGACTACTACGAGCGTCGTAACGCGATCGACTCGATCCTGGTCCGCGCCGAGCGGGATCCCGCTGGGCCACTGCCCACGTCCGCCGCTTTTGCCGACCCGGTTGAACTGCTGCTGGCGTTGCACTACCGATGGACGCTGAAGCTGACCGGACGCCTGGGCATGGTTCTTGCCGAGGCCGACGGTGACCCGTCGATCGACTTGGTCGACGCCATCTCCGACGCGTGGCGCAAGACTGTCGCCGAGAACGCGACTTTGTACGCCGTCCTAGACGCACACGCCGATCGCTACGAAGCGCTGTGGCCGCAGTTGCAGGCCGAGCAGCGGACCCTGGCATTGGCTGCGGGGCTGGCCGAGACGCACGAGGCGACCGAGGAAATCACCCGTGTCGGCGCGGCATTCCAAACGTTGCTCCGAACGGCAGAGAAGCAATCACCCCGTCGCCGTAGCCCGGTGGAACAACTTATTCGGAGGCTCGTGGCAAGCGCCTGAGGCGGCATATATTCGCCGAATGGCTAACTGGTCCGAGGCTGATATCCCCGATCAGACCGGGCGCACCGCGCTCATTACCGGCGCGAACTCCGGATTGGGTTTGCGTAGCGCGAAAGTCCTCGCTGGGATGGGGGCGCGGGTGCTTGTCGCGGCCCGTGACACCGAACGCGGCAACAGCGCGGTAGCCGAGATCGGCGGCAAAGCCGAACTCGTCGAGTTGGATCTGGCCGATCTCGCCTCGGTCCGCAAGGCAGCGACCGAGATCCGCGAACGCACCGGCGACAAGCTCGACATCCTGATGAACAACGCTGGCGTGATGGGCACGCCGTTCACCAGGACCACGGACGGCTTCGAGATGCAGTTCGGCGTGAACCACTTGGGGCACGCGGCATTGACGTGGTTGTTGATGCCAGCCATCAAGGACGCCAGGGTGGTCACGGTGTCCAGCCACGCGGCCAAAGGCCCTGGCTTGAACCTCGACGATCCGAACTTCGAACGCCGCCGGTACTCGATCGCAGCGAGCTACGCGCAGTCCAAACTGGCCAACGTGATCTTCATGATCGAGCTGGGCCGCCGGGCGAAAGCCGCCGGTCTCGGCCTGGTCAGCACCGGCGGGCATCCCGGGATGGCGGCGACCAACCTGGTCGGCAACTCGGTGCGGCAGCGCGACCTCGGCGCTGTCGGCAAGGTGCTGGACTGGGGAATGATGCGGTTCTGCCAGCCGGTGACGCTCGGCGCCCTGCCGCAGCTGCGTGCCGCGACCGAGCCCGGCCTGCGCAGCGGGGACTATTTCGGCCCGAAGTGGGCGATGGAACTGTGGGGACCGCCGGAGAAGACGCGGCCAAGAGCCGCCGCCTTCAACGAAGAGCTGGGGCGGCGGCTCTGGGACCTGTCAGCCGAACTGACCGGCGTCACACCGGATTTTTAGTCGCACTCCAATAAATCCCATTGGCAACCTGGGCATACAGGCCCTTGGGGTGCGCCCGGAACAACGGCTCGGTACCGAACATGACGACCCGGGCGCCACGCTCGTCGGCGCCCGACACCACAACGGCCTGCCCGCTGGCAGCATCCGGCCCGCCGGTGCCGTCATCGTTGGCACGCCAATGGCCCGCCGCCAAAGGGTTGCCAGTGGCGTAGCGCTGCTCCACAGTCACTCCCGCGCCGAGGTTCGTGAACCACTGCGGGGAGTACACAAAGGACTGTGGCAGAGCGTCCGCGCCAAGCGGGGTCGAGCTGTTGGTGACGTTGACGATCCCGTTCGCGTCATCACGCCCGGCAACGGCCGTAACGTCCAGCAGCTTCGCGTCGGCGTTGAACTTCGAGCCAGTCGCGCCACGCGTGACCACGCCACCGCGCGCGGCGAAGGCGTCAACAGCTGCCTTCCCGGACGCGTTGAGCTGGTCGTAGCGAAGGCCCGACGAGACCAGCAGAACGTCCACCCTGGACAGATCGAAGCCCGCGTTCAACGTGGCCGTGGACACCGGACGGACCTCGAAGCCCATGTCCCGCAACGCGAACAGTTCATCCGGGCCGACAGCTGCCGCGATCGTCTGTCGGTTCAATGGCGATCCGGCTTCGCCAGCGGGGGCCAGGCTGAAGCGCACGCCGTACCGGTCGGCGACCTGGATGGCCGCGACCCTCGCCGAAGCCGGGACGATCACCGAACCGTTGGCCCGGCGCTTGAGCTCGATGCCACGGCCAAGCAGGTCGTTGACGGCCTGCGCGTCCTTGCCGTCGCGCACAGTGATCGCCAGATCCTGGCCTGGGCCAGCGTCCACGCCGCCGGTCGGCGAAGCCGCGACCACGGGCTTGCTGGAGACCCGCAGGTCACCGCCCTGGATGATGTTGACCGACGCGCCCCACAGCAGGCGGTGGCTCCAGCCGGAGATGTCGTACATCACCTCGGCGCTCGCCGAAACATCGCGACCCTGCTCCAGCATCACGTTGGCCAGCGCGCGTTTCGGCTGGTGCATGTCCACAATGTACGAACCAGCCGGATAGGTCCGGCCCGCGAGCGAGAACGGCCGGTCGGCCTGACGCACGCGGACATCGTGTGCGACAAGCAGATCGACCAGGCGCGCCGCGGCCGCACCGGACCGCTGGGTCGCGCCCGCCGGGATCACGTACGCACGCGGGAACTTCGTGGTGAAACGGTCCTCAGGACCGAACCCGGGCACGAAGCCGTCCGGGATGTAGCGCTGCGCCTCGCCCGCTGCACCGCGCCGGAACATCTCGATCTGGTTGGCGACCAGAGCGGACCGGTTGTCCTGCACGTACGACAAGCTGGCCTTCATGCTCGCCTCGGACACATCGGTGTTGATGGCCGAGCGGCGACGCAGTTCGGTCTCGGGCAGGGTGTCGTAGTCGGCACGGTTGACGCGCATCGGGATCTCGATCGTGTACGAGATCGCGCCGTGGAACATCGAGTACTGGGCTGTGTAGATGGGCGCCCAGCCGTCCCACTCGCCGGACGGGTAGTCCCGGAACGGGATCTGCGTGTTCTGCGCCTCCGGGTAGCCCAGCGCTTTGACGGCCTTCTCGATGTTCAACCCGTTGGCGTAACCGTGTTTGATGTACAGGTCGAAGTCGTAGTTCTGGCCGTGCGGCGGGCCGGTCGGCTCGATCAACGTGCCGCTGACGTAGCCGTGCTCGTCAAGCATCATCACCGGCTGAACGGTTTTGACGATGTCCCGCATCGCCACGCCCTCAGGCTGGGAAGAAGTCACGAAGTCGCGGTTGAGGTCGAACTCGTTGGCGTTGGCCCGTGTACCGAGGTTGCGGCCGTCCGGGTTGGCGGTGACGTTGAAGTAGACCCTGTTGCGGGACAACAGGTCCAGCGCCTTGCGATCCTTGGTGGTGGCCAGGTACTCGATCTGCCGCAGCGCGGCGTCGGTGCCTTCCCACTCGTCACCATGGATGTTGTTGTTGATCCAGACGGGCGCCTTGTACTCGCGCGCAAGCTGCCGGTCACGGGCCGCGTCGGCCGGATCGTTCTCGATCTTGTCGCGCCAACGTTCCTGCTGCCGGGTCTCCGACGGCCGTTCCGGCGCGGTCAGCGTGACCAGGTAAAGGTCACGCCCAAGGCCAGACTGCCCAACGACCTCAACCGAAATCCGGTTGCTGATGCCCTGCAACTGGTTGAGCTTGGGAGCGATGGCGTGATACGGCGTCAACCCAAGTTTGATGGCCTTGTCAGCGGGGTCCTCGGGGTAGACCCGCAGCTGTGTGGTGCGTGGATAGCCCTCCCGCGAGCCGCGTTTGTTCTCGGCCAACGCGGACAGACCAGCGATCCTCGGCGGGTCGACGGCAGCGACCTCATTGCGCTCCGGACCATTGCCCGGCTCCTCGCCCTTCGGTGACTGTACTGGCGCACCGAGTGCGGACGGAGCCAAAGTGATGACCGTGAGCAGGGATAACGCCGATGCGGCGACCACTCTGCCAACCGGACGTAAATGCACGAAGAAGCACCTCCCAGTGAACTGGCAGTAGTCAGTCAACTAGGAGGTGCGGCTGTCAACCCTCGTCGGGAGGGGAATAGGTGATGAACTCAAGCAATGAGCCATCCGGATCACGGAAGTAAACACTCGTGCCTGCGCCATACGCCCCAGTCCTCGATGTCGGACCAAGCTCAACAGGAACATCGTGATCAGCGAGGTGAGCGGCAGCATCGGCAGCCGTCCCAGTCCACCGAAAGCACAGATCAGATCCGCCCGGGACCACAGGAACCTTGGCGACAGGCGCGGGATCCAGGCCCGGACCGTGCACGTTGAGCCGCTGAGCACCGAACCGGTAAGCGAACCCCTGGCCCTGAGGCACGACCGTGGCGCCAAGGACATCACGGTAGAAGGCGTTGGACCGGGCCCAGTCACTCACGCTGATGACGCAGTGATCGAGCACCACAGCTCGCTCAGGCGCGCGATCGGACGCGAAAGCCAGATCAAGCGCGGCCATGCAGTGCAACGTCGTGGTCGGGAAAACCGGAACATCAAGATGCCCCTGGTTGACAGCAAGCTCAAGCTCGGTACAGCCGAGAATGATGCCCTCGGCCCCAGGCAGTTTCCCGGCGATGCCCAGCAACTGCTGGACAGACTCCGGTTCGACCCGCCCAACACACAGCTCGTCGTAGATGATCCGTTGAACGGTGTTCCGGTCCTCCTCATCCGGAATCACCGTCTCGATGCCGTGAGTGGCAAGCCGGTCCCGGTAGAACTCCTGCTCCATCGTGTACTTCGTCGCCAACAGACCCACGCGCCTCAATCCGGCCGCGTTGACAGCATCGGCCGTGACATCGCCAAGGTGCAGGACCGGGATCGTCACAGCGCCCGCGACCTGGTCGTACACCTTGTGCATGGTGTTCGTCGCGATCAGGACGAAGGCCGCACCCGCTGCCTCGAGCGACCTCGCTTCCTGCGCCAGAACCTCCCCTGCCCGCTGCCACTCACGGTCCTGCTGCATCTGCGCGATGGGCGCGAAGTCCACCGTGGCAACGCGAAGGCGAGCCGAGTGCAATCCACCAAGCCTCGCGCGTACCCCTTCGTTCAGCAGCCGCAGGTACTCCGCGGTCGACTCCCAACTCATGCCACCGATGACCCCGATCAATTCCATGGCACCAGCCTGTCAGCACCATCAGGATGAAAGGGAGCGAGTTTCCCAACCAATGCTCGGTTGAGCTTGGGCGCGAGCCCAGAGGGGTGCCTCGCGGGTGTTCGGGGATTAGTGACTAGATCGCATCTGTCCTGAGATAGAGATCTACGCCGGTCCACAGTGGACGTCCTGCGCCGGGAACTTGCCGTGCACAAGGAAGTCGGTACCAGCCGTGTCGAGACAGGTGTTGCCGTTGGTCAGGTACGCGCCATGCCCACCGTCATCGCCGGTCACGAGCCTGGACCGGTTGCCGAGAAGGGAACGCATCGCCTGCGCCCCAACCAAAGGAGTCGCCGGGTCACGCAGATTCTGGGTCAGCACGATGTTGCTGGGGCCGCGATCGGTGATCCGCACAGCGGGCTCGTAGGGTTCGACCGGCCAGAAAGCACACGGCCGGATGTTGGCTGGCATCCCGTTGGAAATCGGGTTCTTCTTCCGGTCGGCGAGCACATCCAACTGGTACTCAGCGACATTGCGGGACGCGGCGACGTCATTGCACGAGATACCCCACAAGGTCGCCACGACGTCCTGGTCCATCGGGGCCTCAGGTACCTGGACCGGCTCGCCGTTCTTGATCGACTGCCAGATCTTGGCCAGCCCAGGGAACTCCGCGTCGCTGAACCACAATCCCATCCTGGTCTGCACACGCAACTGGTTGCCCGTCAACCCACCCACTGGTCGCGCGTCCAACTGGGCCGTCAACGCGAAGTACGTGTCCCGGACCGCGCTTGGCGTCGAGCCGAGCCCATAGGTCGAATTCCAAGCAGCCGCCCACACGGCGAAATCATCGAAGCGCTGCTCGATCCCTGGCCCCCAGTTGCGCCACGTCCCTGCCCACAAATCCCGCGGGTCGAGCACGCTGTCCAGCAAGAACCGGTCCGTCTGAGCCGGGAAAAGCGACGCGTAGACAGCCCCGAGATACGAACCGTAGGACGTCCCGAAGTACGAGATCTTCCGTTCCCCCAACGCGACCCGGATGCGGTCCATGTCCCGGGCGGTGTTGGCCGTCGTGACGTGTGGCAGGAGGTCCCCGGAATGCTGGAAGCACTGCTTGGCGATCTGCCGCGCGTAGTCGGCCGACACGCGAATGTCGCCATTGGCCGCCGGATACCCGAGCATCTTGGTCATGTCCGTCTGCTCAGGCGTCAGCCCGCAGGACACAGGCGCGCTACGGCCGGTACCCCGTGGATCGAACCCGATCAGGTCGTACGCCTCGACCAGGGCAGGTGGCGCGACCTGTTCGACCGCCAGCGGCATGTCCCGCCCTCTGCCGCCTGGCCCGCCAGGGTTGAGCAGCAGGACGCCGCGCGGCTTCGCGGCTTTCTTGCGGGTCACCGCGATGTCGATCTTCCTACCGGCCGGTTGGCGGTAGTCGAGCGGCACGCTGACCGTCGCGCATTCCAGCGGCAGGTCAGGGCACGGTGTCCAGGTGGTCCCGGCCGCCGCGGCAGGCACCGCGGCAAGGCCCATGAGCAGGGACGTGATCACGAGTAGTCGCACTTTTCCCCCGAAATTCGGTGATGACCTGGGCGAGGTTAGGGATCACCCGGCACCGCGCGCGTCGTCCTTGTGGATCATGTGGGCCCCTAGGGGTCCGCGTGACCCCGGACACGTCACGGCAAGGCGTAACCTTTGATCCGTGACTGTGGCGCCGGAAGGACGAAAGCTGCTGCGTGTCGAGGTCCGCAACAGCCAGACGCCGATCGAGAGAAAGCCGCCGTGGATCAAGACCAAGGCGCGGATGGGCCCCGAGTACACCGAGCTGAAAAGCCTGGTGAAGCGCGAAGGCCTGCACACGGTGTGCGAGGAGGCCGGCTGTCCCAACATCTACGAGTGTTGGGAGGACCGTGAGGCCACGTTCCTGATCGGTGGCGACCAGTGCACCCGGCGCTGCGACTTCTGCCAGATCGACACCGGCAAACCCGCGTCGCTTGACCGCGAAGAGCCACGCAAGGTGGCCGAATCGGTCCAGGCGATGGGCCTGCGGTACTCGACCGTCACCGGCGTCGCCCGTGACGACCTGGAGGACGGCGGTGCTTGGCTGTACGCCGAGACGGTCCGTCAGATCCACGAGCTGAACCCGGGCACCGGCGTCGAGCTGCTGATCCCCGACTTCAACGCCGACCATGAGCAGCTGGCCGAGGTGTTCGGCTCGCGGCCGGAGGTGCTCGCGCACAACCTGGAGACCGTGCCGCGCATCTTCAAACGGATCCGGCCCGGCTTCCGCTACGAGCGCTCGCTCGATGTGATCACCAAGGCCCGTGAGTTCGGCCTGGTCACCAAGTCGAACCTGATCCTCGGCATGGGCGAGACGCCGGAAGAGGTCACCGAGGCGCTGCGTGACCTGCACGAAGCAGGCACCGACATCGTCACGATCACCCAGTACCTGCGCCCGTCGCCCCGGCACCACCCGATCGACCGGTGGGTCAAGCCCGAGGAGTTCGTCGAGCACAAGGAGACGGCCGAGAAGATCGGGTTCGCCGGTGTGATGGCCGGACCGTTGGTCCGTTCCTCGTACCGCGCGGGACGGCTGTACGCACAGGCCATGGCCCACCGCGGCCAGCCGGTCCCCGAGCACCTCGCGCACCTCGCTGACCAGGGTCCAGCCAGCCAGGAGATCGGCTCTCTGCTTTCCCGGTAGGGTGGAACCCAAGACAGCAGGGGGACGTCCGTGGAACCAGGGCACTGGTGTATGCGTCTCTCAAGGGCGAAATGCCTTGATCGGGGAGGACGAATCCAGTGGCCTTGGTGAGCGACGTACTCGAATGGCTCGCGGCGCTGCCGCAACCCGCGCTCGTCGGGGCGACCGGCGGCCTGATCCTCCTCGAGTGCACGATCGGGCTCGGGTTCATCGCTCCTGGCGAGGCCGGTCTGCTGGTCGCGTCGACCACGGTCTCCGCTGGTCCCGGTGGGTTCTCGCTGACCAGGTTCCTGATCCTCTGGGGAGTGGTCACGGTCGCCGCGGCCTGCGGTGACTCGATCGGGTACGCCATCGGCCGCAGATTCGGGCCGTCGCTGCGGGAAACCAAGCTGATCCAGAAGTACGGCGCGGAAGGCTGGGACAAGACCACCGGCATCCTGCGTAAACGCGGGGCGTGGGCGGTGTTCTTCGGCCGCTGGCTGCCGGTCGTGCGGACGTTGATGCCTGCCGCGGCGGGGACGGCTGGGCTGCCGTACCGCAAGTTCTTGCCTGCCGCGATGCTTGGCGCGGCTTCGTGGTCGCTTGTGCACATCTCGATCGGTGCGGCGCTGGGTGAAGCGGCCAAGCAGATCGAGAAGTACCTCAACACCGGTGGCTTGATCGTGGTCGCGGGTCTGGTGCTGGCGCTGTTCTTGGTGTGGACGATTCGTAAGCGCAAGAAGGCCAAGGCCGCGGCTGCCGAGAAGAAGCCGGTGACCGAATCCGCGTGATCCGGCACCACGGTGCGTGACTGATCACTATCCTCCCCTGAGACGTACACGCGGGGGGATTTGCAAAGAATGCCGGATTACACCGTCGACATCGGCGGCTTGGACGCGCTCGGCAAGAACCTGGGCCGGACCGTCGAGAACATCGACGGCGCGACCAAGCGGCTCGACGACCTCGGTCCCGACTCGATCGGCCCGGAAGAACTGGACGAAGCCTGCTCGGACTTCCGCAAGGACTGGCAGGAAGGCCTGGACAAGATCCGTGACGCGGTGAACGAGATCCGCGGCGGTATCAACCAGAGCAAGCAGGCGTACGCGGAGTTGGAAAACGCTCTGCGCCAAGCGATGACCCAGATGGCGAGCGACATCAGCACGGCATCGGGCGGCAAACCATGACCGCGTTCCCCGCACTGGGTTTCGACCCTGCGGCAGGCAATGTCGGCACAGTCCGCGAGCTTGCCAAGCAGATGACCGACACGGGCGGCTACGCGCGCGAGGCGAACGACGTCCTGAAGTCCGTCCAGGACAAGAAGGACGTCTGGACGGGCGAAGCCGCGAAGGCGTTCACCCAGAAACTCGGCGAACTGCCGAAGTACCTGGACGACGCGCACAAGTCGCTGGACGCCGCGGGCAAAGCGCTGTCGACGTGGAGCGACCGGCTGGCGGCGCACCAGAAACGCGCCCAAGAGCTGGAGCAGCAAGCAAAGCAGGCGAAAGCCGACGCCGAAGCCAAAGATTCCGGCGCTCGAAGTGCGCGCTCCGCCGCGATGAACGACACGTCAAACTCTGCCTTGCACGACGACGCCGTCAACAAGATCGGCGCCGCGAACGCCGCGTGGGACAAGCTCGATGACATCCGCGCCGAGGCCCGGAAACTCAGGGACACCTGGGAGGACGACGGCGCCACGTGTGCCAAGGCGCTGAACGACGCTGCGGAGGATGCGCCGAACAAGGCGTTCTTCGAGTCCTTCGGTGAGCTGTTCGATGACTTCGGCAAGTGGTTCAAGGACCATCTCGGCGATATCGGTGACATCGCGGGAATCGTCTCGGCTGTCGCCGGGGCGCTGTCGTTCATTCCGATCTTGGCCCCCATCTGCGGTCCGATCGCGCTGATCGCCGGTGGTGTCGCACTGGCGGCGCATGCTGCGGACATGACCGTCAACGAGAAGTGGGACGACCCCAATGCCTGGGTCTCGCTGGCTGGCGATGCGGTTGGACTCATTCCCGGCGCAACGGCCATCCGCATGGGTTTCGGTGCCGCCGCGGATGCCATCTCCGGTGCCGAGAAGGTCGCCGACATAGGCCAGGCGGTGTCCAAAGGCAGCCAGGCCTTCGCCGAGACCGCAGGGATCCCGCCGGACGCGTCCAGGTTGTTCACCTGGATCGCGGACAGGACCGTTGGCAGTCCGTTGGTTCACCCGATCGCGGACGTCGCAGCCAAGGGGATGCAGGGCGGTTCAGCGGTCGCACTGCAGATACCTGGCGCGATCGGATTGTTCGACAGCAACTCGTCCACAGTCGAGGCCAAGAACTGGTCTGGCGCGCGCGGCAACTCGGCGGCAATACAAGAACCGATCTGAATGAGACCTCGGTGGAGGTCTGGGACTGTTACCCGTTGACCGTTCCGATGATCCGGGAATTGGCCGAATCGATGGGATACACGTTCAAGGAGGAAGGGCTGAGCCGCAGAACCGCGGCGAAAGTCCTGGTGTTCACTCCGCCCCCACCGAAAAAGAGGCGTCTTGAGCTCTAACACCGTTGGCATCTTGATGATCGTGGGCTCGTTGGGCCTGTTCCTGCTCACGGTTGCGATCACCATCGTCGTCCCGCGAAAAGGGCCAAGGCAACGCAAGCACAGCGTGCAACGGACCGCGGCAGGCGACTTCTTCGGCACTGCGAGCGGCGACAGGCTGGAGGTCGACTGGTTTCAGTTCGGTGAGGTACCCAAGCAGGAGCTGGTGACGATCGCGAGCGAGTACCACTGGCAGTTCAAGTCTGATCAGATCACCGACTCCGGCTGGATTCTCCGGTTCACGAAAGTACCGTGACGGGCCCGGCGATCACCCCGTCCAAGGTTTTCACGAAGTCCGCGCCGAAAGCGGTGGCCGGAGTGTGCGAACCCGGCTTGACCCCGCCGATTCCCATAGCGATCCGAACCACAGCATCGGCCGTGATGTCGTAAGCGCTAGGCGTGACCAAAGTGGCGGTGGCGATGCGACCATCCGCGGAACGGGCCTCGCCCCAGAACTCGGAACGGTTGTCCGCGCGACGCTTCTCCCCCGGCCCGGAAACGAGCCCAACCACAGCCTTGCCGATCCGCTGAGCCAACGGCGTACGCATGAAAGGCGCGGAAAACCGCTGCACCCGGCTGACCACCCCGGCGGGTAGCCCTACGCCCATGTAATTGGTGATGTTCGGGATCCCAGTCGATCGGTAAGCCGTCGAAATATCGCCCCACGGCAACGAGAGCACGCTCCGCTTCCCGGACGGGAACGCGGCAACCAAGGTCGAATGTCCAACCGGGACAGTCACTAACGAACCGTCCTTACGGATCCGACCACCCGTGGCCATTCCCTCAACCGTGGTCTTCAAGGTGCCGCCGCTGAGCCCACCTCCCGCGATAAACGCCAGGTTCAACGACACCGCCGAAGGCAAAGCCGCCGCCAACATGGCCGCGAGGCAGTCACTCGGCACCACGTCAAACCCCGACCCAGGCAACAGCACGACGCCAGCCGCAGCTGCCTCGTCAGATCGGGCGAAGATGGCCTCGAACACGTCCACCTCGCCGGTCACGTCCAGGTAGTGCGTGCCCGTCGCCAGGCAGGCGTCCACCATCGGCTTGGAGGTCGCCGAGAACGGGCCAGCACAGTGCGCGACCGCGGAGATCCCGTCGAGGTTGTCCTCCGCTGCGGCCAGAGTGAAGATTCTGTGCTCGAGGCCCAGCTCAGCGGCCAGTTCTCGGACTTCGTGGCTGCGTCCGGCGAGTACTGGTCGTTCGCCGCGCGCCACCGCCAGCCGGGAAACCAACTTGCCGGTATACCCGTTCGCGCCGTACACCATCCACGTCATGCGCGAGATGCTACCGCCGAGTAGATAGGTTCACCGGATGCACATTCGCCGAGTCCCTGCCGAGCAACGCCAGGAATTCCGCACCTTGGAGTACGCCTTCTGGGGCTCGCCCATCTCGTCGGACGAGCGATCGAAGCAGCTGGACGCCATCGGAACCTACTGGGGCGAGAACGCGACTCTGGCTGTCGAGGAAGACGGGGTCGACGTCGCGGAAGGCACCTCGATCCCGATGCGCCAGAACCTCCGCGGCACGGTGTACCCGATGGCCGGTATCGCGGCCGTCGCCGCACAGCCGCACGTCCGGCGCAAGGGCTACATCCGGGCTCTGCTCAACGAGCTGTTCAGCCAGGCGCGTGACCAGGGCCAGGTCCTGTCGGTGCTGTATCCGTTCCGGTCCTCGTTCTACGAGAAGTTCGGCTTTGCCAGCACGCCCAAGACCCGCACGGTCCGGTTCAACCCCGCCGACCTCGGCCGGTTGATGCGGACCGACCTCGATGGCACCGTCGAATGGCAGCAGATCGACACCGCCTACCCCACCTATCGGGAGTTCACCGAACGATTCGTGACGCAACGACACGGCTTCTCGATCTTCCCGCCCGATCGGGATCTTCAACTGCGTGACAAGAACGAGAACTGGTTGCTTGTCGCCAAGTCGGGCGACGAGGTCATCGGCCTGTCGGTGTACCGCATCGCCGAACACGGCGGCACCCTTGAGGCGCGGAACCTGTTGTACACCAACCCGTTGGGCCGGGCGCTGCTGCTGCAGTTCTTCGCACGCCACGTCGATCAGGTCGCCGAGGTCAAGGTCAAGGTCGCGGCGGACGAGTTCCCTGAGCTGTGGGCAACCGACCTCGCGGTCCAGGTCGAGACCAAGGTGAAGTACCCCGTCACCGCCGCGCCAATGGCCAGGGTGCTGTCCGTCGAAGGGTTGCAGGGCCTCAAGGCTGGCCACGCCCGGGTCGGCATCGAGATCGTCGACGACGAGTTCATCGCCGGGAAGTACGTACTGGACGGCACATCCGGCCAGCTCGAAATCACCTCAGGCGACCCGACCGTGCAACTCACCGCGGCGGGTTTCTCCGGCCTGGTCTATGGCGTGCTCTCGCCCGACGAGATCGGCGTACGCGGCTTCGGTTCCGTACCAACAGAAGCGATTCCGGAGCTGGCGAAGCTGTTCCCGCGCGCTGTTCCGTACGTCTTTTCCGAGTTCTAGGAGCGAAGGTGGCCCTTGCCCGACGGCAAGGGCCACCTTCAAGGAGTGTTACGGAGTGGCCCGATCAGGCCGTTCGGTCACTCGCACGCCGTTGACGATCGGCGCGCCCGCCCGTGACACGAACCGGACGTTGAGCTGACCGTCGTCCACCTGGGCGAACTGCGAAGTGGCCAAGGCCGCGAAGCCACCGACCTCACCAGCGACGTCCAGCGCGGGCGTGACCAGCTTGCCCTCGATGATGACGTCGAACAGCCTGGCGTTCGGGTCCGTCCAGCCGAGCTCGGCGTAGTTCAGCTCGATCTGGTAGACGCCCTTCGCCAGCCCGTCGAATCGGTACTCGTAAGCACCTTCCCGCTGGGTCTGGTACAGCGACTGCTCGGACGTGCCGGAGATCGCCTCGGTCGTGCTCGCCGGCTTGGACGACTGGCCGAGCCAGCCGATTCCGCCGGTCGAGTACGCCTGATCCGCACTCCAGCTGTCGCCGAGCGCGTCGACGCCGCCGTTGCCACCGGCGTCGAGGCTGATCCTGGTCTTCGGCACGATCACCTTGACCGGGATCGAGATCGTCGAACGCTTGGCCGCGTTCGTGATCGCGAAGATGGTCGCGCCGTGCACGCCAGGCTTGAGGTTGGTCGCGTCGACCGTGATCTCGACCTGCTGACCCGCACCCGCTGCCAGGCTGCCGCCCGCGACGCTCTGCGAGAGCCACGGGACGTCGGCGAAGCTCGGGATCGGCGATTCGACCAGCGACGCCTTGCTCTTGCCGGTCGCCGACTGCGAGATCACCCACAGGTTTCCGGTCTCGTCGAGCTCAAGACCGGCACCGGAGAAGGTGGTCGTCGCGTCGGGGTCGGGAACCGTGGCCACCTGTGCACAGGTGTCCGGGTTCAACGCGGCGATCGTGTCGGTGCCCGAGTTCGTCGCCGCCCACAGCACGCCACGCGGCGACCAGGCCAGACCGGAGATCGCGGTCAGGCCGGTGCCCGGACGGCAACTGCTGACCAGCGCACCCGGGTCCGGATAGGACAGACCCTTGACCTTGTAGATCACGCCTTCGTTCCAGCCACCTATGTAGAACGTGTCATCGTCGGCCCGGTAGGCGAGACCACGCTGGGAGATCGCGCCCCACGGACTGCCGGTGATGCTGGCGACCAGCGCACCGGTGTCCGGGTTGAGGCACTTGATCCCGTTGTCCCCGCCGACCGTGACCTGGCAGACCAGGTTGCGGCCCGGCACGAACGCCAGGTCACCCGGCCAGCCGCCGAGGTTCGACGGGAACGTCGCACCGAACGTGCCTTCGGTGCCGTAGTTCGCGATCGAGCCCGAGATGGTGGCGCTCACGTCGGAGATCCACACCTTGCCCGAGCTGAAACCCGCGCCCCAGCCCTTGGTGAGTTCGTTGAGCGGGAACGTCTTCAGCACGTTGCCCGGTGCGTCCGGCGCCGCCGCCTTGCTCACGTCGGCGGTGTCCAAACCAACCGAGGTACGGCCGTTCGGGTCGTAGTTCTTCACGCCCTGTGCCTTGGCCTTGGCCGCCAAGCCCTTGGCCGCGGTGCCTGGGTCTTCCAGCACACCGCCGGAGACCTCCTTGAGCTCCCAGTTGCCGGTGGCGGAACCGGAGTTGCGGACGGTCACCGTGCGCTTGCGGGTCTCGCCTGCCGGGACGACGACCTCGAGCGCGGTCGGGTTGACCTCGAAGGACGACGACCGCAACGCGAAGTCCTTGGTCAGCAGAACGCCTTCGGAGCCGATCGTGAGGTTGGCCCGGTCGGACTCGTAGCCACGCTGGCTCGTGACAACGGTGAAGCTGCCAAGCGTGACCTCGGCCTGGAAGAACCCGGTCGAGTCGGAGACCGCGTTCACGGTCTTGCCCGCGCGCTGCAACGCCACCGAACCACCGGCGATCGGCTGCTTGTCGTTGGCATCGGTGATCGTGCCGCGGACCAGGCCGGTGTTCGGCACCCGCGCCGAAATCGCGGTGCCGTCGGCGAGGTGAGCCTTCTTCACCGAGTACGGCAGGGCGACCGTGCCGGTCTCGTTCTCGAGGCCGACCGTGGCGCCAGCACCGGCCTCAGCCGGGTTGGACGGGTCGATTCCCTGGTACTGCAACTGAAGACGGCCACCCTCGGTCAGGATCAGCTCGGCAGACAGGCGGCTGCCTGGCGCCGACTTCACCGTCACGTTGCGCCATTCCACAATGAACCGTCGGTTGGGCGCGGCACCGTCAGTGTGCGTGCGCACACTGGCCTGCGCGTCCACGACGAGGTCGTCCCAGAAGGCGTAGATCGCGCCGTTCGGGGTGGCCGGAGCCGGAATCGCGCCACCAGGCGCACCGACACCCGCGAACGCGAGGTAACCGTCGGTGTGCACGGCTGCGGTCTTGTATGTCTTGCCGTAGAAGGTAACCGGGAACGGCAGGTTGACGTTCGCCGATGCGTTGTCACCGGTCAGCGACAGCGCGGTCGACGTGTCAACCCACGACGGCGTGGCGTGCCGCGGGGTGTAGCCGTAAGCGTCCACCTTGGCCTCAAGACCGAAGTCCGCGGTCACGTTCCCGCTGACGTTCACGCTCTTGCGCCCTGGCTGCAGCCAGCGGCCGTAGTCGGCGACAACCTCGTACGTCCCAGCGGGAACGCTGAGCGTGTACGCGCCTGCCGGGTCGGTCTTCACCGCGGCCACCGGTGTGTTCGCCAGTGAGACCTCAGCGGCACCGAGCGCCGAGCCGTCCGGCGCCTTGACCGTGCCCTTGATCGTGAAGCTCGGCGCGGCGGGCAGGTCGAAGTCGGCCGATGCCGTCTTGCCTTCCTCGACGACGACCTTCACTTCCTTGGTGACAAGGCCGAACTTGCTCGCCTTGACGGTGTAGCTGCCGACCGGGGCCCGGTCGAGGCTGAACTTGCCGTCCGCGCCCGTGGTCCGCACGATCGAGGTCGGGCCACTGATCTCGATCTTCACACCGTCAGCAGGCTTGCCAGCGCTGACGACCGTGCCCGCGATGGCACCTGTCGGACCGCGCGGTGCGGCCTCGACTGAGATGAACGCGTCCAGTTTGCCTTCGCCCCAGACGTTGTTGTTCTCCGGTGTGCCACCGCACTGCGTGCTCGGTGTGTCCACAGCGGTCTGGTTCAGCAGCGCCTTCGTGGCATTGACGTCACCCGCGAGGGCCGGAGACGCCGACCAGATCAGCGCGACCGCGCCAGCCACATGTGGCGAGGCCATCGATGTCCCGCTGATCGCGCCGTAGCTGCCGTTGGCGATCGACGAACGGACCGCGACACCAGGCGCGGAGATGTTCGGCTTGATGATGCCGCCGGAACCGGGGCCACGCGACGAGAACGACGCGATGGCGTTGTTGACGTCGAACGCACCGGCCGAATAGGACACCGCGTAGTCACCGGGCGAGCCGGAGCTGTTGCAGCCCAACGCGCCGCTGTTGCCGTTGGAGAACGCCGGGAAGATACCGGCGGCGACCCACGCGTTCACGGTCGGCAGGTACCACTGGTTGCCGCCGCCACCGCCCCAGGAGTTGTTCACGATGTCCGGCGCGAGGTCTGGCCGCGGGTTCTGTCCATTCAGGTCAGTCGGGGCCACGATGAACTGACCGGACGACAGCAGCGCGGTGTCCGAGCAGCTGCTTGCCTCGCAGCCCTTGGCCGCGATCCACTTGGCGTTCGGCGCGACACCGATCTGGTTGGCGCCACCGTCGTCACCGACCATGGTGCCCATCGTGTGCGAACCGTGGTTGTTGTTGTCACACGGAGCAAGCGACGGGTTGCCGCAGACCCGGGACGGGTCGTGCCAGTTGTAGTTGTGGTCGAAGGTGCCGTCACCCTTGTTCCCGCGATACTTCCCAACCAGAGCGGGATGGGTGTACTGGACACCGGTGTCGATGTTGGCGACGACGACGTTCTCGCCCCGTACCGAGAAGTCGCTCCAGACCTTGTTGGCCCGCACCCGGTCGATGTTCCACTCGACGGCGTTGATCTGCGCCTGCTCCTGCGCTGGCGTCAGCTCCGGCACCGGGTAGAACCGCTCGGGCAGGATCTGCTTGACCTCAGGGCGCGTGGCGATCTCGTCGACCAGCGCGCCGTCCCCAGTTACCTTGATGGTGTTGGCGATCCAGAACGGGGTGAACTCGACACCCCGCGCGGTGAGCAGCTCCCGCAGTCCGGCCTGCGTCTGGTCCGCGTGGGATGTCAACGCGGCGAACACATCCGCGGTCCGCTGCGTGCCCGCCCGGCCGGTCGAGCTCACCGAGTTGAGGTTGGCCTGCGTGGCCAGTTCGACGAAGAACGTGACAAAACCGGCCTGTGTCAGTGATTTCGTGACCGCACTGTCAATCTTGGACGCCGGGTTGACCTGTCCGGCCGCTCCAGTACCGCTGTTCGGACCAGCGGCAAGGGCATGAGTCGAATACACGGTCGCAAGGACGAAGGCGAGCACGGCGACCAAAGCCGCTCGCAGTAACCCGCCACTCCGTCTACGCGTGGACATAGCGCTCCTGTCTCGCGGCAGCCCGCGAATGGGCCGTGTCATTGGGCCGCTCGGCCCAAAAACACCGCCGTCAAACCACTTTTCGACCCTCCGAGGAGGACGTTCACCTCCCATCGATCATCAAGACGTAACGCGGAGGGATCTTTCGGATTGTGTGCATTCGGATACGCTGCGCTCCATGCCTGACCGTGGCGGACTGATGACATGACGTGATTCCGTCACGTTTTCCGGCGAGAAAACGAAGTAGCAGGAAAAGAACCAACTAGGGGGTCGCGTGCACGACGTCGCAAGCCTGACCGCCACCGAGGAAACCGCCTACCGTGCCCTGCTGCGCTTGGCCGCGGCGACCGATCTCGAACTGGCCGAAGATCTGGCCATCGACCCGCTGCAAGCCGCGCACCTGCTGCTGTCGCTGGAATCCCGCGGCATGGCGACCGTCGTTCCCGGCCCTTCCGGGCGGTACAGACCTGCCCCACCGGACCTGGCATTCGGCCCACTCGTGCAGAGCAGGGAGCAGGAACTGCGCGAGATCCGCGCCCGGATCACCTTACTTACCAACGAGTATCGAAGCCGCGCTGACCCATTCGGGTTCGTTGAGGTCGTGCACGGCAGCAAAGCGATCGCACAGCGTGTGGATCAGTTGCAGCGCAACGCCCGCAAAGAGGTGCGCGGGCTCGTCAAGCCGCCAGTCGTGGCGGTCAGCGCGCAGGACAATGACGCTGAGTACGCCGTACTGGCCCAAGGCGTCCGGTTCCGGGTCATCTACGACCGCGAACTACTGTCGCTGCCTGGAGATCCGTACGAAGTCTCCGATGCCGTTTCCAGGGGCGAGGAGGCCCGTGTCGCCTTCGACCTGCCGCTGAAGCTGGCGATAGCCGACGAGGACCTCGCGATCGTCCCAGAGACCGAACCAGAGCCCGGTGGCGAGGCCAGCGCGATCCTGGTGCACCCCAGCGGGTTGCTTGACGCGTTGATCGCGTTGTTCGAAACCCTGTGGCGGTCCGCGACACCGATCCTGCTCGGCGCCAGCGGAGAACTGGACGAAGACCACGCCGCCGACGAGCCGACCGCGGGCGACATGCGGCTGATTTCCTTGCTACTGGCCGGTCTCACCGATCAGTCGATCGCCGCGCAACTGGGGTTGAGCACCCGCACGGTGCAACGACGGCTGCACGACCTGATCAAGATCACCGGTGTCCGTACCCGAATCCAACTCATCTGGCAAGCAACCAAACGCGGCTGGATCTAGTTCCCACTTTTCATTTGCCTGAAGCGTAACGGGAGAAGCGGCCGGAGCGGATAGTGGCGTATGCGGCCACAGTGGAAGCCTCTTGCCATCATGCTCGCCTTCAGTCTCGCGCCACTGGTCGTGCTTCCCGCGGCCGAAGCGCTGGCGCTGCCTGCCGGATTCACCGAACAGACCATCTTGCGCAACCTCGAAGCACCGATGGCGGTGGACTTCAGTGAGGACGGCCGCGTCTTCGTCGCCGAGAAAAGCGGTGTTATCAAGGTGTTTGACGGTCTCGGCGACACCACGCCGACCGTGTTCGCCGACATGCGAACGAAGGTCTACAACGAACTCGACCGCGGCATGATGGGCCTCGCACTGGCGCCAGGCTTCCCGGCCGACCCGTCGGTCTACGTGCTCTACGCACACGACGCGGCAATCGGCGCAACGGCTCCGCGTTGGGGTAGCCCGAACGCCACAAGCGATTCCTGCCCCAACCCGCCGGGCGCAACCGGCGACGGCTGCGTGATTTCCGGCCGTTTGTCCAGATTGGATGCGACGTCGGGTGCGGAACAAGTCCTGATCGAGGACTGGTGCCAGCAATATCCGAGCCACTCCGTCGGTGACCTGAAGTTCGGCCCGGACGGCTACCTCTACGCCAGTGGCGGCGACGGCGCGAGCTTCAACTGGGCGGACTACGGACAAGCCGGAAGCCCGAAAAACCCGTGCGGTGACCCGCCTGTTCCAGTTGGTGGAACGCAGTCCCCGCCGACGGCGGAGGGCGGCGCGTTGCGTTCGCAGGACTACCAGACGATGAGCGACCCCATGGGTCTCGACGGCACGGTGATCCGGATCGACCCGGCCACTGGCCAAGGCGCACCGGGCAACCCGATGATCAGCAGCACCGACGCGAACGCGCGCCGAGTTGTGGCCGCCGGGCTGCGTAACCCGTTCCGGTTCGCGTTCCGCCCTGGCACGAGCGAGATCTGGGCTGGCGACGTCGGCTGGGGAACCTGGGAGGAAGTCAACCGGATCACCAACCCGATCGACGGCTCGATCGACAACTTCGGCTGGCCCTGCATGGAAGGCAACCAGCGGTCCGGCGGCTACAACTTCGGTTTGACGATGTGCGAACGGATCTACAGCGGTGCCGTGCCGCACACTCCCCCGTACTACACGTACAACCACGCGGATCCTGTTGTGCCAGGCGACGGATGCTCGGACGCGACCGGCTCGTCGGTGTCCGGCGCGGCTTTCTACAACAAGGATTCGTATCCGGCGCAGTACAAGGGCGCGTTGTTCTTCGCCGACTACAGCAGGCGTTGCATCTGGACGATGTTCCCCGGCCCGGACGGCGCGCCGAACCCGGCGAACCGGATCGTGTTCAAGAACGACGCTTTCGCCGTGGATCTGAAGATCGGGCCGAACGGCGACTTGTTCTATGTGGACATCGCGGCTGGCGAGGTTCGGCGGTTCCGTTACAACTCGGGAAACCAGCCTCCGG
Source organism: Kibdelosporangium philippinense (assembly GCF_021390435.2). Classification (GTDB taxonomy): domain Bacteria; phylum Actinomycetota; class Actinomycetes; order Mycobacteriales; family Pseudonocardiaceae; genus Kibdelosporangium; species Kibdelosporangium philippinense. Next base: position 431,182 of record NZ_JAJVCN010000005.1, on the reverse strand, counting down.
TCGCTTCGATCACGGCCAACCCGACGCAGGGCCATCTGCCACTGACGGTGTCGTTCAGTGCGGCCGCTTCGAATGATCCCGAGGGCAGCACGCTTTCGTACGCCTGGGATCTGGACGGCGACGGGAACTTCAACGATGGCACGGGTGCCACGATTTCCCGGACCTATACGACCGCGAAGGTGTACAACGCCGCCGTGCGGGTCAGTGATCCCGGCGGGCTGAGTGATGTCGCGTCGAAGCAGATATTCGCGGGAACCAGGCCGCCCAACGTGACGATCAATACGCCGAGCACGTCATGGGCTGTCGGGGACACGGTCAATTTCAGTGGGACCGCGGTGGATCCCGAGGAGGGCGCCCTGCCCGCGTCCGCTTTGAACTGGAACGTGGTTCTGCATCACTGTCCGACCATCGACAACTGCCACCAGCATGAGCTGACGAGCTTCCCTGGCGTGTCCAGCGGGAGTTTCGCGGCGCCTGATCACGAGTATCCGGCCTATCTGGAGTTGCGGCTCACCGCGACCGATCAGACCGGCGCGGTTGCTAAGGCGAGCAAGCGATTGGATCCTCGCGTCAGCACTGTGCGGATCGAGACGAACCCGCCTGGACTGACGGCAACGGCGAGCGGCAAGTCCGGTCCGGCTCCGTTCACGTTGCAAGCAATTCACGGGTCTCGGCTGTCGTTGTCGGCGGCGCAGACCCAGGTGTCCGGTTCGGACACCTATGAGTTCCAGAACTGGTCGCACGGCGGGCCTCGGGTTCAGGACGTCTTCGTGGGCACGTCCGATACGACATATCGGGCCGATTTCGTCCGGGTTTCCGGCGGGGATCCGTCCCTTGTGGCCGCTTACAGCTTCGACGACGGCTCGGGGACTGAGCTGATCGACCGGACTGGCAAAGGGCACAAGGGAGTTGTGTCCGGGGCTTCGTGGGCCGCCGGGCATACCGGTGGCGGGCTGTCTTTTGACGGCGTTGACGACCTGGTGACCATTGCGGACGCTGCCGATCTGCGGTTGACCAACGCGATGACTCTTGAGGCTTGGGTCCGGCCTGCTGCCGTGACCGCCTGGCGGACGGTCATCTTGAAGGAACGTCCTGACAATCTTTCCTATGGCCTTTATTCGTCGGGGCCTGGTTTTGCTTCAGCGTGGTTCACGAGTTCCGGTGGGGATCGGTTCGTGAACGGGCCCAATTTGCCCGCCAACGCGTGGTCTCATCTCGCGGTGACGTACGACGCAACGACCTTGCGGCTGTTCGTGAATGGGGAACAGGTTGCCACCGCTCCTGCCGCTGGACCGATGATCACGTCTACTTCGCCGCTGCGCTTGGGCGGGAACCTGTTGTGGAACGAGTATTTCTCCGGGCAGATGGATGACGTCCGGGTCTACAACCGTTCTCTTTCGGCGGCCGAGGTTCTGGCCAACAAGGACATTCCTGTCGCCGGGGACGGCGTTCCGCCTACCGCTCCCGCTGGGCTGACTGCCACTCCTGGGGCTGGGACCGTTTCGCTTTCCTGGGCCGCCTCGACGGACAATGTTGGTGTCACTGGGTATGACGTGCACCGGATGGTGAACTCGGGGACTGCTCCCGGCCCGACCAACAAGGTTGCGACGGTGACCGCCACGACTTTCAGTGACACCGGTTTGGCCGCGGGCCAGTACTACTACCGGGTCATCGCCCGGGATGGCTCGGGGAACTCCTCGGCTCCATCGAACCAGGCTTCCGCTGTGGTTACCGCGGACTCGACTCCACCTACCGTCTCGGTGACGGCTCCAGCAAGTGGGGCAACCGTTTCCGGGACTGTGAACGTGACCGCCAACGCTGCCGACTCCGGCGGGGTCGCTGGGGTTCAGTTCCGGGTTGACGGGGTCAATGCCGGAGCCGAGGACACTGTGGCTCCTTACGCTTTGAGCTGGAACAGCGGTTCCGTGGGCAATGGCGCACACCAGATCACCGCTGTCGCGCGGGATGCTGTTGGAAATACGGCTACCTCGACTCCGGTTTCGGTGACTGTCAACAACTCCGGGCCTCCCCCGCCGGTGGCCGCGTACAACTTCAACGAGGGATCCGGGTCCACTTTGACCGACCGGACCGGCGGTGGGCACACCGGAGTTGTTTCCGGGGCCACGTGGGGCGCTGGCCGCAATGGTGGAGCACTGTCCTTCGACGGTGTCAATGACCTGGTCACTGTGGAGGATTCGAACCTGCTGGATCTCACGAACGGCATGACCCTTTCGGCTTGGGTCAGGCCAAGTTCCGGTGCGGCGGCTTGGCGTACGGTCCTGTTGAAAGAACGGACCGACGGGCTCGCATACGGGCTTTACAGCGACAATGGGGCTTCCCGGCCTTCGGCCTGGCTGCGGGTTGGGGCGGACGACCGGTTTGTTGACGGGACCGCGGCCGTGCCTGCCAACACTTGGACTCACCTTGCCGTGACGTACGACGCTACGACGATTCGGTTGTACGTCAACGGAAACCAGGTCGCGACCGTTCCCAGCGCCGGAAGTATGACGGTTTCCGGTAATCCCCTGCGGATTGGCGGCAACTTGATCTGGGGTGAGTACTTCGGCGGGCTGATTGACGACATCCGGATCTACAACCGGCCGCTCTCAGCAACAGAAATCGGTACCGACCAGAACACCCCAGTGGCCTAGGGTTTCAACACACCGTGTCCACCGTTCCAGCACACCGTGTCCACCGTTCCAGCACACCGTGTCCACCGTTCCAGCACACCGTGTCCACCACTCCGGCACACCGTGTCCGCCTTTCCTGCAGGCTGTCTTGACCTTTGCCTCCCACCACTCCTCGCGTTCCCTCGTGACTGCAGCGTTGTCCAGCGTTGGCACCCAATCGTGTGGTTGCCTTGTATTGCAGGGACTTTCACGTTGTGGCGGCGTAATCTGGAGGCATGGGGGAGATCACATCGACACACTGGCAGCTCGACGATCGTGAGCTTGTCGCGTGCATCTCCGCTTCGGAACGCAAGCTACGCCGAGACTATGCCGAGCACCTTGCTTTTCTGGCCGAAGCGGATGCGCGGGGCACCGCGTACTGCTTGGGCTACAGCAACACCACCGCGCTTCTCATGCACACCTTGAACATCACGCGCCAGGAAGGCAACCAACGGCTCGCCCACGCGGCCGCCCTGAACGACGCCAAGACACCCACCGGGACTGTGGTTGCGGCTTCCATTCCCTTGACTGCCAAGAAACTCGACGCTGGCGAGGTCAGTATCGGACAGGTCGAGGTGATCCGGAGGTTCGTCGCAAGCTTGACCCACCTTCAACCCGACAAGGTGTCACTGGCCGAGGAGTTGCTGATCGAACGTGCCGCGCAGGACGATCCGAACGCGCTAGCCCGGTTCGGCGAACGCGTCGTGCGCGACATCGTCGACCCGGACGGGAAACCACCGAACGTCGACCAGCCGCACCGACCGGAACGGGAGTTGCGGCGACACACCTACAGCGACGGACACCTCGAGTTCAAAGGGCGGCTCGATGCTGAAACCGCTGTCTTGTTCAACGAACTGCTCAAACCGTTCGAGAAGTACGAGGCCGACGACCCTCGCGGCTACGCCGAACGCGGCGGCGACGCGTTCGCCGACGTCCTGCAACAGGCCGCCAACTGTCCAGACCTGCCAACACACAATGGCCTCAAAACCGAAATCGCCGTCACCATCTCCCTCGACGCACTCAAGACCATGGCAGCCGACCGTGTCCTGCCGGAAACCCAACTGACCGCAGCCGAGGCACGACGAATCTGTTGCGATGCCCACGTTCTGCCTGCCGTGATGGGCGGTGAATCGAAACCACTCGACATCGCCGCGCCTTCCTACACCATCCCCGCGCACATCCGGCGGGCCTTGGTCCTTCGCGATCGCGGATGTACCTTCCCCACCTGCGAACGGCCAGCGAGTGTGTCCCACGGGCACCATATAGTGGAATGGCAACACGGCGGGCCTACCGCCGTCGACAACCTCGTGCTGCTCTGCGGTCGCCATCACAGACTAGTGCACCGCAGCGACTGGAAAGTCGAGCTGAAAGACGACGTCGCCTGGTTCACCCCGCCGGACTTCGTCGACCCTGAACGCAGGCGGAGACGGAATCTGTTACACCGTCGCTAGGTCAGCATTGCTTCGCAGCTGCGGACCACGACCCTGGCCGCGTCGCGTTCCGCGCTGCCGAGCATGGGGTTTTCCGATTGCTCACGCCAGCGCGCCAGCGCGTCGTAAATGGCGTTCTGGACTTCCGCTTGGGTTACTTCTCGATCGAAACCCAAGCGGGCGCCCAGGTCTGTGCCATAACCGCCAATCAGACGTTGAGCCTCCGCACCTAGCTCCTCCGGGAGACGGGTCCGGCCGGACAACAGGCCACCCAGCAGCCGGAGCTCGTGGAATTCATGCGCGCCCGCAAGGACTCGCTCCACGTCGGTCACGAGTTTCGCCGCGCCTGGACGGGGTTCCATTCGCAGCACGACGTCCAAACCCAACAGAGCCGAGCGTGCCTTCAGGACCTCGCGGCGGTCCACGAACAATCGGCCGATCGAATCCTTGAGCTCATTCAACCCGCTGCGCTGCACCAATTCTGACGCCAGTTTGTTACGAGTGTCCGAGCCTTGCCTGATCAACGTGAGCGCCAGGCGGATTCCGAACATGCCAAGCCGGTCCGTCATCTCGCGGCGAGTTGACGCAGACAACATGTGCTCCGCGCGCGTGAACCTGTCCGCGGACAGCAACAACTCCTCTGTCTGCGCGCGAGGTGCCGTCGCCAATGCTGCCAGCGCTTGGAATTCCTCTTCTGGCATTGTCCGGCCCGCTTGGCCGATCAGTCCTGACACCGCCACGACGTTCTGGCACAGGCCACGGACTCGGGCGTCTCGCCGATACCGTCGCGCGATTTGCTTTGAGGTCGTCAGTGCGTCGATTTTCCCGCCGCCGACCTCGTCCGCGCGCGACAGCAGCATGATTCCGTTCACCGGGGCCGCACGGGCCACCGGATGGTCCTGTGTGGACTGAAGGAATCTGATGTCCATGACGTGCACTTGAGGCGTCACGTACAACAACGCGTCGGCTTCTGCCGCGATCTGCTCGGAGATCTCCGCCGCGATCGGCGGTGTGTCGATCAGGGTCGAGTCACGCAGGACACGCGCAGGCCAGTCGACCACGATCCGGTTCACGCCACCGGATTCGAACTGGCTCAGGTCGATGTCCATCCTTCGGCCCACTCGGCCGATCGGCGGCTCGACCGGCGGACCCTGTCGCATGTAGACAGTCGCCCTTGGCTGCGGCCCGTCCTGGTACCAGGTGAAGACCGGACCGTCCACTTCGATCGGAGCAACCTCGTCACCAACGACGGCGTTCACGACCGTCGACTTTCCGCTTCCCTGGCGTCCGGCCACCGCTATCCGCAGCGGCGAGTCAAACCTGGTGATGTGGTGACGCAGCCAGTTCGTCGCCCTTGGGCTGTCCTGATAAAGCCGCAGTGCTTCGTGCAGGATCGCCCAGACCGCCTCGTCGACGGTACTCGTCACGCGGAGATCTCCAATGGGTTCCTCGATGCGGGCAGCGCCCCGGCGATTCGGGTCATCTGCCCGTGCAACTCCTTCAACTGCGCCAGCGCTTGCTTGAGCTGCTGGTCCCTGCGCTGACGCGCGGCCAGTTCCGCCTGTGCCGACTTCTGCGCCGCCGCGGCCGCGTCCGCCAGGCCTTGCTGCAGCTTGTCCGCCAGCTCCGCGAAGTGGTCACGCAGTCCGCGCTGGATCCGGCGGGCCGCGTCCTTGCAGTCCTTGGAGAACCGCAGGAAGAAGTCGTCCACATGCCGCTGTGCCGCTGATTTCGCGGCTTGCTGGCGTCGCTTGAGCCGCGCTTCGCCGTCTTCGCCGATGCCTTTCGCACCGAGCGCCAGACCGGCGCCGATCGAGATCGGGTTCAGCAGTGGCAATCCGGCCATGGTCGTGATCAGACCGAACATCAGCACGCCGCCGTAGGAACCGCGCATACCGCTGAAGACCTTCTGGCCAACCGTGAACGCTTCGAGCTTCGGCTGGTTCGGGTCGCCGGGATCAAGGTCGGCTTCCGATGGAATCACGTTGTCCGGCACCAGGTCCTGACGCTCCGGGAAGCACTCGGCCACCCGGTCGGCGACCCACCACGACCGTTCGACCAGCCAGTTGAAGTTCACGGTGGCGGCTTCGGTCAGGTTCTCGTTGAGCCAGTCCTCGAACTGGTCCCAGGTTTTCGACGGGTCCGCCTCGTCGTAGGCAAGGTCCACTTCACGCAGGATCTTGCGGGTACGGTCGCGCAGGTCGTATTCCAGGTCCGCGATCAGGTCGGCCATCTCGTCGGCCAGCACGTTCTGCCACTTGCTCGACCGGCGGCGCAGGTCCGCCATCTTCTGCTGGGCGTCCATGTACTCCGCGACCGCTGGCGACTTGCTCTCATCCGGGCGCGCCGCGAGTTCCTTGTTGACCTGGCCGACGAGTTCGACCAGGACCGTTCCGGTCATGGCGGCGAAGTTCTGGCGGGCCGACGGGTTCGTCGCGACCGAGAGGACGTCTGTCCGCAGGCGTTCGATCAGGTCGGGGAAGCCGGACTCGGCGTTCAACGCTTCGTCGTCCTTGGCCACCGCGCGCAGCCTCAGCGCGGACGACACCGGCACTACCGCGGCCTGGACTCCCGCGTTGGCAAGGTGTTCACGGTTGCGCTCGGCCACCTGCCGCCAGCGGGCGGTCAGGTCGATCTTTGTCAGCGCGACCAGGATCGTCGGGCACGACCGGTGAACTTGGCGAAGCAGCTCAAGTTCTGTGGCGGACAGTTCCTGGGACGCGTCCGACGCCAGCAGGACCGCGTCGGCTCCGCTCAACGCCGCGAAGGTGTTCTGCGCGCGCATCTGGTGCAGATTGCCGACCGCGGGCGTATCGATGATCACGAGTCCGGCCGCGAGAATCTGGCGTGGGATGCGGACTTCCGTCATCACCGGGTCGCTGCCTCGGTTCGTCGCCTGGTCGACGGGAAGCGGCATGCGTTGGGGTTCGGCGCCTTGGCCGTCGTGCAGCAACTGCGCGGCCACTGGTTTCTCGGCGTAGCGCACGATTGTGGGCGCGACTGTCGTCACGTCGTCGCCAACCGCGCACACCGAAGCACTCACCAGGGCATTCACCAGCTGGCTTTTGCCTTGGTTCGCCTCGCCGATCACCATCACCCTGATCTGTGGGTCCAGCAGCTGCGCCCGCTTGGCACGCAGGCGTTCGGCCAGATCAGGTCTGTGGTGGACGACGGATGCCCCGATGGTCTGGTCCAGCACCTCGAGCCAGGTCGCCGCAGTCACCCGAACAGTGTGCCTTGTTCGACCGATCGGGTGAAGACCATCATCGACAAAAGAAACCGGAGGCCGGGTCCGCCCCCCGAGGGAGAACCCGGCCTCCGGCCGTTTGAGCTGGGCTGCTTACAGCAGGCCGCCCAGGTCAAGAGTGTTGTGCGCCACGTCGCCGACGGGGCCGTCGTCGAGCACCTTGCCGAGACCGGTCGAGTCGACGACGTCGCCGAGCACGTTGTGGCCGCTCTCGTCGCCACCGATGACCGGCAGGTTCGAGGTGACGTCCGGAACCACGTTGGTCACGACGCTGGTCACGTCCGGCACGTTGACCGGCAGCTGCGGCAGCAGGTTGGTCACGCTGCCGAGGTCACCGAGACCGCCGACGGGCAGGTCGCCGACGACGTCGGTCGGAACGGCACCGTGGACGTCGCCGACCAGGTCGGTGACACCCTCGGTGGACAGGCCGTCGACCGCGGCAGGCGCGCTGACCGGCAGCGGCAGGTCAACCGGCAGGTCCACGGGCAGCTCGGGGATCGGCAGGTCGCTGATCGGCAGCTGCGGCAGGCCCGGGATGGCGGGCAGCGCGGGCACGGCACCGAGCAGCGCGCCGGTGACGGCGGTCGGGTCGGAAAGACCCTTGCCAGCGATGTCGGTGACGTTGCCGGACAGGCCGGGCACGACGTCCTGGTGCAGGCCGAGACCATCGGTCGTGGTCAGGCTGATGTCCTTGTCCAGCGGGCCGTCGATCGAGACGCCGCCGTAGGCGAGGCCGCCCGCGTCGCCGTCGATCAGGTGCGCACCGGTCTCGATGTCACCGAACGGGGTGAACACACCGGCGTTCGCGGAGACGCTCTCCAGGCCGGCGTTCAGCTCGCCGCCGAGGCCGAGGTCACCGAGCGGGCTGGCCTGGGCGACCTGGTAGCCGACCCGGGAGCCGTCCTCGATGGTGCCGTCGACGTTGCCGGCGACACCCGTCGCGCCGAGGGGGGTCTCGGCGCCGAGGATGCCCCAGCCACCGTCCGCACCGGCTTCGCCGTCCAGGGTGATGCCGCTGGTCAGGCCGTCAATGCTGGGCACGGCAGGCACGGCGGGCAGTTCGAGGCCGGACACGTCGCCGAGGCCGCCGAGGTCGTTGAGGGCGGGCAGCGTGCCGATACCGGCGGCCGGGACCAGGTCCTGCACCAGCGGCATGATGTCCTGCACGTCAGCAGGGGTGATGTCGGTCAGGCCGACCTTGTCCAAGCAGCCCTGCGGGTCCAGCTCGAACGCCTTCAGCGCGTCGGCGTCGTTGAGCAGGTTCAGGCAGAAGTCGTGCAGGGTGGTGGGCTCAGCGGAGCCACCGGCCTGCGCGCCGGGGGCGGTCGCAGTCGCCTCAGCGGCCGGGGCAGGGGCGGGGGTCGACTGGGGAGCGTCGTCGCGAACCAACTGAATCTCTCCTCTAGGGGTACAGGGGCAACAACCGGGCAGCTGGTCGGTGATCTCGATCCGACGGTGCGGCACCCGTGGGCTGACAGTGACTGGAACACTGGAAAGCCATCGACACCGGTAGTTCGGCGGTCACCGACAACTGCTCGTTCCACTCATCTGGCGCGGCGACGTCGCTGTCGATCCGGCCGATCAGTGAGCCAGGCCTTCTTGGCTGCCCGGCGATGCCCCAGAAAGGTATGTGCCGGGGCCAACCCCCGGCATCGGGGATCACTCCGAGTCATCACATCCCCCAACTAGGGTTAGGCCAATTCCCCCATTAGGGGCATTAGGGTGTCCCCCTATGAGTTCCGATCCGATTCACCACGACAGTTGCGGGGTTGGTATGAAGATGTGACCCATCCGGGGGTAACCCGGACGGGGGTCCGATCGATCTAGTACGGAAGGCACTCCTGCATGCCATACGTCTTGGGGATCGACGTTGGCACCTGCCGCACCGCGGCCGCGCTCTGCCGTTACAACGGCTCCGCCGGGGGTCGTCAGAACGGCTCCACCTGGGGCGACCCCGAGTCGGTCCAGCTGGGCGAGCGCACCGCCACCGCACCGACGGTGGTGTACTTCGCGGCTGATGGCACGGTGGTCGTCGGTGACGCGGCCGACCGCAACGCGGCCAGCGACCCCGCCAACGCCGCGCGAGATTTCGCCAGGCGGATCGGCGACGAGGTCCCCCTCATGGTCGGCCGCGAGGTGTGCACGGCCGAGACGCTGGCTGCGGTGCTGATCACCTGGACAGTCAACGAGGTCTCGACCGCCGAAGGCGAACCCCCTGAGCACGTCGTGGTGACCCACCCCGCGGGTTGGGGGAATCACCGCAGGCGTCTGCTGCACCGCGCGCTGCGCCAGACCAACCTCGACAACGTCACCCTGCTGCCCGAACCCGTCGCGATCAGCGAGAACCACGCCGCCACCGAGGATGTACAGCCAGGCGACGCGCTGGGCGTGTACGACCTCGGCGCGACCGGCCTGGCCATCGCGGTGGTCAGGCGGTCCCAGATCGGCACGTTCGACGTGCTCAACTCGGCGGAAAGCGTCGACTCCAACGGCGGGTACAGCTTCGACGACGTGGTCTTCGAGTACGTGCGCAACCGCAGCGGCGGGATCGACCCAGCCGACCCGGACGCGTGGACGAAACTCGGCAGGATGCGCCAGGAATGCGTCGCGGCCAAGGAGTTCCTGTCCGCGAGCACCGAGGCAACAGTCCGGGAAGCCGTGCTGACCAGGGCCGAGTTCGAAGAGATGATCCGCACCTCGGTCCAGGCGGGGATCGAGGAACTGCTGCGGATCATCGGCCAGGCCACCGAGGTGAAAACCGTCGTCGTCACGGGCGGCAGCGCGCGGATTCCGCTGGTCAGCGAGCTCGTCAAGGCCGAAGTGCCTGGCCGGACGGTCATCGCGGCCGAGCCAGAACTCGCGTGCGCACGCGGCGCGGCGATCGTGGCCAGCCGTCTCGCACCGGCGCCCCAGGCCCCGCCACCAGCGGTGATCTCGGCGGAAGACGCGCCACCGGCACCGCCACGCCCGGACATCGAGATCACGCCGCTTGAGCTGCCCGCGCCACGCAAGGCGATGCGGGCCTTGACCGGCCGACCTAAGCTCATCGGCGGGGTCAGCGCGTTGGTGCTGGCCGCGGGCGTCGGTCTGACGTTCTATATGCGTGGCGAGGATCCGCCCAAACCGCAGAATCCTGCGTCCTCTGTGGTCGCGCCGGTCAACAACAGCAAGCCGACGCCGCTGTCGAGCCCGGTCGTGACACCCACCCCGCCATCGACCCAGCCCTCTGCTTCTTCGTCGTCCTCTTCGAAGAAGCCCACTGCCACCAAGTCATCCACTGCCCCAAAGACAGGCGAGGACGGCCGTTGAGCCAACGAACAGCGACCCGAGCACGAACCACCACCGTCATGGACGAGGCGGCGAAGAGAGTGCTGGACGCGACCGAGGCCGACCCGCCCGCGCCCGTGGCATTGGCGGTCATCGCCCCGGGCGGCTACGGCAAAACCACTGTTCTCAAGGCATTCCGGCGCGTGTACGAGAACGCGGGCATCCGCGTGACCGACCGGCCAGGCGACGCCGAAGCAGCCGTGATCATCGATGACGCCCACAAGCTGCCCGCTGCCCGCCTGCGGGAACTCGCCGAATCGGATGTGCCGCGCCTGATCATCGCGCTGCGCCCATGGCCACGGACCGCGGAGCTCAGCGAGCTGACGCGGATGCTCGGGCAGACCGTGATGCTCACGCCGATGGACCGCGCGCAAGTCCGGTCGCATGCGTCCGGCGCATTCGGCGCGGCGCCCGCGGCTGAACTCGTGGAGTTCCTGTTCAAGCAGACCGGCGGCGTTCCCGCGTACGTGGATCGCTTGGTGTCGTCGATGTCGTCACGGCCGGTGACCGAAGTCCCGGACGCGGCCCTGGCGGCGTTCCGCTACGACCTGGACCTGCTCGAACCGGACGTCCTGCAGTACGTCCTGGCCGCGCAGGCCGGTGCCGGACTCCGGACAGACCTGTTGGCGAGCCTGCTCGGCCGTGACTCCAACGATGTCGTGACCGTGATGGAGGCGGCCAGGGCAACCGGGTTGCTCGGGCACGATGGCGCGCTGCTGCCGATTTGCCACCGGGCGATCCGTGCGGTGATCCCTGCCGAGCGTGCTTTGGCTGTGCGGCAACGGCTTGCCGAGTTGTTGCTGGAACGCGGCGAATCCGTGCTGCCGCTGGCGCGTTCGCTGCTCGGCAGCGGTGTCGGCGGTGCTGGTGTGGCGGCTGCTTTCAACGCCGCCGCGCATGAGGCGTTGACCGAGGATCCCGCTTTGTCGGCGAAGCTGTTCGCTGCCGCGGTGTCCGCTGGGCGTCCGGTGGCTCAGTGCGCTGCTGGTTGGGCGCACGCCTCGGCTCTGGCCGGTGACCTCGATTCCGCGATGCGCCTTGCTGATCAGGCGATTTCCGGTTCGGAGGACAAGGCGAGCGGTGCCAGGGTCGCGGCGACCGCGTTGGCTCATCGTGGGCAACTGGGGCGTAGTGCGGAGCTCTACCGCTGGTCCGGGGACACGTCGTTCGCCGCGATCGGCCTGATCGGTACTGGCCAGCTGGTTGACGTCGACTCGCCGGACGGGCTGCCTACCTTGCTTTCGGGCGCGGCTTCGTTGATGGCTAAGGGAGTTCGTGAGTCCGTCTGTGGCTCGCCGGTTGACGCACTGTCCTCTTTGGTCCGTGCCGCTGGGTTGCTTGAGCCTGCCGGGCGTGGAGTCTTGCTTCCGGACAGCCCGGCGGCGTTGGCGGCACTGGTCGGATTGCACTGTGGCGAGCTGGGTGTCGCGGAGTCCGTGCTTGACCGGGCCGTGCAGTCGAACATGGGCGGACCGTTGCTGGCTACGCGGCATCGGTTGCTGCAGGCGTGGATCTGCATGATCCGCGGCCAGTTGTCCACCGCCGCTGAGCATTTGGCTGCGACTCGGCCTCGCGAGCCGCGCGACTGGCTTTTCGCTGTGGCTCTTGAGGTTGGCTTGGCCCGACGCAACAGCGACGTTCAAGCGTTGCGCCGGATTTGGGCTCAGGCGTGTGAAGCCGTTGTGCGGCATCCGGTTGACCTGTTCACAATCCTGCCGCTTGGGGAATTCGTCGTGGCAGCCGCGAAGTTGAGCGACCAGGCACGCCTGGGGCCGCATCTGCGTGAGGCGTACGCCCTGACCGCGCAGCTCGGCGATCCGGAACTGTGGACCACTTCGCTGCACTGGGGCGGGTTGCACGCGGCGATCGTCGCCGAACAGCCTTCGGAAGCCGCGGACCACGTTGCCGCACTTGCCACGAACCAAAGCCGGTTCGGACGCGCGTTGGGCGAGGCCGCGCAATGCTGGCTCGACATCGTCTCGGGCAGGGTCGACCCCGTCCGCGCCGAATCCGCTGCCCGCGGCCTGCATGACATGGGCCTCGTGTGGGACGGGTCGCGACTGGCCGGTCAGGCCGCGATCCGTACTTCGGACCGCAAAGCCATGGTCACGTTGCTGGACTGCGCGCGTGAACTGCAGGGCAAGCAGGCCGTTGCCGACCCAACCCCGGCCGCCGCTTCGCCGCTGAGCGAACGTGAGCAGGAAGTCGCAGCCCTGGTGTTGCAAGGGATGACATACAAGCAGGTCGGCGACCAGCTGTTCATCTCGGCCAAGACAGTCGAGCACCACATGGCACGCATGCGGCAACGACTGGGAGCCAGCAGCCGCAGCGAACTGCTGACACAGCTGCGCTCATTAACTACCCGATCGGGTGCTTCTGGCATCTAGCCGCCGGGTCGTAGCCCGACTGCTGCCAGCGGCGAGCGCATTCCTGGCAGTTCTCCGAGGACGTCACCAACGACCTCGGCGGCACATGCCTGGTCCGAACGGTCAACAGGACAAAGCGCATGATCGCTTTCACCGAAAGCACCAGGCACGATAACAGCTCCGGCCGGTCGGCCGTTGACAGGACACGGCGCGGTCTGGTGACGTCCCATGTGGTGTGAAGAAGGGACGTGACATGGGTTTATCCGGAAAACTGGCCGCGCTGACCGCGGCAGGCCTCCTGCTGACGGGCTTACCCGCGCTCGCCGCTGGAGATCTGCCACGCACGGGCTTCGAGAAAACCGGCGGCGCCCGCTGGACGACGGCAGCCGAAGAACAGCAACTCCTTGGGCAGCTCGGTCGGAAAGTGAACGTCGACAAGATCGGCACAACCACCCAAGGCCGCCCGATCCATCTCGTGAAGGTCGGCCAGGGCGGCCCGACCATAGTGCTTTTCCTGTGCTCGCAACACGGCGACGAGCCCGCCGGGCGAGAAGCGTGCCTGATCAAGATCAGGGACTTGGCTTACGACAAGGACTCGGTGCCCGCGGGGACCACACTTTTGTTCGTACCGAACGCGAACCCTGACGGGCGTGAAGCCGACACCCGCGGCAACGCCGACGGGGTCGACATCAACCGTGACCACATCGCTCTGGAAACTCCGGAAGGCCGGACGTTCGCCCGGGTCATCCGGGATCACCAGCCCGATGTCGTCCACGACTTGCACGAGTTCGGGCCTCGGCCTTTGGTGTACGACAAGGATGTTCTGTGGCTGTGGCCGCGCAATCTCAACGTGCACAAGAAGGTGCATGACGAGTCCGAGGTGTTGTCTCGGTCCTATGTTCGCCCGGCCGTGGAATCCCGCGGGCTGAGCAGTGGTGTGTACGGTTTTCTCATCGACCCGGTGACCGGTCAGCCGACCGAGCAGATCGCCGGTGATGGGCAGGAGCGAATCCTCCGGAACACCACCGGGTTGAAGCATGCGCTTGGTTTGCTCGTGGAGACCAATACCGATCCGAACCCGGGCGAGGACGTGCCCGCGGCCGCCCGGCGCCGAGTGGCTTCGCACTTGTACGGGGTTTCCGGGACTCTGAAGCTGGTTCAGCAACGACGGGTACAGCTGGAGACTGCGACTTCGGTGAGCCGGTCGACGGCGCCTTCCTCGCGCGACCCGATTTTCTTCGGTGGCGCGGACAATCAGGCTCCTCCCGCTGGCAAGGTCGAGCCGAATCCGCCGTGCGGGTATCGGTTGACTTCGGCCCAGTACGCGCAGGTCGCGGAGAAGTTGGCGCTGCACGGCGTGGATTCGCGGCGTTCCGGGGACGGCAGGCTTGTGCCGCTGGCTCAGCAGGCTCGATCGTTGATTCCGTTGCTGCTGGACAAACGTGCCGACTTCGAGCTGGTGGCCGGGACTCCGGTGGCTCGCTGCTGAGGGTTTGCGCCAAGGGAGCGTTGGAACACCCAGCGCTCCCGAAGTACTTGGAAGGCATCCCTCGCTGAGGGCAGAGCCCCGGCGGCACACTACCGGAGGCCACTGACACACATTCGGGTCCGGATTGAGCACCCCCAATGGCCCAGAGTACTGGGGAGGGGTGACAGGAAATCGGTGGGTGGTCGCGCTCACATGGCCACCCACCGGGACTGACCTGGAGGTTTGATTGTCCTTGTGGGTAACTCTGGGGATGTTCTGGTGAGCCGGGAGCGGGTGCCCGGCCAGGTCTGGGTGATGGTGTCGGCGTGTTTCCTTGTGGCCGTTGGGTTCGGGATGATGGCACCGGTCGTTCCCGCTTTCGCCACCACGTTCGGTGTCGGCGTCACCGCCGCTTCCTTTGTCGTCAGTGCTTTCGCGATTGTTCGGCTGCTGTTCGCTCCGGCCAGCGGGAAGATGGTTTCACGGTTCGCTGAACGGCCCGTTCTGTTGTGGGGCTTGGTTATCAACGCTGTGGCCAGCGGCGCTTGTGGTTGGGCTCAGTCGTACTGGCAACTGCTCGCGTTCCGGTCGATCGCGGGCACCGGGTCGGTCATGTTCACGGTCGCCGGTGTAGCTTTGTTGCTGCGGTTGAGCCCGATTGGGCTGCGGGGGCGGATTTCTGGGTTGTGGTCGACGAGTTTCCTGTTGGGCAACATGACAGGCCCGTTGATCGGCGGTGTGTTCGCGGGTGCGTCGCTCCGCTTGCCTTTCCTCATCTACGGTTCCGGCACGCTGCTCGCCGCCGTCGTCCTGTGGTCGCTGCTCAAGAAATCCGGCGGCAGTTCGGACACGGCAAACCTCGATCTGCCGGAATTCAAGGTGCGGCAGGCGATTCGGAACAAGGCGTACCGCTCGTCGTTGACCTCGTCGTTCGCCGTCGGCTGGATTTCCTTCGGCGTCCGGTATTCCCTCGTCCCGTTGTATGTCGTCGGCGTGCTGCATCAGTCCAGCACTGCCACGGGCATCGGGTTGTCGATCTACGCGGTCGGCACCGCGTCCGTTCTGCTGATCTCGGGCCGGTTCGCTGACTTACGCGGCCGTCGGCCAGTTGTGTTGGCCGGTCTGACGATCCTCACGGTCGGATCGGCGCTCTTGGCGTTCACCTCGACGCTGGCGATGTTCTACGTCGCGTCGCTCGTTGCCGGTGTGGGTACGGGTTTGGTCAGTCCTGCGCAGACCGCCACGGTCGCCGATGTGATCGGCTCTGGCGTCCGTGGTGGGCCGGTGCTGGCGTTCTTTCAGATGATGGCGGACTTCGGCGCCATCATCGGGCCGCTGCTCGCCGGGGCGATCGCCGACTTCTGGTCCTACCAGGCCGCTTTCCTGATGTCCTCGGTCATCTCGGTGCTGGCCCTCGGCATGTGGATATTCGCTCCGGAAACGCTTGTGGGCGGCCGGAAAAGGCCGCCCACACCAACGCCTACTGTGACTCAGGCGACGCCGGGGTCCGAAGTCTGCGGACCGGCCGCGGACACGTCGTCCAGCTGATACTTCCTTGTCGCCTCGACCACCTTGGCCTTGTCGATCTCACCGCGGCGGGCCAGCGCGGCCAGCACACCGACGACGATCGACTCCGCGTCCACCAGGAAGTGACGCCGCGCCGCCGGGCGGGTGTCGGAGAAACCGAACCCGTCCGTGCCCAGGGTGACCATGTCGCCGGGCACCCACGGCCGGATCAGGTCCGGGACCGCACGCATCCAGTCCGACACCGCCACGACCGGCCCCTCGGTCTCCGAGAGCACCGACGTCACGTACGGCACGCGCGGCTCCGCCTCCGGGTGCAGCAGGTTGTGCCGGTCCACCTCGACGGCCTCGCGACGCAGTTCCGCATACGACGTGGCCGACCAGACGTGCGCCTGGACGCCCCACTCGTCGTTCAGCATCTGCTGCGCCTTCAGCGCCCACGGCAACGCCACACCGGAACCGAGGATCTGCGCCTTCGGACCGTTGCCCGCGGGCGCACCTGTGTAGTGGTACAGCCCGCGCAGCAGGCCCTCCACGTCCAGGTCCTCCGGCTCGGCGGGCTGCTGGTACGGCTCGTTGTAGATGGTCAGGTAGTAGAAGATGTCCTCCGCCTGATCGCCGTACATGCGACGCAGACCGTCCTTGACGATATGCGCCACCTCGAACGACCACGCCGGGTCATACGCGACGACGGCCGGGTTGGTGGCCGCGAGCAGCAACGAGTGACCGTCGTTGTGCTGCAGGCCCTCGCCGGTCAGCGTCGTACGGCCTGCGGTGGCGCCCAGCACGAACCCGCGGGCCATCTGGTCCGCTGCGGCCCACAGGCCGTCGCCGGTCCGCTGGAACCCGAACATCGAGTAGAAGATGTAGATCGGGATCATCGGCTCGCCGTGCGTCGCGTACGACGTGCCCACCGCGGTGAACGACGCCGTCGAACCCGCCTCGTTGATGCCCTCGTGCAGGATCTGGCCGGTCTCGCTCTCCTTGTAGGCGAGCATCAGCTTGGCGTCGACCGACGTGTACAGCTGGCCTTGCCGGTTGTAGATCTTGAGGTTCGGGAACATCGAGTCCATGCCGAAGGTCCTGGCCTCGTCCGGGATGATCGGCACGATCCGCTTGCCGATCTCCGGGTCCTTGGCCATGTCCCGGATCAGCCGGACGAACGCCATCGTGGTGGCGACCTCCTGCTTGCCAGAGCCCTTCTTGATGACGTCGTAGACCTTGTCGCCGGGCAGCACCAGCGCCTTGGACTTGCCGCGCCGCTCCGGCACGAACCCGCCGAGCTGACGGCGCCGCTCCACCATGTACTGGATCTCCGCGGAGTCCATCCCAGGGTGGTAGTACGGCGGCAGGTACGGGTCCTTCTCCAGCTCCGCGTCGCTGATCGGGATCCGCAGCGTGTCGCGGAAACCCTTCAGGTCGTCCAGGGTCATCTTCTTCATCTGGTGCGTCGCGTTGCGCGCCGCGAAGTGCGAGCCGAGGTTGTAGCCCTTGATCGTCTTCGCGAGGATCACCGTCGGCGCGCCGTGCGTCTCGGTGGCCGCCTTGTAGGCCGCGTGCACCTTGCGGTAGTCGTGGCCACCGCGCTTGAGGTTCCAGATCTCCTGGTCGTTCAGGTTGAGCACCAGGTCCTTGGTGCGCGGGTCGCGACCGAAGAAGTGCTCACGAACATAGGCGCCATCGTTGGCCTTGTAGGTCTGGTAGTCGCCGTCCGGTGTGGTGTTCATCAAGTTCACCAGGGCGCCGTCGCGGTCGGCGTGCAGCAGGGTGTCCCACTCACGGCCCCAGATGACCTTGATGACGTTCCAGCCCGCACCGCGGAAGAACGCCTCGAGCTCCTGGATGATCTTGCCGTTGCCGCGGACCGGCCCGTCCAGCCGCTGCAGGTTGCAGTTGATCACGAAGGTCAGGTTGTCCAGGCCCTCGTTGGCCGCGACGTGGATCAGGCCACGCGACTCCGGCTCATCCATCTCGCCGTCACCGAGGAACGCCCATACTCGCTGGTCAGACGTGTCCTTGATGCCCCGGTCGTGCAGGTAGTGGTTGAACCGGGCCTGGTAGATGGCGTTCATCGGGCCGAGACCCATGGAGACCGTCGGGTACTCCCAGAAGTCCGGCATCAGCCTCGGGTGCGGGTACGACGGCAGGCCGCCGCCCAGCCCGGCGTGCGAGTACTCCTGCCGGAACCCGTCGAGCTGGTTCTCCGCGAGCCTGCCCTCCAGATACGCGCGCGCGTACATGCCGGGCGACGCGTGGCCCTGGAAGAAGATGTGGTCACCGCCACCAGGGTGGTCCTTGCCACGGAAGAACCAGTTGAAGCCGACCTCGTAGAGCGTCGCGGACGACGCGTAGGTCGAAATGTGACCACCGACTCCCACACCGGGACGCTGCGCGCGGTGCACGGTCATCGCCGCGTTCCAGCGGATCCACGCACGGTAACGGCGTTCGACCTCTTCGTCACCGGGGAACCACGGTTCCTGCTCGGTCGGGATGGTGTTGACGTAGTCGGTGCTCGTCAGCGAAGGAATGCCGACACGGCCCTCCCGAGCGCGCTCGAGCAGCCGGAGCATCAGGTAGCGGGCACGCTGCTGCCCACCGTCCTTCAGGACAGCGTCGAAGGACTCAAGCCACTCCGACGTCTCCTCCGGGTCGATGTCGGGCAGGTGGGCGGCGAGGCCGTCGCGGATAACGTGCACCCTGCCGGGGGCACTCACGCTGTTTGAGTTGGTCTGCGGGGCCAAGGGGTCTCCTCGCCTGGTTCTCTCGTTGTTTCCTACGCCAATTCAACCCGGTTGGCGTGCGTCATACCTCATCGTCGTCCCGATCGGGTCTCACGTCATCACTACTGGTGAGTAACCCGATGGCGGTGTCCCCCACACTCACAGGAGTGGTATTGCCTCTACATGGCACGGGACGATCCGATGCATACCGTCACCATAGTGCGGGCACGGTTGGACTCACGCGCGGACACAGTTGGGGCTTAACCCGGTGTGGACGGTTGCGCACACGGGTACTGAAAGTGTTCGCTATCGCCTAACACGCGGTGCCTCCGGCGCCGCATTGGTTCACATGGAGGAGTGGAAGCCGTGGTGGCCGCGGGAGACGCCGGCAAAGCAGGCGTCGCCGAGAAGCTTGGGATCGAACCAGGCATTGTCGTCCAGGAGATCGGCTGGGACGAGGACGTCGATGACGACGTGCGTGCCGCCATCGAGGAGCGCAGTGGATCTGACCTGCTGGATGAGGACGCCGACGAGGTGGTCGACGTCATCCTGCTGTGGTGGCGGGAAGACGATGGTGACCTCGCCGACACGCTCCTCGATGTCCGCAGTCCGCTCGCCGACACCGGCGTGATCTGGGTGATGACACCCAAGAACGGGCGGGACGGGCACGTGGAGCCGAGTGAGATCTCGGAGGCGGTGTCGACAGCCGGGATGGCGCAGACGTCGAATATCAGCGTCGGCGACGACTGGATGGCGACAAGGCTGGTGTCGCCGAAGTCCGCGAACACCCGCCGCTGAGATCCGCCGGTAGCGAACCGTCTGGGACGTCGCCCAGACGGGCGCACTAGGCTGGGCTCCTCAACTTCACTGGGAGGACACAGCATGGCGGTCGAGGTCGGTACGCAGGCCCCGGACTTCACGCTCAACGACTACAACAAGCAGCCGGTCACCCTCTCGTCCTTCCGGGGCGAGAAGAACGTGCTTCTGGTGTTCTACCCGTTCGCGTTCAGCGGCCTCTGCCAGGGCGAGCTCTGCCAGGTACGGGACGAACTGGCGACATACGAAGGCGCCGACGTCCAGGTCCTCGGCGTGTCCGTGGACACCCCCTTCGCCCTCAAAGCATGGGCCGAGCAGCAGGGCTACCAGTTCCCGCTGCTCTCGGACTTCTGGCCACACGGAGCCGTAGCCACCACCTACGGCGTGTTCAACGACAAAGCAGGCATGGCCCTGCGCGGCACGTTCCTGATCGACAAGGCAGGTGACGTGCGATACGCGGAGGTCAACCAGCCTGGTGAGGCACGCGACCAGGAGGCCTGGAAAAAGGCCGTGACCGACCTGGCATGATTGTCACCGGGCGACACCCTCGCGTGTCGCCCGAGAAGGGCGCATAGCTCAGCGGAAGAGCACCTCCCTTACAAGGAGGGGGTCGCAGGTTCGAACCCTGCTGCGCCCACGGGGGGCCATCGTTTGGGGTTTCCAGCGTGGCCCCGTGGGCGCAGCCCGCGCCCCCTGTGTCTTCTGGGGGCCGAGCCCCCCAGACCCCACGGTGCGAGCTTCTTCTGAACCAGCGCTGGGCACGTTGCGCTTGAACCAGCGCGGCTTTAGTTCTTGTGGCCCTCCTTCGCCCCTTTCCATTCCGGGCCTTCTCCTGCGCTGGTCCCTCTTTGCCGCCTCAGGCTCTTCTCCCGGCCTTCCATGCTCTTCTTGTCCTCACCTGGCGCTTCCCCAGCCTTCCTGCGGTCGCTCTTGCTCGGCTGGCCTTCCGCCGCCTCTTCTCCGGTCTTCTTCCCTGTCGCGCGGCGCTTCTGGAGCGGCGGGCTTCTGCTTCTTCGGCCTTTTCCTTGGCTGGCCTGTCCGCCGCTCTCCTGGGATTTCTTTGGTTTGGTTTTGTTGACAGATTTTTGTCCTGTAATTGGGGGGCTTTTATCTGGGATCGGCGAAAGCGGGTGGGTTCACTCGGATGGGCTATCAAGTGTCAGTTCTGACGGTCGACGTAACTGTTCTGGCTTGGTGTGACGATAGGTAGGACACAAGTGCCGCTTCTGTCCGTGGGATGCTGCCGACGAGGCGCGGTGGCTTGCGCCGAACGGCATGAGGGGTCGGCAAAGCTTCTGCCGGGCCGATCTGGGCCGTGTCAGAATTCAGGACTCTCGACGCCTGTACGCAGTCGGGGTTTGACGAACTTCCCTGATCAGGTGACACACGGCCTAGCTACTAGAGCACTGGGGGTAGATCGGGTTCGGAGCCGTGACCGAGGTTTCGATCATTCTCCCGCGCATAAACGGATGGGCCGTTCAGCGTTGTTTTCGGTCCGCTCGTCGCTTCTTTGATGGCGACGGCTAAAGCTACCGGGCAGTTCGGCCTTCACTTACGAGGCTGCCTTGGTTGAGTTCCGCAACGGGACTCATTCGGATGGTAGTTTCTGGTTGCGGAAAAAACGCGGCCCCCTGCTTCACCAGGAGACCGCGTGATTGTTGATATCTCCGACTCCCGCCAAGAAGTGGAGGCGCAACGTCCCCATGTTAACCGTAGAACCAGCGGATGAGCCGTCGCCCGGTCGGGCGACTTCCCAGCATGGGCGGCACCGCCGGGCCGGACAGATCAGTTGGGCCATGGCAACGATGGTCATCCTGTTCAGTGGCGTGATCACTTTGGTGATCATCGTCATCGGTCTTGCCTGACCAGTGAGCCGGGGCGCGTCAGAAGTGTCCCGGCTCACTGACGCACACGACCACGAGGGGCGGTCGTGTTCACGTCAGGAGCCGGTCGGCCGCACGCCACGCGTGCGGCGACCGGGGCCAAGAAAACATCAGTTCGGCAGTTTCGCGATCACCTGGCCGGCGCGCTCGATCATGTCGGTCGCGAAACGCTCACTGAATCCGGCCGCGAACCCGGCCAGCGCGAACAGTCCGAGCGTCGCGTTGATCGTGCCCGCCGTCAAAGCGAACTGGGCGACCGCGCCGAAGATCCCGCCGACCAACGGGCGGAACCCGCCCAACGCCCGCAGATGCCGGGTCGAGGTGTTGAAGTCGAGGATCAGGTTGCCCTTCGACGTCCGCTGGAAAATGCTGACCACCGCACCCAACGCGCCGAACAGCGAAGACACCACCAGACCAGGCGTGTTCAGCACCCCAGGCCAGAACTGCACGCTCGCCACGCCCACCAGCACAACCAACGCGGCGGTACCGATGGTGCCAACCAAAGCACCCTGGAAGTAGTTGAAGCGGGCCTGACGCTGGATCGCCGCCTGCACGCGAGTGGTGGCGTGCAGGACTTCCTTCTGCGCGGTCGCGAGAATCGCGGCGCGGTCGGCCTGAGGCTCGCGCAACAGGTCTGCCGCCAGCAGAACCCGGGTCATCGCGGAGTACAGCGTCTCGACGAGTGTCTTGATCTGCGAGCCCGGCAACATGTCCCGCGCCTGGTCGACCGACGCGCGGCAGTCTGCCTCCAGCTTGACCAGGTCGGCGTCGGCTGAGTCCAGCGTTGTGTGCAGCTCCCAACTGGTCTCCGACTGCACGAGCGCGACCCCGCCGCGCTCGCGTGAGCAGAAGAAACTGTTGTGGATGACACCGGTCTGCTTCTCGAACTTCGCCCGCAACGCGCGCTCGAGAGCCTCTGCCTCGTCCTGTTTCGAGGAAGCGTGGACGACGACGATCATGCCGAACGTGACCCGCGCGTTGTCGTTGGTCACGCGGGACCAGTGCTCCATCGTGGGCTCACCGGCCCAGCCGAACTCCTCGGTGGCCATGCCCCACTCTCGGGCCGACCGCGACAATCGTTACCCGGTGGCTGCCTTCCGCACGCTCGGCACGTTTCGCCGAGCGTCCCGGATCCAGCTGAGCCAGCCCCAGATCACCAAGCCCGCGAACACCGTGTAGACCAGCGCGCTGAACCACAGGCCCGAGTTGATCTGCAGCGGTACGCCGACCGCGTCAACCACCAGCCAGACCAGCCAGAACTCGACCAGTCCACGGCCCTGCAAAGCGAATGCGACGACCGTCCCCACGAAGATCGCGGCGTCCGGCACCGGGTCCCAGGAAGCATTCAACGCGTGCAGCAACCACGCCACGCCAGCGGTGCCGACGATCAGAACGCCGATCGTCACGAAGATCTCTGGCCACGTCGACCGGCGCACCACAACCCCGAAGATCGGGTCGCGGTGACGGGTCCACGCCCACCAGCCGTAAATGCTGATCAGCAGGATCACGACCTGCCGGGACGCGAGGCCGCCCAGGTGCGCGGAGACGTAGACACTGAACAGCAACACCGTGGCCGCGACTTGCACGGGCCACGTCCACAGGGTGCGGTACTTGGCGAGAAACACCACCGCCAAAGCACAGATCTGGCCGATCAGCTCGGCGTACGAGGTCCGCTGCCCCAGCACGGTGATGCCGTGCTCCAGAAAGAACCGCACCCCACCCCCAACATTGTCATTGGGTCCGAGTATTCCCCTTCATGCTGTGCGTTGTCTCCCGTACGACGAGTTCCCAGTCCCGGCGCGGGTTCTGGATCTGGCCGAGCGACACGATCTCGCGCCGCGAGAAGAACACCGTCATCCAGTCGAGCAACACGCGCAGTTTCCGGCCCGCGGTCGGCACGCGGCTCCAGTGGTACGCGCGGTGCATCAGCCACGCGGGCCAGCCGCGCAGCCGGATGCCGTAGACCTGGGCAACGCCTTTGTGCAGACCGAGGCTGGCCACCGAGCCCGCGTGTTTGTGCTTGTACGGCTTCAGGTTGCCGTTACGCAGCGAGGCGATGATGTTGTCCGCCAGCACTTTCGCCTGACGGACCGCGTGCTGAGCACTGGGTGTGCACAGCGCGCCGAGGCCTGTCAGGTCTGGCACGGCCGCGCTGTCGCCCGCGCCCCAGACACCTCGCAGCCCCCTGGCCTGCAAGGTTTCCGTGCAAATGAGCCTGCCCCGGTAGTCGATCGGCATTCCCGATTTCATCGCGAGCGGGTTCGCTTTCACGCCAGCCGTCCAGACCACGGTGTCGGCTTCGAACGATGTCCCGTCGGACAGCTCGACGTGCCCGTCGACCATCGAGACCAGCTTGGTGTTCAACCGAACCCGCATTCCGCGCTCGGTCAGCCGTCGGATCGTGTAGTCCGACATCGCCGGGCTGATCTCGGGCAGGATCCGGTCGCTCGCCTCGACAAGCACCCATCGCATGTCCGAAGGAGACAGTCCCTTGTGGACGCGTACGGCGTAGCGGGCCATGTCCTCGAGTTCGCCGAACACCTCGACGCCCGCGTATCCCCCGCCGACCACGACGAACGTCAGCGCGCGCCGCATGCGTTCCGGCGTGCTCGACGCGACATCCAACCGCGAGAGGACGTGATTGCGCAGATAGATGGCCTCGCCGACAGTTGCGAACCCGATGCCGGACTCGGCAAGGCCGGGGATCGGCAACGTTCGTGCTACAGAACCTGCTGCCATCACAAGGATGTCGTAGGGCATCGACGTCGGCAGGCCTTCGGCTGGGACAACGGTCGCGACCTTGTGTTCGTGGTCGACATTCGTGACCTTCCCAGTCACCACCGTGCATTTCGGCAACGCCCGACGCAGCGGGACCACGACGTGCCGCGGTTCGATCGATCCGGCGGCCGCTTCCGGCAAGAACGGCTGGTACGTCATGTTCGGTTGAGGATCGACGACGGTCACCGTCGCTTCCCCCTGCCGCAGCTTCTTCTGCAAGCGAATGGCGGTGTACATCCCGACATAACCGCCACCGACGATCAGGATGTGTGTCATAGCTTGAGCGTGCTCCGGCAGACGCGGGCCGACCTCCCCTGTCCGACCCGGCTTTCTCCCTCTCCAGCGGGATCCGCGCCCAGGACCTTGGTCCCACGATAGGGGGACACGAGTGGCGTGGAGATCAAGAACAGTCCATAGTGGATCTACCGGTGGGGACCGGGGAGAAGGCCCTCTGGAGTGCAGCGCACCACTACACTCCAGAGGGCCATTTACTTCGGTGCTGGCGCACCTTCGCACATGGCCTGTCGTCCTATTTGGGGGGCCGAGCCCCCCATACCCCCCACGGTGCGAGCTTCTTCTGACCCAGCGCTGGGCACGCCGCGCTTTTGACCAGCACAGATTTATGCCACCATCTGCGCTGGGCACGCTGCGCTTTGACCAGCACAGATTTACGTCACCATCCGCGCTGGGGCGCGTTGGGCTTGAACCAGCAACAGATCTACCGGCAGTCCACACTCCCCTTCCATCTGTCCTTCCCCTTCGTGTCAAGCTGTCAGGATGAGAGCAGGGGCCATTTCGGCGAAGACGCTTGGCGAGCTGGAACGCGCGTCCGGCAAACTCGCCTCGGCCACCCTCGCCGCGATGGACTCGCAGTTCCCCTGGTTCAGCCGAATGCCAGCCGACCAGCGCGCCAGCGTGCTGCTGATCGCGCAGTCCGGCGTCGCGGGTTTCACCGCGTGGCTCAAGGACGAGACCGCGTCGCTGCGACTCACCACCGACGTCTTCCGCGCGGCCCCGCGCGATTTGTCCCGGTGGATCAGCCTGAGGCAGACCGTGGAGCTGGTCCGGGTCGCCTTGCAGGTCTTCGAAGGGCAGGTTCCTGATCTCGCGGCCAACGACGAGGAACGCGCCATCCTCGGCGAAGCGGTCCTTCGCTACGGGCGCGAGGTCGCCTTCGCGTCAGCGATGTCGTACGCCTCCGCGGCCGAAGCCCGAGGCGCCTGGGACGCGCGGTTGGAAGCCCTGGTCGTGGACGGCATCGTGCGTGGCGACGCCGAAGAGGCCCTGTTGTCACGGGCCGCGGCGTTGGGGTGGGACCCGGCGGCCGAAGCGACCGTGCTCGTGGGCAACCGGCCGTCCGATGACCCGCCGACGGTCGTTTACGAAGTCCGTAGCCGCGCCGCGAGGTTGGGGCGAGCGGTCCTGCTGAGCGTGCAAGGGACCCGTCTCGTGGTTGTCCTCGCGGGTCCGACGGACGACCTGGTCGGTGAGGAACGCCGCGGCCGCGCGCCCAGCAAAGCCGTGCTTGACCGGATCACGGCCGCGTTCGGTGACGGTCCTGTCGTCGCGGGCCCAACCGTGGCGAGCCTCGCCGAGGCTCATCGCAGTGCGGCGGATGCGCTGTCCGGACTGCGTGCGGTGGTGGGTTGGCCCGCGGCTCCGCGCCCGGTCCGGTCAACCGACCTGCTGCCCGAACGAGCGCTTGCTGGCGATCCTGAGGCGGAGTGGCAGCTGGTGGACCGGATCGCACGGCCGCTGGAGGAAGCCGGCGGGTCGCTGCTGGAGACCGTGGACACGTATCTCGAGGTCGGGGGCGTGCTGGAGACGTGCGCGCGGCAGCTGTTCGTGCATCCGAACACGGTCCGCTACCGTTTGCGTCGCGTCGCCGAGCTCACTGGGCGTAACGCGAATGATCCACGGGATTCACTTGTACTTCGGGTCGCGTTGGCCGTTGGGCGCCTGGCCAGAGCGAGAGGCCTGTGGTAATCGACACCGTGAACGGCGGAAAATTCAAGAGAGTGACACACATAACGCGTGTCACGCGTTCGTGTTAACCGTTCACCTCCACAACGTTTTCCCGTTTCAGCACGTCATCTCCCGGTAACGGTTGTAGACACGCTACAAAAACTCCGGACAGACTTCGTGAGTGGCGGCATCCCGTCGGCTGACCTGCAAAGTGTTCAGTGAGCGGTGTGATCGCGATACTCGCCCCTGGCCAGGGCTCCCAGGCGCCCGGAATGCTTTCACCGTGGCTCGAGCTTGACGGTGCCGAGGAACGCCTCGCCGGCTGGTCCGAGCGCGCGGGCCTCGACCTGCGCAAGCTGGGCACCACGGCGACCGCCGAGGAGATCGTCGACACCTCGGTCACGCAGCCGCTGGTCGTCGCCGCCGCGCTGCTGGCGCAGGCGGAGATCGAGAAGCGATTCACGGTGCCCGCCGATACGATCGTCGCCGGTCACTCCGTCGGTGAGCTGGCCGCGGCCGCCGTCGCTGGAGTGCTCACGGCCGATGACGCCGTCGGGCTCGCGAGCGTGCGTGGCCGCGAGATGGCCGCCGCGTGCGCACTGCACCCGACCGGGATGACTGCGATACTTGGTGGTGAGCGCGAGGTCGTGCTCGCGAAACTGGCCGAGTACGACGTCGAACCGGCCAACCAGAACGGCGCTGGCCAGATCGTCGCCGCCGGTGACACCGACGCGCTTCAGCGGCTAGCCGCTGATTTGCCCGCTGGCGTGAAGTCGAGGGCGCTGAAGGTCGCGGGCGCGTTTCACACGAAGTACATGGCGCCTGCGCAGGATGCGTTGCGCGCGTATGCCGGTACGGTGCCGACGAAAGATCCGGTGTGGACACTGTTGTCCAATGCCGATGGCGGCCAGGTGACCACCGGCACGGAAACCTTGACCAGGCTGGTCGACCAGGTGACGCGGCCGGTGAAGTGGGACGCCTGCATGGCGACCCTTGGCCAGCGCGGTGTCACGGTGGCGGTCGAACTGCCGCCGGCAGGCGCACTGGTCGGACTGATCAAACGGGAACTGCCGTCGGTAGCACGAATCCGGCTCAAGACCCCGGCGGACTTGGACTCCCTGACGGAGTTCGTGGAAGGCAGCAAGTGAGCACCTCGCTGAACATCGCGACCGGACCGGCAGGCAGCCGGATCCTCGGCGTCGGCAGCTTCCGTCCTGAGCAGATCGTCACCAACGACGACCTGTCGCAGCGGATGGACACCAACGACGAGTGGATCCGCACACGGGTCGGCATTGTCGAGCGCCGGTTCGCACGCGCCGACGAGTCCCTTGTGGACATGGCGGTCGCCGCGGGGATCCGGGCGATCGAGGACGCCGGACTGCAGCCGTCCGATCTGGACACTGTGATCGTGGCGAACTGCACGATGCCGTCACCTATCCCGAACGCGGCCGCGCAGGTCGCCGACCGGATCGGCGTCAAGGCCGCTGGCGCGTTCGACCTGAACGCCGCGTGCGCCGGGTTCTGCTACGCACTGGCCACCGCGTCCGACCTGGTGCGCTCCGGCTCTGCCGGGCGGGTGCTGGTGATCGGCGCGGAGAAGCTGACCGACTGGGTGGACCCGACCGACCGGGCGAACGCGATCATCTTCGCCGACGGTGCCGGTGCCGCCGTTGTCGGTCCGTCCGACGAGCCGGGCATCGGCCCGGTCGCGTGGGGCAGCGCGGGTGACATGGTCGACATGATCTACAACCGCGACAACAGGTACATCTATCAGGAAGGCCAGACGGTCTTCCGCTGGGCGACAACGCAGATCGCGCCGATCGCGTTGCGCGCGCTCGAACTCGCGGGCCTGCAGCCGTCCGATGTGGACGCTCTGATCCCGCACCAGGCGAACCTGCGGATCGTCGAGGCGATCGCCAAGCGGCTGCGCAAGGAAGGCGCGCGGGAGAAGATGGAGGTGGCCGACGACATCGTCTACACCGGCAACACCTCGTCGGCGTCCATCCCGATCGCGCTGGACAACATGCGCAAGGCCGGCCGCGTGAACACCGGCGATGTGCTGCTGATGGTCGGTTTCGGGGCTGGCCTGTCCTACGCGGGACAGGTCGTGATCAGCCCGTAGCTAGACTCCCCCGTAGTTAGAGTCCCACAGGGCGCCCAGTCGCCCGCGGTGGATTTATCGGTAACCAGAAAGGGAAAAGATCGATGGCGAACGAAGAAGTCCTGACAGGTCTCGCCGACATCGTCGAAGAGGTCGCGGGCGTGGCCAAGGACGACGTCACCGTCGAGAAGTCCTTCGTGGACGACTTGGACATCGACTCGTTGTCCATGGTGGAGATCGCTGTTCAGGCCGAGGACCGCTTCGGTGTGAAGATCCCGGACGACGAGCTGGCGAACCTCAAGACGGTCGGCGACGCGGTCGACTACATCACCAAGAACACCGTGTGACGAAAGCCGACGCTACCGCCTCAGCGTGATCGCCGAGGCGGCGTCGGTGGCACCCCAAGGGCGGAGAAGAGGGTAATGAGCAACGACATCGTCATCACCGGGCTGGGCGCGACCACACCGCTCGGCGGCGACGTGACGTCCACATGGGACGCATTGCTTGCCGGAAAGAGTGGCGTGGCCCCGATCGCGGCGAGCTGGCCCAAGGACTTGGGGTTGCCTACCTGGATCGCCGGCGAGCTCGCGGTCGAGCCGACCGAGATCCTGCCGCGCGTCGAAGCCCGCAGGCTGGACCGCTGTGAGCAGGTCGCGGTGATCGCGTCCCGCCAGGCATGGGCCGACTCCGGGCTGGACGCCGAGACGATCGACAACGATCGCCTCGGGGTGATCATCGGAACCGGCATCGGCGGCGCGCACACCCTGCTCGGCCAGCACGACCTGCTGGAAGGCCCGGGCCTGCGCAAGGTGTCGCCGTTGACCGTGCCGATGCTGATGCCCAACGGGCCCGCCGCGCACGTCGGCATCGAACTCAAGGCCCGTGCCGGTGTGCACGCGCCGGTGTCCGCCTGTGCGTCCGGTGCCGAGGCCATCGCCTGGGCGTACCGCATGCTCAAGTCGGGCGAGGCGGACGTGGTCCTCGCCGGTGGCGCGGAAGCCGCGATCGCCGGGATCACCATGGCCGGTTTCTGCCAGGCCCGCACCATGAGCACCAACAACGACGAGCCGACGAAGGCCTCGCGCCCGTTCGACGTGCACCGGGACGGTTTCGTGCTCGGTGAAGGCGCCGGGATCATGGTCCTCGAACTGGAGGAGCACGCGAAGGCCCGCGGCGCCAAGATCTACGGCAGGCTGGCCGGTATCGGCACCAGCTCCGACGGCTACCACATCACCGCGCCGGACCCGGAGGGCGCTGGCCAGTCGCGGGCGATGACCGCGGCGATGCGCACCGGTGGCCTCAGCCCCGCCGACATCGGACACGTGAACTGCCACGCGACGTCGACTTCGGTCGGTGACGTGACCGAGACCGTCGCCATCCGCAAGGCGATCGGTGAGCACCCGATCCTGACCGCGCCGAAGGGCGCGCTCGGGCACATGCTCGGCGCGGCAGGCGCGGTCGAGGCGATCATCACCGTGCTGTCCATTAAGGACAGTGTCATTCCGGCGACGCTGAACCTCGATGAGCTCGACCCCGGCGTCGTGCACGACGTCGTGGCCGGCGAGCCGCGCAAGGTCGACCTGAAGGCCGCCATCAACGACTCGTTCGGTTTCGGCGGGCACAACGTGGCACTCGCCTTCACCTCCGCCTGACAGATGTAACAATTTCGCGACTGAGGGCCGTCCTTCCGACGAAGGGCGGCCCTCTTGGCGGTTTTAGTCGGTGTAAGTTGCGAGGTCATGCGAACCCGTCTGGTCTCGTTAACCGTCTTGTCCGTGGTCGCGCTGGTGGCGACCGGGTGTGCTTCGGAGACAACCTCGCAGGCGCCACCCAAGAAAGCCGCACTGGTGATCGCGCAGGGCGGGCTCGGCGACGAGTCGTACAACGACCTCGCGATGTCCGGTTTCACCGCGTCGACCAGGGAAAAGGGCATCGAGGGTCACCCCATCGAGTCCAATGACGTGGTCGCGCAGGGCGAGCAGTCGCTGCGCCGCGCGGGCACGTCGGGCTACGGCCTGGTGATCGACCTTGAGTTCTCGCACGGCGAGATCCTGCCGACCATCGCCTCGGCCTACCCGAATGTGCAGTGGGCGTTCCTGAACAACAAGATCGACGGCCCGAACATCACGTCGGTGCTGTTCGCCGAGCACGACGGGTCCTACCTGGCCGGTGCGCTCGCGGCGATGATGACGACGCAGACCGGCAACCCGAAGATCAACCCGGACAAGAAGATCGGCGTGATCGGCGGTACCAAATCTGTCGGTATCGACAAGTTCCTGTCGGGCTACATCCAGGGCGCCAAGGACGTCGACCCGTCGGTCGAGGTGTTGACGGCCTACAGCAACGCCTTCGGCGACCCGACCAAGGGTTCCCAGCTGGCGGAGACCATGTTCCAGCGGGGCGCGGACATCGTGTACCACGTGGCCGGTGGCACTGGCGCGGGCGTGATCGAGGCGGCGAAGAAGAACAACCACTACGCGATCGGCGTCGACGACAACCAGGACAAGCTGGCTCCCGGGTTCGTGCTCACCAGCGTGCTCAAGCGCGCTGACCTGGCGGTACGCCGCCTTGTCGACGCGTACGCGGACGGCAAGCCGCTCGGCGGTCAGGTGATCAACCTTGGTCTTTCGGATGGCGCGGTCGGCCTGACGGACTTCGAGTTCACCCGCAACGAGATCCCGGAATCGGTCCGTACCAAGGTCGACGAGCTCAAGCAGAAGATCATCGGCGGCCAGCTGAAGGTGTGGAACGTGATCGACCAGGGCTATCCCGCCTGGTTGCAGGGCTGAGAATGACCGTCCGCCTTGGCGCACGGGACATCTCGCGCGCGTTCGGACCGGTGCGCGCCAACGAAGGCGTCAACGTCGAGGTCCAGGCGGGCACGGTGCACGCGGTCGTCGGCGAGAACGGCGCTGGCAAGACCACGTTGATGCGCATCCTTTACGGGCTTGACCAGCCGGATTCGGGCACGGTCGTGATCAACGACCACCCGGTCCGGCTGCGCGGCCCGGCCGACGGCATCGGCCACGGAATCGGCCTGGTGCCGCAAGAACTGGCGATGATCGGGTCACTGACCCTGCTGGAGAACCTCGTTCTTGGCACCGAGCCTCGTCGTGGGCCACGGATCGATTGGGCTGCCGCGCAGACCGAAGCTTCAGAACTCGCGGCCAGGGTCGGCGTCGAACTGCCGTGGACAGCCTTGGCGGACAACGTGTCCATCAGCGTCCGTCAGCAGGTGGAGATCCTGCGCGCGTTGCGGCGTGGCGCGGACGTGCTGATCCTCGACGAACCCACGGCCGCGTTGGCGCCCGCGCAGGTCGATGATCTGTTGCAGTTGTTGCGCGGCTTGCGGGATGCCGGTCGTACAGTCGTTTTCATCAGTCACAAAGTGGACGAAGTGCTCGCGGTCGCCGACGAGATCACGGTTCTGCGTGGCGGCAAGGTGATCACCACACGTCCAGTGGACGAAGTGGACCGTGGTTCGCTGATCGAGCTGATTGTCGGTCAGCACGTGCGGTTCAGCGAGTTCGCGTCCTCGGCCGTGATCGGCGACGAGGTTCTGGTTGTCTCCGGTGACGTGCCGCTTTCCGTTCGTGCCGGTGAGATCGTCGGTGTCGCCGGGATCGCGGGCAGCGGCCAGGACGAACTCGTCGAACGGATCGTCGGACTGCGCCGATCGGCCGATCGGATCACCTTGGCTGGCAAGGACATCACTACGCTGCCAGTGGACCGCAGGCGGCTGGCTGGGCTCGGGTACATCTCCGGTGAACGCCGGTCGGAAGGCCTGTCGATGGACGCTTCTCTTGCGGACAACGCAATCGCGGGCGCCCATCGGACGCTTGGCCGGTACGGCTGGCTTCGGCCATCAGCTGTTCGCGCGTACGCCAAACGGGTGCTGGATGGTTACTCCGTCCGATATGGACGGATCTCGGCCGCCGCACGGACGCTGTCTGGCGGCAACCAGCAGCGCGTGGTCATCGGCCGTGAACTCGACCGGCATCCGAAACTCCTGGTCGCCGCGGGGCCGACGCGCGGGGTCGACGTGCTGGGCATGTCGTACATCCACGACAAGCTCAGGGCGTTGCGGGACAACGGATCCGCCATCCTGCTGGTGTCCGAGCAACTGGACGAACTCCTGGACCTGTCCGACCGGATCATCGTCCTGCACGGCGGCCACATCGCCGGTGAAGTCCCCGGCGGGCCTGACAGCCGCAACGCCGTCGGCACCCTCATGCTGGGCAGGAAAGCCTCGTGAGTGTTTATAAGGGTTCTAACACGGATAACCACTCACGAGCTTTTATCAGGGCCGTTGTGCCGTTTGTGATCGCGTTGGTGCTCGGCGGGATCGTGCTGCTGGCTACCGGGCACAACCCGCTTGAGTTCTACCAATTGCTTGTTCGGGAGGCGTTCGGCGGGACCGACCGGATCGCGGCGACGCTCGCGGCCGCCACTCCCCTGCTGTTCACCGGTCTGGCCACGGCGATCGCTTTCCGGGCCGGGGTTTTCAACGTCGGCGTCGAGGGTGGTTTCGTTTTCGGCGGCCTGATCGGCGCGACTGTCGCGGTGCACGCGGATTTGGTTGCCGGGATGTTGGCGGGTGCGCTCGCTGGCGTGCTGGTCAGCGCGGTGCCTGGGTGGTTGAAAGCGCGGTGGAACGTCGACGAGGTCGTCACCACGTTGATGTTCAACTTCGTAGTCGCCGGGCTGACCGGCTGGCTGGTCACCACGTTCTTGCAGGCAAGGGGTGTCGCGAACTCCGCGACGCCGTTGATCCCGCAGAGCTCGTGGCTGCCTGATCTGCTGCCGCCGTATGGGCTGACCTCAGGTGTGCTCGTCGCGTTGGCGTTGGTCGCGTTGTACGCGGTGTGGATCCGGCATTCGGTGCTTGGGTACGAGTTGCGTCAGACCGGGTTGAACTCGCGGTTCGCCGCCGCGCAAGGGATCCGCGTTGGGCGCGTGATCATCGTGTCGATGCTCATTTCGGGTGCCATCGCTGGGCTAGGTGGCGCAGCGCACGCGTTGGGTGTCGTACACCGATTCGTTGACGGGTTCTCTCCCGGCTACGGCTTTACCGGAATTGCTGTGGCACTTCTTGGCCGCAACAGTGCTGTCGGGGTTGTGCTCGGCGCGATCCTGTTCGGCGCGTTGGCTTCCGCGGGCACGACCGCGCAGCTGTTCAGCCACATCCCCTTGGACATCGTCGACGTGTTGTCCGGGACTGTGATGATCTTCGCGGTGGTCCGGCTCTGGCGGCAGCGATGATCACTGGACTGCTGATGTCCGCGCTGCTGCTGTGGACCCCGCTCGCGCTGGCCGCGCTGGGTGGCTTGCTGCATCGCGTCGGCGGGGTCGTGAACATCGGCCTTGAAGGGCAAATGCTCGCCGGAGCACTGGTCGGGGCGCTCATTTCAGGCGCGACCGGCAACTGGGTGCTCGGCGTGCTCGCGGCTGGCGCGACCGGTGGGCTGCTCGGGCTGCTGATGTCGTTGACCATCACCAGGCTCGGCGCGAACGAGATCATCGCGGGGCTCGGCTTCACGATCGTGATCAGCAGGCTGATCGGGTACCTGCTGCGCAGCGTTTTCGAGGTGTCCGGCACGTTGCGCGTGGCCGGGCTCGATCCGCTGCCGCGCGTCCTCGGCGTCGATCCGTTGTTCTGGCTGGCGATCCTGCTTGTCCCGGTGATCGGCTGGTCGTTGCGAAACACGGTTGGCGGACTGCGGCTTCGTGCCACCGGCGACGGATTCGACGCGGCAGGCGCACTCGGGTTGCCGGCCAGCGGGATACGGGACATCGCGGGCGTTTTGGCCGGTGTGCTCGCCGGAATCGCTGGATCGCACCTTGTTCTCGGCCAGGTCGGGCTTTTCAATGAAGACATGGTGGCTGGGCGCGGGTTCATCGCATTGGCCGCGTTCTACTTCGGCCGCGCGCGTCCGTTGCCGACGGCGCTCGCGTGCCTGCTGTTCGCGGTGTTCGACGCCACACAGGCGCGGCTGCAGACCGGCGGAGTGCCGGCCCAGCTGATCCAGACGCTGCCGTATCTTGTGGTCATCGCGGTTCTGACGGCAACGGCCGTGCGCGATGTTCGGGGAAAAGCTCGAAGGGCAGGCTGACATATGGCCGATAGCGGCAAAACAGTCGCGTTAATTATGATCGACGTGCTCGACGCGTTTTTCGCGCCCGGCAAGCCGGCCTACTATCCGGATTCGGTGAAAGTCCTCGAGCCGTGCAGGCAGCTTTTGGACAAAGCCCGCGAAGCCGACCGGTTGGTCGTGCACGCGGTGGAACGCCACCGGCCAGGACTCGCCGACTTCGAGCACAAGAAAATTCCGGTGCACTGCGAAATCGGTGACGACCAGTCACCGTACGTGGCTGGGTTTGCGCCGGTAGATCGGCCGAACGAGGTGGAGCTGCCCAAGCGCCGCTACTCCGCGTTCTACGGCACGGATTTGGACCTGATGCTGCGGGAACAAGGCGTTGAAACGCTCGTGATCGGCGGCGTGAAGACCAATGTGTGCGTCCGGGCAACGGTTCAGGACGCGTTCGCGGCCGGATATGAGATCCTTTTGGTGAAAGAGGCCACCAACTCGAACCGGCCACACCTGGCCGAGGCGTCACTCGAGGACATCGACCGCTATTTCGGGTCCGTGGTATCGCTCGAGCAGGCATTGGAGCGACTGTGAGCAGCCGGGTCGCTGTCGTCGGTTACGCCAGCATGGACCACTCGATGGAGTGCGACGAGTTCCGTGCGGCGGCAGGCACAACGTTGATCAAACGCCGTCTGTCCGACCCGTGGCCAGGAATCGG
This sequence comes from Kibdelosporangium philippinense, assembly GCF_021390435.2. Classification (GTDB taxonomy): domain Bacteria; phylum Actinomycetota; class Actinomycetes; order Mycobacteriales; family Pseudonocardiaceae; genus Kibdelosporangium; species Kibdelosporangium philippinense. The sequence goes on along the minus strand of NZ_JAJVCN010000005.1, from coordinate 396,081 downwards.
CGGCATCGCGCACACGGCGCGCGGCCTAGCGGCAGCAGGCCACGAAGTGCACGCCATCACGTGGGTAGGTGACGACGAGCCGGGCAAGGAGTACATGGACCGGCTGAGTGCCTACGGCGTGAACATCTCGGGCATCTCAACGGACAGCATCCGCACCCCGTCGTGCTACCTGTTCTACGGCCCCGACGGCGAGACGGTCGTCGTGTACGACCCAGGCGACCGCGCAGCAGGCAACCTGACGGATCGTCAGCGCGAGATTGTCGAAAGCTGCGACTGGGTGTGCCTGATGGTCGGCCCACGTCCCGCGAACCTCGAGGTGCTCGACCTGCTGACGGACTCGCAGCAACTGGCGTGGGGCGTGAAGGGCGACCCGGACGCGTACTCCCCGGGCGTCGTGCACCGGATCCTCGCGCGTGCGAGCGTTGTCAGCTTCAGCGCCCGCGAACGCGTGTTCCTCGACCGCATCGTCGCTCCGCGTACATTGCTCGAACGCACACGCCCGAACGCTCTGCTGGCGGAGACCCACGGCCCGGCTGGTGTCCGTATCTGGCGCGGCGACCTGCACGACATGGTCCCGTGCACAGAGATCGACGCGGTGGACACGACGGGCGCAGGCGACATGTTCTTCGCGGGCATGGTGGCCAGCCTGCTTGAGCACCCAGAGGAGACGCGGCAAGCCGCCGAGCGTGGTGTTGAGGCCGCGACGGCCATGCTGCTTGAGCGATTGCCTGTCAATGGGTAGCCAAGAGGTATCGAAACAGGCGTGGTTCCTTCGGTGCTCAGCCGACGAGGTTGCCGACCGCGCTGTGTTGGTCGGCGACCGTGGCCGCGTCACCAAGGCGGCTGGCCTTCTCGACAACCCTCGGGTGCTCAATGAGGACCGTGGGCTGAGCGCCGTGACCGGTACCTATGAGGGCCGTCTCGTGACCGTGGCCGCGTTCGGCATGGGTGCACCCATTGCCGGGGTTGTCCTGCACGAGCTGGCCATGCTGGGTGTTCGGCGGTTCCTGCGCCTGGGGACCGTGCTTGGTATCGGCGGGACTTCGCTGGGGTCTTTCGTGCTCGCCGAGGGAGGAGTGCGGAACGAATCCACGTCTGGCACGTATTTGCCAGCGGGCTTCCCGGCTATCGCGTCCCACGCTCTCAACACCTCGCTGCGCTCGGTGCTGTCGGCCGGGTCGCGGCCGTGGACGGCCGGGTTGATCGCGTCGTACGACGGCTTCTACACCGAGATGTTCGCCGCCGAACCCGCCCGTGCCGCGGAAACACAGGCCCGGATGGAGGAACTCGGGCGCTACGGCGTGAAGGCCGTGGATATGGAGACCTCAGCGGTGCTGGTGGTCGCCCGCGCGGTGGGTGCGGAGGCCGCGTCGCTGTGCTTGGCCAGCGTGGACGGCCTCACCCAGGAGAAACTGGTCGACGGCCGCACGGAAGCCGAAGTCGAACTGATGGCGACGGGGATGAAGGCACTGGCCGCGGCCGGGGACTGAACGAACCGGAATTGTCCCCTATTGGCCAGTCTGTGCTGGGCATTTCTCGTGGCGGGGTGAGGCGCCTTCGGTGCCGACGTCGATCTTCCACTTGTTGTCCTCCTTGGTCAGCGGGAGGACGATGTGCCAGATGATGCAGCCTTCCGGCAGTTCGAGCGGGGCGTCTTCAATGGCCTGGGTGCTGGTGAAGCTCAGCAGCACACGCAGCTTCCGGTCGGGCGCCGTGTCGATTCGGTGCATCACGATGGTGCCGTCTTTGGTCGTCTTGTAGTCGCTCTGCCAGGCGGCGCGTTCGAACCCGGCGGCCCTGGCCTTGGTGACCGTGGTCCGCCACTTGTCGTAGTCCCTCGAATTGATCGAGTCGAAGTGGGTCTGCAGCATCGGCCAGATCGCGTTGGCCAGCGGATGGTCGACGACGTCCTGCAGGGCCTTCACCTGACCGTCGCCAGGTTGGTCCTCAGCCTGTACCGACGTGTTGGGCGGTGCCGGTATCTCCTGCACGGTTGTGCGCGTTGGCGGTTGGCGGTAGATCTCGCGCGCGGCGTAACCCGCTGCCGCCGCGACGACGGCAACGGCCAGCGCGACCACCCATATCCGTGGTCCGCGCTGGCCCTTGACTGCTTGCACAGTACGAGCGTGCCACGGATCAGCCGACGCGGTGAAGCCAGGTCACCGGCGCGCCGTCACCGGCACGGCGGAATGGCTCCAGTGCCTCGTCCCATGACGAGCCCAGCATCTCGTTGACCTTGTGGACGAACGACTCGCCGCCACGGCTCGCCGCGGCGACCGCGCGCAGCTGGTCTTCGCCGACCACGATGTCGCCGTTCGCAGATGTCTTGGCGCGCCACAGCCCCAGACCGGGTGCGAAACAGAACCGCTCGCCGTCCACCCCGGCGCTCGGCTCCTCGGTGACTTCGAACCTGATCATCGGCCACGCCCGCAGAGCCTGGACCAGCTTGGCTCCTGTGCCTGCGACGCCGGTCCACGAACATTCGGACCGCAGCTGACCAGCGGCCGCCGGTTGGGCGGTCCACTTCAGCTCGGCCCGGACACCGAGGGTGCCCGAAATCGCCCACTCGACGTGCGGACAAACCGCAGACGGCGACGAGTGGACGTACACCACGCCACGGGTGCTGCCACTTGTGCTCACTGCTGACCTCCGCTACTCGACGAGGAAACGTCTTCCCCTACGACCTCGCGAAGCGTGCGGTCCATCGTGGGTACAAGTCGACCCGGCGCCTATTCTGCCTCCTCACTGTGCAATTTCGCCACAGGAACTATCAGATGGCACACCAGTCACTCCGATCGGCTGATATTTTTCGGCGTGTCGCTCCGGCGTGTCGCCCCTACCGGCACTTATTCACCGGTGGATACCTCCTGCCGGTGTGGCGGCGCCCACTGGTCACCTCCTCGATTCGGATCCCGTGGCCAGGCGGGGATACGGTGGCACGCGAAGGTGGGACGGGGGAGAGATGCCATGCGGCTGATCCGGCTGGGCGACGAGACGTCCACGGTCGGTATCGACGTCCGGGCGGCACTCGCGTCGTGGGGACGTGGCGAGTCAATTGCCGGCGGGCTCGGCCTGATCGGCTGCCGACCGCCGGATTGTCCCGAACCGGTCGACGCGATCGTCATTCTGCCGCGCGGCCTGCTGGTCATCGTTGGCGTCGACTTGCCGGACCCGGCGATGCGCCTTGACGCCCCGGTCAACGGCCAATGGAAAGTCGACGGCTGGCCGTTGGTCCGCGCCGACAATGCGGTGAATCCGGCGAGTGAGGCCGTCCAAGCGGCCACCGCCGTCGTCGCACGACTTCAGTCGCAGGGCGTCGAACCGATGCTTGTCGGAACGGTCATCGCCGTCGGGCCGTACGTCTCCCGCGTGACTCAGCCGACCACCGATCTGGCCCGCGGTATTCGCATCCTTCATCCCGAACCGACGACGTTGTTGACCGCTGCCCGGGAATTGGCCGTCTATGAGGGACGCGTCTCGCCCCGTCGCGCGAATGCCATTCTGGCCGCGTTGGCGCCCAATCAACCGCCGTTCACCGATGAGGACCTCGCGGGCGAGGGCTTTACCGAATCGGCGGGCGCTGGCCTTGCCGCCGCGAGCACGCTGCTCATTCCCCGGGTACCACAGCAGGCGCCAAGCCATGCGGCTGAGCCGAAGCCTGCGGCAAAACGGTTGGGCTGGTTACCGGTAACGGCTGTTTTGTTGGTCGGACTTCTGATCGTCACCGGCATCATCGTCGCGATTGCGGCGACAGGTGACGAACCTGAGGCCACCGAAGGGCCGCAGACATCGGTGAGCGTCGCGCAACAAGCCAGTCAAGTGGTCGACGGTGTCGCATACACCCCGAAAGGCAAGGTAGAGGACACCGACTGCGCCGCTCGGACATTCGGTGATATGCAAGTTTGGCTCCAAGCGAACCGGTGCGTCGGACTCACGCGATCGCGGTATGAGAGCACTGCGGGTAATGACGCAATCGCAGTACTGGTCGCTGATCTCACATTCCAAGATGCCACAACCGCAGAAGCGTTCTTGAAAGTCGCGACCGCCCCTGGTACTGGCAGCGTCACCGATCCGGCCGCACAGGGAACGCCATGGCCGGACGGCCGCAAGCCGATCTTCGAGTCGGCCGCATATCAGGCAAAGCAGACCGGCTCGGTAGTCCGGATTGTTCAGCTGATCTGGTTGAACAAGGCAACCACGCCGGACGATCCAGCACTGCAGACCGCGGCGACCAGGTCACTGAACCTACCTGCTTAATGACCAAATGGCCACGCTGTCAACCCGATCAAGCGGCGGGAGAACTTCGCTCTGGTTCCGCCAGTCGGAGCACTGGCTATCGCAATGTGCTAAGAGCGGGGAGGAGTCCGCTCGCGTAGGAAAAGGATCGCCCAGGTCACGCGAGGCCAGCCGGGTAACTTCTGGACTAAAAGACAGAAGAAAATGCCGGACGGGTTTATTTCGATGGCATCGCCGTGGTTATCATTGACACCAGGCTGGGGCTACACCGAAACTCACCACACGGAGGAACCGTGGCACAGAAGACCGTCGTCGAGCTCGTCGACGACCTGGATGGCGGAATAGCCAACGAGACTGTCGCGTTCACGCTCGACGGAGTCGAGTTCCAGATCGATCTCTCCGAACAGAATGCGACCAGGCTGCGGGACTCTCTCGAACCATATGTCGCGGCCGCGCGCCGAACCGGCGGACGCAAGCAGCGACTTGCCCCGGGTGGCGACGCCGCCGGAAAGAAGTCGACAGAAGACGCCGCACAGAATCAAGCGATCCGCGAGTGGGCGCGTTCGCAGGGCAAGACTGTCGCGGAACGCGGCAGGCTGCCGCACGCGCTGGTGGTCGAGTTCAAGGAAGCCCACGGCGGCTGACTTCCATAGCTTGAGGAAAAAGCTCCCCGGTATGCCACCAGTCGCGTACCGGGGAGTTGTGCGTAAACGGTAAGTCACCAACTCGGTAGCCTTCGGTAGCAACACGTGTCGATCATGTTGCGGGGCGTGAGAACCTTATTGACATTGGCCGCACTTATGCCGTTGGTTTATGGGCAGCATCAGCCCTTCACGAGAGGCAGCCGGGTGGCGGCCACACAGTTTTTGGACATACCAGGCGGTCGGCTGGCGTATGACATACAAGGCCAGGGCCCCTTGGTCGTCTGCGCGCCCGGATTGGCCGACGTCCGGTCGACTTACCGCGAGCTGACCGCGTTGCTGGTCACCGCGGGTTTCACCGTCGCGACAATGGACTTACGCGGCCTCGGCGAATCATCGGCGAACTGGCCGTCGTACACCGACTCGGACATCGCGAGCGACATGATCGCCTTGGTACAGGCATTGGACGCGGGTCCGGCGATATTGGTGGGATGCGACTACAGCGCGGGCGCGGCCGTAGTGGCGGCGGCCAATCACCCGGAGAAGGTCGTAGCCCTGCTGTTGACGGGTCAGCGCATGCGGGAACACGCGGCGAATTACATCTCCGCGGCTGGCCGATGGTTGATCAGGAGACCGCGAATAGGCCGGTTTCTCTGGAACCGCGCGTGGCCATGGCTATGGGGCCCACACAAGCCCGCGGACTTCACGGCGCGACAGGAGGCCGTCGCCGCGAATCTGGCCGAGCCTGGGCGCTACGACGCCGTGCGAGCGATGCTGCGGCCGGGAACGCAATGCTGCGAGATCGCGATGCCGCACGTAACCTGTCCGGTGTTGATCACGTCCGGCGACGCCGATCCCGCGTTTTCGAACGTGAGCCCGGAAACCGAAGCCCGATATGTGGCCGCCCGGCTCGCCGGACCGACAGTCATCCAGATGGTGCACGGAGCCGGGTATTACCCGCACGCCGAGCAACCCGATCATGTCGCTTCGATCTTCCGCGATTGGTTGGCAACCAACCATCAGTTAAAGCTCTTGGGAAACGATTGACAACCCGGTTGACCCGGCGTCACAGTTCCACGCATGACCATCTCCCGCCGAAACCTCATGCTGGCGGGCGCCGGAACACTTGCGGCCGGTGCCTCGCTGGTTTCCCCTGCGTCGGCAGCGGCCTCCGCGGTTGACTATCCCGGCGCAGAATGGATTCCAGCTACTTCGTCGAACTACACGGCGAGCAACCGGCCGTCGACGTATCCGATCAATGTCGTGGTCATTCACGTGACCCAGGAGTACTACCGGGACGCGATCGCGATCTTCCAGAATCCGGCGCGGAAGGTCTCATCGCATTATCTGGTCCGTTCCGGCGACGGCCACATCGCGCAGCTGGTCAGGGAGAAGGACGTCGGCTGGCACGCGGACAACTGGAACTACAACACCCGGAGCATCGGCATCGAGCACGAGGGGTGGGTTGACCAGCCCCAGTGGTTCACCGCGCAGATGTATGCGGCTTCGGCGGCTCTGGTGCGGGCAATCTGTGCGAAGTACGGGATTCCTCGGGACCGCGGGCACATCATCGGGCACAACGAGGTTCCTGGCGCGACTCACACGGACCCAGGCCCACTGTGGGACTGGAACAGGTACATGCGCCTGATCAACAACTAAAACCCCAGGTCATCCGTCGTGAGTGGTTACGCCGGTTAGAACCGACATAACCACTCACGACAAACAAATGCGGAAAGGGCCCCACAGTCACCCATGGAACCCTTCCCGAAAGAATATTGCGGCAGCGACCTACTCTCCCACACCGTACCCAGTGCAGTACCATCGGCGCTGAAGAGCTTAGCTTCCGGGTTCGGAATGGGACCGGGCGTTTCCTCTTCGCTATGACCACCGCAAACCTATGAAAATATCAGACCACACCCGCCGTGTTCAGGGTGCCCGGTCTAGTATTTCAGAAACCGTACAGTGGATGCGTAACATCTTTGTGAGCAAGTCCTCGGCCTATTAGTACCAGTCAACTCCACACGTTACCGTGCTTCCATCTCTGGCCTATCAACCCAGTCGTCTAGCTGGGAGCCTTAACCCACAAAGGGTGGGAGACCTCATCTTGGAACGAGCTTCCCGCTTAGATGCCTTCAGCGGTTATCCCTTCCGAACGTAGCCAACCAGCCATGCCCTTGGCAGAACAACTGGCACACCAGAGGTTCGTCCGTCCCGGTCCTCTCGTACTAGGGACAGCCTTCCTCAAGTCTCCTACGCGCGCGGCGGATAGGGACCGAACTGTCTCACGACGTTCTAAACCCAGCTCGCGTACCGCTTTAATGGGCGAACAGCCCAACCCTTGGGACCTACTCCGGCCCCAGGATGCGACGAGCCGACATCGAGGTGCCAAACCATGCCGTCGATATGGACTCTTGGGCAAGATCAGCCTGTTATCCCCGGGGTACCTTTTATCCGTTGAGCGACCACGCTTCCACAAGCCATGGCCGGATCACTAGTTCCGACTTTCGTCCCTGCTCGACCCGTCAGTCTCACAGTCAAGCCCCCTTGTGCACTTGCACTCAACACCTGATTGCCAACCAGGCTGAGGGAACCTTTGAGCGCCTCCGTTACTCTTTAGGAGGCAACCGCCCCAGTTAAACTACCCACCAGGCACTGTCCCTGAACCAGATCATGGTCCGAGGTTAGACACCCAATTCGACCAGAGTGGTATTTCAACAACGACTCCACCCTAACTAGCGTCAGAGCTTCACAGTCTCCCACCTATCCTACACAAGCCGAACCGAGCACCAATACCAAGCTATAGTAAAGGTCCCGGGGTCTTTCCGTCCTGCCGCGCGTAACGAGCATCTTTACTCGTAGTGCAATTTCACCGGGCCTGTGGTTGAGACAGCCGAGAAGTCGTTACGCCATTCGTGCAGGTCGGAACTTACCCGACAAGGAATTTCGCTACCTTAGGATGGTTATAGTTACCACCGCCGTTTACTGGCGCTTAAATTCTGAGCTTCGCCCCACAAGGAGACTAACCCGTCCTCTTAACGTTCCAGCACCGGGCAGGCGTCAGTCCATATACATCGTCTTACGACTTCGCATGGACCTGTGTTTTTAGTAAACAGTCGCTTCTCGCTGGTCTCTGCGGCCACACAACGCTCCACGCGCAAGACGCTTCACGCCACACGGCCCCCCTTCTCCCGAAGTTACGGGGGCATTTTGCCGAGTTCCTTAACCACAGTTCACCCGAACGCCTTAGTATTCTCTACCTGACCACCTGTGTCGGTTTAGGGTACGGGCCGCTTAAACACTCGCTAGAGGCTTTTCTCGGCAGCATAGGATCATCCACTTCGCCTCAATCGGCTACGCATCACGTCTCAGGCTATATGAACAGCGGATTTGCCTACTGTTCGCCCTACACGCTTACACCAGTACATCCACTCACTGGCGGAACTACCTTCCTGCGTCACCCCATCGCTTGACTAATACCAAATCAGGTCCCACGCTCCACAACGCTTATCGCCCGAAGGCTCCAAACACCGCTTTGGGTGGTTAGTATCAAAGGGTTCATCATGGTCGCATCTACGCGGGTACGGGAATATCAACCCGTTGTCCATCGACTACGCCTGTCGGCCTCGCCTTAGGTCCCGACTTACCCTGGGCGGATTAGCCTGGCCCAGGAACCCTTGGTCATCCGGCGGCAGAGGTTCTCACTC
>NZ_JAJVCN010000005.1:0-382500 GCF_021390435.2 Kibdelosporangium philippinense | reverse complement strand
TGTACAGGCATTGGATCGTGACGGGGTCCTGGAGCCAGCTCATTGCTTCGGCTCCTTTGCCTTGAACATGCCGAGCATTCGGTCCGTCACCAGGAAGCCGCCGACGACGTTGATCGTGCCGAACGCGATCGCGATCACCAGCAGGATCTGGTCCAGGGTTCCGGTCGCGCCGAGGCCGAGCACGATCAGCGCGCCGAGCAGCACGATGCCGTGGATCGCGTTCGTCCCGGACATCAACGGGGTGTGCAGGGTGTTGGGCACCTTCGAGATCACCGCGAATCCCACGAAACCGGCGAGCACGAGAATGGCCAGGTTCTGGACGAGCATCACGACCTCCTCGTCACGCAGGCGGCCGCGACGATCTCGTCGTCGAAGTCGAGCATCAGCCGTCCGTCGGTGATCAGAAGTTCAAGCAGGGCTTGGATATTGCGCGAGTACAGCTCGCTCGCGGACTCCGGCATCGACGCTGGCAGGTTCAGCGGCGCCACGATCGTCACGTCATGCCGTACGACAACTTCGCCGGGCACGCTCAGCTCGCAGTTGCCACCGGTTTCGCCAGCGAGGTCGACCACAACGCTGCCCGCCCGCATCGCGGTCACGGAATCCTCAGTCACCAGGACCGGCGCTTTCCGGCCAGGCACCTGCGCGGTCGTGATGACGACGTCGTAGCCGATCACGGCTTCGTTCAGCCGCTTCAACTGCTCGGCGCGTTCCTCCTCGGACAACGCACGTGCGTATCCGCCCTCGCCGACAGCTTCGATGCCGAGGTCCAGCCATCTGGAGCCGACGGACCGTACTTGTTCTGCGACCTCAGGGCGGACGTCGTATCCCGTGGTCTGCGCGCCGAGACGACGTGCCGTCGCCAACGCCTGCAGGCCCGCGACACCTGCGCCGAGAACCAGGGTTTTCGCCGGAGGGACGGTTCCCGCGGCTGTCGTGAGCATCGGATAGAAGCGCGTCAGGTGTTGCGCGCCAAGCAAGGCAGCGAGGTAACCGGCAACGCTGCTCTGCGATGACAACGCGTCCATTGACTGCGCGCGGGAGATGCGGGGAATGGCTTCCATGGCCATGCCGTGCACATCCCGGTTGATCAGCGCGTCGGCCAATCGATTTTCTTGTGGGTTCGTGCCGAGGAAGCCGATCAGCACGCTGCCAGGTTTCAGACGGCCGATTTCCTCGTCCGTCGGGGCCGCGACTTTGACGACCACGTCGCAGGCCCATGGATCGCCGAGGGTGGCCCCGGCTTCCTCGTAGAGCCAGTCGGACATCAACGCCCCACCACCGGCGCCGGGTTCGACCACGATGTTCAGCCCTGCGGACCGCAGGCGTCCCACGACTTTGGGGACGAGCGCAACCCGTCGTTCTCCAGGGGCCGATTCGCGCGGCACACCGACAACGATGTTCTGGGTATCCGCCATTGGAGACCCTCCCATGGAAACAGAACGTACGTCTTCGGTTGTACCACCGTGTGGCTTGCGCCACACCCACCGAAGGACGGCGTTTCAGTCTCGAACGAGAGTCTTTTTCTGTTCCTGCGGCTCACGGGCGCGCGGGACGACAACCTTCGGCGGTCGCGTGACATACGGACGGACCAACCGGACTACGACCAACCCCAAGGTCAGCACGGGCACCAACGCGGCAATGACCGCCGCGGTCACCCCGGCGCGGATGACGTCACGCGGGACGAGCGTGACGCGGTTGTTCATCACTGAGACCTTGCCTGGCAACGACAGCAGCCACAGGATCGCGATGAACACGGCCATGGCGATGATCGCGCGGAAAATCGCCGGGTGATACCCGATGCCTTCCGCCGCGGCCATCACGATCAGCCAGCCGTACAGGGCCGTGAGCTGGGCACGTTCCGTTGTCGCGGACCACAGCAGGCCACCACACACCGCAAGTACGGAGAACACCCACCAGCGCGACGGGTCACGCGCCCAAGCTTCGGCCGCCTCCAGCCACCCGACCGGCGCGCCCGCCCAGTCCAGGAGTGCTTTCGGCACTTCGAGGGGAGACATGGGTGGCGCGATGCCCTGGCCGACTACCCATGCCAGGGTCCACGCCGAGACGACGCACGCGAACACCAGTTGCCATCGTGGCCGGTCTGTCACGACTGCCCAGATCCGCGCCAGTTCCCGCCGCAAGGACCGCATCGCTACAACACTCCCTCGCCGGCACCTCTCCCACCTAAAATGATCTTTGATCGACTTCGCCGCGTCCAGTGCCGGTCGAGTTGATCACTCGACCGGGGTTCATGATTCCGCGTGGGTCCAGCGCTTGTTTGATCTGGTGGTGTGACCACAGTGCGGCTTCGTCCAGCTCGCGGGCCAGCCAGTCGCGCTTGAGCAGGCCGACTCCGTGCTCGCCGGTGATGGTGCCGCCGAGCTCAAGGCCGAGCCGCATGACCTCGTCGAACGCTTTCTGCGCCGCCTCGGCCTGCGAATGGTCGAACAGCACCGCTGGGTGCATGTTTCCGTCGCCCGCGTGGCCACACGTGGCGATCATGACCCCGTTCTCCGAGGCGATCCGCTCGATTCCGTCAACCAACGCTGCCAGGTTGCGACGGGGTACGCACACGTCGTCGACCAGGGAAGCCGGGTATTCCTCGAACGACAACCCGACCAGCCTCCGGCCCTGCATCAGCAGGTCGGCTTCGGCCGGGTCGTCGGACACGACCACCTCCGTTGCCGCGCATTTACGCGCCGACAGTTCGAAGGCCGCGAGCTCCTCGGGGGCCTTGGTGCCCGCGTCGGACTGGGCGATCAGGACCGCGCCGGTACCGGGCGGGAATCCCAGGTCACGCAGTTTGCTGACGGCTTCAATGGTCGCGGCGTCCATGAACTCGAGCGCGGCCGGACGGAACCCGGCGCCTAAATGGTCAGCGACCGCCCGGCACGCGTCGGCCGTGGTGTCGAAGAACGCGACGGCAGCCAACGGCCTCGCCACGGCGGGTCGTAGAGCGACTGTCACCTCGGTGACCACGCCAAGGGTGCCTTCGGAGCCCACGAACAGATGGGTCAGGTCATAGCCCGCGACGCCTTTGGCGGTACGACGGCCCGTACGCATCACGCGGCCGTCGGCGAGGACAACCTGAAGAGCACGGACGAAGTCGCCAGTCACGCCGTACTTCAGGCAGCACATACCGCCCGCGTTGGTCGCGACGTTGCCGCCGAGCGACGAAATGTCCTTCGATCCTGGGTCTGGCGGGTAGTAGAGGCCCTTTTCGGCGACTGCCGCGGCCAGTGTCGCGTTGATGACGCCTGGCTGGACGACCGCGATCTGTTCCTCGACGTCGATCTCCAGGATCTGGTCGAGCTTCTCCAGATTCAGCAGGACGCAGCCGTCGAGCGCGTTCGCGCCGCCGGACTGCCCGGTTCGGGCGCCTTGGGGCACGACGGGAACGTTGTTCGCGTACGCCCACTTGAGGGTTTGCACGACGTCATCGAGTGACCTTGCCCTGACCAACGCCCTGGGAGTGCCGCTGGGGCAGAAGGTTGCCCGGTCCGTGCTGTACGCGGCAAGAACGTCCGGGTCGTCGATCGTGGCGCTGGCAGGAAGCGAGGTCACTCTTGCGAGATTACTTCAGACCGAAGACCAACAGTACGTTCGCGAAATCACTTAGGTACCAGGTCCGGCGTGCCGTCGTCGTACAGAAGGAGGCACGTGCGGATCGCTCATCCGCACGTGCCGCATTGAAGCCGTGCTCAGAACAGGGTCGGGACGACCGCTTCGATGACGTGTGGTCCTGGCTTGGCCTGGGCCTCGCGGAACTGCTCGGCCAGTTCCTCAGCGGTGGTGGCACGAGTGGCCGCAACGCCCATTCCCGTTGCCAGCGCGACGAAATCGAGGTTCGGCCGGGACAAGTCGAGCCAGTCCAACGCCTTGGGCCCGGTGCTTTCCGCGCCGACCCGCTGCAGCTCCAGCTTCAGGATCGCGTACGAACGGTTCGACAGGATCACGGTCGTGACGTTCAGGTTCTCGCGAGCCATCGTGTACAACGCCGACGCGGTGTACATGGCGCTGCCGTCGGCCTGCAGACAGATGACCGGCCGGTCCGGGCACGCGACCGCGGCGCCGACCGCGTTCGGCAGGCCGAAACCGATCGAGCCACCGGTCAACGTCAACACGTCGTGCTTGGGCGCGCCCGCGGTCGCCATCGGCAACAACAGACCCGAGGTGTTCGACTCGTCGACGATCACCGCGTTCTCCGGCAGTAGCGCGCCGATCACGTCGACCCAGTTCTGCGGGGTCAGGTCACCGGACGGCAATTCGGGCCGCTTCGCCTCCTGCACCACGGGCTCCACGTCCGGCGCGACGATGTCCGCGACGGCTTCCAGGGCCGCGGCGATGTCGTCGGCAGGCTCGGCGAGCGCGTGCACCTTGCAGTTGTCCGGGACCAGATCGCTTGCCTTGCCTGGGTAGGCGAAGAACGACACGGGCGACTTGGCGCCCGCGAGCACAAGGTGGCGCACATCGGTCAGCTGCCACGTGGCCTGCTCAGCCAAATATCCCAGGCGTTCAAGGGCAGGCACGCCCGCGCCGCGCTCGATCCGCGTCGGGAAGGTCTCGGCGAACAACTTCGCCCCGGTCGCCTGGGAAATCCGGTTGGCCGCGCGGATCGCACGCTCCCGCGTCCCCACGTTGCCCAGCAGGATCACGGTCGATTCACCGGACTTGAGCACATCGACGATCGCCTGCACGGTGTTCTCGGCGACGGTCGGGCGCACAGGCGGAGGCAGCGCGGCCGCGGCGATGCCACCGTCGCCCCACGACACGTCCGCCGGCAGGATCAACGTGGCGATCTGACCGGACTGCGCGACCTTCACGGCCTCGGCGGCGTCTGTCGCGAGCGCCTCGGTCGAACCGCTCGTACGTGTCCAGCCGACCGTGTTGGACAGCGACTCGATGTCCGACTCAAGCGGTGCGTCGTACTGCTTGTGGTACGTCGCGTGGTCGCCGACGACGTTGACGATCCCGGTTCGCGCGCGACGAGCGTTGTGCAGGTTGGCCAAACCGTTGGCCAACCCCGGGCCCAGGTGCAGCAGGGTCGCGGCTGGTTTGTCGGCCATCCGGGCGTAGCCGTCGGCCGCGCCGGTGACCGCGCCTTCGAACAGCCCGAGGATGCCGCGCATCTCCGGCACGGCGTCCAGTGCGGCGACGAAATGCATCTCGGAGGTGCCCGGGTTGCCGAAGCAGACGTTCACACCCGCGTCGACGAGCGTGCGGAGGAGGGCCTGTGCGCCGTTCATCTTGTTCAAGAACTCCAACTCAGTCGAAAAGAACACCGGGGTTGAGAATGCCTGCCGGGTCGAACGCGGTCTTGATCCGCCGCATCAGGTCCACTTTGGCCGGATCGGTCAGCGCGAGGAAGCGCTCGGTGTGCTTGCGGCCGATGCCGTGCTCACCGGAGATCGCGCCGCCGAGGTTGATCCCGGCCTCGAACAGGTCGTGCAGCACGCGGTCGCGCACTTCGTGGTCCTTCTGCAGCACCGCCAGGTGCACGTTGCCGTCGCCCGCGTGCCCGCAGCCGATCACGAACGTGTTGTTCTCCTGCGCGATCGCCCGTACGCGCTCCATGAACTGTGGCAACGCGGCGCGCGGCATCACGGTGTCGATGATGTCGTCGGCACCGGCTTCCTTGGCCGCCCAGAACGCTTTTTCGCGCGCGTCGATCAGCTTGTTCGCGGCCGTGCCTTCCAGGACGTAGACGTCCATCGCGCCCAGTTCGGACAGCAGCTCGCCGACATCGGCGATGTCCTCTTCGAGCCGGTCGACGCTGCGGTTTTCCAGCTGGACAACCAAGTAAGCGTGCGCCTTCTCCTTGACCTCGTCCGGAACGCCGAGCTGCAACTGCGCGCGGTAGGTGATCGCGCCCATGGTCAGGCCGTCGATGTATTCGAGGATCAACGGGCCGACGCCACTGGCCACCACCTTCGGCACCGCCCGCACCACCTCGTCGAGGTCGACGAACGGCGCCAGCACGGTGCCCTGGTGCGGCATCCGCGGCTGGACCTTCAAGATCGCCTCGGTCGCCAGCGCCAGGGTGCCTTCCGAGCCGATGATCAGCTGGGTCAGGTCGTAGCCGGTGCTCGACTTGACGAACTTGCCGCCGGTCCTGATCAGCTCGCCGGTCGGCAGCGCGGCTTGCAGGCCAAGGACGTTGTTGCGGGTCACGCCATACTTGATGGCACGCATGCCGCCCGCGTTCGTGCCGACGTTGCCGCCGATGCTCGCACTGAGCTCGCCGGGGTACACGGGATAGACGAGACCGTGCTTGGCCAGCTCGGCGTCCAGGTCTTCCAGGCTCACGCCCGGCTGAACGACGGCGACATGGTTCTCGGTGTCGATCTCGAGGATCGCGGCCATCCGCTCGAACGAGATCAACAGGCCGTTCTCCCGTGGCCGCGCGGCACCGGACATGCCGGAGCCGGATCCACGGGCGGTGACTGGAATCCCGTGCTCGGACGCGGCTTTCAGCAAACCGGCGACCTGCTCGGCGGTGTCCGGGCGGGCCACGAACGCCGGTTTCACCGGCTCGCTGCTCAACGCCTCGTCATGCGCGTAGTCCTCGCCGATCGCGTCCCCTGCGAGCAAATACTCGGCACCGACGATCTCGGACAGCTTGGCTGCGGTGTCCGCCACTGGACGCTCCCTTCGTACCCGGGGGTAACCCTAGTCCGTTGGCAGAAAATTCGATTGTGCCCGGTTGATAACGTCAGCGCCGTGGGATGTCTCTTCGGCGTGGGCCGGCTGCGCAGCCTGTGAGGCGCGCGGCCCGGTTGACCTGCTGATCTTTAGCTGAGTCCGTTTTATCGGGCTTGGCTGGCCGTTGTCGCCTCCAAACAACAGCGCTCATCTGAACCTTCTGTTCCGCGCTGGAGCCGACACATGCATGCCAACCCTTCTGTGCCAATGCTCGACCCTGCAAGCAGGTCTTCGGGCGTCCATTTTCTGTCCGCACACGCCGTGATCCGCCAGTTGATCCGTTCGTCCGGAGTGGGGCCGGGTGATTTGGTGATCGATTTCGGGGCGGGCCCCGGCACGATCACCGCTCCCCTTGCCGCGACCGGGTCACGCATCCTCGCCATCGAGCGGGACGCGGCGTTCGTGCGCAAACTCAACCGCCGGTTCGCCGATCGACCGCTGGTCAAAGTGGTGCACGCGGATCTACGCACGGTCCCGTTGCCCAGCAAAGATTTCTTTGTGGTGGCAAGCATTCCGTTCGCAGTGTCCACAGTGCTGCTGCGACGGCTGCTGTCCCGACGCTCCCTTGTGGGCGCTGACCTTGTGGTGGAGTGGGGATTCGCGCGCCGGGTCGTCGCCGCGCGCACCGCGGAGACCGCCAAGTGGGCCAGGAAATACGAGCTGCGAGTCGCAAGACGGATCCCGGCGAGCTGTTTCCGGCCCGCACCACGGGTTGACGCGGCTCATCTCGTGATCAGAAAACGCCGTTGAACCGGTACGCACCATTCGCTCGTACGGGTAGTGAAGGACTTCCCGCCGAGAGGGCTTCACCATGCGCAAAGCACACAGGAAGATCACCCGCAAAAAGGCGATCATCGCGGCCGCGGGTGTCGCCGTAGCGGCCACAGCCGCCTTCGCGATTCCCCAGGCCAGCGCGCACAATTCGCGCCCAGCCGCGCCGAACCTCACCGAGATGCGCGGCATGGTCGGCACCGCCTGGTCAACCGACCCGGAGACCGGCCAAACCCTGGTCACGGCCGACAGCACGGTCAACACCGAGCAGTGGAACAACTTGCTGACCACGCGTAGCGACAAGGTCCAGGTGGTGCGGGCGCCCGGCCAGTTCCGGTTGCTCGCCGAGGGCGGCGACGCGATCTTCGCGGGCCAGAGCCGGTGTTCGTTGGGCTTCAACGTGACCATGAGCAACGGCGCCCCCGGCATTCTCACCGCCGGGCACTGCACGGCCGCCGGTCGCCAATGGTCGGTGCAGCAGGGCGGCAGAGCTGTCGCGACCGTCCAGCAGTCGACGTTCCCTGGCAACGGCGACTTCGCTTTGCTGTCGTACAACAACGCCAACACCAATGCACCGAGCACTGTGGACACTGGCAACGGCAGGACAGTGCAGATCCAGCGCGCCGCGAACCCGCGTGTGAACCAGAACGTTCTGCGGATGGGCAGCACGACCGGGCTGCGTAGTGGCCGCGTGACCGGGTTGAACGCGACCGTGAACTATCCGGAAGGCCGTGTCACCGGGCTGATCCAGACCACGGTGTGTGCCGAGGGCGGCGACAGCGGCGGTCCACTGTTCACACAGGACGGCACCGCGCTTGGCCTGACGTCAGGCGGTTCGGGCGACTGCAGGCAGGGTGGGGTCACGTTCTTCCAGCCGGTAACTGAGGCCTTGCAGGTCTTTGGGGCCAGGTTGGGTCAATAGGTTGGTCGTGAGTGGTTATCCGTGTTCTAACGTGGATAACCACTCACGAGGGTTCCTTCAGTCCAGGACTTCGGCCACGGTGCCCGCGGCGACGGTGATCCCGCCTTCACGGATGGCGAAGCCCTGCCCCTTGCTCATCGCGACCGCCTTACCGAGCTCCACCACGAATTCCGTGCTGTCACCCGGCATGACCATCGGGACGTCGACGGTCAAGGTGCCCGGCACGTCACTGGTCCGGAAGTGGAACTGCGGCCGGTAGTTGTCGTGAATCGGCTTACGCCTGCCGCCTTCCTGCTCGGTCAGCACGTACGTGTCCGCACGGAACTTCCGGTGTGGCGTAACACTTCCCGGCAGAGCCAGCACCTGGCCACGCCGGATCTGGTCACGCTTGACCCCACGCAGCAGGATCGCCGCGTTGTCACCCGCCTCGGCTCGCTCAAGGGACTTGCCGAACATCTCAAGTCCGGTCACGACACTGGTGAACGTCTCCTCGAGACCGACCACCTCGACGGTGTCGCCGAGCTTGATCGTGCCCTGCTCCACCGCGCCGGTCACGACCGTGCCGCGACCGGTGATGGTCATGACGTTCTCCACCGGCATGAGGAACGGCAGGTCGAGCCGTCGTACCGGGGTCGGCACGTACTCGTCGACCGCCGCGAGCAGCGCCACGATCTGCTGCTCCCACACCGGGTCGCCCTCAAGCGCCTTGAGGCCCGACACCCGCACGACCGGGACCACGTCGCCGTCGAAGCCATAGCGGCTCAGCAGCTCGCGGACCTCCAGCTCGACCAGGTCGAGCAGGTCGCTGTCGGCCACCAGGTCCGCCTTGTTCAGTGCGACGACGATGTGCTCGACGCCTATTCGACGCGCGAGCACAACATGCTCACGGGTCTGCGGCATCGAGCCGTCCTCGGCCGAGACGACCAGGATCGCGCCGTCGAGCTGGGCCGCGCCGGTGATCATGTTCTTCACGTAGTCGGCGTGCCCCGGCATGTCGACGTGGGCGTAGTGCCTGGTCGGCGTCTCGTACTCGACGTGCGAGATGTTGATCGTGATCCCGCGCTCGATCTCCTCAGGCGCACGGTCGATCTTGTCGAAGGCCACGTACTTGGTGCCGTTGCTTTGCGCCGCGAGCACCTTCGTAATCGCCGCGGTGAGCGTGGTCTTGCCGTGGTCGACGTGACCCATCGTGCCGATGTTGACGTGCGGCTTGGTACGCACGTAAGTCTGCTTGCTCATTGTTCGTTGGATTTCTGGAAGCTGGGAGCGCGGAACCCGCGAACCGACAACCCTCCTCCTCGGGCTCCGCGGAGGAAGTGCGGAAGGGAGGAGGGTCAGCTATCCAGGGATGCCGACAGCACGCTCAGCAGGTTCAAGCCTGCCAGCGTCGCCACGTCGATCATCCGGAACATAGCGAAGGACTGTAGCTCGCTGACAGCCCTTCGCCAAATGGTTTTCTACCAGCGGATTTTGGCGATCCGGCCCTTCTCGCCGGACGCCCAGCAGGACGCGTCCCAGCCACAGTCGACGGTGTCGAAGCTGCCGGAGTCGAACTGGTACCAGTGGTTGCCGCCGTCGATGCTGATATCGCTGCCGCTCGGGCCGACAGCCAGGATCCCGGTCGGCACGTACGGGATGTAGGTCGCGCCGGAACGGTATCCCTTGGGCGCCTGCGGCGGCTTCTTCCAGGTCTTGCCGCTGTCGCCGGTGCGTGCCACGGCGTCCTTGGTCGGGTTCTGCGGGTTGAAGTCGCCGCCGATCGCGATCCCGGTCCTGGTGTCACGGAACGCCACCGAGAACACGCCCGCACTCGCGCCACTCTGGATCGGGGTGTCGCTGACGGTCCAGTTGAGGCCACGGTCCTTCGTGTGGAACACGCGGGCCTTGGCGTCGCCGCCGCTCGCGATCCACGCGTCCTTGTGGCCCGAGGTGACCAGGCACTGGCCGCTCGCGGCGAAGGCGAACTCCGCTGGTTGCGCTGCGGGCATGCCGTCGGTCGGCAGGACCTTCCAGCTCTTGCCGCCGTCGCTGGTGGACAGCAGGCGGAACTTGCCGTCGACCGGGTCGCTCAGCGCCAGGCCGTTGCGACGGTCGAAGAAGGCGATGCAGTCGTAGAACGCCTTCGCGTCGGGGTTGCGGAACGACTCGGTCCAGGACTTTCCGCCGTCGGTGGTGGTGTAGATCCGGGAGTCCTCGCCGCTGCCGATGGACAACGCGACGGCCGTGTTCGCGTCGAAGGCTTCGATGTCACGGAACTGCAGCGTCGCGGTGTCCGGCGGGCCGACACTTGCCCACGTCTGGCCGCCGTCCGTGGTCCGCAGCACGGTGCCGAGGCTGCCGCTCGCCCACGCGGTCTTGCCGTCCACAACGGACAGACCACGCAACTGGGCTGTCGTTCCGGTCTGCAGCAGCTGCCACTGGGGTCCATGGGACGCGTTCGCTGGTGTCGCACCCGCTGTGACAATGCCACTGAGCAGGGCGATCACGGATAAACCGGCAATCAACCTCATGCGGCCGCAAGCTACCGGATCGGCGGCACACCGGCCACCGCCAAGAGTCGTAAGGACCCGGTAAGGGCGTTTCCTCGCCTTTTGCCGGTCTAATGGACACATGCGAGCACTGTTTCGACGGAAGGTGACGTGGGCGGTCCTTGCCGTCCTCGCGGTCGCGGGCGCCTTCGCGCTGTGGGCGTTCCAGCCGTGGAAGTTGTTCACCAGCAGCACGATCGACGAGGCCCTGCCAGTCGCGGAAACCCAAGCCGCGCCAACGGCCACCAACGCCACCTCGGCGACACCTGCACCACCGAGAGAGCCGAAGGAACTGACTTCCGGCACGTTCGTCTCGCAGGAACACGCCACGTCCGGCCAGGCGACTGTGCTCGAACTTCCGGACGGGCAACGGGTACTGCGGTTCACCGGACTGTCCTCATCAGACGGACCCGACTTGCACGTCTGGCTGACCGACGCGACCGCTGGCGGCGACTGGTTCAAGTACGACGACGGCCGGGCGGTCAAACTCGGCGAACTCAAAGCCACCCACGGAAACCAGAACTACGTGATCCCGCCTGGCACCTCGCTCGACGGCCTGCGCAGCGTGGTCATCTGGTGCGACCGGTTCAACGTGGCCTTCGGCTCGGCGCCACTTCAGCTGTAGACCAGGGTGTCGCCGCGCTCGAAGTCCAGCAGGAACCGCTTGCGCTCGATCCCGCCACCGTAACCGGTGAGGTCGCCCGTCGAGCCGACAACACGGTGACACGGCACGATGATGCTGATCGGGTTCTTGCCGTTCGCCAGGCCAACGGCTCGTGAAGCCGCCAACGTCTTGCCGAGCCGCAACGCCAGCTCGCCGTAGGAAATCGTTTCGCCGTAAGGGATATCGCACAGGGCCTGCCAGACAGTGCGCTGAAACTCCGTGCCCTCGAACGTCAGCGGCAGGTCGAACGTGGTCCGCTTGCCCGCGAAGTACTCGGTCAGCTGCTCGATGACCGGCCCGAACGGCGAAGGGTCGGGGTGGCCGAACGTCTCGAACGGCGGCAGGTGACGCTGCTTCTCCATGTACAGGCCGCTCAGCACACCATCGGTGGCAACCAGCGTCAGCTGACCGATCGGCGTGTCCATAATCGTGTGGCACTTCATGGGACCAGTGTGGCCCTTCGCTGCCAGCGGGACTGGCGGTATTCGGACATCACCATCCCGGGTACTGACCGGTCAACGCCCACGCTGCCTGACGCGCCGCACCCAGGGCCACGTACTCGGCGGTGGCCGGGACCTCGACCGGAACACCGAAGATCTCCGGCGCGATCGCCCGCACGGCAGCCGACCGAGCGCCACCGCCGATCAGCAGGATCCGTTGCGCCTCAAGGCCAACCGCACGCACCGCATCGAGTCCCGCGCCGAGGCCGCCGAGCATGCCCTCGACCGCGGCACGGGCCACGTTCTGGGGAGTCATGTTGTCGCGCCGCATGTTCAGCAGGGAACCGGTGGCGTCCGGCAGGTTCGGCGTGCGTTCACCGTCCAGATAGGGCACGAACTCCAAGCCGCCCGAGTCCCGCACGGACAACGCCAGTTCGTCCAGTTCGGACAGTTCGACGCCGAGCATCTTCGCGGTCGCCGAGAGCACGCGAGCGGCGTTCAACGTGGCCACCAGGGGCAGAAATCTGCCTGTGGCGTCGGCGAATCCGGCGACCGCGCCGGAGATGTCGGGCGTGAAGTTGTCCGTCACACCGAAGACCGTGCCGCTTGTGCCGATGGACACGACTACGTCGCCGACTTCGAGACCGAGCCCGAGCGCGGCCGCCATGTTGTCGCCCGTACCTGCCGAAACCAGCATTCCATCCGGCGTTCGACCCGCGGCGTCGTCGGGCGCGAGCACCCGTGGCAGGTGTGGGACTCGACCGAAAGCCTTCTGCAGCAGGTCTTCCCGGTAGACGCCATCGGTCGCGGAGTAGTAGGCCGTGCCGGACGCGTCGCCGCGGTCGGTAACCATTTCGCCGGTGAGCTTCCAGGTCAGCCAGTCGTGCGGGAGCATTGCGGTCGCCACGCGCGAGGCGAGTTCGGGTTCGTGCTCGGCCAGCCAGCGCAGCTTGGTCACGGTGAAGCTGGCGACCGGGACCGATCCGACGGCATTCGCCCATTCGGCCGGACCGCCGAGTTCACGGATCAGGTCCTCGGCGGCTTTCGCTGAGCGCGTGTCGTTCCACAACAACGCGGGCCGGACGACTTCGCCGTCCGCGTCGAGGGTGACCATACCGTGCTGCTGGCCACCGATTCCGAGCGAGGCGACGCCGTCGAGCAGGCCGTCGGACGTGGCCTCCTGGTACGCCCGCCACCACTCATCCGGGTGAATTTCGGTGCCGTCCGGATGTGTCGCCCTGCCCTGGCGGACCACCTGCCCGGACTCCGCGTCACACACCACGACCTTTGTGGACTGCGTGGACGAATCCACGCCCGCGACCAACGCCATCCGCCCATCCTAGGGCCAAATTCGTTTACCGACTGAACTGATTGCGGGTCATTGACACCGGGTGTGAGCGCAGTCACCATCGGTATTCCTACTCCCGAGTAGATAACGGAGATCCCTGTGCGTCCAGCTCTCCTCGGCAGCGTGGCCGTGGTGCTGGCACTGGCCCTGCTTTCTCCCAGTGCCGCCGCGGACCAGAAGTATCCCGTCTCCTACGGCGTCGCCGGACTGGCCAAAGCCGCCGAAGCCCAGCTGACCAGGCCAGGCTCGGCACCGCCCGGCGCGAACAACTTCTCGTGCAAGCCGTCGGCCGCGCATCCCGACCCGGTCGTGCTCGTGCACGGCGCCAGCGCGAACATGACCGCGAACTGGCAGACGATCTCTCCCCTGCTGAAGAACAACGGCTACTGCGTCTTCGCGCTGACCTACGGCGTTCCCGCGGGCACCCCGTTCCCGATCAACCAGATCGGCGGCCGTAACCCGATGGAACAGAGCGCCGTCGAGCTCAGCGCGTTCGTCGACCGCGTGCTGGCTGCCACCGGTGCGCGCAAGGTCGACATCGTCGGCCACTCCGAGGGCAGCCTGATGCCCAACTACTACGTGAAGTTCCTTGGCGGAGGGGCGAAAGTCAGCGACTACGTCGGCCTGACTCCGCTGTGGAGCGGCAGCAACGTCGCCAACCTGGCGAACTTCTACAGCCTGGCCCGGATGTTCGGCCTCGGCCCAGTGGTCGATCAGTTGGTCGACGCCGTTTTCCCTGCCGCACGGCAGTTCCTGCGTGGGTCGGACTTCCTGGCCAAGATGGCTGAAGGCGGCGTGGCCCACCCGAGCGTGAAGTACACGACGATCATGACCAAGTACGACGAAGCCGTGGTCCCGTATTCCAGCGGGTACCTCAAGACGCCCAACGCGACCGATGTCGTGCTGCAGAATCTGTGCCCGCAGGACTACGCCGGGCACGGCATGGTCGCGTTCGACCCGAACGCCACCCAGGTCATCCTGAACGCACTCGACCCGGCCAATGCCAAACCGGTGCGCTGCCACTTCGTGCCGGTCAGTCCGTAACCCGATTCCGCCGAGGGGCCTGGTGGCTCCTCGGCGGAACGTGTGAACATCCGAACTTTGGGAACTCACATGACATGACCGAACAGGACAAAGCCACGCCGATCACGACCGACCCGCCGCATTCCCCTGGCACGCCCGAAGTTCCGGATTTAGACGTCGACGCCAAGAAACTCATGCGCAAGGTCAACCGCGAATACGACGAACACGTTGACGACGAAGGCAAGGAACAGACAGGCTAGGCGGCCGCCCAGCCCGCCAGCCGCGGTGCGATCGCCCGGTAGAACGCCGGAGCCACACCCATTCCGACGTGGTTGGACTGGATCTCGGTCCAGTCTGCGTACGGATCAAGGCACAACTGCCACGGCACAACACCATCGGTCTTGGAATACACCGACACCGCCTGGATCCCCGATGGCAGCGGCGCGTCCAGCGCGGCCTTCGAAGTTCGGAAACACCGTCCGGTAAAGCAATCCTCGCTGAGCAAGCCGGGCAACCCGAGCGCCGAGAGCCGGGTCAGCATTCGCGCGGTCCGTACCGCTTCCGGCTTCGCACCAAGTGGATCCAGCACGGGCGTGCCGAACATGATCAGTCCACGGACCAATCCGGGCAGCCGCGACGCGACTAACCGCGCAAGCCAACCACCGCGGCTCTGGCCAAGCAGGATCACCTTGCCGCCGGTCTCGGCCGCGTGCCGCGTCAAGCCACGCGCCAACCGATCAACCAGATCCGTTGTACAGCCGAGATTGAACCCGATCCGCGAGCCAACTGGACGGTACCCGCGCGCTGCGAGCCAACTGCTTGTCAGCGCCAGACTCCAGTCCGGGAAACCGAATCCAGGAACAAGAAGAACGCCAACCCCACGGCCTTCGCCTGGATCGGCGCTATGCCACACCGGATCACGCAACAGTCCGCGTGCACCCGCCAACGCTCTCAAAACGCTTTCCCCCGAACGGGATCGCGGCTGCAGCAGTGTCCACATTGCTAGGTAATACCCGGGTGGCGGCACTGCAAACGCGTGCCAGCGGCGAAGTCGGGTACCCGGTGAGGGTGAACCATTTTCTAGGCGTGTACCTCAACGACCAACTCGCGATGGGCGTGTTGTGGCGCGACCTGGCCAGGCGCGCCCAACAGGAGAACAGGGACACCGAGTTCGGTGAACCCCTTGCCGAAGTCGCACAGCAGATCGGCGAGGATGTCGAGACGTTCCGTGAGCTCATGCGGCGGGTCGGCGTTCCGATGAACCCGCTCAAGGTCGGCATGGCCGCGGCCGCGGAGCGACTGGGCCGGTTGAAGCTCAACGGCCGCTTGTCGGCGTATTCGCCCTTGAGCCGGTTCGTGGAGCTCGAATTCCTCGCGATGGGCATCGACGGCAAGAAACAGATGTGGGCCACCCTGCGTGACCAGGCTGAGCTGGGCAAGCGGGTACCGGAGGTGGACTTCGACGGGCTGATCGAGCGCGCTGACACCCAACGCAAGCTGCTCGAACCGTTCCGGGCCCGCGCCGGGACCGAAGCGCTGGGCGGGGCGTCATGAGCGAGGTCCGGATGACGATGCCGGTCGCCCGCGAGCACGTCTGGGATGTGCTCGCCGACGGCTGGATGTACGTCTGTTGGGTGGTCGGCGCGTCACACATCCGCGACGTGGACGACAAATGGCCAGCCGAAGGGACGCGGCTACATCACAGCGTGGGCATCTGGCCGCTGGTCGCGCACGACATCACAGTGGTGCGTGCCGTCGAACCGCCTGCCCTGCTTGAACTGCAAGCGCGGCTGTGGCCGCTTGGCACCGCCCGGATCCGCTTGGACCTCAACGAGATCGCACCCAGTCAGACCGAGGTGGTGATGACCGAGCACGGCACGAGTGGTGTCGGCAAGCTCATTCCCGATCTGATCGAGTCGGCTGTGCTTGTGCCCCGTAACCGTGAGTCGCTCAGCCGCTTGTGCGACATCGCCGTCGGCAGGGTCACCCGTACAGCATCCGGTTGAGTGCCTTATTCATCGTGAGGTACGCGCCGCCGGTCCACTTGCTACGCGCCAACGCCGCGCGGGCCGCGTTTCCACCGGCGGCGCCGTGTACCGCACCGCCGGGATGAGCCGACGCGCCCGCGAGGAAAAGACGGTCGATGGGAGTGTCCGCGCGTCCAGTTCCTGGCACTGGGCGGAAGATCAGCTCTTGATGGATTGCCGTGGTGCCCTGGTTGATCGCGCCGTCCACCAGGCTCGGGTTGAGTTCTTGCAGCTCCGCCGGACCGGCCACGACCCGCGCGGTGATCAGGTCACGGAAGCCCGGCGCGTGTTTCTCGATAACTTGCTCGATCCGGTCCGCACGACGTTTGAGCCGGTCAGGGGTCCACTGACCAGCGGGCACGTGCGTGTAAGCCCACATCGCCTCGGTTCCCGCTGGTGAACGGGTCGGATCGGTTGTGGTCATCTGGCCGATCAGCAGGAACGGGTTGCGTGGCACGCGGTTGCAGGCCAGGTCGTTGCTGATCCCGGCGAGCCCGTCGACGTCGCCGCCAAGGTGGATGGTCCCGGCAAGGACGGCTTCCTGCGCGATCCACGGCACAGGCCCGGACAACGCCCAGTCCACCTTGATGGTCGCGTCGTCCCATTCGAACCGTTGCAGGTCAGTCAGCAGCCGGTCCGGCAGGTGCTCCTCGCCGACCAAATCCAAGTACAGCAACGGAGCCGGGACATCGGCGAGCACAGCACGAGTGGCCCTTACCAACTCGCCGTGCACATCACGCACGCCAACAGCTGTCCCAGAGGCTGTGAGCACTTTGGTTACGCGCCTGCCGCATTCAACCCGGCCGCCACGTGCTGTGAGCCGATTGACCAACGCGTCGGTCAGGCATCCCGCGCCACCCTCCGGAACCGGGAAGCCGATGTCCTGGCCAAGCATGGTCAGCAGCCAGCCGAACATGCCGCTCGCCGCCTGGTCAGGGCCGAGGTCGGTGTGCATCGCGTTGCCCGCGAGCAGAACCCTCCCGCCTTCGCCCTTGAACCACTCCTCGCCAAGTTTGCGCACAGGCAGCGTGGCCATCCGCATGAACCGGAGCATGTCGGCCGCGCCAAGCGTGCGTGCCAGGCCGCCAGCCGCGCGGACCGGCGGGAACGGGCCCGTGATGGCGTTCAGGAGATGATCACGGATCCGTTGCCACTTGGCGAACTCGGCTCGCCAGACGTCGCCGTCCTTGGGCGCGAACGTCTCCAGCGACTTGGCGGTGGTGTTCAGGTCACGGGACAGCAAAACCGCGCGGTCATCAGGCAGGACGTGCGCCAGGACTTCGGGGGCGTGCCGCCAGCGCAGTCCGTATCGCTCGAGGTCGAGTCCGGCGATCACGGGTGATCCGGCGCCGAGCGGGTAGAAGGCGCTGAACAGGTCGTTTCGGAAACCGGGAGCCGTGATCTCGCCGGTGCGCACGGCGCCGCCGGGTTCGTCGGCCGCCTCCAGTACCAGCACCGACCAGCCCGCGTCGGCCAGAATGTTGGCCGCGACCAGACCGTTCGGCCCCGCGCCGATGACTACCGCGTCTACCGCCTCGACGTCCCGCATGATTCTGGGTACCACAGGAGCGCGGTTCAATGCCGGTTTGCACGGTTTCCGCCTCACTCCCCTTCGATCCGGGCACGGTCCACTATTGGTTTCCGCCACCCCGACTCCGGACTATCCACATTGGACTCAACGGCCACCGCCTGCCGCACACCCCCCGTCGATCATCCAGCGAGGATCGAATTTCGCGCCGATGACAACCATTCGGTCATCACGGACATTCAGGACAGTTGCTCACCGGCTTCGGTGTTGTAGTGTTCGACCACCGGCCCGCTCGACCGCCGGAGAACCGCAGTCCCTTTGACAAGTCAACATGTTCGGTGGTGATCCCCACCGGATCGGGGTGCCAGCCCGGCCCGGTGTTCACCACCAGCGAGACCCGGCCTTCGGCCCCATCGTCCGATGGTCGCGGTCAAGCCGTGATGCCCGCTCACTCCTCCGCGACCCCTGCGAGCAGGCATCTGAGGCTCCCCAGCTTCAGAACGGACTACACATCCGATGTTCACACGTTCAAAGTGGCTCGGTCCCGGTGCGAACCGAGCGAAGGTCGGAGGGCAGCGCCGCCAGCTCCGACGAAGAGGCGCCTTGGCGATCGGCTCGGCTATAGCCGCGGTCGCCATGGTCAGTGCCGCGTGTACGCAGGCCAGCGAGGGCAAACCGGTCAAGATCCCGACCTTCGGCGGGGTTCCGACCTCGGTCGATCCCACCCCGACCGAGACGACGCCGTCCTGGACACCCACGTGGGAAGCGAGCATCCCGGCGCCGGTGATCAAGCCGACCACCAAAACCACCACCCCACCGCCGACCAAGAAGACGGTCACCCCGACTCCCACCGAACCGACGATCACCATCCCGACGTTGCCCGGCATCCCGTTCGTCAGGGAAGGCGCGCGCTGCGATCAGGAAGGCGCGGTCGGCATCAGCCGTTCCGGCGACCCGCTTGTGTGTATGAACAGCCGCGGCGGTCTGCGCTGGCGCCGCCCCTGAACCGGGCGTCACTCACGTAGCGGTACGTGCATGAATACCTCGTGGCTACCGTGAAAACGTGGGTGCGGCCTGGAAAGGAGGAGCGATGCAAGGTACATGCGGATGTTGCGGTTCGTGCAGCGGTCCCGGATGTGGTTGCTGCTCCAGCTGCTCGTAGGTTCCTGCTACCGCGGCCCCTTGTTCCGATCATCGGGACCAGGGGCCGTCTTTGTTGACTCGCACCCAGTCGATGCATAACGTCCTACCTGTCCGCCGCCAACGGACCATGTCCTTTCACGGAAGTTGGCGATGATGCGACACAGTGTTGTGTCTTTTTTTGGGCCTGTGTTCCTCACCCTGCTCGCCGGTCTGACTGTTTTCCCTGGTGAAGCCGCTGCCGCGACCATCAGAGTGACCAGTTTGACCGCACTGCAGAACGCGTTGAACTCGGCGAATCCAGGCGACCGGATCGAGCTCGCGGACGGCTCGTACAACGCCACGAGCGCGATACAGATCCGACGTTCCGGCACTTCGTCCGCGCCCGTCACGGTGACAGCGGCCAACACCGGCCGCGCCGAGATCCGGGGCTCCACCGGATTCTTGTTCGCCGGTGGCGTGAACAACGTTGTCCTGCAAGGGTTCAATCTGCGGCACGGCGGCTCGCTGTCGGTCCCCTCGGACGCGCACCACATCCGCCTGACCCGCAACACTGTCCAGCTCAGCGGTGGCGGGAACTGGGTGACCATCAACGGAAACGACGTCGAAGTCGACCGGAACACCTTCCAGAACCGCAGTACCGAAGGAGTGTTCCTACAGATCGCCGGGCCGAGCACGGACGTGGCGAAGCGAACCCGGATCCACCACAACTACTTCTACAACCACACCTTCAGCGGCGCCAACGGCGGCGAGTCGATCCGCCTTGGCTACAGCCACAAGCAGTCGTACTCCGCGAACGCGGTCGTGGAGTACAACCTGTTCGAACGCGCGAACGGCGATCCCGAGGCGATCTCGGTGAAGGCGTCCGACAACATCGTGCGCTACAACACCATTCGCGACAGCCGAGGCTTCATCGTGTTGCGCCACGGCCATCGCACGACGGTCGAAGGCAACGTCATCTTCGGCAACTCCGGGATCCGCTTCCACGGCAACGACCACAGGATCATCAACAACTACGTGGCCGCCTCGGGTGGCCGCGCGATCGTGTTCGGCTCAGGTTCCGAGGCGGACAGCGGCCCGACCAGCACCGGTCATGACCGACCAGACCGGGTCACGGTGGCCTACAACACAGTTCTGGGCACGAGCGCTGTGATCGACAGCGACGGCGGAGCATTCAGCCCCAAGGACTGCGTGGTGGCCAACAACATCATCATCGGCACCGGCGGCACACTCGTGGACATGGTCAGCGGTTCGACCGTGCGCTACGAGGGCAACATCGCTTGGGGCGGCAGCGCCGGGATGCCGAACGGGTACCGCTCGGTCGATCCCCGGCTGGTCCGCGACTCGCACGGGATCTCGCGACTGGCCGCGGGCAGCCCGGCCATCGACACCTCTTCGGGCACGTACTCGTACGTGACCTCGGACATAGACCTGCAGACCCGCTCGGGCCGGTTCGACGTCGGCGCGGACGAACTCGGCGGTTCCCGCAAGCCGCTGACCACCGCCGACGTCGGCCCCACCTCGTGAGTGGTTAGCCGCGTTCTAACCCTGCTAACCACTCACGAGGGGTGAGCTGGGGTTTTAGTCGCGTTCGATGATGTGGCCGATGACGTCCGGGCCTGGGTGCGCGTGACCCGAGCCGTCGCGGCGCTCGTCTGGTTCAGGCAGTTCCACGGCTGAGCCGGTGCTGGACGCACCGGCCGGTCGTGGGCCGACCCATGCCAGCACGAGCTTCGTCTCTCCCTTGAGGAACCGGTGCGTACGGACGCCGCCTGTGGCACGGCCCTTCGGCGGGTACTGCGAGAACGGCGTGACCTTGACGCTCATCCCAGTCGACGTCACGACCATGGGCTTGCCGTGCTCGTCGTCATTGGTACGAACCGCCGCGAAGAAGATGGCCTCGGCTTCCTTGCCCAGGTTGATGCCTTGCATCCCGCCGCCCTTCAAGCCCTGCGGCCTGACCAGGGTCGAGGAGAAGCGCAGCAGCGACGAGTCGGACGCGACGAACGCGAAAGTCTCGGTGCCGTCTGTAAGCCAGGTGGCGCCGACGATCTCGTCGCCGTCCTTGAGCGTGATGACGTCGAATTCGTCGGACCGTACCGGCCATTCCGGCGCGACGATCTTGACCACGCCGTGCCGCGTGCCGACGGCCAGACCCGGCGATCCGGCGGCCTGCTCGCCGAGCGGCGCGATGCCGACGACCTTCTCGCCCTTTTCCAGCGGCACAAGTTCTCTGGTCGGCATGCCGCCACCAAGCGACACTGTGCCGGATGCTTCGGGCAGCACGGGCAACGGCAGCACAGCGGTCTTGAACGCGCGGCCTCTGTTGGTCACCAACAAGACCTGGCCACGCGCAGTCGAATGCACGATCGCAGCAACCGTGTCATGCCTGGCTCGGCCGTTGCGGCGCCTCGCCTCGCTTGCCTCTTCGGACTCGGCCGCGGTCCGGGCCACGAGACCGGTCGCGGACAGGATCACCTGGCACGGGTCGTCGGCGACCTCCAGCGGACCGGCGGGCACGGATGCCGCCAGCACCTCCTTGAGATCACCGTCGATCAGCGCGGTCCGGCGCTCGCTCGTCAGGTCCTTGGCGACCTTGCCCAGCTCGTTGGACACCGTGCGGCGCAGCACCGCCGGGTCGTCGAGGATCTTGGACAGCTCGGCGATCTCCGCGTTCAGCTTGTCCTGCTCGCCTTCGAGCTCGATCCGGTCGAACTTGGTCAGCCTGCGCAGCGGGGTGTCCAAAATGTACTGAGCCTGGATCTCGGACAGCTTGAACTGCTTCATCAAGCCGTCTTTGGCGGCCGCGGCGTCCTCACTGTTGCGGATCAGCCTGATCACCTTGTCGATGTTGATCAGGGCCTTGAGCAGACCCTCGACCAGGTGCAGGCGTTCCTCGCGCTTACGGCGGCGATACTTGGTCCGCCGGGTGACGACCTCGTAGCGGTGCTTGAGGAAGACGTCGAGCAAAGCCTTGAGCCCCAACGTCTGCGGCTGACCGTCCACAAGCACCAGGTTGTTGATGCCGAACGACTGCTCCATCGGCGTGAGCCGGTAGAGATCGGCAAGCAGCGCCTGCGGGTTCACGCCGACCTTGCACTCAATGACCAGCCGGGTGCCGTTCTCCCGGTCGGTCAGGTCCTTGACGTCCGCGATCCCGGTGAGCCGCTTGGACTTGTTCACCTCATCGGTGATCTTCTCGATGATCCGCTCGGTGCCAACGCCGTACGGCAGCTCCGTCACCGTGATCGCCTGACGGCCGCGGCTCCCCTCCAACAGACCCGTCTCCGCGCGAGCCCGCATACGGACAACCCCGCGACCGGTCTCGTAGGCCTTACGAACCTCGTCGAGCCCCAGCAACATGCCGCCCGTAGGCAGGTCCGGTCCCGGCACGAACTCCATAAGCTTGTCCAGCGACGCGTCCGGATGGTTGATCAGCCACCGCGCTGCCGCGACGACCTCACCCAGGTTGTGCGGGATCATGTTGGTGGCCATACCAACCGCGATACCCGAGGTCCCGTTCACCAACAGGTTCGGGAAAGCCGCGGGCAGCACGGACGGCTCCTGCAACGAACCGTCGTAGTTCTGCCGGAAGTCGACGGTCTCCTCGCCAAGCTCGCCGACCAGCAGCATCGCCTCCGGCGACATGCGCGCCTCGGTGTACCGGGAGGCAGCCGGGCCGTCGTCGGGCGAACCGAAGTTTCCGTGGCCGTCGATCAGCGGCGAGTTGAGCGAGAAGTCCTGCGCCATCCGCACCATGGCGTCATAAATCGCCGAGTCACCGTGCGGGTGGTACTTACCCATGCAGTTGTGGACGACGAAACCCTCAACGACGAAGGCATGTTCTTCGGTACCGACCTGGATGTCGTACGTCGTGTCCGGCGCGACCGGTTCCACCGACTCGACTGCGAGGAACGACAGCCCGGACAACTCGTCGAACCGCTCCGCGAGGTCGGACCCTATCCGGCGCAGCTTGAGATTCCAGCCATCGGTTTCGGCCCGAGACAACGAGAACGAACGATCAGCGAGTGCTGTGCCGTGCCTGTCCTTGCCGTATCGCACTGGCGCACCACTGTTGGCGGACAATGAAGTGCGGAACGCGGTTCCATCACCATCACGGAACCATCCGCCACCGACATGAGCGGCGGAGAACTCAGCCATGACTGCCCGGTTCGGCAGCCGGTCGTTGCCTTGTTTCCCGCCATAGCGAAGGTCGATCTCAGTAAGCCTGCGGAGCCCTTCGACCTTGTGCGACACCGAACTCCAGTGCAGCAGGGCCTCGGCAAGCACCGCGGCATCCTGTCCGGACACGGACAAGCCCAGCAGCGTCTTGTGGCTGCCAGCACCGGCACGTGACCAGTGATGTCCGTGAATACCGAGATCCGCGAGCATGGAATAGACCTGACGCACCAGCTGCTCGCTCGTGCTGACGAAGACGATCTCGCGATTGTTCTTCCGGACGTAGCCGTCGCCGTCGAACAGTCCGGCGAGGAATGGCATCCATTCGGACCGGTCTTCGATGACGCTGCGCGGAACACTCTTGTGCTCGCTGTGCGGAGTGCCAGCCTCCAACAAACCGTAGTTCCGCGCGAACGTGAGAACGTGCTGGTCACGATGCGCTGGCTGCTGAGCCTGCCTGACTGTCCGTGTGACCTTCACGCCGTTCTCGATGGCCCAGCCATGAGCGACGTCAATGGGCTCCTGGTCGCACATGTGGATGCGCACGCGACCGTCAGCCTGCCTCGCCCGATCCACCGCGAAACCTTCGGCCACGATCAGACCGAGTACATAGCTGCCCATGTCACCGCCGTGCAGCGGCAGGTTCCACTGTCGTTTCTGGCCGAAGCCGACAGTGAGCTGTCCGGTCAGGTCCCTGGCGTCAGTCCAGTCAACTGTCAGATCCTCGGTGACGGTACGGAACCGCTGCCCGGGGGTCACCAGCATGGTGTGCCCGTTGGTCCACTTGATACGGACCAGGTCCGATACCGGGTTCTCGTACACCGCCGTGACGGGGACGTACTGTCCCTTGCCGTCGAGCACGAGGTCACCGACTTCGATGTCCTCGATCGGCATCAGGCCCTCTGGTGTGGACACCAGTGCGCCACGGACGAAGCAGTCGCCTACGACACGTGACGACTTCACGTACGGCGTGCCGGGGCGCTGGCCGTTCTCCTGCATCGAGTACAGGATGCGGCGGTGCACCGGCTTGAGGCCGTCCCGCGCGTCCGGCAGGGCCCGCGAGTGGATGACCGAGTAGGCGTACTCCAGGTAGGAGTCCTCGATCTCGGTCTTCAACGAGTTGTCGATGACGTTGGCGCCCGCGCTGTCGAACGCGCTCGGATCGACCCGGGTGGTCGTGGTGCCTTTGCGGCGTGCCATTGGTCAGTGCTCTTCTCTGTGTCAGACGTCGATCGCTTCACGGTCAACCCGGCTGGACGACTCGACCAGCCAGTTGCGCCGCGGTTCGACTTTCTCGCCCATCAGCAGTTCGAGTGCGTCCTCGGCTGCTTGCACGTCATTGATGCTGATCCGGCGGACCGACCGGGTCGACGGGTTCATCGTGGTCTCCCACAACTCGTCCGCGTCCATCTCGCCGAGACCTTTGAACCGGGGCACCGGGGTGACGACCTGTTTGCCCGCCTTCTCCAGCGCGGCGACCGTGGTCTCCATCTCGCGCTGGGTGAAGGTGAACTTGGTCTGCGGGTTGCGGCCCTTGGTGACGACCTTGTGCAATGGCGGCATCGCGGCGTACAGCCTGCCGTCCTCGATCACCGGCCGCATGTACTTGGCGAACAAGGTGATCAGCAGGGTCCGGATGTGCGAGCCGTCCACATCGGCGTCGGCCATCAGGATCACGCGGCCGTAGCGCATCTGCGTCAGGTCGAACGTGCGGCCCGAGCCAGCGCCGAGCACCTGCACGATCGAGGCGATCTCGGCGTTGCGCAGGGTGTCGGCCAGGCTGGCCTTCTGCACGTTGAGGATCTTGCCGCGCAACGGCAACAGCGCCTGGTACTCCGAAACCCGCGCCATCCGGGCCGAACCGAGCGCGCTGTCACCCTCGACGAGGAACAGTTCGCTGCGGGACACGCCCGTTGTCCGGCAGTCGACCAGTTTCGGCGGCATGGCCGCGCCTTCCAGCGCGGTCTTGCGCCGGGCGGCGTCCTTCTGCTGCTTCTGGGTCAGCCGCACACGCGCCGCGTCGACGATCTTCTGCAGCACGATCTTGGCTTCGGACTTGGTTTTGCGGTCCTCGGTCCACGCCTTGATGTGCCGCTCGACGATGCCCTGGATGACCTTGGTGATACCGGCGGTGGACAGCTCGTCCTTGGTCTGCGAGGTGAACTGCGGCTCGGGGATGCGCACGTGGATGACCGCGGTCATACCTTCGAGCACGTCGTCGAGCTGCGGCGGGTCCTCTTTGGGCTTGAGCAGGCCACGGGTCTTGGAAATGGCCTCCTGCAACGACTTCAGCGCGGCCCGCTCGAAACCCTTGCGGTGCGTGCCGCCGTGCACGTTGCGGATCGTGTTGGTGAAGCACTCGACGACCCGGTCATAGCCGGTGCCCCAGCGGAACGCGACCTCGACCTCGGCCTGACGCTCCACTTTGGAGCGCATCACGCCGTTCTCGTCGGCAGCGTTCTCGAAGTACGTGCCCGTCCCGTTGATCACCATCGTCGCGGTGACCGGCTTCTCGCTGTCCGGAGCGAGAAACTCGACCATGTCGGTCAGGCCCTTGGGGAAGTGGAACGTCTCTTCCTCGATCGCGCCTTGCGTCGCGTCACGCAATACATAGGTGACACCGGGGACGAGGAACGCGGTGTTGCGCAGCTTGGCCCGGACCGCCTCATGGTCAAGCGCGGCGCCGTTCTCGAAGTACCGCGAGTCGTACCAGTACCGAGTGGACGTTCCGGTCTTCTCGCCGCGCTTCATCCGGCCGGTGACAACGAGGCCGGGCTGCTTGGTGAACTTCGCCTTCGGCCCTGGACCGTCGAACACACCGGCAAGGCCCTGTGCGAACGAGATCTCGTGGACCTTGCCCTCACGCTTGACCACGACGTCGTACCGCAGGGACAACGCGTTCACCGCCGAGGCGCCGACACCGTGCAGACCACCGGAGGCCTTGTAGCCCGACCCACCGAACTTGCCACCGGCGTGCAGCCTGGTCAGGACGAGCTCGACACCGGACAGACCAGACTTTTTGTGCACACCGGTCGGGATGCCACGGCCGTCGTCATCGACCTGCACGCTGCCGTCGGCGTGCAGGGTGACGACGATCCGCTTGGCGAACCCGGCGATGCCCTCGTCGGTCGAGTTGTCCACGATCTCGGTGAAGAGGTGGTTGATGCCACGGCTGTCGGTCGACCCGATGTACATCCCCGGGCGCTTGCGGACAGCCTCAAGCCCTTCGAGGTGCGTCAGGTCGTCGGCCCCGTAGATGGTCTCGGCTGTCACGACGTCGCTCTCCCCAAGAGTCGTTTGCTAGGTGCGGCGAGTAGAGAGAGTATCCGTACCCACCGACAGTCTGTTCGAAGACTCTCAGCCTGTCGCGACACTGAGGGGCAGGAACAGACGTTTCCGGTCACCGGGCAGTGACGCTCCGTGCACCATCACCTCGGTCCGCATCCCTCGTGCGATGCCCAGCCCCTCCACCCATTCCCGCAGTTCAGGGTGGGTATCGTCGAGGTCGAGCCGGACCGTGGTGCTGATCCCGGCGGCCAGATCGGAGATCAGGTTCTTCGCCATGGTTTCGTTATCGGCGACAACCGGTCCGATCACCGTGTCGTCAACGTTACGCCAGGCAGCCGCGTATCCACGAATGCCTTCCGTGCCCTCGATCACACGCAGCTGTTCGGTGAATACCGGCAGCCTGCCGAGCACCTCGGGCCGCGGCGCGCCGAAGACCTCGGCATCCAGCGCCGCGATCGCCGCCATGTCCTTTGTGGACGCTGGACGGGAGGCGCCGGACGCGGGTGGCCGGAACTCGCCGCGATAGATGTAGGAATCCCCGATCGAGCGGAACCCGAGTTTCTCGTAGAGCGGCTGGCCGTAGGTGGTCGCGGTCAGCCACGTCGACTCGGTCCCGGCTTCGGCCATCGCGTGCTTCATCAGCTGCCCGCCAAGGCCCTGCCTGCCGAACTTCTCGGCGACGAGCATCATGCCGATACCGGACAACCGTGTTCCGTAGCTGGTACAGACCACGCAGCCGGCCAGTCCGCCGTCGGGATCGTCGATCCCGTAGACGTCGCCGATCTCGAACAACAACCCCCATTTGTGCGGCTCCGCGGACCACTTGCGCCCCGCGGCCAGCGCGAGACAGTCATCCAGCCTTGTCGCGTCGATACGCCTGATCAGCATGGGGGCACCGTACGTAAGGCACGGTGGATTAGCGACTGACTATCAGCCGGAACCCCGCGTCGTACTCGTCGAGTTCCAGCAGGTCCGCGTGCCGTCTCTGCCACGTGCCGTCGATCAGGTCCGCATGGAGCTTGATCAATCCGCGTTGGACCGCGACCTTCGGGGTCTGCGCAAGAGCGGAACACGTGACCCGTGCGGTCAGATAAGCCTCAGGACGCCGCCAGTACGCGGGAAACACCCCATCGGTGAAATCCCACGGCACCGGCAACGGAATCATGTAGTCCGCGCCGAGTTCCTCGGCGATGTCCGGCGCCGACGGCCGGGCCAGCTCCAGTTCGGCGATCTGCGGCACGTACTCCTGGACGAACCAGAACTCGGAGTGCAGCCGGGTGTCGTAGGCCAGCACGACCTGCTGGGACGCGACGCGCTTGAGCTCGGCGATGCCTTTGCGCCAATCCGTCCAATGATGGACGGTCAGCACGGCAAGGACGGTGTCAACCGCGGAATCCCTGAAGGGCAAGGATTCCGCGACAGCGCGGACGACCGGCGGGGCGTCGGGGCCGCGCTGGCTGATCATCTCGCTGGACGGCTCGACCGCGTAGACCGCACGATCCACCGGCTCGTAGCTGCCGGTTCCCGCGCCGATGTCCAGCACGGTCCGCGCTTCCCCCAGTGCCGCAAGGATCGCCGACATCCACCTCGGGTCGGTCCGCCGCGCGGTGGTGTACCCGACCCCAATCGAGTCGTACAGCATCCCCTCAGCTTAGATTCCCGCAATCCGGAACTTCGTTGTATGCGCGGAATGCCGCCGGTTCGGGTGAAAAATCGGTGGCGCGCGGCTCAGCGGTGTTGCTACCTTGCCGGAAATCCGACCCGGGCCCGGTGCGGCCCTAGAAAGTAGATGGTTTATGACCGTGCGCTCCGAGGGCGCCGAGTAAGCGCGTTCCCGGCGTTGTGTGGCTCGACGCCCTCCTTCCGGTGATCTTGGAAGTCGAATCCCGGCTAGGAGCACACAGTTGTCCATCAAGAACCCCTATCTCAGCACGGACACGTTCACCTGTCTCCGATGTGGACTGATCGTGTCCAGGCAGGCCCCGGACGGGCGGCTGCGCAATCACTGCCCCAGCTGCCTGCATTCACAGCACACCGTGGACGCGGAGTGCCAGTCGAGGATGATCCCGATCTCGATCGCCGTGCTGCGCAACGGCGACTGGATGATCATCCATCGGTGCACGAGGTGCGACGAGCTGACCTCCAACTCGATCAGTACGGATGACAACCAGCTCGTGCTGATCCGCATGGCGGTACGGCCGCTGGCTCAGCCACCGTTCCCACTGGAAGCGTTCGGTGGTCTGTGATGCCCAGAAGAAACCCTGGTCGTGGTGTCCCGCAGCGTGCGAAAGACAACCGCCGAGACAACCCAGGCGACGCGTTCCGATGCGTCGGCTGCCGTCTTGACGTGCCCTTCTACGCACCGGGAACCGCGCATCGCAACCATTGCCCGAACTGCCTGACCAGCCTGCACGTCGACGGCCGGATCCCAGGCGACCGGCGGGCGACATGCCGTGGCCGGATGGTGGCGTTGAGCCTGTCCGTCCGGCCTGACGGCGAATGGATGATCATCCATAGCTGCGTGGCGTGCGGCGAGCTCAGCGCCAACCGCGTTGCCGGTGACGACAACGCGCTCGTTCTGCTGCGTATCGCGTTGCGGCCGTTGGCTTCGCGGCTGCCTATTTAGATTGGGGCAGTTTCTTGGAACCGCGCTTGGCGGCGGGAGCGGACGGCGGTGGCACAACCGGTCCGATGTCGCCGTCAGGCGCGGTGTCGAGGTCGACGATCACGGGCGCGTGATCGCTCGGCCCGGTGCCCTTGCGCGCCTGCCGGTCCACCCACGACGCCTGTACTCGTTGGGCCACAGGAGAACTGGCCAGGACGAGGTCGATCCGCATGCCCAAGTCCTGGTGGAACATGCCTGCCCGGTAGTCCCAGTAGGTGAAGACGCGGTTGTCCGGCCATTTGTCCCGCATGACATCGTGCAGCCCCAACGCCTGCAGCTCAGCCAACGCGGCCCGCTCAGGAGGCGTCACATGCGTGTGCCCGATGTAGGCCGCCGGGTCGAACACGTCCGCGTCCGTCGGCGCGATGTTCATGTCGCCGCACACCACAACCGCCGCAGGGCCCGTCTTAACGACGTCACGCAACGCCGCCAGCCACTCAAGCTTGTACTTGTAATGGTCCGAGTCCGGCGTCCGCCCATTGGGCACGTAGACCGAGTGCACCCGTACGCCGTCGCACGTCGCCGACACCGCACGCGCCTCGGTATGGGGGAAACCAGGCGCGCCGGGCAAACCGACCGTCACGTCCTCAAGACCAACCTTGGACAGGATCGCGACGCCGTTCCATTGCACTTCACCGTTCAACGCGACCTCATAGCCACGCTCGCTGAGGTCTTCGCCCAGCAGCGCGGTGAAGGCCTCGTCGGCGAGCTTCGTCTCCTGCAGGCACACGACATCGGGTTGGCGCTGGTCCAGCCATGGCAACAGCCGGGGCACACGCTGCCTGACCGAGTTCACGTTCCATGTCGCTACACGCACGCCGCACACGTTAGCCCTCCGGGAAACAAGCCACAGATCTAAGCGCCGCGCAGAAGCCGTAACTGACCGATCTCCGCCACGTTCTTCATCAACTCGGAATTCACCCAACCGGCCATATGGGCGACGGTCATCGCCGGATCGTCCTGCCACGGAAATGGCGCGGGTGCGGTGAGATCGATGTCGGCGAGCACTTCGATCCACTCGGCCCGCAAGTCCCGCAACCATTTGACGGCGGGATCGCCGTCACCAGGCCAGCCGATCGCGGTGCGATCGCGTGGTGTCCGGCCGCTCGCGTGATCCAGGGTGACCGACCACCACCAGCCGATATGCCAAGTGACCCATGCGATCGTCGGCACTGGGATCGGGTCGGGCTCGGTGTCGGCCCAGTCCGGCACGCCGTCGCGGACCGCCCACGTGTGCGCTGCGGGCTGCCATCGGAAATCGTCGGCCGTCAGCTCGGCCAGGTGCAGTTCCAGCAGGGACCAGGTCAGGTCGAACTGCCACCGCAGCAGGTCACGCATTGCGTAATCGTGTCACGAAAGGGAAGCGGTTTTTCGTACCGGAATGTTCCTGTCGTGTATTGGGATGGGTCCCGGCCGGACCGTGGCACAATCTGCGCTCAACCATTCCAGCTGAGGGGAAACCATGAAGCGCCGTCTCGTCGCCTTACCCGTGCTCGCCATCATGCTGACCGCGTGTTCCATCGCGAATCCGACCTCGAGCGAGGTCTCCTTGCAATACGGCGCCGGTCCGTTCGACTCGCGGAAATTCGTGGAGTGCGAGACCGACCGGGATGTCAGTGACGTCAACGACGATCACTATTACTACCCGAAAGGTCAGCGGGACTTCACCTTCGGCGACGGCGACGGCATCGACTCGGCACCGCTGACGTCGACGACGCAGGACTCGCAGGAGATCAAGGTGACCGGGACGGTCAAGTTCACCCTGAACACGGACTGCACGGAGTTCACCGACCCGACCGGGAAACTGTGGCCTGGCGGGAAAATCCAGATGTTCCACGAACTGATCGCCTACAAGTACGACGCGGCGCCGTCCGACGGCGGCGAGCAGATGCAACCCGGCTGGAACTCGTTGTTGCGCAATTACGTCGGCGCCGCACTCGACCGGGCAACGGACAACGAAGCGCTGAAATACCCGTGGCAGAAGCTGTACACCGACGCGCCATCGAAAGCGCAATGGGAACGGGACGTGCTCAACCAACTGCCCGAAGTGCTCAAGAGCCTGACCCAGGGCGTCGATCTGATCACGATCAATTCGGTGCTGCTGCAGAAGCCAGGCATTCAGCCGGGCCTGGTGCAGGGCCTGACCGACAAGCAAGCGGCGGAGCTGCGCAGCCAGGCGGCGGACGTGGACAAGCAGGCGGCCGCGAACTTCCCCGGCGGAATCCCCGGCTACCAGGCGTATCAGCAACAGCAGGCGGTCAACGAGGCGATCAAGTCCGGCAAGGTGCAGGTGCTGCCGGTGCCGCAGGGATCACCGATCATGGTGTCGCCGAACAAATAGAGTGCGGGTATGGCTGTCGTACGCGCCGAGTTGACCATCGGGGAATTGTCCGACCGCAGCGGGGTGCCCACCTCGGCACTGCGGTTCTACGAGCGTAAAGGCCTGATCCACAGCAGGCGGACAGCGGGAAACCAGCGCCGCTATCGCCGGGAAACCCTGCGGCAGGTGGCGTTCATCCGTGCGTCGCAGACGGTGGGCATGCCGTTGTCGGTGATCGGCGACGTCCTCGGGCTGCTGCCGGAGGGCGTCGCACCGAACCGGGAGTTCTGGGAAAAGGCATCCGCGTGCTGGAGTGCCGAACTGAACTCCCGGATCGAGCGGCTTGAGCGGATGCGGGACAAGTTCACCAGTTGCATCGGCTGCGGCTGCCTGTCGTTCAGGGAATGCGGACTGGTGAACCCCTCGGACGCGTTGGCCGACGAGGGATCCGGTCCGCGCAGGCTGTTCTAGGCCTTCTGCAGCGCCTGGTCGATGTCCTGCCAGAGGTCCTCAACATCCTCAAGCCCAACGGATAGCCGGAGCAGGTGGTCGCTGATGCCCGCGACTTGGCGGTCCTCGGGCTCCATGATGCGGTGCGTGAGCGAGCCGGGGTGCTGGATCAGGCTGTCGACGCTGCCGAGGCTGACCGCGGGCGTGAACAACCTGACCGCGGAGACGACGGCAAGCGGATCGCCGTCAACCTCGATCGACACCAAGGCGCCCCCGATCTTCGGGTAATGCACACTCCCCACCTTCGGGTGATCTCTTAGCCGATCGGCAAGCTCGGAGGCGTTGGCGGACGCCTCACGAATACGGATAGGAAGCGTGGAAAGCCCACGTAGCAACAAATAACCCGCCATCGGGTGAAGAATCCCGCCAGTGACGAACCTCAGCTGACGCAGCGTGCGCGCGTACTGCTCATCACACGCGATGATCCCACCCATCACGTCGCCATGACCGCCAAGGAATTTGGTGGCGCTGTGCAAGACAATCCTGGCGCCGTGCTCAACGGGCCGCTGCAGGACAGGCGTAGCAAAAGTGTTGTCCACCAACAACGGGACATCCCCCGCGGCCACCGCAAGCCGAGCAATGTCCACTTCGGTCAAAGTCGGGTTGGCGGGCGACTCGACAATGACAAGCCCAGTGTCCGGCCTGACCGCCTGCGCAACCTCATCAGGACTGGCCCACGTGACAAAGTTGCCCAACAACCCAGACGCCACAAGATGATCGGTCGTGCCATACAACGGCCGCACAGCAACAACATGCGGCTTACCTTGCACAACCGCAGCTAGCAAACACGCGGACAACGCCGCCATACCGCTGGCGAACGCAACGCCCGCCTCGCATCCCTCCAACTCAGCCAAGGCGGTCTCAAACCTCGCGACCGTCGGATTGCTGACGCGACCGTAGATCGGCAGCCCACCGTCCATCTCCCCGGTAGCAAGGACATCAAGCCGCGCAGCCTCGGCACTGCT
The DNA here is from genome assembly GCF_021390435.2 of Kibdelosporangium philippinense. Taxonomy (GTDB): domain Bacteria; phylum Actinomycetota; class Actinomycetes; order Mycobacteriales; family Pseudonocardiaceae; genus Kibdelosporangium; species Kibdelosporangium philippinense. Next base: position 349,477 of record NZ_JAJVCN010000005.1, on the reverse strand, counting down.
GTCCCTAGCCGGGTAGGTCGTGGACATATCGAGGGGAATGGCATGAACGCCCAGGTCAACGAGATCATCGCGACCGGCGTGAATCGCACGGGTGTCGAAAGCCATAAGTCGAGCATGCAAGCCGATCCGGGCAGATAGCGTCTTCACCGAACCCAGTTCGGCCACTGGCCCGGTTCATGACCTGAGATTCGGTTCCCACCCAAATTTTCGCCTGTGAACCGGATACAGTTCGACGCATGCCCGACCTCGACGCGGTAGACGTGGCGATCCTGCGGATGCTGCAGGCCGACGGCCGCATAGCCAACAAAGACCTAGCGGCCCAAGTCGGCGTCGCGCCGTCCACCTGCCTCGACCGAGTGGCCCGCCTCAAACGCCTCGGCGTGATCACGGGCTACACCGCAACCGTGTCCCCAGAGGCCGTAGGTCGCAGCGTGCAAGCGATGCTGGCAGTCCAACTGCAGCCGCACGCGCGACCGTTGATCGACCCGTTCGTGAAACACGTGCAGTCCCTGCCCGAAACCGTGGCCCTGCACCACGTGACCGGCGGCAGCGACTTCATGGTGCACGTCGCCTGCCACAGCACCGGAGACCTGCAACGCCTGGTGCTCGACGAATACACCTCCCGCCGCGAAGTGGGCCGAGTAGAAACCCACCTGATCTTCTCCACCTGGCCAGGCGGCCCAGTCCTGCCACCTCTCAACCAAACCCCTCGGACCTAACCCACCCAGCTATATCAGGACACGTCGAAGACGTGTTCAAAGGTCAAACCACAGCGCCAATTCCTGACAAGCCAAGAGGCTGGAAAGAAAACCAACCGCACCGTGGGGGCTTGGGGGTCGGCCCCCCAAAGTTATGACGGGCGACCCGGCGAAAGTGGCGCAGCCACTGAGCAGGGTCGCCCAGAGCGCGTGGGCCGGGTGGGGCTCGAACCCACGGCCAAGGGATTATGAGGCAACCGGCCAGCCTCGCCCGAGTCGACTACCTGCGGAAACATTCAGAACGAGATCACTGCTGGGTGCGACAGAGGCTCGATTCGACGTTAGTTCGCACCCAAACTCGCACCCAGGACCTTCATTGCAGAGATGACTGAGGCGAAGCAGGCATGCTCGATGACGACATACGCCACGTACTGACTTCGCGTTGGCGCCGCTTGGGCGTTGTCTTGGACGTGGCCAGGTAGGCGGGTAACACCGTTCGCGCCACGGCCCCGCATCATGATCAACGGACACTTCGCTATCCGCGTCATTGGAGTGACGCTGAGGGGCGGATAGGCGCGGTAGCGATGACCTCTCGCGGCAGCCGGGAACTAGTCGGCCAATCTCGGCGATGATTGTGAGCTGATTTCGTCGCGTTGTAGATATGTCTGACATGGCTCAACTCGCGTGCTAATTTACGCAGCGTAAGTGAACGGTGACAGGCACTCCATTGTGGCCATGCTGATTGAGAGCCAGTCCACTAGTGAGTGATCTGGGCGAGCCAGGGTTCTGTCAGGGGAGGACGACTTTGGAGAGTGCAGTTAGTTGGCCGACAGAGGGAACACCGCTGCCAGCGATGTTTCCGCCAATTCTTTACCTTCCGACCGCGGGCGAACCGAACGGCGGCAATCTGACTATCGAGCTGCGCAAGACCAAGGACGGGCGTATGGCGTTATTGGCCTACTCTGCCCTGGACAGGTTGGTGAATTGTTGCGGTGCGGCGCAACCCTGGGTTGTAGTGCCGGTTGCAAACCTCGATAAGATTCAGCAAGCACAGCCATTCGAACTGGTTTTGCTGGACGTTCACATACCAGATGAGCATCGACATGGCGGTGACGCACAGTGACCAGCCAAAATGTAGACCACGGAGTTCTCTCAAACATTGCCAGCACACTGCGGTCCACTAGCTCCGATGTAGATGGTCTAGCAAATTCACTTCCGAGAACGCCTGACGCCGGTAATGGCACGGCTGCCATCGTGGCGATTCTCTCGAAACTTACTGATCACGCTGGACAGTTGGTGGTCGGTGCGGCAGCGGCGGCTGAAACGGTTGCGTCGAATAACGAAACGTACGCAGAGAATGACCGGAGTTCTGCTGAAACGATTACCCGCAGCGGTGGCAAGGTGGTGTGACGTGCCGATTGATACCAAGGTCCAGGGTAATCCAGCAAGTATTACAGGCGTGGCTCATTGAGGTAATCTCACCAAGATTCTGGTTCGTTTGTTGAGCCGCGAAGCTGCTCGGACGAGCGCTGGTCGATGTGCTGGGGAGTGGTGAGACCCGGGGAAAGATGGGCGGGGAGCCCTTGGTAGAACTGGATTGCGAAGATCAAGTCCGGACCAGAAGGCTCCCCGTGATTGCGTATCGTGCCATGCTCGATGTCCCGCGTGAACTGGCCCTCTACCTCAGCCGGCTGCTGCACGCCGAACGCCGCCGACGCGGCACCCGCAAGAACAGCAGGGCGTTGACCTGCTTTCGCCACGCGGTGCTGGGCCTGCGCTGGTTCCGGCAGAACACCGACGTCCCCGCCCTGGCTCGCGATCACGGCATCTCCCGCGCCACCGGCTACCGCTACTTGGATGAGGTCGTCATCGTGCTCGCCGAGCAGGCGCCGGACCTGCATGAGGCCCTGCAGCGGGCCAAGGATGAGGGCACGGCCTACGTGATCCTCGATGGAAAGGTCTTCTCCGCCGATCGCTGTAGCGAGAAAACGTTGAGCGTGAAAGGCGAGCCGATCGACCTGTGGTACTCCGGCAAAGCCCGCGAGCACGGCGGCAACATCCAAGCGCTGTGCGCGCCGGACGGTTTTCCGTGGTGGGTCTCGGATGTCGAGCCCGGTTCACTCCATGACTTGACCGTGGCGCGCGAGCATGTGCTGGGTGCGCTGTACTGGGCCGCCTCGCACCTTGATCTGCCGACGCTGGCCGATGGCGGCTACGACGGTGCCGGCATCGGCGTGCACACCCCGGTCAAACAGCCTGCCGATGGCCAGGTCCTCGACGTGGACACCCGCACACGCAACGCTCTGCTGCGTGGCCTGCGGTGTCTGGGCGAACGTGGTTTCGCCCTACTCACCGGACGCTGGCGCAGCCTGCGGCATCTCACCGCCAGCCCCAGCAAGATCGGCGACATCGTCAAAGCCGCCCTTGTCCTCACGCATTTCGAACACGGCAAGATCGCGTGAAAGTCGCTGAGATCACCTCATTGGGTACGCTCATCATATGCGAGTACGGTTACAAGTGCCGCGTCACAGATCTACCAAGTTCGAAACTCTGCGGACTCGGGGTGGGATAGTCCAGCTGGCGAAGCATTTCGCGCTAAGATGACCAACGGAGCTCAGAAGACCGACGACCTGGCAGCCGCCGCTAATAATGCAGCGCAGCGCTTCGACGAATATTCGGCAGGGCTTCAGCGAATTCAAGGTGATATGGCTCGAATTCGGCAGGCCGGAGCCGATGCGGGTCTGAGAGTTGATGGCGACCTCATTCTGGAACCTGGACCGCCACCTCCAGCGCCTGGCCCTTCGCCGACCGGAGATTCTGCCACACCTGAAGCCGTTGCTGCGCACAATCAGGCAACTGCCGCTCAAAATACGTACGCCAATCTGACAGCAGCGTACGCGAAAGCTCAACAGGAAACTGAATCCGTTCGTCGTGCGCAGAAATTTCTTGACGACACCCTGAACAATGCATGGAACGACATCAAGAGTAAGTGGTTCCTCACTATCGGCGACCTTGCCAATGGCGCGGTCGAAACCTTGCGCACGCTTCATTCTTCAGTGCTGCTCAGGGAGTCGGTCAGGTTGGCTGACGATGCCGCAAAGTTCATGGCGGCAGCCACGTCTGCGTCCGGAGCGGCGCCTGATGTGGTGTACAGGGATGTCGACACTGGCCGGACAATGGCGCAGTCGGCAGACGACCTGGCGAGGGAGTCGGCAGATGCAAAAGCTGGCGCGGGCAAATTTGCGCTCAAAGCTGGGGGTGCGCTGGCGGCGGCTGGGATCATTTACGACATCGCGGTAACGGACAAGCCGGTTGGTCAAGCCATTGTGTCAGGAGCCGGAGGCTTCGCGGCTTCAATTGCGGCTGGCGCAGCAACTGGCGCCATAGTCGGTTCGTTTGTTCCTGTACCTGGTGTCGGGACCGCAGTTGGGGCGGTCGTCGGCACGGCAGTCGGTCTCTTCACCTCAGGTGCAATCGACTCGCTGTATCAGAACGGTATTGGCGCCGTCGGAGATGCCGTCGAGGCGGGTGGCCAAGCGATCGCCAATGCGGGCAAGGCTATCGGTGATGCGGCGGGAGCCGTGGGTGATGCGATTGGAGATGCCTGGGATGCCATCTTCTAACCGGACAACTTGGGTGGCTGAGTGGGGACAACCGCGCCGTGCTAAGTGGTATGCCGGTCTGGCGTGGCTGGCGTTGTTGGCGCTCGTGGCCTTCGCAAGCGCGGGTGTCGCGGCAACAGGTGAGATGACTGGCGCAGTCAAATATCTTCTGCTGTTCGGTGTGCTATTCGTAATTATCATCGTTGTCGGCTTCGACAGTCGGATAAATCTCCGTAAGCATGGGGCGAGTGCGATTCGAAATCAGTCAGGTGCAGGTTTGGTAATCCCTTATAGTCGAATCGGCTTCATTGGATCTGCGCTTATGATGGTCATGTTGGTTGTTATTTTCGCGGCAGCTTCTTATGATTTTGCTCGCAACGTCGAAGGTGACGTAACCTCTCCGATCGCGGCGGCTATCGTATTTGGTTTGATCGCAGCGTTTTTCGCCACCTATCCTCTCCAGATCGTCACAGGAAAGATAGCCCGCGGCAAGGTCATCCTAACTCCCTCTGGAATCGAGCATAGAAGCTGGGGCTACCAGTCCCGGTTGTCGTGGGACGATGTGGTGCATGTGTCCGCAATAAACGGTGACGGCCCGCAGATCTGGCTTAGAGCCAACAGTGGCGCTGTTGAGACCACACGGTTCGCACGTATTTGGGGTGGTAGGCCACGCGACAACTCAGGGATTGCAATCGAAGGTAAGAACCTTTTTGTTGACCCTGCGCTCGTTTATCGGATGGTGAGCTTTTATGTGAGTAATCGGACGGCTCGAACCGAACTAGGTGCAGAGGCCGCCTTGCAACGGGCTCGAACGTCCTCCTATTCCTCACCATAAGTCACATTTCAGCCATCAGGGCTTGCACACGCCGCTGCTGTCTGGCGGAGCCGATGATTTCGGCAAGTCTCGCAGCGTAGCTAGCCTGCCGTCTGGCTTCGTCACGTTCGTCCACTGCGGTCAGCGCCACTGCTAGATCAACCCGCAGTGCTGTTTCGGCCCTCGCGAACGATGGATCGAGCCGGTCAAGCGTGCCGGACAGAACTGTAGCCGCTTCAGCGGGTCGGAGCCGCGCAAGAGCATGACCACGCCACCGGTCCAGGTGGGTCGAATCAAGTACGACGTAGGGGCCGTCATTTATAGCCTTCTCGGCGGTCAGCAATTTTCCCGCGTCATCGAATGCGCGGAGACTGCTCGGACCTTCGCCATTCGCGGCCAGTGCTTCCCCATGTGCAGCTGCGAGCCACGAACGAAGAACTGCGGGCGAGGAAGCCGCTACCTTTGCTCGCGCAGCTGCAAGCAATGCGGTTGCTTCGGCTGGCCTCTCAATATCGATCAGGACGAATGCGTGTTGCGCCGCAGCGTGAGCTTCAAACGCGCGCGAGTTGGACTCCGAAGCCGCATATTTGGCAGTTTCGTAATGCTGCCACGACTCCATTGGGTGTCCAAGGTCGAGCGCCTGCCATCCTGCAAGCATACAGAGCTCGGTCAGCAAGGCAGCCAATCGTGAGCGTGTATCCGGCGAGAGACTGTACGAGAAAAGTAGCTCGACCTGCTCGATTTTGGCTTCTACTTCACTACGCGCAACGATGGCTCCCAATTGACGGTCAAGTCGGCGTATTGCGTCCAGTTGTTCGTGTAGGAGCCGGATAACATTGATGTCTACCCGTTCGGATGTTCTGAGCCTTTCTCGTAGCTCGACACCGGGATTGTCTTCGTTGATCTGCGGATCCGATGTTGACAGCAACGCCTCGATCTTCACATCAAAGATTCGTTCGAGGAGACGGGCGGTTGCAGGCCTGACTCGGCCAAGGGGTCTACCGTCATAGCGGCGACCGGCGACGAGGCGTTGCAGGTGCCCAGCGCTGAGGGTGCCGGGTTCCCCATGCTCCTGGGCGAAGTCCTCGGCAAAGGCGGCGAACTCTTCCAGCGTTTGGTTTCGCTCGCGTATGAGCCGTTCAAGCAGGGTTCGCGCCGGTCGACTAGCGCCGCTAGTACTGGACATCGTCCGCCATGCCTCCCCAACCAAATCGCTGGCTGTCTATAGGCCGTCAGCTGGCCGTACGCAGGCCGTGGACTCCACGTTCCGCTGACGACAAGCTGATTTCAGTCTGACACAGTCGCGAGTCGACTTGTTGGATGGTTCGGCGGTGCGAATCGTGTGCGGTTCGTTGCCTCAGCCGCCGGGCGAGAGGCGCGGCCCGGGTACTTCCGCATTCCTACCTGGCCGCGCCCGCCGTAGGAGAGGTCGTGGCCGGAACCAGGGCTAATCAATAGGCCCATCGGCTCCGGTCACGACTTCCACATTGGACGTCAGCTGAAGGAGCCAGGCCGTGCGAATCGCAACGGAGCAGCCCGGCGCGGTGGATCAATCCCCGCGCCTAGGTATCCCAGACCCCGCAGGCATGCCGCCACTGTGTGACGAAGTGGAGTTCGTCAAGATCGTTGGTGAAGTGGTGGCGAACGACGCGCCCCGCAGGTTCGCCGTGGTAGCCGAATACGGCGACCGAGTGGACGCGATGTGTGTGGCGTGGGGTCTGGCGTTTGAGCGCTTTGCGTTCGCGGTCAGCCTGAACGGTCACAAGCAGTACCTCGCGACCGAGCCTGAGTCCGTCCTGCCGTACTTCCGTGTCGAAGGGCGCGTCACTCCCCGGCTGATATGGCACGACAACGCCGCAGCGACTGCGCCAGAGTCCGAGGACTAAGGCCCATGTGGATGACAAGCATTACCGACGACGCGGACCACGTGGTGTCCAACGACAGTATGGAAGCCGGTTTGACGGCCGGTGAAGGTGTGTACCGCGCGGACTGTGGCTCGATCGTCGTCCCGCCGTCGCTGTGTGAGCCGCCAAGCCACCGCTGTTCATGTTGCAGGGCAGTCCTTCGTGCGCGAGGCAAGCGGGTGCTCGAAATCCAGGCACGGCAATGCGACTCCCGATCGTGGCTGGTGCGTTTCTTGAGGCGGTGTGGCTGATGGATGGCACGGGCAGGCCGTTGAACTTCCATGTTCGCAAGCTGGTTCGGGAGCTGATTCGGCTGCGGCAGGAGGCAGGCCTGATCCAGAAGGATGTGTTCCGCACCACGCGTATGACCCCGTCAAAGATGTCTCGCTTTGAGGTTGGAATCCAGGTACCGAAGTTCTTGGAAACCCAAGCGTTGCTGGACCTTTACGGTGTCCCTGTTTGCGATTGGAAGTACTACCAGGACATTCGTGACCGGGCCGCAGAGAAGCCCTGGTGGGAGGGCAAAGGTCTACAGGACGTCGCGCTCATTAGCGATGAGCATGAAGCCAGAGTCGTCCGAGATGTCCAACTGATGTACTTGCCGGTTCTGCTGCGCACCGAGGCGTACGCCCGGCGCCTGTTGGAAACGACGTCGCCGTCATTGGATGACGAGCGGTTGGCGATGGAACTTGAAGCATGTGTCAGGCGTGGGAAGGTTCTTGACGGTGACGATCCTGTGTATCTGCATGCGCTGATCTATCAGCCTGTCTTGCAGTCTGGTGTGGACGTCGAGCAGCTCCGTCACCTGCGTGATCTGGCTGCGCGACCCAATGTGACGGTTCAGATCATCACGCATCCCACTGACCCGCGTAGCGACATGAAGACCTCGTTCACGCTGGTGTCCTTCCCAGACAAGGAAGACCCGGATGTCGCTTACACGGAGGGTCTGGTTGGCCCAGCTCAGACCGAGGATGCGAAGCAGGTCGGGGCGCTGCGATCGACCTTTGAGAATCTGGTGAAGTTCGCGATGTCGCCGGAGGAGTCGCTGACTCATCTCAACATCCTGCTTGAGCGAGCGCGGGACGAAGCACCATGACCGGCGATGCCTTTTCGTCTGTGCCGTGTTCCAGCTGCGAAATGCCTTTGCAGCGCGGGGTTCTGGATGAGTATCCGAGTGATGGACCACTGCGGCAGCCGACACCGTTGTTGAGGTTGGCGGCGTTGGCGGAGCACGTGGGTGTCGTCTTGGCGGACATCGTGGCGGATGACGCGACTGGGCTTGCCGGAGCTATGGGTGTCGGTTTTGAGGACGATGGGCAGTTGCGTGCGTTGGTAGGCCTTGCCGAGGACTTTGACGACGGCCTACGCACGGATGTGCTCGCGTTCGCTCTGGCGTTGTTCACCGGTGAGCCTCAACGCCTCGTCAAGGCGCCCGGCGGACGGCTTGGCATTGGCCGGAGACGACTGACACCCACTGCGGGAGTAGGGCACTTGGCGTTCCACTTGGCCTACAGCTGCGGCAGGGACACGTCATCGGCGACGTTCGAACTGATCGCGCTTCCGAGCGTCTAGTGACGGGTGTGACGGGTCATCTAGCGACCCGTCACACCCGTCACTGCAATATTAGCCCAGCTCAACGGATACATGTACCCGTCACGGCGGATGGGACAGGTTCTGCCCGTCGTGACGGGTTTCGCCATGTCCTGTGACGGGTCCACCGTCGCGGGCAGCGGCGCGGATGTCGGCGGTGAGGTACCCGCGTACTTGCCGCATAGTCCCGTCAGCGGCGGGGATGCGTTCGCGGCGCGATCCGCATCCCAGGTCAGCCATCTGCCGCCCGAACGTGGTCGGTTCCACTCCCAACGCCTCGATCAACTCTGCCGTCGGCACGAACGTCCGGCTGTCCACATCGTCACCGAGATAGGCCAGCACGGACGCGAGCGGCTCAGCCACATCCCACGCCGCCGCATCGCCGTCTTCGTTCGTGCCGCTTCCGATGGCTTTGACCACGGCCACGTGATCAAGTTCCGGCGTGGTGTCTTGTCCCGCCGCGTGTCCGGTCAACGTTCCGGCTGCTTCGCGTAATGCCCTGCCGCGTTGGCAGATGGTCTGCCAGTCCTGGTTGGACATGTAGTAGGTGCGCAGTGTTGTAGCCAACACGTCGCCGTGGCTGGTTTCGCCATCCGGCCGGAGAATCCCGACGCCTTTGTGTGAGGCGAGCAGGGTTGAGGCGTCGTAGCCTCTGGTGTTCATCTGCTCGCCTAGGATGATGTTCGAGTCTCTCCAGTCCATCACCCGCAACGCGAACCGTGACCCCAGCACTGCCCGCAACCGCGATGGGATGGTGTTCGAGTCAGGGCGTTGAGTCGCAGCGATGACGACAATGCCCGCCGCCGGTCCCTTGCGCACTAGCCATGTGAGCAGGTCGCCGATGTAGTCGCCGAGCTTCGTCTTCTTGCCGTTGACTTCGATGATTGTCTTGTCTTCCAACGGGATATGGGCTTCGTCGATGATGACCGCGGTGACCGGCATGTCCAAACTCGACGTACGACTAATCGCCGGAGTGATCTTCGATTCCGGGCAGATCTCATCGTCCAACTGCTGCATCCGCGCGTACCGCGCTTGCACGTCAACCACGAGCGATTCCAGCCACGCCTTGAACATCAGGACGTGGTCGGTGTCGTCGCCAGGGAAGAACCGGTGCGCGCACTGCTCGCACGCTTTCCAGTCCTTGCCGCCCTTGAAGTCCGCGACGTACAACCGTGCGTGCGGATCGAGGATCAACCCAGCGGCGGCCAACCGCCCCGCCATGGTCTTGCCATGCCTCGGCAGTGCACCGATTAACAGCGAGGTCCACACCAGCGGCAGGTCCACCCGCCGGTCACGTGGGTCACGGCCGAACGGCACCGGACGCCACGCGTCCCAGGACTCCACCCGCAACAACGGCGTCAGCGGCGAATCCTTCGCATACGGATCTGAGTCAGCAACCCACATCGCCACCCGACCGGCGTGGCCGCCCGCACCGCGTACCCGCTCCACAATCAACTGGACCTCGTCCACCGCGAGCGCGGACGCCAAGGCTTCCCGGTGCTTGATCACGTCAGCAGCTTTACGGGTGGCCGGAAGATCCACCGTGATCGCCCACCCACACACCGGTACGCACCTGATACCGCGCGGTGACCTGCTCCGCACGCAAGATCGCCAACAACACCAACGACACCGTGGGATCGAGCAGCCACGCCGCCAGCCACGGCAGCGACCACGCGGACGCTCCGGCGGCGGCGAACTGCTGGACGTTGGTCATGGTGAACGCCAGACCGAGCATGATCCCGGCCCAGCACAGCCGGTCCACTTGCGACCGAACCTGCTCCACACGCAACGCGATCACGTCCGGATGTGTTTGGTACGCGCGGAACTCCGCCGCTTCGGCAGCATCCTGCGCCAACTGCTCGACACGGTTACCGGACCGGCCGGCTGGCCGCCCGAAGGCAGCCAGCCTTTCCGATTCCTTTTGCTGTGCAACATGTTTCGCGTTCATCGTCGGTCACCGCGGCTTCGGCGATGTCCGTCCATGGTGGACACGGTCAACGCTTTGGTCAGGACGTACCCGGCGAACAGATCCGGCACCGCGAGCACCACCAACAGCAGAGTGACGTTGCCCGGATGCGTGATCACCAGCCACTGCACACCAACCATCACTGCTGCGGTGAACGCCACCCGACCGGCCAACGACACCAACCGCGCACCGGTCCGTGCCGCGTCCACAGCTGCCCGCGTACGCTTCGCGCCAACCCGCCACACCATGAACAAGGCCAGCAGAATCCCGACGCCAGCAAGAACCTGTTGAGGGGTAAGGCTAATCGTCATCCCGACTCACCCCCGTCAGGGCGCTCGCCGGAACGCTCACCACGCGCCCGCCACAGTGGATAGAGCGCCCGCCGATCATCTTCCGGCATCGCACCCCAAATCCCCACCGTCTCCGCGCCGTGCAGCCGCAGTTCCCACTCCAGGCACTCGTCCTGCACTGGACACCCCGCGCAATACCGCAAGGCCAACTCACGGTCAGGAGTGTCGAACCCGGTCAACAGATCCGCCGGGTCATCGTCGCCGTAGGCCCACATGCACAGGCCATTCCACCTAACAATGTCGGCAAGGACGCTCGTCGGCACGTTGCGCAACCGATCCAACCGCGCGGCAATCTCCATCAGCCGCTTCTCGTCGTCTGGGTTCACCATTGCGCACCGCCGGTCAACCGATCGATCTCACGGGCTGTCCGGCGTTCCGCCGCCATGCGGGCAACGTCAACGCAACCACCTGACTCAGCGGCCTCGTTGATGAGCTTGTCCAGTGCAGCGGACGGGATGACGTAGCGAGCACGTACCCGAATGGCCGGGAACGCGTCTTCCCTGATCGCCCGGTACAGGGTGGCCGGGTCCACGCGCAGAATCCGCGCGGCTTCTCGGACTGTGTAGAACGCCGGAGGACCGGCGTTAGGCATAGCTGTACTCATTGATGAATTCCTTAAGATTGCGTTCGGCGCAATTTCAGCCGAAAAATCGAGCTTGTATCAGCTCATTGAGGCACGAATGGTCCAATCGCGGGCGCAATTGCTTGGCCTCGCCCACCGAATCGCGGAGTACGACTAATCTCGGCGTTGAGGCGGAGCGCGGAGGAATACGTGACGGAAGATTGGGCGGCGGTCGCGAAGGCCATCAACGAGCGCGTGAACGAGCTCGGGATAAAGCAGCGCGTACTTGCTGAACGCTCCGGCGTCTCGCAGGCCATCATTCGCGAACTTCAGTACAACACCGTCGAACGCCGACGCGGTTCCCGCACGCTCGAAGCCCTCGCGGTTGCCCTCGGCTGGCACCCGCAGCACCTCACTGCGGTGCTCAACCGACGCAAGCCACCTGCACCCGGCGACCCGATCGAATACGTGGATGATCCGGTGGCAAACCGCTTGTCCGCCATAGAAGAGCGGCTCGACGAGATCGCCGAACGACTCGACACGATCAGCAGCAATCTCACGACAGTGATCGACCGTGCAGAGCAGAACCGGCAGCAGTAGGCCCCGCTCCGGCGGAGTCGCCAGCAACCCGCACTGGGTTGCTGACCGGTCATTGCGTGTTGCGTTCATGCCTATAGAGAACGGCATTTCCGCGCGCTTCCACAGTTGGCTGCGGTTAACAAGCTGCCCATTAACTCGAATTAACTTCGCAGGTCAGAGCAGTTATTCGGCCGGGGGGAGAGATGGTGGGGACGAGACTTCAGGCGGTGAGAAAGCAGCTCGGCTACTCGGCTGACGAAGTGATCCGGATGCTTCTGCGTCGCGCTGATGCACTCGCAGTTCCGGTCATGTCAGCGACGAGTTTGAAGACAAAGGTGTCTCGCTGGGAAAACGGTCACGAAGCTGTCAGCGCGCAATATCAGCGCTTGTTCCGCGACATCTACGGCCGGACCAACGAAGAGGTCGGCTTCCTGCCGGAGCAGGACGATAGCGACGCTGACGAGCTCGTCGCCCGCATCACCGTCGCGCGCAGAATCGACGCCGACATGGTGGAGCGGTTCCGTCAGCAGGTCGAGAACGCCCGGCATGTCGACCGGCGGTTCGGCGGGGTCGTCCTGCTCGACCAACTCCGTAGCACCATCAAGCAGTTGGAGGGACTGCTGACGTTCAGCACGGCGCAGGGCCATCGTGAAGCACTCGCCGGGATCCTCACGGAAGCGTCCGCCTTGGCTGGTTGGGAAGCACTGGATCGGGCCGCGTTCAACCAAGCATGGGATCACCACGAGCGTGCCAAGGCTGCCGCGCACCAAGCTGAGTCGCCCGTGTTGCTCGCGCACGCCACGGCGCAACAAGCGTTCATCCTCATCGATCTCGGCGAGATACGCGGCGCGGTGGACCTCCTGGAATCCGCTCGATCTGTCGCCGAACACACGGCGCCGTCGCTGTTGCGCGCGTGGCTCGCAGCCGCACACGGCGAGGGGCTTGCAGCCGCCGGTCGGCGGGATGACGCGCTACGAGCCTTCGACACGGCCAACGCACTCGTACCGACCGATCCCGTAGACCCTGCTTGCCGTACCTGTTTCTCGCCGAAGCTCACCTAGCCCGATGGCGCGGCTATGCCCTTGCACGACTCGGCGAACCGGACGCGATCGACCAACTCGATCACGCGCTGCTCCGCCTGCCCGCCGAGTTCATTCGCGGCAAAACCGGACTGCTCGTGGACCTCGCTTTTGCCTACGCCGCTGCCGGGGACCGAGATGCTGCTCTTGCCCACGCGCGCGAGGCAAAGCGGCTTGCCGCCCAGATCAAGTCCGACCGACAGCGACGGCGACTCAGCGGCCTAGTCTTGCCCGGCAGCGCCGGGATTGCGTGACGCCACGTAGTACAGCAACGGAACGATTGCTCCCGCCCCCAGAAGCTGTTGCTGTACAGCCAGTTCCGGTATCCGGCTCAGCGGAACCCACTCCAGGCGGCCAACTTCCTCTGTGTCCGTTGGCTCGCCTATCTTCTCGGCGTTGCGCCATAGGTACACGTCTGTCTTGGCCGTCACTTGGCCCGGCAACGGCTCGAAGCCAATGAGGTGCTCCGGCTCGCCGACCGGTCGCCACCCGCTCTCTTCCTCAATCTCGCGTGCCGCCGTAACCGCCGGGGCTTCGCCGTCTTCCACCAGACCACCGAGCAACTCATACCCCCACTGCTCGGTGGCGAACCGATACCGCCACAGCAACAGGACCTCATCCTGTTGGTTCACAACCATTCCGATAGCGATCGGTGCCAAGTGGACAACGTGATAGTCCCAACGCTCCCCGTTTGGAGCCTCGACGTCCACGAGCCCCAACCGAACCCATCGATTGTCGTAAACCAGCCGCTCGCCGTATGTCTTCCACGAACCATGTGCCTCAGTCACAGACGCAGCCTACGGTGGAAGGACGATGCCAAGCCCGAAGTCCTCGCCCCAACAATCCACCAGGCAACACCCTACGTTCACAAACTGCGATCGACGCGTGCTATCCGATTTTATCTAAGGAGGAAAGGCATGACGGCCGGAGCGTAGCGCGTGAGAAGATCAAGCGCATCATGAGAAAAATTTTCAGCCGCTTCTTCATGTATGTATGAACCGTGAATATTGTTGCGAAACTTTTGCAGCTGCTTGAATATCTTGACATCCTCGTTCGCCGTCTGCGGACTACAAGCAAGTGCGACCGCTGCAAAGTAGAAGACCATATTCCTGTATGGATCTCGGCTTGGCTCATCATCCATACGACTAACCTGCGTCTTTCGCGCGAAATAGTGCGACACGGGCTATAGATGCACGGAAGTGCCGTCCTGCAAGGGAAACTGTTGTTTGCGATGACAGCAGATCCCAAGCAGAAGGGCACTCCGTAGGTGAAGCGTAGCAAGCGGTCGAGGCGGGTCAAGGTCAGTGCTGATGGGCGTGGTGTGGTGTCGCATGCCGGGGTGGGGATGTTGCGGGAGTTGGCCCAGGACACCGGCCTGGTCGCGGGGGTGAACGAGGCGTTGGTCGACACGTATGCCGGTCCGTGGATGCATGCACCAGGACAGGTGTTCGCCGACATGGCCGTGGCCATCGCCGATGGCGGCGACTGTGTCTCGCACATCGAGGTCTTCGGTGACCAGCATGCGGTGTGCGGGCCGGTGGCCAGCATGCCGACCGCCTGGCGGATGCTGGACCGGATCGACGAAGCGCATCTGCCGGGGATACTCGCCGCGCGGGCGGCGGCCCGAGAACGGGCGTGGGCCGCGGGTGCCGGCCCGGACCTGACCGGGCTGCTGCGGATCGATTTCGACGCCACGGTCACGATTTCCCATGCTGAGGACAAGGAGAACGCGGCCAAAACCTGGAAACGGACGTTTGGTTTTCACCCGTTGTTGGCGTTTCTGGACCGCCCAGAGGTCTCGGGAGGCGAAGCACTGGCGGGCCTGCTGCGGGCGGGTAACGCCGGGTCGAACACGGCAGCAGACCACATCGCGGTGCTGGAGCGGGCGTTGGCGTCGTTACCCGCCCATGCCCGGCCACGTCCGGGTGATCCGGACTCGGTGCGGGTGGTAGCCCGCTCGGACTCCGCCGGTGCCACCCTCGCGTTCGCGCAGGCGTGCCGGGAGCGGGGAGTGTGGTTCTCCTTCGGGTTCCCGGTGGATGCCCGCATCCAGGTCGTGGTCGATCAGATTCCCGACCAGGCATGGGAATCGGCCATCGACCGTGCGGGCGGGATCCGGGATGGTGCCTGGGTCGCCGACATCACCGGAATGCTCGACCTGTCGAGTTGGCCTGCCGGATCGAAGGTCATCGTGCGTGCTGAACGTCCCCATCCCGGCGCCCAGTTGAGGTTCACCGATGTGGACGGGCATCGGATCACCGCGTTCATCACCGACATCCCCGACCGGGTCATCCCCGGTCAGACCGCCGGTCTGGAACTGCACCACCGCCAGCACGCCCGGGTGGAAGACCGCATCCGCCAAGCCAAGGCCACCGGCCTGCGCAACCTGCCCTGTCGTGGGTTCGCGGAGAACACCGCCTGGCTGGAGACGTTACTGGCGGCCACTGATCTGGTGTGTTGGGCGAAAATCCTGGGTTTCACCGGCACACCCGTGCTGGCGCGCGCCGAGATCGCTACGTTCCGGAACTTGGTGCTGCACGTGGGCGCCCGAATCACTCGTGGTGCCCGGCAAGTCCGGATCCGCATCGATGAAACCTGTGCCTATGCCCACGCGATCGCCCAGGGCTGGTTGAAGATCCGCGCCGCCTTCACCTGATCCGCACCCCTGTCCCTACGATCGGCAAGAACCGGAGCGGCCGACACAAGCAGGTCGGCGGGCTAGCCACGCTCACAGTCGGAAACACTCACGGCAAGATCGACAAAACCACAAGCAAGATCAACTAAATACTGCGCGAAAGGCCGAGGCTAGTACTCCAGTCGTAGATCGTGATCTTCATGGTTCCTGGAGCGATTGGTGCTGGTAGTGGGCTTGCTGGGCTCGGTATTGGTGTCGCCTGCGCCAGTGTGAGCAGTGCAGGACGTGCCGGATGTCTGTGGCCGGAGTGAGCACCAGTGCGTTGTAGAGATGGCGGATTTCGTTGAGTGTCAACGGAATCAGCCCGTCCGCAGCGGGTCTGGCGCGGGCGGTGACCGTCACGATCGCGAGGAAGACGTGGGCGAGCAGCACCAGGGTTGTCCAGCGATACCAAGATGTCCACGTGCGGACTTGGTGTTCGTCCAGACCGGTTTGGCCTTTGCCGGTTTGGAAGGACTCCTCGACGGTCCATCGGCGCCCGGCCACCCGCACCAGCGTGGCCAGCGGCACCCTTTCGGGCGCGTAGCAGCGGTAGAAGGCACGTTCGCCGGTGCGGCGGTTGCGCCGGACCAGCAGCCACCGATGCCCGGCGGGCTCGTCATCACCGCTGGTGAGACTGATCCAGGCCCAGTCGTAGAACCGGTGTCCTTTCACGCCTTTGCCCGCGGACAGTCGCTGCCAGGCACGTTTCGGTAGCCGCGCGAGCAGTTCATCGGCCCGATAGGTGCCCGTGGCGGTGCTGACCCGGTGGTCGCAGGCCACCGCGAGCACGTACCCGACCCGCCGTTTCTCCAGATCGCCACGCAGCGTCGGATTGCTGCCGTAGACCTCGTCCGCGGCGACCCACCCGGCGGGCACACCACCGTCGAGGGCACGCAGAATCATGCGCGAGGCCAGCGCGGGCTTGGTCGCGAACCCGGTGTCCTCAGGGACCCCGGCCGCCGCGCACCGATCAGGATCACCGGTCCAGGAGCGCGGCAGGTACAGCTCACGGTCGATCAGTGTGTGCCCGACCTTGGTGGTATAGGTCAGAAACACCCCGACCTGGGCGTTCTCGATCCGCCCGGCGGTACCGGTGTATTGGCGCTGGGTCGCGACCGTGCACGTCCCTTTCTTGACGTCGCCGGTCTCGTCCACGACCAGCATCGCGTCGGTGTCACCGAGATATTCCACCGCGGCATCCCGCACGTCGTCGCGCACCTCATCGGCATCCCACACCGCCCGCGACAGCAGGTGCTGCATCCCGTCCGGCGTCGCGTCCCCGGCGTGCTCGGCGATCGTCCAGCAGTTCTTGCGCGGCAGGTCGGCCAGCAGCCCCTCCACGAACGCTCGTGCTCGCCGGCGCGGTTCCACCCGCTTAAACCGCTTCGCCACCCGAGCCATCAGCCCGTCGAACTTCTCCCGCCAGCCAACGGGATCCACACCCTCAACGGGGTTTACGATGGCGCCCGCGGCCACCACACGATCTTGAGTTGTCCACACAACTGCTCATGATCAACTGGTGGCCGCGTCCGTATTCAGGGACCCTCACCAGCCAAGATCACGAAGTCCGGCTGCCGTACTAGGGGCTGGCCATATAAGTTCGCGAACGGCAATACCTGCTACATCCTCACCTTCATCTACAGAGAATCTCAACTTGTTCGCAATGATATCCGGGTTCTTCGAAACAACCTTCTTCACCAAGACTTCGATCCCAATAAATCCCCACATAAACTTTTTGAATGGATCCGACTCCGCAAGCCCCAGCGACATCCACCGACCTATGGATACAGCAGCCGGATTGTATCGGAAATCGTCGACCGTAAGCTTTTCAAGCTCTCCAAAGGGGAGCGTTTCGGGTGAGTTGATTCTAATGGCCACTGCTCGGCCTGCACGAAAAATGGGGACCGGCTGACTCGGCTTCCCATCGGCAATGATATAGGCCCGAGAATCAAAGATCTGTCTAGCGACGATTTCGCGACCAAATTTCACCAATACGATCAGACTCATCTCATCAAGCAAGTCTCTCGCCTTTGACGTAGCGCCCTCGATTACCTTTTCCGCCTCCAGATACTCGTACCAAGCGTAAGCCTCCCCTTCCGCACCATCCCTCACCGGCAGGTCTACACTAAACTTAACCCCCAGACAAATGTAGGCGGTTTCCTTACTCACCCAGTCCACAGGAGGATCTTTACGCTCAATCTCACAAGACCGATCAATGAAATAACGGAGCACGCTTGAAGATCGACCATGAGCATCGAGAATATCTTCCGGAACATCGCCCATGCTAACAGTTGCAGCAATCGACGGCGAGATAGAAAATTCCCGACCTTGGACAATCGATGTTGACCGAGTGTAATAGTCATGCGTGGTGTAGATACGGAAGTACCAGATCTGCGCTTTCATGGCATCAATTATGCACGGAGCAGTCAACCTGGTTTGCTTAGCTGACGATGTGACGCTTCACCCTTAGAGATCCCCTCGCTTGGGTAGGCGAGCACCGAGGAATTCAGCAGCCTTGCGGTCCGCCGCCGCAACCCACGCCGCGTATACCCGCAATGTAGTGGCTCCACCCCCACCATGCCCTAGTCGCCCTGAACCGCACCGGGATCGATAGAGGCTACCTCGATATCGTCTTGGCTACCGTATCAGATGTTTCTTGGGCGTAGTAGAGGGTCTCGTATTCGGCTGGCGGGATGTTGCCGATCGCGCTGTGCAAACGCCGATGATTGAACCAGTCAACCCACTCAAGAGTGGCGATTTCCAGTTCGTCCACGGTCTTCCATGGTCCCTTCCTTCGGACCAGTTCGGTCTTGTACAGTCCGATCGCTGACTCGGCGAGAGCGTTGTCATAGGAATCGCCGGTTGTGCCGACCGAACACTCAGCACCGGCCTCAACGAGCCGCTCGGTGTAGCGAATTGACGTGTATTGCGTGCCACGGTCGGAGTGGTGCACAAGCGTGTCAAGCCGGTCATTACGTGCCCAGATCGCCATGTCCAGCGCGTCCAACGGCAGATCTGTGGTCATGGACGTCGAGGTGCGCCAGCCGACAATCCGCCGCGAATAGACGTCGATGACGAACGCGGTATACACGGTGCCGGCCCACGTGGCGCAGTAGGTGAAATCCGCGACCCACAACCGGTTCGGCGCGGCTGCGGTGAAGTCGCGTTTGACCAGGTCCGGAGCCCGTCGGGTGCTCGGGTCGGCGACCGTCGTCCGGCGGGTTTTCCCGCGCACCGCACCGGACATCCCCAGCGTGCCCATCAGCCGCTCGACCGTGCACCGGGCGACCGTGATGCCCTCGCGGTTGAGCTGGCTCCAGATCTTCCGGGCGCCGTAGACGCAGTAGTTTTCCTCGTAGACGCGGCGGATCTCGCGTGCCAGCTTCTCGTCGCGGACCGATCGGGCAGACGCTGGCCGGGTGAGCGCGGCATAGTACGTTGACGGAGCGACCTGTAATTCACGACAGATCGGCTCGACTCCGAATTCGTTCTTGTGACCGTCGATGAATTCGACTAGCGTGGCGGTCGCGGGTCGAGCTCCCGCGCGAAGAAAGCAGACGCGGCTTTCAAAATCTCGTTAGAGCGTCGGAGCTCTCGGTTCTCACGCTCCAGCTCGGCGAGTCGCTGCGCATCCGCAGTCGACGTACCCGGCCGACCACCGTCATCAATTTCAGCCTGCTTTACCCACGCCCGAAGCGATTGGTCACCGATCCCCAAACGAGCGGCGACCTCAGGGATCACACCATGCGAGCTACCACGTTCACGACGGATCTCGAACACCAAACGAACCGCACGCTCACGCAACTCGTTCGGGTACTTCTTGGGCGCAGACACGATCTAATTCTCCCATAGGATCAGAGTCTCCATCGATCCCGGGGCGGTTCACCCAGCAACGGTTCGAAGGTCGACACCGGCCGTAAGCAGTTCGGTCGCAGAGAAGTGCCGAAGGGCATGGATATGTGTGTTGATATCTAGAGCAGCAGCCATCTTTTTATATCGACGCGAGATAGCGTCGGGCGAGTAAGGCTCCGCGGCGTTGATTTTGCGAGCACTCATGAAGACGAACATTTCGTCGGTCAACTCGACGTTGACCTTAGCCAGTTCTATGCGGCACCGTTCCTTGTGCGACCGCAACAAAGCCACCGTCTCGGAATCCAGAGCCACTCGCCGCATTTGATGCGTCTTAGTGTCCTTCTCCCTGCCCTTCCCCTTACTCATAACGTAACTCCGCCGGATCTCGACCACTTCGGTATCCAAGTCCACACGGGACCAACGCAGACCAGCGACCTCCGCACGGCGAATGCCGGTCGTCATCACGAGCCAAACAAGCGTGCCCCAGTCTTCGCCCATCTCGAAGGCGCGATCGACCAGGCGCGCAGCGTCTGCTGACGATGGCGGATCTGGCTCAGGCGGTTTTTGCTTGGGTCGCTTAGCGACCTTGGCAGGGTTCGAGGAAATCCAATCCCATCGAACAGCAGCGTTCAGCACGCCGCTGATGATGGAGTGGATTTGGCGGACCGTCGAAGCAGCCATCGGCTTGCACTTATGCGGCTGGCATCCGGCTTTGACACAGTCGTGCTCGTCTTCAGCTTTGTGCTCAATGAACGGACGGCCGTCACAGCGGGTGCGGCAGCGTCGCAGCACCGAATAGAGCGTTTCTAGATCCTTCGTGCTCAGCTTATTGATGGCGGTATCGCCAAGAACCGGACGGATGACGCGATCGATGTAACCCACGTACCCGTCACGTGTGCTGGTCTCGATGTCGGCGGTACGCAGCCACTCATCGATGGCGTAGCCGAGGCTGACAGAGGACGTCGGGGCACGAAGCTTGTCGATCTCAGCGGAGAGGCGTGTCAAGGCGCGCTGAGCGCGCTTGTAGGCGGCGGAATCGGTGCCCTGGATGGTTTCTCGGAGGTATGAACGGCGGCGAGTGACCGGGTCTAGGCCCGCGTAGACGACGACGCGGAGGGTGTCGCCGCGTTCCTCGATCCGACCTCGGCGCCGCCCTTCGGGGCGCGAAGCGCTCATGGGCCCGAGGGTACTCGCACCCTGGGCCGCACCCAATGATCAACATCGTTGATCTTCTGAAGTTGTTTTTGCTGGTAGATCTGGTGGGCCTAACGTGGCACAATCCGAACTCTTTGGTCCTCGTCGAGGGCCCGGAGATCGAGATCAGGCCAGTAGCCATCCGACGCCTCCCGTCAGCAATTGCGCAGGTCAACCGCCGAGGCGGTGACGCCTGATGGCCACTGCCACGCTCACCCGGCAAGCGTCCTCGACCGGCAACCAGGCGGCCGTGGTTCGAGCCGTCACGGTCATCGTGGGAACGGTCGTGGGGCTGACCTTCCTGTTCGGCTTCGGGTGCGCCACGAGGCGCTGTTGTTTACGGATGGAGGTGGAAGACCGTCCATCGCTCCGTCGTCGTAGCGGCGGGGTGAAGCTGGAGGCAGCCGGTCCCAGGGGTCGCTGGGTTGGGTGGGAGCAGCCTCGACAAAGTCGCGTCGGCTTGGCACTACCGGACGGGCCGGGCGCGGTGAGCGAGACG
Organism: Kibdelosporangium philippinense; assembly: GCF_021390435.2. GTDB lineage: Bacteria > Actinomycetota > Actinomycetes > Mycobacteriales > Pseudonocardiaceae > Kibdelosporangium > Kibdelosporangium philippinense. The sequence goes on along the minus strand of NZ_JAJVCN010000005.1, from coordinate 328,111 downwards.
GGAAGGTGTACGCGAGGAACCGGTTTCGTTACGCCTCTTCACGAATAGCCAGCTCTAACCCGGTGGATTCGGGCTGGTGGGCGGTGCGCACCCACCCTGGAAACGGGGTGGGGAACTCCAGGTCGGGCCTCCGAAGTCTGGGCCTGGAGGCCACGGTGAAGGTCTACGGCGTAGCCGTGGCGATGCCGCAGGGGTATAGCCGGACGCCTCACCCGTCAACCGGACAACAGTGAACGTGGGAACCACCCCGGTCGCGATCCCCGACGCGCCGCGCAGCCAGCGAAGTGGGCGGGGATAGACGCGACGCCTGTCGAAGGGCCGGGGTTGGGGCGGAGTCGCCGTAGTACTCCGAGCCGGGGAAAGCCCGTGCACATGGGGAAGGGCGACAGTGCGTCAGATAGAGAGGGAAAGCAATGTCCGAAGACGCGCCGGTGAATACCGGCGCCGTGGTCTGGCCGGATGTCGAGTCCGCGGCGATCACGGTACGGAGGATGCAGACCAAACTACATCGCTGGGCGACCGAGCAATCGGGTCGCCGGTTTGGTGATCTGTTCAACCTCGTTGCTGATCCTGCGTTCCTGGTGTGCGCGTGGGAACGCGTCACGACCAACAGGGGCGCGCGGACCCCGGGCATCGACAAGGTCAGCGTTGGCTTGGTCGAGACCTGGGTAGGGGCCGAGGCTTTCCTAGCCCAGATCCGGGACGCGCTCAAGTCGAGAATGTTCCGTCCGGTCGCGGTGCGGCGGGTGATGATCCCCAAGGGGAGCACGGGGAAGTTCCGGAAGCTCGGGATTCCCACCATCACTGACCGGGTGGTCCAGGCGAGCCTGAAGTTGGTGCTCGAACCCATCTTCGAAGCAGACTTCAAACCCTGCTCGTATGGGTTCCGTCCGAACCGGCGCGCGCAGGACGCGGTGGCCGAGATTCACTACTACGCCTCGAAGCCTCGGAACTATCACTGGGTGCTGGAGGCGGACATCGAAGCCTGTTTCGATGAGATATCGCATCGGGCGTTGATGGACCGTCTGCGGGCGAGAATCACGGATAAGCGGATCTGCGCGCTGGTGAAGGCGTTCCTGAAAGCCGGGGTTCTAACCGAACTCGGGAACCGGGAAGAGACCCTGACCGGAACACCGCAAGGCGGGTTATGTTCAGCTGAACATAAGGAGCCTTATGAACAGCGCTGGGTTATGCGCAGTGTCGGTCGGTATGGCCTGATGACAGCGATTTCGGGGGTCGAGCACTGCGCATAACACGCGGATCCTCTGATCAGGAGGTCCGGCATGGTGCCGGGCCGGCACGATCGGAGGTCGGTTGTCATGGCGAGGTTGTCTGCGTTGGTGTCGGGCCTGGAAGCGGAGTTACAGCGTCTGGGCTACAAGGAATCGACGCTGGTCTGGTACCGGGGGTGCTGGCGGCGGATGCAAAAGTACTTCGCTGCAAGGGGTGTCGAGGAGTTTTCCTTGGATGCGGCGATGGCGTGGGTCGACGACGCGTGCGGGTTCTTCGGCAAGGAGCGCGCCGGAACCCTGAAGCAGACCGATGTGTATCTGTTCAGGGTCGCTGCGATGCTGGACGATTACGCGGTCCACGGGGCTGTGCTGCGCCGCTACAGCCGCTCGGTGAGCAAGCTGGACGAGGCTGGCGTCGAGACGGTGGCCCGGTTCCAGGAACAGCTGCGCTCGGCTGGGCGGTCGGTGTCGACGGTGCGGACCTATGGGACGCTGGCCGGGGAGTTCGTCGCGTTCACCGGCACCCGTGGAGGGTTGGGCTGCTGCGACGCCGCGATGATCGGGGCATTCGTTGCCACGCTGACCGGCTACCAGTTCAAGACCGTTGAGCAGAAACTCTGTGCGGTGCGGTCGTTCCTGCGGTTCGCCTCCGCCGCTGGCTTGGTCGACGAGGCGTGCCTGGAGGCGGTGCCAGCGGCACGCTCGTCCCGGCAAGCCAGGATTCCGTCGGTGTGGGGTCCAGGCGAGGTGGCCAGGATCGTGGAAGCGATCGACCGGGACAACCCTTGCGGGAAACGCGATTACGCGATCATCCTGCTGATCACCAGGCTCGGGCTGCGCGGCGTGGACATCAAACGGCTGGAGTTCGCCGACTTCGACTGGCCGGGCAACCGCCTATTCGTGACGCAGGCCAAGACCGGTAACCGAGTGCAGCTACCGCTGCTGAAAGATGTCGGCTGGGCAGTGATCGATTACATCCGCCACGGCCGGCCCGACTGCGAGCACCCGCAGGTGTTCGTGCGACATATGGCCCCGATCGGCCCGTTCTCCGATCAGGACCATCTGCATCAGATTCTGGTCAAACATGCTCGGGCAGCGCATGTTCCGGTGAGTGAGAAACGCCGACACGGCATGCACTCCTTGCGGCATTCGCTGGCAACCCGGCTGATGGAAAGCGGCACACCGGTCGAGCAGATCGCCGACATCCTCGGTCACCAGGACGTCCGGTCGACCGGTGTCTATCTGAAATCCTCCCTGGTCCTTTTGGCCAAGTGCGCGCTGGACCCGGACGCGCCCACGCAGGGGGTGCCGCGATGAACGTCAGCATCACGATGACCGAGGCGATTGGTGCCCTGGTCACCGAAAAACACGCCACCGGTTACAAATACGGCGCCGAGGAGCGGGTGCTGACCCGGTTCGCCGCGTTCACCGCCGCCCGGTTCCCCTGTCAGCAGGCACCCACCCAGGAGTCGGTCGAGGCATGGATCGCAGCCGCCCGTCGGCGCGAGGTCACCCCATCGACCCTGCACGGCTTGGCCGCGCCGGTGCGGGAGCTGGCCCGCTGGCTGGGCCGCCGGGGCGTGGTGGCCTATGTCCTGCCGGCCGGGGCACTGCCCCGCCCCGCCCGCTACGTCCCGCACATCTACACCGACCAAGAGCTGGCCGCGGTGTTCGCCCAGACCGACCGCTGCCACTACGACTCCCAGGTCCCGTTCCGGCACCTGGTCATGCCCGTGCTGTTCCGCACGATCTACGCCTGCGGCCTACGCGCTTCCGAAGCCCGACTGCTGGCCTTCGGCGACGTCGATCCCGAGGCCGGGGTCCTGACAATCCGCGACGGCAAGGGCGGCAAAGACCGGCAGGTCCCGGTCAGCGCACCGCTGCGCGAGCGACTGGCCGACTACTACGACCACGTCGCCGGGCGCACCGGCGCGGACTGGCTGTTCCCAGGCACCACCGGACGCCCGCTGACGATCGGCAACATCGACAAGAACTTCCGCCGGTTCCTCTGGCAGGCCCGCATCCCCCACGGCGGCCGGGGCCGTGGCCCGCGCGTCCACGATCTGCGGCACACCATGGCAGTCAACAATCTTCGGGCCTGGTTCGCCCACGGCGAGGACATCGCGGCGCTGCTACCGATCCTGCAGACCTACATGGGGCATTCGTCGGTTGCCGACACCGACTACTACCTGAGGCTGACCGCCGAGTCCTACCCGCACATCGCCGCCCACATCCAACACGCCTACGGCGACATCGTCCCGCCTATCACGGAAGGCCCTCGTGATGGCCACTGATTTCGCGGTGTTGCTGCACCGGTTCCTCACCTCACACCTGGCCGGGCTGCGCGGCTGCTCACCCAACACGATCGCCTCCTACCGTGACACCTTCAAACTTTTGATCGCCTGGTTCCGCGACCACAAATCCGTCCCGCCCGACAAACTCGCCCTCGACCGCATCGACTCCGACGCGATCACCGCATTCCTCGACTGGCTGGAAACACAACGGCACAACAGCATCTCGACCCGCAACCAGCGCCTGGCCGCGGTCAGCTCGTTCTTCCGATGGCTGCAATCCCACGACCCGGCCCGAATGGCCGCCTGCCAGGACATCCTCGCCATCCCCGCGAAACGCAAGACCCAACCGGGCGTCCATCACCTCACCGTCGCCCAGACCCGCCGCCTGCTCGCCGGCCCCGACCGGTCCACCCGGCCAGGCCGCCGCGACGCGACCCTGCTGGCCGCCCTCTACGACACCGCCGCCAGGGTTTCCGAATTCACCGACCTGACCGTGGGTGACATCCGCCTGCAACCCCCGGCCCTGGCGATGCTGACCGGCAAGGGTCGCAAAATCCGCCACGTCCCGCTCGGCGACAACACCGCGGCCCTGCTGAAGGCCTACCTGGCCGAACACGGCCTCGACACCCCCGGCCACGACGAGCACCCGCTGTTCACCAACCAGCATCACCGCAAGCTCAGCCGCGGCGGAATCGCTTGGATCATCAGCAAATACCGGGCTCGCGCCGACGACTCGGAACTGACCGGCGCACACCTCGGCCCGCATACCCTGCGCCACTCCAAGGCCATGCACCTCTACGAGGCCGGTGTCCCGCTGCCCTACATCCGCGACATCCTCGGACACATCGACCTGACCACCACCGAGATCTACGCCCGCGCCTCCACCGAGGCCAAACGCAAAGCCCTCGAAGCCGCCTACACCGAAATCGTCACCGACGAACTACCCGAATGGAACCACGACACCGGGCTGATCAGTTGGCTCGCCAGCTTGTGAGCCCAGCACGCCTCACGAAGGTTATGCGCAGTGCTCGACCCCGAAATCGCTGGCCCCCAAGCCTTGTCGCCCGCACTGCGCATAACCCAGCGCTGTTCATAAGGTGGGATCTTGTCTCCGTTGCTGGCCAACATCGCCTTGTCCGCTTTGGACGATCATTTCGATCGGCAGTGGCGGGCGATGGGCAGTAGATACCAGCGGGCCAAACGCAAGGCAGCTGGTCACGGCGTGTGCAGACTCATCCGCTATGCGGATGATTTCGTGCTGATGGTCTGGGGCGAGCGGCATCATGCCGAGGCGTTGCGGGAGGAGGTGTCGGCCGTGCTGGCCCCGTTGGGGTTACGGCTGTCGCCGGACAAGACACGGGTGGTCCACATCGACGAGGGCTTCGATTTTCTCGGGTTCACTCTTCGCCGCCAGTGGAACCGAGGAACCCGAAGGTATTGCGTCTACACCAGGCCGTCCAAGAAGGCGATTCAGTCGGTCAAGGACAAGGTGAAGGCGCGAACGTACAGATCGACCCGATACCAGGATCTGGATGTGGTGCTGAGAAGCGTCAACCGGGTCTTGGTGGGGTGGGCGAGCTATTTCCGTCACGCGGTGGCCAAGGTGGTGTTCAGCGCGATCGACAACCATGCGTGGGGTCGGTTGATGCGTTGGGTGCGTGCCAAGTACGGCGGCCAACGTCGGATGGGAATGGTCCAACTCCGACGTCGTTTCTGTGACAGGGGGTGGCGATTCGCCCACAACGGGGTCGTGTTCACCGGCGCATCCAGCGTCACGGTGACCCGCTACCGCTATCGCGGCAGCACCATCCCGACCCCGTGGACTGTCAGACCAGCAGCTGCTGTGAGTGGCTGACCAGCGGGTAAGACGCATGGAGCGCCCGGTGCGGTGAAAGCCGCACGCCGGGTGCGGGAGGGGGCTTGCGGGAAACGACCGGTGGCAACACCGACACCGCGCCCGCAGGCCTACCTCACCAACGTCCTCAACCTCGCTCTCCGCCTGGGTGTGCCCATCTGGGTCGCGCCACTGGTCGCGCCTGCAGTCGACCTCTCGATCCTCGGGCTGTTGCTCGGCACCCGGTACCTCGCACTGCGCGGTGCCACCCTCACCCAGCTTCGGCCAGCGCGCCGACTGCTGAACTTCGCTAGCCTCGCCACCCTGGCGCTCAACGTGGCCGACCCTATTGTCGCAGGTGAGTATGGCAAGGCGGCGTTCGACGCCGTAGGACCACTGCTGCTGATCGGCTGGGCCGAGGTGGGCCCCGGCTTTCTGCAGGCCATCAGCGCAACGAGTCCCCAGGCGCACGAGCCCGACACGGAGCGGGAGGTTCACGTGCGGCAGTCGATACCGGGGAGCGACGAGGGTAAGGTCAGCCTGGGCGAGACCGTGACCAGTACGCGAGCCGTGAAGCGGACCACGCGCACGTCGAGTGAGGCGCACTCGGCCGGTATCCCGAACGACCTGTTGGAGCGCGCGAGGCAGGAAGACGCGATCCACCGCGCCGTCCATCAGCGGCCGATCTCCGCCGACACGCTGCGCAGGCAGTTGGGGATTGGCGCCAAGCGGGCGCGGCGGCTTGTTGCTCTCGTGCGGTCCGAGGCCCAAGTGCAGGCCACGGTCGAGTTGGCCAAAGACGAAATTGGATCCGACGGCAACGGCTCCGGGGTCACGCTGGCGGCTTGATCGTTGCCGTTGGCGGGCGGTCAGCGTTGGTAGGGCACGAGCCGCGTCCACTCGCCGAGCCTCCAGGCGAACTCGTCGTCGTTCAGGTCGAGCTTGCCGAGGATCTCCGCTACACGGTCATGAGGAGCGTGGGTCGGAAGGCGGTGCACGGAGAAATGGAGCGGACGCGGGCGAACGTCCACACGCTACCCGACACGACTTTGATTTGGTGCTCTGTCCGCGTTCTGCGCTGCCGGACAGTGGACGGGCCGGGGCATAGTTCTCATTTCTGTGCATCCGGACTCCTGTACGGGCGCGGCGCCGGCAACGGTAGCCGGAGTGGATCCGTGGGGTCAGTCCCAACGAGCCGGTCAAGGACGACAGAGTGTTCCTGAAAAACCACGTATCCGTCGTGGTCTGTATGGGCATTTGTGTTGGGATCTATCGGCTGGGGGCGTGGGCCGCGAAGCCGTACGCGAGACGGCCCGTCAAGCACTGGGACGGTGGGCGGTTGGTTTGCCAGCGGCCCGGCTGCTTCGGCGGCTCGGGCTGTCTGCTCGTCCATGTGGACGATTTGGCCTCCATAACGACTTCTGACCGACTCGGCGATGGCGTGGCCTGACTCGTCGAGATCGCCGGCGTATCGGATAGGAATCCCGGCGTCGTTCGCGAGGGCGAGCACGACATGATCGACCGCGCTCAACGAGCCTGCGGTGCACACGATTGGTTCTGTCGTATGGCGGATGAGTGCCTCGTCGACCACCGACTGGTTCTCGACGACGAGCCACGGTTGGCCTGCCGCGAGGGTTGGTGGGCTACACGTCAGGTCGTACAAAGTGAGGTGGAGCGGCCGGCGATCCACTCGGGCGAGCCGCAGTGCGCGATCAACTGGTCCGTCGCCAACAGCATCGACGTTGAGCGTGAGCACCGTTTGAGACAGACGGTCCGCGAAGACGCCAACGCGTGCAAGCGTCGCCCGCGCGGCTGCGGGAGTGTCGGGCTGTGGGGCGTCAAGGAGCTCCACGGCGAGCAGGACCAACTTGGCGCCATGGCAGTCCTCGGTGAGGTCGAAGAAGTGCGGGTTCCCGGCGCACGCAAGTGCCAGCCGGGCGAGCGGGACGGGGCGGGCGAGGGGCAGCAGCGCACGTGCCCGTGCTAGCGCATTGATCAATGATCGGAGGTCGTCTGCCTTGTCGTCCTTGACGCCCGCGGCGCGGAGCCGGGCCAGAAGACGCGGTGCGTCGCTAAGGACGATCTCGGCGTGGTTCCACAAGTCGTTTCGTAGTCGGGCTGCTCGTAGCCGCTCACCTGCAAGATCGGGAAATGGCCCCGCCAGTTGCGGGACAACTGCAGGCAGGTCCTCGGCGACGAGACCAAGTGCTTCGAGCACGCGCGGGAGCGGGATGACAGTCTTGCCGTCGACGATGGCGAGTTGTCGTCGCCGTCGGGACGCGGGCTCGTTCTGCACCAGCCAACCTGTGATCAGTGCTCGTCCGGTGCGAGATAGTTCGGCTTTGACCACGCGAATGCTCGTGGGGTCGGCGCCGTTGGCCAGTCGAGATGCGACTGCTTCCCAGAGCGGCTTGACGTCGGGGTCCGTCGCGTCGGTGTCGATCACGAGTCAGCCTTTGGGTGGTCAGGCTGTGCGCTGTTTTGTGCAGTGTCAGACGGGTCGATGTCCGCCGATTGTGCGTGTGCAACAGCGATGCGGGCGGTTGTTGGTTGGCCCGTGCCATCCCAAATGCACGGGATGCTGAACCGCACGCCTTCCTGTTGCGCCATGATTTCGTGGATGGCGATTGATCCTGTCTCAGCGACAAGAAGCGGGCTGGTTGATGGGAGTGTGGCCAGTACGTCGAAGTCCCAGGTGCGGAGCAATGCGAGGACCATGCGGAGATTTGCTGTGTCAAATGCCGCATTCAACTCGTCGACGAAGATCATTCGCGGTCCGCTGTAGTCCTTGACTGAGTAGAATGCGCGAATGGCGGCGAGCATTGGAAGCATTGTTGCCAAGCGTTTCTCCCCGGCGGACAGCACGTCGAGTGGGTTCCGATGTGCTGCGACGGCGCGGAATACGGGCTCACTGTCCTCAGTATCGGCGAAATCAACGTGCGTTAGGTGGATTTCCCAGTCATACCAGTTCCTGTAGTCGAAGACTTGGTAAACGTGCTCCATCCAGCTTGATGCGTCGGATTCTGATCCAACGCTGCTGGGTTCAACGAATTGTCGCACGAAAAATTCGTACATGCGGTCAAAGGCGCCTGCTCGGTCTGGTTTCCGAATGAGCGAGATCGCCTCTTGGGCGATAGGATCCTTCTTACGTGGGCCCCAAGAGAGCCTTACTCCGACGCGAGCGACTCCGGTGCGAACCGATGCGAGAGTCGTGCGGATGTCCTCGACGATCTGTTCCGCGAGGTCGATGCGTATGCTGATGTGTTTCCGCAGTTCGGTGAAGACTGCGCCTTTGATCTCAGTGCGGACCTGCTCGTTGAAGTCGGATTCTAGAGTTCGGATGGACCTTTCGAGCTCCTTCAGTGCGACCCTGAGTGACTTGGTATTGGTTCCGGTCAGCGCAACGTCGGCCGAGGAGGTGCTCTGTTCCGTGATCGTAATCCGTTTCCAGCCACCCGGTATGTCTTCCAGCTGTAGATGTCGGCCGAGTCGGATGAGTTGGTCACGGACTCGTCGCACCCTGGGGTCGAGTTCGCGCAATGCTCGGTCCACGGCCTCGCGTCGAACATCGATGTCGCCTCGGTTCTTGGCGTCTCTGGTTCCGGCAAGGCGGTATGCGGTTTCGATCCCCTCGGGTACTGTTTCCGGCCGAGCTAGCTCGGCATCTTGCTCTAGTTCGATCACAAGTCCCTGGTCGAACAGAAGTTGCATGTCCGCCAGGGACGCCGTTGTCTGCTGATCGGCTTCCTGAAGAAGCTCTTCTGCGCGGGCGAGACCGGCTCGTGTTTGAACTGCGGCGAGCTCGGCAGATCGAGCTGATTGTTCCTCCCTCGTGATGCGCTCTCGAACTTGATCATGCTTGGTCCGCTGTTGTTCGAGCTCGTTGAGCAGCTCTTGATAGGGACGCTCATGCAGGCGAACCTCTACGTCGTATCGATGTTGCGCCTGCTGCGCTTTCGCCGTGGTTTGTTCGGCGCGTTCCTGTGCTTCGCGGTGGTGATCTTCCGCCCGCTCGGTCACGGCGCGTTGATGCTCCGCGAACTCGGTCAAAGTGTGAGTTCTCGTAACGGCGCCTGCCCAGCCACCGATATCGTCTCGCATCGTGGTAAGGCGACGACGGAGGCCGACGATCGCGTCTTGATCTGTGGGCAGCAGGCGTCCGCGAGCCCGTGCGACTTTGTTGAGGTGAGCGAAGGCTGAGCGTGCGGCGTGGTCGCATCGATCGAACTCGGCTCGGGCGTCTATTGCGAGTGCATGTGCGAGTTCGGCTTCGTGGCGGGCGGTGTGTGCTGACTGGCGGGCACGGAGTGCTTCGGTGACGTTCGGCAGCTGGTTGTACTCACGGTTCGCTTCGTCGGCGATTGTTCGCGCTGTCGCCAGCATGCGTCCGGCGTCCTGGCTGCGGCTGAGCAGCACGTTCGCGTGAGCGACTGCCTCGTTCCGTGCTGTGAGAGCGTCGACGGCGGTTTTGCCAGCGAACTCGGCGCGGCTCGCACGGTCGGCCAGTTGGGAACAGATGTGGACGGCGGCCTCGACTGCGGAGAGTGCAGGTTCGACATGGATCGATCGGCATGCGTCGCTCGCGGCGGACCAAGCCCGATCAGCGAGTACTGACGATCCGTCGGCGACCGCCCGCGCTGTCGACGCCGCCGTCTGCAGCCGATCTGCATCCGCCAGGATCGTCGCGGCCTGCTCCCGTCGACGCATGAACTCCGTAGCCGGCGGCAACCCGTTGGCTTCCTGCTGCGCTTGGGCAATCTTGTCCGACGCGTTTCGCACTTTGTCCACCGCCTGTGCATGAGCAGCGCTCAGCTCGGCGTGTCGCGCCTGCAGTTGGCTTAGCCGGCGTTGTCGGTTCCGCTCGCGTGCAGTCGCACCGATGTGCTGCGGCGCCCAGTCGGCCGGACTGACCGCGTGGACTACTCCGGAGCGGACTACGCCGCCGAGCTCGAACACCAGCGAGGCGCGGGCCTCGTCGTCGGCACCAGCTTCGACTACTTGGATCGAGGACAGGATCGCCCGGATGTAGTCGGCCGGGACGGCACAATCGCGTTCGGGGACCAAGAAGTCGGCCAGGGTGGTACCGGACAGCGGCTCACCGGCGCGTAGATGCACGTCCCCGTCGGTCAGATCTCCGTCGTCAGAGACCCACGCGTCCAGGATGCCGGCAGCAAGTAGAGCGCCTTCCAACTCTCCAGCCAGGTGAGCAGGGACATCGTCTGCGAAGTCGACCAAGGTCCACAGCGGTGCTCCGGTCCGATCGGCTCTCGTCGCGCGCCAGGACGGCGCGTCGGGGGTGGGCTCGGTTCGCGACGTCGCGGCGATCTCGTCCTCAAGTTCGGCCAACCGCACCCGGATGGCAGCGGCCTCTGCTTCCGCGGTCGTGTGTTCGGCCGTGAGCACGTTCGTCGTCTCCCGGTACGCCGTCTCCAGGCTCGATGTCAACGGAGCGGGATCAGCTGACGCAGGCTCGTCGCGGTTGGGCAACCGCAGCTGCGCGGAACCGATCAATGCGAGCCCATCGACCCACGCGTGAACGGCGTTGACCCAAGCGGTGGCTTCGGCGATGGCGCCTTGGGCGGCAGCTTCGGCTTGACGTCCAGCCAAGTGCGCGTCCTGCTCCGCGGCCTCGGCCGATGCCGCATCGCGGCGGGCACGTTCTTGTGCGTGGGTCCAGTCCGCCAGCAGCGTTGTGGCCTGCCGCAGTCGACCTTGTCGCTCAGTCACTTGCCGCCGCGCTTCTTCGGCTGCTGTTTCAAGCCGGTCGCGAAGCGTGTGGAGCAGTTGCGCACCACACTCGGGGATCTCGGTCAGTGCCGCAGTCAATTCCCTGACGGCAGTCAATTCCCTGACGGCTGGCGGTGCTTCTCCCAGCGACGCGCTCTCGTCGACGAGGCATGTGGCCTGCTCGGCGACGGTTGTCGTAGCGCGCGTGGCAGCCGCGATTGCTTGATCCGCGCTCTGGTGGGCTCGGTCGGCGGCCTCACGTGCGGCCTCGGCGCGCGACTCAGCTCCTGGTACATCGGCTGCGGCCAGAACCTGGGCGAGTGCTCGTTCTGCCCACCGCGGGATCGCGTCGAGGTCCAGTGGCTCGGTCTCGAACATCGCGTCGGGAGGTCTGGGCATCCTTGTCAACGAATCGGCAACCGCCACCAGCCGGTCCAGAACCTCGTTATCGGCCTGTTGAGATGCCTCCGCAGCTTGCTGTGCTGACGTTGCTTTGGTGTCAGCCGCTGCTTGAGCCGTCGCGTACCGCTGATCGGCCGCATCACGGGTATCGCATGCAGAGCGATGCTGCGTAATAGCGTCGAGAACCTCTTGGAGCGCTGAAAGCTGGTCGTCTATCCACGCGTAGAACGCCGCCTTCGCATGCTCGACCCGTTGGTCGAATCCCGCCGCAGGAAGGGTAGGGAAACTCGAAGAGAGTGAAGCTGATTCCTTTTCGAGGGTATCGAAATACGCGCTAGCGTAGAGATCACTAGAGTCTTGTGCCAGCTGGGAAAGTAGTGTTCGGAGAGCGGCGGAGGCGTTCGCGGCATCGGCGTCCCGCTCGCTGCTGTTGCTTCGCTGCTGGTCGAGCAGCGTTCCCGCCTTATCCGCTTCGTTCTGTGCGGTGTTCGCGATGCCGGCGAGTTCTGTCAAATGTTGACGGAGTTCATCCAGTCTTGCTCCGGCGTGTCCGCGTGCCTTGTTCTGGAGGACTTCGACCGTGGCTGCGATCTTGTTGAGTTCCTTGGTTAGCTCCTCAGCTTTGCGATTACTGTCGTCCTGCGTGCGTTCATGGGAGTCCAATGCCTTGGTGAGATTGTCCCGCTCCTTCGCGCGGAAAGCGTGGTCGCGGTTCGCTACAACAAGTGCGACAGACACGAGGGTGGCGACCGCGGTCGCATATCGACGGTAGCCGCTGGATATCTGCGCCAGACTGTCCCGTTCCTTCTTGGCGGTTTCCAGTCTGGTTCTCATCTGCTCGGCTTTGGCCAGAGCTTCTGCGAGACGCCTTACGCGATCCACATCAAGCGCGGGCAGTGCTGAAGTCAGGGTCGCTTTCATCTGCTCGGGGCTAATCCGATCGTTGACTTGCACGCTCCGAAGCGCGCGTAGCACGTTGGCGAGTGCATTCATTTGATCGGAGTCCAACGGATCGTACAGAGGCTTGCGGATGGCCTCTGCGAAATCGTCTTCGGCGAGGACGATAGTGAGGTGCCGGGACGCGACTCGATGCAGACGCTCATGCGAGGTGAAGAACTCACCGTCAATGGAAGCCAACTGTTGGGCCAGGTCGTCGATGTCTATGGGAGTCCGCTCCCGCTCGAAGACAAGGTCTTGGTCGACACGGCCTGGCGCAATGAACCAGCCACGTTCGAGGACGGTTCGGTCACCGCCACTGCTGCGCAGCCATAGCCCAACGGTGATCCAGCGTGTCACAGCCGAGTCGTCTTGTGTCGGGTGGTCGGTGCGGCCGAACTCCTGCCACCACAGTCCGACCTTGGGTTGACTGGTCTTCCAGCAGGTATGCCGCTGCGTAAGCGTGTCGCCGGACCGGCCCGAGACAGCCAGAGCTTTCTGCGAGACGGCACCATCCATGAAGGTCGGGAACAGGGTGGAGCCGGTCAACGATTTTCCAGAACCGTTACGTCCCACCAGGCCGAGCCAACCGTTTCTGAACAGGAACTGCTCGCTTGCCCATTGCCACGAGTTAACTGCCCCTGCCCTGGTTGGCTGCCATCGCCCGACCACGCCTGGTTGCGGATCGACAAGCGTTACCTGACCGTCGACACCAAACAGACCAGCGAGTGCGGTGAGATCGATCTCGGCCTTGCGTCGACCGCTCATAGCAGTTCCTTATCCTCAATCAGGTCGGACTCATCCAGGACGGAGCTGGAGTGCTGCTGCTGCGGGTTGATGATCCGAATACTCCACAGGTGGATCGCGGAAGTTGGCTGCCAGCTGTTCATCTCTGGAGTTGGAGGCTCCAGTACGCCGGCGTCCGCGAGCTGCTGGCATGCAATCTCGGCAAGCCGTCCGGGACCACGCTGGCCGCGGTAGCGGCGCGCCCACCATGGGGCCTGCTCAAGGTGCTTCCGAAGCAGTGCCGCTGCCAGTTCAACACTGACGGGCGCGGCCGGGTCCTGTCGATGAGCAAGCTCGAAAAGCAGTACCAAGGCGGCCTGTTGTTCCTGAGTCCGTACACGGGGGAACTCGCACTCCGTAGTACCGCCCTCCGGATCGGCGACAGTCCACCAATCTCGGCGAATGACGCAGACGAGGCCGGCCGCGGCTGCCGCCGTTGTGGCTCGGCGACGCCCAGCTGGTGACGTGAGGTAGCGGCCGACGTCGTGAGACGAGTCAATGGGGACGCCGGGGTCGTCGAGTACAGCGCGCAAGGAGAGGTGACGCCGACGGCGCTCATGTTCACGCATCGAGACGTGTTCTGGAAGGTCGGCTTGATCCGAACACAGCAATTCAATATGCGTTTCTGGCTTCGTAAGGTCAATGTTCAGCAGCGTCGGTGACGGACATGCTTGCAAGGCAATCAGGCGCTCTCGACGTGCTGAGATGAGAAGGTCAGCACGATCGTCTTGCTCGGCAATGTCTACCGGCCTGTCAACCTTGATAACATGCCACTTGAGCAGTAGGCGCACGGCGTCGACGAGCGCGACACGATGGGTGTTTGCGCGAGCGTGTTCCTCACCTGCCTGCGCGACGGGTTGAAACTGTGGAAGTCTGCCCTCGTCAGCTTCAGTGGCACATGTCTGCGCAATATCACGCTGCAGGTCGTTAAAACTCGTCTCAGGGTTGCGCCAGAGCTGCTCGCAGACCAGACACAACAACGTGAGCACCAGTGGAGAGGCAGGGCGTCGTCCGGCGCGTTGCTGGCGGACAAGCAACGGAACTCGGTCGCAGGGAGGCACTCGCCGACGTTTATACAGTCGACATACTCCGTCCGCGGGATGCACCTCTAGACGCCACCCTGTCATCTCGCGGAACCACCGGACAAGTTCGTCATCGTAGAGAGTCGCGAGCCGGAAGAGGTCGGAATCGGCATCCTGGGTAAGCAGAGGGTTCCGCAGCAGCTCGGCAATAACCTGACCACATTCATGATCAACCGAAGACTCGGTCACAATGTCGGGACCGAGAAACTCGTCTTCAAGCATCAAGCCACCTCAACTTTTCCGTGGCTATCTGCATCCAATGATCGAATCTCCACCCGGAGGTCGGGGGCTGTGAGGGTTCCTTCTGCTAGCTGCACTGTCACTTTGCGTCCGGGCTCGCCTACACACAGCCGGAGTTGGCATCGCAATGTAGCCGCAACGCCAAACCCAGTCGAGGTATCGAAAGCAACCATGGCTTCTTCAATGAGTTCGACCAGTACCGTTGTGTGTTCGGCATCCAAATTGGTGAAGTGCTCCAGAGTGACGACGCCCGGAGTGATGAGATCAGCTGAGAGATCCGACAGGCGAAGCAGTTCAAACATCTTTTGTGCTTCAGCAGCTTCACGAACCTTGGCGACGTCCGGAATCTTGCGTGGCCGTCGTGACGATTGAGCGCCAGCATCATGCTCCCGCAGTGTTACATCGGCGCGATCCGGTGTGCTATCAGCGGCGCGCACTGCCGTGGCGATATCTTCAACGGCGGGACGCCGGGGATGGGACGCTGGCCACATACCGAAGGCTGCCGAGAACACCTGATACGCGGCGGCGTCGGAGGGCTGAACGTGAAGCATGCGAGCAATCTGGCGAAAGTCGGAACCG
This sequence comes from Kibdelosporangium philippinense, assembly GCF_021390435.2. GTDB lineage: Bacteria > Actinomycetota > Actinomycetes > Mycobacteriales > Pseudonocardiaceae > Kibdelosporangium > Kibdelosporangium philippinense. The sequence continues at coordinate 312,999 of NZ_JAJVCN010000005.1, read as the reverse complement.
AGGTCACTACCGCGCGTGTTCGCATAGTAACGACGATCAATAGCGCCCAGTAGCGTATGAATCGCGCCCGCCGCAGAGTCAATCAATCGCTCGATGGATCCCCTCGGTTCAAACCACCGGTCGAGATCGTCCAGATGCTGCTTCATTTCGTCCGCCCACGCCTGCTGCCCGTACGGGTCGAGCACTCCAGCGCCACGAAGACCGCGTTCAACCAGGCGGACATGACCAATGGCGCGTAGCTCCATCAGGGCGTCGCGCACTCGAACCAGAGAACGCTCGGTCGAGCGAGCGAATTGACCCAGAGCCGAAAGAATTCGCTCTCGACTACTCAAGAACACTGTGTCATCAGTGACGTCGAATTGAACCAGTGCCGCTACAGCGCCGTAGAAATCACCTGTAGCTGAGACAAGCTGATCGAGGTGCGCGCGTACCTGGGCGAGGTCGGTCGCCAATCGATCAACGTCGTCTCTCGAGTGTTTTATCAGATCATGGACCGTATCGTGGACTGCGTCCAAGAGCCTGGGCGGAAGCTGCAGAGTGCGATCGAGGCTGCTTACAGCATTGCGAACAGCGCGGACAATGACCCGTCCCTTCTTGGTCAACGCCCACGCTTCCTGTCGACGCGTTCCATCGCTCAGCGAGGCCACAGGAGCTGTGTAATCCTTGAACGGCTTGACAAGTTCGGCGTCAACAAAATGGTCGAGGATGTCACGGAGCTCCTCGTTGCTCATACGATCGCGGAACCCGAGATCAACAAGCAAGACCTGGATCTCGGTCAGCGTGACCATCGGAGCGCGTGTGCTAGCCACCAGCAACGCACCCAAGATGGCAGCATGCGCCTCCCGAACCGGCTCGGACGGCGTCGACGCAAACCGCCACAGGTCCGGCTCGATCCGTCTCCACCAGGTGGTCATAGTCCGCTCCAGCCATCAGCCCATGCCTGACATGCGGCGGCGCGCCGCTAAGGGGTCAGTCGTCGTCCGATGGCCGGATAGTGACACCCGCCACCGACAAGATCGGGATGCGGCGAGCGCGGGTGGGTTACCACGTGTTGCAGAGTCTCGTCGTCGTTGCTCTGGTCGGTTTACTTCCGGTAATCCCAATGCCGTAGCCACATTGCGGAAGGTGTAGCTGACTCCGATGCCAGACTGCTGCGAACGCGTTACGTCCTCACACGATCGGGTTGCACACGCGGGTTGGCCAGGCAGGTCCTTAGTGGCGATGTTCGGCGGGGTCGTATTGGGCCGCAATGCGCTTTCGCGTCTCCAGGGCGTCCTGCCGGTTCTCGCAGGGCCAGGCTTTCCATGATCGCCAGGTCACGCCGTCCCGGTAAAGCCTCTTCAGGTGCGCCCGGAACGCTTGGGTCATCCCGAGGCGCACTGGCGTACTTCCAGGGCCGAAGAGGACATAGACCACTTGGGTGCCGCGGAGCGGGATGACGGACCCGTCGAGTCCGTCCCAGCCGGTGTCACCGCTCCAGGTGCCGTCTGGGCTCCTGGGGGTGGCCTCGGCCATCCGTCGAAGTGCGTGGCGGTCGAAGGGGATGACCTTTCTCCAGCGCGCGGCGAATCCGGTGATCCCCCCTTCCCGGACGAGGTCGTAGGCGTCGAGCAGGCCCCATGCGTCCAATGTTCCGGAGCGGTGTGCGGCGGCGGCCTGGCGGATCAGCTCCTCCTCGGCGGCGAGCAGCTGTTCCTGCAGGGCCGCGCGTTCGTCGTGCAGGCGTTGCACTCGCGCGGCAGCCGCTTCGAAAGCCGGCATTTCAGAACTCATCGACCTGGCCTCCAAACTCGCGTAGTCAGGAGCTTTTGCCGCGCCGTGACAGCAACTCGTCCGCCAGGCGGTGTCCCAGCGCGATGCCGATGCCAGTGATCAATCCAGCGGTCAATCTGTCCAGCGGCTGGCGCGTGGGGCGGCCCTCTCGATACCGCATCGGAGCTGCAGCGTCCGGTAGCGCGGTGGGCATGGTGGGCTCGGCGGTGGATGCCTCGGCACCTGGCCGGGGCAATCGGCGAACGTGGTTGACCACTTGTTCGAGTTTCGTACTCACGGGTTGTCCCTCCCAGATCAGCACGTCCACCTGGGCGGACTCGCCGTTGGTCAACGAGGCGAAAGCGCGATCGCTGGAGCAGATCGTGAACAGCATGCAGCCCTCGGCCTGCATCCGTCTCGCGTGAGCCAGCAGCGCGGTTTCCGCAGCGTCCGGGCGAGGCGGCACCCGAAGTGGCGCTACATTCAGGCAGGCGAGCGCGGAGGCCGTAAGGTCGTCCTCGGCATCGTCGGCGGCGTAGGCCGCCACGGCGTGATGGTGTGGTCCGGCGGCGTCGAGCAGGGCGGTGATCCGAGCGCGCAGAGTGCGGGGTTTCGGGCGAAAGCCGACCACGTTCTCCAAGTCGATGAGGACCAGCCGGTCTGTGGGCAGCATCAGCGGTCAGGCCCTCTTCTTCGTGTTCTTCGTGCGTTTGCGCTTGGTGTTCTTGCCCGATTGCCGGCGAGGTCGACCTGCGGCGCTCAGGTCGCGGGAGCTGTTGAGGAAGGAGCTCAGCCGGCCTTCCCAGCAGCGCCCGAGTTCGTAGGCGAGCCGGGTGCCGTGTTCGCACGCGACCCGGTCAGCGGGATCCTCGGCGTGCTCGGCCGCCTGCGGCAGCAGCGTGTTCAAACTCCAGCGCCAATGCCAGGATGCCGCCACGCACAATCCCCGCTGCGGATCGGTCCACCGGCTGGTCCGAGTCGTGGTAGACGATCGCCCGGTCGTCGACGGGAATCTGGAGGTCGTCAGGGACCAGACCGTCCACGGTCTCGATGATCTCGTCGGTATAGGGCAGGGACGGAGCCTCACGCAGCCGCACGGCCACGGCCGCCATCACCGGTCGGGCGTTCCGGGCCAGGACGGCATCATCCAGGTTGTCCTGGGCGAGGAACCCTCCGGCCGCCTCTGCCGTACCGAAACCATGCCACGCCGCCAGCAACGACGCCGCCGTGTCGCTCGGATCTGTCGACCGCAGCCGGGCCATCGCCTCAACGACCAGATCCAGCGCCGTACGCGAACGATCAGCGGAAGGTGTGATGGTCACAACCAGGGACGGTAGTCACCAACACCGTGACACGAACGAGCGAACCCAACCAGAGAACGGTCAATTCAGACCCCAGGCGTAACGTTCACTCGTTCGTGTCGATGTGCCAGTCGGGCTGGCGGCATTGCGCCAGTCAGCCGGTAATGTCGCGCAGCGCGCGCGTCCACGGGCCGGACTGCACCGCCGCGTGACTGATCCCGTTCGTCGATCAGGGTGCGTAGTGCTGGCCCGGCGGCCAGACCGCTCCGACCGCAGCCTGGGACGAACCGCTGGATTCGCGGGTCCGGGCCACCACGCACGACTTGCATTGTGGTGATCCTCTTGTCGCCCTAGAACGGTAGGGATCACGTCTGGATCGACATCGGCCGGTCGGCGGTGGAGCGGAAGATGCCCGTCGGCATTGCACCGAGGATCATGTTCTCGAGGCCAAGAACAGGGCGATCCGCTCGACCCACGGCCAGGAATCGTCCCGTATGCCACCGCTCGAGCCGCCGGGGCGACGCTTCTGCTCGTAGTCACGGCTGGTCTGGCTGGCCTACCGCCGTGGAGGTGGGCAGGGGCAGGAGGTCCTCGCGCACTGCGCGGAGTACTGCGGCGTCGGTCTTGTCCTGGTTGTGGTCCTCGCCGCAGGGGCAGCTGGACCATCGCCGCTGCTGCAGGTTGTCACCGAAGGCGGCGAGCGCGTCCCTGGTCCAGGCCAGGATGTCACCTCCGACCGTCACCGTGGAGTTGATGTCGGAGCGTGTGGTGAGGGCCAGCCCGAGGCCGCTGACGGCCTCGCTGGCTTCCTTCGGGTTGAACCTGCTGGTCGGGTCATCGGCCGCGTCGTTGATGGTGAGGTAGAGCAGGGCCTGCCCTAGCGCTGCGACCAGCCTGCCGACCGCCTTGAGCGGCACCTGCTGGTTCGGGGCGGCGTGGATGTGCGCGTCGCGCTCCTGCATCTGTCGATAGGTCTGGCGCGCCATTTCGCGGCCCCAGTCGTCTTCGATGTAGTTGCGGAGGACCGTGGCCTCGGTGACGTGCAGTTGGGTCGCGATGGCCCGGATGCGGTGCCGCAGTTCGGTCGCCACAATCTCCGGGTCGATGGTGCCGCCCAGCTCTGCGGTCGTGCTGACGAAATCCGACACGAGGGTCCGGAACTTCTGCTCGCTGCCGGTCACGGATGCCGCCACGGTCATGCCTCTTTTCGCGGCGCTGACGACCGTGGTGTCGATCGTCCGGTATTGCTGACAGTGTTCACCAGTACGTCCTTACGCGTTCCCGTCAGCTCTGTGCTTCCAGGCGAGCCCGGAGTTCTTTCAGGGCTTCGTCAAGCGTGACGAGGGCCAGGTCGAGAACGTGGACGCCGTTGCGGTAGTGCTCGAATCCGAGCTGCGCCCATACCTCGGACAAGCGAGCGGTGGCGGCCCGGCGGACGGCGTCGTCGAGGTCGTCATTGTCAGCCAGCGGTGCGGGGTAGCAGACGACCGCGCGGCAGCCGCCGGACAGGCGTTTGATCGCCAGCCCGGTGAGTATCACGCCGTAACCGAAGCCGCGCCATTGCGGGGCAAGTTTGGCGCGGTTGAGGATCAGCAGGCCAGTGCCGAAGGACTCCAACCGCTCGTCGAGGTCGGGGGCCAAGTCGCCCCGGCCCCTCCTGCCGCTGAAGATGGTTTCGGCGATTACGCCGAGATCACCGTCGTGACCATCGAGCACGCCGAACGGATCGCGCGTATCGAATAGATCCATCAGCACGAACTCGATGTCCCCGACATGCGAAGCCGCGGGCCGCGGGCCTTCATCACCGCCCTCGTCGTCGCGAATGTCCGCACTCACCCGCCAGAACGCCGGGCCGTCGTCGGGGTCTGCCGCCCAGTGGTGCTCGTGTGCATAGGACAGGCGAATATCCCACGGATCAGCTGGCGGCGTGCGATCGGCAGTGGTGCGGGTCACCGCAGTGAGTCTTCCAGAGCCGTCGGCCGCTTCGGAGACGGGACCGCCGCCGAACTCTTGACCTTGTCCCTGCCCTCCTCCAACGTGTGGAAGCAGGCGGAGAGGATCTCGGCGTCGGGAACACCATTCCCACCAGGTCGGTCTCGTCCAGCTCATGGTGAGTGCCGACGCGGGGACGAGCACTGTCGGTCTGTGGCCGACGCTTACACCCGCCTGGTGCGGTCGCGGACTAGCAACCCGAGCCGTCATCCAAAGCCCACGTGGATGCCTGTCGATCCCGACGGGATGTCTGGCCGTGCGCGCTGTGGAGGGCGCGTCGCGGCTGATTCCTGTCGGGGGTCTCGCCCAGAATCGACAACCGGGCTCACTCGACCGGGCCCACACCCGTCATCAACCACCGCACGAACCCCCGTCACGAAAGGCGCTGATGAACGCCATCGTCACCGAAACGTCTCCCGAAGCCCTGCGCGAGGCCATGATCGACAAGGTCAAGGATGCCGGCTACGCCCGTAGCCGGTCCGTGGAGGAGGCGTTGCGGGCGGTCGAACGCCATCACTACGTCCCCGACGTGGATCTGGCTGCCGCCTACGCCAACGACATCGTGGTCACCAAACGAGGCGCCGACGACGCGGTCCTCAGCTGCGCATCCCAGCCTGGGATCGTTGCCCTGCTCCTTGACCAACTCGACGTCCAGCGCGGCCATCGCGTGCTCGAGATCGGCGCTGGTACCGGGTACAACGCCGCGCTACTCGCGCACCTGGTCGGCGAGGACGGCCATGTCACGACTATCGACGTGGACGCCGACATCGTCGAACACGCTCGCGAACGCTTGGCCGCCACTGACATCGACAACGTCGATGTCGTGCTCGGCGACGGTGCCTGCGGCCACCAGCCCGGCGCACCCTACGACCGGATCATCGCCTCCGTCGGCGTCTACGGGATACCCGACGGTTGGCTGTCCCAGCTCGTATCCGCCGGAAGGCTGGTGATACCGGCGAGGATTCGCGGAGGTGTGTCTCGTTCGCTCGCGTTCGAGCGGGCTCCCGGCGGAGGCTGGCGCAGCGTCGACGACGCAATGTGCGGGTTCGTCCCATTGCGCGACGGAGTCGCCGACGACCCCAGGCGCAGGGTTGACCTGACCGGCGACAACAGCGTCAAGCTCCAGATGCACCAAGAGCACACCTTCGACCTCGGACGGCTGGCCGGCGTGCTCGACCAGCCGCGAACCGAGGTGTGGACCGGCGTGAACTTCGGCTGGATGGAATCGTTGGAGTGGATGTACCTGTGGCTCACCTGCACGATGGACGGCGCCTTGTGCAGCATGCCTGTCGAGCAGGCGGCTATCGACTCCGGCCTGGTCACTCCGATGTTCCGCTCGGCAATGGCCGTGCCCGGCGAAGGCGAGCTTGCTTACCTCGCCGGCCGCCCCGCTGGACAAGACAGCAACGGCCGTGGACTGACCGAGACCGGCGTCGTCGGCCACGGCCCGGCGGGTAACCGACTGGCGCACCGCGTCGCCGACGAAATCCGCACCTGGGACAGGAACTTCAGAAACCGTGCGGTCCGGTTCGAGGTTCCCGCTGACGACACGGACTTGTCCCACCCCTCGCGCGGCCGGTTCTTCCTCGACCGACCTCATCACCCCATCGCGGTTGTCTGGCAGTAGACCGAGCCACAGGAGAAAGGGTGACCTCTCGGATCATGACCTGGCCTCAGGAGTTTCAGTGACGCCCTCGGCGTGTCGAGCGGCAGGCCGAGAAGCATTTCCCCTTACCGTAAAGTCGGTGGCCGCTGGGCACGGCCCGCGGAGAGGATGTGTCGACGCCGCCGACGAACGCCACTGGAGCGCCGTGCCTGAGCCAGCATTCGCCCCCGAGGACCTGTTCGATGAGGACTACCTGTACTTCTACGCCGAACGGACCGACGAGGCCCACAGCGATGCCGAGACTGACCTGATATGGAGCCTGCTGGACCTCAAGCCGGGTATGGACGTGCTCGACCTGGCCTGCGGACATGGGCGGATCGCCAACCGCCTGGCCAAGCGTGGCTGTCACGTGACCGGACTGGACTCGGCATCCCTGTTTCTTGACCGGGCACGCCAAGATGCTGCCGCCCGCGGTGTCACCGTCGACTATGTCCAGGGCGACATGCGCCACCTGCCGTGGACGGGACGATTCGACCGGGTCATCAACTGGTTCACCGCATTCGGCTACTTCACCGACGGTGATAACAAACGGGTCCTGGCCGAAGTCCTGCGCACGCTGAGGCCAGGTGGGCGGTTGGTGCTCGACCTGAATCACTACGCCTGGTTGATCCGCCATTACCAGCCGGCCAGTGTGAGGGAACTGGATGGTGACCTGCTCATCGATCAAAACCGCCTGGATGTACTGACTGGCCGCAACATCGTTCAACGCACCGTGATCCGTGCCGGCCGCACTCGCCAGGTGCCGTTCTCCGTGCGCCTGTTCACCTTCACCGAACTCCGGGACTGGCTGCTCGACGCGGGTTTCACGAATGTGGCCGGCTACGGCGAGGACGGTACCCCGCTGGCGCCGGAGAACCGGCGCATGATCGTTGTTGCTCAGCGTTGACCGCCATCGGCAACCGAGCCGCCTCGACACGAGCACTTGCGATGCATCGCCGAACGTCGCGAGGACCGCTGTGTCAGGGTGCGGCCAGACGTGGAAACAGCGCTTGAAGATCGCGGGATACCCGGTGTGCGAGTTGCTCGGCGTCGGGCGAGGTCCATTCGTGCCGTGCGCCGACGGTGTGAGGGTCCGTGAGGCGAGCCTCCGCGTTGGTGGTGAACGCGCCCGTCTCGATCGTGGCCATCCAGAGCGGTGCCGGCGGGCGGGGCAAGATCAGCACGGGGTCGCTGCGGTCAGGCGAGAACCGACTCATCCTCTGTCCCGCGGAGGAGGACCAGAATCCCGCAGGCGGAACCATTCCCACGTGGAGGACGAGCCAGCAGGGTGTGGTCGCGCCGGGATCGGTGGCGACCCACAGTGCGTAGCTTCCGGCCATAGTCGCCCCGATCCCCGACCAGCACTCCGCCCGCGGATCCAGGTTCTGCGCGCCGTCTCGACGGAGTCCCAGCATCGCGACTTCCATGGGCCGCAGCAGGTCTGGGTATGCCTCCCGGAGCACGTCCGCCGCGGCGTCGCGCAGCGAGAGATCGCGGTCCGGACGCACGTGCCAGTCGTCCAGCCCTTTCGGCAGTTTTGTCCGCAAGTAGTCCCACAGAGCGGCGACGGCGATCGGCACCCCATGCTCGTTGCGCCGCAGGTGCTCACCTCGCGGGACGCGAACTGACCAGGAGTAGTAGGTGCCTTCCGGTGTCAGGTCGTAGGAGTCGTCATCGACGCAGTGGGAGAACACACAGCCAAGGGAACCGGCCATCTCCGTCATCGCCTGCTCGGTACGCGCCCCGATGTCTGGCGCGGCGCGTTGCTCTGGGTCGCGGACCTCGATGGTCCACACGATCCAGCCCAGGCGTGCCAGATCAGCATCCTCGCCATCGTCCATCCAGTCATTGTTGCGACCGGTAAGCGGTGGGGCGTGCCGGGGTGGCGGCGTCCGACTCGTCAGGACCTTCACTCGTTCGTGGTCGACGCGACGGGTCACGCGAGCAGGCACGGCACCCCTGATTCGGGCAGGATCGAGTCCACCGAGGGCGTTGGTCACCGTCGCCGACCGGCCGCAGCGCCTGGAGCTCGGCGTTTGATCCACCTGATCTGCGGGACGTCCGTTGCCCTGCAATTCAGCGCCCCGGAGCGTCCTGGCGGTCTTGCCGGTGCGCTCCCGCTAGATTGGACATTTCAACCGGGAGGCCATCGTGGGACCGCGTGTTCAGCCAGGCCGCGACGACCTGGGAAGCACCTACCTCCAGGCTCATCCGCGGGGTATGGAGTGGCTGCAGCTGGAGGCGACCGTAGCCGCGTTGACCTTCGAGCAGCTGGCGCGCTTGGCCGAGACGTGGGTCAACGACCGACCCCGGCAACAGGCTCGCCGTCGGGCCATCGCCGCACTGGGTTTCACCCACGGTCGGATCGCGTCCCGCTGGGTCCGCTGGGCGGACACGTTCGGGCTTCCCCACCCGCCCCTGACCGCCGAGCCCACCGACATCCTCGATCACCCCTATCGTCTGGTGGACGATGACGAGGTCGGCATCTACGTGGCGGGGCTGCTTCCGCTGTACGACGCGGCCCTGGCAATCCTGGCCAGCGACCACACCACGGGCGGCGACTACGAGCTGCTGTCCGCCTCATGGCGCCGGGTCTGCCTGCCTTCCCGATTCACCCCGGCCACGCTGTACGGCCCCCACACCCAGACCGCGCTGGCGTCCCTGTCCTCGGCGTGCCGTTTTCCGCGATCGTGCTTGACTCGCATGGTGCGCGCCCGCCGAGCCATCAGCACCGACGACTGGGACTCGGCTGCCGACACGGTTCACCAAGCAGCCCTGAAGCTGGGCTTTCCCTACCGAGGCAAGTGCTTGTACTGGGAGGCCGTGGCCAGCGCCGAGACCGCGATGGATCAGTCCCCAGCCCACCCCGAGCTCGCCCACGCCCTATGGGGATATGCCGCCGTCCAAGTGTTCGCCGGCCAACTCCCGACCGAGTCCGCGGCGATGCTGGCCACGCCGTACCGAGCAGGCGGGCGCACGCGCCCCCCAGCCTGATCCGGACCGGCCTGCAGGTGCCGCCGACTGGGGTCGCGGGGTGACATATCTTAAGTGATGACCACGGACCCCGGTGAGTTGTTGGAGCGCGACCACGCCGAGCACGGCGGCGAGATCCTCACCTACAAGCCGGATCTCGGCGCGCGGCCCGCCATCCGGTCGTGGTTGGGGTCGAGGCGAGGAGCGACGGACAGCACATCGCCCTCCGGTCAGGCGACATCCATGATGCTCACGACCTTGTTACGGCCGGTGTCCTTGGCCTTGTACAGGGCCTTGTCCGCCGCTTGGAGAAGCCGTTCGACGGCGGCGCCTGCATTCGGGTACGTCGCGACGCCGATGGACGCCGACAGGTCCTTGATGACCATCCTGTCGTCCCCATCCGCAATTTCGACCTGAAGCTCGGCAATGGCCTCCCGGATACGCTCGGCCACCATGATCACATCCGCTTCGGCGATGTCAGGTAGAAGGACAACGAACTCCTCACCGCCGAAACGACCGACTGAGTCATAGTCGCGAACCGCGCTGGTGATCGCCGCAGCCACCGCCTTGAGCACCTGGTCGCCGACCAGGTGGCCGTAGGTGTCGTTGATCTGTTTGAAGTAGTCGAGGTCGACCATGAGTACGCCGAAGCTGGCGTGGGCCTTGCGCTTCGCTCGCGTGAGTTCGTGAGTGGCCAGGTTGTGCCAACCGACGGTATTGAACAGGCCGGTCTTCTCATCCGTCGTGGCGGCGACTTCGAGCTGTTTGACCAGCACCCCGCGGTGGAGAAGGAGCAGGGGCGGGATGACGACCAACACGAGAGCCGGCAACGTCGCCAGCGCCAACGCGGTGAGAATGCCCAAGCAGAGGGTTGCGACTTCGAGCAGGTTGTCCGCCCAACCGCCGAACAGTTCCTGGAAGGTGCGTGATCTGGTGGTCAGGCCGGGCACGGCGACCAACGCGCCGACGACGAAGTAGGTGATGGCCGCGAGCGCGATGACACCTACGCTTCCCCATCCAGCGTCGAGGGCACCGTACATACCATCGATGCCGCTGCCCGAGAGCACAACCTCGGCGGCGTAGCAGGTCAGTATGACCAGGCACGAGTTGAACACGGTGCGGAACGCAGGCACACGGCGCAGGCGGTACCAACTGCGCACGGCGAGATGGAAGTAAAGCGTCGCGACCAGGACGGCGACAAGCGCCGCCGGGAGCAGCAGCACTCCGGCGAAGGTCCACACCGAGGTCATGTTGATGTGCGGGGTGCCGTTCACGCGTCGGCGAACGCGCTCGACCTGGCGACCGAGTTCGGCTTGCAGGATCCCCATCCCGGCGAGGCCGGCGAGGATCACGCCGTCTCGTGGTTGGACCGGCTCGGTGGCGGCCATCGTCACGGTGGCCGCCACCGCGGCTGCTTCGACGACGACGATGTACGCGATGAGGCTCGACCGCTGCGTCCAGAGGGCCCATCGGTGGGGTGACAAGACATCACGGATGAGCACCACGGCTCTGAGAGCCGAGCTGGTGTCATCCATACTCATGGCAGTGCATCCCTAGGTGATGTCCACGAACAGTGTCCACCCAATCACAGCCAGCGGCTAGGAACGATGTTCGTAACTCGTCCGGAGCAGTGAAGGGAGGGGTCGCCATCATGCGTAACCGCGACACGTGAGTCACCGTGATTCCTCCACTTCAGATCGCGCCGGACGAGCCCGGCTCCACCCCACCGCGATGGGAATGGCCACGATCGCCCCGACGAAACCGGCCAGGGCGATGGTGTGGGCCGGGCCGATCTGGTCCGCGAGCGCCCCCGCTGCAAGGGCGCCAAGTCCTTGGACCGTGATGAGGCCCGAGGACAACAGGCCGGAGCCCTGTGCGCGCTGCGCGTCGGGGAGCCGGCGAACGAACGAGGCGGTGCCCTGGATGTTGTACGCCGTGGCGAACATACCCGACAGGGCAAACAGAGCCATCGACGTGATCAGTCCTGGGTGCAGAACGCAGAGCACCAGCGGCAGCCCGGCCAGGACGCCCAGCACGCCAATCACCCGGATCTGGACGCGCTCGGGCACCCACTTGCCGAACACGATGCCTCCGATCACACTGCCCACCGGATCGCTCGCCATGATCAAGCCAACGGCGAACGCGCCAGCTCCCAAACCATCGGCGTAGGGCGCGGCCAGCGCTTCGGGGACGACGTAGAACCCGGCAAGCCAGCACAATGCGATCAGGACACGCAGACCAGGATCGCGCCATACCAAGCGAGCACCCTCGGTCGTCGCGGCAAAGAATGACGTGCGCGTCGACTCCGTCGAGCTCGACGTGGGTGCGGGACGGTGCCGAACTCCACGCCGCAGGACCAGTGCGGATGCCAGGAAGGTGGTGGCGTCGAGCGCCAGACCGACCGGAGGGTTGATCGCGGAGACCAGCGCTCCGCCGCCAGCGAAGCCGACCAACTGGGCGGACTGACTGGTGATGTTCCGGATCGCCATGCCGACTGTGTACTTCTCATCAGTCAGCACGTCCGGCAGGAGGGCCTGCTGGGCGGCCTTGAAGGGCCCGTTCAGCAGCGTCATCGCGGCCACCAGCACGCACAGCAGCCACAACGGGATGCCCGGCACGACCATCAGGCCGACCAGCACCGCACGCGCCAAATCGGCCGCGACCATGACATCCCGCCGGGGGTATTGATCACCCAGGCTTGACAGCAAGATTCCGCCGACCAGCGCAGGCACAAACGTCAGGGCGTATGTCAGCCCGGTCAAGAACGCGGAATCGGTCCGCTGAAAGACCAACACCGACAGCGCGACGCGGGCCAACTGGTCTCCGGCGATGGACAGCAACTCGGCCGCCCACATCGCCCGGAATTCAGATACCGCCAGCACGGAGCCGAACGTGACGCGTTCCGTGCCCTGACCCATGACACCCCCTTTGGCCCGTCTCTGACCTGCGCTAATCCGGCGTCCCCTCCACCGTCTAACCGACCGTAGCCGTCTCACATCAAGCAGTCAGCGACGGCCCCACCCGTCCTCGCCTATGGGCTTGCTCCACGTCGGCCACGGTGGTGGTCTGCGGTCGGAATGTCGAACGGTTGGCCGAGATCCCAATAGCCGTGTCGCTTGTGCGCCGCGCGGGACTGTGGGCTGCTGCATCCAGATAGGCCGCGGCACAGATCTCGTCGAGCCGCTGGCTGTGCCGCAGAAGGGACGGAACCCGGACCCCGACTATGCAGGTCCGGCCGCACCGCGAGGAACGCCAGGTGATGGTGTGACAGGTCGTGCAGATGGTGAGCCTCGAACGCCGCGTCGAGGGCGCAGGACCGGTCAGTGTGGGGATCGCAGGCGGCAGTCAACCGGGTGTCATAGTCAGCAGGCAGAGGTGCACCGCTAGGACTCACGGCCCGTGGGACCACCACGGCGAATCCGGGTCGCGCCTCGATTTGCCCCCGAGTCGGCCGCACCTGCCAAAGAGCCGGCAGGACAAACCGTGTCATCAGCCGAGCGTCAGCGTGGCTGGAGCCTGGTTGTCGGCCGTGCAGATCATCCACGCGAGCTGACCGTCCTACCACGGCTAGTTGATATCGGGTTGCCAGCGCGACGCATCATTAGTGGGGGCCACCCAACGCTGACCGGCACCCAGTCGACGTTCTCGCACGCAGGCGACGTCCGGGTCGCCGCGTTCATCACCATCACCTCGCCGCTCCTCGGCTGTGAGTGGCCACGGGCGCCCGGTTTCCCGGAGGGGGACAGCGCCCGTGGCCGGTGCCGGTGGCTCGCAGTCACTCAGCGGGGAGACATGACCACCGGCGGCGATCAAGCTAGCGAGGCAAGGTCAACGACGGGTAGGACATGGTGTCCCACTACCCGACCGGCCTACAGCCACTCCCAGTTGGCCTATTGCGATGTCACGCCCAGTCGTTGCGCGAGCGCCCGCAGCGGTGTTCGACCTCGGCGCTCTCGCTCCATCAGTTCAGCGACCACCTGCCGCGGCAGCGTCTGGTAGCCAATCCAGTCCGGTGCCATCTGCTCCATCGTCAGCAGGGTTGTGACCGCGGCGTCATCGTGCCCAAGCCGAGTGTGGGCATAGGCCACATCGGCGAGGTGACGCGCGCGACTGGCCAGCGGCAAGGCGGCGTCGCGAGGCAGAGCCTTGGCGGCGGTCAACGCCTGTCCGAACTGCTCCTGCACGACGTGGCAGTCCACCGCGAGCATGGCCACCTTGGCTGGGCCAAAGGTGGTCTGGTGCTCGGCACGGTCGGAACCCAGCCGGCCTGCCATCTCTCCAGCGACACCGAGCAGTTCGTCGGTAGTGTCGGCCTTTTGGGCACGAGCCGTGGCGGTTGCCGCGGTCACCGCGAGGAGCCCATATGCGGACATTTGCGGTAGCGGGACGTCACCCTTGGGCTCGATCTCGTGTGCTGCGGTCACCGCAACCTGCTCAGATTCGCTGTAGCGTCCCGCAACCAGTAGTTGCCACGCGACCGAGACGCGCATCGCGGCGTAGAGCAGCGGATCATCACCGCGGCGGGCGGCCTGGAGTGCCTCACGAATTGCCAGCCAGGCGGCATCGCGGTGCCCGAGGTGGACCAGGGTGTCGCCAGCCGCCTGGTAGGCGCGCGCCAGCGCCTCGGCGGCCGGGGCTTCCTCCTCCGTCGACGCGGCGTGCAACGTGGCGCGCAGTTGCATCAGTGCGTTCGGCAGGAGCGTCCCGAGCACCTCGTAACGTCCCGCCCAGTAGGCACCCCAGAGGTAGTCCGCCGTGCGCTTGGCCTCGGCGAGGGGCAGCGGCTCGACGTCCATCACGGCCCCGTCGATGAGGTCATCGACGGGGGTCAGGGCGCGGCGGATTGCCTCAACGCCCTCGTCCTGGCTGCTGCTGGGTAGGGAGTTCCGCTTGCCGAGCAGGTCGGCGATGTCGACATCGAGTGCGCGTGCGATGCCGTGGAGGCTGGCAATCGAGGCGGTATGGCGGCGGCCCTGCTCGAGCTTGCGGATCAGATCTACGCCCACGCCTGCGGCGTCAGCCAACTCGCGCTGGGTGTATAGCTTGCCGCGCAGCCGCCGAATCCGTTCACCTATGGTCATGGTGCTACCCGCATCGCCAGTTGATCGACCAGCGGCCATCGCAGACCCGCCCATCCTCGTCGAGGTACCTGTTCACCGCCTGGGCTGTGCTTCGCGACGATGTTGGTTTCAGGGTAGCCGGACATGACTGGACGAAACGGCCGGGATCGCCACCAGCCGTTCCGGCCATGGCCAGACGCTGGCCGCACTCAGTATCAGGCGATCACTGCCTGATCTTCCGCGCGCCATCGCGCCAGTAGCCCTCCATCAACCGACCTCCAGAGCGGTTGAGCACCACCTCGGCGGCCTGGCGGAGGACCACCGAGTCCCCGCTCGCTACCAGTTGCCGATAACCGGTCAGTAACTGACGGCATACGGTGGAATCGGCGTCCCGCAAGCGCCGCAGCAACCACTTGCCATGTCCCAGCCACACTCGCTTCTCCGACAGCACGAGCTCGCAGACCGAAATCAACAAGCGATCGGCGATAAAGATCAACTCGTCAGGATCCTGGCATCCATCGAGATCGTCCAGCAGGTCGCTGATCAGATAGCGTTGATCCTCCCGTTCGGCGACGGACAGTGGCGCTGGCCCCGAGGTGAGTCGTGCCCGTGCTTGTTCTCGCATCTCGACAGCACCGCCGTCGCGGTCAACCAGCACTTGACCAAGCGCGCACATGTGCAGCAACGGCGGCCGTCTCACGCTCCACGAAAGCGTCGAAGGACGCCGCCGTGTGCGCGAACACCTCGACCAGCCAACCCTCATGCCAATCGGTATGTCGGAACGGAGCAGGCCCCCCGTCCAGCACCACGACAATGTCGAGGTCTGACGTCGGAGTCTGCAGCGCCGTGCCGGTGCTTCCGCCAAGGTACGCGGCCCAGGCGCTCGGGAAACGATCAGCAACGTAAGCGCGAGCGGCACCGACTGGATCCATCTGGGCAGGATGCCCCATATCCGGCGCGTGATCGACCAATTTTCCTGTACGCGCGGCCAGGAATCCGCGCCAGCATCAAGCTCGGGCTCACCAGTTCCGACCTAATCAGGAACACAGGTCATGGCAAGCGCATAACGCCAACACTCATTGGCGACCCAAGAACCGGCTACTTTGAGGCCCGTGCCCTGTCCGCTCTTATAGGGAGTCCCGCATATAGCTCACACAGGCCGCATATAGATGCGTCCGCACCATATCCGTTATGCGCATTCGTCGATCCGACATTCTGAAGCGCCTCAACAATCGTAGCGGCCAAGGAAGCGCTGTCCATTGGTCGGGCGAGAAAGACGCTGGCACCACCCTTCGTTAGCTCGCGCGCGTAAGGTGAGTCAATTGAGACCACAGGTGTACCTGCGGCAATCGCTTCGGCAAAGACACGAGGATAACCCTCATACAATGAGGGATGCACTAACAGATCAGCCCAATCAAACAGCCGTGCAGGACTATTCGATTCGCCCGTGAAGACTACGCTATCCATAACACCGAGCTCCGCCACAAGGCGGGCGAGCTGATGCCGCTCCGATCCCGAGCCGAGCACCACCAGTCTGACCTTCGGCCACTTGTCACGGATCGCTGCGACCGCGCGGATCACGTCGTCTACGCGTTTGTGCGCCAGCAGCCGGCCAACATAGAGCAGCTTGGGCCAAGCATGAACCAAACCCTCCAGAACCTGTAGGTCGTGTATCGCCTCACCAGATGCCGGGCGTGTAACGCGATAAGGAATGGCGTGGACACGGTACGCTGCGTAGGGGTATTCTCGGAGAAGCTGTGCGGCTACACTATTGGAAACGGCATGTAGCGCTTCACACTTTTTCGCCAGGAACTCTTCGAGCCGAGACTTGACATGGTCCCACAACGATCGCGACTCCAATGGTCTCTGAGTATGAAGACAGTTTGTGTAACTGTACACTATTGGACAGCGAGAAATACGAGCCAAAAACAGTCCCAACAAACCTGCGGTGGGCATAGCCGCGTGTATCACGGTGTGGGTGCTATCGGTGAGCCAGTCACGCAAGCGTCGGAGTCCCCGGAGTGATGTCAAGCGTATGACGTCAATGTCAGATTGCCGCAAACGCTCCTCGAGACTGTTGTCGATTGTTCGTAGAAACGTGACAACAACGACGTGGTGGCCTTCACAGACAAGGTGTTCCGCGATGTGAACCGTTCGCGTGGCGGCGCCCGATAGCGGCAGATCAGGCAATACGAAGACGATGCGCATGCTGCTCCCTGCTGTAGTCCACTACCGTGGTGACCCCATAATTCGTTCACGCCACTCAGGGTAACAATGCTGGGCGGAGAGATTATTCTCCACAAACGCCCGCCCGGCTTGGCCAAGGCGGACCCGAAGCTGCTGGCTTCGGGACAGCGCGATAAGAGACGTAGTCCAGTCCTCCGAAGTTGTCGCTACTAGCCCGGTCAGGTCATGACGCACCATCACGCCTTGCGCGCCAACAGATGAAGCGATAACGGGCACGGCCGCCGAGAAGTACGCGAGGATCCGCCCACCGCACTTCGCTCGTGTCCACGCGTTATCGTCTAAAGGTGCCAGAGCAATATCCGCCCTGCCGAGTGCGATGGATTCGCTATGCTCCGACCATTCGGTCAGCCGCAGATCAAATCCGCGCAGCAAGTCAGCTGGTAGATCGGCCAGCCGAGTTACGATTTCTATATGGAACGGGACGACGCTCCGAAGCTGGCGCAAGGAGTCATGAATCAACGCAAGATGTCGAGCGTTGCTTGCTGTTCCCGTCCATACCAGTCGAACCGCTGTCTCCATTATCTCGTAGGTTCTGACCGGACGTTCGCGGAGCATGATGCAGGTAGGCGCGAGCCAGAGCTCGTTACTGAAAGGGCGAAGTTGGCGAGCAATGGGGTCGGATCCGGCCAGCACAGCCGTCGCACCGCGTGCTGTGGCTTCGATCTTCGAGCGCATGTGCGGTAAGGCGTTGACTGAGGTCCCGAGATAGATCGGGTCATCGATGTCGAATACCACCCTGACTTGACACAGCCTGGCTACGGCGATGAGCAGTCGCTCAAGGATGTCGATGCGTGATCGAAAGAGAAAGTCTTTCTGAAGAAGCACGACGGTAGCCCTGGGCACCACTGTGCATATTTGCCAAATGCGCTGTGCGGTTATCGCCATTACACCGAGCACAAGATAGAGAAGCCGCAGCGCCCCCCGGCCCGGAAGCCACTGCGGACGCGGCAGGTACTTCGACGGTCGCGTTGCGCAGACTCGGACGACTATACCGTCTCGTACAAGAAGGTCAGCGTACTGAAGCGCACGAAGACGGCTTGACGCAGACACTCGATCCGCCACGAACATCGCTACCGCTGGCACGCGAGCCCGAGTCATCGAAAACATACTCAGCATAGTGATGCCAGCAGCTCTCCGTAAGAACGCAGTAGGCGCTCGGGATGGTGTATTTCGACTGTGCGTCGGGCGGCGGCACGCATTGATTCTCGTTGAGAGTCCAAGGCCAGAAACCGCTCGATGGCTTCAGCCAAGCTGGGCTCATCGGCAGCCCGAGAGAGCATTCCGTTAACCCCATCATCCACGAGATCGCCAACCGCTGTTCGCGTGCCGATGACAGCCAGACCGGCAGCAGCAGCCTCGAGAGTGGCGTTTGAACAACCCTCCATGACTGATGGAAGGATGAACACATCGTGTGATGCGTATAAGTCAGGGATACGAGTGTGTGGCACTCTTCCTAGGAACTTAATATCAGCGTTCGTGGCGAGCGCGGCCCGCTGAAGATGTGAACGCTGGGATCCATCTCCGACAATTGTCAAGGAGCACTGCTTCGAGATCTTACTGGTGACCGTCGCAAACGCTGCGATCAACTTTTTGACACCCTTGTGCGATTCAAGTTGGCAAACCGTGAGAAATCGGGTTGTGGTGTCGTCATGACCCCGTGGCGTCACAAAGAATTGCCGCCCCACTGCATTTGGTATTAGATGGGCCCGCTGCTCGATGACGTATCGGTCAATCAAGGCTCGTTCGAGCTTCGATTTGATTACGACCGCGTCCGCACCGCGGAGCAGTCGTTTCGTTAGTGGCTTCGATGCCAACGTGATAAGCGGAAATCTGCTCCACTGGCGCGCAAGTTCTGGACCACAGGTCCTTACGATGTGTGGCACACGGTATAGCTTCGAAGCCAAGGCTCCCATTGCACCTGCTGGAATTGGCTGCCAGCTGATCACAACGTTCGGCTTAGAGATTGATTCGGTCATGATACGCCAAGATCCCAGCATGGCGTAGCCAAGTATTTGCCCCCGACGATTCCTAATGCCGAGCCGGGGGATCGAAAGCACCCGGACGCGGGAAGCCGCATTCGCCTGGCCGTCCTGGGCCGACCTTGGGACAACTAGCGTCAAGCGCCACGAAGAGTACTCCAAGGCGGCATCAATGAACGTGCGCAGAGCTGTGGCTGACCCGTAGCCTTCGGAGAGGCATTCCGCAGAGAAAATGAGGAGATGAAGATCCCTTCCTTCGATGGCTGTCAATGCGTTCTGCATCCCTTCGTGTAGATGATACATTACCTGGCAGCCGACAACCACTACAAGCTGTCACCTACAGCGGAAGCATCCCGCTGGTCTCCTTCGGTAGTCCCAGCTCCTTGAGGAACCCAATCCGCGAGTTGATTGACGCAGAGAAGTGCCTCCAGTCGAGGCTCTCCAGCGGCTCGACCGGCTTGGGGTCGGCAGCAGAGGACGTCACATAGCAAATCGAGTCGTAGATCCGTTCCTCCATGAGGCGCTCGCAGAACACTGCGAAGCGTTTCTGGTACGAGCTTTCGTGCCAGATTTTCTCGACAGGGAATGCCCCCTTCTCGAGCCTGACCGGTGACCGTGAGCCAGATCCGTCTTCCATGATGAAGAAGTATCCCAGCCACGGCTTCTCGCCGGGGAACAGCTTCTCCAGCGCAGCTCGCCGCAGATCGACGGCGCTGCCGAGGGCTTCTTCCACTCGGTTGTTGTAGTTGTTGCCGAACGACGGTCCGCCAAGGGCCTTCAGCTCGAACGCTGCGACCAAGGTGTTCTCGTGCGCGACCACCAGGTCCCACTGCTTCTGCGGACGGTAGTAGCCTGGCAGCTCAAGTCGCTGGCTCTTGGTGACTCGAATGTCCTCGGCCGGATAGCCGGCCTCAAGGAAGAACTTGGCGATCAGCGCCGCGATGCTGTCGAAGTGCTTACCGCCTCGAACCGACCCCGCGGTCCCGGCGCCCACCTTGTCCTTGATCTTTGACAGCTCGTTCTGAGTCTGCTTCGCTCCCCAATATGCAGTAACGGCGTCTTCAAAGTCCTGGCGGGTGACCGTCAAAACAACCTCTCCTAATCAGGTAATTCGGTGAGTCCGTAGGCGCTCAGGGCGGCAGTAGTGGCGGCCTGCACATCGCGCCGGTCGAACGCATCCGCCAGAGCGGCACGGTCACCCTCGCTGATTCCCGCAGGGTCAGGCACGCGAATTTTGCGGAGGTACTGGGCTTGGAACCGAAGGGTGCCACCGCGCATCTTCACGGCGTAGGCAGCGACGAACGCCTCGGCCACCTTCGACAGCAGCAGGCCGCCGAGCACTCGGAGGTCCCACATGTCCGAGACGATGAAGTACAGGTTGTGATGCGGGTACAGGCCGCCCTCATCCAGGACGGGATGGATGGTCAGCTTCATGTCGGGAAACAGAAGCTTCGGCCTTGCGGTCAAGCGATGGTCAACCTTGTCGATCGTCTTGTACCAGCGATCGGGCTGCTTGACTGCGATGTAGCGTTTGCGCAGGTCAGCGCCGTATCGCGCGAAGTAGCGCGCCATGCGTGGATAGTCCGCAAGGCTGACCAGGTTCCCCTCTGGGCTCCAGGGGTTCACCAGGTAGGTGCCGTGCCAGTCGATCACACCGCTCCTGGTGTCACGCACCATTGCCATCGGGAGGAGACGATCGTCCTCCACATCCGCGTCGTCCCTGCTCTGCACGACAAAGATCTTGTCGGCGCCCGTCGCGATACCGATCCCGACCCGCGTGCCTGTTGCCTCGTCTTCAAGCAGCCGGAACCGGTCGCCGAGGTCTTCGAGCATGGCAAGCCGCGCCGGCGAAGCTGCGGGCCACGAGTCGTCTCCCGCGAACCAGTGCGGCAGGCGGGCTGCATGGTACGACGGCGCGTTGATCTGCGGCTGTTCCGGCCTCGCCACCCAGGCAAGGAACGTCTTGGCCTGCTCAGGACCGAAGGCGTGCGTGGTGTCAGCTGCGACGGCCTCACCTTGAGGCCGGTTGCTGATGATCGTGATCGCCGGGTAAGCGGAGACCTGCTCCTTGAAAGCGTCGACGTCATGCATGACCAGGACCAGGTCCATGCTGTACCGACGGGCCACGAGCTCACGAAGCTTGCGTCCGTACTGGTTGCGCATCCAGCGGTCCGCGCAGATGAACCCGAGCTGACCGCCTGGCTTGAGGCTGCGCAAGCCCACCTCGTAGAAGCCGACGTAGATGTCCGCGCGGCCTCCCATCGTCGGGCAGTTCGCGCGGTAGGCACTCATACGCGCGTCGGGCACGTCTTCCAGTCGGATGTACGGCGGGTTCCCGACCACGAAGTCGGCGCTCTGCGCGGTGTACTCCCTGAGCAGGTAGTCTCCCTGCCCGATCCAGCTGTGTACGACCTTGGCAACCTCGGATGACTCCCAGTCATCAGCAAGCAAGCGCTCCGTGACGAGATCGCGGCTCCGTTCGACGTTCCGGTCGAGCAGATCGAACGCCTCGACCGCGGCCACGGCGTCCAACAGTGAGCGGCCGTGGTTACGGCAGGACGCGCTCAGGCGTTCCGTGATCGGTCCCAGGAAGGCACCCGCGCCGCAGGCTGGCTCCACGATGACCATGTCCGCCAGGTCCCGATCAGCCGTGTACCCGACTAGGTCGAGGATCGACTCGACTACCCAGCGACGCGTGAACACCTCGCCGTGCTCAATCGCGTCTTGCAGCGACTCGGGCAGGTGGAGGGTGTCGAGGCCGAACAGCTCGCGGGTAACCACGACTCGAGACGATATCCACCTCGAGTCGTGCCTTCGAGCATTGGGGCGCTGACCGGCGCGCCGCTACCAGACGCTGGTCGAACCCACCGTTCGCCCGTCCGTAAGTTGTTCGCCGTGACGGAACAGTTGACGGTAGCGGTGGGGCGCCGCGCCGCGCGGGCGATCCTGATCGACGATGACGGCCGGTTGGTGTTGATCAAGCGGACGAAGCCGGCGCAGGCGCCGTACTGGACCGCACCCGGAGGCGGAGTCGAAGAGACCGACCCTTCGGTCGAGGCAGCCTTGCACCGGGAGCTGGCCGAGGAGCTGGGCGCCGAGGCTGCGGACGCCTCGCAGGTGTTCCTGTTCAGCTCACCGTCTGACACCGGCGTCGCGGTGCAGCACTTTTCATCGCGCGGCTGACCAGCCTGGACGAGTCAGCCCGCAGCGGCCCGGAGTTCAGCGACCCGTCGCGCGGTGGGCACGCGCTGGATCGCGTTGACCTGCGCGGGGACGATCTGGCGGCGATCGACTTGAAGCCGACCGCGCTCAAGGAGTTCATCCTTGCCAACCGCGAAGCCTTGCTGGTCGAGGCCGGCGCCGTCGCCTGATCTGCGGGGTTCCATGCCCCACCGACGAATATGACGGCTCGGGCAGGCCGATCCGGTACAACGGGCTGGAACCGTTACCACGATGGACGCGGCTCTGCGCGCTGGTCACCTCCGCGTGTTCGGTCTTGGCATCACGCTCGACGTACTGACCTTCACCGGAGACATACTTACCGTCGCAATCATCGCTCCGGACACCTACGACGAACGGTTCGCGAATGCGGTCGAAGCCAACTCGGAGGGCTCGATGCCCGCGAGGGCATTCCCATTCGAGGAGAATACCCTCACATGCCTCAGCGAGTCTTAAGAGACTGTCTACCGGCGCAGCGGCGGCGTTGCATCTTGCTTGGACGCGCCGCAAGCTTCTGCTTGATTAGCAAGCCACCTGTAGGGCCTACCTATCAATAGGCAAGGGGTGACCAACATCTCATAATACGCGGCTCTGCACCAGTAATTACTATGCTGACCCGCGGCACGCCGTCAGTAGTGGCCCAGCTTCCCTATGTCTGCCGAGTGCTTGTCAATCTCCTTCCAGTCGGATACGAACGCGGGCGCGTAGCTGAAGGCGAGTACAAGCCTTTCTCCCTCGGTAGTTTTGGGGAGGGTTCCGTGGAGAAGCGCCTCATTGAGGATAAGCGCGTCCCCCGTGTTCGCGGGAACATACTCAAGCGATGGAAAGTTCTCTTGGGTGAGGGCCGGCCGAGCTTCCGCCGACTCGGGATCGCGAAACCAGGGAAGGTTGGCCTTGTGCGAGCCTTGAAGGTAACAGAACGGTCCGCCTTCCTGTTCGCGTACGTCGCTAAGATACACCAGGACCTTGACGAACATGCAGAATAGCTTGCCGTCGTGAAAGGTGTGAGTGAAGCTCATGTTGCGCTGCACTGAACGGTTCTCTCCGTACTGCAAGATCTCGCTGTTGCCATTGTGCAGGTAAAAGATGCTGTCGCCTTCTCGACGCAGGGCGTAGCTCTCGATGAGTCGGAGCGGCTGGTTGATGACAGGCTCCACGCAGGCGAGCATGGCTTCGCTTCGCGCCAGGTCGTCGAAGTGTGAACTGCGGGACACCAGGTCGTCGAAACGTTCCTTGTCGCCCCTGCCCTCCATACGCCGCGAAGGTAGCCGAACCACCTCGGAGCGGCATTCTTCCGCGACTTCGCGTGATAGGAATCCCGGGACTCGAACGAATCCCATAGTGTCGAACAGGTAGAGTTCCTCGGCGGACAGGGCTTCCGTTCGGTTCGGTGTGAACTTCATAGGGTTTGGCCTCCGTTGAGATAGGGACCTGGTTTTGGCCGTGATTAGACGTGGTCAACGATGCTGAGAGTATTGTTCGAAGGGCTCATTTAGCTGAGCCTGACAGCCAGGGGTGTTGCTGACGCCGATGATGGTGACTGTCTCGGCCGTGCCCAGATGGATATTGACGTGTACTGCGCCGCTCTGAGCTTGGAGCCGATCGGCGAGACGCCCATCGATGTAGACGTAAAATGTCGCGTCAGCCTGGTCTTCCTGCTCTTGTTGGGATGTCCGAGCGAGCGTGGCAACCATTTGGAAGCCCTTGCCCCCTTTTGGCACCAGCCACGACAGCGCGAATGGGACGGGCACTGTCAAGCCCTCGTGGGACGTGGAAGGTGCTGGCAGGGAGACTCGGTGCGGCCACGCGCCGCGGACGAGCGCCGGACCTGTTGCGGGGTCAACTCGGGCGACTGTCCCCCAGGCGCATGATGAGCCAGTTCGGTCTGTTGGGGGAAACAACTCCTCGCGTCGAGAGAGTATGAGTGCTTTTGCTCTGTGTCCTCCGTAGTGCGCGGCGCAGCCAAAGATCCCGGCATCCTTCTGAGCGTCAGTGATGTAGTTCCATTCATGCCCAAGAGCCAGCTGCCGTTCCCACAGCGGGCCACCTTGTCCAAGAAGGGCGGTGACGATGCACATGTCGTCCGACGGGAGGTCGGGAAGGTGACCTGCTCTCGCGGCGCTCACTGCGAAGTCCCAGAAGAGGTCATAGAAGTCGCCGTCGTCAGTTGGGTTTGTGAAGATCAGCCCCGCCTGCAAGAGCGGTCCACTCGCTCCCGCGGCCGGGAGCATCGTCGACGCGGGATGGGAGGCGAGCACTCCGAGCTGCTGGTAGTGGTCCAAGCTGGACTCGTCGACCGCGGCGGCGATGCGGCCATTTGCCAGTGGCCCCAGCAACGACATCAGATCCATGGGCCGGAGGAAGATGATGTCTGCGTCGGAGTACACGTCGTACCGGTCGGACGGCGGTAGAGCGCTACGAAGCTTGGGAGAGTGGCGCCAATAGAAGAGGTGCTGACGTGAGCCTCGCCCGACGGCGCGCGCCACATCATCGTCATCGGGCGGGGCGTGAACGATCTCGAGGTCATTCTCGACGCCAAATAGGTCCTGCTTGAGGATTGGCGTGTCGTTGGCGTCCACCAGCAGGATGCCTGTGTTGGGGTGGCACCGGATCAACGACTTCACTGAGAGCACTACGAGGGCGTTGGCTTTGTCGCCGCGCGCGACCATCCGGAATCGGAACCGCGCCGACGCAGGACGGTCAGGTTCGACGAGCCGTCTCTGTGTTGGGCCTATCTCCACGATGCTCAATCGGTCTCCTGTTCATTGGGGCGACCGCTCCGCTCACTGGCTGGATTGGCCTCGGTCCCAGGGCTGTCGGCACCGCGCTGGACGCGCCGGCCATTCTCACCGAGCCCACAGCAGCTCAGGTCAGCTCGCCGGCCGTGGTTCCATCGGTTGCTGACGGTGTCCAGCCTCGGTGCCGCCGGTGAGGTAGTCGTTACGGAAGGTAACGACTTGTCGATCGCCGCTCTCGGCCCTTCGGCAAGGATCAGTGTTTGAACCAGGGCCGACGCACCTGCTTGCCTTCGATCAGCGCATCGGCGAGCGAACGACCAACCAGTCCCTGCTCTCCGTATGCCTCGAGAACGAGGCGGGCCAGCTCGCCTCGATCGAACACCGGCGGTGGGCCGTCATCGGCGCCATCATCTGGCCCAGCGAAGCCGTCATGCGCCAGGACAATGGTCCCGGGAAGGCCGCCCTTCAGCGCAGCCGCCACACGTTGCGTCTGCGGTACGTCTTGCCAGTCCAGCATGTCCCGGCCCCACGACACTGAAACCAACCCACAGCGGTTGATCGCCCGCCAGATCCCGAAGGTCTGCTTGCCGTACGGCGGCCGAAACCACCTGATGCCGCGCCCGATGAGATCTTCCAGCTCCGCCTTGGCATCCCGCGTGCGTCGCTGGACCTCCGTGGGCGTGAACCCCGTGAGCCTCCGGTGATCGACGCCGTGCAAGCCGATCTCATGCCCTGCCGCTACCACCTCAGCGAGGAGTTGGGGATGCCGGCGCGCCCTGGAGAGCAAGGCAAAAAAGGTTGCTGTGGCGCCGTGGTCCGCCAGCGCCGCAAGCACCTGCTCGGTTCCCCCTGGATCGGGTCCGTCATCGTAGGTGAGCACCACCTGCGGTGCTGCGGTTCTGACTTCGCACAGTGACCCAATGACACTGCCGCAACGACGTGCGACTGGCGCGATGGCTTGGCGCGCGGCACGAGATACTTCTAACACGGCGAACCGCTCCCTGCCTCTTCGCTGTGCAGGGCCACACAATGCCGCAGCGCCTCGTCAAGTTGGCGCGTGTCACACGACAATGTCCCGATGTGTCGCCGCCATTGAATTGTTCCCTTGGCCAACCCTAACGTCGCGCCGGTTGACCTGAGGGCGTGAACTACTGATTGGCGCCGTAGATCACGTGGTTCGCGGGCGGACATGACGACCCTTACCAGCAGGCCGGCAAGGACAAGGACTGCGCGGGCCAGGCGGTCCAGCGTGTCCTTCGCGGAGCGGAACCTGCTACCGGTATAGGTTGCTGCCAGCTCACGAACAAGGCGCTTGGAGACCTGCGCGCGGTAGCCGACACGGTAAGCGCTCTTCCATGTCATGTTTCTCCGATAGGAGACGACCGCGTCGTTTACATACGCGACCGCACCACCTGCCATGACGTAGTCAACGACAAAGGCGCGGTCTTCCGCATATAGAAGGTCGCGAAACGGATGGTTCGCCGCGACATCTCGCCGGATCGCACATGCCGAGTTGGAGAACAGGGCCAACTCGTACGGGTCTGAACCGTCATGGCACTTGTCGATGAACTGTTTCCGGTCCACAACTGCATCGCTCGTCGGAAAACATGCGAAGCGACGCAGTTCCAAGCGTGACACACGTGATGGCGGGATCTGACGGCAAAACGCGGCGCCGATCGAGGGATTGTCGCGAATGGGCCTAACTAGTTCTGATAGCCAGTCTTGCCCTTGCGGCACGGAGTGTGCCGACAGCATGACCATGATCTTTCCTCGGCAGAGGTGAACTCCGAGGTTGAGCGCTCGCCCGTAGCCGAACAGCTCGCGGGGAAACGTGAACACGCGCGCCCCAGCTTCCAGAGCCACTTGGGCGCTGCCGTCAACGGACTCGTTGTCGAGCACCACGATCTCCACAGGCCCGTCAAGAACTTGTCGCTGCAGGTTCTCTAGAACGTTCCGAAGCGCGATCGCCTCATCGCGCACTCGAATGAAGATGGACACCAACGGCTCATCCATGGCGACCATCCTCGCTATTCTTGACGATCGCGGCTGCGGGCAGCGTGCTTCGATTCCAGTATCCGATGTCCTCCCGCCGGCGTTGGAAGAAGAACTCGGTCTCAGGGTCCGGTCGCCGAGGATCCCGATACCACGGGAGATGGCGAGCTCGATACGGCGATGCCGTGCGGAGAGCCTCTGTCACCTTATAGGGCGTGCCGGGTCGATAGGCTGCGAACGTGGTGTCGATATGCGCGGCGAACACCCCCTCGGATACTTCTTTGACCCAGTAGGGCTTCTCCCAGCGCCTAACCGTGTCACGGTGGGGATAGCATTCAGGTATGTCATCGATCCGCAGTCCGAACCCCGCCTGGTCGAACTCGCGAAATCGCAACAACAGCTCCTGAAAGTACTCGACCGCGTTGTCAGGGCATGATTCCTCGGGCAATATGTCCGGATCGGTGACGACGAACGGCTTAGCATGGCCGAGTTTGTCAATTAGGCCGCATTGCCAGGGAGCTTCATGTCCCATGTTTTCGCGTAGCCGGATCACCTGATGGTGGGTCGAACTTAGATATTCAAGCAGTGGAGGGTACGTCGACGCATTGTCCAGCAGCACGATTTGCTGGTGTCCAGCCTTTTCAAGCCAGTCGACCAGATTCAATAGATCGCTGATAAGGTTATGACAAATAATGACGACTGGGATATGGGACCGCGGAACAACATCAGTCCACGCAGGGCTTACCGTCACAGGTCGTTCCCCCATTGCCCTGCGCGGCTTGCGCGAAAGCCGCCGTCGCTATCCCCATACGCGGCCTCGTCCAGTCGCCGAAACCACTCAATCGTCCGTTTCAACCCATCGTCCAGGCTGATTGTTGGTGCCCAGCCAAGCAGCTGACCGGCTAAGGAGATATCTGGGCGACGTATCGCAGGGTCGTCTACCGGCCGCGGTACGAACTCGATGGAAGAAGTTGATCCCACGAGTCCTCTGATCCGTTCTGCCAAGTCCAGGATTGATCGTTCGTCGGGGTTGCCGAGGTTGACCGGCCCGGCGGCGTCCGAGTCAACCATCCGAACTACCGCCTCCACCAGGTCGTCCACATAGCAGGCCGACCTTGTTTGGCTACCGTCTCCGGCGACGGTTAGCGGGCGACCTCTCAATGCCTGCCAGATGAACGTCGGGATCGCTCGGCCGTCATTACACCTCATCCGGGGCCCATAGGTGTTGAAAATACGGACAATCCCAGTGTTGACTTCGTGCGTTCGACGGTAGGCCATTGCGAGAGCCTCCGCATACCTTTTTGCTTCGTCATAAACGCTACGAGGTCCTATTGGATTGACATTCCCCCAATACCCTTCATGTTGGGGGTGGACTTCCGGATCACCGTAGACCTCTGAGGTCGACGCGAGGATGTATCGAGCCCCCTTTTCTCGCGCGAGGTCAAGCGTGTGCTGTGTGCCGATCGCTCCAACCCTCAGTGTCTGAATCGGCAGATTGAGGTAGTCGACAGGCGAGGCAGGTGAGGCGAAGTGCAGTACGACATCGATGTTGCCCGGTATGTCGATGTGGTCCGTGGCGTCATGTCGCAGCTCGGTGAACGGCCCCAGCTCGCCCAGGTGACTGATGTTGGCTGGAGTACTGGTCAGGTAGTTGTCGAGGCAGACCACTTCCAGGCCGTCCAACAACAAGCGCTCGCATAGGTGAGATCCAAGAAAGCCCGCCCCGCCCACTACCACGGCGCGTTGACGACTCAAAGATCGCTCCTCCCTATAGCCCCGCTGAGGGCTGCGAACCGTCCTTGACCGTATCGGGAGTGTCAACGGTATTTGGGCCGTTCGGGTGAGAGGAGCGTCATCGTATGGGTTGGCTCACACGGCCACCCCCGCGCAGTCCGCTGTTAGCGAGCGCCCCGATAGCCGCGCGAACTTGACGCTCTACCAGGGCGTGAAGGTTCGTTCGAGGTGTGAACGCCGTGAACTGCCTCAGTCGCGATATATCGGCCAGCGTGGCTGGCGGATCCTCTCGCGGCGCGGGCCCGATCTCCACGTGTGGGTCGCGGCCCAGCACTCGCCCGACCGTTGCCACCACGGCCGCGAGGGTGTGTGCTGTCCCAGTGCCGATGTTGACCGTCCCGGACATCGCACAGTCGGCCAGACGCATCATGGCGGTCACGACATCCCGCACGTCGGTGATGTCACGACTCCGCCGCGATGAACCGAGCAGCCGGATCGGTTGACCAGCCGCGACGGCCCGAATCCACTGCGCAAGCGCCATGTCGGGCCGTTGTCCCTCTCCCGCCACGGTGAACGGCCGACACACGATCACCCTGCCACCAGACTCCGCACGGCGGGCGCACAACTTCTCGCCCTCGATCTTGGTTGTCGCGTAGCCACCACGGGGGCGCGGGACGTCGTGTTCGCGGCACGGCCTGCCGTTGGTCGACCCGCCGTACACCGAGGATGAGGACGCAACGATGAGCGGCGCGGACGGGGGCACCAACTCGAGGACTCTCGCGGTGGCGATCACGTTGTCGCGATGACGCCAGAAGTCGACTTGAGGACCCCGGTCGCGGACTCCGGGCCTGCCGGCGAGGTGGAACACCGCATCGGCGTAGCGCAATGCTCGGTCGGCGTCATCATCACCATCGAGCAGGTCGGCGGCCAGCGGGACATAGCGAGGCTTCGGCACAGAACGCCGGCGGTCGATACCGATCACCTCGTGCCCAGCCTGACGCAGCGCTTCCACCAGGTGGGCGCCGATGAACCCGGCGGCCCCGGTCACGACCACGGCCATCTCTCACCCCCTGCGGGCGCTCCTGGCGTCGGTGATCAGTTGGCGGAGCACTCCGGCTGAACGTTGGCAAACGTGGATGGACGATAGCGGGCCTCGCGGTGTCGGTCGGGGATGCCGGACTGTGCCGCGTGACGAACTGCTCGCCATCGCGATCGCGTCATGGACGCTTCCCTCGGGTAATTCCGCAGGTCAACGGCATGGCGACCGTATCTCGCTCCAGGTGCGTCCTCGGGCCGCGGTCCCGGCGCTTCTGAACGACATCCGAAAAAGCGGCACAACGAACAGGGTCGATGTGGTAAGGAACAACGTGGGAGACACGCAGTGCCAGCCTGAGGCAACCGTCAGGCATGAGTGAGCGGAGGATGCATTGACCTTGCTGGCAAGGGCGGAGCGTGGTCTTTCGAGTCAAGGAGGATATCTTCCGGTCGGACCACGTGGCGCGCGTTTCCCCCGTGCTGGTGGCTCCCCAGGGTGTCCGTTGGGCCCGCATGATCAGCGAGGTGTGCTCGCTGGTGCAGTCGGCGGTAGCACAGCGGAAATTGGCGATGTTTCCGCTGTTCAGCGGCATGATCGTGCGCCATGGCCCCAAGCCACCGCATGACCTCGCCACATTGCACTGACCACGATGAGGATGGAGACCAGGAGCGCGATCAGCGGATCGCGGTGGTAGGTGCTGGGTATGTGGGCTTAACCACAAGCGCATGCCTTGCCTCGCTTGGGCACCGTGTTGTGTGCGGTGACATCGATGAGGACAAGGTAGAACAACTACGCGCAGGGGATGTCCGAATCCTCGAACCTGGTCTTGCCGAGTTGGTGCGTGCTGGGCTGGAGTCCGGCCGACTGGAGTTCGTCGTCGGTGCGAAAGCGGCGATCGCGCATCCGGGCCACATACCCGACGTCGTGCTTGTATGCGTGCCTACCCCGATGAGCGCAAGCGGGGCTGCGGACCTCGCTGCGGTGGAGACCACCGTTGCCGTTGTTCGCGAAGCCCTTCCGGACGGATGTGCGCTAGCGATCAAGTCGACAGTGCCGGTCGGCACGGCAGCCAGGGTCCATTCCATGCTGGGCCGCGACGACGTCGCGGTGGTCAGCAACCCCGAGTTCCTCCGAGAGGGCAGTGCGGTGGAGGACTTCCTCCACCCTGATCGAATCGTGATCGGCTCGGACGACCATGCTGCTGCCGAAAGAGTTGCCAGCCTGTACGCCCGGTTGAATGTGCCCCTGGTGCTCACTGACTCTGTGAGCGCCGAGATGGCCAAGTACGCGGCGAACTGTTTCCTGGCAATGAAGCTGTCCTACGTGAACTCCGTCGCTGAGGTCTGCGAACGAGTCGGCGCTGACATCGACGCTGTCGTGGAAAGCATGGGCCTCGACCCGCGCATCGGCCAGACGTTCTTGCGTCCAGGGCCTGGGTGGGGCGGACCATGCCTGCCGAAAGACGTTCACAGCTTCAGACGTTCGGCATCGGACCTTGGTGTGGATCTGCCCCTGATGGATGCCGCAGTCGCTGTCAACGCCCGACAACAGCATCGAGTGGTCGACAAGGTGCGCCACGCGGTCGGTGGCGACCTTGCTGGAATCCGGGTGGGGTTGCTCGGACTGAGCTTCAAGCCGGGTACCGCGGATGTGCGTGAATCACCTGCCCTCGCCGTCGCCGGCCTGCTGGCAGATGAGGGCGCTGAACTCACCGCGTTCGACCCAGCCGTGAGCAACACCCCTCAGCAGTTGCCGGAGTTGGTGTTCTCCCGTGTGACACTGGTCGATGACCCGTACCACGTCGCCAAAGGTGCTGCCGCGTTGGTGTTGCTTACCGAATGGCCACAGTTCCAAACGTTGAATTGGCAGCGGATTGCAAGTCTGCTTGAACGTCATGTGGTGATAGATACCCGCAATCACTTGACCCCTGAAACCTTGCGTGGCGCCGGAATCACCTACGTAGGCACAGGCAAGGACGCGGATCCGTCGCATTCGCCGCCAAGTTACATTGCGCGACCGTCGCAAAGGATCAAGGAGTGTGACGATGACCGTCGCCAATAGCACAGGCCCCGCGATACTTCAGCAGATCGCTCGCCTCGATCGAATTGACTCGCTCGTGTTGGAGCGCATGCGCCATGAAGCACTAACCGCGCCGAGCGAGTGGGTCGCTGAGTACGGGCAATACCAGTCAGGCGGTTGGTGGACGCTTTCTCTGCTCAACGACACTGGTAGGCCAACCGATGTGACGATCAAGGACTGTAATCCGGTCGAGACGACCCTGCTTGAAAGAATGCCCGCCACACGGAAGTTCCTGTCATCGTTGGGTCTGCGTTACATGTGGGCACGCTTGGCACGGCTTGGTCCGAACTCCTTCTTGTGGGAGCACCGTGACTATGACGAGCTGAATGATTCCGATCGCCATCGTTTGCACGTCCCATTGGTGACTAACAGTTCTGCGGCGTTGGTGACGGGCGGCGCCAGGGTCCACTTGCAGGCTGGGCATCTCTGGCGGTTAACTCCAACCCATGTCCATGGCGCGTGCAACCTGCTCGGCCCAGATCGACTTCATCTGATTCTCGACTGTTACTCCGACGAGGGCCTTGCACGGGTGAGCGCCAATCAGCAACTCAGCGATGCCGATGTAGATTGGCTTCCAGCCGCGACGCAGGCCCAGCTTGACGAACACCTTGCCACCGCACGCAGCTTGGCGCGTCTTGGCTACGAACGTTCAGCGGAGAAACACCTCCTTCGATTGTTCTACCAGTACACCTTGTCTGAGGGGTGCGTGTACGACCTGATTGCGTCCCTCTATGACTCCCTGGATCGTGCGACCGATGCCGCGCCATGGCGAGCGAACAAAACGGTCCTGCTCGGCCTGTCATGACTCCCCAGCCATTCTCGAAGGAGCCTTGCCGTGAGTCACGCTGTATTGGACGAACTCGCCAGAGTCAACCGACCCGATCAATTCGGTCTCCTTGAACGAGCATCCGAGTTATTCACCGCGAGCCCTGCCGTTACGCACCTGCTAGTAAGAGGCTCGCTTGCCTCCGGGACCGCTGACCGGCTATCGGACGTTGACTTTGTAGTCGGCGTCGATGACCGCTCGTTTCCGGAGTTCATCTCGGTCCTCGACGCATTGATGTCAGCGGATCTAGGCGGGATTCTGCCCGGATGGCGTGACACGATTGTCGGCGACATGGGAGGGCTGGGTTACGTCTATCTGGTTGGTTGGGCTGGCCACCTCCAGCAAATGGACCTGTACGTCGTGCCCGCTAGCAAGGTCGATAGAGTCCATGAGCACACCGAGGCACAACCGATCTTTGTCCGAGACGCGGATGCGACCTACGAGCCCGACACCCGTGTAGCGCCCTTCGTCGCTCGTACCCTCGCTGAGCCTCGGTCATGCGCCGAGTTGTTGATCGAGACACTGGTAGTTGGGTATCTGATCCGCAAACGCATCACCCGCGGTCAGGAGTTCATCGCCTACTCCGAGGCGTACCTGTTCAACACGGCCGCCAAGAACCTGGTCAAGACCGCTCTGGCCCCGACATCCCGGTATTACGGCTGGTATCAACTTCGAGAGGAGGTTGGATCGACGCCGATCGGCAAGGAGTGCCTGCGCGACTTGGCCGCTCTGATCTCCGCGCCGGCGATCCCAACCACCACGACCCTCGCGGACGCTCTGGAACGCGTATTGGCTATCGCCACGCGGGCCGCCCCGGAGGCGGTCGACTCCCTGCGAACCGCGATCGACGCCTACCGCTATTACCTGGAGTTGACGTGATGGCCAACGCTGCGCACCGCACTCGAACAGCAACCTTCTTCGGCGGAGTCGTGCCAGCATCGGACCAAGAGGAGGAACTCGCCTACGGAATCGGCCTCGCGCTCGGCGACGCTGGCTTGGTCGTGCAGCATGGCGGCTACAACGGGTTGATGGAGCAGGCAGCTCGCGGTGCCGCGGCCAGGGACGGCCAGGTGGTTGCCGTGACCCTAACCAATGTCGATTGGGGTGAGTTCAACCCTTACGTCACCGAATCCGTCCGACTATCGACGATGGGCGAGCGCTTTCATCGGTTTCTCGACAACACTGATCTCGTGGTCGCGATGGGAGGAGGGGTAGGCACGCTCCACGAGCTCACCGCGGCGCTCTGGTACGCCGGCAACATTCGAGCTGTGCCAGTCTGGCTCGCAGGTGAGACCGCGTTACGCTTGTTGGCCTTCCTCAAGGCGGAACGATGGCTGTTCGAGTCGCCGACTCGGCCGCTCGGCTTCCTTCGCGAGATTCCAGACCTTGCCACGTTCGAGCGGGAATTGTCGGTCCTGCTTGACAGTCGAGATAGACGTGGGGATCTCGATTCTGTAATCGCACGAGGTCGCCGATGACAGTTCCCGCCAGCTTGGTCGCCCGCATTCGAAGCGCGGCCTGCCAGCGCGGCGCGTTCCATCTACCCACAGGACAGGTGATCGACGAGTACTTCGACGAGTACCTGCTTGCCGCCGATCCCGCCCTCCTGCGGGATGTAGCCGCGGAGCTGGTCCAGCACGTGCCGCCCGACACCGATGCGCTGGTTGGCGTGGAGCTGGGCGGTATCCCCTTAGCTGTTGCTCTGTCAGCGGCATCTGGCGTTCCTGCGGCCTTCCTGCGCCGGGCACGCAAGTCCTACGGCACCTTCCGACAGGTTGAAGGGCACCCAGTCGGAGGGAGGCGAGTCGTGCTGGTCGACGATGTAGTCCGGTCGGGTTCCCAGGTGCTTCGCGCCGCCGCTGTTCTTCGGCGGCTCGGCGCCCAGGTCGCCACGGCGATCTGCGTCCTTGACCGTGACCTTGGCGGCGGAGCACGCCTCGCTCGGGAGCGGATCCTCTTGCGGCCCCTGCTGGCCACGGCAGCCCTCGGCAGGGAATCCGCGGTTTGACAAACAGCGCGGCTAGTACCGGGAACTAGCCTCCGACATCGGAGAGGTCGGTCCCTGCGACCTTGCGGTGCGCCGGGACCGACCTCGCGTTCTTCGATTCACGCGGACAGCGATTGAGTCCTGCCGCCTACACGGTCAGTGAACGCCCAAGCCTGTCACGGACGGACAGCCTCGCCGATCACTCGCGTGACCTCTCGCAAGGCATCGACTGTCGCCAGCGGGTCGGTCCCGCCCCCTTGGGCAATGTCCGGCTTGCCGCCGCCACCGCCCTTGAGGACCTTGGCCGCCACCCGGACGAGGTCTCCTGCCTTGAGCCCGCGTTCCCTGCCTTTGTCGTTGACCGCGGACACGACGATCGGCTTGTCGTTGGACAGGGTGGTCACCGTCACCGCGGCTGGCCGATCGCCCAGCCGGTCTCGAATGTCGATCACGAACTTGCGCAACTCGTCGTTGTTCGCGGGCTCTGACAGGTGTCGAGCGACCACGGAAACGCCCTGCACATCCATCACGTCGTTCACGAATTCGCCAGCCAGCCGCTTGAGCTGGGCCGCCCGAAGCTGCGTCACTTCCTTCTCAGCATCGCGAAGTTGCTTGAGCAGCGCCGAGACTCGTTCGCTGGCCTCGCTGATCGGCACTTGAAGCAGGTCCGAGATTTTCATCGCCAGGGCACGTTCCTTGGCGAGGAAACGGTACGCCTCCAGGCCGACGTATCCCTCGATCCGTCGCAATCCCGAGCCCACGGACGACTCGCCGATCAGAATGAGCTCATTGATCTGCGAGGAGCGCTCGACATGCGTGCCACCGCACAGCTCGCGAGACCAGGGCCCGCCGATCTCGATTACTCGCACTTCTTCGTCGTAGGTCTCGCCAAACAGTGCAATGGCGCCCATCTCCCGCGCTTCGGGCAACGACGTGTAAACCGCGCGAACCGGTAGATCCTGCCGAATCGCGATGTTAGAGACCTCCTCAATCTCACTGCGGGTCTCCAACGACAGGCCGCCGGTCCAGGAGAAGTCCAAACGCAGGTAGCCAGGCTTGTTGTACGAGCCGGCCTGCAACGCATTCGGCCCGAGCACCTGCCGCAGGGCGGCATGCACGACATGCGTGCCCGAGTGGGCCTGGCGCGCTCCCAGCCGCCATTCCGGGTCAACCTTGGCCAGTACCTCCTGCCCCTCGGTCAACTCGCCGCGTCGCACCCGGACCTGGTGAACCCACAGCTTGCGAGCCACCTTCTGCACGTCCAGCACTTCAAGCTCAAGGCCATCGGCGACGATGGTCCCCGCGTCGCTCTCCTGCCCACCAGACTCGGCATAGAGCGGGGTGCGGTCAAGAACGACTTCGACTATGTCGCCCTCGCTGGCCGCGGGGATGCGCTCACCCTCCCGGATCAGCCCCCGTACAGTAGCTTCGCTCTCCAACTGGTCGTAACCGGTGAACTCGGTAGCACCGAGTTGGAGCAGGTCACGATACACAGTCTTGTCGCCGTGCCCGCCGGTCTTGCGCGCCGCGGCATCAGCCTTAGCCCGAGCGCGCTGCTCGGCCATCAAACGGCGGAAGCCTTCCTCATCCACCGACAGGCCCTGCTCCTCGGCCATCTCCAGGGTGAGGTCGATGGGGAATCCGTATGTGTCATGAAGTTGGAATGCCTTGTCACCTGGGAGGATCAAGCTGCTGCTTGTGCGGACCTCCTTGGCGGCGAGGTCGAAGATCGCGGTACCGGACTTCAACGTCTGCAAGAACGCCGACTCCTCACCCACGGCGGTCCCGTGGATCCGGTCCTGCTCCTTAGCCAACTCGGGGTAGGTCGGGCTCATCACGTCGATGGTGCGCGTCGTCAACTCGTGTACCACCGGTTCCTGTGCTCCCAGCAGCCGCATCATGCGTACAGCTCGGCGAAGAATGCGACGCAGGATGTAACCGCGTCCCTCATTGGATGGCGTCACGCCGTCACCGATGAGCATCACGCTGGCCAGGATGTGATCAGCAACTACCCGAAGCGGGATGTCATCCTTCGAGTTCTGGCCATACTTGGTACCGCTCAACTCCGCCGCCAGATCGAGGATCCGACCGGTCGTGTCGATCTCGAAGATCGTCTTCACGCCCTGGAGCACGGCCGCTACACGGGCCAGGCCAAGGCCGGTGTCGATATTCTTGGCGGGCAGCTCACCGACGATCGGATAGCCCTCTTTGGCCGGCCCCTCACCCCGGATGTTCTGCATGAACACCAGGTTCCAGATCTCCAGGTAGCGCTCACCGTTGGTGTCCGGGCCGCCTTCGGGACCGAACTCCGGGCCGCGGTCAATGCAGATTTCCGAGCATGGCCCGCACGGACCGGGGACACCCATCGACCAGTAGTTGTCCACCATGCCGAGCCGCTGGATGCGGTCGGGCGACACGCCGACATCGGTACGCCAGATGTGCTCGGCCTCGTCGTCATCGGTGTAGACCGTCACCCACAGCTTGGACTCAGGCAGACCCAGGCCGCCGTCGGCCACCGGCCGGGTTAGGAACTCCCAGGCCCAGGGGATCGCCTTCTCCTTGAAGTAGTCGCCGAAGGAGAAGTTGCCGAACATCTGGAAGAACGAGCCGTGACGGGTGGTCTTGCCGACCTCCTCGATGTCGACCGTGCGCACACACTTCTGCACGCTGGCGGCGCGAGGCCAAGGTGGCGGAGCCTCACCGAGGAAGTACGGCTTGAAGGGCGCCATGCCTGCGTTGATCAGCAGCAGCGTAGGGTCATCTGCGATCAGCGACGCCGATGGGACGGCAGTGTGTCCACGCTGCTCGAAGAAGCGAAACGCACGGCTACTGATCTCTGCCGACTGCATGAGAGCCTTCCAATGGGATCGATCGTCGGGACACGGACTACACGTCACACCGAGCCCCCTGTGCAGCTGGTGTGTCGTGGTCCCACCTATGGTAGGCGCGATGACCTAGCCACTTTCAGCAGGTGACCATCCGCAAGGTCAGCGCCTCGCTGAGCAGGTCGTACCCCCAGCCGCTCCATGTGCGGCGCAAACATCACTGAGCGTAGTCCAACATGAATCGGGGTGCACGTCCAGCGACCGCTCATGGACCGGTATGTCCCGCCAGCGCGACTCTCACGGACAGTGAGTATCGACGCTTGGAGGCGCTACCGGACGTGGCTCACCAGATGAGGTGGGAGCTGCACTGCGAGCTTGAGGCCGGTCACGTCGACCGACACTGTGCCCTTGGCCAGCAGGACGGCGATGACGCCTGGTGGCTCCGTTGGGATGACCTCGGCAACCGAGAGCTGGCAATCCACCCGCCTTGTCCAGCCTATGCTGTCTCGGGCGATGAACACTCAGAGCCGTGCACGCTGATCATCGGCCACCCTGGACATCACTCATTCGATCACGTTCTGTGAAGCACAAGCTGTCCTTCTCGCGGAGCGAGCCCGATGGCGTTGGCGCTTGTGTCGAGGACAGCCGCGTGACCCCGTTTGAGCAATGCTCGATGCTGCTCCACCAGAACAGTCGGCAGATGTAGCCACGGCCGTCGGACTGGATGTGACACAGGTCACCGAAGGTGGTTCTCAGTGGGTCGCAAGTTGACACCAGGGGCCCGACCAATACAGTCCATCCGTTCTGCCCGGCTCACAGACTCCGCCGAACGGTGGACTCTGTGCTGCACACGTTGCGTCGGTACGCGAGCTACGTGAGCAGCCCAGCCGCCAGTTCGTCGGTGACCAGTTGGTCTCGCTCCGCAGGGCTCGCCCAGTGGGCCTCGCTGCCGCTCAGGGTCCGGGTGACCATGAGGACGTTGTCAAAGTTCTCGGCCACGGCCCGCATGTGGCTGATCACCGCGACCAGCCGACCGCCCATGGCCTGGCGGGTGAGCGCTTCGAGCGCTTCGCCCAGGACGTTGGTGTCCAGCGAGCCGAATCCCTCGTCGAGGAACAACGCCTCGACGCGACCGCCGCCCCGAGAGGTAAGTTCCACCAGCGCCAACGCCAGGGCCAGGCTTGCCAGGAAGGTCTCGCCGCCCGAGAGGGTCTTGACGTCGCGTGGTTGCCCGGTGTGGCCGTCGACGATGCGGAAGTCGTCGGAGAAGGCGAACCGGTCTTCGGTCATGGACAGGAACAGTTCCGACGCAATGCCCAGCAGCGCCCTTTGCCGGCGTTTGACGACAGCGGCCAGGAACTTGCCGTCAGCGAGAAGGCTGCTGAGCTCACGCAAGCTGTCGACCGTCGGCTGGGCAACCGAAATGCGACGATCCAGTTCGGCGCAGATCGGGAGATCAGCTTGCGCCTTGTCTCGATCCCGTTCGGCTACCTTGGCCTTCGCTTTGGCTGCGATAAAGAGTTCCGTTAGCTCGTCGATCGTGGCGACTCCGGCGCGGGAGAGCGCTTCCGTGATGGCGGTTGCCGCGCCCGCAGCGACGTCATCCTGCGCCGACGCCGCGTCGCGAGACAGCCGGATGATCTCGTCAACGCGGTTGAGGGTCTCCTTGCCCCACTGCGCATCCGTGAGTATCGAGAACGGTTCTGGGCGCGCGGGTATCGCGGGAGGTTCGCTGAGCCAGGGAATGGCCGCAGCGGTGTCCGCCACGGCTTGGATGGTCCTGCTCAACTGTTCTGCGGGTTGTTCGACCCGAGACTGGATGTCCTTGATCACTCCGTTCTTGTTGTCGCGCAACCGTTTAGCCTGTGCCTGTGCGGACTTGAGCTGGGTGGTCACCTCCGCCAACTCACCCTGACGACGCTGCGCCTGGTCCATGGCGCGTTGGATCGCGGCGGTGTTCAGGTCGCCGGAGATCTGGTACGCCGTCGGGAGCGTGTCGTGGGATTCGGCCATCTTGCCTTGCCGCCGTTTGAGGGCTGACCGAGACTTGGCGAGCGCCTTCTCGCGCTTGATCAGCGCGGCTTCGTCGCGCCGAATCTCGGTGATGTCACGGGTTGCGGCGTCCTGGGCGACTTTGGCGGCGTCCACTGCCGTCTGCTTGGCGTCGGCGGCCTGGCGAGCTGTGAACTGCGCGTCGGTGAGCAGAGTTTCGTCGTCCTGGCCAAAATCGACCTTCCCGAGTTCGGCGTGCACCAACTCGAGTGCGGTGTCGCGCTGGCTGATCGCTTCGCTGACCTTGCCGAGGGCGCCCTGGAGAGTGGCCTTGGCAGTGTTGTTGGACTCGACGGCGGCGGCGAGTTCGTCTGCCAGTGCTCGGGCGCGCTTGTTGGCGCGAGTTCGAAGTGCCTTCACCCGAGCGACGTCGGCGACGGCAGGCGGGGCGAAGCCGTCGGGCAACGGGCGCACGCAGACCGGGCACGGATCGCCTGGGCCACTGTGCTCCGCCGCGTGGGCGGCGGCGTTCGTCCGGGACGCGGCCTCGACTTGTTCCTCGGCCGCCTCGGCTTCCGTGTCTGCTTGGGAGGAAGCGTTCGTCGCCTTGTCGACAGCTTCTTCGTGCTCTCGTGCTGCTTGCCGCGCTTTCTCAACCTCGACGGTTGCGGTATCGACTGCTGTGGAGGCGTTCCGGGCGTCGGTGAGCAGCACGCGGTACCGACCAAGCGCGTTCGCCGCAGCCGCGTGGGCCGCGTCCATCTCGTCGGCATGGGTTTGAGCTTGTTCGGCCTCGCGGACAATCTCGACATGCGCATCCTTGCGCGCCTGGAGGTCTGCGCGTTCGGCCTGGATGGCCGCGTCCTCACTATCGAGCTGGCGCTGGTCTTCCTCGATAGCGGGAAGTTGGTCGAGCAGTGACTTCAACGTCGCCAGCGTGGACGCGACGGCAGCGACACCCGTACCGTCGGCGTCCGCGCCATCGAGAACCGCCCCAAGTTCTTCTTCGCGCGCCTCGGCGTCACTCAATTCTCCTTCTATGGTGGAGAGTTGGTGCTTGAGTGCGGCATCGAACTCGATCAGCTGCTGATACCGGTGTTCAGTGTCGGGCGGGATCCTTGTCGTCAACTGTCGCGCGGCCGATCGGCATTCCTGCCCACGGCGAGCCGCGTCATCATGTGTTTTCTGCGCTTCGGTGACAGCGGTCTTGACGGTTTCGAGCCTGCCGTTCTCTGCCTTGGTCTCGGACAGTCGGTGGAGTGCGTCGCGGAGTGCCTCCTCGGGATCGGGCAGCAGACCAGCGCGGCGCACGACCAGCTTGGTCAACAGCGGGTTCAGCCGCTCATACAGGGCTTTGGCCTGGTTCCGGACATCCGTGATGTGATCAAGTCTGAGTGCGGTCTTGAGGATGGCGGTGCGGTTCGCCTCGGGTGTCTGGAGCAGTTCCTGGAATCGCCCTTGCGGCAGGACGACCGCTTTGAGGAACGCGGTGTAGTCCAGCCCGACAAGGCCACGGATCGCGCTGTCGACCGCGCGAGAGTTGTCAACCTCGGTGCCGTCGTCCAAGCAGGTCAAGCGATGGGTCGACGGCGGATAGCCACTCGCGGAAGTGGTCCTGGTGACCCGCCAGGTCTTGCCCTTCGCCTGGAAGGTCAACTCCACGCGCAGGGTGCCGTCGCCTCCGTCGGCGATGAGCCCCTTGCCGCTGCGGGCATCCCAGGTGCACCCGCCGTACAGCGCGAAGCACAGGGCTTCCAGAAGCGAGGACTTGCCGGCGCCTGTGTCGCCCACGATCGCCATCAGGCTCACATTCCTGAAGTCGATCTCTTGCTCGGCCCGATAGGAGCGCAGTCCGCGGAACTTCAGCGTCAGGGGCCTCATCGAGCCACCTCCTCGGTGTGCGTGCCTTGGTCGCATTCCAGTGGATCGGTCAGCAGGGACTCCTCGGCCAACGCGATGGGGCGCTGTTCCTCGATGGAGGTCAGGATCTGGCCGAAGGTCTTCAGGATGCGGTCGGCTGCCACCGTCGTGCTGCCCTGATCGGCGAGGTAGTCACCGAACAGTTGGCGCATGTCGGGCTCGACGTCACCGGCGACCGCTTCCGAGGTGAGGATCTCCAGCCTCTGGTCGGCGCAGACCTCATTCACTTGGAGCAGAACGGCATTCGGCAGCAAGTCTCGAACTTGCTCGGACAACGTCGGCTCGTGCGACGGGGTGTGCACGGTGACCAGACACAGGTCTCGCCCGATCGACGGCGCCGAGGCGCGCAGGTCGTCCAGGGTGCCCTCAAGCCGGCGCAGTTGCCGGCCACCGCTCAGGCCGACGACGTCGACATGGGCGGGTTGTCCGGGGCGCAGGTCGACCAGGACGACGCTCTTGCGTTCCCCTGCCTCGCCGAAGTCGAGCTGGATGGGCGACCCCGCGTAGCGTCCGATGACCTGCGTGCCCGGCAGCTTCTGCGGCTTGTGAATGTGCCCGAACGCGGCGTAGCTGACGGCGGGGACATCCTCGGCGTTGGTCGCGTAGTAGTCCGAGGCGTGCACCGGGCGCTCGCTTCCGGCGAAGTTGGCTCCACCGACGTGCAGGTGTGCGGCGAACATGGCGATGTCGCGGCGGTCGTCGAAGTCGCGCAGCAGCTCTGCGGCCAGCGCCCGCTCCATCCGTCCAATGCGTTCGGCGTAGGCAGCGCGCCAGTGCCTGGTGTCGTCGAAGGCGTCGATGGCCCGGTTGGAATGCACGAACGGCAGAACCGCCAGGCGCAACACGCTGCCGTCGGCTCCGGGGAATCGCAGGACACCTCCCAGATCGGGATCGCGGGGCTGGTCGATGAAGTGGATCCTGCTGTCGGGGCCGAGAAGCTGGGCGAAAAGCTGGAACAGCAGGGGCGAGTCATGGTTGCCGCAGACGACGACCACGGGCGCGACGGCCGCAAGTTCCTGCAAGACCGTCGTAGCCTTGCTCATGTCCGGAATGGACGGTCGAGCGTGGTCGAAGAGGTCCCCTGAGTGCACGATCAGGTCGGGCTTCTCGCTGCGGGCCAAGGTGATGATCTCAGTAAGGACGGTGTCGTGGTCCTCGGCGCGGGGCTCGTTGTAGGTGATCCGACCGAGATGCCAGTCGGAAACGTGGAGAACTCTCATCATTCCTCTCAAGTGGGACTCGGTACGGGGCCGTCACGCCGCCGGGACTCGATGCGCACGCAGATGCGCGAGCATCGCCTGGTTTGCTTCCCAGCCGTCCGGGAATTTCGCGGGAACGCCCAGGTGCATCGGTTCGGCAGGTGGGTGGGCGTCGAGCAGGTCCTGGATGCCGGCGCGGGCCACCACGATGCAGGCGTGTCGATGGCGCGAGGTCAGAACGCACAGGCGGCCCGATTCGAGGTGGAAGGCGGTCGCGTCCCGACGACCGGACAACGGGTGAAGCACGAGAACCATGTCGTATTCGCTGCCCTGCAGGCGATTGGCCGTGTCGACCTTGATCGCCCCGCCGCCGCGCTCGTGGAGCGCCCGGCGAATCGCCGCGGCCTGATCGCGGTGCGCGGCGCCGATCGCGATGCGGCCTGCCGTGACGGGGACTTCGTGCGGGTCGCGCTCGGATTGGGCCACGGCGCCGCGTTGAAGCACCCGCAGGGCCAGGTCGGTGATCGCGTGAACCGCCTGGGTGTCGGTGCGCAACGTGTGCCGCGCCGGCAACTCATGCAACGCCCAGCCCGTGCGAGCGGCCATCTCCAAGGTGTCGTCGACCGGGCCGCCGAACCCTCGGGTCTGGAAGGTCAGCCGTCGCTGATCGGCGGTGGTGGCCGCGCGGAAGCCGGTGAACGGGTAGAACGCCTCGGACACCGGCGGCGCTGCGGATGCGGACAGCCGCCAGGACAGGGGAAGCTGGTGGACCGGCAGGGCGGGGTTGTTGCGGAGCATCGCCGCGACCGCGCTTTGCATCGGATCCCACGTCAGTCCGGTCCAGCGGTCGACCTCAACGGTGGAGAACGGGTCCAACTGGCCAGGATCCCCGACGAACAACGCTCGCTCGAACCGGGTGGCGACGCGCAGCAGCATGTCCGACCGCATCTGGTACGCCTCGTCCACGATCGCCCACGGCCACGGGCCGTCCGTGACGTGGACCCACTTCGCCGCCGTGCCGATGGTGATCGGTGAGCCCTGAAGGTCGGATACTCGGTCGGCGACGATGACATTGGGGTGAGCCACCCGCCCCGTGGGGACATAGCCCTGGGCGGACAGCCTGCCGATGCGCACCGCGGGCGCCTCGCGCGCCATCCGGTCGACCAGGTCGTCGACCTGCTCGTTGGTCTGCGCGATGACCATGACCGGCTCGTCCCCGCGCGCGATCTGC
Source organism: Kibdelosporangium philippinense (assembly GCF_021390435.2). Lineage (GTDB taxonomy): Bacteria > Actinomycetota > Actinomycetes > Mycobacteriales > Pseudonocardiaceae > Kibdelosporangium > Kibdelosporangium philippinense. Next base: position 269,272 of record NZ_JAJVCN010000005.1, on the reverse strand, counting down.
GTGGCGGCTCGGACAACCAGGGTTGACTTGCCCGCTCCCGGTGGCGAATCCACCACCACCCCGCGGTGGCCGCTGGCGGTGAATTCGGACAGCGCCGCGCCAATGACCTGCTCTACCTCGTCTGCCGCGCGGACAGCGGGATCTGCTGCGGTCACGACCACTCCTCCTTCGCGTCATCACCTGTCGGGACCGGCAGGGCCGGAGGGCCGCCGTGCGTCCACGGGGTGTTCTCCCGCGCTGGAAAGGTGCCGCGCGGTTGGTAGTCGTCGGTCAAGATGCTGAAACAGACCTGATCCCCCACCGCCGGCATGGTGCCTGCGGGTGCCGTTCTGCCACGGCCCATACCGCCCGCCAGCTCCAGCGTGATCTCCAGACCGCCGGCTGTCTCGGTCACGGAGACGATCTCCGCGCGTTGCCGTGGCCGTGCCCGATCGGTCACCGGGCCGTCGCCAGGGACAAGCCGCACCGGATCCTGCGTCGAGACGGTGATCAGAGGCCGGAGCACGGCGCTGCGCCCCGCGCCGACCCGCCGGTTCGGCACCGCTGACGTGACGACGCCCACGAAGGCGTCACCAGCGAGCCGGTACTCGGCCATCACCAGCGGGTCGTCGAAGGCCCGCTGCGCGTCGTACTCGGCCTGGTGCCGTTCGAGCTGGTTAAGCCGCATCGCTGCGGCCACCGCGCTGTCCCGCTTGGGCTGCGGATGGCCGCCAGTCGCGACATGCGTGTGGAAGCGCAGGTAGGCGTCCTTGTCCAGATCCCACCGGGTTGCGACATGCTCTCCCGGTGGGAGCGCCCGAAGCTGGTCGATCGCCTGCCACATCAGCCGCCAAGTGGGTTCGAGTTGTCCGCGCAAGGCGGTTTCCAGCCGGGTGACAGCCCGCCGTCGCCGTTCGGGATCAGCGGACGCGCGGTCGTATTCCGCGATGCCGGGCTCCAGCACCTCCCGGTCGAACGTCGTGTCGGTCGCAGGGCCAGCAGGCGGGCACACCAGCGGGTCCTCTGCCGCCAGTGCGGCCTGCGCTCCGTCTGATCCCGGCGGCGGCGCGATCCAGCCCAGCAAGGAGGCGAGGTTGCCGTCCTCGACCGCGCTTTGCCCGGTGGCCCAATGCTCGGCCAAGACGTCCGTCGCAGCCACCAACAACGAGGAACCGGGGTATTCAGCGCGCTCCGCGAGGAAGGTCAGCCACCTGCCCAGCGAGGGCACCGAGACGGGAACCGCGTAGGGGCCGGTGGTGGAGCGAAATCGCGTGGAGCGCCCGAACAGCCGAAGGAAGTCGATGCCCGCACGGTTGGGCACCCACACCTGTGGCGCGTCGGCGACGCGAGGCTTGGACCCGCCACCTGGCCGGCTGCTGGCCACCATCGTGCTGGCGAAACTCCCGATGTAGCCCAACACGGTCAACGCCAGTGAATGAGCGAAATCGAAACGCAGCTCGCGGTTGCGGGGTTGCGCAACGATCAGCAAGCGGGGCGCGTCGCGGTCCCGGCCGACCAGGACGGCCAGCGGCGCGTTCGCCTCGCCCGCCATCGCCAGCGGCACACAGACCAGCGGCCGTTGGCTGACGTGGACGTGCCGGACGGTCGCGATCGGCTGGGCTCGGCCGAGCTCGACAGCGTGTGCCCGCGCCAGCGAGGTGAGTGTGCTCATGCCGCACCACCGAGACACTCGCGGCGCAGGCGTTCAGCCATTTGCAGCACCTGGGCCGCCTCGTGTGCGTGCTCACCGGGGTCGAGCGCGCCGGTGGCCAACCCGAGCGCGGCGGCGATGGTGTCGATCCCGCCGAGGTCTTCCTGAACGGATCGCCCCAGCGCGGCGGTGTGTCCGCGTGCGCCGGTTCGACAGAAGGACGCCATCTCGCAGGTGGCCAGGCACTCGGGCGCGTAGCGGGCTTCGATCTGGCCCAACGCCTCGCACAGCTCGTCAACGGGGCGCGTCGCGACACCAGCCTCGTCACGCCGAAGGTCCAGGGTCAACCCCGGCGGCAGCGTCGAGGCGATGGCGCCGACGTCGGTGAGGCGGGCGAGCTGGCGTCGCACCACGGTCAACTGCTTGCGCACATCGACCAACGCCGCGGTCGGCCGGTTGGAGAAGTCCTCGGGACACACCAGGAACACCTCATGCGACACCACGGCGGAGTCGAACCCTAACTGCTCCATCAACTGGCGCAGCGCCAGGACGTACACGGCGGACTGGATCGCCGCCGAGGCGACCTTGCTGGAATCGGCCCGGCCGTCAATCACCGGAAAGGACTTGATCTCCACGACGTGGAAGCGATCCCGCAGCCGAAACGCGACGAGGTCCGGCTCCAGGTAGACGTCTCGACCGCCGATGGTCATGCGCAGCAGGGGGTGATCGAACAGCGTGCCCGCGTCCTGGTCGGATCGGGCGGCGTGCGCCAATAGCTGGCGGGAGCGGCGGTAGCGTGCTTCGAGTGTCTCGTGTCCGGCGACGCTGTTGAGATCGTCGTAGGACACCTCGGGAAGCGGCAGGGCAAGGTGCTCCCGCAGCAGCCGCAGCAGCTCGGCGCAGCCGTTGGCCTTCACGTACGTCTCAAAGGCGTTGCCGCGGGCGATCGCGAAGCTGGACAGGCCGAACGCGGCGGGGTGGCCGATGTGCTCGGCCAGGGCCTGCTTGTCGATGGACGCCGCGTCCAGGATGCTCCGGCGGGCGCAGCCGGGGTTGCTGGTCAACGCGGCGATCGTTCGGGCGTTGTGCTTTTTCGGCTCGGCCGACCCGCGGATGACGTCCAGGCGGGTGTCGGTGTTGTTCAACTGCTCTTCCTTCGCGGGGGAAGCGCGGGCAGGAAGTCCGCTTCTTTCGCTTACTTCTTGTTTGTGGCACGGGGTACGAGCTTCAGGGCCGAGCCGAACAGCTGATGGATCTCATCGAGTTGTGTTCGGGCTCGGGACGCCGCCGCCTCGCGATGTGCGTGGTCGGCCTCGTCATGTATCGCGAGTTCCGCTCGTGCCGCTTCGGCGACGACCGGAGGCTTCATGGCGTCGAACGACTCGGCGGCACCGGGAATGTTGGTGGCGAACCGCCACAGCAAACTCAACGCGGGCAGGGCTGGCTCGGCCATCCTGTCGATCTGTTCCGACAACTGGATGGCCGCGGTAAGGAAGTCGACGCGTGCGCTGAGCGGGCCGATGACCCGGCGCGGCATGGGCCAGGTTGAGACTGCTAATAGCCCACGGGCAGGTACCAACCGATCCGCGGTCAACGCGCTGCACAAGTAGTACGGGCGAGCGTGCGGAGACGATCGGAAAGAACGCTCCTCATCGCGCCGCAGGCTGGTCAGCTGCGCGCTGGCCATCTCACCCGCGAAGAACGCACCGTGTACGGCGACGATCAACTTGGGCGCGGACGGCACACCGAGCAGGGTGAGCGCCTGGTGAACCTGGTCGCGGATTGGTAGCAACGGACCCGGTTGCCGCCCCCGATCGGGCTCCCGTTCGGGGGCGGTCAACGCAGCCAGGGCGTCATCCCAGGCCCGCTCCGCCCGCCGAAGCTCAGCGCGCAGTTCCCGCGCTCGCGCCGGGTCGCCGGACATGGCCGCTCGTCGCACCTTGGTCCGCAAACCCTCGATGTGACGCTCGAGTTCCTCCAGGGGCTCCGTCATGGGCGAGACGATACCAGAGTTCCAGCATTCTCCAGTAACTACCAGCTTTGTCGGCGTGTTTGCTGGTCAGACCGCATATGTCACACTCCGTCCCCCCAAGGTGCCGGAGTAGGTCATGCCGTGGATACCGCCAACCGGCACGGCGACCGAGGCAGCCGCTCAGCGAGCTTGACTGGCCGCGTCTCGGCAGCTCCGGAATCAGAGCATTGGCGGCCATCGGGCCGGGGGCTCTCCCGTCGGCCTGTCCCGTGCACCAGCGTGCGGCGAACGACGGGCGGCAGGCGCAACGGCATCGACGAGGACTTGTTGCACGGCGAGCGCGCTGGGCACTGACCAGCTAGCGGCGCGTGGATGCATGTGCCAGCGGTAGGACAGGTGACCGTGTGCCGTAGGTGGCAGCGCGATCCACGCCCCGGCGCGGCGGACGCCGATGCTGGGACTCTGGGCCAGTTCGAGCCGCATGGGTTCGCCTGGACTAGCCAGCAGCAGCCATGTACCGAACGGGGTGGCGATGGTCGGTGGGAGACAGCCGTCGGCCCGCATACGTTGCGTGAGGCGGGCTCCGAGAGTCGCGGGAATCTCGATGGCGTCAGCGATGTGTCCACACGCCATGAGGATCGAGTACGGGTGCCGTGTCCACGCGTCCTTCGCGACACCGATATCGGTTATGCCAGTACGGGTCCACGGTTGTGCGACGGGTTCTAGACCATCGACGTGCGTGCGGCCGTGCCACTATCGAGACCCGTCAATCTGGTAGGTGCCTGGCTGAACGGGCCACCCGTGCTCGACGTATTCCACGGCGGCCTCGCGGAACTCGGACCAGCCTGGCTCCGGCTGAAACGCGTCGATCACGACAGCCTCCGTTGAGGACTGTCGATAGTGGACACTAGTTCTCCGTCGATCACATTCACGCTCGGGTCGAGCGGGGTATTCGCGCGGCGGCAGAACTCTTCACCGATCGCGATCAACTCGGCACCGAGCCAGCGGCTGTCCTTGGCGTCCAAGGTCCCATTGATCACTGGTAGCGCCGCTGCGGCCATGGCCTGATTGGCGCGGGCTACGCGCGCCAGAAACTCTCGCTCCGCTGGTGCCACCATCAGCGGTCACCGCCCATCACAGCACCGAGCCGGCAACGACAAGGCCCGTGCCGAAACTCGTGGCCGCTGGCAGGTTCTCTTGTGCGTTGACAGTTGCGGTGCTGTTCATTGTCAGCGGGTCTCGAGAGGAGGTCGGATCGGTAAAGGGGGTCAGCGGCGGTCGGTTGCGGCCAGGTGGTCAGCCACGCGTCGGGTCGCGCCGATGACGACCGACCACGGCGGCAGGGGGTGTCGGGGCCGTGGCGGGGCGATCCACCGCGACGAGTCACCGTCAATCCGGCTGGGGATGATCACCTGCGCGCCTCTGGGTGTGAGATAGACCTTGCGGGCGTGCAGGTCGGCGGGGATGTCGGGCCGCGATGCGGTGGCGGGCGCGGTGAGGAAGGTCCACCAGGTGTCACTTGGGTCAGCGACCACCGGACCGGTCAGCATCGTGATCTTCAGTTCGGCGAGCACGCTGTGGCCGAGCGCGGTCGGCATGGTGACCGCGTCCAGCACCTGGCCGACGGCCACAGCGAGCCTGCGCGGCTCGATGTCCACTGTGACCGGCCAGCCGAGCAGCTCTTCGTAGTGGGTGCGCGCGGCGACCAGGTCACGCAGCCACTGTGGCGCGGCCGGTGTGGACGGTGGATTTGTCAGTCTGACGGTCATGGTTGACCTCCGGAGTAAGTGTCGCTGGGGCAGCGATGCGGGAGGCGATCTCGGCCGTGGATGGCCGGGCGGACGGATCGAGCCGGACTCGCCGGCGGGGAACGGGATCTCCCATTGGTTGAGGCGACGCCGGTGCTGCTGTTCGAGCGGGAGGCGGCATCACGCCGTGTCCGCTACCGGCGAGCCGGTCGAAGGTGAGCACGGCGTCTCGCGTGGCTCCACGGAGGCGTCCGGCTTCCAGCGGAGTCAGGGTCCACGGCCCCCGCGAGGATGCCGTGAGGGTGACACCGTCCGCAGTCAGGCGGATGTGCAGGCGTGCTCGTCGGCCGCGCCCGTCGCGACAGCGCACCGTCCACAGATTGGGGTCGCGTTGCCATCCCAACCTGGCCAGCAGTCGGATCAAGGGTGTCGCGCGCTGGTGTTTGGCCATCGCCGGGTCACCTCCCACATCTGATCGGGGCCGACCCGTACGACCCCGCGCGAGGGGTCGCGGGTGTGCCCAGCCCATCGGCGGGATGGCGGGCTGGAGCCTGGTCGTACGGGTCGGCGGGAGGGTGCGCCGGAGCGGCCTTCCGCGCGTCGGCGTCGCACGGCCCCGATGTCGGGGGTGGCCGCTCGGGCGCACCGGGCTGGGGTGTGAAAGACCTGAACGGGGGCCGGTCGCGGAGGTGTTTCATGGGTTGTCCTCGTCCGTGCCGACGGCGGGCATCGCGGCGGTCTGCTCGGCCGGTGCCTCGGGTGCCAGGGCTGGCCGGTCGTGGCTCGCTGCCCTCCTGGGCAGCGGGGGCGGTGGGGTCGTTGGAAACGGTGGGTAGGAGGCGGCCATCGCCAGCACGCAGCAGTCCGGGCACAGGTGCTCGGGCATCGGCGGGCGCAGCTCCCAGACGTCGTCCACCGGCAGGCCGCACAACCCAGCCGTCGGCTGCGCGGGGTGCACGACGTGGGCGCGGCCGGCGTAGTAGGTGCCGCCGGGCCGGTTGGTGCCCCACCACCATCCCGCTGTTGCTCCCGTGGGCCGCGCCGGTGTCCTGTCTTCCATCAGCGACCGCACCTCGATCACGCCCGCGGGCCACGGGTGGCGGTCTCGGCGACCGCCTCCGCCGTGGCGCTGCTGTCATCGCGGGTCAGTAGGGCCAGCGAGCGCGGCGTATCCGGCTGCCGGAACGACCAGTCCAGCAACTGCATCCCGCTCACGCTCAGTCCCGCGACCGGCGGTCCGATCGAGCCGGGTGGGAGGGTGGGGTAGTCGTGGCGGTGCAGGGCCTGACGCAGGGACAGCGCCTGCGGTAGCAGCGCGTCGCTGCGGTGACGCAACATGCCGTCCACGGACACGATCTGCCCTCGCGCGACCCGCTGCAGGACGCCGCGGACCAGTGCCGGGTTCAGGGTGAGGCTCATCGCCCACCCCCGGCGCGGACGCTGATCCGGCGGACGTGGCCGTGCACGCACTCGTAGAACCCGCACACCATCCGGTACTGGCGGCATCGGTGGCCGCCGGTGGGGAAGGTCAGCACTGGGCGCCCAGCGGGCGGCACGGAGGTGGGGACCCGGTGGCCCGACCCAGGTCGGGGGTCCGGGTCGGACCATCGGGGGCTCGCGTCGGCCACCGCCGCCGTCGACGAGTCCTGCCAGCCCGCACAGCGGCGCGGATCAGCAGGTATCGCCCCAGGCGCGTCCTGGTCGGTCATCGAGATCGGCGTGGCCATGTCCACCACCGTCGCGGCCTGCACCGGCCTTTCCGATCCCCAGCGGTGCTAGCCCCACTGGGGCTTGACTTCGCAGGCTCGACACGACTGGCTGGTACCGAGCGGGGGTCTACGCTGTGAACCTGCGCGAACACTGTCCGATGGTGGAAGGCGAGCCATGACTGGTCCAGGACGACAACGCTGTCGGTTCTGCGGCACCATGCTGGCCACCGCCACCGACCCGATGTGCGGCTCGTGCGCACGCGTTGCGGGGTTCCGCAAGCCGATCCCGGACGGGTTCTACGAGGACGCGGACTTGCGCGCCGCGCTGGCCCACTACGACTTCGGCGCGGTGTTCGCCGCCGTCCGTGCCTACACCGGGCTGTCCCAGCTCCAACTCGCCGACCTGCTGGATCTGTCCCAATCGCGAGTCTCGGCTGTCGAGCGGGGCGAGCGGCGGCTGACCCACGTCAAGCTGGCCGCCCGGCTGGCCACTCTCCTGCGCATCCCGCCCCGATTGCTCGGCTTCCCGGCCGAGGCCCCAGGTAGCGTGGCGGCACAGGAGGAGGTGAGTTGGTTGGAGCGCAGGGACTTTCTCGCCCTGGTCACGGCCGCCACGTTGGGATCGAGCCTGCATCCCGAGCTGGCCCGGCTGGGCGCGCTGCTGCCCGGCAATGTCGAACCGGCGACCCGGCCCCGCATCGGCGCGGCCGATGTCGACGCGATCGAGGCGATCACCGACGGATTCCGTCGCTCGGACTTCGCCTACGGCGGCGGGCTGTGCCGCGCTGCCGCGGTCACGCAACTGCACCAGGTGCGCCGGCTGGAGGATGCGGTCTGCGCGCCGGAGGTCCGGACCCGGCTGCTGGTGGCCATCGCCGAGCTGGCCAGCATGGCCGGGTGGATGGCCTACGACGTCGAGGACCACGACGCCGCCCGTCGCCTGTGGGCCTACGCCCTGGACACCGCCCGCCGCGCCGAGGACCACCCCCGCGCACCGGACCTGGCCGTGGACGTGCTGCTAGACATGGCGCACCAGGCCCTGCACCTGTACGGCCTCGATGCGAACAAGCACGCAGACAAGGCGGGTGAGGCGCTGCGCCTGGTCCAACTCGCCTCGGCCACGGCCGCAAACCGCCGCCACCCGGTCAGCATGATCACTCAGGGCTACATCTCCGCTGTGCTCGGGTGGTGCCGTGCCGCGCTCGGCGAGCCCGAACCCACCCGCCGCGCCATCGGCAACGCTCAGGACACCTACGCCGCCGCCGACCCGGCCACGACCCCGCCGTGGGCGTGGTTCGTCAACGACGCCGAGATCACCGCCCAGCAGGGCCACTCGCTGTACCTGCTGTCGCTGACCCGCCCGGAGTTCGCTCCCGAGGCCATCGAGAAGCTCACCAGCGCGGCCAGCGGGTACGGCGCGGAGTACGAGCGCAGCCGTGCGGTGATCCTGCCCCCGCTGGCCTCGGTGCAGTTCCAGGCCGGGGACATCGCCGCCGCGGTGGCCACCGGCTACGACGCGGTGGACGCGATCACCGGGCTGTCCTCCACCCGCGGCTACGCCCGGCTGCGTGTGCTGGACACCGTGGCCACCCCGCACAGCGGCCAGCCCGAGGTCGCCGACCTGCGCGAGCACATCCGCAGGACGCTAGCCAGCACGGCGGCGTAGCCGCCAATGGCTCTGCCCGCCCGCCAGGACTCCGGTCTGCCCGGCCTGCCCGCGCTGCGGGACGTCTGCCGGATCTTCGGCGCCGATCCCGCCGATGTCCGCCTACTGCACCATCGCTCCAACGCGGTGTACCTGCTGCCCCGCGAAGACCTCGTCGTCCGGCTGGCCCCGGATACCCTGGTACGCCGCCGCCGCGCCCAGACCTGCATCGAGATCACCCGCTGGCTGGCCAGCCAACCCGAGCCGATCGCGCTACCACCAGCACCCGGCGAGCAGCCGGTTATCGCCGCCGGAGCGGTCGCCACCTTCTGGCCCCACCGGCCCACCACCCCGGCACCCTCGCTGGCCGACCTGGCAGTGCCGCTGCGGCGCCTGCACGCGCTGCCCGCCCCGGCGTTCCCGGTGCCCCGCTACCAGCCGTTGCAGCGACTGTTCGAGGCGGTGACCCTCGACCAGCAACGCCCGCACCCGGCCGTCGCCGACGACCACCGGGCTTGGCTGCTCGACCGCGCCCACACACTCATCGACACCTTCACCACCACCTCGTTCCCCCTCGGTGAAGGACTCGTCCACGCCGACGCGCACAGCGAAAACCTGGTCCGCGACCCCGACCACGGCACCTGGCTGCTGATCGACTGGGACGGCACCTGCCTCGGCCCCCGCGAACTGGACCTGCTCACCGGCATCCCCGACCACTTCCACGAACCCGAAGCCGACCGGACACGGTTCCTGACCGCCTACGGCTACAACATCCTCGACTGGCCCGGCTGGACCCTGCTCCGCGACATCACCGAACTACACGCCCTCGGCGCCTACATCCGCCTGGCCCCCAGCAAACCGGCCGCCGCCGGCGAACTGCACCACCGCATCCGGTCCCTGCGCGCCGGCGACCGGTCAGCCCGCTGGCACGCGATCCCCTGAACCACGGCCTCGGTGTTTATGCCGGTTAGTTCTGGCCCCGGTTGTCCGGCGAGTTTTGGCCCCACCGGTCGTCGTTCAACGAGTTTTGGCCCCACCTCGTCCTTTGTGGACACGCCCACGATGGGGTGAAGGACCCTCGCTCACCCGTTCGGACCCTCAACGATGAGCGCCTTGCACATCTACGCGGTCGTGTCGGAGGCCGGAGTTGTCGTTGTCACGCGTCGAGTTGTTCGAACGCATACGCCGTGATCGGCGGCTGGATCCGGACGCGTCGGTCCGGACGCTGGCCGAGCGGTACAAGGTGCACCGCAGGACGGTGCGGGAAGCGCTGGCCAACGCCGTGCCCAAAGAGCGTAAGAAGCCGCCACCACGTCGTTCGGTGTTGGAGCCGGCCTACGGGTTGATCGACGAAATGCTGATCGCGGATTTGTCCTCGCCGCGCAAGCAGAAACACACCACCGCCCGGATCTACCAGCGGCTGGTCAGCGAGCACGGGTTCACCGAGGCAGGCCGCACCACCGTCTACACCTACGTCGCGCGGCGACGCACGGAACTGGTCGGCGAACTGCGGGAGCGGCAGATGCACCTGGAGGGCATGGTGCCCCAGCAGCATCTGCCCGGCGAGGAGGCTGAGGTCGACTTCGCCGACGTGTGGGTACGGGTCGCGGGCCAGGTCATGAAGTGCCATTTGTTCACGCTGCGACTGTCCTATTCGGGCAAGTCGGTGCACCGCGTGTTCCTGTCTGAAGGGCAGGAGGCGTTCATGGAGGGCCACGTGGAGGCCTTCCGGGCGCTGGGCGGGATCCCGACCCGGCACATCCGCTATGACAACCTCAAACCCGCGGTCCAACGCGTGTGTTTCGGCCGCAACCGGGTCGAGTCGCAGAACTGGGTCAAGTTCAGGTCCCACTACGGTTTCGATGCGTTCTACTGCATCCCCGGCAAGGACGGCGCACACGAGAAAGGCGGCGTCGAGCAGGAAGGCGGCCGGTTCCGCCGGACCCATTTGGTCCCGGTCCCAGACGTCGCCAGCCTGGCTGAGCTGAACGAACGAATCGCTGAGATCGACCGGGCCGAGGACAGTCGAGTCCTGCACAACCAGCGCGTCACGGTCGGGTTCAACTTTGCCTATGAGGCCGATCTGCTGGCGCCGCTGCCGTTCGACGACTTCGACACCGGCACCACGCTGAACCCGAAGGTCGGCCGCGACTCGCGCATCACCGTGCGCCAGTCGCACTACTCCATCCCGGCGCGGTTCATCGGCCGCCGGGTGCGGGTCTCGCTGCGCGCCAACGATGTCGTGGTGTTTGACAAGGCAACAGTGATCGCCCGGCACGCCCGGATGACGCGCCGCGGTGACTCCCATGACCAGCTCGATCATTACTTGGAGATCCTGCTGGGCAAGCCCGGCGCGCTGGCAGGGTCGACCGCGTTGGCCACCGCCCGCGCCGAGGGCAGCTTCACCTCCGCGCACGAGGCGTTCTGGTCGGCCGCCCGCACCGCACACGGAGACGGCGAGGGCACCAAGGCACTGATCGAGGTGCTGTTGCTGCACCGCAGACTGCCCGCCGAGGCGGTCACCGCGGGTATCACGACCGCGTTGCGGGCCGGGTCGACCAGCCCGGACCTGGTCGCGATCGAGGCCCGCAAAGCCGCGCACGACGCTGGCCGCGCCCTGCTGGACGAGCGTGACCTCGCCGATCTGGGCCTGGACACCGCGGTGATCCCGGTGATCACCGACGACATGCCCGACCCGCGCCTGCACCCGCCCACAGCCCCCACATCTCAACCAGCAGGGGCGTCGGTGATCTCCCTGCACTCCAAACGCGAGTTGCCCGCGAGTTCGAGCCCGCTGCCGTCGGTGGCGATCTATGACCAGCTGCTTCGCCGCACGAAAGGCACCACGGCATGACCGCCACCCTCCCGGCCAGCGTCACCACCACCCACACTATCCCCGCGACAGCGCCCGGCGTCGACAGCCTCGACGCCCTGATCGACCAGGCCTGCCGCACCCTGCGGCTGCCCACCATCGGATCCCGTTTCGAAGAACTCGCGGCTGCGGCCATGCGCGAACAGGTCTCCTACAAAGGATTCCTGCTCACCCTGTTGGACGCCGAGTGCGAACACCGAGACGAGCGCCGCAAGACCCGCCTGGTTCGCGAAGCGCACTTCCCCCGCGCGAAACGGCTGGACGACTTCGATTTCACCGCTAACCCGAATGTCGTTCCCGAAGTCATCCACACCCTGACCACACCCAGTTGGGTCACCGCAGGGCAGCCACTCTGCCTGATCGGCCAGTCCGGGACCGGCAAGTCTCACCTGCTGATCGGCATCGGCACCGCGATCGCCGAGGCCGGGCTGAAGGTCCGCTACACGACCACGGCCAACCTGGTCAACGAACTGGTCGAAGCCGCTGACGAACGCCAGCTCACCCGCGTGCTCAACCGCTACAGCAAAGTCGATCTGCTCTGCTTGGACGAGTTTGGCTACCTCGACCTGGACAAAGCAGGCGCCAAACTGCTCTTCCAAGTCTTCACCGACCGGGAGGAACGCAGCGCGATCGCGGTCGCGTCCAACGCCCCGTTCTCCGAATGGGACCAGACCTTCGCCGACAAACGGCTCTGCTCGGCCATTGTGGATCGGCTCACCTTCAACGGCACGATCATTGAGACCGGCACCGAGTCATTCCGGCTGCGCGCCACCCAGCAACGCCTCCTCGGCTAACACCACACCCATATCGCCTGAACCGCCGACTAAGAGATAACCCGTGAGTTCGGAGGTTCCTCGTCGGGAACGCAAGGGTCCACTCCGCCCAGGACCAGGGCGGTCTCACTCCTTTGGGTGACAGCCTGCCGTTTTGACTCAACTTCAGCTTTCGTGAACCGATCTCGAACAGGTCGAGGTTGTGCGGATCAGACTGAAGGCAGGGCTGCGGGTTGAGTCTGGCGGTGGTGCGGGACCTGCGCGAGCGGCGCCCGCCAGCGAGCCCGGAGGAGATCGCCGAGTTCGAGACCGACGTGCTGGCCGGGTTCGTGCTCGCCCGCGCCTCGGCAGGCTTGGCCGACGGCACGATCAGTTCCGACGTCGGCCACCTCGAACAAGTCCGGGCCTGGTTCGGCAAACCGTTGTGGGACATGGAACCGACGGACGCCGACGCCTACTTCGGCAAAGCGCTGCGTTCCGCGGCGAAGGGCACCCGGCTGGCGCGGTCGCAGGCGTTGACGACGTTCTTCGCGTTCCTGGAACTGCGGCACCAGGTCGAGATCCACGCCCTGACCGGCCGAGTCGTGCACTGCCCGATCGACGAGATGAACAAGCCCCGCGGTCGCAAGCAGGCCGCGCTGCGCATCCCGCCGACCGACCAGGAAGTCGACACGCTGTTCGCCGGGTGGCGGCAGGAGCTGGTGACCTGCCGGAAGTTCGCGCCAACCGCCCGCAACTTCGTCGCCGCGAAACTGATGTCCCAGGTCGGTCTGCGTGTGAACGAAGCGTGCGGCCTGGACCTGGACGACGTGAAGTGGGAGCTGGGCCGGTTCGGCAAACTGCACGTCCGCGCTGGTAAGGGCGCCAGGGGCAGCGGTCCCCGGGAACGGATGGTGCCGCTGATCAACGGCGCCGACCGGACCCTGCGCTGGTTCATCGAGGACGTGTGGGGGCACTTCGACGACGATCACCTCCGGCCTGGCGCACCGCTGCTGCCCTCCGAGCGTCGTCACGCCGACGGAACCTGCCGCCGCGTCGGCGACGACGCCCTGCGCGCCGGATTGGCCCAAGCCACCGCCGCGCATCTGCCGGGTTGGACGGAAAAGCTTACGCCGCATGTAATGCGACACTTCTGCGCCAGCCAGCTCTATCTGTCTGGTTTGGACTTGGTCTCCATTCAGGAGCTGCTCGGACACTCCTGGATCGCCTCGACTCTGAACTACGTCCACGTTCACCGGACCCGGATCGAAGACGCCTGGGTCGCTGGCCAGAAGCGTGCCGCCGGGCGCCTGGAAGGACTGCTGTCATGAAGTGGAACCTGCGGCTCGCCGCCGCGAATCGAGGCATCTGGAAGGCCAGCGAGTTGCAACACAAGCTGGCCGAGCACGGCCTGGTGATCTCCGCAGGCAAGATGTCCGGTCTGTGGTCAGGAAACCCGGCCAGCATGAAGCTGTCAGACCTCGACGTCATCTGCGTGGCGCTGGGCTGCGAGATCGGTGAGTTGCTGATCCCCGAACCGGAGCAGGTCCACAAGCCCGGCACCGACGAGCAGCCCAAGGCCGCCGCCGCTGGAGCACCCGCAGTAACGCCCAAGCGCCCTGACGGCCGCTCTCTGCCACCGCTGTGACGATGAAGCACAGGGTTCGCGGGCCGGCGCGCACCTGTGTGAGTTGCCTGTCCTGGGGCCGGATCTTTGGGCATGGGTTCTGTGTTGCCTGCTACATGTTCGCCCGCGAGTACGCGGTCGACCAGTGCGCCGGATGCGGTCGCTGGGAGCCGGTGCGCAGTGAGTACTGCCGGTTGTGCTGGGCCCAGGCCAGGGTCCTGGCTCGGGAGAGCGGACGCCCGCTGCACTCGACCGGCGCCACGGCCGTTCGCTTCCTGCAACAGGTACGGCATCACCAACTGTTCTTCGCCGACATGCAGTCCACGCGCGGCGCGTCCACCTCGCCACCCAGAAAGCACCCGCGCCGAGGTCGCCCCCGCACGCCGGATCCCGCACCAGCCGGACGGCCTGTCACTCGGTGGGCGCAGCCGGTGTTGTTCCCCGGTCTGCCACGGGACTACACCCGCTTCGACGAAACCATGGACGCTAATCCAGACAACCCATGGCTGCGCTGGGGACAGCACGTCGCCTGCCAGCTCGCAGAACGACGCGGCTGGCCCCGGCGCATCCGCCTCGACGTCGAACGGTCGCTGATCATCCTGCTGTCCCACCACATCGACGACGACACGGTGTCCTACGTCGCCATGTTCACCGCCCTGCGACCACTGGGCCTCAGCTGCGATCGAACCGCCGACGTCCTGAACGAAATGGGTCTCCTCGTCGACGACCGCCGCCCCGCCTTCGAGGACTGGCTGGAAGGCAAACTGGACGGAATCGCGCCGGGCATCGCCCGCGAAACCGAGACCTGGCTTCGAAACCTGCGCAACGGCGGGCCTCGCACACGGCCACGCGACATCCACACCGTCCGGCAATACGCCAGGGCAGTCCGCCCGATCCTGCTCGACTGGTCCGCGAACTACGACCACCTGCGCGAGGTCACCCGGGAGAACGTGCTCGAAGCCCTGGCGCCCCTCCGCGGCAGGGACCGCCAACACACCCTGATCGTGTTGCGGTCGATGTTCGGGTTCTGCAAGAAGAACGGCGTCGTGTTCCGCAACCCGACGAGCCGCATCCGAGTCGGCGACCGGCACTCGAAGAACATCCAGCCTTTGCGCGACGACCAAGTCCAGCGAACCGTCGCCGCAGCTGCCCGGCCTGCCGACCGGCTGATCATCGCCCTTGCCGCGATCCACGCCGCCCGATCCGGCGCCATCCGCGCTCTGCGGCTCGACGATGTCGATCTCGGCGACCGACGCCTGATCATCGCCGGGCGACTCCGCCCACTCGACGACCTCACCCACAAGCTCCTGCTCGACTGGTTGGACTACCGCCGCACCCGCTGGCCCACCACCGCGAACCCCCACCTCCTGGTCAACCAGATGACCGCACTCAAACTCGGCCCGGTGAGCGGGTTCTGGATCAAAGCCGGGTTCCGAGGACAAGAAGCCACCCTCGAACGCCTCCGCGTCGACCGGCAACTGGAGGAGGCACTCACCCACGGCCCTGACCCGCTGCACCTCGCGGTCGTGTTCGGACTCGATGAGAGGACCGCGATCCGCTACGCCGCCTCGGCACGTCAGCTTCTGGAAACCGCGATCGAGTGCGACACTTCGGGTTGAGCCGAACCCACGGGTCGAGCCCTGGTCCTGGGCGGAGTGGACCCTTGGGTTCCCGACGAGGAACCTTCACTTGCGCTGAACCCACGGCAGCCAAGGGGTCGCCGTAGTAACCAGGAAATTTCGGGCGGATATGGCTGGGTAGGCTTCTGAGCTGGGGATCTTTGGTGCTGGCTGGAGGCGTGCGTGGCGGCGCAGGTGTTCGCGGACGAGGAGTTGGAGCGTCTGCGGGGCTTCCCGGAGATCGGCCGGGACGAGTTGTTCCGGTTTTTCACCCTCACCCCGGCCGACGTCGCGTTCGTCGATCCCGGCCGTGGGCGTGGCCCGGCGGACCGGCTTGGCCTGGCTGTTGGTCTGTGTACGTTGCCGTGGCTGGGTTTCGTGCCGGACAAGGTGTCGACGGCGCCTCCGGTGGCGGTGGCCCGGCTGGCCAATCAGCTTGGCGTCGATCCGGCCGTGTTGCGCTCGTACGGCCGGCGGGCGAAGACTCGGACGGAGCATCTGCGTCTGGTCGCCCAGTATCTGAGCTGGCGGTTGCCGACGACGCTGGAAATGAAGGAGCTGGACGAGTTCCTGCTGGCGCGGGCGATGGAGCACGACTCGCCCACGTTGCTGTTCCGGTTGGCGTGTGAGTACCTGATCTCGGCGCGGGTGATCCGGCCGGGCCCGGTGACCGTGGTGAAACGGGTCGCGCACGCGCGGGAGGAGGCGCAGCGGGAGACCTTCGCCCGGCTGGCGCACGAGTTCACCGACGCGCGATGCGCCGCGCTGGACGGCTTGCTGGTCGTCGATCCGGGGATCAAGACGACGCGCCTGCGGTGGTTGTCGACGGGGCCGGTCGAGGCATCGCCGACCGTGATCAAGGCGGAGGTCGCGAAGCTGGAGTTTCTCCGCGACCTGGGCGCGGATGCGCTGGATTTGTCGATGCTTCCGGCTGAGCGGCGCCGGTTCCTGGCCACCGTCGGGCGTCGGCTGACCGCCCAGGCGCTGGAACGGCGTGATCCGCAGCGCCGCTACCCGATCTTGCTGACGCTGCTGGCGCAGTCGGCGACCGACGTGCTCGATGAGGTCGTGGGGTTGTTCGACCAAGCGATCTCGGCCCGGGAAGGCAAGGCGGAGCGCAAGATGCGCGACTTGTTGGCCGAGCGGGGCAAGGCCGGGGAGGACCGCCAGGCACTGCTGGACGACCTGCTGGCCATCATCACCGACCCGCAGATCAGCGACGAGCAGATCGGCGGGCTGATCCGGGGTGAGCGGATCGGGTGGCAACGTCTGCGGGCGGCGATGGCGCAGGCGCAACCTCGGTTGCCACGCGATCACGGACACCTCGCCGCGTTGGACGGCTCGTACGGGTATCTACGGCAGTTCACCCCGCAGGTTCTCGCGACGGTGCGGTTCGCCGGGGGCACCGCGGCGGCAGGGTTGCTGGAGGCGGTGGAGATCCTGCGGGAACTCAACGCCACCGGCGCCCGGCGCGTCCCTGCCAATGCGCCGGACGGGTTCGTGCCCACGCGGTGGCGCGGCTACCTGGACACCGCACGGAAGTCGGGGAACACCAACGCGCACCGGCACTATTGGGAGTTGTGCACCCTGCTGGGCTTGCGCGACGGGCTGCGCACGGGCGATGTGTACGTGCCCGGCTCTCGGCGCTACTCCGACCCGGCCACCTACCTGCTCACCCCGGACAAATGGTCGGCGCAGCGCGCGGAGTTCTGCCAGCTCGTGGGCAAACCCGCCGACCCGGCCCGCGCGCTGGCGGCCGCCGAGGATGAACTGGACCAGGCACTGGGCGAACTGGAGCAGGTGTTGGCCGCCGGGGACGGGCCGGTACGTCTGGACGACGCCGGGGACCTGGTGATCTCGCCGCTGTCGGCCGAGGATATCCCGGCCGAGGCGACCGCGTTGAAGGCCGAGTTGACCGCGATGCTGCCGTTCGCGCCGATCGTGTCGCTGCTGATCGAGCTGGACAAGCGCACCGGGTTGCTGGACTGCTTCACCCACGCCGGCGGCAAGCAGTCACGCAGCCCGGAGTTGAAACGGAACCTGATCGCGGTGCTGATCAGCCACTCCACCAACCTGGGGCTCACGCGGATGGCGGATGCGTGCGGGATCTCCTACGACATCCTGGCGTGGACCGCGGAGTGGTACGTCCGTGAGGAGACGCTGCGCGCGGCGAACCTGGCGATCATCGGCTACCACAGCAAGCTGCCGCTGGCCGCGGTGTTCGGCAGCGGCACCTTGTCCTCCTCGGACGGGCAGCGGTTCCCGGTGCGCGGCAAGACATTGACCGGCCGGGACATGGTCATCCACGGCGGGCAGGTCCTGTCGACCTACACGCACGTGACCGATCAGCACACCACCTACGGCACGAAGGTCATCGTCGCGACCCGACGCGAAGCCCACTACGTCTTGGACGAAATCTTGGGCAACGCCACAGACGTACCCGGGGGCCCGTCGGGATACGCGCGAAAGGGGCAATGAGCCTTTGCGTGAAGCGTGCGACCAGTAGGTATTCCTGTGTCGTCGGGCTGATCAGGCGCTGGTCGGCAGCGCGGCGAAGTCAGCGTGGGTTCGAGGTCCCGTTGTTCGTGCGGGTGGAGCTGGATGACGAGTACGAGGACGGTCGGGTGACCGAGGTCGTGCTGGGGTTGCCGGACGGCTCGCCGTACGACGGGGTGGAGCTGGCCCGCGACTGGCAGGGCCACTACCTGGTCTAGGACGGTGGCCCGGACGCGGAAATGGCGCGGACCGCCTCCGACGACGCACTCAGTCGCGCGGCGATCGGCGGGAGTCCTGGCTGGGCCAGGACAACTGGGGAAGGCCCAAACCCGCGGCGGTTCCCCGGCCTGTACGACGACGGCGGCCCCGACGCCGATGGCGATGGCGATGGCGATGGGGACGACTTGGACTGGACCTCGCTGCGCTGACTTACAGGTTGTTCAGCCGGTTCCGGTCGTGTGCTTCCGCGTGGAGCACGGTGTCGTGGGCGTGTGGGTTTCACCGGCGGGTGATGGCCGTGTCGAACAGGGCGTGCAGGTCGGCGGGGTCGAGCGCGTCGACCTCTACCTGGATCAGGTGCCCGTGGGCGGCGGTGAAGGTGGCCGTGTGGGAGTCGGTGGCCTTGCCGGGGCATCGGCGGGAGATCGAGACGCGGACGCGTTCGGCGGCGGCTGCGATCTGGTCGGTGGCGGCCGATGAGGTCGTAGCCGCGCACGGAGTGTTTGAGCGCGTCGGCGACCGCGCGCAGGATCTGGTCGCCGGCGATGTGGCCGTGGGTGTTGTTGAGCTGTTTGAAGTGGTCCAGGTCGGCCAGCAGGACGCCGACGGTGCTGCCCAGCCGGCGCGGGCACGGCCGTGTTGTGGTGCGGGGGTAGCTCGCGCGTGGCGCGGAGGATCGATGACGATGAGCTCTGATCGAGCATTGGACGCTGGTTGGTGACGAGTTAGGGCAGGTTGCCGGCAAGCGTGGCCCGACACGATTGGGCTTCGTGCTGTTGCTGAAGTTCCTCGGGTGCTTAAGTTCGTCGGGTTCCGCGCGGGTGCTCGGTGGCCGAGGCGGAGAAGCTGGCCGCGTGGCTGGCCGAGGAGGTCTCCAGGCTGAACGCCGTGCCGAGCGGGTAGGCGAGGAACTGCGGAAGCGCTGCCGCGTGGAAGGGATCGAGTAGCCCGCGCAGGGCCGGATCGGCCGGATTATTGAGGGAACAGCGCCGGCACTATTCGCGGATCCGGGTCTGACACGCTCGTGTCGCCGGGTGATGTTCGTGTGGTATCCGAGGGTTGATCGGGCAGTCATGGGAGGAGGCGAGGGCATTTTCGTGTTTTGTTTGGCGGGGCTGCTGTGTACTGATTTGGATAGTCGTGAGGAGCATTGCGTGGTGTCTCGTTTTGAGCAGGAGCTGCAGGATGCCTTCGACGAGTTTCAGCGTAGGCGTCAGGAAGCTGTGGACGTGCACCGCGGGCTGGCCGAGATCGAGGTGACCGTCACCGCGCCGCGCACGGTGGTCTCGGTGACTGTTGGTCAACACGGGCAGGTGCGGAACGTGCGGTTCCCGTCGACGGCGTACCGCAGGTTGACCCCTTCGGAACTCGCCGCGGCGGTGCTGGACACCATCACCAAGGCACAGGCGGAATCCCGGGACAAGATGGCCGAGTTGATGGGGCCCATGACGCCGCCGGGTTTCGACCTGAAGAGCATGATGGACGGTACGGCCGACCTGGACGCGTTGCTGCCGAAGGACTTCGATGCCAACGGCTTCTTCGGCAGGCCCATGACATGAGCGGCGAGATTCGGGTCAGCATCTCGGTCCTCCGCACGTACATCCCGGGATTCGACGAGACGACGCAGTGCATCTACTCCACGGTCGACCTGTTGCGGTCCGGGCTCGATGGCATCACAGATGGGCAGTACATCTCCGGTGACGACGACAACGGCACGAAGTTCGCCGCGGTCTTCGCCAAACGGGCGGGGAGATGGAGGACACACACATGCCTGTGTCCGACGGTCGGCAGAGCCACCTGCACGGTTGTCGTGATTGAGACCAGCGCCCTGTGTCCGTAGAACCGCCTGGTGACGAGAGTCATTTCATTCCGGATGGGTGGCAGGGTCTGCCGATCCTGATCGCGGGTGGGCCGCTGCCGCCGGGGCAGGTCGGCTTGATGCGTGAGCAGGCGGAGGCGTACCGGGCTTTCGCGCAGCGGATTGTGTCGGCGGGTGATGGTCTTCACAGGCTGGTCGATGGTGTTGCGAACAACGTCAGCGACAGGGTGGCGGATTCGTTTCGGGAGTTCGCGGCGAAGCTCAACGACGGCACGGGCGAAACGCTGGCCGATATGGCGAACCTGCAGGCGTGGAAGCTGGAACAGCAGGCGCAGAATATCGAGTCCGGCCGGTACGGGATTTATGTCCAGGTGGTCTGGACATTGAACGAGTTGGCGTGGATCGCGGCGAATATTTTCCTGTGGGCGTCGTGGCCGTTCATCCTCGCGTTGGGGCAGTTGATGGTGCGGCTGGTGCGGCTGGGTGTCAGTCGCAAGACCATGGCGATCATCATGACCAAGGTCGTGACCGAGGTGGCCACGCACGGACTGGACAACGTGGCCGTTCGGATCGCGAAGGGCGGCTTCGACGACATCGTGACGACCGCGATGAAGCAGACGGGTCAGGACATTGCCGTCCGCAATTTGCCCACGGTCTTCAAGGAGGCTGTCAAGCAGAACTGGCGGACCATCGCCGTGCACACGGCGGACGACGTTGTCGAGGAGGCTAACGAGGAAATGGCCCAGACGGCCCTGGCCGATGGTCTGGCGGGCAAGAGGTCGGATGGCACGTCGATTGGGCTGTCGGCGGGTTTGGGTGGCCTGGGTGGCGGGGCGGGGTCTGTCGCGCACACTGGTGGCAGGAAGGCGGGGCTGGGGGCAACGCACGGGACGAAGCTCGTGAACGGGGTCCAGTCCGGGATCGTGGCCGAGGTGGTGGCCAGTGGCACGGCCATGGCGCCGGGTATCGGTGGTTCGGCCTCAGATATCGGTTTTGGTGTGGTCAACAGCATTGTCACCGATACAGGGATGCACCAGGCGGAGACGACGGCCCGCGAGAACATCCAAGCGCAGAAGAACAAACTGGGCATTCCACACGGTGCGTACGGTGCGGTACCGCCACCGGTGTTAGCCAATCCGGACAGCGTGCACAGCGGCGGGCTCACCGGTGTCGGTCTGGGAGTGAACGGCACCACCGGCACCACCAGCCCGGTTAGCACGGGCAATACGGGTGGTGCGGTGGGTGGGCCGGGCGCGAATGGTGGCAGCCCGCCGCCCAGTGGTGGTAGCGCGGCGCCACCGTTGCCGTCCGGCAGTGGTGACAGTGGTGACAGTGGTCGGGTTGGGGCCGAATGGTCAGCCGATCACACCGCCGCCCCCACCCGGCACTGGCCCACTCGCGCCCCCGCTCCAGGAGGGGGCGATCCAGTCGCACCTTCGGTAGGACCGCCCGGAAGTACACCGACACCGAACGGGCCAGCCGGGCCGAATGTGTCGTCGAACGGCCCGGCCGTGAATGGTGGGCCGAATTCGGTTGGTGGTACGGGGACGTCGGTCAATGGGCCGGCAACGCCTGGTGTGACGGGCTCGGGCGCCGGCCCGACCAATGGGCTTTCGCACGTACCGGGAAATGGGCCCGCGGGTGCGAACGGACTGGCAGGGCTGGATTCCGACAACGGTCCCGCGGTGTCCTCGGGTCCGCAGGCCACTGCAAACGGCAATCCCAACACCACGGTCAACGGTCCAAGCACTAGCCCTCCGACGACGTCGGCCGTAGGTCCGAACCCCGCCAACGTCGCGCAACCGTCCGACGGCCCGGCTACGAATGCCGGCAACAACGGTCCAGCGGTCGCGAGCGCTGGACAGAACACAGCCGCAAATCCAGCAGCCAACACTGGCCCCACCGCCACGCCATCGGCGCAGAATCCCGCGTCCCAGAACGCCAACGGCCCGAAGATGGACGAAGGCGGCCTCCCGGGTCTGGAGACCGCCTTCGTGGGCGGCACCCTGCCCACCATCGAAGTGGACCTCGACTGGGACGACGACGCCGCAACCCTCTACAGCGGCGAAGACGCGTTCGATGTGGACACCGAGGCCGGTGAGAACCAGAACGCCACGGCGCCGGTGGTGAAGCAGTCTGAGGTGACGCTCCAGCAAGACCCGCAGCAGGTCACCATCACCCCGGTGCCGAAACAGCAGGACACCGCTAACGACCGGCCGAATTCCGCTGTTGCCGGACCGAACATGGTGCCCGGTGGTCTGAACGTCGGCGTCGGTAGTCCGAAGAGCGCGGTTTCCGTCGCTCCGTCGATGGTGTCGGGTGAGTCGGCTTCTGCGGTTGTTGGGTCGGACGGTGCTGGGTCGGCGACGGTGAATGCTGGACCCGGTGCGGCGATCGTCCCTTCCGGGGCACCGAACCCGGCGAACCTGATCACAAGCGGCCCTGAGCAGGATATGCCCGTAGTCGATGTTGAAGGGTTGCCTGGTCTGGAAACCGGGTGGGTACGGGATGTTGGCTGGTCTGAGGACAGTGAGACTGTCTACGAGTTCGACATATCCGATCAGGACACGGCGAGTGTCGAGGACCAGCAGCCTGGTGACTCACCCCTGACGGCGTCGCAATCTTTCTACATCAGTCAGCCGGGGCAGGCCGCGGACGATGTCGATGAGGACATCAGGACTTTGGTCGATGTTGACGTATCTGAGGCGTTGGATGCGAAGACTGTTCTGAGCGAGCTCGATATCACGCTCACCGACAAGCTTGGCATACAGGCACTGTTCGGGCCCCATACCGGGACCGAGTTCGACGACGTCCGGCTGATCCAACAAGACGGCTGGATAGCCACGGATGTGGTCAATGACGTGAACCTGAGGTTGGGCAAGGAGAATTCCGGTTGGCAGGACGGCACGGTCAATGCGGCACAGGTCGACGAGATGTTTCGGTGGTATCTGGCGCAACGCACCTACCGGCCGAAAACCGCCGCCGAACTCGCCGACCATCTTGCACACATGTTGCTCACCCACGGCAACGTTGGACCCCGACCGCGTGTGCCCGGCGGCATGCCGGTCAATCGTCAGGAGCTGGACAGGCCCCACCAGCGGGCATCAGCCGGGCCCTCCCGACAGCGCACGCCTGCCAGGTGGGATACGTCGTCCACGACGGCTCCCGCTGGTCGAGGGCCTATGGATGTTGATGTTGCCGAGGCTGCTGGGTATTCACGTGATGTGGCTGGAGGAGGGCGTGTTGCGGGTTCGTCAGGGGGGAGTCCTGTGCGTCACGGCGAGCCGGTCGGTGCCGAGCGACCGCGTTATCCGGGCGCATCCGCACAACCGGAGGTCGATCCGCCGGCGCGTGTGACGCAGAGCGGCCCGCCGGAATTACGCGACAATCAGTCGTGGCCGCGGAAGTTGAGCGCGGCAAGAGAAGAGGATGTAGACGCGATCACGGAACTGGCCCGTGATTATATTCAGCGCTACCGCGAGAAAAATGGCAAAAACATTCCGACCCAAGAGCACGTTTTGGTGCATCTGCAAGACGCGGGTGTGATAGGGAAAGTTGTGGACCTGCGCGCTATTGCGCGGGAGGCGATCTTGCAGGAGAAGAACGAGATCATCGGTGGGGGCTTGAGGCTGAGGGGCGAGCCACCGGGGTTGGCTGGTGCGGCCGGTCGCGCTCCGGCTGTCGGACCGTCGCCCGGCCAGTGGCGCCCTGGTGAGCCGCAGCCGACGCCGGGGCCAGGGCCGGGGCGGGCTGATGAGCAGCGTGTGCCGAAGTCGGGTGTTGGCGATAGTGCGGGGTCGATGGAGCATCGTTCTTCATCGGGGCAGAAACCCTTCCAGAGCAACAAAGAAAGTCTTTACCGGCATGCCAAAAGTTACATGAATTCCGAGACTTCAATACCAACACAAGCAGCATTTGAAAATTACCTCAAAAGTCGACAAGTAAAATTTGATTACGTCCAGTTTGTTGACGTTTACTGGGAAACCGTGATGGGGGGGCGCTGGAAAGCTGACAGGTATTTTCCGTCCGAGGAAGGGTTACAGCGGAAAGCTGAGGAGCAGAAGCGGAAAGCCCCAGAACAGCAGGAGCGGAAAGCTGCGGATATAAAAGCTCGGAAGTCGGTGTCGACAGCTAAAGCGGAGGCAACAACCAACGGATTTCGCGGGTATCTTAAAAAGCGTAAAATAGTATGGAACGATCAGGCTCGGACGGCTTTTCTGAAAGTCAAAACCCGGCAAGACCTCCTAAAATCCGGGTATTACGAGCAGGGGCGACAGTCAGATATAAGCAACGACGAGTTGAGCAATTATGCCCAAGAATACATAACCGAGATCGACGGAAAGGCGCCTGAGCCGGCCGGCGTGGCTGGTCATGGCCATACCGCGACCAGCCACGCCGGCCGGCCTCAGCACTCTGATGGCACGTTTGGGGGGGAGGCGACCCACGCGCAGCGCGCCGAGGCTGATGCTGATGTCGAGATGGCTGACGCTGGTCCGGCCGAGCCGCCCCGGGTCCACCGCCAGCAACACCCACCCACCCACCCAGCATCCCAGGGCCCGGCGATATCAGCGGACCCGACCCGAAACTTAATATATCTTCAGGCCGTGCTCAAAGCCCGCGAGATAACCAATGCACCTTCGGAGGTGCTCGACGCCGCCCTGGGTTACGTAAATCGTGTCGCCACCTTGCCAGCAACAGATCAGGACAGTCTGCCGCCGGGGAATCCCTTGCATCACGCGGCGGCGATCGTTTTCGGCAGGGGCTGGATCGACAACAGGCTCACCAACCGAGGTTTCGGGATAGCGACGGAGAAGGAACTCACTCGCACAATACATCAAGTATTGCCGAATTTGTTTGCTCCGGACATGGCTACACCCAAGGGGACCGTTAATGACTTCGCAGACCGAATCGCGCACTCCATCGTCGACACCCGATGGAACACGTTGCAACATCAGGCCGGTCTCGCACGTAACACAATAACGAAACAGCCCTCCGAGGTTCAGACCCACCTGCAGAGACAGGCCGACGAGATCCTCGCCAGGGAACAAACCGCACCACCACAACCCCACCCCGAAATGTCAGTGGACACGCGGCGGCGACTCCTACTGCATGAATACATGCGCCTGGTCATAGCCGATGAACTGAATCACACGAACAACATCCAATCAGCCACACAACTAGCCCAGTGGCTTGGCAACCAATTCGGCACCAGGCTCGCACCACCCCAACCAAACCCCGGCCTCGAAACATATCGTCCTTCAGCACACCAACACGGCCTCGGCAACACCAATCCGAGACAGCCCGCCCAGATTGTTCTGGAGACGGGAGCACCCCAGCAGATCGGTCCTGGGATTGACGTGGAGACGGTGGGGTCGTCGAGTGAGCTGCGGACTCGCCCGGCGCCGACCGTAGCCCAGCGGGAAATTTTGACTCAGCGGGGATTGGAGGCGGTGGATACGGTCCCTAATGGGGACTGTTTGTTTGAGGCGGTGTTGGTTTCCAGGCCGGACTATCAGCCCTTGCAACCCGCCGAGCTCAGGCGACGAGTGTCGGATCTGCGGCAGCGGGCCGCCGATTACTTGGCGGCCAATGAGACGCGCTTGCAGGGTTTCCACGGGAACCCCAACCAGTCCTACGAGGACGCAGTCCGAGCGCTTGGCAAACGCGGCGTATACATGAACGATTCCGCCGACCTTGTCCCGTACGCGCTGGCTCATATGTTAGGGCTGCGGTTGACAGTGGTGGATGAGAACGGCCGCGACGCGGCCACTTATGGCCCGGAAAACGGCGTCCAGGTCACGCTGTTGCGGACACTTGACGCGGGCGGCCATTACCTGGGCGTCCGTGCCATGTCCACGGCAGCCGAAAGGCCTGACGTCCAGATGGCTGAGGCTGCCCCGGCTGAGCCGCCCCGGATCCACCCCCGGCCCACACGCAGCCAGCCCAGGGTGCGGCGCGTGGAGCTGGATCAGGGACGGACCGCGACCGAGACCGTCTATCCCCCCGAACCCCCTGGCACCGAGAACGAGGTCCAGATCCTTTGGACCAGGACCATCCAGCATCAGCTCACGATCAGGCCGGAGATGGACCACGCGTTCCCCTGGCGTGACCCGCGCGACCCGGTGCACCGCGTGTACGCGCCCTACGCCGACGACAACGGGCAGCTGCATCCCGCAGTCCGGAACCGGGTCGATCACATCACCGCGACGATCACCATCGGCCAGTCTCAGCTGGAACGCATCGCCCGTAACCCTGACGACCCCCGGCTGCCGCTACAGGTAGACAACCAGCCGACGGATGCCTATCTGAAGAATGTGGTCTGGGGGCAGCTGGAGAAGGCGGTGGCCACCGAGATCAAGCGGCTGGTTCGAGGAAGCACAAGAACCCGATCATCGGCACCACTTCCTGTAACACCCGGTCCCCTGCGGCAACAGCACCTCCTCGACCACGAGAGAGCCCTGCTGAACAAAAACGGACTGTTCCTCACCGAGGACGCCGTCCTCACCCGGGACGGCAAAAAACGGCGGCCTGCCCGCGAGTGGTCTTCCCTGCTCAACGGGCGAATTCTCGGTGTATATCTGGGTGCCGTGCTCGACACTGAAGACACCATCGCAGCCTGGGGACAGACCTACGCAAGTTTCCCGGACTATCGCATGGACGTGACGGGGACTACCAAGCGCCCGACCACTATGAGCGCTGAAGGGGCGGCCAATGCCATCGCGTTCGCGAACGTCGCGCTGGAGGCCAACACGTCTCGGCCGGCCTACGACCGCAGTCGTATCAACGCGTATTTTGTGAACTTTGCCGTCCGGATGCCGGACAGGGATGGCGGATATCGCAATCAGCCGATCGCTGTTCTGGTCGCGTTGGACAACGCGTTCGATGATCAGTCAAATCCTCACCGCCTGATCCTCACCGATTACGGCCCCGATTACCTATCCTACTTCGACAAAAACAAGAAGAAGGTTATCAAGCGTGAACCGGAGGAATAAGGAAATTACGCGTGTTCTGGCCGGCGTTTTGGGACGCGGGCCGCGCAAAACCCGCCCACGGCTCCGGTCTTCGCCGTAAGGTAACATGCCCAGTGGGATGCCCGATGCTGCCGACGCCCGCTGCGGATACCGCGCCGCGGGCCGCGGACGATCCGTCCGCTGGGCTGCGACTTCTTCGAAACAGTCACGCTCACGTGTGAGGTGCTCCTGATCTTCCGGACAGCGGATCTACTAAGAAGGTGTTTGAGATCTTGGTCGGTTGGTTCGGCGAGGTATGTTGATCTCTGCTGCTGACCTGCGGCAAGCTTGGTCAGATGGCGCGCGAGCGGCGGTACCCGGGGTCGCCGTAGTATCCGCCCGATTTTCGGCCGGTTACTACGGCGACCCCTTGGCTGCCGTGGGTTCAGCGCAAGTGAAGGTTCCTCGTCGGGAACCCAAGGGTCCACTCCGCCCAGGACCAGGGCTCGACCCGTGGGTTCGGCTCAACCCGAAGTGTCGCACTCGATCGCGGTTTCCAGAAGCTGACGTGCCGAGGCGGCGTAGCGGATCGCGGTCCTCTCATCGAGTCCGAACACGACCGCGAGGTGCAGCGGGTCAGGGCCGTGGGTGAGTGCCTCCTCCAGTTGCCGGTCGACGCGGAGGCGTTCGAGGGTGGCTTCTTGTCCTCGGAACCCGGCTTTGATCCAGAACCCGCTCACCGGGCCGAGTTTGAGTGCGGTCATCTGGTTGACCAGGAGGTGGGGGTTCGCGGTGGTGGGCCAGCGGGTGCGGCGGTAGTCCAACCAGTCGAGCAGGAGCTTGTGGGTGAGGTCGTCGAGTGGGCGGAGTCGCCCGGCGATGATCAGGCGTCGGTCGCCGAGATCGACATCGTCGAGCCGCAGAGCGCGGATGGCGCCGGATCGGGCGGCGTGGATCGCGGCAAGGGCGATGATCAGCCGGTCGGCAGGCCGGGCAGCTGCGGCGACGGTTCGCTGGACTTGGTCGTCGCGCAAAGGCTGGATGTTCTTCGAGTGCCGGTCGCCGACTCGGATGCGGCTCGTCGGGTTGCGGAACACGACGCCGTTCTTCTTGCAGAACCCGAACATCGACCGCAACACGATCAGGGTGTGTTGGCGGTCCCTGCCGCGGAGGGGCGCCAGGGCTTCGAGCACGTTCTCCCGGGTGACCTCGCGCAGGTGGTCGTAGTTCGCGGACCAGTCGAGCAGGATCGGGCGGACTGCCCTGGCGTATTGCCGGACGGTGTGGATGTCGCGTGGCCGTGTGCGAGGCCCGCCGTTGCGCAGGTTTCGAAGCCAGGTCTCGGTTTCGCGGGCGATGCCCGGCGCGATTCCGTCCAGTTTGCCTTCCAGCCAGTCCTCGAAGGCGGGGCGGCGGTCGTCGACGAGGAGACCCATTTCGTTCAGGACGTCGGCGGTTCGATCGCAGCTGAGGCCCAGTGGTCGCAGGGCGGTGAACATGGCGACGTAGGACACCGTGTCGTCGTCGATGTGGTGGGACAGCAGGATGATCAGCGACCGTTCGACGTCGAGGCGGATGCGCCGGGGCCAGCCGCGTCGTTCTGCGAGCTGGCAGGCGACGTGCTGTCCCCAGCGCAGCCATGGGTTGTCTGGATTAGCGTCCATGGTTTCGTCGAAGCGGGTGTAGTCCCGTGGCAGACCGGGGAACAACACCGGCTGCGCCCACCGAGTGACAGGCCGTCCGGCTGGTGCGGGATCCGGCGTGCGGGGGCGACCTCGGCGCGGGTGCTTTCTGGGTGGCGAGGTGGACGCGCCGCGCGTGGACTGCATGTCGGCGAAGAACAGTTGGTGATGCCGTACCTGTTGCAGGAAGCGAACGGCCGTGGCGCCGGTCGAGTGCAGCGGGCGTCCGCTCTCCCGAGCCAGGACCCTGGCCTGGGCCCAGCACAACCGGCAGTACTCACTGCGCACCGGCTCCCAGCGACCGCATCCGGCGCACTGGTCGACCGCGTACTCGCGGGCGAACATGTAGCAGGCAACACAGAACCCATGCCCAAAGATCCGGCCCCAGGACAGGCAACTCACACAGGTGCGCGCCGGCCCGCGAACCCTGTGCTTCATCGTCACAGCGGTGGCAGAGAGCGGCCGTCAGGGCGCTTGGGCGTTACTGCGGGTGCTCCAGCGGCGGCGGCCTTGGGCTGCTCGTCGGTGCCGGGCTTGTGGACCTGCTCCGGTTCGGGGATCAGCAACTCACCGATCTCGCAGCCCAGCGCCACGCAGATGACGTCGAGGTCTGACAGCTTCATGCTGGCCGGGTTTCCTGACCACAGACCGGACATCTTGCCTGCGGAGATCACCAGGCCGTGCTCGGCCAGCTTGTGTTGCAACTCGCTGGCCTTCCAGATGCCTCGATTCGCGGCGGCGAGCCGCAGGTTCCACTTCATGACAGCAGTCCTTCCAGGCGCCCGGCGGCACGCTTCTGGCCAGCGACCCAGGCGTCTTCGATCCGGGTCCGGTGAACGTGGACGTAGTTCAGAGTCGAGGCGATCCAGGAGTGTCCGAGCAGCTCCTGAATGGAGACCAAGTCCAAACCAGACAGATAGAGCTGGCTGGCGCAGAAGTGTCGCATTACATGCGGCGTAAGCTTTTCCGTCCAACCCGGCAGATGCGCGGCGGTGGCTTGGGCCAATCCGGCGCGCAGGGCGTCGTCGCCGACGCGGCGGCAGGTTCCGTCGGCGTGACGACGCTCGGAGGGCAGCAGCGGTGCGCCAGGCCGGAGGTGATCGTCGTCGAAGTGCCCCCACACGTCCTCGATGAACCAGCGCAGGGTCCGGTCGGCGCCGTTGATCAGCGGCACCATCCGTTCCCGGGGACCGCTGCCCCTGGCGCCCTTACCAGCGCGGACGTGCAGTTTGCCGAACCGGCCCAGCTCCCACTTCACGTCGTCCAGGTCCAGGCCGCACGCTTCGTTCACACGCAGACCGACCTGGGACATCAGTTTCGCGGCGACGAAGTTGCGGGCGGTTGGCGCGAACTTCCGGCAGGTCACCAGCTCCTGCCGCCACCCGGCGAACAGCGTGTCGACTTCCTGGTCGGTCGGCGGGATGCGCAGCGCGGCCTGCTTGCGACCGCGGGGCTTGTTCATCTCGTCGATCGGGCAGTGCACGACTCGGCCGGTCAGGGCGTGGATCTCGACCTGGTGCCGCAGTTCCAGGAACGCGAAGAACGTCGTCAACGCCTGCGACCGCGCCAGCCGGGTGCCCTTCGCCGCGGAACGCAGCGCTTTGCCGAAGTAGGCGTCGGCGTCCGTCGGTTCCATGTCCCACAACGGTTTGCCGAACCAGGCCCGGACTTGTTCGAGGTGGCCGACGTCGGAACTGATCGTGCCGTCGGCCAAGCCTGCCGAGGCGCGGGCGAGCACGAACCCGGCCAGCACGTCGGTCTCGAACTCGGCGATCTCCTCCGGGCTCGCTGGCGGGCGCCGCTCGCGCAGGTCCCGCACCACCGCCAGACTCAACCCGCAGCCCTGCCTTCAGTCTGATCCGCACAACCTCGACCTGTTCGAGATCGGTTCACGAAAGCTGAAGTTGAGTCAAAACGGCAGGCTGTCACCCAAAGGAGTGAGACCGCCCTGGTCCTGGGCGGAGTGGACCCTTGCGTTCCCGACGAGGAACCTCCGAACTCACGGGTTATCTCTTAGGTCGTTCGTCCTCCGCTTCGCTCCGGGCGCTCCACCTGGACCTGCGCCTGCGCAACGGTCAAGGGCGGCACGGATCGAGGAAAGGTCGAGTGTGCCCGCCTTACGAGCCGGGGATCGGGCGCGGTCAGATCTCACGAACACAAACCTCCCGGCCGAACCGGGTGCGGTCGGGAGGCGCGGAGAAACGCGGTCGCAACTGACGGACAAAACCAACCCCCGCTCTGCGGCCCACAACTATTCGATCACCACCGCTTGACGCACCACCAGAGCGGCAAGCTCGTCGTAGGACCGGGCGCCGATCCCCAGCCCGCACACCTTGATCACCCATATGGACGATCAAGGAAAAGCCGTACAAAACAACCTAATCAGTTACCTAATTTACACAACATTGTGTACTTTGAGGAAGACTTTCCGTGATCAGGTAGATGTCGGTTGTGCAGCCTGGTTGTCTTCAATCAGGTCGTTCGCAAGGACGCTTTCCGGCTGTGCAAGCCGGGCGGACGGGGTAATTGCTTTATAGGAGGAAGAATGAAATTGGAGACGCTGAGGCGGGTCACCGTCGCCGGTGTGGTGGCCGTCGCAGGGCTGGGTTTGGCAACGCAGCCCGCCCTGGCATCCGATAAGGCCGTTACCGTCACTCATAGGGCTTACACGGCCAAGGCCGACAACCACCCGGGCAACGGCAAAAAGGGGTGGGTGTGGGTCGGCAGTACTAGCAATGAACAAGCTCATGTCGACTACTTCCTGGTGGGCGACAGTGAGATGCACACGCTGTACAGCGAAGTCCCCCGTGGCCAGGCATATCAGAGTTTTGATAAGGCCGTTAAGTCCATTCGAGTCTGCGGTCATGACCCCGGCGAACTTAGCGGCGATGGGTGCTCCTACGGTGGTGATTTTCTCTCGGTGCCCCAATAAAAGGGATCCAATCGATCCCGGCCGGACCGCGGCCCCGGCCGGGATCGACGAACGCGACGTCTGCCGGGGTGAGTGTGAAGAACCGGAACAACTCGTCCCGCCCGATCTCCGGGAACCCCCGCAGACGCTCCAGCTCCTCGTCCGCGAACACCTGCGTCGCCAAGAACGACCTCCCGCCAGCCCGCAGATCCCCAGCTCAGAAGCCTACTCAGCCATATCCACCCGATTTTCGGCGAGTACTACGGGGACCCCAACGGAACACCGTGGCACGTGAGCACGGTTCCTGGTCGAGCTGTTCCGTAAGAGTGTTCCGCGTTGCGTTCCGGTGGCGGGGGTATACGGAACAATGGGTGGGAGAATGGGACACGAGTCGGGTACGCGCGCTGCTCCACCGACGAGCAGGACGTGCTCGTGCAGACCGAGCAGCTGCAAGCGCTGGGAGTCGAGCCGGACCGGATCTACATCGACCGCGGCTTCTCCGGCACCACCCGCACCAACCGGTCCGGGCTGGACCAGGCGCTGGCGGCGGTGTGGGACGGCAGCGTCTTCACCGTCACCAAGTTCGACCGGTTCGCCCGCAACATGGCCGAAGCCAACGAGATCCTCACCGACCTGCGCGGCCGGGGCGTGCTGTTCGGCCTCGGCGCCTCGGTCTACGACTGGGACGACCCGTTCGGCCGGCTGTTCCTGCAAACCCTGGCGATGGTCGCCGAGTTCGAGGCCAACCTCAACCACCTGCGCACCCGCGAGGGAATGGCCATCGCCAAACGCAAGGGCAAACTGCGCGGCAAACAACCCAAGCTGCCCGAATCCGCGCAGCGCTCTATTCGCCGCCGCTACGCCGACGGCGAGGGCTCCCTGGCCGACCTCGCCGAGGAATACACCGTCGGCCGCTCCACCATCCACCGCGTCATCCATCGCAGCCCGGCTCCTGGTGCCGCACCCCACGAGGCCCCCTGATCATCTTCTGCCACGACCGAAAACACGGCAGAACATGAAGCACCACTGACCAGCGACGCCGAGGGCTTAGCGCTAATGGCTGTACCGCTGCTACTCAACCCCGTCCTCGGCGAACACCCGCGTGGCCAACCACGACCTCCAGCCCCCCAGAGAAGGTCAGCAGGCTACTGGAGCCCGTCCCGAGCGCCCGTGGCCGTGCGGTGCCCCGGGGCCTATGCGGACGGCGGAGTAGACGACCTCGCTGCTGGCGAGCCGGACGATCAGGGTCTCAGAGTGGCAGATTTGCGCAGGTCAGGGGTATATCCGCCCGATTTTCGGCGAATACTACGGCGACCCCTTGGCTGCCGTGGGTTCAGCGCAAGTGAAGGTTCCTCGTCGGGAACCCAAGGGTCCACTCCGCCCAGGACCAGGGCTCGACCCGTGGGTTCGGCTCAACCCGAAGTGTCGCACTCGATCGCGGTTTCCAGAAGCTGACGTGCCGAGGCGGCGTAGCGGATCGCGGTCCTCTCATCGAGTCCGAACACGACCGCGAGGTGCAGCGGGTCAGGGCCGTGGGTGAGTGCCTCCTCCAGTTGCCGGTCGACGCGGAGGCGTTCGAGGGTGGCTTCTTGTCCTCGGAACCCGGCTTTGATCCAGAACCCGCTCACCGGGCCGAGTTTGAGTGCGGTCATCTGGTTGACCAGGAGGTGGGGGTTCGCGGTGGTGGGCCAGCGGGTGCGGCGGTAGTCCAACCAGTCGAGCAGGAGCTTGTGGGTGAGGTCGTCGAGTGGGCGGAGTCGCCCGGCGATGATCAGGCGTCGGTCGCCGAGATCGACATCGTCGAGCCGCAGAGCGCGGATGGCGCCGGATCGGGCGGCGTGGATCGCGGCAAGGGCGATGATCAGCCGGTCGGCAGGCCGGGCAGCTGCGGCGACGGTTCGCTGGACTTGGTCGTCGCGCAAAGGCTGGATGTTCTTCGAGTGCCGGTCGCCGACTCGGATGCGGCTCGTCGGGTTGCGGAACACGACGCCGTTCTTCTTGCAGAACCCGAACATCGACCGCAACACGATCAGGGTGTGTTGGCGGTCCCTGCCGCGGAGGGGCGCCAGGGCTTCGAGCACGTTCTCCCGGGTGACCTCGCGCAGGTGGTCGTAGTTCGCGGACCAGTCGAGCAGGATCGGGCGGACTGCCCTGGCGTATTGCCGGACGGTGTGGATGTCGCGTGGCCGTGTGCGAGGCCCGCCGTTGCGCAGGTTTCGAAGCCAGGTCTCGGTTTCGCGGGCGATGCCCGGCGCGATTCCGTCCAGTTTGCCTTCCAGCCAGTCCTCGAAGGCGGGGCGGCGGTCGTCGACGAGGAGACCCATTTCGTTCAGGACGTCGGCGGTTCGATCGCAGCTGAGGCCCAGTGGTCGCAGGGCGGTGAACATGGCGACGTAGGACACCGTGTCGTCGTCGATGTGGTGGGACAGCAGGATGATCAGCGACCGTTCGACGTCGAGGCGGATGCGCCGGGGCCAGCCGCGTCGTTCTGCGAGCTGGCAGGCGACGTGCTGTCCCCAGCGCAGCCATGGGTTGTCTGGATTAGCGTCCATGGTTTCGTCGAAGCGGGTGTAGTCCCGTGGCAGACCGGGGAACAACACCGGCTGCGCCCACCGAGTGACAGGCCGTCCGGCTGGTGCGGGATCCGGCGTGCGGGGGCGACCTCGGCGCGGGTGCTTTCTGGGTGGCGAGGTGGACGCGCCGCGCGTGGACTGCATGTCGGCGAAGAACAGTTGGTGATGCCGTACCTGTTGCAGGAAGCGAACGGCCGTGGCGCCGGTCGAGTGCAGCGGGCGTCCGCTCTCCCGAGCCAGGACCCTGGCCTGGGCCCAGCACAACCGGCAGTACTCACTGCGCACCGGCTCCCAGCGACCGCATCCGGCGCACTGGTCGACCGCGTACTCGCGGGCGAACATGTAGCAGGCAACACAGAACCCATGCCCAAAGATCCGGCCCCAGGACAGGCAACTCACACAGGTGCGCGCCGGCCCGCGAACCCTGTGCTTCATCGTCACAGCGGTGGCAGAGAGCGGCCGTCAGGGCGCTTGGGCGTTACTGCGGGTGCTCCAGCGGCGGCGGCCTTGGGCTGCTCGTCGGTGCCGGGCTTGTGGACCTGCTCCGGTTCGGGGATCAGCAACTCACCGATCTCGCAGCCCAGCGCCACGCAGATGACGTCGAGGTCTGACAGCTTCATGCTGGCCGGGTTTCCTGACCACAGACCGGACATCTTGCCTGCGGAGATCACCAGGCCGTGCTCGGCCAGCTTGTGTTGCAACTCGCTGGCCTTCCAGATGCCTCGATTCGCGGCGGCGAGCCGCAGGTTCCACTTCATGACAGCAGTCCTTCCAGGCGCCCGGCGGCACGCTTCTGGCCAGCGACCCAGGCGTCTTCGATCCGGGTCCGGTGAACGTGGACGTAGTTCAGAGTCGAGGCGATCCAGGAGTGTCCGAGCAGCTCCTGAATGGAGACCAAGTCCAAACCAGACAGATAGAGCTGGCTGGCGCAGAAGTGTCGCATTACATGCGGCGTAAGCTTTTCCGTCCAACCCGGCAGATGCGCGGCGGTGGCTTGGGCCAATCCGGCGCGCAGGGCGTCGTCGCCGACGCGGCGGCAGGTTCCGTCGGCGTGACGACGCTCGGAGGGCAGCAGCGGTGCGCCAGGCCGGAGGTGATCGTCGTCGAAGTGCCCCCACACGTCCTCGATGAACCAGCGCAGGGTCCGGTCGGCGCCGTTGATCAGCGGCACCATCCGTTCCCGGGGACCGCTGCCCCTGGCGCCCTTACCAGCGCGGACGTGCAGTTTGCCGAACCGGCCCAGCTCCCACTTCACGTCGTCCAGGTCCAGGCCGCACGCTTCGTTCACACGCAGACCGACCTGGGACATCAGTTTCGCGGCGACGAAGTTGCGGGCGGTTGGCGCGAACTTCCGGCAGGTCACCAGCTCCTGCCGCCACCCGGCGAACAGCGTGTCGACTTCCTGGTCGGTCGGCGGGATGCGCAGCGCGGCCTGCTTGCGACCGCGGGGCTTGTTCATCTCGTCGATCGGGCAGTGCACGACTCGGCCGGTCAGGGCGTGGATCTCGACCTGGTGCCGCAGTTCCAGGAACGCGAAGAACGTCGTCAACGCCTGCGACCGCGCCAGCCGGGTGCCCTTCGCCGCGGAACGCAGCGCTTTGCCGAAGTAGGCGTCGGCGTCCGTCGGTTCCATGTCCCACAACGGTTTGCCGAACCAGGCCCGGACTTGTTCGAGGTGGCCGACGTCGGAACTGATCGTGCCGTCGGCCAAGCCTGCCGAGGCGCGGGCGAGCACGAACCCGGCCAGCACGTCGGTCTCGAACTCGGCGATCTCCTCCGGGCTCGCTGGCGGGCGCCGCTCGCGCAGGTCCCGCACCACCGCCAGACTCAACCCGCAGCCCTGCCTTCAGTCTGATCCGCACAACCTCGACCTGTTCGAGATCGGTTCACGAAAGCTGAAGTTGAGTCAAAACGGCAGGCTGTCACCCAAAGGAGTGAGACCGCCCTGGTCCTGGGCGGAGTGGACCCTTGCGTTCCCGACGAGGAACCTCCGAACTCACGGGTTATCTCTTACTGGGGACCGTCTTTTGGCGACACCCTCGAAGCCTGACGGCACCGACAAGGTCAATGACGCGGTGCGGCTGGTCCGCGACGCCGAAGCTCGGCACCGCAAGAAGTTCGGACCATGGCGCGATGACCCCTGGCCGCGCGCCGAGCGAGTCGCGTTATTCCTGGACTTCGAGAACCTCGCGCTCGGCGCGACCACCAGCCTGCCCGACCACACCGAACCAATCCCCGACCGGGCGGTGACCTGGCTCTGCCGCGCCTACGGCGCCGACATCCGCATGGCGGTCGACGCCATGGAAACCCTGATCACCCACCCCGCCGTCGAGGCCTTCATCCTTGTCACCGGCGACTCCGACTTCTCACCCCTGGTCACCAAACTGCGGGAGTTCGCCGGAAGGCAGGGCGTAGGAGCCGAGGAATCTCGGCTCGACTTTTTCAGCAGGGCCTGAAAGAAGAAATCTTACCAGCAATCCACCAAGGCAAGGTGGGTGCATCTTGCCAGTCGTTCACCTTGAATACATTTCCGGAATAGTCGTAGTTCTTCTTTTCGAAGAAGCACATCGCTTTGCCGTGCACCCGGGCTTTGATCGATCCGGATTGCGATGCAAGGAAGCGCACGGTGTCCAGCGAGTGATTGTCCATGTCAGGGGTGGACAGGTGACTGTTCGTAAACCTAGCAGCATATCGGAGTGGAAGTTCATGCCCGTCCGACGCCACAGCTGTTCCGCTGTACCTGGCAGAAGCCCATATGCATACTGCGTCACCGTCGTTGGTTGGACAGTCGCCGTCGCCGAGGTCGTAGATCGCCGCCGAAGCCGTCGGTGCGAAAAGTAGCGACACGGCGAGGGCGGCAACTGACAAAGTGATGCCTGTCGCACTGCGTGAACGTAGCTTGCCCATATAGTCCCTCCTCGTAAAAACGATGCCAAGGCATGCAACCACACGCCACACGCATCGCCAAGGTACGTACGGGCAGGAGTTGACGTATTTTCGCCTCGCATCAACAAAAATGCAAGCAGGTACACCTTCGCAATTAGGGGTTGACGTGCTGAATACACCCAAAAAGTCATTAGAATGAATATCGATCAATGCGCGTTCGATCCGTCAAGCCTGGCAATTGTACGCCAGGCTTGTCAGCGGCCAGCGATCAGCAGCGACACGATCGGCGCGAACGGCAGCATCTCGGTCAGCTCCGCCTTCAACGTGGTGGCCTCCGTCGGGACATCATCGGCGGTCAGCGGCGAGATCACCAGGTCACCAGCCTCATGCCCCTCAACGATGAACATGACCTTCGACCAGCGCACCCTGAAATTTTTGATGGGCCGGCTGCTCACGGACCACCTTGTCGGAGGAGCCCGTGAACACCCGGCTGCGACAACCTAGACGCTCACGCCACACCAACCGGCCACACACCACGCAGCACCCACGAACTTCACCCATCCAGGGGTGGGGCCAAAACTCTTTGAACAACCCCAGAAACACAATCGGAACCCCCACCGAGGCGAACACTGACGGGGCCAGACCTAACCGAACTACCGGAGCCGAAAACGACCGGCAGAAACAGCCTCGGCGGGGACCAGCAACTCCGTTGGGCCGGGACGGGTCACACCGGCCTGGGCGTGCGGTCGACGAGCAGGTGGGTCAGCCGCAGGGCCTCCTCCACGCCCTGCTGGAACTCGTCCAGCCGCTGGAGGGTTTCCCGCAGCCCCCGGTCCCAGACCTCCTCCAACCCCCGGAACGCGGCGGCCATGTCGGCGAACGCCGCTCGTGTCTGGTCCACCGCCGTGGTGAACTCCTCCAGTTCACGGTCGTGTTCACTGGCCGGCGGCTCCATGCCGGCGAGCATAGGCGACACGAGGGAAACGAGGACGCGAGCCTTCCGAGGGCGACGATTCACCCGGCGGGGTGGATCTTGTCGGTGAACGCATGGTCATCACCGCCCTCCCCGCACCGGAAGGTTCCACTGTTTCGGGCGCGGCGACGGTGGTGACGCCCACGCCTTCACCATCAAGGTCCAACGCAGCGAGTGAATGCCTGCCCGTGACGGCTTGCGCGTCCGCGTTCCGAACCCGCTCTATCCTCGCCGGCATGGACCCGTCGGATTGTGTCGGCGATCTCGGCCGGGGTGCCGCGGCGGCGATGGTCAGATGGTCGGCTTGTCCTAGGCCACCTTCGCCAGCAGCTGGCCACACCTGTGTGCGATCACCTGAAGTGGCCCCGGTTGGGCCGGTTGTCTCCTGGTGGGGCGGGCTGCGGAGAAGGAGGGTGGCGTCATGGGCGCCAGGGCCGACGCCGCGGCGTCGGTTCAGGGAGTGGGTCGCCGACCAGCGGAACCTGTGCGATGGCCGCGGGATCGCCGCGCCAGTGTTCGCATAGCTCTAGGTATGCAGCGCGCAGGTCGGCCGGACGCCAGGACAGTCCGTCGGGTGGGCTCGGTGTGGTGACAACCCGATCAACCCAGCCTTTCGAGGTTTCGCACCGGTCGGGCTCCACCGTCCACAGCCGCCGCCCGGTCGAGGCGAGGAGCTCAGCG
Organism: Kibdelosporangium philippinense; assembly: GCF_021390435.2. Classification (GTDB taxonomy): domain Bacteria; phylum Actinomycetota; class Actinomycetes; order Mycobacteriales; family Pseudonocardiaceae; genus Kibdelosporangium; species Kibdelosporangium philippinense. Next base: position 230,508 of record NZ_JAJVCN010000005.1, on the reverse strand, counting down.
AGCGTGCCGGTACCGGTGGTCTGCTGCGCGGCCAGGACAACGCGTGCGACCGCCTCTGCGTCTTCCACCGGGTCATGCCCGACCGTTGCCGGCCGGTAGCCGGTGAACAGCCCGGCCTCGGGGAACAGGTGCGCGGCAAGGTCCGGCAGTTGATGGCTGCGTAGCGGACCAGCGGGCCACACTGCGCGCGCCAGCTGGAGCGAGCAGGCGAAGGTCAGGCGCGGCCACGGCAGGCCGAGGTCGTCGAAGGCCAGCCGCAGCGCCGCCACGTCGCCGCTGGCCTGGTGCGCCACCACAGGCCGACCGTCGGTGAACGCGGCAATCTCCGGCCAGGCGTCCGGCAAGAATGGTGCCGTCTCGTATGCCTCGCGGGTCAACTGCTCGCCACGCTTGAGCATCCCGCGTGATGTCGTGGTGACGCAGTCCCACGGGTGGCCTGGGGTGCGCACCCAGCGCATCAGCGAGCGCGTGACGTGCCCGTCGACCACTTCGACCAAGCCCAACTGAAGCGGGCGCCGACTGCGACCGCCTACCCGCTCGACGTCGAGCGCGACATAGCCATTCGCAGCGCCCACGTTCCTCCACCTCCCGCACGGTCAGCCTACTGACCACGGGTTCTAGGCCGAACGAACCCTGGCCGCCCACGGCATGCCGGTCGACGCCGGCAACAGTCGAGGCGCCAGACCGCGCGGCGCATACGCTGGCTGGACCTCGGCCCCGGCACCTTCTGACCAGCAGATCTCGGCTGGCACCTGCGGTTCAAGCGGCGCGGCACCGGTGATTTGTCCGGCTCTACACTGCCGGTCTCATGGAAGTCGCCGCATCCGATGCTATTCCGCGTAGTCGTCCGCGGTTGATCGTGCTGCGCGGGAACTCGGGCGCTGGGAAGAGCACAGTGGCACGCGAGCTGCGTGCCGAGCTTGGCCGCGGTGTCGCCATCGTCGACCAAGACACGATTCGCCGGAAGTTGTTGCGGGAACACGACGTCGAGTGCGGCGTCAACATCGGGCTGATCGAGCAGATCGTGCACTACACGCTCGCGAACGATTACGTGGTGATCTTGGAAGGGATCCTGCACGCTGGGCGCTACGGCGAGATGCTGCGGCGGTTGCACCGCGACTTCGGCGGCGGCTGGTACTTCCTCCAGGTCACATGGGACGAGTCACTCCGCCGCCACCAGACTCGCCAGCAACGAGCGGAGTTCACACCGGAGCAGATGCGGGAGTTCCCGCGCGCGGGCCTGCTTGAAGGGGTTGACGAACGGATCGTGCCCGAGCACTCCGCCGCAGCGGACACTGTGCGCCGAATCCTCACCGAGAACTTTCCTCACCACAGCCCGGCGTCCTCGACGCGCAGCCGGGTTAACTTGTCCTGACTGGTCAGCAGTGGCGTCCCCGCGGCGAGCACGAACAGTTCGGCCCTTCCCGGCCACCGCAGCGTGAACGTCCAAGCTGGACGATCACCTATGGTGCAGGCGTGATCCCTGACCTTCTCAAGGGCATTCGTGGACACGACTACACAGCAGTGCGCAACCTTCTTGGCCAGGTCGGGTATCAGGTGCGCGCGCACCTTTGGCCAGTCCGGCCATGACATCACCCTTGCCTTGATCGACCCGCGCGCCAAGGCGACCCGCGACCGGGAATAGGAGAGGTGATTGCGCCGCAACCGATCCGGCATTCGCCGGTGTCTCACATCCCAGAACCCCGCCGGACGATGGACCCGTACCGTGCCGCTGCCACCGGACCCCAAGCCATCCGTGCGTGCCTGACGCAACTCGTAGCCGCCAAGTTCGACCGCGAGTGGGAGCATCGTGCTGGAGGAAGCAAAACAGTCCAAGGAGCTCACAGGAGAAACACGCGCTGCTGGTGAAGTGGCGGCACTCCGCCTTCATGGAGATACAGGATCCCGGTAGCAACGTTAGCCTCGTAGGCCCAGGTGACGCGCATTCTGTCGATCGATGAGAATCCCGACGCCGTGCCGATCGATGATGCCAAGGCTGTGATCAAAGATCGGCTCGGGGACCAGACGCATCGGGATGACACCTGATTGCATACCCGCCCGGTCCCTCGTGGGCCGGGTTTCTTACTTTGCGGCAGTGGAATCGTCCCTCACGTGACGGTCGAAATTTCCTGTCGTGGGCTGGCCACCGACTGGTGCGGATACCGCAAGCCGTAGACCGGTCTGCGGCCTCATACTGGCGGAATGGCGAGAACCGTCACAAAGGTTCCGATCACGAGGAACGGGCCGAGTGGCACGTCGCGACGACCGGTTCCGGTGCGTCGAACAGCCCGGAGCGCGATCACTGCGATGGCCGCTGCGAGCCAACCGAGCAGCGTTCCCGTCAGCACGGCGATCCAGCCGATCCAACCGAGGGCGAGGCCAAGGAGGCCACCAAGTCGAAGGTCCCCGCCGCCCAGTTCGCCTGGCCGAAGGAAGTAGATCGCGCCGTAGAACGCGAGCAGCGCGAGCATGCCGGCGAAGGAGCGGATGAGCGGGTACGTGTCGCGGTTGACCGCGGCGGCCATGCCAAAGATCGCGATCAGGACGAGGCCGCCAGGCCAGATCAGCCTGGTAGGGAGTTGGCGGGTGCGCCAGTCGATGGCGGCCAGGGGCACGCTGATCGCCGCGAGCCAGGAGTAGGCGAAGAGTTCTGCCTTGGCCCCGCTGCGCCAGGCTAGGGCTGCGAACAGGAGAGCCGTCACCACTTCCAGGACGGCGGGTGGAGCGACACGCTTCGTCAACGCCGGAAGGGCGACGACCCGCTCGACGAACATCCGTAGGCCACCCCCGATGAGCAGCCCGACGAGTCCCCAACCTGCGATGCTCGCCGCGTTCATGATCAGGAGGGCGCCGGTCCCGGACGGTTCGCGAGCGTAATCAAGTCGCGCATCGCGCACCCCCTGTAGCCGACTAACTACGTCTGTCCGGGTTATCGACGCTACTACGCACTGCGGTTTGGACAGGATGTCATTAGCCCATTTGGGTGAACTTTGGGCGATTTTCGCTGTTGAGACACCTGTGTCCCTCCGCAGGGACGTTGCGGTCCCCTGGGGGGCGGCAGGTAGACGTGAGGTGTACCACAGTAGATCGAAAGGACTACTTCACCGGATCCGAGGGGGTGCATGTGGTCGGAGGCAATGTACACGGCCGTGGCGGGCTGCGTGTAGCGCGACTGGTTCTGGTCGGACTCGCGACGGCGACCGTGGTGGCCTGCAGTTCGAACTCCACTTCGACTCCTGGGGGCACGACTGGGGTTCCTGGTTCCTCGTCGCCGACGAGCGCGCCACCCTCGCCGGTCTCTCCGGCGGACAGCGCGCGGCAACGGGCGACGGCTGCCTATGCCGGGATGTGGCAGGCGATGGTGAAGGCCGGCGAGACCTCGGATTGGCAGTCGCCCGAACTCGCGAAGTACGCGACAGGCGATGCGCTCGGGGTGATCACCCGCAGCCTCTACACGGATCACCTCAACGGTGTGGTGACCAAGGGTGCGCCGTTGATCAACCCTCAGGTGTCCAGTGTGGACCCCCAGGACAACCCAACCACGGTCATGATCTCTGACTGCGGCGACAGCACGAACTCGCTGAAGTACAAGAAGGATGGCCAGTTGCTCAATGACACACCAGGCGGAAAGCGTGCGATCACGGCGGAAGTCAAGAAGCAGCCCGACGGGTCGTGGCGAGTTACCCGCTTCGCGGTGGAGGGGCTGGGCTCATGTTGAAACGTCTAGGAATCGTTGCTGGCCTGACGACGGCCGCGTTGATTACCGCCGCGGCACCGGCACTGGCCGATGACATCTGGGGTTACACCGACTGTAGCCAGTTCCCGAACCCCGGCTGTGAACTCGGTGCGGGCAAGAGCCCCCGGCCCGGCAACGGCAATCAGGGCAACGGAAACAGCAAGCCCGGCACGCCGGGAAACCGCAACCCCGGCACCGGTCAGGCCGATGCCGGCGGCGACAAGATCATCGGTGGGAACACGAACCTGGCGCATTGCGAGTACGTCCGAAGTGACTACCAAGGGCCACCGCCCGGAGGTGTTCAGCCGGCGTCGTACACGGTTCCGCCTCGGTCCGGTGCGGTGACCGCGCAGCCCGCGGTGTACCGGCCGCAGTCGGAGCCGGCGACGGCGCGGTTCGCGGTCGCGGGCCCACGACTGGCGCAGGCGCAACCGCCGTCCGGCGCCTGGTACGTGTACAAGTGCACCGGTCCGGGCGCGGTGGACGCGCTGTATCGGCCTCCGGTCTGGATCGCCGATGGCCAGCAGCCCGGCGGGGTGCCGCTGCCGTCGCCGGCCGAGCTCGCGGCGCAGGCGAAGAACCAGTTGCGGTTGCCGGCGCCGAAGATCCAGGCGAACCCGGTCGGCGACCAGCTGGTGAATCTGCCGACCTGGTTGTGGCTGGACCGCAGTAGCTGGGGTGATGTCTCGGCGACCGCGTCCGTGCCGGGCGTGTCGGTGACCGCGGTGGCCAGGCCGACCTCGGTGACCTGGTCGATGGGTGACGGCCGTTCGGTGACGTGCACCGGCCCCGGCACCGCGTTTCCCGCCGGGGGCGACCCGAAAAGCGCCTCGCCGGACTGTGGCTACACCTACCGCACCTCGTCGGCCGGCCAACGCGCCGAAGCGTTCCCCGTGACGGCCACGGTGCATTGGACGGTGACCTGGTCGGGCGCCGGCCAAAGCGGGGTGTTCCCGAACATGACCACGACTGGCAGTGCGGCGTTCCGCGTCGCGGAGAGCCAGGGCATCGCGACCGGCTAAGCACGCCGCCGCGCCCGGTGCGGGCGGACGGCCACAACGAAACACCGTGTCAGCACAAGGCACGTCGAGAAACCCACAGATCGACGCGTCGCAATGGCGTTATGCCTGAAGGAGGTCGGTGGTGACAACTACCGCAGGTTCGGCCAGCACGGACACGACGACGAAGGACCGAACGTCGCCGAATGCGTGGGCTGGTCGTGACGGCAAGGCTCCTTCACGTCTGAGCGGCGGGGGTCGGCGGCGCAGCGTTCCCTACCTCCTGCTGGGTGTCCTGCTGGTCGTGGTGTGCGCGGCCGGTGGCGTGTTCGCCGGGATGCAGTTGGGCGACAGGCAAAGCGTGCTGGCGCTGGCTCGCCCTGTCGCGGTGGGACAAGTCCTCACCGCGCAGGACCTCAAAGAGGTCAGCATGGCGGCGGACTCCGGAATGGACGTGATGCCGGCGTCATCGGCGTCCACAGTGGTGGGACAGCCGGTCGCGTTCAGCCTGCCCGCGGGTTCGCTGGTGACGCGTTCGGTCCTCGGCGCCCCGCAGGTTCCGGTGCAGGGCAAGGCAATCGCCGCTGTCGGGTTGAAGCCAGGCCAGTTCCCGCCCGACCTGTCGCCGGGAACCACCGTCGCGGTGCTCACCACACCGGGCCAGGGCACGATGACCGGAACGTCGGCTGGGTCCGGGCAGACCTCGTCGTGGACCGCGGTGGTGACCGGCATCGCCACGCGCGAGACCGAGCAGACCACGGTGGTGTCGCTGCAGCTGTCCGAATCGGACGCTCGGGCGTTGGCTTCTGCTCCGGCGGGTCAGCTCAGCCTGGTGGCGATCGCGGGAGGTGGACGCTGATGCTCGTCGCAGTCTGTTCGCTCAAGGGTTCGCCCGGCGTCACCACGTTGGCGACTGCGCTCGGCGCTCGGTGGCCGGGGCAGGAGAACCCGATTGTGGTCGAGGCCGACCCAGCCGGCGGTGACTTGATGGCCCGCTTCCGGCTGCCGGAATCACCGGGTCTGGTCAGCCTGGCCGCCGCGGCACGGGGCCGCGGCGGCACCGACCCGACCCTGCTTGCCCAGCACACGCAGGTCCTGCCTGGTGGCTTGCGGGTGGTGCTCGGGCCGGTTGGTGCCGAGCAGGCCCGCGCCGCGTTGTCGGTGCTGGCTCCGGGCGCGTCGTCGCCGATGCGCCGGGCGGCCGACCAGCCGGGGACCACGGTCATCGTCGACTGCGGCCGGGTGGATCCCGGCTCGCCTGCGTTCCCGATCATCCGCGGCGCGGACGCGATGCTGTTGGTTGCCCGCCCGCACGACGATGAGCTCGCGCACGTCGCGCTCAAGCTGCAGGCCGCCCAGCGGTGGTCGGCGAAGCCGTGCTTCGTGCTCGTCGGCGACGGCTACCCGACCGCCGAGGTCTCTCAGGTCTTGGGGATCCCGGTGATGGGTCGGGTTCCCCGCGACGACAAGGGCGCCGCGGTGTTGTGTGGGCAGGGCAACGGTCGGCACAGCCCGTCGAAATCGGTGCTCGGGCGCGCCGCCGCCAAGATCGCGCTGAACGCCTTCGCGCACTGGCATGCCGCCAACAACGGTGCCACCCGCGCCCCGCACCTGCGGCTGGCGGTGCCCGGTGAGCCGGTCTCGGGCGCGGCCCTGCAACCGCTCGGGCCGCAAACACGAAACGGCACGACGTCATGACCCGGCCCGGACGCGGCGAGCCGCGCCTGACGACCACGTCGAATGGAGCTGGACCACAACCTGGCCCGGCGAACCTGCCCGGCCCAGCGGAGCTTCCGCATCTGCCTGCTGGGGAGACCGCAGTTGTGGATCGGCTGAGGCGGTACCTGCGGGAGCAGCTGTCCACGCAGCTGAGCCAACGCATCCGGGACGACGAAAGCAGCGGCCGTGCCCCGATGGGGACCGTGGCGCGCCGTCAGATGGCCGAGGCGATCCTGCAGGACGCCGCCGAGGCCCATGCCCAGGCCGAGATGAACCAAGCCCACGACCTGGTCAAGCCGGAGGTCGAGCAGCGGGTGATCACGGCCGTGCTCGACGAGGTCTTCGGGCTGGCCGGCCTGGAACCGCTGCTGGCCGACACCGACATCGAGAACATCAACATCAACGGCTACGACCGCGTCTTCGTGCGGTACGCCGACGGCCGCCGACGTCGGCTGCCACCGGTGGTGGCCTCGGACACCGAGCTGATCGAGCTCATCCGCGACCTGGCCACCCGGTCCGGGGTGGAGGAACGCCGTTTCGACCGCGGATCACCGATCGTCAACTTCCAATTGCCGGGCGGCGAACGGGTCTCAGCGGTCATGGCCGTGACCGCACGGCCCTGTGTCTCGATCCGGCGGCACCGCTACACCAAGGTCACCCTGGTCGAGCTGCGGGAGAACGGCACCATCGACCTGGCGCTGGAATCGTTCCTGACCGCGATGGTGCGCGCCCGGCGCAACGCCCTGATCACCGGTGGCACCGCGATCGGCAAGACCACCATGCTGCGCGGGCTGGCCTCGGCCATCCCCGCTTGGGAGCGGCTGATCACCATCGAGGACGTCTTCGAACTCGGCCTCGGCGAGGACGCCGACGCGCACCCGGACGTGATGGCGATGCAGGCCCGAGAACCCAACCTGGAAGGCGTCGGCGAGGTCTCGCTGTCGGAACTGGTGTGGCAATCCCTGCGCCAGAGCCCAGACCGGGTGATCGTCGGCGAGGTCCGCGGCCCCGAGGTCATCCCGCTGACCAACGCGATGTCCATGGGCAACGACGGCTCCATGGGCACCCTGCACTCCTCCAGCAGCCGGGGCGCATTCACCAAGCTCGCCGCCTACGCCGTGCAAGGCCCCGAACGGCTGCCGATGGAAGCGACCAACCTCCTGGTCGCCGCGGGCTTGCACTTCGTGGTGCACCTTGAAAAGCCACGCGACGATCCCAGCAGGCGGGTGGTGTCCTCCATCCGCGAAGTCGTCGGCGCCGACGACCGCCAAATCATCAGCAACGAAGTGTGGCGACCCGGCCCCGACCTGCGCGCCGTGCCGGGCGCCCCATTGCGCACCGACACCCTCGACCTGCTCATCGACGCCGGCTACGACCCCGACCTGGCCGAGCGGCGTGAAGGGTGGTGGCGGCCATGACCACCACCGCCGCCCTGTTCGGCCTGCTCGGCGCGGGCTTGGCCGTCGGTGTGCTGCTCATCGTGGCTGGGCTGCGCGGCCGGCCCGTCCGTTCGGCGGCGCCGTCGCGCCTGGGCACCTGGCTGGCCGCGCACCACGACCGTAAGCAGGTCGGCTGGCTCGTCGTGGCTGTGCTCGCCGGCCTGGCCGTCGGTGCGATCACCGGCTGGGTGGTCGGTGCCGTCCTCACCGTCGTGGCTGTGGTAAGTCTGCCGCGGATCCTCGGCTCGAACGTCGACCACAAGCGCCACCTCGAACGGATCGAGGCGATCGCCGGGTGGACGGAGATGCTGCGCGACACCCTGGTCGCCGCGGCCGGTCTGGAACAGGCCATCCTCGCCACCGCCCCGGCCTGCCCGGAAGCCATCCGGGAGGAGATCACCGAGCTGGCCATCCGGCTGGAACGCGGCGAACGCCTCGCACCCTCGCTGCGCCACCTCGCCGACCAACTGCGCGACCCGACCGCAGACCTGGTGATCTCCGCGCTCGTACTGGCCGCTGAACACCAGGCCCGCCAGTTGGCGGACCTGCTCGGCGAGCTGGCCAGCGAGGCCCGCGAGCAGGCGTCGATGCGGATGCGGGTCGAGGCCGGCCGTGCCCGCACCCGGACCAGCGTGCGGGTCATCGTGATCACCACGCTGTCCTTCGCCGCCGGGCTGGTGCTGCTCAACCGCGGCTACCTCGCCCCGTACGACACCGCGTTCGGCCAGATCATGCTCCTGCTCGTCGGAACGCTGTTCGCAGCAGCTTTTGCTTGGCTGGCAAAGATTGCGCGCCTGCGTGAACCCCAAAGGTTCCTGACCGAGCTGACCACCATCCGGCCGCACGACGCCAATGTCGATGACCTGCTCACCGGAAAGGGGGCGTCGTCATGATCAGCGCGTTGCTGTGGGGCGCCGGGCTCGGCGTCGGATTGTGGGCACTGGTGGTCTACCTGTTCCCGCCACGGCCACCGCTGCGGGCCCTGGTCGAGCGGCTGCACGCGACACCGGCACCGCCACCGATCCTCACCGCCGACTCCGACGGCTGGGCGCTGCGCGTCGGCAAGCCGTTCATCAAGCCACTGGCCGCACTCGGTCTGCCCAACCGCAAGCTCCGCAACGACCTCGCCGTCACCGGCAAGAGCATCGAACACCACCTCGCCGAAAAGGCCACCCTGGCGCTGACCGGGCTGCTGCTGCCGATCCTGATGGAGCTCCTGCTCGTAGTGGCCGATGTCAACCTGGGCTGGGAAGTCCCCGCCGTCGCCAGCCTCATCTTCGCCCTGGGCGGCTTCCTGCTCCCGGACATCAGCGTCCGGCAGGAAGCCGAACGTCGACGCTCCACCTTCCGGCACGCGCTGGCGGCCTACCTCAACCTGATCCGGGTCCTGCTGGCCGGCGGCGCCGGAGTCGACGGTGCCCTGTCCGACGCGGTCGGTATCGGCAAAGGCTGGGCCTTCCAACAGCTGCGCCGCGCGCTGCTCACGGCCAAGGTCACCCGGACTACGCCGTGGTCGACCCTGGGGCAGCTCGGCACCGAACTTGACGTGCACCAACTGTCCGAGCTGGCCGCCTCGGTCAGCCTGGCCGGCACCGAAGGCGCCCGCGTGCGCGCCAGCCTCGCCGCCAAGGCCGCCGCGCTGCGCACCCGCGAACTCACCGACGCCGAAGGCGACGCCCAAGCGGCCACCGAACGCATGAGCCTTCCCGTGGTGATGCTGTTCGGCGGGTTCCTTGTCTTCATCGGGTTTCCGGCACTCGCCCAGGTGTTGGGAGGTCTCTAGTAACTATCCATATCGGACTGTCCTAGTGGGAGAAGCTGATGTTCACCGAAGTCCAGATCCTCCTGGCCCGGTTCCGCGCCGAGTTGGAGCGGCTGCGCCGCGACGAGGGTGGCTACTCGACCGAGGCCGTGGTCGTCACCGCCCTGTTGGCGGCGCTCGCGATCGCCGTGATCGCGATCATCGTCATCAAGGTCACCCAGAAAGCCAACGGTATCAACCTGTAGACCGGTGACTGCCATGCCTCAACAGCCGCGCGAAGACGACGCCGCATCGACGGCGCGCGAGCGTCCACACAAGACGTTCGTGCGTTCTGTGGTGCGCCGGCTGCGGAACGATCAGCGTGGCGCCGGCACGGTCGAACTCGTCATCGCCACGCCCTTGTTGCTCCTGCTGATTCTGCTCATCGCCCAGTTCGCCTTGTACATGCACGCCACCCACATCGCCCAAGCCGCCGCGTCCGAAGCCCTGTCCGCAGCACGCGTCTCCGGTGGCAGCGCCACCGCAGGCAACACCGAAGGGCAGCGCATCCTCGCGCAGCTGGGAAGTGGCCCGCTGCAAGGAAGTGCGGTCAACGTCCAGCGGGGCGCTACCCGAGCGTCGGTCACGATCACGGGAACCGCGACCAGCGTGATCCCCTTCATGACGTTCACCGTCCACGCGGAAGCCGTTGGGCCCGTTGAGAAATTCACCCCGCCGACTGGCACCGGGGCTACACCATGACCGCGACATCTCCGCCTGGCAGGCTCGCCCGCTACGTGCGCGTCCGACTCAGCGTGCTGCGCCGTGACGAAGGTGGTTCCGCCGCGGCAGAGCTCACCCTGCTCACCCCGCTGCTGATCCTGCTGCTGTTGTTCGTGGTGTTGTGCGGCCGGCTGGCCGACACGAAGCTGCGGATCAACGACGTCGCGCACCAGGCCGCTCGCGCCGCCACCCTGGCCCGCACACCGTCGCAGGCCACCGCGAACGCCCAGTCCACCGCCAGCGCCGCACTGGCCTCGGCCGGGATCACCTGCCAGTCGCTCACCGTCTCCACCGACACCCAAGGGCTCAAACCCGGCTCGACGGTCACCGTCACGGTCTCGTGCAGCGTCGGCCTGGGCGACTTGACCATGCTCGGCGTCCCCGGTTCCCGCACGTTCGAATCCAGCTTCTCCTCCCCGGTTGACGTGTGGCGCGGCACCAGCTCGCTCACGCAGGCAGGAGGTGCCGGATGACGCGCACCGGACCGCCGCGACGCCAGGCGCTGCACCGGCTGCGCGAGGACCAGGACGGTCGGGTCACCGCGTTCGTCGTCATCATTGTCACCGCGATCCTGTTGTTCGCCGGCCTCGTGCTCGACGGCGGTCTCGCGCTCGCCGCCAAGGTCCGCGCCCTCGGCGAAGCCCAGGAAGCCGCTCGCGCAGGTGCCCAGGAGATCGACCTGGCCGCGTACCGCGCCGAGGGCACCCTGCGCCTGGTGCCACACCAGGCCAGCGCCGCCGCCCGCAACTATCTTGCCGCCGCGGGCCACACCGGCATCGTGTCCGTCGCCGGCAACACGGTCAACGTGACCGTCATGGTCAGCCAATCGACACAGCTGCTCGGCCTGGTTGGCATCGGCTCGATCACTGTCACCGCTACCGGCCAAGCCCAGCCGCAGCGCGGAATCTCCGGAGCGATCCCATGACAGCCGCCGCTCGAACCCGGTGCGGCGCCAACCATAAAGGAGGCCAGGATGGCCACGCCTGACGAGATCGAACGCCGCGTCGAAGAGAACGACTCCGCCCGCAGCGCGAAACGAGCCGCCGCGTCGAAGCGGGTCGGCGAACTCGCGCAACGCCGGGCCGACATCGCCGATCAACTCGCCGACATCGAGCGAGAACTCGGCGATGTCCTCGCCGAGGCCAGTGACGTGATCGGCACCGACGAACTGGCGAAGTTCACCGACGTCCCGCTGGCCGATCTCAACCAGTGGCTCAACGGCCGGAAGTCCACCCGCACCAAGCGCAAGAAGCCCACGGGTGGCGCTGCTGCCGCGAAGAGCGACACGAGCCGCGGATCACCCCCGGCGAAGACACCGACGGTGCCTGAGCCGGCCACGCCTCGATCTGATGCCGCAGACGCGCCCGCGCGTGTTCCGGCGGAAGTGACCTGACGTCAATTGGCCGTTTCGTGCCGGGCAGGCACGCATCGAGGCCATCAACCCCAGTACCGCCAACGAAGTGAGCGCGCCGTGACCGCACATTCACACCACACTCGCCGGAAGCTGACCCCCAGCACGAGCCGCCACCCCCTGTGGGCGTTGGCTAGCACGCTCCGGTTCGTCGGTCGAGTCCTGCGCGGCCTGCTCGCCGCCGTCGTCCTGCTCGCTCTCGTGGCCGGTCTGCCCTGGGCCCTGGTGCATTTCGTGGGCTGGCCGCTGCCCGACCACGTGCCGAGCTGGGACGAGATCCAGGCGACGCTGCTCAACCCGATGAGCGCGCAGTTCCTGCTCAACAGTTTGGCGGTGCTGTGCTGGATCGTCTGGTTCTTCTTCGCCATCGACGTGCTGCGCTGCACCGTCGACGCGGCGCGCGGGATTACCTGGCCGCAGGTCCGCCCACCCGGCCCGCTCCACGGGCTGGCCGCGGCGTTGATCGGCACCATCGTGCTGACCCTGCTCGGCAACCGGACCCCGTACACCGCGCCAACCCCCAGCACTGCCGCGCTGGCCAGCAATCTCGCGCCGGTCGCCGTGGTCGCGCCGCTGACGCCCGGCCCGGCCGTGCACACGGTGGCCCAGCACGCGGCCGTCACGCACCAGACCACCACAGTGGTGATCGATCGCGCAGCGCCCGCCCCCGCCGGCATGGTCCAGGTCACCGAGGAAGTCCGGCTCCCGCACGACGGGATCTACGACAGCCTGTGGCGGGTCGCCGAACGCATCTACGGCTCCGGCGGCGGCAGCCGCTGGCCCGAGCTGTACCAGCTCAACCGCGGCGTCGAGCAGCCCGACGGCCGGGCGCTGACCAACCCCAACCTGGTGCGCCCCGGCTGGAAGATCACCGCCTACATTCCCGCACCACCCGACACGCCTCCGCCCGACACACCACAGCAGCCGCCGGTCCCACCGCCTCAGCCGCCACCGACGACCACCGCGCCCACCGCGCCGCCGTCGACCCAGCCCGCACCGAACACCACACCGGCCCCGGCCGAGACCGACCAGTCCGGCAAGCAGTCCAGCGACCAGTCCGATCCAGGGTTGGATCTCCTGACTGGCGCGTTCGTGAGCCTCGGTCTGGCCGGAGCGATCACCGCGGCCATGGTGTCGGCCCGGATGTGGCGGCGCCGCCGCTACCGCATCGGCAGCGGCGACCGCGCCGACCTGCACCGCTCGATCGCCCCCGTGGTCCGTGCCCTGCGCACCGCACACGACGACCACGACGACGACCGGCGCTCTGCCGAGGACGTGGAGTTCGTCGACCTCGCGCCTGCTCCGCCACGGATCCACATCACCGCGGCCGGTGACCTCGAACCCGACGACGAACCGACGCCCGTTCCGGCGCGAGTCGGCGTGCGCGGTGGCCGCGAACTCGCGTTGAACCTCGCCAGCACCCGCGGACTCGGCCTGGCCGGTCCCGGAGCCACGCCCGCCGCCCGCGCGCTCCTGCTCCACCTGCTGGCCGAACAGCAGCCAGGCGACGGCATGTGCGTGCTCGTCCCCGCCGACGACCTGCACCTCGTCTTCGACGGCGCCGATGTCGCGAGCCTGCCTTCCACCGTCCGAGTGGTCGAAACCCTCGACGCCGCCCTCAACGAGATGGAGGCGGCGTTGCTCACCCGCACTCGCCACGCCATCGAGGAGACCGGCCCCCCGCCGACCGCCGTCTCGCTCGTGCTGCTCGGCAGCCCGGCGCCGCATGCCGAACGGCGACTGCAAGCCGTCCTCGACAACGGCTCCACCCTGGGACTGGCCGGCATCCTGCTCGGCCAGTGGCGACCCGGCGCGACCGTCCGCGTCCGCCACGACGGCACCGTCAGCGCCACCAGCCCCGGCCTCGGCGACGCGCTGGCCAGTACGCGACTGTTCACCCTGCCCGCCACCGACGCCACCGAGTTGCTCGCCGTGCTCCACGACGCCGAAGGCCCCGCCGACCTGCCGCCACTCGACCACCCGAGCACTGTCGGCGACGAGGAACCTGCGCCTTTCGTGGACCACCGCTCGGACGATCACGACGTCGTGCACCCCTCGTCCGTACCCGAGCAGCCCACGGTCGAGGAGATGACGCGACTCGAAACAACCCGACCGCCCGAACCGGAGGACAGCCAGCAAGCCCCGAGCCTGCAACTGCTCGACGTCCACCCCGCAACGGTCGACACCCCGCCTGCGACCGGGACACCGATCACGGCGGCCGACGTAGCCGAGGACGACAGGTCACCTACGGATGTGGCCGCGAACCCGGACGCTGTCGAGCCGGTCGACGACCCGTCACCGCATTCCCCGGAGCCACCGGATCGCGACGAAGCCGCCAAGGCCATGCCTCAGCGATCATTGGTCCTGCGGGTGCTGGGGCGTGTCGAACTGGTACTGCACCACGACGGCGATGCGCGGGAACTCGGTGGCGCACTGACACCGAAGCACCGCGAGATGCTCGCCTACCTCGCGCTGCATCCCCAGGGCGTGCGCCGCGAGGCCCTCAACGACGCCATCTGGCCCGACAGCCGGCCCCCGCGCCCGTTCAACAGCCTGCACAACGCGCTCTCGCTGCTGCGCCGCGCCCTGGACAACGCCACCGACGGCGCGATCAGCGACCTGATCCTCAACGACGACGGCCGCTACCACCTCGACACCGACCTGGTCACCACGGACTACCAGAGGCTCCAACACGCCCTGCAGACCCCACGATCAGCCGGTGGCGGCGATGCCCTGGCTTCGCTGCGCGAGGCCGTCGAGCTCTACCAGAGCGACCTCGCCGAGGACCTCACCGCGCCGTGGGTCGAACCCTTCCGCGAGTCCATCCGCCGCGACGTCCTCGACGCCATCGGCGTGCTGATCCGCGCCCACGGCGAGACCGACCCAGAAACCATGCTCGTGCTGCTGGAACGTACCCGGAAGCTCGACCGGTACAACGAAGGCGTCTACCGCGACATCATCCGCACCCAGGCCCGCCTGGGCCAGTACGACGCCATCCCACGGACCCTCGCGGTGCTCGCCACCGCCCTGGATGACATCGGTCAGGAACCCAGCGGCGAGACCCGCAATCTCGGCGAGTTCCTCCAACGGCGCGGCAGCACGCGGCGGCCCGCATCGCCGGACAACGCCGCGGCCAGCTAACCGAGCCTGTGGCGACTAGTCGACGAGCTCGTCATCTGGAGACTCGCGATCTGAAGACTCGCGCTTGCCGTCTAGTTGGCGTCGGCGGCGCTTCTTCGCGGCTTGCGCCTTCTGCAAGCGCTCGATCAGGTCGAGGTGTTCTTCCGCCCAGTCGATGAGCGGGCGTGCCCTGCTCAGCAAGTCCTCGGCCGCGGGCGTGAGCGAGTACACCACCGATCGAGGGAACACCGTCTCCACATGCTTCAGGACCAGCCCCGCCGTCTCCAGACGCCGCAGCGTCCGCCCCAAGGTCCTGCCCTGAATGGGGTGGTTCGAGCCCGTCCACGGATCAAACGTACTTGCCGCCTGGATGGCGGCGTGCAGATCCTTGTAATGCAACGGCCCTGCGCTCAACACCACCAAAATATGTGAAATCCAATCCCCGTCCAGCAGGTGTCGGAGATCCCTCGCCCGCTCCAGGTACCTAACGTCCCCCGTTACCATTGATACACTCCATGCTCAATTGGTGAGGGCTCGCCTACACCCCACCCCCGCGGCGTAGACAAGCCTTGACATTCAAAAATGCGAATCGCCTCCTTTCTGGCCAGAGTGCGCATACAATTCGGTCGTCCCCGGTGGTCGCTGCTGATCACCGGGGAGGATCATCAACGTTACGCCGAACGGGGTAGGCGACGCAGCGTATTTCTACTCAGGACGAGCGAGTACAACCACATTGGGTGACACCGTAGTAGATCAACATCACTCACAGTGATCATCTCGTAGTGTCCAGGTGACTTACTCGACGACGGTCCCGTCCAGTTACCTGTTAGAGCGGTAGCCCCCGGAGCCCCCGTAACGCCTGGTCAACCCGCCCGTAAGCCCTACCAATGCTGCGCCCGACTCGGCAGCCGGCAGGCACATGAACAGTCGATCTGAGTGGGGGTCACCTGCCGTTCCTCATGACTCCGTGGTCACCTTGACTACAACGGTCACCACCCCTGGTTCCCCCACTTCCCCGCCGGTGAACCTGACACTCGCCCCCACCTGCTCACTTCCACTGGCCGCGCCCACCCTTGCCCCCCTGTCGTCTCGTCATGATCGACTTTGCTCGAATTCGATGGTTTGTCTCAATTTGAACTCGATCGCCACAAATGCTTGACAAGTGCAATCTTACACACCTCGCAAGACGTCTCATTCCATAAAATATGTCAGATGAATTGCATTCGCCGGAATTAGGTTAGCGAACGATTTGCAATTCTCCAATCTTGGCATTTCGCCGTTCAAACCTTAGAAAACGCAACATACGAGCTGTCCGCTCCGCTGGGCGTCGCCGTGCCGGCCGCTGTCCGCTCCGCTGGGCGTCGCCGTGCCGGCCGCTGTCCGCTCCGCTGGGCGTCGCCGTGCCGGCCGCTGTCCGCTCCGCTGGGCGTCGCCGTGCCGGCCGCTGTGGCTCTTCTATGCCCTCGTTTCGACAGTCCGTGTCGACTCTCCGGCCGATGCCGGCAGCTCTGACCAGCGGATTCATGCCACAAGGTCACGGAACGGTAACGACAGGCCCTCCCGTCTTGAAAAGTGTTGACCTAGGGTGTGTACTTCTACATGTCGACTCCACACCAGGAAGTCAACACATCGAACCGAGAGGGTAAGGACCGGGGCACGGCGTCCCTGCGAGCTCTCCGATTCGGTCAGTACCTCCTTCCGGGTGCACAGAAGACGGTAGTCCCGTAAAGCGCGGGCAGCGGCTTGGGCCGTGCGGACAGCAGCGAAACCGTGCAGAGCAGCGTGAAGAACGACGCGTAGCCAAACGCGCATTTCTAGTCTGGAATGCGTAGTAACTGCGCTTGCAGCTTCGCGACGTAAAGCTCTTGCTATAAAGCGGAGAAGCGCGCATAAATGGCATGCCTGCCACAGGTGTGTCCCCAAGATAAGTCAAATGGTGGTCTAGCACCGAAAAACGTCGCAATGCGTGGGCGTTCGGGGTTGTCTTAGGCGGTTGCCGACATTGGGTTTCTCTGGCTTGAGAGCGTCGCTCTCGCCTGCCCATAGCACGCTAAACCCTCACGGGCATGGTTCCCTGCATTGCGCACTAGACATAACGGCTTATCCCAACAGTGATTAGAGATTCAGGGAATGTGCTATCGAAACGCGCAACCCTCACCACGTGAGTAGTGCCGTATTGCCCGGATACAGGGTGTGTCCCCTTTGCGGAGATCTCACAACGGTGAGGGTTGCGTGTTTCGATACCAGCTCACAACTGGCCTGAATCGCTATCCAGTCAACCACTTTCGCACATGAAACGGAGTACCGCCATGACTATGACTCTGATCGATTGGTCCGCTCGGATTAGCGCTATGGCGGACGCTCTGTCCGTTCCGGACGGCGGTTTTTCTGTCGACCCTAGCGATGGTTCGGACGTCCGTACCGGCTACGCGGTAGCCGTTCATCCGGAACACGAACGCGTTTTCGATGGTCGCGTGACCAGCAACGATCTTCACGAATACATCGCGCAAGCAAAAGACGCTCTGTCGCTGCCTGGTCGCGTTCTCGGCGGCTGGCGCGACCCTGCGACCGGTCGCGTCTACCTGGACGTTTCCGTCGTGACTGCCGACCTGCACGAAGCAATGACCCTCGCGCGGGAAACCGCCCAGCTCGCCATTTTCGACTTTTCCGTCATGGAATCCGTTCCGGTGGCTGTTGCCGCGTGAATCAAGGGGAGTGGAAACCATGAGCGCAGTCATCGTCATGATCAGCGATGGACAAGCTCGGCGTATCGCGTCCGAATGGCACGGCGGTATGTCGTCCGCGCTGTATTCCCTCGCATCATCGGGCGCGATTGATCTTGACCGTGTGCGGGACGAAATCTCGCGCGAACTGTGGCAATTGGACGTCGGAGAAGTGCGGCGCGAATTGCTCGCCCTGGACAAATACGTACGAACGGCCGGCGAACGTTCCACGCAAACGGGATGGTCCCGCTTGTGGGACGACTCGCCCGTGAGCGTGGATCACACCTAAAGGACTGATAGAAAATGCCTGCTCCCAGCGATCACCCATGGTTCCGGGCTCACCCTGTGAGCCACGAAAACATCGTGTGGCACTGGGAACAGGCCACATCCGATGAAATCGCGCAAGGAATGCGCTGGTATGCCGACGCGCATCACGTGGCAACCGTCATCGCCAACGGTGACGCACATCTCGGCGCCGGAATGCTCGCGATTTACTCACCACAACAGGGATGGATCGGCAACGTCCTTAATGCCGCTCGCGTGCTCCGTGAACGCAAAGGAATCGGCGGCCCCGGTTCCGGGATGTTCGCCACGACTGGCCAGAAAAACGCTGCTGACCGGTTGCTCTCCGGTGAACGGTATGAGGACATCCTCAACGGTCCGAAAATCCGCGACTTTGCCCACCTGATCGAATTCGGCGGAGACCAAGATCCGAACGACCCGCGCGTGGTGATCGACCGGCACGCGCTGTCTGTGGCACACGGTCGCGCGCTCACCTCCGACGAATACGACGCGGCGCCGGTCGACGGCTTCCGGCGCAAGGACGGCTCTGTCAGCCGCCGGCACTACGACCACGTGGTGAGCCTGTACCGCCGAGCTGCGGAGCTGATCTCCGATCGCGTGGGTAAGCGGGTTTCGGCGCACCAGGCGCAGGCAGTGACGTGGTTGGTACGGCAACGGCTCAACCAGCAAGCCGAGCAACAGCGCGGCCCTACCCGACTGGACAGGGGACGCAACCGGGCCCGTGCGAATTCTGAGCGCGCGTGGAACGACTTCCGAACCAACCATCTACCCGATCTTGCCAATTGCCCTGGCACAGGTTACCAGTCAGCCGCATAAGCACACGGAACGGGTCAACACAGAAAGGACACCGGCATGTCTGAACTATTCACGCGCGAACAGGTCTCCCGCGCAGTCAACGATGGGGCTGACCTTGTGTCAGACACGCTCTCCATTGGGGAGCTGGAAACCGACCTGATCAACCTGGTCGTGAACGCTGCGCTAGCAAACTGGACAACCCCGATGTCGATTTCGACACCGTGATCGAAGAGAACTTCGACGACGACCCTCGCGGCTGGTGGGACTGGTGAGGATGACGGTTTCCAAACGGAGGTAACAGAATGGCCGAGGTCATGACCGAGGTGGAATTCTTCATCGAGTACGAGATTCGCCCCGATCCGGGAATTCCTGGTCACGGAGTCGAGATCTGGAAGCGAAACAGCGGGTATTTCGGTGCGATTCGCATCGTCAACCAGGACGACTACGTAGCGGAAGTTCCGACCGAACAGGGAATCGGTCGGCGTTCGCTCGGTGTCCGGCGCTCGTTCGATGGCGCGTTCAAGCTGCTACGCGCTCACTTGTCCGCTTGACCGGTCAACGGTCCATACAGGAGAGGGGCAGGCATGCCTAGCTACAGGCTCACAATCGACGCACGGCGTTCTGACTCACTGTCGCACAAGTGGCGCACCTTTTACCGGTACGTACAGGCGGACACGGCACACCAAGCGCGCGGATCGATCGGCAACCGATCGGTGGTCGACCCATCGGACGGCGCGTGGTTCGACGAGTGGACCATCACAGCCACGCGCAAGGTCACGCGCTACGAGGTCGTGACAACAGATAGCCATGCGTGGCACTCGCGCGGCATCACGGGCATCACGGTCTTCTACAGCAAACGGGAGGCCAACAACTACCTCGCGCGCACGCTCACGGGCTGCAAGCCCAATCAAGGCGCGTTCCTGCGCACGGCGAAGTGAATCCAGCGCCATCGGTACAGCACGCGTGATGACTCGCGTGCCGTGCCGTAACCGCTGGGACACAACGAACCGGAGACTCAAATGTGGTACTCGCACGTGTGGAAACAAGACGACACCCTGATCGTGGTCACCACGGAAGGGGCACAGCTTCGCGGCCTCTCTCAGACGGCCGGCCGACTCGCGCGCAAATGGGCACGCGAAAACGGCGCGGAAGTTGTCGAACGCGTGAGCGTGAGCACCAGCGCCACCTACGGCTTCACCGCACAAGTGAAAGCGCGATATCGCATTCGGAGTGTGAGCTAGCGCCATCAGTGCGACACAAAGGATTGAACAGCGCGCAATGGTTGCAACGGTTCTCGTTGTGGATTGTTCGACTCATCCGCGCGCACGCCAGAGAAAAGCATCACCTCGCAAGTAAAGGAGTTCGGTCATGTTTGTGTATGGCGTGTCTTTCAGCGATGTTCAGAGTGTCGTCCGCGACGTGTCCGACTCCCTGTATGACGGGAATCTGACCGTTCGGACCGGAGCGGACCGCAGCAACCGCGCGGGCCCCCGCGCGACGTTCACCCTCCGCACGCTCGACAGCGCGGGTACGGGCGCCAAGGGCAGCGCGTCCTGGTCGGGCAGCGGCACCGGCCCCAAAGGGCGACGACGCACCATTTCCGCCTGCTGGCACGCGCACTACGACGTGTTGGCGGAGCTGTTTGCCCGGTTCCCGCACGCACGGGTCGTGACCGCGATCGCCACCTACACGGCACCGACGTTCCATGACCGTGCTCTGGCGACTGCCTCACTCAATGTCGGTTGCCAGCTCTGGCCGGTCACTGCGCCGGAATGCTGCGAGTGCGACCACTCCGCCTACACCTACCGCGTCGACTCGCCCGACTACATGCCCAGCGTGGACGCCATGCGGCCGAATTCCGACGTCGAGTACTTCCTCGACCAGCTCGACCGCGTTCTCGCCGAGAACACCTCCCGTGACAGCGAGCTCGTGTCATGACCGCGCACCACCCGACCGAATCCGACGCACTGCGCGCGGCTCGTGCGGATGCCGATTCTGAACGCGCACGCGCCGATGCCGCGGAAGGGGTGAGCCGGCTGCAAGCGGCCAGCCTCGCCGAGCTCGCGCGCCTGGCCGCGGAGGTGCGGTGTTTGGTCGCGGATCTCACCGACGACGCGCACAGCTCCCAGCCGATCCCACCGGACCGGCTGCGCCGGTTCACGGCCCAGCTCAACGAGCACGCGGACACCCTGTCCCGCGCGGCGCGGGGCTACGCGAACGCACGGGCGACCGACATGGCCTACCCGAGCATCCATGCCGATCTCGACGCGCACGGATGGACACCCCGCCCGGACCGGGACCTGGACGGCACCTTGCCGCCGATCCCGGTCACGGAACTGCCCGACCGGCGGGGCTACCGGCGCGGCTGGCAGCGTGGCGCGGAGCGGATCACCCTGTGGTTCACCGGGCCCTACGGGCTGGCTTACGCCGATTCGAGCCGATACGGCCGGCTGTGCGAGGCGCGCGAGGTCCGCGCTGTGATCACCTCCCCGCCACACGGTGCCGCAGACCAGGATGAGCCGGCCACCACGCGACCGGCGACGTCCGCGATCGCCTTCGATGCCACCTTCGAGCAGGTGGCCGAGCACATGCGCGCGGCCGGCTGGGGTTCCCCGGCCGAGGTCTACCGCTGCGACGCACGCGGGAAGCGCCGGGCGAACGGCAGCCGGACCTGTGCGGTATGGCGCCGGCCGAGCAATCCCGCCGTCCAGCTCTCCGTCTGGGGACGCCAGGGCGAACCCGCGCAGGTCCGGTACTGGGGAGGACCGGTCGTCGACCTGGCCACCCTGTCCCGGATCACCGAATCCCGCTGAGCCGACACCAGCGGATCACCATCCGGCGCGTCCGAACCGGCCGATTCGGACGCGCTCCCCGCCGGCCGACCGTTCCCTCTGGACGGTCGGCCGGCCCTGTCACCACCCCTCTTTCTCTGCCTGGCCACGACATCAGGAAAGGACACCGGCCATGCCGACCGATCGCACGTACAGCCTGCTGCTGACCCTCGACGACAACCACCACGGTCGCAACACACGTCACCTGGTCGCCACGGTGGTCTCCGTCGACGAACACGGCCACCTGTACTCAGCCAGCGAGTACCGCGCGCCGGAGGAGGCAGCGCTGGCCGACTTCCGTATTACCGCCTTTCTCGACTCCTCCGAGGAACACGCCTGGGGCTTCTCCCACGGCTATCAGCCCTACCTGGTGGACCTCGACCGCGCGGAAACGATCGTCCGCACCCTGCGCAAGATCGCCAAGGGCCTGGACAAGGCCACCACCGAGCAGGGGCACGTGACCGACTTCGCCGACTACCTGTTCCGTGTGGCCAAGATCCTGCGCATCCGCTCCTTCTACCTGCGCAACTCCGACCGCCGCCGCGAGATCACCGGCCAGATGTTTTCCCAGGTCGACGCGACCAGCGTCCAGCACTGGGTCCGCGAACAGGAACAGCAGTACGCCAAGCAACCCGCTCACGCCGGCTGACCCACGCCATCCGGAACACCTCGCCTCACCCCGCCCGTCTACACAGCACTGGAGGCACTCCATGACCACGCTCACGCTCGCCCACACGATCGCCGGCCACCTCGGGCAGGGCTGGCACGCCTACACCGGCAAGGCCGCCGACGGCTCGGAGGCGCATCTGGCCGGCCCGAACGATCAGGTCCTCGACCTGTTCGACGGCACCAGCACCGGCCGCAAGGCCGACCAGGGCCGCCTGATCATCACCGGCTACCTCGGCTTCCTGCGCAACCACGTCCCGACCGGCATGCAGCACGACCACACGATCACCGTCGACGAGGCCAAGCCACCGGACAAGATCGCCCGCGAGATCCGGCGCCGCCTGCTACCGAACTACCAGACTGCCCTGTCCACGGCCTGGGACGCCAAGCACGCCAGCGACGCCACCGCCACCGCCCGCGAACAACTCGCCGCGACCGTGGCCGCGAGCCTCGGCGTGCAGCGCGACACGCCGGACACCGATTTCCACTTAGGCACGGTCGACGCAGGCGTCCACGGACGCGTGTCCGTGCGGCCCGGCACCTCCGACTCCGTGTTCACCATCCACGTCCCGCACGACCGCGTGGCCGAGTTCGCCCGGCTGCTCACCACCTTCGGGCGCCGGCACTGATCACCCTGGCTCGGCCGCCCACCGCGTGGCCGCGCCAAGCCCTGGACACAGGTAACCACCGCCCTTGGCTCACCTCCCCATTCCCGTCCGCCAGCCCCCGGCGGGCGCTCGTGCACGCATCCGTTCAACCACCCGGCCTGAGAGGACCGATACCGCCATGACCACTACCCGCTCAACCGCCGCCATGGCGGACGTTCTGGACTGCGGCCACCCCGCCACCCCGGACACCAGCGGCACCGGGGCGACCGGCTACGCCATCGACCCCGCCACCGGCACCACCAGGTGCTACCCGTGCTCGGACGAACGCGAACGCGAGGCAATGACCCGCGCGAACACGTTCGTCGCCTACGTGTCCACCGACGGCCGGACGCTGACCACCTGGCCCGGTGGGCACCTGGCCACGATCGACCCGGCCGACGCCCACCAGCACAGCCGGCGCATCTACACCCCGTCCGGCGGGCTGTGGACCCGCTACGTCTGGCACGCCACCGACGTCGACGGAGGCCGCTGGGCCGGCGTCAATGGCGGCCCTGGCCTGGTCATCCGCGTGCGCCGGCTGCGCGTGTGCACCTGGCAAACCGAGGTCGGCAACGGCCACAGCTCCCGCTACTGCCACCGCCGCGCCACCCACGCCGGCCGCGGCGGAGCCTTCGACCTCTACTGCCGCACCCACGCCCGCCAGGTCTTCGACCTCTACGGCTGGACCACAACCGCCCTGCCACCCCGCGCGCTCGCACCTGTCACCGCGTGAACCCGCGCCATCTGTCCCGAACCTACCCGATTCGAGGTGAACACCCATGCCTATCGACGACCCCACAACCGCAACCCCCTCCGAGATCGACGAAGAGCTCGCCCGGCTCGACATCGAGCACGCCAACGCCCAGGACGCTCTCGACCGGCTCACCGCTCGCGTCAAGCGCCTGGTGAACGACGGCATGACCGAGTACGCGACCGAGTTGCGGCCTCGGATCGAGCAGGCCCGCCAGACCATCGCCGAGTGCGAGGCAGCAGCGCGCCCCCTCGAATCGGAGTTCGAACGCCGGGGCGGCTGGACCCGCGCCTGGCTGGTCGACAACAGCGGTGGCCATGTACACCGGTCTACCGCCTGCCGCACCTGCTTCCCGTCCACCCGGTTCGCCTGGCTCACCCAGCTCTCCGGGCACGACGAGGCCGAGATCGTCGAGCAGGCCGGCAGGGCTGCGTGCACCGAGTGCTACCCCAGCGCGCCGGTCGACGTCCGCAACCGGCCCAGCCGGATCAAAACCCCCGAGCAACTCGCACGGGAAGCGGAGAAAGCCGAACGCGCGAAGGCCAAAGCCGCGAAAGCGATCACCGCACCGGACGGAACACCCTTGCGCACCAAGGGATACGGGCAGATCGACACCGAGTTCACGGCCCGTCGCTCCTACGCGGACGCCTTGGCCTATGCCCGGTATCTGACCAGGGCAAGCATCGCCCATCACCGAGACACCATCGCCGAGTACCAGGAGGACGCACGGCTCATCCTGGCCGCGCTGGCCGCAAAGCATGGCCGCACCGAGGACGACCTGCGCGCCGAACTGGCGCCCAAGGTCGAAGCCAGGTGGAAGCGCGAATACAAGTAGCGGCGCCAACCATCGCCTGCGCCTGTCCGGCACGCACCTCTTCCCGCGCACCAATTCGCTTTCCACGAAAGGGTCCAACCGATGATTCTGGTCGAAACGCTGGAAGACCTGGTCTACCACTACCTCGAAGATCCCGCCCGGCCCGGCTCGGCCGTCGGCAAGGTCAACGCGCAAGACCTGGTCAGCCACGTCGTGCAGCACCTCGCCGAGCGCGGGGTCGACGTGGGTTTTCAGGACGGCTCGCGCCTGACCGTATCGGGCTGCACGCCCCGGCGGCCGGAGCCCGAGAGGCACCGCCTTCCCTTGGTACTCCAGGAAAACGACGACGGGCACGTCCGCATCTACTGCGACGGCCGCGACTGTGTCTGGTCCTGGCCGCTCTACCAGCACGCGAGCGCGCAGACCAACGGCGACACGATCACCAACGCCGTCGAGCACGCCATCCGGAGACACCGCCACTCCTGACCACTCCGTCAACCCAGCCACGCACATCGACGCGATGCCCTCCCCAGCACTGGAAGCCCACCACGGGGGAGGGCATCGCGCTGCCTGCGCTGACACACGTCGAAGGACCTCGAATTACCATGACTACCAACGACATTCACGACGCACGGCAACTCATCGCCGAGATCAACGTCCCCACGGAACGCCCGCGCTGGGCGTGGTGGGCCCCCGGTGACGCCACCCGCTACCACGTCACGCTGATCAACGCAGCACCCAGCACCACCATGGTCGGCACTGCGCCCGGCGGCACCTTCCGCGCTCTCGTGATCACGATCGACCTCTTCACCTCCCGTCCCATCTCGATTGTGATTCCGCGACCCACTGACGACGAAAACCGCTACACCGCTGAGGAATGGGTCTTCCGGAAGTTCCCCGGTGGCTGGTGGGCCGGCATCCGGCCGCTGCTCGCCGCACTGGGCTGGACCCCGACGACCGACCGCGACACCAGCTACCGCAGCACCGACCACCGCGACATCACCACGGCACAGAGCGACCCAGACGCCGCCCGCTAGCACCAGGCGCCGCAGTTGCCCGGCCACGCGGCCGGACCACCCACCCGCACCCCACGACACACCAGCCCGCGTCCGCGCGGGCTGGCGATGACGGCCGCCCGCCGTCCGAGGAGATCACCATGCACAGCACCGGCAACACCGATCTGCCCTCCGCCGCCGATGCGGCCAACCGTGCAGCCACCTTCGAGCCGATGACGAACGAGGACGAACGGCCGACGATCACCGTCGCCGGGGTCCACGCCGCGCTCTACGTCGACCCGGCCAGCCAGCAGGTCCGAGTTTCGATCGATCTCGACGACACCGAACCGTGGCTACTGCGCAACGACAAGGACCGCACGGTCCCACTGCGCATCTGCGTCCAGGGCGACGTCACGTTCGAGGGCTGACAACCCAACCGCGCAGGCACCTTCCCTCGCTCGCCGCAATCCGCACCGCCCGATGGTGCCGCAGTCCACTTAGGACACAAAATCGCGACATGTTGATGAAGGGGTGACTCATGCACGCCTCAACTACCGAAATGCCGAACCTCGCCGCCTATGACGTCATCCTCGTCAACAGCAGCGGCGGCAAGGACTCACAAGCATTGCTCGACGAAGTCTGCACCCTCGCCGAGGCCGCGGGAGTCCTCGATCGCATCACCGTCCTGCACTGCGCGCTCGGCCACGTCGAATGGCCCGGCAGCAGCGAACTCGCCCGCAAGCAAGCCGAGCACTACGGGGTGCGCTACGAACAACGCCACCGCGAGCAAGGACTGCTCCTCGACCAGGTCCGCCGCCGCGGGCGCTGGCCGTCCGCCTCGGCTCGCTACTGCACATCGGATCAGAAACGAGGCCCTGCAAGGAAACTCATCACGCAACTGGTCACCGAGCTCGGCGATCTGGGCCGTCCGGCCCGCGTGCTGAACTGCATGGGCCTGCGCGCCGAGGAATCGCGGGCACGGCTGAAGAAGGCACGCTTGAGCCGTGACCAGGCCGCCAGCAGCGGCCGGCGCGCGGTCGACACCTGGCTTCCGATCCACGACTGGACCGAAACCCAGGTATGGCAACGCATCCATGCGTCCGGCGTGCCGTACCACCCGGCCTACGACCAAGGCATGACCAGGCTGTCGTGCTCGCTGTGCGTGCTTGCTAGCCGCGCCGATCTGATTCGTGCCGCGCAGCTTCGCCCGGATCTGGCAGCCGAATACGCCGCGGTGGAAGCAGAGATCGGCCACCGTTTCCGCAACGACATGTCCATGTCGGACATCATCACCGCGGCAGCGGCCAGCAGTGCGGTCAGTCCGGAAGGTGCCGGGCACGCCGCTGTGGTCGAGCTCGGACAGGGCCAGCTCTGGTGGCCGCGGTTCGAACGGCAATCCGACCGCTACGGGACCGTCTTCCTGTGCACTGGACCGGACGGCGAGGACTACGTCACTTTCGAGTCCGCTCCCGTTGGCTCGCGCGGCCTGCTCGTCGCCGTCGTGCTGGAAGCCCGACCGTCCGTCCACTGTGGTGACCTCACCCGCGGTCTAGCGCCGACGATCCCGGCGGTCGGGGAGGAGATCACGCTCGGGTCGGGAACCGTGTTCACCGAGGCCGATCCGGACACCGGTCTGCCCACCGCCGTCGGCCTCGTCCCGGACGACGGCCGGGACGAGGACTGGTTGGACCCGCGCGCCCTCTACCGCTGCCACAACCAGACCGTCCGGCTCGAACTCCGCGCTGTCCGTCACGCCGAGTTCCGCAGGTTCGAGGACCCACCGCGCGCTGCCTGACCGCTGCTCGGCGCAGGCACGCGGGTGGCCCCGCTGATCAACCCCAGGGACCTGCGGGACTCGGCCATTCCCATGCGCCTCAACGCGAATCCCAGCTACCAGGAGCTATGTCATGACCGACACATTCGTTCCCTCGATTCCCGCCTGGCTGGCCCATCTGCCCACCGTCGGCGGCCTCGTGGTCCCGTGGATCACACCCCGCGCCACCGACGGCCGGTATCTGTTCGGCACGATCGACCGCGACCGGATGGACCGAGCCTTGTTGCGCCAGTGGTGCGGCGTGTGCGGCCGGCCTCATACCGACCGGCTGGTGCTGCTGATGCGCCTATCCGACCTACCGCGCCGGTGCATCAGCGAACCCGCGCTGCATCCCCAGTGCGCCGCCTACACCATCGCGGCCTGCCCGATGGTCGCCGGGCGGCTCGACCACTACCGCTCTACCCCGCGGCGGCTGGACGCCACGATGGCGTCGGCACCGGATTCAGCGGCCCGCCAAGGGGCGCCCGCCGAGCCGTGGTTCGCGGTATGGCTGGATGGCTACCGGGTCGTCACTGACCACGGCAACCTTGCCGCGTCCTACGTCGACAGGCGGCCCCTGCGGATTCGGCCCATCTCCTGGCGGCTGCCCGGCATCCTCTGACGATCCCGCGAACACGTCCACCAGCGCCGTTCGCTGCCACGGGCGCGTGATCGACCCGCGCTCACACCCCGTGCCATCACACCGAACTGAAGGAGGCACGCATGCGCCACTACAGCCCACCCACCGTCGCACTGGACGACGAGTTCGACATGTACGGCCTCGAACTGGAACTGGGCACCTGGGCCTACGTCCTCGATGACTTCGGCGTCGTCTACGGACCCGGCTGGTACCCGTTCCACCGCGCGCTAACCCGATCCGAGCAGAACCCGTCCGCGCCGCTGCTGAATCGGACCGTGCCGGTCGGCAAGACCAAGCCCACGGGCGTCCGGATCTCGCCGAACGTCGCGGAGTACTCGTGGCGCAACGAGTACGTCCTGCTGGCGCCGATCGATCACCGCGTGCAGGCCCGCACGCGGCTGTTCGTCCGCAAGCAGGGCCTGGGCGCGATGGTCTGCCGCATCACCATCGAGGTCGATCTCCGGGCCGAGCGCGTCACGATCCCCGACCGGTGCCCTGCGGCACTGCGGGAGCAGGCCGAGGTCAAGGGCCAGCGCGTGCTCGACCTTCTCACGGCCGCGCGCCGCGAACGCCGTCGTCGCGCGAAGACGCCGACCGCTGTGCTCGGTCCGTGGGCCCAGGACCAGTCCACAGGACCGTAAGCCGCGACGTGACAGCAACTCACCCAGCAAACCCAAGTACCAGCAAAGGGAGCGATATCGCAACCCTTGCCACCCCTCGAAGGGAGGGACAACCAAACCATGTCCACCGCCGGCTACACCCAGCGGTGGCGCAACGGCACCCACCGCTGGCGCACAGCAGCAGGACCCGCGTTCAAGCCTGACCGCTACGACGTGTCCGAAATGGACAGCAAGACAGCTGAGGAGTTCTGCCTGCGTCATCACTACTCGGCCGCGTGGCCAGCCACCAAGTACCGCTTCGGGCTGTTCGACGTGCACGCGTACGAACCGCAATTGGTGGGCGTTGCCGCCCTGGGCATCCCGATGAGCAACCAGGTCCTCACCAACCCGTTCCCCACCCTGGTGCCCAACGAGGAATCACTGGAACTGTCCCGTTTGGTCTTGCTGGACAGCGTCGCCATGAACGGCGAATCGTGGTTCTGCGCAAGGGTTTTCGCCCGTGCCGCCGAACATGGCGTGCGGGGGCTGGTGAGCTTTGCCGACCCCGTTCCACGCTGGCGCACCGCCGAGGGCCGGACCGAGATGATCAAGCCTGGGCACCTCGGCATCGTGTACCAGGCGCTCAACTTCGACTACCTCGGCCGGTCCACCAGCCGCACCCTCACCGTACTGCCCGATGCGACGGTGCTGACCGCCCGCTCACAGGCGAAAGTCACCGGTGGCGAGCGCGGACGCAACGGCGTCGTGGCCCGCCTCGTCGCGCTCGGCGCAGCACCACCTCGCCCCGACGAGGTCCTCGCGCAGTGGCTCGCCACCGCCTTGCGCGCGATCGGAGCACGTCGCCAACGCCACCCAGGCAACCACCGGTACGCGATCCGCCTCGGCCGCACCCGCGGCGAACGCACCCGCACCACGATCGGCATGGCCACCGGCCCGTACCCGAAGCCGCGCCTCGCCACCGCGTAACCGAGCTCGGCCACGAGGCCGCTCTGCCGACGCGGCACGCCACCCGAAACGCCATCGCAATTCACCGCAAAGGAAAGGGGCTCAGCCATGCCCAAAACAGCCGAGAACTACTCCCCAGTGGACATTCTGCGTGAGGTGACCAGCTTGCTGAAAGGTGTCTTTCAGCAAATCGACTGGGCAGAGGACGAGATTCGCCGAGCCATGAGGCGGCATCCGTCCGAACGCGACCTCCTCTACCACAGCTTTCCCCTTCTCGTAGCCACGCACAAACTCATGGCTACCGAGTTCGTCTACCGGTCGCACTGCCGCGAGCTCCTGGAGCGCCTGGTGAACGACGCGGACACGCGGCCGGGCACCGCAGCCGAGGTGTGCTGCCTGTGCCGCGACATCAGTCTGCGTGCCCCGCTGCGGTCACCCGCTGCGGGCCTGTACTTCCGCATGTGGGCCGCTGCGTTCCCCGGCAAGCCGCTCGACGACGAGAGCCGTCAGCACCATGAAGCGCTGGAAGGGGCGACCATCGACGACCTCGAAGCGATCGCACGACACAAGCTGGCCGTCAAGAACCGCAAGTTCGGCGAGATCACCTGCGACGGTCGCCACGACGGCGACATCGTCCAGTGCAAGTACGCCGGAGCGTGAAAGCAGCCAGCCCTGAAGCGTGCCCGACCAAGCCCTTGCCACGAGTAGCCGGACCCCGCTGATCACCAACGGGGTCCGGCCGCTGGCTTGGTGCTGCCGCCCCTCCGCCACACGAATATCCGTCCGCAGAACAACAACGCACGGAGGACGACATGGAAAGGAGAGCCCCCGAAGCCTCCACTCACGTCGACACCAACCCGATCCACCACACCGAGCTGATGCCGTATGCGTGGTCGTACGGCATGGGAGCAGAGTCAACCACCGGGATCTATCGGATGCTCACCGACCCTAACGCCCGGCCCGACACGATCGCACCCGACTACTCCAACCTCGTCGTCGTCATCGCACAGACCGGGGACGAATGGAGCACCACCGGCAAGCTCGTCGAGCGGCACATCCTCCCGTTGCTCCGCAAGCACAACGTGCGCCTGGTTGAGGTGGCCCGCAAGGGGCCGACCAAAAAGGATGGTGTCGCGGTCCTGCAGGACACGCGCCAGCCGTACCGGCTGCACCTGGAGGGCGCCTACAAGCTCTCACACGAGAACCGGTCAACCGGAACGATGCCCCAGCTCGGTGGCGTCCGGAAATGCAGCCAGAAAGCCAAGGGCTGGCCCCAGGATGCCTGGCGTGCCAAGGAGTTCGGCGACCGCCGATACATCCACGCGATCGGGTTCAACGTCAACGAGTACACCAGAATCACACGGGACTCGGCGTACTCCATGGGCGGCCAGCGCATTCCCACCTACCCGATCTACGAGTGGGGATGGAGCAGGCAGGACTGCATCGACTACCTGTCCCGCGAACTCGGCGTGGTGTGGCCGAAAAGTTGCTGCCGCCATTGTCCTTACGCTGGCTGCCAAGCCGGGTGGCCCGAGCAACTCGCCCGGTTCGCCACGCTACCGGCCGAGGCCGCGCAGCACATCATCGACGAGTATGTGTGCACCGCCTTGAACCCTCGATCGGGGTTGTTCGGTCCTGGCAAGTCGTTGATCAGCCGGTTGCAACGCGACCGCGTGACCGAGCCGGTCAAGCTGGCTGCCGCGCGGATGAAGAGGATGCCGTGGGCGGTCTACCGTGTGCGTCGCTTCTACTCCGCGCCTGCCCACGCGATTCGCTCGGTGGATCGCGTCCTGCTCGGCGGCCACCTGGTGGCCTACGCCGCGCTGGAGGAGATGAGCGACCTCGTCGGCGTGCCGCTGGTGCGCCACGAGCAGATCGCAGGGGCACCGGTACGCGGCGGCGATCGGGACATCCACCGACGCCTGTGGGTGCGCCAACGTCAGGACGAGACGTACCCGGCCATGGAGGAGTTCTACACCGTGGCCCCGGCCCAAGCGTTCGATAAGGCCACGGACCGCTTCGACGACACCTGGGCCGCGCACACCGACACGGTGCTCGCTCGCCTGGAATGCCGCTGCGAGGCCGCGGCTGAGGTGGTGCGGCACGCCCTGACTCGCTCCCGGTTCACCAGCGCGTCCTGACCGGCAGCCCTGGGCTCGGTGCGATCCCGCCTAGCCACCTCGCCCGCAGCCTTCGCTTGCGGCACATCAATTCCCGGCCCGGCACCACGCCTCAGTTACACATTTTTCTTGCTCTGAAAGGGGATACTGCTATGGCTCCGTTCGAATTGCACACCGCACACATCGACGGACTCGTCAACGCTGGCCTCCAGTTCGACATGATCGCCACACGCGACGACGCGACGCTGGCCGGTCAGATGTTGCTCCAGCAGCACCACCGCAGCATCGGGACGCTCCGCGACCACGACGACCCACCGGACTACACGGCGGCCCTGGCTGATCACACATTCCACCCGGTCGCGGTGCTGAGGCTGCTGGACAGCTACGAGTACCAGTCGGATGAAACGGCTGACTGGACCACCAGCTCCGCGTGCACGTGGACGAACCGACTGCGCGACGAAGTCCTGAGCAGGCTTCCCCCCGAGACGAAAGCCAGGGTGCGCTACGGGTCGCTATCCGTCCCGGCCTACCAGCTCCTGCCCGCCTACACCGACACTCCCTGGGCCGTCACGGCGCTGGAGCAGATCCCCGGCATCGAGGACGGCACCATCGAGATCCCCGTGGTCCGCAAAGGACTGCCCGCCGAGATCCTGACCGGGCCAATCCACTGCCCGAACGGCGGGATGTCCTCCCGCGTCCGGCACGTGACCATCCTCGGCCTCGGCCAGGACCGGGAGCTGCCCGCCTTCGCGCGGGTCCGCGAGCCGTCCGACCAGGCGCCGGGGGTGTACCTGCTGTTCGAGCACGGCCGATACGTCGCCCGCCCGGCCGACGCTCCGCCCGGCATGCACTTCGCGGCGTCGGGTGCCTTTGTGCACACCGGGGATTGGCGCTGGCGCGAGCTGATCGGCCACAGCTTGCCGATCCCGTTGCACGACCACCGCACCGATCGCTGACAGCCGCGCCCACCGATACCGGCTCGGCTGTCATCCCTTTCCCACATCGAAGGAGTTGCACCATGCCCCTCACCGACCCTCAGCACGCACGATTGTTACTGCTGTACGCCGCAGAGCCGCCCGCACCCGCGCTGCACGACTTCGTCGCCGCCCACGGGCCCATCGACGCCGTCGAACGCATCCGCGCCGGGACCGCACCGCCCGCAGCCCTAGCCGAGATCACCCGGCCAGATCCGCAACTGGACGACGCCCTCCGCGCGATCGACGCCGAGACCGCCATGCTGGTGACCCCCGAGGACGACGACTGGCCGCTCGGCCGGCTCGCCGGCATGGCCGGCCACGGCCTGGGCACACCGCTGGCGCTGTGGACACGGGGGTCGGCATCCCTCACCGAGCTCACCGGCACCGCCGTCACGGTGACCGGCACCCGGTTCACCACGGGGTACGGCGACACCATTGCCGCAGACCTTGCTTACGACCTCGCCCAGACCGGCGTGACCATCCTGACTGGCGGTGCCCTCGGTATCGACGGAGCAGCGCACCGTGCGGCTCTTGCTGGAGAGGGCCGCACGGTGGTGGTGCTGCCGTGCGGGATCGACCAGACCTACCCGCCGCAACACACCCGTCTATTCGCCCAGGTCGTGGAGCACGGCGGGCTGTTGGTCAGCGAGTACCCGATCGGCGCCCTGGCCGTCCAATCCCGGCTCGCGACGCGCTGCCGACTGCTCGCGGCCCTGAGCGCAGCAACTGTGATCGTCGAGGCCGGACAGCGCAGCAGCGCCTTGGCCACGGCGAAGGCCGCCCGCACGCTTGGCCGGCGGGTCTACGGCGTACCAGGCCCGATCACCGCCGGCACCTCCGCCGGAGTGATCGAGCTGCTCCGCACCGGGCAGGCCACCGTGATCAGCTCCGCGGAACACATCCACTATCAGGAGGGATTGCGGTGAGCAGCCACGACATCTACGCGGCGGCCGTCGCTGGACTCCAACTGCCCGCTGAATGGCAGGTCACCGTGGCGCTGCGACCTCGACGCCGCACCCTCGGCATGGAGGTCGCGCCCGGCGGGACCGTCACGGTCTTGATCCCTTCGCAGGCCGATCCGGACCAGGTTATCCGATTCGTCAGCGGTCACCGGACCTGGATCACCGAGAAGGTCGCCACGGCCGTCCGGCTAGCGCCGGACCACCCGGTCAAGGAGTTCGTCGACGGCGAGACGTTCGATCTGTTCGGCCAGCGCTATCGACTCCGGTTCGTCGACACCCTGCCTGCGGGCGTCGAGCAACTGCCCGCCGTGACGGCTGAGCGGGTCTTGTACGTGAGGCGGCAGCGACCGGAGCGGGTTCGCCGGGCGATCATCGGGCTTTACCGCCAGGAAGGGCTCGCCTGGGCGAGGCGAGAAGGGCGCCAGTATGAGCTGGGCGGCCGGATCGAGCACCTTAGCTACGCCGTGCGCGACCTTGGCCGGCACCGTTGGGGCACCTACGAGGGGCTGCCGAAGCACACGACGACCCTCCACTGGGCCGTGTTCGGGCTGCCGATGCCGCTCGTCGAGTACGTGCTGGCGCACGAGCAGGCCCACGCCACCCGGCCACCAGGTCGCGCTCACGGACCAGCGTGGCAACGGCGGATTGACTCGTGGATGCCCGACTGGCGCCAGCGCAAGACCGAGCTCGCCGAGGCCGGCCGCCACGCCTGGCTCGGCGAATGGAAGCCCAGGTCATGACCGCACGCGGTGATCAGGTTCGTGTCGGACGGCGCCCGCCAGCGACGTCCGACACGAAATCCAGCAGGTGTGGAACAGCGGTGTCGTCGTCCACAGTCTGATACAACAGAGAGCGCCGGTCGGCATGATCGGCACCAGGAAGCGACCCGGAAGGAGGCAGCGGTGGACAAGGACGAGCACTTCAAGCTGCTTCGGGCGAGCAGTGCCAAGGTCGACGGACTCCTGGCTGAACTCCAGAGTATTCGCGATCAAGAGGCTGCGCTGCAGGCCCAGCGGGTCAAGAAGCACGAAGAGCTGAAGCAGGCTCGCGACGAGCGGATGAAGCTCATGACCGCTGCAATCGACGACAAGGTCCCGAAAGCGCAAGTCGCCCGAGCGCTCGGGATGGACCGGACGAACCTCTACAA
Organism: Kibdelosporangium philippinense; assembly: GCF_021390435.2. GTDB lineage: Bacteria > Actinomycetota > Actinomycetes > Mycobacteriales > Pseudonocardiaceae > Kibdelosporangium > Kibdelosporangium philippinense. The sequence continues at coordinate 195,812 of NZ_JAJVCN010000005.1, read as the reverse complement.
GCTGCTCGAAGGTAAGGACGACAGCGCCGAAGCGTGAAACCGCATCGGCCCATGGCACGGGCGGGAGGTCGCCTAAACCCGCGAATCGCCAACTGGTGAAGTAGCAGTATTCAAACCCTGCCTTATTCCAACGGTATTGCAGTGGTTGTGCCCAGCAGGCTCGCGACCGGCGGACGAGGCGCGAATCACGGTGAACGCCCCTCGTGGCTCACTCGCGAGACTGCGGAGTTGAAGGTAATGGTGTAGCCGTGTAGCTCGTGTTCTGTTGTCTGGTCAGGTTTCGCGTGTAGTGCCGCGCACGATGCAGGCTGTTCGTCGAACCACGCTTGCAGTTCCGCTGGGAGGAGCGGCTCCTGCGGGTGCATAACGCGTCGTTACTGCGGCGGCAGAGGAGATCGTCATATCATCGGGTGCCGTTCGGTCAGCGGCCTGCGTCGAGAATTGCCTGGGTTGTGCTCGCGCCCCAGGCGTCCCAGTCTTCCGGTGGGCCGGTCTCCAGCCGAGGCGGATCTGTTTCAGTTCGGTGCGGTCGTGGCGGCGGTGTATCGAAAGGCTTGTTGAGCGCGTTGTTCAGATGGTCGCCAGGGGTAATCGACAGCTTGTTGCCCGGGTTGAAACTGGTGTGCAGACCGCCTTTCACACCGTTGAACGCACCGTTCTGGGCACCGTAGACCTCGTCACCGGTCAGTCCGGTGGCGGCGTCTTGGGCGGCGGCTTCCGCCGCACCGGTTGCGGCACCCCAGCCCACATTCGCTGGCGCGTTGACGGCGAACGACGTCGCCGCGCCCTTCCACGAATTGGGCGTGCCGCCGATCTTGGCCAGGCTGCCCAGGCCGCCCATGCCGAAGCCCACCGCGCCACCGACGGCACCGTTGATGGCCGCAGCTCGGATGTGCTGGCCGTCGATTCTGTCCCGCTTGCCTTCCCAGTATTGGATCAGCTGGGCGAAGAACGTCACGCCAACCTGTGCGAGCACGGAGTTCGCGCAATGGGTCACCAGCCGGGTGATGGCCCGCCGGATCCAGGTGAACACCTGCGCCCGGGTCGCCAGTTGACGGGTTGCGGACGTCGCGCTGGTCGTACCGAAGGTGAACCACGCGGCGATGGCGTCGGCCATCAACTCGATCAGCAGGATCACCAGCAGGATAATGATGATCTTGCGGAGCAGGTCGCCTTCGAGCAGCATGGCCTCCAGTGCGTCAGCGAGCGCGAAGCAGACCTGCCGCAGGACGTCCAGTTGGCCCCCGGGCTCGATGAGCGGCGCGATGAACCCGCGGAACGCCTCGTAGGCTGTTCCGGTCAGGCCCCGCTCGACGTGCGCCGCACCCGCCTCGATCTGGGCGATGACGCCGGCCACATGCTCACCGGCGGCTCGCCATTGTGAGGCCATCGCCTGCAGGTCGGCGGCGTTGTATTCGGGCCAGTTGTTGCCCACGACCACGGCGAGCAAGCCCTGTACCGCGTCCGGAACCTCCTGTGCGGCCACGCTTCAGCTACTCAGGCTCGTGGCGATGGTGATCGCGTTCTGCTCGGTCGTCTCGGCATTGCGCCGGATGGCGTCGAGTTTGTCAGCTGTGTCCTCAAGCAACCGGGCCAATGCGCTGACAGCATCCTGCACGCCTTCGGCCGGTCCGAGGTACTGCCCTTCGAACGACTTGCCTAACGGATCCGTGCCCCACGGGGTTCCTGTTGCGCTCGGCATACCGGCCTGGGCAGCCACGGCTGATTCCGCAGCGCCGCGAAACGCGGCAACGGCTTGCGCCAGTTCTCCCGTATCGACTGAGAACTGCCCACTTGGCGACCACGGCGTGGAGCCTCCGGGAACGGCAGCGCCAACGGCCGGTGCTCCAGTCGGCGCGTTGCGGTATCCCCCGGCGGGGCCGTCGATGTCGGGTTTCGGCATGGTGACCAGCCAACCAGGTCAACGACATTGTGGTGTCTGTCCTTAACCGTTCCTTGGCATCGGAAGCGCAGTTCTTAACGCCGCGATGTCAGTGGCCAAGCCACCGTGCAGCCATGAGCGGGGTGCCGGGCTGATTCGGTTTGCCAGAGGACCTTGCCGGTCAACGGCGGCACGTCGCCCAGTCCGGCATCAGGCTGTGCACGGGACGGTAGCGCTGCACGATGTTGAGCTACTCGGCTGGCCCACGTATTAGCCCGACTTTGTTTGTCAGACAGGGTTTCGTGTCCGTGGTATTGCGGCGTGCGGCGAGGTAGGCGGTCCAGTCGGCTTGCGTATGGCGCGTCCATGTGAGGGCGGTGTTGATGTTGATGTCCAGTAGTTGGGCGAGGACTGCGGCGGGAAGTTCCGCGGCCAGCCCGGCGAGGGCGGCGCTGCGGGCACGCCGTAGGTGAACGTGCAGATGGAGGCGGAGACCTCGATAGAGGGCGTCACGTGCGGGCCGCCCGGGAAAGCCACCAGGGAATAGCCATGCGACGCCGCCGGGGTGGCTGCGGCCAACCGGGGAGACGGTCGTGGCTTGATCGCGTTGGGCGAGCACAACTGCGGCAACGGCGGGCGGCAGCCGGAGCCGGTGGCGCCCGTAGTGCACCCAGGCACATTGGTCGGTGTCGATGTGGATGTCGTCGCACCGTAGGAGGGCGACTCGGCTGACCGGCAGACCGTAGAGCAACACCAGTGCCCCGGCCGCCCGCACCGGAGTGGGCAAGGTGTTGTCGTGCAGGCAGCGCCGCAGCTGTTGCCAACGTTCGTCGTCAGTGATCGGTGCCAGTGTGGTGCGCGAGCGTTTCTTCGGGATGGCTACGGCCCCGGCAAGTCGTCGTTGCCGGGCCCAGTGCAGGAATTCCCGCGCGGGGTAGGTGGATTCCGGACGGCCGGTGAGCAGCCACTGGTCGATGTGGTCCTGGCGTATCGAGCCCAGCTCCAGTCCCTGCTCGTCGATCCAGCACAGCAGCCGTAGCGCGGCGCGCAAACGGGATCGAGCCCAATTGTTCGCGCCGGGAGTGAACTGCTTGCTGCGGGCGCGATAGCGGGCGCGGCGCAGCACAGTCCAGGTGGCGTAGGTGCGCAGCAGGTGGGCGCGCGTGGCTGGCTGGTCGGCGAGCAGATTGTCCAGCCAGGGCACGAGCCGTTCCAGGTACTCGTCGCGTTCGGGTAGGACACCGGTGTGTACAAGAGTTTGGCGTAGCCGATGCACCGCGAGCCCCGGTGGGAGGCAGTCGAGCAGGTCGTGGGTGACTGGTACGTCGATGGCGTGGATCCATTCCAGCAGGTGCGCGGCGGGTTGGCCCGGCCGTAGCCACTGCAGGACGGCGTTTGGGGAGTCGACTGTGGCCAGGGCGGTGACGAACGGCTGGAGATCCAGTCGTAGGACGCCGTCGGCGTCGGCGAGCAACTCGTGAATGCGGTCACCGACCTCGCAGCGCAGGCAGCGCCCGATGGTTTGGGCGAAGCCGGACTCGCCGCATCGTGGGCAGGTGTAGTCGCGATCGGACTGTCCGGCGCAGGGACCACAGATCGGTGTGTCTGCGGAGTCAGTGCCGATCAACGGTCGGATCGCACCGCAGCCGGTGCACGTCGCGGGGTGTTTGCGGACCCAGGCATAGCAGGCGGCGCACACGTCGCCAATCGGCCAACGAGTCAGAATCGCCTTGACCCGCTGACAGCGGGCACAGACGCGCCTCGAACGGGGCCAGCAACTCGCGCACGTCGCCTCACCTTGGCGTGCGGAGCAGCGCTTGGTAGGCCGGACTCTTCCGCACGTCGTACAGGTTGCAGATCGTCCGCGATAGCAGCCGGAACACAGGGCAGGCAGCACGTCGGTGCGCCGGGTTTTCAAGGGCCGGATGCGTCCGCATCCGTCACAACGCTGATCGGGTGTGCGGTAACAGCGCTCACAGACTGGGCCATCCGAGGTGCGGGTGGCCGGCACGCGGTCCTCCCCGCACCGGCAACATCGCTCGGGCACGCGCCGCGCCTGGTAGCAGCGTCGGCACATCCCGGCACCGTCGGCGGATCGGGCGACGATCCGCTCGACCTGCCCGCAGGTGCCGCAGGCGCGGTGTGTGGCGTGATCGCGTGCGCGGCATGTTTGGCAGACAGGCCCATCGCTGTCGCGGGTGACGACCGGACGCAATCGCCCGCACCGACTGCACGGCTCGGCGTTCTCGATGTCCACACAAGACGGACAGATGCGCCCACCATCGACCGGCTTCGGTAAACGCCTCGCCGGCCGGTGGCAGCGGCTGCACTCCGGCAACACCGCGCCGGTCCCAGCGTCGGCCAATGCCCGGATGAACCTGCACACCACTGGTGCGACGTCCGGATGTCCAGAGGTCAGTGCGTCGGGATGCTGCTTTAGATGATCGCGCAGCACCGCCATGCCCCGCGCACTCCTCGCCGCCACGCTCACTGCGGCCCGCGCCACGTCTCCACTTGCTATGGGAAGCGCGGTCCGGACGTGGGTAACGATCCACTCGGTCACAACCCCAGTCGCAGTACCAGGTTGAGAGGACAGACGCGGCGCCATGACCAGCTCACGTCCCGTCCGGGCGGCGGATCGTGGTGCGCCGGGCCGTCGGCGCCCGGCGGGTCCCGCGGCCGCTTGCGGTCTTACGAACCTGGTTGGCCGCCGCGGTGATCTCGATCAGGTCATTCGGGGTGACGTCAAGGATGTCGCACAACGCCGCGAGGGTGTCCATCGACAACCGTTGCGGCGGTTGGGTCACCAACCGGTAGACCTGCTCCCTCGACAACTGGATACCACGCTCGGCCAGCAGCGGCACCAGCTCGGAGGTTTGAAACAGGCCCCTCTCCGCCATCTTCGCGCGCAGATGCCATACATAGCTCATGGAGCGCGTCACGTTGTCTCCGTCCATAGCTCCGGGTGGGTTTGCAGGGACTGTTCCAGCAAGCGGTTGCGGAACTCGTCCGACACCGACGTATACAGCGCGGTCGTGCTACCCCAGGCGTGCCCAACCTGTTGCTGCACCATCAAAGCCGGATAACCGAACTCCAGAAGATGCGTGACATAGGAGTGGCGCAGCGCATGCAGGTCGAGTTCCTCCGGCAGCCGGGCATCCAGGCGGGCGTCGCGGAACGCCTCGTTGACCGACCGCATCGATATCCGACTCCGCCGCTCGGTCACCCACAACGCCGGATGCGAGCCCGGGAACAACAGCGGGCGGATCTCCTCGCACCATTCGGTGAGCACGTCGACGATCCAATCCATCTCCGGTACGGTCAACACCGTTCGCCGCTTCGGCGGACTTCCCTTGGATGCCTTGCCATACCGGACCTGCACCGACCCATAGGTGCCATACTGCACGGCACGCGGGTTGCGGCGAAAGTCCACAGTGTCCAGTCGGGCGAGTTCACGGCGGCGCAACCCGTAGGCGTATACTGTCTTCAGGATCGCCGCGTCCCGCCACGCCGCCAACACGCCCTTGCGACCTCGCCGGCGGACGCGTTCGACACGCGCGTCCGCCGCGTCGAACAACGCCTGCACCTCGTCGTAGGTCAGCGCTCGCCGCCCCGGCTGGCCTTCGTAGTCAACCACGTGTGCGACGGTGTTCCACTCATGCGCAATCTGCACTGGAAACTGTCCGAACCGCTGCTCACACTCGGCCAGCCACCCATACCGGGCATCGGCAACGAACTCACAGAACATCCGTAAAGCCCCGTGATACGACCGGATTGTGGACTGCACGGCAGGATGCGCACCCGACATGATGTCCACCGTGAACGCCTCCAACTCGCCCGGTGTCCACTCCCACGGGTACTGGTCGGTGAACCCCGCGAAGCGTCGAACCAGCCGCACCCGCGGAACAATCGTGCCCGCCTCGCTCAGGAACCGACTCTTCTGCTGCCGCGCCCAGCCTTCCAGCATCGCTTCGAACACCGCCGGCGCCGGATCCAAGTAACGCACACCCGAATCGAGTACCAGGTGCGCCGCACCCGGCAGATCAACCTGTCGCACCATCACCCACCTCCAGGTTGTATCGGATACAACATCGTTGCACCCGCTACGGCCGTCGCAGGTCAGCGACACGCCGACGCCCACCGCCAGAGGCGTCAAAATGTCCCGACATGGGACTATTCAACGGTCCCCAACCGTGCGCAATGTTGCATCTAATGCAATAAATCCCGGTTAACTGGCCGGCTCGCTGCGAGGTAGTCATCTCCGTTCCAGCGGTATGGGCTGATCTTGACCGGCTGGCCGAAGGTCGACGCGTGCACCATCTTCCCTGCGCCGATGTACAGGCCCACGTGGTGGACGTTGTTCGGTGTGCCGTAGAAGATCAGGTCACCGGGAAGCAAAGGTTCTCCGGCTGGGACGAGCGGCCCGGCGTTGTATTGGGTTTGCGCGGTTCGGGGTAGGGTGATCCCGGCGGCGCCGTATGCGGCCTTGGTGAGCCCAGAGCAGTCGAATCCGGCGTGACCGCCGTCGGGTCCATTACCGCCCCAGACGTAGGGCAGGCCGAGTTGGCCGCAGGCGTAGTTGATCGCCATGGCGGCGGCTGGGTTGGGTGCCTGGATCGTGGTGCAGGTTCCCGTGCCGACCATCGCGTCGCCGTACTTCTTGGCCTGTGCCAGAACGTCGTTGACGTACCAGTCGGCGTGGTTGTAGGCAAAGATCGCCTTGCGAATGTCTTTCTGCGCACCGGAGTCGCACAGGTAGTGAGCTGCTCCGGGTATGGCATTCTCGGGCCGGTATACATCAGCGCCGATTTCGGGGTGTCGGGCCCGCACATCACGCCACGTCGTGGGCATGAATTGCATCGGACCCATGGCTCCCTCGGTCGGGCCGTGGACGCCGTTGTGGCCGCTGCGGACGCCGGGCAGGGTGCTGCGGCCGTGGTCGGATTCGATCTTGCCGATAGCGGCGAGGATGGACCAGTCCAGGCCGGGGCACGCGGGTGCCGCCGTTTGGTAGAGGTCGAGGTAGTCGGCGGGGATGTCGGCAAGCGCTTGCTGGCTGGGCTGGGTACTGCCGCTGCCGAAGATCGCCGTGACGATGGCTTGGCCGATGCCGCCGATGAGGATGGGAAAGGCGATGATGGCCGCGAGGGCTGCGCTGGCGATCTTCATGGTTCACCTCCGGAAGCGGGTGGTCGGTGGGCGTGGTGGGAGCGGTGCCGGAGCGGCGAGCTCTGCGGGCGCTTGCCGGCTGGTGGTCGAGGTCGACGGCTGCGTCGACGGCTGATTCGTCTGCGCGGTGTCGGTGTGGGGCCAGAGCAGGGCGAGTTCGACGAGCCGGAGTCGGCCGGGCCGTCGCGCGGCTGGGCCGGAGATCGGTAGCCACCGGGCGACGGCGGGGTTGTTCTCGCCGGCCACGCCCGCGACGTCCGCGGCGCTGGTGGCCACCGGCACCCGTGTGGGACGGTCCAGTTGGGACAGTGCGTCGGTCAGTGCGCGGCGCGCGGTGGTTTCGCGCCGGTTGGTGGGCAGCCACACGAGGACGGGTGTGGTGATTCCTGTTGTGGTGGCGAGCTTTTCGTAGCCGGACAGTTTGCTGGCGAGCGTGCCGAGGTCCTCGGTGCCGAAGTCGAATTCGAGGAAGAACTCGATCTCGTGTCCGTCTTCGCGCCAGCGGCCGTAGGCGTCGGGGCGGGCCATGTCGCCGAAGTGCCGGCCGCAGCGCAACTCGGACCACCATGCGGTCAGGCGTCCGCGGGCGCCGGGGCGTTGGCTGAGCGCCACGAGGGTGCTGAAGAAGCCGTTGACGCCCACGGTGTGCGCCAGGCGCAGCGAGTGCGCAATGCCGACCGCGTCCTCGTGACGGTAGCCGAGTTTCTTGGGGTCGAGGCCGTCTTCGTAGGCCAGGGCGACCGCTCCGGCGATGTCGAGCACGTAGTGCATCGGCGCGGTGCCGGAGGTCACGAACGGTTGGAACCGGTCGACGACCCGCCACTTGAACAGATCGAGCAGGCGGTGGTTGGCCGCGCGTGTGGTCGGGAACGCCATCTCGACGAACTGCTGGGTGGTGAACACCTTGTGCTCGTGGAGCATCCGGGCCAGCCACCGGTCCCGCGGGGTGAGTCGCCCGGCGAGCTGGGCGTGGTGCGCCCCGGTGGTGGCTGCCCGTGGTGTGGGGCGTTGGGGCATGTGGCCGCGCAGCGCCCGCTGCGGTGTCGGATTCGTGATCATGATGAGGCACCTCCCAGGTCGCCGGTAGCCAGCAGTGGTGTGGTGAAACAAGGCGCATGCGGGGCCTGCGACGCCGTGTGGCGGCGTGCGTGAGCCCCGCATGCGTTGTGGGGCAACGAAAGTGGTGAGCTAGGCCGCTCGGCGTGGGTCCACAGTGGGCTGCCCGGCTTGGCCCGATGCGTTGTCGGCGTCAGCGACGGGCGGACGGGTGTTGATCCTGGCGGCTTTGCGGATTGCCTTGGCACGTCCGGGAATCGCGGGCGGGAGCTTCTCGGTGACCGCGGTGAACGGCGGCGCCTCCTCGCCGCCCAGGACGAGCCGGGCTGCGACGTGGTAGACGCCGAGGTTGGACAGGTCGTGATCAGACAGCCGCGGCATGGTGTGCCGCGCGAGCCGTTTCGCGTCCTCCGGGCTGGCGTTGAAGAAGATCTTTGACCGGGCGTTGGTGCTGATGCCCTCTTCGAGCTCCTTGGGCAGTTGGCCGAGATACTGGTGCGCCAACGCCATCGACAGCCGATAGCCCCTCGCCTCCGCCAACATGTCTTCCAGCGGGTAGGCGAGATTCAGGAAGTTGTGGCACTCGTCCACATACAGGCCGCAGTCGCGGCGCTGACGCTGGGGGATGCGGGCTCGGCGGGTGGCGGCTTGCCAGGTGCGAGCGACCACGATGGAGCCGACCAGCCGGGCGGTTTCCATGCCCAGCGCGTCACGGGCGATGCGCACCAGGCAGATGCCGCCGGTGTTAAGCACCTCGTCCATATCCACAGTGGAGGTGCCGCCCGCGATCGCGGCGCGGACGAACGGGCGCAGCAGGAAACCGCGGACCTTGTTCATCAGCGGCGCGATAACCTGCGCCCGGCTGGCGTCGGACAGGTCGTCGTACCAGGACCAGAAGCCCTTGAGCACCTCGTCGTCGATCTGGTCGCACGCCCGCTGCCGGAACGCCGGCACCGTGAGCAGCTTCGGCAGGTCGACCAGGGTCGGCGTGCCGGGCATCGCGGTCAGGGTCAGCAACCCTGCGCGCAGGATGTCGTCGGTACGCGGCCCCCACGAGGACGCGTAGATCCGGGAGAAGATCGACACCAGGTTGTCGACCGCACGCGCCTTGTCGGTTCCTTCCAGTGGGTTGAGCACCGGTGGGCGGGCTCGGGAGTCGGCGTCGAACAGCACCACCTTCTCGCCGAGTTCCTCGGGTAGGCGCATGAGGATGTCCGAGACGAGGTCGCCTTTCGGGTCGACCACGACCACGCCACGCCCGGCCTCGGCGTCGGCCAGGATCATCCGCGCCATCAGCTCAGACTTGCCGGACCCGGTGGCGCCGAGGATGTGCAGGTGGTGGCGGGCGTCGGCGACGTGCAACCCGACCGGGCGGGAGTGCCCGGAGTCCGACAGCCCGAGCGGTTTGATCTGCTCGCCGGTCGTGGAGATGCCCGGTGGGGGCGGCACGGCCTTGGCGCCGGCCCGTTGCAGGCCAGGGGTGGACTCGTCGATCGGCAGATGCGCTACTGCCGCCAATTCCGGGATCGAGAGCAGGTCGCCCTTGCCGAGCCGGCGATCGGCCAGCACGGTGACCGGCCCGCGGAGCCGGACCCGGCGGTAGTAGTTGTGCTCGGAGTAGGCCGCGAACGCGCTGGCGATCGCGTGCCCGCGGCCCCGCAGCACCTCCCGCACCGCGTGGACTTCCCCGGATGTCGCGTCGTCGGGGACGGTGGTGGCCACGGCGTAGCGGATGCGGGTTTCGAACTGGTTCGACCGCAGCTTCTCGACCACGGCGCGGTCCTGGGCGGCGTACTCCAGGCTGGTCTGCCGATCCACCTGCGGCGTTCGTCCGTGGCTGGATGGCTTCGGGGTCTTGCCGGGCGTGATGGCGTCGAGCAGCCGGCCGACCAGGTTGACCGAGCCGCCCGCGTGCACGCGCCGGGCCGCGCGGCGGGCCTTGGTGACACGGTGGCCGGCGACCGGGCGGGCAAGGATCTGCACGCAGGCCCGCTCGTGCGGGCCGAGCCCGACCGGTGCGCCGAGCATCGCCCGGATCGGGTCGGCCGGGTGCTCGGTGCGGATCGGCAGCGCCTCCGAGCGCGCCAGCCGCAGCTCGCCGCCGACCGCCTCGATCCGTCGGCCCGCTGGGGCGGTGATCGGGATCGGGGGCTTGGCGGGGGTGGTGCGGGTGTGCGCGCCGGGCCAGGCGGCCTCGATCGCGCGCTCCACCATGCCGGGCGGAACGAGGCCGGGCACCCACAGGCGGATCTGCACGCCGTCGTCGGTGAACGTCAGCTCGAAGGCCAGGTGCGGCTGCCCGCCGAACCGCCGCAGCCACCCTGGCCGCAAGAGTCCGACCAGGTTGGACCACACGGTGACCGCGCCCGTTGGGTCGACCGTGGGCGGTGCCAGCACGGTGACCAGCCGAGCATCCGTGGCCAGGCGCTCGTGGTAGCGGCGGCGCCACCGCCGCCGCGCGATGACGGTCGCGGTGACGACGACTGCGAGCACCGGCCCGACGATCGGGCCCCACGTCAGCGCGAGGTCGCGCAGGTGGGCCAGCACGTTCTGGAACGCGCCGAGCGGGTCACGCAAGTAGTCGCCCACCGGTGAGGCGAGCACGCCCACTGCCGGTTCGGCGTGCGGATGGGCGGCGACGGAAGCAACGGGTACGGCGGTGATCGACAAGGACATTGGGAACCTCCCCACGGAGACGGCGACAGAGGGCATGGGCTGTGCGGAGTTGGGTCAGGCCGCTCGCGGCTGATCGACCTGGCTCGGGGCGCGGTTGGTCGCGGCGGGCTGCTGGGCCGAGGGGGGCGTGTTGTCGACGACCAGGCGCAGATGCCGCCGGTTGGCGCGTTCGGCGTCGACTTCGGCCTGCCACTCCGAAAACCGACGACCGGCCAGCCGCTTCAAGTACGCGGGGATGCGGTTGGCCGGCACCCCGACCAGCGCGCAGATCCCGGCCGACGGACATGTGTTGTTGGTGCGGCCATCGGCCAGTCGGCCGGCCCACGCAGGCAGCGACCAGTTCCACACACCGATCTGCTTCATCTCGCTGTTCTGAGTGAGCAGCCGGGCAGGACGCCGGACGATTCCGAAATCAGGCTGAATTGCCAACATAACTATCCCCTTTAGTGAATTTCGTCGATGGATAGACCTAAGGCGAGTCCGCGAAGCCTTGTCGCTGTCGAAGTGTTCGAGATTCCGATTTCGTGCGAAGTGGACGCGCGTTGTCAGCGCGATCCCGTCACGTCGTGATCGACATATTCGTCGGGTGGCAACGTGATCACGAACTTGAGGCCCCTGGTAGCTCGACGGTGTTCCCAGATCTCGACGACGGCACCAATCGACACCAGGACGACAATGCCGAAATAGACCACAAGGGACTGGAACGGCCAGTGTGCGACAACCGCGATCAGGATGATGAACATTCCCAGGCGAAGCAGGAGCGCCAGTGCGCGTCGACCGGATGATGAATTGCCGTATATTCGTTGAGATCGCATGATTAACTCCTTGAATAGGCGAATTGATACGGTTGCCTTGTTGCGGGTTATCACTTGGTGTCGTTCTATGCGGCGTCGAGTTCGATCTGCGAAGCGCCGTCATCGTCGAACGAGTCCGCGATTCCGGGATCGTCGTCCGCGCCGAGTTCGACGAAGGAGTTCTCAATTCCTGACGAGGTGTCGGAATACTCGGCGAGTTCTGCGGGGTTGGACGTGACCAGGTGGTGCTCGACCGGGGATGCGATGGACTGGAAGGCCACCCGCTGCGTCCCGGTCGACAAGAGGCCCTGTCCCTTATCCGCGGAAAGCAGGAACTGTCGCTCGCCCATGGAGAGATCGAAGGTTCGGGTGATTTCGTCGATCGCCTGCGAGGCTTGCCGCAGCAGGATCTGGGTCGCGGCATTCGCGACCACTGCTTTACCCAGATCCGAACCCAGCACGTCGGCGGTGTCTTGGGTAGCCACGGTGAGCCCGGCCCATTGCTTCCGTGAGGCTTTGGCCATGCGGAACAGGAACTCGGCCCCGGCGGGCTCCTTCATGAGCAGCCAGGCTTCGTCGACGACGACCAGCCGGGGTTTGCGGATGGCCGGGTTGGAGACCTGCCGCCAGACCGCGTCCAGGGTCAGCAGGGTGCCGATGGGCTTGAGTTCGTCGGCGAGATCCCGCAGCGAGAACACCACCAAGTGGCCTTCGGGACGCGTTGACGTGGGGCCGGAGAACAGCCCAGAGAACGCGCCAGTCACGTACGGATGCAGCCGGGCAGCCAGTTCCACTCCGGCGGTGTCACCGGCGTCGGCGAGGACCTCGGCGAGGTCGGCCAACAGCGGCGCCGGGCGGGTCCAGGTCCGCGGATCCGAGGTGATCCCCACGCGCTGATAGGTCGCGGTGATCGCCCGGTCCAGCGCCGCCCGTTCGGTCGCTTCGAGCTCGCTGCCCAGCAGCACCGAGATCACGGTGTGCAGGAACAGCGACCGGCGGATCAGCGCGTCGCGGGGCGCGGTGCGGCGCCCGTCCGGGCGGGTGTGGATCGGCAAGTCCATGGGGTTGAGCCGGACCTGCTCGGCCCCGAGGTGGACATATGTCCCGCCGACCGCGGCGGCCAGGCGGGCGTACTCGTCCTCGGGGTCGATGACGTGGATCTCGATCCCGCGATACAGGCTGCGCAAGAGTTCCAGCTTGACCAGATAGCTCTTGCCCGCTCCAGAGCGGCCCAAGATCACGCTGTTGTGGTTGTCCAGGGCGAACCGGTCATGGTGGACCAAACCCTGGCTGCCGACGTTGAACCCGTAGAGCACGCCGGTTGGCACGCCGACCGATGTCGGATCGGGTGGGGGCAGGTCCGGCGAGGTGAACGGGAATGCGGCGCTCAACGCCGAGGTGTCGAAGGTGCGGCGCATGCCGACCAGGTCCAGGCCCATCGGCAGGCTGGTGATCCAGCCCTGCAGGCTGCGATAGGTGGTGGGTTTGCAGTCCAGTAGCAGCGACGCCGCCAGTGACCGGATCGCGGCGACCTCGTCACCGAGGGCCTCCTCGGTGGGAGCGTGGACCGTTAGGTACAGGCCCATCCGGTACAACTTGCCCTCGCCGCGGGCGACCCGCGCGGACAGGTCGTAGGCGTCCTCGGTGGCCGCCTCAACCTGCGGGTCAATCAGCCGGCCCTTCTCGCTCGTGTGCCGACGGCCGGACTCCAGTTTTGACAGCTGTTTCTTGAGTCGGTTGGCCGCGGTGACCGGGTCGATCGGCTCGATGTGCAGGCTGACGTCGACCCGTCCGGGGTAGGTCAGCAGGGGCTGCAACCAGCCGGGGTGCACCTCGCGGGGGTAGCCGACGACGGCGAAGGAGGCGACCCATTCGCCGCCGACTTCCAGCGCGCGGGGACGCACGGAGATGGCGTCCGGGGTGAACGCGCCGGCCCGCCCGAGCGGCGGCTGCGCGGCCGGGGTCTTCCGGCCGCGGCGCTTGGCCTTGGTTCTCATCGGCGGTACCTCCTCGCGGAGTTGTCGTAGTCGTCGGGGTCCTCGGCGGTGTCGTCGAAGTCGTCGTCCCAGGCGTCCTCGTCCTCCGGGATGGCGGCGGCGGCAAACACGGAGCGGCCGAACGCGGTGTCGTCCCAGCCCTCGTCCGGCGCCGTGGTGATGACCTCGTCCGACCCGGCCAGCCCCGCGCCCGGCGGGATCAGCGAGTCCGGGTTGCACGCTGCGGCGAGCACTGCGGTGGCCTGGCCGGCGTCGAGCGGGGTGACCGTGATCCCGGAGGGGGAGAGCAGCTCGACCGCCTCGCCGAGCCGGCGCACGAGCCGGGCTTCGGCGGCCCGGCGGGTGGCGTCGTCGACCATGCCGGCCTGCTTGGCGGCCTTGCGTTTCGCGGACAGTGCGGCCAACGGCGACGCCCCGCCGAGCCCGTCGGTTGGGCCGTTGGTGAGCAGCGGCTCGCGCAGGATCAGCAGGACCTGGCGGCGCAGCAGGTCGGTGGCGCGGCCGAGCTGGTCGAGGTACTCCGCGTGCTCGCGCGCTGCCTGTTCCAGCGCCGGGTGCGGCAGACCGCCGGCCTGCTCGCGAAGCTCGGCGATCTGCCCGGACAGGTCCAGCCGCTCGGCGCGCACGAGCACCTGCACCGGCGCGGTCAGCGAGTGCAGATACCTCCCGAAGGAGGCGACGAGGGACTCTTGTTCGGCCGGGGTGCGCAGCCCGAAGTTGATCGTGGAGCAGACCGCGACCACGGCGACGCCGTCGCGGCCGAGGTCGATGACGCCGGTGTCGGTGACCGCCTCGGCGGGCAGCCGCAGCGCGGCCGGCGACACCGCCGACGCCGTGGTGCCCGCGCTGTTCTTGCCCTTGACACCGCCCTTGCCGCTGGCGCTCGTGGCTTGGTTGTTCAGCCACTCGGGGGCGGGACGGATGCCTTCCGGCGCGGCCACTCGGTGCTGCGGGCTCAGCCGCTGCCGCAGCGCCGCGAGCACCAGCCGGTCCAGGGTGATGCCGTCGCGCTGGCCGAGCGCGAGGAACGCGGCGGTCACCCCGATCGGGATGGCGACGATGAGGAACGCGGCCAAGGGCACGAGTTCGCTGGTGATCGTGTACGTTCCGTACAGCACGATCCCGGTCACGGCGAGGATGAGCAGCTGACGACCGGTCAGCGGGCCGATCACCCGGTCCTCGCGATCGACGTCGGCGGGGATACGCACTGCATAGGACCCGCTCGTCCGGGTCTCGTGGTAGCTCATTGGTGGTCACCCATCCGTTTCATCCGTTGTGTGGCCGAGAGTTGCCGGTGTTGTTCGAGCGGCGCACGCGGCAAGGGCTGTGGTTCGTGTGCGAGGTCGACGGCAAGCAGCGGGCGACGCTGCGGCAGGAATGGACCGATCGCGGCGTGCCGGCGGCCGATCAGCGGCTCGCAGCCGAAGGGCTGACCGCGTTGCGTGCGGTGATCGACGCGATGACCGCCCACTGTTCGAGCGACCACCGGGTGGGTGAATGATGATCTTGATGGTGCTCGATATCGACAGCGACGGTTCAGCCGAGCCGGGAGTGAGGCGTGGTGACCGCGGCCCAGGGCTGCGAGGCGGTGATGGCCGTCGCGAACATGGTCGAATCGTTGCTGCGCAAGGAAAGCCGCAACAGTCTCGGTGGTGGCGATGAACGGCGCGTCGAAGATCACCACGGAACACCGGGCACGGTCGGCGGTGGTGTACGTGCGGCAGTCGACGGTGATGCAGGTCCGCGAGCACGCCGAGTCGACCGCCCGCCAGTACGGCCTGTCGGGCGTGGCGGTGGAGCTGGGCTGGACGGCCGAACAGGTCATGGTCGTCGACGCCGATCTCGGCGTGTCGGGCCGGTTCGGGTCGGAACGCGACGGGTTCCGCGAGCTGATCTCGCGGGTGTGCCTGGGCGAGGTCGGCGCCATCTTCGGGCTGGAGGTGTCCCGGCTGGCGCGTTCGTCGGCCGAGTTCGCGAGGCTGCTCGAACTCGCGCGCCTGACCGACACGTTGCTCATCGACGGCGACGGAGTCTACGACCTGGGCGACGTCAACGACCGCTTGTTGTTGGGGCTCAAGGGATCGATGTCGGAGGCCTTATGTGGACGTCCACATAAGGCCTCCTATGCGAACCCGTCCGTTATGCCGACCTGGCGGGGGAAGTTGTTTGCTCCCAGCAAAATCTGGCTACCAAGTTCGGCGTAATCAGCGTCCTTGATCAGCGTCTCCTTTTCGCTCAACACCTTGATGGAGAGGAGAAGGTCATGACGACAGTTCCGTGTTGGGCTCGGGTGTGCCTACCGTTAGCTCCTTATGCTGATGGTTACCGGGCTGAGCTGGAGCGATTGGGTTACACGCCGCTGACCGCGGCGGCGCATGTGCGGTTGATGGCGCACCTGAGCCGATGGCTGGCTCGGGAGGGTCTGGAGACGTCGGAGTTGACCCCCGCGACGGTGGATACCTACTTCGTTTACCGCCGCGCGGCCGGCTACGTCAACGAGCGCACCGCACGAGCGCTGCGGCCGCTGGTGGGCTACCTGCAGCATCTGGGGGTGGTTTCAGCGTGGGTCCCTGCGGCCGCGACAACCCCGGTGGAGCAGTTACTGGTCCGCTATCGCGACTACCTCACCACTGAGCGAGGACTGGCCCAAACGACGGTCGCGCTGAATGTGCGCCTGGTACAACCGTTCCTGCTAGAGAGGGCGAACAAGACCGAAGATGACGTTGATCTGGAGCGCTTGACCGCGGGTGAGGTGGCCGCGTTCGTGGTGGTGCAGTGTCGGAAGCGGCCTCGGTCTGCTCAGCGGATCGTGACGGCTCTCCGGTCCCTGCTTACGTTTCTGTATCTGGAAGGTGTCATCGACCAGCCGCTGGCCACAGCCGTGCCTTCGGTAGCGGGCTGGACGCTGAGAGGTCTGCCTCAAGCGCTGGAAGCCGACCAGGTGGTCGCGTTGCTGGCCTCGTGTGATCAGCAGACCTCGACAGGGCGGCGGGATCTGGCGATCCTCACGTTGCTGTTTCGGCTCGGGCTGCGCGCTGGTGAAGTCGCCGCGTTGGGATTAGACGACATCGACTGGCGACTCGGTGAGATCACGGTGTGGGGCAAGGGTAATCGGCGTGATCGGATGCCGCTGCCGGCTGATGTCGGGGAGAAGATCGTCGCCTATCTGCGCAACGGACGCCCTGCCGCTGCCCAGGGCCGGACGGTGTTCGTTCGTGCGCAGGCTCCGTATCGGGCGTTGAGCACCGGCGCTGTCACGACTGCGGTGGCCTCCGCGGGCCGACGGGCTGGTATTGGCGTGGTGCACGCTCATCGGCTGCGGCACTCGGCGGCCACCGCCATGCTGCGTGGAGGTGGCTCGCTGAGCGACATCGGCCAAGCTCTACGACATGTTCGCCCGCTGACCACCGCGATTTACGCGAAGGTTGATACCGAGGCGCTACGGGCACTGGCCCGGCCTTGGCCAGGTGAGGCGGCATGACACAGTCACGTCCCCCGCTGCGCCGCGCGCTCGCGGACTACTTGGATTTGCGTCGCGCTGTGGGTTTCCGCTTGGCCAACGCCGGCCGCTTGCTGGGTCAGTTCGTCGACTACCTCGAACACGACGGCATCGACACCATCACCACCGAGAACGCGTTGGCCTGGGCGACGCTACCCGCTGGGACATCCCTGCATTGGCTGGCGATCCGCGTCAGCGTGGTGCGCGGCTTCGCCGCCTACCTGCACAGCCTTGACCCCTGTGTGGAGGTTCCGCCGGCCGGGGTGATCCACGCCGTGGGGCCCTGCCGGGCTACTCCGTACTTGTATTCCGAGGCTGAGATCCGGTCACTCATCCAGGCCGCGGCCATGCTGCGTCCGCGCCTTCGGGCCGCCACCTACCAAAGCCTGATCAGCCTGCTGGCGATCAGCGGCCTGCGGATCAGTGAAGCGATCGCCCTTGATGACGAGGATCTCGACGTCGAGCACGAATTGCTGATGGTGCGTGACACCAAGTTCGGCAAACACCGCCTGGTTCCCTTGCACCCCAGCGCGATGCGAGCCCTGACCCGCTATCGACAGTGTCGGCAGGAACGGCTGCCACGACCGGCCAGCCCAGCACTGTTGCTCTCCAGCAGGGGGACACGGTTGCTACACAGCAACATCAGCCTTGTCTTCGCCCGCCTGGCCGAGGGGTGCGGGATCACACGCCGCTCAGCGTCCTGCCGGCCACGAATCCACGACCTCCGGCACAGTTTTGCGGTCGCGACCGTGCTGGACTGGTACCGCCAGGGCGCCGACATCCCGGCCATGATGCCCAGGCTGTCGACCTACCTGGGCCACACCGACCCGAAACACACATTTTGGTACCTCTCTGCCGCACCGGAACTGATGGCCCTGGCCGGGCAGCGCCTGGCCGAACACCTGGCAGGTGGCGCATGAGCGGCACTCTGGCCCCGACCCTGCAAGCATTCTTCACCGACCGACTGGCCCGGCAACGCCAGGCCAGCGGCCACACGATCGCCGCCTACCGCGACACCGCCAAGCTATTGCTGATCTTCACCGAGAAACAGACCGGCAAACAACCCTCCACTATGGACATCACCGATCTGGACGCTCCGCTGATCGGCGCGTTCCTGACCCATCTGGAAACCGACCGCGGCAACAGCGTCCGCACCCGCAACGCCCGACTGGCAGCCATCCACTCGCTGTTCCGCTACGCAGCGCTGCACCATCCCGACCAGGCCGCGGTCATCCAGCGGGTCCTGGCAATCCCACCCAAACGGTTCGACCGCACCCTGATCACCTACCTCACCGAGGACGAGATCACCGCGCTGCTGGCCGCCCCGGACCCGAGCAACTGGACCGGACGCCGCGACCACGCCCTGCTCATGCTGGCCTGCCAGACCGGGCTGCGCGCCACCGAACTCACCCGCCTGAGGATCAGTGATCTCCACCTGGGCACCGGCGCGCACGTCAGTTGTCTGGGCAAGGGCAGAAAACAGCGGATTACCCCACTCACCGCTGGCGCCGTCATGGTGCTTCGTGCCTGGCTTGCCGAACGCGCTGGTTTGCCTGCCGACCCGTTGTTTCCGACCCGCCGCGGCGGCCCCATGAGCCGGGATGCCTTGCAGCGCCGGGTTTCCATACATGCAGCCACTGCAGCGCGATCCTGTCCCACCTTGGGTGAGAAGAAGATCTCACCTCACGTCCTGCGGCACTCCGCCGCGATGCGGCTGCTCCACGCCGGTGTTGACATCTCCGTCATCGCGTTGTGGATGGGACACGAAAACACGGCCACCACGCAGGTTTACATCCATGCCGATCTTGCACTCAAGGAGCGGGCGTTGGCCCGAACCGCACCCCGCGACGCACCACCAGGCCGCTACCAACCCCCCGACACCATCCTCGCGTTCCTCAACGGTCTGTGACTATAACGAACTTGGTAGCCAGATTTTGCTGGGAGCAAACAACTTCCCCCGCCAGGTCGGCATAACGGACGGGTTCGCATAGGAGGCCGAGCTCCACCTGCTGGCTGGCCGCCTGCACGGCGCGAAACTGGCTGCCGCACATCGAGGTGAGCTGCGTGCCCAGCTCGCGGTCGGGTTCGTCTACGACCTCGACGGACAGGTGGTGATCGACCCGGATGAGCAGGTCCGCACCGCGGTGGAGGACCTGTTCGCCGAGTTCGCCCGCACCGGCTCGGCCTACGGCGTGGTCAAGGCGTTCGCCGACACCGACCGTCTGTTCCCGCAACGTGCCTACGGCGGGGCATGGGCCGGGCGGCTGAAGTGGGGAAAACTGGGCCACTATCGGGTGTTGCAGGCGCTGAAGAACCCCGCCTACGCCGGTGCCTACACCTACGGGCGCAGCTACGACAAGCGCCGGGTGCAACCGGACGGCACAGTGCGCTCCGCGCGGCGCAAACGCGCCCGCGACGAGTGGACGGTGCTCATCCACGACCATCACGAGGGCTACATCAGCTGGCAGCAGTTCCTGGACAACGAGGCCAAACTCGCCGCGAACCACACCGCCCGCGGTGCTCGCCCGCCACGCGAGGGCAGCGCGTTGTGCCAGGGCATCATCTACTGCGGCGCGTGTGGTGCGCGGATGGGCACCCGGTACGGCAACCGCCACTACGTGTTTTACGTATGCACCAGCGCCAGCGACCAGGCGAGCACCACGGGCTGCCGTTCGGTCGCGGTGGCCACCGTGGACGACGTGGTCGGCCGGTTGCTGCTTGAGGCGGTCACGCCCGAGCAGATCACCGCGGCGTTGGCGGTGGCCGACGAAGTCACCGAACGACACGTCCGCAGCCATCGGGCCGCCGAACTCGCGGTCGAGCGCGCCCGCTACGAGGCCGACCGCGCTGAGCGCGCGTTCAGTCAGGTGGAACCGGAGAACCGTTTGGTGGCACGGAGTCTGGAGTCCCGCTGGGAGGCCAAACTCGCCGCGCTGGCCGAGGCGGAGACGGCGTTGGAGACCGCACGGGCGGCCAAGCCGCCGCTGCCGCCCCGCTCGACGCTGGAGGCGCTGGCGGCGGACCTGCCGCGGTTGTGGGACGACCCCGACACGAGCCCGCGGGATCGCAAGCGACTGCTGCGCACACTCATCGCCGACATCACCCTGCTGCCGATCGAGCAGCGTGGGCAGGTGCGGATCGGGGTGCGGTGGCACACCGGCGCTACCGACGAGATCACGGTCAACCGCAAGGGCCCCGGCCGCACCCCCACCACCGCAGTGGAGATCATCAGCCGCTATGGTGCGGCCAAGACCAGCGCCCAACTCGCCGAGCAGCTCAACGCCGCCGGGCTGACCACCGGCAAGGGGCGTCCGTTCGACACCGCGGCCGTTGCGAGGATCCGGGACACCTACGGCATCCCCGCCCCGCGCACCGCAGCCGTCCAGGACGGCGAGGTCAGCGTCACCCAAGCAGCCAAGCTGCTGGGCGTGTCGACCAAAGCGATCTACTACTGGATCCGCCACGACCTCGTGCCCGTCCGGCGCGTCGAGACCAGCCGACGATGGTGCATCCCCTGGAACGAGGAAACCCAAGCCATCTACCGACAGCAAGCCGCCAAACCCACATCGCGCGGCAAGCGAACAACCCCAACAATCGCAGGAGGTGCAGTATGAAACGACCGTCGGAATCCTTACTGGCTGACTCATTTCCCTTCACCTCCTGGGGCGGGTTTCGGTGCGCGGAACACCGGCGGCGGAACGGACTGCGTGCGCCGGTAGGCATCGCCGATACGTGGCTCGGGCTGCGCTTGCCGGAACACCGGTGCGGCAGGAGCGGACGCCGGCTTGGGTGGCGACGGCGGCTGCGGCGGTTGTGGAGTAGCCGCCTGGAACCGCAGGTGCGGGGGCACCGACGCCACGCGGATCGGGCGGGCTGGCGGCGGAGCGGCGCCGCGTCGACGCGGCCCTCCGGCCGCTTGGAACTGGGGTGCCGATCCGGGCTGCGGCCCTCGCCGTGACGTGGGCGCGGCGGGAGTGGGTGCGGAGCTGAACTCAGGAGGCATGGTCGGTCCCTGGTTTGCCGGGGTGACGGCGGGGTCGTGGGTGGTCTGCTGTGGGGTGGGCTGCAGGAACTGCGGCGCCTGGGAGGGCACGCGGGACTGACGGGCCGCGCGAGTGCGCTCGGCGTCATGGGCCGCCTTGAGCCGCTTGTTGACCATCTCGGGGGTGGGCGCCAGCCTCGGCTGGGCTGGCCACGGCGGATCCGCCGCACCGGCGCTACCGCCACCGCCGCGACCGGTGCTCTTCCCGCCGCCGCGGGCCGCACTGGCTGCGCCGGCCTTGCCGAACGCGCCGGCCTTGCCGGCGACCATGCCGAAGGTCTTCGCCGCGATGTAGGCGCGAGCCAAACCACCGAGGAACGAGCGGCCGGAGCTGACCTTGACTGCCGACAGGAGCCAGAACGGGATCTTGAACAGGATGAAGAACAACGCGATCGCGGCGACCAGGGTGCCCAGCGCGGACAGGGTCGAGCCGAACAGGTGCACACCGCCGGACAGGAAGGTGCGCACCGCAGTGATCAGCACCAGCGCCTGGGCGACCTGGATGGCCAGTACCGCGGTGATGGCCTTCCACCACCAGCGGGCCAGCGGCTCGGTGTGCGGCAGGGCGTGACACATCAGGAACAGCGGCCCGGAGATGATCAGGATCAGGGTGATGACGATCCGGACCACGTAGACGATCAGCAGGCCCAAACCGACCACGACGAGCACCAGGCCGACCAGGATGATGAACAGCCCGCCGGACTGGATGCCCTGCACGGCGTCCTTGAGCGTGTTGCCCAACGAGGGCGGGTTCACCCCGCCGCCGAGCACCCCCAACGTCAGTGCGTTGGCCAGTTGGATGAACTTGTCGGCGAAGAACAGCGACAGAGCCGAGGCCAGGAACGCGACCGGGATCCGCGGGCCGATCTCCTTGATGGAATACCGGGCCTGGATGCTCTCGTGGCTCATCACCACGATGCCGCCGACGAGGACGAACAGGCCGTAGGCGGCGACCACGAGCTCCCACGAGTTGTTCCACAGCTCGCCGATGCCCGGCAGGGAATCGATGGTCGGTGTGGACAGGGCGGTGTGGCCGAGCAGGTCGAGGATCGGCGACAGGGCGGCGTTGACCAGGTCCCGGAACACCGAGTTGATGGCTTTGGCGATGCAGCCGCCGATGTTGGTGATCCCGCAGTCCGGGTCGCCGTTGTTGCCCGTGCCAGGGGGCCGTTGCCCTGTGCTGGGTGGGGGCGTGGTCGGTTGCGGGATGCAGTCCGGCGGACGCGGTTGACCGGGCGGGATGTTCGAGCACGTGCTCGTCGTGGTCGGCGAACTGGTAGCGGTTGGCTGGCCCGGTGTGGTCGACGGGAAGCAGTACGGCAGCGGGTTGCGCTTGCAGGACTCCGGCAGCGGCGTCGTCGGCGGGGTGGGGGCCGGTGCGCAGGGGATCGGACGCGGCTCCGGTCCGGAACACGGGTCGGGTTTCGGCGTGGTCGGCTGCGCCGCCGCGCTGACCGCGAGCGCCGCGAGGAAGAGCACGATCAGGCTCAGCGCCAGCATCCAGCCCAGGCGCCGGTGCCGTGGTCCCTGCCGCCGCGCGGCCCGGTCGGCGCCGGCTCCGGTGACCGGGGAGAGCATCACCCGGTCCCCGTGAGCCAGTCCGGGGGCAGCGGTCTCGGCCGGGCCGCCGGCTGGGCGGTACGGGCGCACCGTGGGCGGGGCGCTGGCGGCGGCCATCGGTCAGGCCCCCACGATCCCTTTGAGGATCTCCACGACCAGCGGCGCCAGGGCCGCGAGGCCGTAGCCCCACCCCGCGCTTTTGAACGCGGTCTTGGCTTTCTCGACCTCGCCGGGGTCGCCGCCGCCCATCACGTAGCGGACCCCGCCGATGGACAGGAACACCGTCGCGAGTCCCGCGAGGATGCCCATGATCCAGTTACGGACGTTGTTCAGCACGGTGGTGACCGAGTCCGCGAGCGCGAGCACCACGACATCGGCGTGGGCTGTGGCCGTCGTTGTCGACGCGGTCAGCACGAGTGCCAGAGCCGCGATCTCGACGACCAACAGCACGCGCCGAGAGCGGCGCGCACGCCTCGCCCCGGACTCGCGGCCAGACGCAGTCATCGGAGCAGTGGACGGTTCGTGGTGGGTGGAGTTCGGCGGTACGCATGGCGTCGCCGAGCGGGCTGAGGACTGTGCTGGGGATTGCGGGCGACCGTCGGAGCGGGTGCGGCGGGGCCGAACCGCGGCGGTCGGGAAACGATCAATCAGGCGCATTGGGGCACCTCCAGAGGTCGGGCGGAACGCGGGTGTCCCCCGCAGCCCTGAACTCCGGATTTCGGGTCCGTTTTGGACACGCGACGCGCAACTTTTTGCGCCGAATCGACCTCGACGGCCGACACGGACAGTGACGAGTGAGTGGTGTCCCGGACTGGTGCGGTCGGCTGCGTCAAGGCCAGAGAGGTGGCGACCTGGTCGGTCAGCGGATCGGTCGGGTCGTCGGCGACGGCGCCGTCACGCAGGTAGGCGGCCAGCCGGAGCTCGGCGCGTTTGCGCGCCTTGTAGACCGCCCACTCGCCGGTCTGATGCCAGGCCGCCCAGTCGGCGACGGGCACCTCTTCCAACCGGGTCGCGCCGATCAGCGCGGCCTCGGTCGGGGTCAGGACTCCGTCCGCCACAGCGCGGGCGAGGACCAGATCCGGATGCCCCCAGGGCGGGTGCGGCGGGGTGGATCGGAAGCCCGGCGCGACCGGAGTCGGACCCGCGAGTGCTTCATCCAGAGCCTGATGGCCGGACCGGTACGCGTCCCATCGCAGCCGGAGCATGATCCGCGGCGGACGCAGGTCGATGGTCGACAACGCGGTCAGGAAGCCGCGCAGCACTTCGGCGTGAACGTCGGCTGGATCGCCGGCAAACCGGTTGGTCAAGGTGGCCGCGACGGAGGTCAGCGCGGGCAGCGCAACCCCGACCGCGGCGACCGTCCAGGTCGCTCCTTCTGTACGGGAGCGCAGCACCAGATGCGCCCACACCGCATCCCGCGTCGCCTGCGGGCACCGGCGCGCCAGCAGCCGGTCGCGAACCTCGTCCAGCGGGATGTACCGGTTGGGCAAACCGGGAAACAGCCTGCCGTTTAGTGACAGCGGATCCGGCCCGGTCACCAGCCAGGTAAAAGTGTCCCGCGCGATATCCATCGAGTTTGGGACAGCGTCGTCATCACTGCGGCGAAAAACAGATTGTGCAGCCATGTCGTGACTCCCACGGCGTCGATGCGAACAACAACGACGCCAGGAAGCCACGGCGGCTACTACGGAAATACTACGTCATTACTAGATCACTACTAGAATGATCTTCACCGGGCTACTACGTCACTACTACGTCCCCTCATGGACCAGCCTTGCCAAGATCCACTTCTGACCTCTTGAGGCAGGGTGCATTGATCGGAATTAGTAGCGGTTGACCTGCTGTTCTAGTAGTGATCTAGTAGTGACGTAGTAGCCCTCCAGGTCCTCATCCGGGGTGCGGCTTCAAGATCAATAGTAGGCCGCGGGAAAATCTTGAAAAATCTGCCGGAGACCGGTCCGAAACCGGCACGGAGAGGCTCTTAGCGCCTGCATAAGACCCAGTTTCTCGCCCTCTTGGAACACGCACTCAGGGGAATTCCATGAGCGCGTGTCGGTAGCCGGGCAAGGTTGGGTCAACGAATTTTCGAAAGCGTGTCCAAAAGCGGGCCGAAAAACGGAGTTCAGGGGTGTCAGAACGCACAGCACCCACCCGTCGGAGGAGACCCGCGATGACTCCAACACACGGCAACGGCTCACCAGGAGACAGCTCCCAGGAACACGGCCCGACCGACCCCTCGACCGTCCCGATCCCGCTCCCGCAGAGGCGGCGAGCAGCGCGTCTGCGCGCCCTGCGCCTCACGCTGCGCCATCCGCGTCCCGCTCGGCCGAGCACCGTCTGGCCGTGCGCTCAGAACGACCTCCGCGAGGGAACCGGACTGCTCGCCAACTGGCTGCTGACCGCGGTCATCAAGATCGTCACCACCTACACCCAGCCCGGCCAACGGGTGCTCCTGCTCGACCCCGCGCCCTACCTCGCACCACCCGCATCGTGGTCGCCAACCGGGAGCCGCAACCAGGCCCGGCCCGGCCCGTACGCCGGACTGCACGAAGCGGGCTGGACGGTGGTCCGACTCGGCCGCGGCGTCCAAACCCAGACCGCCTTCGCACACCCCGACCCGGTCGACGAACCCGCCGCTGACGCGTCGGTCGAGTCCGAGTCCGGACCCCGACCGAGCATCGACGGTCCGACCACCGACCAGCCCGCAGGACCGTCGACACACCACCATCCCGGACCGGACTCGACCACGACCGCCGCCGGTCCGGACCGCTACGACCTCATCATCACCGCGGCCGACCCGCGCACCCTCGACTGGTTCCGACCCGCCGACTGGGCCGGCCTGCTGACCCCGACCGGCACCCTCGCCGTTATCACTCACGGTGACCGTTCCCGTGATCGGCTCACCGACCCCACCGGCTCGCTAGTGCGCGCCGCGCACCGCACCGGACTGCGCTACCTCGATCGCATCGCACTGCTGCGCGTCCCCGTCCGCGACGGCGCGCTCGCAGTCGCGACCCCGGCCCCACACCCCCGACCGCAGGGTCCAACACGACCGCTCGCGACCCCCGCTCGGCACACCCAGGTGCATGACGACCTCTTGGTGTTCACCCGCCAGCCGGCCTTGACCGACGCCGCCGACGGTGAGGAGACCTCCGATGACTGACCGTCCCACGTCGCCCTGGCCGCTCCCCCTGCCGCCGGGGGAGGAGCCGCCGATGCCGCCGCTGTCGGTCTGGCCGACCGGCCAGCGTGACCCGCTCGCGCAACTACGCGACGCCAGCTGTGTGCCCGGCACCGAGACCGACACCGACCGGATCCCGCCCGCCGTCGCCGCCCACGCGATCGCCCTCTACACCCGCCCCGGCGACCTCGTTCTCGACCCCGACTGCGGCGCGGGCACCGCCCTCGTTGAGGCGCTGCGCGCCGGCCGTCACGCGCTCGGACTGACCGCCCGCAGCCGGTGGTGGACCCTCGCTCGCGCCAACGTCACCGCCGCCAAGACCGCGGGCGCCTGGCGCGACGGCTCGGTCCTCGACGCCCGCCCAAAAGTCCTCGCGACCGTCCGGGCCGCGGGGCTGATCGGCCGAGTCGGACTCGTCCTGACCACCCTGCGCACCGCCGACCGCGCGAGCGGTCCGGACCGCGACCCGGTCGAGTCCGCCCTCGTCGACCTCGCCACGACGCTGCTCTACTGCGAGCCGCTGCTGCGCTCCGGCGGGCACGTCGCCGTCATCGCGCGACCTCTCCGGCACCCGGACGGCTCGCTGGTTGACCTGACCACCCCGCTCATCGCCGCCGCCACCGCGGCCGGGCTGGCGCCGGTCGAGCGGTGCATCGCGCTGACCGCCGGCCTGCGCGGCAGCCGACTAGTCACCCGAGCCTCACTCGCCGAACGTCGCGCCGCCGCCCGAGCCCGTGCCGCCGGTGCGCCGACCGCGCTCACCGCGCACCACGAGGTGCTCGTCTTCCAACTCGCCCACGACGCCGAACTCGCCGCCGCGACGGCAGCCGGCGTCCCGTGGCCGACCGAGGACGACGTCATCCGGCCCGCCGTCAACGGCGTCACCTACCCCGGCTGGAGGCGAGCGGCATGACCACCCGCCTGTACTGCCGCGAGTGCGGCTGGCACCCCGAGTTCCGGCGCAAGCGCGCCGCGCTCCGCGCCGCCAGTCGTCACCACTGCACTGGCACACCGGTGGCCGAGACCTGTCGACCGTGGTGGTCCCGCCTGTGGACAACCCTGTGGACAAGCCCATCGGGTACCCCCGCCGTCGACAGCGAAATCGACGCGTACGGCCAGACTCCTGACGACGAACTGGTCGACGCTCGCGGCAACCGCATCCAGTGGGCAGCACTCGCCGCGCACCACGTCGAAACCACTCGCCGCGCCCGTCAGGTGATGGTCGAACTCGTCCGGGCCGGGTACCAGATCGGGCCGCCGCCCTACGGCTACCGAGCCCTGCGCGTCCGCGTCACCGACCCCACCGGGCACAGCAAGCTGCGCGCGGTTCTCGTTCCGGACTGGCAGACCGCAGCGGTCGTCACGCAGATCTTCAGTTGGCGCGCCGATCACGGCCTGACGTTTACCGCGATCGCCGCACGGCTCAACAGCGACCCGCGCCAGTACCCGGCCCCGTCGCCGACCGGGCGGTGGACCGCCAAGGCCGTCCGGCGGATCCTCACCAACGTCAAGTACACCGGGCGTCAGGTCTGGGCCCGCACCGTCGCCGGCCGCCCGGCACCTGTGCAGCAGTGGGTCACCTCGGCACCGAAAGTGCACGAGCCGCTGGTCGACGAGCGCACCTTCCGCCGCGCCCAACCCGGCCCCGGCGAACCCCCGCCCGGCGCCGTGGATCCGACCGATGCCCCGCCGGGGACGGCATGAACACCCGCCGGTGGCCCCTCGCCGCAGCGGTCCTGTTCGCCGGATATGCGGCGACGATCGCCGGGGCGAACTGGGCCTCCACCCTCTGTCCGTCGGTCGCCGTCGCGGGCCTGCAGATTCCCGCCGGAGCGTTCTTCGCCGGACTCGCGTTCACCGTCCGGGACCTCCTGCAGGACGCCGTTGGCACCCGGACAACGCTGCTCGCGATCGCCCTCGGCGCGGCGTTGTCCGGGCTGGTCGCCTCACCGCGCATCGCCCTCGCCAGCGCCGCGGCCTTCGCGGTATCCGAACTGGCTGACCTCGCCGCCTACACCCCACTACGACAGCGGAATCGCCTCGCCGCCGTGGGCCTGTCGAACGCGATCGGGCTGCTCGTCGACAGCCTGCTGTTCCTGCCGCTCGCCTTCGGCTCGCTGACCTACCTGAGCGGCCACATCGCCGGCAAGACCGCCACCACCGTCCTCGCGGTCGCCGTGCTCACGGGCACCCGCGCGCACCGAAGGGCGGTGCCCGCGTGAAGTTCTTCCTCGGCGCTCACCAGCCCATCTGGCTGACCCGCGTCCGCGACATCCCGCTCCTGGTGTCACACCGGCGGCTCGGCCACCGCCGCATCCTGCCCAGGGCCGTCACCGAATGGGCGCTCGACTCCGGCGGGTTCACCGAGTTGCAGCTCCACGGGGGCTGGCACACCGACGAGCACAGCTACGTCCGCGCCGTCCGCCGCTACGCCACCGAGATCGGGAACCTCGTGTGGGCGGCACCCCAGGACTGGATGTGCGAACAGCACATCCTCAAACGGACCGGCTTGACCGTCCGCGAGCACCAACGGCGCACCGTGCGCAACTTCGTCCGCCTTCGCGAACTGGCGCCAGACCTCCCCTTCGTGCCGGTCTTGCAGGGCTGGACCCTCGCGGACTACGAGCGCTGCGCCGACCTCTACGAGCGGGCGGGGATCAGCCTGGCGTCCGAGCCACTCATTGGAATTGGGACAGTGTGCCGACGCCAGCATCGAGCTGATGTGGAACACATCGTGCGGAGCTTCGCGTCCCGCAACCTGCGCCTGCACGGGTTCGGAGTCAAGATCGGCGGCTTGAGTCAGTACGCCGAAGCACTCTCCAGTTCGGACTCAGCGTCATGGAGTAGGCGTGGCCGCTACGTCCCCGGATGCGGTCCGAGCCACCGGACCGAGTCGAACTGTCTGCGCTTCGCCCTGAACTGGTATCGACAGATTCAATCGACGGCTGGCATCGGCCGGAGTGTCCGCGGAAGGTGCCGACCCGAGTCCGTTGGCGAGGGTCGCGTGAAGACCGTCGCCGCGCCGTTCACGCTGTGGGCTCATTGCTCGCCGCGCGGCTCGATGTTGTCCGGATCGTCGGCGAGTGAGACCTCGCGAGGCGTGTCGATCCCGAACAGTTCGTTCGGCGTGCACCGCAGTGTTGTGCACAGCGCCTGCAGCGTCGCCACCTTCACCTGGACCGGCTGCTTCTTCATCAGGTCGGAAACCGCCTGGAGAGACAGTTCGAACCCGGCGCGCTGGATGAGGAGCTCGCGCAGTTCCTTCGCAGCCCAGACGTCGCGGGAGGCCATGACCTTCCGCAACCGCCACTCGATCTGCACCTGCGGCCTTTCCACGCTCGTCGCCCCGGCGGCGCTCCTCGCCGTCGCCAACCGATGCTCAGTGTCCCCGATGCCCTGCGGAAGCTGGCCACAGCGCCTCCCGGCGTGTTCAACAGACAAGCCATCTCAACAAGTACTACTTGCCAGTTCTTTATTACACTTGGTCTACTCAAGTGTTACTTTGATTGAGTGGCAGACCAGCGCGCAGCACGACAGAGAGGAGGTGCCTCGGCACTCATCATGTTCACCGCCATGCCGACGCAACGCCGTTCGCGGTCCGCGTCGGTAGTGATCTTCTGGACTCACGTCGACCGCCCATCTCGCGCTGACGAGGTGATCCAGCACGAGTTCGGCAGGGCTCACGATCCTGCCGAACGGCAAGAGTCCAGCACGGCCACGAGCGCCGGCCCCGCGCAGACGCACTCGGGGAGTAGAGGCCCGTTGGTCGTGACAGCTTCGGCGTTCCCAGCTCATTCAACGCACGTCATGGTGCGTGCCCGCATCGCCGCGCAACCCGCATCGCGCGGACCGGCGAGCGCAGGTGTCCACGGCTGGGAGTGCCCGCTGTGTCGACGGTTTCCTATCGCCGACCAGCACGCCCGCGCCCGTTCTCTGCCGTGCGGGGAACCTCGCGGAGCGAGGCGGGAGGTGCGCCATGCGCCACCCACGAAACACCCCAGAACCACCAGAGCCCGACGACCCGATCCCGCTTCGGCCGCCCGCCGACCCGACCGGCGCTGCCCGACGACGGCGAGCAGCGGACACGAACTGGGAGATCGAACGCGTCGAGACCACACCGATGACGCCCGAGCAATACGAGACCGCCGTGTCCACCCTCGCCACCTTGATCACGCAGTGGCAGCGGGACACCCGACAGCAACCCGACGACCAGGCGGCCTGAGCCCGCCACCGACCGACGATCAATCGCTCAAAGAACCGAAATACCGCGAGGGAGCTGAGCCATGTGGCGATCCGCAACCGCACGACGCACCAAGACGGCCGCGATGAACACAACGGGCGCCGTCCGGGTGTGCGCCTACATCCGATGCGCCACTGACGAGCCTCGGCCACGGTCGATCGACGCCCAGGCCGCCAGCATCCGCGCCTTCATCGCCACCCAGCCGAGCTGGCACCTGATCGAACCCGTCGAGGACGCCGCAGTAGCCAGCACCGCCTGAGCCGACTCGGCCCGAGGCCATCGCGAGCACACACCGAATGCGGTGGGTGCACCCGCCGGCCCCGCCGCCCCCATCCGCAAGCGCGTGAGCGTCGGCCTCGTGCCTCCCCAGAAACCCAGAACGGAACAAGTAAGGAGTTGAGCAATGGCGCGATCCGCAACCGCGCAGCGCACGAAGAAAGCTGCGATGACCACGCTGGGCGAGGACGTGCGGGTCGGCGTCTACGTCCGGCGCTCCACCGACGACGAACATCAGCCCTACTCGATCGAGGCCCAAGACACCCGCCTGGCCGCCTACATCGACTCCCAACCCGGTTGGCGGCTGGTCAAACGGTTTCCCGACGACGCCTCGGGCGCAAGCATCGACAAGCGGCCCGGCCTGGCCAAGGCGATGGCCGCAGCCCGAGCCGGCCTCATCGACGTTCTCCTCGTCTACCGAGTCGATCGATTCAGCCGCAATCTGCGCGACATGGTCACCCTGCTCGATGAACTGGACCAGGTCGGCGTTGTGTTCCGCTCGGCTACCGAGCCGTTCGACACCAGCACACCGATGGGACGGATGCTGGTGCAGATGCTCGGCATGTTCGCCCAGTTCGAACGCGACACCATCATCGACCGGGTCATCGCCGGCATGGAACGCAAGGCAGCCAAGGGAAAATGGAAGGGCGGGCGCCGTCCCTTCGGCTACAACGTCAACAAGGAAACCCACAAGCTCATCCCGCACAAGGACGAACGGGCGATCGTCCGGCTGATCTTCGAGCTGTACACACGCAAGCGTCTCGGCGGCAAGGTCATCGCCCGCGTTCTCAACGAGCGTGGGCACCGGACGACTACCGGCGGCCGGTGGTCGGCCTACCAAGTGCTGCGCGTCCTAGCCAACCGCGTCTACATCGGCGAACTGAGCTTCCGCGACATCATCACCAGCGACTGCCACGACGCCATCGTCGACCTGAACGTCTTCGAAGAGGCCCAACAGATCCTGGAGGCCCGCGGCGAGAACTACAGCCACCGCGCCGCCAACGGATCGGACTACCAACTCACCGGCAAGATGCGCTGCCCCCAGTGCAACAAGGCCATGGTCGGCGCCAACGCCCACGGCAAAACCAAGGTCTACCGCTACTACATCTGCCACAACCGCAACCGCTACGACACCACCAAGTGCGACGCCACCCGCATCAACGCTGACTCCATCGAAACCGCGGTACTCAACGGGCTCAGCAGCTTCTACCGCGACCACTACCAACTCATCGCCGACGCGGTCACCCGCCACCAAGCTCAACACCTGGCGGGAGAGGACAACCAGCGCGCCGAACTCGCCACCGTCGAAGCCGAGCTCACCAAGACCAACCAAGCCATCGACCGCTACCTCAACGCCTTCGAGAACGGCACCCTGGAGGAAGACGACTTGGCCGCACGCCTGGCCACCCTCAAGACAAAGACCAAGCAACTCCGCGCCCGCCGCGACGAACTCGCCGATCAACTCGCCGACGCCCCGCAGCCAGTGCCGAAGGCAGCACTCGTAGAGGTCGCCGACTACATCTCCGAGATCATCGCCAGCGGGACCGATAACCAGCGGAAGGCCCTCATCGAGACCCTGATCGCCGAGATCAAGATCACCGCAGCCGACCGCATCGTACCCATCTTCCGCATCCCCCAACCGCGATCAGAAGAAGCCCCCCTCAACACCACAGAGGCCCTGACCACGTCAAAACCCCTGGTCAGGGCCTCCAAGGAAGGAGTTCGGACAATGACTAATTTGGTGGGCCGGGTGGGGCTCGAACCCACGGCCAAGGGATTATGAGTCCCCTGCTCTGACCAACTGAGCTACCGGCCCTCGGATACAAAGAACCCCAGGTGCGCTGACCTGGGGTTTTGCTCCTCCAGCTGGACTCGAACCAGCAACCCTTCGATTAACAGTCGAATGCTCTGCCAATTGAGCTATGGAGGACTGCTTGGCGCCAGGCTTGGGTTGTTCCTGCCTGACAGTGGGTAACTCTAGCGCATGGGCCCGGGACAGGGCGGCAGGGGGGTCGTTGTTGCGGGAAGATGGACAGACGCAGTCGATGCACGGGAGGCAGTGACGATGAAGGTGTTCCTGGCTGGAGTTGCTGTTGGCTACGTGCTGGGCGCGAAGGCCGGGCGGGAGCGGTACGACCAGATCATGCGGGCGTACCACAGCTTGCTTGAGCATCCGGCGGTGCAGAGCGCGGCCGGGGTGGCGCGCGCGAAGATCGGCGAGAAGCTGGGCCGTAACAACAGCAAGCAGCCGGTCAGCTGACCTGAACGACGGCGAACACCCGCCGGAAAGGGAACCAGGTGCGGCCGTCGGCTCTGCGCGGGTATGCCTCGCGCAGCGCCGGTGCTAGGTCCGCGCGGAACTGGGCCCATTCATCGGCGGACAGCGCCGCTTTGATCGGACGCAGGGCTGTTCCGCTGATCCATTCCAGTACGGGGTCGTCGCCGGTCAGCACTTGTGTGTACGTGCTCTCCCACGTGTCGACCTCGCAGCCGTCGAACAGGTCCGCGTACCCGGTTGGCGTGAGCACGGCGTCCGATGGACGGATGTCCGCCTCGCCTATGCGCGACCGCCACTTGCCTGCGACCAACTCGCGAACGAGCGTGTGCGACGGACCGTCGAAGTTGCCGGGCACCTGCATGGCTATCCACGCGCCTGACGGGAGTTCCTTCGTCCAGCGGCGCAGTATGTCCGGATGTCCTGGTACCCATTGCAAGACCGCATTGGTGACCACGATGTCGGTATCGGGTTGAGGCTTCCACGTGACGACGTCGCCAACGTGAGCATCGATACCCCGCGCACGCGCCGCGTCGACCATCTCGGGTGACGAGTCCAGCGCTTCGACCGTCGCGGATGGCCAGCGGTCAGCGAGGACTGCGGTCAGATTGCCTGGACCGCAGCCTAGGTCGACCAGGCGACGGGGTGTTTCGGCTTGGATGCGGGCGATCAGTTCGTAGAACGGCCGCGCGCGGTGATCGGCGAAGGTCAGGTACTTGTCCGGGTCCCACATGAGCCACCTCCAGCAAACCGTACGTACGTACTTTATTGCTCGGAGTCGGGCTTCATCAAGCTCAGTTTCGCGGCAACCTCCTGGGCCACCCGCCGCACAGCATCCCCGTCGGTCCCCTTGTCCGGACG
Source organism: Kibdelosporangium philippinense (assembly GCF_021390435.2). Taxonomy (GTDB): domain Bacteria; phylum Actinomycetota; class Actinomycetes; order Mycobacteriales; family Pseudonocardiaceae; genus Kibdelosporangium; species Kibdelosporangium philippinense. The sequence goes on along the minus strand of NZ_JAJVCN010000005.1, from coordinate 162,304 downwards.
AACCTGCAGCACAACGCCGTCCTGGCCAGGTATCCGCCGCTGCACGAACCAGCCGCCGCCGCCGGGTAGTTCCTGCCGATGGCGGGACACGATGGACTTCGTCACGCGCGCGTGGATGACGTCCGGCAGTTTGCCACTCTGCACGAACACGAACCGGACCGCTGGCTGGTCCTGCAGGATGACCGCGTCTCCGGCACGGGTGTCCTCGATCGCCTCGATCAGCACCAGGGCACCGCCGCCCCAGGTCGCCTTGCTGATCATGTGCCAGCCGACCCGGCGCGAGCCAGGTAGCCACAGGCCTCGGGACGTGGCCACCATGTGCCCGCCCGACTTCACTTCCGCCGAGGCGAGCACGTATTCGCCGTCGTCGAGGGTGCCTTCGAAGTCGTCAGGCACTTGCCTGCCGGTCAATCGGTTGACGAACCCGCGCAAGCTCACGACAAACTCCCGGCGGCCTGCTCCCCCAACGCTTTGTGGTACTGCTCCATGGCCACCAGGTCGCCGAACAGCTGCCGGTACTCATCGGCGTTCTCCAGCGGGCTCAGCCGCTGCAACCGGGACTTGATGTCCGCGATCTGCCGCGCCACCAGGCTCTTGTTCAACGCCGCGATCAGGCTGTCCACGTAGCGCATGTCCGGCTCGTGGTGCCGCATCGCCTCCACGGACAACTCGCTGACCAGCGACTGGACCACCTGGTGCGCGCAGTTCTTGCTGACCGCGTCGAACAACGCGGGCCCGGCAAGCCCGCACGAGGCTCCGCCCGCGGCGTGCAACGCCTTGTGCAACTCGGCGTACGCGGGGTCGGTGAAGGCTTCCCCCGGCAGGCTGTCGAAGTGCGGTCCGGCCAGGTGCGGCACCTGCAAGGCCGCTTTGAGCGCCTCGCGCTGCAGGTGCAACTCGGGATCGTTGGGTTTGGGCCGCTGCGGGCCGTCTACCTCGATCGCCAACGCACCCTGGTTCTGGTCGACGGGCGCGGCTTTCCGCGCGGGCGCGACCTTGCCGTTGGCGGTTTCCCTGACCCGGCGTACGACGGTCTGGATGTCGTCCCAGCCGATCCACCCGGCCAGCTGCCGTGCGTACTCGTCCCGCAGGGAGAAGTCCTTGATCTGGGCGACCATGGGCACGGTCCGACGCAACGCCTGCACCCGTCCTTCGGCCGCGTCCAGGTCGTGATCGGCCAGCTCGGCGCGCAGCCAGAACTCGATCAGCCGCTGCCGGCGGGCGACCAGGTCACGGACCGCGGTGTCGCCCTTGTTCTGGCGCAGCTCGCACGGGTCCATGCCGTCCGGCGCGACCGCGATGAACGTCTGCGAGGCGAACCGCTGGTCCTCGTCGAACGCCTTCATCGCGGCCTTCTTGCCCGCTTCGTCGCCGTCGAAGGTGTAGATCACCTCGCCGCGGAAGAACTTGTCGTCCATCAGCAGCCGCCGCAGCACCGAGATGTGATCGAGGCCGAACGCCGTGCCACAGGACGCGACCGCAGTCGGCACGCCCGACAGGTGCATGGCCATCACGTCGGTGTAGCCCTCGACCACAACGACCTGGTGACGCTTGGAAATCTCGCGTTTGGCCAGGTCAAGACCGAACAGCACCTGTGACTTGTGGTAGATCGGCGAGTCGCGGGTGTTGAGGTATTTCGCCTGGATCTGATCGTCGTCGTAGATCCGCCGGGCGCCGAAGCCGACCACGTCTCCGCTGAGGTCCTTGATCGGCCACAACAGCCTGCGGTGGAACTGGTCGATCGGACCGCGCCTGCCCGGCTTGGACAGCCCGGCCTTCTCCAGTTCGGTCAGCTCGAAACCCCGGCTGAGCAGGTACTTCGTCAACGTGTCCCAGCCAGCGGGGGCATACCCGCAGCCGAACGTCGCCGCCGCGGCCTGGTCGAAGCCGCGTTCGGCGAGGAACTCGCGCGCGGGTTTGGCCTCCGGGCTACGCAACTGCTCGGCATAGAACTCGGCAGCCGCGCGATGGGCGTCGATCAGCCTGGTACGAGTGCCACGGTCGCGCTGGACGCTCGCGCCGCCGCCCTCGTAGGTCAGCTTGATCCCCACGCGTTCGGCCAGCCGCTCGACGGCCTCGACGAAGCTCAAATGATCGATCTTGCACAGGAAGGCGATGACATCGCCGCCCTCACCACAGCCGAAGCAGTGGAATGTGCCATGTGTCGCGCGCACGTTGAACGACGGCGTCTTCTCGTCGTGGAACGGGCACAGGCCTTTGGCCGCTCCCCCACCGACCTGACGCAACGCCACATACTCGCCGATTACATCGTCGATCCTGTTGCGCTCACGCACGAGGGCGATGTCGCTCTCCCGGATCCGTCCTGCCACACGGTCCATGTTAGGCCTGGCGCCTACGATGCGAGTGTGACGGTCAGCCTGGACACCCTCGCCGAGGAGTTCGCGGAGTACCGGACGCACCTTCTCGGTGTCGCGTACCGGCTCACAAGCACCCTCGCCGACGCGGAGGACGCGGTGCAGGAGGCCTGGATTCGACTGTCCACTGTGGACCGATCGGAGATCGGAGACCTCAAGGCATGGCTGACCACCGTCGTCAGCCGGATCTGCCTCGACCGGCTGCGCTCGGCCGCCGTCCGGCGCGAGCGATACACCGGGTCCTGGCTGCCAGAACCCCTGGTGACGCCACTCAGCGGGGCACCGAGCGAAGACCCGCTGGACACGATCGTGCGCGACGACGGCGTACGAATGGCGGCCTTGGTCGTCCTGGACAAGATGACCCCGGAGCAGCGCGTGGCGTTCGTGCTGCACGACGCCTTCGACGTCCCGTTCAACGAAATCGCCGACACCCTCGGAGTCTCGGCCGCAACCGCCCGCCAATACGCCTCACGAGGCCGCAAAGCGGCCGCGGACGCCAATCCCCCGCCCAGGGCCTCACTGGACGAACAGCGGGACGTTCTCGAACGCTTCATAGCCGCGCTGTCCAGCGGTGACCTGGCCGCGGTCGTCGAATTGCTGCACCCGGACGTGGCACTGATCGGCGACGCGGACGGCAAGGCCCGCACCGCGCGCAACGTCATCCACGGCGCGGACAAGGTGGCGCGGTTCCTGCTCGGCCTGATGGCGCGCTACAACCTGCCGCCGAACGTCACGATCGGGGAGCCTGTCCTTGTCAACGGCGATCTGGGCATCGTGCTGCCGGACCGCCCCGGCGACGCGGAGCACCTCGAGATGACCCGCAGGGTGTCCTCGTTCGCCATCCGGGACGGGAAAGTGGTCGGCTTCTACGACGTCGCGAACCCGGAGAAACTCACCAGGATCACTGTGTGAGCGGTACCCGGCAGGCATCGCCGGACGAAAAGCCCTGTTCGGTGATGCCAAGGCCGCTGTTGAAGCGGGCACGCATGTTCTCGAGCGTGATCTGATAGGTGAGCTCGATCACGCCTTTCTCGCCGAACGCCGCCACCAAATCGGCGACCTGCCCGTCGGTCACTTGCACCGGTGTCGCGGTCAACGCGTCGGCATACGCGATGGCAAGCCGCTCCTCGTGGGCGAACTTGGGCGAGGTGGCGTAGTTGTCGATCTCCTTGAGCCGATCGATGTCCAGACCGTCCAGCCGCTGGAGCATGGTGCCGAAGTCAATGCACCATTCACAGCCAAGCCGGACCGCGGCTCGGTAAACAGCCAGCTCACGCACGGCCTTCGGGACGACTTTGCTCGACCGCTCAGCCAGCAGCTCGTGTACGGCGTACGTGTAGAACAGGCCGCCGTGATGCCTGGTGACGGCCAGTGGCTCCATCAGCACGCCATACCGCTTGGCCGCCATGCGGTAGATCAACCGGCCGAAAAGGCCCGCTTTCTTCGGTGCCACACCAACGATCCGAGTCATTGCCTCGCTCCTCTCGTCATGGTCACCGATCAGACGAGACAGCCATCAAGTGTGTGACAGGACAGCCTCTCCGGTTTTGAGGGCCCAGCCCGTTCAGGCGTCTCCGTCCACCTCCTCGAACGCTTTGCCGCCGTGCCGCCCCGCACCAGCGGCGAACCGCGCGGCACCGGCCAGCGCGCCGTCGGCGAGGGAGATAAGCCCGTGCTCAAGCTCCTGGGCGATCGCGGCATCCTCGTCCAGGCCCCACTGGCCAAGCACCGACAACCGGTCCTGACGCATGCATGTCTGTGGCAGCTGCGCCAGTTCAGCCGCCAGCGCCTCCGCGGCCGCACGCTCTTCACCCACGGGCACGATCCGGTTGGCCAAACCGATGTCCAGTGCTTCCTGCGCCCCCACCGCGCGCCCGGTGAGGATCATGTCCATGGCCCGGCTTTGCCCGATCAGACGCGGCAACCGGACCGTGCCACCGTCGATGAGCGGCACACCCCAGCGTCGGCAGAACACGCCGAACACCGCGTCCTCCGCGGCCACCCGCAGGTCGCACCAGGTGGCCAGTTCAAGGCCGCCTGCCACGGCGTAACCGGCCACCGCCGCGATCACCGGTTTGCCCAGCCGCATCCGGGTAGGGCCCATCGGTCCGTCGCCGTCACGTTCGACGCGGTTGCTTTTGTCCGTACCGATGGCCTTCAGGTCGGCACCGGCGCAGAAAGTCCCGCCTTCGCCCCACAGCACTGCCACGGCGGCGTCTTCGGCCGCGTCGAACTGGCGGAACGCGTCCGCAAGCGCATGTGCGGTCGCCCCATCGACCGCGTTGCGTGCTTCCGACCGCGACAGTACGACCGTCCACACCGGACCTGACCGCTCGACTCGCACAGGTGACATCGCGTCAGCCTATGACGAGCGCGCCCGTCAGTCCTTCTTGGCAGGGTCGTTGACCCGCGCCGAGAAGTACACGACGCCGCTGTCCTTGTGCCGCACCAGCAACAAGAACGGACGGTCGACGGTGACCTCGACCGGCTTGGACATGTCGAGCGACAACGCCCGCATCATCACCGCGGTCGCCGCAGCGCCCTCAAGTCCCTGCTCGTCGAGCTTCAGCACCGACTCGTGGATCACCGCCTGGATCGCCAACGGGTCGTCACTGACGCCGCTGAAGTCCGCGTCGTCGGTGAACGCCGTCCGAACCCCGAGCTGGTTCAGCGCATCGGTCAGTTCAGCGGACAGCTTCAGCCGCAGCTTCGGCATCCGAAGGCTGACCTTCTGACGCTTTGGCTTGTCCAGCAACGTCTTCAGTGTCGTCGCGTCGATGCTCGGCAACCGCGCGCCGTCTGGCAGCAGCACGACCGCCTCGACCCCGCCGATCGCGGGCAACGCCACCACTTGCCAGCCGGAAGCCTTGGCATAGCCCAGGTTCTCACTGAGCCACATGGTCGGCACCTGCACCACGCCACCCGGGGCGTGGAACGGGCGCGACTCGGTGGCCGCATCCTCGAACTTGTGCCGCCAAGCGACCTTCAGGTACAGCGCGTTGACCAATGCGGCAACGGTGTCGTTCTTGATCACCCCTTCCGGCAGTAGTTCCGGGATCAGATCTCTGGTCGTCTTGGCCACGTCGGAGTTGATCTGGTTCCGCGCACCCTCCGGGTCGTCCCGGAACGGCGCCGTCCTGACCGAACCGCTCGGCATGTCCCGCAACGCCGCCGCGAACGTCTGTTTGATGCTGATGCGTCGGTCTGCCCAGAGCGTGTTGGCCACCTCAAGCACGGGTGGTTGCTGGTCACCGTGCGGCTCCGCCAGCCGTTCGGCCTTGTCCAGCAACCGGATCAGGTCCTCGACCTCGGCGGATTTGTCGCCGAGCAGCAGCGAGACCAGTTCGTCCTTCGTGGTGCCCGCCGCGCCACGAGTGACCAACGCCAGAGCGCTGGCGACCGAGAACGGCGACCAGACGGTGTTGGCGGCCGGATCACGGGCGATGACGTCCTGCAACGCGACTGTGAAATCCAGGTACGCCTGGACGTCCGCCGATTGCCGGCTCACCTACGCGGGTCCTTCACTGTGATCGTTTGCCCCTCCTGTGGGTCTGGTTTCACGCCCGCAGCGGACTGCGGACCGGTTGGTTTCGGTCGGCGCGGCTCGCGCACTCCGGCCGAACCGCCTGCCTCGCCAGGTCGTCCCGGCCCAGCACCGGCAGGCACCCGACGCCTCAGCAAACGCCGGACAAGCGAGCGAATCGCGCGTGTCAGTGGGTTGGCCATACCCCGAGTGTGCCACCGGTCACAGCCGGGGGCAGTTCACCTCGAGCGAACGAAGGCCTCGTGCCAGGCCACAGCCTGCGCGTCGGTCAAGGACGCGACCTGGTCGATCAGCACCCGGAACCGTTGCGTGTCATCACCCGCGTCTCGCCACGCGGGCTGGAACGCCGGTTCCAGCACCTCCGGTGCTCGCTCCCCCAAAGCCGTGAGCAACTCCGTCAGAAGCTGCCGCTGTCTGTCCTGCATCCCCAGCCGCGCCGGGTCACTCATCACATAGCGCAACGCCACCGACTTCAGCAGCGCGACCTCGACAGCCGCCTGCCGTGGCACCACCAAGTCCGCGCTGTACCTGGTCAGTTGCCCGTCGCCGTGCACTCGTCTCGTCTCGCCGACCGCCGCGGCCGCGAACCGCCCCACCAGTTCGCTGGTCAGCCGCTTCAACGCGACCTGAGCACCGATCGACCCATCGTACCCGACCGCTGCCGCCACCGCGGGCAGGTCCAACAGGTGCGCCGCCCCGGCCTCCAACTCCGAGAACGGCTCAGCCGAGAAATGTTTGGCCGCCAACTCGGCGACAGCCGCCCGTTCCTCCGCGTCGGTCAGCACCCCAAGCGAGATCCGGCCAGCCCTGATGCCGTCCTCAACGTCGTGCACCGAGTACGCCACGTCATCCGACCAGTCCATGACCTGGGCCTCGAGGCAGCACCGCCGCTCCGGCGCGCCTTCACGGATCCAGTCGAACACCGCCCGGTCGTCCTCGTACACGCCGAACTTGCGCGTGCCTGCCGTGCGTGGCCACGGATACTTCACCGACGCGTCCAGCACCGCCCTGGTCAGGTTCAGCCCGGCATCCCCAGCCTTGTGCTCGAGCCTGGTCAAGATCCGTAATGTCTGTGCGTTGCCTTCGAAACCGCCGTAGCCAGCCGCGGCCGTGTCCAGCGCCGATTCCCCGTTGTGGCCGAACGGCGGGTGACCGATGTCGTGCGCCAGTCCGGCGGTGTCCACGATGTCGGGATCGCAGCCCAGCTCTTCCGCGATCTCCCTGCCGATCTGGGCGACCTCGAGCGAATGCGTCAGCCGTGTCCGGGGAACCCCGTAGACCTCGGTGCCCTCACCTGGCCCGACGACCTGGGTTTTGCCCGCTAGCCGACGTAACGCCGCCGAATGCAGCACTCTGGCGCGATCTCTCGCGTACGGGCTTCGCCGTGGCGGCGACGAACCTGGCAGCCCACCTCCTTTTGTTGGCTCGTCAAGCAGACGAGCCGCGTCGTGTTTCGTGTACTCGCCAGGGGTGCCGCTCATTAGAGATCAACACCGATGTCGTCGGCAGGCGCGTTGAACACGCGGTAGTACAGCAGCGCCGCCGTCTCTCTGAGGATGTACTTGATCTGGATTTCCCTTGTCTGCACGATCGGACCGCGATGAGTCGGTGACGTCCATGCCGACAGACCGGCGTCATGGGCCATCGTGCGGGCACGCAATGAGTGCCACGGGTCGCTGACGATCACCGCGGTACGCCAGCCACGGTCCAGCGCGGTCTTCGCCACCGCGTTGATCGTGCCCAAAGTGTCGCTGCCCTCGCCGACAACGATCACCCTGTCGCTTGGCACACCATGCGACGTCAACCACCGCAGGCCTGCCTCCGCCTCGGTATAACGGTCGCCCGTCCGTCTGCCGCCGCCGGTGATGATGTATCCGGCAACGCCTCGGTCGAACAGGTTCTTCGCGTGCTGCAGACGGGCTTCCAGGATCGGCGATGGACGGCCGGCGTACTGCGCCGCTCCGAGTACGACAACCGCGTCTGCCTTGGTCCGGTCGTCCTGCCTGGCCTGCTGCCACACATGGAAACCCGTGCCGCCGAGGATCAAGGCGAGCATCAGCACGAAGCCGATCAGGCCTTGCCTGATCCACTTCTTGATGCCGGTTTTCCGGGTTTCGATGTTCACTGACGCATCATCGCAGACGGGTCTGACAGTTTTTGTTTCGCGCTGGTCCGGCCGTGATTTTCTATAGCCAGCCGCGTTCCTCGGCCAGCCGGGCCGCTTCGGCCCTCGTGCGCGCGCCGGTCTTGCCGATCGCCGCGGACAGGTGATTGCGGACGGTGCCTTCGGACAGATGCAGTGACTTGGCGATATCGGCGATCGTGCCGCCATCACTCGACTCCGCCAGCACGTCACGTTCACGCGCGGTCAACGGACTGGTCCCAGTGGCAAGGGATTCCGCCGCCAGCGACGGATCCACGACACGCAGTCCAGCGTGCACTCGTCGGACGGCGTCCACCAACTGTTCCGGCGGCGCGTCCTTCACCACGAAACCCGCGGCGCCAGCGGCCAACGCGCGGCTGAGGTACCCGGGCCTGCCAAAAGTCGTGCACATGACCACCTTGCAGCTCGGCATTTCCACCCGAAGTTCAGCCGCGGCGGCAAGTCCGTCCTTGCCTGGCATCTGGACGTCGAGCAACGCGACGTCGGGACGGGTCTGGCGGGCGGCGGGCAGCACATCGTCACCCGTGCCGACCTCGGCGACGATCTCGATGTCCGGCTCGAGGCCGAGCATCGCGGCCAGCGCGCCGCGGACGAGGGTCTGGTCATCGGCAAGCAAAACCTTGATCACGTAGCCACTTCCGCCCGCACTACGAACCCGCCTTCTCCGCGAGGTGTCGCGGTCAGCCTGCCATCCACCTTGGCAAGGCGTTCACGCAGCCCGGCAAGTCCGTTGCCACCATTGCTGTCCACAGTAGAGGATCCGGAACCGTTGTCGGTGACCTCGATCCACGACGGACCCAACCGGATCTCACACTTGTCCGCCCCACTGTGCCTGATCACGTTGGTCACCGCTTCCCTGACCACGTAACCGAATGTCTCCTGCAGCTCGCCGGGGACGTCGTCGACGGCTTGCGGCAGGTCGGCGTCGATGCCTGCGGCCAGCAGGGTCGCTTTGGCGTTGGCGATCTCCGCGGGCAGCGACATCTTGCGGTAGCCCGAGACCGTCGCCCTGATCTCGGTCAAGGCCTGCCGGGACAGCCGTTCGACGTCGTGCACCTCGATCAACGCCCGGTCGACATCCGCCGAACTTTCCAGGATCCGCCGCGCGAGCCCGGCCTTGAGCGTGATCGTTGTGAGGCTGTGCCCGAGGACATCGTGCAGGTCGCGGGCGACCCGAGCGCGTTCCTCGGCGACCGCCAGTGTCCTGATCTCGTCCCTGGCGAGCTCCAGTTCGTCCGATTTACGGGCGAAACCACGGGTCGCGAAGATCGCCACGGTCAACACCAGCATCACCACACCAGCGTCGAAATCCGGCTGCCCGGCCTCGGCCGCGGTCGCGATCAGCATCGACGCGGTGCCCACCAAGCCATAGGCCAGCCCGATCCCAGCTGGCAACAAGATCAACGCGACGACAATGGCGAAGGTCAGATACGTCAGATCGCTGGCTTGCATCAAGATCGCCATCGCCACCGGAAAAACCGTGGCGATGGCGACATATAGGACGCGAACCGGCGGTGACGAGCACGGGCCGGACCACAGCGCGGCGATGTACGTCGCGGCATACAGCACGACGATCACGAGCACCGCTGCGCTGACCCATCCGGGGTAGGTGCCGCTGAAGGCGTCGACGACGGCCCGGATCAGGAAGAACAGGAACGCAGCAGGGAACAGCGCCAGCGCGATCGGCCGGCGCTTGGGTTTCCACTGTGGTTCTGGCCACTCCCACAGATTGCTCACGATGTCACGGTACGGGGCCGTCAATTGCGTGCACTGTCCAATCGATAGCGGCGTACGACCAGAGCGCCGAGCACAACCGTCCAAGCCGCGAGAACGAGCACGCAGGTAAGGAGGTTCTCACCCGATCCGATGGCCGTGTTGCCGACCTGGCTCATCCAATAAGTGGGCAGGACCTTCGCGATGCCGCTGAACACCGCGGGCAGCGCGGTCAACGGCACCCACAGACCGCCGAACATCGCCAGGACCATCATCAACACGCCGGTGATCGACTGCATACTGTCGGCGGTGCCATATTGGCCGAGGAGCAAACCCAGCAGTGCGAACGGGATCGCCGCCAGCCAGATCCCGATCGTGACCTGGGCCCATTGGCCTGGGTCCAGCCTGACGCCCTCACCAAAGGCACCGACCAACGGGACGAGGATGATCGCGGGCAGCGCGACCACCATGCCGACAATTCCCTTCGCGGTCAGGTAACCGCCCCCTGACAACGGCGTCAGGCGTAACTGCCGCTGCCAGCCCGCGTCTCGTTCCACGGCGACTCTGGCTCCGGCGAACAGTGCCGCCGCGAACGTGCCCCATGTCGTCATGCCGATCATGAGGCCAGCCAGCTTTCCCGTGTCGCCGTCGCCTTCGACACTGGCCAGGAACACGAACATCAGTAGTGGCAGTGCGACTGTGAAAACAAGGAACTTGCCTGCACGCAGTGCTCGTTTGATCTCCAGGCTCAGGTATCCGGTGCTCATCGGGCCGCCTCCTGCGCGGTCAGGGTGAGGAATGCTTCTTCGAGGCCGGCCGCGCTGATCTCGATGTCGTGGACGGCTGGATAGTCCAGCAGGGCACGTACCGCGGCGTCAGAATCCGTACAGGTCAACTGGATGCGATCGGCACGCCGCTCAGCCGCGATGACGCCTGGCAGATTTTCCGGTCGCTCCACAGGGACTTCGGGCAGTACTGCGTTGATCGAGCGGCCCGATGCCATTTCGCGGACCTTGGCAACGCTGCCGTCGGCGACGATTTTCCCTGCCCGCATGAGGATTACGCGGTCGACGAACTCTTCGGCTTCGTCCATGTAGTGCGTGGCGAACAGAACCGTTCGGCCGGTCGCGGTGAATTCACGCATCGATGCCCAGAATTCCCTGCGGCCACCGACATCCATGGCCGCTGTCGGTTCGTCGAGAACCAGCAGGTCAGGGTTGACGACCAGCGCGACGGCGAACCGGACACGCTGCCGCTGGTCGCCGGAAAGCTTGGTGCAGCGTCGATCCGCCAATTCCTCGATGCCAGCTCGACGCAACGCTTCGGCGACCGTCACCGGCTTGCGATGCAATGAGGCGATCATGGCAACCGTTTCGCCGACCGTCGCGTCGTCGAGCAGTGTGCCGTTCTGCAGCATGGCGCCGATCGTGCCGTTGACCACCGCGGCATGTGGCTCGTCACCGAAAACCCGGACTTCCCCGTCGTCCGGCTCGGCCAGTCCGATGATCATGTCGACGGTGGTGGATTTGCCCGCGCCATTGGGCCCGAGCAGGGCAACCACCTCACCGGGGACGATCATCAGGTCGATTCCGTCGACGGCACGAAATTCGCCGTAGGACTTGGTCAATCCCGCGATGTCGATCGCGGCTCCGCGCTCTCTCATGGTGTCCACGATCGCGCGTTCCAGGGCCTGACCTGCAGGCCTCCCGTCACGAATCACCCCATGACATCTGTCCTGCCCCCACTACCACAACCAACCAACAATCCGACCCCCATAAAGATCATCAACCCCGACCTATCCACAAGCGACAGTTATCCACAGCCCCGCTCCCACCCTCTTCCCCTAAACCGCCCGAATCGCGAAAGTGGAGGCATGCGAAACCGACACCCGATCGACCTCGAAGCACTGTCCACATTGTTCCCGCACCGAATAGCAAGTGCGGCAGACCTCATAGACCTAGGTCTGACGGGAACCACCGTGAAGCGAAGATGCTCGCCCGGCGGCCCGTGGCAGCGTCTTTTACCGGGCATCCTGTTGCTGGACAGCACTGCTCCAACCCGGGAGCAGCTGGTGCAGGCAGCACTGCGGTACGCAGGCAGAGATGCCATCGTCACCGGTGCGGACGCACTCGCACTGCACGGTGCCCGCACTGCCATTCCTGGTGGACGTATCCATCTTCTGATGCCCTGTAAGCGTTTCGTTCGCAGCAGCGCGAGCGTGCTCGTGGAGCGTACAGCGAGTCCGCCGCGTCCTGTGCTTCGGAATGGATTGTTGACGGCCCCGCTCGCCCGGGCTGCCGTCGACACGGCTCGGCGGATCGACAACCGGGCGTTGGTGGCTGCTTTGTTCGCGGAAATGGTGTTCCACAAGGGTATCCGGCTCGACGAGTTGAACACCGAGGTGGTTATGGGCAAACGGCGTGGCAGCACGCTGTGTCAGGAGGTGTTGCACGACATCGGTGAACGCATCCGTGCGGGTGTCGCGTCTTCAGCGCGTGACCTCGTCCTACGTGCCGGGCTACCCCCGCCACAGTGGAACGTGCCCGTCGACGATGCCCGAGGCAATCCGTTGGGCACCGTAACGGGCGCATGGGATGACGCGAAGCTGGCGTGGGATGTGCACGCCTTCGACTTCGATCCCGCTCCAGCAAGCTATCCGACCGCCCTGAAACGAGGTTCCCGGCTGGCCGCTACCGGCCTCCTCGTTCTGCACACGCCCGCCGCCCAGCTCCGCTCTGATCCGGAAGGAGTGATCGCCGATCTGACCGCCATCTTCGCCCAGGCACACGCCGAATCCTGTCCGAGCTCTTGACCGTCTGCCGCGCACAAGCCCCGCGTGGCCGGGTTGATGCCCCCAGCTATCCGGTCACGCGGATCCAATTCCTGTTACCTAGCCGAAAGGAGATGCCCTTGCCGTTATGACACCGAGCGCAGACTGTCCACTTAGGTCGCCCGCAACGGCCTTCCCCAACTGTGGACGACGCTTCCCCGCAACTCGCGAAGTGCGCTCCGCTCGTGCTGTCGACCGGACCTCAGCTCACCGTTTCACCCGGCCGACAGCACTGCGAGCCACCAAAATCCCACAGGCCACGCCACTTGCCCGACCGACCGTCACCTCGTCGAGCTTCTCTGCGTGGCAGCCGGGAAACCACGACAAGCCCAGCCCCTGAGCGAAGCACCACGAACCAGCTCACCCCTCCGGGCTGGGCGTCCCCTCACTCAACCGAAAGGAGCACCGCGAACCCTTGAACACAGGAACTCCGGCATCCGCGTACGCCTTGTCGATCAACGGCTTCGCGCCGTACGGGTCCCGCGCCAACTTGCTCTTGGGACCACTCGGGCGAATCGTAGGTCGGCCAGCGGCCCGTGCCGCCGCCGAACTCCAGAGGCCGGATATCTCCGCGACAACTCTTCGTTCGCCTGGATCCGCGCGATCACCTTCTCGTGGCCTCCACGCCTGAATACGTTCGATGTGCCGACTGGCATGAAACGTTGACGAACGGTAGGGGTGCGGCGATTCGGGAGGCCACGGTCCAGCCCGAAATTGCCCTCTCGACAGCGACATCTTGCCTATCAGCCGGGAGCGGTCCGATAGACAGCTTGCCGAAGGCCAACGGCGGGAAGCGCCTGCAGCCGTTCAAGACAACGTCCGGCACCGCCCAGAACAGAATCAGGTTCCGCTTGCTGGGCTTCGGCACCAGCTTTGGGACCACCACATCGAAGACTGCACACAGCTGACCTTTGCCCGACCCGGGCATGGCCGGGTCGCCTGGCCGCGGCCGAACATCCAGCCCGTGTGACCAAGAAACCGCTACATGGAAAGGAATCACAGAGACCGTGATAACGATGGAACCACCCGACGACATCAACGCCGAGCTCAATGCCACGCAGCCACAGCAGCCCGAGGGCGGTGGCGCACCGGCAGAGGATTCGGTCGCCGCTCCGGATACCCAGCAAGAGCCCGTCCCGAAGAGCTGACGACTGTACTACCAGGACAGTTGTCACCTGTCCTGTCTCGATCATTCCCGCGGCCGCGGTAGGTGGAGCCAACTGGCCGATGGGATTCGAGGGTGACAGTCCGGCGAGCAGCGCGGCGGCGCGCCTTCCGGACTTCCCCCGCACCCCCTCGTGAGTGCTCGTGTGCTGGCTGGGCACTCACGAGGGGGGCACAACAAACCGAGTCCTCCAATGCCTGTCAGCAGCCAGGCAGTTGGGCGGCCAGGTAGGCCTCGAGCTTGTCGATCGAGACCCGCTCCTGGGTCATGCTGTCCCGTTCCCGGACGGTCACGGCTTGGTCGTTGAGGGAGTCGAAGTCGACCGTGACACAGAAAGGAGTACCGATCTCGTCCTGGCGACGGTAGCGACGGCCGATCGCGCCGGCGTCGTCGAAGTCCGTGTTCCAGTTGCGGCGCAACGCCGAGGCGACATCACGTGCCTTTGGCGAGAGGTCCGCGTTACGAGAAAGGGGAAGCACAGCGACCTTCACCGGCGCGAGCCTGCGGTCGAGCCGCAGCACAGCCCGCTTGTCCACGCCGCCTTTGGCGTTGGGTGCCTCGTCCTCGTGATAGGCGTCCAGCATGAACGCCATCATCGAGCGGCCGACACCGGCGGCCGGTTCGATCACGTAGGGGCGGTAGCGGGAGTCCGTGGTCTGGTCGAAGTACGACAGGTCCACACCGGAGTGATTGGAGTGTGTCGTCAGGTCGAAATCGGTGCGGTTGGCGATGCCTTCCAGCTCGCCCCACTCACCGCTGGCGAGGCCGAAGCGGTATTCGATGTCCACTGTCCTCTTGGAGTAGTGCGATAGCTTCTCCTGAGGGTGTTCGAAGACACGGAGGTTGTCCGGGTTGATGCCCAGATCCACATACCAGCCCATGCGTTCGTCGATCCACGTCTGGTGCCACTGCTCGTCGGTGCCGGGCTCAACGAAGAACTCCATCTCCATCTGCTCGAACTCGCGAGTCCGGAAGATGAAGTTTCCTGGCGTGATCTCGTTGCGGAACGACTTACCCATCTGGCCGATGCCGAACGGCGGCTTGCGACGGGAGGTGGTCTGCACGTTGAGGTAGTTGACGAAGATGCCCTGTGCGGTCTCCGGCCGCAGGTAGGCCATGCCCTCGGCGGACTCGACCGGGCCGAGGAAGGTCTTGAGCATCATGTTGAACGCGCGTGGCTCGGTGTACTGGCCACGGGTGCCGCAGTTGGGGCACGGCACGTCGGACAGGTCGCCCTCGTCGGTTGGCTTGCCCGACCGCTGCTGGTACTCCTCGGCCAACTGGTCGGCGCGGAAGCGCTTGTGGCAGCTCAGGCACTCCACGAGCGGGTCGGTGAAGACCTTCTCGTGGCCGGAGGCGACCCAGACCTCACGGGGCAGGATCACCGAGGAGTCGATACCGACGACGTCCTCGCGGCCCTGCACCACGGCCTTCCACCACTGGCGCTTGATGTTCTCTTTGAGCTCGACACCCAGCGGACCGTAGTCCCAAGCCGACTTCGTACCGCCGTAGATCTCCCCGGACGGGTAGACGAAGCCACGGCGCTTGCAAAGGCTGACGATGGTATCTATCCGATCGGCGGGCACGAACACTCCATACAGGTACACGGGGAAAAGCTCGGGGAGTGCCCAGGGTAGCCGCCTGTCACCGGCCACCACGAGGGGATTCCCCTATCACCCCATTGGCTTGATCGTCACGGATCCGAGTTGTGATGCACGGATACGAATAAGACCATTCAGCAGAAAGGATACCGCCGAAGGGACCAATTCATGACCACGGTCGTTCACCACCAGGCCGAAGCTCACCGTCACACCCACGGCCCCGGTTGTGGGCACGAGGCCATCGTGCACGCCGACCACGTCGACTACCTGCATGACGGCCACGTACACCGGGAACACGTGACCGACAGCGGAGTGCACTACGACGAGTGCAGCACCTGCACGTGTCCGCACTGCTCAGACTCCTGCGCGGTGTGTTCGTGCTCGGACTGCAGCTGCCCGACCTGCAACCACGCCGCCTGTTCGTGCGCCTCGTGCGCGGACTCGTGCGCCAACTGCAATTGCTCGGACTGCACCTGCCCCACCTGCGAACACGCAGCGTGAACACCCCAGCCCGACTCTGAGCACGCCGGGCATTCCAGCGCGGAGAGGGAAACCCCTCGCCACACCTCACCGACAACCTGGCGTAATCAGGCCCCGCTCGCCTGGCTCAACAGCCAAGAGCCCGACACAGGAGCGGGATGGGCGGCGATCCAGCCAAAGCCGCTCGGCCTGCCAACCGAAGGTCTCACACTGCCGAGGAAACCTTCGCCCAATCGTGGAAGCTCCTCGAAGGCCACGGGCGAGATTACCCGCGTGGCGTTGCTGGGCCACTGGCGTCGCGGGGGCCTGCGATGGCTGCGTCGGCGGCGACCACGCTGACCTGTTGTTCAGCCTTGCCGTCGGTGGCGGTTGCGAAGATCTCGTATGCCGCTGCGTCGCCTCGGGACAGGAAGGGGATGACGTGCTCTCGGACGTCGAAGGGGGACATCGCACGGCGGTAGGCGACCACCGAGGTGAATTCCACGGTCATCGCCCATTTCTCTGGTTCGTCCGCGGATCGGCCGATCACCGCGCGGACGCAGCCCGGCTGGGCGGTCAGCAGCTCCGTCGCCCGGCTGGCTTGGGCCGAGAATTCTGCTGAGTCCGCGTCAGGGACCGTGAAATCGCAGACCAACAGCACGCGTTTGCGCCTTTCTGCACGACACTACGATGCGACCACACGGTATCGCCGAGCCGAGGAGGCCCGCCGTGCGAGGCAGCAGAAGGAACATGCGGGCGCCGCTCATCTCCGGGGATGGGCCGTTGGCGCGGGTGCGGCCGATCGCCGTGTTCATCGTGGTCATCGGGGTGTTCACGGCAGGTGTGCTGATCAGCGGGCTGGTCGGGGCGGGTTTGCTCGCGTTGCTCGCTGTCGGTGTCGGTGTGCTGCTGGCGACCACTTGGTCCGTGTTGCGGCCGAATGAGCGGATGCTGCGGGTGCTTGTTCTGGGCATTCTCGTCGTGGTTGCCATCCTCCAGTTGCGTTGAATACGACTACCGAATTCATTAGCGACTAGACTTAGGTCGCCAGGGCGAACCTAGCGAGTGAGGTGGCTGATGCTCGAAGAGTCGGCGACAGATGTGAGCGTTGATCCCGCCACCAGCGAGCATTCGCCGGGGCGGCTGTCGACGGAGCCTGCTCCTGCCCGATCCGCGACCACGTTGACCGCGGCTGGTGATCTGCTGCGGGCGCTTGCCGCGCCGGTGCGGATCTCGATCGTGCTGCAGCTGCGGGAATCCGACCGTTGCGTGCACGAACTGGTCGATGCTCTCGGCGTGGCACAGCCTCTGATCAGCCAGCATCTGCGGGTGCTGAAGTCGGCGGGCGTCGTGTACGGCGAGCGGCATGGCCGTGAGGTGGTGTACCGGCTGGTTGATGAGCATCTCTCGCATATCGTGGTGGACGCGGTCACGCATGTGGAGGAGGCTCACGCTTGATGACGATCAACCGCTCGCCGGCGACGGCGGCTCGGCGCTCGACCAAGCAGCGCGCCGCGGTCGCGGAGTTGCTCAACGACCTCGACGACTTCCGGTCGGCGCAGGACCTGCACGAAGAGCTGCGCAAACGCGGCGAGGGCATTGGTCTGACCACCGTCTACCGGACGTTGCAGTCGTTGGCGGACGCGGGCGAGGTTGACGTTCTACGCACCGACAGCGGCGAGGCCATTTATCGCCGTTGTTCCAGTCACCACCACCATCACCTGGTGTGCCGGGTGTGCGGGCGGACTGTCGAGGTCGAGGGTCCGGCTGTGGAGAAGTGGGCTGACCGGGTTGCCGAGGAGAACGGGTTCTCCGAGGTCAGCCACACCGTCGAGATCTTCGGTACCTGCGCGAGCTGCACCAAACCCAACTAGGCGGCTCACCTGGCGATGCCCGGACGCCATGGCGCCGAATTGAGGACGCGGCTGGGCTTCGCCCTCAACTGAGGCTTCCAGCGTGGTCAACCCGCCCGGCGACGACATCTCGTCGCCGGGCGGGTTGCTCAGTACTCGTACGGGTCCGGCGGCTCTGGGATCGACTGGATGTCCGTCAGCGTCACCGTCGGCACGTGCCGGGATTCCTTCGTGGACGAACCCGGCTGATACCGCACAACCGCCTGCACCCACGTGTCACTGACGAACCCCTTCGCTTCGGGGTTGTCGAGTTTCACCTTCACCGGGTACGCGTCGGCCGCGCAGCAGCCGATGGCCAGGCGGGCCAGGTAGGTGGAGTTCTCGTTGTGGACGATGAATCCGGTCAACCGAACGTTGCGGTCGTTCAACGAGCCGGATTTGTCCCATGCCGCGCGTTCGACGAAGTCCATTACGCGCTGGTCGATCGGGTCACCCGCGGGCAGCGCCGGGAAGCTGAATTCATCGCTGGAGGACGGCGGGGGCGGGGTTCGGCCTGCCGCGCGGTTCACGGCGTCCTCGCCAAGCGCCGGTGGCGCCAGGAAGACCGCGAGGACGGGCAGGATCAGCAGCCACGTGCTGTGTGACTGGAACCCGCCGTGGCTGTGGCCATGGTCGGGGACTTCGGCCACGACCTGCTCCGGTCGCCGTGCCGCGATGATGTCGCGGGTGATCGACACGAAGGCGAGAATCACCATCACGCCGCCTGCCGCGATCAGCCAGGCCTGCTGTCCCGGCTTGACGTAGCGCAGGTACGTGCCGTTCAAGGCGATCTTCAGCAACGCGCCGCCGAGCAGCACGAGCAGGATGTTCTGCGTTTCACGCTTCACCGCACACCCCCGAGCACCAGAAGTCCCGCCGCCACTCCGCAGACAATCGCCACAAGGAATGTCATCGGGGCGAACCGGAACGCGAACTTCTTGCCGAACGTGCCCGCTTGCAAGGCGATCAGCTTCACGTCCACCGCCGGGCCGACGACGAGGAACACCAGTCGCGGCAACAGCGGCAGCATCGACAGTGACGCGGCCACGAAGGCGTCGGCTTCACTGCAGATCGCGAGGATCACCGCGAGCAGCGCCATCACGATGACGCCGAGGATGATCTGGCCGCTGAGGCTCTCCAGCCACGAGGCGGGCACCGCCACGCTGAGCACTGCCGCCGTCAGGCCGCCGATCACCAGGAATCCGCCGGAGTCCACCAGGTCGTGCCTGGCCGTCTCGACGAACCTGAGCCACTTGGATTTTCCGTCATCGTCGGGCAGGCGCCGCAATGCCCGCTCGGCCATCCACTCAAGCTTGCCGAAGCGTGCCCACAGCCAACCCATCGCGATCGCGGTCGCCAGCGATCCGAGGAACCGCGCGAGCACCATCTCCGGGCTGCCTGGGAACGCCACCGCAGTGGCGACCAGGACGATCGGGTTGACCGCAGGCGCGGCGAGCAGGAACGCAAGCGCGACCGACGGGGCCACGCCTTGCTGGATCAGTCGCCGCGACACGGGCACAGACGCGCATTCGCAACCTGGCAGCGCGACTCCGGCGACACCGGCGACTGGCACCGCCAGGGATTCCTTTTTCGGCAGTACTTTGCGCAGCACACTCGCGGGGACGAAGGCGGCGATCGCGCCACTGATGAGCACGCCAAGCACCAGGAACGGGATCGCTTGCGCGCATACCGCGACGAACTTCGTCGCTCCGGTGCGGATCTCCTCGGAGCTGAGCAGGCTCGCCAGCGAGTCCTGGAACACCACCGCGACCACAAGCAGGACGCAGAGGATCTCCAGTGACCCGATCGGCAGCCGCCGCCGGGGTTTGTGCTCGTGATGCGGTTGCGTGCCTTCGTCGGCCGCGACTGTTGTCACCGTTGCGATCCCGCCACTAGGTCAGCCCTGAACTGGGACGCGCCGGACACGACCAGCATGAACAACGTGCCCAACGCGTTGACGTCAAGACCCTCCGCAGGAAACGTGTAGCGCAGGGTCACGTCGATGCCTTGATCAGTGTGCACGACCGCGGGTGTACCGAACAGAGCCTCTCCGCCACGGTCCGCGACCGACGCGCTGATCTCCGGCGAGTCCGGCAGGTCCCATGCCACGACGCACTGGACGCTCAGCACGTTGAGCCCTTCGGCCAACTGCATCGCCTGCACGGCACACGGCACGTCACCGTGCCGGAAGGTCAGCGTGCCGTCGTCGTCGACGAAAATGTCGTGGTAGAGCTCCAGCGCTGCCTTCGCGTTGCTCAGCAGTGCGGCCGTTCGCGCGGCTTCGCTGGTCACGTCGTCTCCTTGGCAGCGGCGGCATCGATGGCGCCACCGAACCGACGGTCGCGGTTGGCGAAGGCCTCGCACGCGCGCCACAGGTCACGGCGGTCGAAGTCGGGCCACAGGATGTCCTGGAAGACCATCTCGGCGTACGCGGACTGCCAGAGCATGAAGTTCGACGTGCGCTGCTCCCCCGAGGGCCGGATGAACAGGTCCACGTCCGGCATTTCGGGCTGGTACATGTACTTGGCGATGGTCCGCTCGTCGATCCGGTCGGGGTTGAGCTTGCCCTCGGCGACGAGTTTGGCGATCTGCTTGGTGGCGTCGGCGATCTCCGCGCGGCCGCCGTAGTTGACGCACATGGTCAGGTTGAGCACATCGTTGTCCTTGGTGCGCTCGTCGGCGATCTTGAGCTCGTTGACCACGCTGCGCCACAACTTGGGCAGCCTGCCTGCCCAGCGGACGTGCACACCCAGTGCGTCGAGTTCGTCGACCCGGCGGTGGATGACGTCACGGTTGAAGTTCATCAGGAAGCGGACCTCGTCGGGGCTGCGCTTCCAGTTCTCGGTGGAGAAGGCGTAGACCGACAGCCACTTCACGCCGATCTCGATACAGCCTTTGACCACGTCGAGCACGACTTCCTCGCCGCGCTTGTGGCCTTCGGTACGCGGCAGGCCACGCTGGTTTGCCCAGCGCCCATTGCCGTCCATGACGACGGCGACGTGCGCGGGGACCTGGTCGAGCACGGGCGGCTTGGCGCCGGACGGGTGCGGGTCCGGCTGGCGAAACTCGGGCCGCTCGCGATCACGGCGTCGGCGAAGCAACGAAACTGCTCCTTAAAGATGCGAACACGGGCACCAACAAGGTACTCACCCATAGCCACCCGCCGGACGGACCGGTCGGGCAGACCGGGCCGGCCGTGATGGCGGGATCTCGCCGCCAACAAATGCCCGGTGAAGATATCGCCATTCGTGCATCGATCAGGGCTCTTGCTCCCAGGATCGGACCGGATTGCCGAGCCACCGGCTTCGACCGGGCAGGTCTTCGCCGCGCATCACGAGCGACACCGGGCCGACGGTGGTCGCGGTGCCGACCGTCGACCCTGGCAGGGCGATACTGTTCGGGCCGAGGGTGGCTCCGCCGGCGATCCGGACGTGGTCCAGGCGCATCAGCCGGTCGTGGAACAGGTGCGTCTGCAGTACGCAGCCTCGGTTCACCGATGCACCGGCGTCCACGTGCACGAGGTCGCTCTCGGGGAGCCAGTGCGTCTCTATCCACACGCCTCGGCCGATCCTGGCGCCGAGGCTGCGTAGCCAGGTGTTCAGCCATGGTGTGCCTGGGGAGCTGCGTACGAACCATTGCACGGCGAGCAGTTCCACGAAGCAGTCGAACAACTCGTTGCGCCACACGAACGAGCTCCAGAGCGGGTGTTGTCCGGGCCGGAATCGGCCGACGAGCAGCCATTTGGCCACAGTGGTCACCGCGCAGGCGAGCACGCCGACGAAAGCGAGCACCACACCGCTGACCGCCAGGGTCATACCTAGGCCGAGGTCGAAGTCGATTTCGTCGAGCACGGCCAGCGCCATCGCTCCCAGCAAAGCGCTGAGCACGATGGGCACCACGCGGCACGATTCGACGGCCGCGCGGGCGAGTATGAGGCGGCGTGGGGGTTCGAATGTGCGCGCTGTATCGCCGGTTTCTGCAACTCTGGGCAACTCGATTGCTGGGCGTCCTAGCCAGGATGAGCCTGGGCATGCGACGTCCGGTGCGGAGGAGAGCACGCCGACCAACGCGCGGTCAGGGACGGTACGGCCTGGGCCGAGGATGCCTGAGTTACCAAGGAAAGCGCGTTCGCCGACCTGTACATGGCCGAGGCGCAGCCAGCCTCCGTGGGATTCGAATGGCGCCAGTAGGCCGTCGTCGGCGAGGAAACTGCCGTCGTTGACCCGGGTCAGGCGGGGCAATGTGACCACTGTGGAGGCTTCTACGTTACGGCCGATGTGTGCGCCGAGCGCGCGCAACCAGGTTGGGGTGGCGAGGCTGGCATACAACGGGAACAGGTTGACGCGGGAGCTACGGACGAGCCTGTCTGTGAGCCACACGCACCAGGCCACGCGTCCTCGCGCTGGGTACATACCATCGGCGATGCCCAACCCGGCGAGTCGCACCAACAACACGACAACTGAGGCATACATGAGCACAGCGCCCACAGTCGCAATTGGAACGACAAGCAGCAGGTGTGTCACGGCCGCGCTCAACGTGTCGTCGTCTTGGATCACGTAGTAAGCAAGCAGCATCCACGGAATGGACATCATTACGGGCAATGCTGCGAGGCCGATCAGCGACGCCGTGTACACGAGGTTCCATCGGCGAGCACGGTCGCTTCGTGGCGCTGGCCAGTCCTCCCCTGCCACGCCGACGTCGTGCAAGGGCGTCCCGGCGTAGCGGCGACCGGCTGGCACTGTTGTGGTGACGCACGAGCCCGGCAGGATCTCCGCGCCGTCGCCGATTCGTGCTCCCGGCAGCCACCGTGCTGCGGGCGCCGATACGTGCGTCCGCGCCGATATGGATGGCGCCTACGTGCAATACGTCGCCGTCGAGCCACCAGCCTGCGAGGTCGACTTCGGGTTCTACTGTGCTGCGGTCACCGAAGACGGCTAGCCCGGTTACCGGCGGCATCGAGTGCAGGATGACGCCCTCGCCGACCGTGCTGCCAAGGACTCGGGCGTACCTAGACGCCCAATGGGTTCCGGTGAAGCCGGACATGCCGAAGGTGACCGCGATCCGTTCGAGTGTCCACAACCGCAGGTGCACGCGGCCGCCGCGCGGATGTTCGCCCGGGGTGATGCCACGGCGCAGTAGACGGGTCCCGGCGTAAACGATGCCAAGGCGGCCGATGGGGCTCACCAGCGCGATCCAGATGCCGAGCACGATCCACCACGATGTCTCCGGCGCCCACGGGTCCGGGTCCACCAGGTCGATCAGGTCGTTGAGGATCATCAGCGCGAGCACCCATTTCACGCCGGTCACGGTGAACAGCACGAACTGCACGGCCGCCTGCACCATCCCGGCGTGCCGCGGGGTTGGCAGGACCGTGCGTTCCGCGGGCTCGTCCACGTGCAGGCTGTCGAGCCACGCGGCCATCTCGGGCAAATCCGGGCGCTGGTACACATCGGGCACCGAGACTGTGGGGAAACGCTTGCGTACCAAGGAAACCAGGCGGGCCGCGGCCAGGCTGCCACCACCGAGGGCGAAGAAATGGTCGCTGCGCCCGGCCTGGACACCCAGCACGAGAGCCCACTGCGAACCGAGCCATTCCTCGGTCGGCGTCTGGAACGGCTCAACAGCCGTATTCAGTGGCCATGGGAGCGCGCCGCGATCGACCTTGCCGGAGGTTTTCATGGGCAGCGCAGGCAATTCGACCAGGCGTGGCACCAAACCCGCAGGCAACTGACGGGTCAGGATCTCGCGGGCGTACGCCTCGTCGAACGTGTCGGTTGGCACGACGTAGCCAACAAGCACCGGTGCGCCGGTCGCGGTCTTGTGCACGGCACACGCAGCAGCTGAAACGCTGGGCAGTGCGGACAATGCCGCCAGGATGCCAAGGTAAAGGTCGCAGGTTCCGGAGGGAATGCGGATACCGACGCGGTCCCCCACTGTCACTCCAGCTGCCGCCAACCGGTCCACAAGCACGTGCACCTGGTCGGATAGTTCACGGTAGGTCAGGCAAACGTTCTCGTCCGCCAGGGCCGGAGCATCCGGAAAAGCCAGGGTCGTCGCCGTAAGAATGTCGACCAGCGTTCGCCCGTTCATTACTACCCCTTTAAAAACCTCACCTGTGGAAATCCCACTGATAAAGACGAACGGGCGCGCGGGAAGTTGCGTCAGTGAGATTTACGCTCGACCAGGGGAAGGGAACGCAACTGGCGTTCAAGGTGCCATTGCAGGTGGGCGGCGACAAGGCCGCTGGCCTCACGACGGGCCGACGATGTCGACTGGTCCGCGGTGTCCCACACGCCGTGCATGAGGGCGTCCATCAGCACAAACGTGTCCTGAGCCGGGCTGGCGGAACCAGGTGGACGACACACGGGACACACCGCGCCGCCCGCGGGCACGCTGAACGACTGATGCGGGCCAGGTGTGCCGCATTTCGCGCATTCGAACACCGCTGGCGCCCAGCCCGCGAAGGCCATCGCGCGCATCAGGAAGGCGTCGAGCAGCAGCGACGGGTCACGCTCGCCAGCCGACAGAGCCCGTAAGCAGCCCGCGACCAGCATGTAGAGCCGCATCACGGGCTCGCCTTCTTCGGCCGAGAGGCGCTCCGCTGTCTCAAGGACCGCACACCCCGCTGTGTAGCGCTGGTAGTCGTCGACCAGGCGTGGCGCGAAGGCGTCGATCGTCTCGACCTGGGTGATCACGTCGAGGGTTCGCCCGGTGTAGCACTGCACGTCGACATGGCAGAACGGTTCGAGGCGTGCGCCGAACCGCGAGCTTGTCCGGCGGATGCCTTTGGCCACCGCGCGCAGCTTCCCGTGCCGACGGGTGATCAGCGTGATGATCCGGTCGGCTTCACCGAGCTTCTGCACCCGCAGCACAACGCCGGTGTCGCGGTACAGGGTCACTCGCCGATTATCGCACCTAGGTCGGCGATCACGATGGTGCCCGCCACCCGGTCATGTCCGCCTCGATGCGTCCGTTCGTCGAACAACGCGGTCAGCGCGGGCATCACACTCAGCGGCAGCGCAAGAAGACCGCGGGCGAACGCGCGCAGAAATCCTGGCGGGGCGCCGGTGTCGACACGGACGATCTTGATCCGCGCCATCCGCTTGCCCGGCGTCGTCCCGTTCCGCGCGGCCGACAACGTGTCGTAGACGACCATTCCGAGCAGGGCAATCAAGATCACGGTCCCTGTGTCGTCCGGCAGCACGAAGCCGAGCACGACGTAGATCGGGACCACCAGGATCAGGAAATCGGCAAGGCGCGCGACGATCCGGCCGCCGAGCGTGGCTAACGGAACCTCGCCGTCACCGACCTCCGCCGTCCGCACGTCCTTGCGGTGCCTGCCGAGCATCAGAAACCCAGCCGCCGCAACTGTTTCGGGTCACGCTGCCAGTCCTTGGCGACCTTCACGTGCAGGTCAAGGTACACCTTGGCGCCGAGCAGCGCCTCGATCTGGGTTCGCGCGGCCGTGCCGACCTTCTTGAGCCGCTCGCCCTTGTGCCCCAGGATGATGCCCTTCTGGCTCGGGCGCTCCACGAACAGCTCCGCGTACACGTCGATCAGGTCGTCGCGGCCTTCACGGAACTTCATCTCCTCGACCACCACGGCGATCGAGTGCGGCAGCTCGTCGCGCACGCCCTCCAGCGCGGCCTCGCGGACGAGTTCGGCGACCAGGGTCACCTCGGGCTCGTCGGTCAGCTCGCCCTCGGGGTACAGCGGCGGGCCGTCCGGCAGCTTCGCCACCAGCACGTCGCTGAGCTGCTCGACCTGGAAACCGTTCACAGCCGACACCGGGATGAACTCGGCGAACTCCATCAGGGACTGCGCGGCCACCAGCTGTTCGGCGATCTGGGCCGGCGTCGTGAGGTCGGTCTTGGTAATCACGCCGATCACCGGCGTCCGCTTGGACACCTTCGCCAGCTGCTGTGCGATGAACCGGTCACCCGGCCCGATCTTCTGGTCGGCTGGCAGGCAGAAGCCGATGACGTCCACTTCGGACCACGTCGACATGACGATGTCGTTGAGCCGCTGGCCGAGCAGGGTGCGGGGCCGGTGCAGGCCGGGTGTGTCCACAATGACCAGCTGGGCGTCCGGCCGGTGCACGATGCCACGGATGGCGTGCCTCGTGGTCTGCGGCTTGCTCGACGTGATCGCGACCTTGGTACCGACCAGCGCGTTGGTCAGTGTGGACTTGCCCGCGTTCGGGCGACCCACGAAGCACGCGAAACCTGACCGGTGGCCGTCGGGAATGTTCACCGGCCCATTGTCGCTTACGGCAGCTCACCCTTGGCATTGGCACGCAAGACGGGCGCCGTGGGCGTCATATCGTGCACGGCCGCGAGCGACTCGGCGTCCACCGAGTCCGCGTCCGTCACGACGGCGGCCGCCTCGAGACCGTCTGCGCCACTGGCTACGGCGGCCGCAACAGCAGCCTGCAGGGCCGTGAGCTTCAACGACGGCAGCGCGACCGTGCACGCGGAGTACGTCCGGCCCATGGTGTCGCGCACTGCCGCGCCTTCGGCCGCGCCTGTCCGAGCCCGCGCCGACCGCGCCAGCGTGATGATCTTGCTGTCCTCCGGGTCGAGCTCAGCCACGCTCGCCGCTCCCTTCCTTCACCGGTACCTCGTCAAGCGACTTGGCCGCACGGCAGACCACGACGGTCGTGATGCGCATCCGGCCACGATTGTCCTTACCGCCCTCTGCCCGCATCCGCAGCCCCGCGACCTCGGCTTCGGCGCCGGGCAGCGGCACGCGGCCGAGGCTTTGCGCCAGCAGGCCGCCGACGGTCTCCACGTCAAGGTCGTCGAACTCCGCGCCGAACAACTCGCCGAGGTCTTCGACGGGCAACCGCGCGCTGACGCGTACGGCGCCGTCTTCGAGGTGCTCGATCGGCGGGCGGTCGTCGGTGTCCGATTCGTCGGTGATCTCGCCGACGATCTCCTCGATGATGTCCTCGATGGTCAGCAGGCCCGCGGTGCCGCCGTATTCGTCGACCGCGATCGCCATGTGGTTACGCGACAGCTGCATCTCTTTGAGCAGGTCGTCAAGGCGTTTGGTGTCCGGGACGAACTCGGCTGACCGCATCAGGTCCTGCACCGGGCGCGCCGAGTCGCCTTCCAAGCCGCCCTGCACCAGGTCTTTGAGGTTCACCACGCCGACGATGTCGTCGACGCTCTCGCCGATCACCGGCAGCCGCGTGAACCCGGTGCGCAGCGACAGCGCAAGCGCTTGCCTCACGGATTTGGCCTGCTCGATCCAGATGATCTCGGTACGAGGCACCATGACCTCACGCGCGATAGTCGCCCGCAGCTCGAAGACCGAGTGGATCATCTCCCGCTCGTCCTCGTCGACCACGCCGCGTTCCTGCGCCAGGTCAACCAGTTCCCGAAGCTCCACTTCGGACGAGAACGGGCCCTCGCGGAAGCCACGGCCCGGCGTGATCGCGTTACCGATGACGATGAGCAGGCGACTCAACGGCCCGAGCACCAAACCAAGCGCGCGGACAGGCGCGGCAGCCACGAGGCCGACCGCGTACGGGTGCTGACGGCCAAGAGTCCTCGGTCCGACGCCGACCAACACGTACGACACGACAACCATGCCGACACCGGCGATCAGGACAGCCAAGCCGTCCGGCTGAATCAAGTTCAGGCACGCCACCGTGAACAGCACTGTGGCCACGAGCTCGCACGTCAACCGCAGCAGCAACAACAGGTTCACGTGCCGGGGCCGGTCGGCCACGACGTACAGCAGCTGTTTCGCCCCAGCCCGGCCAGCCCTGGCCAGGCCTTCCACGCGCGCCCGTGACACCGCGCTCAACGCCGCGTCGGCCGCGGCGAACAGTCCCGCGAACAGCACCAGCAACACCGCGACTACCAGCAAGGTGGCGGAGTTCGACGTCACCGCGGGGCCTCGATTCAGTTATTGGGGCGTTTGGGCTCGTCCAGTCCCACCGCACCGAGCACCTTGTCGTCGGCGGAACGCTGGACTGCCAGCCGTCTTGCCTCGGCCCTCGCCACCCGGAAGTCCGCGAGGATCCGGTTCTGCAGCGAGAACATCTCGCGTTCCTCAGCGGGCTCGGCGTGGTCGTAGCCGAGCAGGTGCAGGCAGCCGTGCACGGTCAGCAGGTGCAGCTCGTCCAGCAGGCTGTGGCCGGCTTTGCGGGCCTGGTCCTTGGCGAACGCCGGGCACAGCACGATGTCGCCCAGCAGCGCCGGGCCCGCCTCGGAGGCGTCCGGGCGGCGCACCGAGTCCAGCTCGTCCTGCGGGAACGCCATCACGTCGGTCGGACCGGGCAGTTCCATCCAGCGCTCGTGCAGGTCGGCCATGACGTCGAGGTCGACGAGCATGATCGACAGCTCGGCGAGCCTGCTGACGCCCATCCGGTCAAGGGCGAACCGGGCGGCGGCGACGATCGTCGCGTCGTCGACCGCCACACCGGATTCGTTTGCGATTTCGATACTCACGTGTGCTTAACCCTCATCGACCACGGCGGTGGTCACTCCCGGTGCGTGGCTTGCGGATCTCGGTCTCGTCCTCGGTCGCCTGCCAGCGCTCGTACGCGTCCACGATGTCCGCGACCAGCTTGTGCCGGACGACGTCCGCACTGGTCAGGATGGAGAAGTGGACATCTTCGACGCCGTCGAGGATCTCCCGGACGACCTTGAGGCCGGAACGCTGCCCACCCGGCAGGTCGACCTGGGTGACGTCACCGGTGACCACGATCTTGGACGAGAACCCCAGCCTGGTCAGGAACATCTTCATCTGTTCCGGCGTGGTGTTCTGCGCCTCGTCGAGGATGATGAACGCGTCGTTGAGCGTGCGGCCACGCATGTACGCCAGCGGGGCGACCTCGATCGTGCCCGCCTGGGTCAGCCGAGGGATCGACTCGGGGTCGACCATGTCGTGCAGCGCGTCGTACAGCGGACGCAGGTACGGGTCGATCTTCTCGTAGAGCGTGCCGGGCAGGTAGCCAAGCCGCTCACCCGCCTCGACCGCAGGCCGGGTCAGGATGATCCGGTTGACCTGCTTGGCTTGCAACGCCTGCACGGCCTTCGCCATCGCCAAGTACGTCTTGCCGGTACCGGCCGGGCCGATGCCGAACACGACGGTGTGCTTGTCGATCGCGTCGACGTAGTGCTTCTGGTTCAGCGTCTTCGGCCGGATGGTGCGGCCACGCCGGGACAGGATGTCCAGGCTGAGCACCTCGGCAGGAGATTCGGCTGTGCCTGCCGAAAGCATCGCGACGCTGCGCCGGACGGCGTCCGCGGTCAGCGGCTGCCCGCTGCCCGCGAGGGTGGCCAGTTCGGCGAAGACCCGCTCAGCGAACGCCACGTCGGCCGGTGTGCCCGACAACGTGACCTCGTTGCCGCGGACATGCACGTCCGCGGTAACGAGTTCCTCGACGACACGGAGATTCTCATCGCGCGAGCCGAGCAGCGACAACAGCGCCGATTCGGGCACGGAGAACCTGGATTGCGCCGCATGACCGGTCTGGTCTGACGAGAGGGTGGACTGCGACTGGTCCACCGAGCCGTTCTTCCCGTTGAGGGGATTCTCGGATGATCGGGCGGCTCCACCCGGTGCGGTACCGGCCACGAGGCCTCTGGCCTGCTTTCTGCGCTGACGCGCCCTGCTAGTCGTTCGAAGCTGTCACCACGATGCTAGCCGGACGCGCCGACAAGTCGCAGCGAATACCTGCTCACGGGGCCCCGAAGTGACCCAACTGTTCACCACCGAGCAGGTGCATGTGGACATGGAAAACGGTCTGGCCAGCGTCCCGCCCGGTGTTGAACACGAGCCGGTAGCCAGGCTCGGCGAGCCCCTCCTGCTCGGCGATCTCCCCCGCGGCCAGCGTGATGTCGGTAAGCAGCTCGGGCTGTCCCTTGGCCAGATCGACCGCGTCGGTGAAGTGCACCCTCGGGACGATGAGGATGTGTGTCCTCGCCTGTGGATGAAGATCCCGGAAGGCGAACGTGGTAGCGGTCTCATGAACGACGGTAGAAGGCAATTCGCCAGCGATGATGCGGCAGAACAGACACGCGGGGTTCATGCGCGAAGACTAATAGCCCGAGAAAACCCCACCAAGCCCGCATCGAGTGGGCACCAGCATTGCGGTCCACCCCTTCCAACCAAATGTGAAGGAATTGCACATCTCACCCACCGTCCACTGCACTGGACGGACAAGAGATGCAAGCAGAGCCCCTGATCAAAGCGAAAAGCGGCAAGCCCCGGAACGGAAGGTAACCGACCGCTGAACCACGCCAGCCCAAGCAAACTGCGCCCCAGCGGCAGAAGGGTCAGCGAAAGCACCGAGCGCCACAGCACCACAGACAGAAGACCCAGCCGAAGCAAAGTGCCCCACGCCGAACGGCGGCCGAGCCCAAGCGAAACCCCCACCCCTGAAAGATGAGAGAGCCCTCAAGCAAAGTAACCGGCGCTGGGTCAGAGCCAACCGCACCGTGGGGGGCTTGGGGGGCTCGGCCCCCCAAAATAATCGGCGAAGCTGAAAGCCCAGACGCAGCGGGCAAACAACAAGGAACGCGAAGCGTGACGAAGTTGGACGCTCCGCTGCGGCTGGGCATACGCCCGCCGCAGCGGAGCTCCGCCGGACCGAGGGGGGAGGTGTCCGGCGGCTTAAGTGGCGCCCTTTCGAGCGCCAAGTCACAAGGCCTCGGCCTTTGAGGCAGAGCGTAGACCGTCCATCACCAAGTGCGCCACCAGGTCGAGAAAATTGATCTTTCCCGATGGACGGCAACCTCGTCCAGTGTACGCGCGTCCAGTGCCTTGGAGTGTTCGCTCCATATTTCCTACCTATCGGAAGGATGCCTCCCTGTGCCCATGACTGCTGGGGGTGTCGTGGCGTGTTTCGCCCTTGCGGCGAGCTTGGCCACGTCGGTCGCGTTACCTGTCTCCGCTGCCCAAGAGGCATCGTTGACCTGGTCGGACTGTGGTGACGGGTTCGAGTGTTCGTCGGTCTCGGTACCGGTGGACTATGACAATCCGTCTGGTTCTCGTATCGATCTCGCGGTCATCAAACTGCCCGCGGGTGACTCCGCGAAGCGGATCGGGACGTTGTTCGTCAACTTCGGCGGGCCGGGTGCCAGTGGCCTGCAACGGCTTCGTGAACGGGCCAAGTGGCCATGGTTGTTCTCCGACGAGTTGAGGTCTCGCTTCGACATCGTCTCGTGGGA
This sequence comes from Kibdelosporangium philippinense, assembly GCF_021390435.2. GTDB lineage: Bacteria > Actinomycetota > Actinomycetes > Mycobacteriales > Pseudonocardiaceae > Kibdelosporangium > Kibdelosporangium philippinense. Next base: position 131,374 of record NZ_JAJVCN010000005.1, on the reverse strand, counting down.
TCCGCGCGGGATCGCCAACAGCGCGGCGGTCCGGTGTTTCGACACACTTGCCGAGCAGCAGGAGTTTTTCGCCGAGTTCCCGGAGATGCCGGTCGATCTTGCCGGTGAGGCGCCGTTCTACGAGAAGTCCAAGGAGCTCGCGTATCGCTGCGAGCAGCAGGCTGGACCGGTCCTCAAGCATGTCTCGACCGCGAACACCGCGCGGGACTTGGACATGCTCCGGCGCGCGGTCGGCGAGGAGAAGATCTCGTATCACGGCATCTCGTACGGCACGCATCTCGGCGCGATCTACGCCAATCTGTTTCCGAACAGGATCAGGGCGATGGTGTTCGACGGGTCGATGGCCTTCGCCGGCAACGCGGTCGGCCGCGGTGACTCCGGGTTCAAGGTTCCGTTGGACACCAGGCAGGACGTGTCCCGTGGGGTGGCCGAGACGCACGAGCAGTTCCTGAAGCTCTGCGCCGAGTCAGGCCCCAAGTGTGCTTTCTCTGGGGGTGATCTGAAGGCGAAGTACGCGGCGATCGCGGAGCGCGCCAAGCTGGGGCCGATCACCATCGAAGGCGACGAGGGCCCGGAGACCTGGACGTGGTCCGGAATCTCGAACATGGCGTGGGATTACGCGTCCGTCAGCGCCTGGCCCGATCTCGCCAAGCTGTACCAGCGTTTGTACGACGCGCGCGACACGGCAGCCCGGAAATCAGGCGAGCCGTACACGAGCAACCGGAGTGAGGCGTTCAACGCGATCCAGTGCTCGGACAGCAACTTCCCTACCGACACTGCGATTTACAGCACGTACGCGATGTCAGAGGACCAGCGAATCCCGTACTTCGGGCGGCTTTCCGTGTTCGACATGATGAGCTGCGCGTTCTGGTCGGCGAAGGACACCGATCGGTACACCGGTCCGTGGAACCGCCGTACCTCGGCGGAAATCTTGGTGCTGAACAACCGGTACGACCCGTCGACGCCGCTGCACGGCGCGATCGACGGCGCCAAGGATCTGGCCAGGGCAAGGATTTTCGTGACCGAGGGCTACGGCCACTCGACCATGCTTGCCCCGAGCACCTGCACCGAGCAGGTCAAGCGGGAGTACCTGATCGCAGGGAAGTTCCCTGCGGCAGGCAAGGTCTGCAAGCTCGACGCCAACCCGTTTGGCTAAGACCAGCGCGCGGTGAGCGCGCCGATGGCGCCTAGTGCCACGGCCGCTGCCGTTGAGGCGCGCAGGACGCTCGGCCCGAGCCGGACAGCCTGCGCGCCCACGCTTTCCAGCACAGCGATCTCTTCCTCGCTGACGCCGCCTTCAGGTCCGACGACCACCACGATGTCTCCTTGCTGTGGCAGGGAGATCTCCGTGAGCTGGTGCTTGGCCGAGCCTTCGAGGACTAGCCCTGCGGCGCCATCCATGAGTTTCGCCAGGCCCTTGGTGTCGACGGGATCGTGCACCTCGGGAACCCATGGGCGACGGGCTTGTTTCGCGGCTTCGCGAACCGTGTTCCGCCAGCGCGCCAAGGCTTTCTCGCCGCGCGGCCCATCTTCCCATTTGGCGACGCATCGCGACGCGCGCCACGGCACGATCGCGTCGGCGCCTGCTTCGGTCGCCAGTTCCACCGCCAACTCGCCTCGATCGCCCTTGACCAATGCCTGCGCGATGACGACTCGCGGTTGCGGTGCGGGCACGTCGGATCGTCCGATCACCCGCAGCCGCAACGAGTCCTTGCCGGCCGGGCTGTCGACGACACATGTCGCCAGCCCGCCGGCACCATCGGACACTGTCAGGTTTTCGCCTGGGCGCAAGCGTTTCACCGTTGCCGCGTGACGGCCTTCCGGTCCGTCGAGGACGAACTCCTCCCCTTTCGGGAGCGTGTCAACGAGGAAAAGCGGTGGAGTGGTACTCATCGAGTGCGGTGTGACCTCATCCGCGAGAAGAAGCCGCCGCCCTTGCCGTTGGTGGTGGCCAGGCCGCCTTCGTCCTCGCCGCGCAGGGTCGCCAGTTCACGCAACAACTCCTGCTGACGGGCGTCCAGTCGCGTCGGCACCTCGACGTCCACGTGCACATGCAGGTCGCCGCGACCGTCGACCCGGCCGGACTGACGCAGCTTCGGCATGCCACGGCCGCTCATCACGAGTTCCATGCCGTGCTGCGTGCCGGGCTCAAGCTCCAACTCCTCGACACCATCGAGGGTTTCCAACGGGAGCACGGCACCAAGCGCGGCCGTTGTCATCGGGACGCGCAACGTGCAATGCAGATCCGCGCCGGACCGCTCGAAGGTCGAGTGCGGCTGCTCCTCCACCTCGACGTACAGGTCGCCAGCGGGACCACCGCCGGGACCGACCTCGCCCTGGCCGGACAACCGCACGCGCATACCGTCCGCGACGCCCGGCGGAACCTTGGCCACGATTGTGCGACGCGAACGGACACGGCCGTCGCCAGCACACTGGCGGCACGGGTCTGGGATGACCTCACCGAGGCCACGGCACACCGGGCATGGCCGTGCGGTGACGACCTGACCCAGGAACGAACGCTGCACGGCCTGGATCTCGCCGCGCCCGCCACAAGTCTCACAAACCTCGGGCGACGTGCCCTCGGCACAACCCGAACCACGGCACAGCTCGCACAGGATGGCCGTGTCGACGGTCAGTTCGCGGCTGACGCCCGTGAGGCACTCCTCCAGGGTCAGTCGCATCCGGATCAGAGCGTCCGCGCCGGGTTGTACGCGGCTGCGCGGTCCGCGCGTGCTGGCGCCCCCGGCCGCACCGAAGAACGCGTCCATGATGTCGCCGAGTCCGAACCCGGCGAACGGGTCACGCATGCCGCCCGCGCCGCCACCGCCGTTGTCCAGCGGGTCGCCGCCCATGTCGACGATCTTGCGCTTCTGTGGGTCGGACAGCACCTCGTAGGCGGCCGTCACCTCTTTGAACTTGTGCTGCGCCTCTTCGTCCGGATTGACGTCCGGGTGCAGCTCACGCGCGAGCTTGCGGTACGCGCGCTTGATCTCGTCGGCACCGGCATTGCGCTGAACGCCCAGGATGCCGTAGTAGTCCCTGGCCACCTTCGTCATGTCCTCCTGCCGCAGTGCGGTCCGCGGTTACGCACCGCACCCGGCTCTGCCGTGTTGATGATCATCGAGCTGTCAGAATCTCCCCGACGTAATTGGCAACCGCGCGCACCGCCGCGATAGTTCCCGGGTAGTCCATCCGCGTCGGGCCGACGACTCCCATTCCACCAAGTAGTTCGGTTCCGCCGTAGCCGATCGAGACAACGGACGTGCTGCGCATCTCCGCGGCTTCGTTCTCGCCACCGATGTGCACTGTCAGTGTGCCCGCGTCCCGCGCCGAGGCGAGCAGCTTGAGGATGACCACCTGTTCCTCGAGCGCTTCGAGCACCTGGCGCAGTGAACCGGGGAAGTCCGCGACGTTTCGGGTCAGGTTGGCCGTGCCACCGAGGACCAGCCGCTCCTCCGGGTGCTCGACCAGCGACTCGACCAGCACCGAGCCGACCCGGATCATCACGTCCCGCAGGTCGTTGGGCGCGGACTCGACCAGCTCGGCGACCTTGACCGCGGCGTCGGTCAGCCGCTGCCCCGCCAGCCCCGCGTTGATCATCGAGCGCATCCGGGCGAGCGAGTCCTCGCTCAGCACGTCGCCGAGGTCGACCATCCGCTGGTCGACGCGGCCGGTGTCGGTGATCATCACCAGCATCACCCGTGCCGGGGTGATCAGGACGAGTTCGATGTGCCGGACCGTCGAGCGGGTCAGCGTCGGGTACTGCACGACGGCGACCTGCCTGGTCAGCTGTGCCAGCATCCGGACGCTGCGGCGCAGCACGTCGTCGAGGTCGACCGCGCCTTCGAGGAACATGCCGATCGCCCGGCGCTCAGGCACGGACAACGGCTTGACCTCGGAGAGCCGGTCGACGAACAGGCGGTAGCCCTTGTCCGTCGGGATGCGGCCCGCGCTGGTGTGCGGCTGCATGATGTAGCCGTCTTCCTCCAGCGAGGCCATGTCGTTGCGGACCGTCGCACTGGAAACGCCCAGGTTGTGCCGGTCGACGATGGCTTTCGACGCCACCGGCTCGTGGTTGGACACGTAGTCGGCGACGATCGCGCGCAGCACTTCAAAACGACGTTCGTCGGCGTTCACCACAGCCCTCCCCACTCGACACTTGCCTCTGGCCACCTCAAGTTTACGGAGCGGCTGGGCCGGATTGCGCCACCAGTTGGTGTCGAGTGCATGGCTGCCTGGTCAAGGCCGGTCCGCGGGCGGCGACACGCCACTCGCCCGGGTCCCGGACGGTGACCGGATCCCGTGCGAAAATCAAGTGCATGGGCTTGGAAACCTGGCGGATCTCAAGCAGGAGGGTGTTGTGACGGGCAACGATCCGGCGCACGTCGAGCGGCTCGCGGCCTTGCTCCGGCCGGTTGACCTGCTCGACTTCGTGCTGTGCATCCGAAGGTGGCTGCAAGAAGCACACACCGAGGCCGCCGAGCTGCAGCCGTTACGCAAGAACTACCGGGGCGAGTGGGGCAACAACGTCAGCTTCGGCACCGATCGCCACCAGTACCTGCTCCAGCAGGCGCACACGTTGCACAGCGACATCCCCGAGCTGGAGGCCGACGCCGCGTTCCAATCCGTCTTGCTCAAGGTGGGCAGGGCAGGCGTCTACCAGTTCAACGCGCCCAAAGGCCCGCACGGCTCGCTCGGCGAGGTGAGCGATCTACGCCGCGAGCTGCTCACGTCGACCGATGACATGTCACTGTTCGGCAGACCCTATGCGTGGCTCAGCGGGCGGGAGCCACTGTTACTGCCGTGGTCCGGCACGGAGACCGACGGTCTCACCGGCAGCTGGGCTGGTCAGGGCACCCTCCAGGACGACAACCACATCTCCTGGGCGTGGCTGGTCGACCTCGAACAGCTTGCCGAGGGCAGTGGCGGCAAATCCACGCCACTCGCGCTGGTCAGCCCTCTCGGGCCGACCCTGTTCGACGAGTCACCACCGGCCATCCCGATGCGGCCACGAACAGAGCAGCGGCGCGGGTCGGCTGGGTGACTGACCGCCCGCATGCCAACACTCTCCGTACTGGTCCACGATGTGGGTGGCCCAGTCATGATCACCTGGCCACCATCCCGATGGGAGTTCGACCGTGCATCCGGATGCCTCCGCAGCCGCGCGGGCATTCGCGCCTGCCCGGCTGACGATGGCACGGGAACTCGCCGGGTGGCTCAAGCGGGATCTGGCCGAGGCAATCGATCGCACGGCGGCCGCGATTTCCCAGTACGAACTTGGCCAGTCCCGCCCGAGTGCCGAGACACTGTCCCGGTGCGCGGACGCCCTCGCCGTGCCGGTCTCGTTCTTCACGGTCGGCCGTCCACAGTTGCATCTCGACACAGCGCAGGCGCATTTCCGGTCCCTGCGCGCGACGACCGCGACCCAGCGCCAGCAAGCGCTCGCACACGTCGAATTACTCTGGGAAGTTGTCGAACAACTGGACCGTGTCATCGAATTGCCGCCGCTGGACGTGGGGATTCCGATGGGCATCCCGCACGGCGATCCGGCCACGACCGCGCGCATGGTCCGCAAGGCCTGGAGCATCTACTCAGGACCGACCGCGCATCTGGTGCGCAATCTCGAAGCACGCGGCGTCGTCACCACGCGAATTCCCGCATTGGACTGCGACACCATCGACGCGTTCTCGTCCGCGTTGCACGGTAGGCCGATCATCGCGTTGACGTACAAGGGAAATCCGATGCGTCAGCGGTTCTCGGTCGCGCACGAACTCGGGCATCTGTTGCTGCATCCCGAGCCAGTTCCCGGAAGTGTGCAGAACGAGCGGGAAGCCAACGCGTTCGCCGCCGAATTCCTTATGCCTGCCAACGAAATCTCCGACCAGCTGCCGACGCCGGTCGACGTCGCCGCGCTCAAGCAGCTCGCGGACAACTACGGCGTCTCGACGGCCGCATTGATCTATCGCGGCAAAGACCTGGGCGTTTACAGCGAATCCACGCTTCGGCGGGTGCTGGCGACGCTGACCAAGCTTGGCTGGCGGACGCACGAACCGGTCAATTCCGGCTATCCGGGAGAGCAGCCGGAGCTGCTCCGGCTGGCTATCGAACTGGCCGGTGCAAACGATCTCACGATGCCGGCGCTGGCCCTGCGGCTCCACATTGGATTGCCGCGACTTCGCGCCCTGGTAGGACTTTCCGACGTTCGGCCGAAGCTCCGGCTGATCCACGGCGCCGGTTGATCATCGGTCAATTCGTTCACCGATCTCGCTTACTCAACGCTGTTTCGACGACCACCCGAATGGACCAGTGGTCTAAACCTTCCCCGAGTTTGGAAAGTTTGTTAACGTTTAGCCCCGATCATCGGTTCAATGTTCCATTGATCGGTACATTGGAGGACCCCTGTGGACGTCAGGTACTCGACCAATCCGGCGGAGGCCCGCGGCTACGACACCGCGCAACTGCGCCAGCATTACCTGGTCGAGGACGTCTTCGTGCCAGGCGAACTGCGCCTGACCTACAGCCACGACGACCGGGTGGTGCTCGGTGGCGCCGTTCCCGGCACCGAGCCGTTACGCCTGGAATCGGACGACACCCTGCGCACGGACCACTTCTGCGAACGTCGCGAGCTGGCGGCTTTCTGCGTCGACGGACGTGGAGCGGTGGTTTGCGACGGTACCGCGTACGAGCTCGAACGGGGAGACCTCGCATATATCGGGCGTGGCACCAGGGAAGTGAGCTTCACGAGCGCTGATCCTGCTGCCCCAGGCCGGTTTTACCTCGCCTCGGCGCCCGCGCACCAGGATCTGCCGACCACGCTGGTGCATGCGAAAGATGTCACACCCGTGGAACTGGGCGCCGCCAACACATCGAATGAGCGGACGATTCGGCGGTATATCGACGGAACACTGGTCGAGAGCTGCCAACTGATGATGGGCTGGACACAGTTAGCGCCCGGAAGTGTCTGGAACACAATGCCCGCGCACACCCATCTGCGGCGCACCGAGTGCTACTTCTACTTCGATCTCGACCAGGACGCGCGGCTGGTGCACCTGCTCGGTGAACCAGACGAGACGCGGCACCTGATCGTGCGCAACGAACAGGCAGTCATCTCGCCGAGTTGGTCGATCCATTCGGGCGCGGCGACCGGCAGCTACTCGTTCATCTGGTTCATGGCCGGTGAGAACTACCGGTTCGACGACATGGACCACGTCGCCATGACGGACCTGCGATGAGTTACCTCGACAAGCTTTTCTCGCTGGAAGGCCGGACCGCGCTGGTGACCGGGGCCCGTACCGGCATCGGGCGCGCGATCGCGGTCGCGTTGGCTGGCGCGGGCGCGGACGTGGTCCTGCTCGGCCACGGCGGTGACTTCAAACCGGTGTGCGAGGAAATCGAGGCGCACGGCCGTAACGCGGCAGTGGCCACTGTGGACCTCGGGCAGCCGCAGGAGGTTGCCGCCAAAGCACAGGAAATCCTTGCCGAGCACCAGATCGACATCCTGGTCAACAACGCGGGGATCATCCGGCGCTCCGACGCCGTCGAACATTCCTATGAGGACTGGCGTGCGGTGCTGTCGGTGAACCTCGACTCGGTGTTCGAACTGACCAAGACGGTGGGCGCGCCGATGCTGCAGCGCCAGTCCGGCAAGGTCATCACCATCGCTTCCCTGCTCAGCTTCCAAGGAGGGATCAGGGTGGCCGCGTACACCGCGAGCAAACACGCGGTTGCGGGGCTGACAAAGACGCTGGCCAACGAATGGGCAGCGAACAATGTCCAAGTCAACGCGATAGCCCCCGGCTACGTGGCGACGGACAACACCGAGGCGCTGCGGGCCGACCCGCGGCGCTCTGCGGAAATCGTGGGTCGCGTCCCGATGGGCCGGTGGGGATCTCCGGACGATCTTGGCGGCGCCGCGGTATTTCTGGCCGGTTCGGCCTCGGACTACGTAACTGGACACGTATTGGCGGTGGATGGTGGCTGGCTCGCTCGCTGAGAACCTGTATCGGGATGTCGTCCCGATCAGCCAAGCACAGGTCAACGGGACCCATACGAATGGGACACCCAAGGAGGCCCCAAAGGATGTAACCGTGGCCCCGAACGGAAACGGAAAGAAGAGCCATACCGGCACTCTTGAGCGCGGTCTCGCCGTACTCGAACACGTCGGGCTCCGGCAGGAGATCTCCACGAACGCGATCGCGACACAGCTCGGCCTGTCGCGCAGTGCGATCTACCGGATCGTGCACACGCTCAAGGAACTGGAGTACCTGGAGGCCGACCACGTCACCGGCCGCGTCCGGCTCGGCGCTCGGCTTGTCGAGCTTGGCGTGCAAGCGATGTCGTCGACCGACTTGCACAAGGCCGCGCCGCAGTTCCTCGCCGGATTAGCGGCTCGCAGCGGCGAGACGATCTTCCTGGCTGTGCCGGACGGCGACGCGATGGTGTACGTCGGCAAGGACCGCGGCGCCAACGCGGTCACATTGCACTGCCAACTGGGCACAAGGCGGCCGCAGCACGCGTCTTCCCTCGGCAAGGCATGGCTTTCGGCGCTGGCACCGGCCGAGCGGGTCGACCGGGTGACCCGGATGCGGCTGGATCGCTTGACCCCCAACACAATCGTTGAGCGCTCGCACCTGCTCGAGGAGCTCGACCGGATCAGCAAGCGTGGCTGGGCCGTCGACAACATCGAGAACGAGCCCGACGTCGGCTGTGTCGCCGCGCCGATCCGTGACCGCACCGGTCAGCCGATCGCGGCGATGAGCATCGCCGGTCCCGCGGGACGTGTCCTGATGCGCACGGACGAGCTTGGCCCGATGGTGGCGGACGCGGCCAGCACCTTGTCCCGGCGTCTGGGCTATTTGCCGTAACCGACGCGGAACCTGTCTTTGAAGCGCCGCCACACACTTTGAAGACCTTCTGTGACGAAGGGGGTCCTGACGTGCTCCAGGATTATCAGCCTGCTGGTCCGCTGTGGCTGTCGGCGCTCGTCGCCGCGCTGCCGATCATCGTGTTGCTCGTAACCCTGGGAGTGTTGCGCCGCTCGGCGCACCTGTCGGCTGCCCTCGCGCTGGCCACGGCACTCCTCGTCGCGATCGTCGTGTATCCGATGCCCATTGGCCTCGCGGCCAACGCGGCGCTGATGGGCATCGCGTTCGGCGTGTGGAACGTCATCTGGATCGCGTTCCACGCCGTGTATTTCCACAATGTCACTGTCGCGACTGGACGGTTCGACACCGTCAAGTCGGTGCTGGCCGGGTTCAGCCCGGACCGGCGGTTGCAGGCATTGCTGATCGCGTTCGCGTTCGGCGCGCTGCTTGAAGGGATCGCGGGCGGGGGCGCGCCGGTCGCGATCACCGGCGCGATGATGTTCGCGCTGGGTTTCCCGCCCGTGAAAGCGATTGTGCTGGCGTTGCTGGCCAACACCGCGCCGGTGGCGTTCGGCGGCCTTGGCAACCCGTTGATCATTCTCGGCCGGTTGACCGGGCCGATGCTCGGGATGTCGGCCGACGAAGCCAGCCACCTGTTCTCGGCCATGGTCGGCAGGCAGCTGCCGTTGCTCGCGTTGATCATCCCGGGCTTCCTGGTCGTGGTGCTCGCGGGCTGGAAGAAGATGACCCAGGTCATGCCAGCCGTGCTGACCGCCGGGTTGTCGTTCGCGGTCGTGCAGTTCCTGGTGTCCAACTACATCAGCCCAAGCCTGGTCGACGTGCTCGCCGCGTTGGCCGCGATGGTCGCGCTGTGGGTGCTCACCCGGTTCTGGCAGCCGAAGGAACTGTGGGGCTTCGACGGCGAGACCGTCGCGGCCAAGGCCGATGGCGTCGGCACGCAGACCCGCAGGCGTGGCGCGCTTTACGGCTGGGCGCCGTACATCATCCTGATCGCGGTGATCCTGCTGTCACGGATCGGCACCATCTTCAAGGGCCTGCCGTCCTGGTTGGACCTGACGAAGCTGTTGCAGAGCCCCAACATCGTGTTCACCTGGCCGGGTCTGCACAACCAGGTGATACAGACGCCGCCGATCACCGCGAAGAACACGCCGTATCCGGCATCGTTCACGATCGACTGGCTGTATTCGGCCGGCAGTATGGCCCTGATCTCCGCGATCATCGCCGGTCTGACGATGGGCGCGGGCGTGAAAAAACTCGCGCAGGTCTATCTGGCCACGATCGTGCAGATGCGCTGGGCACTCGCCACCATCATGATGATCCTGGGCATCGCGTTCGTGATGAACTATTCGGGCGCGACCCAAACCCTCGGCCTCGCACTGGCGACAACCGGTGTGCTGTTCCCGTTGTTCTCCGCGTACATCGGCTGGCTAGGCGTGTTCCTGACCGGCTCGGACGCGTCAACCAACAGCCTGTTCGGCCCGATGCAGGTGATCTCCGCGCAGCAGCTAGGCGTCGACCCGACGCTCGCGGGCGCGACCAACACCTCGGGTGGCGTAATGGGAAAGATGATCTCGCCCCAGAACCTGTCAATCGGCGCGACCGCGATCAACAAGACGGGCGAAGAATCGACCCTACTGCGCCAAACATTCCTCTGGTCCCTGGCACTGACCGCGGTGGTCGGCGTCATTTCCTTGCTGCAGGCGGAAGTCCTAACCTGGATGATCCCAACTCGATAGCCAGAAAGTGCAAGAGGAGACGGATGGCATACCCAACTGCCCGTACAGGTAGCGGGTCACCCCACTTTGCGTGAACGTCGGGCGGCTTACCTACCTTGGTTGAGGGTTAGGCGGCACACCCACCTTGACCGAGAGGTCGGGCCGCACACCCACCTTGACCGAGAGGTCGGGCCGCACACCCACCTTGGTCGAGCGGTCGGGCGGCACACGGACCTTGGTCGAGGGTTGGGTGGTTTGCCCACCTTGGTTGCGGGGTTGGGCGGTTTACCTCACGTTGATCGAGGGGATGAAGGGTTGGGCCTGGAATGTGCGGCGTGCACCCGGTAGCACAATGACGTATCGCCGTGAGCGAAGCGAACAGGCGGGAAGTCAGCGACGGGTGCCCGCGCGTGTCTGCCGCTCCGGCATGGCGTGTTGAACCCGCGAGCGGCGCACGGCGGCGAGCAACCAGGCCGAAAGCGAGTCGAGCAGTTTGACTCGCCGTGCCGGTGGGGCGGACACGCGGAAAATCACCCCAACCAACCCGGCTGGACCGCGAAGCCAGCGAAGGGGCCGGGCCTGTCGGTCACGCCAGGCCGTAAAGAGTCGGGGCTTGCACCCGCGAGGTATCTCGCATTGCACCGCCCTGGCGCGTGTCCACCGTTCCGTCACGGTGTGTCAAACTGCTCGACTCGCTTCCAGCGCGGTTGCTTCTCCCCGTGCGCCGCTCGCGTGTTCAACACACCATGACGGAGCCGGTGGACACGCGACGGGTAACGTCGGCAGTGTGAAGCCGCGCCTACTCCTTTCGGTCGTCGCCGCGATCGCGCTGGTCATCGCGGGTGCGGCGGCTATCGTGCTCTACGCGAATCAGCCGCCGCGGCGGACCGCTGAGAGCTATTACGAGCGGCCGACTCGCCCGGCGAACGTGCCGCCGCCGTGCGAGGACGTCATTGAGATCACGTTCGCCACGGACGCGTTGATGAACAAGGCCGCGCCCGAGCTTGAGGCCGATATCAGCTTCTACAACCCGCATTTCGTCACACAGGCTCAGAACTACGAGCGGCTCAAGCTGGCTTTCGCCAACCAGCCGGATGTTCTCAAAGCCATCCGGCCGGAGTCCGTGCCCGCGTCGGTGACGCTGTGGGTGTCCAACTCCGGCCGTGGCCCCAGCGTGATGGCTCAATTGAGACAAAGCTACGGGCCCACCAATGTGGTGGACCCGTGTGCAGTGCCGGGGAAATCCAGTACCCGGCCGGTACCGACTACTACTCGGTGATCATCAGGCAGTGACCTCGATGCGGCGCGGCTTGACCGCGTCCTTCTTGCCGACCGTGACGGTCAGTACGCCGTCGGCCAGCTTGGCCTCGACCTTCTCGGCGTCGAGGTTGCGCGGCAGAGACAAGCGGTAGGAGAACTTGCCGGTGCGGCGAGTGCGGTGCCGGAACAGGCCCTTCTCCTCGCGCTCCTTGAGCTCACCCGTGATCGACAGGTCGGTCCCGTTCAGGTCGACCGTGACGTCCTCACGCTGAACGCCGGGCACGTCGAGCTCGACCACATAGCCGGTCTCCGTCTCGGTCACGTCCGCGAGCGGTGACCACGTCTGGTTGTTGTACCGGCTGAGCTGCGAGAACAGGTTCTCGAACTCCCGGAAGGGGTCGAACCGGTCGACCGAGTTCAAAGTACGAACAGCAGGCAGCGCCATAACCCTCAAACCTCCATCACACCCTTCGGCCGCCCTGGCCGAACACTCCTTCCAACGGGGTTGAGTCGAGGATTGTTCCCAAAGTTGAGCTTTAGTCGCGCAACTTTGTCCCGGCGGCGAGGACCGTACAGAGTGGGTCGGCTGGATCGCGCCGCATCAGCAGCGGGACCGGCCGGTTTTGGCTGGCCAGGACCTCGATGAAGTCCACCTGCCGATCAACGCGCCAGCCGAGCGGCGTCATCCAGTCCGCGGGCAAACCGGGCCCGGCCCGGCAGTTGTCGATGAAGACGAGCGCGAGGGTCCGCTCGTCCTCGTCGACGAACGGCACGTCCGCCATGACGGGCAGGCGCCGCAGGACCTCGATGATCAGGCCGCTGCCCGCGGCGCTCAACGAACTGATGCCCGAGACCAGCTTGCCCGCGTCGGCCGCGCCGAGGTACATCACCAACCCCTCGGCGAGCCAGACACTGCGCTCCCGCGGGTCGAACCCGGCGGCGAGCAATGCGCCTTGCCAGTCGTCGCGCAGGTCGATAGCCACTGGCACGCGTTCGCACCGCGGCTTGTCGTCCGCGAGCACGGCCGCCTTGAAATCGAGTACGGCTGGCGTGTCGACTTCGTAGACGACGGTTCCGGGTGGCAGATCCAGCCGGTAGGCCCGGGTGTCCAGCCCGGCGCCAAGGAGCACGATCTGCCTGGTTCCCCCGTCGATGAAACGCATGAGGTTCTCGTCGAAGAACGGCGTCCGGCTGCCGAAGAACGTGTACAGGCCTTCCCAGACAGGCGTGATCTGACCCGGGTCTGCTGGGCCGAGCCGGACGGTGTCCACACCGGCGGTGGCCGCGACGAACCGCTCGGCGAGTGGATCAGTGAACAGCGGGTCGCTCCGGTCGGCTTCCCTAGCCCGCGAAACCGCCCCGACCAGCGCGGTGAATCCGACCCCGGCGGGCAATTCGTGAGATCCCATACCAAATCCCCGATTTCGTTACGGTGTTATCACACACCGCAACTGTGCCCCTGATGCCGTATGTCTGCCAGCACCTGGCGCAAATCGCCGGTAGCATCCGGCGTCCGCCACGCGACGAAGAAGTCCGGCCGCACCAGGACAGCGCCCGATTCGGTCACGCCGTACGCCTTGGCCCAGTCACTGCCTTCCAGCACGTGAGCGGTCAATCCGAGCTCCTCAGCCCGTGCGGCCCACTCCGGCGAGCCAGTCAGTACCACGAATCCGCAGCCGAACAGCTCGATCGTCGAAGACCCGTCCGGCAACACAACATGCGGCGCGCGCGAGCCGGGCCGACCGGTCGGCTCGGGCTCAAGCAGTTCGCCCTGGTCGCCGGGTTCGAGCAGGACCGCGTCGCTGATCTGCCGATAGCCGAAGAAAAGCATTGAGATCGGGTCGGCCATCGGTGTGAGCGTGCCGTCGTCCAGATGCGGCGCCATCCGCTCGACATAGAACGTGTACTGCTGCTGCGCGATGTACTCCGAATACGGCCGCCGCTCAGGGGTGTGGCTGTCCAGAAGTCCTTGTCCCGCTTCGCCTTTGACCACCATGGCGAGCTTCCAGGCCAGGTAGAAACCGTCCATCACCGCGGTGTTCCCGCCGAAGGCTCCGGTCGGCGGCATCACCCGGACCGCGTCGCCGACCAGGTGGACCCGGCCAGAACCAAAGGTGTCCGCCACCCAGTGCTTGGTGTCCGAGCTGCTGCCCACCTCCAGCAGCCGCACGGCCAGGTCCGGAATGCCCGCGGCGGTCCGGATCATCTCGATCCACCGCTGGTCCGAGTATTCCCCCAGCCCAACGCTCAGCGAATAACGACCCGGCTCGTCGGTGCTCACCATCGCGCCGCCGCCACCTGGCAAGTCGGGATTCTGCAAGTACAGCAACGCGTTGCGCGGCACCACCGACGACAGGTCGGCCTCGAAGATCGCACCGACCCCGGTACCGAGCACGCCCCGGCCGGTCACGCCGATGCCCAGCGCCTGACGGATCGGACTGCGGTGGCCGTCGGCGCCGACCATGTACTCAACCCCAACGGTTTGCTCTTCACCCGTGTTCAGGTCACGCAGTACTGCCGTGACCCCGTGCTCGTCCTGGGTGAACTCGACCAACTCGGTCGAGAACCGGATGGTGGCGCCGAGTTCACGAGCCCGGTCGGCCAGGATCGGTTCGAGCCGTTCCTGGCTGGTGTTGGCCCAGCCCGCTGACGAGAAATCGGACAGGTCGGGGCCCATGCTGTCGACCAGGATCTCGTTGAACACCGGCCCGGCCGCCGCCTGCGCGACCACGATCCGGAACTCGAATTCCGGCGGTGAGGCGTCGATGACCTGCTGATCGACACCCGCCAGCCGCAGCACTTCCATGGTCTGCGGGAACTGCCCGCGCGCCTTCGGATGCAACGACGTCGTCGCGTGCCGCTCGACAACCAGCGACTCCACGCCGTGCAGTCCAAGGAACATCGCCGTGGACAGCCCGGACAGCCCTGCTCCAACCACCAGAACCCGCATAACTCCTCCTTGGTCGAACGACGTTCGTCGTAACGAACATTGTTCTAACGACGAACAGCGTTCGTGTCAAGTAGAGTGCTCGCGTGGAACTACCGGAGCCGCCGTGGCGCACGGGTGCGCGCAAGCCCGTCCGACAGCCGCTGACCCGCGACAAGATCGTGGACACGGCGCTGGGCCTGCTGGAGAAGGAGGGCCTGGACGCGCTGTCGATGCGCCGGGTCGCCCAGGCGCTCAACACCGGCCCGGCCTCGCTGTACGCGCACGTGCGCAACCGGGACGAGCTGTGTGAGCTGATGTTCGACCGCGTCCTCGGCGAGGTCGACGTGCCGCAGGCAGATCCCGACCACTGGCGGGAGCAGTTGAAGCAGCTGTGTTTCGGTCAGGTCAAGGCGATGACCGCGTACCCAGGGATCGCCTCGGTCGTGATGAACGCGATGATCCCGTTGGGCCCCAACGCTTTGCGTCACGGCGAGGGAATGCTGGCGATCCTGCGCGCCGGAGGCCTGTCAGAAAAGCAGGCGGCGTGGGCATTCGACGCGCTTGGCTTGTACTGCAAGGCTTACGCGGTCGAAGTCACCTCGTGGCGCGACGGTTCCGGCGAGGAGCTGGCTGAACGCGGCCGTCAGATGGCGGAGTACATGCAGTCGCTACCGCCCGGCACCTTGCCGAACCTGATTGCCATCGGGCCGTTGTTCTCCGCCCAGACCGCGCACGAACGTTTCGAATTCGCGATCGACACGTTCATCGCCGGACTAAGGCAGCAGACGCCGGACGATCGCGTCGGCCAGTAGCCGTCCTTCATCCGTCAGCACGGCACGTCCCGAGTCGAACGCTGCCTGGCTGAGCAGCCCGTCGGCGACCGCGGCCTTCGCCTCGGCAACGCCGGGTTCGTCGAGGACAGCCAACGAAAGCCCGTCAACCAGACGGATTTCCAGCAACACCCGCTCCACCCTGCGGTCCTCTTCGGACAGAATCTCGCGGGCGGCCGCGGGCGAGCGACCTTCGGCCAAAGTGGACGCATACCGAGCCGGATGCTTCACGTTCCACCACCGCACACCGCCGACGTGGCTGTGCGCACCTGGACCCGCGCCCCACCAGTTACCGCCGCGCCAGTAATTGAGATTGTGCTGGCACCGGGCGCCGACGGACGCGGCCCAGTTCGACACCTCGTACCACTTGAACCCGCTGGTCGACAGGACCGAGTCGACCTGCTCGTACCGTTCGGCCAGCACGTCGTCATCGGGCGACGGCAGCTCGCCGCGCCGGATCCGCCGCTCGATGGCCGTTCCCTCTTCGATGATCAACGCGTAGGCCGACACGTGATCGACACCGGCGTCGAGGACCGCGTCCAATGAGGCCTGCAGGTCGTCCGGCCGCTCCCCTGGCGTGCCGTAGATCAGGTCAAGGTTCAGATGCTCGAACCCGGCCGCCCGTGCTTCGGCCGCCGCGGCGGCTGGACGTCCAGGCGTGTGCTTGCGGTCCAGGATCTGCAACACGTGCGGCGCGACGGACTGCGCACCCAGCGACACCCGGTTGTATCCGGCCCGCAGAATCCCAGCGAAGAACTTCGGTGAAGTGGACTCCGGGTTCGCCTCGGTTGTGATCTCCGCCGCAGAAGTCACGCCGAACGAGCCGCGGACCGCGTCCAGCACCGACGCCAAACCGTCGGCTCCCAGCAACGACGGCGTGCCGCCGCCGACAAAGACCGTGCTCGCTGGCGGAGCGGATCCCAGCACTGCGGCGCCCATCTCCAGCTCGCGCCGCAGGCCTTCCAGCCAGGACTCCGGCGAAGCGGAAGTTCCCAGCTCACCGGCGGTATAGGTGTTGAAATCGCAGTACCCGCAGCGGGTCGCGCAGAAGGGCACGTGCACGTACACACCGAAGGGTTTGCCGCCCAGCCCGGCAAGCGCCTCGGGCGGCAGGGAGCCGTCAGCCGGGGCGGGTTCACCAGGGGGAAGCGTGGAAGCCACGCTCTCAATTCTCGCACCGCCGCCGCTCGTCAAGCGCGCGTGACCCTCATCCCAGCATGCGGATGGTGGTAGACCACCTGATGGACGCGTGGCACGCTGGGCTTATGTCTGCTGTCGTGCCGGTCATCCTCGTGGCTCGTCGTCACGTGGATTTCCTGCGCGTGAACAGCGACTTGTGCCGGCGTTGACCCGTTCGCCGGATATTTGTTTCTTCCGCCGGCGTCGGATACGCCGGATTCTTCTGCCTCGGTGAGGTCGGGTCGGCGTGTGCGAGCGCCCCGACATCCCGAAGGACGCCACATGGCTCCGCCAACCACCACCCCCAAGCGGGCCAAGCAACGCCGGGGCGAGGGACAATGGGCACTCGGCTACCGCGAACCGCTCAACCCGAACGAGCGCAGCAAGAAAGACGACAACCCGCTCAACGTCCGTGAGCGCATCGAGAACATCTACGCGCACGGCGGGTTCGACTCCATCGACCCGGCCGACCTGCGTGGCCGGTTCCGCTGGTACGGCCTGTACACCCAGCGCAAGCCCGGGATCGACGGCGGTCGCACCGCCACGCTCGAACCCGAGGAGCTTGACGACGAGTTCTTCATGCTCCGCATCCGGATCGACGGCGGAGCAGTCACCACACAGCAGCTCGCGGTGATCGGCGAGATCTCCCAGACCTACGCGCGCGACACCGCCGACATCACCGACCGGCAGAACATCCAGTACCACTGGATCCGCGTCGAGGACATGCCGGTCATCTGGGAGAAGCTCGAAGGCGCCGGGATGACCACGATGGAGGCCTGCGGCGACAGCCCGCGCGTCATCCTCGGCTCCCCGGTCGCCGGCATCGCGAAAGACGAGATCATCGACGGCACCCCGGCCATCGACGCGATCAAGAACACCTACGTCGGCGACAAGGCGTTCTCGAACCTGCCGCGCAAGTTCAAAACCGCGATCTCCGGCCTGCAGGACGTCGCACACGAGATCCACGACGTGGCGTTCGTCGGGGTGGTGCACCCGGAACACGGTCCTGGTTTCGACGTGTGGGTCGGCGGCGGCCTTTCCACGAACCCGATGCTGGGCAAGCGGCTCGGCGCGTGGGTGCCGCTCGACGAGGTCCCCAAGGTCTGGGAAGCCGTGATCAGCGTCTTCCGGGACTACGGTTACCGGCGGCTGCGCCACCGGGCCCGGATCAAGTTCCTGGTCGCCGACTGGGGCCCGGAGAAGTTCCGCGAGACCATGGAAGAGAAGTACCTCGGCTACAAGCTGATCGACGGCCCGGCACCGGAAACCCTCGACTACCAGCTCGACCACATCGGGGTACACGAGCAGAAGGACGGCAAGTTCTACGTCGGCGCCGCACCCATCGCGGGCCGTGTGTCCGGCTCGATCCTTGTCGAGGTCGCCAAGGCCGCCGAGCGCGCGGGATCCAACCGGGTCCGGTTCACCCCGCAGCAGAAACTCCTGGTCCTGGACGTTGCAGAGAGCGAAGTTCCAGCGCTGCGGGCGGAACTGACCAAGCTGGGCCTGCACACCGACCCGTCGCCGTGGCGGCGCGGCGTGATGGCGTGCACCGGGATCGAGTTCTGCAAACTGGCCATTGTCGAGACGAAAGCCCGTGCGGCTGAACTTGTTTCAGCGTTGGAGCAGCGGCTGGCCGACGTTCAGGCAGGCGTCGAGCACCCGGTGACCGTGCACATCAACGGCTGCCCGAACTCGTGCGCCCGGATCCAGACCGCGGACATCGGGCTCAAGGGCCAGATCGTCACCGACGCGGACGGCAAGCAGGTCGAGGGCTTCCAGGTGCACCTTGGTGGCGGGCTTGGCCTCGACGCCGGGTTCGGCCGGAAACTGCGTGGCCACAAGGTGACCGCGTCGGAGCTGTCCGACTACGTCGAGCGGGTCGTGCGCAACTACCTCAAGGAGCGCTCCGCGGGCGAGCGGTTCGCTCAGTGGGTCCAGCGTGCTGACGAGGCTGATCTCAAATGAGTGAGAGGGCTGCTCCGTTTTATTGCCCCTACTGCGGTGACGAAGACCTTCGCCCGCAGGAGGAGCCGCACGCGGCGTGGCTGTGCAACGGCTGCCGCCGCGTGTTCGTCGTGAAGTTCGTGGGGATCTCAGTGGGGCAGGTGTCCGAGTGACAACAGCGACCAACGAGCTGAAAGACCTCGCCGAGCGCGCGTCGGCCGAACTGGCCGACGCCAGCGCGGCCGAGGCACTGGCGTGGACCGCCGAGACGTTCGGCGACAACTGGATTCTGGCGTCCAACATGCAGGACGCGGTGCTGATCGACCTCGCGGTCAAGGCGAAGCCGAACTTCGACGTGCTGTTCCTGCAGACCGGCTACCACTTCCCGGAGACCATCGGTCTGCGGGACGCGGTCGGCGCCACCTACTCGGGGTTGAACATCATCAACGCCGAGCCGGACAAGACCGTCGCGCAGCAGGACGCCGAGGAGGGCCCGAACCTGTTCGAGCGGGAACCCAACCACTGCTGCGATTTGCGCAAGGTCGTTCCGCTGCGCCGGACGCTGGCCAACTACGACGCGTGGGTCACCGGTGTGCGTCGCGTCGACGCGCCGACGCGGGCGAACACCCCGATCGTCCAGTGGGACGAGCGCAACGGGCTGGTGAAGATCAACCCGATCGCGCCGTGGTCCGACGAGGAGTTCCGGGCGTACATCGACAAGAACGGGATTCTGGAGAACCTGTTGGTGGCCGAGGGATATCTGTCCATCGGCTGCGCACCCTGCACGGCGAAAGTCGCGCTCGGCGCCGATCCCCGCAGCGGCCGCTGGGCGGGTCAAAACAAGATCGAGTGCGGACTGCACGGTTAGAAGGGGGCATCTGTGACGCTCGCGCTGGATCGTAAAACAGCAAACCTGGACGCCTTGGAATCCGAGGCGATCCACATCTTCCGCGAAGTGGCAGGCGAGTTCGACCGGCCGGTGATCCTGTTCTCCGGCGGCAAGGACTCGACCCTGCTGCTGCACCTGGCGATCAAGGCCTTCTGGCCCGCGCCGGTGCCGTTCGCGTTGTTGCATGTGGACACCGGGCACAACTTCCCTGAGGTGATCGAGTTCCGCGACCGGGTCGTGGCCAAGTACGGGCTGCGTCTTGTGGTCGCGCACGTGCAGGACTGGATCGACGACGGCAGGCTGACCGAGCGCCCGGACGGCACCCGTAACCCGCTGCAGACGATGCCGTTGCTCGACACCATCACCGAGCACAAGTTCGACGCAGTCTTCGGTGGCGGACGCCGTGACGAGGAGCGGGCCAGGGCCAAGGAGCGGATCTTCAGTCTGCGCAACGCGTTCGGCCAGTGGGAGCCGAAGCGGCAGCGTCCCGAACTGTGGAACCTGTACAACGGCAGGCACCGGCCGGGCGAGCATGTCCGGGTGTTCCCGCTGTCGAACTGGACCGAGCTGGACGTCTGGAACTACATCGCTCGCGAGAAGATCGACCTGCCGGACATCTACTACGCCCACGAGCGTGAGGTCTACCTGCGCGACGGCATGTGGCTGGCCGAAGGCCCGTGGGGCGGTCCCCGCGAGGGAGAAACGTTGGAGCGTCGGACGATCCGCTACCGCACGGTCGGCGACGGCTCGTGCACCGGCGCCGTCGACTCAGACGCGTCCACCATCGAGGAAGTCATCGCCGAGGTTGCCGCCTCAAGGCTGACCGAGCGTGGCGCGACGCGCGCCGACGACCGGCTTTCCGAAGCAGCGATGGAAGATCGCAAGCGGGAGGGTTACTTCTAAATGAGCGATCTTCTCAGGCTCGCGACCGCTGGCAGCGTGGACGACGGTAAGTCCACTTTGGTCGGACGGTTGCTGTACGACACCAAGTCGGTGCTGGCCGACCAGCTCGATGCGGTGCATCGGGCCAGTGCGGACCGTGGACTCTCCACACCGGACCTGTCGTTGTTGGTTGACGGTTTGCGGTCCGAACGCGAACAAGGCATCACGATCGACGTGGCATACCGGTATTTCGCCACGCCCAAGCGGTCCTTCGTGCTCGCCGACACTCCGGGGCACGTGCAGTACACCCGCAACACCGTCACCGGCGCCTCGACCGCGCAGCTCGGGATTCTGCTTGTGGACGCTCGTAAAGGCGTCATCGAACAGACCCGCAGGCACGCGGCGGTCCTGGCGTTGCTGGGTGTGCCGAGGTTGGTACTGGCAGTCAACAAAATCGACCTCGTCGGCTACGACGAGTCGAACTTCAAGCTGACCGCCAAAGAGTTCACCACGCACGCCAATGCCTTGGGGTACGCGGATTCCGACGTGCTGACCATTCCGGTGTCGGCGCTTGTCGGTGACAACGTTGTGGATCGCTCGGCCAACACGCCCTGGTACACCGGGCCGACATTGTTGGAGCACTTGGAAAGCGTGCCGGTCGAGCCGGACCCGCACCACGTCCCGTTCCGTTTCCCTGTCCAGTATGTGATTCGCCCACGGACTCCGGAACATCCGGACTATCGCGGCTATGCCGGACAGATCGCCGCGGGCACGATCACGCCGGGCGAGGAGATCGTTGTCCTGCCATCAGGTTCCCGCGCACTGGTCGAGCGGATCGACACTCCGGACGGCGAACTGGCCGAGGCGACCGCCGGTCAGTCGGTCACTCTGGTGCTGTCTCATGATTTGGATGTTTCGCGCGGGGACTTGATTTCCGTCGCCAACAATGCCCCGAACGTCGTCGACGAGTTCGAAGCGACGCTGTGTTGGTTGGCGGACAAGGCTTTGCGGCCGAACGCCAGGGTTCTGGTCAAGCACGGCACCAAGACCACACAGGCGTTCGTCACCGAGCTTTCGTCACGGTTCGACGAGCAAAAGCTGTCCAGTGTGGAACTGCCGGAAACGTTGCAGTTGAATGAGATCGGTCAAGTACGGATCCGCACCGCGGAACCACTGCCGATCGACGACTACTCCGTCAATCGCCGGACCGGAGCCTTCCTGGTCATCGACGCGAGCGACGGAACGACGTTGGCCGCAGGCTTGGTCGGAGCACCCCTCCGAATGACACAGACCGTCCGAGGCAGTGTTCGTAACAGCGTGAACCCCGGACCCTGACTCCCATTTCTCGCGCCTGAGAGGAAACACCCGTGAGCACGACACGCACGCTTCGCTTACTGGCCGCCGCGACCGCGGCACTAGCCCTGGCAGCGGGGTGTTCACGGGCTGACAGCGGTAACACGTCGGCTGCGCAAGCGCAGCCTCAGGCGCAGGGACCAGCCGAGGTCCGGCTCGGCTACTTCCCCAACGTCACGCACGCGCCCGCGATCATCGGGCAGAAGAAGGACTTCTACGCCAAGGAGCTCGGCTCGACCAAGCTCGCGGTCACCACGTTCAACGCCGGTCCCGAGGAGATCAACGCGCTGCTGGGCAAGTCCCTGGACATCGGGTTCATCGGATCCGGTCCGGCGATCAACGGCTTCACCAAGTCCAACGGGACGATCCAGCTGATCTCCGGTGCGGTGTCCGGTGGCGCGCAACTGGTCACCAAGCCGGACATCACGTCCATCGATCAGCTCGCTGGCAAGAACATCGCCACGCCGTCACTGGGCAACACCCAGGACGTGGCGCTCAAGAAGCTGATCAAGGACAAGAACCTGGCGAACGTCAAGATCACCAACCTGGACAACCCGAAGACGTTCGACGCGTTCCGCACCGGCAGCGTCGACGGCGCGTGGCTGCCCGAGCCGTGGTCCTCGCGGCTGGTGCTCGACGCGGGCGCCAAGGTGCTGCTCGACGAGAAGACCTTGTGGCCCGGCGGCCGGTTCCCGACCACGGTGATCATCGTGCGCCAGGAGTTCCTGCAGCAGTACCCGCAGACCGTGCAGGCGATCCTGCGTGGCCACATCGCCGCGATCGACTGGGCGAAGGCCAACGACGCCGACGCGAAGAAGGTCGTCAACGACGCGCTGAAGGAGCTGACCGGCAACTCGCTGAGCCAGCCCGTGCTCGACAGCTCGTTCAAGGCGATCGAGCTGACCACCGACCCCATCTCGTCGACCTTCCCGCAGCTGGCGAAGGACTCGGTGACGGCGGGAATCGTGAAGTCCGCGGTCGAGCTGAAGGGCTTCGCGGATCTGACGGCGCTCAACGAGGCACTCAAGGCGACCGGCAAACCGGCGGTGGACGCCGCCGGACTGGACAAGAAGTAGGAGATGGCCATGACCGCCACACTCGAGCACGTGCAGTCCGGTACCGCGGTCTCCCTTTCCGGGGTCGGCAAGGTCTTCGGCCAGGGCAGCGGGGCGGTCGTCGCGCTGGACGGCGTGGATTTGAGGGTCGCGCCCGGCGAGTTCGTGTGCCTGCTCGGCGCGTCCGGCTGCGGTAAGTCCACGCTGCTCAACCTGGTCGCCGGGCTGGACGCGCCGAGCGCGGGCGAGATCGAGCTGAACACGTCCCGGCCGGCGGTGATGTTCCAGGAAGCCGCGCTGATGCCGTGGCTGACCGCGGCCCGCAACATCGATCTGCCGTTGCGGCTAGCCGGTTTCGGCAAAGCCGACCGGCAGGCCAAGGTCGCCGAACTGCTGGACCTGGTGCGCCTGAGCGGTGCCGGGCACAAGCGTCCGCACGAGCTGTCCGGCGGTATGCGTCAGCGTGTGGCGCTTGCGCGTTCACTGGCAGCGACGCAGCGGGTCCGTGGCGCGGATGAGCCTGCGTTGCTGCTGATGGACGAGCCGTTCGCCGCGCTCGACGCGATCACGCGGGATGTGTTGCAGGGCGAGCTTTTGCGGGTGTACGAGCGAACGTCGACCGCGGTGCTGTTCGTGACGCATGACGTGCGCGAGGCCGTGCGCCTCGGGCAGCGCGTGGTGCTGTTGTCGTCGCGGCCCGGTCGTGTCGTTCAGGAATGGTCCACTCAGGACAGTGGGTCCGAGGCGCTTGTCGAGGAGATCACCGGCCGCCTGCGAGAGGTGATCAGTACCCATGCCAAGTCCTGACCTCCAGGACCTCGCCAAGGTCGAGGCTGGCCTCGACGCACTGGACACGCCGACGACCAGCCGGGCTCAGCCTGGCTGGCGCCGATTCGTGCGCTCGGTCTGGCCACCGGTGGTGGCACTGGTTGTGCTGGTTGTGGTCTGGCAGATCCTGTGGGCCGCGGCGTTCTGGCCGGAGTTCAAGCTGCCCGCGCCCCTCGCGGTCTGGGACGAGTTCGTGGAAATGGTCGAAACCGGCCGGATCTTCGAGGTGCTGTGGACATCGATCCACCGTGCCGTGCTTGGTTTCCTTGCCGCGGTGGTGATCGCCACGCCACTGGGTCTGCTGGTGGCCAAGGTCAGCGTGGTCCGCCGGGCGATCGGCCCGCTGCTGAGCGGACTGCAGTCGCTGCCTTCGGTCGCGTGGGTGCCCGCGGCGATCCTGTGGTTCGGCCTGAACGACGGCACGATCTACTTCGTGGTGCTGCTCGGCTCGGTCCCGTCGATCGCCAACGGCCTTGTCTCCGGGATCGACCAGATCCCGCCGATCCTGCCGCGCGTCGGCAAAACCCTTGGCGCCGGTCGGCTGGCTTCGGCACGGCACATCCTGTTGCCTGCCGCGTTGCCCGGCTACATCGCAGGACTCAAGCAGGGCTGGGCGTTCTCGTGGCGGTCGCTGATGGCCGCCGAGTTGATCGCGCAGAGCCCGGACCTCGGCTTCGGCCTCGGCGCGTATTTGAACGAAGGCTCGAACTTCAACGACATGCCGACCGTGATGGCGGCGATCTTCCTGATCCTGTTGGTGGGCATCGGCATCGACTTGCTGGTGTTCCGCCCGATCGAACGGGCCGTGCTGCGGGCCCGTGGCTTGACCGGAGCTTTGACGTGATCCCTCTCATCGCAGTGGCCCATGGCAGCCGCGACCCTCGTTCCGCCGCGACGATCACTTCGCTGGTCTCGGTGGTGCGCTCGTTGCGTCCCGGCCTGGACGCCCGTGTGTCCTTCATGGACCTTTCGGCCCCGCGACTCGGCGATGTCCTCGCCGGGTTGCGTGGTCCAGTTGTCGTCGTGCCGTTGCTGCTTGGGCGTGCGTACCACGCTCGCATCGACGTCCCGGCTTTGGTTCACGAGGCGTGCCAACGCAATCCCCGCTTGTCGGTTTCGGTCACCGATGTCCTCGGCCCGTCGCCTCGGCTGGAGTCCGCCGCGCTGCGTCGATTGACTGCCGCCGGGGCCACGTTCGACGCCCCGTCGCTTGGCGTGATCCTGGCTGGGGCAGGTTCTTCGGACGCACGGGCCAATGCCCGGGTTGCCGCTATCGCGCACCGCTGGTCGCTGCAAGCCGGATGGGCCGGGGCCATCGAGGCGTTCGCCGCGGCGGCTTCTCCAACCGTGCCCGAAGCTGTTGCCGCGCTGCGGAAGCAAGGGGCTTCGCGGATCGCTGTGGCTTCGTGGTTCCTGGCTCCGGGTCTGCTGCCC
Organism: Kibdelosporangium philippinense; assembly: GCF_021390435.2. GTDB lineage: Bacteria > Actinomycetota > Actinomycetes > Mycobacteriales > Pseudonocardiaceae > Kibdelosporangium > Kibdelosporangium philippinense. Next base: position 106,191 of record NZ_JAJVCN010000005.1, on the reverse strand, counting down.
GACCGGGTCTACGACTCCGTCCTTGAGCTGGATCCCGATGCGTTGATCGCCGACCCGTTGGGCGCGGACCCGGACGTCGCCGAGCTCATCCTGCACCGCTATGACGAGGCCCTGCAGGAGACTGACCTGGAGCGCACCGGCTGATCAAGGCGCGGACCTCGGCTGCGAGGGCGTCCGGGGCCTCGTAGACCGGCGTGTGGCCGGTTCGAACGAGCCTCAGGTGTGCGTCAGGGATGCCGTCGGCCAATTGTTTGGCGTGCTCGACGGGACGTGCGGTGTCGAGCACGCCGTGCACCACCGTGACCGGGCAGCGGATCTCGGCAAGCTCCGGCGTGAAATCCAACTCGCCCTGGCTGCGCAATGCCGCCAATACGGCCGCCATTGGCACCGCCGCCGCGTAGGTGAGCAGTTCGGATCGGTCGACCGGATCCACCGGACTGGCAAAGGAGCGGTCGATCAGCTCGGCGTGCAGATCCGGCCCCCAGTTGTCCCGCACGCGGGCCACGATGCGATCGATGTCGCCGTGGCCACGCGTGTGCGCGCCGGTGTTGACCAACATCAGGCCCCGCACCCGCGCTGGATGCTTGATCGCGAGATACAACGCGATGGCACCGCCGGTCGAATGGCCAAGGACCAGCCCCGGCTCCGGGTATCGCCGCACGATCCGCTCAGCGACAACCGGAATGTCCATCTGCCCAGGCTCAGTCAGCCAGGACACGCCCGTCACTGCGACCTCGAGCCGATCAGCCAGCCGGTCGAACACACGCGGCGCGCACAGGGTGCCGGGAATCGCAAGCACCTGCATGCGGTACCCAGCTCAGGCTTTGGGGACCCAGTTGGGTTTGCGCTTCTGCGCGAAGGCCGTGATGCCTTCCTGGCCTTCCTCGCTGGCGAAGAACTCGGCCGAGAGCTTCAGCATCGTGCCGAAGTCGCTGGGTTCGGAGCGCAGCAACGCCTTGGTCGCGGCCAGTGCGACCGGACCACCGAGGCACAGCATGTCCGTGTAGCGCTTGACCTCCGCGTCCAGGTCCTCGGCGGCAACCGCGGAGTTGATCAGGCCGATGGTCGCGGCACGGGTCGCGTCGAACGTCTCGCCGGTCAGGAACAGTTCGTGCGCGGCGCGAGGAAGCAGCCGGGGCAACACGGTCACGGAGATCACGGCAGGCACGACGCCGATACGGACCTCGGTGAACGCGAAAGTTGCTGTCTTCGCGGCAACCGCGATGTCCGCCGCCGCCACGATGCCGACGCCGCCTGCCCTTGCCGGTCCGGCCAGTTTGGCAACCACGGGCTTGGGGCTGCTGCGGATCTGTTCCAGGATCTCCGGGAATTCGTTGACGCCCTGGTCACCAGCGGAGGCGCCGCCTGCTTCCTTGAGGTCCATGCCCGCGCAGAACACCGATCCGGTGTGGTCGAGCACGATCACGCGGACGCTGTCGTCGTCGATCGCCGTCGACAGGTGCCCGCGCAACTCGGCCCGCAACTGACGGGACAGGGCGTTGCGGTTGTGCGGTGAGTCGAGCGTGATCGTCGCGACGCCACGGTCGACCGCGATGTGGACCAGTTCGTCAGCCATGCACGCAATCTTGCCGGTGAGGGCCACCCCGCGCCGGGTGGCCCTCACCACACAGGGAACTGATCAGCCGATGGTCGTGCTGGTCAGGACAGGGCTTGGGTTGGGGTAGGCAACCGTGGCCGCGTCGACCGGGAGGCCGAACGCCGTGATCACGGTGGTGAAGGTCAGCCCGGGTGCGTCGTAGCTGGTGCCGCCGAGCTTGCTCTCGATCGTGCCGGACGCGCCGGCGGTCAGGTTGATCGTCACGGTCGGCAGTTCGAACGCCGCGCCGCCCCTGAGCGGACCGGTGATCTTGAGCACGACGTCACTGCCTTCGAGAGCGACCGTCGGCGGGGTCGCGCCGAGGCCCGAGCCGCCGCTGACGCTGGCGGACGCGAAGGTGGAGTTGGCGGGAACCGGCATCTTCAGTGCGATGTTCTTGATTTCCCTGATCTGGTAGCCGCCGCCTTCCGCGGGCACCGTGTTGGGTGCGGGGTCGATGGTCACCGCGACAGCACTGCCGGCCGCGGCGCTCGCTGGTGCGCTGGAGTCGACGTCCTGGTTGAGGACGAGTTCCGCGGTCTGGCCGAAGGCCGAGGCGCGGACCTGGTAGTTGATCGTGGTCGCCGCTGACGCGGTCGTACCGATCGCGAGCAGTGGGGTGATGACGAACGCGGCCACCGTGGCCAGCCGCAGGGGAGCCAGCTTCATCGATGCCTCCTGTGTGGTGTAATCCCTCTAGGGCATTTCGTACCCGAGAGTAATTCACGTTTCAACGCTCAGCGTTTCCCAGAGTATTCACAGAGCTACCCAGGGTGGAAGGCTTCGCCCGGATGGTGGTCAAGATGCCACAACATGCGCGGCGGCTGTTGGTCCGAACCGACAACGCCCGAACGGGTGACGGTGAGCCCTCTTCTCCCCCATCGCCGACAGGCCCAGCCGCGCTACGATGAAGCGCTGTTCTCCTTGCCAGACAACGAAGATCGGCCAGGCGCGCAGGGGGGCGGGGGAATGGGCGATCCGCGACCGGAGGTCGGTGACCGGTGGCCGCTCGTCGGCAGAGACCGGCAGTTGTCGGCCCTGACAACGATGATTGCTGGTGGCGAGAAGGCGCCCACGGGTGCCTCCCCACTCACCTCGGCAGCCGGTGGCGGCGTTGTCCTCGTTGGCGCGGCCGGGGTCGGGAAGACCAGGCTGGCGCGGGAAGTGCTGGCGCGCCTGGCGTCCGAAGGGTGCCGGACCGAGTGGGTTTCAGCGACCCGATCCATGGCTGCCATCCCGTTCGGCGCGGTCTCCCCTCTGTTGCCTCCGTTGAACAACGACAGTCGGTTGAGCGTGTTGCACGCGGTGGCCGCGCATTTCACCGACTCCCCCGTCATCGCTGTGGACGACGCCCATTTGCTCGACGATGCCTCGGCCGCGGTCGTGCATCACTTGGCACTGTCCGGGCAGGGGAACCATGCCCTGACGCCGTGAACGCGCTCTGGAAAGACGGGCTGACCAGCCGTGTCGGCTTGGCCGAACTACCTGCGGACGCCGTCGACCAACTGCTTGACCACGCGTTCGGCGATCGGCTCGCCCCAGTCAGCCGTCGCCAGTTGCACCGGGTCAGCGCGGGAAACCCGTTGCTGCTCAGGGAAATCCTGCTTGCGGGGTTGGACACGGGCGAACTCCGACACCGGCATGGCGCCTGGCGGTGGACCGGCGAAGTCCGGGCGACCACACGATTAGCGGAGGTCGTGGCTGCCAGGTTGGGCTCGGTGCCGGACACCGTGTACGCGGCCCTGGAAGTGGTCGCGGGTGGTGAACCTGTCCCCCTTGCCTTGCTGGAACGGCTCGTCGGCGCCGAAGCAGTGGCCACGGCCGGACGAAAAGGCCTCGTCACAACGGAAAGCACCGGTCGCCGACTCGTCGCACAGTTGTCACATCCGTTGTATGGCGAGGTCATCCGGTCAACCATGGCTGCGTCGCGGGCGCGTTCTGTTGCGGGCCAGTTGGCCGATGCGATGACGTCCACTGCGATGCGGCGGCGGGACGACGCGTTGCGGGTCGGGACTTTCCAGTCGCAGTCCGGGCGGACCGGTGACCCGGCGATTCTCCTTGAAGCCGCCAAACAGGCCAAGGATCGCTTCGATCATGAACTTGCCGAACGCCTGGCCCGCTGGGCGCACGACTCCGGTGCGGGGTGGGCAGCCGAGCAGTTGCTCGCCGAAGTGTTGCTGGATCACGGTCGCTACGAGGAACTGACCGTGCCCGGATCGCCCGGCGCGGGCGCCGTGGCGAAAGCCCGCGGTGAACTGGACGTCGCCGCGGCTTCGTTCCGGGAAGTCCTCGCGTTGATGCCGAACTACGACACCTTCCGGCTCGCCGCGACCTGCCTGGCCGAACTGGCCGGTGCCCGCGCGCTGGCGGGAGATCACCGGCAGGCACGACGATTGCTGGATCGCGCCGACGCACACACCAGCAGGCTGTTCCAGCCGTGGATCGAGCTCAACCGCGCTTGGGCGTACGCCGCGAGCGGCGAGATCTCCAGGGCCGCCGCGCACGCGCGAGACACCGCGGAGGCGGCTCGCGGCAACGGCCTGCCCACGACCGAGGCGTTGGCGTTGTACGACGTCGCCAGGCTCGGCGAACCGCGTACCGTCTACATCAGACTGTCCGAACTGGCCACGGAACTCACCTGCGACGTCGGCACGGCCCTCGCGGACGCGGCGTGCGCGCTCGTGGACAACGACCATGTCAGGCTCACGCGTGCAGCGGACGGTTTCGAGCGCCTCGGGATGTTGTTGCACGCGGCGGAAGCCCTGGTTACGGCCGCGCGCATGGCGCACGAAGCCGGGGCGCACACGCGAGCAACGGCCGCCACGTCACGCGCGAACAACCTGATGCGCCTGTTACCCAAGGCCCGTACGCCCATGTTGGCGACCACGGGCCTGCCCGCGATGCTCACGCCGCGCGAACGTGAAGTCGCTTTACTGGCCGCGCAAGGACAGTCCAGCCGTTGGATCGCCGCCCGGTTGCACCTGTCGGTCCGGACCGTCGACAACTACTTGGGCCGTGCATACGCCAAGCTCGGGGTGACCAGCCGGACCGAACTGGGACCGTTACTCAGTCCGCAAGCACCAGAGTGAGCCGGTCGGCGTTGCCGAGGATGTCGACGAACTGCTCGTAGTTGTCCGGGTCGGCCTTGCGCAGCGTCTCCGGCGACTGCCAGACCAGGGTGTGCTCGCCCTTTGGCAGGTCGTAGAGGACGTCAGCGAGCGCGTCCAGGTTGTGTCCGAAGTAGTCAGGGAAGCTCATGGTCTTGGCCAGCGCGTCGAGCATCGCGGACTTGGTGCGGATCTTGCTGCCGTCCAGCACGTAACGCATCGTCACTTCCCCGGGTCCACCAGTACGAACGACTCGTAGTGGTTCTCGGTGTAGTAGAGCTCACGGTGCTGGCCGTTGACCAACCGGCGGGCACCGCGGTCCTTACTGCCAGGCGTCGGCACGGTGTATTCGCGGTAGTAGTCCTTGGCCTTGGCTGGCAGGCGTTTCTCCCGGTTCTCGAACACCACACCGTCCCGAGTGGACGGGAACGGGCCGCCCTTCTCGATCAGCCGCCAGGTCGTGCCCGCTTCGGGCGGCAGCGTGGACAGAGCCTTGACCTGCAGGCCTGAGTCCTGACCGGGAAGCGACGGCGCGGGCGCCGACTCCGTGCTGGCGTCGCGGATCAGCCACCCGGCCACCACCAGGATGACCAGTCCGATCAGGGCGAACGTGATGCGTTTGCGCGACCCCATGGCGCCCAACCCTAATCGCAGTCCACTTCTTCACCGCGAGACGGGCTGACTTTGCTCGCGCCGAAGTCGACGACGCGGTCGATCAGCCACGCGAGGCCAGCGCACACCGGCAGCAAGACCGCGATGACGATCGCGAACTGGAACGGGAACGCCAGTTGCGTGATCCACAACTCGACGCCGTTCCACCAATCGGACAACCACGACACAGCGTCGAGGCTACGCCGTGTCCGAGCCCACAGGCGCACGAATGGGGTAATGGGTATGTTGCTTGGCATGTTCGCCGTGTATGCAGCGTCGCCTCAGCCGGACAACCCACTCGCCGCGTTGACGATCGGTGACCGTCCTTCGCCGGACGTCCCGGACGGCTGGGTGCGCGTGTCGGTCAAGGCAGCGAGCCTGAACATGCACGATCTGTGGACGCTGCGCGGGGTGGGTATCAAGCCCGAGCAGTTCCCGATGATCCTCGGCTGCGACGGCGCTGGCGTGCTCGACGACGGCACCGAGGTGGTGATCCACTCGGTGATCACCTCGCCTGGCTGGACCGGTGACGAGACCCTCGACCCGAAGCGGACCCTGCTGACCGAGAAGCATCAGGGCACGTTCGCCGAGTCCGTGGTCGTCCCGGCGGGCAACGTCCTGCCGAAGCCCGCGGGGCTGTCGTTCTCCGAGGCCGCCTGCATGGGCACGGCGTGGCTGACGGCGTATCGGATGCTGTTCGTGAAGTCGGGGCTGCGGCCCGGGCAGACGATCCTGGTGCAGGGCGCGTCCGGTGGTGTGGCGACTGCGTTGATCCAGCTTGGCCGGGCGGCGGGCTTCCGCGTCTGGGCGACTGGTCGTTCGGAGGAGAAGCGTGCGCTTGCTGCCTCTTTGGGCGCTCATGACACGTTCGAGTCCGGCGCGCGGTTGCCGGAGCGGGTGGACGGCGTGTTCGAGACCGTGGGTAAGGCGACCTGGTCGCACTCGATGAAGTCGCTCAAGCCGGGCGGTGTCATCGTGGTTTCCGGCTCGACCAGCGGCCCGGACGCGAACGCGGAGCTGCAGCGGTTGTTCTTCCTGCAGCTTTCGGTGATCGGCTCGACCATGGGCACCCGGGACGAACTGGCTGACCTGCTGAAGTACTGCGACGTGACCGGCGTACGGCCGAAGATCGGCGCGGAGTTGCCGTTGGAGCGCGCCGAAGAGGGCTTCAAGGCGATGCTCGAAGGTGACACGGCCGGGAAGATCGTTTTCACGCGTTGACGGGTAGGTCGTGAGTGGTTACGCCGGTTCTAACCGGCAAAAACACTCACGACCCTCTAGCTGGGAATGTGTTCATCCGGCCGCCGGGCCTTCGCGGGTCTATGTTCGGTGAATGTCTGACCTACAGAGCAGTGGGTTGGGTGGTGGGTCGGGGATCTTCCGACGCAAGCCCATTGAGCAGATCGAGGACGTCAAGAGCCAGGACGGGCTGACCAAGACCCTTGGTCTGTGGCAGCTCACAGCGATCGGGGTCGGCGGCATCATCGGGGCTGGCATTTTCAGCCTCGCCGGCAGCGTCGCCCACGGTGATCCATCGAAAGGCGTCGCGGGCGTCGGGCCCGCGGTGCTCATCTCGTTCCTGATCGCCGGGATCGCGAGCGCGGCGGCGGCGTTCTCGTACGCGGAGTTCGCCGGGCTCATCCCGAAAGCCGGGTCGGCCTACACGTACGGCTACGCGGTGCTCGGCGAGATCGTCGGCTGGTTCATCGGCTGGGACCTGCTGCTCGAATACACCGCGATCGTCGCGGTGGTCGCGATCGGCATATCCGGATACTTCAACTTCCTCGTCGACCAGATCGGCATCAACCTGCCGCAGTGGATGCTCGGCGCGCCAGGCACCGAACCCGCCGACGTCGCGCCGGGCACGTACAAGATCAACCTGATCGCGGTGGTCCTGTGCCTGCTGATCGCGTTCCTGCTGACGCGGGGGATCAGGGCGGCGGCGAGGTTCGAGACGATCGTGGTCGCGATCAAGGTCGCGGTCGTGCTCGTGGTGATCGTGGTCGGGTTCTTCTACATCAGGACTGGCAACCTCACTCCGTTCGCGCCGGCAGGATTCACCGGCGCGATGAGCGGCGCGGCCTTGGTGTTCTTCGCGGTGTTCGGCTACGACGCGATGTCCACCGCGGCCGAGGAGTCCAAGGACGCGCAGCGGCACATGCCGAAGGCGATCATCTACTCGCTGGCCATCTCGATGCTCCTGTACGTCCTTGCCTGCCTTGTGCTGACCGGAATGCAGGACTACACCCTGATCGACCCGGAGAGCGGGTTCTCCACGGCGTTCGCCAGCGTCGGTCTCGGCGGGCTCGGCACTGTCATCGCGGCTGGCGCGATCATCGGCATCCTGACCGTCATGTTCACGTTCATGCTGGGCGTCACGCGTGTCTGGTTCGCGATGAGCCGCGACGGGCTGCTGCCCGCGTGGTTCGCCAAGACGCACCCGGTACGCAAGGTTCCGGTTCGGGTGGCGTGGCTGGCTGGCATCATCTCGGCGGTCCTCGCCGGGTTGCTGCCGATCATCGAGGTCGCCGAGCTGACCAATATCGGCATCCTGCTTGCTTTCGTCGTGGTGTGCGTGGCGGTGATCGTGCTGCGTTACCGCAGGCCAGACCTGCCGCGGACGTTCAAGACACCCGGTATGCCGGTGGTGCCAGCGATCGGCGTGGTCTTCTCGCTCTGGCTGATCACGTACCTGCAGTGGGAAACGTGGCTGCGGTTCGCCGGGTGGTTCGTCGCGGGCATGCTGATCTACTTCCTGTACAGCAAGCGCAAGTCGAATCTGAATAGGTCCGAATAGCGGAGTATCCACCTCTCCCGGACTGGGTATCCCCTTCGGGAGAGGTGGTGGCCTGTGAAAACTCGCTGGATACGGCCGGTGGCGCTGATGCTGGCAGGCATCCTCGTCGTCACGGCGGTGCTGCAGATCGCCGGTCTGTTGCCGAAGTTCGGTACGTCCACAATAGACAGATCACAGCCGGCGGTGCTGCAGGCTGTCCGGGACTTGAGCCAGTACCACGCCGCGGCAGGCGACTACCAGGTCGTTGTCGATATCGAGAAGGACGTGGCGTGGGTGCCGTCGTCCATCGCCGGTGAGCGGACGCTGTTCGTGGCGGCCGGGTCGATCGACGCGTTCATCGACTTCGGCAAACTCGCTGACGGCAACATCATCGTGTCCGAGGACCGGACCTCCGTCGAGTTGAGACTGCCGCAGCCGCAACTGGCCAAGCCGAACCTCGACAACACGCGCAGTTACGTGTTCAGCCAGGAACGCGGCCTGCTTGACACCCTCGGCGCGCTGGTCGAACCTCCGCAGCAGCAACAGTTCTACGTCGCCGCCGAACAGAAGATCACCGAAGCCGCCCAGCGCTCAGGCCTGACCGAACGCGCGCGCAACAACACCAGGGCGATGCTGACCGGGATGATGACAGCGCTCGGCTACCGCGTCACATTCCAGGAGACAGCCCCGCACGAGTGAGGACCCAGTCCGCGACGACCTCGTCCAGTACCGCCATCGGCAGCGGGCCACCGCCGAGCACGACATCGTGGAAACCCTTGATGTCAAAGGCGGATCCCATAGTCTCTACGGCTTTCGCCCGCACTCGCTGGATTTCCATGCGCCCGACCATGTACGACAACGCCTGCCCTGGGTACTCGATGTACCGGTCGACCTCGGCCTGAATCTCCACATCGGACATTACGGTGTTGTCGCGCAAGTAATCGACGGTCTGCTGCCGTGACCAGCCCATCGCGTGCAGGCCCGTGTCCACCACGAGCCGCGCGGCCCGCATGGAGTCTTCCGCAACCATGCCGAGCCGCGCCAAGTCGTCGGAGTACAGGCCCATTTCGTCGGCCAGTCGTTCCGCGTACAACGCCCAACCTTCGCTGTAGGCGGTAATGAACGCGAGCCGCCGCAGCAAGGGGAGATTGTCGATCTGCTGGGCAGACGCGGTCTGGAAATGGTGCCCTGGCACGGCTTCGTGGAACGCGATGGCTTCGGCGATAGTCCGGTCTCGGTCGGTCGCCTTGTATGTGTTAATCCAATAGGTGCCCTCACGAGATCCGTCGAGCGCGGGATCCGTGTAGTAGGCGGCAGCCACGTTGGGCGCCTCGGCGTCCGGGACAGGCTCCACCGCGCATCGCTTGTCCGGCAAGCGCGTGAACCATTGCGGCGCAACGTGTTCGGCACGCTCGATGGTTGTCCGCGCGTGCGTAAGGATCTCCTCGGCGCTTCCCCACTTCAGCGACGGGTCGGTGCGCAGGCGCTCCTGCACTTCCGCAGCTGTGGACAGCCCGAACACGCGGCTGCCAATCGTCGCGTACTCCTCGGCGAGGGCCTCGATCAACTGCAGGCCTGTGCGGTGCAGCTCCTCCGGCGTGCGCGCGGTGGTCGTGTGCACACGGACCATCGCGTCGTACGCCGCATCGCCGTCGGGCAACCAACACAAACCCGGCTTGTCGTCCGATCTGCCGTGCGGCGCGATCTCCTTGTCCAGCACCTCCCGGTACTGCACGAACGCCGGACGCGCTGCCTCAGCCAGCAGGCGGTCACGTTGTGCTGCCGCGCCCGATGTCAGCGACGGTTGCGTGAACGCATCAGGTGTGTGGCTGAGGTACCGGTCGATGTGCGTGATCGCGGTCCGCGCCATCCTCGCCACCGGGAACCGTTCAGCCGCCACCGCGGCCCGGTTGCGATCCGCGATCTGGGCGAGGTAGCGCGGAATCGCCGAAAGCCGCTCCAGATAAGCACTTTCGGCCTGTTCTGACGTGGGCACGACCCGGGGAGCGAACGTCACGAGCTGGATCGTCGGCGCGCTGATGAAGCTCGCCAGGACATGGTCCACCAGCCCCGCGTTGACCCTGTCGACCAGCGACGCGGCCAAGTGCAGCACCACACTGCGCGTCACGCCCGGTTCGGCCAGCTCAGCCTCGGCGGCGATCCGCACCGCACGATCCCGCAGGTCACTGTCCGCCTCCGGGCTGAAATCCCGCAGTTCGTGGTCGTGTCCGGGGATGCCGGTCATGCTTGCTCGCAACGGATCCTCTGTGCCGATCAGATCGAGCAGCCGATCGGCGAGGGCGTCGATCATGTCTCCGCCTTCGACCACTCGGTCACGATCTCGTCAAGCACGTCCATCGGGACCGGACCGGCGCCGAGCACGACATCGTGGAATCCCTTGATGTCGAAGGCGGATCCCATGGTCTCCTCGGCCTTGGCCCGCACTCGCTGGATTTCCAGGCGGCCGATCATGTACGACAGGGCCTGGCCGGGCATGCCGATGTAGCGATCCGTTTCACTCTGGATCTCCACCTCGGACATCACTGTGTTGTCCCGCAAGTAATCCACGGTCTTCTGACGTGACCAACCGAACGCGTGCAGGCCCGTGTCCACGACGAGCCGTGCGGCGCGGACCGAGTCCATCGCGAGCATGCCGAGTCGCGCGACATCGTCGGAGTACAGGCCCATCTCGTCGCCAAGGCGCTCGCAGTAAAGGCCCCAGCCCTCTGCGTACGCGTTGATCGCCGAGCACCGGCGCAGCATCGGCATGCTGCGCTCCTGCGCGATCGTGACCTGGAAGTGGTGCCCTGGCACGGCTTCGTGGAACGCGGTGGCTTCGGCGATGGTCCGGTCGCGCTCGGTCGCTTTGTACGTGTTCGCGTAGTAGATGCCTGGCCTGCTGCCATCCAGCGCGGGCGGCAGGTAGTACGCGGACGTCTCGTGTTGCTCGCTGGCGGCCGGAGTCTTCTCCAACAGGCAGGCTTGCGAGGGCAGTAACCCGAACCATTCCGGAGCCGCCGCTTCGGCACGGTCCATCGCCGCGCGCGCTCCAGCCAGCAACTCCTCCGCGCTGCCCCACTTCAGCGACGGATCGGTGCGCAGCCGTTCGTGCACCTCGGCGACCGTTTTCACGCCGAAGACGCGGCCGCCGATATCCGCGTACTCCTCGGCCAAGGCTTCGATCAACGCCAGGCCGGTCTGGTGCATCTCCTCAGGCGTGCGGTGGGTTGTGGTGTGCACGCGCGCCAACGACGCGTACGTCGCCTCGCCGCCGGGCAGCCAGCCCAACCCGGGTTTGTCGTCCGGGCGACCGTGCGGCGCGACGTCCTCGGCAAGCGCCGTCCGGTACTTGGCGAACGCGGGTCGTACGAAATCGTCGATCAGACGGTCGCGCTCAGCCGTGTTGGTGACGGGCACCTGCCGCAGCGGGTCCGTTGCCGGGTTGGCGAGGTAGTTCTCCAGGTGGTCCAGGGCGTACGCGGCACGCGACGCGACTGGCGTGCGGCCGTGCGCGATCCCGGTCCGGTGCCGGTCCGCGGCCTTGGCCAGGTAGTCCGGGATCATCTCCAGGCGGGTGAAGTAGCTCCGCTCGGCCTCGGCGCCCTGCGGCGCGACCATCGGCAGCATCCCGAGCAGCCGGGCGATCGGGCTGACCATCAGGTCGGCGACCTCGGTCTCGACCAGTTTGGCGTCGATCCGCGCGACGATCGCCTGCGCCTGGTCGATCACCACCGCCCTGGTGATCCAGTCGTCGGACTTGTCCTCACGGGCCCGGCGCGCGGCGTCGAGCGCACGCGTGCGCAGGATCGCCTGCCCGGCCTCGTCGAGGTCGCTCAGCTTGCTGTCGACGCCAGGCAGGCCCTGGATCATCTCGCCGAGCGGGTCCTCCTCGATCAGCAACTCGAGCACCTCGTCGGCGATCTTCTCGATCTGGGTCACAACTCCCCCATCACCACGTCTGCCAGCACGTTCATCGGAACCGGACCTGCACCCAGCACCACATCGTGGAACGCGCGCAGGTCGAAATCGGGACTGGTCTCTGCCAATGCCCGGATGCGGTCGAGTTCAAACCTGCCACACAGGTACGACAATCCCTGTCCGGGCAGCTCGATGTAGCGATCCGTCTCCTGCTGGATCTCGACCTCGTTCATCGCGGTGTGCTCACGCAAGTAGGCGACGACCTGGGCGCGAGTCCAGCCGAACGCGTGCAGCCCGGTGTCGACGACCAGGCGCGCGGCCCGGACCGACTCCAGCACCAGCATCCCGATCCTGGCCTCGTCGTCCGAGTAGAGACCGAGCTCGTCGGCCAGCCGTTCGCAGTACAGGCTCCAGCCTTCGAGGTAGGAGTTGATCCACGCCACCTTGCGCAGCCGGGGCACCCCGGTCATTTCCTTGGCCAGGGTGATTTGGAAGTGATGGCCGGGAACGCCCTCGTGGAAAGCGTTTGCCTCGGCGATGCACCGGTCCCGTTGCTGCCAGCGATACGTGTTGGCGTAGTACACGGCCTTTTCGGGTGAGTACGACGCGACGGACTGACCGGGCGCCCGTTCAGCTGGCGTGGGTTCGACAGTGCACGGCACGGCTGGCAGACGCCCGAAGTACCGCGGCGCTATCTCCATCGCACGCGCTATGGCCGCGCGCGGGATCGCCAGGACCTCGTCCTCGCTGCGGTAACGCATCGACGGGTCGTTGCGGATCTGGTCACGGATATGGGCCGCCGGTGCCTTACCGTTCTGCGCGAACTCCTCGTCCAGCCGTGCCATGGCGTCCAAACCCATCTGGTGCACCTGCTCGGGCGTGTACGCAGTGGTTGTGTGCATCTGCGCCAACCGCGCGTATGTGGCTTCGCCGTCAGGCAACCAGCACAAGCCCGGTTGTTCCTCGGGCCTACCGGGCAGGCTGTCCAGAACATCCCGGTATGCCACGAAAGCACGCAGGATCTCCGGATCGTCGGTGCGCAATTCGGCTGGGTTGGCCAGGAAAGCGTCAATCCGCCCGACCGCGGCCTTGGCCCGGTAGGCGACGGGAAGCCGTCCCGCGGCGACACCAGCCTGATGCCGTTTCGCCGATTCGGCCAGGAATCGCGGCAAGGCGGCGATCCTGGCCGGATCCTCGGCGACCCGGCCGGTGAAGATCTTGGCGATCGGCGAGATCAGGAAGTCCCACATGGTGTGCTCGACCAGTCTCGACTCGACTCTGGTGATCACCGCTTCGGCCTGCTGGAGCAGGACACCTCTGGTGACGCTTGGCTCCAGCGCGCTGGCCCGCTCAGCGATGTCGCGCGCCCGGTCGGCCAGCTGGAACTGGGCGTCCTCACTGGGATCCGGCAGTGGGAGGGTGATGTCGGCGTCGTCGAGGAACTCGTTGATCGGATCTTCGTCGGCGATGACGCTCAGCAGCTCGTCGGCAAGTCGGTCGATCACGAGACCCATTCTTGTCAATGCGGTAGACAGAACGCATGCGGATTAGAGCCGGTGGTGCGGCCGACATCGACGCGATCATGGCCATGGGTGACGAGGCCGTGCGGTGGATGGTGTCGCGAGGCAACACCCAGCAGTGGGGCACCGACCTCTGGTCGGAGACACCGACCCGGCTCGCGAGCGTGACCTGCATGATCAAGGAAGCCGACGTGTGGATGGCCGAGCTGGACGGCGAGCCAGTGGGCGTGATGATCACCAGCGACAAGCCGGTCCCGCAGGTCAAGCCGATCGACGAGCCCGAGGTCTACGTGTGGCTGCTGCTGACCTCACGACGGCATGCTGGCAAGAAGATCGGCACGCAGCTGCTGGAGAAGGCGGTGTCGATCGCGCGCGAGAAAGGCGTGTCACTGCTGCGCGTCGACTGCTTCGGGGGCGGCAACGGCGATCTTGTCCGGTACTACGAACGGCACGGGTTCGAGAAGTCGTACACCTTCAAGGCTATTTTTGACTGGCCGGGTCAAGTGCTGTCGCAACGGATTTGATCGCGGCCCGCATCTGCGTGTCCAGCAACGCGATCACCTCGGCCACGGTGCCTTGCGGCGCGTAGGCATAGGTTTGGCCCGCGTACAACGACATCGCCTCGGGGTCGCCTTCTTTGGCCGCGGCAGCGCGGATCGGCTTGGTCATGCTATTGACCTGTGGATACGCGGCTGGCGCCAAGGCGCTGTTGGCTTCAACGAACCGGTTGATCAACGCGCGGGCCGGGCGGCCGCTGAAAGCCCTGGTGAACGTGGTCTCCCTGGTGCCCTGCAGCTCTTGCCGGTGCAGCGGCTGGGTTCCAGCCTCCGGACACTGCAGGAACGCGGTCCCGAGCTGCGCGGCGACAGCTCCGGCCGTCAGCACCGCGGCGACGTCGGCGCCGTGCACCAATCCGCCCGCGGCGATCAATGGAAGATCCACCGTCGCGCTGACCATTCGCAGTGCGGCAAGCAAACCGTAGGTCGGCGCCCCGTTCGGTGAGCCGTCGTCAACGAAGATCCCGCGATGCGCGCCCGCCTCGAAACCCTGGACGCACAACGCATCCGGGTCAAGTTCGGCCGCCCGGCGGGCTTCCTCCGGACTGGTCACCGTGATGACGATCTTGCTGCCGACCGCGCGCAGCTCCTCAACGTCGTACTCCGACGGCACGCCGAACGTGAACGAGACGGTGTCGACGGGGTTGTTGACCAGGACGTTGATCTTCGCGGGGTAGTCGTCGTCGGTCCACGTGCAATCGCCAGGCGCACTGCCGTAAACCAGCTCAAGGATCTCCTGGTACTCGCTCAGATCCGCTGTGGACTCTTCACCGGGAACGAAAACGTTGACACCGAACGGGTTTGTCGTGAGCTCTTTGGTCAGGGCGATCTGCCCGGCCAGAGCTTCCGGCGTGAGGTAACCGGCCGCGAGGAAGCCGAAAGCTCCCGCGTTCGCCGCTCCGGCGACGAGTTCCGGCGTTGACGGGCCACCTGCCATCGGCGCGACGATCAGCTTGGGGAACATCAGCAGAGAATAGAACTCGGAAGTGGCTCTCGCCCGTGGGCTGAGGCGAGAGCCACTCCCGATGCACCTCAAGGCAGGGTGTCGAGGTGCGGTGCGACAGTGTTCGCGAACTGGTAGCCGTTCGAGGCGTCCCAGTTGATGGACCAGGTCATCGCGCCACGGATGCCCGGCCAGGTAGTGCTCGGCTTGAAGGTGCCGCAGTTGGTACCGCGAGCCAAGCAGCTCAGGGCGTTGTTGACGTTGGACGGCGATTGGTACCCGCCACCGGCGCCGGACGGTGACGCGGGCAGGCCCAGTCCGACCTGGTCAGGACGCAGGCCGCCCTGCAACTGGATGCACGAGAGCGCGGTCAGGAAGTTGACCGTGCCCTGGCCGTAGACCTGCTGGTCGCAGCCGAGCATCGTGCCCGAGTTGTAGTACTGCATGTTGACGATGGTCAAGATGTCCTTGATGTTCAGCGCCAACTGGAAGTAGCCGCCCTGGGTGGACTGCATGTCGATGGTCTGCGGAGCCATCGTGATGACCTTGCCGCCGCCCGCGTGGATGCTGCGCAACGCGGTCGCCATCGGACCCGGGTGGATGCCGTTCTCCAGGTCGATGTCGATGCCGTCGAAACCGTACGAACTGATCAAGCCCCTGATGTCGTTGGCGAAGTTGGTCGCGGCCGTGCTGTCGCCGACGACAACCGTGCCCTTCTCACCACCGACCGAGATGATCACCTTCTGACCGCGTGCCTGGACAGTCCTGATGTCCTGGCGGAACTGCGCGTCGGTGTACCCGCCGAGTTGCGAGGACAACCCGGAGTCGAGGTTGAACGTGACACCGCCCGCGCGGCCAGGAACCGTGTCGGCAAAGGAAACCGCGATGATGTCGTAGGTCGTCGGCACATCGGCGAGCCTCAGGGCACGGGCCCCGTTGTAGAAGTTCTGCCAGTAACCGGTCAGCACGTGCTTGGGCAGAGGACCCGGGTCGGGGCCGCCGACGGGCGGGGTCGTCACGGAAACCGCTGTGGTCCTTGGCGATTCGCCAACCGCGTTCACGGCACTGACCTGGTAGCTGTAGGACGTGTTCGCCGTCAGGCCGGTGTCCGTGTGCGAGCTTCCTGTGGGCGAAGCAACCAACTGGTTGTTGCGGTACACGCGGTAGCTCGTCGCGTTGGACGGACCGCTCCAGGACAGGTTCACACTTGTCGAGCTCGCCGCGCTGGCGCTCAAACCTGTTGGCGCGACAGGGATCGTGGGTGTGCCGCCGGGCCCGTCGAGTGAGACGTCGTCGACGTAGTAGGTCGGTTGGCCGTACCAGCCATGGGTGTAGATCGTGACGCTCGTGGTCGACGCCGGGGTCGTGAAGTCGAGGCTCAGCTGGGCCCAGCCGGTCGACGGCGACCAGGTGTTGCGGTCGGGCAGGCCGTTTCCGCTGACACCAAGGTAGGTGTAGCTGCCGTTGACCCACGCGGTGAGCTTGTACGCGGTGTTGGGCTGGACCGCGATCTGTTGCGAGCACTTCGCGTAGTCCTGGCCTGCGGGCGTTGCGCCCAAGGCCTTCGTTCCGGATCTGACTGGGCTGCTCACGACGGTCGCACCACCTGTGCACGACCAGCCGGATAACGTGCCCGTCTCGAAGCCCGGGTTGCTGACTATGTTCGCGGCGAAGGCCTGTCCGGCCGGAACCAAAACAAGAGCGGAAATGGCGACCGTGACGCAGCTGGCGGCTGCGAGCAGCCGCCTGGTCTTGCTGACCATGTTCTTTTCTCCACACCCGCGCCCGGTTTGTGGTCTACACCACTAAAATGGACTAGACCAATAGGTGCTGTCAACCCCTAGTTCACCCGCGCGGGCACAGTCACCGCCGTTGGCTGGGCTGTCCTGCGATCATGAACTCGTGAGCTTCGTACTGGATGACGCGATCCGGATCGCCCGCGCGGCGCACGCGGGTCAGGTCGACAAGGGCGGCAAGCCGTACATCGACCACCCGTTGCGCGTGCTGGCCCGGGTGAAGGGGGCGCACGCGCAAATGGCTGCGGTGCTGCACGATGTCGTCGAGGACACCTCGGTTACGGCTTCGGACCTTCGTTCCGCCGGATGTCCCGAAGATGTCGTTGTCGCCGTGATCGCGTTGAGCAAGGTCCCAGGCGAGACCATGCCTTCGTATTTGCGGCGCGTCGCGGCTGATCCTATTGCCGTGCAAGTGAAACGCGCGGATATCGCGGACAACACGGACCCGCAGCGGCTGGCGATGCTCGAGCCGGAAACGCAAGATCGCCTCCGCGCGAAGTACGCGGAGGCGATCCGGTTACTGGACGAACTGACGAGCTAGCCGCGCTCGGCCTGCGCAGTTCGGCGAACCCTGTCACCCTGTTGACGGCACGCACGTGACATCAGCAGGAAGCGAACCCGTGAACGGTCCTGATCTACCCACGCCCAGCGAATTGTTCGATGTCGATGCCTGCCGGTACCGCTGGCCTACCGGCGCGGAAAAAGTGGAGCTCTATCACGGAGTACCGGTCTTCCAAGGGCAGTTCGACGAACGCGACGTGGCTATCGCCCAAGGTGCTTACCCTGGCAGGCAGATCGTGCTCAACGAGAGCGGCGGGATTGAGATCCATCCCGCCGCCGTCCCACCGCGGTCGATCTTCGACACGATCATGGAACAGCTCGCTCAACGCCGACCGGAAACCGACCAGCGCGGGTGACTTAGTTCGTGCCTATGGGCATGTCGTCTACTTCACCCTAAGGCCGATTCCACCACTTGCCCAGGAGTTCAGCGACGACTATCCGCGCCGGGAAAGGGTGCCGGACTTCGAACACATCCTCCCCTTTCACCTCAGCAACTTGGACATAGTTTCTGGACTCGTCCAGTTCGAAGACAGTGAGCCATGCATCGAGCGGATCGATGATCCAATAGTTCAGAACGCCCATCTTCCGATAGGCGTCTTTCTTGACATTGGCGTCGATCACAGCCGTGCTCGGCGGTAGCACCTCCACCGCCAGCAGAGGCGCTACCGGCAACAACTTCTCCGTGAGGTCACCATA
This sequence comes from Kibdelosporangium philippinense, assembly GCF_021390435.2. Classification (GTDB taxonomy): domain Bacteria; phylum Actinomycetota; class Actinomycetes; order Mycobacteriales; family Pseudonocardiaceae; genus Kibdelosporangium; species Kibdelosporangium philippinense. Next base: position 88,069 of record NZ_JAJVCN010000005.1, on the reverse strand, counting down.
TCTCGCAACGAGAACATCCGGCTGCACCTCAGTATGGATCGCCGACCGCACAGCGAACGGTGCCGTCAGCACCTCCAGGTCGATCGGGCAGACAGCGTCCAAGAGCGCACCGAGCCGCAAGACCACCTTCTGATGTCGCGTTCCTGGCGCGGGGCTCACAAACAGCACTCCGTCCACCAGCTCGTAGCGGCGGCCGTCATCGGGCATCCGCTCCAAGTCCTCGACCGTGAGCGGTCCCGACCCACCTGGAAACTCGACCATCACAGCTGTCATGGTCCCTCCGTTTCTTCATGCTGCCAAGTGCAGCAGAGGGCCATGCACACTTGATGGGACCGGGAATGGGATTTCCATTCCCGGAATTCCCGCTACTTCTTGCCCTTGGGCTTGTCGCCTGCCTCGTCGGTGGACAAAGCCGCGACGAAGGCCTCCTGCGGCACCTCGACCCGGCCGACCATCTTCATCCGCTTCTTGCCTTCCTTCTGCTTTTCCAGCAGTTTGCGCTTACGGGTGATGTCACCGCCGTAGCACTTGGCAAGAACGTCCTTACGCATCGCCCGAATCGTTTCGCGGGCGATAACGCGCGAACCGATGGCGGCCTGGATCGGCACCTCGAACTGCTGGCGGGGAATGAGCTCACGCAGTTTCGTGGCCATCCGCGTGCCATACGCATAGGCGGCATCCCGGTGCACGATCGCGCTGAACGCGTCCACCGGTTCGCCCTGCAGCAGGATGTCGACCTTGACCAGGTTCGCGGTCTGCTCGCCCGCTTCCTCATAGTCCAGCGACGCGTATCCACGTGTGCGGGACTTCAGGGAGTCGAAGAAGTCGAAGATGATCTCCGCCAGCGGCATTGTGTAGCGCAGCTCGACGCGGTCCTCCGACAGGTAGTCCATCCCGCCGAGCTGGCCGCGGCGCGCCTGGCAGAGCTCCATCACCGTGCCGATGAACTCGCTCGGGCAGATCACCGTCGTTTTCACGATCGGCTCGTAGACCTCCATGATCTTGCCGTCGACCCAGTCGGACGGGTTGGTCACGGTTGTCTCGAAGCCGTCGTCGGTCACCACGCGGTAGACCACGTTCGGCGCTGTGGAAATCAGCTCCAGCCCGAACTCGCGCTCCAGCCGGTCGCGGGTGATCTCCAGATGCAGCAGGCCGAGGAAGCCGCAGCGGAAGCCGAAGCCCAGTGCCGCCGAGGTTTCCGGTTCGTACGTCAGCGCCGCGTCGTTCAGGCGCAGCTTGTCGAGCGCTTCACGCAGGTCCGGGTAGTCCGAGCCGTCCAGCGGGTAGAGGCCCGAGTAGACCATCGGCCGCGGCTCTCGATAACCGGCCAGCGGCTCGGTCGCGCCCTTGCGTTCCGAGGTCACCGTGTCGCCGACCTTGGACTGGCGGACGTCCTTCACACCGGTGATCAGGTAGCCCACCTCGCCGACGCCGAGGCCGACGCTTGGCTTGGGCTCGGGCGAGATGATGCCGACCTCGAGCAGTTCGTGCACCGCTCCGGTGGACATCATCCGGATCCGCTCGCGCGGGGTGATCCGGCCGTCCACGACCCGGATGTAGGTCACGACGCCGCGGTATGTGTCGTAGACCGAGTCGAAGATCATCGCCCGGGCCGGGGCGTCGTCGCGGCCGACCGGTGCCGGGACCTTCCGGACGACCTCGTCGAGCAGCTCACGCACGCCGACACCGGTCTTCGCGGAGACCTTCAGCACGTCCTCCGGCTCGCAGCCGATGATGTGCGCGAGCTCACGTGAATACTTCTCCGGGTCGGCCGCCGGCAGGTCGATCTTGTTCAGCACCGGGATGATCGCCAGGTTGTTCTCCAGCGCCAGGTACAGGTTCGCCAGTGTCTGCGCCTCGATCCCCTGTGCGGCGTCGACCAGCAGGATCGCGCCTTCACACGCTTCGAGCGCGCGGGAGACCTCGTAGGTGAAGTCGACGTGCCCGGGGGTGTCGATCATGTGCAGGACGATTTCCTCGTCGTCGACCACCCATGGCAGGCGCACGTTCTGTGCCTTGATCGTGATGCCGCGTTCGCGCTCGATGTCCATCCGGTCCAGGTACTGAGCCCGCATGGCGCGTTCCTCGACCACGCCGGTGAGCTGCAGCATCCGGTCGGCCAGGGTGGACTTGCCGTGGTCGATGTGCGCGATGATGCAGAAGTTCCGGATGCGCTCCGGCGGCGTGAACGTCGTATCGGCGAACGTGGCCACTGATTCCCTCGCTGTTTGCATGCCTGACCGCTCAATAGTCCCATGACCAGTACGCTCGCCGCGTGCGTGATCCCGGCGAGGACCCCAAACCTGCCCACGGCTATGTCCGGCAGGTGCATGTGATCGAGCCCGGCTCGAGGTTGGACTACTCCCCCGACCTTGACGGCCTCGCTGATCCCGGTGAGATCGTCTGGGCCTGGGTCCCTTACGAAGAGGACCCGGACAGGGGTAAGGATAGGCCGTTGTTGGTCATCGGACGAAACGGTCACCGTCTGCTGGCCATGATGCTGTCCAGCAAGGACCGGTCAGGCCAGCGTGGCTGGGTCGGCTTGGGCGGCGGTGGGTGGGACCGGGACGGCCGTGAGTCGTTCGTCCTGCTGAGCCGGATGTACGAACTCGACGAGGACGACATCCGCCGGGAGGGCGCCGTGCTGGAGCCGGACAGGTTCCAGCGCGTGGCTGAAGCGATCGCCGCACGGATAAGGGGCTGACATGCTGGCCGGATACCTCGCACTGCTTGTGGCAATAGCGGCCGGGGTCATCACGGCCATCTTTGCCCTGTTCAACGCCACGTGGGCGTCGCTGGTGTTGATCTTCATACTGCTGGCGTCGTTCGGCCTGTTCCTGCTGCGTCCCAAGACCACGGCGCAGCTGCAGCAGGACGCGTGGATCAACCGGAAGCTGCATCCCGGGCTGTGGCAGATGGTCGACGAGGTGGCGCAGGTCGCTGAGACCCGGTCGCCCGACGAGATCCGGCTCGGGCCCGAGATGCGCGCCACGCTGAGCGAACAGGGCGGTTTCCGTTCCCTGGTGGTGGGTTTGCCGCTGCTCGGCGGATTGTCGACGAGCGAGCTGCGTGCGGTCACCGGCCACGAGCTCGCGCATTTCGAGACCGTGTCGCCGTTGGAAGCACGGCTGCCGCGTGTTGTCCTGTTCCCCTACCGGTTGATCACGAAATCGCAGAGCCGGGCGCGGGCGGAACATGCCGAGGAGGTGGCGGTCGCCGCGGCTGGGGAAGAGGTCGCGAAGGCGGCGTTGATGAAACTTCCCGCACTGGCGAGCGTGTGGCACGACTTCCGCCTTTCCTCCGCACGCGTGTCCTACCAGTACCGAACGCCCGACCTTGTGCAGCGGTTCAACGCTTTCCTGTCCACTCCGCAAGGCACGGAAGCGCTGGCCAAGGCCGGTGTCGCGGAGTGGGCCGAGCACGGCGGACCGGCGTGGGAACTGCTCAGCGAACCGGACAAATCACTGCCGTATTTGCAGCGTCAGCTGTTCGAGGAGCTCGGTGTGGCACGGGACGAGAAAACCGTCTGACACATTTCCTTGTGGACAACCACTAGCCCCAAGGTGCAGACTTCCGCGGCCAGGTCGGGGGATCTGAGCAATCAAGGGGTGGACATCAGTGGGGGTTCGGCTACGCGCCGGGTTATCCGTCGTGCTGTTGATCGGATTCTTCGTCCTGATCACAGGTCTGATCGTGGGCTTCGCGGGCCTGGCGATCTACGCGCTGGCGACGGGACGGCTCGCGGGCATCAAGCTCGTCATCGTCGTCGGGATCGTGATCTTCGCGATCGGTGGCGCGCTGTACAAGGTGCTCAAGCACCGACCACAACCGCATGGGGCGTCGATCACGCGCGAGGAACAGCCTGAGCTGTGGCGCATGATCGACGAACTCGCGGTCATGGCGAACACACGCGGGCCTGACGAGGTCAGGCTCGTGCCCGAGGTCAACGCCGCGGTATGGGAAGACAGCAAGCTTCTCGGGCTACGGCCGGGGCGTCGGTACATGGAAATCGGTCTGCCGTTGCTTGCTGGGCTGACCACGAGCGAGCTGCGTGCCGTGTTGGGACACGAGCTCGGGCACTACAGCCACGGGCACACCAAGTACGCCGCCGTGACGTACCGCGCGTCGGCGACCATGGCACATACGGTCAACGAGCTGGACGGTCCGATCGGCTGGCTCATGCGGCTGTACATGAAGCTGTACTTCCTCGTCGCACGGTCGGCCAACCGTGCGCAGGAGTTGCAGGCGGACGCTCTGGCCGTACGCGCGGCAGGCAAATCGGCCGCCCGCTCGGCGCTGGGCAAGATTCCGGCGCTGGACGTGGCATGGGCGCACTACAACCGTTCGTACGTCGGGCTGGTTGGGCAAGCGGGCCGTACGCCGGATTTGTTGCTGGGTTTCAATTCGTACCTCACCAACGACAAGCGCCGGGAAGACCTGGCTGCGTTGCAAGGCGAGATGCTGGACGCCGAGCCCGCGTCCAAGTACGACAGCCACCCGCCGATCCGGGTCCGGATCGCCACGATCGACAAGATGACCGAGCCGGACCAGCAAGCCGACAACCGGCCATCGTGGACAGTGTTGCGTCACCCCGAGGACACCGTCCCGCGGCTGGAAGGCCAGTTGCTGACCCGCGACTTCGGCCCTCGGGCGTCGTGGCAGGAGATCGTCCAGCTGGCGGGCGCCGCGATCGACAAGAACAACGCCGAGGCCCTGGTCAAGCTCGCCACGGTATCCGGAGTGACCCGTACCGGCAGCCTCGACGAGGTGCTGACCGCCATCGATCAGGGCAAAGCCGTCGCGCTCGCGTCGCCGGCGCTCGACGAGGACATGCACCCGCACGACAAGCAGAAGGCCGCGGTCGAAGTGCTGACTCAGCTGGTCAGCGACACCATCAGCCTGGCGCTGATCAGCTCGCAGCGCGCCGCGTACGAGCTGGACTGGTCGGGGCCGATGCGGCTGCGGCTGGCAGGCGGCGAGCTGCTGGACGTGTCGGAGGTGGTCGAGCCCGCGGTCGCCGACCCCACCCGGATGCCCGCGCTGCGGGAGTGGCTGGCCAGGATGAACGTGGACACCGGGCAGCCGAGTCCTAAGTGGAACTACGACCCGTCGGCCAGGTGATCGATCGACGAACGTGGCGATGCGCGCCTGGCTCGCTGTACTGGCGCTGGTCGGGTATTTCGTGTTGCTTGGCGCGATCGTGTGCGCCTGTGTGTGGATGATCGTCGAGCAACGGGGAACCTGGGCGATCCTGCTCGGCATCGTCTTGATCTGTGCGTTGCTCACCGGCAACCTCGGCTTTTCCGGACGCGCTCGCTACCAGGCGCACGGCGCGTACATGACCAGGACGAGCCAGCCGGAGCTCTGGCGAGTCGTCGACGAGCTGGCCGCGACGGCGCGGACGCGGACACCCGACGAGATCGTGATCGTGGCCCACGCCAACGCGATGGTGTGGGAAGACACCCGGCTGCTCGGGCTGCGGCAAGGTTTCCGGCACCTGGCGATCGGTCTTCCGTTGGTCGCCGGGATGTCGGTGAACGAGCTACGGGCCGTGATCGGTCACGAACTCGGCCACTTCAGCCACGGGCACACCAAGATGGCCGCGTTGACCTATCGAGCCACGAATGGTCATGCGGGCAACCGCGGAGGACACCAGTGGCAGCGCGGTCGGCTGGCTGCTGCGCGGTTACTCACGGCTGTACATGGCATTCGCGGGTTCGGTGAACCGGGCACAGGAGCTGGAAGCCGACGCGGCGGCCGTGCGGGCAGCGGGCAAAGCCGCCGCCCTATCCGGGTTCCGCGAGGTCCCCGCGCTGGTCAAGGCGTGGCAGGAGTACACCGAGACGTACTTCGAGCTGCTGCCGTACGCCGATCGGACTCCGGAGCTGCTCAAGGGTTTCCGTGACTACCTGGCGGATCCCGTGCGCGCCACCGAGTTCGTCACGGACCAGGCGCTGCTGTTGGACGCCGATCCGGAGAAAACCGTGCCACGGTTGGAGATCCCTCCGGTGCCAGAGGATCTCGGGCCGCGGGCGGACTGGGCACAGATCGTCGAGATCGCCGGTGCGGCCGTCGCGGCCGAGCAGGCAGCGGTGCTCGGAGTGCACAGTGGCACGGCCGCCGACGCGATCAACGCGGTGAGCGCGGACCACGACCGTGACACCCTGATCGCCCTGGTCGAGAACGCCATGGTGCACGTGCTCATGCGCGACGGCCTGGCCAAGCACGAGCTGAACTGGTCAGGCCCTTGGCATGTGCGCATGATCAACGGCGAGCTGTTCGACGTCACCGAGCTCGTCGCCGACGTGGTCGACGATCCCACTGGGCTGCCCGAGGCCCGTGAGTGGTTCACGTCGCTTCACGCCAGCCTGGTGATGTCGACGGTCACCTCCAACGCGGTCGCGTCGCCACCGGAATAAATCCCTTTGAGCGGGGCGACATCCGCATAGTCCCGGCCAAGCGCGACCCAGACATGCCGTGGGCCGATCGGGATGGCGTTGGTGGGGTCGTAGCCCCACCAACCGCCGGTCCACGCCTCGATCCAGGCGTGGCTTTCGCCGCGTACGGTCTCCTTCGGCTCGCCGTCCGGCTTGGTGTGCAGGTAGCCGGAGACGTACCGGGCAGGGATTCCCATGGCACGCAACAACACCAGGGTGACGTGGGCGAAGTCCTGGCAGACGCCTTCCTTGGCCCGGTACGAGTCGACCGCCGACGAGTGCACGCCGGTGGTACCTGGCTGGTACTTCAGCTGCTCGTGCACCCATTGGGACGCTTCGAGAACCGCTTCGGCCGGGGTCTTGCCCTTGCGCAGGGTCCTTGCCACAGCGGCGAGTTCACGGTCGCGTGGCGTGTACGCCGTGGCTTCGAGCAGTTCGGTGTACCGGTCGACGAGGTTGTCCTCGCGTAAATCCGCCCAGGTCCCGGTGCGGATCGGCTCGACCTGGCCGCTGGTTTCGACCACTGAGGAGCCGACGACCTTCAGCTGGGTGTGCGGCGCGTGCAGGTCGAAGGAGGTGACGACCGTGCCCCAATAGTCGACATATCGGTATTGCCGAGTGGCTGGGGTGGTCTCGACGCGGCTGACCACAACGCTTTGCTTGCGGTCCGCGCGTGGCGTGACGCGGACTTCGTTGTATGACTGGGTAACCGCGGACCGGTAGCGGTACCCCGTCGTGTGAACAACCCTGACACGCCAGCTCATTTCCGCTCCTTGCTGGCCGCCGCCGTGAGTCGCTGAGGCACTGTGTTGAATGGCTCGCTCGCAAGCTCGCTCACGAAGACACCTCCGCGTTGGTCCACGCGACCCAAGGCGCGGTGTGGAAGTACTGCTGCGACACGGCTTCACCCACGTCCCGGACGGTAGCCTGCAGCCCGCGCAACAGCTTCGGCAGGTCGTTCAGCAAATCCGCGGGCCGGAGGAACTCCAGGTCGCTACGGGCCTTCCCGAGCAGCCGCAACGCTTCCGCCCTCGCACCCACCCGAACGTCAGGCTGATGGTCAAGCTGCTCGAGGCACGCTTCAGCTTGCCGCAACGAGTAGAACACCGACCGAGGAAACAGCCTATCCAGCAACATGAACTGCACGACCCGTGCCGCGTCCAACGCGCCACGGTAGGTCCGTAGGTACGTGTCATGCGCGCCCGCTGAGCGCAGCACGGTCACCCAACCCGGGGAAGACGCTTTGTCACCCACACGGGACATCAGCAGCCGCACGATCATGTCCACGCGTTCCACCGAACGGCCGAGCACGAGGAACCGCCAGCCGTCGTCGCGGCTCATCGTGGAGTCCGCGAGCCCCGCGAACATGGCCGCGCGGTCCTCGACGAACGAGAAGAACGCGTGCGGGCCCACCTGACGCGCGTAGCGTTGCCGCTCCGGCACGGCGTTCCACATGGCGTTCAGGCACTCCCACATTTCGGTTGAGACCACCTCGCGGGCGCCGCGGGTGTTCTCCCGTGCGCTGGTCAACGACGAGACGATCGAGCCCGCGTGGTCCTCGGAGTAGGCGACCAGTTCGGTCAGTGACCACACATCGAGGGTGTTGCCGTTTGGCGGGTCGATGCCAAGGACTGCCAGCAGTTGACGGCTGGTGGCGTCCGGGTTGACCGTGGCGTCTTCAAGCAACTGGTGCACCGAGACGTCGAGGATTCGAGCCGTGTCGTCGGCTCGTTCGACGTAGCGTCCGATCCAGTACAGCGACTCGGCGTTGCGTGCGAGCATCGTGCCTCCTGCCTGTCACTGTTTCTAGGACTGTTGCTGCTGTTGTTGCTGCTGCTGGTTATTGGACAACTCCGGGCCCTGGTCCACAGCCGTCGAGCTCATCCCGGCCATCTCGGCCAGCCCAGGCTCGGCCAGCTCGCGCTCCACAGTGGACGACCGGGCGGCCAGCACCCAGGTGTCCTTGGACCCGCCACCCTGCGACGAGTTGACGATGAGACTGCCCTCCGGCAGCGCGACCCTCGTCAACCCACCGGGCAGCACGAAGATGAAGTTGCCGTCGTTGACCGCGAACGGCCGCAGGTCGACGTGCCGGGGAGCCAGCTTGTCGCCAACCTTCGTCGGCACGGTCGACAACTGCACGACCGGCTGCGCGATCCAGCCCCGCGGGTTGCCCCTGATCTTGCGCCGCAACCGGTTGAGCTCAGGGCCGGTGGCCTCGGCGCCGAACACGATGCCGTAACCGCCGGAGCCCTCCACCGGCTTGATCACCAACTCGTCCAGATTGGCCAGGACGTGCTCACGTTCTTCAGGCAGCCAGCACCGGAACGTGTCCACGTTGGGCAGCAACGGTTTCTCGTTGAGGTAGTACTGCACGATCTCCGGCAGGTACGTGTAGACGAGCTTGTCGTCCGCGACGCCATTGCCCACCGCGTTCGCGATCACGACGTTGCCCGCGCGGGCCGCGTTCACCAGCCCCGCGACGCCCAGCACCGAGTCGGGCAGGAACTGCACCGGGTCGAGGAAGTCGTCGTCGATGCGGCGGTAGATGACGTCGACCTGGCGTTCGCCCTCGGTGGTCCGGATGTAGACGGTGTTGTCGCGGCAGAACAGGTCGCGTCCCTCGACCAGCTCGACGCCCATCTGGCGGGCCAGCAGCGAATGCTCGAAGTACGCGGAGTTGTGCACGCCCGGCGTGAGGACAACGACGTTGGGGTCCGCGACGTTCGGCGCCGCCGAAGCCCGCAGCGCGCGCAGCAGGTGCCCCGCGTAGTCACCGACCGCCCGCACGCGGTGGCGCGCGAACAGGTCCGGGAACACGCGCGCCATCGTGCGACGGTTCTCCATGACGTAGGACACCCCGGATGGGCACCGCAGGTTGTCCTCAAGCACCCGGAACACGCCTTGCTCGTCCCGCACGAGGTCGATCCCGGCGACGTGGATGCGTACACCGTTGGGCGGCGAAATCCCGGCGGCCTCACGGTGGAAATGCGCGCAGGAGGCGATCAGCCTGCGCGGCAGCACGCCGTCCCGGATGATCTGCGCGTCGCCGTAGATGTCCGCGAGGAACATCTCCAGCGCCCGGACTCGCTGCACGATGCCGCGTTCCAACTTGGACCACTCCGACGCGGTGATCACGCGGGGAATGAGGTCCAGCGGGAACGGCCGCTCCTGCCCGGACAACGAGAACGTGATGCCCTGGTCCACGAACGCACGGCCGAGCGCTTCGGCACGAGCTGCAAGATCGGAGACCTCGGAGGGGGCAAGCGAGTCGTAGAGGGTTCGGTACGCCGACCGGACCGAAGCTTCCTCGGCGAACATCTCGTCGTACGCGCCCGCGTGCGGACGGCCGGGGTCGAGATAGCCGTCGAACAGCGCGCCTGGTGCGTGCCCATTGGTCGACGGGTCGGTCTTGGCCCGTGAGGTGGTTGCGCGACGGCTCATGGTCGACATCTTCACCCAGCGAAACGCCATCGCGCACTACTCTGTCCGGCCAATGTCCCTGCCTGTTACGTACCGGAAACCTCCGATGAACGTCACGAAACAGCGATCAAGACAACCCCAGTGAGCACAACGAGTGCCCCGGCAAGCCGTTGAACGGGATTCGGTTCGCGCAGCCACCGCCACGCGATGAAGCTGCCGAACACAATCGACAACTCCCGAGCAGGCGCGACCATGCTCACAGGAGCGATCCGCATCGCGTACAGGACAGCGATGTAAGCAGCCGGAGACAAGACAGCGATGACGAGCACATCGACTTTGTGCTCCCGCCACAAAGGACCGATACGTCCACTGTTGCGCGCGGCATAGGGCGCCATAAGCAAGCTCTGAATCACCGCACCCGTAGCGGAGTAAATCAACGGCGGCACGGTCTGAACAGAGAGCGCGTCCCACAACGTGTAGCTCGCGATCGTCACCCCGGTGAGCCCGCCGTAGAAAAGACTCGGCCCAACCGACACATGCTTCTTGCCCAACCCGACGACAAACACGCCCGCCACAACCACCGCAGCACCCACAAGCGCCAAATGCCCCGGCCGCTCATTTAGGAACGCGACCGCCGCGACCACGGAAAGCAACGGACCGCTCCCCCGCGCCACCGGGTACACAACCGACATGTCGCCCGCCGCGTATCCCTTCTGCAACGCGAGTCCGTAGGCAACGTGCAGTACGGCGCTGACGCCGGACGCAAGCAGCCAATGCCACTGTGGCGGTTCCCCAAGCAGAGCGATGCCCGCGACCGGCAGCCAGATGACAGCTGACGCGGATTGGTAAAGCCAGACGAACAGCGGACCACCCGTGCCCGCCCGCTTCGCGGAAAAATTCCACCCCGCGTGGGCAATCGCGGCGAACAGGACAAGACCTACGGCGACAAGATCCACAGGTCCCCACCCTGCTACAAGCTGCGAGAACGTCGTTACCCGTTTTCCCAGGGGGTGGATTCGCCGACAAAGGTGACGGGTTGTTACTCTCTACGGCAGCCGTGCCGTGTGGCATTCCGCCCTGGAGGAAACCCGCGACCAGCGGGGCCGACAAGTCGCGGTACGGCAATCCGGATAGCGATACTGAGGAGTACAAGCGTGGCCAACATCAAGTCCCAGATCAAGCGCATCAAGACGAACGAAGCCGCTCGCCTGCGCAACAAGTCCGTGAAGTCCTCGGTGAAGACGGCGATCCGGAAGTTCCGCGAGGCCGCCGACGCCGGCGACAAGGACAAGGCCATCGAGCTGCTGCAGGTCGCCAGCCGCCAGCTGGACAAGGCCGCGGGTAAGGGCGTCATCCACGCCAACCAGGCCGCCAACCGCAAGTCGGCAATGGCCAAGCGCGCGAACAGCCTCTGACAAGAGCCTGCAGAAAGGGGCCCGCACCTGCGAAGGTACGGGCCCCTTTCGCATGTCCGGCCGAACCGTCCTACCCGCCCGCGCGCCTCTGCCTGCGGTGGCCATGGTGTTGCCATCCGGCCACATGGCCCAGCGAGACCTACAAGCTCCCGGCCCCTCGCATGTCATGCCCCTGGAACCATCACCATCTCGCCATCCACAGCCGCCACCGTTTCCCGCCCCAACCTGCGATTTCTGTCAGACCCACCCAGTACTTTGGGCCATCGGGGGGTGCTCATTTCAGGCGCCGATTTGTGTCGGTGGGATGCCGTAGGCTGCCCGGGCCGGGTCTAAGCGCCTAGGTGGATGGGCCTCTGTCGGAGCCCCTCCAGACCAGGTCGCAGGCAGAGCAAGTCCGCGCGAGACCAGCCACTTCCACGTAGAGCGAGTCCAAGGGAAACCGCCGGAACCAGCGAGTCCGCCGCAGAGCAAGCCCGCGCGAAACCCTCCGAACCAGCCACTCCAGACAAAGCAGGCCCGCGGAAACCCCTCGAAAACCAGCGTGGAATGGCGCGGAAGCCGTCCGGATCAGGCGCGGCGGTGGGCTCGGGCGATCTTGATGATCGCCAGCTCCAAGGCGTAGCCCGCGTCGGCCGCCGCGCCCTTCACGTCCGCATTCAGTTTGGCGACGATCTGCATCGCGTCCGCAAGGCCCGCTGGGTGCCAGCCGCGGGTCTGGCCCATTGCCTTCCGGATCTTCCAGGGCGGCATGCCCAGCTCACCGGCACTTTTGAACGGGTCGACCCGGCCGAGTGGCGCGATGCGGGCGACAGTGCGGACCGCGTCATACAGGGCGTCAGCGACCAGCACGTGCGGCACGCCGAGCTGCATCGCCCACCTCAGCGCTTCCAGCGCTCCCGGCAGGTCTCCGACGACGGCCTTCTCCGCGACCGCGAAGCCGTTCACCTCCGCCCGGCCGTTGTGATAGCGGCGGACGGCTGTCTCGTCGACCTTGCCGTCGGTGTCGGCGACCAGCTGCGCGGCTGCCGAGGCGAGTTCTCGCAGGTCTGAGCCGACGGTTTCGATTAGGGCAGCGACTGCGGCTGCGTCGGTTTTGCCTCCGGCGACGCGGATTTCGTGCCGGACGAACTCTTCACGCTCCGAGGCCTTCGTCATCTTCGGGCACTCGGTTACCTTCGCGCCCGCTTTCTTCAAGGCCGCGGGCAGGGCCTTGGCGACCTTGCTGCGTCCGCCTCCTGAATGCAAGACCACGAGCACGACGCCATCTGCCGGGTTCTTGCCGTACGCGATGATCGCGTCGGCGATCTCCTGTGCTGCCTCGTGCGCCGCCTCCAGCACCACCACGCGAGCCTCGGCGAACAGTGATGGACTGACCAACTCGGTGAGCTGCGGGGTTGTGAGATCAGCCACCCGGACCCTGGTCAGGTCCGCGGTTGGGTCGGCGAGGCGCGCGGATTCCAGCGCGGCCCGGACCGCGCGGTCTACCAGTAGCTCTTCCTCACCCAGCACCAGTTGCAGCGGCTCGGGCGTCACGGCCGGGGCGTTCACATCACGCATACTGCCACGCCTCGCCCTCCCGGATAGTGGGCGCCATGGGTGGCATTGAGTAACCGGCGTGCCGTAACGTGTCCTGCTGACAGACCCACAACTGAACATTGCTCATCCAGAGGGGCAGAGGGATCGGCCCGAAGAAGCCCCGGCAACCGGCGTTCACCGTTCAGGTGACGAACACGGTGCCAATTCCGACCGGCGAAAGCCGGAAAGATGAGGAGATACCTCGCGATGACGACCACAGTCGGTGCGCCGACCACCTTCGACCTCGGACCTGCCAAGGCACTGTCGTGCCGGGAGTGCGGCCACGAGATCCCACTCGCCCCGGAATTCGCCTGCGCCGAGTGTTTCGGCCCGCTCGAAGTCAAGTACTCGTTCGGCGACATCCGGCGGGAAGACATCGAAGCGGGACCGAAGAACATCTGGCGCTACCGTGACCTGCTCCCGGTTCCGTCCGATGTGGACAACTACCCGAACACCGAACCCGGGCTGACCAGGCTGGTGAAGGCGGACCGCCTCGCCGCGGCGCTCGGCGTGAAAAGCCTGTGGGTCAAGGACGACACCGGAAACCCCACGCACTCCTTCAAAGACCGCGTCGTGGCCGTCGCACTGGCTGCCGCGCGTCAGCTCGGCTTCCGCGTGCTGGCCTGCCCGTCGACCGGCAACCTCGCCAACGCCACGGCCGCCGCGGCTGCCCGTGCCGGCTGGGAATCCGTTGTGCTGATCCCGTCTTCCCTTGAGAAGGCGAAGATTCTGACCACCGCGGTTTACGACGGCGCGCTGATCGCCGTTGAGGGCAACTACGACGACGTGAACCGGCTGGCCACCGAACTGGCCGCGGAGCACGAGGACTGGGCGTTCGTCAACGTCAACGTCCGGCCGTACTACGCCGAGGGCTCCAAGACCCTGGCTTACGAGATCGCCGAGCAACTCGGCTGGCGGCTGCCTCAGCAGGTGGTCGTGCCGATCGCCTCCGGTGCGCAGTTGACCAAGGTGGACAAGGGTTTCCGTGAGCTCGGCACGCTCGGGCTCGTCGAAGAGACGCCATACCGTGTCTTCGGCGCGCAGGCGACCGGCTGCTCGCCGGTTTCCGCCGCGTACAAGGCAGGTCGCGACGTCGTCCAGCCCGTACGCCCGGACACCATCGCGCGCTCGCTGGCCATCGGCGCCCCCGCCGACGGCCCGTACGTGCTGGATGTCGTCAACCGCACCAACGGCGCAATCGAAGACGTCAGCGACGAGGAAGTCGTCGAAGGCATCCGGCTGCTGGCCCGTACCGAAGGCATTTTCACCGAGACCGCGGGCGGCGTGACCGTCGCGACGGCGAAGAAGCTGATCGAGACGGGCAAGCTCGACCCGGAGGCCGAGACGGTCCTGCTGATCACCGGTGACGGCCTGAAGACCCTCGACGCCATCGAGAGCAAGGTCGGGCCGCGCGCGACGGTCCCGCCGTCGGCCGACGCGGTCCACAAAGCGCTCGGCTTCTGACGTTTGCCGAGGTCTCCGCCGCTCAGTCGGCGGAGACCTCGTACATGCCGATGCCAAGCGCTGGCACGTAAGGGTTCTCGCCGGGCTGCGCCACTGTGGAGAACACCACCAAGCGACCGTTTTCCCTTACGGCAGTGGGTTTCCAGACACCGGACTGGTGCCAGTCAGTGCCGTCGATGGTGCTCACCAGTTGCTGCGCGGGGTTCCAAGGACCATCCGGGTTTTCGCCTCGCGAGTGCCAGAGACCGTCGTCGGGCGTGAACTTCGAGTCGAGCGGGTGCCGGGAGATGATCAGGTCGAACCCATGATCACCGGCGATCACGTGAGCATCGAACTGCCTGGCTTCGGGCGCGCCGATCCGGCGCCATCCGCTGACACCGTCCGGGCTTTCGACCAGGCCGGTCATCGCGAGCGCGCCTGTGGCCAGGCCTGCCGTGTAGCGAAGGAGCCAGCGCCCATCGCAGAAGAGGACGTTCGGTTCGAGGACCGTGCCTCGTTCCCACGGCTCGCTCGCGGTGAACACCGGTTCCGGTCGACGAACCCAATCGTCGCCCATCAATTGCAGATAGCCGATCTGGTACGGCCCATACAAGCTGTCGAAACTCGACGAGCTCGCGTAGTAGATCCGCTCGACGACGGCGCCGCTGGCATCGCGCCCACGTGCATACGCCGGACAGTGGTAGCCGGTGGCATCCCACCCGTCGGGCGTTGGGGCGTCTGCCAACTGAACGGCCAGACCTGGATCGTCCTGCGCGGTCATGATCCGCCAACCGTCGTTCGCCACTGTCGACTCGGCGGTGAATAACTTGATCACGCGGTCTTGGCCGTGCGTCCCGCCCAGCACCATCCACCAACGATCACCACGCCAGGTCACGCTCGGATCGGCGACCGTGTCCAGGTTACGCAGGCCGGACAGCCCTTTGCGGGCGTTCCCGCCGAAGACGAGCTGCTGCACCGCCACCACCCCTTAATTCGACAACCAAATATCTCACCAACTAAGCTATACCACGATCGAACGAAGGAGTCGCGGTGGCCGATCCCGACCTGGTAACCCGGCTGCTGGCTGTCCAGCAGCAAGCTGCCGCACTCGGCACGACGCTCGGCGACGCGATCGCGGCTCGTCTCGGGATCGCCAGCACCGATTTGAAGTGCCTTTTCCTGCTCATCCAGCGGCCGCAGACGCCTCGCGAGCTGGCCAAGGAGCTACGGATGTCGCCGAGCGCGATCACGTCCGTCGTCGACCGGCTCGAGAAGGCAGGCTTCGCCCACCGGGAACAGTCGAAGACTGACCGGCGCCAGGTCGTTGTCACCGCCGTGCCCGAACGGGCACAGTTGGCCACTGATCTCTACACCCCACTGTTCGACCGGATGTCGGAGATCCTCACCCAGTACGACCTGGAACAACTGGCCACACTGCACCACTTCGCCGAGCAGTCGGTGACGGTGTTGCGCGATGAGATCGAGCGCCTCGACCGGTGACCGCGCACTGTCCTTTGTGATACTTCCTTTCGCCGTGGAAAGACTGGGGTACTGGCTGAAGTCCTCAGCCGTGGTGATCGCGATGATCAACTGCGTGCTGTTGGGCGAGCAGCTGGCCCCGCCAAGCGACCCGTTCTGGCCGGTGATCATCGCAAGCGCCGGAGTGATCCTCGTCCTGCTGTACTTCGGCTATCGGCTGGAAGCGCCAGTACCACCGATCAGGAAACAGATCCGTACACATCCAGGAGTGCGTGATTACGCCCCGATCCCTGGCGAGGGCTGGCTACCGCACGAGGTGTGGCGGGAGTTCCCCGACCCAGTTCCTGAGGTCCCTGCTGTCCAAGTCTCCTTCTACCACGACATCCCGGCAGGCGACGTGCCTCCTGACGCGACACTGCGCCGCCTGTGGCTGGTCCGCGCGCAGATCGCCGCAGAGTTCAACGTTTACCGCGCATTCTCGCGTCATGACACACGCAGTCCTTTCCCGACCATCAAGTTGGGGTCGTGTGGATCATCGGCGCCGCCATGCTTTCCTTCAGCGAAGGCAAAGAAGCCATGGGCCCACGACTTGCCGGTCTCTTCGTAGTTTTGACGCTCTCTGTCCCGATCTTCGTGGGCGTCAAGGCTTTCATCGCGCAGCAGAGGACTATCCGCCGTCGCACCAAGGCTTTACGCGCTGAGGAACAGCGACTGATGGAACTCGACAGCCAACGTCCTGGCGGTCCGCTAGGCGGTGAACGTGTCACCAGGATCCCGCGCCCGGGCTTCTCTGGTCCTTCCTATACCCCACCTCCTGTGTTGACGTGAAGCCAGGGCGCGGTTCGCGCCCTGGCCGCGTTACTTCGGCGGCCCACGTGGATCTCTTCTGCGGACAACGGTCAAGTCGCCGACCACAGCGACATCACCGTCCTGGTCTGTCCGCAACACCATCGCTCCCCCAGCGACAAGTCGCCGGAGCGTGCCCGGATTCGGGTGGCCGTAACGGTTTGCCGCGCCCACGCTGATCATGGCGACGCGGGGGCGGACAGCATCGATGAACTCCGGGACGATGTACCGGCTGCCGTGATGCGGCACCTTGAGGACATCGGCGCGCAGGTCGACCCTGGTGTCCAGCAAGTCGGCCTGTGCGGCCAGTTCGACGTCACCGGTCAGCAGGACCCGGCCGCTTCCTGTGGTCGCCCGCAGCACCAGCGACCCGTTGTTGATCTCCGTTCCGGTTGCCTCACCTTCCTGTGTGGTGTCGGCGTAACGCGGGCCGAGCACCTCGATGGTCAAACCTGGCCAGTTCAAACGTTGCCCCGCGGTCAGCCAGAGCACGGGCACCTGGGATCGTTCAGCCTCCGACTGCACCTGGCGCCATGCCCACGCAGGCAATCTGCCCGAGCCGACGGCAACCGCACCGATGGCGTTCCCGCCCAGCACCGCAGGCAGTCCACCGACGTGGTCGGCATGCAGGTGCGTCAGGATCACCAAGGGAATCCGTGACACCCCCAGCCTGTTCAAGCACCCGGCGATGGCTCCGGGATCTGGACCTGTGTCGACGAGCACGGCGCGCCCTGGTTCGTCGGTCGCCAGGACGACCGCGTCACCCTGACCGACATCACACGCCACCGACGACCACCCGGACGGCGGCCATCCGGGCGCGACAACCCGGATCGGGACCAACACGACCGCGAATCCGACGACCATGGCAGCAGCCAGGACACGCAAACGCCTGTGCCGCAACAACAGAACGCCCACGGTCAGGACAACGGCCAGCAGCATCCCTCCCCACCATCCGGTAGGCCAGTCCAGTACCGCACCGGGGATCGCGGCGGCGTGCCGCCCGACCTGGATCATCCAGTACAGCTCCGGCCCAGCGAGCCAGACGAAGAACTCGGCAAGCCACGGAAACAGCCCAGCGGCAAGCGCGGCCAGCAAACCCAACACAGTCGCCGGAGCCACGACCGCTGAGGCCAACAAGTTCGCGCCAACGGCAACCAAGCTGATCTGCCCACTCATCCCGGCCACTACCGGTGCTGTGGCCAAGTGCGCAGCAGCCGGTACCGCCACTGCTTCCGCGAGCATCCGCGGCACGCCACGGTCAGCCATCGACCGCGACCATCTCGTCGCGAGCAGAACCAACGCACCCGTTGCCAACACGGACAACGCGAACCCAATGCTCGTCGCCATCATCGGGTCGTGCAGCACCAGCACGATGACCGACGTGGCCAGCGCAGGCAACGCGGCCCGCTCACGCCCAATCACCAACGCCAGCAACCCCACGCCACCCATGACTGCGGCACGTAGGACACTCGGCTCCGGCCCAGCGAGCACAACGAAGCCAACCAGCGTCAATCCGGCGCCTGTCGCGCAAAGCCTCGGCCCAAGCCTCATGAGCCGTAGCAACAGCAGCGTCGCCACGCCCACAATCGCCAGGTTCGCCCCGCTCACAGCCAGCAGATGCGCCATCCCGGCCGCACGGAACTCTTCGACCACGCGTTGCGGCAGCATTGTCGTGTCGCCGACTACCAGCGCAGGCAACAATCCCGCTGATTCAGGCGATAGGACTCCGGCTGCTTGCCGCAACCCGGCGCGCATTTCCTCGGCGACTCGCTGCCACACCGGCGCAGGTGTCACGTCAGTAGGCGGTCCTCGCACTCGCAGCACGGCTACCGCCGAGTCTCCGGGCGCGAGAGTCCCGTCGGCGCGGAGTTGCTGTCCTGGCAGGAGGCTTGACCAACCTGCCATGGGGACAAGGAGCACTACTGCTCCCGTCGACGGAATGCTTTGGCCGTCCACTTTGGCCTCTTTGACTTCAGCGGATGCAGACGCCAATCGCGCGCCCGCTTGTTGCCCGCCGAATCCCGCGGAGAATATGGGCTGTGGGCGGTCCGACAGGACGACCGTCAGGTGCGCTGCTTCTCCTCGGTCCGCGTAGAACCTGAGCGGGTCCTGCTCCCAGTCCTTGAGCCGCCATGAGGTCGGCACGATGGAGACCGCACCGCAGACCAACAATGACCAGCCCATCCCGCGTCTCAACCATCGGCCACGTCCATCACCGCGCAGACCCAGTGCGGGCCAGCGCTTCCAGAGGACGAGGGCTCCTGCACTACCGGCCAACACACCGATTACCACCGTGCACCACCAGCTGACAAGCAGGCCGAGGAGGGCTGCGAGCCAGACGGCAATGGCTGCGGGAACCAGCCGCCAGTCCCGCATCTTCAGCGGGTCGAGCATGCTGCGGTTCAGCAACGACATTCGCCTCCTTTCACGAAACGCGATCCTGAGCTTCTGGCGGGCGCCGTATCCCCGGTACGGCTTGTCGCGCTCCGGTTTGGACCTTCCGGCACGGTGACTTCACCGCTGCGACGGGTTGAGTTGGCTGTTCCAGCGCCCTGACCTCGCCGTTCTGGCTTGGTGAAGGCCCACACCGGCGCGGCGGAAGGCCGCACCAGCGCAGGAACTTCGCTCGATGAGAGCCGCCCCTGGCATGCCGAATACGACATCGACAAGCAGCTCAAGGAACGGCAAGTCAGACGCGCAGCGGAGATCAAGTGCAAGAGGCGCCTAACCAGCGGCCGCGACTTCCAGCACGGTGAGGTCACCGCTCCGGCAGGCCGAGACGTCTGTCCCAGCACCATGACTTCCTCCTTCCGGCATGGCCAACAGCCCACACCACCGCAGCGGAAGGCCGCACCAGCGCAGCGGCTGCCCTTGGCTCGCCAAGTGCGGGATCGGCGAGGGTCTTGAGGAGCTGTTGCTGCCAAGGCGTGCTGCGGCGATCAAGTGCCGGAGGCGCTTAAGAAGCGGCGCGCTTCTTAAGCGCGGTGAGATCGCCGCTGCAGTACAGTGGCGAACCGCGCCAGCTCCGCGAGACGCTCGGGCCGACACCAACACCGACATCCTGTCGTTCCGGCACGGCGAGATTAGGCACGTGACTTCACGGGTTCGGGAGCGTGAGATGCCTTGCCCCGCCGTGTGACTTCGTCATTCCGCACCGGGGGTGCCCCGCCCAGCTTCGGCTTTCGGCTTGGCTTATCGGGTTTGAGTCATGGCGAGGAACGAAGTTTTGTTGCCTCTAGCAAGGTCTTAAGCGCATGTCGAGCTCCAAGGTTGTGTGTGGGTGGGTAAATAGCTGCCCAGCAACGGCTCTGGCCTCCATGCAGGCCGTAAAGGGCGAATGAGCGCGTGGCGACGGCCGGGTCATGAGGGATTGTTCTGGGGTAGGTCTGTCTATCCCGTGCGAGAAGGGAAGGACTTCATTTCGAGACCACGCAGGGATTCGGCGGACGTAGGGACAGCAGGGAGCGAGGGGGCTTGGGGTGTCAGGGTGGGAGGCGGAGGTTCGAGATCATGAGGAAGCCGCTGACCACCGCGGTGAGCCAGAAGGTTTCGACTGGGGAGAAGGGCCAGTTTTCTGGTGTGGGCAGGAAGGGGATTGTCATCGTACTGTCACCAGGTCCTTGAGTTTGGTGTATCGGCTCTCGCCGATGCCGTCTATTTGGCGGAGTTGTTCCACTGCTTTGAAGGGGCCGCGTTGTGCGCGCCAGTCGATGATGCGCTGGGCTGTCACCGCGCCGACTCCGGGGAGGGTGTCGAGTTGCGCAGATGTTGCCGTGTTGAGGTCGATTTTCGCTGGTTTGGATTGGGGTATGGGTAGCTGCGCCTCCAGGGGCGGTGGGATTCCTACGTATATCTGTTCACCGTCCGCTAGGCGACGGGCCATGTTCAGGGCTAGAGCGTCTACATCGGACGCTCCGCCTGCTGCTTGGATCGCGTCGGCTACGCGGGAGCCCTCGGGTAAGGTGATGAGTCCTGGTTTGGGGACTCTGCCTACGACACTGATCACCATGCTGCCCGTTGACGCAGGCGCGTCGGTGCTCACCACCGCAGCGGGCAACAGCGGCGGCACTTCCGTTTCTGGTTGTGCCACAAGGATTCCTATGGCCGCACAGGCGGCTATGACGACAGCTGCTGTCGCGACGACGGGCAGCCGGAGGTTCTTCAGGCGGTCGCGGGCTACTGGTTGCGGTGGCGGGGATGGCGGGGTTTCGTCTATCCATTCCGTTACAGGGGAAGGGGTTTCGGTCGCGTGCGCCGTCCACAGCTGCTTTAGGCGGGACTTCGCGTCCGCTGGTTTTTGTTTTTGGCGGTTTTCGAACATGCTTCGAGCGTAGGGGGGTGATTGGGTTTTTGCCTTCTTGAGGGTGGTTTCGCTGTGGACAAGTTGGGGTTGTGGACAAGTTCGGGTTCGGGGTTGGGTTTTTTGTTGGGGTGTCGGTGGTTTGTGGTAGGGGGTTCAGTCCGGGAGGACGACCACACCGAGCACGCCTGGGCCTGTGTGCGCGCCAATGACCGCACCGAGCTCAGACACCACGCACCCAGACGACCGGGGCAAGCGCTCCTCAAGGCGGGTGGCCAGCTCGGCAGCCCGGTCTGGCGCGGCAAGATGGTGCACGGCAAGGGAAACCGGTCCACTGCCAGCTGAATCGGCAGCGAGATCCACCAACCGAGCCATCGCGCGACTGGCCGTCCGGACCTTCTCCAACGGCATGATCCGCCCGTCGGCAACATGCAACACGGGCTTGACCGCCAGCGCGGTCCCGACCAACGCGGCCGCTGCCCCGATCCGCCCGCCTCGCCGCAAATACTCAAGCGTCTCAACCATGAAATAAGTCTTGGCACGAGCCGCGGTCGTCACCGCCTCGGCCTCGACGTCGAGCCCTTTGGCACCGTCAGCGGCCGCAGCCGCGGCACGAAGCGCCGCGAAGCCAAGCCCCATGCCCGTTGTCCGGGAATCCACGACCCGTACCTTGTCCGGGCCGACCTCCTCAGCCGCGAGTCGCGCCGAGTCCCATGTCCCCGACAGATGCCGGGACAGGTGCACGGACACCACACCGGACGCCCCAGCGTCCAGCAGCTCCCGGTAGACAGTCGCGAACTCGTGCGGCGAAGGCCGCGACGTCGTCACGACCTGACGCTGGGACAACGCGCTCGCCAGCTGCATCGGGCCGATGTCGATACCGTCAAGCCCGGTTCGGTCGTCCATGACGACATGCAGGGGTATCACGCGCACCGAGTGCCGGGCCGCGAAGCCTTCGGGCAGGTGCGCCGTGGAGTCGGTGACTACGACGACGGACATGATCGCCGAGCCTACGTCTGTTTCGCGCCGGTGGAGACGACCAACTCGGCCAAAGCGCGTCCGACGGCTTTGTGGGCGTCCCAGCCCCAGTGCATTCCGTCGGCGTTGCCGTGCCCGCCGAGCACGTGGTCCCTGGTCAACGAGGCCAAGTCGAGTACGGGCACCCCGATCGATGATGCCCATCGGGAAATTGCCATAGCACCGGGGACACGCCCGGTGTGCACGCCACCGTAGGACGGCGCGCGATGCTCAGGGGGCAACACGCCGACTGCGGGCAACGTCGGCCGCAACGCCCGGATCGAAGTCAAGATCAAATCAAGGTAGCGAACCGTCAATCCGGGCGGCAAAGCGACCGGCCGACCACCCATGACCTGCGACAACCACGGCTGAGCCGCCAGATACCGGTCCCTGGCCCATCGCCGCAGGCCATCCGGGCGCACATACCGCAGGCCTTGACGTAGATAGGTCGGCAACGGCGAGGGCAACGTGTCCATGCTGCCGACACCGAGCACAAGCACGTCAGCCTTGGGCAGCAACGTCCACACCCGGGGATCGCCGACCAAGGACCAATAGGCGTCACGCGCGGTCCAGCCGAACCCGGCGACCAGCTCAGCCGTCCCGCCCAGCTCCGCGGCCGCGACGTTGGGCCACAGCCGTGCGTCGTCGGCGGGCATCGGCCCATCGGGGCCGTGAAAGCTCAGCGAGTCGCCGAAGACCAGCAGCGTGGTCATCCCGTGATGCCGGCGTTGTACGCGATCAGCCGCCAGGCCAGCCCAGTCGACTCCCGCCTGGCCAGCACGGTCCAATGGCAGTTGCCGATGCCACCGAGCATCGGCCAGCACTCCACGGGCAACGCCAGGAGCTTGCCGGTCAGGGCCGTGATCAAGCCGCCATGCGTACCGAGGATGACGGTCTCCTCGTCGCCCTCGTCCAGGTCAGCGACGACCTCGGCGGCACGAGCGGCAACCTCGATCCGGGACTCGCCACCGGGCGGTGCCCAGGTCGCGTCCTGCTGCCACACCGCCCGTGATCCTGGGGACTTCTCATCGACCTCAGCGCCGGTGAAACCCTGCCACTCACCGAGATTGGTCTCACGCAAACGCTTGTCGATCCGCAGCGGAACCCCCGTCGCGTTGACGAACACCGTCGCGGTGTCGGTCGCACGGCGAAGGTCCGATGCCACAACCAGATCCGGGGAGAACCGGGCAAGCGCGGGCACCGCGAACCGGGCCTGGTTCCAGCCGACCTCGGTCAACGCCGAATCCAGATGTCCCTGCATCCGGCTTTCGGCGTTGTAGTCCGTCTCCCCGTGCCGCCACAGCACGAGGCGGCGAAGCGTCACGTTTCCTGCTCTGGCGTCGGGTCGAACTCGATTCGCGGGCAGTCCTTCCAGAGCCGCTCCAGCGAGTAGAACGAGCGTTCCTCGGTGTGCTGGACGTGCACCACCACGTCGACGAAGTCGAGCAGCACCCAGCGGCCCTCGCGGGCGCCTTCGCGGCGGACCGGTTTGGTGCCGGCCTCGCGCATCTTCTCCTCGACGTTGTCCACGATCGCGCCGACCTGGCGCTCGTTGGGCGCGGAGGCGATCACGAAGCAGTCGGTGATCACCAGCTGGTTCGACACGTCGAGAACGACGATGTCACTGGCCAGTTTGTCAGCAGCCGCGTTGGCCGCCACCAGCGCCAACCTGCGTGCGTCGGGCGTAGCAGGCACATCTCTCCTTGTCGGGCCATCAGCAATTGAGGTATGAGGGTACCTGGGCCAGGCCGTCGAGGCGCATGACTATTCCGACTGACAGCCGATGATCCGCTCGGAGTACAGGTTGCGCTTCTGGATGTACTGCACCACACCGTCCGGAACCAGGTACCAGACCGGCTCGCCAAGGCTGACGCGGTCGCGGCACGCGGTCGACGAGATCGCCATCGCGGGCACCTCGACCAGGCTGACCGAACCGTCCGGCAGATGATGGTCGTCCAGCGTGTACCCAGGCCTGGTCACGCCGATGAAATGGGCGAGTCCGAACAGTTTCTCGGCGTCGCGCCACGACAGGATCTGCCCGAGCGCGTCCGCGCCCGTGATGAAGAACAGCTCCGCGTCCGGACGCTTGGCCCGCAGGTCCTGCAACGTGTCCACGGTGTACGTCGGCCCGCCGCGGTCGATGTCCACCCGGCTGACCGAGAACCGGGGGTTGGACGCGGTCGCGATCACCGTCATGAGGTATCGGTCCTCGGCCGGGCTGACCTCGCGGCTGCCCTTCTGCCACGGCTGACCGGTCGGCACGAAGATGACCTCGTCGAGGCCGAACCGTGCCTGGACCTCGCTGGCCGCGACGAGGTGACCGTGGTGCACCGGGTCGAAGGTGCCGCCCATGATCCCGATTCGACATTTCGCCGACATAGCTCGGCAGAGTACGCGGCATCAAGACTCCAAGAGGGGCCATTACCTGCCTTTTTCACCTCTTGAGGGGGCCTTTCCGCTGTTCATCGAGGCAAGATGGAGGGTTATGAGGAGTTGGACACCCATGCACGGCCAGCCGTATCAGCCGACGCCGTACCGGCCTCACCGGATTCCGCCGAAAGCGTCCATGGTTATTGCCGCTGACCTGCGAGAACGGATGAGCCAGCGTCGCACGGTCCGTGCGTTCGCCGGCGACGAAGTACCGGAACAAGTGATCCTCGACGCGATCGCGGTGGCGGCGACCGCGCCTTCCGGCGCACATCAGCAACCGTGGACTTATGTACTGGTGACCAACCCCAAAACGAGGGCTGCCATCCGGTGCGCGGCCGAAGAAGAGGAACGCCGTTCGTACGCGGGACGGCTTGGCGAGGAGTGGTTGTCCGCACTCGAACCCCTCGGCACGGACGAGCAGAAGCCGCACCTGACCGACGCGCCGTATCTGATCGTGGTGTTCGAGCAGCGGTTCTACCTCGACGAGAGCGGCGAGAGCCACAAGCACTATTACGTCGACGAATCGGTCGGCATCTCTGTCGGCATGCTGCTGACCGCTCTACACCTTTCGGGGTTGTGCGCGCTGGTGCACACGCCGAGCCCGATGAAGTTCCTGTCCGAGGTGCTTGGCCGGCCGCGTAACGAGAAGGCGTTCGCGGTGATCGCGGCCGGCTATCCGGCGCAGGACGCGGTGGTCCCGGATCTGGTGCGTAAATCGCTGGATCAGGTGATCGTCCGGGCGTGAGCGGCTCA
Source organism: Kibdelosporangium philippinense (assembly GCF_021390435.2). Lineage (GTDB taxonomy): Bacteria > Actinomycetota > Actinomycetes > Mycobacteriales > Pseudonocardiaceae > Kibdelosporangium > Kibdelosporangium philippinense. The sequence continues at coordinate 62,951 of NZ_JAJVCN010000005.1, read as the reverse complement.
CGCCCGGACGGGCACCGGGTCAGTCAACCGGTGCGACGAGTTCGTTCTCGGCGGCGCTGAACACCTTGATGGCCTCGACCGGGCACGACTCGGCCGCGTCGATCACGGCCTCATCCTGGTCGACCACATCGGCCAGCGCGTGCGAACCGTCGGCTTCGAGCTCGAAGTGGTCCGGTGCGATACCGACGCACATCCCCGACGAGATGCACAAAGGGCGCTCCACCTCGATGCGCCACTGTGTGTCGCTCACTCACGTACCTCCGACCAGGTAACTGGCAGCTCTTGCAGGCCACGGACTAGACGGCCATGTTTCCACGGCGCATCCTGCGCGTCCACGGCCAGCGAGAGGTCGGGGAACCGTCTGATCAACGTGCCGAGCGCGACCTGGAGTTCCATCCTGGCCAGTTGCGCACCGATACAGTGGTGCACGCCGTGCCCGAACGCGATGTGCCCGATAGGTTCGCGATCCAGCTTGAGTTCCTGGCCGTCGTCGAACCGCCGAGGATCCCGGTTCGCGGCGACGACGTCGGCGAACACGCCTTCGCCCGCGCGTACCGTCGTGCCGCCCACCTCGACGTTCTCGGTGGCGATCCGCACGAAGCCGCCACTCGCGCTGAGCGGGGTGTGCCGCAGCAACTCCTCGACCGCGGCGTTCACCGTGTCCGGATTCGCCCGCAGCTTGGCCAGCTCCTCGGGGTGGTCGAACAAGCTGAAGACGAAGTTGCCGAACTGGTTGGCCGTCGTCTCGTGCCCGCCGACCAGGAGTGCGGCGGCCAGTTGGACGACCTCGTCCGGGTCGAGCCGGTCATCGTTGTCCTGTGCCTGCATCAGCGCGGTGAGCAGGTCGTCCTTGGGGTTTTCCCGGCGTTGGCGGAGCAGACCGGCCATGTAGTCGGTCAGGTTGCGGGTCGCCTGCTCGATCTCCTCAGGCGTGAAGGCGCTGATCGCCAGTGACGCGTCGGTCCAGGCACGGAACTTCTCTCGGTCCTCGTAGGGAACGCCGAGCATCTCGCAGATCACGGTGATCGGCAGCGGCCAGGACACCGAGGACATCAGGTCGGCGGGTGCGCCCTTGGCGATCATCTCGTCGAACAGGGTGTTGACGATCTGGTGCACGCGTGGCCGGAGCGTCTCGACCCGTTTGGAGGTGAACGCCTTCGTGGCAAGTCTGCGGAGCCGCGTGTGGTCCGGCGGATCCATGTCAAGCAGGGTTTTGTCCTCGCGGATCACCGGGAACGACCGTGGCACGTCCTTGCCGAACGCGGCCGCCCGGCTGAACCGGGTGTCACCGAGCACGAGCTTGACGTCCTCGTAGCGACGGGCGAGCCAGGCGTCGCCACCGTACGGCAGGCGGACCCGGACCAACGGCTCGCTGTCCGCGAGCCCGGCTCGCTCAGCCGACGGGTTGAGCGCTACGTAGTCATCGGTGCCGCCGCCAGGGAACGGGTAGTTGATCGGATGGTCTGTTGTGGTCATCGACCAGGCCCCCTTTGCCTTGTAAGCGTCTGCTTACAATTTCGAAGGTACTCGTCCGATAACTAGGGGTCAACGAATCGTCGCCCTACGCGTCCGGAATATCCCTCACTCCTTCGAGCAATGTCCGGACAGCGGGCAACACGCACGCCATCACCTCGTCGGCGCCCGCACTGGCCAGCGGATCAGCCCTGGCGATCGAGCGGATCACGTCGATCCCGATGATCCAGGCGAGCACCAGATGAGCCCGCAACGCACTGTCCGGCTGATCAGTCAGCCCAGCCAGCGCCCTGACGTAGTCCTGGCCCAACTGCTCGTTGATGTCCTTGGCCACCGTGTCCTCGCCACTGGAGCGCAGCATGATCTGCACCGTGTGGTCGCCCTGCTGGTCCTTGTCGAGCACCCCGCGCAGCATCCGGGCGAAAACCTGGTCGCGAGGGTACTCAGCGAGACGTTCCTTGCCCGAGCGAGCGACCACCGCCGCGAACAACGCCTCCTTGCTGCCGAAGTAACGGAACAGCAGCGCTTGGTTGACGCCGGCGCGAGCGGCGATGTCACGGACAGTCGTCCGATCATACCCACGGTCGGCGAACAAATCCCTTGCCGCGTCAAGCAAAGCCACCTTGCTCGCGGCCGAATCCCGCTTGCGTTGTTCGCTCACTTCCGCTCCTGACATCGTACGAACGGTCCGTTCGCACGGACTTGTCGTGGCGTAATACGGTGCACTCGCCGCACATACGGTAGAGGTGGAACAGTGAACGAACTACGCGAAGACGCCGAGCGCCATCTCCGCGCGCTCGCCGGCGACGACGCTCGGCTGCGAGACGACCAGTGGACCGCGATCGAGGCACTCGTGGCTGGGCGCAGACGTGCGCTCGTCGTGCAGCGTACGGGTTGGGGAAAGTCGGCTGTCTACTTTGTGGCCACCGCGTTGCTGCGGGCGCGCGGCGCGGGGCCGACGGTGATTGTCTCACCACTGTTGGCGTTGATGCGTAACCAAGTCGAGGCCGCCGCGCGTGCGGGCGTGCACGCGGCGACGATCAACTCGTCCAACTCGGACCAATGGCACGAGGTCCAGGACTCGGTGAACGCGGGCTCCGTGGACGTGTTGCTGGTGAGCCCGGAACGGTTGAACAACCCGGACTTCCGCGACAATGTGCTGCCTTCGCTGACGGCTTCGGCGGGAATGCTTGTTGTGGACGAAGCACACTGCATTTCGGACTGGGGCCACGACTTCCGGCCGGACTACCGGCGGCTGCGCACGTTGCTGACCGAGCTGCCCGCGGGTGTTCCGGTACTGGCGACCACAGCGACCGCGAACGACCGTGTCGTGCGGGATGTGGCCCAGCAGCTGGGACTTGGACCCTCCACAAAGGATACTCTGGTTCTACGTGGCGCCCTGGACCGAGAGAGTCTAAGATTGGCAGTGGTGAGACTGCCGGACGCCGCGACGCGACTGGCATGGTTGGGCGAACAGATCCCAAAGTTGCCCGGCTCAGGGATCATCTACACATTGACTGTCGCGGCGGCCGAGGAAGTGGCGTCCTTCTTGCGCGAGCGGGGACTCGAAGCTAGGGCGTACTCGGGGAAAACCGAACAAGCCGAACGGTTGCGGGCTGAGGAAGACCTGCTGGCCAACCGGGTGAAGGCGTTGGTGGCGACGTCCGCGCTCGGGATGGGCTTCGACAAGCCGGACCTTGGGTTTGTGGTGCATTTGGGGGCACCGCAGTCGCCGATCGCGTACTACCAGCAGATCGGCCGGGCGGGCCGTGGGGTGGACAAGGCCGAGGTACTCCTATTGCCAGGGGCGGAGGACAGGGACATCTGGGCGTACTTCGCCTCGCTGGCTTTCCCACCGGAGGCGGTGGTGCGGCAGGTGCTCGACGCGTTGGGGACCGCGGACGGGCCGATGTCGTTGCCAGCCTTGGAACCGCGCGTGGACCTGTCCCGCTCGCGGCTCGAGGTTGTGCTCAAAGTGCTCGATGTGGACGGTGTCGTACGTCGGGAGCGCGGCGGCTGGGTGCTTCTCGACAGCGACTGGACGTACGACGCGGAGCGCTATGCGCACGTGGCCGAGGCAAGGGTGGCCGAGCAGCAGGCGATGCTCGACTACCAAGCCACGGCAGGCTGCCGGATGGAGTTCCTGCTCCGGCAACTGGACGATCCACACGCGACCGCGTGCGGCCGGTGTGACAACTGCACAGGACATGTTTGGGACACAACGGTTTCCCAGAGTGGCGCGGCCGAAGCGCGGGATCGGCTGCGTCGCCCGGGAGTGGAGGTGATGCCACGACGGCAATGGCCGCCGGGGATGAAGGCGCTCGGCGTTCCCTTGTCGGGCAAGATCGCGAAGGAGGAGCAGGCCGCGCCGGGGCGGGCGGTTGGCCGGTTGACCGACATCGGCTGGGGTAATCGGCTGCGAGCGATGCTGGCAGCGGACGCTCCCGACGGTCCGGTTCCGGACGACATGTTCGACGCGTGCGTGAAGGTGCTGGCGAACTGGAAGTGGGACAGCCGACCGGTTGCTGTGGCGACCATTTCGTCAAGCAGGCGGCCGAAACTCATCCGCAGCGTGGGTGAGCGGCTGGCCTCGATCGGACGGCTGGAGTTCCTCGGCGAGGTGGAGATCGCCGCCGGTGCTGACCGCCGGGGCAACAGTGCCCAACGACTGGCCGGTCTCTGGCAGGCGATGCAGGTTCCTGCTTCGCTGGCCGAGGGAGTCCGCCGGGTCGGTGGACCTGTACTGCTGGTGGACGACCAGATCGACAGCGGGTGGACGATGGCGGTCGCAGCGAAGTTGTTGTCCGACGCGGGTTCTGGGCCAGTTCTGCCGTTCGCGCTTGCGACAACGACGTAGGGACGAGGAACGAAGGACAGGCTGGGTTGCCGTTCGAGATGGCGGCAGTGTCCAGGGCTAGGCGGGCTGTGGTTCGAGCTAGCAACAGCGCCCAACGCAAGGCAAAGCCGCGGTTCACACCGACAAGAGGAACCAAGGCCCACGCCGCGATGGCGTTCGCCATGGCCAGCGCAACCTTGGCCTGGGCGGTACTGCCGTGTACGCGCTGCCGCCGTTTGCGCTGACAACAAACCGAGGCCTACGCGGCTGCCCGCTCACGCTGGCCACCGCCGTGCAGCCTTGGGATCTCATCAACAAAGAGACGTGATGCGTCGGGCTTCGGTGAGCACCTCGACTTCGAACTCTCAGCCGACGTACCTGTGTACTCGACTCTGAAGTGGTAGTAATCGTCAAGGGCGACCAGTTCTTGCGCGAGCTCAATACCTTCGTGCCCGAAGGTCATGTGGGCCCACGTGGTCAGGTCTCGGGGTGACATCAGACCTTCCAGGGTCCGGGTTGCCATGATCCGCAATGCCGATTCCTGCGCGGCCGCTGTTTCCCGTGGGTGGTAGGGCAGGTCCAGTTCGGACATGACCGATTCGAGCAACTCCTCGATCTCGTAGCTGTCGACGCGAACCGACTTGATCGAGACCGCGGCGAGCATGCCCACCGCGGGTCCGTCCACGCCTGCGACCAACAGATCGCAGGCGGCGTGGATGATTCCGGCCGCGTTTGCTCCGCCTGCTTGCCATAGGGCAACGGCGTCACGCATCGCTGACAACGCGGCTTCCGAACTCATGGGCACATGGTGGACGGCGCCGCAAGGGCGTGTCACGAGGTTTTGTGATCACTCCCGGTAGCTGGACACGGACCGTCAATACTGTTGGAGATCTACTAATCATGCGTTTCGTGTGGTTAGGTCCATCGCATGTCGGAGCAGGTGGCACAGCCGGTTGGGCACAAGTTGCCGGTTCGCAAGCTCGTCGCGGCGTCGATCGGAAACGCCATTGAGTGGTACGACTGGACTGTCTACGCGACGTTCAGCACGTACATCGCGAGTGCGCTGTTCGCACCGGACAGCAAGGCGCTGATCACGACGTTCGCCACGTATGCGCTGGCGTTCTTCTTCCGGCCGCTTGGTGGGTTCCTGCTTGGGCGGTTCGCGGATGTGCGCGGGCGTAAACCCGCGATGATCCTGACCATCGTGCTGATGGCTGGTGGATCGCTGGCGATCGGTGTGCTGCCGACGTTCGCGGCGGTGGGTTGGCTGGCGCCGATTCTGTTGCTACTCGCGCGGATCGCCCAGGGCATCTCGTTGGGTGGTGAGGTGTCGAACGCCTCGGCTTACCTTGGCGAGATCGCGCCTTCGGCTCGGCGTGGCCGCTACTCCGCGTTCTTCTACATCTCCACCGGTGGCGCGGTGTTGATCGCGTCGCTGCTCGGGTACTTCCTGGTTCGGATCCTCGACAAGCAGGACATGGCCAGTTACGGGTGGCGGATCCCGTTCATCATCGGCGGTGTACTGGGCATCGTGGGGTTGTGGTTGCGGCGCACAATCGACGAGACCGAGCACTTCGAGAAGAGCAAGGACAAAGCCCGGCACGTCAAGAACCCGTTGCTGGTGACGTTGAAGGACCACCCGAAGGCGGTTGGCCAGCTCATCGGCATCACGATGCTGTCCACGCTCTGCTACTACACGTTCTTCAGCACCCTGACGCCGTTCGCGATCAACGCCAAGAAGGCGTCGGCTGACGACGTCTTCTTGGCGTTGTCGATCGGCACGGCGTTGTTCATCGCCCTGCAATATCCCATGGGTGTGCTGTCGGATCGCTACGGCCGCAAACCACAAATGCTGGGGTGGGCTTCGGCGACAGCCATCCTGATCGTGCCACTGTCTACTTTGATCACACCGAGTATCGGCAATCTGATCGTGGTGTTCTGCGTCGGCCTTGGCTTGTACACGGCGGTGACGTCGATCGCACCGGCGATCATGAGCGAGCTGTTCCCGACCGAGGTGCGGGCGCTCGGTATCGGGGCCTGGTACAACCTCACGGTCGCGACCTTCGGCGGCACGGCGCCGTTGGTGAACACCGCCTTGTCGGAGGCGGGCGTGTCCTACATCTTCTTCTGGTACGTCGCGGCGGGCGCGGTCATCGCGTTCTTCGTCATCCGCACGTTGCCTGAAACCAAGGGCATGGACCTGAAGTAGCTACTCGCCGTGCGTGCCGAACATCGCACGCTTCAGCGGCGGGAGCACCGAGCACATCCGAAGTACGGTCTTGAACATCACGCGACCGGTCTTGGCTTCGGACACTGACTGGTGAGCGTTCCGCAGTGAGAAGCGGACGGCTTTGAATCCGTACACGAGCATCTGCTGCTCATAGTCACCGATCGCGTCCAGCACGGACCGCTTGCCTTCTGCCACCTCAACCAGGTTGCGGTACAACAACTGTGCGTCACGCAACGCGGTGTTCGCACCGATACCCCCGAATGGCGTCATGCTGTGGATCGCGTCGCCCATCAGCGTGACGTTCGTCGTGGCCCACTGTTTCGGCGGCACGGAAGTCCGGATCGGCAACAGCGACACGGCCTCACCCGGCGAGTCGGCCACCAAGGCCCGCAGACCCGGATGCCAGTCCGCAATCAACCCGCTGACCATGTCACGCAACCCGTCACCATCCATCGAGGACACTCCTGGCGGGAACCGGCCGGAGTTGGCCGCGAACGCCCACATCACATAGCTCTGTGTGTTGTCGAACAGGACCTCGTTGTGCGCGAACGTTTCGTCGTTCACTCCCCCGCCGAGCTCGTGCGGCGCTACGAACATGCAGCACCCTTTGGGCGGCATGATCGTGTTCGGGCCTTCGACCAGTCGTGGCAGCAGCGACCGACGAGCCTCGTCGGTCAGCGGTAGTTTGCCTGCGATCGCGGTGATCCCGGTATCGATCCGCTCCGCATGCGGCAGATATTGCCTACGCACGCGGGAGTTTCCACCGTCCGCGCCGATCAGGACATCGCCTGTCGCTGTCGTGCCGTCGGCAAAGTGACAGGTCACCGTGCCGTCCGGGTTCTGTTCGTAGCGCACGAATTCCTTGTCGTAGTGCAGTACGTCCGCAAGCCCGGCGGACAGCACTTGGTGCAGCGTGATCCGGCTGGCCGAATGATGCGCTGACGCCGCGTCCGGGCCGGAGGTCAACGAGTCCTCGATCAGCAGCAACTCCGTCAACTGCTCGGTCAGGAACCGGTAGTCACCCGACTTCCCGCATGTCTCAACGAATCGCTGCCATAAGTCAGGCGGCAAGCATTCGTGCAAGGCCGCGGAACCGTGCGGGTTGATGTGGACGCGATAGCCCTGCAGGCGCTCGATCCTGGTGCGACTTCGCTCGTACACCTGCACGTCCACGCCCGCCTGGCGCAGTCCTTGCGCCAAGCACAGCCCGCCGGTCCCACCACCGGCAACCAGCACCTTCATATCTCCTCCTCAGGTCGACGCACCCATAATCAACCCAATGGATGATTGTGTCAACTCTTAAGATGATTGAGTCATCCGTTACTCTGATCGCGTGTCAGAGACCCCTCGGCGCCCACGGCGTGCCCCAGCCGAGAAACAGCGCGACCCGGAGCGGACGAAGCGCAAGATCCTCGACGCGGCCAAAATCGAGTTCGGCGCGAAAGGGTTCGCCGCGGCGCGAGTCAGCGACATCGCCGACCGCGCGGGCGTGAACAAACAGCTGATCTCGTACTACTTCGGCGGCAAGGAAGGCCTCTATCAGGAACTGGCCGTTCAGTGGCAGCAGACAGGCAGCCAGATGTCCTCGACGGACCAGCCGTTGACCGACGTCATCCGTCAGTTCACGCTCAACACCGCGGAAGACCGCGACTGGGGCCGGGTGATGGTCTGGGCGAACATGTCGGGCGAGAACCCAGGCTCGGTTCAGGAAGCCGAGTTCATGCGCGGCCAAGTCGAGCAGATGCGCGAACGCCAGCAGCGCGGCGAGATCCCTGGCGACCTGGACCCCGCATACCTGCTGCTCGCGCTGATCAACGCGGCGAGCGCGAGCCTGACGGTGCCGTTGTTGGTCCGCACGATCACCGGCGAGGACGAGGCCTCAACCAAGTTCATCGAGAAGTACGCGGATGAACTCGCGAAGCTCGTGGGCCATCTGACAAGACTCAGAACGACCGAATAGGCACCAGGTCGTCGGCGTGCACAACTTCGCGGCGTTGCTCGGCGGGCAGTTCGTGGCTGGAGTGACCGATCAGCGCGGGCAGTTCGACGGCGTCGAAGGCGACGACGCCCCGCGCGACCACGTCGCCGGACAAGTTGACGAGTTCGACGACATCACCCGCGTCGAACTCGCCGTCAACGGCCGTGATGCCCGCGCTGAGCAAAGAACGGCGGCGGTGAACAACTGCGGCCACGGCACCGTCGTCCAGCCACAGACGGCCAGCCGCACCGGCGGCGTGCCCAAGCCAGAACCGTCGCGCCGACAGCCTCGTACCGGTGGCCGCGAACGCCGTCCCCACTTCGGCCGTGGTCAGCGCTTGCGGTACGTCAGTCGCGGCGGCGAGCAGAACAGGAATACCTGAGGACGAGGCAAGACGAGCTGCAGCGAGCTTGGTCGCCATGCCGCCGGTACCGAGGCCGGATTCCCCTTGGGTTCCGGCTTTCACGCCGTCCACATCGGAGTCACCGGCGACCTCGTCGATCCGCCGAGCGGCGACCTTCCGCGGGTCGCCGTCGTACAAGGCGTCTACATCAGACAACAGGAAGAGCGCGTCGGCACCGATCAGATGAGCCACCAGTGCGGCGAGGCGATCGTTGTCGCCGAAGCGGATTTCCTCGGTGGCAACGGTGTCGTTCTCGTTCACGACCGGAACCGTGTCCAGCGCGAGCAGTTTGGAGAACGTGCGCTGCGCGTTGCGGTAGTGCGAACGCCGCACAACGTCGTCGGCCGTGAGCAGAACTTGACCGACTGTCAACGAATAGCGCGCGAACGACGACGCGTACGCGTGCGCGAGCGCTAACTGGCCGACCGACGCGGCGGCCTGCTGCGTCGCGAGGTCACGCGGGCGCCGCGGGATTCCTAGCGGTGCGAGGCCAGCCGCGATGGCACCCGACGAAACCAATACGACCTGGCTGCCGGTTGCGCGGCGGGCGGCCAGCGCGTCGACCAAGTAGTCGAGACGCGCAGGATCCAGGCCGCCTTCCGCTGTGGTCAGCGAGGACGAACCGACTTTGACGACGATCCGGCTCGCTTCGACCAGTGCCTTGCGCGTCGGCGAAATCACTCGTCCTCATCCTCAACCGGCAGGCCGCGGCGCAACCGCCTGGCCATCTTGCGTTCCGCTGCACCCACGCGCTCGTTGGGTTCGAGCCGCACGTCGGTACCGCGCCCGGTCAGCACGGCAGCGACACCAGGAGTCGTTGGCTCCCAGTCAAAGGTCCATGACCCGATCGTGACGGCACAACCGGGCTGTGCGCCCTTGGCCGCCAACGCGTCCTCGACGCCGAGCCTGTTGAGGCGGTCGGCGAGGTATCCGACGGCTTCGTCGTTGTTGAAGTCCGTCTGCAGGACCCACCGCTCCGGGCGTTCGCCGGTGACGATGAAGCCCGTGTCGTCCTCCGGGTCCGGAATGATCTCGAAACCCTTGTCGTCCACGGCTTTCGGCCGCAGCACGACCCGGGTGACCTCGGCGACGGGCTGCGCGGCACGGTACTGGTCGACCACCTCGGCCAGCGCGAAAGCCAGCTCCCGCAAGCCTTCCCGGGTGGCGGTGGACACCTCGAACACCGGCCAGCCGCGCTGCTCGAAGTCCGGCTTGACCATCTCGGCGAGGTCGCGCGCGTCCGGGATGTCGATCTTGTTCAGCACCACGACCCGTGGCCGCTCCGCCAGATCCCCGCCAAGAGCCGGGGTGTACAGCGCCAGTTCGTTCTCCAGCGCGTCCACATCGGATACCGGATCACGGTCGGGTTCGTACGTCGCGCAGTCCACGACGTGCACGAGCACCGCGCACCGCTCGATGTGCCGCAGGAAGTCCAGGCCGAGGCCCTTGCCCTGGCTGGCGCCAGGGATCAGGCCGGGCACGTCGGCCATGGTGAAGACGTGGTCGCCGCTGGTGATCACGCCGAGGTTCGGCACGAGCGTGGTGAACGGGTAGTCGGCGATCTTCGGCCGCGCCGCGGACAGAACGGCGATCAGCGACGACTTGCCCGCTGACGGAAAACCCACGAGGCCAACGTCCGCCACCGAGCGCAGCTCGAGCACAAGGTCGCGCCGCTCCCCCGGCTCGCCGAGCAGGGCGAACCCAGGGGCCTTACGAGCCTTGGACGCGAGAGCGGCGTTGCCGAGCCCGCCACGGCCACCCGAGGCAGCCACGAACTGTGTCCCAACGCCGACCAGGTCGGCGAGCACTTCGCCGTCCTCGGTCATCACGACCGTGCCGTCCGGAACCTTCAACTCGAGCGGCGCGCCGTTGGCGCCGTCGCGGTTCGCGCCCTGCCCCGGTTTGCCGTTGCCGCCGCTGGCGTGCGTCCGGAAGTGGAAGTCGAGCAGCGTGTGCACACCGGAGTCGACAACGAGTATGACGTCGCCACCGTTGCCGCCGTTACCGCCGTCGGGGCCGCCGAGGGGCTTGTACTTCTCGCGGTGCACGGAGGCAACGCCGTTACCGCCGTCACCGGCGGCGACGTGGATCACCACACGGTCGACGAATCGGGACACAGCGGCTTTCCTCTCTAGAAACGCACCAAGGGGCGGGCCCTACAGCAGGCCCGCCCCTGGAAATGCTAGGTGTCTTAGGCCGAAGCCTCGACCGGAACGATGTTCACGGTCTTGCGGCCGCGCTTCGCACCGAACTCGACCGCACCGGCGGCCAGCGCGAACAGCGTGTCGTCCTTGCCGCGGCCGACGTTCACACCGGGGTGGAACTTGGTGCCGCGCTGGCGGATCAGGATCTCACCGGCCTTCACCACCTGGCCGCCGAACCGCTTGACTCCAAGGTACTGCGGGTTGGAGTCACGGCCGTTGCGGGAGCTTGATGCGCCCTTTTTGTGTGCCATGGCTGGTCAGGTCCTTACTTGGTGATGCCGGTGACCTCGACGCGGGTCAGCTTCTGACGGTGACCCTGGCGCTTGTGGTATCCGGTCTTGTTCTTGAACTTGTGGATGCGGATCTTGGGGCCCTTGGTCTGAGCCACGACCTTGCCGGTCACCGAAACCTTGGCCAGCGCGTCGGCATCGGTGGTGACGTCGGTGCCATCGACAACGAGCACTGCCGGGAAGCTGAGCTCGGTGCCCGGCTCGCCCTCGAGCTTCTCGACCTCGACGACGTCGCCCACGGCGACCTTGTACTGCTTGCCGCCGGTCTTGACGATCGCGTACGCGGACACGGAAGTCTCCTGCTTGCTACTCGTTGATGATGGTTGGGCCACGCGCGCCCTGATCTGCAGGATCGGGCTGCACACGACGTGACCCGCTGGAAGGCGGGCCACGTACTAGGTTACAACATGCTTCTGCGGCCCCTAGCGGGGGCCTTGCTTACTGCTCCTGGACCGCGTTGACCGGCGGTCCAGCCGGTCGGGAGGCCGAGCGCCTGCGCTGCCGCCGTGGCGGTGGCGCGAGCACCAAGTCGTCGTCCACGCCCTGCGGCACCTCGGAAGACGCAGCCGGGACGTGCCCGTTGGTGCCTGCCGCGTGCTCCACCACAGGCTCCGGAGCCGTCTCTTGCACCGGCTCCTCAGCCACAGCTCCCTCAGGCGCTGCTTCGACAGGCTCATCGGCAGCCGTCTCAACTTCGGCAGCCACCTTGTCTGCCTCGACCGCGGCGTCCTGAGCGGCCTCGACCGCTTCCGCGGCAGCGTCGGCAGCGACTTCAGCGGCAACCTCAGCGTGCGTCTCGGCGGACTCAGCGGCTTCGGCAGCCTCCGCCGCCTCAGCGGCCTCGGCACGGGCACGCTCGGCCTTGGCCCGGCGCTCGGCGCGGGTCGGGCGCTCACGTGTGCGCTCGGTGGACTTCTCCTCCGCGGGCTTGCCCGACTTCGGCGCCTGATTCTGGTGCTGGTGGCCGCCGTTGGCACCACCATTTGCGCCAGCGGAGCCGTTCGCCTTCAGGATCGGCTCGGTCGAGACGATCACGCCACGGCCGCGGCAGTGCTCACAGGTGGTGCTGAAGGCCTCGAGCAGCCCGGTGCCGACGCGCTTGCGTGTCATCTGCACAAGACCCAGCGAGGTGACCTCGGCGACCTGGTGACGGGTGCGGTCACGGCCAAGGCACTCGGTCAGCCTGCGCAGCACCAGATCCCGGTTGGATTCCAGGACCATGTCGATGAAGTCGATCACGATGATCCCGCCGATGTCGCGCAGCCGCAGCTGGCGGACGATCTCCTCGGCCGACTCCAGGTTGTTGCGGGTGACCGTCTCCTCGAGGTTGCCACCCGATCCGGTGAACTTGCCGGTGTTCACGTCGATCACGGTCATCGCCTCGGTGCGGTCGATGACCAGGTAGCCGCCGGACGGCAGCCACACCTTGCGGTCAAGCGCCTTGAGCAGCTGCTCGTCGATCCGGAACTCGGTGAACACGTCCGTCGGGCCGACGTGCCGCTGCAGGCGTTCCTGCAGGTCCGGCGCGACGTGCCGGACGTAGGCGTCGATCGTGTCCCACGCGTCGTCACCCTGCACGACCAGCGCGGAGAAGTCCTCGGTGAACAGGTCGCGGACGACCTTGACCAGCAGGTCCGGCTCTTCGTAGAGCAGCGTCGGCGCGCTGGCCTTCTTGACCTCGTCGCTGCCGTGCGCCTTGTCCTTGATGACCTGCCACTGCGCCTGCAGCCTGCGCACGTCGCGGGCCAGCTCGTCCTCGCTGATGCCCTCGGAGGCGGTCCGGATGATCACACCGGCGTCCTCGGGCACGATCCGCTTGAGGATGTCCTTGAGCCTGCGGCGCTCGTTCTCCGGCAACTTGCGGCTGATCCCGGTGGCGCCGCCACCCGGCACGTAGACCAGGAAACGGCCGGGCAGGCTGATCTGGGTGGTCAGCCGGGCGCCCTTGTGCCCGACCGGGTCCTTGGTGACCTGCACGAGCACGCTGTCGCCAGTGGACAGGGCCTGCTCGATCCGGCGGGCCTTGCCTTCAAGGCCCGCGGCGTCCCAGTCGACCTCACCGGCGTACAGCACGGCGTTGCGGCCACGGCCGATGTCGACGAACGCGGCTTCCATGCTCGGCAGCACGTTCTGCACGCGGCCGAGGTAGACATTTCCGACAAGCGAGCCAGTACCGGACGAAGTGACGAAGTGCTCGACGAGCACGCCGTCCTCAAGCACGCCGATCTGGGTGCGCTCGGCCCGCTCACGCACGACCATCTTGCGGTCGACCGACTCGCGCCGGGTGAGGAACTCAGCCTCGGACAGGATCGGCGCGCGACGGCGACCGGCCTCCCTGCCGTCCCTGCGGCGCTGACGCTTGGCCTCAAGCCGGGTGGAGCCACGCACACTGCGAACCTCGTCACGATCCGGCTTGTCCGTTTTTGCCTTTTCTTCCCGCGCTTCGCGGACGTGCACGACGGTGTTGGGCGGGTCGTCCTCGCTGACGGCGGCCTCGTCGTCGGCCGAGCCCTTGCGGCGGCGACGACGGCGCCGACGGCGGTTCGTGCCGTCCTCCGCAGCGTCCTCGCTGTCCTCGGCCTCGCCCTCGGCAGCCTCAGGCTCCTCGACCGCGGCAGCCGGGGCTTCCTCCTCATCCTGATCGTCCGCGGCGTCCTCGGCCTGGCCGCCCTTGCCGCGGCCGCGCCCACGACGGCCGCGACGACGACGGCGGCGCGTCGAGGCGTCCTCGTCGTCCCCGGCCTCGGCGTCTTCCGCCTCCTCAGGCTCGGCGGCCTCAGGCTCCTCGACCGGCTCCGGCTTGACCGGGCGCGCCTTCTGCGCCTCGGGCGGCAGGAACAGCGGCGACGCCGACGCGAACAACGGTTTCGGCGGAACCCTCACCTCGGCGGCAGGCTCCGGCTCGGCCCCCTCGACCTGGGCTTCGTCGTCGACCTGGGCCTCGTCGTACTGGGGCTCGTCCTCGTCCTGGGGCGCGAGCGCGTCGACCACCCGCTGCGCCACCTCACGGCTGACGCTGGACTGCGCGCTGCGGACCTTCTCATCAAGGTCCGCCAGTGCCGCCATCACCTCGCGGCTGCTCGCGCCGAGCAGCTTCGCGAGAGCGTGCACCCTGATCTTCGGCGGCAGGTCGATCAGGTCCTGCTCGCCCGTCTGGTCACCAGCGGGCGTTGTCGTGTCCGACATGTAGCTCCTCCGCCCCCGGGCGCGTCCATGCTCGGACGCGGCCGCACAGGGGCCTCTCCTGTTCGGTCCGCGGCGCGTGGCCGCGGACGTTGTGTGCCGGTCTCTTCGCCGCCTTCCCCTGACGAGAGCCGGTTCGTTCGTCTTGCCTGTTCCGCCGCGCGAACGGCGGGAATCCTCGCCTCACGCCACCCCACGGGTGGCACAGGTCAGCTGTGGACGTCGTCCCGTGACGGCTCCGGGCCCCGGTCGGGGGCCAGCGGGTCGGCGATACCGCCGCCATCGTCGAGCCGTCCCTGGGCCATCCGGGTCGCCTTCGCGGGCACCGGCGGTTCCAGAGCGGCGACGATACGGAGCGCGCTCAGTACGTCGTCCGGCCGTACGGCAGGTGTCGTCTGCCGTACAACTACCTCAAGTATCCCATATGGTTGCCCGCCCGCCGACACTTCACGGGTCTGCGCACGTACAACCGCAGGTCGGACGTTGATTGTCCGCATGCCGTTCTTGGTGAGACGCTCCACTTCGGCCACCTCGACCGCCATGAACGCCTCGACCGCGGCCGCCAGCTCGGCGTGCGTGACCCCGGGCACCTCGATCTGCCAGCGGCTGGCGTCGACCCGGTCGGCCAGTGAGCCGCTGCCCGCCTGAACCACCTCGAGCAGGTCGAGGCCGGGCGGCATGGCCTTGTCCAGCTCAGCCAGCAGTTTCGCCGGCTCGACCACCTCGATGAGCTGGATCTCGACGTACTCGGCCTCGCTGGCCGCGCCGGTCGGCGCCGCGCCGATCCAGGAGATCTTCGGATGCGGGTTGAAGCCCTGTGAGAACGCCATGGGTACGTGTGCCCGCCGAAGGGCACGCTCGAAAGCCCGCGCGATGTCGCGATGTGACGTGAAACGCAGTCGCCCACGTTTGGCGTAACGCAGCCTGAGCTTCTGCACCCCAGGTGGCGACGGATTGGGCTGGTCTTGACGGCTCAGCGTTACTCCTTCTGGTGGTCTGTGGCGGCTCGGCTGGTGCGCACCCGCGTTCGGCTGGCACCGTACCGGCAGGCGCAATAACGCGGTTGAACTTGTCTGGCCGACGCGGCGTGGCTACCGTCCCGCAAGGTGGACAGCCGGTACCCCCGAGCCGGCCGACCCAGTGATGGAGGTCTGTTGTCGTGCCTCTGCTCCGCCGCGTGAGGGCGGCAGCGGTGCTCACGGCAGTGCTCACGACAACGTGCGCGCTGCCCGCTGCAGCCGACCCCACCGACGACGGGTGCAAACCCGCGTCGAGTGGCAACACGTCGCGCTACATCGTCGTGTTCGACCGTGGCACATCCACGGCCAAGGCGCAGTCCGAGATCGCCGATGCCTGTGGCGTGACCACGGTCTACTACCCGGAGATCGAAGTGGCGGTCGCCACATCGAACGACCCGAGGTTCACCGACCAAATGGGCGCCGACCGCGCCTTCAGCGCCCAACGCACGACGCCCCGCAAGCGCAAGACGGAAGAGACAAGCACCGGAGTACGCCGGTCAACGAACGTCTCGACGGCGGACCGCACGGGCGAGCAGTGGGACATGGCGATGATCAACGCACCCGCCGCCCACGAGATCACAACCGGCAACAGTGACGTCGTCGTCGGCGTACTCGACTCCGGCATCGACGCGACCCACCCGGACCTGAAGGCCGCAGTCGACCCAACGGTGTCCGCGGGCTGCCTCACCGGACGCCCGGACACCACGCCCGCGGCATGGGCGCCCAAAAACTCACCTCACGGCACACACGTCGCCGGCACGATCGCCGCGGCTGACGACGGCAAGGGCGTTACCGGCGTGGCTCCGGGCGTACGGCTCGCGTCGGTGCGTGTGGTTGACGACGATGGACGGATCTTCCCGGAGTACGCGGTGTGCGGCTTCATGTGGGCCGCGCAGAAGCACATGACCATCACCAACAGTAGCTTCTTCGTCGACCCGTGGTTGTTCACGTGCACCAAGGGCGGCGGTCAAAGCGTCGCCCAGGAAGCCTTGACGCGCGCGGTCAGGTACGCGTACTCGCAGCGTGTGGTGAACGTCGCGGCTGCGACGAACGAAAACGTCGATATGGCTGATCCGCCGGACCCGAGTTGCCGCGTGATGCCCGCTGGGTTGCGTGACGTGCTCGCGGTGTCTTCGGTGGGGATGGACAAGCTCAAGGCTGGTTACAGCGCTTACGGACTTGGCGTGGTTGACGTTACGGCGCCTGGCGGGGAACGGTTGCGGGGTAAGGGAGATCCTGACCGTGGTTGCGTTCTTTCCACTGTGCCAGGTGGTTACGCGCGGTACTGCGGTACTTCCATGGCCGCGCCTCATGTTTCGGGCGTGCTCGCGTTGCTGGCTTCTAGTCATCCGGGGGCTTCGCCTGCGGCTTTGACGCGGATGCTGAACAACCAGTCGCAGACCGTGCCGTGCCCGGCGGACTATGACCTCAATGGGACCGGTACGCAGGACGCTTATTGCGCGGGTTATGCGCCGTACAACGGGTTTTACGGGCATGGTCTGGTGGATGCGT
Organism: Kibdelosporangium philippinense; assembly: GCF_021390435.2. Lineage (GTDB taxonomy): Bacteria > Actinomycetota > Actinomycetes > Mycobacteriales > Pseudonocardiaceae > Kibdelosporangium > Kibdelosporangium philippinense. Next base: position 45,823 of record NZ_JAJVCN010000005.1, on the reverse strand, counting down.
TGGCTGCGGTCACGAACTAGCTGGTCACCAGCTGGCGATCCTTCGGTCGGCCAAAACTGTCAGCCCCCTGCGGTAACGTGAAAATCGGGGGTTCCCCGGAGGGAATTGTCGTTGTGATGGCGCATGTCCGGGGGTAGGCGGCCGCGGACAACAGAGCGGGGCGGACCCGGTCTGGATCCGCCCCGCTCAGCCACGTCCGATCAGACCGGAGTCAGCGGCAGGAGTTTCTTGCCAGTCGGGCCAACCTCGATCGCGGTGCCCATCGTCGGGCAGACACCGCAGTCGAAGCACGGGGTCCAGCGGCAGTCGTCAAGTTCCTGCTCGTCCAGCGCGTCCTGCCAGTCGTCCCACAGCCACTGCCGGTCAAGGCCGGAATCCAAGTGGTCCCAAGGCAGCACCTCGGCCTCACCGCGTTCACGCGTGGTGAACCAGTCCAGACTGACGCCCAGCGGCTCCAACTCGGCCTGCGCGGCGGAGACCCAGCGGTCGAACGAGAAGTGCTCGCCCCAGCCGTCGAACCGGCCGCCGTCGCGCCAGACGTGCTCGATGACCTTGCCGACCCTGCGGTCGCCGCGCGACAGCAAGCCTTCGATCAGGCTCGGTTTGCCGTCGTGGTACCGCATTCCGATGTTCCGGGCCAGGCCGCGGTCCGCGTTGATCTCCGCGCGCAGCTTGCGCAGCCGACTGTCCACTGTGTCCGGATCGGTTTGCGCGGCCCACTGGAACGGCGTGTGCGGCTTGGGGACGAACCCGCCGATTGAGATCGTGCACCGGATGTCGTTGCGCCCAGCGGCTTTACGGCCCGCCCTGATGACTTCCTTTGCCATGTGGGCGATCTGCAGCACGTCTTCGTCGGTCTCCGTTGGCAGGCCGCACATGAAGTACAGCTTCACCTGCCGCCAGCCGTTGGCGAACGCCGTCGACACCGTCCTGATGAGGTCCTCTTCGGACACCATCTTGTTGATCACGCGCCGGATCCGCTCACTGCCGCCTTCCGGCGCGAACGTCAGGCCGGAGCGCCTTCCGTTGCGGGACAGCTCGTTCGCGAGGTCCACGTTGAACGCGTCGACCCGCGTGCTCGGCAGTGACAGGCCGGTCTGCGTGCCTTCATACCGGTCCGCGAGGCCCTTGGTGATCTGCGCGATCTCCGAGTGATCAGCGCTGGACAGCGACAGCAGGCCGACTTCCTCGAAGCCGCTCGCCTCCAGTCCCCGGTTGACCATCTCACCGATGCCCTCGATCGTGCGCTCACGGACCGGTCGGGTGATCATGCCCGCCTGACAGAAGCGGCAGCCACGGGTGCAGCCGCGGAAGATCTCCACGCTCATCCGCTCGTGCACGCTTTCAGCCAGCGGCACCAGCGGCTGCTTCGGGTACGGCCACGCGTCGAGGTCCATCGTCGTGCGCTTGGACACCCGCTCGGGCACGCGTTCGCGGTTGGGGCGTGTGTACGCGAGCTCGCCTTCGGGCGTGTAGTCGACGTCGTAGAACCGCGGGATGTAGATGTTGCCGCGCTCGGCCATCCTGGTCAGCAGCTCGATGCGGCCGCCGGGGCGCCCTTCGGCTTTCCACGTGCGGATGATCTCGGTGATGTCCAGGACGGCTTCCTCGCCGTCACCGAGCACCACGGCGTCGAGGAACTCAGCCATCGGCTCCGGGTTGAACGCCGAGTGCCCGCCCGCGAGCACCACCGGGTGGTCCTCGGTGCGGTCCTCGGCGCGCAACGGGATGCCAGCGAGGTCCAGCGCGGTCAGCAGGTTCGTGTAGCCGAGCTCGGTCGCGAAACTCACGCCCAGCATGTCGAACGCACCCACCGGACGGTGCCCGTCGACGGTGAACTGCGGCACGTCGTGTTCCCGCATGAGCTTCTCGAGGTCCGGCCAGACCGCGTACGTACGCTCGGCCAGCACGTCCGGCTGCTCGTTGAGGATCTCGTAGAGGATCATCACGCCCTGGTTGGGCAGGCCGACCTCGTAGGCGTCGGGATACATCAGCGCCCAGCGGACCGTGGTGGAATCCCAGTCCTTCACCGTCGCGTTGAGCTCACCGCCGACGTACTGCACCGGCTTGGCCACCTTGGGCAGCAGCGACTCCAGCTTCGGGAAAACGGACTCAACACTCACAGCGAACCAGGGTAGCGGCCTTGCGGCGGTCCGGTCAGAAGCCCTCACCCCCGAGCCGGGATCACATGTGTCCCCGGTCACACCTTCGGCTAGCTGAGCAGCAGGCTGCCAAGTCGTCGCCCCGCCACAGCCAGGCCGACGATGGCCATCACCACGAAGTACGACAAGTGCCCCAGCATCGCCCATTCCATGACACCCGCGGTGAGCCCGCGCATCAACTCGACGGCGTGGTACAGCGGCGAGATCCGAACGATCCACTGCAGACCCTCGGGGTAGACGCTGAGCGGATAGAAAGTCGCGGAGAACAGGAACATCGGCAGCAGCGCCAACTGGACGAGGTCGAAGTCCTGCCACGACCGCATGAACGTCGTGCACGCCATACCAACCGCAGCGAACGCCAGCGACACGAGCAACACGACCGGCAAGGCAAGGATCGTCCACGGCGACGACACCAACCCGAGGACAGAGATGACGGTCAAGAAGCCGGTCGCGTAGATCCCGCCACGGATCAACGCCCACGAGATCTCACCGATCGCCACATCAAAGGGGCCAAGCGGAGTGGACAGCATGCCGTCGTACACCTTGGCGTACTTCAATTTGAAGAAGAGGTTGAAGGTGGCGTCGTACACGGCGCCGTTCATCGCGGACGCCGCCAACAGCGCGGGGGCGACGTACGCCGCGTAGCTCATCGGTTGCCCGCCAGGCCCGACGACCTGACCAACTAGACCGCCGAAACCGACACCCATCGCGAACAGGTAGAAGAACGACTCGAAGAAACCGGAGAAAATGGTCATCCAGGCACGCCGGTTGACCAGGAACGACCGCTCCACGACCGTCCGCGCGCGACGCGCGTACAACCCCGGCGGTACAACGCGCCACACCAGCCCGACACTCACCGCTAGACCCCCAACCTGCGACGGAAGTTCCGGACCGCCAGCAGCACGCCGATGCTCGTCAGCGCCGCCAGGTACGCCACGTGCCCAACGACCGGCCAGAACTCGAGCTGCCAGAACGCCGCGGCGCGAGTCAGCTCGGTGCCGTGCCACAAGGGCGTGATCCACGCGACCGGCCGGACGGCAGCAGGCAGCTCGGAGACGGGAAAGAAGGTCCCGGCCAGCAAAGTCATCGGCAGCACGATGAACCGGAACACCGGGTTGAACGCGGTTCCCTCGCCTTGGACGGTCGCGGCGAACGCGACCAGTGGCGCCGCGAACGCCATCCCGGCCAACACGGCGAACACCAGCGACAGGACGATCCCAAGCCCGGTGACCACACCGAGCGCGGCCCCGACGATCGCGAACACGATCCCGGAGAACAACAGCCGGAAGAAGATCCACAGCAGCTGGCCGGTGGCGACCTGCGCCGGGGTGATCGGCGTCGCGGCCATCCCCCAATACACGCGGCTCCACTTGAACCCGGACAGGATCGGGAACGTCGACTCGCCCGCCGCGTTCTGGATAGCCGCGGCCGCCAGCATCGCGGGCATCAGGTAGACCGCGTAGCTCTGCCCGCCGGTGAGCCCGCTCGGCTGGATCTGCGAACCCAACCCGAACCCCATCGCCACCAGGAAAAAGATCGGGTTGAGCACGGTCGTGACGACGGTCGCGCGCCAGTTGCGGCGATACCAGATCCACATGGACTCGACCACCAGCAACCGGGCCTGCCACGGATGCAGCATCAGTCCACCAACGTCCGGCCGGTGAGTTTGAGGAACACGTCCTCCAAGGTGGAGCGCCGGACCAGGCTGGACACCGGCGTCACTCCCCTGTTGTGCACGGCGGCCAGCGATGCCTCGCCGTCAGTCGTGTAGACGAGGATGCGGTCGGGCAGCACCTCGACCCACTCACCCAGGTCCTCGACCGGCCCGGGATCCTGCTGGCCGGGCGGGAAGCGTAGTTCGAGGACTTCCTTGGTCGAGTACCGGTCGATCAGCTCGGCTGGGCTGCCCTCCGCGGCGATTGTGCCCTTGTCCATCACCACCAGCCGGTCGCACAGCTGCTCGGCCTCGTCCATGTAATGCGTGGTGACGATCAGCGTGACGCCTTGGTGCTTGAGCCGGAACAGCCTGTCCCACAACAGATGCCGGGCCTGCGGGTCCAACCCGGTGGTCGGTTCGTCGAGCAGGAGCAGGTCCGGGTCGTTGACCAGCGACCGCGCGATGGTCAGGCGCCGTTTCATGCCGCCGGACAACGGATCCACCTCGTCGTTGGCCCGGTCGGACAGCTGGGCGAACTCAAGCAGTTCGTCGGCCTTCTCCCGGACATGCTTGCGGGACAACCCGAAATACCGTCCGTACACCTGGAGGTTCTGCCGCACGGTCAGCTCGTTGTCGAGGTTGTCCTGCTGCGGCACCACACCAAGGCGAGCCCGGATCTTCGGTCCGTCAACCTCCGGGTCCATGCCGAGCACGCTGAGCGTGCCGCCCGAGCGCGGCGACACGCACGCGATCATCCGCATGGTGGACGATTTGCCAGCACCGTTGGGCCCGAGGAAGCCGAAGGCCTCACCCTTGCGCACCTCGATGTCGATGCCGGCGACCGCCTCGAAGTCCGCGAACCGTTTGGTCAGCCCCACAGCCTTGACCAGAGGATCAACACCCACTCAGGCACCTTAACGGCACCCACCGACAACCCTCGGATGGTTTTCCCGGCCGAGCACTGTCCACCATGGTGTTCCCTGGTGCGGCGGAACCGTCCCGGCACAAACCGTCACACACCCCGAGAATCGTCCTGCCACAGGACGCCGACATACCTACGTAGGACGGATTTCCATGTCATGGCCGCGCCGATGACTCGACTGTGCCATGCTTTCACATCTCTTGACACACTTTCGGCGATCATTCATCACGAAATTGGGGGGAGTCGCGTTTCTATGTTCGATATCAAAAGAACACCGCGTTGATGACAATTTCCGCCGTCGGCGGACTCGCACTCGCGGGAGCTGGTACCGCCGCCGCGGCAGCGCCAAGGCATTGCGTTGCCGACATCGCGACCTGTTTCAGCTCGGAAGCACAGGTGGACGCGTTCCGCCCCGCGGGCACGGCCGCCTGGACGGAACTGGTCCGGCTCTACGACGGTTACAACTACTCCGGCGACACCTACAGCCTGGGCAGTTCGGAGATCTCATCGTGCACGGCGTCCACGGGCAACGTCGACGCGCAGGCCGCCAACCTCGGGGAGTTCCGCAACCGGACGTCCTCGTTCGTGACCAGGGAACGGTGCGACGCGAAGCTGTTCGACCACACCGGCTTCGGCGGCGGGTCGACCGGCTACCTGGACCACTCGACCGATCTGCGCACGATCGGTTTCAACAACAAAGCCGAATCACTGCTGTCCAGCTGAATCCGGGCCACCATGTGAGCACGCGCGACATCACAGGTGCCGCATGACCTGCGCCAGACCGCGAACTCCCAGATCGAAATCGCGCAGCTCTAATGTATAGCCCCCACCCATTCCCAGGGGGCACCCCGCCACGCCAGTCTATCAGTGATAGAGGGGGTTTGGGGGTCTCTAACGGGTGGAGTGCGTGCGAACGGACCGTTCGCACGCACTCGTGGTGGCCTCAGAGGTTCGGGAACCAGAGGTCGATCTCGCGCTTGGCCGAGTCGGCCGAGTCCGAGCCGTGCACGAGGTTGTACTGCACCTCGGTGCCGTAGTCACCGCGGATGCTGCCGGGCACGGCCTTCTCCACCGGGTCGGTGCCGCCGGCCAGCTGGCGGAACGCGGGGATCGCGCGAACGCCCTCGACGACGATCGCGACGACCGGGCCGCCGGTGATGAACTCGACGAGCGAGCCGAAGAACGGCCGCTCCGCGTGCTCGGCGTAGTGCTGCTCGGCCAGCTCCTTGCTGACGTGCTTGAGCTCGAGCGCGACGAGGGTCAGGCCCTTGCGCTCGATCCGGGAGATGACCTCTCCGACCAGGCCGCGGCTCACACCGTCGGGCTTGACCAGAACAAGGGTGCGCTCGCTCACAGCGGTCCGTACTCCTTCGTGCGGGTTTGTTTGATGGCAGCAGACTAACTTGCGTGTTCCGGCTGCAATGTCTTGGTCCATAGCGACGTGCCACGGCCGTCACGTAGCCACACGGTCAACTCACCGCTGCGGCCGTCCACGGACACCTCACCGAAGTGCTGGTAACCGAGCAACGGTGACGTGTTCGCGGCCGGTGGGGCGTGTACGAACTCCGCAACCGGACCGAACGTGGGGTCGAGCGTGTTGGGACCGAACGCGCCAGCGTGCAGTGGTCCGGACACGAACTCCCAGAACGGGTCGAAGTCACCGACGGCCGCGCGCTCCGGCGAGTAATGGTGCGCGGCTGTGTAGTGCACGTCAGCCGTCAGCCATACGACGTTGCGCACGCGTCGTTGCGACAACGTGCGCAGCACCCACGCAAGTTCGTGCTCACGGCCGCCGGGCTTGCCGGGAAGGCCGTTGGCGACGCCTTCGATGTCGGCGCCGTCCGGGACGATCAGGCCGATCGGCAGGTCCGCGGCCACGATCTTCCAGGTGGCGCGGCTGCGGCTGAGCGAGTCGACCAGCCACCGAGCCTGACGGGCACCCAGGATCTGACCGACGCCGTCACGAGGAGCAGTGTTCGCGTCCTTGTAGGTCCGCATGTCCAAGACGAACAGCTCGACACGGCGGCCGAAGCTGAAGCTGCGGTACACGCGTCCGTCGACCGCACGCGCTTTGTCGACCGGCTGCCACTCGTGGAAAGCCTGGAAAGCCCGCTGCGCCAACACATCCACGCGCTTCTCGGTGTACTGCGGCAGATCCAGGATCTCGCCCGGGTACCAGTTGTTGACGACCTCGTGGTCATCCCACTGGACGATGCTGGGCACCGAAGCCGCCAACGCCCGTACGTTGGAGTCGAGCATGTTGTACGCGAACTGGCCGCGATACTCAGCGAGCGTCTCGGCGACCTTGCTCTTCTCCGGAGTGACGATGTTGCGCCACACCTGCCCGTCGGGCAGCGTGACCTTCTCCACCAACGGGTTGTCCGCGTACACGGTGTCCCCGCTGTGCAGGAAGAAATCCGGCTTACGGGCGGCAACCGCGGCAAACCCAGGCATACCGCCGATATCGGGGTTGATGCCCCATCCCTGGCCCACGACGTCTCCCGACCACGCGAACCGAACATCAGCGTTACCAACCGGAGCTGTACGGAAACTGCCGGTCAACGGCTCACTCGTCGTGCGACCGTCGAGGTCCTCGGCGCGCACGCGGTAGTACGCCTCACATCCCGGCGGCAGCCCGCACACACGGAGTTTGCCCGTGCCGTCAGAAGCGGGAGTCAGAACCGGCCCACGAATGCGACGAGCGTGATGGAACGACGGGTCCGTGGATACCTCGACGAGCATTCGTGATGGGCGGTCTGCCCGTGTCCACACCAGGGCACCGTCAGTCGTGACGTCGCCCGCCTGCACGCCGTGAGTAAGCACAGGGCGATCGCGTCGCAACGCCGCGTTAGCAGTGTTAGCGGGAAGTCCCCCAGCGACAAGGAAACCGGCGCTCAGCGCACCCGCACGCAGAACTGTTCGTCTGTCCATGCGGGCGTTGTATCCCCTGGAAACGAACGGCACGTTAACTGTCCTGCTGACTTGGCAGACGTCCTTCTGCCATCCGTTTGGCCACGTCCCGGCGCAACCAGAACAGGTACGTCCACACCAGACCGAAGATCAGCCCGAGCACACCGAGTTCCGGCAGTGCGAAGAAACCGACGAGCATGACCACCTGCAGGGCGATCACGACGAACATGCTCCACGAGAACCGCAGCAGCCCGCAGGTCAGGATCAGCGCCAGGACGATCCCACCGACGAACAGGCCTTTCCACGACGCGAGCCCGCCTGCCGTGCGGTGCACGACCAGCAGCGCCAACGCGACGACGATCGCCTCGATGATCAGGGCGCCCGCCATGACTCCGCGGAAACCCTTCATCGGGTTAGGGGCAGTCATGCGGGTTCCTTCCCGAACAAAGTCCTTGCCTCGCCTGCGGTGACCACGGATCCGGTGACCACGATCCCGCCACCGGCCAGCGGCTCGTTCGGGTCGCCGACCTCCTCGACGAGGTGCACCGCGGTTTCCAGCGCGGTGTCGAGCCGGGGTTCGACGACGATCCGTTCGTCGCCGAAGATGTCCTGCGCGATGCTGGCCAGTTCGTCCACGTCCATGGCGCGCGGCGAGGTGTTGCGCGTCAGGATGATGTCAGTGACCGCCGGTTCGAGCGCTTCGAGAATCCCCTTGGCGTCCTTGTCCGCCATCATCCCGACCACGGCAATGAGGCGCCGGAACGCGAACTCGTCCTCCAATGCCGCCGCCAACGCGGCTGCGCCATGGGGGTTGTGCGCGGCATCGATGAAAACGCTTGGCGCGGAACGCATCCGCTCCATCCGGCCGGGCACCACAACCGAGGCGAAGCCTTCCCGGACCGCCTCGACGTCGATTTGACGGTCAGCGCCCGCACCGAAGAACGCCTCGACCGCGGCCAGCGCGCGGACCGCGTTGTCGGCCTGGTGTGCGCCGTGCAAGGGAAGGAAGATCTCGTCGTACACGCCGCCAAGGCCTTGCAGCGTCAGCACTTGACCGCCGACCGCGACATCCCGGTTGAGCACCGCGAACTCCGAGCCCTGCCGCGCGACCGTCGCGTCCACTTCGGCCACCCGCTCCAGCAGGACCTGCATCACCTCGGGCCGCTGCTCGGCCAGCAGCGCGATCGACTCGGGCTTGATGATGCCCGCTTTCTCCCGCGCGATCCCGGTGATGTCGGAACCGAGGTAGTCGACGTGGTCGATGGCGACCGGGCCGATCACGGCGATCTCGGCGTCGACCACGTTGGTGGCGTCCCAGCCGCCGCCGAGCCCGACCTCGACCACCGCGGCCTCGACCGGGGCCTCGGCGAACGCCGCGTACGCCATCCCGGCGAGCACCTCGAACTTGCTCATCCGGACGTCGCTCGCGTCGTCCACCATGGACACATACGGCTCGATCTCGCGGTAGGTCCCGACGTAGCGCTCCGGGCTGATCGGCGCGCCGTCCAGTGCGATCCGCTCGGTCACCAGCTGCAGGTGCGGGCTGGTGAACCGGCCGACCCGCAGACCGATCCTGGTCAGCAGGGCATCGATCATGCGGGTGGTCGACGTCTTGCCGTTCGTTCCGGTGACGTGCAGGGTCGGATAGCTGTTCTGCGGGTTGCCGAGCACGTCCATCAGGGCCTTGATGCGATCGAGCGACGGCGCGATCTTGGTTTCCGGCCAGCGGGTGTCCAGCTCCGCTTCGACTTCACGGAGAACCTGCAGCGCGTCGGGATCGGTCACGTCAACCGAGTCTAGTTGCCGCCGTGCGGGCCGAGTTACGGGCGTCAGACCTGGATTCACCGTTGATCTTGGTGGGTTGGTCGTGTCGTGGACGGGCAGATGCCCTCTGACTTGGGATGATTGTTCTTGCGACGGAACAACAAACCTCGAGTGAGAGGGCATCTGTTAGGTGAGAGCACCGCATACGCGTGGCGCGGTGTCGGTGAGGTTCGACGATCCGGGATTGGTGTCGCACGCGGGGCTGGTGGCGGTGATGCGGCTGGCCGAGGATGCGGGGTTGTCGGATCTGGCGGATGAGCTGGTCCGGCTGGGTGGTTCGGTGGGGGCGAACGCGGGCGCGAAGATCAGCTCGATCGTGGCGGGGATGGCCGTGGGCGCGGACTCGATCAGTGATCTGGATGTGCTGGGGCATGGTGGAATGGCGGGGTTGTTCACCGGGATCCGCGCATCGTCCACTGTGGGCACGTTTCTGCGCTGGTTCAGCATGGGTCATGTCGCTCAGCTGGAGAAACTCTCCGCCCGGCTGCTGGCCCGTTTGGCGGAGCTGACGCCGCTGCTGGCGGGGGCCGACCGGTTGGGGTTGCTGGATCTGGACTCGAAAATCAGTCAGGTCTACGGGCGGGGCAAAGACGGGGCCGCGTTCGGCTATACCGGGGTGTTGGGGTCAGATGCCGTGAAGGTGACCTTCACGGCAGAACCGGCAGCTCCGGGGACCGGAAAACCCGGTAGTTCGAGTCGACCGCGTAGACGAGGCAGCCGGGCTGGCCGGCAGCCCATTGCGGGCCGTCGCTGCCCATCGCGAAAGCCGCCGTCGACACCGCGTCGGCCGTGGTCAGGTCCGGTGCGTGGACGGTCATGCTGAGCAGGCCGAACGCTGGCAGCCCGGTCCGTCCGTCCAGGATGTGGTTGCCTCGCTCATAGGCCGCGGACGTGGCGACGGCGCCATTGCGAACCCCGAGGACGACGCTGACCTCGTGCTCGTTGTCCGGGTGCCGGATACCGACCCGCCACGGCTGGCCATCGGTCGGTTCGCCGGCCGTGACCACGTCACCACCGGCGTTGATGCAGAACCTGCGCAGCCCGGCCGCGCGCAGCATGTCCGCGGCACGCTGCACCGACCAGCCCTTGACGATGGCGTTCGGGTCGAGTCTGCGCCCCGGGAGCAGGACCTTGAACACACCATCCGACCGGTTCTCGTACGTTTCGCACAGCGCGAGGACGTGCCGGAGATCGTCGCTGATCTCGTCGGCACCGATCTTGCCGTCACCCAACCGCGTGACCTCGCTGTCAAGGCGGAAGGGGCTGAACCGCAGATCGACCTCGTGCAGCCAGTCGAAGACCAGGTCGGCGTCGCGCTGGGTGCCGTCCCGCAGGTCAACGGAGATCGGCAGGCCCATCACCTGGCGTACCGCGTTGACGGCCATCAGGCGCCCTTGGCGTCAATCGCGGCCTGCAGCGAGGTGATGTACGACTCGCTGGTCATGGTCGCGCCGGACACGGTGTCGATCGCGGCGCTCTGGGTCTGCAGGGTTTCCTGGACAAGGCGCGGTCCGGCCATTCTGGACGGTCCGGAGTTGGGCAGCTGCAGGAATCGCACGTCGGAGATCTGGTCGCCGGTGAACACGACCTGGACCTGGACGACGCCGTGCCGGTTGCGCTCCACGGACCCGTTGACGGTCCGTGGCTGCTCGACGGTCGGGGCGGACGACGTGCCCGGCGCAGCCTGCTGGCTGGACGAGGGTGGCAAGGCGGGCACGGTGTTGGGAGGAGGAAGCGCCACCGACTCCGAGGCTATGGTCGGTTCGTACTGCCAGACGAACACGAATCCGACGGCACTGAGCAGGATGGCGGGAATCGCCCTACGCATTGGTTCTCGGTCCTCTCAACTAGCCAGGCTGAAGCGCTCGGCATGGATCTGTTCACGGGGCACGCCCAGCTCACGCAGCGAGCTCAGGACGGCATTGGTCATCGGAGGCGGGCCGCAGACGAACACGTCACGGTCCCAGACATCGGGCGCCAGTCCGGCCACGTTCTTGGGGCTGAGCAACTGGTTGCCGTGCGCGTCCACCGCGTTCACTGGGCCAGCCAGCAGGTGCAACACCGCGCCGCGGGAGCGCGCCAAGTGGTCCAGTTCCTGCAGCAGCACGGCGTCATCGTGTTTGTTCACACGGTAGAACACGACAACGTGTCCGTGGATTTCCTCAAGCAGCGCACGGATCGGCGTGATACCAACACCTCCTGCGATCAGCAACGCGTTCTGCTTGGTCTGGTGCATCGTGGTGAAGGCGCCGTACGGGCCCTCAGCGAACACACGCGTGCCAGGTTTGATGTGACGCAAGGAAGCACTGCCGTCACCAAGCGCCTTGACGGTGAGCCGCAACGACTTTCCGTCCGGCGCGGCGGACAGTGAGAACGGATTTGCCGCCCACCAACGGCCCTTGGTCAGGAACCGCCAGATGAAGAACTGACCGGCCTTGGCAGGCAACTGGTCGAGGTTGCGGCCTGTGACGTACACCGACACGACCTGATCGGACTCGGGCACGACCGCGGAAACCCGCAGCTGGTGCCGGAAGTTGCGCCACAGCGGCAGAATCACGCGACCCAGCAGCACGGCCGCGAGCGCGCCGCCCCACAGCGTCCACCAGTAGGCGCGGGCGAAAGCGTTGCCCACGAAAGACGAGCCTTCGAAGATCTGGTGCGAGAAACCGAGAACGACCGCGAGATAGGTGTAGAGGTGGATGAAGTGCCAGGTCTCGTACGCCAGTTTGCGCCGGGCGAACCGGGCTGACGCGGCGCCGACGAACATGATCAACGCGAACGCGACAATCGCCTGGAAGATGCCGTCGACTGTGGTCGCCAGCGTGACGAACTCGTCGACCGGCCCGGTGTCCGACAGGGTGGCGTAGCCGAACACGATGAACACCATGTGCCCGAGCAGCAGCCACAGCACGCTGAAGCCGGTCCACCGGTGCAGGCTGGTCAGCCGGTCCATCCCGAGCCGCCGGTCCAGCCAGGACAACCGGGCGATCAGCACGAGCTGGAAGGCCATCAGCAGTGCGCCGTACATCCCCAGCAGGCGGCCGATCGAGATGAGCGGATCAGCCGACGGCCCCGCATCGGCGAACAGGACCGTGACGAGCGCGACATTCGCGCCCAGGACCGTATAGAGGCCGGTCCGCGCGAGAACGCGCGGCCGGGTCAGTGACAGGGTCGTCATGCCACCGAGACTGGATTGCGATCCTGTGTCGACCCTGTCATGAACCTGTCGACTTACTATCGGCGGCCCGGTCGCCTCGCTCGACGTGCGCGAATACCGCACCATTGAGTGTGTGAACAAGAAGAGCCCGGTGCGGTTGCTCGTGGTTGACGACGAACCGCACATCGCCGACCTGGTCGCCACCGTCGCCCGTTACGAAGGCTGGAACGCGGTGACGGCCGGGACGGGTGAGGAAGCGCTGCGTCAGGCAGCCAGCTTCGGCCCCGACATCGTGGTGCTCGACCTGATGCTGCCCGATGTGGACGGGTTCACCGTGCTGGACAGCCTGCGCGCGACCGGCGCGATGGTGCCCGTGGTCTTCCTGACGGCGAAGGACGCGACGGCCGACCGGATCGCGGGCCTGACCCGAGGCGGCGACGACTACCTGGTCAAGCCGTTCTCGGTGGAAGAACTGATGGCCCGCCTGCGCGCGGTCCTGCGCCGAAGCAACGGCCCAGCATGGAAGCGTTCCGTGCTCGAAGTCGGCGACCTGACGATGGACGAGGACACCCGAGAGGTGAAGCGCGCGGGCGTGACGGTGTCGTTGACGCCGACGGAGTTCGAGCTGTTGCGCTACCTGATGCGCCGGTCACCGGCGGTGCTGACGAAAGCACAGATTCTCGATCACGTGTGGGAATACGATTTCGGTGGCCGGTCCAATGTGGTCGAATTGGTCGTGTCACATTTGCGCCGGAAGATCGACGACGGCCACGAGCCGTTGCTGCACACCGTGCGCGGCGTGGGTTACGTCGTGCGGCGGCCAACGGGATGAACCGCTGGCAACGCACCCCGCTTGGCACACGCCTGGCCCTGGCGCTGGGCGTGTTGTCACTGATCGTCTTCGGAATCGTCGGCACAGTGCTTGTGACGAGCACGCGTGACTACCTGTCGCGCCAGCAGGACAACCAACTCCAGCGGATACAGCACGACCAGGCGAACTATCGGGGAAAGTGGAAAGCACCCCCTGACTGGCAGCAGCTGGTGTACCACCCGAACAACGGCACCCTTTCCCAGATAGCCGACGCACCACTGCCTCCGCTGCAGGACCGCGACGAATTCACGCGGTTAGCGGACAACGTGGTGAGGCAGCACGCGGCACAGCTGTACCAAACGATCTTCATTCACGGAGTCGGCCCGGCCCGGCTGCGCGCGACCCCGATCGCCAGCGGCGACATCCTGGTCACCGCCGCTCCCATCACCGACATGAACAGCACGGTTCGTTGGCTGATCATCCTGTCGGTCGGAACGTTCGCGGCAGCACTGGTAGTCCTGGTCGTCGCAGGCCGACTCGTACTCCGAAGAGGCCTGCGCCCGCTCAGCGACATGGCGTCGACCGCGCACGACATCACCTCCCACGACCTGACGGACTCAAGCCACCTGCCAGTCCGCGCACAGGGACAAGGCGGAGGCCCGGAGGTGGAAGAGCTTCGAACGTCATTCAACGTGATGCTCGACCACATCGACTCCTCCCTGGCAGCTCGAACGGCGGCGGAACAACGACTGCGCCGATTCATCGCGGACGCCTCGCACGAACTGCGCACCCCCTTGACCTCGATCCGCGGCTACGCGGACCTTTTCCGGTACGCGGCAGCGAACGAACCAGCGGAACGCGAAGCCCACCTCGCGAAAATCCGCGAAGAGACAGAGCGAATGAGCGTCCTCGTGGACGACCTGCTACTGCTGGCCAGGCTGGACTCGGAAACCCCGCTGCGGCAGGAAGAAGTGGACCTTGTCGAGGTCGCTTCGGCGGCGGCACAAGCATTCGTGGCCGCACACCCGGACTTCCCACTGGACTTCGACGCCCCCAGCCGGGTGCTGATCCAAGGCGACGGGATGCGGCTGCGCCAAGTCCTGGACAACCTGCTCACGAACATCGCCCGCCACACGCCCGCGGGAACCGAGGTCGAACTGAGGGTCAGCGCGGACGCGGTGATGACGGTAAGCGACACAGGGCCAGGAATCCCGCCGGAACACCAAGGCCGGATCTTCGACAGGTTCTACCGAATCGACGACTCCCGAAACCGAAGCATTGGCGGCGGCACCGGCCTCGGCCTCTCGATCGTGCACTCGATTGTGAGCGCACACGGCGGAACGGTGAATTTGTTGAGCTCACCCGGCCGGACAACCTTCATCATCTCGTTGAGCCCGTTGAGGAAAACCGCCACACCCGACCGCCCAACCCAGCGGCCCAAGCCAGAATCCGATGGTGTGCCACAGGAACACACCTCACCCTGGAGCCGATGACGCACCACCTCCGGCAACATCGCAGGGCACCCTGCGCGCCAGAAGGCCGCCCACCCGAAGGTCAATCGGCCACCGGCGCGCCGGATATCATTGTGCGCCAGCCAAGCGTATCGGGCCACGCCGCTAGGCTGCTGTGCCTGGCCTAACGCAACCAGTCCGCCGAGCCTCGGTGGCTGCCATCGGCTTTGCCACCAAGCAACTGGCACCTGGTGGCAGCCGACAGCGAACTCAGGCGGTAGGCAGGGCACTCAGCCGGGCGTTGATCCGGTCGATGTCGGCGAGGGCGGCCTCGCGGCGGACCTTGATCTTGTCGACCACGTCGGCCGGGGCTTTCTCGGTGAACTTCGGGTTGTTCAGTTTGGCCTCGCACTGGGCGAGGTCTTTCTGAGCGACCGCGAGGTCCTTGGTCAGCCGCTTGCGCTCGGCCTCGATGTCCACGGCACCGGACAGGTCCAGTTCGACCACGACGGAGGATCCGCCTGGCAGCGAGACCTCCAGGGAGGCACTGGCGGAGAACCCGTCCTCCGGCTCGGTCAACCGTGCCAACGTGGCCACGGCGCTCTGGTGAGCCGACAGCCCGGCCGCCTCAACGCCCGTCAGCCGGGTGTTGACCTTCTGGCCTGGCTTCAGGCCTTGGTCGTTGCGGAAGCGTCGGATCTCGGTGATCAGCTTCTGCACGCCTTCGATTCGCTGCGCCGCACCGGCATCCGTCGCCGCGCCGCTCGCGGACGGCCACGAGGCGATCACGACGGACTCGCCGCCGGTCAGCGCGGTCCACAGTTCCTCGGTGACGAACGGGATGATCGGGTGCAGCAGCCGCAGCAACGCGTCGAGCACGTGCCCGAGCACCGCGCGGGTGGCTTCTTCGCGCCCTTCGGCGATCTGGACCTTGGCCAGTTCCAGGTACCAGTCGCAGAACTCGTCCCAGGTGAAGTGGTAGAGCGCATCGCACAGCTTGGCGAACTGGAAGTCCTCGAACAGGCCGTCGACCTCGGACACGACGTTGTCCAGGCGGTCCAGGATCCAGCGGTCGGCGTCGGTCAGCTCGTCACGGTCGGGCACCGGCACCGCGGTCGTCGCGCCGTTCATCAGGGCGAACCGGCTGGCGTTCCAGAGCTTGGTGACGAAGCTGCGTGAACCGGACGCCCACTCCTCCGCCAATGCCATGTCACTGCCGGGGTTGGCGCCGCGGGCCAAGGTGAAGCGCAGCGCGTCGGCGCCGTAGCGGTCGAGCCACTCCAACGGGTCGATCACGTTGCCGCGTGACTTGGACATCTTCTTACCGAACTGGTCGCGGATCAGTCCGTGCAGGTACAGCTGGTCGAACGGCTGGACGCCGTCCATCGCGTACAGGCCGAACATCATCATCCGGGCGACCCAGAAGAACAGGATGTCGTAGCCGGTGCACAGCACGCTGGTCGGGTAGAACCGTTTCAGGTCGATGGTGTTGTCCGGCCAGCCCAGCGTGGAGATCGGCCACAGGCCCGAGGAGAACCACGTGTCGAGCACGTCCGGGTCCTGCGTCCAGCCTTCGCCTGATGGCGGCTGCTCGTCCGGTCCGACGCACACGACCTCGTCGTTCGGGCCGTACCAGACCGGGATCCGGTGCCCCCACCACAGCTGGCGGGAGATGGTCCAGTCGTGCATGTTGTCGACCCAGTCAAAGTAGCGCTTGGCCAACTCCGGCGGGTGGACCGTGGTCCGGCCGTCCCGCACGGCGTCACCGGCCGCGCGTGCCAACGGCTCGACCTTGACCCACCACTGCATCGACAGCCGCGGCTCGATGACGGTGTCGCACCGCGAGCAGTGTCCGACCGAGTGCAGGTACGGCCGCTTCTCCGCGACGATCCGGCCCTGCTCACGCAGCGCGGCGACAACGGCGGGCCTGGCCTCGAACCGGTCGAGCCCCTCGAACGGGCCCTTCACGACGACCACGGCGCGCTCGTTCATCATCGTGATCGACGGCAGGTTGTGCCGCTGGCCGATCTCGAAGTCGTTCGGGTCGTGCGCCGGCGTCACCTTCACCGCACCCGTACCGAACTCGGGGTCCACGTGCTCGTCGGCGACCACCGGGATGCGGCGGTCGGTCAGCGGCAGCGGGATCTCCTTGCCGATCAGGTGCCGGTAGCGCTCGTCCTCGGGGTGCACGGCCACCGCGGTGTCGCCGAGCATGGTTTCGGCACGCGTGGTCGCCACGACGATCGACTCGTCGCCGTCGCCATACCGGATCGAGACGAGCTCGCCCTCGTCCTCGGAGTGCTCCACCTCGATGTCCGACAGCGCCGTCTGACACCGCGGGCACCAGTTGATGATCCGTTCCGCGCGGTAGATCAGGCCGTCGTCGTACATCTTCTTGAAGACGGTCTGCACAGCCTTGGACAGGCCCTCGTCCATGGTGAAGCGCTCACGGCTCCAGTCGACGCCGTCGCCGAGCCTGCGCATCTGGCCGAGGATCCGGCCGCCGTACTCGTCCTTCCACTCCCAGACCCGCGCCACGAACTCGTCACGGCCCAGGTCGTGCCGGGACACGCCCTCCTTCTCGGCGAGCGAGCGCTCCACGACGTTCTGTGTCGCGATGCCCGCGTGGTCCATGCCAGGCAGCCAGAGCACCTCGTAACCCTGCATCCGGCGGCGCCGAGACATGGCGTCCATCAGCGTGTGGTCCAGCGCGTGGCCCATGTGCAGACTGCCCGTCACGTTCGGTGGCGGCAGCACAATGGTGAACGGCGGCTTGTCCGACGAGGCGTCTGCTTCGAAGTAGCCGGCCTCTACCCATCGCTGGTACAGCCTTCCCTCTACCTTCTCGGGCGCGAACGCGGCCGGAAGATCGGTAGTTGGCTGGGGAATGGCTGTCTCGGTCACGGTGACAAAGTTTACGAACCGCGCTGGAACGCTTTCACCCGCATTGCCTACTCATACGAACGGGTGACTTCCCTGGCTGCTCGTCAGCCGACGACCACGCATTGTGACTCAGCGCACCCGGGCCACTACGCGTAACCACTGGTTTCACGCACCGTATTCAGGCTAGTCTCGGCAGGTCCGGTGTGGGTACACCACGGGGCTGCCGGGCACACTGTTCTCCGCGAGCACGCGCGAGGGAGACATGCCCGAGGACCCACAACACGACGCCACTTCAACACGTTCGTTTTTCAAGCGCTACCGCGCCAAGGTCGCCATGCTCAGTGTGGGCGTAGCGGTCGTGGCCGGGATTGTCGCTTTCAACGAAGTGACGGGTACGGCTGAGCCGAGAACAGTCGACGTGAAAGCGGCGGCACCACCAGTTCAAGTCGACTTCAATCGGCCGTTCCTCGGGACGCCTGCCGCGGACTGGTCGGACGGCGCGGAGGGCATCGTCGCGCCACCAGCGCAGGCTGTCGGCCCGTTCAACGCGCAACAAGTGAAGGACGCGTACGCGCAGGTTCGCCAGGTATTGATCACCTCCAGGTTGGATCGCGCCGTCCTCGAACAGCACGACGTCGAGCGGTATCTCAAGCTGCTGGCCAAGGACTCACAGCGGAAAATGCGTCCGGTCTTCGCCGACGAACCGCATGAGGCGCACGCGTATGCCACCAGGCTCGCCACGGGGTTCCGGCTGCTGCCCGCCGAGCCCAAGGTGCGCGGCCGGATGTGGGCCGAGCAGGGCAACAAGCCGGGCGAGTTGGTGGTGCACACGAACTACGTATTCGCGTATGCGTTCGACACCAGTGAGCCGGACCGGCTGCGAAATGCGATGGACATCGTCGCCGTCGGCCGATGGGACGTGGACTACTCGGTGCTGGGTGACAAGTACGCAGCGACGAGCCGGGGAGTTTGGGCTTCTCGTTCACACGGGTTCACCTATTCCATGGGTTGCGACGCGCTACAGGCCGGTTATCTCGCGCCCGCCTACAGCCAGCGGCGTGACGGCGAGGGAAGTGATCAGAGCGAGGATCGAACCGCCTATTTCGATCCCAGCGCCGACCTGCCCTCACAGACCACGTGCGGCTGATGCTCGCCACCGGTTACTGATGCGCTGGTGGACTGGCCCGCACGATCAACCGTAGGGCGGAGCGCCGCTCGGCGCATCAGTCTTGAGATAGAGATGGAAGATCTGTCTCCAGGCAGATGTGCCACGAGCCGCGATCCGGGACCGTTGACGGCGTGCAGAAATCAACGACACCGGCGATCCACGCCACCTCACTGTCCAAAGTATACGGAGCCGGATCTCCTGGCGACGTAACGGTTACCGCGCTCGACAACGTGACAGTTGGGTTTCCGCGCGAGCGGTTCACCGCGATCATGGGTCCATCCGGGTCCGGCAAGTCCACGCTCCTGCACTGCCTCGCCGGACTGGACAAGCCGACCAGCGGCCAGGTGTTCATCGGCGATATAGAGACGTCTTCGTTGTCCGACGCGCGGCTCACTGCTTTACGCCGGGACCGGGTCGGGTTCGTGTTCCAGGCATTCAACCTGCTGCCGACGCTGACCGCGTGGGAGAACATCGTGCTGCCGCTGGATTTGGCCGGGCGGCGGCCGGACCAGGCGTTCGCCGACGCGGTGATCGACGGGATCGGGCTGCGGCACCGCCTTGGCCACAAACCCAGCCAGTTGTCCGGTGGTCAGCAGCAGCGGGTCGCGTGTGCCCGCGCGCTGATCACCAAACCTGAGGTGGTCTTCGCCGACGAGCCGACCGGCGCGTTGGACTCCAAGTCCTCGGCGGATGTCCTCGGGTTCTTACGTCGCAGTGTGGACCAACTGGGCCAGACCGTGGTGATGGTGACGCACGAACCGACGGCGGCCGCCTACGCCGACCGCGTTCTGTTCCTCGCCGATGGCCGCGTGGTCGGTGAACTGGCCGACCCGACCGCCGACCGTGTCCTTGACCGGATGAAAGACCTCGAGAAAGTAGTTGTCTGATGCTTCGCGCGATGCTGCGTGATCTGCGCGCGCACAAAGGAAGGGTCGCGATGACACTCGTCGCGATCACGTTGGGTGTGGCTTTTGTCGTGGCCACATGGGTTGTCTCGGATTCAGCCGCGGAAACAATCCGCGGCGAGGATGTCCGCGGCGACGTGAGTGTGTCGGTTCAGATCGCCGACGAGGCGCCCGAGCTGACTGTGGCCGACAAGGACCGCCTCGCCTCGATCCCCGGTGTGGCAACTGCTTCCGGGGTGTCGTTCGGGTACGCGGGCCTGATCCGTGCGGATGGCAAACTCGTCTCGGCGCGCCCCGACAAGGCAGGCACGGGCTGGGACTCCTCAGCTCGGTTCGCCCTGACCTCGGGCCGGGCACCCGGTCCAGGCGAGGTGGCACTGGCAGAAGCACAGGCCAAGGAAGCCAACCGCGCGGTCGGCGACAAGACCCGGATTCTGTTGTCCGACGGGCGATCCGTCGATACGACAGTGTCCGGCCTGTACTGGTATCGGCCGCTCGGCGAACCTGTGCCGGGTGTTGCGTTCGGAGACTCAGCAGTACTGCGCAGCGGCTTCACGCGAGTCGAGCTGACTGCCCGGCAGGGTGCGAACGTGGATGCGATCGCGGCAAGCGCACGTGACCTCGTCGATCCGGACCTGCGCACTGTCGCGACTGGCGCGGACCTGACTGCGCAGGCTGAGGCCAGAGCGGACGAGTCGGCTCAGTCCCAGCGAGAGACCCTGCTGGGTTTCGCCGCCGTGTCTTTGCTGGCAGGGATGTTCGTCATCGCCAACACCTTCGCCATGCTGGTGACACAACGAACGCGGCAATTGGCGCTGCTGCGTGCGATCGGCGGGACCCGTCGGCAGGTGCGCAACGCGGTGCTGGTCGAGGCCGGTGTGCTGGGGTGGATCGGTTCGACGTTAGGCGTTGCGCTCGGGATCGGGCTCGGCTTACTCGGCTTGGTGGCCTCCGACAGCGACGGGATCACGCTTTCGGTGTCGCCCACCAGCATCCTGGTCGGCTACGCGGTCGGCGTACTGGTCACCATGATCGCTGCGTACACCTCGGCACGCCGAGCGGCGGAGGTAGCGCCGGTCGCCGCTCTGCGCAGCGACGGTTCGTTCGCCCCACGGTCTCTCGTCACGCGGACCGTCCTCGGTCTCGTGGCTGTGACGTCCGGTGTCATCGCCATCGCCCTGACACTGCGAAACGATCTGTCGACCACAGAACGCGTGGTGGCAATGGGTGGCGGCATCGCCGTGTGGCTCGGGATCTTGTTCCTCGCGCCCGTGCTCGCCACAGCCGTGCTCCGGCCGGTCGGGCGGTTGCTCAGCCGACACGGTGGCCCGGCGACACGGCTCGGGGTACGCAATTCAGTCCGGGATTCGCGGCGTACCGCGGCGACAACGTCGGCGTTGATGGTCGGGCTCGCGCTGGTGTGCGCGTTCGCCACTTTGGGGTCGTCGATCACGTCGATGCTGAGTTCGTCCATCCAGGCCACGGTTCCGGCGACCGCGACCATCGTCTCGTCGCCGGTGCAGCGTCTCGCGCTCGGCAGCGACGTCCTCGAGAAAGTGCGGTCCGTGCCAGGAGTGACGAACGCGTCCGCCGACCGGTACGCGTTCGTCAAGGTCACGCACAACGGTTCCACATCGCCGACGACGATGTCGGCCATCGAACCGGACGGCCTTGTGAAACCCGAGATCGTCGCGGGGACGGGTGATGTCCGAGCCGGAGCGATCGTCGGCGAGAACGAGGCCGCCATGATCGGCGCCCGATTAGGCGATCAGGTGACGCTCGCGCTCGACCCGGTCACGTCGATCACGACCACGATCATCGGCCTGCACAAGGGAATGGAGGGCAGACCACTGTTCTATGTGGACCTGACCACGGTCCCCGAAAAGTTCCGGGACAGCTCGGTCACCACCGTGTACGCGTCTGGGCCGGATTCCGCGGCCGTCCGTGTGGGCATCGAGCAGGCGTTTCGCGACCGGCCCGATGTGGTTGTCACAGATCGAGATGAGGTGATCAAGGAGGCGATCGAGAGCTTCGAGTTGTTGCTGTCGCTGATGTACGCCTTGTTCGGGGCAGCGATCGTCATCGCGGCGTTCGGGGTGGTCAACACGTTGGCGCTGTCGGTGATGGAACGCACCAGGGAGATCGGGGTGCTACGGGCCGTGGGTGGCAGTCAGCCGTTGGTCCGCCGGGCGATCCGGATGGAGAGCGTGGTGATCTGCGCGTACGGCGGGCTGCTCGGCATCGTGGTCGGCGTCGGGTTCGGCGCGGTCATGCAGCACGCCATGATGGGCCAATCACTATGGGACTTCTCGGTTCCGTACGGAATCATCGGCGCCGCACTCGTCGGCATGATCATCGTCGGCGTCCTGGCAGCCCTGTGGCCCGCGCGTCGAGCATCCCGGACGGACGTGCTGGCGGCCATCGCGACGACCTAGACACGGGCAGCGATAGTCCGTGCGCACACGAGGGATTCGGTGTGAGTGGTGTCCACTTCCACGTCGTAGACAACGCCATGGTGAACGGCGTCGGACTGGGAGGCCGCCATTCCTGTCACTCGGTCTCCGCGTGCGATCTCACGGCCCGCCGCGACCTCGCTGTCACACCTGACTCCGACCCACAAGACATCCAGTCCGTCCAAGGCCTTCTGCCACCGTTGCTGGGAGGCCGTGCCACCGAGAAAGACGTCATCGACGATGATCCGAGCGCCCGCCCGCACCATCGCGGCGACACCCGCCATCCATGCCTCCTCCAGCTGCCGGAACTCCGTACCGACCGACACGTCCCCGTCAGCGGCGAACTGGATGACCGATTTGGTTGCAGGCAACGCATCGACAAGGGTGTCCACGCTGAGTGAAAGCCACGGCTCAGGCAGGACTGCCTGCAGGCAGCGGGCAATCCCGGACTTACCTGAGCTGGAGCCGCCGTTGAGCACGATCACCTGAGTCACGCCACGACAGTAGGAACTATGTGGTGAAGATGCGATCGAGATATGTGTCCACGACGGCCAGCGCCGTCTCAGGCGTGTGATGCCCGATCAGGGTTTGGGTAGCGAGCCCATCGATCAGGCCGAGCAACACGTGGGCCTCATGCTGGGGGTCGAGGTCAGGTCGAGTCGCGCCACCGGTGCGGGCCGTGGTGAGCATGACGGCAAGGAGATCACGCAGTTCGCCATAACCGGTCTGCAGCCGGGCAGCGAAGTGTTCGGCGACAACAGCACGAGCCGTGAAGGCCATACCGACCTGAAGGGCATGCCGGTGCAGGTCGTCGATGGGCAGCAGTTCAGCCGCGATGGCGCGGATGACGGTTCGTGGCGATGAGTCGCCCGCGTCAGCGAGGCGCTGATCGACCAGGGCGGCGCCGAGCTCGGTCACGCGCTGGAAGGCGGCCTGAAGCATCTGGTCTTTGGTCCGGAAGTAGTGCTGGACCCGGCCGAGCGACACGTCCGCCTTGGCTGCCACGTCGCGCAGGCTGATGCCGTCAAGGCCTTGCTCGGCGATCAGCTCGAGCACGGCGTCGACGATCTGGTGCTGCCGCTCGTCGTGGGCCGCGCCGACACCACGAGTTCGCTGGCTGACCACCTTCTCAATATACCCGTATTGCTCTGCCGCTAGCATTTCGATACGGTTGACTTGATTTGACCGAACGACCGCATTGGAGGTTCACCGTGCGATGGGGGAAGCGACTCGTCTCGTCCGTAGCCGCACTGGCCGCGATAACCGCGGCATCGGGCACACCGGCAGCGTCGGAGACACAGCACCAGGCCGTACGTGTCGAAAGTGGATGGTTAAGAGGTAGCGAGACACCGGATTACCATCTGTTCCAAGGAATTCCGTATGCGGCGGCGCCCGTGGGCGAGCTGCGCTGGCGCTCACCACAGCCACCCGTGCCGTGGACTGGCACACGTGATGCCACAAAACCAGGAGCCCGTTGCGCCCAACTGACTCCGCCCCAAGGCAATCAGGAACCCTCGGCCGAGGACTGCCTGTTTCTCAACGTGACGGCACCCCGCCATCCGGGCAAGTACAAGCCTGTGGTCGTCTGGGTACACGGCGGGGGATTCCTTAACGAAGCTGGCAGCGACTACGACGCACGACGCATGGCCGTGAGCGGCGATGTCGTTGTGGTGACAGTGAACTATCGACTCGGGATCTTCGGCCTCTTCACGTATCCGGGATTGACCGGGTCTGGCGGGTTCGCACTGGAAGATCAGCAAGCCGCACTCCGGTGGGTGCGGCGCAACATCTCCCGGTTCGGCGGCGACCCGGGCAATGTCACCCTGGCCGGGGAGTCCGCGGGTGGCAAGAGCGCCTGCGGACACCTGGCGTCGCCATCCGCCGCTGGGCTGTTCCACCGGGTCATCCTGATGAGCGCACCGTGCACGGGAACCGTGCCCGCAGGCGCCATGTTCCCAGGTCTGGACCCGTTCCGGCAGTGGATGCCGACGGCGCAACGTCAATCCGACGGCGTCAAGGTGGCGAAGGACTTGGGGTGCACGGACATCGTTTGCCTGCGTGGATTGACCAAGGAGGAGTTATTGGTCAAGCACAACGAATTCATGTCGCCGACGTATGGCAATGCCGTGCTGCCACAGGATCCTGACGCGGCGATCGCGGCAGGACGTGTTCACAAAGTGCCCGTAATCTCCGGTATCACCAAGGACGAGATGACCTACGCGGCGATGATTTTCTACGACCTCAACGACAACAAGCGCATCACCAGAGAACAATACGATGTGCTCCTGCACACCGCATTCGGGGACGACTCGACCCGAGTCGCCCAGCAGTACCCGGTGGACCACTACGTTTCACCAAGCCAAGCCTGGGTTGCCGTGACGACAGACGTCCTCTTCGCTTGCCCGACAGCACAACGCAACAAGGACTTGGGCGCGTGGTCGTACGAGTTCGCCGAGCCCAGCCCGCCAATGCCGGGCCTGTCATTCCCACCAGGCGCACCCCATGCGTCGGACTTGCCGTACCTGTTCCCCGAGTACGGCAAGCCGTACAACAGCCTGTCCGACCGCATGATCCGTTACTGGACGACGTTCGCCCGCACCGGCAAACCCGCTGGCCACGACGTGTGGCCGCGCTATCCCGCGACCATCTCGCTGACTAGCACACCTGGCTCCCCGGCGCGGGTCGACCTCGCAGCCACGCACAACTGTGGTCTGTGGGCAACGATTCCTCAGGTCCGCAGGTAGGAGGCGCCATTCAGATCGACAACCGTGCCTGACGCCCACTCCGCGTCAGAGGACGCCAGGTAGAGCACCGCGGCCGCGATCTCCTCCGGCCGAGCGACCCTGCCGAACGGACTCTGACGCCGGACATCGTCGGTCACCATGTCGGCGACACGGTCGGTGGCGACAAATCCCGGCGCCACCGACGTGACGGCAATCCCATGTGGTGCAAGGGAAACCGCAAGCGATTGGCCGAGCGAGTGCAGCGCTGCCTTGCTCGCACCGTAAGCAGGCATGTCCGGTTCACCTCGGAACGCACCACGAGAACCGACGTTGATGATCCGGCCTCGGACGTCACGGCCAATCATGTGCTGGGCGACAAGGAAGGACATGTTGGCCGCGCCGAACACGTTGACCGCGAACGTGCGCTGCCACAAGGACCGCCAGTCCGCATAGGACAGATCGTGCACCGAGCCCAGCTCGACCAGGCCCGCGTTGTTCACCAGAACGTCAATGCCGCCAAGGGTTTCAGCGGCGGAGGAAACGGCGCGTTCGATCGCATCAGGGTCAGCGAGGTCCGCGTCCGCGGAGGACAAGGCGACCACCTTGTCACCCTTGTCCCGGAACGCGTCCGCGATCGCCGCGCCGATGCCCCGTGAACCGCCGGTGACCAGCACTCCCCTGGTCACTTGGCGAACACCTGCGACTCGTCCTTGAACGCCTTGAACTCAAGCGCATTGCCAGCCGGATCACGGAAGAACATGGTCCACTGCTCGCCAGGCTCACCCTCGAACCGCAGATACGGCTCGATCACGAACTCCGTCCCCACCGCGCGCAGCCGGTCCGCGAGCACGTGAAACTCCGGAATCGGCAGGATCAAGCCGAAGTGCGGCACAGGCACGTCGTGACCGTCGACCGGGTTACGGCCGCTGTCGCCGCGTGCGCCAGGCACAACGTGGGTGACGACCTGGTGGCCGTAGAAGTTCCAGTCCACCCAAGCCTCAGCGGACCGTCCCTCCTCGAGCTTGAGCACGCCGCCATAGAACTCCCGGGCTTTGACCAGGTCATCAACGGGAATAGCAAGATGAAATCCAGGACGGGTCATACCCGCAACCCTGGCTCGCGAAAAACCTAATGTCAACATTCAGACAATAGATGTGGCGCACGACGCCGCCGGAGAAGAAAGAGGTGGATCCGGCCAGAACCTTGCGGGCGAGCCGAGCGGGAATCGAGGGTCAGGCGAGCCCAGCCGGAACCAAGGGGCCAGCAAGCCGACCGAGAACCGGAGGTCGAGCGAGAACCAGACAACCTGCCCCGGCTCCGAGTGGACTCGCGAAAGCTCAGGTAGTCGCGATGGGTTGGGGCAGTCTCGGCGAACTGAGCTGATCGCTCGGCCCAGCGTGAGCGGGCCGGTCCACTCAGACATCCGCCTCGAACGCGAGAACGCGCCGCACCGAGGAACTCGGCGTGGCGCGTTCTTCTCGCTATGACCGCTCTGGGCGGTTCCCGCGTCAGCCGGTGAACAGCTGGGCGACCTTGATGATCAGTTCGTACAGGCCGTAGAGGAGCGGAACGCCCACCCAGAGCCACGCCAGGATCGTCAGCGGCGTCCGGTTGACCTCGCCGCCGGTCTTCCCGGTCGTCGCGTTGTCTGTCACCACGTCGTCTGTCACTGGGCCACCTTCTCCCCGGTCTTCTCGTGGAACTTCGCGTTCACCGGCCGGACCAGTTCGTTGGCGATGAAGCCGACCACGAGCAGGCCGATCACGATGTAGAGCGACGTCGTGTAGAGCGCCGGCCCGCTCTTGCCCGCTGCTTTCTGCGCGTCGGCGATGGCGTTGATGATCAACGGACCGAGCACACCCGCTACCGACCACGCGGTGAGCAGGCGGCCGTGGATCGCGCCTACCTGGTAGGAACCGAACAGGTCTTTCAGGTATGCCGGAACTGTCGCGAATCCCGCTCCGTAGAAGGAAAGGATCAGCATCGCGCAGATGATGAACAGGATCTTCGACTCGTTGGTGAACAGCGCGATCACCAGGTACAGCAACGCGCCAACACCCAGGTAGAACCGGTACATGTTCTTGCGGCCGACGAGGTCCGATGTGGACGACCAGACGATCCGGCCGAGCATGTTCGCCAGCGACAGCAAGGCGACGAACCCTGCCGCGGCCGATGCGCTCACCGGCACCGGTGTTTCCCGGAAGAAGTCGGTGATCATCGGCGATGCTTTCTCCAGGATGCCGATGCCCGCCGTCACGTTGAAGCACAAGACGACCCACAGGCACCAGAACTGCGGCGTCTTGATCGCGTTGCGCGCCGACACGTTCGCCGTGGTGATCAGTGCGTGTGCCTTGTCCTTCGCTGGGCTCCAGCCTGCTGGTTTCCAGTTGTCGGCGGGGACCCGGACCAGCAGTACGCCCAATGTCATGAACACCGCGTACGCGAGGCCGTGCACCAGGAATGTCGTCGCGATCGCGCTGTCGGCGACCGAGATCACCTTCCCGGCTTTGTCGTAGACCACGCCGAAGGCTTGCAGCATCTCCGCTGACCATGGCGAGGCGATCAGCGCTCCGCCGCCGAAGCCCATGATCGCGATACCGGTCGCCATGCCCGGGCGGTCAGGGAACCACTTGATCAGTGTGGACACTGGCGAGATGTAGCCAATGCCGAGCCCGATCCCGCCGAGACCGCCGTACCCCAGTACGACCAGCCAGTACTGCTTGGTCAGCACTCCGAGTGCGGCGACGAGGAAACCACCGCAGAAGCAGCACAGCGACACGAACATCGCCCACCGCGGCCCGTTGCGTTCCACCTTCGTGCCGAACAGCGCCGCGGACAGGCCGAGCATGACTATGCCCAGCTGGAACGGCAAAGCGCTCTGCGCACCGCTCAATGAGAGATACTTTTCCAGCGGAGGCTTGAACACGCTCCAGGCATAGGCCTGACCGATCGCCAGATGAACCGACAGGGCGGCGGGTGGCACAAGCCAGCGGCTCCAGCCCTCCGGCGCGACGATACGGGAGCGGTCCAGGAAACCGAGGGCCATTAGGTGACCTCCCCACGGTGGGTTGTTGAGTAGGCAAACTAATGGTCTGCGTGGAGCGCAGCAAGGAGGAGCACCATGGGGCGGGTAACCGTGCGCCGATCGGTAGTCAAGTTGTCGCCCAACGGTCGACGGCGGCGGCCGGACGTGCTAGCCGCCGAGGAACCCTTGGAGCTGCGGGTCAACGGCAAATCCCTTGCTGTCACAATGCGAACTCCGGGTCATGACGTTGAGCTGGCCCATGGGTTTTTGCTCACCGAAGGCGTCATCGGCGACAAAGAGGACATGTCCACCGCGCGCTACTGCGACAGCGTCGACGATCAAGGACGCAACACCTACAACGTCCTCGATCTCGCGCTCGCGGCGGGCGTGCCACCGCCCGACACGGGGGTGGAGAGAAACTTTTACACCACGTCGTCATGTGGGGTATGCGGAAAGGCCGCTCTGGACGCCGTACGCCTGAAAACCCGCCACTCCCCTGCCGGTGACCCCATCAAGGTCTCTCCGACCGTCCTAACTGGTCTCCCGGACGCCCTGCGCGAGGCGCAACGCGTCTTCGACTCGACCGGCGGACTGCACGGGGCCGGACTGTTCCGGGCCGACGGGACGATGCTCGTGGTTCGCGAGGACGTCGGCAGGCACAACGCGGTCGACAAGGTCATGGGCTGGGCGCTGCTGAACGACCACATCCCGCTGAATGGGACAGTCCTGATGGTGTCGGGCCGGGCGTCGTTCGAGCTCGTGCAGAAGGCGGCCATGGCCGGGGTGCCGATGCTGGCCGCTGTGTCGGCGCCGTCGTCGTTGGCTGTCGAACTGGCCGACGAGAGCGGGATGACGCTGGTCGGCTTTCTGCGCGGCGACTCGATGAACGTCTACACCGGCATCGAGCGACTGGAGGATTACCCGGAGTGACGCCCTACCTGGGCTGATCGGAAACGTCTAGACCCTTTCCCCCGATGGTGGCTACAGAACGCAACTCAAGCCCCCTTGGATACGTCTGAGTGGTAGAGCATGAGGGTGAAAGCAGGGGGAAAGGGACAAGGGTGGCAGCAGAGCCGGCGGAACCTGGCAAGCGGCGGATCAACCGCCGCTCGGTGCTCATGGCGGGCACGGCCGGGCTAGCCACGACCGGTCTCGTCCTGGCCACGGGCGCTCTCCCGGTGACCAATCTGATCGGCGACGTGCTGGACGCCTCTGCGCCGCCCGTGGGGCCCGGCGAAGTGGTCATCAAGTACGAGCGGGTCTACTCCCAGCGCCGCAGGCGTGAAGTCGACATGGTCACGATCCTGCCGAACCGCGTCCGCCCCCAGCACCTGCCCGTTTGCCTGCTGCTGCACGGCCTGCACGGCAACGCCCGCCGGGCGGCGCCGACGGGCCTGGCGCGCCACCTGATCGACATGTCCGCGGACGGCACGATTCCGCCATTCGCCTTCGTCGCCCTGGATGGCGGCGACAACTACTGGCACGAGAACCAGCGCGGCGACAACTCCATGGCGATGCTGCTGGACGAAGTACCCCGCTGGATGCGTGAACGCGGCCTCGGCGACGCCCAAGGCGTGCCGTTCGCCTGCGCGGGCATCTCCATGGGTGGCTTCGGCGCCCTGCTGTACGGACGCCGACGTAACGAGGCCGGTCACCCGGCGCAGGCGATCGCGGCCATCTCCCCTGGGCTGTTGACGTCCTGGCGTGAGATGAGCACCCGTAAGGCCTTCAAGGACACCGCGGAATGGGCTTCGCTCGACCCGCTGCGCCACGTGGAGAAGCTCGGGTCAACGCCGACCGGGATCTGGTGCGGCACCGAGGACCACTTCATCGAGGGTGCCCGCAAGTTCATCAAGCTGGCCAAGCCGGAGGTCGCGTACACCGGCCCTGGCGGGCACGGCGACCCGTTCTATGGGCGGATTGTCCCTGACGTGCTGGCGTTCCTCGGCAAACACGCCCCCGGCAACGACTGAACGCCCCCACCCTCGCGGAGGTGGAGGCGTCCAAGTGCCGATGTGACCGAGGTTGGCCGCTCAGGCCGACTTCTCGCGCCGTTCCCGGCGGGTTGGCTGCCGGGCCACGATGGTCGGGTTCACGTTCTCCCTGACCGTCTGCTCAGTGATCACGACCTTGGCGACGTCGGTGCGGCTCGGGATGTCGTACATCACCGGCTGCAGGACCTCTTCCATGATCGCGCGCAGGCCACGAGCACCGGTTCCCCGCAGGATCGCCTGGTCGGCGATGGCCTCGAGCGCGGTCTCGGTGAACTCGAGCTCGACGCCGTCCATCTCGAAGAGCTTCTGGTACTGCTTCACCAGCGCGTTGCGCGGCTGGGTGAGGATGGTGACCAGTGAGCGCTTGTCGAGGTTCGTCACGCTGGCGACGATCGGCAGGCGGCCGATGAACTCGGGGATCAAGCCGAACTTGATCAGGTCCTCGGGCATCGTGTCGGAGAACACATCGCTCTTGTCGATCTCCGCGGCGGTGCGGATCTCCGCGCCGAAGCCGAGCCCGCGCTTGCCGACCCGGTCCTGGATGATCTTCTCGAGCCCGGCGAACGCACCAGCGACGATGAACAGCACGTTCGTCGTGTCGATCTGGATGAACTCCTGGTGCGGGTGCTTGCGGCCACCCTGCGGCGGAACGCTTGCCGTGGTGCCCTCGAGGATCTTCAGCAGCGCCTGCTGCACGCCCTCGCCGGAGACGTCCCTGGTGATCGAGGGGTTCTCGGACTTGCGGGCGATCTTGTCGACCTCGTCGATGTAGATGATGCCGGTCTCGGCGCGCTTGACGTCGTAGTCCGCCGCCTGGATCAGCTTCAGCAGGATGTTCTCGACGTCCTCGCCGACGTAGCCAGCCTCGGTCAACGCCGTGGCGTCCGCGATCGCGAACGGGACGTTGAGCAGCTTGGCCAGCGTCTGCGCCAGGTATGTCTTTCCGCAGCCGGTCGGGCCGAGCATCAGGATGTTCGACTTCGCGAGCTCGACGGTCTCCTCACGGGATTCCCGTCCTTCGCGGACCCGATCGCCCGACTGGATGCGCTTGTAGTGGTTGTACACCGCTACGGCGAGGCTGCGTTTCGCGTCGTCCTGCCCGATCACGTACTGGTCGAGGAAGTCGTGGATCTCGGCGGGCTTGGGCAGCTCGTCGAGCTTGACGTCACCGGCCTCGGCCAGCTCTTCCTCGATGATCTCGTTGCACAGGTCGATGCACTCGTCGCAGATGTACACGCCGGGGCCGGCGATGAGCTTCTTCACCTGCTTCTGGCTCTTTCCGCAGAAGGAGCACTTGAGCAGGTCTCCGCCGTCACCGATACGTGCCATGACCGCTGACCTTGTCCCCTCCGGCGTACCGGCCGGTACGCCTGGCTGTGTCTCGAGCGTTTCGCCCGTTCGGGTGTTCCGACTTCAACACCAGTCGGGGTGTCTCCTCCGGCGGCGGGTTCTCCCCGCGCACCCCTCGACTGTACGTGCCAAGTGCCGCAAAGCGGGAGAACCTGACCCGTCCGTTGCCGAATAACGGCGACAACCCTCGTCACCGACCGTATGTCATTACGGCCCCGCGTGTCGGATGAAGCGCGGATTTGGCATGGACGGGTCAGGTTTCTTGACTAATTGACTGCCGAAAGCTTGCGGTACGGCAGAACTTCGTCAATGATCCCGTAGTTCTTGGCGTCCTCGGCGGTGAGGATCTTGTCGCGCTCGATGTCAGCACGGATGTCATCGGCGTCTTTGCGGGTGTGGTGCGCCAGCGTGATCTCCATCTGGCGACGCAGCCGCTGGATCTCGTTGGCCTGGATCTCCAGGTCGGAGACCTGGCCGTAGACGCCTTCCAGCGACGGCTGGTGGATCAGGATCCGGGCGTTGGGCAGCGCCATCCGCTTGCCGGGAGTACCGGCGGCGAGCAGCACGGCCGCGGCGGACGCCGCCTGGCCGAGGCAGGTGGTGCGCACATCGGGGCGCACGTACTGCATCGTGTCGTAGATCGCCATGAGCGAGGTGAATGAACCACCTGGCGAGTTGATGTACATCTCGATGTCCCGGTCGGGGTCGACCGACTCGAGGTACAGCAGCTGCGCCATCACGTCGTTGGCGGACGCGTCATCGATCTGCACGCCGAGGAAGATGATCCGCTCTTCGAAGAGCTTGTTGTACGGGTTGGACTCCTTGACCCCGTAGCTGGTGCGCTCCACGAATGAAGGCAACACATACCGGGACTGTGGGAGCTGGAAGTCACTCACTGCTACTCCTCGTTATCTTTCAGTCGCCGGTCAGTTGCGCCCGGACGAACCACGGGTGGCAACCTGGTCGACGAAGCCGTACTCGCGGGCTTCCTCGGCCGTGAACCAGCGGTCCCGGTCGGCGTCCGCAGTGATCTTCTCGATCGTCTGTCCGGTCTGGTCGGCCGTGATCTGCGCCATCTCACGCTTCCACTTGCCGAACACCTCAGCGCGGATGGCGATGTCGGAGGCGGTACCACCGACACCGGCCGACGGCTGGTGCATCATGATGCGCGCGTGCGGCAGCGCGTAGCGCTTGCCCGGCGTGCCGGAGGACAGCAGGAACTGGCCCATGGAAGCGGCCAGGCCCATCGCCCAGGTCTGCACGTCCGGCTCGATCAGCTGCATGGTGTCGTAGATCGCCATGCCCGCGGTCACCGAGCCACCCGGTGAGTTGATGTAGAAGACGATGTCGCGCTTGGGGTCCTCGGCCTCCAGCAGCAGCAGCTGCGCCGTGATCCGGTTGGCGATCTCGTCATCGACCTCGGAGCCGAGGAAGACGATCCGCTCGCGGAGCAGCCGCTCGTACACCGAGTCGTTCAAGGTCAGCCCGGCGGTGCCGGACCGCATGTGGGGCATGTGGTGTTGCGTCACGTCTGCCTGCCTTCTGGTGAAAAACTCGAGCTCATCTCTCGCACATCCGACATTAACGAAGGCGGGCGGCGCCGACGTCCCGACACCGCCCACGTTCGCTCAGAGCGTCACTACTTGGCCTCGGCCGGCTCCGCGTCGACAACCTCAGGGGTTGCTTCCTCGGCGGGGGTGACCGGCCCGAACAGCGCGTCGAAGTCGATCGCGTTGCCGCTGGCGTCGGTCACCGTGGCCTGGCGCACAATCGAAGCAAGCGCCTTGCCGCGGCGCACGTCGGCGAAGATCGCGCCGAGCTGGCCGGACTGCTGGGCGCGCTGGACGTACTCGTCCGGGCTGACGCCGAAGCGCTGGGCTTGGTAGATGATCCGTTCGGTGAGCTCCTGGTCGGAGACGGTGAGGTTCTCCGCGT
Organism: Kibdelosporangium philippinense; assembly: GCF_021390435.2. GTDB lineage: Bacteria > Actinomycetota > Actinomycetes > Mycobacteriales > Pseudonocardiaceae > Kibdelosporangium > Kibdelosporangium philippinense. The sequence goes on along the minus strand of NZ_JAJVCN010000005.1, from coordinate 12,493 downwards.
CAGCGACCGAGTCGAGCACCAGCTGGGTCTTCACGGCCTTCTCGGACTCGGTGCGCATGTCGGCGTCGAACTGCTCACGCGTCTGGCCCTGCGACTCGAGGAACTCGTTGAACTTCGTGTCGTCGTGGTCGAACGCGTGCACGGCGTCGTGCGCACGCATCTCGACCTCGGCGCCGACCACGGTCTCCGGCAGCGGCACCTCGGTGGTCTCCAGCAGAGCCTCGAGGACCTTGTCGCGGGCCTGAACGCCCTGCTGCATCTTCTTGGCCATGGAGACGCGCTCGCGCAGGTTGTCGCGCAGCTCGTCGATGGTGTCGAACTCGGAGGCCATCTGGGCGAAGTCGTCGTCGGCCTCAGGAAGCTCCCGGACCTTGACCGACTGGACGGTGACCGAGATCTCGGCGTCCTTGTCGGCGAACTCGCCAGCGACGAGCTTGGAGACGAAGGTCTTCGTCTCGCCCGCGTTCGAGCCGATGATGGCCTCGTCGATGCCTTCGATCAGCTCACCGGAGCCGACCTGGTACGACAGGCCGGTGGTCGCGGCGTCCGGGACCTCCTGGCCGTCGACGGTGGCCGACAGGTCGATGGAGACGAAGTCGCCGTCCTCAGCGGGCCGGTTGGCGCCAACGAGGGTGCCGAACCGGGCGCGCAGCTCGTCGAGCTGCTTGTCGACCTCGTCGTCGTTGATCTCGATGTCGTCGACGGTGACGGCGAGCTCGCCGAAAGCCGGGACGGTGATCTCCGGGCGGACGTCGACCTCGGCGGTGAAAGCCAGGTGGTCGCCGTCCTCGATCTTGGTCACCTCGATGTCGGGGCGGCCGAGGGTACGGACCTCACCGGAGTTGACGGCTTCCATGTACTTGGCCGGGATGGCTTCGTTGACGACCTCGTCCAGCACAACACCGCGACCGAGCCGGTTCTCCAGCACCTTCGCGGGCGCCTTGCCCGGACGGAAACCAGGGATGCGCACCTGCTGGGCAAGCTTGCGGTATGCGCGGTCGAAGTTGGGCTTGAGCTCGTCGAACGGCACCTCGACGTTGATCCGGACCCTTGTCGGGCTCAGGTGCTCGACGGTGCTCTTCAACGTAAGACTCCTCGTGCGAAATGGCATGTGGGAACACCCTCGCCGAAGTAACCAGGCGCGGGGTTACCAGGGAAGTCTAGGCGAGGTGCACACGGGTGCTCGCCCTGGGCCATCCAACAGCCCACAGCAGTCACCAAAACCAGCCTACTGCCCCTCAACCACCAGCCCACCCCGCCACAATCCCACCGGCCACACCCACCCCACCCTGGCCAAACCAGTCTTGCCGACCAATCGCGTCCTTGCTGGTCAAAACGCAACGCCCATTGGTCAGAAGGCAAAGCCCACGCTGGTCAAAAAGCAAAGTGCCCAGCGCTGGAAGGCGAGAAGCACGCACCGTGGGGTTTGGGGGGCTCGGCCCCCCCAAAATTATGACGAGACGACCAGGCGAAGCGCGTAAGCGCTGAGCATGGTCGTCTCAGAGTCGAGTCGGGATGACAGGATTTGAACCTGCGACCCTCCGCTCCCAAAGCGGATGCGCTACCAAGCTGCGCTACATCCCGGTGCCGTGTCCGTGATCTTTCCGGACCCTGCGCACATAGCTTAACGGGACCCGCTACTCTTATTCCGCACCCACCCCCCGGTGGGCGCAAGCGGGTGTAGCTCAATGGCAGAGCCCCAGCCTTCCAAGCTGGTCATGCGGGTTCGATTCCCGTCACCCGCTCCACCTCTTCCCCGCTGGTCAGGGCCTCGCGGTCCGTCTCAGTAGGACGATCCTTCTTCCTTCCAGAGGGCTTCGTGCCCCTCGCGTGCCCCTTCTTCTTGGTCTTCTTGCTCGCCTTGGCCTTGGTCCGGCTCACCATCTGATCGATTCCGGCGGCGATCTCTTGGCCGCGCTCCTCACGTGCGTGGAGGTAGATCAGCGCCGCGCGGGTGCTCCCGTGGCCCATCCGGTCCATCAGCTCGCGGAGGGTCGCGCCCGTCTCAGCCGCCAACGTGTTGCCCGTGTGCCTCAAGTCGTGCAGGTGTAGATCCGGGATGCCCGCCGCCCGCCTCGCCTTGTCCCAGATGCCGTGGAAGTTGTTGCGCTTCGGCCGGGCACCCTTCGGACCGAGGAAGACCCACGCCGTCTCATCCGGCTTAACGAAGACGTCGAGATGCGTCCGGATCTCCGACAGCAGGAACGCCGGTAGCCGAATAGGGCGCTTCCCGGCAGCCGACTTCGGATCATCCTCGAACATCGGTCCCTTGTCCGGCTGGACCGACTGACGATCCACTTTCACAGTGCAGGCGTTCAGGTTGAAGTCCTGCCGCTGGAGTCCGATCATTTCGGCGAACCGCAGACTGCCGAACGCCGCCAGGAGCACCACCAGGCGATACCGGGGCTGGATCTTGTCCGCCGCCGTCAACACCTGCTCAATCGTCGCTATTGGACGTTCCGGGCTGTCCTCCTTGCCTGCTTTCTTGATGGTGCAAGGGTTCGACTTAATCAGCTTGTCGTCATCAAGCGCCGTGTTCATGACCGCCTTGAGAAAGCGGTAAGCCTTGGCAACGGTCACCTCACCGACTCCTGATTCCAGCAACGCCTTGCGCCACTTGCGAACTGTCCTTGCCGAAAGATCAGCAAGCAGGACATCGCCGATGTGCGGGTCGATGTGGTTACGAAGAAGCCCTTCGTACAGCTCAATTGTCCGGACCGCTAGGCCGGGACGTTCCGCGATCCATTCCTTGGCATACACACCAAGTGGGATCTTGCCCGCGTCCGGATTCGTCCAGTCGCCTCGCTCAAGATCCGTCTCGACGGAGTTGAGCCACTTCTCCGCATCCTTCTCACGCTCGAACGTCGTGGGAGCAGGCCGCAGTTGCCCGTCAGGCCCTGGGTAGCGCGCCTGCCATCGCCCCGACGGCAATTGCCGGACTCGACCGAACCGACGCCGCTTATCACTCACGACGCCCTCCGGTAATGACGACGAGCGGCAACAGCGTCGAACGCCTCGACTCGTCCCGCGTCGATGAACGTGTCCACATCAGTCCTCTTGAGACGAACATGCCTTCCGAGTCGATGAAACGGGATTCGCCGCTCGGAGATCAGTCGCCGGACGAAGCGGACGGTCGTGTTCATGTAGTCCGCCGCCTCTTGAACAGTGAAGTGCTCCTTCATGTCTCCCCCTCAGGCCGCCGTTGCCGAAAGATTCGCCGCGAGTAGGGCGGAGTCGTATTCGGCCCGCCATCGGATGCGTTCGGCTATGGCGTGCATGAGCAAGTGGTCTCGCGGAGGGGCGTTCTGGTCGCTGGGATCGACCTTGCGCCAGATGAGCCGGGACGTGTCCGTTACCGGCTTGACGATCCCCACCGCCGCGAGCATTTCCGCGACGAACGCCTTCCGGTCCTCCTTGTGGTCAGCGAGCGTCTTACCGGACCACTTGCGCGACACCAGGACGCGACGGCCAGGCAGGCCGAGCGTCGTTCGCCGATGAGCTTTTCCCTTGCAGTGACCGGGAACCGTCTTGCTGGTAGCGCCTTTCGGGTTGATGCCGTACAGCAGCCAGACGGCACATTTCGGCGAGCACGGTGTCACGGCCAGTTCGGCATGGAGCCGGTCGTGGTGAGCCGCTTGCCGATCGCTTGTCGCTTCCACGACTTCCCCGACTGACTTCGTGAGGTACTTGGTCAGGTAGCCGATGTGCCGCCCAGCTTCCTCGGTTCCGCCGAGAAGACCCTTGGAGTGCACTTGGACGCCATACCGGACGACATGCGCAGGTTCGTCGACCTCTTGAACTGCTTCATCCCACGCAGCCAATGGAACTCGGCTCGTCGGGTCCACAAAGGCCGCCAGGTGAATGTCCCAGACAGGCAACGGTTCGCCGTCCTGGTAGACGCGTTCGTCATGGTTCGGCCACCACACCTGGTGGTACGTAGCGGCTGTGACGAGTTTCAGCAGCTCATGAGGTATGGAACCGCGGATTGCCGCATGCAGATGCGGAGCGGCCCGTTTCTGTGGTTCGACGGTGGCGAAGTACTGGACGTCCCAGCCGACGACCCGCCGGAGGTTCTGCCACCATCGGTCCACAAGCGACGAGAAATGCACTGCATCCCGCGCAGCACGCCGATAGTCGTAAGTGTTCGGGTCGACCGGTGCGCCGTCCTACCGCACGCGCCCATAACTGTCGAGCGTGAGCGTGACGAACATCGAAGGCCGGTACTTGCCCGCAAACTCACGCCCGACGGTCCGCTTGTCGACCTTCCGCCGAGGCAGGTCCGGCGCATCCTGCCGCCGCTTGGTTGACCGCTTGACGGTCTTCTTGGCAGGGGCATCCGGTGAGGGCAGTCGGCCGCGCATGCCGAGTTGCCGAAGTTCTTCGTCGGTCTTGGCGATCTCCTCCTTCAGCTCGTCCGCCTCGTCCAGATCACCGGCACTCACGGCCAGCCGGTGAGCCTCGAACAGGTCCGCCCGCAGCTCCAACAACGCTGTCTGGTCCGCCGTTGGCTCGTCGGGAGTGAAGTCGGGTTCGTCGACCAAGTGCCAGCCTTCCCGACACTGGGTGATTCGAAGCGCCCGCGCTTTCTTCGCACAAGGCCCACAGACCGATTCCACAGTGGAGCCGCACGGGACCGCGACGTATTGAAGTTCCCCAGTGTCCTGGTCGCCGACTTCCATTGTGAACGGCCGGATACAGACGCCGTGTTGTTCAGCCGTCGCCTTGACCACGTCGGCCGCGAGCGGGATGCGCATCCGTTCTGCTCGTGTCTCGGTCACGCCGCCACCCCCTCAAGCAGCGCAGCCCACGACCGCAACCGCGACCAGGACAACTCGATCCGGCGGCCGTACCCGAGGCCAGGAACATCAGGACCGTTAAACAGGCCGCCGAAGACTTTGACCGTGGTGTTGTCGGTGAGGTCACCGCGGATTTCCAGGTGAAGTTGCTCGTCATCGGGCCAATGAGGCCGCCATACCGTCGCAGTGACGTTGTCCAACGTGTCCGCCCACGCGAGGAGTTCCGCCGCCAACTCAGGCAGTGACCGGCCCGGCAGCTGCACTGTCGCACTCGGCCCGCACCGCAAGGCCTGGACGGTCACTTGCACTGGTTCGTTGAGCTCGAACCCGCCGAGGTGTTCGGCCACCGAGGTCAATACGTGCGTGGTGTTCATGCCGCCTCACCACCCGCGAACGGCAGCACCTCAAACGACCAACCATTGACGTAGGCGCGCAGATCCCACAAGTCGTCATCGGTCGCGTAGAACGCCCGTGCCCGCACCGGTTCGCGTTTGCCGTCCTCCTTGGCCCACGCCACACCCGGAGTCAGCTCGGAAATCTCGTGAGCTTCCGCGCCACGTTCGCGAACACCGTCACCGAGCACCATGTCAACCTGCGTCGGCTCGTCGAGCCGCATCGCGATCCGGGTGGTGAACAGGTTGCGGAACGGCACGATCTCCTTACGCGGGTCCTGCACCAGAGCCAACGTCGCGAACCCCGGTGCCCGCCCCTGTGAGGTGATCGTCTGGATAGCTGACTGCGCACGTTCTTTGAGTTTCTTGTCCGTCTGGTAGGCGATCACGTCCGCCAACTCGTCCACGATCAGCAACGTGAACGGCTCACCGCTCTCCCGCGTCCACAACCGCCGCAAACCTCGGTAGTTCCCGGCCCGCCGACGCACATCGTTGGCAAGTTCTTCCAACAGGGCCACGGCATCCGGGCCGTTGTCGTAGACAACCTTGTGGAACACCTCCGGACACTGCCCAAGCTCCATCCCACCCTTGGGATCAATCCCGTACAGCCGGACCATGCCCGTTTTGATCAACGGCGCCAGCGCCCACACCACCGACCACAACAACGAACCCTTACCCGCGCCCTGAACCCCGACAACAAGAATCTGGTTACCCAGCAGGCGAATCCGCCACGGCTTATCCGTCTCGGTCCGACCAACGGTGATCCGCTTTAAATCCGCCGACACCGTCAGGTCAGGAAGCGGGACCGGGCGTGTGAGGGGATCAGAGTGGATCAGGTCCAGCTCGATCCGGCCCGGCTTGACCACCCGCACACGACACGAGTTCGCATGGAACGAATGCGCCAAACCGGAAGCCCGTTCGGCCCACTGCTCCGGAGCCTGACCTTTGATCATCTTGACGCGGACTTTGTCGCGCCAACCCTCAGACCGCACCCGCTTGAGCTTCGGCCGATACTCCCGCCCCTTGGCCGTCCCCGTCAGGTTCGACAAACGCATAACAGTGCGCCAGTCCCAGGCATAAATCGTCAGCCGTCGCATCTCGGTCCGCAACCAGCGGCACCAGCGGGTGTAGGAGTCGACCGAACGCCACCACCAGACGAACAAAGCCATGACCACGACAGAGACGAGCGCACCGGTCCTGTAGTGGCCTGCCCACCAGTCCAGCCACAACGCGACCGCGAGGAGCGTCATCAAGGCCGGGTAATACCAGCAGAGCCGAATCACCTTGGCGGCAAACCAAACCAACACCCACGCCAAGGCAATTGGCGAGACTACGAGCTTGACCCAGCCGGGAAGCATGGTCCACCACGGCAACCGAGGCCGAGCAACTTCCAGGGGTGCCGGATCAACCCAACGTGAATCACGCATCACCAACCACCCCGCTCGATCACAGGAGTGGTGATGTCACCGAACGCCAACGCCAACGCACCCAAGCACGTCGAGCATTCGGTGTCGCCGGGCAACAGCCGGGCGAACTTCTTGCACTTCTCACACCGCGTTCGGGTGACCCCACTTGCGGACACCACCGGTGTGGGTTCTACGCTTTCCACTGTCTACTCCAGGTGGGTAGGCAGCACAGAAGCGGAACAGGTTGGTAGCCAGGAGTCCGCTTCTGTGCCTACGGGAATCGTTGTCCTGCAACAGGACGTGCGCCATCGCCACACGACCCGTCGTGCGTTTTACGAATGTCTAATGTGGATTCAGGAAGCTAAGGCCGCGCGACCTCCACGGGTTGCGGAGAGGCCGTCATTTCCGCTCCCAAAGTCCCTTGGCGAACGTGCTCCACATCTGCGCCTGCGAACCCAGCTCGTCGTAGAGCTCTGACAGCTGCTCAACCACGGCCGCATGGCACCGCAGCCGCACGGCTTCTTCTCTCGCCACAGCGGCACTTGCCTCGTCGGCACCGGTGAGTGTGTCGGCAAGGACCGTGAACCATGAGGCCTGAGACCGCAGCGAACTCACTACTTCGCCCGGCGGCTTGTCCGGCTGCTGAGTCCCGGTGGCCATGTCACGCCGCCTTAGCGTCGCCAGCGGACTTCGTTGCGCGCGCAGGCGCGGCATCCACCGCCCTCATGCCCGTGGCCCGGACCGTCCACGTGATCCACTTCGCTTGCCCGGACGTCTCGGCACGTGGCTGGACCGAAAGTCCTTCCAGCACAACAGGCCTGAACGGTATGCCAGGCACAGCGGCAGGCGGGACCGGTTGAACCTTGGCCGCGAACAGCACAGTGAACGACTTGTCCCGGTCCTTCTCAGCGGACGGATCGGCGAACGTGCCCTTGAACAATGGCAGCCCAGTGGCCTCGTCGATCCTGGGCCGGACGGGACGGTTGCGCGCACGGTCCTCTTGAGACTGGTACTCGGTCAGCGGCTGGATCTCGCCGACGAGAAACACACCCTGGGGAAACATCACGTCATGGTCGATAGCGAACGACATTCCTTGTGGCACAGCCATAATCGATAACCTCAGCTCTGGGAATCGGGGCGCAGACTGCGCACAGCGGCCCAGCCTTCCCCGGAGTCAGGGACGTAGCTCCGCGTGCGGTTCTGTTCCTCGCACCAGGCAGCGAAATCCGCCGCAGCGTTGGCCAGGGCACGCGCGAAGTGAGCGGCGTCGGCCAACCCACCCACACGAGCCGGGACCTGAATGGTGAACCCGGCCTGATCGTTTCCGGCGATCAGCTGGCGCACACCCGGGATGGGCTCGTGCACCTGCGCGAGATCATCCTTTGTCGGCTGGACGACGACGAAAAAGGTCATGGCGCCTCCGGTTCCTTGGCGGCACCCGGTCGGGTGCGTGTTCGTCAAGGAAACCGGCGATCAGCCACTACACCCCGGACAAACTGTCCGGGTACCCCTCAGCGACCCGCCTGAACAGCGGAAACGACGGCGTCCAGAATCGCGGCCCACGGCAGTTCCTTGCCCGGGGCCGAGCGTGGCTTGTGCAACGGCCAGATGTCCTCACCCATCACCAGCCGCACGCCCGCCCTGGTCAGGGCCGCAATGTGGTCATCCCAGGCAGGCTGGTTCGCGTGCGCCGCGTTGACCCGAGGGAACACCACAACCGGAACCTCACCAAGCCCGATCGCTTCGCACACCTGCGTGAGGGCTTGGTTGTCCGCGAGCCCGAGAGCCATCTTGGCAACCGTGTTGGACGTCGCGGGTACCACGGCGTAGCAGTCGATCTTCGGGTGTGGACTGTCTTCCCAGGGCATCCGAGGTTTGTGCCGCACCGGCAGCCCGGTCAGCTGCTCGATCTTGTCGACCTCGCCCATGGCGTCCAGCCAGGTCCACGCCGTCGGAGTCAGCGTCACCGCAACCCGCAGGCCGCGCTCAATCGCCGGTTCGATCAGCTTCGAAGTGATCTCTTCCAACCCACCGGCCGCACTCCCGACCAGACCAACTACAGGAGCGTTCATCAGCTCTCACTCACCGCACGACAGCGCTCCGCCAACGCGAGCAGCAACGAGGACTTCTTGCCGCCCGTGACCGGTGCCCGCCGGTACATGGTCCGCACGACCTCACGCGCGGTTGCACTGTGTCGCAACAGTTGTGGCGATTTCTGTTCCGCGGAGAGCAACACCTGGAGCGCCTGGTCATCCTTCGCAAGCAGGCTCAACGCCCGCGCCAAGTCGATCAGGTGCGTAACCTGCCGCTCAATCGGCAGCCCATCCGTGTCCACCTGCGCCCCATGGTCAACCACGTAAGAGATGTCGCCCAGATCGAGCGACGCCGACAGCTGATGCAGCTGCACGTTGCCCGGGCCGAACCCGGTCTGCCAGTAGTTCGCGTCTCGCCCAAGTGCATTCGCAGCCTGCTCCGCCTTGCCCAGGAGCTCGTTTGCCGTCGCGCGCTCTTGGTGCCGCGCCGCAGCCACCGCCGCGCGCAGGTGCAACATCCCGTAGAGGCTCAGCGCGCCCGGGTCACCGTCGCGCATCCTCGGTTCCAGGTACTTCGCCGCCGCGTCCCCCAGCTCAAGCGCATCCTCAAACCGGCCCGTCGCCAGCAACGCATGCGTGCCCGACCGTGCCGCCGAGGCCAACACCAACGGATCATCAGCAGCGTCCGCCGCGTGCATCGCTCGTTCCGCCGCGATCCAGGCCAAGTCGGCTTCACCGATCTTGCTCAACGTCGTGGCCGCCAGGTGATGAATCCGCGCTGACACCGTCGCCGCCAGCCGGTTGTAGGCCTCGTCGACGTTGTTGGACTCCATCTGCTGCGCCGTCTTGATCAACCTGGGCAAGACCGCGACCACACGCCCGATCTGCCCGGCCTGGTAATCCATCCACGCCGCTTCAGTCCACTGCGCAACCGGCTTCGGGTCCACATACTCCGGCGAGATCGACGGCCCGAACAACGTCTTCGACAGCCGATGCGGAGTCATCAACGCATCACGAATGGCCGGAACGTCGTCGTTCTTCTGCTCGTCTTCGAGGAGCACCGGCTCACCGAGCAGGTCACCTAGGGACACCCGCAGTGCCCGCGCGACCTCCACCAGCACATCCAACCGGTTGATGTCCCGCTCACCACGCTCGATCTTGCTCAACCAGTCCTCAGACCGCCCCACAAGACCCGCCAACGTCGACTGCGCCAACCCACGACGCCGCCGGTAGAACGCAATACGTTCCCCGACCGTCAGCGGATCACCAGCCCCACGCACACACCCGAGGCTAGCAGCCAGCCAACGTCAAGTTGGGTGTTGGAAACCCGCTCCGCGAGAGATCAGCTTGTCCACAACGCGTCAATTACGCGCTCTGAAGGATCGTAAGAGCACCAGAAACATAAAGATCAAGTAACCCTCTGGTTGCAAAACCGCAGTGTCCGGTGATTGCAGCCGGACAATCCACTAGTTCGATGACGAGCTGTAAGTGATCATTGAAGTCACCTCTTACCGAATTTCGAATCGACGGCCATATGGAACAGCCAAAATTGGCAACTAAATCAGCGCGTCCCAGCGACTAGCCCGCCTGCATCCGCGTGTACTTTAGCGCGAACTCTTCAACCTCATCGGCACTCATTCGATTTATGACAGCAACCACATCATGAGACCAGCGAACGATGTTCATATGCACATCCTTCCAACAATATCTTTCATCATCCCGCAGCCCTCGAAGCCTCGTGACAGCTTGAAATGTGTAACTGGTAAGACCCAGTTCCGGCTTCACCTTTGCCAGAACATCTTTCATCCGCAACGGATGAGTGATATTAGGATCCATTCTCTTATGAATAATGATCGCCTCTACATCATCGTCACCGCTAACCCCGACAACAATATCCGCCGCACTCATTTTTTTCACCGACTGAAGATTGACCGAATACAGCGTCAAAAGTCGATCCGCGTCAGCCCCCGAAGCCGCAACTTCCTCTTCTGCGCGTTTCAGTTGCAACAAGAAGTCGTGCACCGCACGCCCCCGCGAGGCCGATCCATCACTACTAGCCCCGCGTAGATATTTGATAGGATCGATCGGCGCCCTCACCCCCAACGGCAGTATCCGCCATGAAATCTCGTCCGAAATATCCTTCTGAAATAAGATGAGCGTTATTCATGAGGGTTACCAGCCGAGTCGATAGAACTCGAGCGATGTGATGATCCGGATGATGTTGGGGAGCTCGGAAAGGCGTCCTCGATAGCCGGTCGCAATCATCTTCCAGTTCTTGATATGCGCGATACATCGCTCGACGGCGGATCGAAGTGAGGAGATGAATTTATTGTTCACCTTGTCGCCAGCCGAGAGCTCGCCGCCCTTTGGCTTTTTGCGAGGCGTAATCGTGTGAGTGCCCTGATAGGCAGGGTCACCGATGACTGAGGTCTCGGCCAGAAGATCTTCCCAGTCACACTCGGCGAACGCTTTCCGGTCATGCATCGAGCCAGGCAGAGGGGCGGATATTCCCAGCAGGCCTCCCTCCGTATCGGCGGCGACCTGGATGTTCAGCCCCGCGCGGCGCCGCTTGCCGGAGAAGTTGTCTTCGTGACCAGCACGGTTGCCGGTCGGGACATCGGTTCCGTCGACCAGGACGAGCCGGCCGCGGATGGCCTCCTTGAGGTTTGGAATGTGCAGGCACAGGGCCTGCCCAATCAATGGGAGAATGCCTCGATAGATCCGCGATACGGTCGACTGACTGACGCCGAACAGATCGCCCACGGCCGCCTGGTTCAGATTCTGTCGGACGTACACCAAAGTGATCACGACAGCGCGATACAGTCCCACGGTCGGAGGCCACGCTTGGTTCTCATGGCATTGGATGATCTGCCAGATGCGCGCGACAAGCTCCTGGATCTGGTCAGCAGCAAGCCCTGTAGTAGACTGATAACGCAACGACCCCGCCTGTAAGTTGTCTTCTGTGAGAGGAAAACGATCTTACTTGCCTGGGGTCGTTGTCCTATTTTGAGGTGATCAAGTCGCCAGAATAACGCTCGATATTGGCGACATCCCTGAAATTATGAATCGATGTCTGCAACAACGAGTACAGGATTACACCAAAGTCTCCCTCGTTATAGAAATGCACTACATTGTTGCGATATAGCACGAGCAGGCCCAAGTTAAGTTCAACCGCTACGCCATCCACTTCCAAAGGCCAGATCTCACATTCCAGCGCCTTTGAGCATGCGTCGGAGATGGTCAGCGTTTTATACGGCTCATGTCTACGCTTTCTATAATAAATAGAATGGCCTGACTTTGAGACTATCGCCTTGAGCAACAACTCCCACGCGTTTACCACCAAGACCACCACGACCTCATCGCGATAGGCAAAGCGGGGCTTATTGTAGATCTCAATCGCACCAAGCATGGCTGAAATCGCGTTGCTTACAAGCTTTCGATACGAGCCTCGATAGTTCATGATCGCCACCTAGCAACTAGCCAACCGCCAAGAACCATTTCTCAGGTGTTCGCTTAGCCGAGCACGAGCGTTGCCAGCGTTACCAAATGAAGACTCTTTCGAAACCATATGGTTTCCATCACCAATGGCTCCAGTTTGATCAGCGGCGTTGACGGTCGAACCTTCGATCAACCAAATACTCGCTTGTGCGCCTATAAATTGGTAGTTCAGGCGCCATCTTTAGCCGGTACCGGGGATCCGGGGTGAGGGATATGACACCACTCAGTTGCCGAATTCAGCTCTAGCCTTGATCATTCACGTGGGTGACGTGTCCGCCTGTGCCGGTTCGGATGTTGATCTTGAGTTGGTTGCTGTGTGGTGATGGTCAGGGTTCGAGCCCGGCCGCCGGTGTTGGCTGGGCGCCGGG
>NZ_JAJVCN010000004.1:352500-2159174 GCF_021390435.2 Kibdelosporangium philippinense | reverse complement strand
GATGGCCAGGTCCTCGACGTGGACACCCGCACACGCAACGCTCTGCTGCGTGGCCTGCGGTGTCTGGGCGAACGTGGTTTCGCCCTACTCACCGGACGCTGGCGCAGCCTGCGGCATCTCACCGCCAACCCCAGCAAGATCGGCGACATCGTCAAAGCCGCCCTTGTCCTCACGCATTTCGAACACGGCAAGATCGCGTGAAAGTCGCTGAGATCACCTCACTCCCCCACCTTGAAATCGCGGCCATAATCCCGGGCGATATCGGCATAACGTTGAAACAATCCACGAAGCATGTCATGGTCGGACGCCAGTGTGACAATCGAACTGCCCACCCGAGCAGCCCATTCCACAGTAGCCGGACTTTGGGTGAGCGTGGTGAACAGCGGCGGATGCGGCAGCTGTGAAGGCTTGGGCACGGTGGCGACCTGCCGGACCTCGCCCGCGTGCACACCGGCGCCCAGCCGAGCGGAGATCGGGTGCGGCCAGGACAGTCCCGACGGCGGAACGTCCATGAACTCGCCCTGGTAAGACCAGAGATCCTCGGTCCACGACCGGCGCATGATCTCGAACCACTCCTCGAAGACGCGCCGGTTGCGGCCCTCGTCAGCGACGGACACGTTCACGTGCTGCCCGAGCACACCCACCGACCGAGGCTGATAGCCCCTGCTGAGCCCGATATCGAGCCTTCCGCCGGTGAGATGGTCGGCGACCGCGATATCCTCGGCCAATCGAAGCGGATTCCAGTTCGGCAGCACCAAGCCCATTTGACCGTGCCGCAACCGTTTCGTGTGCGCGGCCAGATGGACGTTCAACAACAACGGATTCGGTGTTACCTGATATCCTTCCACCTCGAAATGGTGTTCGGCCATCATGAACGACGTCCAGCCGGTCTCGTCGGCACAGATCGCCTGTTCGAGCAGTTCCGCGAGCGTCTGCCGGTACAAATCACGGTCAAGGCCAAGCAAACCGGTTCCCAGTCGCTGCGACGGCGAACCCGTGGCAACCGGGTAGAAGAGAGAGAATTTCACCTCCGCGACAATTCACCCGATGATGATCACGCCGCAACGACATGCCGGAACGGCGGCTCGGAAGTCGCCGCGACGCTCACGATCGGGCAATAACCGTGAGACATCAGGGAATTGTCCGCCAGTGCCGTCCTCGGCGCCGCGTTCGCCAGTGCCGCCCGCGCCAAGGCCGAACAGGACTGGGAAACGGGTACGCGTCGAATTCCGCCGCGGTAATGCCCATCAGCACCGGATACTTGATCCCGCCGCGCACCAGCTCGGTGTCCCGCGGACGGCCCTCCTCACGGAAGCCGAGTCCGCCGTGCAACGACAGCGAAGCGAAGTTGCCGCCGAGGATGCTGACCTCGCACTTGCGGTAGCCATACTGCCCGAACATGACCGTGAGCAGGGTGGTGACGGCGTCACCCGCATAGCCACAGCGCCGGTGGCGCGCCCCGATCCCGATGCCGTAACTGAACCAGCCGGACACCGGGTCGGTCTGGACGCACATCGAGCCGACCAGAATCCCGCCGTGCCGGGTCTCGATCGCGAAGGCATCGGGCGCGTCCGATCGATGGACCGCCCAATGCCGGTATCCGTCATGGCTGCCAGCGGAATCCCGGTCGAATCCGATCAGCGTGCGGTGGTCCGCGCGGCCGATCCCACGCAACCGGACCTTCCGCCCGGCCCAGCTCGCTCCGTTGACCCGCAACGGAGTACCGCCAAGCGCGTTCGCGATCATCGGCGGCGATGGTATCGGACGGCTCAGCTCCTCAGATCGTCGTCCGTGTACTCCCCTTGTACTTCCGCCGACGGGTCAGCGTGCAGCGAGTTCTCCCGGCCGCGCAGCTCGACCCGGCGGATCTTGCCGGAGATCGTCTTGGGCAGCTCGGCGAACTCCAACCGGCGGATTCGCTTGTACGGCGCCACATTCTCCCTGGCGAAGGCCAAAATGTCCCGTGCGGTCTCGGCTGAGGGCGAATATCCGGCCGCCAGAACCACGTAAGCCTTGGGCACGGCCAACCGCAACGGATCCGGTGACGGAACGACCGCGGCCTCGGCCACCGCGGGGTGCTCGATCAGCACGCTCTCCAGCTCGAACGGCGAGATCCGGTAGTCCGAGGCCTTGAACACGTCGTCCGCGCGCCCCACATACGTGATGTACCCATCGGAATCGCGCGCTCCGACGTCACCAGTGTGGTAGTACCCGTCCCGCATGACCTCGTCGGTTCGCTCAGCCGAGTCGGCGTAACCCGTCATCAGCCCGACCGGCCGGGGATCCAGCGCCAGACAGATCTCGCCTTCACCACCAGGCGAACCGGAAACGGGATCGATCAACGCGACCGTGAATCCAGGCAGTGCCCGGCCCATCGAGCCAGGTTTCACCGGCTGGCCTGGCGTGTTGGCCACCTGGACGCTGGTTTCGGTCTGCCCGAAGCCGTCCCGGATGGTCACACCCCAGGCCTTACGAACCTGCTCGATCACCTCAGGATTCAACGGTTCGCCAGCGCCAACGACCTTCGAAGGCGGCGTGGCCAGTTGCGACAGATCGGCCTGGATCAGCATCCGCCACACGGTCGGCGGCGCGCAGAACGACGTGACCCCACAACGGTCCATTTGCGCCATCAACCCAACGGCGTCGAACCGCGTGTAGTTGTAGATGAACACGCACGCGCCCGCGTTCCACGGCGCGAACACGTTGCTCCACGCATGTTTCGCCCACCCAGGCGAGGAAATGTTCAGGTGCACATCGCCCGGTTCGAGCCCGATCCAGTACATCGTGGACAGATGCCCGATCGGGTAACTGGCATGCGTGTGCCGCACGAGCTTCGGCTTCGCGGTCGTGCCAGAAGTGAAGTACAGCAACAAAGTGTCCGACGCGTCCGTCGGACCGTCCGATTCGAACGCCCGCGAACCCGAGGCGGACGCGTACGAATGCCAGCCCTCGACAGCCGAGCCGACCGCGATCCGCGTGTACGAGCCCGGGACGGAGTCAAACTTCGGCGCGTCCTCGGACCGAGCCAGGACGTGCTTGACCTGGCCGCGGTCGACCCGGTCGCGCAGGTCTTCCGGGCCGAGCAGCGTGGACGCCGGGATGATCACCACGCCGAGTTTCATCGCCGCGAGGATCGTCTCCCACAGTTCACCCTGGTTGCCCAGCATCAGGATCAGCCGGTCGCCACGCTCGACGCCGATCGACCGCAGCCAGTTCGCGACCAGGTTGGACCGCTGCGACAGCTCGCCGAACGTCCACTTGCGCTCCGAACCGTCCTCTTCGACGATCCACAGCCCGAGCTGGTCCGCTGGCAACGTGTCGAACCAGTCGAGCGCCCAGTTGAACTCACTGGGCTGGGGCCATCGGAACTCCCGGTAGGCGGTGTCGTAGTCGTCCCGATGGGCCAGCAGGAAGTCACGCGCGCTCTGGAAGGTCACGCTGGAGATTATTCTCCGGTGAACTCGGGATCGCGACGTTCGAGGAACGCCTGTACGGCCTCGCCGAGGTCCTTGCTCGGCAAGAACGCCGCGTTCCACGCCGAGACGTACCGCAGTCCGTCGGCGACACGCGGCGCGAGGTCGTGGTCGAGGACGTCCTTCGTGCCCTGCACGACCAGCGGCGGGTTCTTGGCGATCTCGGCGGCCAGCGAACGTGCAGCTTCCAGCACCGCGTCCTGATCCGCGTGGACGTCGTTGACCAAGCCGATCTTCTCGGCACGGGCCGCGTCGATGTCCTTGCCGGTGTACGCCAGCTCGCGCAGGTGGCCTTCGCCGATGATCCCGCGCAGCCGGTGCAGGCTGCCGATGTCCGCGACGATCGCGACCTTCACCTCACGCACGCTGAACTTGGCGTCCGCCGAGGCCAGCCGGATGTCCGCGGCCGAGATCAGGTCGACGCCACCGCCGATGCACCAGCCCGACACCGCGGCGATCACCGGCTTGCGGCATTGCGCGACGGCCGTGACCGAGTCCTGCAGCCTGCGGATCTCGTCGAGGAAGCGGGTCCGTGGCCCGGCGAGCGCGCCGCCGAGCAGTTCGCCCCAGCTGCCCATCATCGCGGGCAGGTCGAGGCCGTAGGAGAAGTTTTTGCCACTGCCGGTCAGCACGACCGCGCGGACGTCCGGGTCCGCGTCCAGCTCGCGGAACACGATCGGCAGCTCGCGCCAGAAATCCGGGCCCATGGCGTTGCCTTTGCCCGGTCCGAGCAACGTCACCTCGGCGACGTGGCCGGACTGCTTCACCTGGAGCGATACGAGGTTGTCAGCCATACCCCCATCATGTCCTACCCGCCGGTAACCCAGCGACTACCCCAGCCGTGGTACCGAGCGTCAGCCATCCGAATCCCAAAACCACCACTTTGTGTACGTATTCACGACATGCCCGGATCGCCCAGTCGTGTTCCGTCACTGCGTGAGACCGTGAGATCACCAGGCGCCCGCGATCGTCCGGACGAAAGGAGGGGCCCGAAGTGTCACAGCCACAACAGATGTCCACGCCGATCTTCGACGAGCTGCTTCGCGAGTTCACCAGCCGGATGGAAGAGCAGCGCACCGCACAGCAGCCTGCACAGCCGGAACCAGCCTCTCCGCCCCAGCAACCCGCACAGCAACCCGCACAGCAACCCGCACAGCAGCCGGTACAGCAGGCGGCGCATCGCAGGCGCGCCGACTGACCCCGCTACCCTCTGCGCATGCGGCGCCGCACGGTTGATAGACCCCTCGGCGCATCACGAACGGGTGACAAGGCGTAACCGCTTGGTGCACGCGCCCGATTTTCGTATGGCCAGCATGAGGGGGAATCGCGCCATGCCAGACGATCACGACCCCACGTGGGAAGAAGTCCGGTTCGCCGTCGTACTCAACGGCGGTGTCAGCCTCGCGGTGTGGATGGGCGGTGTGGTCCTCGAACTGGACCGGCTGACCCGGCGCACGGGCGCCTACGCCACCCTTCTCCGCCTGGTCGGCGCGACCGCGCGGGCGGACGTGATCAGCGGGACGTCCGCTGGCGGCATCAACGGCGCCGCTTTGGCGTTGGCACAGGTCAATCCGCACGCCGATCTGAACAGCCTGCGTGAGCTGTGGGCCGAGCAGGGCCGGATGGATCTGTTGCTGCGCACGCCATTCAAGGGCGCGCCGGTGTCGTTGCTGAAGGGCGACGAGTTCTTCCTGCCACGCCTCGAAGACGCGATGCGCGGGCTGACCACGCACTACAAGCCTCGGGCCGTGCACGACCGGCCGATGGACCTGCGGATCACCACGACGTTGTTGAAAGGCTTCACCAAGACGACCACAGACGCGCTCGGCCAGCGGCTCACGCAGAACATCCACCAAGGCAGCTTCCGGTTCCGGCGCGATGACGAGCTCGACCACTTCTCCAACGACGGTCGCCTGCCGACGGACCTCACGCACCAGCTCGCGCTCGCGGCGCGCTCGTCGGCCTCCTTCCCCGTCGCGTTCGAGCCCGCGTACATCCCGCTGGACGAGAACTCGCCAATGCGAGACGTCGCCTCGTGGGAAGGCTCGCAACACGTGGTCGACGGCGGCGCGTTGGTGAACACGCCGACCAAGGAAGCGCTTGAGGCCATCGACCAGATGCCCGCGGAGGGCCCCACCCGGCGGGTCATGCTGCTGGTGTTCCCGCACGCGGCCGCTGCCAAGCCCGAGTCCGCGCAGGCCTCAGTCGAAGCGCCGAGCGTGGTCGGCTCGGTGCAGTCGATCATGCGTGCGCAGTCCAGCCAGAGCAACCGGACATTCGTCGACGAGATCGAGAAGTACAACCGTGGCGCCGGTGCCCGCCGAGGCGGCCGGAACGCCTTGCTGGCTCGTTTGTCCACATCGGATGGTCCGGTTGCCGGCCAGTTGTACTCCCTTGTGGACATGCTTTATCCGCACTATCGGGACATCCGGCTGCGCCGGGCGGCGTGGAAGCTGGCCGAGCGTCAGGTTATCGCCCGAGGCAAGCTGGAAATCGCGCCGGACGGTGAGGCGTGGTCGTTCGAGCGGATCAGGGACGCGGTCGAGTTCGCCCACCGGGAATGGTTGCGGACAAAGGGTTCTTTGCCGTATGTGCCCGCTTCCGCTCCGCTTGCCGGAGTGATCAACCTCGGCAAGACCGGGTGGCCGTGGGACATCACGACCGGCGAGCGGGTCGCAGCGTCCGCTTTGGACATGCTCAAACGCATCGTCTGGGTGCTGCCAAAGGGATCCGCGGTCGGCAAGATCCACGAGGCCCGCGCCACTGTGCACCGCGCGCGGGCGGCACTACGCCGGATGCGCTTGGACATGCACAAAGCATGGGAGAACGAGCCGGTGGATTCGCCGGACGGTGAATGCTGGGAACAGCGGCTCGTCGACTACAACAAGCGGATGACCGGTTCGGCGGGCACGAGTGTGCGGGAACTGGTCCTGCAGATCTCGGCCGCTTTCGGCACGGGCGCCCAAGTGCTTGCTTCGGACAACGCGCTGATCGACCGTGACCCGGATCTGCGGGCGTGGCGCGACTTCGTGCAACTGTCCGATGAGGACCCGGACGCCTCGCTGGCCGTCGATCAACGGTGGATGGCCCGGCTGCTCGCGCTGGAAGTCGCGACGACGTGTTTCGCCGACGACTCGGAATCGCCCGAGGAGCAGCAGGTCGAACTGGCCCAGATCAGCCTGCAGACAACGAATTCCTTCGCGCGCTACAGCATGACGGCCGATGACAAGGCAGGCGGCTACTCGCTGTCGCGGTTCTCCGGCTTTCTGAAGCGGTCGTGGCGCGCGAACGACTGGATCTGGGGCCGGATGGACGCGGCGAGCATGCTGTGCCGCGTCATGCTCGACCCGGCACGGATCCGGCGGATGGCCGACCTGTCCGGCCAGTTGTCCGATCTGGACGCGACCGTGGTCGTCGACGACCTGATCAAGCAGTTGTTCGGGGAAATGCCATCGGAACCGCGTATCCAGCAGTGCCGGGAAGAGGCAATCAAGGAACTCGCGCTCGCGCTGGCAACGCAAGCGGGCGCGGCGCAACCGGCAACGTGCGTTGCGCTTGCCGATCTGGTGGCGTGGGCCGTACACATCCAGATCATCCTCGAGGAACTTCCGGAACTTCGCCGCGCGATCGCCGCGGACGCCGTCGATGGCGCGAACGTGCGTTCCAATGGCGAGCGATTCGTCAAGCAGTACGCGGGATTGCTGGACAAGCTGGAAGGAATTCCCGCCGGGCAAGCGTTGACGCCTGAGACAGTCGACCTTGGACTGAAGGCACTGGCGGCGTTCGACCAAGCGGGCATCGGCCGGGAGCCGCTTGGCGAGGAAGTCGCCAGCGACCAGATGATCCGCACGGTCGCGACGGCCGCGGCGACCGCCGTGACGCTCGCCGACAGCCCTCAGCTCGGCGTCAAAGCCGCCCGGCCGGTGACGAGGTCGTTGCGCGGCTTGGCATTGCTGCCCTATTGGACGGTATTCGGGTTGACCAGAGGCGGCAGGCTGGCCCGGTTCCTCGGCCAATTCGGTTTGGCGGCAGGTGGTTTACTGCTGGTCCTGTCGATCTTCGGTGCCTTGCCGGAGTGGGCCGAGACGCCGGCCGCATCCTTCGGCGGCGCCGCGATCCTGGCAGCGTTCGGATACAGCGCGGTCCGCACCGGAAGCCTGCTCCACGGGTTGGTCCTGCTCACACCCGTTGTCCCGCTACTAACTTATGGCCTGACGGAGTCCACATCGGACGAAACCGGGCAGGGCATGGCTGGCCTGATCGGTGTTGGCGTATTCGTTGCCGGGCTGCTGTTGCTCGGTAGTCTGCCAGGGACAAGCCTGACGCCGATGGGCAGTGCAGGCAAGCTGATCACTGGCTTCCCGGCATGGTTGAAGTCCGGCGCGTGGATTGGTCCTGTGGTGGCGTTGGCCGTGGCGGGTCTCGGTTACCTGATCTGGTGGAGTGGGGTCCTCGGCTTCTTCGACGCAAACGCGCCGATCCTGCTGATTTCGACTGCCGGATGCGTAGCCTTGGCGGCGGTGTTGAGTTACTTCGGCGGCCGCGGCCTACGCAGATGGCACCGCGATCCCAGCGGTTCGTGGACCGATCCCGCAACCCGCGACCCATCGGCAGCTGCCGCGGGTTGGGCCGTGGTCTACGGAACGATCTATGTCCTGCTCGCCATCGGCCTGTCCTTTATGGCGCCCGGCACGCCGTTCGCCGCCATGTGGTGGAATGAAGCGCCGTGGTGGGCCCGCGCCGGAATGGCCACGTGCATCACGTTCGCCGCCGTGCTGCTGCTCGTCGTGCCTTGGTATGTGCCGTGGCGCGCACGTTCCGCGCTCTACAAGAAGTTGCTCGACGAGGCACACTCCACGCTGTACACAGACGCTTCGTTGACGAAAATCACGGAAAAGCTCTGTGCCCGCATCGAGACGCACGGGATCATCTGCCGTGGACTGGCCCAAAAGCCAGACTCGGACAACAAGTTCGTCCTCACCCCGGCCGGGAAGCGTCTCGCGGCACGGATCCACCGCAAACTCAAGGCAGCCTGACGGACCGTCTCGCTTGCCGGGGCATAGAGTCTCCGTACTGCACGCTCGGCAAGCGAGAGGACATCACCGGCAATGGCTGGCTCGTACCAATTCGGCACGCAGTTCACCGCGCACATGGTCACCGCGACCTGGTCACGCGCGAAGGGCTGGGGCGCACCGGAACTGACCGAACGCCGACCAATCCCGCTCGACCCGACCGCGGTCGGCCTCCACTACGGCCAGAGCGTCTTCGAAGGACTCAAGGCACACCGCCAGCCGGACGGACACATCTCGATCTTCCGGCCCCACGCCCACGCCTCGCGGATGCGACAGTCCGCGGCCCGGCTGGCAATGCCCGAGCCACCGGTCGACCTGTTCGTCGAGGCGCTGGAGATGTTCGTCCGAGCGGACGGCGATGCCCTTCCGGACGACCCGTCGCTCAGCCTTTACGTGCGGCCACTGCTGATCGCCACAGAGTCCACTTTGGCCCTACGGCCAGCGGACGAGTTCTTGTTCGTCGTGCTCGGCTTCGTCACGAAGGCATTCTTCACCGGCGGAATGAACCCGGTGTCGGTGTGGGTGAGCCCCGACTTCGCCAGGGCAATGCCTGGAGGTACCGGCGCGGCGAAGTACACCGGCAACTACGCACCGACGTTCGCCGCGCAAACACAAGCCGCCGAGAACGGCTGCGACCAGGTCGTCTGGCTCGACGCGGTGGAACGCCGCTGGGTGGAGGAACTGGGCGGGATGAACCTGTTCTTCGTACACCGGGACCGGATCACGACGCCGCCGCTGACCGGCACGCTGCTGCCCGGTGTCACCAGGGACTGCTTGCTGCAACTGGCTCCCGGCCTGGGGTACGCGGTCGCCGAGGAACCCATTGCGATCGATGAGTGGCGTGCTGGCTGCCATGACGGGTCCATTGTGGAGACGCTTGCCTGTGGCACGGCCGCGATCGTCACTCCGATCGGGGCGGTCAAGACGGCGAGCGAGTCGTGGACCGTCGGCGATGGAACCACTGGTCCCGTGGCGAAGGCGTTGTACGACGCTTTGCAGGCTGTTCAGCAGGGCCGCGCCGAAGACCCGTTCGGATGGCGCTATCCCGTACGTAACTCGTGAGTGGTTATGCGCGTTCTAACCCGCATAACCACTCACGAGCTCTGACCAGCCGTGATGTGTGTGCCGAAAATGCGAGCCGCCCGTGCTGAGCGGCTCGCCGGTGGGGACTTCAGAACCTCAGGTTGGCCAGGTAGTCGAAGCCGGTCTTGGCCGTCACCAACGGGTCGACCGGGTTGTCGTGCTCGACGATGTACTGCTCGATACCTTCATGCCAGGTGCGGCGGAAGATTGAGCCGAAGTCGATCACGCCTGTGCCTGGATCGACCATCTGACCGTCGGCCGTCCTGTCCTTCACGTGGTAGTGCAGGACTCGGCCATAGTTCTCGTACACGAGGCGCACGGGGTCCTCGCCGCCGTGCACCGCCCAGAACAGGTCGATCTGCAGGTGCACGTTCTTACGGGTCGTGCCTCGGACAATCAGGTCCCACGGGCGCTGGCCTTCTACCGGCCGGAATTCGTGGTCGTGGTTGTGGTATCCGAGGGTGAACCCGGCTTTACGGGCCACTTTGCCCGCTGCTTCCAGCCGGGCCACGAAGGCTTTCCACTCCGCCGCCGTGTTGTAGACCGAGTACGGGTGGACGAGCTTCTCGTTCCGCAGGATCTTCGCGTTGGCGATGATCTGGTTCAGGTCATCGCCGATGTTGATGTGCGTCGACGGCGCCTTGATGTGGTTTTTGTCCAAAAGGGACTTGAATTCCGTCGCGCTTCGCCCGTAGGTCCCGGCCAGTTCCACTCGGCGATAACCGATGTCGGCCAGCGCCGAGAGGGTGCCTTCCAGGTCTTTCTCGAGGATCGAGCGCAGGGTGTAGAGCTGGATGCTGATCTTGTCACGCAGAATCCGCAAGCGGCCGCGGGACGCTTCCGATGCCGCCGCCGTTCCGGGTAACGCGGCCGCCGCGCCGACACCCGCCGCGGCGGCACCGAGCAGCATGGACCTGCGAGACAGTGCCATGGTGATCCCTTCAGGACTTCTTTGAACTGAACGCCGCGTCGAAGGCAGCGGCAGGTGGATCGAAAACCAGGTTCCGGATGAACTTCACCGCTTCCTCCGCACCACGCAACCGGTCCATCCCCGCGTCCTCCCACTCGACGGAGATCGGGCCGGTGTAGCCGATCGAGTTCAGCGCCCGGAAGCAGTCCTCCCACGGCACGTCGCCGTGCCCGGTTGACACGAAGTCCCAGCCACGGCGGGCATCCGCCCACGCCAGGTGCGAGCCCATCCGGCCATTGCGGCCGTCGAACCGCTTCTTCGTGTCCTTGCAGTCCACGTGGTAGATCCGGTCGGCGAAGTCCAAAATGAACCCGACCGGGTCGAGGTCCTGCCAGATGAAGTGCGACGGGTCCCAGTTCAGCCCGAACGCCGGCCGGTTGTCCACCGCGTCAAGGGTTTTACGCGTGGTCCAGTAGTCGTACGCGATCTCCGACGGGTGCACCTCGTGCGCAAACTTCACGCCTTCCTCGTCGAACACGTCGAGGATCGGGTTCCACCGGTCGGCGAAGTCCTGGTAGCCGTCGTCGATGATGTCCTGGCCAACCGGCGGGAACATCGCGACGTACTTCCAGATCTTCGAGCCGGTGAAGCCGATCACCGTGTCGACGCCCAGTTTCCTTGCCGCACGGGCGGTGTCGGCGAGCTCCTTCGCGGCACGCTGACGCACACCTTCGGCGTCACCGTCGCCCCAGATCCGGGCGGGCACGATGTTCTGGTGCCGGAAGTCGATCGGGTCGTCGCAGATCGCCTGTCCGACAAGGTGATTCGAGATCGCCCAGGTCTTGAGGCCATACTGCTCGAGGATCTTGTGCCTGCCGGCCACGTAGTCCGGTTCGGACAGTGCACGGTCCACTTCGAAGTGATCGCCGCTGCACGCGATCTCCAGCCCGTCATAGCCCCAGCTCGCGGCGAGACGGCACACCTCCTCGAACGGCAGGTCCGCCCACTGCCCGGTGAACAGCGTGATCGGTCGGCTCATGTGATGACTATCCTTTCAGAACTTCGGCCATCGGCTTGATGTCTTGCAGGCCAAGCAAAAGGTCATGTACGTCGGTGGCGGACAGCCTTTCGCGGCCAGGGTCACGAGGGTCTGAGCACAACAACACTGGGCCGTCCTGCGGGGAATCCGGCAGCCTGCCGTGTGAACCGCGAACCATGCCCGCTTCCAACGGAACCACGCTCATCGCGTACCGCAACCCGACCTTCTTCTTCACCAGGTTCAGCCCGGCTTTGGCCTTCACCAACGGATCCGCTGGGTTGAAGAACAGCTCGGCCGGGTCGTAGCCGGGTTTGCGGTGGATCTCCACTCCCCTGGCGAAATCCGGCGCGCGGTCGTCGTTGAGCCAGTAGTAGTACGTGAACCAAGCGTCTGGTTCGGACACAACCACCAGATCTCCAGCGCGCGGGTGGTCCAATTTGTACCGGGCCTGCTCGGCTCGGTCCAGGACCATGTCCACGCCGGGGATCCGGTCGATCAGGTCCTTGACCCGTTGCAGATCTTCGGAGTTCTGCACGTACACGTGCGCGACCTGGTGGTCGGCGACCGCGAACGCCCTGGAAACCCAGGGATCCAGGTATTCCATTCCGGCCTGTGTATACACATCGAGCAGACCCTCGGCGCGTAGTGTCCGGTTGATGTCCACCGGACGGCTGGCGTTGGTGATGCCGTATTCGCTCAACGCCACCACGGTCGCGCCCGCGTTCGCGGCATCCTGCAGCAGCGGCGACAGTTCGGCGTCGACGTCACGGGCCGCGTTGACCGCCTGCGGCGAGTCCGGGCCGAACCGCTGCAGGTCGTAGTCCAGGTGCGGGATGTACACCAGCAGCATGTCCGGCTTGTGTCCGGACAGGATCCGCCGCGACGCGCCGACGATCCACTTCGTCGAGGCGATCGACGCGGTCGGGCCCCAGTACTGGAAAAGCGGGAAGTCGCCGAGTGCCTCGGTCAGCTCGTCGTGCAGCCGGACCGGACGGGTGTAGCAATCCGGCGACTTCCTGCCATCCGCGTGATAGATCGGCCGCGGCGTGACCGTCAGGTCCGTGGTCGCGCCCATGGCGTACCACCAGCACACGTTGGCAGCCTTGTAACCCGGGTTCGCCGCACGTGCGGTCTCCCAGATCTTCTCGCCACCGACCAGCTTGTTGTGCTGACGCCACAGGAACACTTCGCCCAGTTCCCTGAAGTACCAGCCGTTGCCGACAATGCCGTGCTCAGCTGGCATCTTGCCGGTCAGGAACGTGGACTGCGCGCTGCACGTGACCGCGGGCAGCACCGTGCCCAGCTCGGCCTGCCAGCCCTTCTCGGCGATCCTGGACACGTTCGGCATGTGTTTCAACAGCCGGGGAGTCAGCCCGACGATATCGATGACCACCAACGGCTTCATGGCACCTCCAACCTCAGCCGACCATCTGCCCAGGCCAGCTCTGCTGCTATACCGTCTACCAGATCCTGTTGGTGGCGGTCGGGCAGCACCTGCCATGTGTACGTTTCGACCTCAATGGTCCGGTCACTGGACACTGTGTTCAGTACTTCGGTCAGCACGTCGTTCGTGGAACGCAACGGAGACTCCGGCGAAGCGTGCAGCGGCACGTGGAAATGCACCCGCCACGGCCCGTCACCGGGCAGGGTGTCCAGCGCCTCCGGCAAATCGTCCGCTTTGAGCACGGTCCCGTCCGGCGAGAGCTCCCGGACCTGGTGCAGATACCGGGGTTCGGCGAACTCCTCAAGTTCGGCACGCGCGCCACGCGGATCGTCCACATGCAACGCCGCCGAGGCTTGCACCTTGACGATCTCCAGCCCCGCGTCCTCGATGGACCGAACTGTCTCAACAGGATCGGCGAACGACACTGCCAGGTGGCAGGTGTCCAAGCAGAGCCCGATGTACTCGGGATCAACCCGTGGCGCCAGCCAGGAAACCGTGTCGGCCACAGTGTCCAAAATGCACCCTGGCTCGGGTTCGACGGCCAACTTGATCAACCGCGAGGCCGCGCGAAGGGTACGAGTCAGCTCGGCTAAGGCTTCCTGCGAAGCCTGATCGTCGGCAAAAGTCCACGGTTCACGCCAGCCAAGCGGAAGCGTCGAGATGCTGCCGTACGCGGCGTCATCCGGCAGCAGGCCTTCCATAACCTTGACGCAGTCCATTGTGTACTTGAGGCGGCGCGGATCGGTCCACCTCGGCTCATATACCGACAGTTTCACCACATCGGCGTGGAAACCACCATAAGGGAAAGCGTTCATGGTGATCACATCGAGGCCGCGAGCATCAAGCTCGGCCCGGAACTTCGCCAACGCGGCAGGAGAATCGGCCAGTCCGGCGGCCACTTCGGACGCCAGCCACAGGCCCAATCCCAGCCGGGGCACGCCAAGCTTCGCGCGCACAGGCACCGCATAGGCGTCCAGCTGGCGGAGAATCCCGTCGAGATCCTCCGCCGGATGCACGTTCGTGCAGTAACAAAGCCGGGTCACTGGCGGCCGCCCCGCAATACCGAGTTGCCAGCGAACGTCTCGGTGGACGCGGAGAACCCGGGCAGCTCGTCAAGCACGAGCCTGCCGCTCTGGCCGTAGAAGTCGACCGGGTTCCGCCACAGCACCTTGTCCACATCGGACTCGGTGAAGCCGGAGGACAGCATCGCCTGAGCCGTCTTGTACGTCTTCAGCACATCCGAGCGGCCCCAGTCGGCCGCGGAGTTCACCAGCACCTTGTCGGTGCCGTACTCCTTGAGGATGGCGACCATCCGGTCTTCGTCCATTTTGGTGTCCGGGTAGATGGAGAATCCCATCCAGCACCCGGAATCCTTGACCAGTTTCACGGTGACCTCGTTGAGATGGTCGACAGCCACGAATTCCGGCGCGATCCCGGACTCCGTGACCACGTCCAAAGTCCGGCGCGTGCCTGCCAGCTTGTCCCGGTGCGGAGTGTGCACCAACGCGGGCAGTTCGTGCTCGACGGCCATCTGGAGCTGACGCGCGAAAGCGTCGTCCTCCTCAGGGGTCATCGAGTCATAACCGACCTCACCGACCGCGACGACGCCGTCCTTGGCCAGGTAGCGCGGCAGGATGTCGAGCACCTGAGTGCACCGGGGATCGTTGGCTTCCTTGGGGTTCAGCGCGATCGTGCAGTGGTGCCGGATGCCGAACTGGGCCGCGCGGAACCGCTCCCATCCGATCAACGCGTCGAAGTAGTCCTTGAACGAACCGACCGTTGTCCGTGGCTGACCGAGCCAGAACGCCGGTTCGACGATGGCCCGGACCCCGGCGGCGAACATCGCCTCGTAGTCGTCGGTGGTCCGCGAGGTCATGTGGATGTGCGGGTCGAAGATACGCATCAGTTGACCTCCAGCATGCGTACAGCGTCGGCAGGGACTTCGCGGCCCGCCGCCCTGCGCTCGTCGGCGTAGTCGGCGATCATGCGAAGCAGTTCGGTGTCGGTACGGCGGTCCACATCGGCCACAGCGGCCAGTGGCACGCCGACGAAGAGGCACTTCAACACGCCGTGCCGCCACGAATGCTGGTCGAGGTGCTCACCGGCGAACGAGCCGAGCGCCGCCGCGACCAGGCGGATGTCGTTGGTACGCAACGCGTCCTGCACGAGTTCGAGGCCTGCCTTTACCGCTTGCGGTGGCAGCGCGGGCAAACCACGCAGCACACCACGGCGTTCGGCGTCATCACCGTAGCGGTAGAGCTCGGTGATCTCCTCGACCAGCTCGACCTGCGGCAAGACGTCGGCGAGCACGGCGAGCAGCCGCGTGCGGGCCAGATCGTCCACAGTGCCATGGACGAGGCCTTGCGGGTCGGTTTCGGGCCGCAGCGGGTCACGACCCACTTTGCGGCCGACAGCGGGGAAAAGGGCGCGAATGGCGGCGGGTTCGGTCCGGACCCGCCGTTCGGCGTCCACCAGCCAGGGATGATCCACTTGTCCCACCCATTCCGAGTCGGGATTCGGCATGGCGGCAGTCAATGCGGCGATCGCCCGCCGCGCCACGTCGGGCGCGGCATGGCTGTGCCGGGGCAGTTCCACTGCCGCGACACCGGTGTAGCCGACCTCGGCCAGCGCGGCCAGGGTGCCTGGAAGATCGAGTTCGCCCTCGCCAAACTCGAGGTGTTCGTGCACACCTGGCCGCATATCGTCGAGCTGGACGTTGACCAGCAGGCCAGCCGCCTGCCGGACGCACTCGGCGGCGTTCACCGGCTCGACCGCGACACAGTGCCCGACATCGAGAGTGATGCCGAACATCTCCGGATTGCCCAGTTCCGCACGCAAAGCCAACGCTTGCGCGAGGTGCTGGACGTACATTCCAGGCTCGGGTTCGAGGCCGATCTTGACCTGCCTGCGATCGGCCTCCACGAGCACCTTCTCGACACCGCCGCGCATCCGCTCGTGCGCGGTCGCGTCGTCCACATCGGACGGTTTGATACCCGACCAGTACGACACCGCGTCGGCGCCGAGGTCGGCCGCGATCCGGATCGCCCGGTGCAGGAAGTCGATCCGCACATCGGTGACCGAGGACACCAGCGTCGGATGATGCTTCCGGAGAGGGTCGAGTAGGTACCGGGCACCCGTCTCAACCACACACCGAAGTCCCAGTGAGGACAGCAAACCAGCCACCCGGGCGGTTTCCGCGGCAACGTCCGAGGCGTACGGATCCAAGTGGTGATGGTCCAAGGTCAACGCGACCGACGTGTAGCCAAGGTCGGCGATGATCCGCAGCGCGTCGTCAAGGCGATGGTTGGCGAATCCGTTGGTGCCATAGCCAAGAGCGAAACTCACTGGGCAACCTCCCAGCGTGGGACTCGTGAGTGGTTAGCCGTGTTAGAACACGCGTAACCACTCACGAGGGTGACCAGGGCATTCATGTCGGGCTCACCTTCTTGGCGAGCCGACGGGCCAACGGCAACGCGGCCGAGATCAGCCCAGCGCCGATCAGGGACCCGCGCCGGGCCGCAAGCGCGGCCTGCAACGGGACCATGCCGTGGATCCCAGCCATGGTCGCCTTCCGGACAACCGGGCCGGAAGGATCACGGGTGGCCGCCAACTGCGCGGAACCGACGTTCGCCGCGTACATCCCGCCGAACGCCAACGCGCCCAACCGATGCTTCCACGAGGCGGCTTTCCCAGTCACGGCAGCGGCCGTGGCCGCCACAGTCGTGGTCAACGCGGCCTTGGCAACGATGTCATCCGCGCCATGGACCTCTCCCCGCGACAAAGCAGTGAGCCCCAACGTGTGTCCAGCCATCACGGTCGCCGCTGGCAAGGCGGAACGCGCCCCGCCAGCGCCCAGCATGACGTCGAGACCACGACACAAAGCCATCGACACCGGACCAGCCACAGTGGACTTCAGCACCAGGTCGTACGCCCAGACCGCGCCAGCCAACGGCACAGCGACCTTCAAGGACTTACCGTACGCAGCAAGCGCTAGGCCAACGGCCGTGAGCCCACCGGCCACCGCAAGCGCTTGGTTAGGCGAAATCCGGCCAGAAGGTATCGGGCGTTCCGGCCGCTCAACAGCGTCGACCGCCCGGTCAGACCAGTCGTTCAACGCCATTCCGGACCAGTAGAACGCGACCGAGGCCAACGGCAGCGCGAGACGCCTGCCGCGCAACGGAATCCCGGCAGCGGCCGCACCAGCGACCGTGTCACCGAGAACCGACAGCGCGGCGGGCGCTCGCACCAACTCGACATACGCTTTCACAGACCGGCCGCCCAATCGGCCAGCAACCTGGTCTGCTCGGCGAACCGGTGCTCGTCTGTCCCCAATGGATCCTTGAAGAAGAACGCCAGCTCGGACAGCGCGCCGGACAGTCCCTTCGCGTGCGCGGCACTCACCAGCCGAGTGAGGTCGAGCACGAGCGGCGCGGCCAAAGCGGAGTCGTAACCGTCCCACGTGAACTGCAGGCTCATCTTGGCACCGAGGAAACCCTCGAACGACACGTAGTCCCATGCGATCTTGCGCTCGGCAAGGTCGGGCACGTTGTCGATGTGCAGCGGCGCGGTGACCTCGCCGATCATCGACGCAAGCCCGCGTGCCTTGGACTCCAGCTTGCCCTTGGCCTGCTGGGGGTCGGCGAGGTTGGCGCCGTCACCGCCACCGAGCAGGTTGGTGCCCGCCCAGGAACGGACATTCAGCGCACGTGCGACGAACATGGGCGCGAGCACGGTCCGCAGCAGGGTTTCCCCGGTTTTGCCGTCCGCACCGGCGTAAGGCAGGCCTTGCCTGCGGGCCAGCTCGGTCAGCGCGGGCATCTTGATCCCCGGCGACGGGGTGAAGTCCACATACGGACATCCTGCCGTCAGCGCGGCGTACGCACCGACGGAGCTCGGCGGCAGAACTGTCCGTTGTGGATCGTTCAGTGACTCGGTGAGCAGGTCGATATCCAGGTGTTCCGCCACTTGCGGAACCGGCGGTTCGGTTGACGTCACGTTGACGACGACCACCCTGTCAAGTTCATGCCGATCC
This sequence comes from Kibdelosporangium philippinense, assembly GCF_021390435.2. Classification (GTDB taxonomy): domain Bacteria; phylum Actinomycetota; class Actinomycetes; order Mycobacteriales; family Pseudonocardiaceae; genus Kibdelosporangium; species Kibdelosporangium philippinense. Next base: position 2,141,121 of record NZ_JAJVCN010000004.1, on the reverse strand, counting down.
CGGAACTCGACGATGTCCGCCGCCAGCCGGGCGGCGGCGTCAGCCAACGACCCGGTGTGCGACACGGGGTGGTATCCGTCCCGCAGTTCGGCGTCCACCGCGCGCAGCCCGTCGGCCACGGCGGTGAACACCGAATGTGGGATGAGGCCGGACTCAGCGAGCTGCTCGGCTCGCTTGTCCAGCGGTATCGAAACGATGTCGTGACCGCCGACGATGATCTCGTCCCAGGTCGGCAGTACCGAATGATCCATATCCAGCCGCTCGGTGACACATCCGATCGGCCGGACCAGTCCGGCCCGCAAAGCGAGCAGACCGGTGATCGCGGTCGTCGCGACCGAGCCGCGCGCCCCCATCAGCCAGAGTCCGCACCGTTGCCGCATTGGCCTCATCCCCATTCCCGCGAACGGCCGAGGTGCTCCCGCGTCGGTGGAACACCTCGGCCGTGATCAACTTCCGGAGCTCGCCCGGGGCAGAGCAGGGCCACCCTCGAGCGCGCCGATCACCGATTGAGCATCCCTGACCAGGGTGGACCGGACGTCCGAGTCGGTGACCTTAGCCGGATCATTCGCGAGTTCAACGAACTTTCGCAACTGCTTGACCGCCTTGGCGTCATCGCCTGCCGCTTCGGCCTTCCTGGCCTTGGCAAGCTGACCCGACAGGCTGACGTACGCCGACAGGGACAGCCGGTTGGTCGCCCTGAACCGCGTGATCAGCTGGTCGATGTCCCGCAACGACGTGGTGGTCGCGAACGTGAGCCATTGCTCGGTTCGGTTGCCCGCCTTGTCAAGCGCTGTCACTGAGAGGTTGTGCACACCCAACGGGAGTTGGTACAGCGACGTGACCTGGCCCGATTGGATCGGAGTCGCGTCGAGCACACCTGTGACCGAAGCGATACCCGAAGTTGCGTCCTCGGCATGCCACTTGACAACCACGTCCGTGGCGTCACCGTAAACGCGGCCGTCGGCAAGGCCCGAGACCAGCAGCGTCGGCTTGGAGCCGTCGATCTGGATGGTCGCGGCCTTGTCCGGCTCCACGTTGCCGTCCTTGTCCGCCGAGCGGTACAGCAGCGTGTGCTGTCCGTCCCCGGTGACAACGACCGGCTGGGTGTAGGCGGTCCACGGACCGTTGTCGAGCTTGTACTCGGTCCGTGCCACGCCGGAGCCATCGTCGGTCGCCACGAGCTCGACCGGGACCTGACCCGGGTGCCACCCGCCCGGGTTGGCGAAGTTGGCGACCGTCACCGGCGGCGTGGTCTCCAGCTCCTTGATCCGGACGTTGCGGAACGACACGTCGTCGCCGTCGCCGTGGTTCTGCAGGCCGATGAAGCCCTGCGTGAGGTCACGGTTCGGGTCGGTCGAGACGAAGTCGTTGATCAGCACCCCGTTGAGGAACACCTGGATCGTCTGGCCGCGCACCACGATCTCGTACGCGTTCCACTCACCCGGCGGCTTCAGCGCGGCATCACGCTTGGCGATGTCGGCCGACTGGAACGAGTAGATCGCCCCGGTCGTCCGGTCCTGCGCGTCGGTCGCGTCGATCTGGATCTCGTACCCCTGGTTGACCGCGACCCACGGGTCGTTGCCGGGGTCCGGGTAGCCGACGAAGATGCCCGAGTTGTCGTCGCCGGCGACCTTCCAGTCCAGCTTCAGGCTGTAGGCGTTGAACTCCTCGTTGACCGACAGCAGGCCCATCCCGCCCTCGGACAGGATCGTGCAGTCCTCCTGCTGGGCGAAGCGGCCTGGACCGGACTGCTTCCACTTGGTCAGGCTGGCCGCGGTGCCGTCGTAGAGGCTGCGGTATCCGGCTTCCGGCTGCGTCGGCTGGCACGCGGGCGGCTGCGCCACACCACGTCCCTGGAACGTCAGCGCGTCCACGTCGAACAAGCCACCCGCACCCTTGTCCCGGAACACCAGGTACAGCGGCTTCGTGCCGCCCGGGTCGGTCAGCGGCTTGGCTGGCAGGTCGACGAACTTGTCCCAGCCGCCGGTGTTGTTGACCTCGAAGGTCTGCAGCACCGGGCCGTCGACAGCGCCGGAACGCACGTCGATGAAGCCTCCCGCGCCGCCGGACGAGACCCGCAGGGCCAGGCCGGTGATCCCGGCGAGGTTCGTCGGGTTGAAGGCGATCCAGTCACCCGGATCGGTGTACCCGACCTGCCTGCCACCGGACGCGCCAGCGTTCGCGACGATCTGGATGCCGTTCATGCTGGAGAAGAACTCGGCCTGCTTGTGCTTGGGCTGCAGGATGTTCTCGCCCTCGCCGGTCAGCGCGGGCACAGTGCCTTTGCCCTTGTCGGTGTACTCCACGTTGATGACGCCGAAGATGTTCGTGTCATCGCCGTGGCCGCCCTCGCCAGGCGTCTCGATCACGCCCTCGCAGCCTGCGGTCTGGCTCAGCTCGTGGGCGTGGTTGTCGTGCCCGAGCAGGTACCGCACGATCACCTTGCTGCAGTCGATCGTGCCGTCCTCCGGGTCGGTCACGATCGCCTTGAACGGAACCTTGTCACCGAAAGAGAAAAACCCACCATTGAGTGGCGTTTGGACAACCACGGTCGGCGCTGTGTTGCCGACAGTGATGATCACGTTCGCCGAACCGACCAGACCGGTCGAGTCCGTCACCGAAAGTTTGGCGATGAACTGGCCCTCTGTCGTGTACGTGTGGGTCACCGCGCCCGACGAGGTCGAGTCAACGACACCGTCGTTCTGGAAGTCCCACGCGTAGGTGATCGGCTGACCGTCCGGGTCGTTCGTGCCTGCCGGGTCGAAGTTCACCGTGAGCGGACCGGGCCCGGATGTCTTGTCGGCGGCCAGTTTCACCACCGGCGTACGGGTGCCCTTGGTGTAGTCGATGCGGTACACCGCCGACTCCGGCGAACCGCCGAAGTAGCCGGTGCCGTAGTCGAGCACGTACAGCGAACCGTCCGGGCCGAACTCGATGTTCATCGGCCGTGACAGCGTCATGGAATCCATGAACGGCTTGATGGCGCCGCGTTCGCCGTTCGGGCCGACCGTGATTTCCTTGATCCAGCCGCGGTCCCACTCGTACGCGAAGTTCTTCTTGTCGAAGTACTGCGGGAACTTCGTGGGCGACGGGTTGTTCGCGTCGTAGTTGTAGACCGGGCCGCCCATCGGCGACTCGCCACCAGCGCCGAACTCGGGCACCGAACCACCGTCATACGGAATCCAGGCAGGCTGCACAGGCGGCAGATCCACCAGGCCGGTGTTGTTCGGGCTCTCATTCTTCGGTGCGGCACAGTTGAATGCCTGCCCCGACTGGCCGGTCTCGAAGTTGTAGTCGACGAACGGCTGGTTGTCCCCGACACAGTACGGCCAGCCGTAGTTGCCCGGGCCCTTGATCAGGTTGAACTCGACCGTCCCAGCTGGACCGCGCAACGGGTTCGCCGAACCGGCGTCCGGACCGTAGTCACCGAGGTAGATCCAGCCGGTCTTCTTGTCGACCGCGAACCGGAAGGGGTTGCGGAAGCCCATCGCGTAGATCTCCGGGCGGGTCTTCTCGGTGCCCGGCGCGAACAGGTTTCCCGCTGGGATCGAGTACGAGCCGTCCCCGTTCACCTTGATACGCAACACCTTGCCGCGCAGATCGTTGGTGTTCGCCGAGGTGCGCTGGGCGTCGTAGCCAGGGTTGCGGGTCGAACGCTCGTCGATCGGCGTGTAACCGTCCGAAGAGAACGGGTTCGAGTCGTCACCCGTGCTCATGATCAGGTTGCCCTGGCCGTCGAAGTCGATCTCGCCACCGACGTGGCAGCACAGCCCGCGCTGCGCCGGGATCTGCAGGATCTTCTGCTCCGAGGCCAGATCCAGGTTGCCGTCGTCACCCAACTTGAACCGGGACAACTGGTTGTGACCGTTGAACGGCGCGAAGTCCGCTGGTGTCCCGTTGGCTGGTGCGTCGCCCTCGTTGACGTTCGGCGTCGCTGGATCGTCAACCGGGGTGTTCAGCGGTGGCGCGTAGAAGAAGTACAGCCACTTGTTGTTGGCGAAGTCCGGATCCGCCGCCACGCCTTGCAGACCGTCTTCGTCGTGGTTGTACACCGGGATCTTGCCCACTTGCTTCGTGGTCGCGTCCGGAGTGGTCAGCCAGACCGTGCCGTCACGCGAGGTGTGCACCACGCGACGGTCGGGCAGCACCGACAGCGCCATCGGCTCGCCGGTCTTCTCCTTGCCCTTGGCCAGGGTGATCACGTCGAAGTCGGCGTCAACGGGCGCTTGCGAGGGCGAGCAGTCGCCCGCCGCGACACCGGTCGCGTACTTGATGCCGCCAAGCAAGTGCTTGCGGAAGTTCTCTTCGGCGTAGGACTCCTTGGTGTGCCCGCCACCGGTGTACCAGGAGCGGCCACGCTCCTGGCCGTGACACCAAGCGATCGGGTGGTCACCCATCTTGTCCGCGCCGGGGTCATATGTGGACTCGTCCAAAGTGGCCAGTACCCGGACGTCCTTGCGCGGGTTGGTCCGGTAGTTGTACCACTCATCGAAACGCGGCCAGCTCGCCGGAATCCCAGCGGTCGACGGATGCGTCGAATCCTCGATCTTCACGGTCGCGTTCTGGTTGTGCGGGTGCGACTTGAAGTACGCCCCGACCAGAGAGCCATACCACGGCCAGTCGTATTCGGTGTCTGACGCGGCGTGCACGCCCACGTACCCGCCGCCACCGTTGACGAATCGTTCGAACGCCGACTGCTGTTCGGCGTTGAGCACGTCCCCTGTGGTGGAAAGCCACACCACGGCGGCGTATTGGCGCAGGTTGTCGTCGGTGAACGCCCCTGCGTCCTCCGTGGCGAAAACCTCGAAGTTGTTCTGTTGCCCCAGTTGCTGAATCGCGGCGATACCGTCGGGAATCGAGTCGTGACGGAAGCCTGCGGTCTTGGAGAAGACCAGCACGTGCGGCTGGTCGGGGTGAGCGGCGGCGGGCACGGCTGTGGCCATGCTCAGTCCGGTCGCCAGAGCAAGAGCGGCGGCGCCTGCGCGCCAGGTTAAGCGTAAGTTAGATCCCGCGCGATTGATCGGTCGCACTGGTAAGTTCTCCTTGCTCGCAGCGGTTGCGTGACCGTAGAGAAGGGAAGGACTCGTCCTCCTTTCACGTGTGAGCGACGACGCTGTCCGTCCGGGCTGCACCCCTCACGGGCAGCGTCGTCCTTGTCACCTACGAGACAGACGTCCAACGCGAGTCGTTGCCCGCACTGGCTTCCACCGCACCGAGCACCTTCTGGACCTGAAGGCCGTCGGCGAAGCTCGGCGCCGGGTCGGTGCCGTTGCCGATCGCGGTGAGAAAATCGAACACCTCGTGGGTGAAGGTGTGTTCGTAACCGATGATGTGGCCGGGTGGCCACCACGCACCCACATACGGGTGAGTCCCCTCGGTGATCAGGACACGCCGGAAACCGGCTGTCTCGTCGGCGTCCTCACCGTCGAAATAGGACAGTTCGTTCATCGACTCGAAGTCGAACGCGAGACTGCCCTTCTCGCCGTTGACCTCGAGGCGCATCGAGTTCTTACGCCCGAGCGCGAACCGCGTGGCCTCATAGGACGCCATCGCACCCGAGCCGAACTTGCCGATGAACAACGCGGTGTCGTCCACCGTGACGTCGTCGAGCCTGCCGTCGGGATCACCGGCGATCGGTCGCTTGTGGACGAACGTCTCGGTCAGCGCGGACACACCGGTCAGCTGCTCACCAAGAACGAACTGCGACGCGTCGATGATGTGCGCGCCGATGTCGCCGAGCGCACCGGAACCCGCTTCCTCCTTGCGAAGGCGCCACGCCATCGGCGTGTTCGGGTCGGACAGCCAGTCCTGCAGGTACTGCGCGCGGACGTGCCGGATCTTGCCGAGCCTGCCTTCGGCGACCATCTGACGTGCCACCGCGAGCGCGGGCACCCGGCGGTAGTTGAACGCCACCATCGAGCGCTGGCCGTTGGCCGAGGCGGCGGCTGCGGCCTCGGCCATCTCCTCGGCCTCTTCGACCGAGTTGGCCAACGGCTTCTCACACAGAACATGCTTGCCAGCCGCCAACGCGGCAAGCGCGATCTCCTTGTGCGAGTCGCCAGGCGTGCAGATGTCCACGATCTGCACGTCGTCCCTGGCAATGAGCGCACGCCAGTCCGTCTCGACCGAGTCCCAGCCGAGCTTGGCCGCCGCGGCCTTGGTCCGCTCGAGGTCACGACCGCCGAGCGCCACCAGCCGTGGCGCCTGCGGCACGTCGAAGAAGTGGTGCACGGTGCGCCAGGCGTGCGAGTGGACCCTCCCCATGAAGGCGTGGCCCACCATGCCGACGCCGATAGTCCCGTCGCCTGCGTTGCTCATCGATCACCCTTTCTTGCGATACAAAGACTTCCACACCCCCGTGACGCCTTAGGAGTCGAACGCGACGTCGGCGTACTGGTCGGCGTTCTCCTTGGTGACAACGGCCGAGTACGTGGTGATGGACGCCGGGATCTCGTGCTCGGCGAGATCCCCCATGCCCTTGGCCTGACCGAGCAGCCGGGCCAGCGCGATCGCCGACGAGGACATCGACGGGCTGTAGAGCACCGTCGCCTTGATGACGTCGGTGTCCGCCTTGATCTTGTCGATCATGTTCTTCGAGCCCGCGCCGCCGACCATCAGGAATTCCTTGCGGTTGGCGGTGTTGATCGCGGCCATCACGCCGATGCCCTGGTCGTCGTCGTGGTTCCACAGCGCGTCCAGCTTCGGCGCGGCCTGCAGCAGGTTCGCCGTCTGGCGCTCACCGGTCTCCACCGTGAACTCCGCGGCGACGCGCGGGCCGACGCGGAAACCGGCCTTGGCCAAGGCGTCCTTGAAGCCACGGCTGCGGTCCTGGGTCAGCGGCAGCGAGTCGATGCCGGCGACCTCACCGATGATCGGGTTGGCGATGTTCTTCTTCTTCATCTCCGCGGCGATGTAGGTACCGGCGTTGACGCCCATCCGGTAGTTGTCGCCGCCGATCCAGGTGCGGTACGCCAGCGGGGTGTCGAAGATGCGGTCGAGGTTGATCACCGGGATGCCCGCGTCCATCGCGCGCTGGCCGACCACGGTGAGCTGCTTGCCGTCCATCGGCAGGATCACCAGGACGTCGACCTTCTGGTTGATCAGCGTCTCGACCTGTGCGATCTGCTGGCTCGAGTCGTTGGTGCCCTCGGTGGCCTTCAGCGTGACGTCGGCCTTGAACTTCTCCACCTGTGCCTTGGCGTTCTTGGTGATCGCGGCGATCCAGCCGTGGTCGGCTGCTGGCGCCGAGAAGCCGATCGTCACCATCTTGCCAGGCTGGGCGTTCTCACCCTGACCACCGGCGACGTTGGCGCCCGCGTTGTTGTTGCTCGCCGAGGCCGGCGGCTCGTTGGACGTGCACGCACTCAATAACGCACCCGCTCCCACGGCTGCTCCACCGATGAGGAACCCGCGTCGGGCGAGGGAGGAAGGCAGGTCGGTCATCTTTGATCTCCTGGTAGTGGCTTGTGAGTGGTTATGCGGGTTCTAACCCGCATAACCACTCACGAGGTTGGGAACTAGGTGTTGGAGCGGGCCCGGCTTGAGCGGAACTGCAGCAGAACGGCGATGACGATGATCACGCCTTTGGAGATGTTCTGGATGTCGGTGGACAGGTTGTTCTGCGTGAAGATGTTGGAGATCACCGTGAAGATCAGCACACCGATCAGGGTGCCGACCATCGTGCCGCGGCCACCGGTGAGCACGGTGCCACCGATGACCACCGCAGCGATCGCGTCGAGCTCATAGAACTGGCCGTGCGTCGAGGAACCTGCGGTGGTTCGCGCGACGAGCATGACGGCGGCGAGACCGGCGGTCAGACCGGCGATGCCGTACACCATGGCGGTGTGGCGCTTGACGTTGATGCCCGCCAGGCGCGTCGCCTCCGGGTTGCCACCGATGGCGAACGTGCGGCGGCCGAACGTGGTGCGGTTGAGCAGGACCCATCCGGCCGCCACCACGATGGCCAGAATCCAGACCAAGGCGGGCACACCGAGGAAGCTGCCTTGGAAGAACGCGAGGAAGTCCTGGTCACGCACGACCTGCGTCTGCTTGTTGCTCAGGAACTCGGCAAGGCCTTTCGCCGAGATGTACATCGCCAGGGTCGCGATGAACGCCACCATCCGGCCGTACGCGACCAGGATGCCGTTGATCAGACCGGCACCGAGGCCGACCGCCAGACCGCAGATGACCATCACGACCAGCCCGTACGACTGCGTCGCGAGCGTCGTCATCCAGACGCTGGCCAGGCCGATGACCGAACCGACGGACAGGTCGATGCCCGCCGCGATGATCACGAACGTCATCCCGACCGCGACCACACCGGACGGCGCCGCGAGCCGCAGGACGGTGTCGAGGTTGCTGCCGGTGAAGAAGTTGTCCGACGTGATCGTGCCGATGATGACCAACAGCACCAGCACACCGAACAGGCTGGCCAGGCGGAAGTCTATTGAGAACCCCCGATTGGCTCGCGGTGCCGGCGTCTCCGGCACACCGGTGTCCCGCTTGGCCGCGGGGTCCAACTGGGTCACGCCGCACTTCCCTCCATCACCATGTCCAACACGTCCGCCTCGGTCAGCTCGTCGGCGGGTGCCTCATGGATCACCCGACCGTCTCGCACCACCAGCACCCGGTCGGCCAGACCGAGCACCTCGGGCATCTCACTGGAGACCAGCACCAGCGCGACACCATCCGCGGCCAGTTCCCGGATCAACCGGTACAACTCCGCCCGCGCGCCAACGTCGACGCCTCGGGTCGGTTCGTCCAAGAGCAACACCCGGCAACCGTGCACGAGCCACCGTGCGACAACGGCTTTCTGCTGGTTTCCACCAGACAGGGTGCTGATGTTGCGGCGCGGGTCGGACGGGCGAAGGTCGAGGTCTTCCAGTTTCGCCCGTGAGTCCTTGAGTTCCTTGGCCCGGTCGGTGAATCCGAAGCTGCTGTACGAGCGCATGCTCGCCAGGGTCACGTTCTGCGCGACCGTCATGTCCATCAGCAACGCCTGGCTCTTGCGTTCTTCCGGCGCCAGGCCGACGCCAGCGTCGACCGCGGAGCGCACATCACCGTTGCGCAACTGCTTGCCGTTGACGGAAACCGTGCCCTGGTCGGCCTTGCGGGCGCCGAAGATGGTCTCAAGGATCTCGCTGCGGCCAGCGCCGACCAGTCCGGCGATGCCGAGGATCTCGCCCGCGTGCACGGTGAAGTTGACGTCCGCGAACTCGTTGTCGCGGCCGAGCTTCTCGACCTTGAGAACTTCCTTCGACTCGTCCACAGTGGACTCTTCACGGACCGGGTACACGGTCTCGACGCGCTTGCCGGACATCAGCGCGACCAGCTCGGAGGTCGGGGTGTCCGCGGTGAGGTCACGGGCGACGGTCTTGCCGTCCTTGATGACCGTGACCCGGTGACCGATCTCGCGGATCTCTTCAAGGCGGTGCGAGATGTAGACGACCGCGACGCCTTCGGCGGTCAGGTCGGCCACGACCCGGAACAGGTTGTTGACCTCGTCGGCGGCCAACGCGGCGGTCGGCTCGTCCATCACGATCAGCTTGGCGTCGTGCGCCAGCGCCCGTGCCATCGACACCAGCTGCTGCCCGGCCGCGGACAGGTCACCGACCTCACGGTCGGGCGGGATCTCCGGGTGGCCGAGCCGCTTGAGCAGCGCGGTGGCTTCCTTGCGGGCCTGGCGGTCACGTGTGAAGCCGTATTTCGCGCGTTCGTGACCGAGGAAGATGTTGTCAGCGACGGAAAGCCCGGGGATCAGGTCGAGTTCCTGGTACATCGTCGCGACGCCCATCCGCAGCGCGGCGACCGGTGTCGGCAGGGTCGTCACCTCGCCCTGCCAGCGGATCTCGCCCTCGTCCGGCTGGTGTGCCCCGGCGAGCACCTTGATCAGGGTGGACTTGCCCGCGCCGTTCTGGCCGAGCAGGCAGTGCACCTCCCCGGCGCGGACCGTCAGGTCGACGCCGTCGAGCGCACGGACTCCCGGGAACTGTTTGACGATCCCGGTCATCTGCAACAGCGCTGTACTCGCTTCGGCGGTCAAGCGGGTGCCTCCGTTTTTTCACTTCGTTCCGGTACCTGAGTCGGGTCTTCGAAGACCCGGCTCAACGCGGCCAACGCACCGCCGGTTCGCGCGGCGGTGAAACCCAGTTCCGAGCCGACCACGCGGACCGTCGCGGCCTCGGCCACCACAGCCCGTGCGGCCACCTCGATCCTGGCGGGCTCGATCAGCCAGTCCGGCAGAGCCGCGAAATAGCCGCCGAGTACCACGACGGCCGGGCTCAGCACGTTGACCACAATGGACACTCCGACGCCGAGCGCGGCGCCGATCTGGTGCAGGGCGCCGAGCGTGCGCTGATCACCGTGCTCGGCCCGGGATCGGATGAGCGACATCCGTTCCTCGATCGGCCTGCCGGGATCGGAAACCGGATCGCCGGGCGCGGCCAGTGCGTGGAACAACGCGGCCAGCCCGACCTGGGTCTCCCAGCAGCCGCGCCGACCGCACGAGCACTGCGGGCCCATCGGGTCCATGGACATGTGGCCGACTTCGCCCGCGTACCCGATCGAGCCGCGGACAAGGCGTCCACCGGCGATCACGCCGGCGCCGATGCCGAAGTCGCCCGTGACATAGACAAGGTCGGCCGTGCCGCGCATGCCACCGGCCTCGAACTCGGCGGTCGCGGACAAGTTGGCGTCGTTGTCGACGGAGATCTTGTCGAGCGGGAAACCAAGCCGCCCAGCCAGGCCGTCAGCGAGGGGCACCTCGCGCCAGCGCAGCCTCGGGGCAAGCCGGACGACGCCACGGCCGGTGTCCACCAAGCCAGGCACCGACACGGTGATGCCTGCCGGATAGGCACCCATGACCTCGGCGAGTTCCTTGCCAGCGACCTCGGCGAGCTTGTCGATGGTCCGATCGACACCCGCGGACAGAACGTCGAACGGCACTTGCCGGTCAGCGACCACATTGCCCGCGGTGTCCACGGAGGTCGCGGCGAGATGGTCGACCCCGATCTCGAGGCCGACGCCACGGACACCGTCCGTGTCCAATTCGACGATCTGTCCGGGCCTGCCCTGCCCGCCCGCGGCAACCCCACCCGCGCGGACAAGCCTTCTCGATGTCAGTTCGGCCACCAATGTGGACACGGTCGCCTTGCTCAGACCAGACAGAACCGCCAACTGCGCCCTGGAAAGGCCACCCTGCTCTCTGAGCACGCGGATGACCCACGCGAGGTTTGCCCTGCGCAATGCGGCGCGGTCGGTCGGCTGCTCCGGCATGACCGGCACACCAGCTCCACTTCGTTGGGTAACTAGCCGAACTAAGGTGCCCTAGCTCACACGTAACCCTGGATTCTGGGGTACTTGTATCGCAATCCGCCAAAAGTACTAATACTTCTGGCGACCTTTTGCTCAGCTCCGACAAAAGTGGGGCGAGTCTAGCGTGAAGTAACGCGGAGTTGAACCCTTTGTTCACCGTGTGATGGAAGTGATGCGCGGAGGACAGAAAGCACCCGGACCAAGCCAGCACGCGGGTGCTTCTCCACAGAGATCGAAAGGGATCGACCGGGCGACCGCACCCTTGGCTATCGGCGCCACGAGCGGAGCTCTGGAGCCCACCACCCCTTGTGGGTGACAACGGCCGCCCCACCCCAGCATCGCGCCAGGTCAACCCTCGTGAGTGGTTATGCGTGTTCTAACCCGCATAACCACTCACGAGGGTTGACCTGGGCATCTCGGATCTGGGGTGCGGCGGCGTTGCCCTATCGGACATGGCACCACGCCGGAAGGGCTCCCCTGACACCGGTTCAGGCTCCTTTATAGGTACCTTTTGCACCTGTGGTGGCGAGTCATGTCGAGCAGGCCCTGAGCTATCTTGATCAAGCCCAAGGCAGTACGGACCTCGACGTGGTCGACGCCGCCGTCGACATGTGCCGCCAGGTCGCGGACTCCGTCCCGCACGACGACGTCGACCGGCCGGTGTACCTGCACAATCTCAGCCTCGCCCTGCGGCTGAGGTTCGAGCGCGCTGGCACGACCGACGACCTCGAGCACGCGATCGCGATGAGCCGCACGGTGCTGGAGACCGCGACCGGCGGCGATCCCAACATCAGCGCGTACCGCCACAACCTGGGGATGTCCCTGTGGTTGCGGTTCGGCCGCAGCAACCGGCGCGAAGACCTCGCCGAGGCGATCGGGATCGCCCGCCGCGGCATGGCAGGCGGCGAACCCGGCCGGACGCTGTGCCTGACCGTCCTTGGGCTCGCTCTGTACAGCCGTTACAAGGTGTCGGGCAGCAAGCCGGATCTGGACGAGGCGATCAGCCTGATCAGGTCCGCGGTCAGCCAGCCCGCACTGCTGTCCACCCTCAGCACCGCGTTGCTGGCCCGCTTCGAATCCAGCGCCGACCCGGCTGACCTCGACGAAGCCATCGCCGCGGGCCTGACCGCGACGGACGCGTACCCGCACGGCCATCCCGAGTGGGTCCAGGCCGTGTCCGGTTTGTGTACGTCTTTCCGGGTTCGCTTCGAGCACGCCCGCAACAGGTCCGATTTGGACCGTTCCATTGGCTACGGAAGGGCCGCGGTCGACGCCCGGCCCAGCGCGTCGACACTCGGCGATCTCGCGGTGGCGCTGCAGACCCTCTACAACGCGACGGGGCTGCCCGCGGATCTGCAGGCCGCGCTGGACACCGCGCAGGCGGCGGTCGAGGTCGCGACGCAGGACGACCCGGCACGGGCCGAGCACCTCTATACCTTGGGATCCGCGTTGATGAGCCGGTATGAGCTGGTCAACGTACCCACTGACCTCGATGAAGCGATCGGCCTGATCCGCTCGGCCGCGGGCGCCGCCCGTAACGACCGGGCGCGGATGCTGGCGCATCTGATGGGCGCGTTGCAGATCCGCTTCGAGCGCACCGGCGCGCTGGCCGACCTGGACGAAGCGATCGCGACCGGCTGGGAAGCCGTGGCCACCACGAAGGCCAACCACCAGCACCTCAGCAACCTGGCGCAGGCGTTGCTGCGCCGATACGGCCGGACCGGCACGCAGCCCGACCTGGACCAAGCCCTCACCCTCGCCGGGGAAGCGCACGCGGTCGTCCCGCTGACCGAGCGCGCCAACGTGTCCAATGTGGTCGGTCAGGTGCTGCTCGCCCGGTACGAACGGTCCGGCTCGACCGCCGATCTCGACGGCGCGATCAGCGCTTTTCGTGGCGCGGCCAGCCCTTCGCTCGGCCCTGCGTTGCTGGAACGGTATCGGCTGCGCGGAATCCGGGCCGACCTGACCGAGGCGCTCGCGATCGCCGAGGACAACGCCGATCCGCACAACGCGCAGTCCCTGGTCGACCTGGCACAGGTGCTGCGTGAGACCTCGGACCTCGACGAGGTGATCTCGTTCAGCCGAGCCGCCGTGCAGGCGACCGTGGACGACGACATCGAGCTCGCCTTAAGACTCTCCGACCTGGGTTACCTGCTACTAGAAGCGGACGAACAGGACGAAGCGTTCACGCGGTTCGTCGAATCCGCCTCGGTCCCGCTGGCTCTGCCGTCCATTGTGGTCGATTCATGTTGGGCAGCTGGCTCGTTGATCGCCGATTCAAGCCCAGGCCGTGCCGCGAACCTCATGGAAACGGCGGTCCGCGTGGCCGCTTTGTCGCCGACACAGCCAGATGACCTCACGGTCGAAGCCGCCGCGCTAGCGTTGGCCGCGGGATCGCCAAGCCGCGCGTTGAGCATCCTGGAGCTGGGCCACGGCGGCCGCCTCAGCCAAACCCTCGGCACGCGCGGTGACGTTGTCGACCTGCGCGCCGAGTACCCGGACTTCGCCAGGCAGTTCATCGACCTTCGTGACCAGCTCAGCTTGCCGACCGACCCGTCGTCCGCCGTACACCGCGCCAGCCTCGCCGCGTCCTTCGACGCGACACTGGACGCGATCCGCGCGTTGCCGGGCTTCGAGGCTTTCCTGCTGCCGGTAGAAGTCGATCTTTCGGCCGCGTTGGACGGACCGATCGCGGTGCTGAACGTCAGCAGGTACCGCAGCGACGCCATCCTGGTCACGACCGCGGGCATCACGTCGATTCCCCTGCCCCACCTGACGCCACGCGCGGTCGCGGCCCGTGTCGCGGAGTTCCACGCCGCGGTGGAATCGTCCAACCAGGAACACCTGCACGCGATCCTCGAGTGGCTGTGGGACGTCGCCGCCGCGCCGGTGGTTGAGGCGTTGGGGTTCGTGGACACGCCGCGGGCGGGCTGGCCACGGATGTGGTGGGTCGCCCACGGCCCGTTGAACCTGCTGCCGCTGCACGCCGCCGGATACCACTACTCTCACGGCCGATCCGTGCTCGACCGCGTGATTTCCTCGTACACACCGACAATCCAAGCCCTCGGCCACGCCAGGGACTACTCACTGCCGGTCCCGGTGTCCGGCGCGCTCGTCGTGGCCAACCTCCCGCACGCCATGCCCGAAGCCGACGCCGTCCGCCAGCACGTCCCCAACTCGACGTTACTGATCAACACGGAAGGCTCACCGCCAGCGCATTGGCCAACCCGCGGCAATGTCCTGTCCCACATAGACAATTGCGCGATCGTCCACTTCGCCTGTCAGGGCACGGGAACCTCGCTGCTGCTCGACGACGCGCCGCTGCGAATCGCCAGCCTCGTCCCGGTGCAGCTGACCCGCGCGCGCCTGGCGTACCTCTCGGCATGCCGCACGCCCGCGATCTCCGCCGACCCGATCCACCTCCCGACAGCATTCCAACTCGCCGGGTATCCGCACGTGGTCGGCACATTGTGGGAGGTCACGGACTCGGTGACGTCGTTCATCGCCGCGGACTTCTACAGCGACATGGCCACCACAAGCGACTCAGCGCTCGCCCTGCACCAGGCGATCCGCGGGATAAGGACGGACATCCCGCACCTGCCCTCGATGTGGGCAGGCTACTTGCATCACGGCGCCTGAAGGGCTTCGGCGAACCTGTCCGCCCTCAGGACCTGGAATGGCCGCTCGAAGTACGGCCCTGTGCTCGGGTCCAGCGGCTCGGTCAGCTTCAGGTCGTTGTGCAGTTCAGCGACCTTTGTATACGCCGCCGCCAGGTGGCTCCCGCGTTCGCCCCAGGTTGCCGCCGTCAGCACTTTGCGGAAGTCGATGTCGAGCGGGAGCTGGGCGAACGCGCTACCCAACCACTTGGCGTACGGCGGATAGCGGCGATGCATGAGCAGGCAGAGCTTCATCAAGAGCCTCACCTGCCGTGCCGCGACCACGGCTGAGCCCACCTCGTCGCCCACTTCCCCGCAGCGCCCGACAAAGGCTTCCTTTTTGGCGATCAGCCGCCAATGCCTGGCCAGGATCTGACGCCAGATGTGGTCCGGGTACCAATCGAGCTTCTGCCGTGCGCGGTCGAGTTCGTCGAGGCCGTCGTGGAAAACCGCTCCCCCGGTCACTTCGGCCAGGGTCTGGGTCGAGGTCGTAACCCGAGCACCTCGGAGCCTTCGCCGATCCGAGCAGCGGTATGCAAGTACTTGCGTACCAACGGTTCCACGGCCTCGACATAGAAGCGCCGTGACAGCTCAAGCCCTTTGACGAACATGATCCCGCATCGTGCCTGTCCCGCTTGGCTGAGGCGACCGATTTACGTGAGCGCCCAGAACAGCATCCCGCCGACCCACGCGCCGACCAGCACACCGGCGATGACCTGCCCGGTCGTGTGATCACCGAGCACCACCCGCGACCACCCGACCAAAGCAACCAGAAGGCCGACCAGGGCAAACCATGGCCCGAACGTCACCACGAGGACGACCATCGCCCCGCCGGCGACACCGGAATGCATCGAGACCTTCCACGACAGTCCAAACGTGATCCCCAGCATCACCAGAAGGCTGACGAACAAGCTGACCGACAACGCCAGCATCTCCCTCGGCGCCCCACCGAAGCCCAGGATCAGCCAACCGCTGCCGACCGAGACGATCGTGGCCAGGAATGGCACGAGCCGGTGTTCCCGGATGGTGACGTGGTGGCTGTCGTACTTGCCTTGCTTGACGCCGCGCAGGACGACAGCCATCGGGATCAACGACCCAGTGACTCCGACGACCGCACCCCACACCAGCGTTTCGCCGACGTCACGGGTCGCCTGCGCGGCGACCACGAACGGCAAGCCGAAAACCCAGATCCACGGCGCCAGTAATTCGGTCACCAGCCGGGCCTGTCTCGTGTTCAAACCTTCTCCCCCACGGCGGTGTCGCTCATCGCGCGCTTCGCTCCGGGGCGAGCGGGAAGTGCGTGGACCAGTCAGTACTGAATTCGATCGCAAGTGAGGTTCAATGTAACTGTGACCGTGCAAGCCGCAGCCGATACGCCTCGGGTCGAGACCAGGCAGCAGTCCCAGTTGCTCGCCCTGCTGCGCGATGAAGGCCCGCTGGCCAAAGTCGAACTGGGTGAGCGTCTCGAGCTGCCAAGGGCGAGGCTGGCCACCGAGATCGCGAAGCTGTTCGAATGGAACCTCGTGGAGTCCGGCGGGCCAGCGGCCAGCCGTGGCGGGCGGCGGTCCACCCTCGTAAAACTAGCCGATGACCTGCGGTTTCTCGCCGCCGATATCGGTGCGACGTCGGTCGGGGTCGCGGTCACGGACGCTCGCTGCGAGGTCCTGGCGCACATCGTCGAGGACTACGACATCCGTAAGGGCCCGGTGTCGGTGCTCGAACGGCTGACCCAGCTGTCCGGCAAGGTTCTCGGCGAGGTGACCGGGCGGGTGATCGGCGCCGGTGTCGGCCTGCCGGGTCCGGTCAGTTTCCGTGACGGTATGCCGGTCGCGCCGCCGATCATGCCGGGCTGGGACCGTTTCCCGGTCCGTGACCGGCTGGCCAGCGCGTGGGGTTGCCCGGTCACGGTCGACAACGACGTGAACGTGATGGCTCTCGGTGAGCGGCACGCTGGTGTGGCGCGGTCGTTGAACGAACTGATCTTCGTCAAGGTCGGTACCGGTATCGGGTGTGGCATCGTCCTCGGCGGACGGGTCTACCGTGGCGTCGCCGGTACCGCGGGCGACATCGGACATATCAAACTGGACGATTACGGCCCGGCGTGCGCGTGTGGCGAGGTCGGTTGCCTTGAGGCGTACTTCGGCGGTGCGGCGCTGGCGCGTGACGCGTTGACGCTCGCGCGCAGCGGCCGGTCGACGTTCCTCGCCGAGTTGCTCGGGCAGAAGGGCGAACTGTCCGCACGGGACGTGGCGTCGGCCGCGAGTTCCGGTGATTTCGCCGCGGCCAACCTCGTGAGGGAGGGCGGCAGGCGGCTTGGGCACGTGGTCGCGTCGCTGGTCAGCTTCCTGAACCCGGGCATGGTCGTGATCGGCGGCGGTGTCTCGCGCCTCGGCCACCAGCTGCTCGCTGAGGTCCGGAGCGCGGTCTACCGCCGCTCGCTTCCGTTGGCCACCGGCAACTTGCCGATAGTGCTGTCCGAATTGGGCGAGATGGCAGGCGTGATCGGCGCCGCGTGGTCGGCGACCGATCACGCCTTCGCCGCTACCGGGTCAGGAGCAGTGGGCTGAGCTGCTCGCTCGCCGCGGACACGGGGTCGGGTTTGCAGAACATGTCCCGCGCGGGCAGCACGCCGGTCTCAAGGAACCGGTGTGCTTCACGCGTGGCGCATGACGGCGACGACGGGTCGTACGCGCCATGGTTTCCACTGTCGACGGACACCATTTTGGCGCGTTGACCGAGCGCATGCCGCATGCCAAGGGCTCCAACGTAAGGCGTGGCCGGGTCCCGAAGAGTCTGGATGATCAGGACGTTGGCCGGGCCTTTGCTGGTGACCTTCACCGGCGGCTCGACCGGGCCGCGCCCGAACGCGCACGACCACACGTTCGTTCCCATCCCTGCCATCAAGGGAAAAAGCTCGCGGTTGATCGCTACTTCCCTTTGATAGTGCCGCATATCGCGTGGAGCGCCCGCGTCGCCACAGACCACAGCCAACTGCGAGGCTCGCACGTTGTCACCTGGCACGGTGGGGACTTTCGCGGCAAGCCCTGGCGGATAGACGCCGGTGTCCGCGAATATCCAGTACTTGGCGATGTCCGGGAAGAAGAGCGTGTGGTACGACGAGCCGAAAGTGGCTACCCGCAACACGTTTCCGTCGAACCGGCCGAACACCGGGTCGTTGATCGGGTTAGTGTCCAGTTTGGCCAGTAGTGACTCGTATTTCTTACGTACCTCAGCTGGCGTCGCGCCGAACTTGTACGTATCGTCGCGCTCGGCGAACCAACTGGCGATGTCGGCGAACCGCAACTCGAAACCGTGGTCCCACAACGCCCATTGGTCGTGCCAGACCCGGTTGGGGTCCACATTGGAGTCGATGACGAACCGGTCGGACTTGTCCGCGAACATCGTCGCGTACACAGCACCCAAATAGCTGCCATACGAACCGCTGTTGTAGGAGATCTTCTTCTCCCCCAACGCGGACCGGATCCGATCCATATCACGCGCGGTGTTCGCGGTGGTGATGTGCGGCCGGATATCCCCGCCGTGCAGCTCGCAGTCCCGCGACAACGCTTTGCCGAACTCGATGTTCCGCGCGATCGACCCGTCAGTGGACGGGAACGGGAAGTACAGGTCCGGCGGATACCCCTCCATCGGACGACCGCACGTGACCGGCGTGCTGTAGCCGACCCCGCGGGGATCGAAGCCGATCAGGTCGTACCGGTCGAGTATTTCCTGCGGGTAGATCCGGGTGTAGATGGCGGGGAGGTGCAGGCTCGGCCCACCGGGCCCGCCCGCGTTGTGCAGCAACACTCCTCGCCGCTTCTCCGGCTTGGCCGTCGTCAACTTCGAGACCTGGACGTCGATCGTGCGCCCCTTGGGGTTCCGATAGTCCAACGGAACCGGCAAAGTCGCACAGACAAGCCGAGGATCCTCGATCCCGATCAACGACGGCGGGCATTTGCTCCACGTCAGCTCGGGCGCTTTCGGCTCAGCGGAAGCCTGTGGCGCAAGCACGGCCAAGGTCGCTGCCGCCACGGGTAAAAGTAACGTTCTTCGCATTCGTTCACCCCTCATGAAACTGGGTCTGGTTCACAGAACATGTCCCGCGCGGGAAGCACACCCGTTGCCAGGAACCGGTTTGCTTCGCGGATCGCGCAAAGTCGATGACGAACCGATCGGTCTTGTCAGGAAACATCGTCGCGTAGACAGCACCGAGATAACTTCCATACGCCCCACTTGTGTAGGAGATCTTCCGCTCCCACCGCGACGGCCGCGAGCAGCACCGGCAAAGATCTTCGCATCGTTCTCCCCTCGTGGAAAATCCACTGGAAAGCTAGTGCGAAAGCCAGTACTGCCACATCCTTCGCGGGAACGACCCACTGTCATCCCGCAAAGTGACACATAACCCCAGCTAGTCCTTCGTGAGTGGTTAGTCGTGTTCTAACCCTGCTAACCACTCACGAGTGATACAGGTGCGTCGTTGGTGTCGGCTTGCACAAGGTCGGAGTTGATCATCGCGGCCGCGGTCGACCCTTCGGCCGCCGAGCTGATCAAGTTGGCCATCATGTTTCCGACGTTGCCTGCCACCCAGATGCCGTCAACATTGGTCTTGCCAGCAAATCCGGTGAGCGCCGGGTCGTAGCCGAGCGGTTTCAGGAACTCGTCCCGTGCCACGAAGTTCGGCCTCAGAAACACTGCTTCCGTTGGGACGCAACGGCCATCGGTCAGCTCGACGCCGCGCAGCCGGTCGTCCTCGACCAGCAGCCCACTCACCGTGCCCTCGACGATCCGGATGCCTCGCGCTTCCAGCTTCAGCCGTTCCGGGATGTCCTTGGTCGGCGTGACGAAGACGATATCCGACGACCATTGCCGCAGCAGCAACGCGTGATTGGCGTCGTGGAGTACGCCGATCGGCCGATCCGCGAACTCGTATCCATGGCAGTACGGGCAGGCGATCGCGTCCTTGCCCCACCGCTCAGCCAATCCCGGGATGTCGGGCAGTTCGTCGCGCAGACCGGTCGCGACCAAGACCCTGCGCGCCTTGAGTTTCGTGCCGTCGGCAAGGTCCACAGTGAACCCACGGGTGATCGCGGTGACTTCGCCATCGATGAACTCGCCGCCGTATCCTTCCACCTCCTTGCGCCCGAGTGCGTAGAGCTCGCTTGGCGGAACGCCGTCCCTGGTCAGGAAGCCGTGGGAGTGCGCAGCGGGCGCGTTGCGCGGCTGGCCAGAGTCCACAACGAGGACCGATCGGCGGGCCCTGGTCAGCACCAGGGCAGCGTTGAGGCCGGCCACACCGGCCCCGATCACAACGACGTCATAGGTAGTCATACGGCGAGGTTGCCCAGCAGGATGCCATCATGACAACTTTTGTTGCCATTTCTGCAACACTGGGAGCCATGGAACTCGCGGAAACCCTGGCCGAGGTCGGGCCGCGCCTCAAGCGCGTCCGCACCGAACGCGGCGTTACGCTGACCGAGCTCGCGGCGGTCACGGGCATCTCGAAGAGCACGCTGTCCAGGCTCGAGTCGGGCCTGCGAAAACCCAGCCTTGAGCTGCTCCTGCCCATCGCCCAAGCCCACCAGGTGCCGCTCGACGAACTCGTCGGCGCGCCGGAAGTCGGCGACCCGCGCGTCCGCATCGCGCCGCGCCGAATGAAGCAGCACGACGGCAGCTACGTCACCATCCTGCCGCTGACCAAACAGCCAGGCGGCCTGCAGGCGTACAAGATGATCCTGCCCGGGGAGCGCTGCGAGCCGAACATGGTCACCCACGAGGGCTACGAATGGCTGTATGTCCTATCCGGACAGCTCAGGATGTTGTTGGCGGACAAGGACGTGATCCTCAAGACGGGCGAAGCGGCCGAGTTCGACACCCGGCTGCCGCATTGGTTCGGCAGCGCGGACCGGCGCCCGGTCGAAATTCTGAGCCTGTTCGGCAGGCAAGGCGAGAAAATGCACATCCGCGCGAGGCCAAAGCAGTAAAACCCGCACCTCAATGATAATTCCTTTGCCTTGTCGCGGCACATCTTGTGGCGCAATGTACTCGCGAGTAGGTTTATTTTCACGAACCTGAGGAGTGCGATTTTCGACAAGGAGATCGACCCATGCTCAGACCCGCGTCGATCGGCGCGATCGTCCTGACGGCAACGATGCTCGGAGCCGGGACAGCGGCCGCCGATCCAGTGTTCACCTACGACATCACCAAGGGCTCGTCGACAATCAAGAAACTGAACGCGACCCTGCCATTGGGCCCTGGCTGGCTCGTGGCCGACCTCGAAGGAGCGACCGGCCGGTTCACCGCGGACATGCACCTGCCGCCGACGCAGGGCAGCTTCAAGATCTTCGGAGTCTTCCCCACGACCGCGACAGTGACGATGCAGCAGGTCGGAAAGGTAACCGGAACGATAACCGACGGCGCGGTGGCCGCACACGCGGACGTGATCATCCGCCTGACAGAGGTGAAAGCGGTCGGCTTCCCGCTGTTCGTCGGAGACAACTGCCGGACAGGAAAGCCAGCGTCGATAGACCTGAACTCCGAACCCGGCTTCAACCCGCTGGAAGGCGGAGACCTGACGGCGGCGTCGTACACAATTCCGGAATTCACGGACTGCGGCCTGTCAACCCTGGTTCTGAACGGTCTGATCCCAGGACCAGGAAACTCATTGGGACTCACCCTCGCCATCAAGTGGTAGGGTGAAGAAAAGCCTCGTGGACGCCCCCCGACGGCGACCACGAGGCTTTTAACGCGGGACAAGGGAGACGATTTTCCAGCCTCCATTCTGTTTCTCGGCGGTAACACTCAGCGCGGCAGCAGAGCCATTGGTCTTACCGGTATCAACCCGAGTCGCAACCTGATCGAGGAACACGAGAAGCTCGGCCTTATCGCCATCGACCGACTTCACGCCGGTGGTGGTCACGCGGGTAGCCAGGACGAGTTTCTGCGCTGGAGCCTGGGCGCGAACCTGCTCGATCAGCTTGTCGTACTCGCTGACCGCCTGCCCGGCAAGGACGTCGTGCGCGCCGGTCGTGTCGAGATTGTCGTAGCTGAAGGAGAAGATCTTCTCCAACCCGGCCTTGACCTGGCCGTTCACCTCGGTCATGGCCTGGGTGTGGCGGCCAGAGTCAGCGGACTGCGCCTTGACCAGGAAAAACACACCCAAGCCGACCAGTACGGCGGCAGCGATGACGAGGACCCAAGGGAATGCAGACCGAGGTTCGAGGGTTTGAACCTGATGGTGGCCCCGATGCTCTGATGCTTCCGCCTCACCCACAGAGCCATCAAGCCCAGCAGCTCCTCCGCCTCGCTTCACGGCATTTCCTCGGCCATCACTCGCAAGGACATCGCGCCCCGTAGCTCCGACCGCCTCCCGTTCATCCGCCGCGTGACCGTGGGTCACAGGGCCATCAAGCCCGGGAGCTCGGGCCACTTCGCCTTGGCCCGCCGCGTGGCCACCCTCAACCGCGTCCACTTCGCCTTGGCGTTCCGATGCTTGCCGTGCCGTCGGGCGATTCCGGCCAGCGACCTTGGGCCGACGAACCGGTCGCTGTTTCACCCTCATGTCCCTACCTCCACTGCCCGCAATGAGCTGAGCTTCCAGCCGGACTCGGTCCGGCTCAGCCCAGCCTCAAACCTGTTGCGCTTGACCACCGGTTCGCTGCCTGCAGGCGTCACCGTGACCTCGACAGCAGCAATGACCTGGGCGTTCTCCTGGTCGAACTCGGTCACGGCCGCGTCCACAACCTTGCCGACGGTCGTGGACTTGCCTTCCTCAAGGCGCTTGCGGCTGTCATCCCGGCTCTGCCGCAAACTGTCGCGCAACGTCCCGGTCGACGACTCGATCCAGCGGTCCAAGCCTTCATCAACCCGCTGATAGTCCAAAGTGGTCAGATTGGCGATGCCCTGCTCGCCAGCACGCAGCACTTCCTGTCTGGTTTCGGTGTACTCGTCGGCGCTGTCGGTCGCACGCGCCCACTCCCACCCGAACCACCCGGCGAACGCGGCGGCCGCGACCACCAGGACGATGGCGAATACCTTCACCGGACACCTCCAAGAACTTCGATCAGGCTGGTGGGTGCGTTCTGTGAACCACGCACCGAACTCGGATTCCCGCGCGGCAAGGTGCATCGGGCGCCGGTGTTGAACGGCCCCGGATCGACGACCTTGCCCGGCCGATATTGCGTGCCCTCATAGCCAGCACGGCATGGCGGCGGGTTGTTGAAGTTGAGGACCAGCGCTGTGTTCGTCGACCCATCGGACCCGATCACGCGATACCCGTCGCTGACAGCCTTCGGATACGTACCAAGCAATTGCTCGAACGCGTCGCCGCGCATCGCGAAGATCTGCGCGGGCGTCAACAGGTTCGCGAGAATGACGCCAATGCCCGTACCCGATTCTTTGAGCAACCCGCTGACCTCGGCAGAGACTTCAGGCGTCGCTTTGATCAGCTTGCGCAGGTCCCCGTCGGACTTCTTGAGCTGCTCGGCCAGCAGCTGCGCATCCTGGCTGAACCCTTTGATCGACGACGACAGTTCTTGCTGGGTCTGCAGAACCGCACCGCCGTCGTCGATCAGCCGATGCGTCTGCGGCAGGAATTGCTTGGCTGTCTGGACGAACTCGCCTTGGTTGTCCAGCAGGTTCTGCAGGTCGGCGCCTCGACCTCGGAAGGCGTCGCTCATCTCGTCGACGACAGTTTGCAGCGACTCGATCGGCACCGAGGCAATCAAACCGTCCAAATCGGACAGCACGGTCTGCACGGGCATCGGCAGTTGCACGCCGGTGATCACCGTGCCGTTCTTGAGATACGGACCGTCGTCGCGGCGCGGCCTGAGGTCGATGTACTGCTCACCGACCGCGGACCTGTTCGCCACCACCGCCACAAGGTCAGCAGGGATGTCGGGCGCGCCGGGTTCGAGGCGGAGTTCGGCCTCGATGCCGTCATCACTCAGCCGCATCGGCCCGACGCGGCCGACGCGCACACCTCGGTAAGTGACCTCGGAGTTGGTGAAGAGGCCGCCGGACTCCGGCATTTTCGCGGTGACAACCATGCCCCGCCCGCCGAAGAGCTGGTCGAGGCCCGCATAGCTGGCGCCCACATAGCTCACGCCGACAAGGGCGATCACGATGAAGATCGCCACCTGCACCTTGATCCGCCTGGTCAGCACTGCCAGCCTCCGAAATTGTCAGACCCCTCCGGTAACGTGAAATCAAGGGGGTCCCCCCGGGCGAATTGCTGTTGCGGTCAGTGCTGCCCGCTGCTCGAGCATTGAGCCTGGCCTGCGAAGACTCAGCATTGTCGTACCCCTCGGGTAACGTAGAAATCAGGGGGTTCCCCGGGCCGAAATGCCGTTGCGGTCAACGCTGCCCGCTGTCCGAGCATCGGGCCCGGCTCGCGAAAACTCAGCACTGTCGTATCCCTCCGGTAACGTAGAAATCAGGGGCTCCCCTGGATGGCGGGGTTTGTCGGGGTTGCGTGGACTGGGGGATCCATCGGCCGCAGGGGCACGGCTGGGGCGACCGGGTCTGGGGCGGTCGCCGGGGGCGCCAAGCCGATGAAGACGTTCAGGTAGTCGCCCTTGATCGCCTGCGCCGCGACATCGGTGAACGGATACGTCAACAGCAGCTCGAACGACTGCGGGAGTTTCTCGCCCGCCGAAGCCAGCGCGCGCAAGGTCGGGGCGAGCGCCTTCAAATCGGCCACGATGTCATCCCGCGACCGATGAACCGTGGACACCGCCACCTGTGACAGCCGGTCGAGGGACTTGAGCAAGGTGACGAGCTGGGACCGTTGCTGGGTAAGCACGTCGATGCCCGGCCCCAAGTCCTGAAGGACACCTGTAATCCGGCCGCGTTGCGAAGCCACGGTCGCTGCGAGCCGATTCAAACTGGTGAGCGCGCGCGTGATCTCGGAACGATGGTTGTCCAGCTCGCCAATGAACTGGTCCACGTTGGACAGCAATGCTCGCAACCCGGTCTCATTGCCGGACAACGCATTGTTGACCTCGCGGGCGATCTGCTGGAACTGGCCGACTCCGCCGCCGTTCAGCAACAAGGACAGCCCGCCGAAGACCTCTTCGATCTCGGCGTTGCGGTTTGTACGCGTGGCGGGGATCAGGTCGGAGTCGGTGAATCGGCCAACGGGTGAGCTGGGGGCGCGGAGTTCCACGAACTTCTCGCCGAGCAGGCTTGACTGGCGAACCGAAGCATGAGCGTTCGCGGGCAGGACCACATCGCTGTTGACCAAGAGCACGACTTCGGCTGTCCATCCGTCCGCGCCGATATCGATCGAGTCGACGCGGCCGACGGGCACATCGTTGACCTTCACGCCTGCTTGGGGCACGAGATCTAGGACATCAGTGAACTGCACTCGAACGCGATACGGGTTGTCGCCGAGGTCCGCGCCGCCGGGCAGCGGCAGGTTGTAGACGCCGTTGAAGCCGCCCGCGCCACAACCCGACGCGAGCAGTATCAATGCCAAGACGAAGGCAAGCATCAGCGGACTCCCATCGGCGGCAGCGGCAAAGGCGGGCCACCGGAATCGAAGAACTCCAGCAGGTTCCCTCGGGTCTCAAAAGCTCCGGTCAATGGGTTTATCGCGTTGGACAGGTTCATTACGGCGTTCGGTGCGGTGTCCAACGCTTCAGCCAACGACTTCCGTTGGTCAACGAGCACCTGAGTCACCGAGACCAGCTTGTCTACATTGGACCGAAGGGCAGCCCGATTGTCCTTGACGAACCCTCGAACCTGGTCCAAAGCAATCGCTAGCTCAGACAAGGCGCCGCCGAGGTCCAAGCGGGAAGCCGCCAAGGAAGCCGAGACATCACGAAGTTGGTTGGTGAACCGGACAACGGTGTTGTCGTTGCGTGCCAACATAGATGTGAACTGCTGCAGACCGTCCACTGTGCCGAACAGCTGATCCTTGGCCGCGGCCAAGGTTCGTGAAGCATCGGCGAACTGCTTGATCGTCTCGCCGATCAAGGCGCCGTTGCCTTTGGTGTTCGCAGCCATCACGTCCAGCAGCCGTGCCAATTCCCCCTTGGAGTTCGCGCCATCTGGGCCCAACGCGGTCGACAACTGGCTGAGGCTTTTGTACAGATCGTCCAGTTCCACCGGGGTGACCGTGCGTTCGACTGGGATCATGGCGCCGCTCGACATCTTTGTCCCACCGGCATAGGCAGGCGATAGCTGGACGAAGCGGTCGCTGACAAGGCTTGGCGCGACCACCACGGCTGATGCCACAGCCGGGATCGGGCGCGCGGAATCGACCGACAACTCCACACGCACCAACCGTCCTGTTGGGACAACCGAATCGACTGTGCCAACAGGAACGCCTAGAACCCGGACGGTCGATCCCTCATACAACCCGACAGCAGAAGAGAAGTAAACCGTCAAGCGCAGTCCGCCCGAAGCCCGGAAGACCAAGTAGGTGACTGCGGTCAGGACCAACGCGACAATGGACAGCACAGCGATTGCTCGAAGTCCCCGGTTCATCGAGGCCTCCTCGGCGGCATGCATTCAGCCGGATCCGGCGGGGTGATCAGGCCGCATACGTACATGTCCAGCCACCGGCCATTGCCACCCGCGTTACCAAGCAAGCGGTAGTACGGTCCGGCGAGTTGGAGGCTGCGGTTCAGGTTGTCCCGGTTACGTTGCAGCACAGCGTTCACCCGATCCAGTTGTTCGAGCGCTGGTCGAAGCTGAGCCGTGTTGTCGGCGACCAAACCGGACAGTTGCGTTGCCAGAGAACGGGTACCAGCGAGCAGAGAACTGATCGAGTCCCGTCGCTTGTGGATCTCGGCAAGCAGCAATTCCCCATCACGCAACAACTTCTCGACGTCTGCATTGCGGTCCGCGAACGTCCGACTGATCTCTTGGGTGTTCGCGAACAGCTTGGCCAGTTCCTGGTCACGCGTGGAGATCGTCTTCGACAACGCCGAAAGCCCCTGCAATGCTGACCGGATCTCCTGCGGCGAATCGGCGAAGGTGTCGGCGAGTACTCCCAAGGCGCCAGCCAGTTTGTTCGTGTCGATCTCGGTGACGGTGTTCGCCAGCTGGTCGAAGACCTGGTTGATGTCGTATGGCGCGGTCGTTCGGCTCATCGGGATCGGCGTTTCCGGATCCTGCTCGGCGCCGCCTTGCGGGTCAACGGCCAGGTATTTCGAACCAAGCAAGGTCTTGATTCGGATCGCTATCGTGGTCTCGTTGCCGATCCACGCGTCCTTCACCCGGAACCGGACCCGCACGTGATCTCCGTCCAGGTCAACCTTTTTGACCGTCCCGATTTTGACGCCCGCGGCCCGCACTTCCGTCCCGGAGATCAGCCCGGCGGCCTCGCTGAACTGGGCCGTGTACGTCCTGCCCCCGCCGATGATCGGCAGATCGTCCGAATAGAACGCCACCAGGCCGATCAGCGTCAGCACGGCCAGGCTGATCGAGCCGGCCATCACTTGGTTTCGCTCCTGAAAGGACCTCATGACTTGCACCTCGGCTGCGTCACCGGGATACCCGTGAACGGCATGGGTAGTGGAGTTCCCGCCTCCGCCGAGCACAGGAACGTGTTCAGCCACGACCCGTAGCTGACTGTCCTACCGATACTCTCCATCTTGATCGGGAGGTTCCGCAACGCCGTTTCGACGACTTTTTCGTTGTCCGTCAGGTTTTTCGACACCTGTCCGAGTGCGGCGATACTGTCTTTCAGTGGTGCTCGGCTATCGTCGAGGAGTCCTGCCGTCGCACCGGCAAGTGAGTCCAAAGAGGAAATCGCGTCGCCGATAGGTTCGCGGTCCTTGGCGAACCCGGTCACGAACTGCTGCAACGTCGTGATCAGGCCGCCGAGCTGGTCGCTGTGCGTGTTGACCGTATCAAGCACCTGGTTGAGGTTGCCGATCACCTCGCCGATCACCTTGTCCTTTTCGGCCAGTGCGGACGTCAGCGAGGCGGTGTGCCGCAACAAGTTCTCCACTGTCCCGCCTTCGCCTTGGAGGACCTGGATGATCTCGCGCGAGAGGGTGTTCACGTCCTGCGGTGACAAGGCCTGGAAAAGCGGCTTGAACCCGTTGAACAACACCGTCAAATCGAGGGCGGACTTCGTCCTGTCAAGGGGAATCTCGGCTCCGGGGGCAATGGTCTGGTTGACCGGGCCGACGCCGCGATCCAGTGCGATGTACCGCTGGCCGATCATGTTCCGGTACTTGATGGTCGCTTTAACCGACACCGGAAGCTTGCGGCGAGCGTCCACGGTGAACGCGACACGGGCGAGGCGTTTATCCACGAGGTCAATGGTTTCCACCTGTCCAACCCGGACACCCGCGATCCGGACATCGTCGCCGACCGACAGCGAAGTGACGTCATCGAACCGTGCCGAATACTCCACAGAGGGCCGCAGGTCGACGTTCGCGATGGTCAGGCCCAGCAAACCGGTTGACGTGATCGTGACGATCGCGAACAGGACCAGTTTCACCAGCGGCGCGAGAAGGCTCCTCATTCGGCAGTCACCTCCGCACCGCGGTACAGCGGACCGACCAGCAAGCTGCCCCAAGCAGGCATGTCACCGGTCAGAGCGCCCAGCATTTCCTGTTCAGCGGGCGAATTGGGCTCAATACCCACCGGCCGGAACTTCGGCGCCTCGGGCCCGAAACAACGCGGTCCTGGCTTGGCGTTGTATACCGGCTCGTCACGGCCAGGGGCGTACTTGCCCCGATCCTGCACAACCTTCAACTTGACTTTCAGACCACCGTTAGCGAACGCCTTGTCCACCCTGGGTTTGAAGTCAGCGACGGCTGTCAGCATGCACGCGTAGGAAGGCGCGTACTTGGCCAACAGCTCCAAGGTCCCCCGGCTCATATCAGCCAGAGAGATGATCGTGTTCTGGTTCGCGGACAAGAAGGCGGTCAGGTCGGTACTCGCCGCACCCAATGTGCTGTAAAGACTCAACAGCGAGTTTCGTTGGTCCACAATGGTCTTACTGGTCACAGTGAAATCGGACAGCGCGGACAGGAAATCGCTTGCGGCGGCGTTGTAGGTGTCCGCGACCGAAGCGAACCGGCTGATATCCTCTTTGATCTGTGGCAGCTTCGGGTTCAGCTCACCGACGTACTGTCCAACCTGGACCAGCGTGTCGCCCAGTTTCTCGCCACGGCCGTCCAAAGCCTGCGACAAAGCGTCCAGCATCTCCGCGAGCTTGTCCGGCCGCACGGATTGCAGTAGCGGCAACAGATTGTTGAGCACACGTTCCATCTCCACGCCAGCCGCCGAGCTGTCATGAGCGACAACGTCGCCCGAGGCCAGCTTGCCATGAGGGCGCTCAGGCAGCGTCAAACTCACATACCTCTCACCAAACAAGGTCTTCGGCAGCAGCCGGACAGACACGTTGGCTGGGATCCGGTCGAGTGTGGACGGATCCATCGCCAACGAAAGAACAGCGCCATCGCCACGGGTCTCCACCGAAACGACCCTGCCGACGTTGATCCCACGCAACTTCACGTCGGCATCGGCCTGCATCTGGTTGCCCACATGAGCCGTCCGCAAGGTCACTGTGGGGTCGTCCGAGAAAGCATCCGCATAGATCGCGACAGTCAATGCCAGGAACGCGGCGACGATCACGACATACACCAGCCCCAGCAAGCGCATGCTGGTTTTCTGGTAGCGCTCCTCGGTCATCCGGCGATCCTCACTGTCGTCTCCGTGCCCCAGATCGCCAGACTCAGGAAGAAGTCGAGGATGCTGATGGCCACGATCGACCAGCGCACCGCGCGACCGACGGCCATGCCCACACCAGCGGGACCGCCGGTGGCGCGGTAGCCGTAGTAACAGTGCGCCAGGATGACCGCGACGCTGAAGATGATCACCTTGACGAACGACCAGATGACGTCCTCCGGCGGCAGGAACAGCGTGAAGTAGTGGTCGTAGGTACCGGCCGACTGCTCGTAGAACTCAACCGTGATCGTTCGAGCGGCCAAATAGGACGTCAACAGCCCGATCACGTACAGCGGAATGATCGCGATGAACCCGGCGATCACCCGGCACGTGACCAGGTACGGCAAACTGGGGACACCCATCGTCTCCAGCGCGTCGATCTCCTCGGAAATCCGCATCGCGCCGAGCTGAGCGGTGAACCCGGCGCCCACGGTCGCCGACAATGCGAGCCCGGCGACGAGCGGCGCGATTTCCCGCGTGTTGAAGTAAGCCGACAGGAACCCGGCGAAGGCCGATGTACCAACCTGGTTCAACGCCGAAAACCCCTGCAGGCCGACGACTGTGCCGGTGAAGACGGACATTCCGACCATCACGCCGATGGTTCCGCCGATCACCGCGAGCGCACCGGTACCGAAGCTGACCTCCGACAGCAGCCGGACGATCTCCCTGATGTATCGACGGGACGCGCGCGGGATCCACAGCAATGCCTTGACATAGAACGAAAGCCGGTCGCCGAGCTTCCCGGCTTGGTCGAGTTGCCGCTCCAGCACCATCGCTACAGCCCCTTCCGCGGCACGACCTGCAGGTAAATGGTGGTCAGCACGAAGTTCAGGAAGAACAGCAGCAGGAACGTGATCACGACGGCTTGGTTGACCGCGTCACCGACGCCTTTCGGGCCGCCCTTGGGATTCAGCCCGCGATAGGCCGCGACCACCCCGGCCACGAAGCCGAACAGCACGGCCTTGATCTCGCTGATCCACAGGTCCGGTAGCTGCGCCAGCGCCGAGAACGTGGCCAGATAGGCGCCAGGAGTGCCTCCCTGCAGGATGACGTTGAAGAAGTAGCCGCCGAGCACGCCGACCACGCTGACCATCCCGTTCAGCAGCACGCAGATCACGATTGCCGCGTACACCCGTGGCACGACCAGCCGGTGGATCGGCGAGACGGCCAGTGCTTCCATCGCGTCGATTTCCTCGCGGATCTTGCGTGAGCCGAGGTCCGCGCACATCGCCGAGCCGCCAGCGCCCGCGATCAGCAACGCCGTGATGATCGGGCTGGCCTGCTGGATCACCGCGAGCACACTCGCCGAGCCGGTGACCGACTGCGCTCCGATTTGCCTGGTCAGGGATCCGAGCTGCAAGGCGATCACGCCACCGAACGGGATCGCGACCAGTGCCGCTGGCAGGATCGTCACCGAGACGATGAACCAGCATTGCTGCACGAACTCGCGCACCTGGAACGGCCGCCGGAAGGTCAACCGGAACACGTCAAGGCCGAGCGAACAGAGTTTGCCGATTTCACGCAGTCCAGCCAGGCCTTTCACCGCGAACTGTGGCGTCGTCACGGCTCACCGCCTCCCCGGCAACGGCGGCACGCAGCCCTTGTCCGGCGGTTCGCAGAAGTGGATCTCGCCGAACTTGAGCTTGACGTGGTTGCCTGGGCCGGAGATCAGGCCGGTGAACAGCGGGTCGAGGTTCTCCGTGCCGAAACAGCCGAGGTAGGGCGGGATGGTCACGTCGGTCTCGATCGTGCCGCCGGCGAACACGTCCCACTCCCCCGGCACGGACTTCAGCGGCATCACGACCGGCTCTGCCGTCTGGCACTTGCTGCCGACCGGCAGCGGTGTGCCATTGACCTTGACGTTGCCGAGTACCAAGTGGACCTTGGCGGTTCCGGTGAAAACGCCGTCCTGCAACCGGCCTTCGGCACGTCCAACCGGGACTACCGTGACCACAGCCGTCGTCGGCATGAAGCCGAAAGCCACGAACGAGCCACTGGACGGTGGCCACAGTAGATCCCCGAAGACCGCGCCACAGGCGATCTCGTTCTCGAACCAGAAGAACAGCTGCGCACTGAGATACCCAGGCCCGAAGTCGATACCGGACTTGAGTTTCCGCACCTCCGCATGACCGGAAAGGTCGTAATACGACCAGAAGTTGTACGCGTCCGGCGGGATGATCTGGCACGGCTCCGCAGCTGTCTGCTGTTTCTTCCGCTCCTTCGGCGGCACAACGGCACGGGATGTTGGTGGCGCTGCCGACGAGGATGACGTCACGGGGTTCAGCACCCGGACGGTGCCAAGAGCCGTGTCCTGCTCCGAGTCCGGTACGCATGCGACTGGAGTCGCTTCCCCTGTCGGCTCCTCCAACGCCTTTACCTGGGCCAGCAGCATCTCAAGTGGACCGACCGTGAAGACGACCTTGCCCGGCTGTGGCGTCGAAACCTCCACAGTGGACTTCAGCGGCACTTCGACGGTCAGCGGGCCGGTCTCCGGCAGCGCGGTCTTCGCCAGTGGCCCTCGGCTGGGGAACTGCTTGTCGTTGCCCTTGAGCTGGATGCCAAGGATGCCTTCAACCGTGGCGATCTGCTTGTCCTTCAACGCCTGCACGGTTTCAGCCGGGAAAACGACCTTGAGCTTGATGTCCCTTGCCCGCACCGGTGTCCCGACGGGGACGGAAGCGGGCAAGGTCATCGCCAGCTCGGCGGTGATCGCCTGCTTGCCGACCGGCTCGATGTCGCACGTGCCACGAACCGGCTTGACCACATGCGACTCCGCGGTGGGCTGCGCGGATCCAGCAGCGGCAGGCACAACAAAAGCCACTGCCAGTAAAACGGCCAGTCCAGCTCGCATCTGCGCTCCTTGGGACTCGTGAGTGGTTAGCAGTGTTAGAACACGGCTAACCACTCACGAGGGCTGATCAGCTGAATGTGATGGCGCCGAGCGTCGGGTCCTGGCCCGCGGCCAACGTGCACGGAACATCGAAGGTGCCAAGGGCGGTCGGGGTGCCGTCCGCCTTCAGCGGTGTGAAGGTGCCGTTGAGCTGCTGACCTGCACTGATCGTGAGCACTCCGGCCGCGCCGACGGCCACGCTCGGCACGGCGGGCGACAGGGTCGCGGTCAGCTCACCGGACGCGGGCACGTTCACCGACGGAACCGGTCCCGGAATCCCCACAGTGATGGACGTTCCGTTGTAGGCGTTGTCCGCATCGGCCACGCCCTTGCCGGAAACCGTTGCCGCGCTGTTGTTTCGCAGCACGTCAACGACCGAAATGGGCAGTGTGGCGGTGACCGACAGGCTCGGCTGGACGCGGTTGTTGACCGTGCCGGTCGCCGGGATCGTGCCGGTGATCCGGCCTGCCACGTTCACCGCCCCGGTCTCGGGGAACACGCAGCTGTACGTCAGGGACTTGTCAATGGGCTGCGACGGTGGCGTGCCGGGGGCGGGCGGGGTGATCTCGTCGCCGCTGACCGCGATGGAAGCCAGCGACCTGTCCTGCGGCGGCGTGGTCGCCTTGACGGTGCAAGGGACGTTCAGAACACCCAGTGCGGTGGGTGTCCCGTCGGCTTTACGGGTGTCGACTTTGGCCGTGAAAACGGCGCCAGCGGCCAGGCTGACACTGCCGGTTTTGTATACGATCAGGCTCGGAACCGGTCCAGAAATATCGACTGGCATCGTGCCGGACGGCGGCACGGTTTGTTTTGCGATTTTCAGTCCGGGAATTCCAAGCGTCATGTTTTTGCTGTCGTACGCCGCGTCCACATCCGCGACGGCCGTCCCTTCGGTAGTGGCCGTCTGGAACGCACGCAACGCGTTCACGATATTGGCGCTCAAGGTCGCCGTGATCTTCAGATCACCATTGACTATGCGGGTGCCGGTCGTACCGGTGTCCGGGATCGTGATATTCACGGTCGCATTGACGTCCTGCTGGCCGACCAGCGGGAAGGCACATCTGTAGGTGAGGTTCTTGGTCACCTCGCCCATCGACACAGCCGCTTGCGCGCTGGCCACGAACCCTCCGGCGGCCAGTGCGGCGACGGCGACTATGGCGGCACTGCGTCTCCCGGAAAACCGTGACTTCATTTACCTACCTCCTCGGGCTCTCACCCACAGGGCGGAGATTGGATTCACACGGCATACCTACCGCCGAGTAGATTACTTCCAAGCACTCCGGGGTAACAAGTGCTTGTCAAATAACACGAGACCGCGCCGGAAAATTGTCATCGCGTTGCGAAAAGCGCCGAACCTGGTTGTCACGCCACTGCGCGCGATCGACTGTGGAGTAGACCAATAGCACCCGTTCGGACCACACTTGCCGACCGGAAGACAGTCACCGAAGCAGAACTTGTCACGCGGGTGACAATCCCGCGAGGGTAACCCGAATAGCCTTCACGACCTGTGGATACGGCCGGTGAGCCGTTGACAGCAAAGGTTTCGTCAAAATATAGTGCGCGAGTTATAACTATTGGGCGATATCACCGATGATTCGACAGGTTTCTGTTGCCGCTCATAAGGAAGACGCCGTGACTGAGTCGAGCGTTCGCCGGGTGACCACCGTTCCTCCCCCGCGCCTCGAGACTTTAGTACCACCACGTTCGGCGGCGGCGTCCACCCGGATCTGGTCGACACTGCCCCGCGAGCTGGCGAGTATGTTCCGGCCGCGCGCGAACGACGTCGCAGTCGCTGTGGTGCAAGAGATCCGGCGATCCATCCCGGAGTACGCACGGCTGCTAGAAGGGCCGTTCGGTCCGATCGTGACCGGCGGTGTCGAGGAGACGATCGCGCAGTTCATCGACCGGCTCGCCGATCCGTCGGCGCCGCGCGAGGATCGTGCCAAGATCTTCCGGCACCTCGGCAAGCTGGAAGTCGCGCAGGGCCGCAACATCGACACGTTGCAGAGCGCGTACCGGATCGGCGCGCGGGTGGCGTGGCGCCGGATCGCCGAGTTCGGGCAGTCGGTCAACCTGCCGACGGTGACGATCTGCCAACTCGCCGAGGCAGTGTTCGACTACGTCGACGAGATTTCCGTCCTGTCGCTCGAAGGCTTCGCGGCCGCGCAAGCCAAGGTCGCGGGCGCGTTGGAACGCAGACGCAGACGCCTGCTGGAACTCCTGCTGTCGGAAACCCCTGTCGCCACCGCAAATCTCACGGAACTCGCCGCCACCGCGGGCTGGACCGTTCCCGAGCACGTCGTCGCCGTCGCGTTGGAACGCCGCGAAAGCGATCCCGACATCCCGTCGTTCGATGACGGCGTTCTCGAGGATTTCGACGCCACCGAGCCATGTCTGCTGATGGCGGCCGATCACACCCTGCGGGAACCGTTGCCCGGCTGGCGCGCGGTCGTCGGCCCGCGCGTGCCACTCTCCGATGCCAGGACGTCGTTGCGGCTGGCCCGGCGGGCGTTGTCGTACGTGCACCGCGAGCTGATCCCGGACGAGCCGGTGATCTTCAGCCACGATCACCTGTCGACATTGTGGCTGCTCACCGACGAGTTCCTGGCGCGCGAACTGGCCGAGCGGACGTTGAAACCGTTGGCGGGCCTGACGGCCAAGCAACGGGCCCGGCTCAGCGAGACTCTGCTTGCCTGGCTGGAGACGAGCGGCAGTGCGCCGGAGATCGCGGGCAGGCTCAACGTGCACCCGCAGACCGTGCGCTATCGATTGCACCAACTGGAAGCGCTGTTCGGGGACCGGTTGACCGACCCGGATGACCGCTTCCGGATCGAGATCTCGCTGCGCGCCATGCGTTTGCTTGGGTCTACGTGACCAGCCTGGCCAGCACGTCCATCGCGGCCTCCAACTGCCGGTCGGACAGGTAAGGCGCTGGCCCGAACCGCAGGTAGTCGCCGCGGGCGTCGGTCAGCACGCCGCGTTCGGTGAGTTGTGCCTGTAACCGTCGCGCGTGTGGCGTGCGCAAGGAGAGGAATCCGCCGAAGTTCTCACACGCGGAACGGTCACGTGTGATCACGTCGTCCGGCGCGCCGATCTGGTCGAACTGCGAGGCCAGCAAACCGACCTGGTGCAACGCGACTTTACGCAGCAGGTCCGGGGTCAGCCCGTGCTCGGCGAAGAAGTCGAACACCCGCGCGCCCCGGTAGTGACTGGTCGGGTCGTAGGTCGAGCCCGCGAACCTGACCGCGCCGCGCCCGTAGCCCACGGCTCCGTCGTGGTGCTCGGACAGTTCGGCGAACTCCGCGTACCAGCCGGTGATCACCGGTCGCATGGTGTCGGAGTGTGGCGGCAGCCGCATGAAGCAGTTGCCTTCACCGAGTTGGAGATACTTGTAGCCACCGCCGACCACCCAGGCGTTGGGAATGTCCGCTGTGGAGAATGGCACTGGGCCAAGGGCGTGGTAAGCGTCCACAAGCAACTCGACACCTCGCCGCTGGCACTCCGCGGCGAGATAATCCAGCCCTGGCACGATCCTGGACGTTTCAAAAAGGACAGCCGAGACAAGTACCGCACTGGTTCGGTCGTCAACTGCTTCGGCCATCCGCTCGGCCAACGTGTCCGTTGGTGTCGCCGGGATCTTCACCACGTCGAGGCCTTCTTCGGCGAGCCTGCCCAGTTGCCTGCGCAGTGTGTGGAACTCGCCGTCCGATGTGATCAGTCGCGGCCGCGCACGCAGGTCCAAACAGGACAGGAACCGGAGTACGAGTTCGTGGGTGTTGGCGGCGAACGCGATCTCGGCGTCCGGCTCGTCGAGGAACACCCGGAACCCGTTGCGCATCCGTTCGGCCTTGGCGAAGGCGCGGTTCCACTTCTCGTCGACCTGTTGCGCGGCATCGTCGAACGCCTCGGCGAGACCTTCCAACGCCACGTCCGGCCATGCCTGGTGCGAGTGCCCGGACAGCAGTAACCGGTGCGACACACCGAAGTTGGAGTAGAACGGCGCGAGTCTCGCGGACTGGTCAGTCACAACTGGCTCCGAACTTCCCACAGGTCGGGGAACATGGGCGTGAACAGGGTCGACTTCAGGTACTCCGCGCCAGCCGATCCGCCGGTGCCGACCTTGTGACCGATCACCCGCTCGACCATCTTCACGTGCCGGTACCGCCATTCCTGCAGGCCCTCGTCCAGGTCGACGAGCCGCTCACAAACCTGCGCCGGACCCGTGTCGTCCTTGTAGACCTGCAACAGCACCTGCTGCAGCTGCTTCGACGGCTCGATCGGCTCGGCGACGTCCCGGTGCAAGCATTCGCTTGGGACGTCGTAGTGGTGCAGCGACAGGTAAGTCATGAACGAGTCGAAAAGGGACGGACGGCTCATCGCCGCCTTGATCCGATCGTGTTGCTCGCCTGGCGGATAGTGTTTGAACACACGCGTATCCCTGCGCCCGAGCACCGCCTCGACCTCACGGAACTGCGCGGACTGAAAGCCGCTTGACGCGTCGAGGCGCGCACGGAAGCTGGTGAACTGGCGCGGTGTCATCGTTTCGAGCACATCGATCTGGGCAACGACAACCTTCAGAATGCTCAACGCGCGGCCCAGTGTGTGCAGAGCGTGCGCGGTTTCACCGTTGGACAGCACCTGTTGCGTGCGGCCGAACTCGTGCAGCAGCTGCTTGAACCAGAGCTCGTAGACCTGGTGGATGACGATGAACAGCATCTCGTCGTGCTCGTCCGACCGCGGCTTCTGCGCGCCGAGGATCTCGTCGAGCGCAAGGTAGGAGGAGTACGTCAGAGCGGCGTTGTGCTCGGTCACGGCTGCATCACCTCGTCGAAATGGCGCATCGCCGCGGGGGCCAGCGCGGTGTAGAGATCATGGAACAACCGCACGGCCTGCGCGCGGTGAACTGGCGGCGCCACCAGGCACGCGGGCAGTTCTGGGTCGAGGAACGGGAACTGCCGGAACTGGTGGGTCAGCTTGGTACGCAACAGCAACGCGGCCCGTCCGGACAGCGTGTCCGGGTCGTGTCCGCTGAATTCGTCGACGAACGCGCCGTACCGGGCGGCCAGCTCGTCGAGGTCCCACACCCGGCTGACGAACGTGCTGAAATCCAGCGAACCAGCCGGATTGCCGAGCAGCAGCCCGGCGTGCTGCTCGACTCCCTGTTCCTTGAGCAGGGCCGTGACCTCGCGTTCCCGGTCTCGCGGCGCGATCCACGTGCCGTCTTGGACCGGCCCGAACCCGAGGAACCGCAGCCTGCGCACCAGCCGGGTCCGCGCGACCTTCTGATCCTCGGGGATCGCGTGCCACAGCACAGTCCACTGGGCCGGTTCCTGCTCGTGACGGCCCAGCGCGAAGATCCGGTTGTCGCCCTCTTCGAACACGGCCGCGCTGCGGGGCGTCACGGTGTAGTGCACCAGGCGGCCGTCCTTGACCTTGGCCAGCAGTTCGCGCCGGACGAGCCTGGTCAGCGCGACCCTGGCGGCGCCTTCGGAGAACCCGAAGTCGCCGAGCAGTTCGACAAGGCCACCTGACCACGCCTGACGGTCGCGCGGGCGCAGATGCGCGCCGAGCAGCGTCATCACCAGGTCCTGTGGGGCCTCGGGCATGCCGCCGAGCATAGTTGACTCATCAGCGGGGTCAACCGTAATGTTTCGCGGGTGCTCTACTTCGCCGAGCTGACCTCGCCGCAGGTCGCCGGGCTGTTGACGGCACCGCGGCGGCCTGTCCTGCTGCTGCCGGTTGGCGCGATCGAGCCACACGGCCCCCACGCGCCGCTTGCTACCGACCCGATGATCTCGATCGGCGTCTGCGAACGAGTGGCGGAACGGCTGGCCGACCACCCGTCGATCCGGGCGCTGATCCTGCCGCCACTCCCCTACGGTGTGACACGCTACGCCTCGGCTTTCCCTGGCGCTGTGCACGTCAGCGAGGAGACGCTGTACGCGATCGTCACGGATGTCTGCGGATCGCTGGTCAAGCAGGGTTTCGTGGACATCATCGTGGTGAACAACCACTTCGAGCCGGAGCATGTGGCAACTTTGCGCCGGGCGACGGCGGCCGCGGGCGTGGGGTATCTGGATCTTGTCCGCAGGGCGAACGCGGCCCGGCTGACGCCTGAGTTCCAGTCCGGTTCGTGCCACGCGGGGCAGTACGAGACCTCGCTGGTACTGGCTTCCCGCCCGGATCTTGTCGACCGGGAGACAATGGCCTCGCTGCCGTCCTTTGAGGTCGATATGCCTGCCGCGATGTCCGCTGGGCACAAGGATTTCGTCGCGATGGGGATGGAACAGGCGTACTGCGGCTCGCCCGCTTCGGCCACGGCCGAGGAAGGCGAGCAGACCTATGCCGTGCTTGCCGACATGGTCCTCGAACTGATTGGGGACGTCTGATGCGATATTCGGACATTCCAACGTCGTTCAACATCGCTTCGTACTTTGTGGACCGTAACTCTCCCGACCGTACGGCTTTACTCACTTCTGCCGGTCCGGTTACCTATGGCGAACTGGCTTCGCGGGTCAACCAGATGGGCAACGCTTTGCTTGAACTTGGCGTACGACAAGGTGATCGGGTCCTGTTGGCGTTGAGTGACAGTGTGGACTTCGTCGCTGCTTGGTATGGCGCGCAGAAGATCGGCGCGGTCACGGCTGAGGTGTACACGTATCTCCAGGTCAAGGATTTCAAGTACTACGTGGACTATGTTTCGCCCCGGGCTGTCGTGGCCGATTCGTCAACCTTCTCGAAGATGCGGGAAGCTGGTGCGTCCAATGTGGTCTCTTTGGACGACCCGGTGTTCGGCCGCCAATCGTCTACTTTGGCGGCTGCGCCGACCACAAAGGACGATGTGGCGATCTGGAAGTTCACCACGGGAAGCACGGGCGCTCCCAAGGCTTGCGTGCTGATCGCCCGCAGTCCACTGTTGAGCTTCGCATGGTACGCGCAGGGCGTGCTGGACTTGCAGCCGTCGGACATCGTTCTGCCCGTGCCGAAGCTGTTCTTTGGATACGCAAGGGATCTCACGGCTTTGTTCCCGTTTGGCGTTGGTGCGACTGGGATCGTGTTCCCCGAGCGTAGTACGGTCGAGACACTGTTCTCGCTGATCGCCGAGCACCGGCCGACGGTGCTGGTAAACGTGCCGACCATGATGAGCGCGATGGTTTCGCATCCTTTGGCTTCCTCACAGGACTTCAGCTCGCTGCGACTGTGCACTTCGGCCGGTGAGGCCTTGCCAGCCGAGCTGTACCGGCGCTGGATGGACACTTTCGGCGTGGAAGTGATCGACGGGATCGGCTCGTCGGAGGCATATCACATCTACTTGTCCAACCGGCCTGGTCATTCCCGGCAGGGCAGCCTCGGCCAGGTCGTTCCTGGTTACCAGGCTCAGGTTGTGGACCTGGATGGCGTGCCTGTGCCGGATGGCACTGCTGGTCGTCTGGAAATCACCGGTGAGACTGTGGCGCTGGAGTATTGGCAGGCGCCGGAGAAGTCCGCGGAGACGTTCCCGCGTGCGCACACAGTTCGTTCGGGCGATCTCGTGACTCGTGACGCCGACGGTTTCTTTTACTACCAAGGCCGGGCAGACGATCTGTTGAAGGTCGGCGGGGTCTGGGTCGCGCCCGCGGAGATCGAGAACTGTCTACTGTCACACGACGCTGTCGTCGAGTGCGCGGTCGTCGGGTACCAAGAGGACGGTCTTACTCGTCCGCGCGCCTTTGTTGTCGCGTCTGTGGAAGTTTCCGGTGCGGAGCTGCAGGACTACGTCAAGTCCCGGTTGGCGCCGCACAAATACCCGCGGGACGTTCGATTCGTGTCCGCGTTGCCGAAAACCGCCTCGGGCAAGCTGGATCGCCGAGCGCTGAAAGGAACGAACTGATGGTCTTCCGGGCATCCGCGGGCATTACGTCCTCATGGGACCACTTCGGCTTCTCCGTTGTGGACGGTGTGGCGACGGTGACGTTCTCCCGTCCCGACAAGCTGAACGCGCTGACTTTCGATGTATACGCGGACTTGCGTGATCTGATCCTGGAGTTGCCGCACCGGGGTGATGCCCGGGTGCTCGTGATCACGGGTGAGGGCAGGGGTTTCTGCTCGGGTGGTGACGTCGAGGAGATCATCGGCGAGCTGCAGAAGATGGAACCCGCTGAGCTGCTTGAGTTCACCCGGATGACCGGCGCTGTCGTGAAAGCGTTGCGCGAGTGTCCGTTGCCGGTGATCGCGGCTGTCAATGGCATCGCCGCTGGCGCGGGTTCGGTCATCGCTTTGGCCAGCGACTTCCGTTTGCTGGCGCCGTCGGCTTCTTTTGCTTTCCTGTTCACGAAGGTTGGTCTCGCGGGCGCCGACATGGGTTCGGCTTACCTGCTGCCGCGGCTCGTCGGCCTTGGCCGTGCGACCGAGCTGTTGCTTTTGGGCGACAAGGTGGATGCGGCTACCGCTTTGGGGATTGGCTTGGCTACCAAGGTCGTTGAGGATCTCCCGGCAGAGGCTGCCGCTCTGGCAACGCGGTTGGCTTCGGGGCCTGCTTTGGCGTACTCCACGACCAAGGTCCTGCTCACCCGGGAACTCGACATGGACCTGGGCTCGTCGATCGAACTGGAGGCCATCACGCAGGCGCTGCTGATGAAGTCCGAGGACCACGCCGAGTTCTACGCGGCTTGGACCGCAGGCCGCAAGCCGCGCTGGACCGGCCGCTGATCAACTACGTGAGGGCCTAGTTACGTGCGTTCAACGCCGCGAAGGTGACCTTCACGGCATATCTGTGACCTTGCCT
The DNA here is from genome assembly GCF_021390435.2 of Kibdelosporangium philippinense. Taxonomy (GTDB): domain Bacteria; phylum Actinomycetota; class Actinomycetes; order Mycobacteriales; family Pseudonocardiaceae; genus Kibdelosporangium; species Kibdelosporangium philippinense. The sequence continues at coordinate 2,099,807 of NZ_JAJVCN010000004.1, read as the reverse complement.
TCGGCCACTTCGACGTGGCGGTTGGTCTCAACCGCTGCCAGCATGCGGCGGTCGTGCGTGACCAGCAGCAGGGTTCCGTTGTACGTGGCCAAAGCGGACTCCAACTGCTCGATCGCTGGCAGGTCCAAGTGGTTCGTCGGCTCGTCCAGCACGAGCAGGTTCACGCCCTTGGCCTGCAACAATGCCAGCGCCGCGCGGGTCCGCTCGCCGGGCGACAGACTCCGGGCCGAGCGGGTCACATGTGCGGCCTTCAAGCCGAACTTGGCCAGCAGTGTTCGCACGTCGGCCGGTGTCCAATCGGGAACGGCCGCATTGAAGGCGTCGATCAGGTTCTCGTTGCCGTCGAACAGGGCGCGCGCCTGATCCACTTCGCCGACAACCACGCCTGGACCGAGGGCTCCGGTGCCCTCGGTGAGGGGTACACGGCCGAGTAGGGCGGCCAGCAGGGTCGATTTGCCCGATCCGTTCGCGCCGGTGATCGCCACGCGGTCCGCCCAGTCGATCTGCAGGTCGACCGGGCCGAGGGTGAAGTCGCCGCGCCTAACGATCGCGTTTCTCAACGTGGCCACGACCGCGCCCGCCCTGGGCGCGGCCGCGATGGTCATCCGCAGCTCCCATTCCTTGCGGGGTTCCTCGACCGTGTCCAGGCGCTCGATCATCCGCTCGGTCTGCCGGACCTTGGACGCCTGCTTCTCGCTGGCCTCGCTGCGGAACTTGCGGCCGAGCTTGTCGTTGTCGCCTGCCTTGCGGCGGGCATTGCGCACACCTTTGTCCATCCAGGACCGTTGAACTTGGGCCCGGGCCTGCAATCCGGCGACTGTGTCGGCGTATTCCTCGTACTGCTGCCGGGCGTGCCGCCGGTCGACTTCCCGCTCGGTCAGGTAGGCCTGGTAGCCGCCACCGTAACTACGGATCTGCTGCTGGGCGAGGTCGAGTTCGACGACCCTGGTGACGGTCCGGTTGAGGAATTCCCGGTCGTGGCTGACCAGGACCGTGCCCGCGCGCAGCTCGGTGACGAACTTCTCCAGCCGTTCGAGGCCTTCCAGGTCGAGGTCGTTGGTCGGCTCGTCGAGCAGGAAGATGTCGTAGCGGCTGAGCAGCAGGGACGCCATTCCGACCCGTGCGGCCTGGCCGCCGGACAGTGCGGTCATCGGCAGGTCCAGGCTCAGCGCGAGGCCTACGTCCTCCATGCGTTCGGTGAGGTCCGCGCCACCGAGGGCTAGCCAGCGTTCCAGGCTGTCGGCGTATACGTCGTCTGCTTGGGGGTCGTCGCCACCGAGCGCCTCTGCCGCCGTGTCCATCGCGTGCTGTGCCTGCGTGACCCCGGTTCGCCTGCCCAGGAACTCCCTGACGGTCTCGCCAGCTCGACGCTCTGGCTCCTGCGGCAGGTAGCCGACGTTCGCCGACGCCGGGCTAAGCCGGACCGATCCCTGCTCAGCGGGGATCAGACCGGCCAGCGTCCGCAGCAAGGTCGACTTGCCAGCGCCGTTGACGCCCACCAGGCCGACCACGTCACCCGGCGCGACAACCAGGTCAAGCCCGGCGAAAAGGACACGATCGCCGTGGCCGGCGGCAAGGTCTTTGGCAACAAGTGTGGCGCTCATCGACAGCGATTATTGCCGAGCGGCAACAATGCGCAGCACACCCGTCAGCATCGGGAGGGTGAACTCGCCCGTGGCGGTTTCGGGCCTGCTCGCGAGGAAGCCACGGATCCGATTGAGCGTCGCTTCCCGTTCCGATTCCGGCATGACCAACATCCCCGCGCGCGTCGCGAGGGTCGCGACCAGCGAGTCGGCCGTGCGTCGCTGTCCGTGCGGGAACTCGGCCTGCTCGGGCGTGCCGGGAAGGTGGGTCGCGGCGCGCCAGGTGCTGAAAGTGTCACGCGGGCCGATGGCCGCGCTTCCACGGACCCGCGCGAGTCCCGCAACCCAGTCGACCCGGTCGCCCATGACGTTCCACAACCCAGCCAGGACGCCGCCGGACGCGAGGACCCTGGCTATCTCCGGCCCCGCGATGGCCATGTCAAACCAGTGCAGAGCGTTCCCGGCCAGCACGGCATCGACGGACGCGTCCGGCAGCGGGATCGCTTCGGCACTCCCGGCAAGGGCACGGACGTGCGGAAGCTCGCGACGCAACTCGGCCAGCATTGCCGGGTCCGGCTCGACGGCGATGACGTCATCTCCCAGCGCACCGGTCAACTTGCCTGTCCCGGCCCCTAGGTCGAGCACTCGAGGGCCAGGCGCGTGCTCCAGTGCCCAGCGCACCGCGGCGGGCGCGCAGTTCGGGCGATGCTCGGCGTACGCGGCCGCCGCTGCGCCGAACGACGACGCCAGATCTCTCACCGGCCTGGAACCTGGAACGTGGTCAGGACGGCGGCGTGGTCGGATGGCCACGCGTTGCCGCGGTGGTTGGGAACCGCCGTCGGCTTGCCCTCTACGACCGTTTTCGAGTCTGCCACGCTCAACATTCCGGCGTAGTACACAAAGTCGATCCGGTCCTGCGGCTCCGGTTCGCCCTTGTGCTCGTCGTGTCCGTAGCCACCGGTGAAGATCGGGTACACGGGCGACCAGGTGTTGCCCAGCGTGCTCACCGGGTTCACCGCTCGGAATGAATCACGCAGTCCAGCCTGTGTCGGCAGGACTGAGGTCGGCCACGGGACCGTGTCGTAGCCGCATCGGTTTGTCCAGTCCAAATGGGACGGAGCGTTGAAGTCTCCGGTCAGCAGCACGGCCGCGCGCGATGCGGCCGCGAGGTCCGGCTTCATTTCCTGCAGGACGCCCTTGATCTGGGGTGTGCGGCCGGACTTTTCCTCGTTGGCCAGCAACTGTTCCTGGGTCATCTTGCCGAAGCATGCGTCGTACGGGCCGTATGGGGTGTAGCCGAGGTGCACGTTCCACACCACGACCTCGTGCCGGTCTTCGAACCGTACCCGCACCTTCATCGCGGCCGCAGGGCCGTCTTTCCGTTCGACGATCGGGTATCGGCTGATCACCCCGAGGTCGCTGCCGGTCTGGTGGTAGTCCCAGCCCAATGCCTCGGCCAGCTCACGCGTGGACGTCGCCGAGGTCTCCTGGAGTCCTACGATGTCCACATCGGACTTGAGCAGGGTCCGCAGCTGCTTTTCCCTGCCGTTGAAGACCTGGCTGCCGCCGTGCCACAGGTTGAAGGTCATCGTCTTGAGCTCCGGCACCAGGCGTGTTCCCGGCGACCGCACCTCGATGCCCACGGTCGCCGTGCTGGTTTCGCCGCTTGCGTTACGCGCCTCGACCCGCAACCACTTGTCGCCTGTGCGCGGCGTTCCGGTGATGTCACCGTTCGCGGATACGTCGATCCACTGGGCGCCACCGGTTTTGCGGAACGTCAGGCCATCGGTGTTTCCACGGACCAGGCCGCGGATTGTCGCCTGGTATGGCGCCGCGGCACGGGCATTGCGCAGGTCGAACGTGTCGGTGATGAAGTGCAGTGGCGCGTTGCTCGTGATGCGCAGTTTCACCGGGGTCGCCAGCCATTGGTAGCCATCCTGGGCCAAGGCGAAGACGATGTAGGTGCCCGGTTCCAGTCCGTCGGTCGGCAGGGTCGCCGTTCCGCTGCCTGCCGTGACGTAGACCCATTTCAGCGACGGGCCAACGTACTTCTCGTTCACCGGACCGTTGCCTGGATCGGTGTAGAGGCCGAGCCAGTTGGTCGCGTTTGGCCTGGGCGTGCTGTAGGTCGCCGTGATCGGTTCACCCGCGCTCACCGTCGTCGACGCCAACGTCAATGTGCCGTCCGGCGCGGCGGAAGCCGGGGCTGTCAGGCCGGTCAGAACCAGGACCGCTGCGATCAGCGGCGTGAGCCAACGCATTTTGCCTCCTCGATCAACGGGATGCAGCCTTAGCCGTGACAATGACCAATTCGTGTACTGCCTATGAAGAGCAGTCGGCGTCAATCCAGCTGTTCGGTGTCCGTGGATCACTATGCTGGCAAGGCCCATTCTGGACCACGAGCGGAAGGATCCGCCATGCTGACGCAGGTCGCCGAAGGTGTGCTGATCCACCAGAGCGAGTTACTCCAGAACAACACCGCTGTCGTGCAGGGCAACGACGGCGTGTTGCTCGTGGACCCCGGGATCACGGGCGACGAAATGCGCTGTCTGGCAAACGATCTTCGTGAGCTGGGGCAGCCCGTTGTGGCGGGCTTCTCGACGCATCCTGACTGGGATCACGTGCTCTGGCATGCCGAACTCGGCGACGTGCCTCGCTATGGCACGGCTCGCTGCGCTGCCTTCATGCAAGACCTCCTCTCCAAAGCGGACTGGAAAGCCCGCGCCGCCGAGGGGTTGCCGCCGGAAATCGCCGACGAAACGCCCCTGGATCTGTTCGGTCGCATCACTGCTCTTCCCGCTGAGGCCGCAGAGATTGCCTGGGATGGCCCTCGGGTTCGGATCATCGAGCATCCCGCGCACGCCCCGGGGCACGCGGCACTGGTGGTCGATGGGGTTCTCGTCGCTGGCGATATGCTCTCCGATCTTTTCGTTCCGATGCTCGACCTTGGCACCGCCAATCCGATCGAGGACTACCTCGTCGGGCTGCGACTGCTCGAGGCCGTTGTGGACGACGTTGACGTCGTCATCCCCGGTCACGGGTCCGTCGGCAGAGGTGCTGAGGTACGCGCACGGATCAACCTCGATCGCGCGTACGTGCACGCCCTGCGTGACGCCCAGGTCCCTGACGACGACCCGCGGATCGGCCCGGCGGCCAAGCCCGGCTGGGAATGGGTGAGCGACATCCACGAAGGGCAGTTCCAGCGCCTCACCCACGGCGACAACTCAAACGGGTAAGACCTCCAAGCTCAGGAGGTCATCACCGGTCACCTTGAGCATCGCGGCGGACCGGGCGTGGTGCAGAGTCGCGCGCACTTCGTCCGGCGTTGCCAATAACTGCTCAGCCAGCCAATCGATCGGGACCGGACGGTCCAGCCATGCGGCCACGGCCGCGATGTCCCTGGCGAACGACTGGAACTGGTGAAGGTCGCTCTGGATGGCGAGTGACGCGATCAAGTCGGACGGTAAGGTCAGCACCTCGCGCGCAAGCGGTTGCGGAGTCACAAGTCGATACTTGCTGCCGTCAAAGGTCAAAAGCCCTGCCGCCACAAAGAAAGTCAGCAGTCCGAGGCGGGTGACCGGCGCGGGAACACCCAACTGGGCGGCGTAACCCGCGATTGTCGCTTCTTCCTCCGCGGCTTGCTTTTCCAGATCGGTGCGACCGGCCGGTGCCGTGAACAGGCGTTCCTCCAACCAGTCAGCGGGCCGTTGATGCTCGACGCCCCACGCAGCCACTTCCTCGACCGTGGCTCCCTGCGAACCAGCCGCGTGCGCCATGATGAACAGCAGTTCCCAAATATGCCAACGGAACACAGTGCTCCAGCCCGAATCCGGTTCGGGCACGGCCGGGCTGCCGCGCTTGAGCCATCTTGGTGGCGCGACTGGTGAAGGCCAGAACTGCAGGCGCCAGGTGTCGCCGAAGTCCTCGCCTTTTCTGCGGGCCACCCGAACTCGGTGCACGCCCGGACCGCTGAGGCGCAAGTCCGGCTGCACCGCAGATCCGGTGAGCATGGCGAACCCCACGACGCCGGACCACGACCGGTACAGCGTCTCCGCGATGTCATCCCACGAGCCGTCCTCCGGCGGCTCGGAATCGTGGCTCTCCAAGGTGACTGTGTGTTCGCCGTCGCCAGCCGACGCCTGTAGCCAGCTGTTTCCACTGCCGGCGAACGTGCCGATCCGGCCAGCCGCCGACCCGTTCTCGTTCAGCACGGACTCCGGCAACTCTGGCCATGAGCCTTCGACCGGTGTGTCCCTGAGGACTATCAGTCCGTACTCAGGGAGGTATTCGTCTTCTAGGTAGGTCTCCAACAACGCCATGCGGACACGCTAGCGGCACCCACCGACAATTTTAGTCCGGCAGGATCCGGGCTGCCGCGATCGTCACGTTGGCGCTGCTGGTCTTCGGCGCAGCCAACTCCACCCGGTTTCCCAGTTCACGCGCGGAAAGCAGCGCCGCAGCCTCGGCAACACTCGCCGTGCCGACCTCATCGGCGACAGCTACCGAAGGATTCGGGACCTCGACGGCCGCCAGTTCGGCTGCCGTGTGGATGGTGATCGGCGGCGTGCAGCCGTCGTCCTCGCCGTGCCAGAAACCCCAGTCCGCCACGGCATCCTGGATTCCGGCTTCGTCGGCCTTCACGTCGATCGTGGCGAACGACCTGACGGCACGCGGGTCCAGATCATGCTCCGACTCGAGCAAAGCCAGCGCGGCCTGGACAGCTTCCTGTGTCACGCCACGGCTCGATCCGACGCCGACGACCAGGGTCTTCGGGATCAACCGGAGCAGTTTTCCCTTGGGCCGCATGGATGGCAGACGGTCGTCGATCAGGACTGTCCACTCTGTACCGTAATTGTCCGGCTGCATGGTCGACGGCAGGTCCGGCAACACGAAACCGAGCGGGTTGAGCAGGCGGATCGGGTCACCGGCAAGGACCGCGGCACCGCATGCTGTTATGTCACCGTCGATCGCGGTGTCGAGGGATTCCACGATCTCGTCGAGCGGGGATTCGCCGACATAGTCCGAAGTCGGGACCGCGGTCAGGTTCAACGTGTCCGCGATCTCCGCGGCCAACATGTTCCCCGCACTGGTCAACGCCACCACGAAACCTTCGTGCACGCAGACGATGCCTGGGTCGTCACGCCGGTTTTCCAGCAATGGCGCCACGAGCCGCGTGACAGCACCCGCGCCCATGAAGAACACCGCCGTCCCCAGCGACGGCCACAGCCGGTGCAGCGCAGGCTTGACGGGACCGTCCACCAGGACCGCGTCGGGCCCGAGGGACAGTGAGGCGGCAGCTTTCTTTCCTTGTGCTGTCGCCGCGAACAGACCGATCACCTAACGCCCCAAACCAGTGTCACCGGATCATCCGCTGCCAGCCGGGTCGAGCCGTCGGAGTTCTCGGTCATCCGCGCCACGCTCAATTGGCAGCCGTCAACACGATAGTCGGCCGACTTCAGCGCCGACCGGGTAGGGCCCACCCGGTCGATCGAGGCAAGGGCGACCACGATGCGCGCCGCGCCAACGGTCGTGCAGGCCCGGACCACGGCCTCGCCTCCGCCGCCAATGAACACCGAATCCGGTGCGGGCAAACCGCTGATCGCAGCCAGCAGTTCGGCCTCGACGACCCGGACATCCACGCCGTAATGACTGGCGTTGGCCATGATTCGCAGGCACTGCATGGGATCGCGCTCGACCGCGAGCACGGCAGCGCCCAGCCGCGCGCACTCCACACCAAGGGCGCCCGATCCAGCGCCAACGTCCCACACCAAGGTCCCAGGGGCGGGAGCGAGACGTGCCAAGGCGAGTGCACGCAGTTCCGGCGACGTCACCATGCCGTCGCGGTGCGAGAAGTCGTCCTCCGGCAACGCCCAGCCGTCGGAAGTCGGTTGTGCGCCAGCGATCCAGCCACGCGCTGGCACCCGCTCCGCTTCCGCGAGGCACACCACGACGTTCACTTCACCCCAGGTTCGCGACGCGCCCTCAGCGGCGTCCACAGTGGACACCTTCTCGTCCGGGCCGCCCAGATCCTCGGCGACGACAAGGGTTCGCCGCCAGCCGCGCAAAGCAAGCGCTAGTGCAGCAGGGCTGAGCCCCAATACCGCGACAGCGGGACGCGCGCGGCACACGTTCAACGCACGCACGGTGTCCGTATCAACCGCGTTGACCACGACAACGTCGTCGGACGGGCGGCCGATCGCGGCCAATACCCGCTGCACGCTCGACACCGCGGGCAACACAGTCAGCCGGACGTTTTTCTCCCGCAGAGACCGGACGACTCCGAAGAATCCGGGATCGCCGTCCGCGAGCACCACCGCGTGCGCGGCGACCGTCAGGTCGGTCACCAGGGACTCGATCGATCCCAGTTCGATGGTCCGTGCTGTGTCCGGCGCGTGTGCGTCCAACTGACGCCGGGTACCGACCACCAGGTCGGCCTCGCCCAACGCGGCCGAGGCACCGGCAGGCAGGGTCTTGCCGTCGACGCCGATCACGGTCACCGTCATTGGTCAGCTCACCCCGTTTCATGAGAGCCGGGGACTACCCTGCCACATCTTGTTCAAGCAGACGCGCAACCGACGAACCGGGCGATCGCCCTGGGGTTGGCAACCGGGTGAGTGTGCAGGTAGGAGGCGTGCACCTGGCCCGACACGAAGCCCTCACGCACGACATCGCCCGCCCGGTCACGCCAGATCCACGCGGGTTTCGCGCCATGAACCGGCTGCACGACCGTCCGGTGGAACTCGTGCCCGGTCCAGCGCATGCCTTCGGTTCCCAACGGCGAGTCAGCGGCCGCAACGGCGTCGCGGTAACCCAACGACAGCGACGGTGTCATCTCGGCGCATGCGTCCAAAACCCCGCACATCGGATGCCCGTCCAAGCTCTTGACCAGGAACAACAGTCCGCCGCACTCGGCGTGGACGGGTCCGCGGAACTCCGCGACCGCACGCCGTAGCCCGACATTGGCCGACAGCGCCTCGGCGTGCTGCTCCGGGAACCCGCCCGGCAGCACCAGGCCACGGGCGCCCTCAGGCAGAGCCGAGTCGTGCATCGGGTCGAACACGGCGACGTCAGCCCCAGCAGCGGCCAGGAGCTCGGCGTGTTCGGCGTACCCGAACGTGAAAGCCGGTCCACCGGCCACCGCGATGACCGGCCGTCCGACCTCCGTGACCCCCGATTCCCACGGTGTCCCGTCCAGCGGCCCAGCGGACCGGGCCACCGAGGTCACGGCGTCCAGGTCGACCCCGCCAGCGACGAGATGAGCCATCGAGTCGATCACCCGGATAGCCTCAGGGCCATGCTCGGCGGCGGTCACCAGGCCGAGATGCCGCGACGGAACCTGCAGGCTCTCGGCCCGCCGCAAGGCCCCGAGCAGCGGCAATCCGACTTCCTCGCACGCCTGGGCCAAGATCGAGGCGTGATACGTCGACCCCACGCGGTTGGCGATCACACCAGCCAGCCGGATCGAGGTGTCGAACGCGCGGAATCCGTGCACCAGCGCGGCCATGCTGCGGGCCTGGCCCCACGCGTCGACCACGAGGATGACCGGGGCCTGCAGGAGCTTGGCGATATGCGCGGTCGAGCCGAAGTCCGAGGCCGGGTCACGGCCGTCGAACATGCCCATCACGCCTTCGATCACTGCGATGTCCGCGCCCTGCGAACCGCGCAGGAACAGCGGCGCGACCGTGGATTCGCCGACAAGGACGGGGTCGAGGTTACGACCGGGCCTGCCTGCCGCGAGCGTGTGATACCCAGGATCGATGTAGTCGGGGCCGACCTTGAACGGCGCGACCTTGTCGCCACGCCGCCGCAGCGCCGCCATCAGCCCGGTCGCCACTGTGGTCTTGCCACTGCCGGACGCCGGAGCCGCGATCACTACCCGCGGAATCACCACTCGATGCCTCGTTGACCCTTTTGCCCGGCGTCCATCGGGTGCTTGATCTTGGTCATGGTCACCACGAGGTCGGCCGCGTCGATCAGGGCCTGCGGCGCGTGCCGTCCGGTGATCACGACGTGCTGATGCCCTGGCCGGTCGCGCAAAGTCGCCACGACCTCGTCCACATCGACCCAACCCCAGTGCATGGGGTACGTGAACTCGTCGAGCACGTACAACCCGTGCTGCTGCGCGGCGAGGCGGCGGGCGATCTCGTGCCAGCCTTCGAGGGCGGCGGCCGCGTGGTCCTCCTCGGTGCCCTGCTTACGGCTCCAGGACCAGCCTTCGCCCATCTTGTGCCACTCGACCGGTGCGCCCTCACCAGTTTCAGCGTGCAGCCTGCCAAGAGCCTTGAAGGCGTTCTCCTCGCCGACCTTCCATTTGGCGGACTTGACGAACTGGAAAACGCCGATCGGCCAGCCCTGGTTCCACGCGCGCAGCGCGAGACCGAACGCGGCCGTGGATTTCCCCTTCATCTCGCCCGTGTGCAGCATCAGCAACGGTCGGTTGCGGCGCTGCCTGGTAGTCAGGCCGTCCTGTGGGACCGCGGCGGGTTTTCCTTGTGGCACTTCGGTTTCTCCTTACGCCGCGCGCGCTGCCCGGACCACGCCGGTGACCTGGTCGGCCGACAGTTCGGCCAGCCGCAGGCAGGTCCCGCCCATCACCGCGGCCAGCCTGGCAGCCAGGCCGAGCTTGACGTAGCCCTGCTCGCAGTCGACCACGATGTTCGGGATCCCGTCCGCGGCAAGCATTCCGGCCGCGCGCATCGCGTCGTCCATCGGGTCGCGGCCACCGGCGGTCTGCGTCGCCCGGCCATCGGTCAGCAGCACGAGCAGAGGCCGCCTGCGCGGGTCGCGAAGCCGTTCAGCCGCAAGGACTCGACGCGCTCGCAACAAACCGTCGGCAAGCGGTGTGCGGCCACCGGTCCGCAGCCCCTTCAACCTGGCCGCGGCTGCGTCCACAGAGGACGTCGGAGGCAACGTCACCTCAGCCGAGTTACCCCGGAAGGTAACCACACCAACCTTGTCACGCCGTTGATACGCGTCCCGCAGCAACGACAAAACGGCGCCAGTCACCGCCGACATACGTTTGCGGGCAGCCATCGACCCGGAAGCGTCCACACAGAACAGAACAAGGTTGCTTTCCTTGCCCTCACGGACAGCCAGCCTCAGGTCCTCGCCGCGCAGCACCAATCCGGCGCTGTCCCGGCCTCGCGCGGCCTGATGTGGCGCGGCTGCCGACAACGTGCCCACGATGTGCAATCCGTTGCCCTCTACAGTGGACGGACGAACCGTATAGCCATTGCGTGCGGTGGCACGGGATCGGCGCCCAGGGGCACCCTCACCGACGCCCGGAACCTGCAAGAGCCTGGCTTTGAAAGCGGGCGCGGGTGGCACCGGCGGCTGATCACCGCCGCCACTCGACGGTCCCTGCGGCTGCTCAGCGTTACTCGGAAGTTCGCCGCCGCCATCGTCCGGGCCGTCCGGATCGTCCTCGGGGCCTTCCTGCTCGGCCGCGTTCTGCAAGGCTTCCTGAAGCTGCTGCTCGTCGATTCCCGGCTCGTCGAAGGGATCCCGGCGCCGACGATGCGGCAAAGCGAGCCGCACAGCGACTTCGACGTCATCCGCGTTCACGGCATCGCCGCCGCGCCAGGCAGCGTGCGCGATCGCCGTACGAGCGACGACGAGGTCGGCCCGCATACCGTCCACTTCGAACGAAGCGCAAACCGAAGCAATCCGGCGAAGCTCGGAATCCGGCAACACGACACCAGGCAAAGCATTGCGCGCCTTGACAATCTGCGCCGCCAGATCCGCGTCCGCGGCAGCCCATTGCGCCGCGAAACCTGAAGGATCCGTTTCGAACGCCAATCGGCGACGGATCACCTCGGTCCGGGTCGCCACATCGCGCGACGACACCACGTGCACGGTCAGCCCGAACCGGTCCAGCAGCTGCGGCCGCAGCTCGCCTTCCTCCGGGTTCATGGTCCCGACCAGGAGGAAGCTCGCCGCGTGCGAGATCGAGACGCCCTCCCGCTCGACGTGCGCACGGCCCATCGCGGCCGCGTCCAGCAGCAGGTCGACCAGGTGATCGTGCAGCAGGTTGACCTCGTCGACGTACAAAACTCCACGATGCGCGGCCGCGAGCAGACCTGGCTGGTACGCCCGGACGCCCTCGGTCAACGCGCGCTCCAGGTCCAGCGATCCGACCAGGCGGTCCTCGGTCGCGCCGACCGGCAGCTCCACCAGACGGGCCGGGCGCTGGTCAGCGCCGGTGTGCGGCGCGTCAGGGCAAGCGGGATCAGGGTTGGCCGGGTCGCACGCGAAACGGCAGCTCGGGACGACGTCAACGGCGGGCAGCAGAGCCGCGAGGGCACGGACGATCGTCGATTTCGCGGTGCCTTTCTCGCCTCTGACCAGCACTCCCCCGATGCCCGGATGCACCGCGTTGAGAAGCAGGGCCATCCGCATGTCGTCGTGCCCGACGATCGCGGAGAACGGGAAGCGCACAGCGAGATCCTTTCCCCGGGTGTCCACGCCCGAAGTCGAGAGCCACGGGCACGCGGGCGCGTACCCGAGCGCGGGCGGAGTGTCTGGCTCCCAAGCCGTCAGGCCTGGTCACAGTGGCGGGACCGCACCGGAATCGCACCGGTTTCCTCCGCGATCGCACTAGGCCATGTCTCAAAGCCCCCGTCCGCGATAGCCCCGCCTCTCATCGAACGGGGACTTCGAGACACGACCTGAAGCCATCGTCGCATCCCGCATGCCCGATCCCCAACAACGGGGCCGTGTCGAGCACCACATCTTGGTACGTTGCGGCCATGACTCGCGCATTTCGGTTCGGTGTCAACATGACCGCGGTCGGTGACCGCGCCGAGTGGATCGCACAGTGTTGATCGCGCTGGGCCGCCGGGCGGAGGAACTCGGCTACGACGTGATCCTGATGCCAGATCACCTGTCCATGGGAGCGCCGTTCCCGTCGTTGACGCTCACCGCGGAGGTCACCACCCGCCCGCGACTGGGGACGTTCGTGCTCAACGCCGGTTTCTGGAACCCCACACTGCTTGCCCGCGACGCGTTCGCGGTGAACACGTACTCCGAAGGCAGGCTTGAACTCGGCTTGGGGGCCGGGTATGTCCGCGAGGAGTTCGTGGAGGCCGGTCTCGGCTGGCCCAGTGCGGGCGAACGCGTCACGCATCTGGTCGACACGGTCCACAAAATCCGTACGGCAGCGGAAAAGGTCGGCCAGTCCATGCCGATCATGGTCGGCGGCAACGGCGACCGTGTACTGCGATTGGCCGCCGAGCAAGCCGACATCGTGGCGTTCGCCGGGCTCAAGGCCGTGCCGGACCAGACGCCGCCGCTGGCCTTCATCACGGCCGATGAGCTCGATGAACGGGTGAAGTTCGTTCAGCAAGCGGCAGGCGGCCGTGACTACGAGTCGAACCTGTTGATCCAGTCGGTGGTCGTGACCGACGACCGGCGTGGTGCGATCGAGGAGCAAATCCGGCAGTTCGGGCTGGATATCACCGCTGATTTCCTGCTGGACGTCCCGGCGATGCTGGTCGGTACGTACGAGCAGATCGCCGAGCAGCTGCGGGCACAGCGGGACCGGTTCGGGATCAGTTACGTCACCGTGCTCGAACCGGCTTACGAGGCATTTGGGCCGGTCATTCCCATGCTGCGGGAATGACCGGCCCTTGGGTTTACGGCAGCCGCCAGGTCTGGGCTCCGGTTCCGTTGCAGTCGTAGATCTGCAGCTGGGTTCCGTTGGCGGAGTTGCTGTTCGGGACGTCAAGGCACTTGCTGGACGGCGGATTCACCAAGGCGCCGTTCGGCCGTGGCCACCATTGCTGCGCGCCGGTTCCGTTGCAGTCCCACAAATGGACCTTCGTGCCGTTGTTACGTCCGCTGCTGGCGACGTCCATACACCGCCCGAGGGCTCGGACCGTGCCGTCGGACGCGAATGACCATTGCTGTGCGGGCGATCCGTTGCAGTCCCACAGCCGGATCGGGGCGCCGTTGGTGGTCTGGGCGGGCTCGGCGTCAACGCACTTGTTGGCAAGGCCGACGATTCCGCCGCTCCTCGGTGTCGCCGGGCCGACGTCGAAGGACGGCGGAGCGTCGCCCGGCGCGCTGGCCCATGAGGTGTTCGGGCTGGTGCCGAGCGTGAAGTCCAGCGTGCCACCGTTGGCCACAAAGGACTGTGGCAGCCACGCCCTGTTCGAGCTCTGGCCGTTCACGCGCAGGCTTTGCACATATTTGGCGCTGTCCGAGGCGTTCGGGGCGTTGATCGTGATCGTGCGGCCGTTGCCCCGGCTGATCGTGATGCTCGGGAACTGTGGCGAAGCAAGCACTAGCTCGGCCCGGCCCGGCGCCTGCGGGTACATCCCGAGCGCCGCCCAGACTGCCCACGACGACATCTGGCCGAGGTCGTCGTTGCCGACGATGCCTTCCGGCAGCGGCGTGAACAACGTGGTCAACGCTCGCCGGACGACATCCTGGGTCTTGTACGGCGCGCCCGCGTAGGCGTACGCCCACGGTGTGTTCAGCGTCGGCTCGTTGCCGAGATAGGCCTTGTTCTTGGTCGGGCCCGCGTTCAGCTCGGTGAAGAACGAGTCCAATCGGGACACTACGGGACCGTTGCCGCCCATGGCGTCGAACAGGCCTCGGTGGTTGTAGGGAACCATCCAGGCGTACTGGCCGCCGTTGCCTTCGACGAACTCGTTCTCCTGGGTCGGGCTGAACGGCGGGAACGACGTGTCGGCGTTGCGCGGCTGGATGTACTTGCTGCCCGATTCGAAGATACTGCGCCAGTTCTGGGCGCGCCGCAGGAAGTTCTCGGCGGTCGCGCTGTCACCGAGTCTGGCTGCCAGCTGCGAGATCGCGAAGTCCGCGCTGGTGTATTCGAGCGTGGTGGACGCCGATCCCCATACGTCCGGCAAACCGGTCGGGACGTAGCCGTACTGGTTGAACTGCAACCAGCCAGGTCGTTCCCGAATGTCGTTGACGCCGGCGACCATTCTCCTCAGACCGTCGGCCGCGGCGAAGTTCGTGGCACCGAAGGCGTGCATTGTGGACACGATGATCGGCAATGGATCGCCGTTCATCACGCCAGTTCCGCCGTTGGCGACCGTCCACCGGTCGTAATATCCGCCGTACACGGCTTGGTTGATCGCCGACTGCGCTATGTCGGCCGCTTGCGAGGGCGCGATCAGCGCTATGAGCGCGACTTGGGACCGGTAGACGTCCCAGCCGGAGAAGTTGGCGTACTGCGCCCTCCCGCCGGACACCGAGTGGACCTGCCGGTCGAAGCCCATGTACTGGCCGCTGACGTCACTGAACACGTTGGGGTGTATCAAGGAGTGGTACAGACTGGTGTAGAGGGTACGCAGCTGCGTGTCGGTGCCGCCGCTGACATCGATCCGGCCGAGCAGGGTGTTCCATGCGTTGCGCGTGCTGGTCCGGACCTCGTCGAAGCTCCTGGATCCTTGCTCCGAGTTCAGGTTCGCCTGCGCGCCTTCCAGGCTGACGAAGGAGATCCCCACCCTGGCAGTCACTGTGGTCGCGTTGAAGGACACGAACGCTGAGGCCGCGAGCGGAGTGATGTCGCTCGTGACCGCCGGGCCCTTACGCGTTTCCGCGCCTTTACGCTGCTGGAGCACGCCACTCTTGCCACTGATGGATTTGCGGCTCTTGTCGACCTTGCCGTCCGCGCCCGCGACACCGGATGTCGCGAATGGAGTGTCGAAAACGGCGTGGAAGAACAGGCGGTACCGGTTCCCGGCGCCGCAGAAGCCGCCGCTGTCGGTGTAGCCCGACATCGTGTTGGACCCGATGGTGATCGTTCCGCTGGCCGCGTTGAACGCCTTCGCCGCGTCCACGGACAACGATGCCTGTTGCCCTGCGGGATAGGTGAATCGGGCCATCCCGGAGCGAGTTGTCGTGGTCAACTCGGTGCGCAGACCGTTGGTGAAGCCGACGGAGTAGTAGCCAGGCGACGCGGACTCGTTCGCGTGGGAGAACGTGTAGTTGCTGACCGGACTCGAACCAAGGGTCGGCATGAACGGGATGTTGCCGAAGTCGCTGCAGCCGGGGCCGGACAGGTGCGTCAGGCTGAAGCCTTTGATTCGGTTGTCGTCGTAGTGGTAGCCGCCATGCTGATGCAGCACGGTGTCCGGGCTCCACTGCATCATCCCGAAGGGCGCGACCGAACCGGGGAAGGTGTTGCCTGCCCCGCCGCCGTGGCCGAAGTCCGGCCCGCCGGGTTTGGTACCGACAAAGGGATTGACGTACTGCGCGGGATCGCTGACAGCTATTCGGCTTGGCTGTGCCGAAGCGGGAACGGCGGCGAACATGAGCGCCGCCGCGAGTCCTACCAACGCGGCGAGTACACGCATGGCGTTCCTCCTGCAAGGACGGAGGCTGACAACGTTGTCAACTGGCCCTATTTTTGCATTTGGGGCCATTCGGAGGAAAGCCGCCGCGCGGTTGAAACTTGGTTACGGTGCGCCAGGCGGCAAGATCGGCAAGCCGGACGGCGCGCCATCGGCGAGCAGGCGGCGTAGGAAGTCGGTGTCGAGGTGCTCGGCGACCAAGTCCGCCAGCAGATCCAGCTGTGCCTCACGGATCTGCGCGAACGACGTGTCTTCCGCCGCTCGGAAATTCCGGTTCGCATGTCCTGCCGCCCACTCGAGGATGTGCCGTCGGGGTTTGTCGTTCTCGAGTAGACCGTGCCAGTGCGTGCCCGCGATCGCGCCCTTGAGTACACCTTCGGGGGAACCGTCCGGCAGAGTCACGAGCCCGTTGCCCGGTTGGTTCACGACCGTACCGTGGTGGATTTCGTAGCCCGTCGCGACTTCGCCGAAAACGAACCCGTCCAGGCGACGGAGGATTTTCTCCCGCTGGAACTCGAACTCGACGTCTAGCAGACCTAGCCCGGGCACGGTGCCCGCGCCGGATTCATACGAATCGGTGATCTTCGTGCCCAGCATCTGGAACCCGCCGCAGATCCCGATCACTGGGAGCCCGCGTGCCGCGTGGTCGCCGATCGCGTCCGCGAGCCCGTTGTGCCGCAGCCATTCCAGGTCGTGAATGGTCGCCTTGGAACCAGGGATCACGATCACGTCGGCGTCCGCAAGCCGGGACGGCTCGGTCACGAACCGCACCGAAACCCCCGGCTCGCAGGCCAACGCCTCGACGTCGGTGCCGTTGGAGATCCTCGGCAGCCTGATCACCGCGACCCGCAGCCACTGCTCCCCCACCGGCGGCTTCGGCCTGCCAACCACGCCGTCCGCGGTGTAGGACAACGAATCCTCGGCATCCAGCCAGAGATCCACGTTCCACGGCACGACCCCGAGGACCGGTCGGCCGGTCAGCTGGTTGATCTGATCAAGCCCCGGCTTGAGCAGCGCCGGGTCGCCACGGAACTTGTTGATCACAAACCCTGAAACAAGCGCTTGGTCGGCGGGCGAGAGCAGCGCGACCGTGCCGTAGAGATGGGCGAAGACCCCGCCCCTGTCGATGTCGCCGACCACGAGCACAGGCAGGTTCGCGGCCCTGGCCAGGCCCATGTTGGCGATGTCGTCACGCCTGAGGTTGATCTCGGTCGGCGAGCCCGCGCCCTCACAGATGACCACGTCGTACTCGGCCCGCAGGCCCTCCAAAGTGGCCAGAACCGTCTCGAACAACTCGGGCTTGCGGTCCCGATAGGACAACGCACTCGTCTGCCCAATGGCCTTGCCCAGCAGGACAACTTGGGAAGTACGGTCACCGCCCGGCTTGAGCAGGACCGGATTGAACCGGACACTCGGCACCAACCCGGCCGCGGCCGACTGCAGCGCCTGCGCCCGGCCGATCTCACCACCCTCCATCGTCACGACGGAGTTGTTCGACATGTTCTGCGCCTTGAACGGCGCGACCCGCACACCTTGCCGCGCCAACCACCGGCACAGGCCGGCGACCAGCACACTCTTCCCGGCATCCGACGACGTGCCGGCCACCAGCAGGCCTCCGCTCACCCGGCGAACCCTATCGGGATAGTGTCTTGACACCCCCTGGAACACGCACGGTCGAACACGTGTTCTAGGATGTGATACTCCCTCCACGTGACCACGAAAGGACCAGGATGACCGCTCCTACCGCCGAGGCGGCAAGCGCTCCCGGTGACGAGGAGGTGCCTGCCTCGACCAACGGACAGGGCACCGAAGCTCCCGCGGAGGAGACTCCCGCAGCCGAGGAGAAGCCCAAGAAGGCCACTCGGGCCAAGAGCACCGCGAAGAAGACCCGGACCGTCGAGCTCACGCTGACGGTGACAGGCACCCTCGACGGTGCCTGGCAGGCAGACCTGATGCACGGCAGCACCCGCGTCGTGCAGGGACTCACGATTCCCGCGACGGCTGTCGTCAAGGCCGCGCACGAGCTGCACCCGGACATCGCCGCGCAGAT
The DNA here is from genome assembly GCF_021390435.2 of Kibdelosporangium philippinense. GTDB lineage: Bacteria > Actinomycetota > Actinomycetes > Mycobacteriales > Pseudonocardiaceae > Kibdelosporangium > Kibdelosporangium philippinense. The sequence goes on along the minus strand of NZ_JAJVCN010000004.1, from coordinate 2,081,850 downwards.
CGAAGAGGTGATCAACGCGGCCCGTGAGCAGCACGAGTCCCGGCTGCGTGAGCTCCAGGAAGAGATGGCCAGGGTCAAGCAGGCTCTCGCCGACCTGGGCGAAGACGCCTGATAACCGACACCTGCCGGTGGAAGGCCACACACGGCCTCCCACCGGCAGTGTCATACCCAAGCCCGTGTCCACCGTTCCGGCACACCGTGTCCACCGTTGCGACACACCGAAATGCACGTTCCGACACACCGTGTCCACCACTCCAGCACACCGTGTCCACCGTTGCGACACACCGAAATGCACGTTCCGACACACTGTGTCCGCCACTCCGGCACCTTGAAATCGCAGTGTGGCCAGCAAAGTGCGACTTCACTGTGCCGGAATGGTCAACTCATGGTGTTGCAACGGTGGACACGGTGTGCTGGAAAGGTGGACACGGCGGTGGGTGGTTACATGCCTGCGCGCCAGCGGCGCACGTCACCGTCGATCAACTCCACCGAGCCTAGTTTGCGCATGTACTGCAGGTGCGCCGCGGTTTCCGCGATCGCGCTGCGCCGCATCATCCCGCGGACGTTCTCCCAGCCGCGTGACCAGGTCAAACGTTCCGTGATCTGCCACGTGTTCATGTCCCCATGTGTTCGGAGCACCGTGGAAATCTCGTCGCAGCGTTCCTGATGATGCTTGATCAACGCCAGCGTCCGGCGGGCGACACCGTGGAACCGGTATTCGTGAGCGGGCAGAACCTCAGCGGAGTCGTAAGCCGCGATACGTTCAAGAGAAGCGATGTAACTCGACAACGGATCGTCATCGCCGACCATCATCCCGATGTTCGGGCTGATCCGGGGCAACACGTGGTCGCCGGTCAGCAACACGCCACGAACCGAGTCGTGCAGACAGATGTGGCCGGGCGTGTGCCCAGGTGTCCACACTGCACGCATTGTCCCTGAGGCATCCGGGACCACGTCGCCATCGGACAATAGAATGTCCGGCAACGCCAGTTCCATAAACGGTTTCATCGTGTCCGGGCTGAAGGACAGCTTCTCCGTGACATCGACGGGCACGCCCGAAGCACGCAACCAGTCTCGGTCAAAATTGTCCGAAGTGGTCTGGGACAGCCGAACCGGCAGGACTTCACGCTCTGCCGGGTGCATCGCGATCCACGCGCCCGACTCTTGCTTCAGCCGCGCGCTCAGGCCGTGGTGGTCCGCGTGGATGTGAGTGACCACCACACCGACCACATCGGACACTGACGCGCCCGCGATCTCAAGTCCCGCAACCAAAGCGTCCCATGTCTCGGTCGCGAACCAGCCTGGGTCGACCACGACGACACCGGAGTCCGACACCGACAGGTACGTGATCGTGTATCGCAAGGGATTGTGCGGGATCGGCACCGGGATCGACCACAGGTCGTCCCGCACTCGCTCAACCGGCGGTAATTCCTTGCGCTTCCACGCTTCCCACTGACCCTGCGCGCTCGGCTCGGCCGGGGCGGTGCTCATGCGACGAGCTCCGCCAACGCACGCAACGTTTGCACGTCCGTGTTGACCAAAAGGGACGTCACCACGCTTTCCTGCCATGCGGGCAGTTCGTCCCGGATCTTGGCCAGTGGTCCGACCAACGCGATGTCTTCGACCATTTTCGTCGGCACGGCCGCGACGGCTTCCGCTTTGTGACCGTCGAGGTAGAGTTCCTGGATCTTCTGGCATTCGGCTTCGTAGCCGAGCCGGACGAACACGTCGAAGTGGAAGTTCGCGCCCTTCGCGCCCATCCCGCCGATGTAGAGCGCGAGCATCGGCCGCACCCAGTCGGCCGCTTTCTCCACGTCGTCGTTCACGATCACCGGCAGGAACGCGGGCACCTCGAAGGTGTCCCAGTTACGCCGCGCGCCAGGGCGGGAGAAGCCTTCCTGCAACGCCGTGCGGAAGAAATCGTTGCTGCGCGGGGAAAAGAACATTGGCAGCCAGCCGTCGGCGATCTCCGCGGACAACGCCACGTTCTTCGGGCCTTCCGCGGCGAGGTAGATCGGGATGTCCGTCCGAAGTGGATGCACTGTGGACTTCAGCGGCTTGCCGAGCCCGGCGCCACCTTGGTACGGCAACTGGAAGAACTGCCCGGAGTACTCCACTCGCTCACGGGCCACGACCTTGCGCACGATGTCGACGTACTCACGCGTGCGCGCGAGCGGCTTGGGATACGGCTGCCCGTACCAGCCTTCGACCACCTGAGGCCCGGACGCGCCGATCCCCAGCACGAACCGTCCACCGGACAGGTGGTCCAGGGTCAGTGCCGCCATCGCGGTCGCGGTGGGCGTGCGCGCGGACATCTGCAGGATGTTCGTGCCGAGCCGGACCGTCTTGGTTCGCGAGCCCCACCAGGCCAGCGGCGTCAGGCAGTCGGATCCGTACGCCTCCGCGGCCCAGATCGAGTCGAGGCCAAGCCGTTCTGCCTCGGCAATGGCCTCTTCGACACCCGCGGGCGGGCCCGATGACCAGTAGCCGGTGTGGAATCCGAGCTTCACGAGCGCCTCCCGCTACTCAATTTCTTGAGTAATCATATCCTTGAGTATCATCTTCACAAGAGACGGGAGACACATGGCGCTTCGGCACGCACTGCTTGCCGCCCTCCTCGACCGGGAGTTGAGCGGCTACCAGCTAAGCAAGCTGTTCGACCTCGGCGCGTCCTCGTTCTGGCACGCGTCGTCCCAGCAGCTCTACGCCGAACTCGCCAAACTCGAAGCCGACGGCCTGCTCACCGGCCACGAAGTCGTCCAGCAAGGCCGCCCGAACAAGCGCGTGTTCGTGCTCACCGACGAGGGCCGCCACGAGCTCGCACGCTTCACCAGCGCCCCGACAAAGCCAACATCGATCCGCGACGACCTGATGGTCAAGGCGTACGCCGAACAGGCCGCCGACCCCGGCACGCTGATCAAACAGCTGACCGACCGCGCCGCGCAGTCCCGAGCCAAGGCCGAGTTCCTCGGCTCCCAGCTCGAGAAGCTGCGCGGCGACAAAACAGAAACGGACTACCTCGCGTCAGCCGACAACGTCGGCGCGTACCTGGCGTGCACCCGCGGCAAGATGTACCACGAGGACCAGGCCGAATGGTGCGAGTGGGCCGCCGAGATCCTCAGATCCCGTTCTTGACGGCACACGCTTCCGCAATAATACCCAGCTGGCTAATATCCGGTGACCAGCAATAAAGCATCACTTCGTCCGCACCGAGATCAGCGAACGCGGCCACCGTGTCCCGGAGTTGCCGGGAATTGGTCACCAAACGATCCAGCGCCCATCGCGCATCTTGTCCGTAGTAGTCGGCGATGTTCCGGCGCGCGTCGTCCACCGTATGCCCTAAAGCAACGTTGACCTGGGCAACCAACCTTGGCGCGCCAAGACGACCAGCGGCCGCCCATGACTCACGGACCGTATCGAAAAGGCGGCCACACCATTCAACAGGAGCTGCGGAAAGAAAGCCGTCACCCCACTGAGCGACACGCGCCAATGCGCGATCACGAAAGGCGCCGAACAATACTTCGGGGCCACCAGCCCGAAAAGGCTTCGGCCCGATCGGGCCTACTTCGGCATTCCACGCCGAACCGGACCATATCCGGCGCATCTCGGACATTTGTTCGTCGAGCCGACGGCCGCGAGTGCGAATATCCGTTCCTGCGGCGAGGTGGTCGTCGATGCGGCCGCCGACGCCAAGACCAAGAGTGAAGCGGCCGCCGGAGATCCGGTCGAGCGTCGCGGCCTGTTTGGCCAGCAGCACTGTGGATCGCAACGGCGCCAGCAGAACCTCGGTCTGCACGCGGATTCGTGTCGTGGCACCGGCGATCGCGGCCAGCGTGACCAGGGGTTCAGGGTTGTCGTACACGAGCCGGTCGAGCAGACCGAGGGTGGAGAATGGGCCTTCGTCGGCGAGACGGGCCCAGGTGAGTAGCGATTCCGGGTCTGCGATGGGCAGACCGAGACCTGTGTTCGTCAAGGTTGATCCTTTGTAGAGGGTGCGTGACAGTGCTGCCGCCCCTCTGCCGCCCTTCACCGGGCGTCGCTCTCCATCTGCGGCGTACTTGCGAAGAGAGCGTGATCGTTCGAGTGACCCAACCATAGCGCGGCTGTACACTCGTTTTCGCTGGGGCTGGACACTAGGGGACTGACGTGGAGCGGGAGAAATCCGACCGGCCCGACGCTGCGCAAAACCAGCCGAACCCGGTCCGGGTACAGCGGGATCCGATCGCCGAGGCGGGCAATCACGCAATAGCAGGCATGATCGCCCGTGCCGAGATGAGCCCGGAGGAAGCCAAGCGGATCCTTGGCGTCCGGCTGCACGCGGCCATCGGCGGCGGCTCGTCGCGCAGTGACGACGTCGTGCTGGCGATGAACTCGATGCACGTCAAATGGTTCCTCACCAACGAGCAGTATGACCGTACCTATCGGGCACTGGCCGCGCAGAACCTCGATCCGGGTTCCGGCAGCAGCCAGACTGTCAAGAACGGGCAGATCCCGGACTTTGTGGACGGTCTGGCGAGAGCCCGTGCCGCGACACCAGCACCGGGCGGGGAGAAAACCGGGGCACCAAACCACATTCCGACTGCAAACGACGCTGAACTGCTTGGCAACGGCGGCGAAGCGGAGATCATCAAGGCCCGCACCCGGCGCGCGGAGCTGACCGCCCTTGGCACCAAACGGACCAAGGAACAGGAAGACGAGCTGTTCCAACTGTCCGCGTTCCTCACTCCGGACCGGAACAACGCCTTGCTGCGCTCAGCCGAAGCAAGGGCCTTGGCGGACATCAACGTCACGCCGGAGGAATGGTTCGCCGAGATCGTCACGATCACGTTTCTCGGGAAGCCGGTGCAGGTGCACAAGATTCTCGCCGAGAAACTGGCGGCTGTCGAGCAATCCATTGCCGGTCAACAAGTCCCGGTGGCACGTGAACTCAGCGGCCTGCGTCCACCCGGCTCCGGGTTGCATGGCCTCGGCTTGGCGATCGATGTGAACGCGTCGACGAATCCGTACATCTTCAACGCGACGTCCAATGAGGCCGATCCGAAACAGCAGAATGAGAAGTCCATTGTGCGCGGGATCATCGACCGCGCGGTGCTGCTGATCGAGCAGAAGACGGCCGATGTGGAGAAGTTCCAGGAGCGTCCGGCTGGCGATGGCGCGCATGAGCGGGCCGAGGCGTCGTACGACAAGCTGGACGAGGCATCGGACGCCATGCAGGAGTACTTCGCGCTTGGCGCCAAGGAACGCCGTGCCGACCTTGAGGAGAAAGTGGCCGCGCTCGGCGGCACGGATCCGAAGAAACGCACGGTTGACCAGTGGGCGAAGGCCATCGCGGATGACCGCAAGAAGCTCCCGGCCATCAGTGCGAGCAAGGACTGGGCCAAGCCGGAACAGGGTTTCCTCGACCTGGACAAGCGCCTTGTGATGGCCATGGTGGACGCGGGTCTGACGTGGCTCGGCGACGACACGATCGGTGGTGGCCGCGACATCATGCACTTCGATACGCGGGCAGCGGGACCGATCAAGCACCTCTACGGCTTGAGTTCAAACGGGACATGGGAGAAGAAGGGATTGACCAAGGGGCATTGATTTTCAGTCACCGCGACCTGTGAGCTGGGAATCTGGCAATTACTGCCCTCGGGCGACGGATGGCGCGCATCGGCGCGCCACCGCAAGATCTTGCGGACGCCCTGAACCCAGGAGGCCCTGCGTGATCCGAAGTAGATTGTCCGTTTCGCTGGCACTCGCGGTCGCGCTGAGTTTCGTCGTGCTGTCGCCAGGCACCGCTGGCCGTCGTCGAGCGCGCCGCAGCGCACGTCGGCCGAATACCAGGTCGAAGGCGCCAAGACCAGCAAGCAGCGCAGCCGGATCGCCTCGACCGGCGCCGCCGTCACGTATGTCGAGCACGGCGTCGTCGGTATCACGGCCACCCCCGAGGAAGTCGAGCAGATCAAGCAGTTCGGCTTCACCGTGCGCCCGCAGGCCGCGCCGACCCAGCCGGACACGGGCACGCTGGACTTCCCGCCCGCCGACTCGAAGTACCACAACTTCGGCGAGCTCACCGCCGAAGTGAACGCGGCCGCGCAGAACTTCCCGGCGATCGTGTCCAAGCAGGTGATCGGCAAGTCCTACGAGGGCCGCGACCTGATCGCCATCAAGATCTCCGACAACGTGGCCACCGACGAGAACGAGCCCGAGGTCCTGTTCACCGCGCACCAGCACGCGCGTGAGCACCTGACCAAGGAAATGGGCCTCTACCTGCTCAACCAGCTGACCACGGGCTACGGCTCGGACCAGCGGATCACCAACATCGTCAACTCCCGCGAGATCTGGCTGCTGCCCGACCTCAACCCGGACGGCGGCGAGTACGACATCGCCACCGGCTCGTACCGCTCCTGGCGCAAGAACCGGCAGCCGAACGCCGGTTCGTCCAATGTGGGCACTGACCTGAACCGCAACTGGGCCTTCAAATGGGGCTGCTGCAACGGTTCCTCCGGCAGCACGAGCAGTGAGACCTACCGTGGCCCCTCGGCCGAGTCCTCGCCTGAGGTCAAGGCGTTCGCCGACTTCGTCCGCGGCCGCAACATCGGTGGCAAGCAACAGATCAGGACCGGGATCGACTTCCACACCTACAGCGAGCTCGTCCTGTGGCCGTACGGCTACACGTACGACGATCTCGCTCCTGGGATGACCGCTGACGATCAGGCCACGTTCGCCCGGATCGGCCGGGACATGGCCGCCACCAACAACTACACGCCTGAGCAATCGTCCGATTTGTACATCACGGACGGCTCGATCGACGACTGGCTGTGGGGCGACCAGAAGATCTTCGGCTATACCTTCGAGATGTACCCGAAGGGCGCGAGCGGCGGCGGGTTCTACCCGCCGGACGAGGTGATCGACCGGGAAACCGCCCGCAACAAGGAGGCCGTGCTGCAGCTGCTCGAGGTCTCGGACTGTCCACAACGGGCGATCGGCAAGGAGCAGCAGTACTGCGGCACCACGCCGCCGCCGGGCCCTGGCCCGTACGAGAACACGACCGACGTGCAGATTCCGGACGGCGGCTCGGCCGTGACCAGCTCGATCACGGTGGCCAACCGGGACGGCAACGCGCCAGCCGCGTTGAAGGTGGCCGTGGACATCAAGCACAGCTACCGCGGTGACCTGGTGATCGACCTGGTCGCGCCGGACGGCACCGCGTATCGCCTGAAGGGCGCGAGCTCGGGCGACTCGGCGGACAACGTGAACGAGACGTACACCGTCGACGCCTCCTCGGAGGCCGCCAACGGCACCTGGCAGCTAAAAGTCCAGGACATTTATTCGGCTGATGTCGGATTCGTCGATCTGTGGCGGCTGACCTTCTAAGGTCTTCAGCGGGGAAAGGCCGCTCGTGCCCGAACATCCGGCACGGGTGGCCTTTTCTCACCGCTAGTCCGTTCGGGCGACAGGGTTGCACCGCCCAGCGGAACACTGCTACTCATCAGTAGGTAATGGGATCCGACAGCGTTGAGGCGCAAGCGGTCGTGAGCCAACCACCCGCAGAGGTGTGGGCGGTCATCAGCGACCCGGAGTTGTACCCGCGTTACGTCCGCGGGTTGAGCTGGTGTGAGCGTGTGACGCCGCATCAGGGCCGTGGTGCACGGTATTTGGTGCGCGTCGGATACGAGGACGAAGTCGAGTTGCTGATCTTCCGACAGGACGAGCACCTGGTATGGTCCAGCGTCCGCCGCCAGACGCACCGGCTGTCGATCCAGCTCAGGCCGACACCCAAAGGCACGGAAATCAGCGTTTTGGTGTCGTTGCAGTCGGCTGACCAGAACGTGACCGCGCTCCGGCGCAGGATCGACGACGCGCTGGCGCGTCTACGTGACCATCTCGACGGCGCCCCCGCTCACCTGCCACCCGAGCCGCGCGACCCGTCCTCGGCTCGTGGATCCACCCTCAGCATCGCGAAAACGCTGGTCAAAGCCGGTGTCCTCACGCCAGCGCGGCCCGACCGGACCTTGCGGCAACTGGCATCCTTGGCGCGCTGGGGCGCCACGGTTGTCGGCGGCTACCAGGCTTCCGCGGCACGGGGTCCGCATGAGATCGCGTACTACGACGAGGATGGCCCACGGACCTTCGCCGAGATCGACGAACGCACGAGCCGCCTGGCCAACGCGCTGTCCCGATACCGGGTGACAGCAGGATCGAGGGTTGCGGTGATGTCGCGCAACCACGGCCGGATGGTCGAATCGTTCATCGCGTGCGGGAAACTCGGTGCGGACGTCGTGCTGATGAACACGGGCCTGGCCGCCAACCAGGTCGCCGAGGTCGTCCGCAACCACGATCCCGTACTGCTCATGGCGGACGACGAGTTCGCGAGCCTCACGACGTACCTCCCGCCGGAGTTGCCGCGCGTCCGGACATGGGCCGAGCCAACGGGTTCCGGGCCGACCGTGGACGACCTGATCGCCAACGGCGCCAAGGACAAGCTCACGCCGCCCAAGCAGCCCGGACGGATCGTGGTGCTGACGTCCGGCACCTCCGGCCCGCCGAAGGGCGCACGCCGACCGACGCCGCGCGGCCTCGGTGACGCTGCCGCCGTCCTGTCACGAATCCCTTTGCGTGCCGGGGAAAGAATGCTCGTGGCCGCGCCACTGTTCCACACATGGGGACTGGCCGCGATGCAGCTGGGTATGCCGTTGCGGGCGAGTTTGGTACTACAACGCCGTTTCGACCCGCAGTCGGCTTTGCAGGCGATCGAGAAACACCGTGTCACATCGATGTTCGCGGTGCCGATCATGTTGCAGCGCATGCTGGATCTACCGGAACGCGTGCGGTCCAATTATGACACTTCCTCGCTGCGGGTCGTGGCGAGCAGCGGCTCGGCGCTGCCTGGCCGGTTGGTCGAGCAGTTCATGGACACGTTCGGCGACGTGCTCTACAACCTCTATGGCTCAACCGAAGTGTCATGGGCGACCATCGCCGACCCGTCGGACCTTCGGGCCGCACGCACTACGGCAGGCCTGCCGCCGAACGGAACCCGCATCGGAATCCTCGACAGCGAGGGATATCCGTCGCCGCCCGGCGCGGTAGGACGGATCTTCGTCGGCAACGACATGCTGTTCGACGGCTACACCAACGGCGCCAACCTGGCCTTGCGCCATTCGCTGATGGACACGGGCGATCGCGGCTACCTCGACGCCGACGGCCGCCTGTTCGTCGCGGGCCGGGACGACGAAATGATCGTGTCCGGCGGCGAAAACGTGTTCCCACGGCCCGTCGAAGAAGCCTTGGTCGCGCTGCCCCAGGTCCGCGAGGCCGCCGTGATCGGCGTGCCGGACAACGAGTACGGGCAACGGCTGGCCGCGTACATCGTGCTCAAACCCGGCGCCCGCATCGACGCCGATACCGTGCGGGGATACGTGCACCAACGACTGGCACGCTTCGCCGTTCCCCGGGACGTCGTGTTCGTCGACGGCCTGCCGCGCAACGCGACCGGCAAGGTCCTCAAGCGAGTGCTGGAAGACGGCCACTGGTAATGGTTGACGTATTGGTCTAGTCCACTCTACTTTGAACATGGTTCGACCAAACCGCCGGCCAGGCGCGGGCTCTGCGGTTCTCTGCTGGGTGCGGTGCATTGGCGCACCGCGTCACCTACGGAGAACGCATGTCCAGAAGATTTCTGGCTTTCTCGAGCGCACTGGTCACAGCGCTCGCGGTAGTGACCGCAGTCCCGACAGCGACACCGGCGGCGCAAGCCGCACCGAACGGCAACGTCCTCGGTTACTTTGCCCAATGGGGCGTCTACCAGCGCAACTACCACGTGAAGAACATCAGGACGAGCGGCGCCGCCACCAAGCTCACCCACATCAACTACGCGTTCGGCAACGTCGTCAACGGCCAGTGCGCCATCGGCGACGCCGAGGCCGACTACAACAAGTTCTACGACGCGGCGTCCAGTGTGGACGGCGTATCCGACACGTGGGACGCGGGTGCGTTGCGCGGCAACTTCAACCAGCTGCGCAAGTTGAAGCGGCTGCACCCGCAGATCAAGGTGCTGTTCTCGTTCGGCGGCTGGACCTGGTCAAGCGGCTTCACCCAGGCCGCGCAGAACCCGACGGCCTTCGCGAACTCCTGTTACAACCTGGTCAACGACCCGCGCTGGGCAGGCGTGTTCGACGGCATCGACCTCGACTGGGAATACCCCAACGCCTGCGGTCTGACCTGCGACGCCAGCGGTCCGGAGGCCCTGACCAGGGTCGCGCAGGCCATGCGCGCCCGGTTCGGCTCGTCGAAGCTGGTCACCGCGGCGATCACGGCCGACGCCTCAGCGGGCGGCAAGATCGACAAGGCGAACTACGCGTCCGCCGCCCAGTACTTCAACTGGTACAACGTGATGTCCTACGACTTCTTCGGCGCGTGGGCGGCGACCGGCCCGACCGCACCGCACTCGCCACTGACGTCGTACGCCGGAATCCCGCAATCCGGCTTCACGACGGCCGATGCGATCGCGAAACTGAAAGCCAAGGGCGTTCCGGCCAGCAAGCTGTGGATCGGCATCGGCTTCTACGGACGCGGCTGGACCGGCGTCTCGCAGGCCGCGCCAGGCGGTTCGGCCACAGGCGCCGCGCCGGGAACGTATGAAGCAGGTATTGAGGACTACAAGGTCCTGAAGACGCGGTGCCCGGCGAACGGAACCATCGCGGGGACCGCTTACGCGAAGTGTGGCTCGCAATGGTGGAGCTACGACACGCCGTCCACGATCACCGGAAAGATGAGCTGGGCCCGCAGCCAGGGCCTCGGCGGCTCCTTCTTCTGGGAACTGTCCGGCGACACGACCAACGGTGAACTCGTCACGGCCATGAAGAACGGCTGACCGGGGAAACAACCAGGGGCTTTTCTGTAGTCGCCTTGACCTCAACCGAGGTTCATCTTCCAGAGTGAACTCATGATCAATCGACTGGCCGGATCGACAGCTGGTGGCGGGCCGCCGCACGCGACCACTACGTCCACCACGTCGCGACGATCCCTCGTACCTCGATCGACGACCAAGTGCCCAATATCGAGCGGCAACGCTCGCTGACCGAAGTCGTCGACGCGGCCACGTACGCCGACACGGACGCCCGAAGGTGGACAGTTCGGCGATTCCCCGCCGCAGACCACGCTGCCCAGCTGCACGACGAACAACCTCCTGGTCTGGTGCGTGCCACGGTCGCCATCAGCCACGACCAGACCGAGGTCATCGTCACCGAGGAATGGTCCGACTCTGACGGTTCCGGCTATGAACCGTTCGGTGTCGTCAAAAATATCTGACCGGGTTGTCGAAACCGGCGTGACGGCCGCGTCCCAGGGCCAGAACCAACCAGCCCGAGGAGATACCGGCCATGCGAAAGCTCATCGTCCAGCAGTGGGTCACCGTCGACAACATCGCCGCGGAGGAGGACGGCGGCCTCAGCTTTGTCTCCGTGGCACCGTTCGACGACGAGGTCACCGACAACCCCTACCAGAACGCCGTGATGGGTTTCATCGACTCGGTCGACACGATGATCCTCGGCGCGAACACCTACAACGCGACAAAGGACTACTGGCCGCACGCCGAAGACCAGGGCAAATACGGCCAGAAGCTCAACAACCTGACCAAGTTCGTCGCCTCGTCCAAGCTGGCTGACGCTCAATGGGGCGACTTTCCGGCCGCGACCGTGACACGCGACCCGATCGCCACCATCCAGGAACTCAAAAGCCAGGACGGCAAGGACATCTGGCTGTGGGGAAGCCTGACGTTGATGCACTCCTTGCTGGATGCGGGCGTTGTCGACGAGATCCGGCTGATGGTCTGCCCGGTGTCCCGCGGCAAGGGAACGCGCCTTTTCGAGGATCGTCAGGACCTGAAGCTCGTCGACGCCGCCGGGTACGACAACGGCGTGGTCATCCTGCGCTACGAGATCAAGAACTAACCGGAAGGACAGCCATCATGGCCACCGCTGACGACCTCGACCGCGCGACCGACTCACAGTGGGGCTGGGTCGCCGAGCAAACCCGCACGTACCTGGCCTCGGGTGGCACCGAAGGCCATGAGAACAACGGCTTGCACACCCTCGTGATCGCCACAACCGGGCGCCGAACGGGAACGCCCCGCCGCAACTGCCTGATCTACGGCACGTCCGGCGACGATTACGTCGTCGTCGCATCCAAGGGCGGTGCGGACGAGAACCCGGCTTGGTTCATGAACCTCGAGGCAGACCCGAGCGTCGGGGTGCAGGTCGGGCCCCGCCGGTTCACCGCTCGCGCCCGCGTCGCGTCCTCGGCCGAGCGTGAGCACCTCTGGCCCAAGATGGTCGGCATCTTCCCGCTTTACGGCGAGTACCAGCAGAAAACCGACCGTGAGATCCCGATCATCCTGTTGGAACCTCAGGTCCAGGAGCAGCGTTGACACGGCATGTGGGGATCTCGCAGGCGGATACGGCAGTCGCTGGATTTGCAGTGGCAGCCGCGCGCGGTCGAGCCGTGTGGATTGCGGTCCCCGAGCGCGCCGCGCCGGGATCCCTTGCCTGAAGTGCAGCCCTCAGGCATCGAGAAAGCATTGGGCGCTGTCGTGATGACGGCTCTTTTTGGCGGCGGGTTCTTCTACCCGCGCGGTCCACGACGTATGAACGTTCTCCCTGATCCTGGTCACGGGGCTCGTCAGGTCTTCATCACCGACGACCAACCGGGAGAGACGTTCTGGCTGGCGGTGGCGAAGGATGTCGTGGCCATCGCGGACGCGACCGGTCAGGTCAGGTGGAACTCGGTCGGCAACGGGCTGATCGACATGCAGCCCACTCGCGACGGTCTGCGGCTCGACTTCGTGGACAAGTCATACCTCGTCGTCCACATGTCCTCGTCGTCGAAGGAGCGTGTCCTGCACTGGTTCTAGGGTCCACGCCAGGAGCTTGAGGGCTCGTTGATCGAGCGTGGCTGGACCGGCGTTCCGGCCTTCGACCTGCAGGTTTGTTTGCTGACAAAGCAAAGGGTGCTATGGCTGCGCGTCAGAGTGACCTGCCAAGGCTCGGTGCGGGTAGTGGGCCGTTGTGAGGGGGAGATTCGGAGCGTTGAACGCCAATGCCAGGAACTTGGGGTTTGGAGTTTGGCCGAGGCTGACGGCGGGCGTGGGTGGTTGACCTGTGAATACTTGTGGCTGGCGGGGCGGGTCGGTGCTGTAACCGGCCGCCGTGGCAGGGGTGCGGGTATTGCTTGTCGTCGTTCAGGGGTGTGAGGGCCGAGTTTGGTGCGTTGAACGCCGCGAAGGTGACCTTGACGGCATCCCGTCCCGTGGTAGGTGGGGCTGGTGTGGCACATGTGGCTGACGGGACGATTTTTTGTCCTGCGTGAATGCGCGAGGGCCTCCTTTGGCGCGTTGGATGCCAATGCCAGGAACTTGAGGTTCGGAGTTCGATCGAGACTGTCGACGGGCTCGGGCGGTTGACCTGCGATAATCTCTGGCTGACGCGGGTGGGACTGGCCGCCCGGCGAGGAGTGCGGGCATGACGTGTTCAGGGGCGCGAAGGCCGAGTTTGACGCGTTCAACGCCGCGAAGGTGACCTTCACGGCATCCGATCCCGTCATAACAAAATCGGGCGGAACGAATGCCCGCCCGGTCGTCAAACCTGGTGGATCAAGCCGCGTTGGCCGCTGCCGCCGCTGCGCAGAGCCGGCGCGCGGTCGCGATTACGGCGTAAGCCGAAGGAAGCATCTGGTGCGGTCGCGGCTCGGTGATCCAGCGGCATCCCCCGTCACTGGATTCGGTCGGAACGACCGTGTACGAGCCCGCCCCCGCGTGCCGCACTTCGTGGTCAGCCAGTCCTTCGACGATGTCCCCACGCATCATCGTCGCGGCCTGGGTCAGGAAGGTCCATCGCCCACTGTCCTCGTGCGCGATGACTGGGCCGGCCAGCATGGCGATGCCCAGCTGCTGGTTCACCTGATCCGCCAGGTCGGCAGGCATGGTGATCGCGTCGAGCACCTGACCGAGGGCCACGGCCAGCTGACGCTGACCGACCTGGACGGCCACCGGCCAGCCGAAGGTTTCCTCATAGTGGGCCCGGGAGGCGGCCAAATCCCGCAGCCAGGCCGGAGCCGGTTGTGTCATCGTTGTCATTACGGATTCCCTTACCCCTGTCTTCGCCTGTTGCTCCATTAGAGCGATCCCCGAGCTCGCTGTGACCTATGATACGTCACCAAACGTGACGCCGGACACAGGATTGGCCCCCCAACGAAAGTTAGGGGGCCAACCGGCAAGAGAGGTTGCGGATCCGCAGGTCAACGGGACACTATGCGCGCGCCGCCGCGACACGCCGGGTAGCGCGTTCGATGAATACGCCGAACAACAGGCCTATCCCCGCCCACAGGAGCAGCTGGGTGCCGAGCGAGGCCACCCGGAAGTTCCAGAGCAAGCTGGCCGGGAAACCCTCAGGCACCTCGTTGACCACGGGCAGCAGCAGCGCGGCCACTCCGACGACCACGAGGTAGCCGAGCACCCCGAGCAGCACCGCGTTCCAGCTGCCAAGGCGCGCGGCGAGGCGGCTGGCCAGCACAGTCGCCGCGATGGCCGCGACCACCGAGATCAGGACCATCACGAAGTACCAGGTCGTCCGGGTGTTGATGGTGTCCGGCTGCCCGACCGCCGGCGGGTTCGACGGGTACTTCAAGAACGGCACGAGGAATACCGTCACAAAAGCGACAATTCCGAGCACGCCCGCGGTCGCGCGAGCGCTGAGGCGGCCGACCCTGCCGTACGAGAAGGCGAACGCGAGGGCGAAGAGCCCGCCGAACGCCAGGCCGTACGCGCCAGTGGCCACCGCGAGACCGAGGGTGCTCTGCACCCCGCGGCTGACGACCTCTTCTTCCTCAGCACCGGGCTCAGCAGCGCCGCCATGGTCGTGGCCCGCTCCGGCTTCCTCGACCGCGATGGCGTTGTCGACCTGGGGCTCACCGAAGACCGACGCGAAGGCGAAGGCGAGGACAGCCGCCAGCAGTCCGGCGAGCATGCCCCGGACAAGAACTGTTCCGATTTTCATTTAGGCGCCGCGCTTTGCTTTCAGTGGCACGGGAAGCCGAGCAGGTGCCGGCCGTCGTGCACGAACTCGTGGATGATGCTGTCCGCGCCCTGCGCGGTACCCACGAAGTAGAGCAGCACCAGGGACAGGATCGCGGTGAGCACTGCCCACGGCAGGATCTCGCGAACGGGAATCGAAATCGGGACCGGTACGGGCACAGCTGCTGTAGTCACCGGCGTGACCTCCTCGGGCTGACGCGACCCAATGGGGCTTCGTAGTGGAAGGCCGGAGTGTCTGACTCACGGGACCTGATGCCCGCATACAGTGGCGCGACCGTGCCGGGATCTCACCGGCTTACTCCGTCCAATGGCCACAGGAACGTAGGCAGGAGCCGCACACCGTGTCAACGCTGGGAGACGCTGCTCACCCGAATGCCTCGACCAGGGTCATCTTGATCAGTCACGCGGCCACGGCGGCGACCCGGCGGGCGGCGTTTCCCAC
The DNA here is from genome assembly GCF_021390435.2 of Kibdelosporangium philippinense. Lineage (GTDB taxonomy): Bacteria > Actinomycetota > Actinomycetes > Mycobacteriales > Pseudonocardiaceae > Kibdelosporangium > Kibdelosporangium philippinense. The sequence goes on along the minus strand of NZ_JAJVCN010000004.1, from coordinate 2,066,335 downwards.
TGATGAACCGGTGGAACGCCCCGAGGACCTCCACCCTGTCGATCTTGGGCGGTTCACCCGATTCGTGACCGGGCCCGAGCTTCGCTGCCGTCAGACCGCCACCGGGCTCGGCGTGCCCGGCACGGTCGACGAAGCGTTGGCCGATCAGGATTTCGGGTCGTGGCGCGGCCGTGCGCTCAACGACATCACGGACTTCTCGTGGCTGACAGATCCCTCTGCTGCACCACACGGCGGCGAGTCTGTTGAGGACGTCATCGCTCGCGTGGCCAAGTGGTTGACGAGCTTGCGTGGCACCGGTGAACGCGTTGCGGCCGTGACGCATCCTGCTGTCATCCGCGCGGCCGTCGTGCACGTGATGAACGCGCCCGCCCAGTCGTTCTGGCGGACCGACGTCTCTCCCCTGTCGGTCACGCGGTTGTCCAGCTCAGGGCCGAACTGGACGTTGCAGGAACACGCAGTGAATCAGTAACCAAATCTGCCCCATATCCTGGGCAAGGATTTACCATCAGGGGCCATGGGGAAAGTGGCGTTCCGGGTCCTGGGCCCGTTGGAGGTCACGGTCGACGGGCGCGCGGTCGCGTTGGGCGGCCGCAAACCGCGGATGCTACTGGCCACACTGCTTCTCGATCCGAACAGGACCGTCAGCGTCGACACACTGATCGACGTTCTGTGGCCCGATTCGCCGCCACGGTCGGCCGTCGCCAATGTCCGGACGTACGCGCACGCCTTGCGGACCGGGATCGGAGACCGGGTGTGCACCCGCCCAGGCGGGTACCAGGTCACGATCGCCTCAGACGAGCTCGACATGACCGTCTTCGAAGCCAAGGCACAGCAAGGCGATCTTGCCGGAGCCAGCGCGTTATGGCGTGGCCGCGTGGTGGCGGACCTGCCGCGCAGCCCGGCATGGGAACCGACATTGGCCAGGCTTGAGGAGCTACGGCTGTCGGTCATTGAACGAAGCCCGGCCGTCCCCATCCCGGAACTGCGCGGCCTGCTCGCCGAGCACCCGTTGCGCGAGGAACTCTGGCGTCGTCTCGTACAGGCATTGCACCACAGTGGACGGTCCTCGGAAGCGTTGCACGCCTACCGAGAAGCCGAGCAGGTTCTGGCCAAGGAGTTACACACGCGTCCGGGTCCGGAGTTACGCAGGGCTCGTGACGAGATCAAGACAAGCATCTTCCCGGCCTGCCAGCTCCCGCTCGACCTTCCCGACTTCACCGGCCGGACCGACATCGTCAGCACGGTCACCGGCGCGTTGACCCGGCCACCGGCCTCGGTCGTACTCACCGGAGCGCCAGGTATCGGAAAGTCCACTTTGGCCGTCCATATCGGACATGAAATCGCACCGTCCTTTCCGGACGGCCAGCTGCACGTCCGGCTGCGCGACCCCGCCGAGGTGCTCGCGTACTTGTTGAAGGCGATGGGCGTGCACGACATTCCGGCCGAACTCGACGAGCGAGCGGCACGCTACCGGTCGGTATTGGCCCGCCGCGCGATGCTGGTCGTGTTGGACGACGCCGTCGACGCGGCCCAAGTAGCGCCTTTGTTACCCGGTTCAGGCCGATCAGCCGTGCTGATCACGAGCCGCACTTGGCTGCCCGAGCTTCAAGGCGCCACCCACGTCCACGTCGACGCGTTGACCGACAGCGAAGCCCACGATCTCCTGACGCGGGTGACTGGCACCCGACGAGCCGCCGCGGAACCCGACTGCGCGCGGGAAATCCTGCGAGCGTGCGGAAATCTTCCGCTCGCGATCCGGGTCGCCGGGACAAAACTCGCCGCCCGGCCGTCGATCCCGTTGCGCGTCGTGGCCGAAAGACTGACCGACGAACGCAACCGACTCGATGAGCTGACAACCGGAAGCCTTGCGGTCCGGACCAGCGTCACCGACAGCTACCTCCGGCTACCCACGATGGCAGCACGAGCCTTCCGGTTCGCCGGGATGCTCGGCCCAGTGTCGTTTCCCGGCTGGACGATCGCCGCGCTGCTGAATCGACCCAAGGCCGACGATGTCCTTGACACGTTGGTGAATGCCAATCTTCTCGCTGTCTCGGTGGATCCGACGGGCACAGCCCGCTACCGGATGCCAGACCTGTTCCGGTGTTACGCAACCGAACGCTTGTCCGGTGAACCGCGTCAGGACTTGCAGACCGCGGCTCGCCGGGTGCTCGACGGTTATCTCGCGCTGGCAACACATGCGGCGGCACGCATGCCAGTGCCGTTCTTCGGCATCCTGCCGCGGCACGAGCCGAGCACGTCCACCGAAGTTGACGCGATGGCCTGGTTCGACGCGGAAGTGCCGTCCATCACAGCGATTCTCGAAGTCGCGGCCGAACTCGGCCTGCACAAGTACGCCTGGCGAATACCGGCCATGACCGCGCCCTACTTCGATCTGCGCGGCAACCACCGCGACTGGCGGCGCTCACACGAGATCGCGTTATCGGGCGTCCGACAGGAAGGCGACCGCCACGGCGAGGCGATCATCCTGCGCAACCAGAGCCAGCTCGCGCTCTACCAGGACCAATACCCCGAGGCCGAAACAGCGGCCGGCGAATCGCTGCGGCTGTTCACCGAAACCGAAGACGACACCGGCGTAGGAATCGCGCTGGCCGGAATCGGTACCACGGCCCGGATCCGCGGTGATCACCAGGACGCGCTGCGCCAGCACCGGCGGGCGTTACGGCTGTTCGTCCGCGCCGAAAAGCCGCATTTCGAGGCCGCTGCCCGAATCGCGGTCGGGACCACTCTGCTTGCCCAGCAAAGACTTCCAGCGGCCGAGCGCTGGCTGACCGGCGCACGGGAGCTGGCCGCCCGGATAGGCGACCGGCACCGCGAAGCACACGCTCTGCAGCGGCTGGCCGGTCTGCGTGAGCCGGCCCACGCTCTGCGCCACTTGACCGAGGCTACATACATGTTCCATAGCATGGGAGATGATCACTGCGTGGCGTACGCGCGGCAGCACACTGGGGAGTTGTTGCTGCGTACCGGGGATCGCGCGCGAGCACGGAAACTGCTGAGCGAGTCGCTGGCCGCGCACCGCCGTACCGGCGACCACCGGTCAGCCGATGCGGTGTCTCAGCTGCTGGACGGGCTTTAAGTACTGTGTGGATTGTCTTTAGGCCACCCGAGTGACAAGCCCGTCGAGATCAACAGTATCTTGTGGCGGCATGGCGGGTGTTGAGGACATCAAGGCTGGAATCGCGTTGGCTAACGAGAAGTCTCAAGCGGGAATCGCCGCGATCACACAGGCTTCCATGCAACTGGACGAAGCACGCAACGCTCTGCTCTCCGCCACTCAAGGCAGCAGCCAGAGTGACGTGAGCCAGGCGCAGGGTCTGCTCACCGAGGCGTTGCAGGTACTGGCCGGCGCACAGGGCGCCATCCAGGCCAGCATCTCCTCCGCTGAGGGATACGCGAACCGGCTTTGAGCATCACGGAGCTGGCCGGTGCGTTGCGTGACGTGAACCTCACGCTGGAACGAGCCCGCGCGACCACGGCGAGCGCGGCTCCGTTACTGGCCGAGTCCCGGGCGACACTGTTGGCGGTAAGCAGAGACCCGAATGGGTATGAACCTGTCGAGCTCGATCTCGCGATGGCACAGTTGTCAACGGCCGGGGAACTGATCGCCCTGGCCCGTCAGTCGCTACTGGACTACTTGTTGAGGCTGTAGATGTTGGGCAGAGGCGAACGCCGGCAGCGCGCACAGGACGCGCTTGACGAGTTGCGCAAGGCACTGCGGCTCGCGCTCGGCGCGGCCCAAGCGACTCGGCAAGCCGCGCAGACCACCAAGGACCAGCTCGAATTCGAGCAGAGCGTAATGCGTCTCGGCTTGGCGAAGGCCAGGCTCGATCCGGACATCACCGAGCTGCGCGGCAGGCCAGCGTTGGCCAAGACGTGGGACAAGGTGATCGCCGAACGCGACGAGCTCTACGCGCGGTGGCATCCGGAAGGTCCGGAGCGGCTACGCAGGCTCGTCGCGGCGGCAGCGCCCGGATCCGCGGGTTCGCCGTGGCACGACTGGCTTGGCCGGGTCGGCGAGGACACCGGCGGCGTCGCTCCGGCGATGTGGCGGGTCGGCACGGCCGTGATCGAAGAGGCGCCGAGGGAAGAGGAGTTCCCGGTCGCGGTCCCTTTACTCGACCGCGCGCACCTGCGGGTGAACTCGGCGCCGGACAACCGGTCCGTTGTGGACTCATTGGTCGAGACGTTGCTGCTGCGGCTGATGAGCTACTTCCGGCCGGGTCTTGTCAAGATCCATCTGTGGGACATCGGCCACTTGACCGGTTCACTGCCGAACCTGCAACCGTTGACGTCAGCCGGTTTACTCACTGTTCATGATCCGACCAGGCTCGACGACCTGCTGGCGGATCTGGCCGGGCACATCCGGCGCGTGCACGCCAAGGCGATGCGTGAAGGCGAAACGTCGTTGCGGTCGGTGTGTGTCGCCAAGGGTGAACGGATCGAACCGTGGCGGGTGGTGGTGCTGTTCGGCAACGGCGAGCGGCTGGCCGACGAGCAACAGCGCGACCTGCAACGGGTCGCGCGAACCGGGATCGACGCTGGCGTCAGCCTGATCTGTGTCGACGTTCCGCTGTCCGCGAACAGTCCACTAGAGACGATCGCGTTCACCGACGCGCGGCACGCGACAACCAGCATGACCGGTCCCGGCGTCCGGTTCCGTGTCGACGACGCCCCAGACGGCAGCCTGGCCAGCCGTGCGGCCGCCTCGATCGCCCAGGACCTCGTCGCGCGCCGCGGCAAGCCACGGACGTTCGATGATTTACTGCCCGAGCAGCTCAGCACGCTCAGCTCGAAGGAAGAACTGCGTGCGCCGGTCGGATTCGCCGACGGCGTCCCGGTCGAAGTGGTGATCGGCGACGCGACACCGCACGCGCTGATCGCCGGGCCGAGCGGGTCGGGCAAGACGAATTTCCTGTACGCGATGCTCGGCGGGCTCGCGGCCCGCTATGCGCCAAGCGAGCTCGAACTGTACCTTTTGGACTTCAAGGAAGGTGTGTCGTTCGCCGGGCTGGCGCCGGGGCGAAAGGACCCGAGCTGGCTGCCGCAGGCGCGGCTGGTCGGCGTGAACGTGAACACCGACCGTGAATTCGGGTTGGCTTTACTGCGATTCCTGACCGAAGAGCTGGCGCGACGGGCCGAAGCGGCCAAGCGCCAGGAGGTCACGAAGCTCGCCGAGTTGCGTGAGGCTGATCCGGATGGGCACTGGCCACGGATCGTCGCGGTGATCGACGAGTTCCAGGCACTGTTCGGCGGCCGCGACCGAATCACGCAGCAGGCCACGGTTCTGTTGGAGGACGTGGCGCGGCGCGGGCGTTCGCAAGGCATTCACCTGGTTCTGGCAAGTCAGGACATCGCCGGGATCGAGGCCTTCTGGGGCAAACCCGCGGTGTTCGAGCAGTGCACGCTGCGGATCGCGATGCCGAAGGCCAAGCGGGTGCTGTCGGAGACCAACAACGCGGCTTTCAGCCTGCCGCGCTGGCATGCCGTGATCAACCACGATTCCGGTGTGCCGCATGGAAACCAGGTCGCCCACATCCCGGACGCCTCGGCGAAGGGAACGTTCGACGCACTGCAAGCGCGGCTGTGGGCAGCCGGGAATTCCTTGGCGCCAACGCTTTTCGACGGCGCACACCAGCCTTTGCTCGCCGAGTCCGCCGACTTCGCCGATCCACCAGGGCCGCTGCTCGGACAGATCATCGACGTGGAATGCCGGGCCGCGACCATGGCTTTGGACGCGGTGCCCGGCCGTAACCTCGCGGTGGTCGGGACGGCGACGGCTGATGCTTTGTCCATTATGGAGAGCATCACGTTCTCGCTTGCGCGTAAGCATTCTCCTGGCTCGGTGGATTTCAGCATCTGGTGTGCAGTGCCCGCGTTGCAGGAACGGGTCACCCGGCTGGCGAAGATCCTCACGGCGATCGGTCACGCGGTGGACCACCGTACCGACGATTCGATCGCCAAACTAACGCCCGCTTCGGGAGAACGACCGCGGTACATCCTGTTCTTCGCTGTGGACGCGGCCCATCAATGGCTGGAACGCAAAGAACCACCCACAATGCGCAGCGGACTGGACGACCTGCGGGCACTGCTGAAGAACGGTCCAGGCAACCACGTGCACACCTTCGGCTGGTGGCGCGGAGTCGGCCGGTTGAAGGACACCCTCGGCTTCGGCGGAACGGACGACATCGGCGCGTGGGTGGCCCTCGACGTCCAAGGCTCGGAGTTGAACGCGCTCGCCGCTGGCCAGATCATCGACTGGGCCCCACGACCGAAGCGCGCGATCTACTTCGACAAATCGACCCACAGCTCCCCCGACGTGATCATCCCCTTCGACACGGTGGAACCGGCATGACAGACGACCCGGTAGCGCAGTACAAGGAGATCCTCGACCTGACCCGCCAAGCCTCGCAGCAACTGGCGGACCGTGAACGCCGTCGCCGAGTAGAGGTCGTAACGGAGATAGCGGCGGCTGAGCGCGCGATCAAACAGGCGACAGAGCAAGAAGAACAGGTCAAGAAAGAAATCACCGGCTGGTGGCGGCAGGTCGCGGCCAGGGTCGTTGGGATGAACTGGATCACCCCAGGGCGACCACCTGAACCCGATCCCGCTGGCCGCCCAGACCGGCTGGACACCTACCTCGCCGAGATCGAGCCAGCGACAAACACGTTCGCGGCGGCACTGCGTAAGGCCATCTGGCCAAAGAAGATCCCCTAGTGCCCCTCGTGAGTGTTTGTGCCGGTTCTAACCGGCACAAACACTCACGAGGCTTATGCTGTGCCTTTGCGGGCGTCGGGGGCTTCCAGCTGCGCTTGAATGTGGTCGAGCGTGGTGTCGAGGGCCTGGTCTATTTCCGCGTCTTCATGCTGTGCGTGCAGTTCGATGTCCACAATGGTCCGGTCTTGCGCGGCCTTGATGTCCAGGACGCCCGAATAGTCGGTGCCGGGCGAACCCCATTGGATCCGTCGGGCCGTGCGGTCGACACGGAACCATGCTTCGCCATGCTCTTTCTCGCCGTGGACCTCGGCTTCCACTTCGACTTTGTCGCCGCCGACCGGTTTGGCCGTTTTCATGTGGTCGAAGTACTTCGGCAGGTTGTTCACGTCGGCCAGGTACTCGAAAACGCGGTCCTCACCGGCGTGCAGTGTCCGGGTGCGGTGGTAGGTAGGCATGACTCAACCCCTTTCTCGTCTAGGCGTACCCGCAAAGGCGATGACTACACGCCGCTCATCTGGGTAGCCAAGGGTTCGACCTGAGGAGGTTGTTGTGGACGTCGTCGACATGATCATGGATGACCACCGTGAGGTGGAACGGCTGTTCAACGAACTGAAGAACAGTCCGGGCAAACGGCCGTTGTTGACGCCGGTGATGTGCGCGTTGCTCGTCGCGCACAGTCGCGCTGAGGAATCGGAGGTCTACCCGGTCGCCAAGAAAGAGGCGGGCGAGACCGACGAGGTCGAGCACAGTCAGCAGGAGCACGCCGAGGCGGAGAAGCTCCTCGCCGAGCTCGCCAAGGCCGATCCGACGAGCTCGAGGTACGAAGAACTGCTCGACAAGGTCATCGAATCGGTGACTCATCACGTCGAGGAGGAGGAATCGAACGTTCTGCCCGGCATGCGATCACAGCTCGACAGCGACCGGCTTTCCCAGCTGGCGGAGAAATTCGCCGCGAGCAGGGCGAAGCACCTCGGTGAAATGCCAGGTCAGGCCACCAAGGGCGAGTTGCTCCAGCAGGCTCGCAACGCTGGCATCAGCGGCGCGTCCGGAATGAGCCGGGAGCAGCTGACCGAGGCACTGCAGTCTTCCTGAGAGGAACCGCGATGAGCTCGTCTGACCGCGACTTGTCCAGCGCCGAGGACCTCGACGAGGACCGCTTGCGCGCCGATCCGTTGGAAGCCGGGATGGATCCGCCGGAGCACTGGTCCGGCGCCGACAAGTACGGAACGACGCCGTACGAGCAGTCCCATCCGCGCCCAGTGGGTGAACGCCTGAAAGAGGAGCAGCCAGACGTCACCGAGCATCCGTCCTCTTTGGACGAGAAGATTGAGCGGGAAGCCACCGAACGTGGCCAATCCGCCGACGACGCGGGCGGTTCGATGGCTGCCGAGGAGCGGACTCCTCAGCAGCCCCCGCAATAGCCGTTGGGGGAAGGCCTGCAAAGCCTTCCCCCACAATGCTCTTACCTGCTCAGGCGCAGCGTCAGCACCTGGAACGGCCGCAATGACACCGGGATGCCATCCGACGTCACCTCCGCGTCCGACAACGGCCGCTCAAGCAAGTCCACAACTGTCGCGGACTTGACTGGGAAGCTGGTCCGCACGACCGCCGAAGCACGTCCGCCGAGCGCTTCATAAAGGCGCACAACGACATCACCGGACTGGTCGTCCGCCAGTTTCACGGCCTCGACCGTCACAGCCGAACTGTCCACAGTAACCAGAGGCGCAGGCGCCGAAGCGCCCTGGACCGACCGGACCGGAAGGTTCAGCGCGTACCCTTCGGCCACAGCGTCCGAAATAGACGCACCAGGCAGCAGCGAATACGTCAACACGTGCTTGCCCTGGTCGGCGTACGGATCTGGGAACCGAGGCGCGCGTACGAGGCTCAACCGCACGGTCGTTGTCGTTGTACCGTCGTCATTGGACACGCGGCCGATGTCGTGGCCGTAGGTTGAGTCGTTCAGGACCGCGACGCCGTAGCCAGGTTCGGCGACGTGCACCCAGCGGTGGGCGTAGATTTCGAACCTTGCCGCGTCCCAACTGGTGTTGGTGTGCGTTGGCCGGTAGACGTGTCCGAACTGGATTTCCGCGGCCGACCGGTCGGCGTGGATGTCGATCGGGAAGGCGGCTTTGAGGATCTTCTCTGCCTCGTGCCAGTCGATCTCGGTCCGCACGTCGATCCGGCGGCTGCCCGCCCGTACGCTGATCACCTGCTTGATCCGCGACGACCCGAAGGACCTGACGACCTCGATCGCGCCCTCGACTCCCGTGCTCACCACGGAAATCGAGTCCACATCGGTCAGATCGACGTGTTTACGCTTGTAGTGCGCGTCGATGTCCCACGCGTCCCAGAAGTTCGGCAGGTCCGGGTGCAGCTGCAGCAGGTTGCCCGGGCTGGTCAGGATTTCCCTGCCGTCCGCGACCACAGAGGACATCAAGCCGTTGTCATCCACCGTCACCCGGACCAAACCGTTGTCCAGCAGACGATCCGTGACGGTCACATCAGCGGCGTCCACGGCGGAAACCACGGCCGCACCCGAAGCAGGCACGGAAGTCAACGTCCCATCAACAACCTCGGTACGGGCGCGTGGGCTCGTGTTGAACACCAGCGTCTTGTCGCCCGAACCGGCCAAAGAGGACACGGCCGCGTTCGTGATCGCCTGAAGCTCTGCCGCGACCGCGGCGTACTTGGCTTCGGCTTCCTTATGCACCCACGCGATCGAACTGCCCGGCAGGATGTCGTGGAACTGGTGCACCAGAACGACTTTCCACAACCGGTCGAAGGCTTCGTACGGATAGTCGAAGGCACCGGCGACCGCGGCGGAAGCCGCCCACAGCTCAGCCTCCCGAAGCAAGTGCTCGCTTCGACGGTTTCCCGCCTTGGTACGGGCCTGCGAGGTGTACGTCGCCCGGTGCAGCTCCAGATACATCTCGCCGGACCAGACCGGGGCGTCCGGGTACTCCTCGTATGCCTTCTCGAAGAACTCGCTCGGCTTCTCGATCGTGATCTTCGCCGTGCCTTCGAGGTCACGCAGCCTGCGCGCACGCTCCATCATCTCGCGGGTGGGACCGCCGCCGCCATCGCCGTAGCCGAACGGCACGAGCGATGTAGTTCCGCGGCCTTTCTCCAGGTAGTTCGAGACGGCATGAGCCATTTCCTTGCCGGAGAACTCGGAGTTGTACGTGTCGACCGGCGGCAGGTGCGTGAACACCTTCGTCCCGTCGATTCCTTCCCACCAGAAGGTGTGGTGGGGCATCTTGTTGGTCTGGTTCCACGACATCTTCTGCGTCAGGAACCAGCGCGCCCCGGCGAGCTTGGCCAACTGGGGGAAGGCGGCCGTGTAGCCGAAGGAGTCCGGCAGCCACACTTCTTCACACTCATAGCCGAACTCGTCGAGGAAGAACCTCTTGCCGTGCACCAACTGCCGGGCAAGAGCCTCCCCGCCGGGAAGGTTGGCGTCGGACTCGACCCACATCCCGCCGACCGGCGCCCACTGACCGGCTTTCACGGCCGCTGCGATGCGCTCGAAGATGAGCGGCTGGTGCTCCTTGACCCACGCGTACTGCTGCGCCTGCGAGCACGCGAAAATGAACTCCGGGTAGTCCTGCGCCAGCGCGGTGACCGTCGCGAACGTGCGGGCAGTCTTACGAATGGTCTCGCGCTGGGGCCACAGCCACGCGCTGTCGATATGCGCGTGGCCGACGGCCGACATCTTGTGCGCGCTGGCGTGCGCGGGCCGTGACAGCACCTCGGCCAGTTCGGCTCGCGCGTCCGCTGCCGTGCCGGAAACGTCCGCTACGTCGATCACGTCCAGTGCGCGCTCAAGGGCACGCAGGATCTCGTGCCGCCTTGGATCCGAAGTGGACAGCTCGTGCATCAGCTGACTGAGCACTTCCATGTCCATCTGGAGGTGCCAGACGTCCTCGTCGAGCAGCTTCACGTCAGCGGCGGCGAAGGTGTACAGCGGATCCTTGCCCGCGGTCTCCTTGTCCCCGAGCATCGTCGGCTGCATGCCGTTTTCCTGGACGTCCGGGTTCGCGGCCGCCTCGATCAGCAGGCCGACCACGTCGTCGCTCAACGGGACGTGGTTGTTCAGTGGCGCAAGACCCTTGATCGGGCGGCCGTGCAGGTCGTGCGCCAGCGCCTCGGCCTGGAACCCGGCCTGCGCCTTGTTGAAGCCGAGGTCGATCACGGCCTCGACGCGCTTGCCGTGCCACTCCTTGGGGATCGCGCCACGGACCCGGAACCAGCTTGTCGACCACGGCGCGCCCCACCGCTGCCCGACAGTGAACGGCTCGTAGTCCGCGGCGAGCGCCTCGGCCACCGGCACCGGCTCGTCGGGGACGTGCCAGACCTCGATTTCCAGCGGATAGGACCCGGCGTACCTGGCGGGCGCGATGCGGGTGTTGAGCATGCGCGCCAGCCGGTCCTCAACCAGCCGCCGATCGTCGTGCACAGGTGACCTCCTGATTCCACACCGGTTCCTGGCCGACGGTATACCAAGGTTTCACCGGAAGGCAGCGGATGAAGTTCACTCTTGCCAGGCTTGCGTCATTGCGCCCATGGCAACGGATGCCGCTCGTCGGAGCCTGGCGCGGTCGCGCAACCCCCGACCGACATGCAGACCAACGCGTCGACCGGGCCGTCGACGACCCGCACCTGCCGTACCTCCCCGGCTGGCAGGATGGCCGATTGTCCAGACTGGACAAGTTTCGTTGAACCGTCCGCAGTGATCTCGACCGAGCCCGCCAGCGTGGTCCAGACCTGCTCACGGTCAATCACGTGCACCGGCCCCTCGGCACCTGGCCGCATGCTGACCCGCCAGACGGTTAACTCGGCGCTGCCGAGGCTTGGCGTGGCCAGGCTGTTGAGCACGGCGTTCGGCGACTCGGTGGTGCGGGCGTTCTCAACGTGGATCAAGGTGTCTCCTTCGGTTAGTGAGTCAAGTAGCTTTACTCACTGTTGAGTAAAGTTGGTTGACTCAGGTGTGTCAAGATAGGGATGTGCCAGAGGACCCATTGGCCCGAACCGAGCTGACGTTCCTGCTCGGCATGGGTTTCCAGCTTGTGCTGCGCGAGTTCGTCACGCGTCTTGACGCCTCCGGCTACCAGGACCTGCGGCCGATCCACGGCGCGGTGTTCCAGGCGTTGAAGTCGTCGGGAGCGACCGGTACCGAGCTCGCCGACCGGCTCGGCGTGACCAAACAAGCGGCCGGTCAGATCGTCGACGAACTCGCGGAGAAGGGGTACGTCACCCGCCAGCCACATCCGGAAGGCGGCAGGCGCAAGCTGATCGTGCTGACCGACAAGGCATCGCAGCACTTGGCCGTGGCCGGGCGGATCCTGCGGGGGCTGGAAGCCGAGCTCGGCGAGACCGTCGACTTCCCCGGTCTGCGGATCGAACTCACCAAGCTGATCCGCACGATGGCGGGCCCGGACCTGCCAGCGCTGCGCCCCACTTGGTGATCTGGTCGCGCAGCCGCCTGGTGCCGTGCTCCCCTGCGGCAAGTCTTGTCCTTGAACTGGTTCTGCGGAACTCGGTCATGTGCTGCACCATTCCGGCAAGATCCGCGCTTTTCAAGGCAGCGCCCGGAATACCCGACCCTGATCAGAGCCACAGTGGAGTATTCATCGAGTCTTGGCGCGGACTCCGACGCCGCCGCCCGTGAGCACCTCAACCTGGGTGAAGCCGTTGTCCCGCAACGCATCGGCGATCATCGGTGTCACACGGTCATGCTTTGTCGGGCCATCGCCGTACAAGATATACAACTGCCCGCCTTGGCGAAGTGCTTTGCGGAGCACGGCAAGCTCAGCAGCGGGATTGCCAACCCAGAACAGGTTCACGTTCACGCAGAAAGCCTTGTCCAGACTGGCAGGTGGCAACGAAAGCTCGCCAAGACTCACCTGCTTGACCGAAAGCCGGCCCGAGTCCACATAAGACGCATTGCGCTCAGCCGTGCGCCGGACAGCCACCGCCGAGCGATCGATTGCCAGCAGGTGCCCGGTTTCCAGCAAGGAGCACACCAACGCGGCGGCGACACCCGGGCCGCAGCCGATCTCCAGGACGCGGTCCGCTGGGCCTGGGTCGACGACCGACAAGGCCCAGCGGACACGGTCCGGGACTTTCACGAAGGCAAGCTCACCACATCCGCGAGAACCACGCCCGGCTCGATCAGCCGAGCCTCCGCCGGGCTGTCGTACACCACGAGCAGTTCGTTGTCGGGCAGCAGCGCGATGCCCTCGGCGTGATCGTCGCCCTCGCCATAAGGCAGGTCGAGGACCTTCTCCAGCTCATCCCGATGCACGACATCCGCGGTCTTCAGGTCCGCCGCGTTCCGCCAACGGTAGACGCGCACGGGCCCGTCGAGATCCATCGACGGACCGGCCAGGAGCAACAGGTCGTCGCCGTGCACGCACATGTCGCGCACGCCAAGGCCGTCGATGTCCAGGAAGTGTTTGACGTACCGGTCGCCGTTGAGCTTCTCCAGCTTCAGCTCGTCCCCATCGGCCCGCGGCGCCAGCTGCAAGATCACGGCCCAGCCGCGCAGCACCGGCCCGCGCAGGCCAAGGAACACGCGCTCCTCGCCTGGTTGACCCGCCGCCGCGATGCCTTCGATGTCCAAACCATTGTCCTTGCCGGGAATGGCGAGGAAGGGCGCGAGGTGCTCGTCGTCTTCCAACAGGTCGATCAGGCCGGGCTTGCCCAGCGCGGCACTCGTGTACCCGTCGCTGCTGCGGGCGACTGGTTCGTCGTTCTCGATGGCAAGGCGGGCGAGCACGCGGCGGGACGGTTCCATGCTCACGTTCGCCAATCGCTTGGCGGACTTGGCATCGGAGTGTTCCCGCTTGAGCTTCTTGCGTTTCGCGCTGTGCGATCCGACCGCCCACAGGTATGGACCGACGCGGGTGAGGCCTTCGACATCGACCTCTTCTTCTGCCTGTCCGGGCAGCTTGATCACGTCTGGTAATGGGAACGTCACGTGTTCCGCGTACTCGGCCGGACGGCCGATCTCGTCGGCGGTCAACCGCTCGATGGTCGCGGTCTCGTCGCCCGCGATCCACAGATAGCGCCCGTCGCTGCGGACCGCGGACAGGTTGACGTGCGTCTGTGCCTCGACGGCACCGGTCTCGAACCGCAGCCGGACCTGGCGATTGACGGTCATGGGCCCCCTCTAGTACGGCAGCAGCCATTCGGGTTGTGACCTGTGGGGATGTGTAGCTGGGGCCGGTGGCGACATGGGGCAGCCGCCTGTTGATCATGTGTTTGTGAGAACTACAGGATCGCAGGCGGCTGCGGCTGCCAGGATAGGTGCTCGGTTGGCTGGGCGGAAACTGGGTGAGCTGTCCGAACGGCTGCGTTCGTGTTTTCGGCGGATCGAGCCGTTCGTGCAGGCGCGTAAGTACGTGCGGGCGGTGACAAGCGAGCTGCCGAAACGGAACGGCTGGACCATCGCTGAGTATGTCGGGGACCGGACACCGGATCGGACGCAGCGGCTGCTGAACCGGGCGGTGTGGGACGAGGCCGAGGCGATGGCGCAGATCCGGCGGTTCGCGGTGTCCGGGTTGGAGGAAGCGGCCCGCAAGGGCGGGCGCCGGCGCGGGAAGTTGGTGATCGGGGCGCTGGATGAGACGGGGCAGCAGAAGAAAGGTGAAGCCACCGCGGGTGTCAAACGGCAGCATCTGGGCTGCGCGGGTCGGGTGGAGAACGGGATCAACACGGTGCACCTGTCCTATGTGCGCGAAGGTGTCGGGCATGCGTTGATCGGGTTCCAACAGTGGATTCCCGAAGAGCACATCAGCGACCCGGTGACGTCGCTGCGCTCGGCGCTTCCCCTGGATCTGACGTTCCGCACCAAAGGACAGTTGGCCATCGACATCTGCACGACGGTGGCCGCGGACGGGTTCCGGCCTGATTTCTACTGCGGGGACGAGGTTTACGGCAGCTGCACCGAGTTGCGGGCCCACTTCGAGGCCGACAAGCAAGCCTATGTGCTGCGGGTTCAGAAGAACTTCCGGATCATCCTGTCCAGCGGCATGGAGCTGTCCTGCGACCAGGCCACGAAGACATTGCTGAAACGCGAGCGACAGTGGGAAATCCGCTCGGCCGGCAAGGGCTCCAAAGGCGACCGGTGGTATGCCTGGGCCTGGATCGCCACCAACTCGGCCCGCCACTACCTCCTCATCCGCAAACACCTGCGCACCGGCGAGTTGGCCTTCCACTACTGCTACGTGCCCGAAAGCGCACTGCTCACCAAGACCCGGCTGATCCGCGCCGCCGGGCTGCGTTGGCCTGTCGAGGAAGGATTCGAGTTCGGCAAAGACTGTTTCGGCCTGGACCAGGCTCAGGTCAGGCTCTACACCGCGATCGCCCGACACGCCGTGCTTGTATGCGCCGCTCTTGCGGTCTGCGCGGTCACCGCCGCACTGCTCCGCGACCGCACCGACAGTCAAGCCCCCGAACCCCTACACCCCGACCAGCTCCCACCCGCTGATCCCGGCCTGATCCCGCTCACCATCCCCGAAATCAAGCATCTGATCGCCGGCACCACCACACCCCGACCACCTGGACACGCAACCCACTGGGTGAACTGGCGCCGCAGGCATCAAGCACGATCACGCTGGTTCCACAAACGCGCCAGACTCGCCCGCGACATCAAGATCACCCAGGTCAGCTAACGAATGGCTGCTGCCGTACTAGTCACTTGGCCGCGCGTCCACGATGAAGATCTGCCCACCGCCCTCGCGGTAGCGACGCGCACGCGCTTCAGCCCGTTTTAGCACGCGGCCGCGGATCAACGCCCGCGTCGGCGGGAACAAAAGGGCGATCGCCAGTACATCGCTGACGAAACCGGGGAGCACGACCAGAATCCCGGCGACCGCGATCAGTACGCCGTCGAGCATCTCCCCCTGCGGCTCCTGGCCGGATCTGACCTTCGACTGAAACGCCGTCAGCGCCCGCATCCCCTCGCGGCGCAGCAGCACGACACCGATCACGGTGGCCGCGACCACCAGCAGAATCGTCGGCAGCACACCGATCGCCGAGCCGATCAGCACCAGTACGGTGAGCTCGACCGCCATCGCCAGCAACAACAGGATCAAAACGGGCATACTCTCATCAACGTTCGAGACCGCGAAAAGACTCCCGTCCGGCGTCGGAAATCACCTCGAGCATGAATTCCCCCACCTGCCTGGGGGTTTTGAGATCACCGAGCCGGACACCGAACGTGTCCAGCGCGTACTGCGCGGCGGCGTCCTTCGAGATGATCTCGCCGGTGGTGACCGTGCAGTGCAGCCTCGGCGCCCCGGTCACCCGCGCGATGGCCACCTTGCTCGCCGAAATGAACGGTTTACGCGGCGGGTCGTCGGACAAACATTTCTCCGCGAACCAGCGCCAGTGGTCATTCAGTTGATCAAGGGTCCACGACCGCAGCGCGCCAGGTTCTGGATCGAGCCCCCATTCCGCCGGTTCCGGCCCGCGAAATGCAATGCCCTTTTCCTGCAATACTTTCCACATCACCGGGTTCACGTCGAACCCGCTCCTCCATTTGAACCGACGCCCGGAGTGCGACGCGATCGGCCGGATCTGCGTGACCGGCTTGGAAATCTCTTCGGTGGCAACGAAAACACCGTTCATCGTGCCAGGAATCCCTGGTTGGCCGCGAAGCACGGCACGACCGGCGGTAACCAAATTTCCGAGGATATGCAAGGCAGGCAACGGCCGCGCGGCGCCGTTCAGGCCTTTGACGACCTCGTGAGTGGTTATGCGTGTTCTAACCCGCATAACCACTCACGAGGCTAGGCTGATCGGCGGGTGAGCACTCCTTGCTCGATGGCATAACGCGTCAGCTCGGAACGGCGGCGCTGGCCGGTCTTGTCCCTGATCCTGTCCAGATAGGACCTGACCGTACGGATGCTGATCGCGAGCTCAACCGCGATATCCTGGTCACGTTCGCCGGACGCCACAAGGGAAAGGACTTCACGCTCCCGTGTGGACAGTTCGATCACGTGCCTGCCGCGCGAGGCCGACAGCATGTACGAGGCCAAGGTTGGCGAGATGTAGCTGTCGCCCTGGGCGATCTGGCGCAGGGCGCGCAGTAGCTCGTCCGCTTCGACGTCCTTCGCGAGGAATCCGCGTGCCCCCGCGGCCATGGCACCGAGTACCTCGTGCTGGCCTGCGTTCGCGCTGACCACAAGCACTTTGTGGCCCATGGTGACGACTTCCATCACTGCCGCCGCACCACACAATCCTGGCAGTCCGAGGTCGAGGATGACCACCGCTGATGGGTGTCTTCGGCGGACCGCGAACTGGGCGACGGATTCGGCCACCGCGTCGAGCTCGAAGTCTGGTGACTCCGTGATCAGCTGCGCCACGGCTGAGCGGAAGAGTGGGTGGTCTTCGATCACCCCGACTGTGATCCCCATGGCATCACGTTATTCACCACCGACCGCTCAGTGTGACAGTCATTCACCCCTCATCCAGGTCGTCTCGACCCAGATTCGTTGACCGCACCGGACGGTCGACATGCTCACGCCGACACACGAAACCGCAGGTACCGACTCCGGCGGTGAGTCGGACACCACGCTCACGGTCACGGATTCCGGCGCGCCGACAACGGACACTCTTGCGACGCTCGCGGCCGCCAGCATCGCGACCGCGGGTGCGATGAGCACACAGCGCGCCTCGACGGGAACCCGTGGACAGAGACCGCGCTCGGCGAATCGGACCGAGACACCGTTACGTTCGGCGTGCTCGATGCAGGTTCTGAGCTCGGACAACAATGGGTCGGCTTCGGTGAACAGTCGCCGGAGCCGTGCGGCCGTCAGCGAGCAGCGGCGTCGGAAAACCGGGTCACCCGGATCAAGAGAGCCGGATGCCAAGCCGGTCAACAAGGTGACCAGCTCGACGTCTCTCGATGCGCGAATTCCGGCGAGGTCGCGCGCGGCTTGATCGCACAACCAGGGTTCCGGCTTGGCGACGACACCGGCTCCGACCATCAACAGCGTCGCCGAGGCCGTGTCGAGCGCGTAGCGCAACCCGCTGCTGAGCAGCTCAAGTTCCGCGGACCCCGGCACCACCCGCAGATGGTAGGCACATTTCACCGGCCTTCCGGGTGGGTATTTATGCCGCTGTCAGGCCTTTTCCAGAGCCAATTCGGGCAATCCGCGCTGCATCGGACGGGGTAGCCACCATGCCGCCTGCCCGAACAGCCCCATCACCGCAGGCACGATCAGGCACCGGATCACGACCGCGTCCAGCAGCACGGCGACCGCGAGGCCGAGCCCGAACTGCTGCAGCATCCGGTCCTCGCTGAACAGGAACGCGCCGAACACCACGATCATGATCGCGGCAGCCGCCGTGATCACGCCGCCGGTGCTGGCCATCCCTTCGCGAACGGCCAACGCGGCGTCGCCGGTCCTGCGCCATTCCTCGTGCATCCGGGACAGCAGGAACACTTCGTAGTCCATGGACAGTCCGAAAACGATCGCGAAGATCAACACCGGCACGAACGCCTCGATCGGTCCTGATTGGACACCGAAAAGCCCGTCGCCGTAGACAAGGGTGACCACGCCCATCGACGCGCCGATGCTCAGCAGGTTCAGCACGGCCGCTTTGACCGGGATCAGGATCGACCGGAACACGATCATCAGCAGCAGGGCCGACAGACCCACGACGACCAGGATGAACAGCGGCAATCGGTCGCTGACGGCCGTCGCGAAGTCATCAGCCGCGGCTGTGGACCCGCCGACCAGGAATGTCCCGGACAGTCGAGGCAGAACGTCGTTACGCAACCGGACAACGAGGTCGTTGGTTGCCGCGTCCTGTGGTGCCGTCGCGGGATAGAGCATCACCACGGTCCCCTGTGGAGTCTCACGCGGCGGCAAGACCTTGGCAACGCCAGGCGTTTCGGCCAGCGCCTGCGGCAACCGTGGCTCGTCTCCTTGGGACACGACCACAAGTGGACCGTTGAAACCAGGGCCGAAACCCTTTGCCAGCAAATCATACGCCTGACGGGAGGTCGTACTCGTCGATTCCGTCCCCGCGTCAGCAAAACCCAGGCGCATTCCCACTGCAGGAAGCGACAGCGCGCCAAGAGCAGCAACAGCGAGAACCAACGCGGGCCATGGGCGCCTTTGCACACCAGAAGCCCAAGCACGCCAACGGTTGCCGTGCGGCTTGTGTGCCCGGCGCATGACGGCCTTCTCGATCCGTTTCCCCAACAAGGAAAGCAGCGAAGGCAACAGAGTCAGGGAGGCGACAAGTGTCAAAAGGACAGTCAACGTCACGGCCAACGCGAGCCCCTGCAACGATCCAAGGCCGAGTGCCAAGAGCCCAAGCAATGCGATGATCACCGTACAACCGGCGAACAGCACCGACCGGCCAGCAGTGTCCAAAGCCCTGGTCGCGGCGGCCTCCCGAGAGGCACCGGCCAGCAGCTCACTGCGATACCTTGCAAAGATCAGCAACGCGTAGTCGACGCCGACACCAAGCCCGACAAGGATCATCACCGGCGGCGCGTAATCCGGCAGGTCCACAAGGTGCGACGCGAGCACGATGATCCCGACGGTCGTGCCAACCGCGAAAACGGCAGTGATGATCGGCAGTCCCGCGGCCAGGATTGAGCCGAACATCAGCACCAGGATCACCAGTGCGGCAAGCATTCCCAGGCCTTCCGCGCCGCCGCCCGCGGTTTCCTCGGCGGCGCGGATCGGCTCGCCACCCAGCTCAACCTTCAATTCGGTGGATTTCGCGGTGTCGATGATCCGGCGGACATCCTCGTCCGGCACGCCTTTGGCGTCCAACGCGACGGTCGCGAACGCGATGTTTCCGCTCGTCTCAGGCTCCTGGACCTGCGCGACATGCGGCAAACCGCGGACTTTGTCCAGTACAGCGGGAAATTTCGACAGGTCGCCCTCGGCGACGACCTGGATCGTGTCCACCGTGTTGCTGTTGTTGAACATGTCGGCGACCTGCTGGGATTCGGTCCCTGGCATGGTGTGGTCGTTGTGGTAGTCGCTGCCGATCGCCTGCGAGGCGAACGTGATCCCGGCGAGCGCCACCACCCAGAGAATCACGGCGAGCCAGCGGTGTCGTCGCGACCAGCCCGCGAGCCGCTCGAATCGGCTGAGTTTCGGTGTGTTCACGGCGAAAAGAGTCGGCTACGCACCAGGTTGCGGTCGTCAGGCCAAAGCGGACAGTTCGGCTACTCCCCCAGTTGTTCCCTACTGGCGATCCCGTACGCCCTAGGTTGACATCCACCCAGGCGTGATCATGGCCGACTCGTAGGCCAACACGACCAACTGCGCGCGGTCGCGCACGTCCAGCTTGGTCATGATCCGGCTGACGTGGGTTTTCGCCGTTGCCGGACTGAGCACGAGCTTCGAGGCGATCTCGTCGTTGGACAACCCTCCCGCGACCAGGGTCATCACCTCGCGTTCCCGCTCGGTCAACGAGTTCAGCCGCGGACTCGGCGCCGGGCGGGCCACGCGCCCCGCGAATTCGGCGATCAACTTGCGGGTCACGGCCGGTGCCAGCAGTGCGTCTCCCCTGGCCACCACGCGCACGGCGTGGATGAGTTCCATCGGTTCGGTGTCCTTGACCAGAAACCCGCTTGCCCCGGCGCGTAACGCGCCGTAAACGTATTCGTCCAGGTCGAACGTGGTCAGGATGATCACCCGGACGCCCGAGTGCTTGACGACTTCACGGGTCGCGGCGAGGCCGTCGAGTTCAGGCATCCGGATGTCCATCAGCACGACATCCGGCTTGAGCGCGCGGGTCTGGCTGATCGCGTCGGTGCCGTCAGCTGCCTCAGCGATCACCTCGATGTCACTCTCACCATCCAGAATGGACTTGAAACCGGCGCGGACAAGCCGCTGATCGTCAGCAAGCAGGACCCTGATCATTCGCTTGCTCCCATCGGCAGCCGGGCTTCAAGCCGCACGCCACCCGTTCCACTGTGTACAGAAAGATCGCCGCCCAGTGATCGTGCACGCTCGGTCATCCCTCGGATTCCGTTGCCCGCCAGAACTTTCCCGCCACGACCGTCGTCATCGACCTGTACTCGCATATCCTTGTCTCCATAGTGGATCCGGACGTTCACCGCCCGAGCGGAGGCATGCCTGGTCACGTTGGTCAGCGCTTCCTGGATGATCCGGTACGCGGCCAGATCGACCTCGGGTGGCAGCGGCCGGGGCTCGCCGTCGACCGTGACCTGCAATCCTGTCGCCCTGGTTCGTTCGACCAGGTCGTGCAGCTGGCTCAGGCCAGGTGGAGCCGTCGGGGCCTGTTCGTCGACGTGCCTGAGCACGCCGAGCGTGGCCCGGAGTTCTTTGAGGGCTTGCTTGCTGGCCTGTTTGACGGCTTCGAGGGCCTCGGTTTCCTGGTTGCCCCGATGCAAGGCCGCGCTGGCCTGCACGTTGATCAGGGAGATGTTGTGCGCCAGGACATCGTGCAACTCGCGGGCGATGCGCAGCCGCTCGTCCCCGGCGGCTCGTTTCTCCGCTTCTGACACCAAGGCTCTGCGGCTGCTGCGGACCGCGCCGAGCGCGATCACCGCGACCAGCCAGCCGACCAGCATGAACAGGGCGATGTTGTCGACGTGCCGGATCGGGCTGTAGATCTCGCCAACCACAATGGCCGCCATCGAGACCGTCGCGAACGACACCGCGACCACGATTTTTCCCACCGCCGCAACGGAATAGAGCGCGATCACGTACACCGCGAGCAATGGTCCCGCGCTGCCGACGAACGGATAGTAGATGCCGCAGCCGATGATCGTGCCGACCGTGACCCAGACTGGATACTTCCTGCGAAATACCAGCAACCCGCAGGTCAGCGTGATCGCGACGGTGCCAGTCCACTCCAGCGGCGGGCCTTGCACGATCGTCAGTACGAGGACGCCCGCCAGCACGGCCCCGGCCCACAACGTGTCCTTTGTCCACTCCGCCACCCCGCGAGTGTGCCGGGGTCAGCGCACCGCCACATCGGGCAGGAACCCTGAATTGTGTGCCCCTGGGGTATGGCCGAAGGCGCGCCGGAACACGTCGATGAACGCGCTGGCCGACGACCAGCCGCACATGTGCGCGACGGCGGTCACCGGGGTGTTCTCGGCCAGCAGGACCAAGGCGCGGTAGAGCCGCAACTGGGTGCGCCACTGCGGAAACGTCATGCCGAGGTCGGCCTTGAACAACCGGCTCAGGGTGCGGTCACTGGCGCCGACCTGCGTGCCAAGCGCCGCCAGGGTCCGGGAGTCGGCCGGGTCGTCGTGCAGGATCGCGCACAGAGCGCGAACCCTGGGATCAGTCGGGGTCGGCAAGTACAGAGGTTGCTGCGGTGAGGCACGCAACTGGTCAAGCAGCACCGCACGCAAGCGGCGCCTTTCGGGCGTGTCGGTGTGTCGCGGGCGGGTGTAGGCGAGGATCAGCTCGCGCAGCAACGGTCCGACGGCGAGCACGCTGGGTTCGGTGAGGCGCAACGGGTTGTCGGGCAGGCCGACCAGGTGCAGTTCAAGCTGGCCGTGGGCCTGATGGGAGTGCACGGTTCCGGCCGGTACCCAGATCGCCCGGGTGGCCGGGGCGACCCAGCATCCGCGATCGGTCGTCACCGCCAGCACGCCTTGCCCTGCATAGACGATCTGGTGATCGTCGTGGCTGTGCGCGTCGATTCCCGCGCCATGGGCCAATGTCTGGACTCGCGTCGGCGCCGCGGGTAGGTGGCGGATTTTCTGCATTGGTTGGCATTTTATCGGAAGCGCGACACTACTGGCTGGAACGATCATGGTGCCGTGAGAAAGTCGATCGTTCTGATCTCGGTCGGGCACGCCTGCGTGGACGTCTACCAGGGTTCGGTGGCCGCGCTGGTGCCGTTCTTCGTGGCCGAGCGCGCCTATGGTTACGCGTGCGCGTCGGGCATCGTACTCGCGGCGTCACTGCTTTCCTCGGTGGCGCAGCCACTTTTCGGTGTACTGACCGATCGGTGGTCGATGCCGTGGCTGCTGCCGTTGAGCACGATCCTTGGCGGGGTTGGGATCGCGCTCAGTGGTGTCAGCGGTTCGTACGCGCTGACGCTGGTTTTCGTTGCGATATCGGGGATTGGTGTGGCCGCGTACCACCCGGAATCGGCCCGGGTAGCCAGGATTGCCAGCGGTGGCAGGCATACCGCGATGGGTTGGTTCTCTCTTGGCGGCAACCTCGGGTTCGCCGTCGCGCCGATCATGGTCGCTGGCGCGATGTCCGTTGGCGGCCTGCGATGGACGCCACTACTCGTTGTTCCCGCGCTCGTCGGCAGCGTGCTGTGCTTGGCTGTTGTGCGCACACTCGACCTGCCCGCCCGCGCCAGCACCCGATCCACGGGCACGGGAGTCGATGACAAGGTCTCGTTCGGAAAGCTGTCGTTGGCCGTGATCTTCCGGTCGATCGTGTTCATCGGGCTGAGCACGTTCATCTCGCTCTACGCCCAGCAACGCGGCGCCAATGGCACGGTCGCGCTGTTCCTGCTGTTCCTCGGCGGGGCCGTGGGCGCGATCATCGGCAGCAGGCTGGCCGATCGCTGGGACCGGGTCACTGTGCTGCGCCACTCGTACCTGGCCACTGTCGTCGCTGTTGCTGGGGTTGTGTTCGTACCCGGTCCGGCGTTCTATCTGTTCGTCGTGCTCACGTCGGCAGGGCTGTACATCCCGTTCTCCTTGCAGATCACGCTCGCTCAGGATTACCTGCCCACGCGGGTCGGCACCGCCAGCGGCGTCACCCTCGGGCTGACTGTCAGCGTCGGCGGAGTCGCCAGTCCCCTCATCGGGACCATCGCCGACCGCACGTCGCTGCAGACAGCACTCACCCCGTTGCTCGTTTTGCCCGTCCTGAGCTGGCTGATGGCACGCCGCCTGCCGGAGCCGGTGAACCAGTTGACCGGTCAGTCAAGCGCACGCTAGCGTGCGGGCATGGTCGTGTCGCGGGACCGGATCGTCCGGTCGGCAGCCAAGTTGTTCCTGACCCGCAGCTACACCTCGGTCGGGATCACCGACCTGTGCACAGCGGCCGAAGTACACAAGGGCAGCTTCTACCACTTCTTCCCGTCGAAGTCCGAGCTTGCGATGGCCGTGATCGATCAGCACGCGGCCGAGTTCGACAAGCGTTTCGACGAGGCCGAATCGGACGGCCTCTACGCGGTGGCGGGTGCGGTCGCGCACGTCCAAGGCAAGTTCGAGGAACGGTTTGGCCGGATCGTGGGCTGCCCGTTCGGCAACCTCGCCGCCGAGCTCTCCACCACCGACGACGAACTGCGCGCTCACGTGGCGCGGGTTTTCGACCGGTGGGAGAAACGGCTGATCGCCGCGTGCTCGACGGTCGAGTTGCGTGATGGCGTCACCCCTGAGCAGCTGGCACAGATGATCCTCGCCCAGATCCAGGGCCAGATCCTGATCGCCAAGGTCCGGCTGCGGCCCGCGGCCGAGATCGCCGCCGGTGTGCGGGCCTTGATCAGCGTCAACCTGAAGGAGCGGGTGTGACACGCTCCACTGTGGACTTCCATTTCGACCCGATGTGCCCGTTCGCCTACCAGACCTCGGTATGGCTGCGTGACGTCCGCGCACAGCTCGGAATCACGATCAACTGGCGCTTTTTCAGCCTCGAAGAAGTCAATCGTTTCGAGGGCAAGAAACACCCGTGGGAACGGGAATGGTCGTACGGTTGGTCGCTGATGCGGATTGGTGCGACGCTGCGTCGGCAAAGCATGGCCTCGCTCGATACGTGGTATGCCCGGATCGGTGAAGCGCTGCACGTTCGCGGCGAGAAACCGCATGATCCCGAAGTCGCGCGTGCCATGTTGGACGATCCTCGTGTTCTGGAGCAGGCAATCACCGACCCGACAACGCATGACGAGGTGCGGGCGGATCACCAACGCGTGATCGACGCGGGCGGTTTCGGCGTGCCAACGCTGTTTTTCGCCGATGGGCAAACGCTTTTCGGGCCCGTCTTGGTCAATCCGCCGCGTGGTGAAGACGCGTTGAAGCTGTGGAACGTGGTCACCGGAATGGCCGACCTGCCCCATGTCTATGAACTGCAACGCCCCAAGGCCCAAGCTGATCAAGAACTGATCGCCCGCACGCTGCAACCGTATCTCAGTGGCCGTGACTGGGTGAGCGTGAACCGCGGCGAGATCATCGATTTCTCTGGAGGGACAGCATGACCAAGGCGCAGATCGTCACCACCCTGATCGACGAATGGTCATCAATCGACACGCTCCTTGCCGACCTACCCACCGAACAATGGACAGCGCCAACATCTTTGCCAGGCTGGACAGTCCAGGACGTCGTCGCCCACATCGTCGGCGCGGAACTGGGCCTGTCCGGCAAGCAGCCGCCGATCCAGCCGGACGTCAGCGCGTATTCCCACGTACGCAACGAAATCGGCGCGGTAAACGAATGCTGGGTGGAATGGATGCGCAGCCAGTCCCCCGCCGAAGTCCTGCGCCGGTTCCGTGAAATCACCGCCACCCGCGCCGAAGCACTGACCGCGATGTCCGAAGAGGACTTCTCAGCACCATCATGGACACCGGCCGGACAGGGCACCTACGCCCGATTCATGCAGATCAGGGTCTTCGACTGCTGGATGCACGAGCAGGACATCCGTGAAGCGGTCGACCGGCGCGGCAACGAATCGGGCGCCGGAGCCGAGCTCTCGATCGACGAGATCACGCTGGCCCTCGGCTACATCGTCGGCAAGAAAGCCAAGGCGCCCCAAGGATCATCGGTCACGTTCAACCTCAACGGCCCGGTCAACCGGCAGATCCACGTTGCCATCAATGGCCGCGCCGCCGTGGTGCCATCGTTGCCCGGACCCGCGACCGCGTCTTTGACGATGTCGTCGACCGTGTTCACGCGTATGGCCGGTGGCCGCATCCCCACAGACGTAGGGTTCGATCAGACTGAGCCGAAGGGCGACCGGGATCTGGCCGAACACGTCGCCTTCGCGCTGACCTTCACGATCTAGCAGGTCGCGAGCATTGTGGCGAGGCCGTCGCGCTCCTTCGTGTCGACGGTCAGTTTGTAGAACACTTTTACCGCAACGTAGTTTTTCGCGTACGTGCACCAGTAGGACTTGGCTGGCGGCTTCCATGTGCCGGGGTCTTGGTCGCCTTTCGACCTGTTCGACGCCGCTGTCACCGCCATCAGCTGTGGGTTGCTCAGGTCGTTGGCGAACTTCTTGCGCTGCTCGTCCGTCCATAGCGACGCGCCGGAGCGCCAGGCCTCGGCCAGTGGGACGACGTGATCGATGTCCACGTCCGCGGCTTTGCGGATTTCGACGCCGTCGTACGGGCTGACCCACTTCCCTGACACCGCGCGGCATTGGGCGTCCCGTGCCACCTCTGTGCCTTGGCGCTGGAGCACTATTTCCCGTGCGTCACAGGAATCGCCTGTTCCTGACCCTGCCCAATGGGAGAAGCGGTCACGGCTGTAGCCGCTCATCGAACCGGCTGGCACGACCACCAACTCGTCCAGGTTCGTGGAACTCGTTGGGACCGTGGGGGAATCCGCGGTCGACTCCGCCTTGTTCAGCCACCAGAACACCACGGCGACGACGATCAGGAAGGCGACCGCTGCGACTGCTGTCACGGTCGATGGACGAGTCCGGCTCACGACTCCGATCTAAAACGATCACAGTCGTGAGCCGGGTCAGGCGCGCCGGACCTTGGCCGTGTTTCACATGCCCGACCGCGATCGCCTGGCCGTTCGAACCGCGACCTAGACCTGCAGCATCTGGTCGAACAACGAGCGGTAGCGCTGCATCGCCACCCTCAACTGTTCGGTGTCGTCGCCGTCCGCGCCGCTCTTCAAGGCGCGTTTCTGTTCGTTCAGCTGGGTCGTCAGCGAGTCCATCATCTGCGACACCAACGTCTCCGCCTCGCGGACCGCCGCGCGGGGTTCGTCGACGAAGTTCGACTGCACCTCACGCCACTGCATCCGATACTGCTCGGCCTCGGTCTCCTCGAACAGCTTCGAGCGGGCCGCGACCGGCGCCTGGTTCTCGGCACCCTGTGTATCCAGCGTCCGGGTCTCCGGCGTCCGGGCTTGTTCAGCGCGAACGTCGGGCTCGTCGGTCTGCCGCCGGCCCTTGTCGTGCTTGCCCAACTCGGCCTGGCCGGTACGGTCCTGCCCGCGAACCTCGTCCCTATCGGTCCGGGCTCTGTCTGATTGCGTTCGATCAGCACGGGGCCGGTCGGTGTGGTCCCGATCGGTCACGTCGACCTGCTGGGCCTCGTCGTGCTTACGGTCCTTCGGATCGAAGGTCGTCATGCGCGCTGCACCGCCTTCCGCGGCCGGTGGTCGAGCAGGTCGTCAAGCACCTTGCGGTACGAGATCATGGCTTTGCGCAAATCATCTGTGCTCGCGTCGGAACGGGTCTGAACGTCGTGCGCGGACCGGTAATGCTCGACCGCACCACCGTGTTCTACAGACAGATCAGCTATTTGCCGGTCGTAGCCCTCCGCCGGATATCCGATATCCGCGACCACGACATTCACAAGGCGGTCAGCCTCGGCGACCGCTTCGACGGGCGCCTCGACGAAGTGCTCCTGGATCCGCGTCCACTCGACGCGATACCTCTCGTGTTGTTCAGGGGTTAGCGCGTGAAGATCATATTCGGAGTGCCGCCTTTCGCGGTCGGCCAACTCCTTTTCCGCCGCACGCTTGTCGTCGCCGTTGCTCGACACCACCCGGTCGTACTCGGACGAGCCGAACCTGCGACGCAAACGCTGACTACGCATCTGCGGCATCAGGAAGAACACCGCGGCAGCGGCCACCAGCACCACCACGACGATGATGACGATGATCGCACCCGTTGACATTGACAGACCTCCTCTTCTCGAAGGTTTGATCGCAGGGTGCCCTTGGTGATGATCAGTACACATCCGTCAGCGAGAATCGTGCGGTGATTACGCGGCTGAGGCACCGATACGCCTGGTTCGACCATTTGGTCAGGGCGCTCGATCGGTACATCGAACACAACGCCTATCAGTACGCGGCCGCGATCACGTATTTCAGCGTGCTGTCGGTTGTGCCGATCTTGATGGTCGGCCTGTCGGTCACCGGTTTCATCCTCGCTGACAGTGACGAGATCACCCGTGATCTGCGGATCACCATGATCCAGGCGCTGCCGTCCGGTCTGGACAGCTTCGCCGCCAACGTCTACGACAACGTCATCGCTCAGCGTGCGTCACTCGGTGTCTTCGGTCTGGTGATCGGCTTGTACGCGGGCTGGGGCTGGATGAACGCCTTGCGTGACGCGCTGACCGCGATGTGGGACCTGGAACGCCCGCAGCTGCCGTTCTTCCGCACGATCCTGTGGGACCTGCTCGCGTTGATCAGCCTCGCGATCGCATTGCTGGTCTCGTTCTCGCTCACTGCTGCGGGCAGCTGGCTCAACAGCGCGGTCCTTCGGTGGACGGGCATGGACGACCAGCCTTGGGCTGGAACGGTTTTGTCCTTGTTGTCCGTTCCACTGGCGATCTTCGCCGACTGGCTGGTCTTCCTCTGGGTCCTGATCAGACTGCCGCGCGCCAAAGTCCACATGCGATCCGCGATCCGTGGCGCGCTCGCCGCGGCCATCGGCTTCGAGATCCTCAAGATCGCCGCCAACGTCTATTTGAGCCTGCTCGGCCGGTCCCCCACCACGGCCGCGTTCGGGTCGATCATCGGTCTTCTCGTGTTCATCTATCTCGTCGCGCGGTTGTTGCTACTCGTCGCGACCTGGATCGCGACGGCCGGAAATCCCGATCCCACCCCCGCGGTGGTCCAACCGGAGCAACGACCGGAGTACCTTGGCAACAACCCCGCCGGGCCTCCGCTTGGCCTGGCGGCCGCAGGTTGGCTGGTGGCGGCGGGCGCGGTAGCGGCCTTATGGATCCAGCGGACCTTCCGACGCAAAACCCGCAGGTAGGGAGACATGGTGTCCGACAGCGACGTCATCCAGATCCAGCTGGAACGTCACGAGTCGGCGGTGACCGTCGCGCACGTGACCGGAGATATCGACCTGTCGTCGGCCGATGCCTTCAAAGAAGGCCTCGCACAGGGTGTGGCCAGCGGAAACGCCTTCGTTCTCAACTTGGACGGCGTGACGTTCATGGGCTCGCTCGGCTTCTCGGCGCTGGTGGAGACGCATCACGAGACCGAGCGGCGCAACATCAGATGGGGCATCGTCACCGGCGGCTCACCGATCATGCGCCCGCTGAAGATCACCGGCCTCGAACAGGTCCTGCCGATCTATCCATCGATCCCTGATGCATTGGCTGCATTGAACACCTCGTGAGTGGTTACGCGTGTTCTAACCCGCCTAACCACTCACGAGGGGTTCAGTAGGGCTGGATCGCCAGCAGCGCGATGTCGTCGTGGTCGTTTCCGCCCAGCCATTCGCGCACGCTGGTGTTGATCTTCGTGAGCAGGGCGTCCATCGGCATCCCGAGGCTGCTGGACAGCAGCTCGTGCAACCTGGTTTCGCCGTACATCTCGTCACCGCTCGGTCCGCCGCGCGCTTCGCTGATGCCGTCGGTGTAGAGCAGGCAGATGTCGCCACGGCGTAGCTCGACGGACTCCTGGCCGAACTTCGCGTTGGCGGTCACCCCGACGAGCATGCCTGGGATGATCACCTCTTCGACGCGACCGTCCCTGCGGAGGACCAGCGGGCTCGGGTGCCCTCCGGAGCCCAACGAAAGACGCATCGTGTCCGCGCCGCGCGCGGTCAGCGAACCGACCACGAGACTCGCGAACCGGCTGCGCCCCGTGGCCAGCAAGGTCTGATTGACCAGGTCCAGCAGCCGCTGCGGCTCCTTCTCGACCAGGTGCAACGCGCTCAGGGCGTGCCTGATGCTGCCGGTCAGCGCGGCTGCCTCGGGGCCGTTGCCGCACACGTCGCCGAGCAGGAACAACAAGGTGCCGTCCGAGCGCGGGTGCACGTCGTAAAAATCGCCGCCGACCTGCAGTGGACTGGCAGCCGGGCGGTAGAACGCGGCCATCCGGGCGCCGGGGACGCTCGGCAGTTCGGCCGGGTGCAGCGTGGATTCCAGGCCTTCGATCGCGGCACGCACTTTGCCGAGCACGGCTGCCGCGCCGAGTGCCGCTCCGGCACGCTCGGCGAACTGCATGACGACATGCCTCTCCCGCTCGGCCAGCGCCTCGCTCCTGGCCAAGATCAGCACACCGGGGGTTTCATTCGCCGCAACCAGAGGGACCACGCTGACCTCGGCACATTCGGCGAACATCTCGTGCAACGTGCCGGGAATGGCGTCGACCTCGGCCTGCGGCAACACTCTGACCGTCGGCTGCGTCGCGAACATGGCTCTGGCGAGCACGGGCGCTATCGAGGGAGCCAGTCTCCTGACCCTGCCGTGTGTGGACCGGCCGTCAAGGACGTGGCTCCACCACTCCCAACGACCACGCGACGCAGGCAACAACACCACCGCACGCTCGGCCAGTACAGGACTGGCGAGCTCCGCGACGATCGTCGCGGCCGTGTCGGTGTCCATGCTGCCGCAGAGCCGTCCGCCCACCTCGGCAAGGAAGGCCGTATCACCCTGCTGGGCAACGGCCGGACGGGCCGATGCCGCTGCATCGGTCATCCCGCACCTCGCTGACGCTTCGGCAACTTCAGGTCTAACCGTAGCGCCTGCGACGACGCAGGTAGCTACCTGCCACCACGGCTGTGGATAAACATGGCAAGGTAAGGGCGTGTCTGAACAGACAC
The DNA here is from genome assembly GCF_021390435.2 of Kibdelosporangium philippinense. Lineage (GTDB taxonomy): Bacteria > Actinomycetota > Actinomycetes > Mycobacteriales > Pseudonocardiaceae > Kibdelosporangium > Kibdelosporangium philippinense. The sequence continues at coordinate 2,035,871 of NZ_JAJVCN010000004.1, read as the reverse complement.
GCCCCAGGCCATGAACGTCGCCTCGATCCGGGGAGCAGTCGCCGTGACTACGCACATCAACCAAGATTCTGTGAGCCAGGATGGCGAGGACACGACGCTGGACCGGCTGCTGGTCGCGATGGAAGACCTGCGTGAAGGCAATTTCCGGCGCCGCATCGTCGCCACCGGCGGAGGCCGCTCCGCGCAGCTGGCCGCCGCGTTCAACGAGATCGCGGAGCGTAACCAGCTGCTGGTCAACGAGCTACTGAGAGTGCGCGAGAGCGTCGCGGCCCAGGGCGTGTTGCACGAACGGCTACGGCCGACCGGCGACACTGGCGGCTGGGGCGTGGCGACGTCGGTCGTCAACGAGCTGATCGACCACCTGACCAGGCCGACTGTCGAGATCAACCACGTGCTGACCTCCGTGGCCGAGGGTGATCTGACCAAGCGGATGCCGGTGGAGATCGACGGCAAGCCGCTCGGCGGTGACGTGCTGGACCTCGCGCACACCGTGAACCGGATGGTCGACCAGCTCTCGCTGTTCGCGTCCGAGGTGACCAGGGTCGGCCGGGAGATCGGTACCGAGGGCATTCTCGGCGGCCGGGCGCAGCTGCCCGGTGTCATCGGCATCTGGCGTGACCTGACCGACTCGGTCAACTTGATGGCCGGGAACCTGACCGACCAGGTGCGTGACATCGCGCGCGTGGCGACGGCGGTGGCGCGTGGTGACCTGACGCAGAAGATCAACGTGGGTGCCCGCGGCGAGATCCTGGAGCTCAAAAACACCCTCAACACCATGGTCGACCAGCTCTCCTCCTTCGCCGACGAGGTCACGCGTGTGGCCCGCGAAGTGGGTACCGAGGGCATCCTGGGTGGTCAGGCCACTGTTCCTGGGGTTGGCGGGACCTGGCGAGACCTCACCGACTCGGTGAACCTGATGGCGGGCAACCTGACCGACCAGGTCCGCAAGATCGCGACCGTGGCGACCGCGGTGGCGAGGGGCGACCTGACCCAGAAGATCAACGTCGACGCCCGCGGCGAAATCCAGGAGCTCAAAAACACCCTCAACACCATGGTCGACCAGCTCTCCTCCTTCGCCGAGGAAGTCACCCGCGTGGCCCGCGAGGTCGGCACGGACGGCATCCTGGGTGGTCAGGCGCAGGTGACCGGGGTCGCGGGTACGTGGCGTGACCTCACCGACTCGGTGAACTTCATGGCCGGGAACTTGACTGACCAGGTGCGAAGCATCGCGACGGTCGCGGCGGCCGTGCAGCGTGGTGACCTGACGCAGAAGATCAACGTCGACGCGCGCGGCGAGATCCTGGAACTCAAAAACACCCTCAACACCATGGTCGACCAGCTCTCCTCCTTCGCCGACGAGGTCACGCGCGTGGCCCGCGAGGTCGGTAGCGACGGGCGGCTGGGTGGTCAGGCGTTGGTGCCTGGTGTCGCGGGAACGTGGCGTGAGCTGACCAACTCCGTGAACTTCATGGCGGACAACCTGACTGACCAGGTCCGCAACATCGCTCAGGTGACCACGGCCGTGGCCCGTGGTGACCTGACGCAGAAGATGACCGTTGACGCGCGCGGCGAGATCCTGGAGCTCAAAAACACGCTCAACACCATGGTCGACCAGCTGTCAGCCTTCGCCGACGAGGTCACGCGCGTGGCCCGCGAAGTGGGCACGGAAGGCAAGCTCGGCGGCCAGGCGCAGGTCCGTGGCGTTGCCGGTACCTGGAAGGACCTGACCGACAACGTCAACGTCATGGCCGAGAACCTGACGACCCAGGTGCGAAGCATCGCGACGGTCGCGAACTCGGTGGCCAACGGCGACTTGTCGAAGAAGATCAACGTCGACGCCAGCGGCGAGGTCGCTGACCTGGCCGGAACGATGAACGGCATGGTCGACACGCTCCGCGCGTTCGGTGACGAGGTCACGCGTGTGGCGCGCGAGGTCGGTACGGACGGAACGCTGGGTGGTCAGGCGCGTGTGCCGAACGTGGCGGGCACGTGGAAGGAACTGACCGACAACGTCAACGTCATGGCCGAGAATCTGACCACGCAGGTGCGCAACATCGCTCAGGTGACCACGGCCGTGGCCAACGGTGACCTGTCGAAGAAGATCGACGTGACGGCCCGTGGCGAGATGCTCGAGTTGAAGAACACGCTGAACACGATGGTCGACCGGCTGTCGTCGTTCGCCGTCGAGGTCACGCGTGTCGCCCGCGAGGTCGGCACGGAAGGCAAACTCGGTGGTCAGGCCAACGTGGTCGACGTGTCGGGCACGTGGCAGCGGCTGACCGTGAGCGTGAACGAGCTCGCAGGCAACCTGACCACGCAGGTGCGTGCGATCGGCGCGGTCGCCACGGCCGTGACCGCGGGCGACCTGACCAGGCAGATCACCGTGGACGCGTCCGGTGAGCTCGCGGATCTGAAGAACAACATCAACCAGATGATCCTGACGCTCAAGGAAACGACGAAGACCAACGAGGAACAGGACTGGCTCAAGACCAACCTCGCCCGGATCTCCGGATTGATGCAGGGCCACCGTGACCTCAGCGCGGTCACGTCGCTGATCCTGAGCGAGCTTGCTCCCCTGGTCCGCGCCCAGTACGGCGCGGTGTTCCTGGCCGAGAGCGGCGACGCGGGGACGTGGTTGCGGCGGATCGCCGCGTACGGGCGGTCCGAAGCGGACGGTCCGGTGAAGTTCGAGTTCGGTGAATCCCTTGTCGGGCAAGCGGCTGTGGACAAGCGCGGGATCGTGATGACCGGCGCGCCCGCCGAGTACATCAAGGTCTCGTCCGGGCTTGGTTCGACGTCGCCGAAGAACGTGATCGTGCTGCCGGTGCTGTTCGAGGGCCAGGTGCTCGGCGTGATCGAGCTGGCGTCGGTCAACGAGTTCACGCCGGTCCACCACGACTTGCTCAATCAGCTCAAGGAGACCATCGGCGTCAACATGAACACGCTGCTGGCCAACGCGCGCACCGAGGCGCTGCTGGCCGAGTCGCAGCGCCTGACGCGCGAGCTGCGGGCCCGTTCCGAGCAGCTGCAGGCGCAGCAGGACGAGCTGCAGAGCTCGAACACCGAGCTTGCCGAGAAGGCGGCACTGCTGGCCAGGCAGAACCGTGACATCGAGGTGAAGAACTCCGAGATCGAGCAGGCCCGCCAAGAGCTCGAGGACCGCGCGCAGCAGCTGGCGACCGCGTCGAAGTACAAGTCGGAGTTCATGGCGAACATGTCGCACGAGCTGCGTACGCCACTCAACAGCGCGTTGATCCTGGCGAAGCTGTTGAGCGACAACCTCGAAGGCAACCTGACGGCTCGCCAGCGTGAGTTCGCCAAGACGATCTACTCCGCGGGCAGCGACCTGCAGCAGCTGATCGACGACATCCTCGACCTGACCAAGGTCGAGGCCGGGCACCTTGAGCTGCAGGTCAACGACTTCGCACTGCCCGAGCTGGTCAGCTACGTCGACGCGCTGTGCCGCCCGTTGACCACGGAGAAAGGGCTGGACTTCGCGGTCACCGTCGAGCCGTCCGTACCGTCCACTTTGCACACCGACGAGCACCGGCTGCAGCAGATCCTGCGGAACCTGTTGTCCAACGCGGTGAAGTTCACCCACGAAGGCCGGGTGGAACTGCGGATCACGATGGTCGACCCGGCGATGATGAAGACCGCGCGGATGCGGTCGGCCGACGCGGTGATCGCGTTCGCCGTCGAGGACACCGGAATCGGTATCCCGCAGGACAAACTGGCAGTCATCTTCGAAGCGTTCCAGCAGGCAGACGGCACGACCAGCCGTAAGTACGGTGGAACCGGCCTCGGCCTGTCGATCTCCCGGCAGCTGACCCAACTGCTGGCCGGTGAGCTGCACGTGACCAGCGAACCTGGGTCTGGCAGCATCTTCACGCTGTACCTCGCGGTGGAACAGCCGGAGAAGGCGGCGCTGCTGGTGTCACCCGCGCCCGCGCCCGCGCCGATGGTGGTGGAAAGCCCGCCGGTGCTGGAGGACGAGGTCGATGAAGACCCGAGCATCCCGTTGTCGCTGCGCTTCCACGGCGAGAAGATCCTGATCGTGGATGACGACCTGCGTAACGTCTTCGCGCTGACCGCCATGCTCGAACAGCACGGCCTTGACGTGGTCTACGCGGACAACGGCGTCGCGGGTGTGCGTGCTTTGGAGCAGTACAAGGACATCACGCTGGTCCTGATGGACGTGATGATGCCCGAGCTGGACGGGAACGCGACGATCGCGGCGATCCGCGAGATGTCGTCACACCGGGATCTGCCGGTGATCGCCGTGACGGCCAAGGCGATGCCGGAGGACCGCGAACGGACCCTGGCGGCCGGTGCGAACGACTACGTCACCAAACCGGTCAACAACAACCGCCTGCTGCGGCTGATCTCCAAGCACCTCGACGGCGAGGAAACCACGGTCTAAAAACCCCCGGGCGTGTCCACCATTGCGACACAGTGAGTCGCACATTCCGGCACACCGAAATTCCCCTCGCCGGATGGGAAAGGCGGACTCGATGTGCCGGAACGGTGGACACGATGTGCCGCAACGGTGGACACGGCGTGCCGGAACGTGCATCTCGGTGTGCCGGAATCGGCCGGTCACTTGGTGCTGGTGACCAGCAGGCTCCGGCTGCCGGATTCGCCGAGGTCCGCGCTCGGTCCGGACTCGGCGAGCTGTGCCGCTCCGAAGGCAATTACGCGCAAGCCGAAGAGCATTCAAGCGCAGCCGCTGACGCGCTCGCCCAACTCCCTTTTGGACAGATCGCGCCGCCGGGAATAAACGTGGCGCGGTGAGCGTTGGCAGCGACCATGTCAGACGAGACCGTAGAGCTCAGCCCGACGGATTGGGTGCACGACCAGACCACGAAGATCCTCGAGACCGGCACCACTGATGGTGTCGAGGTTTACGACAGGCCCATCGTTTTGCTGACGCTGCGTGGCGCGAAAACCGGCAAGCTGCGCTACACCCCAGTGATGCGGGTGGAGCACAATGGCCGGTACGCGGTCGTGGCGTCGAAGGGTGGCGCACCCCAGCATCCGACCTGGTACCACAACATCAAGGCGTACCCGGAGTTCCCGCTCCAGGACGGGACCGTGACGAAGGACTTCGTCGCGCGCGAGGTCGACGGCGCCGAGCGGGACGAATGGTGGGAGCGGGCCGTCGCGGCCTATCCGCCTTATGCCGAGTACCAGACCAAGACCGACCGGCAGATCCCGGTGTTCGTCCTCGACCCCAAGTAACTTTCTGCTAATGTCGTGACAACGACCTACCTGGGCCACAGGGGAGTCCCTGCTCAGGAGGTCGTTTGTCATGACAGCCCGTGTGCTGTGGGACATGGTCGACGGGCCGATGCCCCGAGGGTTGCTCGGTGTCGGCGATCCCGACGTGCACGATATCGATGGCCAGTGGACGATGTTCCTTGGCGGCTTCTCCACCCGGTTCCGCAATCGCTTGTACCGCGCGAAGTTGGTCGAGGGCGCCTGGGTTTTCGATACGGACAGCCGAGGTCGGGTTGCCGCGCTCGCTCCAGACGCGCCACGGGGTTCCTGGGATGCGGGTGGAATGCATACGCCGAGCTACGTGCCACCGGCAGGCGGCCACGGCGAGCGCATCTATTATACCGGCCGACTGACCTCAAAGCATTACGGGCCAAAGAGCCGATACTCGATCGGCGTACTGGAGCGGCGCGACGGCGAATGGGTGCGCCGAGACTCTCCTGTCATTGTCGGCGATTCGCGGCGGTCAAGTGTCCTTGAACCGCTCGTCGTGTACGCCGAAGGTCGTTACCGGATGTGGTACCAGGCCAATCCCCATGAGGTCGGTCCTGGCGAGCTACCGGACTACGAGCTGCGGTACACCGAAAGCTCGGATGGCCTCACCGGCTGGACTCCGCCGGCGGTCTTCGCAGACTCCTCGGAAGGATTCTTCGACAACACAGTCGTTCGCCGCGGCGACGAGTGGGTTATGGTACTCGCTCGTGGCTCCAACCTGCATGGCACGCCTGATTTCCCGGAGCAGGGCCTGTGGTGGATGACCGCACGGCATCCCAGCGGGCGCCGGTCGGAATGGTCCGCACCCCAGCGTCTCCTCGATACTGACTTGCCAGGAACTCCGTCATGGTTCGGCCACGGAACCTACGGTCCCTCGCTGGCGTTCGAGGATCCGGAATCCGCGACCGTGTTCTTCAGCGGGACAAGGCGTGCACCTCACTGGCCAGTGCTTGCGTTGCAGCGGCTACTCAGGCTCCGACGGCCGCCGGTTCCGTCGCCGTTCTTCCTTGCTACCGGCTCGATCACGGTTGACCCTGGCGTGTTTCAGCGCAAGTCCACCTGAAGAAGATCTCGGACGGGGTGGCGATCGGTATCCGTCACCGAGAACTTCCGCACCTTGGCGATCGTATAGCGTTTGGCCCATGGAGAGCTTGGCGCTGGTGAAGACGTGGCCGGTCGACAACGTGGCTGTGGCCGTGGTCGGCCGCGACGGGCAGGTCCTCGGGTCGCATGGTGACCAGAAGCAACTGTTCCCGCTCGCCTCCGTGACCAAGCTGCTGACCTCCTACGCGACGCTCATCGCGGTCGAGGAGGGTGCGGTCGAGTTGGACGAGCCCGCGGGTCCCGAAGGTTCGACGATCCGGCACCTGCTCGCGCACGCGTCCGGGCTGGCGATGTCGGAGGACAGGATCCAGGCGCAGCCCGGCACCAGGCGGATCTACTCCAACATGGGGTTCGACGCGCTCGCCGAGGCCGTTCAGCAGGCGTCGGGCATTCCGTTCAACGCCTATCTCGCCGAGGCTGTTTTCGCGCCGCTCGGCATGAACGACACGACGCTCAAGGGCAGTGCCGCGCATGCCGGTGTGTCCACTTGCGCCGATTTGAGCAAGTTCGCCGCTGAGTTGTTGAAGCCTGTTTTGGTTTCCGGGGAGCTGTTCGCGGAGGCGACGACCGTTGTCTTTCCAGGGTTGAACGGGGTTTTGCCTGGATTCGGCCCGCAGAAGCCCAATGACTGGGGGCTCGGGTTCTCCATCAGGGACCACAAGAGTCCGCATTGGACCGGCAAGAACAACTCGCCGGAGACGTTCGGGCACTTCGGACAGAGCGGCACGTTCCTGTGGGTCGACCCGCAGGCCGGGATCTCGACGATCGCGCTGACCGACCGGGCCTTCGGCGAGTGGGCGGCTGAGGTGTGGCCGGTGTTGAGTGATGCGGTTCTTGCCGAGATCGGCTGAGAAACCCGCTATCTCCACCTCAACGTCAAATGCGTTATGCCGTTGATGAAGTTCGACGTCAACCGCACCGGCTCGGTGTCCAGCTCCACCTCCGGCAACCGCCGAAGGAACTCCCGGAAGAAGATCCGCATCTGCAGCCGCCCGAAATGCGCCCCGAGGCACAGGTGCGGGCCTTGTCCGAAGGCCATATGGTCGTTCGGCGTCCGAGTGATGTCGAACCGGAACGGGTCCGGGAACTGCCGCGAGTCGTAATGCGCGGACACGTGGTACACGACAACCTTGTCACCAGCGCGAATCTCCTGCCCGCCAAGGACAACGTCACATGCCGCGGTCCGGCGGAAGCTCAGCACCGGCGGGTGCCAGCGCAGAATCTCCTCGACCGCCGAGTCAACCAAGTCCACATTGGACTTCAATCGGCGATACTCCCCTTGGTGTTGAACAAGCGCTAGGACGCCACCAGGCAGCGCACTGCGAACCGTGTCATTTCCGGCGATAACCACCAAGAAGAAGAACATCTGCAGCTCGGCATCGTCGAGCATCCGACCGTCCACTGTGGCACTGACCAAAGCGGACATCAGGTCATCACGGGGATGCTTACGCTTGTACTCAGCCAATTCCGACGCATACCCGAACATGTCCGCGAGCATCGCGGGCGAGCGTGGATTGAGCGGCTTGCCCGAAGCATCCCGCACGACCTCGTCGGCGTGTTCCGGATCCTGGTAGCCGATCACACGATTTGTCCAGCGCAGCAACAGGTTTCGGTCCGATGGCGGCACACCGAGCAGGTCGGCTAGATTGAGCAACGGGAAGTCGTCAGTGACGTCGACAGGCAGATCGCACGAACCGCGCGAAACAACCGAAGACAGCAAAGCCGACGCGCGGGCCGTGATCTCGGCAGCCGATTGTTCCAGCCTGCGCCGGGTGAACACCGCCGCGACGATCTTTCGAAGCCGTTGGTGCTCCGGCGGATCCATGTTGAGGATCATTCGCCGGATGAAGGCCAGATCGTCGGGTTCCGGGTCACGGATCTGGGTCGCGCCGAGCCAGGAGGAGAACACCTCGGGCGTTCGCAGCACGTGCCGCACGTCCGCGTACCGGGTCACCGCCCAATAGCCCGGCCCCGCGGGCCAGTCGAGCACCGCGTGCTCGTCCTGCCAGCTGACCGGTGCTGTGTCGCGTAGTTCCTGGAAAGCCTCGTGCGGCATGCCCGCAGCGAACACCCGTGGATCGAACACGTTCGGCACCCCGGAACGCTAACCCATGAGCAAGGTCACATTCCTGCACGGCGGGCAAAGTTGCACGGCGGGCAAGATTACGCGGTAGCCTGATCGTGTGACACCCAAACCGGGGATTCGCGAGGCGAAGAAGTACGAGACGCGACGAGCGCTCGGCTTCGCGGCATTCGAACTCGCCACGGAGCAGGGGTTGCACGGGTTTGTCGTCGAGGACGTCACCGACCGGGTCAACGTCTCCCGCCGGACCTTCTTCAACTACTTCAACCGCAAGGAAGAGGCAGTTGTCGCGGTCGGCGGGTTCGTCTTCGACGACGGCATGGCCGCACTGCGAGACCGTCCCGCCGACGAGCCGTTGCTCGACTCGTTGCGCCTGGTCGTCGAGCAGGTCATCCGCCCGGACAACCTCGGCCTGATCAACCGGTTGTCCACGATCGCTTCCGACTACCCCGAGCTTGTTCCGTACGAGCTGGCTGTGCGGGAACGGATGGTGCAGGGCGCGCACGAGGCGCTCGCCGAACGGATGCCGTCCGGCTGCCCCACCTTCTTCCCTCTCGCACTGGTCCACGCCGCGTTCGGGCTGGTCACTGCCGCGATCAACCATGCCGGTGACGACCCGGAAGCCAACGTGAGCGCCCTCGTCGACGAGGCGTTCGGCTACCTGCGCACCGGATTCCAACCTCAGAGCTGATCAGCGCGGATCGGTTCCCACACCAAGAACATCCCAAGAAGGAGCACGCCCGTGGCGAAGCTGCTCTACCGGCTCGCGCACGCGGCCAGACGGCGTAGAGGTCTTGTCCTCGGCATCTGGCTGTTGGTGCTGGCGGTCGCCGGAGTCGGTGCACTCGGATTCGCAGGCCAGACGACCAACCAGTTCTCCATCCCTGGCGTCGAGTCGCAGCAGGCACTCGATCACCTGAAGGAGAAGCTGCCGCAGGCCGCGGGCGCGTCCGGCCGGATCGTGTTCGCTGCTCCGCAGGGTAGGACCCTCGCCCAGGAGCAGCCAGTCATCGACGGCGTGATCGCGCAGATCGGCAAGACCGAGCAGGTGGCGGGCGCGTTCAGCCCGTTCGTCACGCAGGCGATCTCGCAGGACGGCCGGATCGGCCTCGCTCAGGTGCAGTTCTCGGTCTCGCCGCCTGAGGTCAAGGAGTCGACGAAGGACGCGATCAAGAACGCCGTCCAGGCCGCGTCGAACTCGGGCATCGAGGCCGCGTACAGCCAGGAGATCGCGGGCGAGATGGTCGCGATCGGCGTCACCGAAGGCATCGGTGTGGTGATCGCGGCGATCGTGCTGATCCTGACGTTCGGCTCGCTCGTCGCCGCTGGTCTGCCCATGTTGACGGCACTGATCGGCGTCGGCATCGGCATCGGTGGCCTGTACGCGCTGACCAGCGTGATCGACATGTCCTCGACCGCGCCCGTGCTCGCGCTGATGCTCGGCCTCGCCGTCGGCATCGACTACGCGCTGTTCATCGTGCACCGGCACCGCAAGCAAGTGCTTGGTGGCATGGAGGTCAACGAATCCATCGCACGGGCGATCGGAACCGCTGGTAGCGCGGTGTTCTTCGCAGGTCTTACGGTGATCATCGCGCTGGTCGGCCTGACCGTCGTCGGGATTCCGTTCCTGTCGGTCATGGGTCTTGCCGCTGCCGCGACCGTCGCGATCGCCGTTCTTGTCGCGTTGACGCTGGTCCCGGCGATCCTCGGGTTTGTCGGGGAGAAGATCGTCTCGGAGAAGTCCCGCGCCAAGGACATGGACCCGGACAAGAAGGAAGCGTTCGGCTACCGCTGGGGCCGCGCGGTGTCCAAGCGTCCGATCACCGCGCTCGTGCTGATCGTTGTTTCCCTTGGCGCGATCGCGATTCCGGCGTTCTCGCTGGAAATGGGCCTGCCGGACGACTCGACCGCGCCGGAGGGCAGCCCGCAGCAGCGCGCGAACGCGCTCGTCACCGAGGCTTTCGGGCCCGGCTTCAGCGGCCCGCTGGTTGTCGTCGCCGACCTGCCGTCCGGCGTGAACCCGCAGCAAGCGCTTGGTGCGCTGGTCGGCAAGTTGAGCACGGTCAAGGACGTCACCAGGGTCGTGCCCGCGGGCGTGAGCCCGGATGGCACAACCGCCGTACTGCAACTGATCCCGAACAGCGGACCGTCCACTGAGGCCACAAAGGACCTGGTCGCGCAGCTGCGCGCGCAGACGGGCGAGATCAGGGCACAGACCGGCTCGACGATCGGGATCACCGGCCAGACCGCGCTGAACATCGACGTGTCGCAGAAGCTGTCCAACGCGCTGCCGACCTATCTGATCGTCATTGTCGGCCTGTCGCTGATCCTGCTGGCGATCATGTTCCGGTCGATCCTCGTGCCGATCAAGGCGACCGCGGGCTTCCTGCTCACCGTCGCCGCGTCGATCGGCGCCGTGGTGGCGATCTTCCAGTGGGGCTGGCTCGGCGACCTGCTCGGCGTCACGCACGGCTCGCCGATCATCAGCTTCCTGCCGATCCTGATGACCGGCATCCTGTTCGGCCTCGCCATGGACTACGAGGTGTTCCTGGTGTCCGGCATGCGGGAGTCCTTCGTGCACGGGGACACACCGAAGCAAGCGGTCGTCGACGGCCTCGGCCACAGCGCCCGCGTGGTCACCGCCGCCGCGCTGATCATGACCGCGGTGTTCATGGGCTTCGTGTTCTCGCACGACACGGTCATCAAGTCGATGGGCTTCGCGCTGGCGTTCGGTGTGCTGATCGACGCCTTCGTGATCCGGATGACGCTGGTCCCAGCCTTGATGACGCTGTTCGGCAAGGCCGCGTGGTGGTTCCCGCGCTTCCTCGATCGGATTACCCCGAACGTGGATGTGGAAGGCGAAACGCTTGCCCGGCACATCGGGCAGCAGGAGCGGCACGAGAAGGTTCCTGAGCCGGTGTGAGCGTTCGGCGGCCGTACAGCGTAAATTTGTACGGCCGCCGAAACCACGTCCGTCTAACAGAATCTGATACGTGAGCATTTGGGACCGTGCTGCCAGGTGGTCCGCCCGGCGCTGGCTGCGCAGGCTGGACGACCGTCTTCAGCATGGCCACACCGCGGCTGACCACGATCCAGTGATCGCCGCGGCACTGGACAACCATGTCCACGTGGTACTAACCCAATTGGACCGAGACGCCGCCATCCGTAAGGACCTTGTCCAGGCGCCACCGTTGGTGCTATTGGCAATCTACGCCGAGGAGATTCACCAGGAAGCGGTCAAGGCCGGATGGGAACCCCCACTCGTATGGACGTCTTTGGACGGCCTGTCGTTGCGTTTGCTCGCCTGTTGCGTGGTTGCTAGAAATCGTCCAACCGCGCGCGCTCTACGCTGAGCCGCAACGCCTCCATCAAATCCATCGTCGTATCCCCGTCTCGCTGTACGGGAATCGGCGGCGACTGCGCCTCGTCGGTCTTCGCTTCAATCAGCCGAGCAAGCGCTTCCTGGTAGTCGTCGGCGAACTCCCCCGGCCGGAACTCCGCAGCCATACTCATCACCAACGCGGTCGCGGCAGCGATCTCTTGTGGACGGACCGTGATTTCCCGTTGCAGAACAGGGAAATCAGCGGGCTGGATCTCGTCAGGCCAAAACATGGTGTGCAGTACCAGCAGATCGCCGCGTGGCTGCACGGCAGCGAGAACTTCCTTGCGGCGCAAGCAGATCTTCACGACAGCGAGCCGGTTTGTGCGTTCCATTGCCTGTCGCAGCAAGGCATACGACTGCACCGCGTTGTCCTCGGGTTCGAGGTAGTAGCTGCGCTGGAAGTAGACCGGGTGGATGTCGTCAGCCCGCGCGAAGTACCGCACCTGCATCGTGCGGTCAGACGAGCTCGGCAGCGAGTCGAAGTCAGCACGGTCGAGCAGGACGAGGCGCCCGTCGGGCAGCTCGTAACCCCTTGCCACGTCAGCGAAGTCGATCTCCTCGCCGCACGCCTCGCACTCCCGCCGGTAGCGGATCCGGCCGACATCGACCCGATGCACGTGGTGGAACCGGAAATCATGATCCTTGGTCGCGGTGTAGGCGCGTACACCTATTGTCACAAGGCCAATCGCCACGGTTCCCCGCCACACAGCTCGCATAGCTTCCGTGCTACCCCGCGCCCGAGGCGGAAAACAGGCCCATTCGAGTGCCGAGCCCCAGGTAGACCCTCGTGAGTGGTTATCCGTGTTCTAACCCTGATAACCACTCACGAGGGTCTACCTGCGGATTCAGGGGATAGCTACCACCGCGTCCACCTCGATCAGGCAGTCCGGCCGGAACAACCCGGCGACCTGGATCAACGTGCTGGCCGGAGCCGGGCGGCCGTCGAGCGCAGGGAGGATAAACTCGTCCCGGATCTGCCGCAGGATCGGCAGCTCGGACGTGTCGACCAGGTACCAGTTGAACCGCACGACATCGCCCCAGGTCGCGCCGAGCCGCTTCAGGACGTTCGCCAGGTTCCGCAAGGCTTGCCGGGCCTGCGCGGCGAAGTCGTCGGCGCCGACAAGCTGTCCGTTCTCGTCCAGTGCGACCTGGCCGGACACGAACGCCAACTGCCCGGATGCCGTTATGGCGTGGGTGTATCCGACGCCTGGCGCGCTGCCGGGAATCTGGTCGAACCGGTCGCGGATGGGCATGTCAGCGTCCTCAGGTAGTCGTCGATCAGCTGGATCTGCCGGTCCGGCGGGAACCGGGCCGGGTCGAAAAGGGACTGCACGACAAGGCCGTGGGTCAGCGCTGCCGCCGATGCGACCACGTCGTCGACTTCTTTGTCCGCCGGGATCTCGCCCTTGTCGACCGCGGCGAGGACATGTGGCCGAAGCTTGCCGCGCCACCGCTCGTAGCGGGCGGTCTCGGTCGCGGCGAGTTCCTCGTCGCCGATCGCCGCGTCCCAGAAACTCACCCAGACCCGGTTCATCGCGACCGACTCCGGCGTCAGCGGCAGGACGTCGAGCAGGTATTTCCATAGCGCCGCCAGCCCGGTTACGTCAAGATCGCCGTACAGCGCGGCCAGCGTGCGCTCTTCGGCGACGGAGTGGGCATAGCGGACCAGGTCGCGTTTGGCCGGGAAGTAGTGCGTGAGCATGCCGGTCGACGCGCCCATCTCCGCGGCGACGGCACGCAGCGTGAGCTGGCCGAATCCGCGGGCGGCCAGGACGCGCCAGACCGCTTCGGACACGTCACGTCTGCGGGCGTCGTGGTCACCGGGGGCCGGAGGCATGGCATGATGGTACATAACAAACGTTTGGTACGGAGGTTCTGGGGATGCTCTCGTTGCGATTGACCGACGATGCCGAACTACGCGCGTTGGAGCCGTGGAACGCCGAGGAGTTCGCGACGCACATCGATCACGTCCGCGACTACATCGGACCGTGGGTCGGCATGGCGCACGCGATAACGGACACCGACAGCGCGCGCGTGATCCTGCAGCGCTACATCGACAAGCTGGCCAGTGACGAAGGCCGGATCTACGGCATCTGGATCGACGGAAAGCTGATGGGCGGCACACTGTTTCGCACGTTCGACGCCCGCAACGGCACCTGCGAGATCGGCGTATGGCTGGATCCGGACGCCGCCGGACGCGGTTTGATCACACGCGCCGCGCGGCACATGATCGACTGGGCGGTATGCGTTCGCGGAATGTCCCGCGTCGAGTGGCGGTGCGCGCCGGAGAACGAACGTAGTTCCGCTGTGGCACAACGACTTGGCATGACGCTCGAAGGAGTGCTGCGCTCCGAGTATGCGATCGGCGGGAGCCGCCAGGACGCACAGGTCTGGTCGATGCTGGCCCCGGAATGGGCCGATCAAAAGTAGAATCGGCTGGGTGACGAACAAGGACGACCTGGTCGCCGACCGATATCGGCTGGTCGGCCAGATCGGCCGCGGGGCCATGGGGGTGGTCTGGCGCGCGCATGACGAGCGTCTTGACCGGACGGTCGCGGTCAAACTCCTGTCGTTCGACGCGGCTCTCGGTGACACGGAAGGCGAACAGGCCGACGCGCGCGTGATGCGCGAGGCCCGTCTCGCCGCGAAGATCCAGCACCCCAACGCGATCCAGGTGCACGATGTCGTCGAGCACGACGGCAGGCCTTGTCTGGTCATGGAATACCTGCCATCGGAAAGCCTGTCGGCGGTGTTGAACGACCGTGGCGCGTTGCCCGCGGACGAGGTAGCCAGGATCGGTGCCCAGATCGCCGGGGCGTTGGCGGCCGCGCACGACGTCGGCATCGTGCACCGGGACGTCAAGCCTGACAACGTTTTGATAGCGCCGGACGGCACGGTGAAGATCACCGACTTCGGGATCTCCCGTGCCATCGGCGACGCGACGATGACCAGTGTCGGCGTCATCGCGGGCACACCGGCGTTCCTGGCGCCGGAAGTCGCGGGCGGCGACAAGGCAGGCTTTCCGTCCGATGTGTACTCACTTGGTTCAACTCTGTACGCCGCAACGGAAGGCACGCCTCCGTTCGGTGTGGACGAAAACACGATCGCCTTGTTACGCAGGGTTTCCACCGGCGAGATAGTCCCACCTCGACAATCCGGTCCCCTGAGTCCGTTGCTGTTATGGCTGTTACGCACGGATCCCACCGAACGCCCGACCATGCGTGAAGCCGAGGACTATCTGCGGACCGGCAAACGACCGCCAGAGTTTCAACCACGGACAGCGACTATGGCCCTGCCGCCGCCAAAACCTCGAAAGCGCGGCATTCTCTTGGCAGCGGCAGCCGTCCTCCTTGTCGCAATCGGACTCGTGGTGGGCCTTGCGATCAACCGCGGCCAGCCTCCACAAGCATTGCCAGAGCCACTCGTGATTCCCCCTGGCACTCCCAGCAGCCGTCCACAGTCGACATGTGAAGCCGAATATCGGATCACGAACTCGTGGCAGAACGGCTACGAAGCCCTCGTCACGATCCGTGCGACGGCCCGTTTGGACGGTTGGACCGTCAGCTGGACGCTGCCCAACGGCCAACGGATCAACAACCTCTGGAACGGCACCCTGTCACAGGCCGGCACGGCCATCCAGGTGGCTCCGGCGCAGTGGAACAAGGCCGTGGACTCGTCGACATCGTTCGGTTTCATCGCCGGAACCACCGGCCCGAACCCGGTGAAGCCCGATGTGACCTGCTCGGCTCGCTAATACTTAGCCCTTGCGCTAAGTATCGAGCCGGGTTAATACTTAGCCGCATGGCACAGTATTCGGCTGAGCTCGACGGCGTGTTCATCGCCCTCGCCGACCCGACCAGGCGAGACGTCATCCGGCGGCTCGGCCGCGGCCCGACGAGCGTGGGTGACCTGGCCCGCGAGTTTCCGATGACTCTCCCGTCCTTCATGAAGCATGTCCGGACGCTCGAGGCGAACGACCTGATCCGCACGGACAAGGTCGGCCGTGTGCGCACCTGCGTGCTCAACCGCGAACGGCTCGCGCTGGTCGACGGCTGGCTCGACGAGCAGCGCCGAGTCTGGGAAGAGCGCACCGACCGCCTTGAACGACTTGTCACCGAGGAGAACGAATGAACCCCGACCTTGATTTGACGATCTCGCGCATCATCCGCGCCCCACGTAAAGCCGTCTGGGCGGCGTGGACAGATCCAGCCCGCTTCGCCAAATGGTTCATCCCGGCGCCACTGGTGTTGCGGGTCGACCGCCTCGAAGCCCATGCCGGCGGCGGGCTCGTGACGCAGATGAGCGAGGACGGCGTGCAGTTCACGCCACACATGGACGCGAGTTTCCTCGTGGTCGAGGAGTTCGAGCGGCTCGTGTTCACCAACGCGATCGACAGCTCATGGCGGCCGGTGAGTCCTGAGCCCGTGGCCCTCACGGCTGAGATCATCTTTCGCGATCACGCGGATGGCACGGACTATCAAGCGATTGTTCGGCATGGGGATCCAGCGTCGCGTGCCCGTCACGAGGAAATGGGCTTTTTCGAAGGCTGGGCAACCGTGACCAAGCAGCTGGCCGAGGTGGCGGAACAGTGAAGGTCACGCTCACATCCTTTGTCACCCTTGATGGGGTGGCGCAGGGCCCCGGCTCGCCCACCGAGGACACCACCGACGGCTTCACCCTGGGCGGCTGGCTCGTGCCGTACCTGGATGAGGTGTTCGTGCGCCGGACGTCGGAATGGCTAGACCTCGCGGACGGCCTGCTGCTCGGCCGCCGGACTTATCAGGCGTTCGCCAGGGATTGGCCGCAGATAACGGATCCCGACGACCCGTTCACCGAGCGGATGAACGCGTTGCCGAAGTATGTCGTGACCAACACCCTTACCTCGGGCGACTGGGACCCGACGACCGTACTGCGCGGCGATCCGGTCAAGACCGTCGGGGAACTCAAGGCGCAGCCGGGGCGTGAACTGCAGATCCACGGCAGCGCCCGGTTGGGTAATGCGCTTGTGGCAGCGGGACTTGTCGACTTGGTCCGGCTCGTTGTCGTGCCCACAGTTCTGGGGACTGGGCGCCGTTTGCTGGACCACCCCGTGGGCCTCACGCTCGTTCAGCACGAGGTGACACCGACGGGCATGCTGCTGCTGCACTACGAACCCGTCGGCGTCGCCCCGACCGCGAAGTACGAAGGTGTCGCGGCCTTCGTCTAGTCACCCATGCGCTTCAGGCGGTCGTGCAAGGCGTCCGAGTAGAGCCAGTCACGGATCGGCTCCGTCGAGTCTTCGTCGTGCAACCGCCACTGCAACAGCGTTCCCTTGGGCAGTTCGCTGGCCCACTGCTCGGCGAGCAACGCGATCGGGGCATCCGCGTCAGCGCCCAGCGTGTCCAGGTAGCCCAGCCACGGCGCCAACTCCCCGTCCACGTAAGCGACAGCGCAGAGCAGCTCTTCAAGCGGAAACGGGTGGTCCCAAGTGGTGAAAGCACGCGTGACGATCTCGCGCACCTCGTGGCGAACGGCGGCCTGTTCTTCCTCCGGCCATGTCGAGAATCGGGCGAAGGACAGGCCGCGCAGTACGCGCTCATCCGGATCCGGGTCGAGCAGCCTCAGGATCCGGGGCGCGAGACCACGCCAAATCAGGCCATATTGGTCCTCGGACCAGTGATCGGTGGCGTCAGTGGCGAACGAGACGACCAGACGGTCGGGCACCAGCGCCGGATCGCCGCCGAACAGCTCGAGCTCGGCCTCCGAATAGCACCGCGAGCACCCGGAAACCTTGCCGCTGACGCGCGGAACCCCGGCAAAGACCTCGTCCATGCCGGGGAACGATAAGGGCAAGACCCCTGGATTACGACGCCTTTTGCGCCATCTCAAGCTCCGCGTCCGGCACCAGGCGGTTCGCGATCGTGTCCAGGCGCATGCGCAGCCTGAGCACGTCGCCACGGAAGGCACCTTGACGCTCCTGCCCCAGCGTCCAGCGCTCGACGAACGCGCAGCATTCGTCCAGTACGCGGTTGGCTTCCGCGATGTGCGCCGCGGGTTGCGGGGAATCGACCGCGAGGAGATCGGCCATCAGCCCGGCCAACTCTTCGACGTCACGAACCACGTCCGTGACCGACCTGTCGGGCAACAGCACCGGTCTGTACATCACCAGGTGCACCCAGACCAGTGGTCCAAGCATCCGTTCCTCGGCGCCGGCAAACATGGCCGGGGGTTACCCAGCACCCCAAGCTGTCAAACCCCTGTCGCCGGGAACGACGCGAATTTTTCGGAAGTTGGTCCATTTGTCAGACACACTCACCTGCAGGAGGTAGTCCCCATGGCCGCGATCACACCTTGGTCCCGAGCGACCGGCAACCTTGGCCTTCTCGGCGTCGCGGCCTCGGTCATCACCATCGGGCTGCTGCACGTCCTGCCGCCGTCGTCACAGGTCAGCCCGGTTCGCCGAACTATCAGCGAGTACGCGCTACTGGAAGACGCATGGGTGTTCAATGTCGGGGTGATGGCACTGGCCATCGGGTCCTTCGCGGTGATCGCCGCGTTGGTCAGCCGCCAGGTCATCAAACCCCTCTCGTCCGCGTCGATCCTGATCGGGTTGTGGGCGGTGTGCCTGATCGCGATCGTCGCGTTCCCGAAGAACAACGGGGCCATCGGGCCGAGCTTCGGCGGCATGATCCATCGCTACGCCAGCGTCGTCGCGTTCGTGACGCTACCCATCGCCGCGATCATCGTGGGCCGTAAGGCGAAGGCCGCGTGGCCGATGTGGCTTGGCGTGCTGTCGCTCGGCTGGTTCGCGTTCATCCTCGGTGCCGTGATGCTCCAGCCGGCCACCGGTGTTCGTTGGTGGGTCGCGATCCCGCTCGGCGCCGTCGAGCGAGGGCTGCTCATCACCGAAGTAGCGGCCGTGGCAGCCCTCGCCTGTGTTGCATTGTCCTCGCTCCGCTCGGACGGGCTTGGCCGCCGGGAGCCGGTCATTTCCACCCCGCCCCACGCAGCCGACATCTCCGCTGTGCGCTGAGCGTCAGCATGGCTGGGGCGATGTCGGGCGTGTTGCGGTGCGTAAATGACCAGCGCGGCCAAGCCGTCAAAGCTGCAGCGCCGTCACGAGCAGTGCTCGAACGGGCTGTCGTAGCGGCTTGATCCGGACGAGCCGCCCCACTTGACGCATTTGTCAGGTGCGGCGGCTTTCACCGGTCCGGCGTAGTACTCGAAATTTCCGGAATCGGTCTGCCGGGCCGAGCCTTGGACCTCCAAATACGCCGACACCGACGTCGCACTGCCGACCGAGGTGTTCTTCAGCGTCACCACGCAGTTCTGCGATGTGCCCGCGTTCCACAGCAAATAGGCCGTCGCGGCCGAACTGCCGATCACCGCGGAGTCGACGACATTGAATCCGCTGCCGCAAACCTCGGTCGCGTCGTACGGGTTGTTGGATCCGCCGCCGTCGCAATTGCGGGACGTCACCGTTTGGTCGGGGTAGCCGAAGGTCGTTCCGTTGAACACCGCTTTCTGGATGTTCGCCGGATATGCCGCGTCAGTCGTGCGGACCTCGTAGTGCAGATGCGGCGAGATGTTGTTGCCAGGCTTGCTGGTGTCGCCGACTTCGCCGATCTTCTGGCCACGGCTGACCTGCGCGTTCAGCGCCACCGAGCGCATCCGCAGGTGCGCGTAGTAGGTCGACCAGCCGCCGCCGTGGTCGATCTTGACGAGGTTTCCGTAGCCGTTCGCGGAACCCTGATGTGCCGAGATCACCACCTTGCCGGCGGCCGCGGCGACAACTGTGTCACCCAGATCCGCGTCCGCTGTGCTGCCCCGGTTGAAGTCGATCTCCCATGCCCGGTGCGCGCTGGAATTGCTGGAGTTGCCGTGCCACGCCTGATTGCACGGGAAGGGCAACTGGAACGCAGGCCGTGGCCCGGCCGCCTCCGCCGCCCCCGCGAAGACAATGAATCCGGTCGCACTGAGCAGCGCGACACCCAACCCCATCAACCGCCTGAGTCTCATCCCGATCCCTTCGCTTGATGCTCAGCGAGAGTCTCGGGGCGGCCCGTATAAATTAGATACAACCGAAGTTCTACAAAAACGTGACGACACGTCCACATCATGTATTATGTCGGGAATGAGCCGACCGATGGTGACCCGGCGCAGGGAAGTCAGTCACACCAGCGCGCGTTCACTGCTGATGACCATACTCGGTGAGTACGTGCTGCCCCGCGAGAACCCCGTGTGGACTTCCGTCCTTGTCAACACACTGGCCAAATTCGAGATCGAGGAGAAGTCCGCGCGCCAGGCGCTGGCCCGCACGGCCGCCGAAGGCTGGCTGACCTCGGACCGAGTCGGCCGCCGGGTCCGCTGGTCGCTCACCCCGCCAGGGCGCAAACTGCTCACCGAAGGCGCGCAGCGGATCTACGAGTTCGGCAGCGTCGAACGCCAGTGGGACGGCCGCTGGCTGGTGTTGCTCGTCTCGGTGCCTGAGTCTAAACGCGACCTGCGGCACCGGCTGCGGACCCGGTTGACGTGGGCAGGGTTCGGCTCGCCGGAAGCAGGCGTGTGGATCTGCCCGGACGCGAGCAGGCAGGAAGAGGCCAAAGGCATCCTCACCGGCCTTGAACTCACCCGTGGCGCCATGTCGTTCGTCGCCGAGTACGGCTCGGTCGGCGAAGTGGGCTCGATGGTCGCCCGCGCGTGGGATCTGTCCGAAGTGGAGCGCCGGTACGAGGAGTTCATCGACGAGTTCGGCGCGCTCGACCCGGAGGACGGCCCGTCCACCTTGCACGCGCAGACAATGCTGGTGCACGAATGGCGCCGCTTCCCCTTCCTCGACCCGCAGTTGCCAGCCGACTTGCTGCCGGCGAACTGGCGTGGCGCGCACGCCGCGCAAGTGTTCCACCGCAAGCATCAGGAATGGCGCCCGGCCGCGCAGGAGCATTGGGACAAGCTCGGCTGATACTCGGTTGGCGCCATTTGGGATACTGGATAGGTGCTACACGGAGACGTTGGACTGGAATTGGCCGCGCGGGTCGCCGCCGCGGTGAAGTCGTCGCTTGACCTGGACATCACGCTGGCGGAGGCGCTGATCCGCCCGTCAAGCCGACCGGGCGCGGACTACCAGTGCAACGCCGCCATGGGCCTTGCCAAGAAACTCGGCAGGCCGCCGAGGGAGGTCGCCGCCGCGATCGTTCAAGCATTGGACGGCACCGACCTGATCGTCGAACCGGAGATCGCCGGTCCCGGTTTCATCAACCTGACGCTGACCGACACCTGGCTCACCACCCAGATGGAAGGCCTGTTCAGCGACCCGAGGCTTGGCGTCAAAGCGACCGACACGCCACGGCGGATCGCGATCGACTACTCCAGCCCGAACGTGGCCAAGGAGATGCACGTCGGTCACGTGCGGTCGACGATCATCGGTGACGCGCTCGTGCGGCTGCTGCGGTTCAACGGCGACGAGGTCATCCCGCACAACCACCTCGGTGACTGGGGAACGCCGTTCGGGATGCTGATCGAGCACCTGATCGACGAGGGCTTCAGCGCTGAGCACTCGATCAGCGACCTGAACACCTTCTACCAGGAAGCGCGCAAGAAGTTCGACGCCGACCCGGACTTCGCCGAGCGGGCCCGGCTGCGCGTGGTGGAGCTGCAGGGCGGCGACGAGGAGACCTTGCGGCTGTGGCATGAGCTCGTGAACGAGTCCATGCGGCACTTCATGAAGGTCTATCAGACGATGGGCATCGGCCTGACGCCTGAGGACAACTACGGCGAGAGCTTCTACAACCCGTTCCTTGCCGACACCGTCGACGAGCTCGAGAAAAAGGGCCTGACCGAGATCAGCGACGGCGCGGTTTGCGTCTTCCCCAAGGGTTTCGTCAACCGTGAAGGCGATCCGCTGCCGTTGATCGTGCGCAAGAGCGACGGCGGCTACGGCTACATGAGCACCGACCTCGCGACTGTGCGGTACTGGACCGGTGAGCGCGGCGCCACGGATCTCGTCTACGTCGTGGGCACGCCGCAGTCCCAGCACTTCGCGATGGTCTTCGCGGCATCGCGGGACGCGGGCTGGCTCGGCGCCGAACACACCGCTGTGCACGTGAACTTCGGGTCGATCCTCGGCGAGGACGGCAAGATGTTCCGGACAAGGGCAGGCGGCTCGATCAAGCTGAGCGACCTGCTGGACGAGGCCATCCACAAGGCCGCCGAACTGGTCCGGTCGCGCAGCGAGCTCGACGAGGCCGACCAGGCCAAAGTCGCCCACGCGGTCGGCATCGGCGCGATCAAGTACGCCGACCTGTCCAACGACCGGGAGAAGGACTACACCTTCTCGTGGGAGCGGATGCTGGCAACGGACGGCAACACGGCCGCGTACCTGCAGTACGCCAACGCGCGGAACCTTTCGATCATCCGCAAGTCCGGCCAGACAGTCGAACCGGGCACGAAGGTGATCCTGGCCGAGCAAGCCGAACGCGACCTCGCGGTGCAACTGCTACAGCTGCCAGCCGCGATCCAGGCCGCGATCGACGGCTACACCCCGCACAAACTGGCGACCTACCTGTACGAGACCTCGACAACGTTCACCGCGTTCTTCGAGAAGTGTCCCGTGCTCAAGGCCGAGTCCGAGGAGCTACGTGCGTCCCGGTTGGTGTTGTGCGCCTTGACATCCAAGGTGCTCACGCTGGGCTTGGATCTCCTGGGGATCGAAGCTCCCACCAGGCTCTAGCCCAGGTCTTTCATGTGGTGTGACGCAGATCGTGTCCTTGAATGCGCGAAAGTGCCTGTCCTGTAAGGGAAACTACGGATTGTCTAGGTCTGTAGTGGTCCTCACGGGAAGGCACTTTGCGGGTGAAGCGTAGCAAGTGGTCGAAGCGGGTCAAGGTCAGCGCGGACGGTGTTGGGGTCGTGTCGCATGCCGGGGTGGGAATGTTACGGGAGTTGGCTCAGGACAGCGGCTTGGTCGAGGGTGTGACCGCCGCCTTGGCCGATACTTATGCCGGTCCGTGGCAGCACGCACCGGGCCAGGTGTTCGCCGATATGGCGGTGGCCATCGCTGATGGCGCCGACTGTGTCTCGCATATCGAGGTCTTCGGTGACCAGCACCAGGTGTGCGGGCCGGTGGCCAGCATGCCGACGACCTGGCGGATGCTCGACCGGGTCGACGCTGAACATCTGCCAGGGGTGCTCGCGGCGCGGGCGGCGGCGCGAGAGCGGGCGTGGGCCGCGGGTGCCGGCCCGGACTTGAGCGATCTGTTGGACATCGATTTCGATGCCACGGTCACGATTTCCCATTCGGAGGACAAGGAGAACGCGGCGAAGACGTGGAAACGGACGTTTGGTTTTCATCCGTTGCTGGCGTTTCTGGACCGCCCGGAGGTCTCGGGTGGCGAAGCGCTGGCCGGTCTGCTGCGTCCGGGGAACGCGGGCTCCAACACGGCCGCGGATCACGTTGCGGTGCTGGAGCAGGCGTTGGCCGCGTTACCTGCCCGTGCTCGGCCGCGTGCAGGTGATCCGGACTCGGTGCGGGTGGTGGCCCGCTCGGACTCCGCCGGTGCAACGCATGCGTTCGCGAAGGCGTGTCGGACGAAGGGAGTGTGGTTTTCCTTCGGGTTCCCGGTGGATGCCCGCATCCAGGCCGTGGTTGATCAGATTCCCGACCGGGCTTGGGAAGCGGCCATCCAGCGCGATGGCGGGATCCGTGACGGTGCCTGGGTCGCGGATGTCACCGGGATGCTGGATCTGTCGGCCTGGCCGGAGGGTGCGACGGTCATCGTGCGTGCTGAACGCCCTCATCCTGGTGCCCAGTTGCGATTCACCGATGTGGATGGGCATCGGATCACCGCGTTGATCACCGACATCCCCGACCGAATGATTCCCGGCCAGACCGCAGGGCTGGAACTGCACCACCGCCAGCACGCCCGGGTCGAAGACCGGATCCGGGAAGCCAAGGCCAGCGGCCTGCGGAATCTGCCCTGTCGCGGGTTCGCGGAGAACACCGCCTGGCTGCACACACTGCTATCGGCTACCGATCTGGTGTGCTGGGCGAAAGTACTGGGTTTCACCAGCACGCCCACGCTGGCTCACGCCGAAATCGCCACGTTCCGAAATCTGGTGCTACACGTAGGCGCCCGCATGACACGCGGTGCACGGCAAGTCCGTGTCCGCATCGACGAAACCTGTAAGTACGCCAAGGCTGTCGCCACGGGCTGGTTGACGATCCGCGCCGCGTTCACCTGACCCCAAGCCTTCTGTCCCTACCACCCGAAAGACCCCGGAGCAGCCGACATGAGCAGGTCGGCGAGCCAACCACGCCCGTTTGTCGAACCGCCCAACACAAGATCAACAAAACCACCGGCAAGATCAACAGGATATCGCGCGAAAGACCGAGGCTAGAGTCTGTCGTGAGTGGTTAGGCCGGTTCTAACTCGTCTAACCACTCACGACTATGTCCAGGATCCGTGTGGCTACCGCGGGCGCGACCGTGACACCGAAGCCGCCAAAGCCCGTGGCGTGAATGAGCCTGTGGTCGTTCTGGTCCTTGGCGAGGAGAATGTCGCTTCGCTCAGGCCGGATGCCTGTGTCCGTGCGGACGTATTCGGTATTGGCCAGTTCGGGCAGGTACGTGGAAATGTGGTCGACGAGAAACTCGCCGGTGGCCAAATCGGGCGGAGAACCGGCTTCGACCCAGTCACGGGCTTCCTCGATCGTGACCGGTTTCGTGGTGCCGCCGATGACCACGTTTCCCGTCGCTTCCTGCGAGATGGCGTAGGGCGCGCAGTTTGTCGCGTCGTCCCAGGCGTAGACACCGCTGAAGCCTTCCGGTTTCCGTAGCCTGACCACAGTTCCCATCGACGGCGTGAACTCCCGGTCGTTGTACAGCCAAGCGCTTGCCAACCCGGTCGCGTTGACGACGAAGTCCGCGTCGGGAATGTCCGCCGGATTCGCCACGTGCTCACGGATGAGTTTGACGCCAAGGTCCTTATGGAGTTCGTCCAAGGCTCCGAGAAGCAATTCGCCAGGGACCACGACCGAATGCACGACAACGCCTTCGACCATGTTCACGGCCAAGTCAGCAGGGTCGAGCAGCCGGTATCCCTCAAGCTCGTCGAGCCCTTCCGGGAACGGTGCCGCCGTAGCTGATCGCTGCACGGTCGACCATTCCTCGGTGACGACACCGGGCGGCAGAACTTCGTCCTGCATCCGGAGGTAAAGTTCGATTCCCTGGGTGGCGAGATGCCCGACGGCGGGATCGTGCGAGTGATAGGCGAATCCCCAGCCCGCATTGACATGACCGGTATTCAGTGAACCATCGTCAAAGATGGTGACGCTCGCGCCAGCCTTGGCAAGCATTAGCGCGGTCCACTTCCCGATGGGACCTCCGCCGACGATGGCAACTGACAGGGATCCGATTTCCGGCACGGTTCCTCCCACCTCGATCCGCCTTCGAGACTACCGGCGGTACATCCAGGCGATCGGTCATCCGGCGGCAATTCGCCACAACGTGTTAGCCCGATCGCAGCAGTGCCGGAAACCATTGCGCAATAACCTTTTCGACCGGTTTGAACACGGGTGTAGTGTTCAGCGCTCTTGTCATCTAAAGGGGGAAACCACCAGTGACATCGATCCCTGCCAGATTCGGCCTCGCGTTGACCGCGAGCCTGCTCGCCACGAGCGCGTGTTCGGGCGATCCCGCGAAGCTCGACGAGGTCAAGACCGCGGTCACCAAGACCATGGCCACCACCGCGGAGCACATCGAAACCCAGGTGATGCAGATCGGCGACGAAGGCTCACTCACCTGGACGACGCGCGCCGATGTCAACGGGCCGGCTAACGCCTACCGAGCAGTCTCGAACCACACCGCGGACCCGCCATCCCTGCTGACGATGATGACCGCAGACAGTTCGGTCGCGGGCAAGGATCTACGAGCCGAGGTGCTGCGAGTCGGCATCACGCTGTACATGACCATGCCTGGGTGGCCGCAGCACCTGCGCGGCCGGTGGTTGCCGTTCCCGCTGGCCAGCGCCGAGTCCATGTTGGAGGCTCAGGGCGTGCAGATCGCGGGCGAGACGCGGTCTCCGTCACGTCTGCTCGCTCTCGTCGACTCGGCGAACGCGAACGTGACCCGATCGGGCTCGACCTATGAGCTGACAGTGCCCGCACGCAAGGCAGTGTCGGTATTGGGTGTGGCCGCGGCGCGCAGGTTCGCGAACGGCGAACTGGACGTCGACATGCTGCAGGGCAATGCGACCGTCGAGGTCGTCGTCGACAGCGAAGGCCGGATCGAGAGCATGGAGCTGGACGCGACGGACCTGATGGAGCAGATCATGACGATGAGCGGGGTGCGGCTGCCATCGGATGGTGTGCCGACGAAGCTGGACCTGAAGGTCGCGAACTACGGCAAACCGGTCTCGGTCGCCGTGCCGCCGGACACCCAGCTGATCGATCAGTCCGAAATGCCCCGGTGATCCACGACCAGTTCCGACAAACCCGAATTGGACAGGTGCGCACCCCACCTCGGCCAACAAGCCATCGACACGGCAAACGGCCATGATCTACGACCACTATCGACACAACCTCAAGTCGGCCGCACCGGCATGAAAGTCTCCTACCTGGGCTTTTCGCCCAACACCCAGCACAACTTTCACACAATCGCGCTCTTGACCTGACCATGCCCGTGCGGTAGTCATTGCACATGCCTGAACAGGTGCGAGCCAGGGCGCTGGGCGCGTTCTACGGCCTTGCACTGGGTGATGCCCTCGGGATGCCGACGCAGTCGATGTCCCGCACCCAGATCAAGCAACGCTATGGCTCCATCCTCGGGTTGGTCGACGCAGCCCCCGACCAGCCGATCGCGCCCGGGATGCCCGCCGGGTCGATCACGGATGACACCGAACAGGCTGTGCTCGTAGCGCAGCTGCTCATCGCCGGTGATGGGCAGGTCGACCCGCAGGCGTTCGCCGACGCGTTGCGGGCGTGGGAAGCCGACATGATCGCCCGCGGCTCCCTTGACCTGCTTGGCCCGTCGACGAAGCGCGCGCTCGAGCTGCTCGACGCCGGCCTGGACCCCCAACAGGCCGGCGTCACCGGAACAACCAACGGGGCGGCGATGCGGGTGACTCCGGTCGGCATCGCCTATCCAGTGGGTGACGGTCTGCTCGACGCGGTCACGCAGACCAGCATGGTCACCCACAACACCAGTCTGGGGATCGCGGCCGCCTCCGCCATCGCGGCCGCGGTCTCCTCCGCCATCGACGGCGCCGATCTCGGTGCCGCGCTGGACGAAGCCGAGCGCGCCGCCGGCAACGGCGCTGCTCGGAGCCATTGGGTGCCAGGCGGCGAGATCTCCCCCCGGATCCGCTGGGCCCGCACCTGGGTACGCGGCATGAGCCGCGACGCGTTGGCCAACGCGGTCGCCGAGGTGATCGGGACTTCTGTGGCAGCACAGGAGTCCGTGGTCGCGGCGATCGCGTTGGCTGAGGCGCTTGGCGACGACCCGGTCGACGCCTTGACCCTGGCTTCGGAGATCGGTGGAGACACCGACACTGTCGCGGCGATGGTCGGCGCGATTCTTGGCGCACAGCACGGCCTTGCGGGTCTGCCAGCCGACCTCGTCGCTAAGGTTCGGGACGTGAACCAGCTCGAACTCGAACCTCTGGTCGACGATCTACTGAAACTGCGATGACGGGCCGGTTGGTCCACACCGGACAGGTCGTTGTCGACCTCGTCCTGCGGCTCGACAAGATGCCACCGCGCGGCGGAGACGTTCTGGCTTCCGACTTCCTGCAGACCGCGGGCGGCGGGTTCAATGTCATGGCCGCGACCCGGCGAGCGGGTGCCGAGGTGGTTTACGCGGGCAGCCACGGTTCAGGCCCTTATGGCGACCTGATCCGCGCCGCGATGGCGAGCGAGGGAATCCAGGTCGCTCATCCAGTCACTGAACCGGATTCCGGGATTTCGGTCGCACTGGTCGAAAGCGACGGCGAACGCACCTTCGTGACGAGCCCCGGCGCCGAAGGCCACTTCGCTCCCGTCGAGACAACGGCACAGGACATCGTCTACGTGACCGGCTACAGCCTGACCCATCAGCACAATGTGGACGCCCTGCTCGCCTGGCTGCCCAGCGTCGAAGCGACGGTCCTGCTCGATCCGAGCCCGCTCGTCGCCGACATTCCCGCCGAGATCTGGCGCGCGGTACTGGCCCATGTGGACATTCTGAGCAGCAACGCGACCGAAGCCGCCACACTGTCGGATGTGGACGTATCCACGACTATCCGGCGAGAAGGCCCGAACGGCTGCACGATCGTCCACAACGGCCACAGCACGCATATCCCCGGGTTTCCAATAAAGGCCGTGGACACGAACGGCGCCGGGGACGCGCACTGTGGCGTGCTCGCAGCGGAACTGTTGCGCGGCAACGACATTTACACGGCCGCGACACGGGCCAACGCCGCCGCGGCCATCGCCGTCACCCGGCACGGCCCAGCGACCTCGCCGACCAGGGACGAGGTCGACGAGCTGGTTCAGACCAGGATGAAGCCGAACTGAAACTCGGTGTTGTAGCCCTCGCACTTGGCATCCGTCGAGTCGTAGTGCCCGCCGGAGTACGTGCACCGGTAAAGCCCACGGCTGTTCACGCCTGCCGGTTTGCCGGTGAAGATGTAGCCGAGCACGCCGACCTGGGTGTGCCCCTCGCAGCCAGGGTCCACTGAGGTCATCCGGTCTTCCGAACCCTTGAGCTGGCACGCGTACAGCCGCTTTGTGCCCGGTTCCGAGTCCTGCACCAACCAGCCCATCGGGAACTCGCGGTTGAACCCGCCGGGCGCCGGAACACCTGGTGTCGCGGTGAAATGCGGGCCCTTGGGGTGGTTGTAGCGAGTGATTTGGATCAGGTTGCGCTGCGGCTTGTCGGCCGCGGGTGGCGGCGGCGAAGCACCGACAGACTGGCCAGGCTGCGGTTTCGGCGGCTTCTCCGATTTGGTCACGGTGACCGTGGTCGGCGGCGGCGATGAGGACACTGTGGACGAAGGCGGCGCCGACGAAGGCAGCACCGGGGTCGCGATCTCGCTCTGTGCCTCGGTTTCCCCGACATTGGCAACAGGCTTGCCCGACGCCTGATTGTCCTGCCCACCACCCGGCAAGATCAGGAACACCGCCAGCAGCGCGCCAACCACGACCACACCCGCGCCGGACAAAAGCAGGACCCGCTTGCGGTTGCCGTTCTTCTTCTCCGCGGACGGCGTTCCCCACTGGTCTTCGCTCGCCCAGCTCACCGGGGCGGGCGCGGCGAGCGGCGCGTCCTCAGGGTGCGCCTCCTGCCACGGCTCGCGCGGACGCGTGTCGCGACGCACGGCGTGCACCTGCACGGTCGGTACGTCCACAACCTGGGTCTGGTTATCGACCACCTGCGTGCTGTCCGAAACCGGCGCCGACAGCAGCTCCCGCGTGCCGGCGACCGTGAGCCGGGACTCCGGCGACTGCGTCAACAAACCCAGGATGACCTGCAACAACGGGCCCTGGCAGCGCGTGAGCTGCGGGTCGTCGTACATGATCGCGTGCATCGTGGCTGCCGTTGTCTCACGGCTGAACGGCGAACGCCCTTCGACCGCGTGGAACAGCGTCGCACCCAGCGCCCAGAGGTCTGACGCGGGCGACGGCTGGGAGCCGGAGAACAACTCGGGCGCCATGTAACCGGGCGAGCCCATGATGCCGCCGGTCATGGTCAGGTTCGGGTCGTCCATCGCCCTGGCGATGCCGAAGTCCGCGAGCTTCACGCGGTCGTTCGGCATGACCATGATGTTGCTGGGCTTGACGTCCCGGTGCACGATCCCGGCCGCGTGCGCCGTTTCAAGCGCGCCGAGCACTTGCCGACCGATCGACGCGACGCGATCGGCTGCCATCGGGCCTTCCGCGGCGATGATGTCGGCCAAGGTCGGGGCTTCGACCAGCTCCATGACGATGAACGTGGCGCCGTTCTCGCTGACCACGTCGTACACCGTGACCACAGCGGGGTCGTTCAGACGACCGGCCGTGCGCGCCTCGCGCAGCACACGTTCCAGATAGACGGACCGCTCGTTGCCGGACACGCCTTGTGGCGGAGGAAGTTCCTTCAACGCCACCTGACGGCCGATCACCTGGTCGTCAGCGCGCCACACGACCCCCATGCCGCCGCGGCCGAGCTCGTCGCGGATGGCATATCTGCCTGCGACTACCCTCACGACTACCCCCACCCAGTCTTTGTGATCAGCCCAGGCCACGCATCGTAGCCGGGCTGACCGACAGGACGAGTATCGCGTGCCCCTGTTCCCTTGGCCTTGCTGGGGCTCAAATCGTCCCTGGCGGCAACGGCCGGAACGCCGAAAGACAACCAGTATTCCGCCGTCCCGGCGTCACCACCAGGAACAATTTGATCTCCCAGCAAGGCGAAAGGGAACAGAGGCACGCGACACTAGCGCAGGGCCGCGAGCAGCATCGGCAGTGCCACTCCGGCCTGATCGGCCAGCGTGCGAACCTGCTCGGGGGCCGGTGCGAGCGGGAAGATGTCGCGGGTGGACGGCAGTCCCTCGCCGCCGCCGAACTTCGACTGCGGCGTGGTCGGTGGCACGATCCGGTAGATCCGCCAGCGCGGCACCGTCGAATCCGCCATCGCGAGCGTCGAATCACGCCACAGCAACACAGTGGACTTCTTGGTGTTGCGGGCAAGTACCACGCACGGGCTGCCAATCAGCGTCGCGGCACGCGCGGCGGCACGCAGCGGCGTACGGAAGTCGCCGTCGATCACCCACACGCTGTCCATCAGCTCCGCCTGCAGACCTTCGCCCTCCAACGCGGCGATGATCTCCGCGTTCGGGTCGTCGGCCGTCGCCATCGCCAGCTCGACGACGCTCTGCACCTCGGACTCAGTCGCCACGCGGGCATGCAGCTGGGTCGAGTGCACGAGGAACTTGTCCACGACGGACTCGTCCGCGAACGCGGCCAGTTCCTGGACCTCGTCCCACGCCGAGCGCGCGATCAGGTCCGCACCCGCGCCGCCGTGCAGATTCGCGTCCTGCAACAACAACGCCAGCCCGATCGCGATCAGCGCGTAGAGCTCGTCCAGCTGCTCGCCGGACGCACTCGACTGATCGTCTTCGGTTGGCCGCAACGCGTGCACGAGGTCACGGACCTCGCCACGCCAGCTTTCGTCAACGCCCCACACTCCGGCGGCAAGCAGCTTGAGGTAGCCGCGGGCCACCGTGATCCGGTGTGCCACTGAAGACCCGGTAGCGGCCGAGGCGAGCCACTTACGCGCCTGCGCACGGTATTCCGCGTGCTCGGTTGGCGCGATGGTGGTTGAGAGCCGGTCTACCTGGGCAGTGATTCCTTCAGTGACGGTCTGATCGCTCAGGGGTCCCCCTCCTTGGGCGCGCCATGCCACCCCGATAGCCTGACTGAGGCTGGGGGCCAGTGCAAGATCAAATGACGTGTTCCGTGGTGACGCTCGACGCAACCTTTCCCGGCTGTCCGGCGTCATTGTGAACAAATCACCATGAACCGGACCTTGGGGGTCAGCTGGTGCGCACCTTCCCCGCGCTCGTCGCGGCGTTTTTCGTCGTGGCCGGGTGCAGTTCGCCGTCATCGGAGTCGGCGCCGCCGGGTATGGCACCGCGTGGCACGCAGATGACGTCCACCAAGCCGACCCGTCAGGACCTGACCAACAAGGTCAGCCTGAGCGGCAAGGTGACCATCGACCCGACCTTCGGTCTGGTGTCGCCGGTCGCCGGGCAGGTGCGCTACTTGGACGTCAAGCAGCCGGACAAGACGCCGACGAAGCCGACCAAGGTCGCCAACGTGTTCGCGAATGGCAGGCCGAGTTCCGTCGAAATCCCGGCTGGGGCGATCTTCAGCGGCAGGCTGGCCGACGAGAAGGCCAATGTCCTTGCGGGCCAGCCGATCGTCTCCGCCAAGCACGTCGGGTACGGCATCGTCGCGGACATCAAGGGCGAGCAGGCGTATCAACTGTCGGACACGTTGTCCTCGGTGCAGGCGCAGATCAAGAACGGCCCAGGCCCGTTCCCGTGCGCTGTGCTTGGCACGATCGCCGCCTTGCCCGCAGGCACAATTCCCGAACCCCCGGCCCCTTCGGCTTCGGTGCCGCCGCCTT
Source organism: Kibdelosporangium philippinense (assembly GCF_021390435.2). Taxonomy (GTDB): domain Bacteria; phylum Actinomycetota; class Actinomycetes; order Mycobacteriales; family Pseudonocardiaceae; genus Kibdelosporangium; species Kibdelosporangium philippinense. The sequence goes on along the minus strand of NZ_JAJVCN010000004.1, from coordinate 2,003,912 downwards.
CGGCGTCAAGCACGCCGACCATTCCGACGAGGAGTGGCCTGCCGGAGCGCAAGCAGGAGCCGTCCGAGCCGACCGGGATGCGGATGGTGTGCAAGGCGCCGACGGACGTGAAGCTGATCAATGGAGCCGAGTCGACCATCGAGGTGATCACCGAGAAGGCGACGAACGTGATGGTGCTGCCGGTCGAGGCGGTCGCGGGTGGCCAGGGCAAGGGCAAGGTCGACGTGATGGGCTCCGGCGGCCAGCGGATCACCAAGGACGTCGTGCTCGGCCTGACCGACGGCAAGGTCGTGCAGATCAAGTCCGGGCTGACCGGGGACGAGACGGTCGCCGTGCCCGGCCCGAACCTCCCACCGGCGCCGCAGGACGCTGCCGGAGGCCCGATCAAGTGACCATGGATTTGACGCAGCCGATCGGCTCTCCCGCGCTGATCCGGCTGTCCGGGATCACCAAGACGCTCAAAGGCCAGCAACAGCCGAGGACCATCCTCGACGGCGTGGATCTGACTGTCCACAGTGGAGAAAGCGTGGCCATTCTCGGCCGGTCCGGGTCGGGAAAGTCCACTTTGCTGAGTCTGATCGGCCTGTTCGACCGGTCCGACGGCGGCCAGTACCTGCTGGAAGAGCAGGACATCTCACGGATCGCCGAGCGCAAGGCGGCCGCGCTGCGCAGCGCGCGGTTCGGGTTCGTGTTCCAGCGCTTCTTCCTGCTCAAGAACCTCACCGCGGCGCAGAACGTGGCGATGGCGCTGGTCAACGGCCAGGGCTGGATGCCACGGCGCAAGCGCCGCGCCCGCGTGATGACGGCGTTGGAGCAGGTCGGCATCGCGCATCTGGCCAAGAGCAAGCCGCCCCGGCTGTCCGGTGGTGAGCAGCAGCGGGTGGCGATCGCGCGCGCTTTGGTCCGTGAACCGAGGATCCTGCTGGCCGACGAGCCGACCGGCGCGCTGGACACGGAGACCGGCAACCTCGTGATCGACGCCCTGCATTCGGCAACGGATCGCGGCTGCGGCCTGATCCTGGTCACGCACGACCACGCGCACGCCAACCGGATGGGCCGCGTGCTGCGCCTGCAGGACGGCAAGCTCGCCCCCGCGCACGAGAAGGTGGTCGTGTGATCAGGCTGTCCGGCCGGTTCCGGTCCGCGCTGATTATTGGCGGGCAAGGAATCCGGGCCCGCAAGCTGCGTACGTTCCTGTCGATGATCAGCCTGTTCCTCGGTGTGCTCGCCGTGGTGGTCGTGCAGGCGGGATCGGAGTTCGCGCAACGCCAGGTGCTTGCCGAGTCCGAGCTGAACACGGCCAAGGACGGCACGCTGCAGATATACCTGTCACCACACGAGAAAGCGGGCCCGGTCACGCTGGAAACGCTGAAAGGCCGGTCGGACGCGGTCGCCGTCATCAGCAAACGGGCGGTCATCGGTGAGCCGAACGTGGCACCGGTGAACCCGGGCGCCTCGCCGTTCGACCAGAGCGGCGGCGGCCGGTACATCCAGTGCGACAGCCAGGGCAACTGCTATGACCCCGGCCAGACCGCCGCGCCACCGGGCAAGGCGATCGAGCTGAGGATCGTCGCGCTGACCGGTGACATCCGGACGTTCCGCGCGTTCAAACACGAATCCGGGCAGTGGCTGGACTTCACGACGGAGCCGTCCTTGGCGCCGCGGATCGTGCTGAACAAGGAAGCGGCCAAAGGCTTCGAACGCTACCGAGTCCCGGCCCAGATGCACATCGACGGCGGGACAGCGGACGCGACACCCCAGATCATCGGCGTGGTCAACGACGGTGACCCGTACAGCCCGACGGCTTACGTGCGGGCAGACGAACTGCTGAACTGGTTGCCGGTCAACGCGTTGAGCGGCAACGACGGCCAGATGAGCATCTTCATGGCGCCGGAGGCCACCGCGCTTCAGGAGACGTTGAAGGCCCGGCTGATCGCGTCGGGAATGAAGGCCGACGAGATGCACATCAATACGGTGAAGTCCCGCGAACGCGTCGAGGACCAGCTGGCTTTGATGCGGCTGATCTTCCTGGGGATGGCCGGGCTCGTGCTGCTGATCGGCACGGCCGGGATCTTGAACGTCGGCCTGGCGACCGTGGGTGAACGGGTCGAGGAATTCGCTTTGCGGCGAGCCGTTGGCACGCCCCGGATCCTGCTCGCCGGGATCGTGCTCGCCGAGACCTTGTTGGTTGGCTTGATGACCGCGGCCGCGGCGATCGGGGCCGGGGCGCTCGGCCTCAAGGTCGGGGCGTCGATGTTCGGCGGCCGGTTCCCGTCCCTCGGCGATCTCACGTTCCCTTGGCAGGCAGGGGTTGCCGGAGTGATCGCGGGTTTGATCGCTGGCTTGCTCGGCGGCCTGATCCCAGCAATCCGGGCAGCCCGCATCCCCATCGCCACAGTCATGCGCGCCTAGAAAAGCTCGTGAGTGGTTATCCGTGTTAGAACACGCATAACCACTCACGAGGGGCTTTTTATTCTGTTTTCCCGTTTTGCTGCTCCGCCAGGAACCGCTCCAGTTCCGCCCCAAGCTCGTCCGCGCTCGGGATGTCGTTCGGGTCCAACAGCAGGTTGTCCTCGTCCTTGGCCGACGTGAACGTGTCGTACTGCTGCTCGAGCGCCTTCACGACCTCGGCGATCTGGTCGGACTCCGCGACCTGACGCGCGATCTCCGCGTCCGCGCGACGGGAGCTCTCGGCAAGCGAACCGCCCGACAGAACCAGACCGGTCGCCTTGCTCACCGCGTCCAGCAGCACCAGAGCCGCGGCCGGATAGGTCGACTGGACCAAGTAGTGCGGCACGTGGGCCGCGAAACCGATCGCGTCGTGCCCGGATTCGCCGAGACGCAGCTCCAGCAACCCGGCCACGTTTCCAGGCACCTGAACCCGGCTGAACAGCGGCTGGTAGTCCTTGACCAGCTCAGGCCGGGTCGCATGCGCCGTCAAACCCAAGGGCCGCGTGTGTGGCACGCCCATCGGGATTCCGTGCACGCCGATCGTCAGCCGCACACCCCAGCGGTCCACGAGCTGCCGGACCGCTTCGGCGAACGCTTCCCAGCGGAAGTCCGGCTCTGGGCCGGTCATCAGCAGGAACGGCGTTCCAACCTGGTCGTGCAGCAGGCGCACCACGAGTTCCGGCGCCTGGTAGTCCTCCCAGTGGTCCTGTACGAACGTCATCGACGGCCGCCTTGCCCGGTAGTCGAGCAGGCTGTCGACGTCGAACCGGGCGATCACGCGGTTCTCATGCGCGTTCAGCAGCTCCTCGACCAGCGAGGCACCCGCGGATCCGGCGTCCATGAAACCGTCCACGTGGTGCAGCAGCACCGCGCCGGTCAAATCCGGCACGTCCGAATCGACCTCGTACAGGTTCTCCGGCTCCAGCACCACAAGCCTCCAAGCACGTGACAGTCCTTCGCTACTATTACAACGCGCAAAGGCCCCGGAACCATTCCATCGCGCCCGAATTAGGGGCGAACTAAGGGTGATCCACGTCACCGGCGAACGCCCACCGGCCCGCGGCGACGCGAAACACCTGGAAACCCGGCTCTTCGCGGACGAACTCCGCGTCAGCCGGACTGGTCCGGACCACCCCGGGCACGTAAACCTCCGCCGTGCAGCCAACTGGCACCACTGTCGTCAGATGGACAGTCGGGCCTACGCGTGACCACGCGACAGAAGCCAAGCCCCGCACGGTCCGTACCGACGTCTCCGCCCAGTTCACGCCGACCCGGGCGTCCGGCTTGACGGTGAACCGCCGGTAACCGTCATCGCCGGGGCGTAGTCCCGCCACGTTTTCGTACAACCACTGCACTAATGTGCCCTGGAAGTAGTGGTTACGTGACCGCGAGTCGAGCGGCCACATCTCCCACATCGTGTCGGCACCGTTGTCGAACCAGTAGCCCCAGCTCGGGAACGTCCGTTGCGTTGCCACAGCGTGCGCAACATCCGCGTGACCGTGTTCTGACAACACACGTAGCAGGACGCTCGTGCCGAGAGCACCCGTGTTCAAGTGATTCCCGCGTGCTTTGACATCTGCCACCAGGTTGGCGACAACAGAAGCCACCGAACCCGACGGGACAAGGCCGAACATCAGCGGGATCGCGTTGGAGGTCTGCCGGTAGTCCGGATCCTTGTCGGTCCGATAACGTCCGTCTACCAGGAAAGTCTCGTTCAAAGCGGCACGACAGGCGGCCGAGACCGAGCGGTATCTGGCAGCCGTGTCGCTGTGCCCCAACAGGTCCCCGAGTTCCGCGGTGTCGGTCAATGCCCGATGCAGGTACGCGGTCGCGGTCAGCCGCGTGTCCTCCGGCGGGTTGCCCCGGTATCCGGGCGGGAGGTAGTCGCCGAGTGCGGTGATCGCGAGCCCGTCCTGCAACCGCCCGATTTCCCAGTCCAGGTAACGGGTCAGCGTTTCCCAGTGCTCGCCCGCGATGGACGTGTCGCCGTAGATCCGGTACATCTCGCGCAGCAGGAACGGATACACCGTTGTCCATTCCGGAGCGGGCGCGGCTTCCCGGTAGCCCCAGCTGCCACTGGGCACGACCACCGGCAGCTGGCCGACGTCGTTCTGGCTGTCGGCAAGGTCGTTGAGCCACTTGGTCAGGAACCGGGCCATGCCGAAGGCATACATCATCACCGGCGCGCCGAGCTGCGCATCGCCCGTCCAACCGTTCTTCTCGAACATCGGGGTGTCGGTCGGGATGCCGTGCAGGTTGTTACGCAAAGTCCGTCGCATTGCCTGGTCGAGCTGTTCGTAAAAGGGTTCCGAGCAACGGAATGTCCCGGTGTCCGGCACAGCGCTCTGCACTACCTTGCCTTGCAACGCTTCCGGGCGTGTACCGGCGATCTGGACATAACGGAATCCCTTGTAGGAGAACTTCGGCTCCCAGGTCTCCAGGCCCGTGCCCGCGCAGATGTACTCATCGGTCTGGTGACGGCCGGGCACATGCTTGTTCACCGAGAACACAGTGCCGTCCTCGTTGAGTTTCTCGCCGTGCACCAGGCGGATCACGGTTCCGGACGAGGCACGGACGGACATCCGGGTCCAGCCGGACATCGTGCGGCCCATGTCGGCGATGTACACGCCTGGACTGAGCTCTTGGACCGTCGGGGTCACGGTTTCGAGGACCTCGATCGGCTCGTGCTGCTGCGCTTTGAGTATCCCTTGCGGAGGATCGAGCATGACGGCTTCGCGCCAGACGATGGCTTTGCGCGCATCGTAGGTCTCCCCCGCGTACAGCGAGTTGGTGATCGTGCGGCTTTCGGCGAGTTGCCAGTCCGGGCCCGAGGCGATGACCGTCTTGGTGCCGTCCGGATGGCTGATCTCCAGCTGCGCCAGGAGTCTGGGTTCGCCGTACCAGGTCGCCCGATGCCAGTTCCACACGTTGGGCGTGGTCATTGCGTAGAACCCACGGCCCAGCAACACTTCCAGGGTGTTGGATCCTCGCTTGACCAGGTTTGTCACGTCGTGGGTCGCGTAGAGCACGGTTTCGTCGTAGTCGGTGAACCCGGGGTCGAGGACCTGGGTTCCGACGCGCTTGGAATTGATGGTGGCGTCGTAATACGCCAGGCCGCTGATGTACAGCCGCGCTTTGGTCACGCGCTTGTCTATGGCGAACTCCTTGCGTAACAAGGGCGCCGGCGGTTCTGGAGCGGAGACCGTGACGTTGCTGCCCCATACTCCTTGCCCATATGACGCAAGCACGGTCGCCACGGTCCACGCTGAGTCATCGAACTCTGGCTGCTGCCATCCACTGTGCTCCGATTCGGCGACCTTCCATCCCTCGCCGGTCACGAAAGCCTGCTGATCGACCGCGAGCCGGACCAACAATCCGGCCGGGTTGGTCGATCCTGGCGTGCCGCGATTCGTCGCAAGGGCAGCGAGAACGTTTCGGCCCGAACGTATAAGCGCGGTCACGTCAGCGGACAACGCCGTCTTCCAGCTGTCCGTCGCCTGCGGGGCATGCAGAACCTGGGTCCCGTTGACGAAAAGGGTGAAGTCGTCGTCCGCGGTTGCGACGATCCGCGCCCGGGTGATCGACCCGGAAATGTCGACGGCTCCACGAAACCAACGGGACGCCACAGGCGCTGTCGCCGACCAGATCCACGAGGCGCCCTCGATCGACGGCGGAGCTTCGGGTGCGGGAGAACCGATCCAGCGCGCCTGCCACGCGGTCCCGAGCAGCCCGGTCTCCCACCATCCCAACCGCGACCATTCCGTCGGCCGGTTGGCGGAATCCCACGCTCTGACTTGCCACTCGTATCGGGTCTGAGGCCGCAATGGCGATCCCGCGTAGCGCACGGCGACCGACTGGTCCGAGGAAACCTTGCCGGAGTCCCACATTCCCTTGACCCTGATTTGGTACGCCGTTTGGCGGGCACCAGGCAGCTCCGAACCGAGTACCCACGAGAGGCGCGGATTCGCCACATCGGTGCCAAGCAACGAATCGGCGTACTCCACTGTGGTCCGTTCGACCCACATCGATTCAGGCCCCTTTTTGTGTGGCAGGACGAAAGCACCGGCACTCACAGCGGAATTCCGCGGGAAGACACGGCGGTCGAACTCCATCGCACTACCCTCCACCAGGTAATTGAAACGTTTCAACCACGCGCCGCACACCGTCCCCGCCGAGATGGGGATGAGGGTTGATGCTAGTCGACGAGTGTCACGCGGACCACGTTTGAACAGGGGATAAACTGGGAACCGGGCCGACTGTCACGGTTGTCCACATTGTGGAATGCATCAGTTGAGCACCTTTTGTCCGTAACTGTCAACGCTCACGTGGGATTTGCCACGTGACATCAGGCATAACCGTGTGTTCACATTACTGTCACAGGAAAACCGGAAGACCCCGGGGAGCTTGCCCTGCGCTGACCGCAATCCCGCCATCCGGGAGGCACGGCAGCCGTTTTTCGCACAACGACGTGCGGCACCAGCCCCTTTAACTGCCTGGGAGGGCCGCTGCTGTGACCCGCCATCAGACCGAGGGCCTATACGACGAACAGTTCGAGCACGACGCCTGTGGCGTCTCGTTCGTCGCGGATCTCGCCGGCCGCAAGAATCACGACATTGTGGCCAAAGCCCTGATCGCACTGCGAAATCTTGAGCATCGCGGTGCCCGAGGTGCGGAACCTGAAACCGGCGACGGCGCCGGACTGCTGATTCAGGTCCCGCATGAGTTCTTCGCCGCCGTGGTGGACTTCGATCTGCCGCCCGCGGGCGAATACGTTGTCGGCACGGCGTTCCTGCCGACCGACGACACGACGAGATCCGAGGTCGTCGGCACGATCGAGCGGATCGCGGCCGAAGAGGGCGCGCGGGTTCTCGGCTGGCGTGCACTGCCCGTGGACACCCAGCATGTCGGCCCGACGGCAGCGACCACGATGCCGTCGTTCAGCCAGCTGTTCTTCACAGCAGAGAGCAAGGCCGGCCTGGCGCTCGAGCGCCTCGCGTGGATCATCCGCAAGCGTGCCGAGCACGCCGCGGACGTCTACTTCCCCAGCCTGTCGTCGCGGACGATCGTCTACAAGGGCATGCTGACCGAGCCTCAGGTCGAGCGGTTCTTCCCCGACCTGACCGACGAACGGGTCGTCTCGTCGATCGGCCTCGTGCACTCCCGGTTCTCCACCAACACGTTTCCGTCATGGCCGCTGGCCCACCCGTACCGGTACGTGGCCCACAACGGCGAGATCAACACGCTGCGCGGCAACCGGAACTGGATGGACGCCCGCGAGTCGATGCTCGCCAGCGACGAGATCCCCGGCGACATCGAGCGGATCCTGCCGGTGATCACGCGTGGCGCCAGCGACTCCGCGAGCTTCGACGAGGTGCTGGAGCTGCTCCACCTCGGTGGCCGCAGCCTGCCGCACGCCGTGCTGATGATGATCCCTGAGGCGTGGGAGAACCACGACGAGATGGATCCGGCGCGGCGGGCCTTCTACGAGTACCACTCGAATCTGATGGAGCCGTGGGACGGACCGGCGCTGGTCTCGTTCACCGATGGCTCGCTGATCGGTGCCGTGCTCGACCGCAATGGTCTGCGTCCGGCCCGTTATTGGGTCACCGAGGACGGTCTTGTCGTACTGGGCAGCGAAGCCGGGGTGCTGGAGATCGACCCGTCGTCGGTCATCCGCAAGGGCAGGCTGGAGCCGGGCCGGATGTTCCTCGTGGACACCGTGGCCGGGCGGATCATCGACGACGACGAGATCAAGGGACAGCTCGCGGCGGAGAATCCGTACGCCGAATGGCTGCACGCCGGTGTGATCCGCCTCGAGGATCTGCCGACGCGTGAGCGCGAGGTGGTGACGCACGCGTCGCTCGTGCGGCGTCAGCAGGCCTTCGGGTACACCGAGGAAGAGCTGAACATCCTGCTGCGCCCGATGGCCGCGACCGGCGCTGAGCCGATCGGGTCGATGGGCAACGATTCACCGCTCGCGCCGCTGTCCGAGCGGCCACGCCAGCTGTTCGACTACTTCACGCAACTGTTCGCACAGGTGACCAACCCGCCGTTGGACGCCATCCGCGAAGAACTGGTCACGTCACTGCACACTTCGATCGGTGCTGAACCGAATCTGCTGTCGACGGTGCCCAGTGCGTGCCGCCGGATCTCGTTGTCCTTCCCTGTGCTTGACAACGACGAGCTGGCCAAGATCGTGCACATCAACGACGATGGCAACCTGCCTGGTTTCAAGACGTTCACCGTGCGTGGTCTGTTCGAAGTGGCCGGTGACGGCGACGCCTTGAAGCGACGGCTGGACGAGATCCGGGCCGAGGTATCCGCGGCGATCGCCGACGGTGCCCGGCTGATTGTCCTGTCCGACCGTGGCGTCGACGAGACGCACGCGCCGATCCCGTCGCTGCTGCTGACCGGGGCCGTGCACCACCACCTGATCCGCGAGAAGACCCGTACCCAGGTCGGGCTGATCGTGGAGGCCGGTGACGCCCGCGAGGTGCACCACATCGCGCTGCTGGTCGGATACGGTGCCGCTGCCGTGAACCCGTACCTGGCGATGGCCAGCGTCGAGGAGATGGCGCTCGCCGAGACGGCCGAGCAGGCCACCCGCAACCTGATCAAGGCGCTGGGCAAGGGTGTCCGCAAGACGATGTCCAAAATGGGCGTGTCCACTGTGGCCTCGTACACCGGCGCGCAGATCTTCGAGGCGATCGGTCTCGGCGACGAGGTGATCGAGAGCTGCTTCACCGGTACCACGTCTCGGTTGGGCGGCGTCGGATTCGAGGTGCTGGCCGAGGAAGTGGCGCAGCGGCACCGGAAGGCGTTCCCGCCGGACGGGGTTCGCCCGAGCCACCGTGAGCTGGACACCGGCGGCGACTACCAGTGGCGCCGCGAGGGTGAAGCGCATTTGTTCAACCCGCAGACGGTGTTCAAGCTCCAGCACTCCACCCGGAGTGGCAAGTACGAGATCTTCAAGGAATACACGCGCTCGGTCGACGAGCAGTCCGCGCGGCTGATGACGTTGCGTGGCCTGTTCGACTTCAAGACCGACCGGCCGCCGGTGCCGATCGAGGAAGTCGAGCCGGTCAGCGACATCGTCAAGCGGTTCGCGACCGGCGCCATCTCCTATGGCTCGATTTCCAAGGAGATGCACGAGATCCTGGCGATCGCGATGAACCGGATCGGCGGCAAGTCGAACACCGGTGAGGGCGGCGAGGATCCGGACCGGTTCACGCCGGACGAGAACGGCGATCTGCGCCGCTCGGCGATCAAGCAAGTCGCGAGTGGACGGTTCGGCGTGACGAGCGAGTACTTGGTCAACGCCGACGACATCCAGATCAAGATGGCGCAGGGAGCCAAGCCAGGCGAAGGCGGGCAGCTGCCCGGCGCGAAGGTGTATCCGTGGATCGCGAGGACCCGGCACTCCACGCCGGGTGTCGGGCTCATCTCACCGCCTCCGCACCACGACATCTATTCCATTGAGGACCTCGCACAGCTGATCCACGACCTGAAGAACGCCAACCCTCGGGCGCGTATTCACGTCAAGCTGGTGTCCGAAGTGGGCGTTGGCACCGTCGCGGCCGGTGTGTCCAAAGCGCACGCGGACGTCGTGCTGATCTCGGGTCATGATGGCGGCACGGGTGCTTCTCCCCTGTCGTCGATCAAGCACGCCGGTGGTCCATGGGAGCTCGGTCTCGCCGAGACCCAGCAGACATTGCTGGCCAACAGGTTGCGTGACCGGATCGTGGTGCAGACCGACGGCCAGCTCAAGACCGGCCGTGACGTGATCATCGCGGCGCTGCTCGGCGCGGAGGAGTTCGGTTTCGCGACCGCTCCCCTGGTTGTGTCGGGCTGCATCATGATGCGCGTCTGCCACCTGGACACGTGCCCGGTGGGCGTGGCCACGCAGAACCCGGTGCTGCGGGAGAAGTTCAGCGGCAAGGCCGAATACGTGGTGAACTTCTTCGAGTTCGTCGCGCAGGAGGTCCGCGAGTACCTGGCACAGCTGGGTTTCCGGTCCATGGCCGAGGCGATCGGGCATGCCGAGCTGCTGGACACGCGTAAGGCACTTGATCACTGGAAGGCGTCCGGTTTGGACCTGTCGCCGATCTTCCACGTGCCCGAACTGCCGCCACGCGCGGTGCGTCACCAGGCCGTTTCCCAAGAACACGGCTTGGAGAAGGCACTGGACAACACGTTGATCCAGCTCGCCGAGGGCGCACTGTCCTCAGGGGACCGAGTACGCCTCGAATTGCCGGTACGCAACGTGAACCGGACCGTGGGCACGATGCTCGGCTCCGAGGTGACCAGGATCTGGGGTGGTGCCGGGCTTCCGGACGACACCATCGACATCACGTTCACCGGGACCGCGGGCCAGTCGTTCGGCGCGTTCATTCCGCAAGGTGTCACGCTGCGGTTGATCGGCGACGCGAACGACTATGTCGCAAAGGGACTCTCCGGTGGCCGGATCACGTTGCGGCCAGACCCGTCGGCGCCGTTCGTGGCCGAGGAGAACATCATCGCGGGCAACGTGATCTGCTACGGCGCCACGTCCGGCGAGATCTTCATCCGCGGCAAAGTCGGCGAACGGTTCTGCGTCCGCAACTCTGGCGCTTTGGCTGTCGTGGAAGGCGTCGGCGACCACGGGTGCGAGTACATGACCGGTGGCCGGGTGGTCGTGCTCGGGCAGATCGGGCGCAACTTCGCGGCCGGTATGTCCGGCGGCGCCGCGTACGTGCTCGACATGGCCAAGCACCGGGTGAACCCGGAGATGGTCGACCTGGACCCCCTCGACGAAACCGATCGCGCGTTCCTGCGCGAGACCGTCGAGAAGCATCTGACCGAGACAGGATCCGCGATCGCCCACGATCTTTTGGTCGATTGGGACCCTGACCGCTTCACCAAGGTGATGCCGAAGGACTACAAGCGTGTCCTGGCCGCGCGGGCTCGTGCCGAGCGGGATGGCCGTGACGTGAACGAGGCGATCATGGAGGCCGCGCATGGCTGACCCCAAGGGATTCATCACCACCCCGCGGGAAAACGCGGCCCATCGGCCGGTTTTCCTGAGGCTGCAGGACTGGCGCGAGGTCTACGAGGACTTCGCAACGGAACGTACGCAGCGCCAGGCGGGCCGCTGCATGGACTGCGGAATCCCGTTCTGCCACCAGGGTTGCCCGCTCGGCAACCTGATTCCGGAGTGGAACAACCTGGTCTGGAAGACGGACTGGCTCGCCGCGATCGAGCGGCTGCACGCGACCAACAACTTCCCGGAATTCACCGGGACGTTGTGCCCGGCGCCGTGCGAAACCGCTTGCGTGGTCGGGATCAACGGCGATCCCGTGGCCATCAAGCGGGTCGAGATCTCGATCATCGACCGCGCGTGGGACGAAGGCTGGGTCACCCCGCAGGTCCCGGTTTCCTTGACCGGCAAGAAGGTCGCTGTGGTCGGCTCGGGTCCCGCCGGTCTCGCGGCGGCCCAGCAGCTGACCAGGGCCGGTCATTCGGTGACCGTGCTTGAGCGGGCCGACGCGATCGGTGGCTTGCTGCGCTACGGAATCCCCGAGTTCAAGATGGAGAAATGGCGTCTTGACCGGCGGATCGACCAGATGCGGGCCGAAGGCACGTCGTTCAAGACCGATGTCAATGTCGGCGTGGACATCAAGGCCACCGAACTGCGGACGTCGTACGACGCCGTCGTTCTGGCCGGTGGCGCGACCGCGTGGCGTGACCTGCCCATCCCTGGCCGGTCGCTCAAGGGCGTCTACCAGGCGATGGAATACCTCCCGCCCGCCAACCGCGTCGCCCGGGGTGACCTGGCCACGTCGCCGATCAGTGCCGCAGGCAAGCACGTCGTGGTGATCGGTGGCGGTGACACCGGCGCTGACTGCGTGGGCACGGCCCACCGGCAAGGCGCGGCTTCGGTGACACAGCTGGAGATCATGCCGCGGCCGCCGGAGGTCCGGTCGGAGGCGCACCCGTGGCCGACGTACCCGATGATCTACCGGGTTTCCTCGGCGCACGAGGAGGGCGGCGAACGGATCTACGCGGTGTCCACTGTGGAGTTCACCGGCGATTCCGAAGATAACGTCCAGTCGCTCAAGCTCGTCGACGTCAAGATGGACGCGGGAAGGTTCGTCCCGATCGAAGGAACCGAGCGGGAGATTCCCGCGCAGCTGGTCACCCTCGCGATGGGCTTCGTCGGCCCGCAGCAGGAAGGCCTGCTCAACGAGCTCGGGGTCGCATACGACCCACGGGGCAATGTCGCCCGCGACGAATCCTTCGCCACCAGCGTCGATGGCGTGTTCGTCGCGGGCGACATGGGCCGTGGCCAGTCGCTCATCGTCTGGGCGATCGCCGAAGGCCGTTCGGCGGCGGCCGGGGTGGACGCGTACCTGATGAACAGGTCCGTCCTGCCCGCCCCCATCGCCCCGACCGACCGCCCAATGGTCTAACTAACCGGAATGCCGCTTTATGAGCACCCCCTGCTCATAAAGCGGCATTCCTTTGTTCACAGGGAAATGGCGTTCTTGGCTTTCTCCATGGACTCTTCTGACGCGGGCTGGCCCGGGTTCTCCGTTGCCAGCGCCTGGTTGAGCTCGGCGTACGACCGCATCCGGCGCTCGTACGCCGCGAACGCCTCGGCGTGATCGGCCTTACCGAGCTCCTCGGCGAGGATGTACGCGCCAACCAAGGCAATGCTTGTTCCCTGTCCGGACAGAACCGAGGCGCAGTAGGCGGCGTCACCGACCAGTGCGACCCGGCCGGTTGACCATTTGTCCATGTGAATCTGGGCCATCGCGTCGAAGTAGAAGTCCGGCGCGTCCGTCATCACCTCGATGAACTTCGGCATCTCCCAGCCGAGGTGCGAGAGGTGGTCGGCCATCAGCTTCTTGTGCTGCGCGACGTCCCGGTAGTCATAGTCGATCCGGTCGGACATGAAACCGAAGGTCGCGCGCAGCTCGCTGTTGTCCCGCACGGGATACACGCCACCACCCGCGCCGCTTTCCTGGTCCTGGATCCACACCTGCCAGTTGTCCAGCTCGAGGAAGTTGGGCGACGGGAAGACCGCGATGTACGAGCCAAGGTGCTGAATGAACTTCTCTTCGGCACCGAAGGCCAGGCCGCGGACACGTGAATGCATGCCGTCCGCGCCGATCACGAAGTCGAAGGTGCGGTAGCCGCCCTTCTCGAACTCGACCCGCACGCCGTGGTCTTCTTGGTGCAGCGCGGTGATCGTGTCGTCGAAGACGTATTCGACCCCGTCCTTGGTCGCCTCGTAGATCATGGCCGTCAGGTCTTCCCGTAAAACCTCGATGTCGTCACTGTCGAGTCGGCCCGCGCTCAAGGTCTTCTCCTCGGACCGGAACATCTCGTTGCCGTCACGGTCCATCATGGACATTCCGCGCATCTGCGTCCGTGCCGCTCGCAGCTGCTCACCAAGGCCCATCCGGTCGATCACCTGAAGGGCGACGCCACGGACATCGATCGCCTGGCCACCCTTGCGCAGGCTCTCGGCACGCTCGACGACGGTGACGGCGAAGCCGTTCCGCGTGAGCCAGTAGGCGAGGGCAGAACCGGCGACACCCGCACCAGAGACCAGAACGTTTCGCATGGCGTTCTCCTGTATCAGTTGGTCGTACGCTATGACGCATACACTGGCAACCGAACAGGCATGTTGGTCAAAACTGACCTAGCACAGTTGCATATCTGTACTAGCACAGGAAGGCCCCGGGATGCCCCGCTACCTGGACATAGCCGCCGAACTCAAGCGGCAGATCGCCGCAGGCGAACTGGTACCCGGCGCGAAGGTCCCGTCGGTCCGCAAACTCGCCGCCACGTGGGGCGTCGCGACCGCCACGGCGGCCAAAGCCCTGACTGTGGTGGCGCAGGAAGGCCTGATCAATGCCGAGCCCCGGTCCGGTTTCGTGGTCGCCGGTTCCAAGAACGTGAAGGCGCCGAAATGGTCCCGTCAGCACGACCTCACGCGCGACCGGCTCGTGCGCGCGGCCATCGACATCGCCGACGCCGAGGGCCTGGCCGCGGTATCCATGCGCAGCGTGACCGCCAGGCTCGGCGTGGCCACGATGGCGCCGTACCGACACGTGAAAGGCAAGGACGAGCTCGTCATCCTGATGGCCGATGCCGCGTTCGGTGAACGTGGTTACCCCTCCAAAGGGTCACTGGCCTGGCGTCCCCGTCTGGAACTCGCCGCGCGAACCCTGTGGTCCCTGTTCAAACGACACCCTTGGCTCGCTCAGCTGGGGCCCATCACCCGCCCCCTGCCATTGCCCAATCTGACCGCACATTCCGAGTGGATGCTCGTACCCTTGGAAGCACTTGGACTCACCGCGGCCGAAATGCTCGACATAACCGTGCTGATCTTCAGCTACACCCAGGGCATCGCGGTGCACTTGGAGCGTGAGCAGCAAGCCTTCAGCACGTCCGGAATGTCCGATGAGGACTGGATGGACAGCACGGAAGGCGCACTGAACGCGATCACGGCAATGGGCCGCTTCCCCACGTTCAGCAAGATGCTGGCGACGCTCAACGCGGAAGGATACGACCTGATACTCGACAACCTCTTCGAGCAAGGCCTACAAGCCCTACTAGACGGCCTAGCCTCCCGCATGTCCACCATTCCTTGTGGTGAGTTGAACACGCGAGCGACGAACAACGGCGACTAGGGCGTGTTTCAAATGCCCGATCGCGATAGCCAGGCCGGATGCGGCCCCTGACGCCACCGCGGCAACGCCCAAAGACAACCAGTATTCGCGGCGTCACCGCGGCGTCGCCAGGAACCACCCCGATCCTGCCTCTCATCGACCGGGACATTCGAAACACGCCCTAGCAGAGCTGGAAGCGAGTCGAGCAGTTTGACTCACCATGAAGGAATGGTGGACACGCGCCCAGCGCGGTGCAATGAAAGATGCGCCGAAGTGAAAGCCCCGAAGCGCGGAGCGCCACGCTGGAAAGCAAGAAAAACCAGCAAGCAACGGTCAACACCCGTCAGCAAAGGCGGACACAGCCGCAAGCAACGGTGGACACGGTGTGCCGGAACGGTCGACACGGCCTTCAGGAACGGTGGACACGGTGTTCTGGAACGGTGGACACGGCGTGCACAATCGGAGGCATGGATGATGTGCTCTCGCTGTTCCGGGATGTTGTCGCTTCTGTACCGGCGTATCCCAAGTTCCTTGCCGAGCACGGGGTCGGTCCGGAGTCGGTGCGGTCCTTTGAGGATTTTCAGCAGCTGCCCTTGACCTCGAAGAAGAACTACCAGAGCCGGTATCCGCTGGCTGAATTGTGCCGGGATGGGCGGATCGGGGACATGATCTCCGTATCGTCAGGGTCGTCGGGCACGCCGACGATCTGGCCACGGTCGGTCAGCGACGAGCTGCACATCACCCAACGCTTCGAGCAGGTGTTCCGGGCATTCGAGGCCGACACCAAGACCACCCTTGCCGTGATCTGCTTTCCTTTGGGCACGTGGGTCGGCGGGCTGTTCACCCTCGCCTGCGTACGACACCTGTCCAACCAGGGATTCCCGATCACGTCCGTGGCCCCTGGCAACAACAAGGCCGAGATCCTGCGCGTGCTGCCCGAACTGGCACCGCACTTCGACCAGGTCGTGCTGCTTGGGTACCCACCGTTCGTCAAGGATGTCGTCGACTCCGGATCAGGCTGGGCTTCCTACGACATCAAGATGGTCTTCGCGGGTGAGGTGTTCAGCGAGGAGTGGCGCGATCTGGTCGCGTCAAGGGCAGGCGTGCGGGATCCGGTCAGCGGGATGGTGTCGTTGTACGGCACCGCGGACGCGGGCGTGCTTGGCAACGAGACCTCGAAGTCGGTGTCGATCCGGCGTTTTCTCGCCACCCGGCCAGATCTCGCCAGAGAGCTCTTCGGTGACTCACGGCTGCCATCTCTCCTCCAATACGACCCGCGCAGCCGTTTCTTCGAGGTCCACAATGGAACCTTGCTGTTCTCCGGGGACAACGGGGTTCCGTTGATCCGCTATCACATCGCCGATGAGGGCGGCGTGATCACGCATGAGCAGATGCTGGAATTCTGCGACGACAACGGGTTCACGCCGACAGACGGGCCCGACCTACCGTTTGTTTTCGTGTTCGGGCGGTCGTTGTTCACTGTTTCGTATTTCGGCGCGAACATCTATCCCGAGAATGTGACCGTCGGCTTGGAACAGCCGGAGATCAGCGACTGGGTCACCGGGAAGTTCGTCCTTGAGACCTATGAGGACGATGACCGTGACCGGCGCCTGCGGATCACGGTCGAACTCGCACCGGGCCAGCAGGGTGACGCGGCCAGGATCGCTGACGAGATCCTGGCCCAGCTGCGCCGGTTGAACAGCGAGTTCGCCAACTACGTCCCGGCCGAGCGGCAGCTACCGGAGGTGGTCCTGCGCCCGGCCGGTGACCCGGAATACTTCCCGGTCGGCGTCAAACACCGCTACACCCGTCCCTCGTGAGTGGTTAGCAGGGTTAGAACACGGCTAACCACTCACGAGTCTGTTCAGGAGCCGCCTTCCAGGTCGCCTTCGGTTGCGAGGTACACCGCGCGCAGGGCATCGAGGGTGCTCTGCTCGGGGTGCTCCCACATGCCACGGTCGGCCGCTTCCAACAGCCGCTCGGAAATCCCGTGCAGCGCCCAGGGATTGGCCTCAGCAAGGAACTTCTGGTTCTCTGGATCGAGCACATAGGACGCTGCGAGCTGCTCGTACATCCAGTCGGCCACGACACCCGTGGTGGCGTCGTATCCGAACAGATAGTCCACAGTGGCCGCGAGCTCGAAAGCGCCCTTGTAGCCGTGCTTACGCATAGCCGCCAACCAACGCGGGTTCACCACGCGAGCACGGAAGATCCGTGTGGTCTCCTCGTTCAGCGTTCGCGTGCGCACGGCGTCCGGGCGCGTGCTGTCGCCGACATAAGCGGCGGGCGCCTTGCCGGTGAGCGCGCGGACGGTCGCGATCATTCCGCCGTGATACTGGAAATAGTCGTCTGAGTCGGCGATGTCGTGTTCGCGGGTGTCAATGTTTTTGGCGGCCACGGCAATTCGCTTGTACGACGTCTCCATGTCCTGGCGCGCCTGGACTCCGTCGAGGCCGCGCCCGTAGGCGTAGCCGCCCCACACCGCGTAGACCTCAGCAAGGTCCGCGTCGTCACGCCAGTTGCGACTGTCGATCAACGGCAGAATGCCCGCGCCATAAGCACCTGGCTTCGAGCCGAAGATCCGCATCGTGGCCCGCCGCGCGTCACCGTGATCGTCACGATCAGCGTCCACATGCGCCTTGAGGAAGTTCTGGTCGGCTGGCTCATCAAGGGCCGCAACCATTTGCACAGCGTCGTCAAGCAAAGCCACCACATGCGGGAAGGCGTCGCGGAAGAAGCCGCTGATGCGCACGGTCACGTCAATACGCGGGCGCCCCAACTCGTCAAGCGGAATCACTTCAAGGCCGGAAACACGCCGGGACTGGTCATCCCACAGTGGACGGACACCAACAAGCGCAAGCACTTCCGCGATGTCGTCGCCCGCGGTCCGCATCGCGGACGTGCCCCACACCGAAAGCCCAACCGACGGCGGCCATTCCCCAGTGTCCTGGCGATACCGGTTCAGCAGCGAGTCAGCCATCGCCTGACCGGTCTCCCAAGCCAGACGAGACGGCACAGCCTTCGGGTCGACCGAGTAGAAGTTACGCCCGGTGGGCAGTACGTTGATCAAGCCGCGCAGCGGCGAGCCGCTTGGCCCAGCAGGAATGTAGCCGCCATCCAAGGCATGCAGGACATGGTCGAGCTCGTCGGTCGTACGAGCCAACCGAGGCACGACCTCAGCAGCCGCGAACACCATGATCTTGGCGACGACATCATCGGAACGACCAAGCACTGAGGACACAACGCCCGGTACCGCGTCCACGTTCCAGGACGCGTTCTCCATACCCTCGACCAAAGCGCGCGCGGTGGCTTCCACAGTGTCCGTCGCGGTCCGGTCAGAGTCCTTTTCGGACAACCCGAGAGCTTCACGCAGACCGGGCAAAGCGTCAGCCTGACCGCCCCACATCTGCCGTGCCTGCAACATCGCGAGCACCAGGTTGACGCGTGCTTCGCCTTCCGGTGCGACGCCGAGAATGTGCAGGCCGTCGCGGATCTGGACGTCCTTGACCTCGCACAACCAGCCGTCCACATGCAACAGGAAGTCGTCGAATTCCGCGTCGTGCGGGCGGTCGTCGAGACCGAGGTCGTGGTCGAGCTTGGCGGCCTGGATCAGCGTCCAGATCTGCGCGCGGATCGCCGGAAGTTTCGCCGGGTCCATCGCGGCGATGTTCGCGTGCTCGTCGAGCAACTGCTCCAAGCGCGCGATGTCGCCGTAACTGTCGGCACGGGACATCGGCGGCACGAGGTGATCGACCAAAGTGGCGTGCGTACGGCGTTTTGCCTGCGTTCCCTCGCCAGGGTCGTTGACTAGGAACGGGTAAATCAGCGGAATGTCCCCGAGTGCCGCGTCCGGGCCACATCCGGCGGACATGCCGACAGTCTTGCCGGGCAGCCACTCCAGGTTGCCGTGCTTGCCGACGTGCACCATCGCGTGCGCGCCGAACTCCTCGGCCAGCCAACGGTATGCGGCCAGGTAGTGGTGGCTCGGCGGCAGGTCCGGGTCGTGGTAGATCGCGATCGGGTTCTCGCCGAACCCGCGTGGCGGCTGGACCATCACGACAATGTTGTTGGCCTGCAACGCAGCCAGGACGATCTCACCGTCCGGATCGGACGAACGGTCCACGAACAGCTCGCCGGGCGCCTCGCCCCAGTGCTCCTCGATCGCCTCCCGCGCGTCCTGCGGCAGCTTGGCAAAAGAAGCCCGGTACTTCGCGGCAGAGATACGGATCGGGTTGCCGGTCAACTGCTCCTCGGTCAGCCAGTCCGCATCCTGCCCACCTGCCGCGATCAACGCGTGGATCAGCGCGTCGCCGTCCTGGTTCGCGACGCCAGGCAGCTCGCCAACGTCGTAACCACGTTCCTTCATCGCGGTCAGCAACCGGACAACACTCGCCGGGGTATCGAGGCCGACGGCATTGCCGATGCGGGAGTGCTTGGTCGGATACGCCGACAGCATGACCACGATCCGACGCTCGGCAGGCGGAATGTGCCGCAGCGACGCGTGCCGTACCGCGATGCCCGCGACGCGGGCGGCGCGCTCCTCGTCGGCGACGTAAACAGTCAGCCCGTCCTCGTCGATCTCCTTGAACGAGAACGGAACCGTGATGATCCGGCCGTCGAACTCCGGGATCGCGACCTGAGTCGCGGTGTCAAGCGGAGAAAGCCCGTCGTCGTTCTCGTCCCAGCTCGCCCGGCTGGACGTCAGGCAAAGCCCTTGCAGGATCGGCACATCCAACGCGGCGAGGGCACCAACGTCCCATGCTTCGTCATCCCCACCGGCCGACGCCGTGGCGGGCTTCGTGCCACCGGCCGCGAGCACCGTCACGACAAGGGCATCCGCCTTGCCGAGCGTCGCCAGCAGTTCCGGCTCGGCGGTCCTGAGCGACGAACAGAACACGGGCATCGCCTGCCCGCCCTGAGCCTCGATCGCATCGCACAACGTGTGCACGAACGCCGTGTTCCCGGCCATGTGGTGCGCGCGGTAGTACAGGACCGCGACGACCGGGCCCGTGCCCGCTGACGAGCGTTCAAGCAAGCCCCAGTTAGGCGCGGGCACGGGCTGGTTGAAGCCAAGGCCTGTCAACAGAACCGTGTCGGACAGGAAGTTGAACAGCTCGCTCAGGTTCTCCGGGCCACCGTGCGCCAGGTAGGCATGCGCCTCCGCGCAAACGCCTGCGGGAACCGTGGAAAGCTCCATCAGCTCGGCGTCCGGCTGCTGCTCGCCACCGAGCACGACCACCGGACGTGGCCCCGCGAGCAGGGCATCAAGGCCCTCTTCCCACGCGCGACGGCCACCGAGGATGCGGACCACGACCAGGTCGACCCCGTCTACCAGGGCGGGAAGATCGTCCACCTCGACCCGGCTCGGGTTGCCGAGACGGAAGTCGGCGCCGCTGGCCCTCGCGGACAACAGGTCGGTGTCGGACGTCGACAGCAGCAGGATCACGCGGGTCACTCCACTCCCCCGGGGTCCTCGCCCCGGGACGCAGGTCGGCGAGCAGGAGTGTCTGGCTCCCGGGCGGGTGACCCGGTGAACAGTGGCGGGACCGCGCCGGATTCGCACCGGCTTCCTCGCTGCTTCGTCGTTCCAGCTGACCCTACCTGCTCGCACTGGGCCTGCTTGTCACATGTGACAAACCACCTCCCGTGCACCGCCGTCGTTTCTCGTCTCACGACGATGCGCCGGTGCGCGATGAGCCGACACGATCATGGCCAAGCGACAACACGAACAAGGAGAAAGCACATGCGCGGTGGACTCAGACGAGTCGCCAGCTTGGTGTTAGCTTCCCTGACGTTAGGTGCCGGAGCAGTCGGCACATCGAACGCCGAGTCCTCGATACTGGCCGCCTGGCATTGGGCGGACCAAGGGACGCCGGGTAACACCACCGTGGCCGAGCGGGTCGGCGCGGTGTCCATGCGGCCCCCGGCCGGCGGGCAGGACAATCTGGTACACACCTTCGTCCGCGGGTCCGACGGAAACCTGTGGAAGAACTGGTGGACCGGCTCTTCCTGGGTCTGGTCCATTCTCGGCGCCCCCACGTCCGGTGTCGCCAGCAGCGTCGGTGTCATCCGGTACGGAGACGGTTTCGGCGGTCACCTGGCGTACGCGTTCGTCCGCGGTGGCGACGGGAACCTCTGGCGGAACACATCGGTCACCGGCAACTCGAGCTGGACCAACCACGGCGCGCCCGCAGGCGGAATCGCTGAGGGCATCGGCGCCATCACGGTTCGGGACAGCCCCACAGCGAACGAACGCCCGTTCGTGTTCGTCCGTGGCAACGACGGAAACCTGTGGCTCAACTCCTGGACGGGCAGCCACTATGTCTGGTCCAACCAGGGCACACCCGGCGGCGGCATCATCGGCACGGTCGGCGTCATGACGGTCAAGGACAGCCCGGGGGGCCAGGAACGCCCGTACGCGTTCGTGCGGGGCGGCGACGGAAACCTGTGGCTGAACTGGTGGTCGGGCAACTCTTGGTCCTGGTCCAACCAAGGTGCGCCTGGCGGCGGCATCGCTGCGGGCGTGGGAACGACCGGCGTCAGGAACTCGTCTGGTGGTGCCGAACGCCCATACGCGTTCGTCCGCGGCCACGACGGAAACCTGTGGCTCAACTGGTGGAGTGGCCGCGCATGGGCGTGGTCCAACCAGGGCGCACCCGCTGGCGGCGTGAGCGACGGAGTGGGCGCGTTGACGGTGGACAACCAGCGGCCCTACGCGTTCGTCCGGGCTGGGGACGGGAACCTGTGGGTCCACTGGTGGACCGGCCGCGCCTGGAACTGGGCGAATCAGGGCAGTGTGGGCAGCGGTATCGCCGGAGGGCTCGGGGTGGCGCTCGTGCCGGACCCGTCGCACAAGCCGTACGCGTTCGTCCGCACCAACGCCGGTGGCCTCGCAGTCCACTGGTGGGAATGATCGAGTAGCTCCCCCGCACGCGCTGTCGGCCAGTTTCACCGGCCGGTAGCGCGTGCGCTACGTCTCAGTAAGGTCACGCGGGGAACCGGACACGAGCCACGAACCTCACAGGAGTCCGGCGACAACTGGAGGCGACAAGTGGGCTACGAGGTCGTGATCGACTCGCTGCGGAAGGCGTCCGCGGCTGCGGGTGACGCGGCGACCCAAGCGGGGAAGGTCCAGCTGGGGGCGGCCATCGACGACGTCGGACCGGCACTGCCAGGCAGCCGTTCAGGCCCGGCGGCGGCCTCGTTGGCGACGGCGTGGACGAATCAGGTGAAAACCTGGAGCACGGACGCGCAGACCTACGGCGAGAACCTCACGAAAGCGGCAGACCACTACGCGGCGAACGAAGAAGCGGCGAAAGCCGACTTCCAAGGCATGGGATAGCCGATGCCATCGTATGGAGACATCCGCAAGTGGCAGTCGGGCCCGTTGGACACGTCAGTCGGAGACCTGAACAGGTGCTGCGACGAACTGATCGGCCTGAGCGACGAACTGGCCGCGACCGGGACCCCGCACGGGTGGACCGGCCAATCGGCAGACCAGGCACGCGCGAAGCGTGAAGAGCTCAACAACCGGATGGAACGGCTAGTGGCTGGGGTAGCCGCGGTCCGCCGGGGCATGGGCGAAGCGGCCGACGCGGTCGAAGCCCTTGGGCACGCCGTCAAAGAAACCGAGGACATCGCCCAACACCACCATTTCGTCATCCGAGACGATGGCAGCATCGTCGACAACGCGCCAGAAACGGCCCACGACCCCGCGCACATCGACGAGTATTTCCGCGAGCGCCAACGTGTCCAGACGGAGTTGGCGGACCGCGTCGAGCAGGCGATCCGGCGCGGCACAGACATCGACAACGACCTCGCGGCAATCCTGACCCGCGCCGAGAAAGGCGAGGTCGACGACCAGGGCGCGACATCGTTGCAGGCTGCCGCGGCCGCGGGTGGAAAGCAGGGTGGCCTGTCCACGCTGGAGCCGCCGAAGGACGGAACGCCTTGGGACAACGCGGGTTGGTGGGACTCACTGTCGGACGCCGAGCGCAAGCAGATCATCCAGCAGCATCCGGACTGGATCGGCAACCTCGACGGCGTGCCAGGTTCGGCGCGCGACGAGGCCAACCGCAACCGGCTGGACGATGAACGAGCGAAACTCGAGGCTCGGAAGCGTGAACTGGAAGCAGACCTGGACGACAACTGGTTCGGCGGCACATTCACGAATGCCGACGCGGAACTGGAGCACGTCAACGCCAAGCTCGATTCGCTGAACAAGATCGAGGAAACGTTGGCGAAGGGCGATCGTCAACTGCTGTTGCTCAACATGACAAACGAGCGGGCCGAAGCCGCCGTCGCCAACGGCAATATCGACACAGCCGACCACGTCGCGGTGTTCACCCCCGGTCTGACATCCACGGTCAACGGCAGCCTCGGCGGATACGACAAGCAAATGGAAGAACTCCGGCTCCGTTCCGAGCAGGAGCTCAAGCGCTACGGCGATGGCGGTAGCGTCGCCACCGTGACGTGGATCGGATACCAGGCGCCTCAGCTGAGTTTCGGCGGCGTGGTCTTCGACGACAACACCGTGCTGGACGACCATTCCGCCAAGGAAGGCGCGAAGAAACTGGCGCCTTTCCTGAACGGGATCGACGCGTCACGTGCCACCGATCCGCATATGACAGCACTCGGCCATTCCTATGGCTCGACCACAACCGGACTCGCGCTTCAGCAGAACACGGGCGTCGACAACGCGGTGTTCTACGGCTCCCCCGGCCTCGGCACGGATGACATCAACAAGATCAATGTGCCGACCGGAAACGCGTTCTACATCGAGGCGAAAAACGACGCGGTCGGCGACTTCGGGTACTTCGGCCGCGATCCAAGCCACATGGACGGCATGAACCACATTTCCGCCAAGGAAACAACTCTGCCGGACGGCCGCCACCTCAGCGAATCCACGGGACACAGCGCGTACATGGTCGACAAGAGCACCAGCCAATACAACCTTGGCGTCGTGGTCGGTGGAATGCAGGACCGAGTCGTCCGCGACGACGGCAGAGGCGTCGGTGACATCTTCACATGGCCATTCCCAGGGACGAAATGATGCGGCTAGTTGGTCTTTTCTGCACGGTCTTGCTGCTGGTCGGCGCGTGTGATTCGAAAGGTGGTTCCATGTCGTCGTCGAAGAACGAGCAGTTCACCGAGCTGGCGAAGCGGCCGGACATCGAGCAGATCAACGGTGAATACGAGCGGATGCTCGAGCAGATCCGCGACCAGCTCGTCGCGGAGATCGGCATCACGGCCTGGGTGCCCGACGAGAATCCCCGCAGGGCTTCGCTGTGCGGGGCGGAGTTCAACGATGTCGGCGGCGACGGCGAGGTCCGGCTGTACAGCTCAGGGCATTCACCCGGAAACCTGCCCGATGCCAAGTGGGCTGATGCTCTCAAGCTGGTCGAATCGATCGTGGGCCAGCATGGTTTCAAGCTGCACGGCGCAGTCGTCGACCGCCCCGGCGACCACGAGGTCACCTTCGGCAACGACTGGGGCGCCGAACTGCTCTTCGGCACCGCCAAGAACACCACGCTCAGCATCACCACCGGCTGCCACCTCACCCAAGAGGCCCACCAACGCGGCACGCCCAAGTGACCCGACTGCTCGCGGTCCTCTGCACGGTCCTCGTGGTGGGAGCGTGCAGCGGACCGTCGGACCAGTATTCCCAACTGGCCAACCGGCCGGACATCGAGCAGATCCACGAGGAATACCTCGGCATGCTCGGAAACATCCGCGACGAGCTGGTCGCCAAGATCGGCATCACGCCGTGGCAGCCCAACGACGAGCTCTTCAGGGCATCGATGTGCGGAGAGTTCAACGACATCGGCGCTGACGGCGAGAAGCGGCGCTACAGCTCCGGCCACTCACCAGGCAACCTGCCCGACGCCAGGTGGGGCGAGGCGGTGAAACTGGTCGAGTCGATCGCGAACCAGCACGGCTTCAAGCTGCATGGCGCGGTCATCGACCGCCCCGGCGACCACGAGGTCACCTTCGGCAACGACTGGGGCGCCGAACTCCTCTTCGGCACCGCCAAGAACACCACGCTCAGCGTCAGCAGCGGTTGCCACCTCACCCGAGAGGCCTATCAACGCGGCGCGCCCAAGTAGCATCCGGCGCGTGCCCGCTGAACCTGACCGCACCCGCCCGGACGCTTGTCCTGGCGCGATCGCGGTGCATCAGGCGGCGGATGGTGGGCTCGCCAGGGTCCGGGTGCCCGGTGGGACGTTGACGAATGCCCAGCTCAGGGCGTTGACCGATGCCTCGGCCGACTTGGGCGATGGCAGTCTTGAGCTGACCTCGCGGGCCAATATCCAGATTCGGGCGTTGGCCGCGGGGGCTGAGGTCGAGCTGGCGTCCCGGTTGTGGG
Source organism: Kibdelosporangium philippinense (assembly GCF_021390435.2). Lineage (GTDB taxonomy): Bacteria > Actinomycetota > Actinomycetes > Mycobacteriales > Pseudonocardiaceae > Kibdelosporangium > Kibdelosporangium philippinense. The sequence goes on along the minus strand of NZ_JAJVCN010000004.1, from coordinate 1,978,436 downwards.
GTGCGGGGCTTTTGCCGTCGTTGTCGCATGAACGTGTGCGCAACATCATTGCTTCGCCGCTTGGTGATGATCAACACCTTGTCGATGAGGTGGACAGGGCTTTATGTGCCGAGCCTGAGCTTGCCGCGTTGCCTGGGCGGTTTCTGGTCACTGTGGACGATGGCCGCGGCGATGTCAGCGGCCTCGGTGCCGATATCGGCCTGCACGCCGATGCTTTGTTGCTGGCGGGCAAAGACACTGGATTGCGGGTGGCGAATCCGGTTGAAGCGGTGATCACGGCGGCGCGGGAGTTTCAGCGGATCAGGGGCGATGCCTGGCGGCTGGCCGAGGTGCCGGATGGCGCCGAAAGGATCACGGCGAAGCTGACCGGACCTCCGGATGCCGCTCAGCGAATCACGACTGAACTTGGCGAGCCCCCGAACAGCACCCAGGCAACCAACACCAGACCCAGCCGCATCGAGATCAAGCCAGCCTCCACCCACCCGATCGGCCGCTTCGGCGACCGGACCGTTGCCGCCGTGCCGCTCGGCCGCCTCACCCGGACCCAGGCGCTGAAGCTGTGTGACGTTGCTCCCTGGGTCCGGCTCACGCCATGGCGTAGCGTCGTGATTCCGGCCGTCGAAACCGACCTCGTCACGGACCCCGACTCCCCTTGGCACGGCGTAACCGCCTGCGCCGGGCGGCCGGGGTGCGCGAAAGCGTTGGCGGACGTGCGGGCGGACGCGACGGCGTGGGTTACCACAAGAAAAGACAGGATTCCTGTGCACTGGTCGGGATGTGACCGGCGGTGCGGGAAACCGGCAGGGCACGTGGTCGAAATGATCGCCACGGGCGACGGTTATCGGAGGAGCGAGTGACCGAGTACGTGCGGGATGGCGCGGAAATCTACCGCCAGTCCTTCGCGACCATCCGTGCCGAGGCGGATCTCAGCGGCCTTCCTGCTGACGTCGCCAAGGTCGCGGTCCGGATGATCCACGCGTGCGGCATGGTCGATCTCGTCGCCGACATCGCCTACTCCCCCAACGCTGTCGCGAAGGCACGCGCCGCACTTCAAGCGGGGGCGCCGATTCTGTGTGACGCCCAGATGGTCGCGGCCGGTGTCACGCGCAAGCGATTGCCTGCGGACAACGAGGTCGTGTGCATGCTCAACGACCCAAGGGTGCCGGACCTCGCCGCCAAGATGGGCAACACCAGAAGCGTCGCGGGTTTCGAGCTCCTGAAAGACCGCCTCGGGGAATCCGTTGTGGCGGTTGGGAACGCGCCGACCGCGCTGTTCCATCTGCTCGACATGATCGCCGACGGCGCGCCACGGCCCGCAGCTGTGCTGGGCATCCCAGTCGGGTTCGTCGGCGCCGCCGAGTCGAAGGAAGCGTTGGCTGACAACAGTCTTGGGTTGGAGTATCTGGTGGTTCACGGGCGACGCGGTGGCAGTGCCATGACCGCGGCCGCCCTGAACGCGATCGCGAGTGAGGAAGAATGACATCGCCGACAGGTCGTTTGTGGGGCGTCGGGCTCGGCCCAGGCGACCCGGAATTGATCACCGTCAAGGCGGCACGGCTCATCGAATCGGCTGGCGTCATCGCGTTCCACAGTGCACGGCACGGTCGCAGCATCGCCCGCTCGATCGCCAAGCACTACATGCACGCGGGCCAGATCGAAGAGCCACTGATGTACCCGATCACCACCGAAACCACCGATCACCCCGGCGGGTATCTCGGTGCGCTCGAAGACTTCTACGAGGAATGCGCGGCAAGGCTCGCCGCGCACCTAGACGCGGGTCGTGACGTTGTCGTTCTGGCAGAAGGAGATCCGTTCTTCTACGGCTCCTACATGCACCTGCACAAGCGCCTCGCCCACCGGTACCCGACGCAGGTCGTCCCGGGCGTGACGTCGGTCAGCGCGGCGTCGGCCGAATTGGGCAGGCCGTTGGTCGAGCGGGAAGAAACCCTCACAGTCCTGCCAGGCACCCTCGACGCCGACAAGCTCACCGAGAAGCTCAAAGCCACGGACTCCGCGGCGATCATGAAGCTGGGCCGGACGTTCACCAAGGTACGGACGGCGTTGCAGGAGGCCGGACGCCTTGACGAGGCCTGGTACGTCGAACGCGCGACCACCGACAAGCAGCGCATCGAGCCCCTCGCCGAGGTCGATCCATCCACGGTCCCGTACTTCTCGGTGGCCCTGCTGTCGAGCCGGGCCGCGGCCGTCACACCGACTGCCGCGGAGAAGCCTGTCGAAGGTGAAGTGGTCGTCGTCGGTCTCGGCCCGGCAGGGCGGGAATGGCTGACGCCAGAAGCCCAAGATGCTCTCGCCACAGCAACGGATCTCGTCGGCTACGGGCCGTACATCGACCGCGTGCCACCGAATCCACGTCAGCGACGGCACTTGTCAGACAACCGGGTCGAAGCCGAACGGGCGGCTTTCGCCCTTGACCTGGCGCGTAACGGCGCCCGGGTTGCTGTGGTTTCGTCAGGCGATCCCGGGGTGTTCGCGATGGCCAGCGCCGTGCTGGAAGTCGCCGAGGAGTACACGGACGTCCCGGTCAGGATCCTGCCTGGACTGACCGCGGCCAACGCCGTCGCCAGCAGGGTCGGCGCGCCGCTCGGCCACGATTATTGCGTGCTTTCCTTGTCCGACAGGCTCAAGCCGTGGGACGTCATCTCGTCCCGGCTTTCCGCCGCGGCCAAGGCGGATCTCGTGCTCGCGATCTACAACCCGGCCTCGAAGACCCGGACCTGGCAGGTCGAGGCGGCCCGCGACCTGCTACTCGAACACCGGTCGGCGGAGACGCCGGTGGTGATCGGCCGGGACGTCGGCTATCCCACTGAGTCCATCGAGATCGTCCGGCTGGCGGACCTCGATCCGTCCAAGGTGGACATGCGGTGCCTGCTGCTGATCGGCTCCTCGCAGACGCGGCTGACCGAGAGCGGCCAAGTCTTCACACCGCGCCGATACCCCGAACCCAGCTGACGGCTTCGTCCACACTGGACACCGTAACCACACCGTCAGGAAGCGGCGGGCGGCGGACGATGACAACCGGGATCCCCAGTTCCCGCGCGGCGGTCAACTTCGCCGCGGTCATCTCCCCGCCGCTGTCCTTGGTGACCAGCGCCTGGATATTGTGCTCACGCATCAACGCGAGCTCACCCTCCACAGTGAACGGTCCACGATCGAGTACAACGTGAAGCCGTTGCGGCACAGGAGGTTCCGGTGGTTCAACCGAGCGCGCCAAGAACCAGTTGCCGAGACCGACGAATTCGAAGAGCTCCTCACGCCCTGTGGTAAGGAAGACCCGCTCGGCCGTCAGGGATAGCGCCGCAGAGGCAACACTGTCCACCCAGCGCCAGTCATCGCCCGGCCCTTGAGTCCAACCTGGACGCCGCAACACAACGAAAGGCAGGTCTTCCTCTGCAGTCACCCGCGCCGCGGTCGCGGTCATGCGAGCCGCGAACGGATGGGTGGCATCGATCACGGCATCGATCTTGTTGTCCCGAAGCCATTTCCGCAGGCCTTCCGGACCACCAAACCCGCCGACACGCACCTCGCCCGGCGGCAGTCGGGGCGTACGAACCCGGCCCGCCAGCGACGAGATCACATCGGGCAGCTCCCCGGCGAGCCGCCGGGCTTCACCGGTCCCACCGAGCACAAGAATCATGGCAGCGCGTCGAGGATCAGCCTGGCAACCAGGGACGGCCGGACAATGAACGACAAGTGACCCGTGGACGCCTCGGAAATCTGCGCGCCCATTCGCTCGGCCACGAACCGCTGCAGCTCAGGACTGGTAGTCCGGTCCTCTGTTGTGATCAGGTACCGCGCGGGCTTGGCCTTCCATGCCGCGGCAGTGGTCCGATTCCCGAACAGGGTCTGCGCGAGCCGGCCCTGAGCGGCATAAAGGACACGGGCCTCGCTGCGGGGCACACCGTTGGCGAAGTCGTTGAGGAAAGCCCGCTCAGTCAACCCGCCGAAACCGTTGTTGTAGACCAACCCAGCGTTCGCAGGCGGAGTCGGGAACTTCGCAGCCAAGGCGCCATAGTCCTCGCCGACCTCCGGCGCACGGGCCGAGAGGTAGATCAGCGAACTGACATTCGGGTGATCACCGGCTTCGGTGATCACCGACCCGCCGAACGAGTGTCCCATCAGGACAGTCGGCCCGGTCTGCAGGTCGAGGGCGCGACGCGTGGCCGCGGCGCCCTCAGCCAGCGACGTGAGCGGATGCTGCACCGCCGTGACGGCCACTCCTGCGTGCAGCAGCAAGGGAATCACCTTGGCCCAGCAGGATCCGTCAGCGTAGGCGCCGTGCACCAGCACGACGTTGCCGTTGCGTGCCGGAGATGCCGAAGCCGGGGCGCCGACGGCCATCGCCGCCGCGCCGGACGCCACCATGGCCGAAAAGGACCGTCGACTGATCTTCATGCCATTGACCCTACTGAGATCCACGACCGTCAGGTCTTACGAAAGCCTCACACGATTGACGGAATACAGATGGCTGTCCAGAAACTCGGTCGCCGACAGCACCTGACCGACGATGATCACCGCTGTCCGTTTGATCCCGGCCGCGTGGACTTGGGCCGCGATGTCGGACAACGTGCCTCGCAGGACAATCTCGTTGTCCCGGCTCGCATAGGCGACAACCGCGACCGGACACTCTGGACCGTAATTGGGCAGCAACTCCGCCACAACCTCGTCGACCCGTTGCACGGCAAGGTGGAGAACCATAGTCGAACGACTACGCCCAAGCGTCCCAAGATCCTCACCCTCAGGCATGGGAGTCGCACGAGCGGAAGTCCGCGTAAGCACAACCGTTTGCCCGAGCCCAGGAACAGTCAGCTCACGCTTCAAAGTCGCCGCGGCCGCGGCGAAAGCAGGAACCCCAGGCGTGACGTCGTAAGGCACACCGGCAGCATCGAGCCGACGCATCTGCTCGGCCATAGCGCTGTAAACCGACGGATCGCCGGAATGCAGCCGCGCCACGTCCAGGCCCTTGGCGTGGGCGTCGACCAACTCGGCCGTGATCTCGTCCAGGTTCAAGTTGGCTGTGTCCACGAGCCGCGCGTCCTGCGGGCACATTTCCAGCAGCTCGGCCGGAACCAACGCGCCCGCGTACAGGCACACGGGCGAGGACGCGATCAGCCGCTGGCCGCGCACAGTGATCAGGTCGGCCGCGCCCGGGCCTGCGCCGATGAAGTGCACGGTCACAACGACTCCTTGTTCACGGTCCAGATGGTGACCGGCATCAGCGGCCGCCATCCGGTGAACCCGCCCACCGGTGAGCCACGGGTGACCGAGATCCGGACCAGGTCGCCGCCGAGCCGGGCGTGCCATCGTGCCATGACAGCCTCCGACTCCACAGTGACCGCGTTCACCACAAGCCGTCCACCGGGCCGCAAAGCCTCCCACGCCCACTCGACCATGCCCGGCGCGGTCAGCCCACCGCCGATGAAGATCGCGTCCGGCGTCTCCAGCCCATCCACCGGGGCCGCGGATTCGACAACCTGGATTCGCGGAACCCCGAGTTCCGCGGCATTGCGCGTGATCCGGGCAGCACGTGTGGGATCGCGTTCAACAGTGATGGCGCGGCACGAAGGATGCGTACGCGCCCACTCGATCGCGATGCTGCCCGCTCCCCCGCCAACGTCCCACAGCAGTTGCCCGGGAACAGGAGCCAAGCGGGACAACGTGATCGCGCGAACCTCACGCTTCGTAAGCTGACCGTCGCTTTCGTAAGCCTCATCAGGCAAGCCCGGCACGTTGGGCAAGAGCTTGCTTCCGTGACACTCGATCGCGATCACGTTCAACGCGTCCGACGGTCCTTGCCACTGCTCGGCAGTCGCCGTGACCTTGTTCTCCGCAGCATCCCCCAGCTGCGCGAGAACCGTCATCAGGCTGGCGCCGTAGCCGCGTTTGGTCAGCAGCTCGGCGACTTGACCAGGAGTTTCGCCGTTCGCGCTGAGCACGATCAGACGTCGGCCCGGGTGCACTGCCGCGTTGAGCAGTTCGATTGGGCGGCCGACCGCGCTGATCACCTCGGTGTCCTGCACCGCCCAGCCAAGCCGGGCGCATGCCAGCGACACCGAAGATGGGTGGGTGATCACACGGGTCGGCCCGAGACGGGAACCGATGCCGTAGAACATCGGATCCCCGCTAGCCAGTACGCATAGCCCGCGGTCCCGGTATGTCTCCAGCAAACCGGGAACCGCGGGCATCATGGGCGAGGGCCACACCACCCGCCGCGCCGCGACCTCGGCAGGGACAAGGTCAAGCTGGCGTGCGCTGCCCAGCAGGACCTCTGCCTCCCGCAGAGCTCGCTGGGCCACGGCGGTCAGGCCGTCCCACCCCTCAGCACCAATACCCACCACCGTCACCACGTTCATCAGCGGCGACGATACCTCGTGAGTGGTTATGCGTGTTCTAACACGCATAACCACTCACGAGGGGATATGGAGTGCCCTCGTGGGCGCGGTTCGGCACAACCACACCCACGAGGACGGTCTTAGAGCGCCTCGCGCGCCAGCTTCGCTGTCTCGCTCGGGGTCTTGCCGACCCGCACGCCAGCGGCTTCGAGGGCTTCCTTCTTGGCCGCGGCGGTACCGGCTGAGCCGGACACGATCGCGCCCGCGTGTCCCATGGTCTTGCCTTCCGGCGCGGTGAAACCCGCGACGTAGCCGACCACGGGCTTGGTCACGTTCTCCTTGATGAACGCGGCCGCACGCTCTTCCGCGTCGCCACCGATCTCGCCGATCATCACGATCAGGTCGGTTTCGGGGTCGTCCTGGAACGCGGCAAGGGCGTCGATGTGCGTCGTGCCGATGACCGGGTCGCCGCCGATACCGATGGCCGTGGAGAACCCGATGTCACGCAGCTCGTACATCAGCTGGTAGGTCAGCGTGCCGGACTTGGACACGAGACCGATCCGGCCCGCGGTGGTGATGTCCGCGGGGATGATGCCCGCGTTGGACTTGCCTGGCGAAATGATGCCAGGGCAGTTCGGGCCGATGATCCGGGTCCCAGAAAAATTAGACGCTGTGCCCTTGGCGACTCTCTTGGCTTCTGCGTGCGCCCAGAAGTAGGCGGAGTCGTGCACCGGGATGCCCTCGGTGATCACGACAGCGAGGCCGATCTCGGCGTCGATCGCTTCCACCACAGCGCCTTTGGCGAACTTCGGCGGCACGAAGATGACCGTGGCGTTGGCTCCGGTGTCGGCCATGGCTTTGCCGACCGAGTCGTAGACCGGCAGCTCCTTCTGTCCGATCTCGACAGACTGGCCGCCCTTGCCCGGAGTCACGCCGCCAACGATGTTGGTACCCGCGGCGAGCATGCGCGCGGTGTGCTTACGGCCTTCCGCGCCGGTCATGCCCTGGACGATGACCTTGGAATTCTCGTCGATGAAAATCGCCATGTCATACCCCTGCCAACTTGGCCGCGTGCTCGGCGGCAGCGTCCATCGTCTCGATCTGCACGACGCTCGGCAGCGCGGCTTCCTCCAGGATCCGGCGGCCTTCCTCGGCGTTGTTGCCGTCCAGCCGGACCACGATCGGCTTGTCGACCTTGCCGAGGAACTTCAGCGCCTGCACGATGCCGTTGGCCACCGCGTCGCAGGCGGTGATCCCGCCGAACACGTTGACGAGCACGCTGCGCACGTCCGGGTCGGACAGGATGATCTCCAGCCCGTTGGCCATCACCTCGGCCGACGCGCCACCGCCGATGTCGAGGAAGTTCGCGGGTTTCACCCCGCCGAACGCCTCACCCGCGTAGGCGACGACGTCCAGAGTGGACATAACCAGCCCGGCGCCGTTCCCGATGACGCCGACCTGTCCGTCGAGTTTGACATAGTTGAGGCCTTTCGATTTCGCCTTGGCCTCCAAGGGATCCTCGGCTGCGGCGTCGACGAAGTCGGCGTGCTCCGGGTGCCGGAAGTCCGCGTTGTCGTCGAGGGTCACCTTGCCGTCCAGCGCCATGATCTCCCCGGCCGAGTCACTGACCAGCGGGTTGACCTCGACCAGCGTCGCCTCTTCGGCCACGAAGGTCTTCCACAGCTGAACGATGATCGGCGCGGCCGCTTCCGGGATGCCCGCCTCAGCGGCGATCTGCTTGGCCTTGGCCAGATCCACGCCTTCGATCGCGTCGATCGGGATACGCGCGAGCGTGTCCGCGTTGTCCTCGATCTCGACGCCGCCCTCGGCGGACGCCAGCGCGAGGAACGTCCTGTTGGCACGGTCGAGCAGGAACGAGAAGTAGTACTCGCATCTGATCTCGGATGCCGGTGTCACAAGGACTTTGCGCACGATGTGGCCCTTGATGTCCAAACCAAGGATCGCCTCGGCGTGCGTGGTCACCTCGTCGGTGGTGCGGGCAAGTTTCACACCACCGGCCTTGCCGCGCCCTCCCACCTTGACCTGCGCCTTGATCACGACGGGCAGGCCAAGAATCCGGGCGGCGGCGACGGCGTCCGTTGGATTGGCGACGACTCGCTGGGAGCCGACCGGGACGCCGTGCTTCGAGAAGAGCTCTTTGGCTTGATACTCGTACAGGTCCACGTTGTAGACTGTATGCAGTATGGAACGGCCTGTCCAGAGGGAGGGCGAGATGTATCCATCGGTGCGGGATTGTTTTGGCCGGACGTATCAGGTCGGCCCGGTCCCTGAAGAACTCATCGGCCGGCCGCGGGCCTGGATGGCCTGGCTGCCGTGGGCCGCAATGGCGGCGACCGGGGTGATGCAATACGCCTTCGGCTCGCTTGTCCCCCAATTGGCGGAACGCGGCTGGGGTGTCGCGGAAACACTCTGGCTGCTGGCCGCATGGGCCATTTTTCAGGCCATTGCCGGATTCCCCACGGCGTACCTGCGTGAACGCGGCAGGCTCGGCCCGCGTGCGGTGATGATGCTCGGCGCGGCGCTGATGCTGGCCGGAATGGTCTCGCTGGCGCATTTCGATTCCTACGTGCTGGCATTGCTCGGCTATTCGGTGCTCGGCGGAACTGGTGCGGGATTGGTCTACGCGACCTGCACGTCCACCGTGGCGAAATGGCACCCGGAGCAGATGGCGTCCAGGGTCAGTTTCGTGACCGGCGCTTTCGCGTATGGGGCGGTGCCGTTCGCTGTCGCATTCCTGTTCACGCCGCCCGCGATCGCGCTGGACATCGCCGCGGTCATCGTGGCCGCCGTTGTGGCCACGACCGGCCTTTTCTTCCGCGACCCGCCCCCGAACTGGTGGCCGCCGCACATCGATCCGCAGGAATGGGCGGTCGACCGCAGGCGCAGTCCGTCGCGCGCGGTACGGCAATTCTCGGTGCGCGAGGCACTGCGTACCGGCGTTCTTCCGTTGATGTACTTCGTGCTGCTGGCAGCGAGCGCGGTATCGCTGTTCACGGTCACGTTCTTTGCGATTCTTGGCTCACAGATGGGCATTGGTCTGGCCGTCGTCGCAATCGGAACAGCGATTTTGTTGGGCGCGAACGGCGCGGGACGAGCGTTGGCGATCCGAATCTCCGAGCAGATCGGCCGCAGGCGCGCGATTGGCGCGGTCCTGGTGGCACAGGCCGTCGGCCAGGTGTTCCTGGCAGGCGCGGCCGCGTCGGAGTCGATCTTCCTGCTGCTGGTCGCGGTCACGCTGGCCGGTGCGGGCGGCGGCGCGTTCTATCCGCTATTCGCCAGCCTGGCCAGGGAGTTCTTCGGCGACCGCGACATCGCCAAGACACACGGCGTGGTTTACTCAGCGAAGGCATTCGGCGGCGTGATCGGCGTCGGACTCGCCGCATTCGCGGTTCCAGCCATGGGATTCCCGGCGGTTTTCTTGATATCCGGGCTGATTGCGCTGGTGTCGGCGATACTGAGCGTACGTCTGCGGCGTCCAGGCCATGTATCCACGCTTCCCATAATGTATGTTGTAGACACAACGTTGTCGCCTTCGCTCGGTTCGGGAGGACCCAGGTGAACGATCCCGTGATCCAGCTTCCCGAGTCACTAGGGAGCGGCAAACGGGGTGGACGAGGTGCGTTGAGCGGGGCCGCCACCCAACGGGTCGAGCGGCCCGCTCCGCTGCGCGAAGCCGTCCACTCCGCGCTGATCGAGCTGATCATCAACGGCACCCTGCAGCCAGGTCAGCATCTGGTCGAGCTGGAACTGGCCCAGTACTTGGGAGTCAGCAGGCAGCCGGTGCGCGAAGCATTGCAGCGCCTGCAAACCGAAGGCTGGGTCGACCTGCGCCCCGCGCAGGGAGCGTTCGTGCACACGCCGACGGAGGAAGAAGCCGACCAGTTGCTGAGCGTCCGCTCGGTACTGGAGACGCATTCGGCCCGGTTGGCGGCAGGCCGCGCCACGAACGAAGAAATCGAGCGGCTGTGGGAGTTGCAGCGCGACGGCGAAGCCCGCGTCGAGACAGATGACGCGGAAGGCATGACCGCGGCCAACGCGGCGCTGCACGCGTACATCACGGAGATCTCCGGAAACGCGGTACTGGCCGAGCACATCGCGTTGGTCGAGCGCCGGGTCCGGTGGTACTACCGGCCAATCGCCCGCCCCCGTGGCCATGGCGCATGGGCCGAACACGCCGAACTGATCAAGGCCATCGCCGCGCACGACAGCGACCTGGCCGCGATGATCATGAACCGGCACACCGAGAAGACCCGTCAGGCCTACCACGACCAACGCGTCGCCGAAGCCGAATAAGGTCAGACCAAGTCCTCCCCTGTGTGCCAAGATCCTCCGCACACAGGGGAGGATTTTTTGCGCACATTGATTGTGATGGCGTTGTTGTGCGGCTTGACGGCCTGCAGCGAACCGGCCCCGGCGCCGCAACCGCCGAGGCCGACCGAGAAGCGGCCGGACGACTACGCGTATCCGGCTGACCACTCGGGTTTCGGCGAGGGACCGGTCGACCAGCCGGTGCCCGTGCCCAGCGCCAACTGGGCCGCTTGGGACTTCCACCCATCCCACGGATGCGCCTGGGTGCCTGATGGCTTGTTCGCGGGCATCACCAGTGATTCTGTCCGTTCCGATGACGACTTCTGCTCGTTCACCACGGCAGAGGGCAACTCGGTGCAGATCCGATGGGGCGGGGCTTTCGTTCCGTTCAACGAGCCGACCGCGTTCATGGAGGCGACAACCGTCGCTGGCCTTTACGCCCGGTTCTACGATCGGACGGAACATCAAGCCGGCTTTCCCGGCGCGTGCCAGTTGCAGGTCGACACTCGATCCGTCGTTCCGTTCACGGTGCTTCACCGCAACGAGGAACGGAAACCCTTGGATCGGCAGCGCAGCTGCCAGGCCGCCCATCAGGTCGCCGAACGCGTCGCCAAGCGCATGGTTCCCTTGGCAGGCGGGCAAGTCTGGTCCGTGACGCCGCAACGGCCCCATCCGGCTTTCGTCCACACAGGCGTATGCGACATCGCCGACAGCGGCACCTTCGGTTTCGTGGGCATTGACATCCCGCAAGAGCAGCTGTGGCAGAGCAATAGCATCGCGGGCCAATCGACCTGCACGGCCCGAACCGGTGGTCCGTCGGCCGAAGTGCTGCTGACCTTTGGGCCCGCCATGGGCCTCGCGGAGATCCGGCTGGCCGCGGGAGCCGCCGTGACCAGCCAGGTGATCGGTGATCTGGCCGCACGCCAGGAGATCGTGGGCACCAGTTGCGCGTTCGCTGTGGAATTCGTGCCGGGCAAACTGCTCCGCGCTTCGTACACAGGCACAACGAACGATGGCAGCGGCTGCTTGCGCGCCAGGGCGATCGTCGTTGTGACCATAAGCGGCATGCTTGACCAAATAGTCGCGTCCTGAACAGTCGCGTTGGGAGTCCGGCGATGGCGGACCCCCTTCCCGATCCTGGCCGGGGAGCGCGGAGATGGCGCGCTCCCGACCAGGAATCCCTTACGACACAGCCAATGCCGGGGCGGGCTCGACCTCTTTCTGCCCAGCCTTGTCACGTCCAGGCTGCCGCAGGAACAACGTCATCACTGCGGAAAGCAACGCAAGGCAACCGGCCAGGATGTACGCGCCGGTGAAGCCCCAGCCCGTGACGATCGCGGCGGCCACACCACCGCCGAAGACGCCACTGACCAGTTTGGCGCTGTAGACCAGGCCGTAGTTGGACGCGTTGTTGTTCTCGCCGAAGTAGTCCGGTACCAGGGTGGCGAACATCGGGTAGAACGCGCCGCCGCCGAAGCCGACGACGAACGCGAAGAAGATGAACATCCACAGGTTTCCGGTGTTGCCTGCGATCAGCATGCCGAACTGGGCGACCGCGGCGACCAGGAGCACGAGCGTCAGCGTCTGCTTGCGGCCGAGCTTGTCCGACAGCCAGCCGCACAGGCCGCGGCCGATTCCGTTGATCAATGCGACCGCCGAGGCCGACGCTGCGGCGACGAACGCGCCGAATCCGCTGGCCTGCGCGAACTTCACCTGGAAGTTGATGCCGAACAGGGACACCGCGCCGATGACCACCAGGGTGATCCACATCAGCGGCAGCATGCCGGTCTTGATCGCCTCGACCGGCGTGTACTGACGGACCGCTGGCGGGTTCTTGGCCAGGTTGCGGTTCTTTCCGCTTGTCGCCGTGAGCGGGTCGACCTCCGCGGGCCACCAGTTCTTCGGCGGGTCACGGAACAGCATGCCGCACACGCCCACCACGACGAGCATGTAGAGACCGACCAGGTCGAGCATGACCGTGAAGTTGGTCGGGGTCAGGAACGACGCGAAGAGGAAGATGAACGGCAGTGTGCCGTACGCGAATCCGCCGTTGACGAAGCCCGTCCGGGCACCTCGCTTGTCCGGGTACCACTTGCCAACCATGTTGATACAGGTGGCGTAGACCAAACCTGCGCCGACTCCGCCGAGCACGCCGTAGCCGACGAACGCGATCACCAGGTTGCCGGAGTGGGCGATGCTGAAGTAGCCGACACCGCTGCAGATCGCGCCGACCAACATCGCAGCGCGTGCGGACACGATGCCCTTCTCCCGCAGCCGACCAGCAGGGAAAGCGACTGCCGCCTGGAAGATCGCCCATACGCTAGCCAGCCAGAACGCATTGTTCACGGTCCAGCCATGAGCCTGCTCCAAGATGTCCTCAGCAGCACCCCAGCCATATTCGAATACGCTTACCGCCATCATCGCGATCCACGGAAGAAAGACCATCCAGCCGCGCGAACGGCCCATGAGATCTTCCGGTGTCTCGCCCACACGATAGACCCGGCCATTGCTGTCCGTGATCTGCTTGAAACTGGTCGCCATGCAAGTCTCTCCCGACCGAAGCCCTCAAATCGGATTGGATTTCTGGCGCCCACGACCGCAGGCCGGCGTGCGTGCTTCCCGCCAACGCCAACACGGTGTCACCCGACGTGGCGCAGCACCGCGACCGACCACACTCTGTGCAACGAATTGCATACTGAATGAGGTCTGATGACGATAGTGGCCCTCATCACCGACAAAGTCCAGGATTCTTTCCCTGAGAATATTCGGAGATCAGTGCAATTCAGGAAAACAAGACAAAAGCGTGCTCTATTCAGCACCTTTGTCCGCTTAATGATCAACTGAGCGTTTTACCAAGGGATGACTTTCCCTTTCTCAAAACAAGGGAACCACATTGCCTGTGGTTGAAACAACACTTTCTCTTTACCTTTTCGGACACCCGGCAAAACCGACAAAGCCGATTACCTGCCGCCAGCTCGTCTAGGAGGCCGCTGAATAATCGGCGTGTCGCCCCAGGATGTGGGTTTGAGCTGGGAGAATCGTTTCATGCAGGGTGTGGAGCGTGGTGATCGGGAGCTGCTGGACGCGGAGGCGCTGGTCGGTCATCTGGTCCCGGCGGGGAGCATGTTCGCGTTCCTGGCCGGGCATCGCCGGAATCTGTTCCCCGATGGAGAGTTCGAGGATCTGTTCCCCTCGGGCAAGGGACGGCCCTCGATCCCGGCGTCGGTGATGGCCTCCATCCTGGTGTTGCAGACCCTGCATGATCTCTCGGATCGGGAGACCGCTGAGGCGGCCCGGTGTGACCTGCGGTGGAAGGTCGCGACCGGGATGGCATTGGACGACAAGGGATTCGACCCCTCGACGCTGGTGTACTGGCGCAAACGACTGGCCACCTCGGGGCGGCCGCATCGGATCAACGACGCGGTGCGCACGGTCGTCGAGGAGACCGGGATCCTGCGTGGCCGCCGCAAGCGGGCGGTGGATTCCACGATCCTGGCCGACGCGGTCGCCACCCAGGACACCATCACCCAGCTGATCTCGGCGATCCGGCGGGTGGATCGGCAGGTGCCCGGCGCGGCGGGGCAGATCGCGAAGGTGTGTACCGGCCATGACTACAGTCGGCCGGACAAGCCGAGGATCGACTGGGACGACCCGGCCGCCAGGGACGCGCTGGTCTCCGCGCTGGTCAACGATGCGAACGCGCTGGTGGCGGCGCTGGCCGATACCGAACTGGAAGGCGACGCGGAGTTCGCGTTGGCGTTGCTGGCGTTGGTCGCCGGTCAGGATGTCGAGCCCGCCGAGGGCAGTGACGGCACTGATGGGCGGTGGCGGATCGCCCGCAAGGTCGCCCCGGACCGGGTGGTGTCCACAGTGGATCCGGATGCGCGGCATACCCGCAAGTCCCCGGAGAACCGGCGGGACGGGTATCGGGCGCACGTGGCGGCCGAGCCCGAGACCGGGATCGTCACCGACGAGAAGGTGACCACGGCCGCCGGCACGGAGAACTCCGACCCCGCTGTGGCCGAGGAGTTCCTCGACGCCGAGGACGGCAAGCGCGCGTGGTACGGCGATTCCGCCTATGGCACAGGGGATCTACGCGGTGGGATCGACGATGCCGGGCATGAGGCGGTGATCAAGCCCAAGCCGCTGCGGGCTCCGGTCGAGGGCGACTTCACCGTGGACGACTTCACCGTGGACGAGCAAGCGGGCACGGTCACCTGCCCCAACGACATCACCCGCCCGATCAGCCGGACCCGGGTCGCCACCTTTGGCGCTCTCTGTCGTGCCTGCTCACTGCGTGCACAGTGCACCACGTCCAAGACCGGCCGTAAAATCGTTCTGCACCCACGAGATGACCTGCTGCGCCAAGCCCGACGCGACTGGGCGGACAAGCCCGAACTGCGCGAGAGCTACAGGACGTTCCGCCCCAACGTGGAACGGGTCATCTCCCAGATCGCCAGCCGCGGTGGCCGACGTCTCAAACTCCGATATCTAGGCACCGGCAAGAACAACGCCTGGCTCAAACGCCGCACCGCAGCCTTGAACCTCCGCAACCTCATCGGTCGCGGCCTGACCCATACGGCGGGCGCTTGGACCCTGGCTACCTGAGGGAAACCACGGCCCAACCCCCAGTCTTGGGAGTTGTGAACCTCGTCGAGCAACCGCCCTGGGCTCCCTGAACGCCCAGCATCGCCCATGAATCAGCAAGGCCCAGGTCCTCGCCTGCCATCACTCGGTGACAACCAACCCGCAAACCACCCTAATTCAGCGGCCTCCTAGCCAGATTTTCCTCTGGGCAGCACCGGCCAAAGGCGCCGGTACAACACCGGTACCGGCCCCTTCGCCCGGCACACTCAGCGAAAACCTGGATCCGCCGAATACCCCCAACGAACTTCCGATCGCAACCACTAGACCACGCAGAACTCATTGCCCTCCGGGTCGGTCATCAGCATGTGGTCGGGCTGGCCGTCGTGGTCGTACTGCTCGACGACGGTCGCGCCCGCCGAGGTCAGCTTGTCGACGTGCGCGAGCACGCGCGGCCACCGTTCCTCGATGGGCACGTGCCTGCCGCCGCCGATCGGGATGTCGATGTGCAGGCGGTTCTTCGCGGTTTTGCCTTCCGGCACGCGTAAGAACGACATCTTGGGCCGGACGCCCTCGGGGTCGACGAGGTAGGCGCCCGAGTCGATCTCGTCTTCGGGCACGTTGAAGTGCCGGTACCAGTCGTCCCAGCTCGCGAACCCCTGCGGCGGGGGCGCGGGCACGTACCCCACGGCCAGCGCCCAGAACTCGGCCAGTTTCCCGGGTTCGCCGCAGTCGAACGCGATGTTCCAATTCACGACCATGTCGCGACCGTACCGGCGGGGTACGACATCTTCAGGTCGCGATGCCCTCGACCAGCAGATTCAGGAACCGGTCGATGCTGTTCGGGCTGTGTTCGTTGGCCCAGGACAGCGACGCCACCAAGAGCAGGAGTTCGCTGGCCGTCAGGTCGGCGCGCACCTCGCCAGCCTCCTGAGCCTTGGCGAGCAGGCGCGCGCCCGCGTCGCCCATAGCGTGACATGAGGCGTACAGCCGGGATTCCTCGTTGTTCAGCGTCGCGACCACCGAGGCGGGCAAGCCCTCGTACCTGTTGGACGATCGTGCGAACTCGCCGAGCCACGTGATCAACGCGGCCCGTGGCTCGTCGGAGTCCAGCAGCTTGGTGCTCAGTTCGCCCAGTGCCATGAAACGGTCGTGCAGCAGTGCTTCGAGCAGCGCGTCGCGCGTGGGGAAGTGCCGGTAGAGGGTGCCGATGCCGACTCCGGCATTGCGGGCGATGTCTTCGAGCGACGCGTCGGTGCCGCGTTCCCGGAAGGCCGTTTCGGCTTCCTGCAGCAGCCGCTCGTAGTTGCGTCGCGCGTCGGCCCGCATCGCTGACTCCTTCGTTGCCAATCGGAGGCAGCCTCCGTATGCTTCGAAAAACGGAGGTACCCTCATCTTATTGGAGACTTGCTGTGACGCATGATCTTGGCAGGCTCGGCATCTGGACCTTCGCGTTCGACCCGCACCCGGCGGCAGTGGTCCGGGACGCCGCGGCCGAACTGGACGACCTCGGCTTCGGCGCGATCTGGTTCGGCGAAGCGTTCGGCCGGGACGCGGTATCCCAGGCCGCGTTGCTGCTCGACGCGACAAAACGCCTGGTCGTGGCGACCGGGATAGCGAACATCCACTTACGGGATCCGATCGCCACCGCGGCTGCGGAGCGTTCATTGGGGGAGCAGTACCCGGGCCGGTTCGTGCTGGGTCTTGGTGGGCATCGCGTGCCCGGGTCCCGGCTCGATGCGGCCGGATATCGGATTCCCTTCAGCGGCAAGCCGGTGTCGGGGATGCGTGACTACCTGGCGAACCTCGACAAGGTCCCGCTGAACTCGGCGTCGGCCGAGCGGCCTCGGCGAGTGCTCGCGGCCCTCGGGCCAAGGATGCTCGACCTTGCGGCCGAGCTGACCTGGGGTGCGCACCCGTACTTCGTGCCCGTTGAGCACACGGTAATGGCTCGTGAACGCATGGGCCCGGCGGCGTTTCTCGCGGTTGAGCAGGCGGTTTTCCTTGGTGGGAATGAGGAACTCAAGCGTGAGCACGTAGGTGCGTACGTGGCGGGAGCGCCGCATCACCGCGCCAACCTGCTCAGGCTGGGCTTCGACGAGACGGATTTCGAGGGCGGAGGCAGCGATCGGTTGGTGGACGCGCTGGTCGTGGGCGGCTCGCTGGAGGCGATCGCCAAGCGGGTCGATGAGCACTTGGCGGCCGGGGCGGATCACGTCTGTCTGCAGGTCCTGACGGCTGAGAAGGGTGTCATGCCGCTGCGTGAGTGGCGCGAGTTGGCCGTGCTCACCTAGAGCCTTGTTGACATTCTGTCTATCATGACAGTCAGTCTCATTGTGGAGGTGGCCTGTCATGGAGCCGGAGAAGATCGCGCTCAGGCCGAGGGACGTGCGCTTCGACTGGTCGGCCCTGCCCGCGCACTGGGTCCCCGGTGAGCCACTGGTCACCCACGTCCTCAACGTGATGCACCTGCTCCTGCCCGAAGGCGAGCGCTGGTTCGTCGAGGTCTTCAAGGAGGCCCTGCCGCTGATCACCGACGAGCGGCTACGCGAAGAAGTCGTCGGTTTCATTGGCCAGGAAGCGATGCACGCCTCCGCACATCAAGGCGCTCAGGACCACCTGATCAAGCACGGCATCGACCCGGGCCCGTACGTCCGGCAGCTCGAATGGTTCTTCCGGGTCCGGCTCGACCGGCCGGACGGCGGCAGACGCTGGCTGGTGTCGCGGCTCGCGGTCATCGCTGCCGTCGAGCACATGACTGCCTTCCTCGGCCAGTGGGTGCTGGACTCGCACAAGCTCGACGAGGCCAAAGCGGACCCGACGATGTTGGATCTGCTGCGCTGGCACGGGGCCGAAGAGGTCGAACACCGTTCCGTGGCGTTCGACCTCTTCATGCACATCGACGGCCGGTTCGCCAACCGGGTCATGGCAATGGCGGTCGCCATCCCGTTCCTCGTCTGGCAATGGACTCGCGGCGTCCGGTACCTCATGGCCAGCGATCCACGAACCGGCAAAGCCCGTTGGCGGGACTTCTTCAGGGCTGGCAGGTGTGGCCTGCTGCCAAGCGCGCCACACCTGGCAACCTCCACACTTCGGTACTTCAAGCGCGGCTACCACCCCTCGCAGGAAGGTTCGACGAGCCAAGCCGTGGCATACCTGGCGAGCTCGCCGGCGGCGTTGGCGGCGGGACAATGAGCGCACCGCCGGATCTGTATGGCAGACGTCCCACGGATCGGCTGTGGAAGTTCGCCACGCGTGCGATCAGCGCGTACGAGGTGATGACGCGCTTCATGCGCAGCGAAACACCAGAACAGCCCGCGAAGGGCCTGAGCATGAAACTGGTGGTACGCAAGGTCAAAACCGAGGCCGAGGACGTCGTCAGCCTGACGATGTCCACAGAGGACTGGAGTCCGCTGCCGACATGGCAGCCCGGCTGTCACATCGATCTGCGCCTGCCCTCAGGCACCGAACGGCAATATTCCCTATGCGGCGACCCGGAAGACCGTTGGACGTACCGGATCGCGGTCCGCAAACTCGGCGCGGGATCCCAGGAAGTCCACGCCATCAAAGAAGGCGACTTGGTCACGGTCAGAGGCCCGCGTAACGCCTTCCCGTTCATCGACGTCCCCAGATACCTGTTCATCGCGGGCGGTATCGGCATCACACCGATCCTGCCAATGGTCAAAGCCGCGCAGGACAAGGACTGGCACCTTGTCTACTGTGGACGAAGCCGCGACTCGATGCCCTTCCTTGACGAGATAGCGGAACTCGACCCAGCCAGAGTCTGGATTCGGCCGGACACCGAATTCGGCGTTCCCGTCAGTGGCAAGGAACTGCTGACCTGGGCCCTGCCCAACACACACGTCTACTGCTGCGGCCCGGCGCCGATGATCGCCGGTGTCCGGGTGGACCGGACAACGGGCCTGCACTACGAGAGGTTCTCGCCGCCACCGATCGTCGACGGACGTCCATTCGAGATCGAACTGCGCCGCACCGGAACGGTTCTGCAGATCCCGAAGGACCGCACGGCACTGGATGTCATCCGCGAAGCCATGCCCGCGGTCGCGTACTCGTGCAGGCAGGGTTTCTGCGGGACGTGCACCACGAAACGGGTGGACGGTGGCGACATGAGGATCTGCGTCGACCGAGGCCGCGGCCGGATCGTCTTGGACATGTGATGCCAGAATGAGCCTGGTGAGGACACAGCGCCGGATGGCGCCAGAGCAGCGGCGCATGCAGCTGCTGGAAGCCGCGATCGAGCTGTACGGCACCCGCCCGTACGAGCAGGTCTCGATCGACGACATCGCCGCGGCCGCGGACGTGTCCCGAGCGCTGTTCTACCGGTACTTCTCCAGCCCCACCGAGATCTACGTCGCTTCACTGCGCTTCGCCGCCGACGGGCTGATCGCCAAGTTCGCCGCGCCAGCGGAAGGCCCACTACTCGACCAACTCCGGTCGTTGATCGGTGAATTCATCTCGTTCGCCGAGTCGCACGCGGCCGCGTTCATCGCGTTGCTGCGTGGAGGATCCGTTGTGGCGACTGCGGAAACCGGCGCGGTGGTCGACGATGTCCGCAGGCACGCCGTCGCGGAAATCCTTGCCCGGACGGGCGTGCGGGAACCGTCGCCGCTGGCGTTGCTGACGTTGAACTGCTGGACCGCGGTGGTCGAGGGAACCACGTTGACCTGGCTGCAAGAACGCAATCTGCCAAGGGAACAGCTGGAGAACTGGCTCGTCGACCAGCTGCTCGCGATGGTCTCGGCGACCGCGACGTACGACGCCGAAACCGCGAAAGTCATCGGTACGGTCGTACGTCCATAGCGCCCATCCCGGCCCGATCGGCGGCATCCAACCCGACCTGCGTGTCCTCCAGAACCACACACCGCGCGGGCGCCACATCAAGCAATTCGGCCGCACGCAGGAAAAGATCCGGCGCCGGTTTGCCGTTCGCCACCTCGTCCCTGGTCACAACGACATCGAACAACCTGCGCAACCCGGTCGCCGCCAGCAACGAATCCACGATCGCCCGCGAGCTCCCAGTCGCCAGCGCGAGTGGAAACCGGCGTTCAGCCCATCGGGCGAATTCGGCGACGGCTTCGATCTCGCGGACATCGTGGATCGTGCGCAGCGTTTCCTTCTCGCAGATCTCCTGCAACGCGGGCACGGAGACATCGGGGGACAGCAGGCCTTCGGCGACCAGCAGCGCGCACCAGTCAACGAATCCCGTTCCCTCTGGCGCCGAGGGCATGTCCTCGGGCCGTACGCCTTGGGTCGCGAACGTGGCGTACAGGGCACGGCGGTTGTTGGCCTTCGTGTCGACCAGGGTGCCGTCCAGGTCGAAGATCAACGCCCGGAGATCGGGGAAGTGTTCGGTCCGCTCGGCGAGTGACTCCACCCGCTCACTCTAGTAGGCCCGTTGACTTAACGATTATCGTTAAGTAACTTATCGATAGTCGATAAACAGGGGGTATCATGCAACGGGATCCGCTGGAACCGATGGACAGCACGGTCAAGATCATCATCAGTCTGCTTGCCGTGGTCGTTGTTCTGTCCGTGCCCGCGGCGATCTGGGGATCGAGCAGCACCATGGGCATCGGCGGCCCGAGCGTGTGCGTCGAGGCGCCATCCGGGGTCGTGTACGTGCCGCAGAGCGTGCCGAACTTGGTCGGTAATCCGGCGGAGGGAGTCGTCTCGTCGGCCGTGGTCGTGTCGCTCTGCGACAGCACACCGGATTTCGGCCAGCGTCTACTCGGCGCCCTTACGGTGGTGCCGGGCTTTCTGGCGCTGGTCGGTGGTCTATTGCTCTTCTTGCGCCTGTTCCGGGGTATGCGGCGAGAAGGGCTCTTCGGTGACCGCGTGCCAGGCCTGCTGAAGTCGGTCGGCGTGTACGTGATCGTGGCCGGGCTCGGCGTGACCCTGCTGGAGTCGGTGGTGCGGTTCTGGCTGACCAACTCCATGGTCCTCGAGCCGATTCCCGGGCTGAGCTGGCTCGGCGGCTGGGACTGGCCGGAGGTCGCGCTGTTCCTCGGGATCATCATGATCTCGTTCGGCCGGATCATGCGGGTGAGCACGGCGATGTGCGAGGAACTCGACGGGACGGTGTGATGGCGCCTGAGGACCACGGTGTCTACGTCAACCTCGACCGCGTGCTCGCCCAACGCGGGATGACGCTGACCGAACTGTCCGCGCGGGTCGGAGTGTCCATTGTGAACTTGTCGGTGCTGAAGAACGACCGGGCCCGCGCGATCCGGTTCTCCACGCTCGGCGCGCTCTGCGCGGTGCTGGAATGTCAGCCTGGCGACCTGCTGGCTTATCGGGCTGACCCGTAAGATGATCGCCGGTTGAGACCACAGCCGACACAGATCATCCGGGCCACGCCTCAGGGAGCCGTGTGGACGTTCTGGACGCGCCGCCGAGGGCGGGTCAGCCGTTGCGCGTGCTGCTCGTCGAAGACGACGACGGTGACGCCTTCCTGGTGTCCGAGCTGCTCGCGGACCTGGCCGGGCACGTTGTCCTGCACCGGGTGGACACCCTCGCGGCCGCGTTGAGCGCGCCACGAGTCGACTGCGTCCTGCTTGACCTTCAGCTGCCCGACGCCATGGGGCTCACGGCATTGACCAGGGTGAGGCAGCACGCGCCGGGAACGGCCGTGGTCGTGCTGACGGGCCACCGTGATGAGGCGATCGGTGTCGCGGCCGTAGCTGCCGGTGCCCAGGATTACCTGGTCAAGGACCAGGTGGACGGTCCGTTGCTCGTCAAGGCGTTGCGGTACGCGTGGGAACGTAAGCGCGCCGAAGAAGCCGAGCGGCAGCTGCTGGAGCAACGGCTGGTGGCGGACGAAAACCGGCGTCTGGAACGAGGCCTCTTGCCCGCGCCGCTGCTGACCGACCCGAGCCTGAACCTCGTCGCGCGCTACCGGCCGGGGCGCGATGGCACGTTGCTGGGCGGCGATTTCTACGATGCCGTCGAGCTGCCGGATGGCACGCTGCACGTGATCATCGGTGACGTCAGCGGGCACGGCCCGGACGAGGCCGCGCTGGGTGTGGCGCTGCGGATCGCTTGGCGTTCCCTGGTTTTGGCGGGTCTGCCGACCGGCGACGTGCTGCACACGATCGAGGTCGTCCTACGACACGAGCGGATCAACCATTCCTTCGCCACGTTGTGCGTGATCAGTGTCGCGCCGGACAGGCGGTCGCTGCGGATGCGCCTGGCAGGCCATCCGCCGCCGCTGCTGATCGACGGGGATGCCGGGCGGTTGCTGCCAATGGATCATCTCGGTGTCCCACTTGGGCTACTGCCCGACGCCGCGTGGGAACCGGTTGATGTCGAGCTGAGCCCCGGCTGGTCCCTGCTGCTCTACACCGATGGCGTGTTCGAGGGCAAAGTACACGGCAGACCCGACCGGCTCGGTCACGAGAACATGGCGGAGCTGGTGCTCGACGACCTTCGTGCCCATCCGGATTGGCGTTCGGAGCCGTTGGCCGTGCTTGACCGGTTGATCGCCACGGTCGTCGACCTCAATCAAGGGCCGTTGGACGACGATGTGGCGCTGGCCCTGCTGAGCCACCGATGAACACGCTTCGCCGATGGGTGCTCTACCTGATCGTCGTCGAGGCCATCGTGCTCGCGGCGGCGGTCACGGGTGGCGTGATCGGCCTGACGCAGCTGGGCCAGGCGCGTCTGCGGGTGGTCGACCAGATCGATCCTGAGCTCATCGAGCAGCGTGAGCTGGAGACGTCCCTGCTCGACCAGGAAACCGGACTGCGGGGATTTCTGCTGACCGGTCGCGTCGATTTCCTTACACCGTACCAGGAAGGGCGTGCTCAGCAGGAGCAGTCCGTCGCCGACATGCGGCGCCTCGGTGCGGTCGATGGGACGCGGGCCGGCGATGATTTGGCTGTCGTGCTTGAGAAAACCGCCGAATGGCACTCGACCGCCGAACGAATGGTCGGCGCGCCGAACGATCAAACCCTTGTCGAAACCGGGAAAGTGCAATTCGACGAGGTCCGCTCGGCACTGGAAACACAGCGAAACAACCTGACCGCCGAGCGCGAGTCCAATCGGGAAACTCTGCAGCGCTCGGCAATCCTGCTGCCGATCGTGTTCATCGTCATTGTCGCGCTGCTGGTGATTCTGTTCGTACTGCTGGTGTTGGGGTTCCATCGACGGGTCGCGCGCCCGGTCTTCGCGTTGGCCAGTGAGATCCGGTCGGCCACCGACGACATCTTCCACGCCATTCCGCCAGGCGACGGCCCGCAGGAACTCAAAGAGCTGGCCAAGGACGTCGAGGCGCTGCGCCAACGGCTGGCCGCGGAGACCGAGGAGCTACAACGGTCCAATTCGGACCTTGAGCAGTTCGCTTACGTCGCCTCACACGACCTGCAGGAGCCGCTGCGCAAGGTGACCAGCTTCTGCCAGTTGATCCAGCGCCGATACCAGGGCCAGCTGGACGAACGTGGCGAGCAGTACATCGAGTTCGCTGTGGACGGTGCGACCCGGATGCAGGTCCTGATCAACGACCTGCTCGCGTTCTCCCGGGTTGGCCGTCGCACTGGCGAATTCACCGATGTCGACATGGGATCCGTTGTGCGAACGGCTGTTGGCAACCTCGATGCGGCCGATGTGGACATCGCGGTTTCCGAGCTGCCGACCGTGCACGGCGAAGAGTCTTTGCTGACCACGATGATGCAGAACCTGATCGGCAACGCCATCAAGTTTCGCGGGCAAGAGCCGCTGCGGATCGAGATCGACGCGACGCGGGAGGGCACCGAGTGGGTGTTCGCGGTGAGTGACAACGGAATTGGGATCGAGCCGGACTACGCTGACCGGATCTTCGTGATCTTCCAGCGGCTGCACTCTCGGGCTGCCTATCCGGGCACAGGTATCGGCCTGGCGATGGCCCGTAAGATCGTTGAATACCACGGCGGACGGATCTGGCTGGACACATCGGCCACGAACGGCCGTACGACCTTCCGGTTCACGCTGCCCGTTCGGGAGAAGAAACCATGACAGAAGCGCTGCGTCCAATCGACATCCTGCTCGTCGAAGACGACCCGGGCGATGTGCTGATGGCCAGGGAAGCGTTGGCGGACAACAAAGTCAGCAACACGTTGCACGTGGTCAGCGACGGCGTCGAAGCGATGAAGTTCGTCCGGGGCGAGGCGCCTTACGAAGACGCGCCGAGGCCCGGCCTGATCCTGCTCGACCTCAACCTGCCGCGCAAGAACGGCCAGGAAGTGCTTGCCGAGCTCAAGAGCAGCGACGACCTGAGGATCATTCCGGTCGTCATCCTCACCACGTCCGAGGCCGAGGAAGACATCCTGCGCAGCTATCAGCTGCACGCCAACGCCTACGTGACAAAACCAGTTGACTTCGACCGGTTCGTTCAAGCAGTGCGCCAGATCGACGACTTCTTCCTCACGGTCGTCAAGCTGCCCCGGTGAAGGAGTAACGTGGAACTCCTAGCCGAACTGGGGAGTTTGACACATGTGCTTGTCCCACGTTGTTCCCGCGCCCAAAGTCAGCCGTCGCAGCGTCCTCGCCGCTGGAGTGGCGGTGCCGCTGGCGTTCGGGGCATCTGAGGCAATGGCCGCCGCACCAGACACCTTCGTCATCGCCAACGTCCGGATCTTCGACGGAAAGCGGGTGATCGACCGAGGACACGTCGTTGTCACGGGCGGCCGCATCGTTTCCGTGCTCGAGCATGGTGGCGCGCCCGAAACGTTGCACGTCATCGACGGCCGCGGCAAAACACTGCTGCCAGGCATGATCGACGGACACGTGCACCACACCAACCCAGTCCGCACGGACGCGCCGCGCTTCGGTGTGACCACCGAGCTGGACATGGTCAGCGACCCGACCGTGCACGGTCCGTTCAAGCAGCAGCGCCGGTCCTACGCGCCGACCGCGAACTCGGACCTGTGGACCGCGGGCTGGTGGGCGACCGTGCCCGGCGGCCACGGCACCAGTTCCGGCCAGAAGTTCCCGCTGGTCGAGCCGGGCACGATACCAGCGGAGTTCGTCGCAGCGCGCCAGGCTGAAGGCTCTGACCACCTGAAACTCGCGCTGGAAGACAAGGATCTGATTACTGGCAAGCCGATCCCGACACTGTCGGCCGACCAGACGAACAAGCTGGTCGTGGCGGCCAAGAAACTGGGCATGCCTGCCGTCGCACACGCCACCAACCAACGGCTCGCGCAGGTCGCCTTGCGCGCCGGGGTGACGGGTCTTGTGCACATCTTCGCCGACGACGTCGTGTCCGCTGAAACGGTCGCGCTGGCCCAACGTTCCGGTGCGTTCGTCCTGCCGACATTGACCCTCTGGAGTGCCTGGGATTCCACGGCGATCCCGGCATCCAGCGCCGTGGTCAACGATCCGCGTGTGGCGCCGTACATTTCGGCGACACAGCGAGCTTTCCTCGACACCCCTTGGGGTTTCGAACGGCCGGGACTGGCGAACGCCTCTCGTACCATCAAGATCCTGCATGACGCTGGCGTGCCGATCACCGTGGGCACCGACTCGGGCATCCCGGGAATCGCGTACGGCGTGAGCCTGCTGGTGGAGCTGGAATTGCTGGTCCGCGCAGGTTTGACGCCACGCGAGGCATTGACAGCGGCCACCGCCACGCCTGCGGGCATCTATGGTTTCGCTGACCGTGGGCGGATCCGGGCGGGTCTGCGCGCCGACCTCGTGCTGGTCGACGGCGACCCGACCAAGGACATCACCGCGATGCGAGGCATCTCCGCCGTGTGGCGTAACGGCGCGCCGATCACTCGCTGAACAAGCCGACCAGGCGTTCCCGTGGGATCGCGGGGGAGCGGTGGCCATCGCGGCCGATCATCGTCTCGTTGACGACGATCGCGTTGACCGCCGCTTCCTCTACCGCGTAGGCGGTTGCCTCGAAGAACGGGTCGATCCCGTGCCACGGCACGAATTCCAGCCGCGACAAGGCTTCCCGCTTGGGATCCAGCGCGCCGGGATTTCCGGTCGAGAACGCCAGGAAAATGTCGCCTGAGCTGTGGTTTCCGGTCGTGCCGGTCCGGCCTAGCCCGATGGTGGCCCGGCGGGCGAGGGCCGTGCACTGCTGGGGAAGCAGGGGTGCGTCCGTGGCGATGACGACAATTGCCGACCCGGCGCCCGGTGGCAGGAACCAGTCGGTCTCGGCCATTGGGTTGTCGGCGGCGAAGATCTCGCCCAACGCACGTCCAGCGATCGTGAGCTGGTGACGTGCACCGAAATTGGACTGGATGAACGCCCCGACCGTGTAGTCCGTGCCCGCATACCGGACTTTTCGGGACGCCGTTGCGCTGCCTCCCTTGAACCCGTACGAGTTCATGCCGGTCCCACCGCCGACCGAACCCTCCTCGATTGGGCCGGTTTTGGCGTTGTCGATGGCATTCACCGCGTGCTGAGCCGTGATGTAGGAGCGGTTGATGTCGTTGAGATAGCCGTCGTAGGTTTCGCCGACAACCGGGAAATCCCAGGGAGTCTGATTGGGCTGTTCACGCACGACCCAGTCGATGACCCCGCGATGCACCGGCCCGACGGCGTACGTGTTGGTGATCATCACGGGCCAGCCGAGCAGACCGGTCTCAGCCAACCAATGTGACCCGGTCAGCTCGCCGTTGCCGTTGAACGAGTGGAAACCGGACGCGCAGCTCACGCCGACCCCCTGCTTGCCGCGCGGCAGAATCGCGGTGACACCAGTGCGGATGTCGTCGCCCTCGATGAGGGTTTCATAGCCGACCTCGACGCCAGGGACATCGGTGATCGAGTTGAGCGTGCCGGGCTGACCAGGGAAAGGAATGGTCAGCGCCCGTGCCCGAGGGCTGCCGGAAGGTGTGTAGTGCCAAGCGTCGGTCATCAGGCCAGAATAGAGACCATGGCGATGTACGGCCCTGATGTGACGTTTCTCGGCGTTGCCCGCTGCGACCTGACCGAACCATCGTCCTATGCGGACGCCGACGTGGTGATCGTCGGAGCGCCCTTCGACGGCGGAACATCACACCGCCCAGGAACCCGGTTCGGCCCACAGGCCATCCGCACGACTGACTACCTTGGACAAAACGGCTCCCGGCCAAGTTTGGCCTTGCGCACCGACGGTCTGCGTGACCTGCGCGTGCTTGACGCCGGAGATGTCGAGATGTTCTCGGGTGATGCGGAACGGTCGTTGACGACATTGCGCGGTGAGGTCGCGAAAGTGGTGCGGGCCGGAGCCATCCCGGTGATCCTGGGCGGTGATCACTCGATCGCCTTCCCAGACGCGGGCGGCGTCGCGGACGTACTGGGTCATGGCCGAGTCTCAATGATCCACTTCGACGCACACGCGGACACAGGAGACATCGAATTCGGCTCACTGTGGGGCCACGGGCAGCCGATGCGTCAGTTGATCGAGTCCGGCGCACTGCGCGGGGACCGGTTCCTGCAGATTGGTTTGCGCGGCTACTGGCCAGGGCCGGAAGTGCTGAAATGGATGGCAGAGCAGCGGATGCGCTCGTACGAGATGTCCGAGATCGTGGCGCGCGGGTTGTCTGAGTGTCTGACGGAAGCCTTCGGAATCGCGACGGATTCGTGCGACGGCGTGTTCCTGTCGGTGGACATTGATGTCTGTGACCCCGGACATGCCCCAGGCACCGGCACGCCGGAGCCTGGTGGCCTGTCCGCGCGTGAACTGCTCGACTCGGTGCGCAGGATATGTCTGGAGCTGCCCGTTGTCGGCATAGATGTGGTCGAGGTCAGCCCGCCCTACGACCACGCGGACATCACGGCGGCTTTGGCGAATCGCGTTGTGCTCGAAGCACTTTCCGCGATCGCCCACCGCCGGACAGGCGAGACATGGGACCCGTTGCGGCCCCTGCTGGATGGCCGTTAACGGAACTTGTCAACATTTTCCTCAGCCCACTGCCTGAACGATTTCGGCTTCTGGCCGGTGATGTCTTCGACTGTCGCCGTGACAGTGTAGGCAGCCGCCGGTGGATTGGACTGCCACGCGACCAGGATGTCGATCATTTCCTCGGCATGGCCCGCCTGCTTCCACCGTGCTCGTGCCTGGGCTTCGGTCAACTCCACGAACTCAAGCGGCCTACCGATAGCATCGCTGATCTGATCGAGTTTGTGCCGTGGTGTCAACGGTTCCGGCCCAGTGACCGAGTAGCGTTTGCCAGCATGGCCGTCTTCGACGAGGACAGTGGCCGCGACCGCGCCCACATCCGCCTCGTGCACGGCCGCGTTCAGGCTGTCGCCAAAAGGTTCTTCCAGCTTGCCGGTGGCTTGGATGGCCTTGGCCCAATGCAACGCGTTGCTCATGAAGTCGGTCGGCTCGATGTGTGTCCACTCCAGACTGGACTGTTCCACGGCTTCCTCGACCGGACCGGATTGCCCGTTCCACAGGGTGACGATCTTCCTCACTCCGTGCTTTTCCGCCAGCGTAACGATGTCCGGGCCGGTCTTGAGGGTCGCGTAGTCATCCCCGCCGATGGTCAGCAGGTGAATGCCTGTGATGCCGCGGAAGTCGAGGGTTGACGGGTCGGTCAGATCACCTGCCACGACCTCGACTCCTTCGGGAAAGCTACCCTTTCCAGGGTTCCTGGTCAGCGCCCCCACTCGCTGTCCTTTGCGGAGCAAATGCTCAACCACCCGGCGGCCCGCGTTCCCGGTCGCTCCCGTCACCAAATACGTCATGGCCCAAACCTAAAAGTTCAAGTCCACTGCAGGTCAAGCCTCGTGAGTGGTTATCCACGTTAGAACGCGGATAACCACTCACGAGATTCGCAACGCTCTGCGGCCATTGGGCGCGCGACGGGCCTAGTACGGCAACCGCACTGTGTGATCTTGGTGTGGGGTCGTGATCATGGACGCGGCCACCGCGTGATCAACTTCAAGGTGTGTTAGGACTCGAAGCAGACGCGGTGGCCGCGTCGAAGACTGTAGTTGATGATCGCCTCACGCGGTGGCGAGCGGGGTTCGATGAGATGTTCGCGCTGGTGGCCGGGCGTTTCGCGCAGGCGGACTCACGTCGCCGGGCACGGATGTACCTGCTGGGACTGCTCTCGGCAGCCGAGCGTAAGAACTCCTGGACCATCGCGGAGCAGGCTGGTGACCTGACTCCGGATGGCATGCAGCGGTTGTTGAACTTCTACCGCTGGGACGCCGAGGCGGTGCGGGATGATCTACGTTCCTATGTGCTGGACACTCTCGCCGACCCCAGCGGGGTCGTGGTGGGCGATGAGACAGGTTTTCTCAAGAAGGGCACCAAATCCGCCGGCGTGCAGCGTCAGTATTCCGGCACTGCCGGGCGTATCGAGAACTGCCAGCTCGGCGTGTTCCTGACCTACGTGTCGTCGCGGGGGCGGGCGTTGATCGACCGAGAGCTCTACCTGCCGAAATCCTGGACCGGTGACCGGGAGCGGTGTGCCGAGGCGGGCATCGCGGACACGGTCGGGTTCGCGACCAAACCGAAGCTGGCGCGGCGGATGCTCGAACGACTCATCGCCAAGCACGGCAAGCAGACGGTGGGCTGGTTCACCGCCGACGAAGCCTACGGCGACAACCCCGGACTGCGGGACTGGCTGGAGGACGAGGACATCAACTACGTCATGGCGGTCTCCTGCGACGACCGGTTCACCACTCCAACCGGGCCTCAGCGAGCCGACGAACTCGCCGCGACCGCGCCGAAACGAGGCTGGCAACGACTCTCAGCCGGTAAGGGCAGCAAGGGACATCGCCTCTACGATTGGCTGCTCATCGACCCCGGCGCTGACGAGCACCTCCTGCTGGTGCGTCGCTCGATCTCCAAGCCCAGCGAGCTGGCCTACTACATCTGCCACAGCACCCAACCAGTACCCGTCGCCGAGTTGGTCCGGGTAGCCGGATCCCGTTGGGCGGTCGAGGAAACGTTCCAGTTCGCCAAGAACGAGACCGGACTGGATCACTATCAGGTGCGCAAGTACGACGTCTGGTACCGGCACATCACCCTGGCGATGCTGGCCGCCGCGTTCCTCGCCGTCACCGCATATCGAGAACGCGGCCGCAATGACCAAAAAGGGGCGATCTCGCCACCTTAAGCCAACTGATTCCGTTGTCCTGTAACGAAATTCGACGACTCTGGGCCACCCTCACCCACCCGGTCCACCCCGAAACCCACACCAACCACTGGTCAGACTGGCGACGACGCCACCAAACCCGAGCCCGCCGCAGCCACTACCAGCGACAACACCTCAAATATCACAAGGTGCGGCTGCCGTACTAGGCGCCTGAGCCCGCTGGGTCTATCTCGATGCCGTAGACCAGGCAGAACGTATGTCCTGCCGGGTCGCGGAAAACCCGGAAGTGGTCTTCGACGTGCTCCTCTGTCACCCGGGTCGCGCCCAGGGCGAGGACCTGGCGTTCTGCTTCATCCGCGTCGTCGACCTTGATGTCCAGGTGGACCTGCTGGGAGCCGGTGGGGTCGGGGAATTTCGGCGGCTCGTAGTCAGGCGCCAGCTGGAACGCCAGCCGTTGCCCATTCGGGTCTGTCACGACCACCCAGTCCGGTTCTTCCTGCGTGATCTTTCCGCCGATCAACTGTGCGTAGAAATCCCCCAGTTTCGCCGGATCCTTGCAGTCAAACACCACACTTCGTAGTTGTCCGATCATGCATCCAGTGTTGCCCAGCGCGTCAAGCCGGAAACCTCACGACGCCTTGGCCACGGCTTTCTCCAGCTCGGCCCGGCTCATCTTCGAGCGGCCTTTGATCTCGAGGTCACGGGCGCGTTCGTCGAGTTCCGCCTTGCTGAGGCCGGACAGGCTCTGCTTCCTGCCTCGGCCCTTCGTGGATTCGACGCTCCGGCGCAAGGCCTCCATCAGGTCAGTGACCTCGGTGGCCGCTGGCGGCTCGGCCTCGACGACTACCTCGTTGCCCGCAGCCTTGTCCTCGATGAGCTTGTTCACCTTGTCGGTGTACGTGTCGCGATAGTCTTCAGGGTTCCATGCCTCGCTCAGTGACTCGATCAGGGACGTGGCCATCTTGAGTTCCTTGCTCTGCGCGGCCTTCACGCCTTTGACCGACTCACGCACGTCCGCCGGATCCCTGATCTCGTCGGCGAAGTACAGCGTTTCCAGCGCCATGATTCCGTCACGGGCCCGGACCGCGGTCAGATACTGCTTGCCGCGCATGACAAAGGTCGCTATCCCGGCGCGGTTGCTGTCCGTCATTGCCTTGGCCAGCAAGGCGTACGGCTTCGCGTATTCCTTTTTGGCCGGTGCCAGCCAGTAGGTCTTCTGGTAGAAGATCGGGTCGATCTCGTCGAGGTCCACGAAGGCGTCGATATCGATCGTCCGTGACCGGCCTGGCGCGATGTCGGCCAGCTCGTCCGGTTCGACAAGCACGAACTGGCCGTCACCGACCTCACGACCTTTGACGATGTCGCCGTAGTCCACTTCCTTGCCGGTTCGCTCGTTCACCCGCTTGTACCGGATTCGATCCGATGTCCCGCGTTGGAACTGGTTGAAGTGCACGGTGTGGTCGCTGGTGGCGCTGTAGAGCTCCACCGGGATGCTGACCAGCCCGAAGCTGATCGCCCCGCTCCATATCGCACGCGCCATGACTCGTGGCTACCCGAAATCCCGGCTGATCATTCGTCGTCCCGTTTCAGGTCCTCTTTCGCCTGCTCGAGCTCGGCTTCGCCCTCCACCCGCAACGCCTCGTTGCCGGTGTACTCGCCCCACTCTTCCTTGATCTTGCCGACGATCTCCTCGACCACGTGTTTCGGCTTGTCAGTGGACATGCGTACCTCCCTGGTCAAGGAGGTAGTACCCAGTCGCGGCGAATCACGCAACTCGAACAGGGGCCAATCGGGCTAACCGTGCGTTACGTGATGTCAGTACGTTGGCTTTGTCCAACATACTGGGAGGCGTCCATGCGGATTCTTGTTGGCACACTCGCCGCCGCCATGGCCTTCGGCCTGGTCAATCCCACCTTCGCGGCGGCAGCACAGCCAGAAATCCAGGCACGGCCGTGCAGTGAGGAACCACGGGAACTGCCGATCCACGAGTTCACCGACTACCGAGAACTCCAGGGGGAACTGGGCCGGTTGCAACGCGTCAGCAAGGGCAGGGTCAAGGTCGAGTCCGCGGGCCTGTCGAACCGCGGCCGCACGATTCACCGGGTGACCGTCGGTACCGGGCCCAAGGTGATGGTTGTCAGCAGCGAGATCCACGGCAACGAGAAGACCGGGACCGACGCATTGTTGCGTATCCTCGATTTCCTTGGCACGTCGGAATCCGCGCACGCCAAGCGGATACGCGCGGCGATCACGTTCGTCGCGGTGCCGAAGCTCAACCCGGACGGCGCCGAACTCGACCGCAGGGGCAACGACATCTCCTGGGCCGAAGTGCAGCGCACGTTCCCGCAACTGGCTGGGCGTCCACCCGCGTGGAACTACATTTCCGGCCAGCAGCAAGGAGATGACTATCGCACCAGGCCCGGGTTCGACGTCAACCGCGACTTCCACCCCGAGCTGAACTACGTGCCGCAGGCCGCGGACGTGCCCGGCTCGCCCGACCAGCCCGGTTGGTTCATCACGCCGGAGGCCAGGGCGCTGCGCAAGGTGTACCTCGACCTGAAGGCCGAGCGCGGCAGGGTGCCTGACGTGTATGTCGACCTGCATCACCAGGGCGCGTGCGTCCGGCAGGAAGGCAGCAACAAGTTCCTCGACGTGGCGGTGGACTACCCGCCGTTGCCGGACCGGTTCTTCGAGGACGGCCAGAAGTATGCGAAGTACCGTGACGTGTACACAAAGGATGAATCACGGCAGCTGGCGATCAGCGCCTTCAACGGGATGACCGAAGGCGGCTACATCGGCGCGCGCTATCCACACGCGGCCGACCGTGACCTGCCTGGTCAGGCGCGCTGTTCCTTTGCCTTGAACGGCACCGGAACCGTGCTGTTCGAGGTTCGTGGCCAGACGCAAACCCTTGGCCAGCAACACCGGGAACGGTTCACGCGGGCGGTCGTCGCCGGGTTGAACCGGATGATCGCCGACGTCAGCACGGGCGCGGTCGACCGGATCGACCCCGACAAGTTCGACACCATCCCTGGCACCGCGGACGCCAAGGCGGCCGACCTGCGATTGGTGGATTAACAGCGTAAGGCCTCCGGGGATGACTCGGGGGCCTTTTTAGTGGCCAGCGTTTAGAGTATGTGCTCTAATTAGAGCATGAGCTCTAAAACTTCCGAGCGGACGCGACTGAAGGTGCTCGAAGCCGCCCGGGACCTGTTCAACGAGCGCGGAACCGCGGCGGTCAGCACGAACCACATCGCGGCTGGCGCCGGGATCAGCCCCGGCAACCTCTACTACCACTTCCGCGACAAGCAGCAGATCATCCACGCGCTGTTCGACCGGTATGCGCGTGAGCTCGACGACCGGTGGCGGCCGGACCGCGACGCGGGCAAGAACCTGGCTGTCCTCGGGCGCAACCTGGCTGAAGCTGCGGCTCTGAGCTGGGAATACCGGTTCTTTCAGCGTGAGATGCTCGTGCTGCTGCGTGCCGATGACCGGCTTCGGGCGGCGTACGACGTGGTTTATGAACGGCGATTCAGTGAACAACGGTCGTTCGCCCAAGAACTGGTGCTGCAGAACGTGATCCGCGTGCCGCAGTTGCCGCGGACGATCGATGACCTGATCACTGCGCTGTGGCTGGTGGCTGAGGGCTGGCAGCCGTTTCTGGATCTGACCAGCGATCCGACCGACGAGCAGCAGGTCGCCCGGGTGACTGACCTGCTGATGGTCGTGCTCGAGCCGTATCTGACCGACGAGGGCCGAAGACTTTTCGAGGGGGAGACGTGATCAACAGACGGAAACTGTTACTGGGGCTGGGTTCCTTCGCAGTGGTTGGGACTGGCGCGACGACGTGGCAGGCGGTCGACCAGGGGGTGTTCTCGACCGGATCCGGGGCGGCTTACGTAGCGTGGGACGAGCGTTGGAGAACCTCGCACTTGCCGCTCGATATCGTGGCCTGAAACTGGATGTACGACTGCGCGACTGTCCTTCTCGGACGGTCTACTTCGGAGAAATCCGCGCTCTTTGACGCGATCCCGCACCGCCACACGAACCGCGTTGCCTATGACTCCCGGCCCGTGGCCACGCCGAGTTCGCCACGCTGGCGGAAACCCCGGACATCTCATTGGTGTGGCACGACGCAACCTATCAACCAGATCGAGGAACGGATCGACCGGGAACGATCGGTCGATCTGAAGCCGGAGTTCACCAGTGCGCTGGTCCCGCCGGGTGGGCACGCGGTCTTCTCGTTCCGCGTCGGCTATCCGACAAGGGCCGCGTTGCGCAGCCCACGGCGCCAAGCTGAGGAGGTCAGTCGAGGTAATGCTGTGGGTGGCTGGTGACTGCTCCGGCGCCAGGTCGAGGCAGTCAGCCGAGGTAGTGCCGCAGGTCGCCGGTGACCCGTCAGCTGAAGAACTTCAGCAGGTGGCCGGTGACCGCCTCGGGCTGTTCCTCTGCCAGATAATGCCCGCTGCCCACGATGCGCTCGTGCTGGAACGAGGTGGTTTGCCTGCGTAGAGCAGCTTCCAGGAAAGCGTTGTCCTCAGCCGCGAGGCCCAGGACCGGCAACGTCACCGGTGTGTACGTCTTCATGTCCTCGATGTCCTGGAGCCACGTCTGGTACCAGGCGTTCGAGGCCCGGATCGCGTCAGGCGAGTCGTACGCCTTGGCGTAGATCTCACGGTCGGTCTCGGTGATCGCGTCCTTGTTGACCAGCCCACCCTCGCAAAGATGGTCGATCAACGCGCGGAACCGCCCGTTGGGCAGGACCTGCGGAAGCTCCGTCAACTGGTTGAAGGCGAACCACCACATGT
Source organism: Kibdelosporangium philippinense (assembly GCF_021390435.2). Classification (GTDB taxonomy): domain Bacteria; phylum Actinomycetota; class Actinomycetes; order Mycobacteriales; family Pseudonocardiaceae; genus Kibdelosporangium; species Kibdelosporangium philippinense. The sequence goes on along the minus strand of NZ_JAJVCN010000004.1, from coordinate 1,943,324 downwards.
GCGGGACCTGTGGCTGCGGCAACATCGTGAAGAAGAACCAGCCCTCGTCCGGGTGTGGCACGTCAAGCAGTGCGAGCTTGCCGATCGCCTCCGGGTGATGCACGGCAAGGCTGTACGCGACCATCGCACCGATGTCGTGGCCGGCGACGTTGGCGTTCGAGAAGCCGAGTGTCTTGATCAGCTCGGCGATGTCGCGGGCCATGGTCTTCTTGTCGTAGCCGCTTTCCGGCTTGGCTGATCCGCCCATTCCGCGCAGGTCGACCGCTACAACGCGGTGGTGTTCGGCTAGCGCTGGCATGATCTTGTGGAATTCCCACCAGGTGTGGGGCCAGCCTCCCAACAGGATCAGGGGGCTGCCTTCGCCGCCGATCACGTAGTGCAGGCGTGTTCCGTTGACATCCGCGTACTCGCTGGTGAAGCCCAATGAACGGGCCAGGTCGGCGTCAGTCATGATTGTTCGTCCGTTCTGGATGGAACGTTCCAATTGGGTACTAGTGGTCACGATCGGAAGTCTGTCGGGGGTCTCGACGGCCCAGCTTCCCGCTAGGAGGCCGCTGAATTAGGGTGGTTTGCGGGTTGGTTGTCACCGAGTGATGGCAGGCGAGGACCTGGGCCTTGCTGATTCATGGGCGATGCTGGGCGTTCAGGGAGCCCAGGGCGGTTGCTCGACGAGGTTCACAACTCCCAAGACTGGGGGTTGGGCCGTGGTTTCCCTCAGGTAGCCAGGGTCCAAGCGCCCGCCGTATGGGTCAGGCCGCGACCGATGAGGTTGCGGAGGTTCAAGGCTGCGGTGCGGCGTTTGAGCCAGGCGTTGTTCTTGCCGGTGCCTAGATATCGGAGTTTGAGACGTCGGCCACCGCGGCTGGCGATCTGGGAGATGACCCGTTCCACGTTGGGGCGGAACGTCCTGTAGCTCTCGCGCAGTTCGGGCTTGTCCGCCCAGTCGCGTCGGGCTTGGCGCAGCAGGTCATCTCGTGGGTGCAGAACGATTTTACGGCCGGTCTTGGACGTGGTGCACTGTGCACGCAGTGAGCAGGCACGACAGAGAGCGCCAAAGGTGGCGACCCGGGTCCGGCTGATCGGGCGGGTGATGTCGTTGGGGCAGGTGACCGTGCCCGCTTGCTCGTCCACGGTGAAGTCGTCCACGGTGAATCCGCCCTCGACCGGAGCCCGCAGCGGCTTGGGCTTGATCACCGCCTCATGCCCGGCATCGTCGATCCCACCGCGTAGATCCCCTGTGCCATAGGCGGAATCGCCGTACCACGCGCGCTTGCCGTCCTCGGCGTCGAGGAACTCCTCGGCCACAGCGGGGTCGGAGTTCTCCGTGCCGGCGGCCGTGGTCACCTTCTCGTCGGTGACGATCCCGGTCTCGGGCTCGGCCGCCACGTGCGCCCGATACCCGTCCCGCCGGTTCTCCGGGGACTTGCGGGTATGCCGCGCATCCGGATCCACTGTGGACACCACCCGGTCCGGGGCGACCTTGCGGGCGATCCGCCACCGCCCATCAGTGCCGTCACTGCCCTCGGCGGGCTCGACATCCTGACCGGCGACCAACGCCAGCAACGCCAACGCGAACTCCGCGTCGCCTTCCAGTTCGGTATCGGCCAGCGCCGCCACCAGCGCGTTCGCATCGTTGACCAGCGCGGAGACCAGCGCGTCCCTGGCGGCCGGGTCGTCCCAGTCGATCCTCGGCTTGTCCGGCCGACTGTAGTCATGGCCGGTACACACCTTCGCGATCTGCCCCGCCGCGCCGGGCACCTGCCGATCCACCCGCCGGATCGCCGAGATCAGCTGGGTGATGGTGTCCTGGGTGGCGACCGCGTCGGCCAGGATCGTGGAATCCACCGCCCGCTTGCGGCGGCCACGCAGGATCCCGGTCTCCTCGACGACCGTGCGCACCGCGTCGTTGATCCGATGCGGCCGCCCCGAGGTGGCCAGTCGTTTGCGCCAGTACACCAGCGTCGAGGGGTCGAATCCCTTGTCGTCCAATGCCATCCCGGTCGCGACCTTCCACCGCAGGTCACACCGGGCCGCCTCAGCGGTCTCCCGATCCGAGAGATCATGCAGGGTCTGCAACACCAGGATGGAGGCCATCACCGACGCCGGGATCGAGGGCCGTCCCTTGCCCGAGGGGAACAGATCCTCGAACTCTCCATCGGGGAACAGATTCCGGCGATGCCCGGCCAGGAACGCGAACATGCTCCCCGCCGGGACCAGATGACCGACCAGCGCCTCCGCGTCCAGCAGCTCCCGATCACCACGCTCCACACCCTGCATGAAACGATTCTCCCAGCTCAAACCCACATCCTGGGGCGACACGCCGATTATTCAGCGGCCTCCTAGCGGGAAGCTGGGCCGTCGAGACCCCCGACAGACTTCCGATCGTGACCACTAGTACCCAGCCGCTGATGCGCGAAACCACCTGAGCGAGCGGTTTGCTCCATAATGGACAAGCCGAATCCTGTTGTGCCAGAACTACGACAGCAGGGTAGGTGAGTCATGCTGAACCTGATCATGGCTGGCGTCATCGCCGTAACAGCGACAACCGGCGGCGCCGTGACACCGGCCGCTCAAATTCCTGCCGAGGCCCCGCCAGCCGCGTTGGCGATCTGTGACTCGGTGACGCAGATAATGCTGTGCAAGCCAATGGACACATTGAGTTTGCCGCCAGAACCGACAATCGGTGACGCACGCGTGGAGGCAAAGCGCCGGTACGGACAGCTGCCATGGGTGTGCGACCTGAACATCGCGGGCCGTGTCGAGGTGGAGACCTGTGTGTTCCCAGTGGATCCCGACACGACACCGCTGCGGATCATCCTGAGCAGGTAGTGTCAGGGGAGTGACTAGCGCAGAGTTGCTCGTCGACGCGTTCGGCCGTGTGCGGGAAGAAGTCCACGCGGTGGTGGACGACCTGAGCACCGATGACCTGGCGTTCCGGGTCGGCGACAGTGCGAACACCATCGCGTGGCTCGTCTGGCACCTCACCAGGATCCAGGACGACCACCTCGCCGACGCCGCGGATCACCCGCAGGTGTGGACCGATCAGGGCTGGTTCGACCGATTCGGGCTGTCCCTGCGTAAATCCGACACCGGCTACGGCCACAGCGCCGCACAGGTCGCCAAGGTCAAAGCCAGCGCCGAGCTACTGATCGGCTACTACGACGCGACCAACGAGCAGACCATCGACTACGTCAAAACCCTGAAGGACAAGGATTTTGACCGGATCGTGGACGAGGCTTGGGATCCACCGGTGACGTTGGGCGTGCGGCTGATCAGCGTGATCTCCGACGACCTGCAGCACGTGGGCCAGGCCGCCTTTGTCCGAGGCATGCTAGGCAAGTAGCTTCTAGATCCAATACGGTGTGACCAGTGGGGAACAGCCGAATTGCCTTGCTGATCGCGCTCGCCGTCGACAACTTCGGATCCGGACTCTTCCTGCCGCTGGTGGTGGTCTACGCGGTCCAGGTGATCGGCCTGACGGTCGGCGTGGCGGGCACGGCCGTCATGATCGGCACGATGGTCGGCCTGGCTGGTCCTGCCACTCACTGGACGACTGGTCGATCGCGCAGGCCCCCGTAGCGTCGTGGTCCTCTCGCAGGTGATCCAGGCGGCGGGCGCGTTCACCTACCTCGCCGCCGACGGGGTCGCGGTCACCGTGCTCGCGGCGGCCTTGCTGGCCACTGGTCAGCAGATGTTTTACGGATCCCTGTTCGCTTTGATCGCCGATGTGGCTGGAGTAGGACCCAAGGACAAGGCGTTCGCGGTTGTCGGCATGGTGCGCAGCGCCTCGTTCGGGGCTGGCACTCTCGCGGCCGCGGTGCTGCTCTCGACCGCAGGTCCCACTGGATACACGGTCGCGATCACGCTGGACGGCGTCAGCTTCGTGTTGTGCGCGCTGCTCTTGAGGTTCCGGGTGCATCCGATGGCTCACGTGGTGCCCCCGCAGGAAAGCAAAGCCCAGAGCCCGTTGCGTGACCGGCCTTACCTGGCTCTGATCGGCGTGACCTTCCTTGTCGGTCTGGCCACCGACTTCTTCCTGGTCGGCATCCCGGTCTTCACGGTAGAGCAGTTGCACATGCCCGACTGGGTTCCCGGTGCCTTTCTCGGCCTGATCACGGCGATCACCGCGACTTGCGGCACGTTGGCGGTGCAGGCGACCCGCATGTACAAGCGCACCACAGCGGTCGTGCTGAGCTCGGGGCTCTTCGCGGTGTGGTGCGTCGCCGCCCTCGCCACGGTTCTGCTGCCGTCAGCGTGGCGCATCCCGTACTTGCTGGTCACGACGTTGATCGTGGCCGCGGCTGTGCTGATATTCCAGTCCAGGGTGAACGCACTGGCCGAGGCCGCCGCGCCGCCCGCTGTCCGGGGGCGTTACCTGGCGGCCTTCCAGTACGCGTTCGCCATCGCAGGCGTCGCGGCGCCTGGTGTGGTGGGCCTTTTCCAGATCGCGATCTGGCTGCCGTGGCTGGTTGTGTTCGTCTGTGCCTGCCTGGCTGCTTGGGGCATGCGAAAGATCGACGCCAAGCTGCCGCAGCACGCGGTCGCCGCTAGCCTTTGACGGCAACCAGGTCCTGCGGCAGGAACCTGCGTTCGTGGTACTCGGCCAACCTGCCCAATGCGGCCTCGCACTCGACGCGGCCGACCTCAGCCAGCGCACGAACTCGGGCATACCTCTTCACCGGTGACAGGTGCCGGTATCGGTCCCGTACCGTGCTCTCGAGAATGTGCTTGTCCACCAAGGATTCCAGCAGATCCTCGGACAGGGTCACGGGCCTGTCCAGCAGCGCGGCAGCCGCGAGCACGTCGATCTCCGGCGATTCGACCAACGACACCAGCAACAACACGCGGAGTTGCTCCGCGTCGAGGTCTGCCAGGATCTCCTTGAACGGCCGTTCGATCATCTCGCATTCCGGCGGCTGCGCTGGCGCGCCCGGCACTCGCCGTTCGGCTCACTCACTGACCGACGCGATCGTCCACTTTGGCCGTGATGCGATCCGGTTTCCCATTGCCTGCACCAAATGCGGGATGCCTAGCGTGCTCGCGACCAGCCGTCGGGTCGCGACCGGCTCGGCGCGCACCCTGGCCTCACCGATCATGTGCTCGAACAGCAGCACGGCTTCGTCCTCATCGAGGCCACCCAGGGTGATCCACCTCGCATGTGGCGGCTCGTACAGCCGCTGACGTGCGGTGATGAGCACGGCGCCGGAACTGGGCAGTAGTGCTTCCACGGGTCCACGGACGTTGTCCATCACGATCAGTATCCGCTTCGCGCTCGTCAATGTCCGCCACAAGGTCTCGCGTTCCCACGTTGTTCGAGGCAGGTCGACGACACCCACCGCGCGCAGCAGTTCGGCCAGCGGATCGGGTGACTTCGCCAGGTCGACGAACAGCGTGCCGTCGGGGAACTCCGCGGCCATCTGGTGTCCTATGTGGATGGCCAGCGCGGTCTTGCCGACGCCAGGCATTCCTTCGATACCAACCGGGATGCCCTCTGCCAACGCCGACGTGATCTGCGGAAACAGCTTGCCTCGGCCGACGAAGAACGGTGCGTCCGCGGGCAGTTGCGCGGGCCGCGCCACGACAACCGCGGGAGTCAGGGTGGGGTCGGAGACCAGGATTCGCTGGCGCATTTCGCGCAGGTCCGGACCTGGGTCGATGCCGAGTTCGTCGAGGAGCACCCGGCGGGTCTCGTCGAACAACGCCAACGCCTCGGCCTGCCGTCCCGATCGGTACAGCGCCAGCATCAGCAGCTCCCGCGATCGCTCGCGGAACGGATGCTGCTCGACCATCGCCATCAGATCCGCGACGGCCTCGGCCTGTCTGCCGAGTTCGATATCAGCCGCTGCCAGGTCCTCGATCACGCTGAGCTGAACGTTTCCCAGCCGCACGCGTTCAGCCTCCGCGTAGTCGCCGCGCACGCCCGCGAGCGGAGTTCCCTTCCACAGCGCCAAAGCAGCGCGCAACTCGGCGGCACGAGCGGCGGTGTCCTCGGCCTTGGCCGTGGCGATATGGCGTTGAAAGTCAGTCAGGTCAAGGGATGGCTTGGGCAGCGCGTACCCATGAGTCACGGATTGAATCACCGGGCCGAGCGCGCTACGCAGCCGCGACACGTACGACCGGACCATGCCGATCGCCGCGCGTGGAGCATCTGTCCCCCACGTCGCTTGGATCAGCTGGTCCGGTGAGACGGCCCCGCCGTTGTGCAGCAACAGAATCGCCAAGATGGCGCGTTGTTGCGGCGACCCTAGCTCCACCTCGGTATCGCCGCGCCACGCGCGGACCGGGCCCAGCACCTCGAACCGCAACTCCACCCTTGCATCCTCCCTGGTCAACCCTCGTGAGTGGTTAGACGTGTTCTAACACGTGTTCTAACACGACTAACCACTCACGAGGATCCGCGAAGGGATCCGCCTGGATCGTTCGCTCACGCAGGACTATGTCGTGTGCCAATTCGCCCGCGGCGCGGTCGATCCGTGCGGACAATGTGGTTCCTGCCCAGTCTTCGGACGCGGCGTACACGCCTGTCGGCACGACAATCGCCTTCAGGTAGGTGAACAGCGGCCGCATCGCGTAGTCGAGCACCAACGAGTGCCGTTCCGTACCGCCCGTCGCGCCGATCAACACCGGCTTGCCCGCGACCATCCCCTCATCAAGAACATCTACAAAGGACTTGAAGAGGCCGCTGTACGAGGCGGCATACGTTGGCGTGACAACAATCAAGCCATCCGCACTGGCCACAGCGTCCAGAACGGGTTTGAGGTTCTGTGGCGGAAATCCCGAAAGCATCGCGTCCACGAGACTGTGCGCGTGACCACGCAGTTCGATCATCCGCACGTCCACGTCGTCGGACATCGCCCGGACGACGGCCGCGGCCAGCCGGTCGGCGAGCAGGCGGCTCGACGACGGCTGGCTCAGGCCCGCGGACACCACTGCGAGTGTGCGTGTCATGACGCCACCTTCAGCGTCTCGTGGGTCGGCGCCTTCGGCTTCATCGACTCGAACTCCTTGCGCAGCACGGGAAGGACGTCCTCGCCCATGATGTCCAGCTGTTCAAGGACGACCTTCTGCGGAAGGCCCATTCCGTCCACATTGAACAGCTGACGCTGGTAGTCACCGAAGTCCTCACGGAACCGCAGTGTCCGGTCGATGATCTGCTGTGGACTGCCGACCGAGATCGGCGTCTCCCGCATGGTCTGTTCCAGTGACGGTCCGCCGCCGTACACCGGCGATTGGTCGAAGTACGGACGGAATTCCTTGATCGCGTCCTGCGAGGTGCGCCGCATGAACGTCTGCCCGCCAAGACCAACAATCGCTTGGTCGGCGGACCCGTGCCCGTAGTGCTCGAACTGGCCACGGTACAGCTCAATCATCCGCCTGGTGTGTTCCTTGGGCCAGAAGATGTTGTTGTGGAAGAACCCGTCTCCGTAGAACCCTGCCTGTACCGCGATTTCCGGGCTGCGGATCGAGCCGTGCCAGACGAACGGCGGTACGCCGTCGAGCGGCCGAGGCGTGGACGTGAAGGACTGCAACGGCGTGCGGTGCTTGCCTTCCCAGTCCACCACGTCCTCACGTCACAGTTGCCGCAGTAGCGCGTAGTTCTCTACCGCGAGGCCAAGGCCGTCGCGAATGTCCTTCCCGAACCACGGATATACCGGGCCCGTGTTCCCACGGCCAAGCATCAGGTCGACCCGGCCGTCCGCGAGATGCTGCAGGGTCGCGTAGTCCTCGGCGATCTTCACCGGATCGTTCGTGGTGATCAGGGTGACCGATGTGGACAGGATGATCCTGCTTGTCCGCGCGGCGATGTAGCCGAGGATCGTGGTCAGCGACGACGTCACGAAGGGCGGGTTGTGATGCTCGCCGACCGCAATCACATCCAGTCCGATCTCTTCGGCCTTCATCGCGACGGCCACCATGTTCTTGATGCGCTCGTGCTCCGACGGCGCCTTGCCGGTCCACGGGTCGACCGCGATGTCCCCGACCCCGAAGATGCCGAACTGCATGTCCCTCACCTACTCAAGCATGACATGAACGTTCAAGTCAACCGCTGGACGAAAGCCGTTATTCCGCGAGCTGCCCCTTGTGAACGGCCAGCCAGGTGGCGAAGTCCTGCAGGTCAGGGTTGAGCGTGCGGACGTACTCCGGCTTGCGAACCCCGGCGAAGTAGTCGGAGAACTCGGCGTAGTACTGGAACATGTTGGCGATGTCGTCGGCGCCGGGAACCGGCAGCGCCCGCACCTGCTCGAAGGTCAGCGGACGGTACTCGACCTTCTCCCCCAGCGCCTTGCCCATCTCGGCGACGTACTCCTCGCCGGTCAGGTTCTCGCCGGAAAGGTTGACGGTCTCCCCGATCAGGTCCTTACCCTGCTTGAAGATGCCGTACGCGGTCCGACCGATGTCCTCACGGGCGACGCCGGGCAGCGGGGAATCGGCCATCGGCAGCGTGATGTAGAGCGTGCCGTTGTCATCCCGGGTCGGCTTGAAGAAGTCGAGAAAGGACTCGAAGTACATGGTCGTGCTCAGGAACGTGGTCGGCACGCCCGCGTCGGTGAACACCTTGTCGGCCTCACCCTTGCTGTCGAAGTGCGGCACCTTGTACTTGCCGTGCAGCGTGGGCATCCGGCCATCCTCGATCGGCACGTGCAGGCGCGTGTCCGGCAACGTGGACCAAACCACGTGCTGCAGGCCCGCCGCAGTGGCCGCGTCGACCGCCGCACGCACGTGCGCCTGCTCCCGCTCCGGCGAGTTGTACTCCCAGAACGCCGTCACCACGAAGGCGCCGTACGCGCCCTGAAAGGCCTTCTTCACCGACTCGGGGTCGTCGAGGTCGGCCTGCACGACCTCCGCGCCACGAGCCGCGAGCTCACGTGCGGCGTCGGAATCGACATCGCGGGTCAAGGCGCGAAGGCTGAACTCACCGGCGGGGTCGTCAAGGATCGCACGGGCCAGGCCACCACCCTGCTGACCAGTGGCTCCGACAACGGCGAGAATCTTCTTTTCGGTCATGCCACTGATGCAACCGCCGCGACATCACCGTGCGATTCACGTTTGATTCACGCACGTTGACGCAGGCCATCCAGGATGAACCCGAGGGCGCGCCGGGACGCCTCGTCGCCGAACGTGATGGTCGCCTGCACCCCCGCGGACAGCACCATCATGTCCAGCGCTTCGAAGTCAGTCCGCAGGTAACCGGCCTCTTGTGCCCGGCTGACCAGCTTTCGCAGCAGGCCGCCCTGGATCTCGCGGTGCTCGGTGAGCAAGTCGGTCAGCCGGGTCGGTGGGCTCCCGCGTGACCAGCCGACCGAGTCGTTGAAGCCGCTGGTGGTCAACTCCCACAGGCCACGGTCGGCCGCGAGGACACGGATGGACTCCTCGAAGAACCGCACGAACGCGTCCCACACCGCGTCGCTCTCGGTGGCTTCCCTGACCCGATCCTCGGCCATCCTGAGTCGTTCACGGTAGATCTCATAGATCAGCTCGTCCTTGTTGGCGAACCGCCGATAGACCGTGCCCACTCCTACTCCAGCGTGTTTGGCCACGTCAGCGAGGGTCGCGTCGAGCCCTTGGGTGGCGAACACCTCCGCAGCCGCGGCCAGCACCCTGCGCAGATTGGTTTCGGCGTCGCGGCGCATCCGGTCGCTTGGCGGCACACCACCACGGTACCCGGATCGGCGTACAGTGAAATCGGAATAGCTATTCCGCACGTCACGCGGAGGAGAGCACGTGGTCAAGATCGTCGTCCCAGTCGACACCAGCACGAGCACGGTGATCAAGCCAGGCACCGACGCACAGATCCAGTGTGGACGGATCCAGCTGACGACCACATCGGACGTCACGTACTCCGGCCAGCTCAAAATGGACATCTTGGCGCCACGGACCGAGGGCGTGCGGCCGCTTGTCGTCTACCTTCCCGGCGGCGGGTTCATGTCATCGGCCACGAATGTCCTTGACCACGAGGACATTCGTGGCCGAGGCCGAATACGTCGTCGCCAGCATCCAGTACCGGACCATCCCGCAAGGCGCCACGTACACCGACACCCTCGCGGACATCGCCGCCGCGATCCAGTTCCTGCGCACCAACGCGAGCCAGTACGGCATCGACCCGGCGAAAGTCGCGGTGTGGGGCGACTCTGCCGGCGGTTATCTCGCGTCGATGACCGGCCTGACCGGTGACGCGAATGTCCAGGCCGTGGTCGACGACTTCGGCGCCACCGACCTTTCGAAGGTCACGTCGGACTTCGACACCGCTGGCCAGCAGGCGATGGCACCGTTGACCAGCAGCTTCGTCAAGTACGCGCCGGACATGACCGCGGCCAACCCGGCGAACCGTGTGACGGCCGACGCGCCGCCGTTCTTGATCTTCCACGGCAACCAGGACACCATCATCTCGCCAAGCCAGACCTTGTTGCTGCACAACGCTTTACAGGCCGCCGGAGCTGACAGCACACGGTATGTTGTGGACGGTGGTGGGCACGGCACGTTGGCGCCGACCCCGGAGTCCAGGCTGCCGTGGACCAGTCAGCAGGTACTCGGCATCACGGTGAACTTCCTGAACAAGCACCTCAAATGATGTCCCACTCCAGCTCACCCTTCGCGGTGACCTTAGGACGGTAGTCCTGCATGACCGCTCCCCTGTCTCCAGCGCGGTGGCCGTCTGCTCCATCAGGTCAGTGAGGGTAGGCGGCCACTGATCGAACATCATGTACGTCTCCTCGTCGTGGTCGCCCAACCTCCCGTTGCGGCCACGACGCTGATCCAGCAGGAGATTCCCACCGCCGCCGTCCAGCGCGACGGGAATGACCTGTCCGTGCCAGCACGAACCGACGCTGTCGTTGTGCCCGTTCGAGACGAGAATGTCGCACATCATCTTGGCGTCGCTGATGATGCTGTGCGTCGACATCGGGATGTAGAACGGCGGCAGGATGAACCCGAGCATGGTCGTGCCCGCGCCATTATGGCGTAGCAGCGAGGCGATCAGCTCTGCCGGAACTGGGACGCCGATCTGCCGTTGCATATCGGCGATCTCTGCGAGCGTGGCAGGCGGTTTCAGCATCCCCGCGGTCGCTGGCGCCCTCGCCGCCAGCCACCACCGCGACGACGACCGCGAGAACTTGCCCCCACCCAGTTTTCACGCCGCCGCAGTCTGCCATGAGATCGTGATCAGCGTGGACGAATCGACCGAAGGCGGACCGCTGGTCACGGCCAGTTCGGTGACCTTCAGGCTGCCCGACAACGGCCCGGTTCTCGCCGGGGTCCGGTTGTTGCCCGCACTGTCCTTGCCAGGCGCCGGAATGGAGTTCACCCACGCGAACGAGTGCTGGACGCTGCTGCTCAACCGGCCGCCGGTCTGGCGGATGGAATACCGCCTGCAACTGCGGCACCGCGACGGCGGCATCGAGGAAATCTGCGACCCCGGCAACGACAAGCGGGCACCCGGAGCCTTCGGAGACAAGTCCGTCGTCGAGTTCCCCGACTACGTCCGGCCAGCGTGGCTCGACACCCCCGCCACCGGCGAATACCTGGACATTCCAGGGTTCAACGCACGGCTGTGGTCCCCCGGAGAAGGCCCGATGCCTCTGCTCGTGGCCAACGACGGCCCTGAGTACGACCGACTGGCCAGCCTCACCACATTCTCGGCGTGGTTCAAGATCCCCCACCGCGTCGCGCTGCTCCAGCCGGGTGACCGGGACGACGAATACTCCGGCAACCCCGATTACGCCCGCAGGCTCGCCCGCGACCTGCTGCCGACCATCCGCAAGCTGGTCCCGGTCGAGCGGCCCGTGGTCGGGATGGGCGCGAGCCTTGGCGGGCTGGGCATGCTCCACGCGCAACGTCGCAGGCCAGGGTTATTCGGTGGGCTGTTCCTGCAATCTGGTTCGTTCTTCGATCGGCGGTTGGATCCGCAGGAGTCCGGGTACAGCCGGTATCGGCGGGTCACCAGGTTCGTCAGCGGGATCGTGCGCGGCACGAGCAAGGGCAAGCCGGTCCCTGTGACGGTCACGTGCGGTCTCGCTGAGGAGAACCTGGCCAACAATCGCCAGATGGCGGCGGCATTGGTGGCACTTGGATATCCCACAGGACTGGTGGAGGTCCCGGACGCGCACAACTATGTGGGGTGGCGGGACGCGTTCGACCCCGCGCTGGCTGACCTGCTGCGCACGGTGTGGGAGGGATCTTGAGGCGTGATCAAGTGGACCTGGCCGGCGGAACGGTCATCGCGTACGGCCACTACGGCAGACCTTTCCTGGTGTTCCCGTCCGAACAGGGTCGCGCGTGGGACTGGGAGAGCAACGGGATGATCGACGCGGTCCGTCCCTTGCTGGAGGACGGCCGCGTCAAGCTCTACTGCGTCGACTCGTTCGACGCCGCGTCATGGTCCAACCGGTCGATCCCGCTTGAGGACCGCGCGAGGAACCACGGCACGTACGAAGCATGGGTCCTTGATCATGTGCTGCCGATGATCCACGCTGACTGTGCCGATTCTTTTGGGGGCGGCCCGCAGGAGGTGGCGACGATGGGATGCTCGCTCGGCGCGTTCCACTCCGTGCTTTTCGCACTGCGCCGTGCCGATCTGTTCCCCCTCGCGCTTGGTCTCTCCGGCAACTACGACGCGTCCTCGTGGCACGGTTGGGGCGAGCGGGGTGACGCGATGTACTTCGCGAACCCGGTCGACTTCGTGCCGAATCTGAACGGCTCCCATCTCGACTGGCTGCGGTCGCGGCTGTCGATCCTGCTCGTGGTCGGGCAGGGACAGTGGGAGGACACCACCGGCTCGCTGCCGTCCACCCGGCAGATGGCCGATCTGCTGCGGGACAAAGGTCTGCGCTGCGAACTCGACGTCTGGGGCCACGACGTGCCGCACGACTGGCCGTCGTGGCGTTCCCAAATCGCCCATCACCTGCCGAGGTTCGTATAGGGAGGACCGCGCATGCCGGACCGCACAGAGCACTTGCTCGGACTGCTGCTTGGCACCGAGGAGGACTGGCCGCGCGCGTTCGAGACGTTGGTGAAACGCCTCGGGCCGGTGCGCGACAACGCGGGCGTCGAGCACACCCTTTCCACTGAGCGGATCACGATCGAGCCGTTCGACCTGCGCGCGAAACCGCGTTACGACCTGGTCATCGACCGGCTGGCGTACTGGTACTACGTGCCGAGGGAGTGGTTGAAGAAGGTCGCGTTGATGGACGACGTGTACCTGCTCAACAGCCCATTCACGTTCCAGTCCATGGAAAAGCACGCGGCTTACTGCGCGATGATGCGGCTCGGGTTGAAGGTTCCGCCGACGTGGCTGGTGCCGTACAAGAATCCGGTCGATCACGCGAAGTACGCGTACACCGCGCAGAAGTACAACCGGCCGTTCGATTTGGACGCTGTCGCGAACGAAGTCGGGTACCCCCTGTTCATGAAGCCCTACGACGGTGGCGCGTGGCGTGGCGTGTCCCGGATCGCCGATCCACAGGCCTTGCACGAGGCCTACGACTCGTCCGGCGAGATGCTGATGCACCTGCAGGCGTCGATCGAGGGTTACGACTCGTTCGCGCGGTCGTTGACGATCGGCCCGGACACCATGGTCATGCGTTTCCAGCCGGAGAAGCCGATGCACGAGCGGTACGCCGTGCAACACGGTTTCCTTTCCGAGGAAGCGGGCACCGAGGTCGTCTCGATCTCCCGGTTGATCAACGCGTTCTTCCGGTGGGAGTTCAACTCCTGTGAGAGTCTGGTCGTCGGGTCCGAGGTCTACCCGATCGACTACGCCAACGCGTGCCCGGACATCTCGATCACCTCGCTGCACTACTACTTCCCGTGGGCGATCGGCGCTTTGCTGAAGTGGTCGGTGTTCTGCGCGGTGACCGGACGCAAGGCGCAGCTGGATCTGGACACCCGGCGCTACTTCGAGGTCGCCGACTCCGAAATAGACTATTCGGAGAAGCTGACCGAGTACCGCAAGCTCGCCGACGACTACTTCGACACGGCCCGCTACCACGAGTTCTGCGCCACCTCACTGTCCGGTGTGGACGATATGGTGCGGGATTGGGTTTCCTCGCCGGACTTCGACGCGCTGCTCGTCGACACGGTACGCACGACCTATCCACCGGCTGAGCATGATCGGTTCGTCGCGCACTTCCGCGGCCTGATCGGACTCTGGATCCAGGGAGGCTGACATGGGCCAGGAAGTCGAGAAGCGAGAGTTCAGTCGCGAGGACAGAACTCGGTACCGGCACAAGGTACGGCGATGCCTCGACGCGTTCGCCCGGATGCTGCAGGAGTCGAGGTTCGATTTCGAACGGCCGATGACCGGCCTGGAAATCGAGTTGAACCTGGTCAACAACCAGACCGAACCGGCGATGCGCAACGAGGAAGTGCTCAACGCGATCGCCGATCCGGACTTCGTCACCGAACTGGGCCAGTTCAACATCGAGATCAACGTGCAGCCGCGGGAACTCTCCGGCGGCGGCATCACCCAGTTCGAGAAGCAGGTCAGAGCCAGCCTGAACGCCGCGGAGAACAAAGCACGCGGCAAAGGCGCGCATATGGTGATGATCGGCATCCTGCCGACGTTGCGCGCAACGGATCTGACGCGTGACACGTTGTCGGCGAACCCGCGCTATGCCTTGCTGAACGACCAGATCTTCACCGCGCGCGGCGAGGACATGCACATCTCGATCGAGGGCACGGAACGGCTTGAGGTGACGTGTGACTCGATCGCGCCGGAGTCCGCGTGCACAAGTGCGCAGCTGCATTTGCAGGTCAGCCCGATGCAGTTCTCGGCCTATTGGAATGCCGCACAGGCGATCGCCGGTGTCCAACTCGCTCTGGCCGCGAACTCGCCGTTCCTGTTTGGACAGAACCTGTGGCAGGAAACCCGTGTGCCGCTGTTCGAACAGGCCACGGACACCCGGCCCGACGAGTTGAAGGCGCAGGGTGTTCGGCCGCGGGTGTGGTTCGGCGAACGGTGGATCACGTCGGTGTTCGACCTGTTCGAGGAGAACGTCCGGCTGTATCCGGCCTTGCTGCCCATTGTGGACGAAGAAGACCCGTTCGAAGCCTTGGATTCCGGTCGCGTTCCGTCACTGGCCGAGATGCGGCTGCACAACGGGACGATCTACCGCTGGAACCGCCCGGTTTACGACGTGGTCGCCGGAACTCCGCACCTGCGCGTGGAAAACCGAGTCCTGCCAGCAGGTCCGACGGTCGCGGACACGTTGGCCAACGCGGCGTTCTACTTTGGCGTGGTCCGGATGCTGGCGGAGGCCGAACGTCCAATCTGGTCACAGATGTCGTTCAGCGCGGCCGAGGAGAACTTCCATCTCGGTGCACGCCAAGGGCTTGAGGCTCAGTTGTACTGGCCAGGTGTCGGCTTCGTGCCCGCGGCGGAGTTGGTTCTGCGGCGCCTGTTGCCGATGGCCCACGAAGGTCTTGACCGCTGGGGCGTCCACCCCGACGAGCGTGACCGCCTGCTCGGGATCATCCAAGACCGCTGCCTCACCGGCCGAAATGGCGCGATCTGGCAGGTCAACGAGGTCACCAGGGTCGAAGAACGCGACAACGTGGACCGCTACACAGCCCTGAAGCGAATGCTGAACCTGTACATCACCCACATGCACTCGAACAAACCCGTCCACACCTGGCCCGTCGACTAAAAACCCCTCGTGAGTGTTTTCGCCGGTTCTAACCGGCGAAAACACTCACGACGGTTTACCTGCGGAAACGTAGGACCCATTTGCGTTGCCATGGGGTTTCGACGGCCCGGTGGCTGTAGTGCTCGCGTACCCAGGCGACGGCGTCGGCGGGCTCAATCCCCGCCAGGACCGCCAGACAGGACATCGCGGTGCCGGTGCGGCCGAAACCGCCGCCGCAGGCGAGCTCGACCCGCTTGCCTGCCAGAGCCGTCTCATGCAGCTTGCGGATCGCGCGACTGGCGGCCTCGGTGTCCTTCGGCAGCCAGAAGTCGGGCCATTCGACCCAGTCGTGCGGCCAGGTGAGCTGGTCTTCGTACTTACGGCGCATCTTGGTTGAGCCAAGGTACAGGCCGTATTCCGGCTTCTCGCCAGGTGGCTCGGGGTTACGCAGACCCCGGCCGCGGATCCAGGTCCCATCGGGCATTTCGATAGCACCATCAAGGTGGGAACTGGTCATAACGCCTTTCTACCCACCTTGACGGCGTCTCGCAGCGGTTTTTACTCAGTGCAATCAGGTTCGCGCACGCCGCCCTGCACCCACGGCAGGTTCACCTTGCGGAACGCGATAGACCGGTGCGAAGTGGAGCTGCTGCCGGTGTTCTCGTTGACCTCGATCAACGCGCCGACGTGGTAATCGGCAGTCTTCACGATGCTGGAGTAGCCGCCTTCCTTGTAATTCCCGCCTTCCAGCGGCAATGGCGCGTCCGAGAACGGACGGCTGTAACTCCACGTCTTGCCTTCGTCCTCGCTCATCCGAATCCGCATCTTCGTCCGGGTCGTGGTGCTGGCGGAGTTCACGAAAGCAAGACGCGCGGGCGCATCGGCGTTATAACGCATGGTGGAAGCTTCGTTCAACGGGTCGAGGAGGCAATCCGCGCCGGAGAATGCCGTAAATCCACCCTCGATCGTGCCGCGGGCCACCCAGCGGCGTTTCACGTCCTCCCAGTTGCCCGAGGTCGGCCGGTCATTTCGGTACAACCGGCCATCCGCCAGTTCGAGCACGGTCGATTCGCCGGTCTGTTCCATCGCCGCACCCGAGGTGGTCTTCATGACCTGGACCTTCCAGGTCTGGCCGTGGTCGTCGCTGTAAATGTTCCGGTGCTGCGCCGGAATCACGAGCCTGCCCGGATTACGCACGGTCGTCTGAATTCCCACACCAGGCCCGACCGCGTCCCAGTTCCAGCTCTTGCCCGTCGCCAATTCACGCGGCTTCAAGGAAGCAGACATATCCACCGGCGCGGTCCACGAGGCACCGTTGGTCGTGCTCGAGGACAGCCAGACCTGCCGGTCGTCCCACGAGTCCACCGGGTGGCTGCCTTCCGGCTGACGGTTCATGAACAGCCAGATCTTGCCGTTCGACCGGTCCACGACCGGGGTCGGATTGCCCCAGACGCCAAGGCCGCCGCCGACCACCTCGGCCAGCGCCGACCAGGTGGCGCCGTTGTCGAACGAGCGCTTGTACAGCAGGTTGATGTTGCCGTAGTCGGCGTTGTTCTCCGCGCGGCCCTCGACGAACGCGATCAGCGTGTCGTCGTTGGTACGGATCAGCGCCGGGATCCGGAACGAGTGGTAGCGGATGCCGTTGAGCGTGTCGTCGCCGCCACCGTCGAAGATGATCTTCTCCGAATGTGATTCCGCCGCTGCGGAAGCGACACCCGGCACCAAGGTCACTGTGATCGCGGCCGCGAGCAGCAGCCGTCCCCAGTTCGTCATGGCGTCATCCTGGCCAGTACGGATACAAGCCAGGTACAACCGATTATTGTCTCGGCCATGAAGCTTCGTTGGGTATTCACCACCGTCGCCGCGTTGGCGGCGTCCGTTCTCGCGGCCGCACCGGCCCAGGCTTCGCCAAGCACCACCAAGCCGTTCGTCCGGTGTGAGTTCACGCCGACGCCGGAGAACCCGTCACCGCGGCCGGTCCTGCGGCCGGTGCCGTACGCGCTGACCATCGGCACCCAGAAGGTCACTTTCAAGACCAACTACGGGCCGATCGTGATCGAGCTGAACCGGGCGGGTACGGCACCATGTGCCGCGCACAACATGGCCAGCCTGGTCGTGCAGCACTTCTACAACAAGAGCCAGTGCTGGCGGTTGACCAACAACGCGCGGCTCGGGGTGCTGCAGTGCGGCGACCTGATCAAGGCCGAGGTGGGCGGGCCTGGGTACAAGTTCGCTGATGAGGTCAACGGCAAGGAGACCTACCCGCGCGGCACCGTCGCGATGGGTAACCAGGGCCCCGGCACCAACGGCAGCGAGTTCTTCATCGTCCACACGTTCGCCAACATCAAGCCGAACTACTCCGTGTTCGGCAAGGTCGTCCGCGGGATGGACGTGCTCGACCGGATCGTGGCCAACGGCATCATCGACACCGACCCGGCCGTGCCGGGCGACGGCCTGCCAGCCAAGCCGGTCAAGATCGAGAAGGCTTACCTGACAGGGTTCTAGGCAACGCGAACACCTGCCGTTCCTCAGCGGTGACGACTTCCTCCGGTTCGGGCCATCCTTGCCCGGCAAGGAAGTCGACGACCTCGGTGACCAGAATCTCTGGCACCGAGGCACCGCTGGTGACCCCGACCGTGGTCACCGAGTCCAACCAGGACAGTTCGATTTCCCGAGCAGAGTCGATCAAATAGGCCGCGGCGGCCCCGGCCTGCAAGGCCACTTCCACCAGCCGCACCGAGTTCGACGAATTCCGCGAGCCGACGACCAGCACGAGGTCGCACGATGGAGCGATCTGTTTCACCGCGACCTGCCGGTTCTGGGTGGCGTAACAGATATCGCTGCTCGGCGGGTCCGCCAACAAGTTGAACCGTTCTTTCAATCCTTCGACGCGTTCCATTGTCTCGTCGACACTCAACGTTGTCTGGGACAGCCAAATCACTTTCGATGGATCGTCCACCGCGACGGAATCGACGTCCTCGGCCGTGTCGATCAACTGGACCCGGTCGGGCGCCTCGCCCATGGTGCCTTCGACCTCCTCGTGGCCTTCGTGGCCGACGAGCAGGATCTGGTAGCCGTCCTTGGCGAACCGGATGACCTCCTGATGCACCTTGGTGACCAGCGGGCAGGTCGCGTCGATCGCCATCAGCCCCTGGTCTCGGGCATCCTTTTTCACCTTGGGTGATACGCCGTGCGCCGAGAACACGACCACCGAACCGGCCGGGACGTCGTCGATCTCGTCGACGAAAACGACTCCGCGATCCCGAAGCGTCTGCACGACATGCTTGTTGTGCACGATTTCCTTGCGCACGTAAATCGGCGGACCGTACTGGTCGAGCGCCCGCTCGACAGTGACGATCGCGCGATCGACTCCAGCGCAGAAACCGCGTGGCGCGGCCAGCAGAATTCGTCGTCCCATGGCAGCGAACGTAAGGCTTTCGGGTAGCAGCGCGGCGTCGTCGTTCCGTGACGCAGAACAGCGGGTGGACCACACGGGAACGCCCTCACAGACTCAGGCGGCGTGGAAATCGATCAGGGAGGGAACATGTCGGCTACCGCTGCCGCCCTACAGCCGGGCCTGGCCTGCGATCCCGCGACGCTGCGAAGCATGGGATACCCGCGGCTGCGCGCGGTCGCCGGGGACATCAGACAGTTCCTGATCGAGAACGTCTGCCGCAACGGCGGCCACCTCGGCCCCAACCTCGGCGTCGTCGAGCTGACGCTGGCGTTGCACCGGGTTTTCCGCTCGCCGCGTGACCGCATCCTGTTCGACACGGGACATCAGGCATACGTCCACAAGATCGTCACCGGACGGCAGGACTTCACCTCGCTACGGCTGCGTGACGGCTTGTCCGGATATCCGAGCCAGGCCGAGTCCGTCCACGACATCATCGAGAACTCGCACGCGTCGACCGCACTGTCCTATGCGGACGGATTTGCGAAGGCTGACGAGGTGAGGGAGATCGCCGGACGGACCACGGTCGCGGTCGTCGGTGACGGCGCGCTGACCGGTGGCATGTGCTGGGAAGCGTTGAACAACATCGGTGGTTCCAGTCGGCCGGTCGTGGTCGTGTTGAACGACAATGGCCGTTCCTACGCGGCGACCAGCGGTGGCATCGCCGATCATCTCGCAGACTTGCGGATGGGCTACGGCCCCAACGTGTTCGAAGAGCTCGGGTTCGTCTACATCGGACCTGTCGACGGCCACGATCTTCCGGCGCTTGAGCACGCTTTGCGTGAGGCACGCTCGTACCGCTCCCCTGTCGTCGTGCATTGCGTGACGGTCAAGGGAAACGGCTTCGCACCGGCCGAAGCCGACGCCAACGACCGGATGCACGCCGTCGGTCCATCCGGCAGCCAGTCCAAGCCAACGTGGACAGACGTCTTCGCCTCGGAGATCGTGGACATCGGGGCGCAACGCGACGACGTGGTCTGTCTGACGGCGTCGATGCTCCTGCCGACCGGGCTCGGCGAGTTCGCGCGACGGTTCCCCAAGCGGATCTTCGACGTCGGGATCGCCGAACAGCACATGGTCACCTCGGCGGCCGGGCTGGCGATGGGCGGGTGTCATCCTGTGGTCGCGGTGTACTCGACGTTCCTGAACCGCGCGTTCGACCAGGTCCTGATGGACGTGGCGCTGCACCGGCTGCCGGTGACGTTCGTCCTGGACCGGGCCGGTATCACCGGGCCGGATGGTGCGTCGCATCACGGCGTGTGGGACATCGGCCTGATGACCGCGGTCCCTGGTCTCCGCCTCGCAGCTCCCCGGGATCCCGCGCAGCTTCGCGAGTTGCTTCGAGAAGCAGTGGTGGCCACGGGTCCGACAGTGGTCCGGTTCCCCAAAGCGTCCGCTGGGGAATCGATCGAAGCCATCGATCGTGTTGGCCCTGTGGATATCCTGCGGTCCACAGGCACGGACGTGCTCCTGGTCTCGATGGGGCCGGTCGCGGAAGTCTGCCTCGAAGCGGCCGCACTGCTCGAAGCCGAAGGCGTTGGCGTGACTGTGGTCGACCCGCGGTGGATTGTGCCGTGCTCCCCCGCGCTGGCGGCTTTGGCTCGTGCGCACCGAAAGGTGTTCACGGTCGAGGACGGCGGCCGCGAGGGATCGGCCGGAAGCTTGCTCGCTCAAGCCATTCCGGAAATCCCGGTACACACCATCGGGTATCCACGCGCCTTCATCGCACACGCTTCACGTCAGCAAATCCTTGAGTCGCACGGGTTCACTGGTGCCGCGATCGCGGCGACCGTCTTGGAGGGCCAGGCATGACCACACTCGCGCCTCGTCGGCAGACCCGCCAGCTGAAGGTGGGTCCGGTGGGAGTCGGCAGCGATTTCCCCGTCTCGGTGCAGTCCATGACAACGACGGTGACCGCGAACGTCGACAAGACGCTGCAGCAGATCGCCGAGCTGACCACGGCAGGCTGCGACATCGTCCGCGTCGCCTGCCCGTCACAGGACGACGCGGACGCGTTGCCGCAGATCGCCGGGAAATCCCAGATCCCGGTGATCGCCGACATCCATTTCCAGCCGAAGTACGTCCTGACCGCGATCGAGGCCGGCTGCGCGGCAGTGCGCGTGAATCCCGGCAATATCAAGAAGTTCGACGACAAGGTCGGTGTGATCGCCCGCGCAGCCCGCGATCACGGCACGCCCATCCGGATCGGCGTCAACGCTGGCTCACTCGATCCAAGGTTGCTCGCGAAGCATGGCCGCGTGACGCCTGAAGCCCTTGTGGAGTCGGCGTTGTGGGAGGCTTCGCTGTTCGCGGAGCACGACTTCTACGACCTGAAAATCTCGGTCAAGCACCACGACTGTGTCGTGATGGTCGAGGCGTACCGGCAATTGGCCGAGCAGTGCGATTACCCGCTGCACCTCGGGGTGACGGAGGCCGGGCCGATGTTCCAGGGAACCGTGAAGTCCGCGGCGGCGTTTGGAGCCTTGCTCTCCGACGGGATCGGGGACACGATCCGGGTTTCGCTGTCGGCGCCGCCGATCGAGGAGGTCAAGGTCGGCAGCCAGATCCTGGAGTCGTTGGGACTGCGTCCGCGCAAGCTGGAGATCGTCTCGTGTCCTTCCTGTGGCAGGGCTCAGGTCGACGTGTATCGGTTGGTTGCCGAGGTTCAGGCTGCTTTGGACGGTCTGGAAGTTCCGCTTCGGGTCGCTGTCATGGGTTGTGTCGTCAACGGGCCCGGCGAGGCCCGCGAGGCCGATCTCGGTGTCGCTTCTGGCAACGGCAAAGGCCAGATCTTCGTCAAGGGCCGCGTGGTACGGACCGTGCCAGAGCACAAGATCGCCGAGACGTTGATCGAGGAGGCCATGCGGATCGCCGAGGAATCCCCGCAGTAGATGACTACTGGGAGTCCAGAAGGCGGGCCCGTAGAACGTCTTTCTGGACTTTCCCACTGCCGTTCCTCGGCAATTGGCCGATGACTTCGACGCGGCTCGGCTGATACCACCCCGTCATCGCGATGCCGTTCAGATAGGCCCTGATCATCGGCAGATCAACCGTGGCTGTCGGCGTCGCCACGACATACGCGCACGCCAACTCGCCGCCATCGCCATCCGGGTAGCCAACCAGAGCCACGTCGGCGATCCCGGGGTGGTTGAGCAACGCGGCCTCGACATCGGTCACCGGGATCATGAACGTGCCGCCGATGCGGTCAGTGACCCGGCCCATCAGCCTGATGCCTCCCCGACCGTCATGAACCGCCAGGTCACCGGTGTCGTACCAGCCGTCGTCGTGGTCGGCCAGTATTCGCGACTCGTCGCTGTCCAAGCCGAACGTGGCCACGCAGACGCCCGCGCCACGAACGAACAGCCGCCCGGGCTGTTCACGGGTGATCTCCAGCTGCGACCTGAGATCGATCTCGACACCCGCGCCAGGGCTTCCGTCGCTGTACGCACCCCAATCGACCGGATCGTCCCGTCTGGTCCAGGTATGCCCGGCGGCCTCGGTCATGCCCCAGGCAGTCCGCAAAGGCAGACCGAGGATCCGGTGCGTCTGGTCGACAAGCCGCCGCGGAATAGTGGTGGCGCCGCTGACCACCAACCGCAGAGCCAACGGTCCCGACGAATCGGTGTCGATCGCGGACAGCAGTTGGCGCAGGAAAACCGGCGCACCTGAGTAGACCGTCGCCTGCGTTTCGGCCAGCAAGATCGCCGCGTTCACCGGATCCCATGCGTCACGGATGACGGCCGTGCCGCCGGTCAGCAGGGGCAGCAGGTATCCGTAGATCGCGCCGACGATGTGGGTGAGCGCGGCGGCCGTGAAGAACCGGTCGTGCTGCCCGAGCTGTTCCGCGTCGATCACCGGAGCGATACCCGCGTACAGCGTGTTCGCGGTGTGCACGACACCTTTCGGCGCACCCGTTGTGCCCGAGGTGAACAGCACCATCGCCGCCCGGTCCGGGTCGTCGTCCAGCTCGTCGGCACAGGTAGCTGACCGTTCGAAGACCTCATCGAAGCTCAGCTCGCCCCGGTCGTCTCTGGCGTGCCCGAGAATCACCCGATGCTGCAGGTGCGGAAGCCGATCACTCATCTCAGCCAGCGCGTCCGCGTGCGCGAAGCCCTCCCAGCAGTCGATCGTCACACAGACGCGGACTTCGAGCCTGCGCAGCATTCGCTCGACCTCACGCGGCCGGATCGTCGGTATCACCGGCGCCACGATCGCCCCGACGCGCAGGCAGGCCAGCATCAACGCGGGCACTTGCCAGCGGCTTGGCAGCTGGATCAGCACGACGTCGCCGCGACCGATGCCCAGATCGGTCAGCGCGCCGGCGAAGCGCTCGACCATCCGCTCGTACTCGGCGTAGGTCAGGCAGACCCTCGACACCCCGGCTTCCTCAGCGATGATCGCGGCCGCGTGCGGCGTCTCGGCCCGCCACTTCCGCAGGTCGGCGAGCGGTCCGTGCCGTCGCCAAATACCGCTGGCCCGGTACCTGCGCGACAGCTCTTCGTTCGCCCGAATCCGCGCGATCACCTTCCCGTGACCTCCACGACTGATCACCGTTCATTGACTACGCTCCACTGTGCCTGCTGGCGTGAAACGAATGACGAACGGTATGGCTGCCATGACTCTACAAGCCATGGTCCAGCCCGAGATTGCCCTCTCGGCAGCAACATCTTGCCTATTTATACCGATCGGACCTCGTGAGTGGTTAACCGTGTTCTAACCCTGATAACCACTCACGAGGGATGACCGGCTATGGGGTGATGCGGAACGCGTCGATCATGCCGACCGAGGTGCTGCGGTTGACGATCCGGATCGTGTGGCTGCCGCGCGGCAGGCCTTGGCGTTCCCACACCACCTGCTGCGACTGCCGCGCACCGGAGATCCGGAGGTTCACGGTCGCTTGGAAAGCGTTGTCCAGATAGACGTCCACGGTTCCCATGTCGCTGAAACGTTCGGAAATGAACTGCACACCTGTACCGGTGAACGTGTACTGGGCGGACGCGTCGATCGTATTGCTGTGGTGGGTGTCGTCGTTGTAGTCGCCGTAGCCGCGATTCGTTGTGAGGTACCAGTTCGCGCCATACGTGACGTCGGTGTTGTTGACCATCGGGTTGGCGGTCGCGTCAAGGCCCAAGGTCGATGCCGTGCCAGCGAGGGACTTCGAGCCCTGGTTGGCAGTGCCGGTGAGTCTGGTCGAGGCATAGTTGGTCAACGGTTTCGCGGTACGTTCGACCACGTAGACGGTGTTCGCGGCGGTCGGCAGGTCGAGCTCGGCGGCCGAGGTCGTCTGCAGGACCGCGTTGTCGGACGTGCGCCGGACCCGGACCTGTTGAGTACCCCACGGGTTGACGATTCGAGTCGGCTTTCCATACAGGCTGCGGATTCCGACGTACTTCGTCTCGCTCGCCTCACGTTCCGAGCTGACCAGGAAACCATCCTTGGCCAGCAGGGTGAACTTGCCGACGAACGAGGAATCACTGGGAATCGCCGGGAAAACGCGGATCTTCCCGTTGTACGACTGCATGAGTGCCTCGTTCATCGCGGTCAGGTGCACGCCGAGGTACTCGTAGACGCCGTTCGTGTTGTTCGTCATGCCATTGGGATAGTTCTGGTACTGCCGCAGCATTTGCTTCATGCCCTGCATGGTCTGGTCGCCGAGACCCAGCCGGGCCGCTTGCGCGGCATCCGGAGCCCAGACGTTGCCATACGGGAAAGGCCGCCGGTTCCAGGTCGTCACCGCCATGGACTGGTCGGGATAACCAATGCCGGTCAGGTCATACGGCCACACGAGCTCGACCGCGACGTTCTCGTTGTTGCGGGTCTGGGCGATCGGCGGCTGATGCGGCACGTAGGCGCCGTTCTCCACCGGATAAGCGACCAGGTTGTTCACGATGTTCTGCCATTGGCCACGCAAACCCGCGTCGAGGCCGAGTTCGGTCGAAATCTGGATGGTCAGCGGGAACAACAACCGCACAGCCGCGAGATCCGTGATGGCGTTGCGGACATTCCAGTACGTCTCATGCGAGTTGGACGTGGCCATGTAGTACTTGCTGCCGTCAAAGGACAATCTGGCCGCATAGAACTTCACGACCTCACGCATGTATGGATAAGCCGTGGTACGCAGGTAGTTCGCGTCGTTCGTGTACCGGTACTGGAGATACATGTTGTACGCGGCTTCGGTGCCGGTCGAGTAGATGTTCTTGGTGTAGTCGCTGTTGATCGTGCCGCGGGCGTTTCCGTCCCAGCCCATCGTCTCGGGCACCCACAGGCCGTCGATGCCGTATCGGGTCTGCGTGTAGGACTTCAGATAGCTGTAGTTCCTGCTGTACATCCGGTTGAAGCCGGCCATCAGGTCGGCGTGGTTGGACGCCAGGAACGAGTTGTAGACGTCCCGCTGGTTCCAGTACCAGTAGGAGTTGCTCCACTTTGTCTGATCCTCGGTCGCCCGGAAGACACCGTTGATGAAGTGGAACGGATAGTTGCCATATCCACCCGAGGCGATCATGTACGTACTCAGGTAGTAGACGTTCTCCAGGTAATCGGCCTCGCGGGAACCGTTGGAGTACTGCACGAACGACTTCTGCCAGAACGCGTGCCACCAGTTGCGGAAGTTGGTCAGCGTGGCGGCGTAGCCCGTGCTTCTGACTGAGTTGAGCGCGTTGCGGGCCTGGGTCACCGAGTTGTTGCCTGGCGCGTTGAGCCTGGTGCTCGCGGTGAACCAGATTGTGTAGCTTGTGGACGGTGTGATGGTGAACCGGACGCGACTGTTGTTCACCACCTGGGTCGTGAATGGGGCGCCCTCGACGGTCGCAGCCAGCGTGTAGCCGAAGTTCTGCGGGTCGGACTGGCCACGGCTGATCCCGGCACTGCCGGAGTCGGCGTACGCGGTGACGGTCTTCCACGTGTCCAGGTTCGGGACGTCCCCGCTGTTGCCGAGGTTGCTGACGTTCCACAGGCTCAGCTCGAAGCTGATGTTCTGTACTCCCCCACGGGTGTCGTCGACGTGCACGCCCATGACCTCGGAGTTCGGCGAGCCCATCACGGTCACTGCGCGGTTGGCGTCGTACTTCGTGGTCAGCGTGCCGTCATAGAGCGAGAGCCGCTGCTGATAGCTGGAGTATCCGCTATCCATAGCTGGAGTGGTCGTCAGATTCGCCATCCCCGCGCCGAACGCCGTCTGCTGCGATGTGTCCACGCCCGAGACCTGCATGGTCAGGCCGTTTTGGTGCCACGCCATCGCACCCATCCGACCATTGCCCGCGAACAGGCCATGCAGCTTATTGGTGTTCGGCCGGTTGTAGACCACGTCGTGCTTGGCCGGATAACTGGCGTAGTCGACGTCCAACACCCCGGAGGACGGGTTGAAGGCGGCATCAGTAGGGGAAGCAAGCGTCGCAACGGGCACGCCAGCGAGCAAGACGACGGTCATCAGGGCAGCACGAATTGAGCGCACGACGAGTCCTTCCTGCCATCGCTGAACAGACACAGGGAGCGACGGCAAGAGCGGCGGATGCAGGGCTTATCCAGTACACATCGGAGGTTTCGGGCAGTCAAGTATAGGCACTGAACTATTTTTGGCCGCCCGTTTGTACGCGAATTGTGCAGGGCGTATGCAGGTGCGGGAGCACGATCTTCCCGTGCCCGCACCCAAAAAATATCCGGATGAGCTGCGCACTCGCGCCGTCCGCCTGGTGTTCGACACCCGACGGGCCCGTGGCAACTCCTACGGCGTCATCGCCGAGGTGGCCACCAGGCTCGGGATCGGCGACCAGTCACTGCGCAGCTGGGTCCGGCAAGCCGAAATCCATGGCGAGTCGAGCGGAACGCCGATGTCCGCCGAACGCCGGATCACCGAACTGACCAGAGAAGTCCAGCAGCTTCGCCGGTCGAACGAGATACTGAAAGCCGCATCGGCTTTTTTCGCGCGGGAGCTCGACCCGCGACCGAGCAACTGATCAAATTCGTCAACGAACACAAGAGCACGTTCGGAGTCGAGCCGATCTGCCGAGTTCTGGGGATCGCTCCGTCGACGTACTACGCGGCCATCGCACGGCCGCTGTCGCAACGCTCACGCCGTGACGAGGACATGAAGCGCGAGATCCTGCGCGTCTTCGCCGAGACATCGGCCGGGTCGCGGCGAATCTGGCGCAGGCTCAACGCCGAAGGCGTCACAATCGCCCGCTGCACGGTCGAGCGGCTGATGCGCGATATGAAGATCTCCGGCGGGCCACGGCCCGTCACCACCGATGGACCGAAAATCCGCCGGTGGTACGTGGACTTCCACGCCGGAGCGCTGTTCGTGGTCGACGAGGACGCACGCAAAATCGTCGCCTACGAGCGGACTGGCGTCATTTCCACCGAGCGGGTACTCACTGCCTTGGAAACCGCGATATGGGGCGCGGCATGGCACCACGGACACACCGTGATCACCTACAGCGAGCGCCTCGCGGCGTCTGGAGTGGACACCACGCTCGGCCCGGTCGGCGACAGTCCGATGGCCCAGTCGATGATCCAGTGGTACAACGGGAGCTGACGTAAGAGTCCGCCGCCAGCAGGACAACACTCATACGCTCGTAAGGAGCTGTCATGACTGTGCCCGTCCGGCGGCGCCGACTTCTTGCCGCGCTCGCGACGATTCTGGTCTCCACCAGTGCATGTAACGGCGTACAAGGCGGCAGCAATGCCGCCTCCTACCCGAATCGCGCCGTCCAGTTCACGGTTCCTTTTCCGCCAGGCGGAAGCACCGACATAGTCGGGCGGGCCGCGGCCAAGGTCGCGGAAAAGCAACTGGGACAATCCATGCCGGTCGCCAACAAACCCGGCGCGAACGGTGCCGTCGGCGGCAAGGAGGTGCTCGCACAACCGCCGGACGGGTACAACATCGGGTTGCTGGTGAAGTCCCTTTTCGCCATCACCCCGCTGGCCATCAAGGACCCGACCGCGATCCAGCTGGACAAACTGACCATTGTGGCCACTCTGACCACCGAGGACTACATCCTCGTGGTGAACGCGGACTCGCCATATCGGACACTCAAGGATCTGGTTGACGCGCAGTCAGTCAGGTACGCCACGTCCGGCGTCGGCACCGGAGCCCAGCTGTCGCAGGCGCTGTTGTTCAAGGCAGCCAACGTCCAGGCGACCGACGTACCGTTCGACGGCGGCGCGCCTGCCGTGACCGCCTTGCTGGGCAAGCAGGTTGACGCGTTGTCAGGTTCGTTGTCCGAGACCATGCCGCACATCAAGGCAGGCAGAATGCGCGCTTTGGCCGTATTCTCCGACCAACGCAGCAAGTTCGTCCCCGATGTGCCGACTGTCAAGGAAAGCGGCTACGACGTCGTGGTCGACCAGCGCCGGTTCGTCGTCGCGCCGTCCGGACTGCCCGAGACTGTGTCGACGAAGCTGGCGAACAGCTTCGCCGAAGCACGCAAGGACGCCGCGTACGAGAAGTTCCTGAGCGACAACTATGTCGAGCGCTGGGAAGTCTCCGGCGACGAGGCACGGACACACATCGCCGAGGCCGCGAACGTGTACGCGGAACAAGTCCGCAAGTACGGTCTGACGTTCGGCTCATGACGCGCGCCGTCGCAGGCGTCCCGCCGATCCTGCTCGGCCTTGTCGCGCTGTGGTTCGCGGCCGACCTCGACTTCGGGTCGCTGACCAACCCAGGCCCGGGGTTGTGGCCGGTCGTGGTGTCGGTGGTGCTGGTCGCCGCCGGGATCGCGATCATCGTCGAGGCACGGCCGGACACCGAGGGATTCACCCGAGGCGCGATCACGGTCGTGATCGCCGCGGTGAGCCTGGGCGTGTACGCCTATCTGTTCGAGCTCACCGGGTTCGAGATCCCGACGATTCTGTTGCTCGCGCTGTGGTTGAAGGCGTTCGGCCAGGAGAGCTGGCTGGTCACCGGCATTGTCTCAGTGGTCGCGACCGCGGCGGCCTACGCCCTGTTCATCCTCGGCCTGCGCGTGCCGCTGCCGCACTTGTTCGTGATCTGAAGGGATCGCCATGGACTTCGGACCAGTGCTGGCGGGGTTCTCGGTCGTGTTCGAGCCGCAGAACCTGCTGTACTGCCTTGTCGGCGTGACGCTCGGGATGCTCGTCGGTGTCCTGCCGGGGCTCGGCCCGGCTGCGACGATCTCGATCCTCCTACCGATCACGTACAGCATCGAGCCCGCGGCCGCGGTGATCCTGCTCGCCGGGATCTTCTACGGCGCCCAATATGGCGGCACGATCACCTCGGTGCTGCTCCGGCTGCCGGGTGAGGCGTCCACTGTGGTCACTGTGTTCGACGGCCATGAACTCGCCCGCCAAGGCAAAGCCGGGTCCGCGTTGGGCATCGCGGCGATCGGGTCGTTCATCGGCGGGACCGCGTCGATCATCCTGCTGACGTTCATCGCGCCGCTGGTCGCGGACTTCGCACTGGAGTTCGGTCCTGCCGAGTACACGATGCTGGCGTTGATCGGCGTCTTGCTGGTGGCCACATTGGTGAACGGGTCGCTGGTGAAGGGAATCGCGGCAGCGGCTTTGGGCCTGCTGCTGGCCACGATCGGCAGCGACCCGATCGTGGCTGCGCCTCGGTTCGTGTTCGGCAGCGACCAGTTGGCCGACGGGATCGACTTCGTGATCGTCGCAATGGGACTGTTCGGGGTCGCCGAGATCCTCTACAACCTCGAACACCGGCTTCGGGAGCAGCCCACGATCAGCTCGTTCGGCCGGGCATTGCCGACGAGACTCGAATGGCTCAAGTCCCGGCTGGCCATTGTGCGTGGCTCGATCGTGGGTTTCGTGCTCGGTGTGCTGCCCGGCGGCGGCGCGACCATGTCGTCCTTTGTGGCCTATGCGGTGGAGAAACGATCGTCCAAAGAGCCCGAACGGCTCGGCAAGGGCGCGATCGAGGGCGTGGCCGCGCCGGAGACAGCCAACAACGCGGCGGCGACGTCGTCGTTCATCCCGTTGCTGACACTGGGAATCCCGGCGAACGCGACCATGGCGGTGTTGTTCGGAGCGTTGCTGCTGCAGGGAATTCCGCCGGGACCGCAGTTGATCGTCGAGCACCCGGACGTGTTCTGGGGTGTGGTCAACTCGATGTACGTCGGCAACGTCTTCCTGTTGCTGCTGAGTATCCCGCTGATCGGCGTGTTCGTGCGGCTGTTGAAGGTGCGGCCGGGGATTCTTGCGCCGCTGACGATCCTGATCACGATGATCGGCGTGTACAGCATCCGTAACAGCACCTTCGACATGTTCGTGGTCATCGTGCTCGGCCTGGTCGGCTACGGCATGAAGAAGCTCGGGTTCGAGCCGGGGCCACTGGTGCTGGCGTTCGTGCTCGGCAAGCTGCTGGAAAGCTCGTTCCGCCGGTCGATGCGACTGTTCGACGGGAACCTCCTTGGTTTCCTGCAACGGCCGGTGTCCGCGACCCTGGCGGGCCTGTTCGTGGTGGCTGTCGTGGTCGTGCCGATCCTGCGGAGGGTGCGACGCAACAAACAGCTTGACCCTCACGTAACGTGAGGCTGCAAGGTAGGTCGGGTGAATGACTACTACAACGCCTTCGAGATGAGCCCTGTGCCGGTCGGCCCGGACGCGGTCGCGCCGGAGCCGTTCCGTGGCATCTACGCGATGCCCGCGTTCGTGACGATCCCGACGAACGATTTGGCGGCCTCGGTGGACTTCTGGACCCGAGGGCTCGGGTTCATCGACCTGTTCACCATTCCCGGCACGATCACGCACTTGCGCCGGTGGGCGTTCCAGGACGTGCTCCTCGTCGCGGCGCAGACCGTTCCGGACAAGGCACCTGCGATCAGCTTCAGCTTCTCGTGCGTGCTCAACCAGGTCGAGTCCATTGTCGAGGCTTGCCGTGCGATCCGCCCGGACTCGGTCGACGGTCCACGCGACACGCCATGGAATACCCGTGACGTGGAGGTGATCACGCCCGAGAACGCCCGGATCATCTTCACCGCGGCGAAGCCGTACGACCCGGACAGTGAGGAGGCACGCAACCTTGCGGCTGTCGGGATCACCCCGCCAAGCGACAATGGGGAGCATGCCTGATCCCACTGATGTCGAAGGCCTGACCGTCGGTCAGGTCTCGACGCGTCTTGGCGTGACCGTCCGAGCGCTGCACCATTGGGATGAGGTCGGCCTGGCGCGGCCGTCGCTGCGTACGGCCGGTGGATACCGGCTTTACACCGCTGGTGATCTGGAACGCTTGCACCGCATCGTCATCTATCGCGAGCTCGGCCTCGGGCTGGACAAGATCCGGTCCATCTTGGACTCGACCACGGCCGTGCCCGAGGCGTTGCGGGCCCAGCGCGCCCAGGTCGCTGACCGGATCAAGCGGCTGCGAGAACTGAGCGCCGGACTGGATCGGATGATCGACGCCCACGAGCGCGGCCTGCTGCTGACCGCCGAGCAGCAGGTCGCGATCATCGGTCCACAGTGGAACCCGGATTGGTCGGTCCAAGCCCGTCAGCGCTACGGCGACACGACGCAATGGCAGCAGTTCGCTGAAGGCTCAGCCGATCGCGGTCCGGAGGAATGGCAGGCCATCGCCGACGCCATGCTCGGCTTCGAAGGAGCATTGGGGGATGCGATGGACGCGGGCGTCCAGCCTGGTAGCGCGGAAGCGAATCAGCTCGTCGAGCAGCATCGCGAGGTGTTCGCGTCGTATTTTCCCCTCAGCAGGCAGATGCAGGTCTGTCTCGGCCGGATGTTCGAGGGCGATCCGGGATATGCCGCCCACTACAACGGCATCCGACCCGGCCTTGCCACGTGGTTCCGTCGCATCATCGACGCCAGCGCTCGTGTGAATGGCATCGATCCCGAGACCGCGACCTGGACCTAGTGGTGTCTCGGAAGGTGCCGCGTCTATTCGGTGGAGCCGGTCTCCTCTAGCCAGGATCGATCTGAGGTGGTCAGAGTGACCCCAAATGAGGCATTTCCTCGGCGGGAGGGCCGCCTCCTGTGTCGTCCGGTGCTGGTCACGCTCGCGACTGTTCGTGAGGGCCGAGTTAGCGGCGTTGAACGCCGCCAAGGTGACCTTCACGGCATCAACGTGGGTAACAGGTGTGGTACGTGCGACAGGTGCGACTCAGGTGACGGTTGATCATCCATTATGGACAGACCGGAAGCCCGGTTACAAGATCAACGACTTGAGACGAGCCACTAGACACGGTCGACGACGTGTTTCATCACGATCGTCGACGACACCCGCTGCACACCTGCCAAAGTGGCCAGTTTCTCGTCGTAGAACTGCTGGTAAGCGGCGAGATCCTTGGTCACGACCCTGAGCAGGTGATCCGGGTCGCCGAACAAGCGCTCGGCCTGGACGATCTCGGGCAGCTTGGCGATGGCCTCCTCGAACGCGGCGACAACCGGGCGCTCGGTCGTACTCATCGTCACGAACACCAGAGCCTCGAAGTCCAGCCCGAGCGCCGACCGGTCGATCACCGCCCGGTACCCGCGGATCGCGCCGGATCGCTCAAGGTCACGCAGCCTGCGATGGCACGGCGACACACTCAGCCGCACCCGCGCGGCCAGCTCGGTGATGGTCAACCGGCCGTCCTTCTGCAGCTCGGCAATAATCTTCCGGTCAACGGCATCCACACGCGATATTTTACCCCAAAATGAGCCTGACCTGGGTAACTTCGGGAACACCTTGCGGATGGATCGACATAGCGTTGCCCCATGAATTTCGGTGCTGTCGCGACGTTTCTGGTGATCGATCTGCTGCTCGTCCTCACGCCCGGCGCGGACTGGGCGTTCACCATTGCGGCTGGGATACGAGACCGCTCGGTGGTGCCAGCGGTGACCGGCCTAGTGATCGGCTACGCGGGCCACGTCATCCTGGTGACGGCCGGTCTGGCGGCCTTGGTCGCCGCGAACCTGGGGCTGCTGAAAGGACTCACCGCGGTCGGCGCGGCGTATCTGATCTGGATGGGCGCGAGCGTCCTGGTGAAGCCACCGGCGGAGGTCCAGCTCGCGGCGCCGTCACCTGGACGGATCGCGTTGCGGGGCGTGGGCGTGAGCGGCCTGAATCCCAAGGGAATGCTGCTGACGGTGGCCTTGCTCCCCCAGTTCGTCCGGCCGGACGCGCCATGGCCGATCGCGCTGCAGACTGCGACGCTGGGCGTGCTGCACATGGTCCTGTGCGCGGTGATCTACCTGATGGTCGGGCTTTTGGCCCGGACCGTGCTGGGTGCACGGCCGCGGGCCGCCGCGATCGTCTCGCGAGTGTCCGGTGTGGCGATGGTGCTCATTGGCGCGTCGCTACTGCTGACGTGACGGCTGTTTGCGCGGCTTGAGGCGAAGGTTGGGCAGCACCGGCGCGGGGATCCGGTCGCTGCCGTGCCCGGCCACCGTGCCGAACCGGGTCGTGTCCTGGTTCTCCCATTGCTCACGGGCGGCCAGGATCTCGTCGTGACTGCGTCCGACGAAGTTCCACCACATCACCAGGTCATCGGGGAAAGGCAAGCCGCCGAGCAGGACCACGCGTGCCGGACCGGCAAGCGTGATCTCATCGCGGCCCGTGCCCAGGTACAGCAACGGTCCCGGTTTCAGCTCGACGTCCGCGACCCGGACCGAGCCGTCGATCACCAGCACTCCGTATTCGAAATCGGGGCGCAGCGGGATCGTGCCCTCGGTGACGTCGATCTGGGCACCGACAAGCGGGGTGTACGTGGTCGCGTGCGATTCGACGTCGCCGAGCGCGCCCATGAACACCAGGGCATCAATCCCTTCGCTTCGGAAGTTCGGCAGCTGAGCGTGATGCTCGAACCCGGGGTCGATCTGGGTCGCATCGGCGGGCAACGCGACCCACAACTGCAGGGCGTGCACGCCACCAGTCAGCGAGACCTCCGAATGCGCCACACCGCGGCCGCT
Source organism: Kibdelosporangium philippinense (assembly GCF_021390435.2). Classification (GTDB taxonomy): domain Bacteria; phylum Actinomycetota; class Actinomycetes; order Mycobacteriales; family Pseudonocardiaceae; genus Kibdelosporangium; species Kibdelosporangium philippinense. The sequence continues at coordinate 1,909,376 of NZ_JAJVCN010000004.1, read as the reverse complement.
GGTCATCAGGTTGAGCTGACCGGGCCGCAGGACCACATCGCTGCCCACACTGTCGCGGTGCCGGATCTCCCCGGCCAACGGCCAGGTCACGGTCTGCAACCCGATGTGCGGGTGCGGCAGGACGATCATCTCGGCGATCCCCGGACCGAACTGGTCGAGGAAGCACCAAGCGCCGAGCGTCGGCAGCTCACGCTGCGGCAGCACCCGGTCCACCTTGACTCCTCGAACCCCGCCGAGCGGTACCTCGCGGGCCTCGAAGAACTCAGGGCTGGTCACGTTACTCATTCGGCCACTTGACGTGGTCGTTGTACTGCTCGTTCTTGCGGACGAACGAGGCGATGAACGGGCAGATCGGCACGATCACCCGGTTGCGGGCGACCACGTCGTCCAAGGCACCACTGGCCAGCACCTTGCCGAGGCCCTTGCCGGCGAAGGCGCCGTCGACCTCGGTGTGGGTGAACACGACCTGGTCGCCTTCCTCGGTGTACGCGGCGAAACCGGCCAGCTCACCGCCGTAGAACACCTCGTAGCGGCTCTGCTCGTCGTTGCGGGCGACCCGCGTGGATTCGTCAGTCATCATGTCCTTCTCGCTCAAGAATAAATCCATTGGTGACCATACTGATCTTTTTGCCGTGAAGGCCACCCATGCGGCGTTAAACGCGCGAAAGGAGGCCCTCGCGCGTCTGACGCCGCGAGGGTGGCCTTCACGGCACGGATGGGCCGACCGGGTCTGCCTGAACTCGGCATCGATCCAGTACGTTGTGGTACTTGTGAGGCCTGAGGACACCGAGATCACCCAGTTGGCGTTCGCTGCCCGGCGTGGTGACCGGACCGCTTTGGAGCGGTTCATCCGTGCGACTCAGCGCGACGTCTGGCGCTTCGTCGCGCACCTCGCCGACCCGAAGCTCGCCGACGACCTCGCACAGGAGACCTACCTGCGCGCGCTGGGCAGTCTCGCGCGCTTCGAGGGACGCTCGTCCGCGCGGACCTGGCTGCTTTCGATCGCGCGTCGCGTGGTCGTCGACCAGATCAGGGCCGCGCAGGTCCGGCCGCGTCATGCCGACGTGGCTGACTGGCAGGCGGCCGCCGAGCGGACCCAGCAGGCGCCTGGGTTCGAGGAGAGCGTTGTCCTCGAGGAGCTCATCAGGTCACTCGACACCGAGCGCCGCGAGGCCTTCGTGCTCACTCAAACCCTCGGCCTTGCCTACGCTGACGCCGCCGAAGTCTGTGACTGTCCGGTCGGCACGATCCGGTCGCGCGTCGCGCGGGCGCGTGACGACCTGATCACGTCCATGAAGGACAGCGACTCGCCTCGGCGGCGGTTCGCTTAGTCGACGTCCAGGACGGCCTTGCCAGCGACCTGACGGCCGAACAACGCGGCCGCGGCCTCGTCGAAGTCGGTCCACGAGCCACGCCAGCCGATATCGACCTTCAGCTTGCCCTCGGCGACCAGTTTGAGCAGGTATTCGAGGTCAGGGCCGTACTTGTTGCCCGACGTGAACGGGCTGAGGGACTTGGCCTCTCCGACTGTCGCATATGGCGGGAACACCGCGGGCTCCATCGACGTCCACCCGATGCTCTGCAGCACCCCGCCCGGCTTGAGCAGCTCCCACGACTGCACGAGGGTCGGGCCGCCGACGTTCTCCAGGATGACGTCCACAGGCTGGACGCCATCCAAGTCGGACACGACCTCTTGAGCGCCAAGTTCGGCAAGCCCGTCGCCACGCCGCGCGAGTGCGACGACATGCGCGCCTTTCTGAGCGGCGATCTGGATCGCGTAGCGGCCGACGCCACCGGACGCACCCGTGATCAGGACGCGTTTGCCCGCGATGTCACCGGAGCGGTGCAGCGCGCGCGTCGCCGTGACGCCCGCGATAGGCAACGCGGAAGCGACCGCCAGATCCACCGAGTCCGGCACGACCGCCAGTTCGTTCACGGGAACCGCGCGCTTCTCCGCCCACGCTCCGGCTAGTCCCGTGGTCACCACGCGATCGCCGACCTTCGGGCCGGAACCGTCCGCTGCGGCCTGTACGACTATGCCTGCGGCGTCCCATCCGCCCACCCGGTCTGGTTTGGCTCGGCCTGCCGCGGCCACGTCACCGTGATTCAATGACGCGTTCTCGACTTCGATGACCACCTGATCGGGCGACGGAACCGGGTCAGGCGCCTCCTTCAGCTGCAGCCCGAACTTGGTGTCCGGGGTGGTGACCAGGGCGCGCATCGAGTCCTCCAAGGCGAGTTGAACTGGCCGAACAGCTGCCTCAACCACACTACGCGGCACCATATTTCCGTTGATCTTGGTTTCACGTGGATCGGTCCCTTGTGGACAAATCAGGTGCACGTGATGGTCGCCTGCGGGGTGTTGGACTCCTTCGACTGCGGCGTCTGGACTTCCAGCTGCGCGGTCCACGGCCCGGACGAGGCGTACAGCACGGTCACCTGACCCACCCAGGTCTGTTGCGGCCCCGATTCGGGGAACGACACAGTGTCCGAGCTCATCGGCGTTCCGTTGAGCACCCACCGGAACTTCAGCTCAGCCGGCCCGTGGTTGACCTTGATGATCGCCTTGAACTGCAACGTCACGCCGCCCGTGCAGCTGCCGACGTAGGTGTCCGAGCAGGTGTCACACGAGGGCACCGGATCACAGGAGTCGGCCGGGGCGCACGTCGCGGCCGAGGTTGCCAGTGTGATCTGCGGCGGGGCCTGCACGGCGGATGACGTGGTGGTTTCCACCTTGCTGGTCGGTTTGGTGGCCGATGTGGACGGCTTCACCGGCGGGGTGCTCGGCCGGGTTGACGGTTGTGGCTTGCTTGTCGACGTGCTCGGCCTCGTGGTGGTGCTGGTGGGCGGCGCCGCGCTCGATGTCGTCGTCTCGGACGCGGCCGGGGTGCTCGATGTCGTCGTCGGCGCAGGGCTGCCGCTGGCATCCCGCGTCGGAGCGGCTGGCGTGAACAAGAACGCGGCGGCCACAGCGGCAGCGGTCACGCCAGTGCTGATCATGACCTGGGCGCTCTTCGGGACTCGCCGCCGGACGATACGCGGCCGCACCGGTTTGAAGGCTGTCGTGGTTTGGTCCCGCGCGTAGTCCGGCATCGCGATCAGCGGCATGCCGAGGAACTCTGGCCGCAGTCCGCGCCGCTTTTTGTCCTCGTACTGCGCCGCGCAGGGCTCGCAGCGGCCGAGGTGGCGTTTGACCAGCATGTACACCGGCGTCGTGAAGTCCTGCGTCGGCGTCCACTTGGGACGCGCTGCTTCGAGCTCGCCAGCCAATGTGGCACATTTCTCGGTTTCCAGCTCGCCGATCCCGCGCGTGCGGGCGAGGTAAAGGCAGACGAATCGATCGATCACTTTGGTCTTCGCGGCGTGCAGCCGACGGTCGAACTTCGCCGCGGGAATACCACTGACCTCGATCAACTCGGTGCGTGGCAGGCCGAGTCCGTGCGCGAGCATGAGCAAATTCAAGTCGTCAGGGATCTCGGCGGCGGCCTGCCGCAGCCATTTGTACATCTCCTTACTGCGGGCGAGTTCCTCCGGCGAGGGCTGGCTGGACCATTGATCGGTCATGTCGAACGTCTCAGGCTCGACCGAGATCGACCGTTTGCGTTTGTCCAGATAGTGCCCGACATCGCGTGTTGCGACCGTGTAGACGTATTTGTAGAACGATCGGACGCCGTACTCGAGCCGCAGTCGCTTGCCCGCGGTCAGCACCTTTTCGATCACTTTCTCGGTGAGATCGAACGCTTCCTGCTCATCCCGGACCCGGAACGAGAAGAAGTGGAAGATCCGCGGGCGCTCCGCCTCGCAGAGCGCCGCGAACGCCTCGTCGGCATGACCGTCTCCGTGCCGGAGCATGCCGACCAGCCGGTCCCCCGCGGTTTTGCGGACCTGCGGATCCTTGCTGCCCGCCTGTACCGCCAGGTCCTTGATCCGCACGTCCATCCGCGTCACCGCCCGCGCCGCAGATCGGCGAGCCACAGTGGGGCGCACGAGCGCAACAATTCGTAGAACCAGACCGGACTGGTCCGCATGGTGTCTCCTTCACGCAAGATGCAACGACTCCCCTTCAGAGCACCGAGAACCCCGAATCTCCGCGCGAACCGCAAAAATCATGAAATGAACTTCCGGTCACACCGTTATCGACGACCGCGTCTGCTTTCCACGGTCGCCACCAGCAGCGTGACCGTTGCTTGCAACAAAGCAAGCACATTGCCCAGATCGTCGAACACCACGGCGACAAGCGAAAGCACAAACCCGAGCCACACCATCAACCACGCCGTAGTGGACAGCGTTTGCCCTGATCCCAGCGTCGAGCACGAACATCTGCTCCCTCTGGACACCCGCACACCTCTCTCCCTTCACGCACTGGAAGAGAGCCGGCGGGACCGCGATTATTCACACGATCTTGAAAAGTTTTTCCGACTACCTCGCGGCAACGTACTCCCGACCGCGATCCTGCTCTGCGGCCAATGCCACACACCCGATGTACGCAGATTTACGTACGTGGAGATCAGCGCCAGCGCGGACGTCCTCGGGACCCTGGCCCGCGACGATTCCTTCCATGACAACGAACGTGCTGACCCCGCCGAGGCGCCCAGCATCGGCGCGGCCGAATCCGAAACGGCTGGGCAAGGGGACCCGCCGGGCGTGGCTGATCATCCACATCGTGTCCGCGGGTGCGTGGATCGGGATGGACCTGGTGCTCGGCGTTCTGGTGTTCACCGCGATGTGGACGTCCGATCCGCAGACCGCGGCGGTGGCCTACCAAGCGCTTGAGCTGTTCGCGGTCTGGCCGTTGATCATCACCGGGATCGTGTGCCTGATCAGCGGGATCGCGCTCGGGCTCGGCACCAAGTACGGCCTTGTCCGCTACTGGTGGGTGTTCGTGAAGCTGATCATGAACGTGATCCTGGTGCTGCTGGTGATCTTCTCGCTGCGTACCGGCGTTCAGGAAGCGGCCGAGTTCGGCCGTGGGCTGGCCGCGGCGCCGCCCGACAGCATGATCTTCCCGCCGATCGTGTCCACAAGCGCGGTGCTGTTCGCGACCGTCATCTCCGTGATCAAGCCGTGGGGACGGCTCAGGAAGGACAAGAAGTCATGAACCCGGTCGAGACGATCAAACTGGCCAAGAACTTCGACGAGGTCGCGGCGGTCCGCGACGTCAGCCTGACCGTTCGGCCCGGGGAGGTCTACGGCTTCCTCGGCCCGAACGGCGCGGGCAAGACCACCACACTGCGCATGCTGCTCGGCCTGATCCGGCCGACGTCCGGCAGTGTCCGGATCCTCGGCAAGCCACCAGGGCCTGGGTATCTGGACAAGGTCGGCGCGCTGATCGAAGGGCCCGCGTTCTATCCGTACCTGTCCGGCCGCAAGAACCTTGTGGTTCTGGCAGATCACGCAGGTGTCGCACGGTCCAGAGTGGACGAAGTGCTTGACGTCGTCAGCCTTTCCGGCCGCGCGGGTGACCGGTATTCGACGTACTCCTTGGGCATGAAGCAGCGCCTCGGTCTGGCCGCGGCGCTGCTGAAGGAGCCGGAGCTGCTGATTCTCGACGAGCCGACCAACGGACTCGACCCAGCAGGCATGGCCGACATGCGCGTCACCATCCGTGAGCTGGCAGCAAACGGCTGCACGGTGTTGCTGTCCAGCCATCTGCTGGCCGAGGTCGAGCAGATCTGCGACCGCGTTGGCGTGATCACGCGAGGCGAACTGGTCGCCGAGACAACCGTGGCCCAACTGCGGGCAGGCGGGACGTTGCGTGTGGTCGCCCATCCGTTTGACCAGGCGCGAAGCGTGCTTTCGGCGCTGCTCGGTGGTGGGCGTGTGCTGGGTTCGGAGTCGGTGTTCGACCTGGAGGTCGAGCAGGACCAGGCGGCGAAGATCAATGCCGAGCTGGTCGGCGCCGGGGTCGAGGTCAGCGAACTGCGCTGGCGCGAACCCGATCTGGAGCAGGCTTTCCTCGAACTGACCGGAGGTGTTTCGCATGTGGACTGACATCAGGGCCGAGATCACCAAGCAGGTGCACCGGCCGGCGATCTGGCTGTTGCTTGGCATCGCGGTCGTGCAGACTCTGACGTTCGCCTACGTCATCCCGTATGCCGGATTCACTGGAACGACCGAAGGCGGGCCGGTCAGCCGAGGGCTGGCGGCGATGCTGCCCGAGCAGTTCGTGGCCAGCGCGATCGGCGGGCTTCCGCTCTTCGTCGGCGCCCTCGCGTTGATCCTCGGCGTGCTGGTGGCGGGCAGTGAGTACGGCTGGGAGACGTGGAAAACCGTGCTCTCCCAACGACCTTCACGTGTCCGGGCCTATTCGGCGAAGCTGATCACCGTCGCTTTCGGTGTGCTTGTCTTCGTCTTGGCGCTGATGGCTTTCGCGGCTGCCGCGAGCGTTGTCGTAGCGGCGTTGGAGAACCAGCCGATGAACTGGCCGTCCTTCGTGGACATCGTGACGGGATTCGGCGCGGGCTGGCTGGTCACGATGATGTGGGGTGCGCTCGGGGTGCTGCTTGGCATCGTGTTCCGTGGCGTCGCGATGCCGATCGGGCTCGGCCTGGTGTGGATGCTGGCGATCCAGAACCTGCTGTCCTCGATCGCGGCGCCATTGCTCGGCTGGGTCGACGACATGCAGAAAGGCCTGCCGGGGCCGAACGCGGGCGCGCTCGTAGCGTCCCTGATCGGGGCGGGCCCGCCGGGAGTCGACCCGATCGTGGGCGGCGGCCAGGCAACCGTTGTCATCGTGGCCTACCTGCTGGCATTCTCCGTGGTAGGCGGATGGCTGCTGCAGCGCCGAGACATCAATTGATTTGCTCCCGTGCTCAAGGCGAAGGGAGTCCCGCTTTCACAAGCGGGGCTTCCTGGTTCACGGCCGATTGCGGCAGGGAAGGCCCTTGCCGTCTGACATCAGCTCCGCAGGCATCGCCCAACGTGATCCTTTGGGCTACGGCTTGACCAGCCGCAAGGATGTTCTTAGCCGCGTTTGATGTCCCGGTCGTGGTGGGTGCGGCAAGCAGGGCACGTCCAGTGCCGGAACGACAGCGGGAGTTTGGCGAGCTGGTGTCCACAGTCGGAGCAGGTTTTGCTGGACGGGGACCAGCGGTCGATCACTACAAGCGTCTTCCCTGCCCGTTGGGACTTGTACTCAAGTTGGCGACGGAATTCGCCCCAACCGCAGTCGGAGATCGCTCTGGCCAGCCGCTTGTTGCGGACCAGGTTAGCGACGGCGAGGTCTTCGATGGCGATCAGGTCATGATCGCGGACAAGGCGGGTGGAATGGCGGTGCAAGAAGTCTTTTCGCGCGTGGCGGACTTTACGGTGCGTCCGTGCGACCTTGGCCTTGGCTTTGCGACGGTTCATGCTGCCTTTCTGACAGCGAGCCATCCGCCGCTGATACCGGGCCAAGTTGCGGGCCTTACGGTCAAGATGGCGCGGGTTGGCGACCCGATCTCCAGCGGAGTCCACAACGAAGTCCAGTACGCCGAGATCGATACCAACTGCTCGACCGGTGTCCGACGCAGGTTCAGGACCGTCGGTGTCGATGGCGAAGGTGACATACCAACGTCCATCCGGCTCTCGCGACACAACAACCATCGTGGGGTTGAGTTCAGCTGGATCGATGTCGGGCCAGGACCACACGAACCGCAGAGCAGCGCTAGTTTTCGCAAGCCACAACTGCCCGTCGCGCATCCGGAACGCAGACCGCGTGTAGTGCGCAGACTGTTTGCCAGCACGGGACTTGAACCGCGGATAACCGGCACGGCCAGCGAAAAAGTTGCCAAACGCGACGTGCTGATGCCGCAGCGTCTGCTGCGAGGGAACGCAAGACACCTCAGACAGAAACGCCAACTCCTGGGTGCGCTTCCATCCAGTCAGTGCGGCATCAGTGTCCCGATACGAAATGCGTGTTCCATCGGTACGCCAACGGCGGTTCCGCTCGAACAAGGTCTTGTTCCACACCAGCCGCACACACCCAAACGTACGGTTAATCGCCACAACCTGCTCCGAGTCGGGGTAGGCCCGGCACCGGTACGCCGTACGCACAAGGTGAGTTTATGTGGAGCAGTAGTGCTTGACCGTCCCGCCCGATGCAGTGTCGGGTTACCTTTCGAGTGAACCTGGCTATTTCCTGGCAGCTCTGAAGTACAGAGTGTCGACGCTGCTGAGGACCAGTGAACTGGAGTGACGTCATGAAGGTCGGCGACATCGCACTCGCGGTGTTCCTCGCGGTGCTCGCTGTGGTCTCGGCCGGCGCGCTGAACCACATGAACGCCGCGGACCGGTCGATCGACCTGCTCGGATTCGCCTTGGCGGCCAGCACCGCACTGGTGCTGGCCGTCCGGCGGCGGTGGCCGGAGGCGACATTGGCCGCCAACGTGGTGCTGCTGTCGACGTATCTCTGGCTGACCTACCCGTACGGGCCGGTCATGTTCACGTTCTCGGTCGCCACCTACAGCGTCGGCCGCTACTTGCCGCTGAACCGGGCCGCGACGGCCACGTTGATCGCTTTGGTAGTCGAGGCCACGCACTTGTTCGTCCATCCTGCTTCCGCGAGCGGCCTGTATGGCCTGATCCCGTCGACTGGTTTCGCGATCATTCCGCTTGCTGTGGGCGTGATGGTCCGGGTGAACCGGGAATCCGCCGAACGTGCGCGTGCCGACGCGATCAGGGAACGCGTTTCCGACGAACGGCTGCGGGTCGCGCAGGAGGTGCACGACGTCGTCGGCCATGGGTTGGCGGCGATCAAGATGCAGGCGGACATCGCGTTGCACCTGCTGGCCAAGAAGCCTGAGCAGGCCGAGATCGCGTTGAAGGCGATCAGTTCGACGAGTACCGAGGCGCTGGATGAACTGCGTGCGACATTGACCGTCGTGCGGGGTCGTGCCCCGGCGCCCGGCCTGAGCCTGCTGCCGGATCTGACTGACCGGATGAGTCACGCTGGCGTCGAAGTCCGGCTCAATGTCGTTGGCACGCAACGTGCTTTGCCCGCCGCGGTGGACCTCGCCGGGTACCGGATCGTGCAGGAGTCGTTGACCAACGTGCTCAAACACAGCCCGGTCAAGCGGGCAACGGTCAAGGTCGGCTACTCGGCGGACGCGGTTGACATCGCGGTGTCCAATCCCGCGAACGGTGTGCCGGTGGGTGACGGGTTCGGTATCGCGGGGATGCGTGAGAGAGTCACGGCACTGGGCGGGCAGTTCAGCGCCGGGCCCACTGCCGAGGGCATGTTCGAGGTGCGCGCCGCGATACCTGCGAAGGGGGACGCATGATCCGGGTGTTGATCGTCGACGACCAGGACCTGATCCGGGTCGGCCTGCGGACACTCGTGGAAAACGAGGACGGGCTGGCCTTCGCCGGTGAAGCGGCCGACGGTCTCGCGGCCGTGTCGAGAGCCGTGGAATTGTCGCCGGACGTGATCCTGATGGACATCCGGATGCCCGGAATCGACGGCATCGAAGCGACTCGCCGGATCGTGGCGACGCCCTCGCTGTCCGAAACCAAGATCATCGTGCTGACGACGTTCGAGCTGGACGAATACGTTTTCGACGCGTTGCGTTACGGTGCAAGCGGTTTCCTGCTCAAGGACACCAAGCCGGACGAGCTGGTCGCGGCGATCAAACTCGTCGCGGGCGGCGGCGCGTTGCTGTCGCCTTCGGTAACCCGCCGCGTGATCAGCGAATTCGCCTCCGGCCCGTCGCGAGCGGTCAAACCACACCCGCAGCTGGGCACTCTGACCCAACGCGAACTGGAAATCGTCGGGCTGGTTGGCGAAGGCCTGACCAACGACGAGATCGCCGAGCGCCTCGTCGTCAGCCCCGCCACCGCCCGTACCCACGTCAGCCGCGCCATGATCAAGCTCGGCGCCCGCGACCGCGCGCAACTCGTGGTCTTCGCATACCAGTCGGGTCTTACTTGACTCACCAGGGCGGCTCGGTCCAGGCAGCCGGTTCGTCGTTGCAGGCGGCCGGTTCGTATCGGCGCCACGTCGCCTTTCCCTCGGCCCACGCCAAGTTCTCTGCTTTCCGAGCGGCCAGAGTGATGCTGTGTCCGTGCTGCTCTGGGTACACGAACGCCAGCCATTGGCCACCGACCACCACCCGGGCACCTGGTGCGGGCCAGTTCCATGGCCGAAACGGGCTCTCGCTAACGGGAATCCAGTAGTGACTCACTGCCGACAGCTGGACCGGGGCACCGAACGTCGCCTCGATCATGGTGGCGTGCTCGAGGAATTCGGCGAGGTTCGCCCCGGTCGGCCGCCACGGCCCGATCGCGTGCGGCTGCTCGTAAACCGGATGCGCCGTGTCGTGCGGATCGAATCCCCAGACCCAGCAGCCCTGGTTCTCCCCCCAGAACTCGACCATTCCGTCGAGCAGGCGAAGCTCAGGCAGCGCGACCGGGTAGTTGTGACTCGTGATCACGCCATCCCATTGCGCCGCGATGTCGTGCCACGCCTTGAGCGGCGGTGGCGCCAGGGGTGAGCCGGGCGCCACCGCGGCAGGCGACGTGGGATCGCCGTACCAGGATTGAACGAACGTCCTCAACCAAGGTCCTTGAAGAAGTCGCGAATGTCGGCGACCAGGATCTCAGGCTCCTCCATCGCGGCGAAGTGCCCGCCACGGTCCACATCGGTCCACCGCACGATCGTGTGCTCAGGCTCGAGGTATCGCCGGACTCCCGCGTCGTGGGCGAACACGATCATCGCCGTGGGCACGCCGGAGTTCTTGGCGATCGCGCCCCACGAGGTGTCCTGCGCGTAGCCGACGTAACCAGCCGATCCTGCGGTGCCGGTGAGCCAGTAGATCATCACGTTGGTCAGCAGCCAGTCGCGGTCGAGGATCTCCTCGGGGTTGACCTCGCGCGGGTGCGTCCATTCCCGGAACTTGTCCATGATCCAGGCCAGCTGGCCGACCGGGGAGTCGACGAGGCCGTACGCCAGGGTTTGCGGACGCGTGGACTGGATGGCGATGTAGCCGAACTCCTCGCGGTGGAACGCCTGGATCCGGTTGAGCCGATCCTGCTCGAGCTCGGTCAGCGTGGCCCACTCGTCCTCGGGGATGGGGAACTGCGGGATCGCCATGGCCCCGTTGACATGCACGCCGATCACCCGGTCGGGAGCAACCCTCGCAACCTCGGGGCTGACCGCCGCGCCGATGTCACCGCCTTGCACGCCGAACCTGTCGTAGCCGAGGCGATCCATCAACGTCGCCCATGCTCGCGCGGTTCGGGTCGTGTCCCATCCCGCGTCGTTCGTGGGGCCAGAGAAGCCGAAGCCGGGCAGGGCGGGGATGACCAGGTGGAACTGGTCTTTGAGCAGCGGGATCACCTTGAGGAACTCCGCGACCGACCCGGGCCAGCCGTGCGTGAGGAGCAGCGGAGTGGCTTCCTCGTTCTCGGACCTGATGTGCATGAAGTAGATCCGCTGCCCATCGATCGTGGTCGTGAACTGCGGAAACTTGTTGAGTTGCGCCTCGGCATCCCGCCATGAGTACTCGGTGCGCCAGTACTCGACGATGTCGCGCAGCCAGTGGACGGGCACGCCGGTGTCCCAGCCGTCGCCGGGGAGAGCGGTCGGAAAGATGGTGTTAGCCAGCCGTACCTGCAGGTCATCAAGGCGTTCCTGCGGGATGTCGATGCGGAACTCGGTGATCTCTTCGCTCATGGGGACAACACTAAGACCCACTTAGGGCGGATCATGTCCTAAGCTGAAACTGTGCGGCTATTTCAGTTGTTGTCCCTACTTCAGACCTCCCGAGACTGGAGCGGAGCAGACCTGGCGTCGCGCCTGTCGGTCGACGTAAGAACAGTCCGCCGGGACATCGAACGCCTGCGTGACCTGGGATATCCCGTAGTCGCCGCCCAAGGCCGCGCCGGCTACCGCCTGGGCGCGGGGGCGAAACTGCCGCCGTTGTTGCTGGACGACGAAGAAGCCATCGCCGTCGCAATCGGCCTGCGAACCGCGGCAAGCGGAACGATCGCGGGGATCGAGGAAAGCTCCCTGCGCGCCCTCGCCAAACTGGAGCAGGTGTTGCCTTCACGCCTTCGGCATCGGGTGCAACTGGTCCGCTCGGTGACCGAGACCTTGCCTTCGCACGGTCCTACCGTCGACCCGGATACCTTGACCGCGATCGCGGTGGCCTGCCGTGATCATGAAGTCCTACGGTTTGATTACTCGTCCCACGACGGCACCGCATCAACCCGGAAAACCGAGCCACACCGCGTCGTCCACACTGGACGCCGTTGGTACCTGGTCGGCTGGGATCTGGATCGCGGCGACTGGCGAACGTATCGAGTGGACCGGATCAAGCCGCGCATTCCCACCGGGCCCCGGTTCAACCCCCGCGAAGTCCCACCGCTGGCTGGGTATGTGTCGCGCGGCGTGTCCACATCGGCCTATCGTTATCACGCCAAGATCACCCTGGGCGTATCAGCTTCCGTTGCCGCAGAACGCATTCCCCCAACAACCGGCATGATCGAAGCACTGTCGGATGATAGTTGCGTGCTCCACACCGGATCGAACTCGCTCGACGAGATCATCGTCTACGTCGGCCTGTTCGACTTTCCTTTCACCATAACGGAACCACCCGAGTTGATCGCCAGAGCACGCGCTCTGGCGACCCGCTTCACTGAGGCCAGCGCTTCACAGTAGGCCAGTCCCCTCGCCCACTTCGTTCAAAGCCAGCGCCTCCCGGTGGGCCAGTCCCTCGCCCACTTCGCTCAAGCCAGCGCTTCCCGATAGGCGTTGACGGAGTCCGTCAGCTTGTCCAGGTCCTTGCGCATCTTGGCCTGGCCCTTCACATCGAGCCCCATGGCTTCGCCAATGATGTCCGGGATCTTCTCAGCCTCTTCGCGCAGCGCCACTCCCAGCGGGGTAAGGCTGATGCCCACCGACCGTTCGTCCGTCGCTTGCCGGGTTCGCTTGACGTAACCGATGAACTCCAGACGCTTGAGCAACGGAGAAAGGGTCCCTGAGTCGAGGTTCAGCTCGGCGCCGAGTTCTTTGACCAGGCGATGGTCCTGCTCCCATAGCGCCAACATCACCAGGTACTGCGGGTAGGTCAGGTCCATCCCGCTGAGCAGCACGCGGTAGAGAGCGGTGACCGCCCGCGAGGCCGAATAGAGCCCGAAACACACCTGGTCATCAAGACGCAACGACATCCCACCATGATGCCGCGCAACTTTGTCCCGCGCAAACTCATGCCAAACAACTAAGTGGCACACAACTCAGTATCGCGCAACCAAGGGGCCGCCAACCCAGCCTCGGGCAACTCACCGGCAGCCAAGCCTCCCGCGCAACCGAGTGCCGAACAACCAACCTGCACCCAACTCAGCCCTGCCCAACCCGCAGTCGCACACCTAACCGCGCCCACCCCCCAACCGCCGCACAACCTAACCGCACCCAATCCACAGCCATAACCGGGGGCACCTACCCAACGCCGCACAACCCAGCCCAAGCCAACTCGACAATCCCAATCCTGTGCCACAAACGGCCCCTCCACCCGCTGCTCCACTCAACCCCCTCCGCCCCCGGCTCACCGACCAACCCAGCCCTACCCCACAGTCAACGCTCCACCCGCTGCCCCACTCAACCCGCAGAGCCCGGCTCACCGCCCGGCCCCGCCCCACAGTCAGCGCGCAACCCGGCCGCACCCAATCATCAGCCGCACAACCTTGCCCCGGGCAACTCACTGCCGGTCGAATCTCTCCCGCGCAACCGAATGCCGGTCAAACTTCTCCCGCGCAACCAAGTGCCGGTCAAGCCTCCCCCGCACAATCGAATGCCGGTCAACTGACTGCCGCACAACCATCCGCTGCGCAACTCAAGTGGCCTTCATCTCATTGCCCTCAACTCAGTTGTGTACAACTTAGTTGTGGACTAACTTTCGTGTCATCAGCTCGAACCCCGAGAGGCTCGGCCCCCGAGTCAACTCGAACCCCGAGGAGGAAGAAATGACCGCCAACCCGCGCAACGTTGCCCTCGAGCCAGCTGCCCAGGCGTTCGTCGAGGCAACCGCTGAGCCGCCCTACCTCTTCGACCTGCCGCCGGCCGAAGGCCGAGTCGCCGTCGACGGCGTGCAGGACGGCCCGGTGGACCTGCCACCCGCCGACATCGAGACCCTGACCGACATCCCTGGCGTTCCCGAGGTCCGGATCGTCCGGCCGCAGGGAGCGACCGGCAAGCTTCCGGTGATCGTCTACATCCACGGAGCCGGGTGGGTCTTCGGCAACTTCCACACGCACGAGCGCTTGGTTCGCGAGCTCGCGGTCGGCACTGGTGCCGCAGTCGTCTTCCCCGAGTACGACCGGTCACCCGAGGCGCGCTACCCAGTCGCGATCGAGCAGAACTACGCGGCCGCGAAGTGGGTCGCGCAGCACGGCGCCGAGAAGAACCTCGACCCCACCAGGATCGCGATTGCGGGTGACTCGGTCGGTGGGAACATGACCGCCGCGTTGACCCTGATGGCCAAGGAGCGCGGCGACGTGACCTTCAAGCAGCAGGTGCTGTTCTACCCGGTCACCGACGCCAACTTCGACACCGGTTCGTACACCGAGTTCGCCGAGGGCTACTTCCTCCGCCGCGACGGCATGCAGTGGTTCTGGGACCAGTACACGACCGACCCGGCGCAGCGCGCGGAAATCACGGCGTCGCCGCTGAGGGCAACGCTGGAGCAACTGGCCGACCTGCCACCGGCGTTGGTGATCACAGGCGAAGCCGACGTGCTGCGCGACGAGGGCGAGGCCTACGCGGCCAAGCTGCGTCAGGCGGGCGTGCCGGTGACTGCGGTCCGATACCAGGGCATCGTCCACGACTTCGTGATGGTCAACGCCCTGCGCGAGACGCACGCCGCCGAAGCCGCGATCAACCAGGCCATCGCCGTTCTGAGCAAGGCGCTCAGCTAAAGAGTTCGCTCACGAACTCGTTGCGGAACTTGCCAGCAGGATCCAGTTCCACAGCCAAATCTTCGAAGTCCTGCAGCCGCTCATAGCGCGACTGCAGGACTTCCGGTGCGATGTCGAAGATCTTCGCCCAATGCGGCCGCGCGTCGAATTCCGCCAACCTCGCCCCCACCATGGAGACAACCGGCATAACGGCAGCGGCGTCCGCGATCCACGTGAAGTGAATGCTGACCGTGTCACGCCGGTAGTGCGGACTCAACCACAGCTCATCCGCTTTGATGGCACGGATTTCGCTGATCTGCAACACCGGGTGGATATGTGCGCGGATCTCGTTGACTGCTTGCAAAGCAGCGACAGCGTCGTGACGCGCGACCATGAACTCGGTCTGCAGCTCCTCCCCCGCACTCGGCGTGAACTCCGGGCGGAAGTGCGGCAGACGTTCAAACGACCGCCCCGGAATCCCGAGCTGTCGCGTGCAGTTCTCGGTCGCCATGCCGGGAACTGGATGACGTGGACCATCAGCAGGAATCGTCCCATCAGGGACGAACTCCGCGTCTTGGGTTCGCTGCTTCACCCAGACCTGATTGATCGTGTCACTCGACCAGTCGGTGAACAGGCTGACGCTGTAAGCGCCATCCAGCACCTTGAGAATGTCCGCGCCGAGCGGCAGTCCTTCGTGGACATACTGCCGAATCTCGAACGCAGGAACCAAATCCAGAGTCAGGCTGGCGACGACTCCGAGCGCGCCAAGGTTGACCACCGCGCCATCGAACTCTGAATCACCGCGGGTGATCATGTGCAGGGAACCGTCCGCGGTGACGATCTCCAACCCGGCAACGGAAGTGGACAAACTTCCGTTGCCGGATCCCGACCCGTGCGTGGCGGTCGCGGTCGCACCGGCGACTGAAATATGGGGCAGCGAGGCGAGGTTGGGCAGTGCGAAACCTTTGGCGTCCACGTCTTCGGAGAACTCCGCGTACCGCAGGCCCGCGGAGACCTTGACTTGGGCGCCATCCGAGTCGACCTCGACCTCCCTTGGCATACGCGCCAATGAAACGAGCTCACCCCCAGTGTCAGCGAGCTCGTTGAACGCGTGCTTTGTCCCCAAGGCCCTGATTCTGGCCGCGTTCGCGACCGTTGACCGCAGGTCGACGAGGGTGGCCGGGTGGTGGATCTCGGTAGCGCGGTAGGTGACGTTGCCTGCCCAGTTCTTCTCCACCTGGCCAGTCTCGCAGCTTTAGTCGTCGGTGAAGTACTCGTCGCGCAGTCGGATCACCGGGCTGCCTGCCTGCGCGCCGAGACCAGTGGTGCGTCCCTTCCGCTCTTCCCAGTCTTCCTGGCGGCCAAGAGCGGTGATGTCCAGCATGCTCGTGGTGTCGGTGAGGCCTTCCAGACCTCGGCCGTACGTCGAGTACGTGTGGAACACCCGGTCGCCGTCCCGTAGGAACGCGCTCATGCCTGGCAGTTCGAACGGCTGGTCGTTGCCCTCGACGTAGTAGCCGGTGCCGGACTCGATGTGCTCGTCCTTAGACCGGTAGTTGTACACGATCGGTTTGACCGACTCGTCGTGCGTGACGTTGAAGTCGAAGTTGAAATCGCTGCCGAACGAGGAGTACCACGGCACGGTCCAGCCCATCCGCGTCTTGAACTTGGTGATCTTGTCGATCGGCGCGCGCGAGACCGCGGCGAACGACGTGCCACGGACGTGCAGGTGGGTCAGGTGGCCGATCTGGTCGACGAACGACGAGCAGCTCTTGCACCCGCCATCCCAGTCGGGGTGGAACATGAAGTGGTAGATGACCAGCTGCAACCGGCCGTCGAAGATGTCGAGCAGGCTGGCCTTGCCGTCCGGGCCGTCGAAGAGGTAGTTCTTGTCGATCTCGACCATCGGCAGCCTGCGGCGATCGGCGTTCAGCCCGTCGTATGCCCTGGTCGCGGCCTTTTCCTTGACCAGAAGCTCCTGCCGGGCGGCAAGCCACTCGTCCCGGGACACGATCTGAGGAAGACTCATGTTTTGCTCCTTTCCTGCCCGTACAGACCTGGGCAGCGCGCGAAACTCATCGCATCCCATAAAGATTTTCTCTGGGCTTTAGCCGTTGTCGGCCTATGTCAGTGATTCGTAGAGTGGCGAAACCCTGCACCTCAACGTCGAGGAGAGTCCACATGGGACTCACACGTCGATCTTTCCTTACCCTGACAGGCACATCACTGCTGGTCACGCCCAGACCAGCGTTCGCGGCCAGCCCGCCAGGAGACGTGGTCGGCAAGATCACGGTCGGCTACCAAGGCTGGTTCGCCTGCGCTGGTGACGGCGCGCCGATCAACGGCTGGTGGCACTGGAGCCACAACTGGGGCCAACCGCCATCACTGAGCAACAACGTGATCAAGGCATGGCCGGACATGCGCGAATACTCCCGCACGTACCAAACCGCGTACCCAGCCTTGAACAACGGTCAACCCGCAACCCTGTTCTCATCCTACGACCAGAGCACAGTGGACATCCATTTCAGATGGATGCAGCAATACGGCTGCGACACAGCGGCATTGCAGCGATTCAACCCAGTCGGAGGAGAAGGCCCAACCCGCGACGCGATGGCAACGAAGGTGCGTTCCGCCGCCGAAGCCACCGGCCGCAAGTTCTACATCATGTACGACGTCACGAATTGGACGGAGATGCAGTCCCAGATCAAGACGGACTGGACGTCGAAGATGTCCGCGCTGACGTCATCAAGTGCTTACGCGCGCCAGAACGGCAAACCGGTCGTCGGCATCTGGGGATTCGGTTTCAACGACAGCGGCCGCCCATGGGGACCAGGCCCATGTCTTGACGTGATCAACTGGTTCAAGAGCCAGAACTGCTACGTGATGGGCGGCGTGCCAACCTGGTGGCGAACCGGTACAGGAGATTCGCGGCCAGGCTTCGCTGATGTCTATCGAGCATTCAACATGATCTCGCCATGGATGGTCGGCCGAATAGGAAACGCGGGCGATTCGGACCGGCTGTACAACGAAGTGACAGTGCCCGACCAGAACTACTGCAACGCCAACGGTATCGACTACCAGCCCTGCGTCCTACCAGGCGACGTCGCCGAACGCCAACGAGCACACGGAGACCTGATGTGGCGCCAGTTCTACAACGTCGTCCGCGCGGGAGCGCAGGGCATCTACATATCGATGTTCGACGAATACAACGAAGGCAACCAGATCGCGAAGACAGCGGAGAACGCCTCAATGGTGCCTTCAGGGTCGGGCCTGTGGGCGCTGGACGAGGACGGCACGCCGTGCTCGTCGGACTACTACCTGCGCCTCACCGCGGACGGCGGCCGGATGTTGAAGGGGCAGTTCGGTTTGACGCCCACCCGGCCGACTCGGCCCGTGGTCTGACGACCAACGCGCCGAACACGATGTGATCGAGGTATTGCGGGATTTTCGGCAGTTCCCGGATCGCCGGATAGCGCCGGCCGATGATCTCCAGGTCGAGGATGGCGATTATCAGGCCGGCCACCGCGCCACCAACCACACCCAGCCCACGCCGCTCGCTCCGCGGGTCCGCCACAGCCAGTCCAGACCTCCGGCCACCCCCGTCAAGGCGGCGGCGCCGGTCCACCGCATCGACGACAGCCGCCCAGAAGACCGATATCCCCAGGTGAACGGCCACGCCAGCCAAAACTGTCAGACCCCCTTGGTAGCGTGAAATCAAGGGGGTCCCCCGGGCGAATTCCTGTTGCGGTGGACGGTGCGGTGCGGCGGGATTTTGGCCAGGGCGCGGTGTTACGGCGGGGTTTTGGCCAGGCAGATGTGGGTCGGCAACGGGTTGGCCCGGCTGAAGCGAGGTAACTGCCTGACCAGGTACGTGCGGCTCAGCGACGGCCTTGATTGGCTGAGCTCGGTCAGGTTGCGGGCCACTCTCGAGCCATGCGGTGGTTTCGCGTTGCTGAGGCAAGGCAGATCGCGGGCCACCCTGGAACCCCGCAGTGATATCAGCTAGCGAGGCAGGTTTCCGGCGTGGGACGAGCGTTGCGGCGGCTCGGGTGGCTGCCAACGGATCGCGGCCGGTCAGCAGCGCGTGCACAGTGGACGGCGCGCCACTCAGGACCGCCGCGACCGCCACCCGCGAAACCCATCGCACACATCCACTATGCCCCCTGCGCGTGTCCACCACTCCGACACGCCCAGTTCACCAAAGCCGGGAAGCGACCGTCCACCCGGGGCACAGCGTACCAGCCTGCGACTCGGACATCCGCGTAGCTTGTGTACCGAACGTCATAAACGGCGACTTCCTGTGTGGACAGTGCGGGCACGTAAGTCATCGACGTGTCCAAGTCCGGCACTGATTTCAAGGTCTCCGCCCAGAATGACTCGAAGTCGTCGGGCAATGGGACGGTTATGGCGGCGTTCTCCGGATCCCTCATCACGCTCCCCTAGGCAACGCGCGACCGTCGGCCGCCGCGAACATGTGGATCTTCGCCGGATCTATTCCCACGTAGACAGTGCTGTCGACACCGGCATCGAACGGCGCCGGAACTCTTGCCTTGATCAACTCGTCGCCGACATCGACCGTCACGAGCACGTCCGCGCCCAGCAACTCGGCCACGAACACCCGACCGGGCACGTATCCGTCCACAAACGTCGGCGAGATTCGAACGTGCTCAGGGCGGATGCCGACCTCCGCGTCATCAGGGACGGACACACCGAAGCGGCGCGCGCCGGAGAGGAAGTTCATCGGCGGGCTTCCCATGAACGCCGCCACAAAGCGATTTGCTGGGCGTTCGTAAATCTCTTCCGGTGTGCCGCACTGCTGCAAACGGCCATCGGACAGCACCGCTATCCGATCGGACATCGTCATCGCTTCGACCTGGTCGTGCGTGACGTAGATGAACGTCCTGGCGACCTCGGCGTGCAAGCGCTTGATTTCCGCTCGCATGTGGACGCGAAGCTGTGCGTCTAGGTTGGACAGTGGCTCGTCCAAGAGATACGCGCCAGCGTCCCGAACAATCGCTCGGCCAAGCGCGACGCGTTGCCGCTGACCACCGGACAGTTCCCGAGGTTTACGGTCCAGCAAATCCAGGATTCCCAATGCTTTCGCGGCTGCGTGTACCTTTCCGTCGATCGTCTTACGCGGAACTCGCATCATCTTCAACGCGAACCCGATGTTCTGCTCGACCGTCCGGTGTGGATAGAGAGCGTACGATTGGAACACCATCGCGATGTCTCTTTTGTTGGCTGGCAGGTGCCCGACGGCCTGGTCGTCGAAGTAGATCTGGCCTGATGTAGCCCGTTCAAGGCCGCAGATCATCCGCAGCGTGGTCGACTTTCCGCACCCGGACGGTCCGACCAGCGTCAGGAACTCACGGTCCCGCACGGTCAACGTCAGTTCGTCCACCGCAGTCGCCTTGCCGAAATCCTTACGCAGTCCTTCGATCCGAACCTCGGCCATGGTCTACCCCTTCACCGATCCGGCAGCCATACCTTGCACGATCAGCCGCTGGAAAATCAGCACCAGCACCAACGGCGGTAGCACCGCCAGCACACCCGATGCCGCCATGACCGTGAACTGCGTATTGATGTCCGTCGCGAAGTTGGCCGCGATCACCGGCATGGTCTTGGACGCGATCGTACTGGTCAGAAACAACGCGAACATGAACTCGTTCCACGCGGTCATGAACGAGAACACCGCCGCGGCAACGAGTCCTGGCGCGGAGATCGGCAACACCACCGACCACATCGTACGAAACCAGCCGCACCGGTCCACTCGGGCCGCGTCTTCCAGTTCTCTTGGCACAGCACGGAAAAAGTCCTTGAGAACCCAGATCGTCACCGGCAATGCGAAGGTGGTGTACGACAGGATCAGCGCCCAATACGTGTCCAGCAGGTCCAATTCCCGCATCAGCAGGTAGAACGGGATGATGATGACGATGCCGGGCACCATCCTGGTCAGCAGGTACACCATCAGCAGCACCTGACTGCCCCGGAAGCGGATCCGGGAGAACGAGTAGGCCGCGAAAACTCCAAGCAGCAGGTTCAGCAAGGCCGTCATCGACGCGACAAGCAAGCTGTTGCCCAACGCGAACGGCGTTTCCTGGATGGCACGGGACCCGACCATCGCCTGCGCACCCGTCGGATCAACGAAGGCGCCATAGTTCTCCAATGTCGGACGCTCGGGAATCCACTGTGGAGGCACCGAGTTCGCGTCGACTTCGGGCATGAAGCTCATCGCGACGATCCAGTAGAACGGCAGGACGAGGTACAACGCGAAGAGCACGGCCGCCGCGTAGACCACGATCTTCTTCCACGGAATCCGGCACCGGAGGGGAACTGTCGTCATACCTCGAAACTCCCCTCCGGTAGAGCAGCCCGACATAGGCCACCGAGATGATCAACGTGATGAGCGTGATCACCCAGGCATAAGCGCTGCCCAGGCCGACATCCGTGTACGTGAGCACGCGTTGCACGCTCAGCAACGCGACCGTGGTCGTCGCATCGCCCGGACCGCCGCCGGTCAGGACGTAGATGGTGTCGAACGCACGGAAGGCGTTCATCGTCTCCAAGATCAGCACGATCAACAGCGGATGCAGCAGCCAGGGCAGCGTGACCTGGCGGAATCGTTGGAACACACCGGCTCTGTCGACCTTGGCCGCGTCGTACAGCTCGCCCGGGATGGTTGACAGCCCGGCTAGCAAGATGATCACCGCGAACGGCAGTGTGTTCCACACCTGCGCGAACGCCGTGAAGAAGAAGGCGCCAGTATCGGACGCCAGCCAGGCCTGGTAAGAGTCGATCAGCCCGAGGTCGGTTAACAGTCCGTTCAGTGCACCGGTTTTGGCGTCGAAGACGGTCCGCCACATCAGTCCGTTGACCACTCCCGGCATCGCCCACGGCAGCAGAACGAGGCTGCGCAGCACTCCCCTGCCCATGAACGTCTCGTTCAGCACCAAGGCAAGCACGAGTCCCATGACGACCGTGACACCGACAACGACCAGCACAAACAGCGCTGAAACCCGGAGCGAGGCCAGGAATGCCGGGTCGTCCACAAGGGACAGATAATTGTCCAGGCCGATCAGCTTGCGGGCCGCGGGTTGTGCGAGGTTGTCGCGGTGCAGGCTGACCCAGAAGGAGTAGCCGATCGGGTATGCCACAAGCAGTAGGATCGCAATCAGCGCAGGCGCGTTCATCGCGTAACCGCGCGCGTTGTCACTCAACTGCCGCACGGTGACCCCAGGGGGATGGAATGAAACTGCACGAAGGCTGGGACAACCACGCTTCGGATTGGATCAAGTGGTCTCGGGCGTCTGGCCTTGATTCCTATTGGCAGCACCACAGGGCCGCGTTTCTTCCGCTGATCCCGCCGCCGGGCAGGCTGACCGTCGATATCGGCTGCGGCGAAGGGCGCGTGACCCGTGACCTGCAAGAACTCGGCCACCGAGTGGTGGGAATCGACCGCTCGTTGACGATGGCGCGCGCAGCAGGCGAGCAATCGCAGGTAGTCGTGGCGGATGCGACGGCGCTTCCGTTCGCCACCGGCAGCGCCGACTGCGCGGTCGCGTTCATGAGCTTGCACGACATCGATTTGATGCGGGAGTCCGTGCGTGAGATCGCGCGGATTCTGGCTCCTGGTGGGCATTTGGTGCTTGCGATCGTTCACCCGATGAACACCGCGGGCGAATTCGTCGAAGGCGAGGAGGTGGATCGGCCGTTCGTGATCTCCAAGCCGTACTACGAGCAGCGAAACGAGGTGTTCGTGATCGACAAGGAGGAGTTGAGCATGACGTTCCACAATGCACACCGGCCGCTGCAGGAGTACACCGAAGCGCTTGCGGACGCTGGGTTTGCCATCACGAGGTTGCGTGAGCCGACCAACCCGAATCCGGACAGCGCGTGGAGCCGCATGCCGTTGTTCCTCAACATGGTTGCCCGGCGCTGACGTCACGAGTACTTCTTCGCCAGCGAGGTCGCGGTTTCGGCCAGGCTCGCGGCCACTGCCGCGCCGTCTGCCTGGTTGGTCAGCAGCTGCTGGACGCTCTTCTGCAGCGCCGCCTCGAACTCGCTATACCAAGGCGCGCCAAGGACATTGCGTGCTTTGGCGTTCTCGGCTAGTCCGGTGTAGACGTCTGGTTCGGCGAACTTCGCCAGTGTTGCTTTGATTTCCGCGTCGACGGCCATTTCCTTGAACGCGAAGCCAAGGCCGCGTTGCATGAACCAGAACCGCGCGGTTTCCGGGCCGCCGAGGTAGTTCAGTAGCCTCACCGCGTGATCTTTGACGCTTGTTTTGGCTGACAGGCAATACATCCGCGTGCTGCTGACTGTGCCTTTTGTCGTGCCGTCGATGCTGGGGATCGCCGCGAGCTTCATCTTGCCTGCTTGTTTGGACTTCGCCGGGTCGTTGTAGGTTCTCAGTGCGTAGCGGGAGCCGATCGTGAACGCGTATTGGCCCGCCATCATCGCGTTGTCCAACGGAACCGGCGTCAGTTGCAGGCCTGCCGGGTCGATGATTTTGCTGGTGGTGGCGGCTTTGTGGACCCAGTCGAAGACCTTCTGGGCGGTGGCCATCGACGGTGTGAAGTTGTCGGTGAACATCGCGCCGCCACTGCCGTAGACCAGGCCCCAGATCCAGCCTGCCCAGGCGTCCGACAGCTGGGCCGCGAAGCCGATCGGATGCTGCAGAACGCCTGCGTTCTTGAGTTTCAGTGCCTGCTGTTCGAGTTCGTCCAGGGTCGTTGGCGGAGTTGTGATGCCTGCCTTGTCGAGCATGGCCGCGTTGTAGATCAACGCCTGGCAGTCGGTGTAGTACGGCAAACCGTAGCGTTTCCCCTGGAACGTCATGGCTTGCGCGTTGGATGCATAAATCCCCTGGTAGATCTCGTCAACGCCAGGCAGGCCGTCGAGTGGTTGCAGATACCCCGCCTGCACCCAGCTCGCCAGGGAGTCGTCGTAGCAGTACAGCGCGTCCGGGCCGTTGTTGCCGGTGAATTCGGCGACGACCTTGCGGACGTACTGCGCGCTGGTGATCGGCGTGTACTCAACCTTGATGTCGGCGTTCGTCGCCGTGAACCGATCCAGATTCTGTTGCACCAACTGAGATTCATAGTCCCAGCCTTCAAAGCGCACGGCGCCGGTCCCCCTCGCACCGGCGCCGCACGCCGATAACAGCGGCAGAGCCACCGCGGAACCGAGCAGCGTTCGACGGGCAATTGTCATACCGTGCCCCTCCTGGCGTCGACAGCGTTGTCGATCGAAAGCTGGTACAGCCGGGTCGGTCGCCCCTTTCGGTGTGTCTGGCTGGTTCCGTCCGGCCTGACCAGGCCGCTTGCCACAAGCTTGCGGATCAGCCGACGGCCGCTGGGGTCGGTGATGCCCAGTGAGTCGGCCAGATCGCTCGGTGCGATGGGCTGGCCGCGCAGGCTGCGTTCCAGCGCCGCGAGCCGTGCCACCGTGACTGCGGAGAGCCCCGCGTCCCGCGCGACAGCTTCGAGTTCGCTGGGATGGCCCCGATAGGCGAAACTCAACGACGGCTGCGCCGCGCTCATCGGGCCGATCATCAGCCCGTTGTCCTCGATCAAGTAGCCGCACGGCAACGCTTCCTGGTCGGCACGCGCCGCAGCCCGCTCCGCCAGCAGCACACAGTTGCGAGCCGAGGCGCCGACACCAAACCCGGCGACCACCCGTAGCCCGATGGACGCCTCAGCCTGCGCCAACGCAGGCACCGACACCCAATTGCCGGTGATCCGTTCGAACAACACCTTGTGCGCGAACACCACAACGCCACGCCTGCCGCGATTCTCGATCCAAGCGTCGCCGAACTCGGGCGTCTCGACGAGCAGGTTCATCAGCCGGACTCGGGCCTTGTCCAGGTCAACCCCGCCATCCTGTTTGGACACGAAGAAGACACCGGCCGCGAACCGTTGCGCGCTGGCCCGTTCGGACTCGATGCGCAACGCCAGCTCATGCAGTTCAGCCCGGACAGCCGACACGACCTTCTCCGCGGTCATCACCCGACCGGTGAGCTCACGCGCGACGGCGGTGCGCATGGTGATCACGTAGCAGTCGGGATGGTCGCGGTGGAACTGAAGGATCTCCGTGGCTGACTGGTCCGGTGAATACGGCAGGGTGGCGATCTGGGTCCCGTCGAGATCAAGCGCCCCAGCAACCTCGTCGACGATGCTCTGCTCGAACGTGTCGATACTGACCGGCGTCATCGGCCATCCCCGCCCCGCGGCCCTGCTGAGTATCAGGGCAAGGTCGAGCGAGGCCGGTTTGGTGACCGTGACCTGCAGATCTGCGGGCAGCAGGTCACGGCACGCGGTATACGGGACGAGCCCGAGCAGCACCCCGTCAACCCGCTTGTCCGCCAGCAGCCGCTCGACGCCCGCCCGGATTTCGCGCTCGTACTCGTAGGTCACCCATTCGAGCGTGACGCCGGAAAGAGTGCTCGCCGCTTCCCGGAACGTCTTGCTGCCCCTGGCATGCATCACCAGGCCGATCACGATGCCCATCCGCACCACCGGTTAATTAGGAACCAGGTTCGGAAATAGTTCGTTTCTCGTGGTGGTGGGACTGTAACCACAAACCTGCATCGGGTTCAACGACGCTGTGGCCGTAACCCATCGAGAATGAGCTGTTCGCACCCGATTTCTTCAGTCATCCTCTTGGGACTACGGGGTTTGAGGCAGGCAAGCATGCCTGGCGCACTCTCATCTCCCATTTCCCCGACTACCGTCTGGTCGCCGAGGACATCCTGGTGGATGCGGACAGGGTCGCGGTTCGGTCTGCTGTTGCGGGGATTCCGGTTCCGGATGATGGGGTTCAGCCGATGCTGATTGAGATTTTCCGGGTGGCGGACGGGCGGTTCGTGGAAGCCTGGGGACTTGGTCAGGGGCTGCCGCTTGAGGTCCTCAGCGCGGACAGTTGAGTCAGCGTTCGATGGCAGGTAGGCGATTAACTGAGCCAGAGGCAGCCTGCTCAGGCCATCCGCTGGTTCCCGCCCGATATCGCCGCCTGCCTGCGTACTATCCACCTCGGTAACGGGGAGGCGGGGGACGTGTCGACACCACCAGGCTGGCCACAGCAGCCACATCCACCACAACACCAGGGCGGGCAGCAGGGCGGCTATCCACCACCGCCCGGCTATCCACCGCCAGGGCCGGGACAACCGACTGGGCCTGGTTATGCACCGCCGGGACCGGGACAACCCACAGGATCTGGTTACGCACCACCGCCGGGACCGGGATATCAACCAGGGCCTGGGTATCCACCGCCAGGGCCCGGATATCACCCTGGTCCTGGATATCCGCCGGGGCCCGGCTATCCACCGCGTCCGCCGAAGCCGAAGAGCAAGGCGCCGAAGATCATCGGCATTACCGCGCTCGCGTTGGTCGTGTTGGCGGTTGTCGGGCTCGTCGGGTGGCGGATCATCGTGGTGACCACGGACGCGGGTGTTGAGGCGAACGGCAAGACGGCACAGCCGGAGTGCGCGGTGAGCCAGCCGGTTCTCGACGCGGCCAAGGTGTCGGTGAACACGTCCAATGACTTCTACGACGGCATCACCTATGCCTGCGGCTACACCACCCGCAAAGGCTCGGACGGGCTGACCGAGAGCAACGTGTCCGTGCCCGTCACCAAGCTCGACACGGACATGAGCGCGAACCACCAATGGCTTGAGGCTCGCGTGCGGGAGAACACGTTGAGCCAGGTGAAGCCTGGCCCGCCGATCGGCGACAAGTCGTATTACACGCTACGCGAGTACGTCAACAAAACGTACATCGACCTGTACATCCAGCGCGGCGACACGATGTACAAGGTGGGTTATTACGGCTTCACGAACGGTTTCTTCGGTGTCTCGCCGGTCGCCGTGGATCGGGTCGAGGCCGACACACTGGCCATCGCCAAGGACGTGATGAAGATCAGGGACTGAGCCGGCACAGTACCTGTGCGAGCAGCTTCCGGGCCGGTCGTTTTCCTAGCTTCGAGAGCCGGCCCGGAGGCTCGCTACGCCGAGCCTTGGGTAGTCATCGCTTCCAGAAGGCCTTTCGCTTTTCACCGCCTAGGGATTCGAGGGTGGTGACGGTATTGGTCCAGCGGTCATCGATGGCTGCGTCGTCGGTTGGCACTGGCGTTTCGAGAGTGGTCGCCAGGGCAGCGAGGGTGGCGATGGCGTCGGCTGGTTCGTTTGCTGCTTGCCAGGCGGGTACGCGGATGCGGATGGCTGTGGCGAGGGCAGCGAGGATGGCTGCCTTTGTTGCCGCAGGCTCCTTTTCGGCTGCTCGGAGGGACTTCAGGTGTTCGGCGACGAAGTCGGCCAGGGTTGCTGGCGTTGGGGGCACTGGGTTTTCGAATGGTGCCGGGTTGTGGATTGGTGTCGAGTCGGCCGGGGTTGGGTTGTCGGACGGGGTTGAGTTGTCGACTGGGGTTGGGTTGTTGTCGAATGGCTCTGGGTCTTCGAATGATTGGGCGCCGCCGCGGCGTCGGCTCAGTTTCTTCGGGGCCGGTGGGGCGGTGGGGAAACTGCCCGGTTGGCTTGGTGGGGGCGGTGCTCCCTCGCCGAAGGTGAGGCTGCTGGTTTGGGCAGAGGCTTGGCCGCCGAGCTTCACGGCTGCACCTGGGCCGCCTGCATAGCTTTGCATTGCTGGGCTGGCTGCGAATGTGGCGGTTCCGTAGGCGCGAGATGCGGGCATGGCTGCTGGTACGGCCGGTGCTGTCATTTCCCAGCCGCTTGGCAGATCTACGGGTTGGGTCACCTTGTGGGTCTTACCGCCTTCGTTGACAACTCGTTGGTCGACTGCCACGAATGCCGTGAAACGGGAGAGCACCCCGAACGCCAGTGATGCGACGACGATCTGGTTTTCGAGCGATGTTTGGTCACCGAAACCAACGACGTACTGGTCCTCCAAGTCACGGATTCGGGTCCTGGCCCACAACGCACCCAGGCTTGGGTTCTCGCTAGGGGTCGCGGCGACGTCGGCACGCCAGCCCTCGGCACTGATCACCGTGACCGATCCGGTGGCAGCACCGGTGAAGCGGCCGGTGATCACGATTGGCGCGCCTTCGAACAGGTCTGGGATCGGGTGCGGGGCGATGGAGTCTTGTTCCAGGCCCAGGTCCGTCGAATTGAGGGTCAGGCCGACTGCTACGGGCGCGCCGATGCGGCGGTGGATGTTCTGCATCGCGTCGTCCAGCCGGTCTTCGGATTCGACCAGTTCGTATCGGCCAGAGGATCCGGCCAAGCGCTGCAGGAACGCCTCATTGACCGCACGGTCGATGCCTACTGTGTGCACCCGGACACCTGCCAGGGATTGCGACAGGTCACGGAGTAGCTGGTCTTCGTTGCCGATTTGGCCGTCGGTCACCAGTACCAGGACTCGGTCGCGGTTTGGTGATTCGCTCAACAGGGACGCCGCGGTGCGCAGCGGGTACAGCAACTCTGTACCGCCGCGGGCGTCCAGGGTGGACAGGAACTCGACGGCACGGAAGCGGTTGCGGTCATTGGCTTCCACGAACGAGGACGAGAGTGTCGGTGGCGTAATCACCTCGTGGTCGAACGCGAGTACAGCGAACCGGTCGGCTGAGCTGAGCGTGTCCACGATGCGTGCAGCGGCACGCCGGGCGGCGACCATCTTCCAGCCGCCCATGGAACCCGAGCGGTCCAGCACCAACACCACGTCACGTGGGCGCGCGGCGGCCTTGGCCGTTGGTGGCAGCACCGTGAGGGCGAAGGTGCCGCCGGAATCGTCTGGCACTACGGCAAGCGATGTGCTGATCGCGTCGGTGCCGTAGTTCAGGCGCAGGATGAAGTCACGGTCGGCGCGCTCCCCCGGGTCGAGCCGGACTTGTGTTCCGCTCGGCGCGTCCGATGTGGCCAGTGCGTGCAGGCTCGATGAGATACCTTGCAGTGGCAGGGATCCTGGGTCGATGTCGACTACTACCGACAGCTGGACTGGATTTGGGAACCCTGGCAGGAGCACGGGCGGGCTGATCCGGGACGCGTCTGGGACAGCGTCCGTGTCACGAGCCACGCCGTCGCCGACCTGATCGCCAGCCAACGGCGCGCCAGGGATGTAGCGCGGCGCGACGACGAGTGGAAACCGGAACGTCGCCTCGTTGTCCTCATAGGACAGCTGGGACGCCAGCGTCAGGTCTACGCTCACGCGCTCGCCGGGCATGATGTTGCCGACGCGCATGGTGAAGACGCCTGGTCGTTCCTCCTCGGCGATGGATGCGCGTTGGCCTGCGGCGATCGCCTGGTCATAGCTCTCCCGCGCGGCACCGCGCTCCTTGAGCACGCCCTCGATCACGCGGCCGTCGGCTTCCATCCGCAATGCGGTGACCGCGGCACGTGGCGGTAACGGGAATATGTATGTCGCTTCGAGCGGTTCGTCGTACGGATTATGGAAGCCTTGTGTGACTTCGATACTTGTTGCCAGGCCGGTGATCGCCGCGTGGACGTCGATCAATTCGAGCGGCAGGTTGCCGCGCGATGTGTGCAGACAGCCGACGCCGTCGTCCTCCGTTGGGCGTCCAGGTGCGTCGCTCGCGATCAGGTCGACCTGCGTGCTCATGCGTTTTCCCCTCCAGTGGTCGGCGCCAGGCCTAGGCGGCCGAGCACTTCGAGCAACGGTGCGGCGGCCGCCTCGATGGCCGCGAGGTCGTCCGCGTCGGGCGCACGATCCGCAGCATCCAGTAAGACCGTGACACTGTCAGCAAGGCGGACTCCGTGGACCGTCTTCGTTACAGTGTCGCCACTTCTTGCAGTGTTCCCGGCAGCATCGGGCGCGTCGTCGTGCGGAGACACCAGACGGCCGTGTGCATGCCCTTTCCAGAACTGTGGGGTTGTCTCGATCTCGGCCTGCGGCTGCACCATGTCCACGTGCGCGACCCCGGCCAGTTCGGACAGCCGTTCGTCGGTCACGCCGAGCAGCAACTCCTGGATTTTCGCCAGGGTGTTGCCCGTGGCCTGCAGTTTCTTGACCGCGACGATCTGTAAAAGCTGGCGGCGCCCGTACAGCACCGTTCGCCCACGCGTCGCCGCCGGCCTGTCTACCAGGCCGATCGTGGTGTACCACCGGATCGTTCGACGGTCGGGCAACTCCCGGACCCGTCCGCTGCTCTGGCCGTTGTAATCATCAGCCAGCAGTTCGGCTACTTGGTCCGGGAGCTGTTCGATCGTCCACAGCTCGCTCACACTGCAATACTGTCACTCGGTTCTGACACTGTCAATATTGCAGTGTCAGTTTGTCCACAGGGGCGAGGCAAAATCAGGTAGCTGGTGTCGCGTCCAGGTCCTGCGCCAGCAGCGAGGCCAGCTCCTCCAACGCCGCCTCGGCGCCGTCGCCCTCAGCGGACAGTTCGACCTCTTCCTCGAACTTCACGCCCAGCGCCATCACGGCCAGAATGCTCGACGCCGCAACACCTTTCTGGCCGGGCCGACCGATCAGCACCGGCACCGGCTGACGGGCGGCGGCCTGGGCGAACAGGCCGGCGGGCCGGGCGTGCAGGCCCACGGTGGACGCGATCTTCACTCGCTTGGTCGCCATGGTTCTCCTCCATCGCAGAAGAAGCCCACGGTAACCACGCCCGATGTGGTTAAGCAAGGGTTTCGTGTTGGTTTAGTTTGTTTTAAGTGGTCACGCTTGGAGTACCCGTGGCCCAGCGGCCGAGATCTCGTCGGCGACCGAGTCGTCGATGCCGGTGTCAGTAATAAAGGTGTCGATGTCCCCCAGATCGGCGAACCGGGAGAAGTGGTCGTTGCCAACCTTCGTGTGATCGGCGAGCAGGACGCACCGGCGGCCGCTGGCGATCGCGGCCTTCTTGACCATCGCCTCGGCCGGATCGGGCGTGGTCAGCCCGCGGTCGACGGAAACCCCGTTCGTGGCAATGAAAACGACCTCAACGAACGTGTCCCGCAGCGCCTGCAAGGCCCAAGCATCCACAGAAGCCAGCGTCCGGCTACGCAACCGGCCGCCGACCAGCATCACTGTCACGTTGGGACGCGTGATCAACGACAGCGCGATGTTCACCGAGTGCGTGACCACGGTCAGCTCACGATCCACTGGCAACGCGTCGGCCATCCGCGCGGTGGTCGTGCCCGCATCCAACAGGATCGTGCCGGACTCCGGCAACTCGGCGAGAGCGGCCTTGGCGATCCGGTTCTTCTCCTCGGTCATCACGGTCTCACGCACCGACAAGGCGGGCTCGAAGCCGAGCCGTTCCACCGGGATCGCACCGCCGTGCACGCGGCGGAGCACACCGTGGCGTTCAAGGACAGTGAGGTCACGCCGGATCGTCTCGGTGGTGACGTCGAACTCCTCGGCCAGCGCGGCGACGTCGACACGCCCCTTCGCCCTGGCCCTGTCGAGGGTCACTTGCTGCCGTTCCTCCGCGTACATGGTGTGACTTTATGTTGATTCGTGCGTGCCAGCAACGCCCAGGTATTGCAAACCAACATGAATCCATGCACAATCACTTAAATCCACGTTGGATGTGCGTTGAACCACATGGAGGTGGAAGCGAGCGTGATCGTCACGGTGACGGCAAACCCGAGCATCGACCGTACGGTCGAGGTGGCCGCGCTCGTGCGAGGCAGCCTGCACCGGGCCACCGCCGTGCACGTCCAGCCGGGCGGCAAGGGGATCAACGTCGCCAGGGCGTTGGTGTGCAACGGGGTCAAGGCCCGCGCGGTCGTCCCGGCCGGTGGCGCCGAAGGTGAACAGCTGATCAGCCTGCTGTCCGACTACAGCATCGACGTCGTACGGGTGCCAACGCTGGGCACAGTCCGGATGAACGTCAGCGTGATCGAGCCGGACGCGACGGTCACCAAACTGAACGAACCAGGCGCGCGGCTGACCGAACCGGAAACCACGGCGCTGGCGGACGCGATCATCAACGCGTCCCACAACGCGTCGTACGTCGTGCTTGCGGGCAGCCTCCCACCAGGAGTTCGTGACGACTTCTACGCAGGATTGATCACCCGCCTCACTGACGAAGACACCCAGGTCGTCGTCGACACGAGCGGACCGGCCTTGCGCGCGGCCCTGGCCGCAGGCCCGACGTTGATCAAACCGAACCACCACGAGCTCGAAGAAGCCGTCGACCGTCCACTGGCCACGATCGGCGAGGTCATCGAGGCCGCACGGGAACTGTGTTCCCTTGGCGCGAAAGCAGTTCTGGCCAGTCTTGGCCAAGACGGCGCGGTGCTCGTGGACGCTACGGAAACATGGCACGCCGAAGCACCGGTCGTGACCGCACGAAGCTCGGTGGGGGCCGGTGACGCGATGCTCGCCGGTTTCCTCGCCGCAGGAGGAAAAGGACGCCAGGCACTGGTGTCCGCAGTGGCATGGGGCGCGGCGGCGGTTTCGTTGCCGGGCAGCACGATGCCGAGGCCGGACGACCTCCGGCCGCACCTCGTCGAGGTGCATCCACGGATCAAGGCAGGCCGGGAACTACGCGGGGACAACTGAAACCAGTACGGGAAGTGTCGACGATGACAAAGACAGAAGACGCGCCAAGCAAGGCGCATCAGCTCCGCGCCTCGGTGCAACGCTTCGGCGGGTATCTCGCCGGCATGGTCATGCCCAACATCGGCGCCTTCATCGCGTGGGGCTTGATCACCGCACTGTTCATCCCCACCGGCTGGACACCGAACGCACAGCTCAACCAGCTGGTCGAGCCGATGATCATGCTGCTGCTGCCGATCCTGATCGGCTACACCGGCGGCCGTCTCGTGCACGGTCAGCGCGGTGCCGTGGTCGGCGCCGTGGCCACCGTCGGTATCGCGGTCGGCGCGGACATCCCGATGTTCCTCGGCGCCATGCTGATCGGCCCGCTCACCGCGTTCCTGCTGAAGCTGTGGGACAACTCGGTCGGCGAGAAGGTCGGCGCGGGCTTCAAGATGCTCGTGGACAACTTCAGCGCGGGCATCATCGGCGGCACGATGGCTGTCGTCGGCTCGATCGCGATCGGCCCGGTCGTCGAGGGCATCACCAAGGGCTTGGGCAACGGCGTCCAGTTCCTGGTCGAGGCGCATCTGCTGCCGCTGGTGTCGATCATCGTGGAACCGGCGAAGGTGCTGTTCCTCAACAACGCGATCAACCACGGCGTGTTGTCGCCGCTCGGTGTCACCCACTCGGCCGAGACCGGTAAGGCGATCGAGTTCCTCATCGAGCCCAACCCGGGCCCTGGCCTCGGCATTCTGGTCGCGATCATGCTGTTCGGCGTCCGGGCGATGCGCTCGACCGCGCCAGGCGCGATCGTGATCCAGTTCCTCGGCGGGATCCACGAGATCTACTTCCCGTACATCCTCGCGGCGCCTCGGCTGATTCTCGCCGCTATCGCGGGTGGCGCGGCAGGCGTGTTCGTCTTCAGCATCACGGGTGCTGGTCTGACGGCGACCCCGTCTCCCGGCAGCATCTTCGCGGTCCTCGCCGTCACGCCGAAGGGTGGCTACTTCGGGGTCATCGCCGGTGTGGTGATCTCCGCGGCGGTGTCGTTCATCATCGCGTCGATCTTGCTGAAGTTCGGCAGGGACGCGCGGAAGGCCGAACGTGAGCAGGTAGTCGCCAACGGCGGGACTGTCAAGTCCTGAAAGGAAAGCCTGACATGAGCAGCATCGAAGGGTCCGCGATCAAGAAGGTCGTCATCGCCTGCGACGCCGGGATGGGCAGCAGCGTGATGGTCGCGTCCCAGCTGGCCAAGCGGCTCAAGCCGTACAAGGTCTCGGTCACCCACACGCCGGTCAACGACATCCCGCAGGACGCGGATGTCGTGCTGTGCCAGACAACGCTGCTGGCCAGGGCACGTAAGACCACCGGCGAGACGGTCGTTCTCGGGTTCCAGAGCTTCCTCGGCGACCCGGTGTTCGACCGCGTGGAGGCCGCGATCCGGGACGGTGGGTCCCTTGCCGACTGAGCGGACCTCGCTGCTCACGGCCGAAGGCATCCGCCTCGGCCGTACCGCGAAAGACCGGGCGGACGCGATCGACCAGTGCGGTCGCGCCCTGCTCGAACTCGGTGCGGTCGAGGCGGACTACCTGCCCGCGATGCACGAACGTGAGGAATCGCTGTCGACCTTCATCGGCGAGGGCGTCGCGATTCCCCATGGCACAGACCAGTCACGGCAGTACGTGAAACGCACGACGCTCGTGGTCCTGCAGTTCCCCGACGGCGTGGAATGGGGCCCAGGCAACACCGTCCAGATGTGCATCGGCATCGCGGCCAACGGATCAGAGCAGGTCGGGATCCTGTCCGCGCTGGCCATGGTGCTGATGGACAGCGAGAACGCCGCCAAGTTGCGGCAGGCAGCCGACGCCGAGACGGTGCTGGGCCTGCTGCAGTCGATCGACGAGGAGACGAACCAGTGAAGGTCGCGCGCTTCTACGCGCCGGGAGACATCCGTATCGAGGAGGCGCCCGAGCCATCGGCAGGCCCAGACGAGCTGAAGCTGAAGGTGCACAACTGTTCCACGTGCGGAACGGACCTGAAGATCTTCCGGCACGGGCATCACCACATCGATCCGCCACGGGTGATCGGCCACGAGATCGCCGGCGAGATCGTCGAGGTCGGCTCTGCTGTGGACGGTTGGCAGCCCGGCGACCGTGTCCAGGTGATCGCCGCGATTCCGTGCGGCGAATGCCCGGACTGCAAGCGCGGCTGGATGACCATCTGCCCGAACCAGCGCTCGATGGGTTACCACTACGACGGTGGCTTCGCCGAGTACATGATCGTGCCGCATGCTGTGCTCAAAGTGGACGGTGTGAACCGGATCCCAGATTCGCTGTCGTACGCGGAAGCCTCGGTCGCGGAACCGTTTGCGTGTGTCCTCAACGGACAGGAGCTGGCGCGCGTCGGCGAAGGTGACACAGTTGTCGTGGTCGGTGCTGGCCCGATTGGCTGCCTGCACGTTCGGCTGGCTCGCGCTCGTGGCGCCGAGTCCGTGTACCTGGTCGAGTTGTCACGTCAGCGCTTGGAAATGGCGGCTGCGCTGGTCAAACCGGACGCGGCGATCTGCTCTTCGGACGTGGACCCGATCGAGGAAGTGCTGCGGCTGACCGACGGGCGCGGTGTCGACGTCGTCATCACGGCAGCGGCCGCGGGCAAGGCCCAGGAAGACGGCTTGAAGATGGCCGCGAGGCGTGGCCGGATCAGCTTCTTCGGCGGCCTGCCCAAGGACAACCCGATCATCGCGTGCGACTCCAACCTGGTGCACTACCGCGAGCTGACGATCGTGGGCGCCAACGGCTCAAGCCCCTCGCATAACAAGCGAGCGCTTGAGCTGATCGCGTCCGGCGCGGTCCCGGTCGACGACCTGATCACCCACCGGATGCCGCTGGATGGCGTGCTCGACGCGATCCACACGGTCAGCACCGGCGAGGCCATCAAGGTAACGATCGAGCCGTAACGGAATCTCCCCGCCACCACCGGGGTTGACCTGGGCATGGAAGCTCGTGGACGAGTCAAGATCGAACCGGGCACCAGGTGTGTCCGGGTCTACCTCGGTGGTGTGCTGGTCGCGGACACGTTGACGCCGGTGTATGTATGGGAGATTCCGTACTATCCCGCCTATTACATCCCGCGTGCGGACGTGAAAGCCGAGCTCATCGCCTCGGGCAACACCGACCACTCCCCTTCACGCGGCGACGCGACCTTGTACACCGTCAAAGCGGGTGGCAAAGAGGCCGTGGACGCGGCTCGCGTGTATCTGGACTCGCCGCTGGAAGAGCTGCGTGACCTGGTCCGTTTCGACTTCGCCGCAATGGACGCGTGGTTCGAAGAGGACGAGGAAATCTACGTCCATCCTCGCGATCCGTACAAGCGGGTCGACGTCCTCAGCAGCTCACGGCACGTGCGCGTCGAGATCGACGGTGTGACCGTGGCGGAATCGGCCAACGCTCGGATGTTGTTCGAGACCAGCCTGCCGACGCGTTACTACCTGCCGAAAACCGCGGTCCGGCAAGATCTTCTTGAGCCGAGTTCCACGCACACGGCCTGCCCGTACAAGGGCGAGGCGTCGTACTACTCGGTGCGTGTCGAGGACAAGCTGCACGAGGACATCGTCTGGTACTACGACACTCCCCTGCCGGAAAGCCAGAAGATCGCCGGAATGGTGGCGTTCTACAACGAAAAGGTCGACACCTTTGTGGACGGAGTGCTCCAGCCGAGGCCGAAAACTCACTTCGCGTGACCGAGTCTGACTCTCGTTTGGCCTAACCACCCGGTCGAGGAGTGAACTCCACTGTGGACGTGACCACTTCCTTCTAGCGTTCTGCGTCGGGAGCGCACCGGAGGAAGAAGGTCTTTCATGGGTGACTTGTCACGCCGGGCCGCGATGCTCGGGATGCCCCTCGCCGCGGCGGGAACCGTTGCGGCGACAACGAGTGCCGGTCTGGCCGTGGTCGAATTCACTGCGGTGCGAGCCAAGAACACATTGCCGCTCAGCCCGCCGCTGGGTGCGCCGTTCATCATCTATCTGGCATTGCGGGATGCCACCGGCGCTTCGATCGGCGACGGCTCGTTCTTCGGCATGGTCGTGGATGTCACTGTGGACATTCCGCCCAAGATCGTGGTGTCCGCCAAGGCGATCTTCCGGTTGCCGACCGGTGAAGTGCACGCGAGCAGCATGCAGCTGTGGAAAGTCCCTGAAGGCGGCGTGAAACACCCGATGGCGATCGTGGGCGGGACCGGCGCATACGCCTCGGCGCGGGGTGAGGGCACGATCGAGCACATCACGGCCGACATGTCAGCGGTCACACTTCGCGTGGTCACCGACTGAAAAGCTCGTGAGTGTTTTCGCCGGTTCTAACCGGCGAAAACACTCACGAGGGCTGATCAGCCGAAATGGTCCGGGTGCGGGCCGGTGCGCTCGTCCTTGTCCAACGTGGACAGGTCGGTGAGGTCCGCGTTGGACAGGTCGAAGTCGAAGATCCGCAGGTTTTCCTTCATCCGGCTCGGGGTCA
This sequence comes from Kibdelosporangium philippinense, assembly GCF_021390435.2. GTDB lineage: Bacteria > Actinomycetota > Actinomycetes > Mycobacteriales > Pseudonocardiaceae > Kibdelosporangium > Kibdelosporangium philippinense. The sequence continues at coordinate 1,872,553 of NZ_JAJVCN010000004.1, read as the reverse complement.
CCGACTTCGGGATGATCACGTTGCCGAGGTGAAGGTGCCAGCGCAGCACGACCTGGGCGGGCGAGCGGTCGAGCCGCTTCGAGATCGCCACGACCGTCGGATGCGTCAACAGGTCGCCGCCCTTGGCAAGCGGGCTCCACGCCTCGGTCGCGATGCCGAGCTTGGTGTGCACCTCACGAAGCTCGGTCTGCTGGAGGTAGGGGTGCAGTTCGACCTGGTTGACCGCGGGCACGCGGCCGGTCTCGTTGATCAGTTCCTCGAGGTGCGGCGCCTGGAAGTTGGAGACGCCGATCGCGCTGACGCGGCCCTCGTCAGCCAGCCTGATCAGGGCTTTCCAGCTGTCGACGAAGCGGTTCTGCTTCGGCGCCGGCCAGTGGATCAGGTAGAGGTCCAGGTAGTCCAGGCCGAGCAGGGCAAGGCTCTTGTCGAACGCCCGCAGCGTCTCGTCGTAACCGTGATCGTCATTCCACAGTTTGGTGGTGATGAACAGTTGTTCCCGCGGGAGTCCAGCAATCGCCTTGCCGACGGCCTCCTCGTTGCCATAGGCGGTGGCTGTGTCGATGCTGCGGTATCCGGCGTCGAGCGCGGACGTGACCGCATCGAAGGTCTCGGTGTGAGGGACCTGGAACACGCCGAAGCCGACCTGCGGCATGGCCACGCCGTTGTTGAGCTTGATGGTGGGGATGTCCGGCACGATGATCCTTTCAGCAGGGCTAGCGGCGTGCGCAATATTTGCAGACGCCTCATATCTTACAGCATCCGATGTGGCCGCAACCGTGGCCGACGTGTCCGAAAAGGTGCGTTCGTTGGCGATACGGTCAAGTTATGCAGATCGCAATCGTTGTTTACCCAGGAATGACGGCCCTAGACGCGATCGGGCCGTATGAACTTCTCCGCTCGATGCCGGACTCGGAGATCCGGTTTGTCGCTGAGGCTCCCGGCAAGGTCGTCACGGACAGCGGCGTCCTTGTCCTCGGCGCCACACATTCGTTCGACGAAACCCCGTCGCCCGACATCGTGCTTGTGCCCGGCGGCTCCAACGGCACGGTCGGCGCGATGAACGACAAGGCGCTGATCACGTGGCTGCAGGCCGTGCACCCGACGACCGCGTGGACGACCTCGGTGTGTTCCGGTGCGCTGATCCTGGCGATGGCCGGGCTGTTGAAGGGCCTTCCGGCAACGACTCACTGGGTTTGCCAGGACGTCCTGGGTTCGATGGGCGCGATTCCTCAGCCGGACAAGCGAATCGTGCACGCGGGCAAGATCGTGACCGCCGCCGGGGTGTCAGCGGGAATCGACTTGGCGTTGTGGCTCGTCGGCGAGATCTGCGGGCCGGAACAGGCCGAACGTTCCCAGTTGGAGATCGAGTACGACCCGCAGCCGCCGTACGACGCAGGGCATCCAAGCAAGGTCAGCCCGGAAATGCTGGAGGAAGTCCGAAACAAGCTCGTCGCCGACGCGCAGAAAGCCACAATGGCCACAACTTCCTGGTAGCACGGCAAAGCTGCCCATAAGGTCGCTCGGTCAGGGTGGCGATCCCGCGTGCTGGTGGGGTACGAACGGTTATGCGCCGAATAGTCATCGTGGGGGCCGGCCAAGCGGGAATGTTGCTTGCGTTGGGGCTCCAGCAGCACGGATATCAGATCACGGTTGTGACCGAGCGGGACGCGGACACGATCAGGACGGGCCGGATCTTGTCGAACCAGTGCATGTTCGACAAGGCACTGCGGTTCGAACGGCAGCAGGGGCTGAACTTCTGGGACGATCGGGCACCGACCGTCGACGGGATCGCGTTTCGGGCGACCGCGGGCATCTCGTGGGAATCGCCTTTGGACAATCCGGGACAGTCCGTTGACCAGCGACTCAAGATGTCCGACTGGCTTACCGAGTTTGCCAAGCGTGGCGGGGAGATCCGGCTTCAGCGCGTCGGCCCGGCGGATTTGGAGGAGTTGGCACGGGAGTTCTCGCTCGTTCTCGTCGCTGCGGGCCGGGGGCCGCAGTTCGCTCAGCTGTTCGCACGCGATTCGGCGTTGTCGCCTTTCAGCGAGGCGCAGCGCGGGATCTCCTTGCTGTACGTGAAGACCAAGGGCACGGAGTATCAGGGCGTCAACTTCGCGCTAGGCCCGGAGGGTGAGTTCTTCTCGCTTCCACTGTTGAGTGTGGACGGACCCAGGTGTGGCATCTACTTCTCCGGGATTCCCGGTGGGCCGTTGGACTGTTGGGATGATGTCGCCAATTCCGAGGACTTCTTCGAGCGAGCCTCGAAGGCCTTGGAGCGGCATTTCCCGTGGCTGGCTTCGCTTCTCGTGGACGCTGAACCTGGTGGGCCGCTTGATTTCCTCAAAGGACGGATTGCTCCGGTCGTGCGGGATCCCGTTGGCACACTTGATTCTGGGGCCAAGGTGCTGGCTATGGGCGATACCGCGGTGACCAACGACCCGATCGCGGGTCAGGGGGCGAACATGGCTGCTCACTGTGCTGCCGCGTACCAGCAGACGATTCTGGAGCAGGGCGACCGGCCGTTCGATGAGGAGTTCATGCGGCTTGGGTTTCAGCGGTTCTGGGAGATCGGGCAGCACGCGACCCGGTTCTCCAACGATCTGCTGTTGCCTCCACCGGACCATGTGCTCGCTACTTTGGCGACGGCACAGCAGGTCCCCGAGGTCGCGCATCGGTTCGCCGAGTTGTTCAACGACCCCCGCGACTACACGGGATGGCTGACCGACGAGGAGACAGCCATCCGCTACATCCAGGAGGCCACAGCCCGCTGAACGCCGTGTCCACCGTTCCAGCACACCGTGTCCACCACTCCGACACACCGTGTCCACCGTTCCGGCACCATGAAATCCCCGCCAGGCGGTGGCCGGGAATCTCACGATGTCGGAATGTGTATTTCGATGTGTCGGAATGGTGGACACGGTCGCACGCAGCGGTGGACACGGCCTTCAGGAACGGTGGACACGGCGTTGGCTAGCGGCGTTTTTTGAAGGTGACTGGGCCGGTTGGTGGGACTTCGCCTTGGGGTTTTCCGTTTACCGAGACCTTGTCGCCGACTTCGGCTGGGACCAGGAACTTGCCTTCCTCGTCGGTTTCGGCCGCGCCATGTGATGTGGACACGACAGCGCCCGCGTCCGTCTGGCCCGCGACCCACATCCGCTCCTCGGAGACCGAGTCCCCATTGGACGTGATGATCGCGAAGCGCTGGACAGGCGGGCCCGCAGGCACCAGGAGAGCACTGTCCACTGTGGCGGTCACCGTTATGTCCAGGCCTGGTTTCAGTTGGCCGCCCAATGCCGACCAGAAGTCGGAGTTGTCACGTTCGCCACCCGTTGCGATCGAGATGCCGGGGACCGGCGTCACCTTGTCGTACGGCGACTGCAGGTATTGCGCCTCGATTTCGGTGTGCATCAACAGGGCCGTCAATGTCGCGCCGAGCAATGAGTGTTCGTCACGCATGTCCGATGTCCACGCTGTCACCAGGTAGCGGCAGTCCACTCTGGGCAGTGGTGGGCGGCGGTGTGGCCTGCCGTTTTCGTCGTGCACGGTTTCCAGGCCGTATTCACGCTCGGACACGTTGCGGCGCACGTCCCACAGGTACAGGTTCACCGTCGGGCGGGAGACACGGGCCGACCAGTCCTTGTCCGGCGCGTCGAACGAGATGTCGATCTCACGCTTGGGCAGGGGCACGACCGCCCGCAAGAACTCTTCAAGGGACTCGTCAAGCAGGTTCAGCATGGCTGTCCCCATTCACCAGGTTGAAATAACGGTCGAACTCCGACTCGGTCCGCAGCCGCCCCATCTTCTGGAATTCCCGCTTCAACGCCAGCGCGATCCGTTCCATCGTCACCGGCGCGTTCTCGTCCGCGGCAAGGAATCCGGCGCCGAGTGCGGCGTTTCGGATGATTCCGCCGGTGATCCGGAACTGTTTGGCGAGGAAGTCGAAGTCCAGTTCGGACACGGGCGCGCTTGCCGGGAAAGCCTGCTGCCAGATCTGCTTGCGCTGTGGCTCGTCCGGCGTCTCGAAGTCGATCGAGACCGAGATCCGGCGCAGGAACGCGTCGTCGATGTTGCGCTGCAGGTTCGTTGCCATCACGACCAGCCCGTCGTAGGACTCCAGTCGCTGCAACAGATACGCGACTTCGATATTGGCGTACCGGTCGTGCGCGTCGCTGACCTCGGACCGCTTGCCGAACAAGGAATCCGCTTCGTCGAAGAACAACACGAGGTCACCGGCCGCCGCTGCGCCGAAGATCCGTTCCAGGTTCTTCTCGGTCTCGCCGATGTACTTGCTGACCACAGCGGACAGGTCCACTTTGTACAGATCGAGGCCGAGTTCACCGGCGACGATCTCGGCCGCCAGCGTCTTTCCGGTGCCGGACGGCCCGGAAAACAGGGCCACCACACCGGTCGACGGCAGCGGCGAGAAACCCCAGTCCTGGTACACGACTGTCCGGCGCTTGTACCGCGCGATCAGCTCACGCACCTGGCCAACCTGATCGGACGGAAGTACCAGGTCGGACATTGTTCGGCGAGGCCGGATCCGGACCGACAGACCGTCAAGGTGCCCACCGGCGAGACGCCGGACACCCGCGGCGACCTGCTGCGGATCACCAGCGGACGCGGCCGTGACAAGCCGCAATTGCTCACGGGACAACGGGAACGACGGATCCGGACCCACACCAAGCGCTTGCTCCCAGTCCGAAGCCGAAGCAAGCCCCGAATCCAGGCGGATCTCCTGCCACGATCGCCGAGGCAACGCGTCCAGCGCGAGCTCCTTCGGCGAGCTGAGCACCCAGCTCAGATGGTCGGCACGGTCGAGCCAGTCAGCCGCAGCCCGGCTGGGCGGCCCCTCCAACTCCAGCACGATCGCGCGATCACCGACACCGGCTTCCCGCACAACAGCGGCCCACTCAGCCGGGGTCGCCGGAATCGGGCAGACCAGCAACGCCTTGCCAGGCCAACGATCACGTACCGCAGCGAGCCTGCTGTCCGAGTCCGCGCCCGTGACTAGCAGCATCGACGGGTCAAGTGCCCCAGTGCCACTGGTTTCCAAGCGCCGCGAGCCTGCGGGCAACGCGGAATCCACCGAATCGTCTTCAGCGATTGCCCACGTCAAACGCGGTGCGGGCCAGCACATCCTGGTCGCCCAAGGACCTTCGGTGCCGATCTCCACGAACTCGGCGCGACGCAACGGCGCGTCCGGCGCCACGCTTCGAGCATCGAGAATCCGGCTCAACGAAGCCACAGTCAGCCGGGGAAGCTGAACATTGTCCTGGAAGTACGCGACAAGCCGCATCCGGTGCGGCGACCGCTCCACCGCCAGCAACACAGCAAGCGCTTGGGCGTCACGGGAATCCAGTCGCGCGGTCCGCGCCAGACGGTCGAAAGTGGACTGTCCAGATGCCAGCGACTCGTCGAACTGCTTACGCGCCAGCACAATCTCGGGCTCAAGCTGACGTACCAGAGCTTCGACCTTCGCGGCAGCCGGGCCGGACGCGCCTGGCAGCTCAGCGAGGATCCGGTCGACCTCTTCGTGTCCAATGTAGAGGCCCGCGAAGTCGTGCGGCAGCAGGCCTTCGCCAAGACGGCAGACCAAAGCCTCGCGCTGCAGCAAGGTGTCGGCCATCACCTGCCACGGCGGCGCGGATCGCGGCCGGACATCGTCGCGCACTTCACCCCTTGGTCACCGCAGGACACTTCTCGCGCCTGAAATTAACACCAAGTGGCGCCAACCTGCGCGAACAGTGCCCTTTTGGGCACACGAAATGCCACCCACCGGCGGTGGAAGTCAAACATAATGGATACATGGCGCGATACTCCGCGGAACAGATCTACGCGTTCGCGCGCGAGGCTGGGTTCTCCCCAGATCGCGCCGCGACGATGACCGCGATCGCCATGGCCGAATCCGGCGGCAACGACGGCGCCCACAACCCGGTCGGCGAGAACAGCAAAGGCCTGTGGCAGATCAACCAGGCCGCGCACCCGAAGTTCGCCAGCGTCAACCTGTTCGATCCGGTGCAGAACGCCAGGGCCGCGTTCCAGGTCTCCAAGGGTGGCGACGACATCTCGCCGTGGACGACCACGCACAAAGGCTCCGCTGCCAAGTACCTGAAGTACAAGGAGCAAGCCCAAGCGGCCGCTGAGGCGTACGGCGATGGGCCGAACCGGGGAATGTGGACCGGCGTTTCGGGCTACGGCGACCACACGTCCGCAGGCGACGCGCGTGGCGGCGGCCAAGGCGTCGCGCCGACACAGTCCGCGACCTCGTCAGGCAGCGACAACGTCAACGTCCGGCAGGTCGCGACGACGACAACGACCGACACCGGTGCGCCTGCCGAGCAACAAGAGGGAATCCAGTTCGGCGCCCCGCTCGACGACGACGTCCCAGCGCAGGACGCCGCCGGTGTGCAGAGCCTGACGTCAGGCTCCACCGACCCGAACGCGCTGGCGGAGAAGCAGGCCGGGATCCAGTTCGGCGCGCCGTTGGACGAGGATCCGCTCCAAGCGACACCGCAGCAGGGCACGACAGCGCAGGCCACGAACCAGCAGATGGGCCAGCAGGCGCTGCCCACCGGCGACGGCACGAAGCTGCAGACGTTCCTGAACTCGGCCGTGGCGCAGACCGGTGACAAGTACGTCTTCGGGCACGAGGTCAAGCTCACCGACCGCAACCCGAGCACCTTCGACTGCTCTGAACTGGTCGAATGGGCAGCGGCCCAAGCAGGTGTGAAGGTGCCGGACGGCTCGTGGATGCAGTACCGGCAGCTGGCCAACGGCGGCACGACCATGTCGGTCGAGCAGGCCCTCAAGACTCCGGGCGCGCTGCTGTTCAGCTTCTCGTCCGACCCGATGTCCGGCGGCAGGCCGTCGGCCGCGCACGTGGCGATCAGCCTTGGCAACGGCAAGACGATCGAGGCCAAGGGCACGCAGTACGGCGTCGGATCATGGGAGGCCAACACCAAGCGGTTCCAGTACGCGGGCTTCCTGCCGGAAATGGGCGCGGGCATCGGCAACGTGCCGCCGCCTCCCCCACCTCCGCCGCCTACAGACACGTTCACCTACCGCGTGAACAACGACCCGGCGCCGATGGACCGCAACCCGTCGACCGTGGCGATCAGCCAGGAGATGACCAACGCCGATCCGGCTCCGGCGCCTCCTCCCCCGCCACCGCCGCCTCCCCCTCCGCCCCAGCCGGTGGACATGGCGGCGCCAGCACAACCGCCCGCGGACCAGAACGACGACGATCTCGACAACGACAACCAGGTCGACGGCATGCAGTTCGCGCACAACTGGATCGCCCCCGCGGACCACTCGATGCCTGACCACCTGGCCGACGACCTCGGCCCCGACCACACACCCGGGCATTGATGACCAACGCAGGACGAAGCGCGGCCGAGACCGCCGAGATGCTCCAGCTGATCGACACCGCGATCACCGAGACCCGCTCGGCCGGTCGGCCTGACCTGGCCGAAAAGCTGCTCAAATGCCGCCGTCAGCTGACCACCGGCGCCTGGCACGTGCTGGTCGCTGGCGAGTTCAAGAAGGGCAAGAGCGCCCTGATCAACGGCTTGCTCGGGGTTCCGGTGTGTGGCGTCGACCCGGTCGCGTTCACGGCCGTGCCAACGACGATCAAGCACGGCGACAAGCCGACGGCCTACCTGATGACCGAAGCACCGGCGGACGCGGTGCAACTGCCGCCACCGATCAAGATCGACATCCGGAAAGCCGCCGAATACGGCAGAACCGGCCTTGCGGATGACGGAACCCGGCTGCGGGCAATCGAAACCACGTTGAAGCGTGAGCTTCTCGCCGACGGCCTGGTGCTTGTGGATACGCCTGGCCTTGGTGGCGGTTTCGCGGCTGCTGCCGCGTCGGCGACTATGCGGGCGCTTTCGTTGGCGGACGGCGTGATCGTCGTGACGGACGCCTCACAGGAGCTGACTGCGGCCGAAGTGGACTTCATCAAGCACGCGGTCGACGTCTGTCCAAACTTGATCGTCGTTCTGACCAAGACGGACTTTTATCCGCAGTGGCAACGGATTCTCGAACTCGACCGGCAGCATCTGCGCGCGGCGGGCATCCAGGCTGAGATCGTCGCGGTGTCGTCCGTGCTGCGAGAGTTGGCTTTGGACACTGGTGATCCGGCGCTGAACGCGGAATGCGGGTTCCCGGTTCTGGTGGAGCGCTTGGGTTCCCGACTGCTTGCTGACCATGCGGCGAAGTCCGTGTTGGCCGCGGCCGGGGTCGTACGGAATTCGCTGCGCCAGGTTGCCGAAGTGCTGGTGACCGAGCACGCGGCGCTGACCAAACCCGAGGAACGCCAGGCGACCATGCGCAAGGTCGAGGCGAGTGGCGAGCGCGCGAAGGCGCTGTCCAGCCCGTCCGCGCGGTGGCTGAACACGATCACCGACCGGTTCGCCGACATTCAGGCGCATGTGGACGCTGACCTGACCGAGCGTTCACGCCGACTGGAAAACGAGACCACCAGACGAATCAAAGAAGGCGACCCGACCAAGGAATGGTCGGAGATCGTGCCGTGGCTGCAGAAGCGCACGAACGAGGAGATGACCGACGCGCACACGCTGTTGATCCGCCAGATCAACGAGCTCGCTGACGACGTCGCCGCGTTGTTCGACGCGACAGCCGAACAGGTCGACGCGATCGCCAAGGGCACGGACATGTCGGTCGACCTGAAAGTCGAGAACCTGGCCAGCAAGAAAGGCGGCAAGCTCGAAGTCGGCATGCACGCCGCCCGTGGCTGGTCGCTGTCCAGTTCCATTGTGACGACAGTTCTTGTGACCACGTTGGCGCCGAGCCTGTTGATCGTCTTGCCGATCACGGCGGCTCTGGGTTCGGTGTTCGCGTGGCGTGCGGTTCGTAGCTACAAGACCACAAAGGTCGACGCGGCTCGCGCCGAGGCGTTGCGCGCCGCGGCGGTCTATTTGAACCAGGCAAGAGTGGACGCCAACCGGGCTTCGTATGACCTGATCAGGCACAGTCGCGGCAAGATCCGTGACTACTACCTCGACCAGGCGCAGGAGATGGTCTCGGCCGCCAAACACGAGCAGGAAGCCGCGATGCGCGCGGTGCAGGCCGACGCGCAAGCGGCGGCAACCCGGGGCGCGGCGGCCAAGGCCGAGCTCGACCGGGTCTCCGCGCTGCTGGCCAGCGCGGAACGAGTGACGCAGAAGGGCCGGTCGTGACAGTTTCCCTTGCCGCACGGGTCCGCTCGCTGCTCAACGACGCGGTCCAGGCATACCAAGGTCGGCCAAGCGGCCGTGCGTTGACCGATGTGGCCAGACACCTCGATGGGCCGTTGCGTGTGGCTATCGCGGGGCGGGTGAAGGCCGGTAAGTCCACTTTGCTCAACGCTCTGGTTGGCACGCGGATCGCGGCGACCGATGCTGGCGAGTGCACTCGGATCGTAACGTGGTATTTCCGTGGCCCTGAGCCGCGTGCGACTGCTTTCCCGCATCGCACAAGGCCTGTGGGTCTGCCGATTGACTACGACGGCAGTCGATATGCGTTGGATCTCGGCACGTTGGATGTCGAAGGTGTGGACCGGATTGAGGTTGCTCTGCCGAGTGACTGGCTCGGCCAGATGACCCTTGTGGACACTCCTGGGATGGGGTCGCTGACGGAGTCAGCTGGGCGTCGTACGCAGGATTTCCTTGGGGAGACCGCGAGTGTGGACGCGGTGCTGTATCTGATGCGGCACTTGCATTCCACTGACATCGATTTCCTTGACGCGTTCAATGACAGTGACACTGACAGCAGTCCGGTGAATGCCGTTGGTGTGCTGTCTCGCGCAGATGAGATTGGCGGTGGGGACGAGGACGCGATCACGCACGCGGGCAAGGTGGCTGCCGGGTATCGGTCGGATTCTCGTATCCGCAGTTTGGTGCATACCGTACTGCCGGTAGCTGGTCTGCTTGCGGAGACTGCGGCCACTATGAGCGCCAAGGATTTCGCGGACTTGAAGGCTATCGCTTCGGCGAGCGATGGCGCGACCATGCCTCTTTTGTTGTCCGCAGGTCGGTTCGTCTCGCCGACTCGCGCGGTCGATGTGGCCGCCGAGTCGCGCGAGCGCTTGCTTGGCATGCTGGGGTTGTACGGCCTTCGGCTCAGTTTGGACTTTTTGCGATCTGGGAACGTTGACCAGACTCAGTTGTGCACGATGTTGCGTGAACGCAGTGGGCTACATGAGCTTCGACGGTTGCTGCTGACTCAGTTCGCCCAGCGGCGGGACGTTTTGAAGGCCGATGGCGCGCTGCGGGCGATCGAGTCTGTTACCCGTAATGACCCGATTCCCGCGGCTCCCCGGCTCCGGCAGGCTGTTGAGCGTTTGCGGGTTGGCGCACATGAGTTGACTGAGCTTCGCCTGCTGACCGAGTTGCGCACGGGGTCAGTCCAGGCACCGGCCGAGCAAGTCGCTGTGATGGAACGACTTCTTGGCGGCCAGGGCGCTTCCGTCGCGGACAGGCTGAATCTGCGGCCCGATGCTCCTTTTGAGACTGTCCAGGCCGCGATCAGTGGCATGCATGGGCATTGGCGCCGGGTTGCGCAGAATCCTTTGATCGACCCAAGTTTCACCCGGGCCGCCCAGGTTTTGCAGCGTACTTGCGAGGGGTTGGCGGCTGCCGTTCGGGCCGCTCCGCAACGTGCTCCCCAGGGGCCTCCGACTGGACAGCGGTCAATGCCGCCTATGCCGCCGCGTCGTCCCGGGCCTCCCTCTGTGGACAAGACAGAGACCATCCAGAAGCCGCCAACGCCTGAGGACAAGACGACCGCCTTTCAGTGGCCCACGAACCTTCCGCGCGGCAACTAGCAATCAAGAATCTCACCTTTGGGATTCGCACTAATTTCATTGCCAGCATTAAGGAATGGCCCACGAACGAGCGTCTTGCGTGCGCGGATATCGGTGGGTCACAGTGAGCGCATGCGTCACCGAGACTTGACCATCCGCGTGTTCGGACCGTTCCCGAATACCCGGTACGTTGTGCTGGCTCACGGGGTTGGGTCGTATCTGGTCGTCGCAGGGTTGGCTGATCAGGCCGTGTTAGTCACCGACGACATGATCACCGCATCCGAAGTGGAAGTGACTGCAGGCCTGGCCGGGCACGCCCCATGCCTCTGCTGCGGGTGTGGGACCACGTGAGTCCGCTCTGTGTCCGATTACCATGACACGGGCATCGCTGGGCAGTATGTTGGACCGATGTCTGACCAGCCGGTAAAGCCAACTGGCCCTCAGGACGAACCCCCTTACAAGAAATGGTCCACGATTGTCGGCGCGATCGGGGCCGTTGCGGCAGCACTGGTGGCGGTGCACACCCTGACCGGGTGGAACCCGCTGAAAGACATGACGTCCTCCAAAGGTTCGGCTACGACAACGGCCCGAGTGCCGGTGGTCAACGAGGCCGATGCACTAACGAGAGATACGTACACAAAGCAGCCGACGTGGACACGGACGACACCACCGACCACGACGACGACCCGGCAGCGGCCCGACTTCACCGTCGTAACAGTTGAGTGGAACGGGAATTGTGATCGGTCCTACGGGTGTCCGATGAAAGCGATTTTCCGCAACGACGGCGGTTGGGGCACGGCCACCGCGACCTTCGATGTCATGCACAACGACGACCCGAACCACTACGCCGCACGATGCAACACCGTTATCCCCAGTGTCGAAAACGGCAGCGTAACGGCTGCGGGATGCACCGCGAACAGTCCTTGGCTACAGGACTACCTGCGGGCACACCGCGGAGGCAGTCTGCCATTCACTTTCAAGGTCTACGTTACTGCCTAGGGTGTGTCTCGGGAACGTTGCCGCGTTTATTCCGCAGAGCCGGTCTCCGCCAGCCAGGATCAATCTGCGGTGGTCCGAGTGACCCCGAATGAGGCATTTCCCCGGCGGGAGGGCCGCCTCCTGCGTCGTCCAGCGCCGGTCACGCCCGCGACTGTTCGCGAGGGCCGAGTGAGCGGCGTTGAACGCCAATGCCAGAGTTTCAGGCTTGCTGGTCGGTGTTCGAGTCGGTGACCGCCAGGTTTGCCTGGTGACACAGCGCGGAGGCTGCCGTGGCCACGGTCACCCTGGCATGCCACGGCGCCGTGCGGGCAGCAGGCCGTTGCGAGGGGAAGATTCGGCGCGTTGAACGCCGTCAAGGTGACCTTCACGGCATCAACGTGGGCAACAGGTGTGGTACGTGCGACAGGTGCGACTCAGGTGACGATTGATTATCTATTATGGACAGACCGGAAGCCCGGTTACCTGGTCAACCACTCGAGACGAGCCGCTAGCTGCTCCCGCGAGCGCCGAAAGTGCCAAGCCACATAGCCGCGTCCGTCGTGTTCTCTGTGCCGGATTGACCTAGGCCGACGATCACTACCTGGTTGCCTTCGACCGGGAACATTCCGTTGAGGAACACGACTCGGGGCGAAGCCTGGGCGCTGGCGACGTTCCAGCGTTCCCACTTTTGGTCCTTGCTCAAGGTCCAGCAACTGGCGGGAGGCGGCTGGCCTGAGCCAACAGAACCGCAGACCATCATTGTTCCATCGGACAGTCGGGCGACGCCGCGGAGTGCGGGCGCGCCTTCTGGCAGGTAGGGCGAGAGCTCCCATTTCACCCCGTCCTTCGAGGTCCAGATCCCCGGGCCACGCTTGGCGCCCTGCAAAACGGTCCCCACGGCCATGAATGAGCCGTCTTCGGTCTTTGTGACCTTCTCTACGTCCTGCGGCCCAGTGCCGGAAAGCCCGGAGGTGGTGACGGGGTTCCACGTGTTGCCGTCGGTGGACATATAGACGGCCGCGTCACCGTCGTTTCGGTCGTTACGGTCGTCGCGGCCAATAGCCAGCAAGGAATTGTCGCGACCCACGGTCACCGCAGTTAGCTCTTTGAAGCCCGATGTTGGATTGAAATCACCTTGCTGGGGCAGCAATTCCCACTTGGTTCCGTCCGCCGATGTCCATACGGCCGCGCGTTTTCTCTGCCCGGTTCCGGTCCAGCCTACGGCGACCAAAGTGGAGCCCATTGGCGTCACGTCGAGCATTAGGCCTTGGCCGTCTTCGCTCACCGGAACTGGGACGAAGTCGTCCTTTCCGCCCTTGCTCAGCCACGCCCGGGGTTGCCGGTTCTGGGAAAAGCCCACTGCGACCACGTCTCCGTTGGCCCTGCCGGTCACTGCTCGCATCTCGTCGGTGCCCGCGGGCGGCGTCACCAATGGCTGACCGGTTACCGTGATCTTGCCGACCGCGGGCAGCGATACCGCGCCCTCCGGCTGGTTTTGCTGCTGCGGCCCAAGCTCTGATGTGCCTTGGTTCATCACAAAAATGACCAACGCGGCGACCACCGCCGCGATGACGAGCACGACCACCAAAGCGATCCAGCGGCCGCGGCCATTGCCGTCGCGCGTACGGACCTCTGCCACCGGGCCAACGGGTCGTGGGGGCGCCAGGTTCACGGGCTCGAGCGGCTGCATCTGCTTGAGCACGGTCCGGATGTCCGTCACGCCGGTCAGGCCTGAGCGGGCCAGGTCGACCTGCTCGCTCACGGCAGGCGCGGGCATCTGCGGCGGGATTGTGCCCATGCTTCGCTGTCCAGGACCCGGCTGCTGGACGGGGAATGCGGGCTGCGAGCGTTGGCCAGGTGGATAAGCCATCGGCCGCGACCCCGCCGGGTTGTACAACGGGTGCGGAGGGCGGGGCGCTGGTGGGGCGAAGCCGCCGGAGGATCGGATACCGACGGCTCGTGGAGCGGCGGCGATTGCCGCGCCGAGGCTGACGGTGTACTTCGGGTGCGCGTCAAGCGCGACCCTGATGCCCAGTTCGTCCGACAACAGCTTGCGTACCAGTGGGATCCGGCTTGATCCACCCACCAGCAGGACGCCGTGCAGCTTCGATGGGTCCACTCCGGCGCGCTGGACTACCTGGCCGAACACTCCCACTGTGCCAAGGACGCGCTGCTTGATCAGGTCTTCGAATTCCGCTCTTGTGATCAGTACTTGACGGCTCACTCCCGGCAGGACGACCGGAATGACGACCTCGATGTCCGCCGAGAGTGCCTCTTTGGCCTCGACCACCGAGCTGAAAAGCTGCGCCATCGCGCTGGACACCACAGGATCGGTGAAGTCCAGCTGTGCGACGTCGACTCCCGCGTGCTTTCCGACGTGCCTGAACAGGGCGTGGTCGAAGTCGATACCACCGATCGAGTCGTCGCCGCCTGCTTCGCCGTAGATCTCCACGCCCGTCGCGGTTTTACGGACCACGCTCGCGTCGAACGTTCCGCCGCCGAAGTCGTAGATGCCGATCAGCGATCCGGGTTCGATTCGTTCTTGCGCCGCGTACCACGTTGCCGCCGCGACCGGTTCGGGCAGCAGGCCGACCTCTCGCAAACCTGCCGACATCGCCGCTTGGACGAGGAGGTTCTTACGGAAATCGCCCCATGCCGCCGGATGGGTCAGCACCACGTGGTTCGGTGGGCCGCCTTGCAGTTCCGCCACACGGGCCAGCGACCACTTCAGTACCTCGCCGGTCAGCTGCTGCGCGGTGAAACCCCGGCCACCGACCAGGATCGGAATGTCGTCGCCCATCCGCCGTTTGAACTCACGGGCCTGCTTGTCCGGATCGGTGATGCCACGCCTCGCCGCGGCTTCACCGACCAGAAAGCTGCCTTCGTCGCGCAGGAACAGCACAGACGGCACGGCGTTGGCGCGGTTTCCCAGCGGCACGGTCTGCACCCGGCCTTCGCGCCACAACGCCGCCGCGGTGTATGTGGTCCCGATATCGACACCCAGCGGATAGGTCACCCGGCAAACAGTAGTGGTCACACTGTCACGTTCGGCGCCGATCCCCTCCGTGGATCACTTCTCGTCACGGCCGCGCGCCCGTATCGCCGCCCTTTGGGGCAGGCCATGGCGGTCCAACCGGAATAGTGTTTTCCCGTACAAGTTCCAGGAAAAGAGTGGCTGGGGGCGTTCGATGACCTATGGAACTCAGCTCGCCGAGCGGGTCGGCTGGGTCCAGCGGCGCTGCAACGACCTCGTCCGCAACGTCGAGCATTTCATCCACGGCAAGACCGGCGTGATCTGGAACGCTGTTGTGGGACTGCTCGCCGAGGGCCATCTGCTGATCGAGGATGTACCGGGAGTCGCGAAGACCTCGCTGGCCAAAGCGATCGCGCACTCCATCGGCGGCTCGATGCGCCGGATCCAGTTCACGCCCGACCTGCTGCCGTCCGATGTGGTCGGTGTGCAGATCTACGACACGCACAAGGGCCAGTTCCAGTTCAAGGAAGGCCCGGTCTTCGGCAACATCCTGCTGGCCGACGAGATCAACCGGGCGTCGCCGAAAACCCAGTCTTCGCTGCTCGAGGCGATGGCCGAGCGTCAGGTCACTGTGGACGGTGTGACGTACCCGCTGCCACGGCCCAACTTCGTGATCGCCACCCAGAACCCGGTCGACCAGCAGGGCACGTACTCGTTGCCGGAAGCCCAGTTGGACCGGTTCATGATGCTGCTGCGGATCGGCTACCCGACGCCGGAACACGAAGTCCGCATCGTCGGTGACGCGATCGCCCGCAGACTGCCCGAACAGCTGCAGCCCGTCTGCACGATCGAAGATATGCAGCAGATGATTGAAGTGGTGCGCGGGATCTACGTCGCACCCGCGCTGCAGGCGTTCATCGTGACGATCACCAACGCCACCAGGACCATTCCTCAGCTCAAGCTCGGGGCGAGCCCTCGTGCCAGCAACGCGCTGGCCACGGCGGCGCAGGCGCGCGCAGCCGTCGACGGACGTGCCTTCGTGACCGCGGATGACGTGAAGCAGATGGCCAAGCCTGTGCTGGCGCACCGGTTGGTGCTCACACCTGAGGCGGCCGTGCAGGAGTTCAAGCCGGAAGGGATCGTGGACCGCATTCTCGCGGCTGTCCCGGTGCCGCAGGCTCCCGTCGGGGCGTGACATGCCTACGAAGTCCGGTGTGGCGATGGCCGTCTCGGCGGCCGTTCTGCTCGCCCTCGGCTGGCTCGCTGACTATCCGGAGCTGATCGCGCTCGGTTTCGCCGCGCTGGCCACATTGGCGATCGCCGGGGCGTGGATGGCGTTGCGCCCAGACCTTTCCGCGATCCGTGAGGTCCGTCCGCAACGGGTCTCCGAGGGCGAGAAGGCGATGGGCGTGATCACGCTGACCAACGAGTCCAAACGCCGCAGTCCGCCGATCCTGGCGACCGAGCAGATGGCCAACCGGCAGGTCCAGGTGCCGATTCCGAGCCTCGCTGGCGGCACCGACCACACCACCACGTACTACCTGCCGACCAACCGGCGCGGGATCTACCAGGTCGGCCCGATGTCGATCGGGCACACGGACCCATTGCGGCTGATGCGAGTCGGCACGGTGTTCTCGACTTTTTCCACGCTGTACGTGCATCCACGGCTGCTCAACGTCGAACCCGTGCCCACCGGGCAGACCAGGGACATGGACGGGCCGACGTCCAGCTACTCGCCGCAGGGCGGTGTAGCGTTCCACAGCCTGCGTGAGTACGTGCCCGGCGACGACTGGCGGCTGATCCACTGGAAGTCGACCGCGCGCACCGGCCAGATGATGGTGCGGCACAACGTTGTTCCCAATCAGCCGCGGCTGATGGTCGTACTGGACACCAATTCGCTTGGCTATGCCGAGGAAACCTTCGAGGCCGCGGTGAGTGCCGCGGCTTCGCTGGCGATGGCGGCGATTCGTGGCGGGTTCCCCCTCGAACTGCGCACGACCAGCGGCGGTGTGGCTGCCAGCGACAAGGCCTTCGATGGCGCCGTAGCCGCGCTGGATCTGCTGGCCGCGGCCAAGGCGACAAGGGACGATCCTGGCCTGACTGCGTTGCCAAGCATGGTCGCGACGGACGACAGCGTGGCATTGGGCGTAGTCACGGGAACGCCTGATCCCCGGATGCTGTCGGTGTTGCCGACCGTGCGCCGGCATTTCCTGATGGTCAGCCTCGTCCAGTTCTCCAGCCAGTTCAACGCTCCCCCAACACCGTTGCACGGGGTCGTGTCGCTGACTGTGCGCACAGCCGACGAATTCGCGGACGCCTGGAACAAGCTGGTGCGAACATGACCGCCATCCGCCCGCAAACCCCGCCCGCCGGGCCGCACGGCGGTGTCACGCACACGGTCAGCGTCACGCAATCGGCGCTGCTCAACCCAACTCCGCCAACGAAAAAAGCCAAGCGCGCCCGCCAGCACATCCCGCAAACCCAGCCACGGATCAAAATCGGCCTGCCCGCGTACTCGCAGCTGGTGCTCATCGGTGTCGCGATGGGTGTTTCCAGCTTGGTGTACCTCAGGTTCTTCAGTGGCCTCGGTTTCCTGATCTCGACACTCACCGCCGCCGCTGTCGGCGTGCTGATCGGCTCGTTCGCGGCCATTCGCCGCTGGTCGTTGCTGGTCACGGTCGGCGTCGGGGTACTGGGATTCCTGCTCGTCGCGATCTTCGCGGTGTTCCGCGGGACGCTCAATCGCGGGATTCCCACCCTGACGACACTGCAATCGCTGGGGTCCGGCCTATTGTCGGGCTGGAACAAGATGCTGTCGGTCACGCTGCCCGCTGACCCGAGCGGCGAGCTGGAGTTCACGCCAGCACTGATCTGTTTCCTGGGCGGGACCGTCGCGGCATCGCTGGTGTTGCGAACCAAGTACTTGCTTGCCCCGATTCTGGCGCCAGTACTGGCTTTCGCCTTCGCGCTACCCATCACCGCGCCACGGTCGGTCGGCGGGATGATCCCGGTCGGCGTGTTGCTCGCGGTCGTATTGCTGGCGACGTTGATCCGGGCCGGGACTTCCGATCCGATGGCACGCACGATCGACACGAAAGCCATCTGGGGCAGGTTCCTTTTCGGCCTGCCGGTGGTGATCATGGCGATCGCCGCGGGACTGGCCGGGATGCAGTTCGTTCCGCTCGCCGACGGCGACAACCGGTTCGATCTGCGCGAGGTCGTCGAGCCGGAGCTGAACATCGACGATCTGATCAACCCGTTGGTCACCCTGAAAACACAGCTGCGCAAGCCGGACGCGGACATGTTCACGGTCAAGCTGACCGGTGACACCGAAGGAATCGACCGGGTCAGGACCGTTGCGCTGGATACGTTCGATGGCGCGATGTGGAGCTCGCAGGACAAGTTCCTGCTCGCCGGAAGCACGCTGCCGCAAGACGAGTCACTGGTCAACCCGCGCAAGGTCACGATGAACGTGACCGTCAACGGCTTGCCAGGACAGTATCTTCCGGAGATCGGCGCGCCGGTGTCGATCAAGGGCGCGCCACGGGTCGGATACAGCAAGGACTCCGGGGTTCTCGCGACCGATCAGCAGCCGACTGGCTGGAATTACGAGCTGGTCACCGAAGTCGGCCGGAAAACTGGTCTGGACAAGAGCGTGCCGTACTCGGTGTCCAATCGGTACACCCAGTTGCCACGCGACGATCCACGCATGCCGGACGTCATTCTGGCCAAGGGAACCGAGCTGGCGTCGAGCGTGTCCGAGCCGTACGCCAAGCTGATGGCGATCCAGAAGTTCATGCAGAGCTTCCCGTACAGCCTGGACACCCGCCCTGGGCATTCCTACGACGCGATCAGCAGGCTGTTCGGCCCGAACATCAACGAGCAGGTCGGCTCCGCCGAGCAGTTCGCGGCCGCGTTCGCAGTCCTGGCTCGTACGCAAGGATTCCCGACCAGGGTCGCGGTCGGCTACCTGCTCAACAAGGACCGCCGCACCGGCGACACGTACCAGGTCAGGTCGGGTGACGCGCACGCGTGGGCCGAGGTGAACCTGGCCGGATACGGCTGGGTCGCGTTCGAACCGACCGACCCGAAACGCCATCCTGCCAACGCTCCCAAGCCCAAGGACACCGAAACACCCGCGGACGAGAACCGCCCTGAGGAGAACTCCACCGCGTCACAGCCCGCCGAGGACCCGAACCTGCCGAGGCTCGGCGAAGGCACCTTGACCGTGCTCGACTGGGCACTGTTCGTCCTCATCGGACTCGGCGCGCTTGCCATCCTCACGCCGATCGCGATCGCCATCGAGAAGTTCCGGCGACGCCAGAAACGGCGTTCTGGCAGTCGTGCGGCCAGAATCATCGGCGCGTGGCAGCAAGCAACCGACCGATTGATTGAACACGGCGTTCCGATAACAGCCGCGTC
Organism: Kibdelosporangium philippinense; assembly: GCF_021390435.2. Classification (GTDB taxonomy): domain Bacteria; phylum Actinomycetota; class Actinomycetes; order Mycobacteriales; family Pseudonocardiaceae; genus Kibdelosporangium; species Kibdelosporangium philippinense. Next base: position 1,853,372 of record NZ_JAJVCN010000004.1, on the reverse strand, counting down.
CACCGCGCAGGAAGTCAGCACCCAGGCCCGTGAGAAGATCGGCGAAGCGGGTACCGGATCACTCGCGGTGCTTGCCCCGATCGTCACCAAGGCGGTGTTCGAACCGGCCGAGCCGGACGATAACGCCGTTGAAGAAGCCTGGCAGCTGGAAGGTCAGCTCCGCAGGGAACTACGCAAGGCTCGCAGTCCACTGTTGACTGTCCGCGCCTGGCTCGACCCGCGGCCGCTGTACGCCCGCTGGCGTGACGAGCGACGGCGCAAGCGCGCGATGGACAGGCTGACCAGAGGATGACATGCGTTCAACTGCGTGGGGCGTATCAGCTGCGTTATTGGTCGGCGCGGCCGTGGTTTTCGGAGCTGACGACGGGATTCCCGCGCAGGACGTCCGGCTGTTGTCCGGTGCCGCGTGGCTGTCGTCGGCGAAGGTCGGGCAGGTGACCCTGCTCGACGGGTCGACGGCCGAGGTGGCTGCCCAGCTGCAAGTCGCCTCGCCCGGCAACGTGGTGGACGTGGTTCAGACCGGGTCGACCGCGTACGCGGTGGACAAGACCGCGGGCACGATCCGCCGGATCGACGGTGCCACGTTCGAACTGGGCACGCCCGAGGCGCCGATCCCGGGTTCTCGCACCGGTTTGTCGGCATTCGCTGGCAAAGATGTGTTGTACGCATTCGACAGTGAACGCGGCGTGCTAGTCGACACCGACCCGCGCACGATCGCCCGAAAAGGACGCGAGCAGACGCTCGCCGCGCAGGTCGGCGATGGTACGGCCACTTTGGACGAAGCCGGTCGCCTGTGGGTGCTCGAGAACTCGACTGGCCTGCTGACCAGGTTCGACGGCCAGGAGCGGACGAACACGAAGATCACCGATCCCGGTGAAAACGTTGTCACGGTTGCCGCTGGCGGCCCAGTGGTCGTGAACGTCAAAGGCCGCAAGGTGATCACGGTGGACCCGGTCACCGGTGCGGCCGACCGCACGATCAATCTGGATCTGCGGGCCGATGACACCGTCGAGGTCAGCGGATCACCCCACGATCCTCGCGTGTACATCGTGGCCTCACGCGGTGTCGTACACATCTGTGACCTCACTGCGGGATCCTGTGAACAGGTGATTCCGTTGACTGCCAACAGCAAGCTCGGTCCCGCGGTGGAAGCGGGCAAGCGGGTGTTCGTGCCCGACTACACCACCGGCCAGGTCTGGATCATCAACCTGGACAGCGGAAGCGTCGTGGCCAAACCCCAGGTACTCACGCCTGCGGGCGATTTCCAGCTGCTGGCGCGCGACGGCATGGTGTTCTTCAACGATCCGGAATCCGCGCGTGCCGGTGTCGTCCAACTGGATGTCACGATCCTGAAAACGGCGAAATACGACGAGAAGAACCCAAACAAAGGCCTGACCACACCTGTTGCGGGCCAAGCAGGACAGGTAGCGCCATCCGCAACGGCCCACCAGCCAGTGCCGCCTTCGCAGTCCAATCAGGCGACCAGTCCACGCACCACGCCTTCGGTCACGCAGCAGTCGAGCAGGCCACAGCAGACACAACAATCACAGCAGCCGCCGACCTCGAACCAACCTGAGCCGCCTGCAGATCAGCCGCCAGGCTCATCCAGTAGCACCACTCCACCGCCGCCAACCCCGGATCCCTTGCCCAGTTTGCGAGTCACGGCCAATCCCAGTGCGCCGGTCGCGGGCGATCCGGCCACGTTCAACGTGACGGCAAGCGATGGCCAGCAGCTGTCGAACATCCGCTGGAGTTTCCAGGGTGGCGGGACGAAGACCGGCGCGCCCGTGCAGCAGACGTGGACTCAGGAAGGCCAGTACCTGGTCAGCGTTCAGGCACGAATCCCTGACGGTAGGGACACGAGCGGGTCGGTGACCGTGACGGTCGGGGCCGCGCCGACGATAAGTGTCAGTGTGACGGTGGCGCAAGGAGGCCGGATCACCGGCGGCCCAGGCAATCTGGCTTCGTGCTCGTCCGGTTCCCGTTGCACGGGCGAAGTGGACCGGCGTACCAACATCACTTTCCGCCAGGAGCCCGATTCGACGCACCGCATCAAACAATGGCGTACTCCAGCCGAGTGCGCGGGCTCGACCAGCGCGACCTGCACTGTGCGGACGAACACGCACACCGGCAGCATTTCCGTCGCCAACGAGTTCGAGGTCAAGCCGCCACCCACGAAGTTGACGGTCCGTGTGACCGCCGCGACCGGCAGTTCCGGCGCTGTGTCCGTCAATGGTGGCGGTAACAACGGACGTGAGTGCTCGGCGCTGTCGCAAACAACGACATGCACGTACACCATCAACAATCCGGACAATGACGCCGTCACGCTTTGGGGAAACCCACGTCCTGACTCACATTTCGTCGGCTGGTCCGACGGCCCGTGCTCGGGAGGCAACTCCGGCTGCTCCTTCAACGTCTTCACTGACACCAGTATCACCGCGAGGTTCGCCGTGGGGTCCGCGAACTTCATCTGGCTGTTGCCGATGCTGGGACTGCGGATCCCGCAGCAGCGGATGACCGAGAAGCGACAACGGAAGGTGGGGATATGACACCGTTATCCCTGCGGAAACCGTGGATACGCAACGGGTTCGCCACCGGATGCGCGGTGGCGGTACTCGGCGGGGTCGCTGTGGCCGGTATGGACAGTGGCCACGAGGTTCAGAACGTCAAGCTGCTGTCCGGTGCCGCATGGCTGCCGTCCGGCCGGGTCGGCCAACTGAGCCTGCTTGACGGGACTTCGGCCGAGGTTTCCGCCCAGGTCCAGGTTTCGCAGCCTGGATCGGTGCTCGAAGTGGTGCAGGCCGGCCCGAACGCGTATTCGGTCGACCAGACCGCGGGGACCATTCGGCGGATCGATGGGGCAACTTTCGAGGTCAGTGCGCCGGAAGCGCCGATTGGGGGCGCGCGCAGCGGGCTGACCGCGTTCGCAGGCTCCGGCAAGCTGTACATCGTGGACACTCAACGGGGGCTGTTCACCAACGCCGACCCGCGAACCGGACGTGCGCTGAGCACGCCGCAAACCCTGGCGACCCAGATCGCGCCGAACACAACGGGAATTGATACGGACGGGCGGCTGTGGATCTCCGACAACGCCACCGGTGACGTGCGAACCATCATCGACGGCGAAGAACAGGTCCCGATCAAGGAAGTCACCCGTCCAGGGCGCAGTGTGCTGACGATGGTCAACGGCAGGCCGCTGGTCGTTGAGGTTGCCGCGCGTAAGGCAACGACAGTCGACCCGTCGCTGCGCAAGGTCGACACGACCATCGATATCGACCTACGGGACGGCGAGGACATTCAGCTCAGCGGTTCGCCGTACAGCGACCGCTTCTACGTGGTCGCGCCGCGTGGCGTGCTCACGATCTGTTCTCTGGCAGAGGAAAGCTGTTCCGACGCGGTGCCGCTGGCCAGTGGCAAGCTCGGTGCCGCGGTCGAGGCGGGCAATCACTTGTTCGTGCCGGACTACACCACCGGCCAGGTCTGGATCGTCGGGCTGGACAAGAAAACAGTGCTGGCGCAGCCGAAGGTGGTCAAGACGGCCCGGCAGTTCCAGTTGGTGTCGCGGGACAACATGGTGTTCTTCAACGTGCCCGACACCGACGAGGCCGGTGTGATCACGGTCGAGGGTGCTGTGTTGGATGTCGCCAAGTACGACAAGAACGACCCGAACAAGGGCTTGAACGCGCCCATCACGGGCGTTCCCACGCAGCCGAACCCGCCACAGCAGCCGTCGCAGCAACCGGATGCGTCGCAGGTTCCCGTTCCACCGCAACAGCCTTCCACCGAGGCCCCGCCGGTTCCTCCGACGGTCCAACCACCGCCTCCCCCACCACCTCCGCCTCCGGTTTCGCAGCCAGAACCGGCTCCGCCACCGGACGATCCACCTCCTACGCAGGAGAAACCGGTCATCAAGATCACGTCATCCAAGACGAGCCCGGTGGTCGCTGAGAACATCACGCTGAAGGTCGACGACAGCAAAGGCACCGCTCCGACCCACGCGACTTGGTCGTTCGGTGACGGCCAGAACGGCAATGGCGCGATGGTCGGCCACAAGTGGGCCACGATCGGGACGTACCAGGTCAGCGTGCAGGTGACCATGCCGGACGGACAGCAGGCGATGACCTCTCGTCCGATCGAAGTGACCAAACAGCCGGACACCACAGTGCCTTCGGTCATCGGACAGACTCAGAACGCCGCAACCACCGCGCTCACCAACGCCAACCTGCGCAGTACCGTTGCACACGTCGCGAGCCACACGGTCGCGGCCGGGCTCGTGGTCTCGCAGAATCCTGTTGGTGGCAAGGTCGTTGCGCCGCAGACCATGGTGACTTTGCAGGTCTCGTCGGGCAAACCGGCCGTCATCGACCTGCGTGCACGGGCCGCGAGCGCGACATGGACCAGTGGCGCTGGAACGCTGCCGTACAACGGAAGCGATGTCGACGAGCGCGGATTCGTCAAGCCACGCACGGGTTACCAGGTCGAGGACGGCTCATATCCCGCCTTGCTCGAAACGCACCCACAGTGGGTAGCCAACGGCTTCATTCAAGGCACTTTCACGCTGTCACGTCCGGTCATCGCCGGTGACAGGTTCAGAGCCACGGTCGGCTTCATGTCCGTGCAGGGCGGATCGGCCGGCAGTGGCACGTTCATCGTGAGCATCATCAAGGGCGGTGCGGCGACCACGATCGCCACGGTCAACGACTCCGCTTCGGACGGTGTCATGCGGCCCATCAACGTCGACCTGACCCCGCACGCGGGCGCCACCGGGATCAGGTTCCGCTTCAACGCGGGCGCTTCCGCGGGCCAGGACTGGGCGTCCTGGGTCGGACCACGAATCGAAGGATGATCTTGTCATGGCCATCGCGATGAAAGTGACCGTCAGCCCGGAGCGGATCTCGCTCGGGCCGGGCGAGACCGCCGATGTCGAGCTGACGGTCCAGAACGCGAGCCAGGTCGTCGAGCACTTCTCGGCGCACGTCGTCGGCCTGCCGAGCAACGACCTGTTCCGCTGCGAGCCCGACGTGGTCAAGCTGCGCCCGAAGGAAGTCGGCACGCTGCGGATGCAGATCTCGGTGCCGGAGCGCGGCGGCATGATCGCCGGTCCGTACATCCTCGGTCTGGTGGTGAAGTCGCCGTACAGCCAGGAAGTCTCGCGGTGTGAGGAACTTCCGCTCGATGTGCGGCCCGCGCCGGTGCTGACGATGAACGTGCAGCCGGAGGTCGCCAACGGCGGCAAGGTCGGCAACTACGTGATCAACCTGGCCAACGAAGGCAACATGCCGATGGCCGTGACGCTGTCGGGCACTGACCCAGAGAACCGCGTCGGATTCAAGTTCGCGCCGCGTGAGTTGCGGCTCGAGCCAGGCATGGTCGCGGGTTCGCAGGTGACCGTGAACTCCGACCAGCCACTGACTGGCTCGGAAAAGCACCGGTCAGCGACGTTGCGGGCGAATGCTGGCGAGACCGTGGTGGAGAAGCCGGTTTCGTTCGTGCAGCGGCCGAAGATCCGTGGCGGCTGGATGAAGTTCGGTGCTTTGGCTGCCGGGGTGGCCGTGCTGGGCGGCGCGACCGTCGGTGGCGCGCTTTTGTTGCGTGACATCAAAACCCAGAACGCGGCGGCGACTTCTCCGCTGCCGCCACAGGTCCAGCAGCAAGTGCCGCAGCCTCAACAGCAGAACGCGCCGCAGCCGACCCAGCCAGCTCCACCACCTAACGCTAGCTCGGGCGCTCCTCAGCCTTCGCAGCCTGTTCCGCCTCCGTCGCAGTCGGGTGCGCCCACGGCCGTCGCCGTGATCGACAACATCGACTTCTCAATGGGCATCGATGGCCAGCCCGTGCAAAGCCCGCGGTTGATCGACAACACGCATTACCTCGAGCGAGGGCTCACTCTCAGCAACGCGATGGAACGCGCGCCCGTCGTCTGCAAGAGCGCGACCCACCAAGGCCTGCGCATCGCCAGGCCGGGCACGGGGCTCGAACTGGCGGGCGCAGGCGTGTTCCTGACGTCGTCACTGCCGACGGACATCCGTGAATGCAACGTGGTCCCGATCCGGTTCCAGTTCAACAAGCCGCTCAGCGCGTTCAACGTCTACTTCACCGGTGTGCAGGGAGCCAAGTACGCGGCGATCGCGACCTATCAGGACGGCACACGCAAGACCTTCGAGGCGGTCGCCACGAAGATGGGTGAGGAAGTGCCGATCGGGATCAAGGTCGAGCCGGGCCAGCCGCCGATCCAGATGGTCGAGTTCGGCTACAGCCCGAGCGTCCAGCCGACGAAGGACACGCTGACCATCGTCAAGCGGGTCGGCTTCACCCGAGTTCCGTGAGATTCGGGAACTGTTTCAGATACTTCCCGCACTGAACAACGAAGTTGTCAGCCGGACCGTCAAGACGGGTCCGGTTGACCATTTCGTCAGGTTCCCGCACGGGCGGGGTGAGCATCCGGATCTCGTCGTCCACGAACTCGCCATCGGCCAATTGTGCTGTGGCCAGGGCTAATCCGGTCGCCACCGTGACACCGACGGCCGTGCGACTCGGGCTGAACACGGCATGCCGGTCGTCGTCGATACTGGCTTCGCCGATGAAGTCGATCACCATCAGCCGGACCCCGTCGCCGGTCGCGGGAACGTCGATGTCGTAGAAGACAGAGCCGGACAGACCGTCCGCGTCCGGCTCGATCGGCTCGCCGATCACAGCGGCGGCCAGTCCGGCGGGGCCAAGTTGCCTGCCGCGCCTGCGATCGGTGACCACGGCCAAGTCCGGTACGTCAACTCCGCCTAAGAGATCGGCAAGCACGTTTCGGGTGCGATCGATCAGGACAGCCAACGTGATCGGCGTACGCAAAGTCGCCTCAAGATCAACTGACACGCGCAGAGGATACGAGAGGCCGCACAGGAGCCGACTCAGGCCCAGACCTCACCAAGTTCACCTCCAACAAGAGGGGTAGCACATGTGCTACCGTGTGATGGTGAGCGAAGCTGGACTGCGCGAAATGAGACAAAACGCCAGCGAACTGGTGCGGCGTGCACAAGCCGGTGAACGGGTGACGATCACGGTCGCTGGTCGGCCCGCAGCCGTACTCGGCCCGGTCAGCTCCCGCACGTGGCGCCCATGGGACGAGTTCGCAGCCATCTTCAATGGGCCCGCGGACCCCGACTGGGCACAAGATCGTGATCTGGTCGACGGCAGCGTCACAGATCCATGGGAACCACGGTGAGTCGGGGCATCCTTGATACCAGCGTGTTGATCGCGACCGATGTCGCTCCCATCCCTGGAGAACTCGCGATCAGCGTGGCAAGCTTGGCCGAACTTCAGTTCGGAGTCCTGGTCGCCAAGAACGATCAAGTGCGTGGCGCACGGTTGACCCGTCTCAGCTCCATTCAGCGCCGGTTCGATCCGCTGCCAATCGACGACGCCGTCGCTGACAGCTACGCACGGCTGGCCGAACGCGTCGTCCGGGCCGGACGGCAACCGCGGGCACGGGTCATGGACCTCCTGATCGCCGCCACCGCGCATGCGCATAACGCGACAATCTATACACGCAACGCCGACGATCTGGTGGGCCTCGAAGACATGCTCACCATTGCCACGATCTGAAGCTCCGTAGCAGTTAAAGGAAGTAGGCCAGGGCCCAGACCGTTCCCATCGCCACCAATGGCAAGCCGATCAGCAGCGCGGTCTTCCACCACTGGCTCTTGCGCTTGGGACCTGCGGCGACGGGTGGCGGCTCGGGCATCCAGCGTGGCGGGAAAGCCGAACCGGGCCACAGCTCACACCCGCAGATCTCACATCGCTTGCGGTGCGGCGGGTTCACCTGACGGCACTGCGGGCAATGGGGTCCAAGCGCACGCTGCGGCTCCCGCATCATCTGAGGCGGCGGGCGGTGCTGTTGCTGCTGTTGCGGCGGAGGTGCGTAAGCGCGTTGCCGCTGTGGGGGTGGCGCGTACTGGCCTGTGTAGCTGACCACGCCGTCGTCGACGGGTTTGTGGGTGACCTTGTGGGGTTGCGGCTCCACGTGTGCTGGTTTGTCCAATAGCAAGGGGTAGCCGCAGTGCGCACAGAGTTTCGCGCCCTGTGGCGGGACCGGGTGGCCGCACTCTGGGCAGTTCATCGTTGCTCCTGCTGTTCGGACCGGACGACCAGGTCTACCCGGACGCCGATCGGCAGTTCCTCGGCGAGGAACGTCATCACCTGCTTCTTTGTCAGCAGGCCGGTGTGATCCAGCTCGACCGTGACCACATGGGACGCTTGGGGCACGTCGTCACGTGGCCCGAACACGCCGCCAGAGTCGATCACGTCGACCCGGCTGTCGGTCAACGCTTCAAGCAGCAACTCCAGGCCACGGCTGGTGCCGCGCCAGACAAGCGCTTGGCCGACCGCGCGGATCAGGCGGCGCTGAGCGTCCCGGACGCCTGCGTCCTCGGAGCTGAGCATGGCGGCGTCGACATCCACGCCGATCCACGAAGCCATGTACACCAGCATCTCGGGTGACGCGAGGTTGACGTCAAGCTCGTGCTCGATGTCCATGACCTGCTCACGGACCGAGTCGCCGATCTCCTCGAACGCCTTGACGAACCCGGAGATCACCTGGTCCCGGCGCATGACCGCCGGGAGCTGGTTGACCAACCATCCTGCATTTGCGGTCATGCGCGGCTCCCGCCGTGGCTAAGCCCGTCGCATGACCGCGGTCGACTGTGTTGAATGGTGCGCTCGACAAGCTCGCTCACTGCCTGACCACCACCCGATGCGACACGGACATGAACAGCTCTTCCTTGGCGAGCCGGACACGCTGGCCGACTTCCTCAGGTTGCTGCTGGCCACGCAGGTCCGCCAGGAACATGTGGACGGTCTCCGCGCGCGAAACACCAGCGACACCACGGAGAACCGAGAAGATGTCGCCAATGGACAGATCTGCGTCAAACGGCCAGCCCTTGCCGTCCGGACCGCCGGTGACCGGGTTGACGAACTCGTACAGCGCGCGTTCGGCGTCCTCACGCACCTTCTCCGGCCGCACGGTCGGGGCCGCGTGAACCTCGGCGACGATCGTGATTCCTTGGTACGAAGGCGTGTCGATCCGGACCTGAGTCGTCAGCAAGCGGCGGCCGTCGAGATATCCCTTGATCTGATCGACCAGATCCTGCTTCAACGCCAAGTCCTGCAGTTTCATCGTCTCGGGCGCGACATCGCTGCGCGGAACCACGAGCAGCCGCACGGGATCGCCTGCCTTCAACGGCGGCAAGCATCGTGCACGAGCAGCACCTGGCGCGGCAGCCAACGTGAGACGCTCGAAGTCCTTGCCGGTCACCGCGCGGTGACCACCACGCAGGTACAACGGCCCGCGGACCTTGGCATTCTCGACAGACTCCGCGTCGACGCCACCCGTGGCTGGTTCGAGGTTACGCACGGAATCCACCGACTGGATCGCGCTCAGCGGCACGGTCAGCTTGCCAGCGCCGACGTTTCCACGCCTGCCGCCACCATACCGGTAACCGGTCACCCAGATCTGCGAGTCCTCCTCGGGAACCGCGCCATACTGGCGAATCCGGCCGTCACGGCCGATCACGCGCGGCCCGAACCGGATCTCGCCGGTCGCACCGTTCCACGTGTACACCCGATCGTCCTCAGTGGCGTCGGTGAAGTCCGCGACCTCGGTCCATGGCACGGGATCCGGGTCCACGCCCGGCTCCCGTCGCGGCGGGACGATCTCGACACGCTCACGAGCGCCACGACGCGGCAGCACAGGCGCGCGCCGCACGACGTGCACCTGGCCAGGCTCGCCATCGCTGGTCCCAAGCAGTTCGCGCGGCGCGGGCTCTGCGTGGTGCGCGGCCACAGCGCCACCGAGGCCAACCACAGCGACCGAGTCCAGCAGTGGCGGGGTGTCGTAGGTCTGGCCCTCGACGGCCGGGTCGATCAGCTTGGCGCGCACCCAGTGCGCGCGAACCGGGCCGATCGCCAGGTTCTCGTGGCGTCCCTTGAGCAGCAACGTGATCTCGCCGGTCGTGTTGAAGCCATCGCTGGTGTCGCTCAGGACCCGCGCGTTCGTCCAATCGCGACCGTTCCAGCTTTGCCAGACGCGCGGTGGGTTACGTGGGTCGATACCACGACCGGCCGCGCCGCTGACCTCGATGTCGACCCGGATCAGATTGCCCTCAAGGCTTTCGTCGAAGCCGAGGTACATCGCGTCGTCCACATGCAACGACGGGAACACCGGGATCTGCGTGCCCTCAAGGCCCAGCTCCTCGGTCCGGTTCTCGAACCGGCCGTCGGTCCTGGTCAGCAGCGCCGTCAGGTTCGGGCGGACCAGCATCAGGTCTGTGTCGGTCATGAAGACGATCTGGTCTTCGCCGTGCCCGCGCTCGGTGCCGACCTGGGTGCCGCCGGGCACGCGGATCGACTGCTCCGGCGGCGCGGCCAGCGTGAACAGGATGTCCGTGCGGGCCGGGCTGGCCGAGGCGAGCTCGATGCCGACCAGTTCGAGGAACTTCACGTACAACCGGTCCGGCACCTGGTTGAGCCGGTACAGGATCATCTCGGTCATCCAGGCGAACAGCTCGATCAGCGCGACGCCGGGGTCGGAGACGTTATGGTCGGTCCATTCAGGACAGTGACGGGCGATTCGCCGTTTGGCCTCGTCCACAATGTCCTGGAACCGGCGATCGTCCAAATTGGGCGCTGGAAGGCTCATGAGCGCTCTCCGATGTGGCTTGCGTCCCGCTGCATGAGCCTGGGCGCTGTGTTGAATGATTCGCTCGCAAGCTCGCTCACGGCGCCGGTTCCTCCTGCGGGATGACGTAGAACGGGTAAACCAGGTTGCGGTGGTCGTTGGTGGCCTTGATCCGATAAGCGATGTCGATCGCGATCATTGACCCGTCACCGTCCGGCGTCGCGTCAACCGATTCGAGCTCGACCCGCGGCTCCCACCGCGTCACCGCCTCCCGCACGCTCTGCTCGATCAGGCCGAGCGTGTTCGCGTTCACGGGCGCGAAAACCTGTTCCCACATCGCGCAGCCGAAGTCGGGGCGCATCACGCGTTCGCCCGGCGCGGTGGTCAGGATCATCCGCAGCGCGGCATCGATCTCCTCGCCGCCCTGGACAAGACGAACGCTGCCGCCCGGCGTGATCTGACCGGGAAACGCCCAGCCCGATCCGATCAAATCGCCGTTGCCCGGCTGACTCATCACCCAACTCCCTGCTCAAGCCTCGTGAGTGGTTAGCAGGGTTAGAACGCGGCTAACCACTCACGAGGGTGTTAGTTCAGCTTGATCGGCTTACCGGTCGCGGTGATCGCGCCCTTGGCCGAGATGTCGATCTTCGCCGCTTCCACCTTCAGCGAATTGCCCGCTTTGATCTCGATGTCCTTCGCACTGATCACCAGCTTCGTCTCACCGACCAGCTTCGACTCGTCCTTCTCAAGCGTCAGCTCGCACTCCGCGTCACCGAGCTTGATCGTGATCTTGCTCTTCGGGTCGTCGGTCAGCACGATCCGATGGTTCTTGCGGCTGGCCATCACCCGGTCCTTGACCTTGCCGTCCTGCGTAGGGTTCGGCTCAGGCGGCTTGTCCTTGCGGCCCCACAGTCCGCCGAGCACGATCGGCCGCGACTTGTCGTCGTTCTCAAACCCGACAAGAACTTCGTCGCCGACCTCGGGCAGCCATTCGATGCCACGGGCCGCGCCGGCGCCGATCGTGGCCACCCGGGCCCACTGGCTTTCGTCTTCCGACAGGGTCGGGAACTTCACCTTGACCCTGGCTTGGCTTTCCTTGTCGTCGTTGTTGGTGACAACCCCGACGACAAGGCTTCCCCACCCTCGGTGCTCCTGGCGGTTGGCCGTGCCACCGCCGCCGATCATGTCGACAAGGCTCTCGGCTTCCTTGGCGCCACAGGTGAAACGCGTGACGTACGGCCGATCGGCGCCATAGATGTGCTCGACCGTGGTCACCCGGTACTTGCCCGCGAGCCTGCTGCCGACCTTGTCAAGCGTCACGTCGTTGCCCGCGCCGATCCACGGATTGCCAACGGCCTCACCGCGCATGATCACGCCACCGCCGGAAGCCTTGGCCATCAACGACTGCGCGCGAGCGTCCGCTTCGGACTGACTGGCGGCTGGGAACTGCCCGGCCCGGCGCGTCACCTGACCAAACGCTCGCTTCGCAGCCGACGCCATCTGCTGCGCTGCCGGAGCGTCGGTGCCGTGATCAGGAGTGTTGGCACGGCCGGTGATCGTCTTCTTGTCGACCGCATCCCACGCCATGACAACGACTTCGTCGCACGCGTCGACCGAGGCGAACCGGACCTTGAAGCTGCGCAGGTTCTCGCCCCACGTCAGCTTGGGCGCCTGGCCACGGCCGGACGGCTTGCGCTTGAAGTGGAACTTGTTCTCGGTGATCCAGAAGTCGTAGCCGATCGAGCTCGCCATCCTTCTAAGGAACGCGTAGTCGGTCTCGCCGTGCTGCAACATGTGCGTGCGAACCTCGGACGTGCCGTCGATGTCCGGGTCCAGGCCGTACTCGCCGGAGACCCGGCGCGCGATGTCCGCGTCGGTCATGTTGGTGAACGCGCGCGACTTGCCGCCACGGGCCATCCGATGGGTCAGGTCGAGCCCGGTCACCACCAGTTCGTGCCGCCCGGACACGCCCGGCTCCACCGCAACCGCCGTGACCTCGCCGGATGTCACCACAACCGGTTCGCCCTCCGCGCGGAACGCGATCTCGATCTTCGTCCCCGGCCTGAACTTGTCCTCGTCGAACAGCTCGAAGTGCGGATCGTCGAAATGCAGCGCGAAGGAGTCCGGCAGCTGCACGGACTCCTCGACGTGGACGAGCATCAACCTGCCGTAGAGCTCGGTCCGCAAAGGCGAGCCGTCGACGGTCAGGATGACGCCGTCAAGGCGCCGCTGCTCAGGCATAACCGCCGTCCCGTCGACGCGTGCCCTGCTCAGGAATGGCTAGCTGCTTGCCCTTGGGCAGCAGCAACGGGTCCAGGATGCCGTTGGCCTCGGCGATCTGGCGCCAGCGCGTCGCGTCGCCGTAGTGCGCGGCGGCCACACGGTCCAAGGTCTCCCCCGGCCTCAGCTGGTGCACGGTGTGCAGGGTCGGCGTGGAGGACGTCGGGTTCTGCAGCGGCAACTGGTCCTCGTCCTTCCACTGCTTCATCGTGATGTCCGCCTTGCACCGCAAGGGTTTGCCGGAGCTGGCGAAGTAGGTGAACCGGATCTGGACACGTTCGACGATGCACTTGAACGACTTCGTGTCACCCCAGTGGAACTCGACCCACGGCGGCCGGGCCTTGTTGCGGCTCGGGTCGGCGCCAGCCAGCGCAGGGTCGACCTTCATCAGCTTCAACAACTTGTCGGTGTGCTCGGTGACCGGCGTGCCCTCGCGGGTGGTGTCGAACATCAGCGACATCGACATCGTGGCCGACTGACCGGCCTGGAACCGCAGCTCAGGCGCGTTCTTGCCCTTGGCCTCGCCGCCCTGCCAGCTGTTGGACTTGCTGATGGTCAGCTCGGCCGGGTTGAACAAGCACTTGATTTGGTCCCCGCCCTCGGTCAGCAGGTACGCCTTCACCGCGGCCATCTAGAACACCCCCGCATAGCGTCCGCCACGCCGTTCGAGCTGGCGGAGCAGTCGTTCTTCCAAGGCCTCGGCGATCCGGTCGAGGTCCACACCAGACAGTGCTTGTTGGACACCAGGGCCGAGCGCCTGGCCAACCGCGTTCTGCGCGGCATCGACGGCGCCCTGTGCCTGGTTGCCCAAGTCCTGCACGGCGCCCGTGGCTTGCGACACCGCGCCGTTGACCCATTGGTTTGCCTGACCTGCAAGGCCGTTCACGCCTTCAGTCGCCATGCCCTGTGCCTGACTGACCATGCCTTGGGCGGCTTGGCTCACCTGGCTCACGGCCTGGTTGGCTTCGCTGATCGCACCCTGCGTGGCCTCGCGAACCGCATTGTCCACAACGGTCTTGGCGATCTGCGACACGGCACCGACAACGCCACTGGCTCCGCCACCGACCGGCAGACTGTCGATCAGACCGGCTGAGACGGATCCGGCTTCCTCACCGACCCGGTTGGCGAAACCCGATGCGGCACTGGAGAAGCGCTCGCTGATGTCGTTCGCCCCTGACCCGATTGCCGAGGTCACGGAGTTAGCGAGGCCGCCGACCATGCTGGTCGCCTTGTTGCCGAGTGAGCTCAGTGCACCGGTCGCTTGGTTGGTCAGACCACCGACACTAGGCAGTCCGCCACCGCCGAACAACCGCTGCACCCGCATGGGCGCAGCGGTTTCGAACTGAGAGCCGACGGTCCTTGCGTGCCGTTCGTCGGAGTCCATCGAGCCGGTGTGGTTGTGCAGCATGAAGCGTGGCCGGGTGATCGGCGAACGAGCGTGGGTGAGCTCGTGGGCAAGGACGCTGAGTGAAGCCGGGTCGCTGCTGGGCTGTTGTGCCAGGTGGACGACTCGGCCGGTGGTCGCGCCCAGCGCGCCGACCTCGTTGAGGGCCCGGCGGGTCGCGGAGCCGGTCGTGTACGAGGCTCCGTCGGCGCTGCCGGTCAGCTGTGCGACAAGGGGTCGCATGCTGGTCGGGAAAGGCTTGGGAGATTCGAGTGGGACGGCGGCAACGGCCGCTCGCCAGCGTTGTTCTGGGGAAGCTTCGGGACCCGCGAGCGAAGGCCGGCCGGAAGCAGATGGCAGAACGCGTGGCTGGCCGGATGTGCCCGACGCCAGCGAGAGTGGCTGACCGGGCAGGGACATTGGCCCGGACTGGCCCTTCGCCGACCTAGCGGCAAAAAGGGGCGCGGCGGCCAGCCGCTGCGGGGCAGGCGGGTGGCCCGGTCCGGCAGCCTGACCTGGGAAACCTGAGGTGGATTGTGCCGCTGAGGCAAGGCTTTCTGCCGAAAGTCCCTGCGCCGCCGACGCTTGAACGACCGACATCCGGGCCGCCGCGGCAAGGCGATGCGCGAAGAGCCCGGGGGCTGACGTCGGGGCTGCGGGGTGCGCGGACAGTCCGCGGCCGAGCACCGCCGAGGCTGCCGCGAGACTCTGGTTCGGCAGGCCCGAAGAACGGTCACCGAATGGGCCCGCCGAGCCCCGGGTATATGGCCCGTGAGCCGAAGAGGCTTGGCCGGTCGCTTGGTAGGCCGCGGCCGCGAGCCGCTGTACCGACACGCCATCCGAGGTGGTCAGGCGCCCTTGGCCAGGCTGGGCCGCCGCGAGCCGCTGCGTCGCGATGACCTGCGCCGCCGCTCCAATTGCTCCCGGCGAGTTCGCCACCGGTCCGGTAACACTCGCGGGCGCCACTGGCCTTTGCGCCACAGGCGATCCGATCAACGGCTGCACCGGCGGGACCACAATGGACGTGGCTTCCCGCTGTACCACTGCAGCCTGCCCTTGCGGCGGCGCCATCGTCAGATGCGCCGTCGAGCCGCCGACAACCTTGTCTTTCCCATGCCGCAGCATGGAATCCTTGCTGGCCAATGGGATGCGCCTGGCCAGCAGCGGCCTTTCGGGCGTGTACGTCGGCTCAGCGAACGTCTTCGCTTGGGGGTCGCTGCCGGTACGGAACCCCGGCAGCAAACCGCCGACAAGCCGCTGGGCCGCCATCCGCCACCAGGGCGGACGGACAGCCAGCGACTTGCTTGATCCTACCGGGGTGCTGCGAGCCACCTCCGGTTGCCTACTGCGAAACGGGATAAGCCCACGCAGGCGGCCACCGATGCTACTTCGCCGGTTTGAAGCCACAGTGGCACACCTCCAGCTCCTCGGTGGCCAGATCCTTCGACGACGCGGCCAGCTTGGGACCACTCCACTTGACCGGGAAGGCGTCGGTGAAATCCCAACGCCTCACCACTTTGCCCGTCGAGTCCTTCAACTGGACCGAGCCGTGCCTGCGTTCGATCTTGCTGCCAGCCGCGTCCAGGCCCTCTCCTGAACACTTGGCGAACCACTCGAACAGCACGTCCGTCTCGGTGATCCCGCGCTTGAGCACGAGATTGGGCCACTTCATCTGCTTGGGCACCTTGTGGGTGAACTGGTTCTGCCCGCCCTCGACGATCTCCTCGGTGTCGATCTGCACCGAGAGCCCGGACACCTCGAGGAACGTACCGATCGTCAGTCCGTCCACAGTGAACACGAACTGGCCTGCGAACGGCGGATCCATGGTGCGAGCCTGATTATTCGCCATTGCCGCCGATCCCCTGCCAGAAACGTTCGTTCAAAGTGCTGACTTCCTCGAGCAACGTGACCCGGTCGCCGTGCTCGAGATCAAGCAACTGGTCTAACCCCCAGTGCAAGTGGTAGGCCAGATACGTGATCTCGCGCCACAGCGTCGCCGCGGCGTAGCGTGTCAGCCCACCGCTGCCGCCTCCTCCGGGAAAGGGCTGCCTGGCTCCATGTTCTCCAGGATCGACGGGTCACCGAAGTTGATCACCCGGTAGAAGTCCTGGAGATACCGGTAATCACTGGCGAACAAGCGCTCGATCGTGCGCGTGGTCACCCGGCCGGACGTGCCGAGCTCGGTGACCACACGCGCGAGCACGATCACCGTCGCGTACGCCTCGTTGTCCTTCACGCGGTTGTCGCGCAACGGTTCGATCTCGTCGCGAGCCGTCGCCAGGCGCATGACGCCTTCGCGGTGGATCACGCCTTCGTCGTCAATGAAGCCTTTCGGCAACGTGAAAGGGTATTCGGTGTTCAGACTCATGCGGGCTCCTCGATCTGGTCCAGTCGCGTCGCATGAGCCCGACCCTGTATCGATGATTCGCTCGCAAGCTCGCTCATACCCGCTCAAGACCCTCGTGCGTGATGGTGACCTTCTCGGTGCTCACCGAGTTCGCGTCGGCCGACAGCTCCGAGCCCTCCCACTTCGAGATCCACGCGTTGGTGAAGTTCCACCGCGCGACCTCTTCCATCTTGGAGTTCTTCGCCACGATGGAGCCGTTGCGGCGCGCCTTGGTGATGTCGCCGTTGATGATCTCCTTGCGCCACTCCCAGAGGCCTGTGTCGTTGTCGACACGGCGCTCAAGGGTGATGTCGGACCACTTCAGGGCGCCGATCGTCTTGATGATCATCATGCGGCCCTCTTTGTTGAGTTCCTTGTGCTCGATGACCTCGGACTCGTTGACGACGCCGCTGCACTTCATGAACGTGCCGAGTTCGATGCCGTCCGCCTCGATCACGAAGATGTTCGTGGCTGTCACGTCTGACATAGCGTCTGCTCCCTAGTTCCCTGTCACCCTGTTCAGTCCGAGGTCTCCGCGCCGCCCTGCCACTGGCTCAGCCGGAAGATCACGAACTCGGCCGGCTTGACCGGCGCGAGCCCGACGTCGACGATCAGCTTTCCTTCGTCCACAGAGGACGCTGGGTTGTTGCTCTCGTCGCACAGGACGTAGAAGGCCTGCTCAGGCGTGTTGCCGACGAGTGCGCCCTGCATCCACAGGTTGCGAAGGAAGGCGTTGATGGTGCGCTTGACCCTGGCCCACAGGTCGGCGTCGTTCGGCTCGAACACGACCCACTGGGTGCCCTGGCGGATGGTCTCCTCGATGAAGTTGAACAGCCGCCGGACGTTGATGTAGCGCCAGCTCTGGTCGGTCGCCGCGAGCGTGCGGGCGCCCCAGATCCGGATGCCGTTGGCGCCGAACGACCGGATGCAGTTGACCTGCTGCGGGTTGAGCAGATCCTGCTCACCGGTGGTCACGTCGGTCTCGAGCCGGGCGATGCCGCGGACGACCTCGTTGGCCGGGGCCTTCCACACACCACGTGCGGCGTCGGTGCGTGCCCACACACCGGCGACGTGGCCGGACGGCGGAACCGTCAGGAACTTCTCGCCATCGGTCGCGCCGGGACGCGCCAACGGGTTCTGCACGACCAGGTGCGGGTAGTACGCGGTACCGAACGCGCTGTCCTTGCCGAGCGCGGTACGCCACTCGAGCGCCTGCTGGGCGTTGAGTCCAGGCGGGGAGTCGAGAATGGCCATCTTGGTGTGGCTGCGCTCGCACCAGTCGACCAGCTTCGACTGCGCGGCAAGGTATCCCTCGGTGTCGAAGGTGCCGTCGGGGCGGGTGGCGACCGTGATCAGGTCGGGGATCGCGACCATCGTGACGGTCTCGGCGATCGCGAGGCCCTCGTAACCGGTACGGGTCACCTCGGAACCTTCGAACTCGGTCGGCGAGACGGAGTTCGTCGCGGGCGCGACGGCCTGGATGGCGTAGCGGCCGGGAGCCGGTGCGCGCTCGGCGACCGAAAGACCCTGCGCGTTCTTGACCTCGACGCGGATCAGCTTGGAGCGCTCGTTGATCGCCTTCTCGACGCTCTTCGGGCCGCGTCCAAGGTGGACGCCACCGAACTCCTCGCGGACCTGACCGTTGTCCATGACCTTGAGCGTGAACTCCTGGCTGGTCTCGCCTTCGGCGACCGGCGCGGGTTCGACGACGATGTCATAGGTGGCTGCCGGGTCGAGCGCCTCGACGTTCAGCGTCTCGATCTCCTGGCGGCCGGACGCGGGCAGCGCACGCTGCGCCTTTCCGGTGCCGTTGCCACTCGGGATACGCACGATGTAGGCGATGCCGCCACCGTTTTCGAAGAAACCCTTCACCGAGTGCGGCAGGAGGATGCCCGGCGCGAACCCGCCGTAGATGCGCTCGTACTGCGGCCAGCTGGTGACCAGCTGCGGCTTGACGCCATCTGGGTCGGTCGGGTCACCCGCGTCCGCGTTGTAGGTCGCGGTGAAACCCACGAACGCCGCAACGGCCGTGCCCACACCTTGCAGCGGCATCGAACCGCTGGGACGCTCCTCGATGTAGACGCCTGGGGCGCCGTAAGTCGCCGCCATGAAGTGCTCCTTCTACCTCGGCTTGGCTAGGCCTACAGGTTCTCGCGCGTGCTACTGATCAACACCGCCCTTTCGGGCGACTATCCGTGCGGACCTGCGGGTTGCACGGCCGTGCGGCGCCTCAACCCAATGGACGCAGGATGATGGGCGGTTCGGCGGCCAACCTTCGCCGATTCGTCCTCTGTGGACGCCACAGGGGCATCAGCCAGAGTTATGGATCAATGCTGTCATAGGAATCGGTATTCGTGTCGCACAGTTGATTCGACCGCTTGGTGTAACCCATCAGGGCGGTCAGTGGGCAATACCTGTCGCACCCTGGCGCTGACGTGCCGGGGCATTCCCTGCTGTGCGTTTCAAGGAGTCCCTGCAATTTCAATGAAGACAATGCTGCTGCTCGTGCCGATTGTGATCGCGGCATTCGCGGCCACCCCGGCACAGGCGGCACCGCCACCCAGGACTACACATTCATGACCAGCCTGCAGGTCAACGGAAGACATGGCTGCGGCGGCTCGCTGATCAATGCGCAGTGGGTCGTCACAGCCGCTCATTGTGTGGCTGGGCAAAGCGCCAGCCAATTCCAGCTGCGAATCGGCTCACGCAGCCGGTCGAGTGGCGGGACGCTGGTGCGGGTTTCGCAGATCGTGCAGCACCCGAATTACCGTGGTGACGTCAGCGGCGGTTATGACATCGCGTTGATGCGCCTGTCGCAGTCGGTGTCCAACACGCCGGTGACCATCGCATCTACCAGCCCTGCCGTGAACTCAGGCAGCCGCCTGCTCGGCTGGGGCCAGACGTGTCCGCAGCGCGGCTGTGACCAAGGCCCGGACGGCCTGAAACAACTGGACACCCGGATTCTGCCGGATTCCAGTTGCCAGACGATCGTGGCTCTTCGAAGTTATGCGGGGTTGAGGCATCCTCGGCCTTTGCGGGTGGTGGCGCAGCGGGTGCGCAGACGTTGACTGACCGGGTTACGGAAGCCGTAGGCGTCGCGGGCGACGGTTTTGATGACCCGGTTGGTGCCCTCGGATCCTGCATTGGTGATGCCGGTGTCGAGGAAGGCGAGGATTTCGGGCCACCAGGCCGAGACCGTGCTGGCCAGTCGCTCCAGTTCGGGCAGGCCGGCTGTGGCGCACCGCTCGTAGAACCGCGACAGCCGGGGCCAGATCACGGCCCGGTCCGGGTGGGTGCGCGCCAGGTCGAGCAGGTCGAGCAGGTCTTCCTTGGCGTTCCACGCGGTCAGGATCGGTGTGCCGATCCCCGTCGGGAGTGCCCGCAGGTCGTCGATCATCGGGTCGAGGTGTTTCTCGTGTATCCGGGCGGCCGAGCGGGTCAGCCGGTTGCGCAGTTCCCACTCCCGGTTGCCTTTGCGGCCTCGCCGGCCCCGCACCTGCAGGGTGACCCGGCGACGGACCTCGGTGAGGGCCTGGTTGGCCAACTGCACGAGATGGAAGTGGTCCACGACCAGCCTGGCCTGTGGTAACACGGCGCGGACCGCGGCGGCGAAGACGGTGCACATGTCGATCGCCACGACCCGGATGCCCTGGCGCCAGGCCTGGTCCCACTGGGTGATCCAGTCCCGCACGGCCACGCTGGTGCGGCCCTCGACCTGCCCGAGCAGGCCCTGCCCGCCCGCGAGGTCCACGAACCCGACATGCCACCGATCCACTGTGACCTCCCAGCACTGCTGGTCGTCGTTCCAGGTCCACTGCGGACGGCCCCGGCGGATCTCGTCGATCCCCAGCACCGCCACCGGGTCTGGCCTGTCCGGCAGCACCGCGGCGGCGTGGGCGGTGAACGCGGCCGACACCACCGGCCAGGACAAGCCGTGATCCCGAGCGGACTGCACGATCGTGCGCCCACCATCGGCCACCGCCGCACCGGCCGCCCGCCGCAACCGACCGGTCACCCGGGCCCGCGCCGGAACCTGCTCGACCGCCTCGGTGAACGTCTTCCTGCCGCAGTCCTGCTGGTCACAGTGCCAGCGACGTTTGCGCCACCGCAGATCGACCTGTCTGCCAACCACCGGCAGATCCCTCGGCTGTGTGGTCACCCACTCCTTGATCCTGGTCGCTGTCACGCCGCATCCCGGGCAAGCACGGGCCTGCTCGTCTGCGGTGACCAGATGGACCACCGGCCCACCGTGTGCTGCTTCATCGACCCGAACGACAACCAGGCCGGCCAGGCCCAGCAGACGGGTCGTATCGTTAACCATGCCCGTGGCTCTTCTGTCGTGATCTTCCTGCGTAGACAACAGAAATGATCACGCACAGAGCCACGGGCCCTCACACTGGGCAGAAACCTCACGACCCAGTCAAACCCCGGCCAAGTTCGAAGAGCCACGATCGTCCAGCCAGGCAGCGAACTCTGTGTGTACGGAACGACATCGGCGACCGCGTGCTATGGCGATTCCGGCGGCCCAGCATTGGTTCAGGCCAATGGCGGCTGGCAGCTGGTCGGTGCGACAAGCCGGAGCGGTGGAACGAATTCCACGTGTGGAACGGGAACGGACAACGCGGTTTACACCGATGTTGTCGCGTACCGGCAATGGATTGACAGCACAATCGGCGGCGGCGAACCGTGCCAGGCGGTGGCGTGGCGGTCTGGAGTCAATTACCCGCCGGGCAGTGCCGTGTCATTCCAGAACGCGGAATGGCAGGCGCAGTATTGGACCTACGGCCAGGCGCCGGGCCAAAGCTGGGTTTGGCAGCCGATTGGCGAATGCTGAAAGGGCTGGGGGCAGCGTGCGGTGCGCTGCCCCCAGGCTCAAGCCACAAGGGGAGCCATGCGGGTCCGGATCGGCGGCTACGCCGGAGCGATGCTTGGCGAACTCGGCAGGCGGCTGGCCGGCGAGCCGTGGGCGTCCGGCGTACAGTTGCGTGACAACCGTGATTCCAGGGTGAACATCCGGATGGTCGGCACCGGAGACCTCGATCTCGCGGTGGTCTACGATTGGCCGCCAGTGGCGTTGCCGAGGCCCGCGACAGTCCGCGAGCGTGTGGTTCTGCCTGATGAACCCGTTTTCGTGATGATGTCCGAACGGCACGCACTCGCGCACATGCCACAGGTTCCCTTTCGTGCACTCATGGACTACGTGTGGGTTGACGAACCCGGCGGCCCCACAACGTGGCCGGTGTATCTGAAGCACGTGTGCCAGCGCGCCGGAGTGTCGCTCCACATCCGACAGTCCGCACAGAACCTGTTGGAAGCCCGTCGCCTGGTCATGACGACTTCGGCCGTCGCACCGGTTCTCGCCACCACAGAGGAGGCACCGGGTTTGGTGATCCGCGCACTGGACGGCCATCCGCTCAGACAACGGCTGCGGCTGATCTTCCGGCCCGACGGCCCGATCGCCGCCCACATCACGACGATCGTCGGGCACATCGGCCAGGCGTACGCGGATCATCAGGAGTGCAGCGACGCTTTCCGGACGTGGTGGCACACATCGGGATGCCACACCATGCCGGTTCAGTGACGCTTTTAGAACCAGCAGTCACCCGGGCGGTCTGGTGGCAGGTACTGGGTGCAGATGAACGAGTGTGACGTGAAGGGCCTTGTGAGTGCCCGCGTCCTGGTGACCGGATCGTCGATCTCCCATTGGAACGTCATGGAGAACGTCGCTCTGGTCCGCAGTTGGAAGTCCTCGAATCCGTGGGTGCTTTTGGCGCGCGAGAACAGGCTCGCGAAGAAGCCGGGTTGCGGGATGCACTCGTGTGACACTGGTTGGCAGGTCGCGGAGTGCCTGATCATGAATGGCTCGTTCATCAGGTTTACCACGGCCGTCTCCATGTCGGAGACGTACCTGTTGCGCAGGTGGTACTCCGCTTGCACGCCGATGTCGCCAATGTAGCGGCAGTTCACCGGCCTGCCGTTGATCAGCTGGCATCGGTAGAGCTTGATCCGGTCGCCTTCGATCATCGAGCGGGACAGCCGCCACCCGAAGAACCGGCGTTGCCCTGGCCCCGGGTGGATCAGGTGGCCGCTCGCAGCCACTTGGGTCGTGTAGTCCCGCAGGTATTCCGTGGCCCGTTGGGCGGACCCGCCAGCCAGTTGCCCGGCCGTCTCACAAACTTCGACTTCCTCGACACAGAGGTAGTCTTCGTTCTCGGGTGCCGCCGTCGCCACCTCGGTCGAGGTGATCAACGCCGCCGCGGTGGCGATCACCAGTCCGAGTGCACGCAGCCGATACCGGGTTCGGTCTCCTCGACATGTCGTGTCCTTCCGCCGAGTGCGATTGCGCCGGACAGCTTCGCAGCGTCTCCTCGGGACGTCTTCGTGGTTTCCCGAGAATGTGACGTGCTTTGAGGCCACGGTTTTGTCACATGTCGAAAGCTTTGACGTTCTCCCTTGGCCCATTGTGCAAAGCTGGCGGCTGGGCGGCCGGTGATCCGTTGCACCGTGTCGTGGACGGTCAACAGTTCTTGGTTGACGTCTCCGCCCATGAGGTCGAGGACAGCGTCTGCGGTCTCGTTTCCCATGTATGGAACCATTTCCTGGTGATCCTGGTCCCGCCTGACCTCCACAAAGGACAGTTTCTGCCCAGTGCTTCCGCTATGTCGGCGGCTTGCTCGCGGGGCGTGACACGTCGCGGTCCGGTCAGCCGGTAGGTCCGGCCTCGATGCCCGGGCTCCGTGAGCGCCACCCTCGCGACGGCGGCTATGTCCGAGGGATGGATCGCAGGCGGCACGGGTCAGCCCCGCAACGGTCCCGCATCGCACGCACGAAGCGCTTCCAGTAGAGCGCTGCCTGGTCAGACCTCGTGAGTGGTTATGCGTGTTCTAACCCGCATAACCACTCACGAGGTAGGAATCGCTAACCCGCGACGCGGAGGGTGGGGGCACCGGGCCCCGCTGGGTTGAGGTCGACGCTGCGGTCGACCACGGATTCCTCCCCGACTTCGGCGTTGTGGACACGGTCGAGCAGGAACCCGCGTGGTGCGTCGCGCAGTCGGCACCAAGCGAGCAAGTACCACCCGCGTGGGCCGTGTAAGAGGCCCATGGGCTCCACTGTGCGGCGGGTGTTGTGGTCGTTGCCGTCGCGATAGTTGATGTGTAGAACGTGGCCGGTTTCCAGGGCGCGCTGGATTGGACGCGGCACTGTTGACCGTGGGCCAAGTGGTGCGCTGACGCGTCGGACGCGGTCGACGAGTTGGTCGGCGCGCTCCAAATCTCCTTCTGGCATCACCGAAATGAGCTTGGCGAGGGCTGAGCGGGCCGCCGTTTCGAACGGCTCGCCGCGAAGCTCTCGCAGTGCGACGGACACAGCCATCGCTTCCTCGGTGGTCATGTTCAGCATGGGCAAGGTCCGGTCCTTGTCCAGCACGTAGCCCCCACGTCGTCCCCGGTCGCCGTAGACCGGGATACCCGACTGCTGCAAGGCGGCCAGGTCACGCTCGATCGTCCGGATCGAGACGTTGAGACGATCTGCCAGCCACCGCGCCGCACGCGGTTCGGGCGCCGCCACGCGAAGCTCCTCCACCAAGGCGAACTGCCGATCGGTTCTGTTCATGGGGAGAAAGCTACCGAAGGGGTCTGACATTTTTGAGTCCTTCGCACAGCCGTTCCTCACTCGAATGGCCTAGCGCGACGCCATCACCCCTGGTCACAGCTTCGAACATTTGTTCGAAATTTTTAGAAGCGGTAGCGGAGGATGCGCCCCGCGTCCCGCAGCCCTGGGATCTTGGACACGACCTTCAGCCCGATCCGCCCGGACAGCGGCAGCTTGTCCAACCCAGGCATGTCCACGCTGCGCAGCGCGTCAAGACACCGCAACCCCGGATGCCACGCCTCGACCTCGGCAGGATCATCGAGCCCCCAGTGCAAGGTCGCC
Source organism: Kibdelosporangium philippinense (assembly GCF_021390435.2). Lineage (GTDB taxonomy): Bacteria > Actinomycetota > Actinomycetes > Mycobacteriales > Pseudonocardiaceae > Kibdelosporangium > Kibdelosporangium philippinense. The sequence goes on along the minus strand of NZ_JAJVCN010000004.1, from coordinate 1,828,721 downwards.
CCCGCATTGCGCACCGCGGGCACGAGCTTCTGCAGCTTGATCCCGGTCGTGCCGTAGACGTCGAACAGCAGCTGCCCAGTCGGGAACCGGCTGGTGATCCGCTCGATCAGCCGCTTGCCATCGGCTTTGTGCAGGTACATGGACAGCCCCTCGAACACGGCAACGGTCGGCCGGTCGTTGGGCACCTCGGCCAGCCACGAGTCAGCCGTGACCGAGGCCCCGACCAGTCGATAGTCCCCGCTCGGCGACGTGATGAGCCGTTTCCGCAACGCCACGACGTCCGGAACATCGAGGTCGATCCAGCGCACGGTGCTCGGCGGCGCGATCCGCTGCACCCGGGTGTCGAGGCCACAGGCCAGGTGCAGGACGGTCGCGGCGGGATATGCCGTAAGGAACTCGCTGGTCCAGTCGTCGAGGACCTTGCCACGGATGGCGACGCCGACCGCGGTCGTGCCCTTTATGCGCGTCTTGCGGAAGTCGTAGTCGATCCGGGAGATCGCATGCGCGGCCGCGGTGTCGTGCAAGACGGAGTTGGGCCGATGGCTGTCGAGCGCACGCCCGTAGAGCGTGGCGAGCATGGTCTCCGGGGCCCCGGTCAGTGTGATCTTCTCCCGCTCCACCATCTCATCGTGGCACCGCCCTCGACCTCCTGCCCGGCCAAGCACCGATCAATACAGACTCTTGACGCCAATCGGGCATCTCGCCCTTCGAAGTACTGCACCTGCTCCCGGCCCCACAACACCACCCGCAGAACGACCGTGGTTCCTTCGCCGACCAGACCGACGACCTGCACATCCGGACCGGAAAACGCCCTCCCCCGAGAGACGAAGTCCGGCGTGACCACTTCGGCGATGTCGGTGTCGGCGAAACACAGCCGGAGCACGAGCCGCTTGTAATGCGAGATCATCCCAGCACTTCGAGCAGGCCGGGCACGTCCGTGTGCGCTTGGTAGGACACGATCCTGCCGTCGACGAGCCGCCAGATGTGCACCTCGGGCAGGTCGAACCACTTGCCGTTGCCGAGTACCCGGCCACTGGTCCGGCCGATCTGAACCACGTGTTCGCCCGACGAGTACAGCGCTTCGACCGTCACCTGCGGGTCGAGGTGTGACAGCAGTGTGGTCAGGAAGGTCTGCACACCTTCGACTCCGTGGTGCACGCCGCCCCACGGCAGCGGCGCCTCCTGGGTGAAGGTCACCGCCGGGTCCATCACTGCGAGAACAGCTGTGAGGTCCCGGTTGGCGAAGGCTTCGTACACACGCGAGATCGTCTGAATATCGCTCATTGCCCCAGCCTCTTCCGGCGGCATGTCCGCGCGCGTCCCTGATGTGGGGGACGCGCGGGGGATCTACGCTCGGCGGAGTGGCGTTCCCGGAGACGAAGTTCCAGGCCCCGCGGCTGCGGGCGGACCTGGTCGACCGGGCATTGGTCGGCCCACTCGTCACCGATGTCCTGTCAGTTCCACTGACGGTTATCTCCGCGCCTGCCGGTTACGGCAAGACGACGGTGGCCTCGATGGTGTTCGCCCGGATCGGCACGAGCTGGATGGCGCTGGATCCCGACGACAATGACCCACGCCGGTTTCTCACCGCGATCGCCACGGCATTGGGCCACGAAGTCACGCTCGACAAGGATCCCGACGCGGTACGGCGCGGAGTCGTCGCGTTGCTCAACGCGATCCAAGACCACACTGTCCTTGTTCTCGACGAATGGGAAGTGATCACCGCGCCCGAAGTCGCCGGGCACTTGGCGTACCTGATCGAGTGGGCTCCGCCGGCGCTGCACGTCGTGGTGACGACCAGGCACGATCCGCCGATCGGTTTGGCCAGGCTGCGAGCGCGCGGGCAACTCGCCGAGCGCGGCCCGGATGACCTTCGCTTCACCGCGGCCGAGGCGGCCGAAATGCTTGGTATTGACGCCGTGGACGGGATATTGGCAAGGACCGAGGGCTGGCCGGCTGGGCTACGCCTGCTCGCGGGTTCCGGCCGGGCCAATCGGATGCCGCGATCAGGTGACACTGACGTCTTCGACTTCCTCGCCGACGAGGTGTTCAACCGGCAGCCCGAGGACATTCGCCGGTTTCTGCTCGAAACCTCAGTTCTGACAACAATGTCCGCCGAGGCGTGCGCCGCCTTGACGGCACGGGATGATGCGCCGGACGTACTGGACAGGCTGACCAGGATCGGCCTTTTCATTACCGAGCAAGGCAATGCTTACCGCTACCACCCGCTGTTCGCCGAGTTCCTCGGGCGCGTCAGACTTCCGGAACGCGCGGACCTGCATCGACGGGCGGCTGCCGTGGAGACCGATCCACTTGCCAAGGCTCAGCATCTCCTAACCGCTGGTGACACGGCACAAGCCGCCGACATCCTGGCCGAGGTCGGCGAGGGGCAACTGCGGGCCGGACGTACGACCTCGATCCGCCAGTTGTTGTCGGCGCTTCCAGTGGACCGCCCGGAGTTGCTTGTGTTGCAAGGGGATCTGGCATTCGGCGCAGGAAACTTGGCTGAGGCGCGTGCCGCGTACGAACGCGCGGATTCTCCGGTACGACTCGCCGATACCCTGATCCTGCAAGGGGAAATCGCGGCGGCCGATGATTTGCTGGCACGTGCGCTCGCCGGGCCTGTCGATATCGAGACGCGAGTCCGCCTGCTGCTGACCAGAGCACGTGCGGCGCAGATCAGCGGCCGGTTCAGCGTGGCCGAGGCCGCGGTCGCGCAAGGCATCCAGCTCGCCGTCGAGCAGTCCGCGACGGCAACGGCGGCCGCGCACGTCTCCCCTACGCTCTTGCTGATCAGAGGCGCCATCGACCATCTTGAACGGTTCGTGACGACTGCTCAGCTGAATGGCCTTGCAGCGTTGCAAGTGGACGGTCTGGCGGCGTCGATCGCCATGACACGCGGACGTCTGGACGAGGCCGCGACGAAGGCCGCCGACACGTTCACGGCATACCAACGATTCGGCGGCGCACCACCGCTCACCGGATTCACACTGGCCGCGACGCGTCTCATGTCTACAGTGCCGATGCCGGTCGACATCGAATCGGCGATCGAGGATCTGCGAACGTACGCGACACAGTTGACCACAGCCTCGTTCATGTATCCCAACGCCTGGTTCATGATCGGCCGCGCGTTGTGGTCACGCGGACGACTCGATGAAGCACAGGCCGCGCGCGCAATGATGGACACAGTGGACGGCCCACCAACCGGGTCCGCGCCGATGATCGCGATGAACCGCTTGTCGCTGGACGGTTTGCTCGCCACAACAAGGGGTGACTACCGGCAGGCAACGTCCACATTGGTCGAAGCCGTCGAGATGGAGGACCGGCTCGAAGTCCTGAACATCTATGGCAGCACCCGAATCCGACTGGCACACCTGTACGCCAAGCGCCGCCGTATCGACGAGGCACTGCGGATCGCGCGGCCGGTGCTGGCCGAGTGCGTGCGGACACCGGGACGCATCCTGCTCGAAGGCGAAGCCGCGGCGACTGTCCTACGCCTCATCGACGAGCCGTTCGCCGCTGGGTTGTTGCGGCAGCTGGAAAGTCCGGCGCCCGCGACTTTGACCGAGCGGGAGATGCAGGTGCTTCGGCTGATGGTCGGCGGTGCTACCAACAAGGAGATCGCCAGACAGCTCGTGGTCGGCGAGGAGACGGTGAAAACGCACGTCAGCCGGGTGTTGCGAAAGATGGGCGTACGAACGCGGGGCGCAGCCACGGCACACGCCCGTAGCCTGGGGATCTCACCGCCCGATCAAGGATGATGATGTCGAAAATGGGCCGTTGGGCCAGGTGGTCACTGCTCGGCGCGGCGATCGTGTACGCGAAGAAGCCATCGACGTGAGAACGGGCGTGCGAACGTGGGGGGCAGCCACGACACACGCCCGGAACCTGGGGATCTCACCGCCTGGCTAGGAAGCCGGGACCCACTTGGCGCGGTTCTTGTCTGTGTGGATCCAGCATCCATTCGACGTCGACTGCGCAGGCACAGCCGTTTCGGCGATGACGTCCGGCAGGTTCAGCAGCTCGTCGAGGACACGGGGCGCGGGTCCGGCCGAGCGCCAGCTGTGCTTCTCCGGGGCCAGCACATCCTTGGTGTCGCCGGCCAGCCGCAAGGCGACGGCGTCGTCCTCGGTGCGCAGTTGGACCACGTCGATGACGTTGTCATGTGGCCGGACTCCGACGATCGCGGTGATGTCGCCCGATTCGTCACGGGGATGCACGAATTTGAAACCGCGCTCGATCAGTTGCCGGAGTCTGTCCTCGGTGACTTCCGCCGCGTTCAAACCTCGGCCCCCTCTTTTAATTGGGCAACCATTGTCCGCAGTTCGCCCGCCCGGTAGATCACGATCTCGCCGTGCGGATTGCGGGAGTTTCGAACCGCGACACGATCGTCTTCAAGCCACGCGAGTTCGACACAGTTGCCGTTCTTTCCGCTTCTGCTGCTCTTTCGCCAGGACAGATCAGCGGACAAGGACGCGGCAGTGTGCATCGCCGATCCTCCTCTGTCGATCAGATGTGGGGATGCAATTGCATTCGGGATTGCGGTCAACCGTAGCACGTGCACATGCGACCGATAGGGCTAACAGGGTGATGCTTCAGACGGATGCGCGCGCCTTCATGAGCAACTGACGCGTCTCGCGCGGCGTCGCCGCGTCCACTGTCAACTGATCGAAAACGCGGCCGTATTGCTCCACATCATCACGTTTGTCCAGGTAGAAAGCACCGGTCAAGTGTTCTATGTAGACAATGTCCGGCAATTCCGGTTCCGCGAAACGCAGCATCGTGAACGCGCCCTCAGCGGCATACCCGCTCAGCGCGTATGGCACCACCTGCAGCGTGACGTGCGGCAATGTGGTCAGTTCCAGCAAATGATCTATCTGTTCGATCAGGACTTCCCTACCCCCGAGTGGACGGTGCAACACCGACTCGTCGATCACCGCCCACAGCCGTGGCGGCGCGGGCCGGTGCAGGACTTTTTGCCTGCGCATACGCAAAGTCACGCGCCACTCGGCGTCCTCTGTGGCCAGAGCGGGGTGTCCACTCGTGGCGATCGCGCGCGCGTAGTGCTCGGTCTGCATCAGTCCGGGCACGAACTGGAGTTCACAGGTCAGGATTCGAATCGCGGCCTCTTCCAGTCCGACGTAGTCCTGAAACCACTCGGGCATCAGGTCGGCGAACCGATACCACCAACCCGGCTCGTTCGACTGTTTTACCATCTCCAGGAACTGACGGCGTTCACTCGAATCGGTGACACCGTAAAGAGTGAGTAGATCCTCTACGTCTCGTTCCTTGAGGCCGACCCGGCCGAGCTCGAGTCTGCTGATCTTGGATTTGGAGCCGCGGATGCGCGCACTCGCCTCGGCCGGTGAAATTTCAGCGGCCTCCCGCAACCTCCTGAGCTGCGTGCCCAGAATAATGCGCAAGGCGGTCGGGCCTGCCGGACGAGCCGCGCCACCGTCAGCCATCCGTTGATCCATTCCCCGACGACCCCCTCATCCGCGCCTGTCGCTAAATCGACTCATAGTAGTCGCTAAACGATCAGCGGACGTACACGTCACCTGATCGGAGTAGATTGCGATGATAGCCAGCCGGCCCTGCCCAATGACAAAGTGGTTGTGATGGGATAGAAAACCCTGACTGACGATTCCCAGGGGCTGAGAGGATCAAATGTCGCAGAAGGTTGTGCCCACCCATATCGATACCACAAAGGCGAGCATCGCCAGGGTCTATGACGCCTTTCTGAACGGCAAGGACAACTACGAGGTCGACCGCGAGGTGCTGCGCCGGGTGCAGTCGGTCGCACCGGAGGCCGCGCAGCTCGCATTCGACAATCGCGGATTCCTGATCCGGGTCACGCGGTTCATCGCGATGGAAACCGGCATCACCCAGTACCTCGACCTCGGCTCCGGGCTGCCAACCGCGGAGAACACACACCAGGTGGCGCAACGGATCCAGCCGGAATCCCGAGTCGTGTACGTGGACAACGACCCGGTCGTGCTCGCCCACGGCCGCGCACTGCTCGAAGAGAACGACCAGACGTTCCTCACCTCCGCGGACATCTTCAAGCCCGAGGAGGTGCTCAACGACCCGATCGTGCAACAGGAACTCGACTTCAGCGAGCCCGTCGCGTTGTTCCAGCTCGGCACGATCCACCACTACGACGGCGACCGCTACCAGGAGATGATGCAGGCGTACATCGACGCCCTGCCGTCCGGTTCGTACGTGGCCGTCAGCCACTTCCTCGACCCGCTGACCGAGGAACACAGCACGCTCGCGCGGCGCATGGAGGACATGTTCGTGCACAGCCCGATGGGCACGGGCCTGTTCCGCACCGAGGAGCAGATCCGCAGCATGCTGCCCGGCCTCGAACTCGTCGATCCGGGATTCTCGCTGTGCGCGAACTGGTGGCCGGACGGTCCACGGATCAAACCGCTCACCCAGGTCTCGTACTGCATCGCGGGCGCGGTCGGCCGCAAACCCTAGAGCGCACTAGTGCATTAGCCCAGCGATATAGGGCACGTCCGCAGGTCAGGCGCGCGTACGATGTACAGATGACGCTTCCGATCGCCAGGACATGCCCGTTCGATCCGCCCGCCGAGTTACGCGACAAACCGGCGGTCAGCCGACTGCGTTTCGCCGACGGCACGCTCGGCTGGATGGTGACCACACACGCGGAAAGCCGCACTGTGCTGACCGATCCTCGGTTCAGCGCCCGCGGCGAACTCGTGCGGTCACCGATCCGGCCGGTCATGCAACCCGCCGCGCCCGGCGCCTTCGCGTTCATGGATCCCCCGGACCACACGCACTACCGCAAGCTGCTGACCGGCCAGTTCACCGTCCGGCGGATGCGCATCCTCGAACCACGGATCGAGCAGATCACCAAAGAGCTATTGGACGCCATGACGCCGCCAACGGATCTGGTGCAGGCGTTCGCCTTGCCGTTGCCATCCCGGGTTATCTGCGAGCTGCTGGGCGTGCCGTACACCGACCACGAGTTCTTCGAGCAGAAGTCGCACGACATGGTCGACCCCAAGGGCAGCCACGAAAGCCGTGGCGCGGCAGGCGAAGAACTGTTCGGCTACCTCCACCAACTCGTCCAAGCCAAGCGTGCCGCCCCGGATGACGCCCTGATCAGCGGGTTGCTCGGCCAACTTGACGATGTCGAGCTGACCGGGATGGCGATCATGCTGCTGTTCGCCGGGCACGAGACGACCGCGAACATGTTGGGGCTGGGGACGTTCGCGCTGCTGCAGCATCCAGAGCAGCTTGCGAAGCTGCACGACGACGTCGACGCTGCGGTTGAGGAACTGTTGCGGTACCTCAGCATTGTCCAGTATGAGGTCAACCGGACCGCGCTGGCGGACGTCGAACTCGGCGGCGAGGTGATCAAGAAAGGCGAGACCGTCCTGGTGTCCCTTCCCGCCGCCAATCGCGACAAGTTCGAGCGCCCGGACGAGCTGGACGTCACGAGGTCGACCGCGGGGCACCTGGCGTTCGGGCATGGCGTGCACCAATGCCTCGGCCAGCAGCTGGCCCGGATCGAAATGCGCGTCGGTTTCTCGGCGCTGTTCACGCGGTTCCCGACGCTGCGACTGGCCGTGGATCCCGCCGACGTGCCGTTGAACGTCGAACGCGGGATCTACGGCGTGGCAAGCCTTCCAGTGACCTGGTAACCCCTCGTGAGTGGTTATCCGTGTTCTAACCCTAATAACCACTCACGAGGTAGTTAGCCGAGGACGGCCCGGACCGTCAGGCCCATTCCCACCACCAGCACCATTCCGGCGGTGATCGCTGGCGCTGCGGCGATCAACCGCTGCATCTTGAACCGGGACGACCAGCCTTCGAGCCGCGCGGAGAACTTGACCAGCAGCAGCCCTGCCGCGGTCAGCATCGCAGCCATTCCCAGCCCGTACGCGAGGACCAGCAGGACGCCGAACCACGTGCGCCCCAAGGCAACCGCGCCAAGCAGGACCACCAGCGCGGACGGGCTGGGCACAAGACCACCTGCCACACCCATGCCGATCAAACTGCCTTTGCCGAAGCGCGGACCGTGTCCATGCCCATGCCCGTGGCCATGTCCGTGCCCATGGCCATGTCCGTGACCCACGAGCGCGGGTTCACGGTTGCGCGCAGAACGCAGCAGCACCAAGCCAATCCCGGCGATCAGCAGCCCGCTGGCGATCCCCAGCCAGCGCAGCATGCTCTCCCCCGCCAGCACGCTGGACAAGCTCAACAACAGCCCCAGCACCAGCACACCAGCGGTATGCGTGAGAGTCACGGTCGCGCCAACCACAACAGCGTCCCGAGGAGTCCCACGCCGACCCACGAGGTAAGCCGCGATCACGGTCTTGCCGTGCCCAGGCAAAGCCGCATGCGACGCGCCTAGCACCAAAGACAGCAGAATCGCCAGCAGCCCGATCGCCGGTGTCAGTTCGTGACGACCCACAAACCCAGCCAGCGCAAGGGAAGCACGGTCCAGAATCCCCGCATCGCCGCCCGTCGGCGCCCCAGCGGTAACCGACGCACCCTCACCCGGCTGCGCCTTGAGCTCGACGGTCCGGACATCCAACGGGCTGGCCAACAGGTCCTCGGGGTACTGCCGCAACTCGTCGCTGACGCTACGCGCGGGCACCGGTGAATCCAGCGAGACACCAGAACCGACGGCGGTGATCTCCCGCCAGCCCACCCGATCCGGCCTGAACGAGTCGCTGAACGACAGCGTGACCGGCCCGCTGATCTCGGCAGGCGCGGTGAGTTCACAGGTCAGCCTGGTCGTAGCCAGGTCGGCCTGCCCCTTCGGATACTCCACGTGCGACGAACGAACCGACCACGTCAGCACCTGCGAATCCACACTGGACCGAACCGAGGCCGCGAGCGAACCACACTCGCGGGCCGCGTCCATCGACTTCTCCTGCAGTGTCGGAATCTCGGCCAAGTCCACAACGGACTTGAGCTCGACCCGGTCGGGATGCAGATGCAGCCCGTTGTAGTGGTTCACGCTGAAATTGCCGAGCGGATGAGCGTCCGCGTGCCCGGAGACGAGCAGGAACGCCGGTAGCGCGACCGCCGCGACCAAGCCTGCCTTGGCCAGCGTTTTCATCGGCCACTCCGCAGTTCGGCGAGCCGCTTGTGCGCGATCGGCGCGTGCAGCACCGAGAAGTGCGGGTTCGTCGCCAGCGCCTGCGCGAGGTACTTCTCCGCGTCGGCCGACTGCCCGAGCGCCAAGTGGATCATTCCCCGATGGTAGGCGAACAAGGCGTTGTTCCATCCCAACGCCATTGCTTTGTCCATGTACGGCAAGGCTTCCGCGTCACGGCCGTTGACGTGCAACGCCCACGCCAGCGCGTCGGCGACGAGCACGTTGTGCCTGCGACCCCATTCGGCCTCGGCCCGGCGCAGTGCCTCAGCCTTGTCGCCGTGATCGGCCAGCATCAACGAGGTGGCCAGGTCATCGGTCGCGCCCTGAACCTCCATCAGCTTCTGTTGCTGTGCCAGGATTTCGAACTGTGCAGCGGCTTCTTCTTGCCGCCCGGCCGCGTCGAGCAGTTCGCCGTATTCCACAATGTACTGTGGCAACGGCGTCCGCATGACAAGGTTTTTGTAGGCACCCAAAGCACGTTCGATATTGCCTTGCGCCGCGGCCACTTTGGCCTGTCCCTGCTGCAAGGTCTGGTCGAGCACGACCCGGAGGCCTGCGGTGAACTGCCGATCCGCCTCGGCCAGGTCGCCGGAGTTGAACGCCAACTCACCCAAGTAATAGCGGCAGAACGCGATCTCGTCAGGCGCCCCCGCCGCGGCGAGCGCACGGTCAAGCGCCATCCGGGCGTCGTCGATCCGCCCGTGTGTCTCGAAGAAATAGGAAGCACGCGTGAACGAAGCCACGTTCGGCTTGACGTCCAGCATGTTCTGCACGGCGTCCATCGCCCCGCCCTCGTCGCCGAGCTGGGTGTACGCGTCCGCGAGCACCCCGAACACCTCGGCCGAGCGTGGCTGGGCGGCCAACGCCTTCAATCCCCACTCTTTCGCGGCGCCGAAGTCGTGCCGCGCGTTGGCCAGCGCGCCCAAGCCGAGCATCGCCGGCCCGTTGTCCTCGGGCTTCAAGGCCAGCGATTTGTCCAGTACCCCTTGGGCTTTGGCGTAGTACGACGGATCAGCGGTGATCCTGGCAAGCTCCACATAGGCCGATCCGAGCTGCGCCCAGCCGAGCGAGTCGTTCGGCATCCGATGCAGCCTGCCCTGCAACGTGGTCACCGACTGCAGGATCCGGCTCTGCTGTGTCGGATTCGGCGACGCGGCGGCCGTCTGCGGTTCGGAGTAGCCGGTGAACACCGACAACACCGTGGCCAGCCCGACGACCAGTGCCGCGAGCGGCCACCAGCGCAGGATGGTCGGCTGCTCCGGTTCGAGAAACGACTGCACGCCAATGCCTCCCGGATCGCCGGAGGCGCGATCGCGATCGCGCCTCCGTGCGTCAATTCGGACACTCACCAGGGACGAGTACTGCGGTGACGGGCCTTGGTCGGGCGCTTGCGCCACAGGTAGACCGTGCCGCCAAGCAGCACAAGGGCACCGAGGGCGCCACCGATCAAAGCACCGGTTGGCAGGTCGCCGAGGATGCTCGACTTGGTCTCGACCTGTGCCTGGACCGCCGTGTTGACGCCCTGGTTGCTGGGCACGGCGACATACGGGAACCGGTGCTCGAACGCGACGTCGTTGGCGTCGACCTTGTCACCAGCGGCGAGCGCCTCGACGAGAACGCCGGACTGCGCCGCGCCTTCCATGGCCTGCACAGCGATGTCGATGACGTCGTCAGTCAGCCTGCGGCCGTTCGGGAAACCCTGGTTGTCGCCACCGAGCACGCCGAGGCGGTTGGGTTCGGCACTCGGCGGGACAGCCATGTTGAGTCGCAGCATCTCGGAGGGCACAAACATGTGCGCCATCACGTCCGCGTTGTTGAGCTGCGAGTTCAAGTCGGCCTTGATCGGGCCGTCGGCCTTGGTGGTGATACCGGTCAGGAAGATCTCGACGAGGTCGGCACGCGGCCCGGCAGGCGCCTGGATCTTGTAGATCTGCTCGATCAGCTTGGGCAGCTCGGGATCGGTCACCCGGTCGAGCAGCGCCTTGACCTTGCCGTCCTGGTCCGGCGTGAGGCCGTTGAAGGCGTCCTTGAGGCCGGCGGGCGCGACGACTTCGTTGACCAGCGGGTTGCCCAGCCGGGACACCTGCACGAAGTCGCCTTCGGCCTTGGCCTTGCCTGGCGAGAGCTTGATGGACTGACGTTCGGTGTCCGCCCAGATACCGACGACCGGGTTGCGCTTGGCGTCTGCTTTGAGCGCCAACATGTGCGTCGGGATCTGCAAGGCGATCGTGTTGACGTTGTAGCCCCGCAAGGTGTCCTGCCCGGTCTTGGACAGGTCACCGCCGTAGAGCAGGTCGAACACGCGCAGGTCGGCGAAGAACGCGTCCTCTGCGGGACCGGCGTAGCTCAGCCCGCCGCCGGGGATCTGCGCGATCGCCTGGTCACGGATGGTTCGGAAGTTCGGCATGGACGCTTCGCCGGTGTTCGACGGAGCCGAGCGGGCACTCTTGATCAGTACCTTCTCGCCGCCGCGCTGGTCGATCAGTTCGAGCTTGTAGTTCTGCCGGAACAACAGGTTCTCGTCGTTGATCGACGAGACTTCGCCGTTGTTGTAGAGGAAGGTGGCGTTCTTGCGCCGGTCGTCGGTGACGAACGTGTACCGGTAGGTCAGATCCGGCTTGGCGTCGCCATCGTTGTCGATGTTGATGTCGTAGTGCGCGTTCTCCGCCCACGGGTAGAAGTTGGGACCACCATTGGGTTCCTGCAACCCAAAGTAGTTCGCCACGATCGTCACGGTGTCCGGCTTGTCCGGACTGACGAACGCGTACAGATCCGTGTTGTCCACAGTGGGGTCAGCGGCTATCAGCGGCGCTTCACGGTGGCTGGACGCGGTGGCTGAGCCGGGAACCAACCCTCCGGCCAACGCCGCGCCCACCGCCAACAGCGCCGCGGTAGCACGTGCCTTGCGCGGGACACGCACGGTATGGGGTTGTTGCATAACCAATCCTTAAGGGTCGGTCATGCGCCTCGTCCTCCCTCGGACACCTCTTATACGGAGCCGCCGAAGATCCGGATCGGTCGTTGCCAGAATTTTTTTCATCCACTGCGCAGCGACTGGCGTTGCCGCCGGTCACCCTGTGTCCGGCGAGCCGGAACCAAGGTCAGCACCAGCACGACCGCGGTGATCCCGTGCAGCCACAGGTCGGCGGTGTTGATGGCGAGCGGGTCGGTGCCGTCGATGGCGAGCAGTGAGATGAGGTCATAGACGAACAGGACGCCGAACGCCCCCGCCATGGTCCCCGGCATGAGCCTTGAGCGGTCCGCGGTGAACGCCGTGATGAAGGTCAGCGCGCCGAGGAGGAAATGGATGAAGCCCAGTACGGTGTTAACGCCGAAAAGGCCCCACAACAGGTCCGGGTCGTTGCCACCGCGCAGCCCGCCACCGACATTGGTGTCATCGCTGAGTGAGGCGAACCCGGAAACCGCTAGCACGCAGTAGAAAACCCCAATCGCCCCGACGAGAAGCCTGATGATTGTTCGGGCAGACATGGCTGTTCTCCCTTCCACAACGGGAGTACCCATCGCGAGCCACGTCACACTCGCGCCAGGAACACCGGAGCGGAAAAGCGAGTTAAGCTAAGTGACTGGTGCGGAACGAGTCCCCGGGCCTCAACCAAAGCCATCGGGGAATACCGGGTAAAGCCGGAGTCCCCATGCGCCACCCGCCGCGAGGCGACCGCCGCACCAGTTGGATCAAAGCCTCTGGCCCGTGTATCCCCCTCCACAGGCCAGGGGCTGTGAAAAGGATGGTTCACCCCTAGGGCCGTCCTTTGGCGTCGCTGGCTCGCGTAATCCCCCCTCCGCGAGCCGGCGGCGTACCTCAAACTTTTCCCAAGTACCACATGAATGGTGGCTGTCCCGAGGCCACCGCACCCCTGGACCGTAACCCCCAGGCGGCCAGGGGTGCCCGTCTTTTATTCACGTCCCCGCACTATGGTCGGCTCGAAGTCCTCTTCGGTCTCACGGGGCGACGGAACCGGGTCGCTGTCTTCGGCGACCAGTTCCTCTTCGTGAGCCGGAATGTCAGGCATGACCCGTTCTCTCCTCTCTTATGCGCTTCCGCAGCGCACAAGAGAGGACTACCCACTCTTCGCCGGTTAAGCCTTCGCGGGGCTGACCGGCAACCGCGCCAACGCGTCCACCAAAGGTGCGAGCTCAGGCAGCTTCTGCGCTTCCCGCAACGCTTCCGCGAGAGTGGCATCGTGCAAGGGGCGGGCTTTGGTCAACAGCTCCTGCCCGGACGGTGTGACTTCGGTGTAGATGCCGCGACGGTCTGTCGAGCACAGATACCGCTGCAGGAACCCACGGTTCTCCATCCGCGTGACCAACCGCGTCGTCGCGGATTGGCTGAGCACGACGGCACGTGACAGCTGGTTCATACGCATGTGCCACCCGTCCTGGCGCGCGAGGACGTCAAGGACGCTGTATTCACTGACCGAGAGGGCGAACTCCCGTTGCAACGCGCGTTCGAGCGCGTCTTCGAGGGAGGCATGCAGGGCCGCGAGCGTTCTCCATCCCTGTGCGCGCGCCTCGGCGGCGTCGTCGTCCAGCGACATGGTCACTCACTCCTCAACGTACGCGGCGTCTGCAAGTACTTTACCTCGTGAGCGTTTTGGCCGGTTAGCACCGGTTAGCACGCTCAGTGACCGGCTTCACCGGACACCAGGCTTGCATCCACTCCATGCGCGGCGCAGTATTGAGCTCGGGCAAATACCCGCGTGTGCAACTATCTGGAGTGAACGTCATGCCTGTTGCGCTGCTGGCGCTGGCAATCGGTGCTTTCGGGATCGGCACGACCGAGTTCGTGATCATGGGACTGCTTCCCGAAGTCGCCGCCACCTACTCAGTGAGCATCCCCACCGCTGGGCTGCTCATCTCCGGATACGCACTCGGCGTGGTGGTCGGCGCGCCACTGCTCACCGCGGCCGGGTCCCGATGGTCACGCAAACGCCTACTGATCGGCCTGATGCTGATCTTCATCGCGGGCAACGTGCTCGCTGCGATCGCGCCGACCTACGGGCTGCTGATGGCCGGACGGATCGTGTCCGCGCTCTCCCACGGTGCCTTCTTCGGCGTCGGGTCTGTTGTCGCGGCGAGGCTGGTCGCGCCCGCCAAGCAGGCCAGTGCGATCGCGATGATGTTCATCGGTCTGACCGTGGCCAACGTGCTCGGTGTGCCGCTCGGTACGGCCCTCGGCCAGGCGCTTGGCTGGCGCTCGACGTTCTGGGCCGTGGCGATTCTCGGCGTGATCGGCCTGGTCGGGATCATCGCGTTGGTACCTGATCTGCCCAGGGACACCACAACCAACCTGCGGCACGAACTGGCCGTGTTCAAGCGGCCACAGGTGTGGCTGGCGCTCGCGATGACCGCGTTCGGGTTCGCCGGGGTGTTCGCGTCGTTCACGTACATCGCGCCGATGATGACCGACATCGCCGGGTTCTCGTCCGGCATGGTCACGTGGCTGCTCGTGCTGTTCGGTGTCGGTATGGTCGCGGGCAACTTGTTCGGTGGCAAGGCCGCGGACAAGGCGCTGATGCCGAGTCTCTACGGAATCCTGGCCGTGTTGGCGATCGTCCTTGGCGTGTTCACGTTCACCGCGCACGCCCAGATCCCCGCGGCGATCACGATCCTGGTGTTCGGCGTGGCCGCATCCGCCACGGTCGCCCCGCTTCAGGCACGTGTGATGGACAAGGCCGAAGGTGCGCCCGCGCTCGCGTCGGCCGCCAACATCGCCGCGTTCAACCTGGGCAACGCCGGTGGCGCGTGGCTCGGCGGACTGGCGATCGACGAGGGCCTCGGCTACACCGCACCGAACTGGATCGGCGCGCTGCTAGCGGTCGCCGGTCTCGCCGTGGCCCTCTACTCAGGACTGCTCGACCGTAAGAAGTCCCTTCAGAGCGTGTAAACCCGCGCCGCCGTACCGCCGAAGACCTGGTCACGTTCCTCCTGCGAGAAGTTCGAGGTCAGGTCTTCGGCCGCTTCCACCACATCCTCGTACGAAGCAGCCAACAGGCACACCGGCCAGTCCGACCCGAACATCACCCGCGACGGCCCGAACGCTTCGAGCACGACCTCCGCGTACGGCCGCAGGTCATCCACTGTCCACTTAGCCCAGTCAGCCTCGGTGACCAGCCCGGAAAGCTTGCACGTCACGTTCTCGAAGCCCGCGAGTTCACGGATCGACGACGCCCAAGGCTCAAGCGAGCCGCTGGCGATCGGCGGCTTGGCGCAGTGATCCAGCACAAAAGGATGGTCCTGGAAGGCCGCGACGGTTTCGATCGACGCCTCAAGCTGGTGTGGCAGCACCAAAAGCTCGTACAACAGGCCCGCATCGAACACCGCCTGCAACCCGCGCTGCACGTCGTCACGGCACAACCACCGCGGATCGGCCTCGCCCTGAACCTGGTGACGAATCCCGCGCAACCACTCCCCGTTGACGCCCGTCCGGAGCTCGGCCAAGGTGTCCGCGACCGCGGGCGAAGTCAGGTCAACCCAGCCAACCACCGCGCCCACCAGGTCCGATTCCCCAGCGATCGCCAGGAATTCCGGAGTCTCTTCGGGCACAGTGATCGTCTGCACGAGCACGGTCCGGTCGAACCCGACGGCCGCGTCAGCGAGATCCGACAGGTCGTAGTCGCGGCGGATCACCCACGACGGGTCGATCCAGTCCTGGTCGCGGACATTCAGGTCCCACAGGTGGTGGTGCGCGTCAACCCTCATCCAAGCAAGCCTTCCGAGCGCAAGTCGTCCCACAGCTGATCCGGCACCGGCTTGTCGAACAGATCCGCGTTGCGCGCGGCCTGCTCAGCCGACTTCACGCCGAGCACGACCGAAGCCACACTCGGATGACGCAGGACGAAGTGTACGGCCGCCTGAGGCAACGTCGCACCATGCCGGTCGCAGACCGCCGCGATCCGCTGCGCACGTACAACCAAGTCACGCGGCGCCTGCGCGTAGTTGTACTTCGCGTCATCGGGAACGGTCGTCCGCGCGAGCATGCCCGAGTTGAAAACCCCAGCTGCCAGAACGGAAACCCCGCGCTCCTCACACAACGGCAGGAACTCCGCGGCGGCGGTCTGTTCGAGCAGGGTGTACCGGCCGGCGAGCATCACGACGTCGATCGAGGTCTCGCGGACGAACCGCGCGGGCATTTCCCACTGGTTCATCCCAACGCCAATGGCATCGACGGCACCTTGGGAACGCAGCTCCTCCAACGCCGGAACACCTTCCCGCGAAGCCTGTTCCCAGTGATTGTCCGGGTCGTGCAGCAACAGGATGTCGACCCGGTCGAGCCCGAGACGCTCCAAAGAGGACTCAACCGAGCGTCGGACGCCGTCAGCACTGAAGTCCCAGACCCGCCGGTGCTTTTTCGGCACGGCGAACCCGTTGTCAAGGTCGAGTCCCTCGCCGTCGTACGGTTCGAGGATGCGTCCAACCTTTGTGGACACAACGTATTCGTCCCTCGGGAATCCGGCGAGGAACTTGCCGAGCCGCCGTTCGGACAGGCCGAGGCCGTAGTGCGGAGCGGTATCGAAGTACCGAACGCCCGCGTCCCACGCGGCTTGCAGTGCGGCTTCGGCTTCGGCGTCGGAGACTTCCGTGTACAGATTGCCGATTCCGGCCGCGCCGAAGCCGAACTTGGTCACATCGACCTTCATGACGGCAGCTCCCAGACCTGTTTGACGTCCGGCTGCGCACCGGAGTAGTCGTCCTCGACCTCCAGCAACTCGGCCATCCGCGCCTGCCACGGGATATTCGCCGGGTGTTCCCGCAGCTGGTCACGCATCCGGGCGTAGTCGTCGACCTCGACGACGTGGAACAGATCCCGGCCACTGCGCCAGATCCGCCACGAACGCACACCCGCCTCCCGCAGGGCCACGTCAAGGTCCTGCGGGATGACCGCGTGCACACGGTCGTAGTCGTCTTCCTTGCCCGGCTTGAGCCGGGTGTGTAACGCAACCGTCTCCATAAGGCAGTTACTCCTGGGCTTTACCAGTTGTCACTCGGGACAGCACAAGCGCGATGAGGATGATGGCACCGTAGATCGCTTTGTACCAGTGTCCGCTGACGCCCATCAGGGTGAGCAGGTTTTGGATCAAGCCCAGCATCAGCACACCGCACAGCGCGCCGAACAACGTGCCCTTGCCGCCGTTGAGGCTGATCCCGCCGATCACCGCGGCCGCGAAGACCATGAAGATCAGCTGTTCGCCCATGTTGGCACCGATCGCGCCGAGGCGGCCAGTCTCCAAGGTGCCCGCGAGTGCGGCCAGTACACCACCGATGATCAGCACGGTCCAGGTCACGGCATTCGTCCGAATACCCGCTGCCTTTGCCGCGTCCACATTGCCGCCGATCGCATACAGTGAACGGCCCTGCCGGAAGTACGAGAGCGCGATGATGCCGATCACGAACGCGATCAGCGCGATCCACACTGAGGCCGCGAGCCCGCCCCACTTCTCAAAACCCAGGTACATGAACGACTGCGGCAACTCGAACAGGCTGCTGCCGCCGGAAAAACCGATGTGCAAGCCACGCACAGTGATCAACATGCCGAGGGTCACGATGAAGGCGGACAGTTGGAACTTGAGGATGAGCAGTCCGTTGAACGCACCGATCAGCCCGCCGATCACCAAGCACAACGGCACGGCCATCCACTGTGGCCACTCGGTGCCCAGTCCGTGCGCCGAGGTGGGCATGACCAGCACGATCGCCAAGACAGGGGCGAACCCCATCGTCGACTCGAGCGACAAGTCGAACTTGCCGGTGATCAGGATCATCGCTTCGGCAAGCACCAGCAGGGCGAGTGCGGTCTGCTGTTGCAGAACATCAGCCAGGTTGCCGAAAGTCAGAAATGTCGGGCTGAGGACGGCACCGATGATCATCAGCGCGACAATCGCCGGAACCAATGCGAGGTCTCGCAACCGAGCGAATCTGATCAGTGGACGGCGGCCGGAGGCGGTGGCCGTCGACACGTCCGTCTCCGGTGACAATGTCTTGGTCATTTCTCCGTCACTCCCTCAATGGCCGCGACGAGATCCTGCTCGGTCCAGTCCCGCCCGAACTCGTGTGCCACCTCGCCGTGGAACATCACCAATACCCGGTCACACACCCGCATGTCGTCCAGTTCGTCGGACACCACGATCGCCGCCGTGCCCGTCCGTGCCACCCGGTCGACCACACCGAGCAGCGACTCCTTGGATTTCACGTCCACACCCGCGGTCGGGTTGATCAGCACAAGCACCTTGGGGTCGTTGGCCAAGGCCCGTGCTATCACGACTTTCTGCTGGTTTCCGCCGGAGAGATCCGAAACCGGCTGCTCCCCGCCCGAGGCCACGATGTCGTAGGACTTGATGGCCTCGCGGCCCTTCTCGGCCAGTTGCTTCGGCGGTACCAGACCGCCGGGGCCGAGGCGGCCCATCACTGTCAACGTGGCGTTCTCGGCGATGCTCAGGCTCGGTACGAGTCCTTCGTGATGCCGGTCGCGGGGAACACATCCGACGCCGTGGCGCAGCGCGTCGACCACCGACCCGGATTTGACCGCCTTGCCGTCGACCTCGACCGTGCCGGTCGCGGCTTTGCGCAGGCCGTAGATCGTCTCCGCGAGTTGGTGCTTGCCGCTGGACGCGCTGCCCGCGAGGCCGATCACCTCGCCCCTGCGGACTTCGAGGTTGATGCTGTCAAAGGAATCGCCCGAAAGGCCACTCAGCTTCAAGGCCACTGTGGACTTGTCACCGATGGTCGGCCGGTCTGCCGCGCCCGGTACCGAAAGGCCGCCTGGCTCACCGGTCATCGCGTCGACCAGCTCGGCACGACCGAGTTCGGCCACCGGCGCTGTCAGGATGTGCTTGGCGTCGCGGAAAACCGTGACGGTCTGGCACACCTCGTAGATCTCTTCCAGGTGGTGCGAGATGAACATGAACGTGATCCCGCTGTCCTGCAACGCCCGCAGCCGCTCGAACAAGCGCTCGATCGCCGGACCGTCCAACTGCGCGGTCGGCTCGTCGAGGATGATGAACTTCGCGCCGACCGACAATGCGCGCGCGATCTCGACGAGCTGGCGTTGCTCGACCGTCAGATCCGAGGCTGGCGTGGTGACGTCCACCTTGACATCAAAGGGCTCCAGCAGCTCGGCCGCTTGCTTACGCAGTTTCGACCAGCTGATCAGGCCTTTGCCCTGGCGGTTGATGAAGAGGTTCTCGGCAACCGACAACGCTGGCATGATCGTGGATTTCTGGTACACGCAGGCCACGTTGTGACGCCAGCCTTCGCGGTCGCTCAACGCGGGCGATGGCTTGCCGTAGAACGAGACTTCGCCACTGTCCGGCGCCTGCAGTCCAGTCAGGATAGACACCAAAGTGGACTTTCCGGCGCCGTTGCGGCCGACGAGGGCATGCGACTCGCCGTCGCGGATTTCGATGCCTACGTCGTTGAGCGCCACCGTCTTTCCGTAGCGCTTGGTGATGTTGCGCGCCGCGGCGGCGAGCTCGGTGCTCGCCGCCGCCGGTGTCACTGAACTCATCATTGACCGATCTGGTTGCCCCACAACGCCTTGTCATCGACGTTGTCCTTGGTCACGAGCGGTGCGGGCAGCTGGTCTTCCAGGTTGCCGTTTCCTACGTCCACAATGGTCGATTCGTGATCGGTCGGGCCTGGCTTGAAGGTCTGGCCCGACAGCGCCGCCTTCGCGTAGAACAGCGCCCACTTGGCGTAGAGGTCCGCTGGCTGCGACACGGTCGCGTCGATCTCACCCTTGCGGATCGCGTCGAACTCCTGCGGGATGCCGTCGTTGGACACGATGAAGATGTGGTTCGGGTCCGCCGCTGGCAGCAGTTTGTTGCTCGCGCGCAGCACCTGCAGGGTCGGCGCCAGGAACACGCCACCGGCCTGCATGTAGATGCCCTTGATGTCCGGGTGCTGGTTCAGCCGGGTCTGCAGTGCCGAGCTGGCCTTCGAGCCTTCCCAGTCGGTCGGCTCCTCGAACACCGTGATGTCCGGGTAGTTCGTCTTCATGCACGCGGCGAAGGCTTCCGAGCGGTCTCGTCCGTTCACACTGGACAGTGCGCCTTGGAACTCGACGACCTTGCCCTTGCCGCCGAGCTTGTCGCCGAGGAACTTGCAGGCCTTCTCGCCGTAGGCCTTGTTGTCCGCGCGCACGACCATGTACACCTTGCCGCTGTCCGGCCGGGTGTCCACAGTGACCACTGGGATCTTCTGCTGCTCGAGCCGCTGCAGCGTGGTCGCGATCGCACCGGTGTCCTGCGGCGCCATCACGATCGCCTTCGCACCCTGGCCGGTCAGCGTCTGCACGTTCGCGACCAGGTTCTCGACCTTGTTCTGCGAGTTGGTCGGCGACATCAGGTTGACGCTGAGCTCTTTGCCGAACTGCGGGACGTACTTGATGTACGAGTTCCAGAAGTCCGAGTCAGCACGCGGGAAGTCCACGCCGACCTTGGCATTGGGATCGCCTGCCGTGCCCGATGTCGAACCGGTTGACGACTCGCCGCACGCGGCGGCGGCAAGAACGACCGTCGCCGCGACGGCGACGGTTTTCACTGATCTGCGGACGGGCACCACAGGTCCTCCTTGACGGCGGTGTCTTTTCACTTGAAACGTGTTTTTGTCGGTCCGGGTCTACTGCTGGGTCTGCGGCCGCAGCCGCAGGCCGTGCATGCCGCCGTCCACGGCAAGCACCGTGCCAACCGTGGCGCCCGACAACGGGCTGGCCAGGTAGGCAATCGCGTTCGCGACCTCGTCGGCCGACACCAGACGGCCAGTGGGTTGACGCGCGTTCAGTGCGGCCCGTTCGGCCGCGGGGTCGTCTGCTTGGTCGAGCAACCTACCCACCCACGGCGTGTCCGCCGTGCCGGGGGCGACGCAGTTGACCCGGATGCCCTCGCGGACGTGGTCCGCCGCCATGGCCAGGGTGAGCGCGTACACCGCTCCCTTGCTGGCCGAATACACCGCACGCTGCGGCAGACCTGCCCATGCGGCAATGGAACATGTGTTGACGATCGCGGCAGCCGGGGACTTCCGCAAGTGCGGCAAGGCATGACGGGCGACCCGCACCATCCCGACCACGTTCACGTCGAGCACGCGCAGCCATTCGTCGTCGTCGTTCGCCGCGACGTCGCCGATCGCGCCAATCCCGGCGTTGTTCACCACGATGTCCAGTCGCCCGAAGCGTTCGACGACCGCATCGACCGCGGCTTTGACCTGCGCGTCGTCGGTGACGTTGGCTTCGAAGCCCGCGATGTCCTCCGGCAGGCCGTCCGGCTTCAGGTCGAGCGCCGCGACCTTGGCTCCCCTGCTGGTCAGCAGGTTCGCGGTGGCAAGGCCGATGCCCGAGGCGCCGCCGGTGACGATCGCGACCAGACCGTCAAAGTCGCTCACGAGTTCTCTCCTGTCCACTCAGGACCATCCGGGAAACGGTAGCGGCGCAGCGTGGCGTCGTGCATGCGCGCGGAGAATCCGGGCTTGCGTGGCGCGAGGTAGTACCCGGCCTTGACCACCGCCGGGTCGGTGAAGTGCTCGTGCAGGTGATCGACCCACTCGATGGCCCGGTCCTGCTGAGTTCCGGACACCGCGACATAGTCGAACATGGACAGATGCCGGACCAGCTCACACAGGCCGACACCGCCCGCATGTGGACACACGGGAACACCGAACTTGGCTGCCAGCAACAGGATCGCGACGTTCTCGTTCACGCCACCGACGCGAGCAGCGTCCAATTGCAACACTTCAAGGGCGTTGGCTTGCAGCATCTGCTTGAAGACAACGCGGTTCTGCACGTGCTCACCGGTCGCGACCTTGATCGGCGCGATCTGCTTCGCGATGGCCGCGTGCCCGAGGATGTCGTCCGGTGAGGTCGGCTCTTCGATCCAATATGGATTGAACGGAGCCAGCGCCGTCATCCAGTCGACCGCGACCGCGACATCCCAGCGCTGGTTGGCGTCCACCGCGATCCGCACGTCGTCGCCGACTGCTTCCCGTGCCAGCCGCATGCGCCGGATGTCGTCGTCGAGGTCGCCGCCGACCTTGAGCTTGATCATGTCGAAGCCGTCCGCGACGGCCTGTTTGGACAGTCGCACCAGCTTGTCGTCGGAGTATCCAAGCCACCCGGGTGAGGTCGTGTACGCCCGATAGCCGTTGGCGATGATCTCCTGCGCGCGCTCGGCTTTGCCCTTCTGGGCGTTGTTCACGATCTCGTAGGCCTCGTCCGGCGTGATCGCGTCCGTGAGGTACCGGAAGTCGACCAGGCCGACGATCTCCTCGGGCGTCATGTCGCTGAGGAACTGCCAGACCGGCTTGTCCGCACGCCGCGCCGCGAGGTCCCACGCCGCGTTGACCACGGCCCCGACGGCCATGTGCGCGACGCCCTTCTCCGGGCCAAGCCAGCGCAGCTGCGAGTCGCCGACCAGTTGCTGGCTCAAGGAAGCCAGTGCCGCCGCGTCTTCCGGCACTGGCAAGCCGACAACGTGCCCTTCCAGCGCCCTGATCGCAGCGGCCTGCACGTCGTTGCCGCGGCCGATGGTGAACGCGAAGCCGTACCCGTCCGGGCCTTCGTCGGCGTGCAGCACGACATAGGCCGCCGAGTAGTCCGGGTCCGGGTTCATCGCGTCGGAGCCGTCGAGCTCACGGGATGTGGGAAAACGGACGTCGAGCACGTCCATAGCGACAATATGGGGCATCTCAGGCCTGCCCCACGTTCTGCCGCTGGCGGCCGAGACCTTCGATCTCCAGCTCGACCACGTCTCCTGCACGCAGGTACGGCTTGGGCTCCGGCTGGCCGAGCGCGACGCCCTGCGGCGTGCCGGTGTTGATCACGTCGCCGGGCCGCAAGACCATGTACTGGCTCAGGAAGTGCACGATCTCGGCGACCGGGAAGATCATGTCCTTGGTGGTGGAGTCCTGCTTGAGCTCGCCGTTGACCCACGTCTTGAGCGTCAGGTCCTGCGGGTCGCCGACCTCGCTCGCGGGCGTGAGCCACGGGCCGAGCGGGTTGAACGTCTCGCACGACTTGCCCTTGTCCCACTGACCACCCGGTCGTTCGAGCTGGAACTCACGCTCGGAGACGTCGTTGGAGATCGCGTACCCGGCGATGTGCTTGAGGGCTTCTTCCTGCGACTCGAGGTAGCGCGCGGTCTTGCCGATCACGATGGCCAGCTCGACCTCCCAGTCGGTCTTGGTGGACTTCCTGGGGATGAGCACCTCGTCGTACGGCCCGACCACGCAGCTCGGGTCCTTCATGAAGACGACCGGCTCGCTGGGCGGCGGCGCGCCCGACTCCCTGGCGTGCGCGGCGTAGTTCATCCCGATGCACACGACCTTGACAGGCGTGGCGATCGGCGCGCCGATGCGCAGACCGGTACCGTCGATCGCCGGCAGCGTGTTGGCGGCAAGGGCGTCGGCCACCCGCTGAATACCGTCCCCGGCCAGGAAAGCACCGTCGATGTCGCCGGTCAGCCCACTGATGTCGTACAGCGTTCCATCGTCGGCACGAACGGCGGGCTTCTCCTCGCCGATCGCGCCGAGGCGCATCAGGTGCATGTCGGTTTCCCTTCCTCCCCGCCCGGCAAGACATCCGATGTATATCCCCTAGGTGTCCTCTCCGTCCAGTCCTGTGACCGCATCGAAAGCTGAGAAGTCCGATGATTGCGCAGTATGCCCTGGTGGAGCTGCTGACTTTCTTCACAGAGCGAACAAAACCGAACGGGCCGTCACGTCCGGTGTAGCTGTCTCGTCTCCCTGATGACAACGCTCACTGGATCAAGGACCACCATGCAAGCCATTACCGAGGACCAGTCATGAAGGGCGCGAGGATTGTCGGCGGTCTGTTGGCCCTCGCCACGCTGACCGGGGCCACCGCCTGTGGCAGCTCGGCCAAGCCCGTGTCAGCCAGTTCCATGACTGCGGAGCGTCCATCCGACATCTTGACGCCGCTGCTGCAGCAGGCGCTGCCGGACGTGCCAGGCAAGACGTTCACCTCGGCCACGGTCGACTTCCCGCCCAACGCGAAGGCGGTACCGCACCGGCATGGCCAGGCGTTCATCTACGCCTACGTCATCGAGGGCGCCATCCGCAGCCAGCTTGAGGGCCAGGCCGTGATGACGTATCAGCAGGGTCAGGGCTGGGTCGAGTTACCGGGCTCCCACCACGTCGCCGCCGAAAACGCCAGTGCGACGCAACCGGCCAAGCTCCTGACTGTTTTCGTCGCCAACACCGACGATCCGCTCAAGACGGACGACCCGCACTGAGGAGGACAAATCTGCATGGAGCGGCACGACACACTCGGTACCGAGTGGGAGACACACCGGCCTGCGGTGTTCGGTGTGGCCTACCGGCTGCTCGGGAGTGTGGCCGATGCCGAGGACGTGGCACAGGACGTGTGGCTGCGGGCGGCACAAGCGAATCTGCACGAGGTCGACGACCTGCGGGCTTGGTTGGTCACGGTCGCCGCGCGTCGCTCGTACGACATCCTCAAGAGCGCTCGGGTACGCCGCGAGGCCTACATCGGGCCGTGGCTGCCGGAACCGCTGTTGACGGGGCCGGATGCCTCGGAGCCGGTGCTCGTCGACGAGTCCGTGAGCACGGCGATGCTGCTGATCATGGAGGAGCTGAGCCCACCGGAGCGGGTGGCCTTCGTCCTGCACGATGTCTTCGGGATCGACTTCGGCCGGATCGCCGAGGTGCTGGACGCCTCCGTGCCCGGCGCCCGGCAGCTCGCCTCGCGGGCTCGACGGCGGGTGGCCAAAGCGAAGCAGTACACCTCGCCGCCCCCGAAGGCGGAGCGCGAACGGCTGCTGACGATCTTCCGTGCCGCCTACATATCCGGTGACTTGGCAGGCCTGGTCCGGCTCCTGCACCCGGACGCGGTCTACGTCACCGATGGCGGTGGCAGGGCCGCGGCCGCCCGCAAGATCATTCGCGGTGGCGAGCGCGTCGCCGAGGTGATGGTCCGGGTTGGTCGCCAGTGGCTTGCCGACCGGATCGAGTTCGCCGAGGTCGGCGGCGAACTCGCCCTGGTGTTTCACCGGCAGGGCGTCTTCTCCATCGACACGGTCCAAATCACCGACGGCCTGATCATCGCGTATCGCAGGGTGATCAATCCGGACAAGCACCCACCGGCCATCACGATGCTGGCCAGGAACGAATCGAAGGAACTGTGACGAACACGCAGCGCGTCCGTATCGACAAGCAGCACCCGGCCGCCTACAAAACCCTTGTCGCCCTGTCGACCGAGGTCCTGAACACCGCAGCCGCGGCAGGCCTCGACCCACTCCTGCTCGAACTGTTGAAGCTACGCTCCTCCCAGATCAACGGCTGCGCGTTCTGCCTGCGCATGCACACACGCGACGCCCTCAAGCTTGGCGAGAACCCGGACCGGCTCGCCGTGCTGCCCGCGTGGGAAGAGACCGAGTACTTCTCTGAGATGGAACGCGCCGCCCTCCGCCTGACCGAGGCGATGGCGCGCGTGTCGGACGGACACGTCAGCGACGAGGACTACAACGCCGCCGCGGCCGTACTCACCGACGACCAGATCTCGGCGGTCGCCTGGCTGGCCGTTGTGATGAACGCCTTCAACCGCGTCGCGATCACCAGCCAGTATCAGGTCGCCTGAACCACGCCTGGCGCCGGAGATGACCGAATGATGGGATGAGGCAGCCCGGTCGCGAAGGAGTGGTCTGATGTCGATCCACGGCACGCACGATCCGGAGTTCGTCGAGGTGCTGGCCGAGTTCGAGCGGAACTTCGCCGAGCGCGGCGAGATCGGGGCATCGGTCACCGTCACGGTCGACGGCAAGACGGTCGTCGACCTCTGGGGCGGCACGGCTGATCCGGCCACAGGCGCCGAGTGGACCGAGGAAACCCTGGTCGACGTCTGGTCGTGCACCAAAGGCGCCACCGCGCTCTGCGCCCACATCCTCGATGACCGGGGCGCGCTCGATCTGAAGGCGCCGGTGGCCAAGTACTGGCCGGAGTTCGCCCAGAACGGCAAGGAAGGCGTGCTCGTCCAGCACCTGCTCGACCACCAGGCCGGATTGGCTGGGCTGGCCGAGCAGCTGCCGGAGGGTGCGTTCTACGACTGGGAGCTGATGACCAGCGCCCTTGCCGCCGCCAAGCCGTTGTGGACACCAGGCACCACGCACGGGTATCACGGCCTGACCTTCGGGTTCTTGGTCGGCGAGGTCGTACGGCGGGTGTCTGGGCAGCCGCTGGCCGAGTTCTTCGACACCGAGATCGCCGGGCCGCTCGAGCTCGACTTTTGGCTGAGCCTGCCGGAAGAGCAAGAAACCCGCGTCGCGCCAACCATCCCGCCGGATCTGACGAAGCCGGGAACCCTTGTTCCCAGCGTGTACATGATCGCGACGGGCGATCCGAAGTCCACTCCTGGCCTGATGCTGCTCAACACCGGCGGCTACATGGTGTCGGGCGAGTTCAATTCACGGCGCGCGCACGCGTCGACCATCGGTTCGGTGGGTGCCGTCACCAATGCTCGCGGCCTCGCGGGCATGTATCGGCCGCTTGCTCTAGGCGGGACGTTCGGGGATGTCCGATTGGTACGTCCAAATCAGGTCGCGGTGATGGGTCAGGTGACTTCGGCTTGTTCGGTCGACGCCGCTGTGCTTGTGCCGAGCAGGTTCGCCAGCGGGTTCCTCAAGTCCAGCGACAACCGGCATCTGGCACCCAACGACCAGGAAAGCATTCTCCTCGCCGAGGACGCGTTCGGCCACAGTGGAATGGGCGGCGCGCTCGGCTTCGCCGATCCGCTGGCCAAGGTCTCGTTCGGATACGCGATGAACCAGCAGGGTGCAAGTATCGGAATCAACGCACGCGGGCAGTCCTTGGTGGACGCGACATACCGAGCATTGGGGTATCACCAGGTCAATGCGGGCGGTTCGTGGTTTCGCTGAATTGCGGTTCCTAGTTTCGCTTAATTGCGACCGGCTGGCACGTTCGTGCCGTTCACTTGAGAAAGTCACTAATACTGACTATCACTGATGACGGGTCAATGATGGAGGTCATCCGTGTCAGACACGACACCGTCCCAAGTGGTCAGTCAGTTGATCGAGTTCTTCGCTGCCAAGCAGTTCGACAAGGCAGCCGACCTTTACTCCGACGACGCGGTCCTCGTTCTGCCGCTCGCGCAACCGAATGCGCCGATCATGGTCGGCGGCGCGGGGATCCGCAAAATGGCGAACGCCAGCAGAACGACGATGTACGAGGACATCCACGTCCAAAATCTGACGATCCGCACGACCGCCGACCCCGAAGTGGTCATCGCGGAATGGGACTACGCAGGCGTCAGTCCCGCCACCGGCAAACCGTTCGAGACCGGCAATCTCATCGTCACCAGGGTCCGTGACGGGAAGATCGTGTCCTCACGCGACTACCACGACCACGTCGTGCGCGCCTGGATCTCCGGTGACTTGGACACGCTGCTCGCGCAGCTGGCGGAGGGGAACTGAGATGGCAACACCAGCCGAGGTCGTCACCAAGCTCATCCACGAGTTCGCCACCACGGACTTCTCCCGTATCCCCGATCTGTACGCAGAGGACTCGGTCACCGAGGTCCGCTTCTTCCTGCCGAGCCCGAACCGGCTTGAGGGCTCGGAGGGCATCAGGCGCTCGACGACCACGCAGATGGACCAGGCGAACCTGGTCAACGTGGAAGTACACGACCTGATCATCCACGAAACCGGCCCGACCGAGGTCGTCGCGGAATGGGAGTACCGGGGCTTTTCCCTGGCAACGGGCGAGGCGTACAGCATCTACAACGCGATCATCACCAACGTCGTGGACGGCAAGATCACCACGTCACGCGACTACCACAACACCGTCGCCGTGCTGCGCAACGCGGGGCGCCTCAACGAATTGCTTGAAACCCTGGCCAAGCCTGCAACCTGGGACGAACGAGTCAATCAGTAACGGTGACCATCTGACTGCCCGAAAGGACAGTCCGGGCGGCCAGTCCCGATGGAACACTGCGCCGTCATGCGGCAGATCGGCAATCAGCGGTACACGCTTGTCCGCGAACTGGGTCGTGGCGGGATGGGCGTGGTCTGGCTGGCGGAAGACACCGTCCTCGGGCGGCCGGTCGCTGTCAAGGAACTGATCGTCCCGGAAAGCGAACGTGGGCCTTACCAGGAGCGTGTGCTGCGTGAGGCACGGATCGCGGGCAGGCTCGCGAATCCGGCCATCGTCCGGGTGTACGACCTGATCAGGGAAAACGATGACACGTTCATCGTGATGGAGTACGTCCAAGCGCCGACCCTGACCGAGCTGGTCGAGGCCGAAGGGCCGATGCCGGTCGCCAAGGCAGCACGGCTGGCCGCGCAGCTGCTGTCCGCGTTGGAAGCCGCCCACGACGCTGGGATCGTGCACCGGGATGTCAAGCCGGGCAACGTGATGGTACCCGCGAAGGATTCGGCCAAACTCACCGACTTCGGCATCGCTCAGTCCTTTGAGGACCCACGGCTGACCACGACCGGCATGCTGATCGGCTCCCCCGCGTACATGTCGCCGGAACGGCTCGAAGGCGGCCAGGTGACGGCCGGGTGGGATCTGTGGGCACTCGGTGCCACGCTGTTCTTCGCAGTGGAGGGGTATTCGGCGTACCAACGTGCCAACACCTCGGCGACCATGCTCGCGGTGATGACCGAGTACCCGCAGCCGCGCCTGGCTCACGGGCCGATGGCGCAGCTGATCATGGGCCTGCTCGAGCGTGATCCTGAGCGCCGCCTTGGTACGCACCGCGCCCACAGCTTGATCGAAGAGGCGCTCAGCGCGGAGCCCGTCGATCCGCCGACAAACCGGCTCGCGCCCGTCGGCAAGCCGAAGAAGAACCGGAAACCGCTGTACGCGGCGTCGATCTCGGTTGTCCTTGTCGCCGCGTTCGCGGCCGCCGTGGTCATGTCGCTGAACTCGAAGGCCGACCCGGAATCCTTGCCACGGCCCACGTTCTCGTTCACCATGCCGACGCCGACGACCGCGGCGAAGGTGACATCCAAAGCCATGATGCCGGTGATGACGCACGGGCCCGGCGGCGACATCCCCGACCTGTCCGGCGCGATGATCTCCGGCGAGTGCCACAACGACTGGGTGCCGAAGAAAGGCGCGAAAGACCCCGACTTCGACACCGACGTCGGCTGCTACGGCCCGCATGACGTGGAAGTTCTCGAACAGGACTGGGCCAACCGCGACCTGGAGAAGGAAGTCCCGTATCCGCCGTTCGAGCAGCTCGTCGAAGAAACGACCCAGTTGTGCACGCGGATCTTCCTGTCCGAGGCCGTGCCCGTGCCGAACAAGGAGGAGACGCTGAAGTTCTGGGTGATCGTGCCCAACACCGAGGCGTGGAAGGTCAAGACGAGCGACGGTTATCGAATGTCGAACCGGCTGACCTACTGCTTTGTCGGCAAAGCGGACGGCTCGAAGCTGACCGAACCGATCATGGCCCGCTGAAACCCCCTCGTGAGTGGTTATGCCGGTTAGAACCGGCGTAACCACTCACGAGGGCTGACCTGGGGTTTTGTTCGCTATTCGGACTCGGTCCCGTAGATCGTGCGCAACCAGATCGTGGTCAGCGTGTCGACGATGTCCGCGTCCCACTTGGCCGACTTCTTGGCCATCGACTGGTGGTAACAGACGTGCTCGTTCATCAGCACGAGCGCCCTCGCGATGGTCTTGGCCGACGGCGGGCCCGGCAGTGCGAGCCCTGCTCGTCGTTCGCTCTCGATCTGCACGGCGGTCGACCGCATGAACCGCCGCGCCACCTCGACCCACAGTTGCGCCAGGCGCGGATCTGACTCACGGCCGCGCACCGACGCACGCAGCACCGGACCGTGCTTGCGCCACAGCGCCACGGTCGCGGTCAGCGCGCGGCGTACGGCGTCGCTAGGCGTCTCATCGCTACGCCGGAACCAGACGATGCCGGAGTGGTAGATCTCGCGCAGCACCCGTTCGGACAGCTCAAGCAGCACGGCGTCGCGGGACTCGAAGTGGAAGTAGAACGTCGACCGGGACACGCCCGCGCCCGCGGTGAGCTCGTCGATGCCGATTTCGTGCATCGACCGCTTGGCCAGCAGCCGGGCCGCGGTGTCCAGAATGGCCTGCGACGTCAAGTCGCCCTTGCTCGGCTTGCGGGCCTCGTCACCCTCGCCGGACTCTGCCCGGTCGGACTGGCGGCGGACCGTCATGCCGACATTCTTGCAAACGTTCGTTAGCACTACAGTTGTGTGGGTGACGAAGCCAGAACAGCCCGATCCGTCCGGCGACGAGATCGAGGTCAGGGTCGCGGCGGACGCTGCGCAGCTCGAGATGCTGCGGGCGATCACGTCCGCGGTCGCGATGCGCAAGGACTTCGACCTCGACTCGATCGCGGATCTGAAGATGGCCGTGGACGAGGCCTGTTCGATGCTGATGCTCAGGGCGACAACCGGCTCGGTGCTCACAGTCCGGTTCACCCCGAAAACCGAGATCAAGGTCCTGGCCACGGTCCCGTCGGACAGCGACGACTGGCCGGACACCGGCGTCTTCTCGTGGCACGTGCTTTCCACACTGACCGACTCGCTCGAAGCAGGCGTGAGCGGCAAAAACCTGTGGATCGAGCTGACCAAACGCAACGGGCTGGTCGACGAGTGAACCCGCGCGGCGGCTACGACCATCTCGCCCCGCTGTTCGAAGAGTTCGCATCGTTGCCGAAGGACAGCCCGAAACACGCTGCGCTGCGGGAACGACTCGTCACCGAACACCTGCCGGTCGCCGAGCACATCGCACGCCGGTTCAGCCACCAGGGCGCACCGCTCGAAGACCTCGCCCAAGTCGCCAGGATCGGCCTGATCAACGCGGTCGACCGATTCGACCCGCAGCACGGCTCCGATTTCATGTCCTACGCCGTGCCAACGATCATGGGCGAGGTCAGGCGGCACATCCGTGACACGAGCTGGGCGGTGCACGTGCCGCGTCGGCTCAAGGAGTTGCGCCTGTCCATCGGCAGCGCGGTGACGGACTTGTCCCAACGGCTCGGCCGGGCTCCGACGCCAAGCCAGATCGCCGAACACTTGGGAATCAGCCGGGAAGAGGTGTTCGAGGGGCTTGAGGCGACCAACGCGCACCACTCGCTGTCGCTGGACTACCTGCTCACCGACGATCCGGACTCGGCTTCGCTTGCCGACACGCTCGGCGCCGATGACCCCGAGTTGAGCGTGGTCGATGCCCGCGAGGCGCTGTATCCGCTGATCAAGCGGTTGCCCGAGCGGCAGCAGAAGATCATCACGCTGCGGTTCTTCGGCAATCTCACGCAGACGCAGATCGCTGATCGGCTGGGGATCAGCCAGATGCACGTGTCCCGGTTGCTGGCCAAAAGCCTGGACACGCTGCGCGCGAGCCTGTCCAACGACGCCTGATCTCACCGAGCCGGTACTGCGGGATGACGCCCCACCGAACGGGTGAGGCGTCATCCCGCAGTTCTCGTCACTCCACCAAGGACTCGATCACCTCTGCGGCGGCTGAGGCGCCGCCCGCGGCCCTGGCGATCTTCTTCTCTGCGGCACACCGCTCCGCGACGTCTTCCGAGGACGCGACCCGCAGCACTGCCGCACGCAGTCGCTTCGGGGTGACCTCCTCAGCAGGCAGATGCTCCCCGACACCGATCTCGGCGAGCCGTGGGCCGTTGACGAACTGATCGGCCGCCTGCGGTACGGCCACCATCGGGACACCGTGCCACAGGCCTTCCGAGCAGCCGCCCATCCCGGCGTGGGTGACGAACGCCGACGCGTGCGCGAGCACCGCGAGTTGTGGCACCCATTCCCGGACGATGACGTCGTCCGGGATGTCACCGAGCTCGGTCATGTCGGCGTACGGGCCGACAGCCAGCACTGTCGTCCAGCCGGTGCCGTGCATGGCGGTGATGCAGTCCTGCCAGAACGCCGGCCGGTCGTTGTAGGCCGACCCGAGCGAGACCAGCAACAGCGGCCGGTCCGACCGCACCCCGAGATCGGCGAACGATCCCTGGTGGGAGCGGTCGCCGATCACCGGCCCGACGAACGTGTAGCGGCCGCTGTCGACCCGGTCGCGGTTGGGCTGCATCGCCTCGGGGATCAGCACCACGGACCGGTCCGGTTGACCGAGGAACTCCCGGTTGCCGAGCCCGACGCCGACCTCGTCAAGCCAGGCGTCCATCTCGGCCTGCCAGGCCAGTCCCTCCGGCGTGTCGTAGAACGCGTACGCCTCGGCGAAGTCCTCTTCGAAGGTGTCCCAGGCGACCATGTGCGGAGCCAGCTCGACCCGCGGCAGCCCGTGCACCCTGGACAGCGCGTGACCGGCCCAACCACTGCCGTCGTAGCAGACGATGTCCGGCAGATCGCCGGTCAGCGCGGCGGTGATCTGCGCATACGCCGAGCGGGCCTCGTTGGAGAACAACCGCATCGCCTCGACTCCGCCTTCCGGCCACTGCTCGCCCTTCGCCGGGTCGGGCAGGTCGGTACGGATCAGCAGCGGGATCGCGCCAGTGGCGGCGACGGCGTCGGCGAAACGGTCCGGGACGGGGTAGGTGACGCGGTGGCCGCGGGCGACCAACTCGGCCATCACCGGCAGGTTGGGGTGCACATGACCGTGCGCGGCCGAGGTGGACATGAGGACGTGGATCATCGAAACTCCTGACTCTGGTTTGAAAGGGCCGCGCGGAGATCCGCGCGCCACTGCGGCGGCGGTTGGACGCGCCTCGATCAGAGGTAGAGCAGTTCGTGCACCACGACGGCGATCATGCCAGGCCGCGCCGCTGCGCCGCAGTTGATTTCGGGCGTGGGCTGGCGACCCACTGTTTGCGGGCTACGCGTGCTGACCTGCGACTATTTGGCCCATTGGGGTTGCGAATCTCGCTGCGAATGGGTACCAAACGACTATGAGACCCGTCTGGCGCGGTGCCATCTCATTCGGGCTGGTGACCATCGCCGTCCGGATGTTCGGCTCGACCGAGGAGCATGACTTCCGGTTTCACCAGGTCCACCCCGAGGACGGGGGCCGGATCCGCTACAAGCGTGTCTGCGAGATCTGCGGCAACGAGATCGAATACCGCGACATCGCCAAGGGCTACGAGCTGGAAGACGGCCGCGTGGTCATCCTGACCGACGAGGATTTCGACAAACTGCCGGTCTCCACCGACAAGTCGATCCAGGTCCTCGAGTTCGTGCCGACCGAAGAGGTCGATCCGATCTTTTTCCAGAAGACCTACTACCTCGAGCCCGACAAAACCGCTGGCCGCCCCTATGTCCTGTTGCGGCAGGCGCTTGAGGACACCGATCGGCACGCGGTTGTCAAGATCACCATCCGGCAGCGTGAGTCGTTGGCGATCTTGCGGGCTCGTGATGACGTCCTTGTTCTGCACACCATCTTCTGGCCGGACGAGATCAGGAAACCCGATTTCGGATTCCTTGATCAAGATCTTGAGGTGCGTCCGCAGGAGCTGAAGATGGCCACCTCTTTGATCGACAACATGGCCGGTTCGTTCAAACCCGAGCAGTTCACCGACGAATACCGTGATGCCATGGCCGAGCTTGTCGCGGCCAAGGCCGAGGGCGCCGAGCTGCCGGAACGACCAGAAGAAGAGGATCAGGGCGATGTGATCGACCTGATGACCGCTTTGGAACGCAGTGTCGAACAGACGCGCGCGAAGAGCGCGGACAAGCCCGCACCGAAGAAGAAGGCGACGAAGTCCGGTAAGCGAACAGCCTGACATTTAAGGCTCACCTCATTCCACGCTGCCATCAGCGGCATGGAAGAGTAAAGGCATGAGTTCTGCTTCCGAACCACGCTGGCGACGACTCGAACCAGATGCTCGGCGGGAACAGATCCTTGTCTGTGCTATCAAGCTATTTTCAGAACGGCCGTACCCATCGGTGTCGACAACGGACATCGCGCAGGATGCCGGGGTCGCGCGTGGTTTGATCAACCACTATTTCGGGACGAAGCGCGATCTTTATCTGGAAGTCGTACGCCGAATGGTGACTATTCCCAGTTCAGCGCCGCTGACCGGACAGCATGGCACTTTGGAAGAGCGCATCGACGCGAGTGTGAGCTGGTTCCTCGACCGGGTGTTGCGGCACAGCAAAACGTGGCTCGTCGCAGTCGGCGGAGTCGGTCACGACGCGGACATCGAGCGGATACTGGCCGAGGCGGAC
Organism: Kibdelosporangium philippinense; assembly: GCF_021390435.2. GTDB lineage: Bacteria > Actinomycetota > Actinomycetes > Mycobacteriales > Pseudonocardiaceae > Kibdelosporangium > Kibdelosporangium philippinense. The sequence continues at coordinate 1,794,407 of NZ_JAJVCN010000004.1, read as the reverse complement.
GAGCACGCCGCGGACCGCGTGCTGGAATTCGTCGGCCTGACCGAGGTCCACGAACACCGCGAGCAGCTGCGCGCGATGGTCAGGGCGTACGCGGCCATGGTGAAGGCCGCGGGACGCGAATGGGTGATGCGCAACCACCTCAGCCGCGACCAGGTTCACCTGCTGCTCAGCCACACCTTGCTCACCCTGGTGCGGGACACGTTCCCCCAGGTCAGGGCAAGGTGACCACCTGCGCGGCGTAGCTGAGGCCGGCGCCGAAGCCGACCAGCAGCGCGAGCGAGTCCTTCTCGACCGCCTTGGCCTCGATCAGTCGTTGCAGTGCGAGCGGGATCGACGCGGCCGACGTGTTGCCCGACTGGACGACGTCCTGGGCGACGATGGCGTCCGGCGCCCCGATCTTCTTGGCCATGGCGTGAATGATCCGCAGATTCGCCTGATGTGGCACGATCGCGGCCAGATCGCCCGGTTTCACCCCGGCCCGTTCACACGCGGCTAGCGCAATCGGGTGAACTTCGGTGGTTGCCCAGCGAAAAACCGCTTGACCTTCCATGTGCATACCGTGCGAAAAGTCCGGAATGCGGATCAGATCGGCGCCTTGACCGTCACTGCCCCACACCACCGGCCCAATCCCCGGTTCGGGTGACGGGCCCACGACAGCGGCACCGGCGCCGTCACCGAAAATGATCGAAGTGCCCAGATCGGCGGGATCCACCCACGCCGTCATCCTTTCGGTGCCAATTACGAGGACATATTCGGCGGAACCGTTACGCACCGCATCCGCCGCCACGGTCAACGCGTAGCAGAAACCGGCACATGCCGCGTTCAGGTCGAACGCGCCCGCGGTTCGCGCGCCGATCCGATGCGCGACTTCCGATGCCACGTCCGGCACCGGTTTCTCCGCGCTACAGCTGGCGACGATGACCAGGCCAATTCGCCCGGCATCGAGACCAGCGTTGTCCAAGGCCTGCCGAGCGGCGGGAATCGCCATCTCCTGCACGGTTTCGGCCGCGCTGGCCTTGCGCAGCGACACGATGCCGGTGCGGCCTTCCACCCACTCCCCCGTCCGGCCGAACCGTTTGGCCGTCTCCTCGCTCGTGACCACAGTGGACGGTTGGTATGCGCCGAATCCGATGATCCGGGCACCCGCGACCGGCGCGGCCCGCCGAATGCGAGAAACTTTCACAGCAGAAACTCCACCCATGAACCACATCTTGCTGGCTACCAATGAGTAAGAGCGTCATCCTCAGGTCTACGTTTTCCGGGGTGTCGCGCCGGTCCCATCAATACTGCCAAGTAACTTATCGCGAATGCGCGAACGGACTCGTCATCGTCCAGCGGAATGCAACTGTCCGGAGTGAGCGCGAACGAGATCGCCAGTCTTACGAATAGCTCGGCGACACCTGCTGGATCCCGTCCGTCAACCGGCTTGTCACCCCCTGGCAGGCCTTCTGCCTGGCTGACCAGGAAATCGCGGGCGGCAGCGACGACAAGCCCGCCATTGACCGTGAGATAGGGCAATAGAGCTTCCGGGTCAGTGGACAGAAGACGTGACAACAACGGGTCACGCCTGGTGTACCGCATCCCTACCACAAAACCCTCGACCAGCCGTTCCCGCACGGTCGGCAACTTGTCGACAGCCGCGGCGATGCTGCCGAAGAACCGGCGGCACTCCCGGACCAGAACAGCCTGCACAAGGACGTCTTTGCTCTCAAAACGCCGGTACAGGGTCGCTCGGGACACTCCGGCACGCTTGGCAACAGAGTCGACGTTCGTGCGCCGCAGGCCATAGGCGAGGAACTCCGCGAGCGCGCCATCGAGGATGCTCTCGGAGACGGGATCACTCTCGTGCCCGGCCGTCAGCACCAGATCGAGCAAGGCATTCGGCTCAGCGGACGTCACACCGAACAGCGTACAACGCGGGGCGAAACTCGATGAATTCACTGAAATCGAATCGGCGACCCGCTGTTTGACTCGTCCATCCAGTGGCTTTGGTGTCGGTTTGTTGCCATGCACATGGACATTGCCGAGATCTCTCGATAAGGCTTTCAACGTGCCACAGGAACAACCGATGATGGATGGTCTGCCGAAGGTCGACATCGGGAAGGTGATCGACGGGTCGAGGTGGTCCGCCCTGCAGAAACTGGTCATCGGGATGTGCTTCGGCCTCGCGTTGCTCGAAGGATACGACTTACAGGCGATGGCCTACACCGCGTCGAGCGTGGCAAGGGAATTCGGGCTCGGGCCCGGCGCGCTGTCCTTTGTTTTCTCAAGCGGCCTGGTCGGAATGTTCCTCGGAAGTGGAATATTCGGGCTCACAGCCGACCGATTCGGGCGACGGATCGTGCTGGTTGTCGGCGCACTGGTTTTCGGCGTCGGCACCCTGCTTGTCGCCGTGGTCGGGAACTCGGTCGAAACCCTGGCCATATTGCGGTTCCTTGCCGGAATCGGCCTTGGTGGAACCATTTCGACTCAGCTGGCCATGGCAGCGGAATACGCACCCGCGCGGGCCCGCTCGACCGTTGTCATGTTGCTGGTCGGCGCGGTGGGCTTGGGGGCGTCGGTCGGCGGGCTGGTCGCCGCCGTGGTGATCCCGGCCTTCGGCTGGCGGATGATCTTCGCGATCGGCGGTGTCTTGCCGCTGCTCCTCGCCGTCTGGATGGCGCGCGGGCTGCCTGACTCCATCCGGTTTCTGCTCGCGGCCGGACGTGCCGACGAGGCACGTGACCTGCTCCGGAGGGTCGCGCCGGACGCCGTGGCGGACGGGCCAGTCGATCTTGTATCGCCGACTGACCACACCGGGCGGTCACCGGTGGCGTCACTGTTCACCGAAGGCCGGGCGCTCGGGACCGTGCTTGTGTGGATCGCGTACTTCATGAACCTCGTGTCGGTGTACTTCCTGCTCAGCTGGTTGCCTGTACTGTTCCAGCAGGCTGGTCTGTCCGCGAGCACGGCGACCGTGGCGACCTCGACGTTCGCGGCAGGCGGCATCTTCGGCGGGTTCTTGCTGGGGCGGCTCATCGACCGCGACGAGCACGGCCGAACCCACCGGTTCCTCGTACTCGGCTACCTCATAGCCGCGGCGTGCGCGGTGGTGGCGTCCGTGACGACCCAGCAGCCGCCGCTGCTGTTCATCGCGGTTTTCCTTGCTGGCTTTGGGGTTGGCGGGAGCCAAGGTGGAGTGAGCGCGGCCGCGGCCTCGATGTATCCGACGGCAGCCAGGGCCACAGGTGTGGGGTGGGCGACCGGCGTGGGTCGCATCGGCTCAATTCTCGGCCCCACGCTGGGCGGGTCGTTGCTCGCCGCCGGACTCGCCGCCACGAGCATCATCGCCGTTGCCGCCGTGCCGATGGCGCTGGCCGCTGTTGCCGTCGCGCCGCTGGGGATGGCGGCGCGACGACGAACCAGTTAACTCAGTACTGGAAGAAGCCGCGGCCGTTCTTCTTGCCGAGCAGTCCCGCGTCCACCATGCGCAGCAGCAGCGGCGGGGGCGAGTACAGCGGCTCCTTGAACTCCGCGTACATCGATTCCGCGATCGCCTTCGTGGTGTCGAGACCGATCAGGTCCGTCAGGTGCAGCGGGCCCATCGGGTGCGCGCAACCAAGAACCATGCCGTTGTCGATGTCCTCCGGCGAGGCAAAGCCGGACTCGAGCATCCGGATCGCGGACAGCAGGTACGGCACCAGCAGCGCGTTGACCACGAACCCGGCCCGGTCCTGCGACCTGATGACCTGCTTGCCGAGCACCGAGGTGACGAAGCCGCGCGCCCGCGACTGCGTCTCCGCGCCGGTCAGCAGCGACGGCACCAGCTCGACCAGTTTGAGCACCGGCACCGGGTTGAAGAAGTGCACACCGATGACGTGCTCTGGCCGGTTGGTCGCCATGCCGAGCTTCATGATCGGAATGGACGAGGTGTTCGACGCGAAGATCGCGGTCTCGTCCTCGACGACCTTGTCCAGCGCCGTGAAGACGTCCGTCTTGATCTGCTCGTTCTCCGCGACCGCCTCGACGGTGAACTGACGGTCGGCCAGGTCGCCGATGTCGGTCGTGAACGCGATCCTGGCGAAGGCCGCCTCACGGTCGTCGGCCGACAGCTTGCCGCTGCGCACACCCCGGTCGAGTGACTTCTCGATCCGGGCCTTGCCTGCCGTCAGCGCGGCCTCCGACGCCTCCGTCACCTTGACGTCAAGGCCGGAACGCGCGCACACCTCCGCGATACCCGAACCCATCAGCCCACAGCCGATCACCCCGACGCGGCGGATCTCGCTCACGCTCGTCCCTTCATCGCTCATAGGTCACACATTACGGCGGTACTGACCGCCCACTTCGAAGAACGCCTCGGTCACCTGGCCGAGCGTGCACACCCTGGCCGCGTTCATCAGCTCGGCGAACACGTTCTCACCGGAAATCGCCGACGCGCGCAGGCGCCGCAGCGCCTCCTGGGCTTCCTCGCGGTGCTTGGCCTGGAAGTCACGCGTGCGGTCGACCTGCGAGCGCTTCTCCTCCTCGGTCGCGCGCGCCAGCTCGATCTCGATCGGCTCCTCCGAGCCGTTCTCCGGCAGGAAGGTGTTCACGCCGATCAGCGGCAGCGATCCGTCGTGCTTGCGGGTCTCGTAGAGCATCGACTCGTCCTGGATACGCCCGCGCTGGTAGCCGGTCTCCATCGCGCCGAGCACGCCGCCGCGGTCGGAGAGCCGGTCGAACTCGGCCAAGACCGCTTCTTCGACCAGGTCGGTCAGCTCGTCGATGATGAACGAGCCCTGCAGCGGGTTCTCGTTCTTCGACAGGCCCCACTCCTTGTTCACGATCAGCTGGATCGCCATCGCCCGGCGCACCGAGGCCTCGGTCGGTGTGGTGATCGCCTCGTCGTAAGCGTTGGTGTGCAAGGAGTTGCAGTTGTCGTACAACGCGCACAACGCCTGCAGTGTCGTACGGATGTCGTTGAAGCTCATTTCCTGCGCGTGCAGGGAACGCCCCGAGGTCTGGACGTGGTACTTGAACTTCTGCGACCGCTCGTTGGCACCGTAACGCTCGCGCATCGCCACAGCCCAGATCCGCCTGGCGACCCGGCCGATCACGCTGTACTCGGCGTCCATCCCGTTGGAGAAGAAGAACGACAGGTTCGGCGCGAAGTCGTCGATGTGCATGCCCCGCGCCAGATACGACTCCACGTAGGTGAAGCCGTTGGCGAGGGTGAACGCGAGCTGGCTGATCGGGTTCGCCCCGGCCTCAGCGATGTGGTAGCCGGAGATCGACACCGAGTAGAAGTTGCGGACCTTCTGCTGGATGAACCATTCCTGGACATCCGCCATCATCCGCAGCGAGAACTCGGTGGAGAAGATGCACGTGTTCTGGCCCTGGTCCTCCTTGAGGATGTCGGCCTGGACTGTGCCACGCACGTTCGCCAGCGCCCACGCTGCCAACTCCGCGCGCTCCTCCTCCGAGGGCTCGCGGCCGTTGTCGGCCCGGAACGCGTCCACCCGCTGGTCGATCGCGGTGTTCAGGAAGTACGCCAGGATCGTCGGCGCGGGACCGTTGATGGTCATCGACACCGACGTGGTGGGCGAGGTCAGGTCGAAGCCGTCGTAGAGCGCCTTCATGTCGTCCAGCGATGCGATGGACACGCCCGAGGTACCGATCTTGCCGTACACGTCCGGTGGGGTGTCGGGGTCGCGGCCGTAGAGCGTGACCGAGTCGAACGCTGTGGACAGCCGCGTTGCCTCGGACCCCTGGGACAGGTACTTGAAGCGGCGGTTGGTACGGAACGCGTCGCCCTCTCCGGCGAACATCCGCGCCGGGTCCTCGCCGTCCCGCTTGAACGGGAAAACGCCTGCGGTGAACGGGAATTTGCCGGGCAGGTTCTCCTTACGCAGGAACCGCAGCGTTTCGCCTTCGTCGTCGAACCGGGGCAGCGAGACGCGCGGGATCTTGCTGCCGGACAGCGTTTCCCTGACCAGCGGCGTGCGCAGCTCCTTGTCGCGGATCTTCACCACGAGCTCGTCGCCGGAGTAGTCCTCTTTGACCTTCGGCCATTCCTCAAGGAGTTCCCGGCTCTCCTGGTCGACCTTCTTCGCCGCTCGCGCGACGAGTCCGTCAACGTCCGTTGTGGACAATTCGGCCCGTGCCAGAGCGTCCTTTGTGGCCTCAAAGTGCTTGAGTTCGCGGACCGCTGCGACCTGCTGGTCCGTGCGATCGTGGTATCCGCGGATCGTGTCGGCGATGTCCGACAGGTAGCGGGCTTTGGCCGCCGGGACCACGGTTGCGGCGGATGTCGAAGTCTTGTGGTCGACGACCGGCAGCGTGCCCTCGCTGACCGTCAGGCCCTTGTCCACCAGCTCGTCACGCAGGTACTGGTACAGCGCGGTCACGCCGTCGTCGTTGAATGTCGCGGCGCTGGTGCCGAAAACCGGCATGTCCTCCCATGACTGGCCGAACGCCTCGCGGTTGCGCACCATCTGGCGCCCGACATCGCGCCGCGCGTCCTCGGCGCCGCGACGCTCGAACTTGTTGATCGCCACCGCGTCCGCGAAGTCCAGCATGTCGATCTTCTCAAGCTGCGACGCGGCGCCGAACTCCGGCGTCATCACGTACAGCGAGAAGTCGACGAACGGCACGATCGCCGCGTCACCCTGACCGATACCCGGGGTCTCCACGATGATCAGGTCGAAGCCAGCGGCCTTGCACGCGGTGATCACCTCGCCGAGACCATCAGGAACCTCAGCACCGGCGCGGCGCGTGGCCAGCGAGCGGAAGAAGACGGTTTCGCCGTCGACGCTGTTCATCCGGATGCGGTCACCCAGCAACGCGCCACCGCCGCGGCGACGGGTCGGGTCGATCGCGAGGACAGCGACGCGGACCTTGTCCTGCTGGTCCTGGCGGAACCGGCGGACGATCTCGTCGGTCAGCGAGGACTTGCCGGAACCACCGGTGCCCGTGATGCCGAGAACCGGCACCTGACGGCTCGTCTTGAGGATGTCCTTGTCGAAGACGCCTGCCTCGATCTGGGTGATCGCGCGCGCCAGCACGTCCTGCTGACCGCTGAACAGGCCGTCCCACGAGGTAGGTGCTTGGTCAGCCAGCGGGTAGTCGCAGGACTCGACCATCGTGTTGATCATCTTGGCCAGGCCCATCTTCTGCCCGTCGGCAGGCGAGAAGATGTGCGCGACCCCGCGTGAATGCAGCAGCTCGATCTCCGCTGGCACGATCACGCCGCCACCGCCGCCGTAGACCTTGATGTGCCCGGCGCCGCGCTCGTTGAGCAGTTCGACGAGGTAGGAGAAGTACTCGACGTGCCCGCCCTGGTAGGCGCTGATGGCGACGCCCTGCGCGTCCTCCTGGATCGCGGCCGCGACGACTTCCTTGACCGAGCGGTTGTGCCCGAGATGGATCACCTCGGCGCCCTGAGACTGCAGGATCCGCCGCATGATGTTGATCGCGGCGTCGTGGCCGTCGAACAAGCTGGCCGCCGTGACGAACCTGACCGGGTTCGCCGGACGGTGCAAAGGCGCCTGAGGAGTCATGAGAATAGTTTGACGTCCAACCTTCTCGCGGACAACCCGATGTGGCCGGAGTCTCTGCGAAAACCGGCCCCGACCTGCTAGATCAACGCAAAAGCAAGAACACGGCACCACCGACGACAGGGCCAAGAAGTGCACCAACGATGACCTGAGCGGTCGTGTGGTCGCGAACCTTCACCCGAGCCCAGGCAACAAGGACGACGAGCGGGACGAGAACGGCCATGATCCACCCGTAGATCAGGATGACGGTGGCGACAGCACCGCCCGCGACCGTGGCGTGCAGCGAAACCTTCCACCACTTGGTGATGATCACGCACACGATCAAGACCGAAATCATGGACCAGGCCAGCGCGAGGACATCCCTCGGCGCGTCCCCGACAAGCAGGATGGCCAGGCCGACCAGCGCCGACACCAGGCACATCATCAGGGGCAGGAAGCGGCGCTCGCGTTCACGCACCCAGTGGCCGTCCCATTTCCCGCGCCGGGCCCCTCGGATGATGAAGACCATCGGCAGGACGCTGTAGAAGATGGCTACGACCAGTGACCACAGGATGGTCGCGAGGACTTGGTGGCCCGTGGCGTTCCAGGCGACCGCGAAGGGCAGCAGGACCACGATTGTCGCGGGTGAGAGGACTTCGGTGACGATCTTGGCCAGCCGGTTGCCTGGCACGGATGGTGCGGTATCAGCGGTCGACACCGCGCCATCCTCGCAGGCTGCCTGGCCCACCCCCGGTAGACGTGCTCAAGTTCCTGCCATTGGCATTAGCCGCGCGAGGGCCTCCCTTGACGCGTTCAACGCCGCGAAGGTGACCTTCACGGCATCCCATTCCCCGCATAGTTACTCCTGCGGGATGTCGTCCGGTCGCTGGAACCGCTGGTACAGCGGGGTGAGCACGTCGATGAGCGGCTCGCCGCCCACTTCGATCGCGGGCGCGTCGACCCGGAGCAACACCAGGTCGGCGTCCTGTGGTTCGGGCTCCGGGGGCAGCGTGCCTACGGTGAAGAAGTTCTCCAGATTCAGTTCCGGCGCCGGGTGGTCCGGGGCTTCTTCGACACGGTTCTTGCGGAGTTTGCCCAGCAGCTCTGACTTCGAGCGGCCGCGCCATTCGAAGATCAGGAACGGGTCATCGTCGAACCGTTCTCCCAGCAGGAAACACACGGCGGCGACGTGCTTGCACGGCACCGCCCAGTCTGGGCAGCTGCAGTGCATTGGCAGGTCACGGGCGGCGGCTGGGAACAGCGGGACGTCGAGTTCGGCGAAGACTTCTTCGATCTCCGGCGGCATCTCCCCAGCCAGCAGTTTCGCCGCGAACAAGGCTTTGCTCGCCAGTTTTTCGGTTACCTTGTCCCATTGCTCGCCGGTCAGCGGCTTTGAGATCAGCTTGACTGTGTACGGCTGTGGGCGGGAACCCTGTACCTTTGCGATGACCTTGCCGGATGAGATGTTCAGCGACATCACCTGTCCGGCGCGCGCGTAGTTCTTTCCCCGGCTCATCCGCCCACCGAGCTGCAGTTCTTCCAGCACCGTGATGAATCGCTGTGACCACCAGCTGGTGGCGATCTTGCCTCTGGTCCGGCGCGCTTTGATGCCGTTCTCGACCTTGATCGGGCCGGTCGACGGGTTGTCCTGCCACCAGTTCGGGTCCGGTTTGGAAGGCATTTACGCCGCCTCCCCGATCGCGTCGGGCGCCAGCTCGAACATTTCGCGCAGCGCGTCCGTCGACAGCTCGGTCAGCCAGTCCTCCCCTGACCCCACGACCATCTCGGCCAGGGCTTTCTTGCTGCGGATCATCGCGTCGATGCGGTCTTCGACCGTGCCTGCGCAGAGGAATTTGCGGACCTGGACGTTGCGCAGCTGGCCGATTCGGAACGCGCGGTCGGTGGCCTGGTCCTCCACCGCCGGGTTCCACCAGCGGTCGACGTGCACGACATGGCTCGCGGCGGTGAGGTTCAGGCCGACGCCACCGGCTTTCAGTGACAGTACGAAGATCGGCGGTCCCGCGTCGGACTGGAAGCGTTCGACCATCGCGTCGCGCTGGGATTTGGTCACGCCGCCGTGCAGGAAAAACACCGGTTGCTCGAACTTGGCTGTCAGGTGGGCTCGCAGCATCTCACCGAATTCGGCGAACTGCGTGAAGCACAGTACTTTGTCCCCTTCGGACAGTGCTTCGTCGAGGATCTCCTCGAGCCTGGTCAGTTTCCCAGACCTACCTGGCATTCGTGAGCCGTCTTTGAGCAGGTGCGCCGGGTGGTTGCAGACCTGCTTGAGCCTGGACAACGTGGACAGCACGAGGCCGCGGCGTTCGATGCCCTCGCTGTTCTCGATGCGTTCCATCATGTCGGCGACAACGGCTTGGTAGAGCGATCCCTGTTCGGCGGTGAGCTGGCAGACCTCGGTCATCTCGATCTTGTCGGGCAGGTCCGAGATGATCTGCTTGTCGGTCTTGACTCGGCGCAGGATGAACGGCTGCGTCCGGCGGCGCAGCGCCGCGGTCACGGTTTCGCTCTTGTCCCGTTCGATCGGCACAGCGAACTTCGTGCGGAACGTACTGGCCGGTCCGAGCAGGCCGGGGTTCGCGAATTCCATCACCGACCACAGCTCGGCGAGCCGGTTCTCCACAGGCGTGCCGGTCAGCGCGATCCGGTGCGCCGCAGGCAACGCACGCACCGCACGGGCCTGCTTCGACCCGGAGTTCTTGATGTTCTGCGCCTCGTCCAGCACGACCCGGTGCCAGCCAAGCCCGGCCAGCTCCTCGTTCTCCCTGGACACGACGCCGTACGTGGTGATCACCAGGTCGGATTCGGCGACCTTGGCGGCCAGCTCTGTACCGCTGACGCGGCCGGAGCCGTGATGCACGTACACCTTCAGATCCGGCGTGAACCGGGCGGCTTCCCGCTGCCAGTTGCCGACGACAGACATGGGGCACACCAGCAGGTTCGGCTTGCTGCCCTCGGCGGCGATCAACGCGAGCAGCTGAACTGTCTTACCCAGTCCCATATCGTCGGCCAGACAGCCACCGAGACCCAGCCTGGACAGGAAACTCAGCCAGGCAAGGCCGCGTTCCTGGTAGGGGCGCAGGGTCGCGGTGAAGTTGTCCGGTGTGGACACTGGCGCCAGCTGGTCCTGGATGTGCCCGGCCAGCACGTCACCAAGCCAACCATCGGCGACGACATCGGTGACCGGGACATCCACGCCCTGCTCAGCCAGTACGGAATCGGCCTGAAGCAGGTCGCGGGCGGTCATCTCGCCTTCGCCCGCCTGCTCGAGGAACGTCAGCGCGCGCCTGAGCCTGGCGTTGTCGAGCTCGACCCATTTACCGCGCAGGCGTACCAACGGCGCCTTGGCTTTGGCCAGCTCGGCGATCTCGTCGTCAGTCAGCTCTTCTTCGCCGACCGCGAGTTTCCATTGGTAGTTCAGGATTTCGTCGAGCCCAAGGCCGCCGCTGACGACCGCGGTCTGTCCCTTGGCCGACGAACTGGCCTTGAGTTTCAGGCCGAGGTCAGGGGCGCGTTGCAACGCCGACGGCAGCTGTATGCCGAATCCGGCCAGCGACAAGGCGTTCGCCGACTGCCGCAGGAACCGGTACGCCCCTTCCGGATCGGTCTTAAGCTCAGCCGGCGTGCTGACGCGCAGAGCCGCGTCGAGCTCCGGGTAGACGCGACTCGCCCGCCCCAACCCGGCCAGCAGGACTTCCTCGGGGTGATTGGCATGCCGCGTCAGGAGTTTCGACGCTCCCGTGCCATGCCAGACGTCGTTGGCCGAGACCGTGAGGCTGGGATCGGCCGTGGGCTGCAAGAGGAATTCGACGCGCCAGTCGTCGCTGTTCTCGTCCGGCAGTGCAAGACGAAAGCATGTCCGCAGTGGACCCGCGGGTGGGGCGGCTGAGCGGTGCCATTCCTTGAGCTTGCCGCTGAGCCAGCCCAGATCCCCTTCGACACGGGCGTCCGGCGTGGTCAACGCCCGCAGCCACTGCTCCGCGATGGAAGGTTCGGCGCCGAGCTGAATCTCGTCGAGGCGGCCCCGTGCCGTGGCGTCCGCGAACGAGGTGAGCACATGGGGCAGCAGATCGGCGGCTTCGGCTCGCAGGACCGATGGCATCGCTTGGTTCAGCGCCCTCGTGTGGTCGGCGTCCTCGCCGATCAGCTGCGGGATCCACCGGGCCCGCCCCTCGAGAAGCCCCGGCAGCACCTGCCCCCGATCAACCAGGCTCTTGGCGTACCGCGCCACCGCGGCCATCCACCGCCACGAACCACTCGGTGTCTCCGGCGGATCAGGCAACACCTGCAAGGCTTCGTCGGGCGTCAGCGCCAACGCGTTCACGGTCCACGGCGCCAGCTTCAGCTTCTTGGTCGTATCGGCCGTGGGCCGGACCAGCTCGGGCGCGGCGACCGGTCCCGTGCTCGACGACGGCAGTTCGAGCGTGTAGGCGAACTCGGTGCCGACATCGAAGACCTTCCGCATGGTCTCCGCTGAGGCACCGAACGGGTGCATCTTCGGCTTCTTCCCCACCCGGACAGCCGAAGCGGGCACGGTCGCGTCCTCCGCCCATACGCACACGCCGCTGGTGGGGGACCAGGCAGCGTGTACGACGAGCATGCGAAGGACGATATAGGTGACCCCCGACAGTTTTGAATTGCCCCCGGTCAAAGCTCGTGAGTGGTTAGCAGAGTTAGAACTCGTCCAACCACTCACGAGGTCAGTGCACTGGGGTTAGCAGCTCCGGGTAGCCGATGCGACGGTAGAACTGCTGGCGGACCGCGTCTCCGACGGCGTTGACCAGTTCAGCGCCGTCCTCGGAAGGGTCGATGTGGACGCGGAATGGACGCTGTCCCTTCTCCAGGCCGACCACGCGCACGATCTCGCGGGCGACGTCGGCGGGGTCGGCGTCCGGCGGCAGCAGGTCCGCGAGCCGCCGTGCCACCTCTTCGGAGAACCCTGCGTACTTCTCGTCGTAGGCGGCCGCGACCTCTTCATCGGCCGCGTAGCCCGCGTTGGCGAAGTGGTTCGTGCCACGAGTGAAGGCGCCAGGCACGATGATCGTCGAATCGACGCCGAACCGGGTCAGCTCGGTCGCGTAGCTTACGGCGAGGGCGTCCATGGCTGCCTTCGCGGCGAAGTATGGGGCGAGGAACGGCGGCGTGCCGCCGCGCGTGCTGGACGAACCAACCCAGACAACCAGGCCGTCACGTTGCTTACGCAGCTGTGGCAACGCGGCACGGTTGAGTCGTTGTGTCGACAGGACGTTGGTGTCGTAGGCGCTGGCGTACTGGTCCGGCGTGAACGCTTCGGCAGCACCGAGCACCATGTGACCGGCGTTGTGCACGATCACGTCCAGGCGGCCTTCGTTGGCGACGACCTCAGAGACTGCCGCGTCGACCGAACGCTGGTCCAGCACGTCCATCTCGACTGGGCGCAGGCGGTCGCTGTATGCCCTGGCCTCGGCGGCCGCGATGGCGTTGCGGCCCCCGACGTTCCGCATTCCGGCGTAGACGGTGTGGCCCGCGTCCACGAGGGCACGGGCGGTTAAGGCACCGAAGCCGCTTGAAGCACCGGAGATGATGACGATCTTCGACATGATCTTGTTCCTAACAATGCGATGGGGATAGCAAGCTGGTCTGGGAAGGGGCCGGCCATGGGGTTATCAGTGATGGCCTGGGTGCAAGCCATGGACCGATCGGAATAGCAGGCTGACCGTGAAGGCCGACCAGGGCTGGCCCGGTGCGCTGCCGGGCCAGGAGCCCAGTACCAGCCGATCAGGCGACGACGCCGCCGTTGGTGTAGATGACCTGGCCGTTGATCCAACGGGCCGGACCGGCGAGGAACGACACGACCTCGGCGACGTCCTCAGGCTGGCCGAGCCGCTCAAGCGGAGCTGCCTTGGTCGCCGCGTCGATGACCGACTGCGGCTTGCCGGTGAAGTACAGCGGGGTCGCGGTCGGGCCAGGGGCCACCGCGTTGACCGTGACGTTGCGGCCGCGCATCTCCTTGGCCAGGATCAGCGTCATCCCGTCGACGGCGCCCTTGCTTGCCGCATAGGCCGTGTAGCCGGGGACGGCGATCTTGGTAACCGAGGTCGAGAAGTTGATGATCGCGCCGCCTTCGCGAACGCGCCGCGCGGCCTGCTGCGAGACCACGAACGTGCCGCGGATGTTGGTGCGGTGCACGCGGTCCAGGTCTTCGAGCTTCAGGTCGACCAGCGGCGCGAGCGGCATGATGCCCGCGGTGTTCACGACCACGTCCACGCCGCCGTACAGGCGCTCGACCTCGTCGAACAGGGCGCTGATCTGGGTCTCGTCGGCGACGTCGGCCTGGAAGGTGCTTGCCGTCCCGCCCGCCTTCACGATGCCTTCGACGATCTCGTCGGCGGCGACCTTGTTACCTGAGTAGTGCACCAGAACAGTCATGCCGTCCTTGGCCAGCCGCTCCGCGACCTCGCGGCCGATTCCGCCAGAAGCACCGGTGACGATGGCAACCCGAGTCATTTTCTTCTCCTTGTTAGCGCCGTTCCGCTCTGTTGTTAGCAACGCTACGGCATGGATCGTAGCGGCGCTACCCCCAAACCCGTATCAACACTATGACGTAGGTAACATCGCTAACAATCTCGCGTATCACTGCTACGCTCTACGCATGGAGGATCTACGGACACGCATGCTGGAAGCGGCTGCGGAACTACTGGACTCCTCACCTGACCGGGACATCTCCACGCGTGCGGTCTGTGAGGCGGTCGGCGTCGGCGCACCTGTGCTGTACCGGCTGTTCGGCGACAAAAGCGGGCTGCTGAGCGCGGTCGTCGACCACGGCTTCGAGCAGTACCTGTCGATCAAGCGGGTGGCCGAGCCCTCGGACGACCCCGTGGTCGACGTGATGAACGGGTGGGACAACCACATGGCGTTCGCACGAGAGCACCCCACGGTCTACCGAATGATGTACTCCCCTGCGCTGAGTGCGGTTCCCAAAGCCGCGCAGGAGGCCTTGGATCTGCTGCGCCAACTGCTGGAACGCTGTGCAGAGGCCGGACGGCTGCGCATTCCTACTGAAGCCGCCGCGCAGATGGTCATGACCGCGAGCGTTGGCGTGGCATTGAGCCTGGTCACACAGCCGGAGGTGTACTCGGACAGCGAGCTCATCCGGCGTCAGCGGGACGCGGTGTTCTCGGCGATCTTCGTGGACAAGGAGCCAAAGCAAACCTCGTCGCTGGCGGCCAAGGCGCTGCAGCTCAAGGCCATCCTGGACGCCGACCCGGGCACCGAGCTGGTCGAGCCCGAGGTGAACCTGCTCAAGCACTGGCTTGAGCGGCTGGCCACAGCTGAATGAAAACGCTCTCGTAACGCCGGGCGTGGATGGTTGTAGAAATAGGGCATGAGCAAGCCGGCAGCTCGCACACCCACCCTCGAGGATGTCGCACGGGTCGCCGGCGTGTCCCGGGCGACCGTGTCCAGAGTGATCAACGGTATCCGCAACGTGGACACCGAGATCCAGGAAGCGGTCCGCAAAGCCATCCAGTCGACCGGGTACACGCCCAACCAGGCGGCCCGGTCGCTGGTGACGCGCCGCGCGGGCACGATCGTCCTGGTCATGGCGGGTGCGCCGGGCCAGGGCGAGGAGTTCGCGACCCAGGTGTTCGCCGACCCGTTCTTCGGCCGGGTGGCCGGTGGCGTGGTCAGTTTCCTGCGTAACCAGGGCATTCACCCGGTGTTGATGCTGGCCGAGACGGACAAGGCCCGTGCCGAGGTGGTCGATTTCCTCAAGCGCGGCAACGCGGATGGGGCTTTGCTCGTCTCCACGCATCCCGAAGACCCACTCCCCCGGCTGCTGACCGATGCTGGGCTGGCCGCGGTGCTCTTCGCCCGCCCGGCGCGGCCGGTTCCGATCAGTTACGTGGACATGGCCCACCAAGCGGGCGCCGCGCTCGCGGCCGACCATCTGGTCGCCCGCGGGTGCACGCGAGTGGCCACGATTTGCGGCCCGCTGGACGTGCCCGCGGCGCAGGACCGACTGTCCGGTTTCCAGGAAGCCATGGCACGACACGGTTTTCCCTACATCCCGATCGCCGAAGGCAACTTCACGCAGGAAAGCGGCGAAGCGGCCATGTCCCGGCTGCTGTCCGAACACCCGGACCTCGACGGCGTGTTCGCGGCCAACGACCTGATGGCACATGGGGCTTTGCTCGTGCTGCAGAAGAACGGCCGTCAGGCCCCGGATGACGTGGCCCTGATCGGCTTCGACAACAGCGGGCCCGCGCTGACCTCACGGCCGCAGCTGACCACGGTCGTCCAGCCGCTTGAGGAAATGGCGGCCGAGATGGCCAGGATCCTGTTGGAACAGATCGAATCCCCGGAGCAGGCGCCACGGTCGGTCATCTTCGACCCGACGCTGATCATCAGAGAGTCGGCATAGGAGAAAGGGAGTCGGCACAGCAGAAGCGGATCCGAGCCGATCAGCCATGACTCCGGCGAAGGAAAGACGCCGGAGGAAGCCCCGATAACTTCCCCCGGCGTCATGGCGATGGCGGCTTTCTATTCGTCCGAATAGTCCCTTGCCGAGACCCGGCGGAGTACAGGTCCGCAAGCGGCGGCGGCCATCAGAGCAACGACGATTCCCAGCACGACCGGCGTGAGAATCCATGGATTGAGCGAGACTTCGCCCTTGATCAGGGTCAGCAACCCCGAGCCGACCAGTACTCCGGCGGTCCCCGCGCCCAGCGTGGCGACCAGCGCGGGCAGCATCGCCTCCCGGCGCAAAGCCTTGGTCAGCACGCTGACCGGGGTACCTGCCGCGATCAGCGCCCCGAACGTCCGGCGCCGGTCCACGACCGAGCCCGCCGCGGCGACAGCGGCACTGATCCCGCCCAGCACGGTGGCGATGCTCAACCCGAGCAGCGTCGCCCGTCGAAGGTCGCCCGACAGGGTGTCTGCCCGCGAGTCGTACCTTTCGTTGCTGTACAACGAAATCCCGGGCAGGTTACGGACCAGGACCGTGTGCACGACCTCCCGGTTGGCCGGTGACGTCACCACGGCGACAGTCCCGGTCGCGTCCGGCCGGTCCCCGAAGACCGCTGGGTCCATCAGGATTCCGTACCACCCGCTGGGGTTGTACTCCTGAACCGAAACACCCTGCGGCAGCGGGAGGTAATCGCCTGTCTTGCTGGTGTAGGACTGGTACTCCAGGCGGGACGGGTCGAGCGCGGTTCCGCGTGGCAGGTAGATCGCCGGTCCCGGACGGCAGCCGTCGATCTTCGCACCCAGCACCTGGGCGGCGTCCGAGCAGCCGAGCACGAGGCCGGACATCGACCTGTCCTTGTCACTGTTGCTACGGAAGCTGCCTTCACCGATCTCGATCACCGGCGCGTTGACACCGCGCGCGGTGAGGTCGGCCTTCACGTCGTCGATCTGGTCCTTCGTGTGCCCGGAGCCTTCAGCGACGAACACGCCGTCACGCCATTTCCCTGAGCTGTAACCGATCTGGGCTTCCACGCTCGGGAACATGGCCAGCGCCATCGATCCAGCGAAGACCGCGAGCACAACACCGGCGGACGCACGGAAAGCGGCCTTCGGATCGTCCATCAGCCTGCGCCCGGCCAGGAGTGTGGCAGGCGATCGCCAGCGGTGCGTGAAGATCCGGCCGATCGCCGAAGTCACGAGCGGACCAACGAACACCAGCGACACAGCCACCGCGGCGAGTCCGATGAGGACGAAGAACATCCCGCTGTCGCCCCGGCTGTTCTGGGCCGCACCGATCGCGACGACGAACGCCACGGCGGCACCGACGAGCCAGAGCAACCGTGCCACGTTGGGCTGACGCTTGTTCTGCTGCTGCGCGGCACCCAACGGCCGGTTCACCACGCGCCGCAACCCGAAGACCGCGGCACCAACCACCAGAAGTGGCGCCAGCACAAGCACTCCGGCGATCAGCAGGCCGGACGGTGTCCAGTCCGACGGATACCAGCCGCCGCCGTCCCACGGAATCAACGCGGTCAGTTCCCGCATCGGGAACGTAATAACCACACCGAGAACAGCGCCGATGATCGACGCGATCGCGGTCTCCGCCGCGGTCATGGCCACGACTTGCTGAGGGGTTGCCCCGGCGAGCCGCAACGCAGCCAGTCGACGCTCCCTGCGAGCCGCGGTCAGCCGTGCCGCCGATGCCACGAGCACAAGGCATGGCGCGATCAGCACGACAATGCCGATCTGGCTGAGGAAAACGAGCATCGGATTCACTTCGCCAACCACACCGGACGACGTCAGCCCCGCACGCGGTGACGCGTTGGGCATCTCGCTCGGATCGTGCCCGACCATCGCGACCAGCTCATCGGGGTACTTCAGCGCCTCGGGCCCGAACTGCCCGACGACCTTCCCCTTGAACCGGTCGGCCAACTGGTCGGCGGGCATGCTCGCGGCCAGTTTGGCCAGCGCGGGCGAGAGCACCACCTCGTCCGGTCCCGGCACCTTCGGGATCCCAGGCGCGACAGGCACGTTCGGCTTGAGCGCGGCCACGTCGAACCGTTCGATCCGTTGCGTGCCGACGTTGTCACGCGTGTTCGCGACCAGGACAGCAGCGTTGTCCTTGGACTGCTCGAACTGCTCCTGGCTGGAATACCCTTGGCTACGCCAGCTTTCCCGGTCGGCGCGTGACTGCAGGGCTCCCGGAACCGTTGCCAGCCACAGCACCAGTGTCACCCCGACCGCGACACCGATGGCAGTGAAGATGGCTGACGTACGGCTCCGGGAATCGCCCCGCAGTACCCGCAGTGCGAGCTGGACGGGGTTCACGCCGCCGCCCGCACAGCGATGAGGCCGTCACGCATCTCGATAACCCGCTGCGCCCGATTCGCAACAGAGATGTCGTGCGTCACGATGACGACGGCCGCGTTGGTCTCTTTGGCGACGGTCAGCAGGGCGCCGATCGTCTCCTCGCCGGTCTTGGTGTCCAGTGCACCGGTCGGCTCGTCCGCGAAGATCACCTGTGGCCGGTGGGCCAGCGCGCGGGCGATCGCCATCCGCTGCATCTGTCCACCGGACACCTCACCGGGCCTGCGGTTGGCAAGACCACCGAGGCCAAGCCGCACCAGCCACTCGCGTGCGGCGGCGATCCCCTGGTCGCGAGGGGTGCCCGCGAGCAGCATCGGCAGCGCCACGTTCTCCTCGGCGGTCAGCTCGGCGACCAGCATGCCGGACTGGAACACGAACCCGAACTGCGAGCGGCGCAGCTTGCTGCGCTCGGTCTCCGACAGCCGGGTAATCGCCTGGCGGCCGAGGAACACCTCGCCGCCGTCCGCGGGCAGGATCCCAGCGAGTACGTGCAGCAGGGTCGACTTCCCCGACCCGGACGGCCCCACGATGGCGACCACCTCGCCCGCCCCGATGGTGATGTCCACCCCGGCAAGCGCGGTCACGTCGCCGTAGCGTTTCACCACGCCACGTCCGGCCAGAATCGGCTCTGTCACCGTTTCTCCTCCTCGGCTGAAGTTCGAACGCCGAGGAGATTGCCGTGGCCAAGTGGGTCGCCGCTTCGGCCTCGAAGCCAGCGAAAACGATCAGCGCATCGGCCAGATGGCTGATGCGCTGATCAGTCAGTCGGTCACTCGAGTGATGCGGTACTAGATGTGCGGCACCGCGGTGACAACGCGGCCGTTGAGCGGCTGCACCTCACGGGAGTTGCCGTGCGGGAACATCTGCTGGAAACGGGTGATCGTGGCCTGCGTGACGGTCTTCTCGCCCATCAGGAACCACCGCACGCCCTCGCTGTACGGGAACGTGGTCAGCGAACCCATGTAGCGCAGCGTCGACTTGTCGTGCGGCAGCAGCGTGTTCAGGTCGATCTGGGAGAGGTGGACGTTGTCACCGCACTCCG
This sequence comes from Kibdelosporangium philippinense, assembly GCF_021390435.2. Taxonomy (GTDB): domain Bacteria; phylum Actinomycetota; class Actinomycetes; order Mycobacteriales; family Pseudonocardiaceae; genus Kibdelosporangium; species Kibdelosporangium philippinense. The sequence continues at coordinate 1,775,042 of NZ_JAJVCN010000004.1, read as the reverse complement.
GCGCGAGCTTGGCAAGCACCGTGTCCACAGTGGAGGCCGCGCCGACCTTCAGCGGGACACCGATGACCGCGAGCTGCTTGGTTGACACGTTCTCGTGCACGAGGTGCAGCTCGAGCGGGTAGCTGTGACCTGCGAACTTGTGCTCTGACGGGGTGTGGAAGTGGAACTGGAGCAACTTCCAGTCAGTTGCGTCCGACCCAAGCCTGATGTGCGGGTTGCCGGACTTGACCTCGGCCTTCTCACTCTCCTCGTGGTGCCGGACGTTGCACCCGTTGGGTTCCGCGGCGTCCTTCTGGTCGTAGTGCAGGTCGAGGTCCGAGCGGCCGTAGCTGATGTTCAGCTTGGCCGCGTGCGTGTCCAACCGCGGATGGACAACGTCGATCGGGCTCTCTTGTGGGAGCTTCGACTCCGCCGGTCCCGCGAAAGCGACGAGGCTCGCCGAAAGTGCTAAGGGGACCAGGATGGCGGCGGCTTTTCTGATTCGTGCCATATGCGTGATCTTGCAGATGACGCGAGATTGCCGACAACCTACTAAAGTTGGTTTTCGGACATAACGACGGTCACAGTGACGGCATTTTTAAGCCAGTGATATATGAAGAATTGCCCGTACGGGCACTTTGTCTCACGAATAACCGGGACGGTTCTGGCAGTTCACCTGCTGGTTCACGACTCCCGCTATTGATCCCGCCGGTGCACGTCGGTGAACTTTCCGTCGATTAATCCTGCCCCAACGGACGCACTGATCGAACACCGGCGGAATCCGGCCACACAATCGATAAAGGCCTGATCAGGGCACTCGAATGAGTTGCTCACTCATCACAAGGAACGCACCTAGACCATGGAAGTCATTGGTCTGCCGAGGCCTGTTGAAGTAGTAGTTCAAGTCACCGGGACTGGTACCGACCACGATCTCCCTGACGTTGGTACGACCGTCGCCGCCCAACGAGATGCGCTGCAGCACGCCTTGATACCCACGGTCGGCGACGGGCTTGAAGCTCGCGTCGATGTACCCGCGCTCGACCGCCCGCGAGATCATGTAGGTGAACATCGCCGAGGCAGACGTCTCGGTCCAGTTGCCAGCCGTGCTGCCACGGTCGACGACCTGGAACCAGCGGCCGCTGGCCGGGTCCTGGAACCGCTGGAAGCCGCCGGCGAGGTGCCGGATGATGTCGATCATCGCCTGCCGCCGGACGTGGTTGGCGGGCAACACTTCCAGGATGTCGATCGCGGCCATCGCGACCCAGCCGATCGCCCGTGCCCAGTGGAAGTCCGAGGCCCGGTCGGCGCCCGTGGCCCATCCTGATGACCCGTCGGCGTCGTATGCGTGGAACATCAGGCCGTTGCTGGACCGCAGGCGGTTGAAGTACGTGACCATGTTTTGGGTCGACTCGTCGAACCCGTAGGTCTGGTTGTACCGCTTGGCATAGTCGGCGATGAACGGCTGCGCCATGTAGACGCCGTCGGCCCAGAGCTGGCCGGTGTAACCGGTGTTGTGGATCATCCCGCCGTCCTGTGTACGCGGGTAGGTGTTGAACCGGTTGCGGATCTTGTCGGCCGCGGTCTTGTACCGCTGCTGGCCGGTTTCGGCGTGCAGGATCGGCAGCAGCACGCCCGGCCGCATGGCGTCGAGGTTGTTGAAGCTGTTGTTGATGTTGCCGTTGCCGTCGACGAACCGGTCCACCCATGACTTGATGTAGTTGAAGTACGCCTGGTTTCCGGTCCGCTTGTACACCAGGTACTGGCCGTAGAGGTATAGACCACGCGTGTAGTCCCAGCCGCCGAGCGTCGCGGGGGTGAACCGCGCCATCGTCGAGTTGACCAGTTCGACCGACCAGTCCGGTAGCGCGGCCGAGGCCGGGGAACCGAGTACTGGCAAGGAAACCATCGCGCCAGCGCCACCGAGCAGCACTGAACGTCGTGTGGGCACAGGGACCTCCGAGCAACGTTGCTGGCGGCGGAATCGGACATTCAGCAGTGAAGCACTGCACCGGTCAAGGCGTCAATTTCCCGTTCAGTGAAACAAAGTGACCCAGCGGGACAGGGACCGCCGGGCCACATTGGACCCTCGTGAGTGGTTATCCGTGTTCTAACACGGATAACCACTCACGAGGGCTTAGAAGCCAGCCGTTATCCGGCTGAACTCCCAGTCGGGTTGCGCGATCCCGCTGCAGTTGGCGACGACACCGCCACCTTGGCAACCGCGATCCCGGTTGACCGCCCAGAACGCGAGCCTGGCAAGGCCACGGTACTTGGCGTAGTCCCTGATCTGTGTCCACGTCTGGGTTGTCGTCATTTCTTGCTGGTCGGAAAGGCCGTTCATGCCGGAGATGCCCATATGCGCGTACGCCTGCGCGTCCGTCCAGCCGAACGTCGACTTCAGCTTGTTCTTCAGTCCCTCACTGGCGTTCTGGGTGTCCGCGCCGATGTTCGAGCTGCCGAAGTCGAACGGCATGATCGTGAAGATGTCGATGTTGGCGTTCAACGCCCGCGCCTGGTCGATCAGCCGGTTGCCGTAGAAGCTCGGCCCGCTTGTCGTGGTGCCGAACGTGACGATCGTCTGGATACCAGGGTTGTTCTGCTTGACGATCCGCAGTGCGTTGACGATCCGGTCGGCCACGACCGTGTTCTCGAACTCGTCGGTGTTCTCGATGTCGATGTCGATCGCCTTGAGGTTGTAGGCGTTGATCACCTGCTGGTAGGCACCGGCGAGCGCCTCGGGCGTCTGGCAGTTCGGGCCGAGCTTGTTGCCGCTCCAGCCACCGAAGGACGGCACAATATCGCCGCCCGCGGCCCGGATCTGCTGGATGGCCGAAGCGTCAGCGCTGCCCTGCAACGGCCGGTTGCCGTCCCACGCGGGCGCGCAGCCACCGCTGGACAGGATGAAAGCCATCGTGAACCACTTGACGCCGGTCGCGTTCATGACCGTCTGCGGGCCCGGCGGGTTGCCCCAACCCATGTAGAGGTAGGGCGCGCCGCGGCCGCCAACCGGCTGCGGGCATCCTGTGGTCGTTCCCGTGACCGGGCTGGATTTCCCTGATTCACCAAGGTTGTTGTACGCGGCCACGGTGTAAGTGCGGGACTGGCACGTGGTCAGGCCGGAGATGGTCGCACTGGTTCCGGCAACCGTGGCTCGCACGGTTGTGCCTTCGTAGACCCGATAGCCGGTGACGGTTCCTGTGGACGCGCCCCAAGCCAAGGAAATACTGGTGTTGGTCGTTGACGTGACAGTCGGGTTGCCGGGAATGCCTGGCGCGCCTGGGTTTGAGGGCCCGCTCGTGCACGAGTCGGCGTTGAGACGGCAGTTCTGGATGCCGCCGAAGTTGCCGGGGCTGCCGTTGAAGCCGAAGGACGCGCTCGCGCCGGCCGCGAGCGGACCGGCCCAGCCCGGCGGCCGGAATGTGTAGTGCTGGCCGCTGTTGGTCCGAACGGTGTCCCACGAAGAGGTGATCTGCGAGCCCGCTGGCAGGTCGAACTCGACCGTCCACGTGCTCAGGGCACTGCTACTCCCATTGGTGACAGTGATTTTTCCTTCGAAGCCACTGCCCCAATCGGACACTTTGACGAAGGTCGCGCTGAGCCCGTTGGCTGCGCTGCTGGTGGCAGCCGTTAAGAGGAAGATCGCCGCGATGGCCGCGACGAGTGCGGTGAAGGCACGCATGGGGATTGCTCCTCGCTGCTGGCAGGGTGACGAGCGGAGCAACCTGGCCACGCGCCATGACCGGGTGGTTCACGTACCTGAAAGTATTGGCATAGACCAATCTGGACGTCAAGCCTGGTGACGAAGGGTGACCGCCGTACGGCAGACGTCTACTACCGTTTTCGTCCCGTTCGCGCGAATCGCGGGGCTGTGGTGCTCAAGTTCGGCGTACCCGCCGTAGTGCCCGTCGTCCTCGAAGACCTGCAACGCGTCCCCTTGCGTTGCCGGATCCGCGCCGAGCGGATGATCGCAATAACGGCTCTGTGGCTGGACTTCCACGGCCCGTTCGATCGCCAGCGTGTCGGTCGTGTACCGCATCCATCCGGCGAAAACGTCTGGCCGGACACCGATCTTGCCCATCGTGTCGCCGGTCAGCTGGATCTGCGCGCGGTTGTCACCGACGGTGAACCGGTCAGGATCGACTGGCTTGAGGTAGTCGCGAAACGCCCACGGCCCAGCCAAGTCGACCTCGAGCACGCCGCCGGTCGGCACTTGCAGAACACTCCACGCGCTCAGCTCTTGCCCAGCGGGCCCGTCCTGGATCGTCAGTTCGGTCTGGACTTCGTAAGCCACTCGTTGCGCGTCGGCGTACCGCAGGTACACGTGCCGCGTGATGGCGACCTTCGTGCTGGTGCCATTTCGACGGTGGTGCAGAACGGGATTCGCGGTGAATTCGGCATGTCCCAGCTCGTCACGGACCGTGCGCCACTCCCCCGGATCGATTTCCGCGGGCACAATGTGTCCCGCCAGGTCATCGGGGTCGTCGGTGGCCCAGAACCAATCCCGTTCTGGCCCGAGCCAGAGCCGGTCGCCGCCGACGTTCCAACCTTCGGGGTGGGCCGCCGTCCAGAACGCGTCGTGGCCGCCGACCGAGACCTGCAGGACCCGGCCGGTCGCCACCTCTATCGAACCGCCTGCCCACGTCCAGATCACTTGACGGCTCCGACCGCCAGACCGGAGACGAAGTGCTTCTGGAACTTCAGGAAGACGGCGACCGTGGGGATCGCCGCGACCACCGAGCCCGCCGCGATCACGTTCCATACCGACACGTACTGTCCTTGCAGGGCAAGCAAAGCAGGCGTGACCGGCATGACGGTGTTGGTCTTCAGCACGGTGATCGCCCACAGCAGGTCGTTGAAGACCCAGGTGAACGCCAGCGCGCCGAGTGCGGCGAGCGCGGGACGGGCCAGCGGCAGGATGATCCGGAAGAAGACCTGCCAGGTGTTGGCGCCGTCGATCACCGCGGCCTGCTGGATCTCGCCGGGGATCGCCCGCATGAACCCGTACAGCACGAAGGTGTAGAAGCCGAGACCGAACCCGATCTGCACGACCATCAAGGCGATCAAAGTGTCGTAGATGCCGAGGACCTCGGACAACCGCGACACCGGGACCAGCAGGATCTGCGGCGGCAACAGGTTTCCGGCGAGCATGACCAGCAGAATCGTGCGCCGGTACGGGATGTCGTAGCGGCTCAACGCGAACGCCGCCATCGCACCGAGGAACAGCGTGATGATCACGGTCGGGATCGTCACGATCATGCTGTTGAGCATGGCGCGCGCCTCACCGCCCTCGGTCCATGCCGAGACGAACCCGTCGAACGTGAACGACCGCGGCAGGCTGCCGAGGCCGTTCGCGGCGATGTCGTCGAAGCTGCGGAACGCGGTGACCAGGACCAGCCCGATCGGCAGCAGCCACAGGATCGAGATACCACCGGCGAACAGGTGGAAGGTGGCCGTCTTGACGCGCTTCATCAGTCGGTCTCCTTGAACGCGCGCACCAGGTAGGCGACGATCACGCCGAACGCCAGCAAGAAGATCACGACCGCGAGCGCGGACGCGTAACCAAGCCGGAGCGTCTGGAACGCGGTCGAGTACATATAGGTACTGAGCAGTTCGGACGAATGGAACGGCCCGCCCTTGGTCAGCGACCAGACCACGTCGAACGACCGCAGCGAGTCGATCACGATCACCGACAGCACGACCGAGTTCACACTCTTCAGCTGTGGCAACGTGATGTTCGTGAACTTCTGCCACGCGGACGCACCGTCCATAGTGGCCGCCTCGTACAGCGTCGGATCGATTCCCTTGAGCCCGGCCAAGTACAGCACCATGACGTAACCGATCTGGCGCCACAGCGCGGGAACGATCACGGCGTACAGCGCGGTGTCCGGATCGGCCAGCCACGAATGCTGCCACGACTCGAGCCCGACCCAGCCGAGAACGTTGTTGATCAATCCGTCGGGCTGGTACATCCCTTGCCAGATCAAGGAAGTCGCGACGAGCGAGAACACAACCGGCGTGAACAACGCCGAACGGTAGAACCCGACACCACGACGTTCCTTGGCCAGCAGCATCGCCATCCCGAGCCCGGCGAGCGCGGACACGCCGCCGAACAGAACGAGCCAGATCACGGTGTGCCACAAGGCCGACAGGAACGTCGGGTCGGAGAACATCTCGACGTAATTGCCGAAGCCGACCGACACCGGTGCGGTGATGCCGTCCCAGCTCGTGAACGACAGGTACACGCCCTGGATGGCCGGCCAGAAGACAAAGAAACCCTCGACCGCCAGCGGCACAAGGACGAACGCGAGCAACAGCGGGGAAATCCGCTTACGGCGCCGGTTGTGGACAACCGGCGCCTTGACCTTCGGTCGCTGGGCGGTCAGGGTCGCCATGTCAGGAGGCCCACACCTTCTCTGCTGCCGACTGCCATTCGGACAGGATGCCGTCGACGTTGTTCGGCTGGTTGAAGAACTTGATCAGCGCGGTGTCCGCGGTCGGCTGTAGCGCGTCGCTGGAGTCCCTGTTGAAGAACTGGGTGATCTCCGCGGCGCTGTCGAGCAGCTTCTTGCCCTTGTCCACCAACGGCGAGCTGTTCGCCTTTGCGCCGGTGTTGACCGGCAGGACCGTGCTCGTCGAGGCCTTGGCGTACAGCTCCTGCGCCTCCGCGGTGGCCACGTAGGACAGGAACTCCTTGGTCTGCGCGACGTGCGAGGACCGGGCGCTGGCGAAGAACCCGTCCATCGGGCCTTCCTCGGCGACCGGGACGGCCGGGTCGATGATCGGGAACTGGAAGAAGTCGATGTCCGCGAGCTGGTCCTTCGGCGCGGAGTCGGCGAAGAACGTGCCGATCAGCATCATCGCGGTCCGGCCCTGCAGCAACGACGTGGTCGCGTCCTGGAACGGAATCGCGGTGCCCTGCGGGTCGAAGTACGGCAGAACCGTCTTCCACCGGTCGAACACGGCCTTGACCTGCGGATCGGTGAACTTGCGCTTCCCGGCGAGCAGCTCGCGGTGGTACGGCGCGCCGTTGATCCGGATGTTGAGGTAGTCGAACCACGCGGAGGCGACCCACGGAGTCGTGCCACCGGCTCCCATCCCGATCGGCGCGACGCCCTTGCTCTTGAGCGTCTCACACAGCGCGATGAAGCTGTTCCAGTCGGTCGGCGGCTGCACGCCCCACTCGGCGAACTTCGACTTCCGGTAGAACATGCCCCACCAGTAGTAACTGATCGGCACGATCACCTGCTTGCCGTCACCAGCCGTGCTCAACGTCTTCGCGGCATTGTTGTAGCCCTGGACGTTCTGCCAGACATCGCTGATGTCAAGCAGCAGCCCCTTGTCCGCATAGGACCGTGCGACCGAACCGACGTACCATGTGTACAGATCGGACGGTTGCTGCGAAGTAAGGTAACTCGGCAGCTGCGTCCGGTAGGTCTCGGACGCGATCGTGTTCAAAGTGGCCTGTGCGCCCTTGCGGGCGTTGAACGCGTCGACCAGTGCCTGCATGGCCGCCTTGGCCGCCGGTGCGGACAGATTGGACTCGATGGTGACTGCCCCACTCGTCTGCGCACCGCCGCCACCAGTGGCGGAAGTGGCACATCCCCCGAGCAATGTCGCCGCTCCCAGGGAGCCGAGACCGGCCAAGAACCCTCTGCGGCTGAAGCTGTCGTTGCTCATGGCGAGAGATTGCAAGCTTGTGACGCCCGTGTCAAGATAAATTACTAAATTATTATTGCAACGATCACCCATCGGCGCGAGATACTAGGTCCCACCACCTACGAGAGGACCACTGTGGCCGACTACCAGCTTCGCGGCGTCCATGGACAGACAGTGGCGGCGCTTGCCGGCCGCATCCTGTCCGGCGACCTGCCGGAAGGGGCGACGCTGGACCTGATGGCCCTGCGGGAAGAACTCGACGTCAGCCTGACCGCGCTGCGCGAGGCCCTCAAGGTCCTCTCGGCCAAGGGCCTTGTGGACGCCAGGCAGAAGCGTGGCACGTTCGTCCGCCCGAAGGCCTTCTGGAACATGTTCGACGTGGACGTGATGCGCTGGCGGTCAGCAGGGCCGCCGGACATGGACCTGCTGGAGAACCTGACCGAAGTTCGGTCCGTGATCGAGCCCGCGGCCGCCAGGATGGCCGCGGAACGGGCCACAGAGGACGATCTGTCGGACATGACGGCCGCGCTTGACCGGATGGCCGACGCCTCTGATGACGCGGTCGAGGCGGACTTGGAGTTCCACCGGGCCCTGTTCGGGGCGACGCACAACCAGTTGCTGATGGAGATGCAGCGAGTTCTCGCCAACGGCCTCGCCATGCGAGACAAAGTTGTGCACGGCGCCGAGGCTGATGATCCCGTTCCCAGTCACCGCAAGGTTTTGGACGCGATCAGGGAACGCGACGCTGTCGGCGCCGAGCGTGCCATGCGCGACTTGTTAGACAAGGCAAACGCGGACTTCGCCCGGATCGCCGAGGGTTCTCCGGACGAGTCCACCGCGAAGAAGCCGCGCCGCGCTGGGTGAGGGTCGTGAGTGGTTTCGCCGGTTCTAACCGGCTAAAACGCTCACGAGGGGCGGTGGGCAATAAGTAACCAGTCGTTCAGGCAATCGTTGAAATCTTCACCTGTTCAGTCCATTGAGGAACCCGGGCGATCCGATCAAGCTGGTCTTCCCTGCTTCGACGCTTGGAAGGGTCACCATGCGCCGATTGTCCTTGCTTTCCGTGCTTGTTCTCGGGTTGAGCCTGGTCGGTGTGCACACCGTGCAGGCCGCCGCCGGTACGTACAGCGCCCTCGGCGACTCGTACTCATCCGGAACCGGGTCACGTAGTTACTACTCCGACAGCGGTTCCTGCCAACGCTCCCCCTACGCGTATCCAGTGCTCGCCGCGCAACAAAAAGGGGCGACGCTGACGTTCACCGCGTGCTCCGGCGCGCGGATCGCGGACGTTCAGAACAACCAACTCGGCAGTCTCAACGCGAGCACCACATACGTAACGGTGTCAGCGGGCGGGAACGACGCCGGGTTCAGTTCCGTGATCACCCAGTGCGCCAAGCCATGGCCGACCACGTGCACCACGGAGATCAACAACGCCAACAACACCATCCGCAACACGATCCCTGGCAGGCTCGACGCGTTGTACAACGCCATTCGCAGCCGCGCTTCGAGTGCTCGGGTGATCGTGGTCGGCTATCCGCGGATCTTCAACGGCGAGGAATGCAACCTGCTCGCCAGGATCAGCCCGGGCGAGCAGGCCGAGCTCAACAAGAGCGCGGACCTGCTCGCCGGAGTGATCTCGGCACGGGCCGCCGCACACGGTTTCACCTTCGTGGACCCGCGTTCGGCGTTCACGGGTCACGCCGTGTGCGACGACACCGAGTGGATCAATGGACTATCCGATCCGATCTCGGAGTCCTACCATCCAAATCGGACAGGCCAGTCCGCTGGTTACACCCCGCTCGTCACCGCGAGAATGTAGCTGTCTATGACGCGGCGTTGAGTGGCAGATGTGCCGCCAACGCCGCGCCACGGTGGATCTGGAACTCGTCCAGTGTCCCGATGAGACGGTTGGTGCCGTCCGGTTTGGCGCCCAACCGGAACCCGTCCACCGCGAACGTGTCGCCGTACGTGACAGAACCGCTGACAGTCACGCTGCCTGATTGTATGCCGTCCACGCTCACAGTGAGCGTTCCGGCTTTCCGTTCGACCTCAACGAAATGCCAATCGTCGTCGTTGAACGCGCTCTGCGTCGCGGCTTGGAACGCGCCAGTGTCCGTCTGCATGTACACCAACAGACGGTTCTGGGTGGGTTGGCCGCGCATCCACAGGCCGCGTTCGGTCGCACCCATGCCGTACGCCCAGAAGACCACCTGGTCGCCGCTTCCGGCGTAGCGCAGCCAGGTCGATACCTTGAAGTCCTTGTCCCCCAAAGCGATACTTGGCTTGTACGGCATGTACACCGCGTCATCGGCACCGTCGAACCGCACAGCGTTTCCGATCTTCCCTGTGACGACCGCCGGGGTTCCCGACACTGCCGCGTGTGCACAATGGACGGATGCGTCCGAGGTCTGTGGGCCGGTGATCGGCTGGACGACATCGTGTGCCTGGGTGTTCTGGTTCTCGAACGTCCACCACAGGTTGGCAAGATCGGCTGGGAACCGCCCGGTTGCGGCCTGCGCCAGCTCCGCACTGGTCAACGCCCGGTGATAGAGCCGGAAGTCGTCCACCGCGCCCTGCATGACGTTTGATCCGTCCATCTTGGACCCTAGCCGCAGGCCCTTGATGGCGTCGGCCTGATCGGCACTGACCGACCCAGTGAGTCCAGTGGCGACCGCGGGCTCACCGCCGTCGACACTGAGTTCCACCCGCTCCCCCGACCTCGTCAACGCAAGCAGGTGCCACCGGTCACCGCCGAATGCCACCTGGTTCGAGTTGTCCGCCAAGTGGAGCGAGACCCGGTCCGTGCCGGTCTCCACCCAGGCGAACAGCTGATCGTGCTCCGGCTGCGCCCGAACCCAAAGCGAGCGCTTGCCCGAGGTCGTTCCGTATGCCCAAACAATCGCTTGTTCAGCTGAACCGGAGTACTTGAACCACACGGCGAAGGTGAAATCGCCAGCGCCAAGGTCGAGCGTCGGCGAGAACGGGGTTTCCACCCCGGGATGCGCGCTGTTGACCGGCAACGCCACAGTGTTGGTGGCACGGCCAGGAACCGGCGTCTGCTTGCCACCAAGCAAGCGTCCGGTCGCGCAATGCCCGGACACGTCATCCGTGACCGGTGCGACAGCCCGCGCAGGCACCGAGGCCCCATCGACAGTCTTGAACGCCAGGTTCACCCGGGGAACGCCGTTACGCACCAAGCTGAAGTTCCCGAGTCGACCGGCAAACGCGTCGCTGGCGGTCGCATCCTGTTTCGCACCAAGGCGAAGGCCGGTCACACCCGTCGAAACCGGGCCTACAACTCCGGTTCCAGTCGCCGTGACGTCGTCAATCGTGAGATCGACCCTGGAACCGGTCCTGGTGAGGGTCAGTTGGTGCCACATGCCGTCCCCAAACGCACGGACCGCGTTCATCGTCAAATACGCGTGACCGCCTTGGCCCTGCACCCAAGCAGCAACCTCGTCGCTGCCTGGTCGCACCCTGAGCCAGACCTGCGGGATGGCCGATCCGGTGCCGTAGCCCCAGAAAAGCACCTGGTCAGCACTGGTTTCAGTGGCGGAATAGCGGAACCGGGTGCTGATGGTGAAGTCGTCAGCACCCGGATCGAGGGTCCGCGTGTACGGGATGTCCGCGTAGTCCCCGGTTCCGTCGAGCAGGAGCCCGTCGTTCAAGGTCGCGTTCCCGCGCAGGTAGGCATCGTTGGCCTCGGCCGTGCTGTCCGGCGTCGTGAGTCCGGCAGGCACCGAGGGCTGCGGCGACGGCGTGCCCCGAGTCGTACCTGGCAGTCCCAGTTGGGTGGGAGTGAACCGGGTGAAGCGGATCTCGTCGGCGGAGAACGTGACACCACCTTCGTAGACGACGCCGATCTCGCCGCCAGTGAGCTCGGCGAGGTCCGAGTACCCCGAACGTTCGTTGGTCACCAGACCGTTCGACGCGCCCGCCCACGTCGTGCCACCGTCGGTGGAATAGCGGATCTTCAGCTCTTCCCGGTTGTTCGGATCCGAAGGCCCGGAAAAGATCAGCACATCGCCCGGGGTCGTGCGATAAGTCTGCTGCAACGGCAGAACCGAGCCTTGCACGTTCGGTGATGCCAGCGATGGAACCGTGCTGAACGCGGGCATCGTGGTGCCGCCATCTGTACTGACTGCCTTGGCACGGTGAGGTGCGTCGTCAACCTCGTTGCGCGCGGCCGCGTAAAGGTTGCCATTGGGCAGTTCAGCGACCGCGATCTCGCCGGGGCTGAGCTGACCGGCCACAAAGGAATTGGGAACCTGGCTGGCATTCCAGGTCTCACCATGGTCATCGCTGTACAGCACACCTGCCAGCACGGTCGTGGAGTTCGGTTTCTGGTGTGCGCCAACGATGAGACGCCCCTTGTAAGGCCCGTCTTTTGTCAACTGGATGCCGTGGGCAGGCCCCGTAGCGAACCATCCGTTGTTTGTCCCGTCGAAGGAAGCACCCAACGGTCGCGGCGCGGTCCACGTGAGACCGTCGTCCGAGCTCTGCTGGATCCACGGCACCCGTTTGCCGGTCGGTGTGGCCTCATTGGACGTTGTGATCAGGTTGATCTTGCCGGTTTCCCTGTCCACCACCGGCACCGCGTTGCCCCGGGTGAACGGGGCGTCCGGATCCGTCGGCGAACCCGACGTGACCACTCGGATCGGTCCCCACGTCCGACCGTCGTTTGTGGACCGCCGGACCACCAGATCGATGTCACCGCGATCAGCGCACGACGGCGACTTGCGAGCCTCGGCGAATGCCAGCAGCGTGCCCGCCGAAGTCCTTGACAGGACAGGGATTCGGAAGCATCCATAGCCGTTCGTGCCGCCTCGGTAAAGCACCTGCTGCACGCCGACGAGGGCGGACGACTGCGTGACTCCGCTTGCCACAGCTGGAGCCGGAATCGAGATCAGCAGAGCGCATGCGAGGACGAGAAGTCTTCGATACACGATTGATGTTCCCCTTGCCCCCCAGAACAAGGTCATCTTAGCGTGGAACGGAACCGTTGCTGGTAGCTGCGTGGCGAAACTCCCACGCGCAGAACAAAGGCACGCCGCATGGATTCCGAGGTCCCGAATCCGGCTTCCCGCGCCGCATCCGAAACCGTCATCCCCTGTTCAAGTGCCCGTTTCCCCGCGTCAATCCGCACTTCTTCGACATACCTCGCGGGCGTGACCCCCAACTCGGCGTGAAACAAGCGGGTCAGGTGCCGAGGGCTGACGGAAGCGAACGAAGCCATCCGCGTTGTGGAGTGGTCTTGGCCTGGATCCGCGACAACGGCGTCCATCACCTCGCGCAGCAGGGACGACTTCGGGCGCGGCCGCGAAGTCGATGGCGAGAACTGCGACTGCCCGCCTGGTCTTTGCAGGAACACCACGAGTGACTGGGCCACGGTCCTGGCTACTTCGCCACCCGCGTCCATCTCCACGAGAGCAAGCGCTAGGTCGATCCCGGCCGACACCCCGGCCGAGGTGAACACGGATCCGTCCTGCACCCAGATCGAATCCGGCTCGACGACCACCTCCGGATAGCTCTTCGCCAACAGGCGCGCGTGCTGCCAGTGCGTGGTCGCGCGACGGCCATCGAGCACTCCGGCGGCGGCCAGGACGAAAGCACCCGTGCAAATCGAGCACACCCGGGGCGTGCCTTGCACCGCGTCCCGGACCGCATCGACAAGGGCAGGCTCGATCGGCCTGCCGACAAGCCGGTCACCGCCAGCCACCAGCAGCGTGTCCACCTCGGCGTCCCGCAGGTCACCGTCGACCTTGATCGCCATGCCGGTCGACGAGGTCACGGCGTTCGTGCCGACCGCCAGCGTGACCAGCGAGTAGTCGGTCCGGCCGATTCGGTTGGCCTCGGCGAGGACCTCCGTCGGCCCGGCGACGTCCAGCAGCTTGACACCGTCGAAGACGACGACACCCACACGCATCTGCACTCCCATGTCCGGATCACTGCGAAGTATGTCTGCCAGCGCATGGGCGCGCTGCCTGAGCAGCGGCAAGCTCATGTCATGACCGAGATCATCGCCGGGATCGAAATCCCGGACACCCCCATCGCCAAGGCGGCAACCGACCTCGTCAGGGAAGCCGCCGACGACCTGCTCTACGACCACTCCCGCCGGGTCTATCTCTGGGGCTCGCTCAAGGCCCGCTACCGTGGCCTCGAGGTCGACCCCGAGGCCGCGTACGTCGGCGCGATGTTCCACGATCTCGGGCTGACCGAGAAGTACCGCACGAGAAACCGCCGCTTCGAGGTCGACGGTGCCGAGCTCGCGCTCGCGTTCCTGCTCGAGCACGGTTACAGCGAGTACGACGCACGCCAGGTCTGGTACGCCATCGCGCTGCACACAACGCCAGAGCTGCCCATGTATCTCGCGCCCGAGATCGCCGTGGTCACTCTCGGTGTGGAGACCGATGTGCTGGGGTTCGACCTCGACCAGGTCACCGAGGACGAGGTCAAGGCCGTCACCGCCGCACATCCGCGGCCGGACTTCAAGAAGGGCATCATCAAGGCCTTCTATGAAGGCATGAAAGACCGCCCGGACAGCACTTTCGGGACGATGAACGACGACGTCATCGCGCATTTCGAGGCGAACTTTCGTCGTGCCGATTTCGTCTCGGTCATTCAGGACAACGCCTGGCCCGAGTAACATCCGGCGATATGCTGACTCGACGGAACCTGTTGACTGGCTTGGGTCTTGGTGTTCTTGTCGCAGGGTTCGACCCGGTCGGACGGGTTTGGGCCGCGGAAGGCCCATTCGAACGTGTACCGCACCTGGACGGTGAACTCGTCTTCGACGACGTGTCCACCGACAACGGGCAATACGTAGTCCGCAAACCGTTGGCAGTGCTGCGGCCCAAGTCGGTCAGTGACATCGAGAAGATGATTCTGTTCTGCCGTAAGCACCGGATCAAGGTCGCCACCCGAGGCCGTGGGCATTCCACGCACGGCCAGGGTTTGGTCGCCGGTCTGCTCATCGACAGCCGGACCCTCAACAGGATTCACGCGATCGGCCCTGACTACGCGGACATCGACGCGGGCGCGACTTGGCTTGATCTGACCAGGGCCGCCTACCAGAAGCAGCTGACGCCACCGGTTTTGACTGGCTACATTGGACTTTCCATCGGTGGCGTGCTGTCGATGGGTGGCGTGTCGTCGACCAACCGGGAAGGTCTGATCGTCGACCGGGTCAGAGAACTCGAAGTAGTCACGGGAGAAGGTCGCGCAGTCCGGTGCTCGCACAAGCAAAACCGAAGACTGTTCGAAGCGGTTCTCGCCGGTGTCGGTCAGTTTGGCGTGATCACGAGGGCCATTGTGGACTTGGTGCCCGCGTTACCGATGGCCCGCTCGTACATCCTGTCGTACGCCGACCAGCAGACGTTCTTCAAGGATCTGCGAACTCTGTTGGCACGTAACGAGATAGGTGACATCTTCGGGCAATGGCTCGGCGGCGTGCCACACATCTTCGCCGCAGCCACCTTCGATCCCGTGAACCCGCCCAACGACGCCGAACTGCTGCGCGGGATCAGCGGGACCGTCTTCCAAGCCGTCGACCTCGACCACCTGACATACGTCGAACGCGTCGACACTCAGGTCGAAGGCCTGCGCCAGAGCATCTCGTGGAACGAACTCGTCAAGCCGTGGTTCGACGTCTGGCTGCCATCCTCCACAGTGGAGCGTTACGTCAACGAGGTCGTCCCCGCGCTCACTCCACGTGATGTCGGCGCGGGCGGCTGGGTTCTGCTGTTTCCTGTCCAGCGGGCCAAGCTGACCCGGCCGATGATGCGGGTTCCCGACGACGATTGGGTTTTCCTTTTCGACATTCTCACCGCGTCCGAGCGACCCGGCCCGAATCCGGCTTTCGCCAAAGAGATGCTGGCCCGCAACAACCATTTGTTCGACAAGGCACGCAGTCTCGGCGGAGTCCGGTACCCGATCGGCTCAATAGACTTCAGTCAACGGGACTGGGTCGCACATTATGGCGAGCAGTGGCCCGAAGTCCAGCGCGCCAAACGAATGTATGACCCTGACCACATCCTGACACCCGGTCCTGGGATCCTTTAGACCATGCGCCTTGCCACCATCACCGATATTTCACAGATCGAAACCCTGATGCGTGTCTCGGGAACCGAGTTGTTCCCGCGCTTCTACACCACGGAACAGGCTGCCAGTGCGGCAATCTATCTAACTGAGCCGGACGTCACACTTGTCAATGATGGCACGTACTTCGTTCACGAAGTTCACAAAGAGATAGTCGCGTGTGGTGGTTGGAGCAAACGCAACAAGCTCTACACCGGATCGGGTGCGCAAGAAGACGACGGCCGGATGCTCGATCCCGCAACAGAACCCGCACGAGTGCGAGCGATGTTCGTTCGTGCCGACTGGACTCGCCGAGGACTGGCCAAGCAGATTCTCGACGGTTGCGTGCAAGCCGCTCGCACCGAAGGGTTTCGCTCGTTGTCGCTGATGGCAACGCTGCCAGGGGTTCCGCTCTACCGTTCCTACGGCTTCGAAGAAACACGCAAGACGATGGTTCGGATGCCGGACGGTGTGCAGCTCGAAGGCGTCGAGATGACCTACGAACTCTGAGTGTTCGTTGCGGACAAGGCGAACCCCGGATGGCCCAATTGGTTGGACCACTCGGGTAAAGCTTGATCGTTGCACACCTACCCCGCTGATAACCTCCGCTGGTGGCCAGCCGATCGCTGCGGTTACCTGGTTATGTAAGGAAAATCTACCCCGCACAAGGTCGACGGTTCGTTGACTTCCTGTGCCAGCTGTGGGCTACGGCCTGTGGTGCGCTGCATGTCCCTGCCGAACAGTCCATCCGGACCACCCGGATGCTGCGAAACGCGCTCCCGGCATGGGCAACCGAACGAATCGGGACCGCGCCAAGGCAGCCGTCCTATGTGGCGGATGACGGATTCCCGGCCGAGTTGTCCGTGAACTGGTCGGGACGACATCCGGAGGTGCGACTGCTCTTCGACTGCCTCGACGACGACCACACCCTGATTTCTCCTGTGTGGCAGGATGAAACCAGGATCACACAAATCAGAGAGATCTTCGGCAGACACATCGGCCGTCCGTCGCGTGCACCACTGTGGCGTTCGGTCGCATGGCGCCCGCCCATGCAAGTGGTCCACAAAACATACTTCGGGTTGTACACATGGCCGCTCGCACAACGTTATGCCGCTGTGGACGAAGCCATGAACCGGCTAGGCATGGGCGCCGCATGGAACGATGCCCGCAGGCGGATCGAAAGTATCGGCGGCAGGCGCGAGATCGAGTTCTTCGCCATTGACCAAGCTGACGAAGCGCACGCCAGAGTCAAGATCTACTACCGCAGCCACGACGCCGACATCGACGAAGTGAACCGGATCGCTTCGGTGGCAAGGCGTCACGACGCCCAAGGGTCGCTGACGGCCTGCCGAACACTGACCGGAGGCGACGCGAATGCGGGCGAAGCCGCTTTGAGTTGCCTTGCGTTCCGCTATGGTCTAGACCAAGTAGCGGAGTGTACGAGCTATCTCCGGATGGCAGACTTGGCCTCCAACGACCGCCAAGCCGTGGACCGCACGGCGGCACTGATGCACAATGAAGGCGTAGATCCCGGTCGGTTCCGCGCGCTCGTCACCGCACTCGCACCGGAACCATTGGAGGACAGTCAACGCGTACTGACGTTGGTCAGCTACCGCGCCGCGGGACGACGGGGTGACATCACCACGTACTTCCGGTTTCCGGTCTATGACCACCCAGTGCCTCCGTCGTCGTATGGTGATTTTGTTCTGCGTGATCGAAAGGAACCGGCAGTGAGCCAGCAAGATATCGAGCGCATCGCCAGCTACAACGAGCAACGGCAACGGGAATACGAGTCGTCGGAGCTGATTCGCCTACTGGCTGATGAGAACACCACCGTCGAAACCAAAAAGGCCGTGCTCACTTACCTGCAGCCGTGGTCCAACGCGTTCCAGCGGATGATCAGCGCCCGTGTCACCTTCGAGACCGACCCGCAGCTGCGTACCCTCGCACTTGAGCATCAGCAGGAAGAAGTTGGTCACGACGCCATCCTGGCCCGCAGCCGTGCGGACGACCAGCGGCTCGTCTGGGACCCCGTGATCGAATCGGGCGCGTCGTGGTTCGTGGACCAATTCGCTGTCCTGCCGGGGGTTCAGCGCGCAGTCCTCGCTCACCTCGCGCTAGAGGCAGGTAGTCTTGTGCTGAGCCAGGCGGGCACCCGCGCGTTCCCGGAAGACCCGTACTTCACGCTGCACGACGAAGCCGACGCCGAGCACCTCGAAATGGGGTACCGGCTGCTGCGTAGCCGCAGCGACTGGACTGCGGACGACCTGATCACCCTGCTGGACCGAGCATGGCAGGTTATCGCCGTGGTCTCCGACAGAATCGCCGAGTGTGCCCGACGGGATACGAGCGTCGTCGCAGCATGACCAAAGCGGCATGCGCGGTCGTCAATGAAAGCGTCCGCGCCTATCAGAACGCCTTCGGTGAGCGTTTGATCGCGGCCTATCTCTTAGGCAGCCTCGCGTACGGCGGGTACTCGCCTGTCGTCAGCGACATCGACCTTGCCGTTGTCCTGAACGACATTCGTGAAGGTGACCGTGAAACGGTCGCTACCACGAACGAATCCCTCCACGCGCAAAGCGATCTGCACCGCAAGCTGTCTGTTTTCTGGGGCTCGCTGACGGCTCTGCGCGAAGGGCGTGACGACGGGCGCTTTCCCGCACTGGACCGGTTGGAAGTAGCCGACCACGGCAAGCTCCTGTTCGGTGAAGACATCGCCAACCAGGTGGCTCGACCGACAAGCGAAGAATTGTTGTTGGAGAGCGCCAAGTTCGCCGTCGACATTCTCGCATCCGATGCGGTGATCGCAGAATTCCACAGACCTCGGCGTCTCCTCGATGACGCGGTATGGTTCAGCAAGGCCGTACTGTTCCCGGTGCGTTTCCTGTACAGCACAAGAACATCCGGCCGTGCCGCGACCAACGACGAGGCCATCGACTGGTACCTGGATGAACCGCGACCCGTCGCAGCGTCCTTGGTCCGTTTGGCCGCGCGCGTCCGAGCAGGACACCCACTGGATCCCGCCGAGCTCACCCCGGAACTGGCAACGGGATTGATCCCGCTCTATCTGCACTACATCGATGTGCAGCTGCCTAGGTTTCAGGGCAAGACGGCCGACTTGGTCACCGCATTCACAGAATGGCGGGAGCGTCTTGCCTGAAATTCCTCGTGAGTGGTTAGACGTGTTAGAACACGTCTAACCACTCACGAGGGTTTCTCAGGCGACGGGGAGCTCGCTCATCGCGTGTTTGACCAATTTGATCAACGTCAGCTTGGCCGAATCCCGCTTTCGCGCGTCACACATGACGATCGGGACATGTGACGGGACGGCAAGCGCGCCACGGATCTCATCCTCAGCATAGCTTTGCGCGTCATCGAACACGTTCACCGCCACAATGAACGGAATCCGCCTGCGTTCGAAGTAGTCGATCGCCGCGAAGCTGTTGTCCAGCCGTCGCGTGTCCACAAGGACAACACAACCGATCGCGCCGCGCGCCAGTTCGTCCCACATGAACCAGAAGCGATCCTGGCCTGGCGTACCGAACAGGTACAGCACGTGCTTCGGCGAGATGGTGATGCGGCCGAAGTCCAGTGCGACCGTTGTCGTGGTCTTGCGTTCGATACCGGCGAGGTCGTCGATTCCATCGCTGGCTTCGGTCAGCAGTTCTTCCGTTGTCAGCGGTGGGATTTCGGAGACCGAGCCGACCAAAGTGGTCTTCCCGACGCCGAATCCGCCTGCCACGATGATCTTGACCGGCGTTGGGATCGTGTCCCCGCCGTCATCGACATAGTCCTCAGAGGTTGGAGAGGCCATCAAGTACCGCCTGTAGTAGTTCGCGATCAGGTGCCTCGACCCGCTGCGCCGGGGACCGGACGAGGACAACGCCGCGTTCGATGAGATCGCCGCACAGCACTCTGATCACTCCGAGTGGGAGGTTCATGTGCGCCGCGAGTTCGGCGACGGACAGCGGCCGCTGGCACAGCCGCTTGATCTTCAGGTGTTCTGGGGTGAGGCCGTTGTCGGTCTTCTCGGCCGACCGCAACGTCATCACCTGGGTGGCCACGTCCAGTTGCGCCCCCGCTGACGCGGACGGGGTCCGGCCAGCGGTGATCGCGTATGGCCGGACCAAGGGACCGGCGGCGTCGTCATACCAACCGTCGTCCACTCCTTACGCCCTTTCCCCGGTTTTCACGGTGTCCCGTGGCGCCGAGGCGAGGTAGTCGCCGACGCGCTTGACCAGGCGGTTCATTTCGTAAGCGATCATTTCGACGTCGACGGTCTCCTCGGCGAGCACCGCGAGGCACGCCCCACGGCCCGCCGCGGACACGAACAGGTAGCCACGCTCCATCTCGATCAGGTTCTGCAGTACGCCACCGCGGTCGAAGTGCCTGCTCACGCCCTTTGCCAGGCTCTGCAGGCTTGACGCGATCGCGGACAACTGGTCGGAGTCGTCCTTGTTCATGCCTGCCGACTTGCCGAGCAGCAGACCGTCCGCGGACAGGACGATCGCGTGCTGGGAGCCGACAACCCGGCTGACGATGTCGTCGAGCAGCCAGTTCAGATCGGTTTTCTGGTTCATTGTCGAGTTTTCCCTGCTGGAGAGCGGTGGATCAGGTGGGCGTGACATCGGATTCGCGACCGCGCTTGCTGCCCTTGTGGAACGCCGACAACGTCCTCGACTGGCCGTACTCGACCGTGTCGTCGTCCGTCTGCTGCTCGATGTTCTCGATGGTGTCCGCCGCCGGGTCGTCGCGCAGCTGGGACACGAGGTTCTGCTGCGGCCTTCGCTGTGGCAGCGGCGCGCGAGGCGCGTCCGTGGCCGGCGTCGGCTCTTGGTCGGCGACCGGCTCCTTGGCCACGGGTGGTGGCTGGACGGGGTGCGGCCGCGGCGCGATGTCGGCGCGCCGGGGCAGGAATCCGTTGGAATGATCAGCTTCGCGGGGTTCCGGCCATGGTGCGGGGGCCGGTGGAAGTGGAGCTGCTGCAGGGGGCGGCGCCGTGGGCGCCGGTTCGCTCACCACCATGGTTTCCTCGGCTTGTCCGTCGGTGACAAGGATGTGCGTTGGAATCAGCACGGTCGCCCGCGTCCCGCCGTAGCGCGACGGGTCGAAGGTGACCGTGATGTCGAGCCGGGACGCGATCCGCGCCACCACGAACAGGCCGAGGCTGGTGTCCGCGCGCAACGCCATGGCGTCGAACTCGGGGGCCTCGCTCATCATCTGGTTCGCCCATTCGCGGACCGCGTCCTTCATACCGAGACCCTGGTCGGAGATCTCGATGACCACGCCACGCGCCACGGTCGTCGCGCTGACCTCGACCTGCGAACCGGGCGGCGAGAAGGACGTGCCGTTGTCGACGAGCTCGGCGATCAGGTGAATGGTGTCGGCGACGGCCGAGCCGACGATCGCGACCTCGGGGATGCCTTCGACCCGCACCCGGGAGTACTGCTCGGTCTCGGACACCGCGGCACGCAGGACTTCCAGCAGCGGCACCGGATTGCGCCACCGGCGGCCTGGCTGCTTGCCACCGAGGATGATCAGGTTCTCGGTGGTCCGCCGCGCGCGGGTGGCAAGGTGGTCGAGCTGGAACAGCGACGCCAGCTGCGACGAGTCTTCCTCGCGCTTCTCCATCTCGTCGAGGATCTGCAGCTGCCGGTGCACAAGGACCTGGTTGCGGTGTGCGATACCGAGGAACACGTTGTGTACACCGCTACGGGCTTTCGCCTCGCTGACGGCCGCGTTGACCGCGGTCAGCTGCGCGATGTTCAGCGCCTCGGCCACCTGTCCGATTTCGTCACGGCCGTGGTCGAGTCGTGGCAGCTCTTCGGCCACGTTGACGTGCTCGCCGCCCTTGAGGCGGTCAACGATGTTCGGCAGCCGGTTCTGGGCGAGGTCGAGCGAGTCGTTGCGCAGCCGGGCAAGCCGCGTCATCAGCGCACGGTCAACGAGCGAGCGGGACACCCGCACCGCGACGATGATCGCGACGAGTGACGCGAGCAGCGCGAAGATGCTGCCGACGATCGCGTTGCGTAGCTGCGAGTTGCCGGATTCCAATGCGGCGGCCGAGACCTTGTCCGCCTGGTTGATCGCGATCTCGTTGAGACGTTGGGCGACTTCGTTCGTCGCCTTCTGCCAGTCGGCTTCGCTGACCGCGACGCTGCTCATCTCACGCGCCGTCCACGGGCCGCGCTTGATCAGTGCGTCTTCCGCGCTGGTCAGCTGCCGCCAGGCATCACTGGTGGTCAAGGCCTGGTACGCGGCGCGAACTTCGGGATCGAGGAACGGCGCGATCTGGCCAAGTTCCGTGCGGTAGAAGCCGCGCAACTGGGTGAACTGAACGAAGTCGTCCGGCGTGAACGCCTTGGCCGCGAACGCCGTGAGGACTAGCGAAGTCTCTCGTGACATCAAATCGCCGGCACGAAAGGTCGAGGTCGCGGTGATGCCACCCTGCGCGGCTTGCGCGTCCGGCACGATCCGGGCCTGGGTGTCGAACAGATCCGACGCCGTGTCCAGCACTTCGTTGTAGTAGTCGTTGACTTTTCCCCGATCGATGCTTCGGAAGTTGATTTGCGACCGCACCACCGGCAACTGCTCGAACTGGGCCTTCAGCGTGTTGACCTTGGTGGCGATCTCGTCTGGCGCGTTGGAGATGGTCGCGTCGAACGCGCTGCGCAACGCAACAAGCTTCTCGTCAGTAGCCTTTTGCTGTTCCTGCATCGAGGATTGCCCCAGCGCGGGATTGTCGAGGTACTGCAAGGCGATCTGGCGTTCCCGCTGGAACGCGGCGAGCGCCGTGGCTGCGGGGATCGACACCTCACGCACTGACGCCGCGACCAGCCGCACGTAAAGACCGTTGATGAAGAAGTACGACGACACCGCAATCCACAACACCAGCAGTGTCACGCTGGGAATGAGAACAGTCCTGGTCAGCCTTTTGCGGATCGACTTGTCATAAGGCTTACCGGACTCGTCTTCGTCTGTGCGCTGCACGGTTCACGAACTCCTGAGTGCTGTCGGCGAAAACTGGGAACCCGGGCTCTCTCCGAGCTACCGCGGAACCGATCACGGAGGTTTTATCATGAACCACAGCAACGTGGTGATCGACATCATCCAGTGAGCGCAACCGCACAGCGGCTGATCATCTGGTCAACCTACCCATTCAGGCAGCGGTTCACACGCTCGCAACCATGCCGGTTGAACGGTCACCGACCCCGGCCCAGCAGCGATAATGCCGCCAGTGATGGCACAAACGGTGTCGAGATCCGCGGCGACGCGAGCGGCCGTCCACATCGCATCCTCAAAGGAGTTGAGATTTCTCGCGGCGAGCCACAGTGCGAGCGGGACGGTGTCCTGCGCGCTGACGCCGTGGCCGATCCCGAGTCGCTCCCCGGCAATTCGCGGATCGTCAGTGCTCAGAAGCTCGTATGCAGTATGGATTCCGCTACGGACTTGACTGTCCGGCACACGCGTGACAACGGCTTGCAGGAATTCGCCAGATGAGATATTTGGTGCGGTTGAAGCAATTGCCGCGGCGACCGCGACCGCGATCGCACCGGCGACGCCTTCCGGATGATTGTGCGTGACCAGCGCGGACTTCGCAGCCTCGGTCACGACGGCGTCAAGATTCGGTCCGTACCACGCTCCGAGTGGGGCCACTCGCATCGCGGCCCCATTGCCCCACGAACCCTTACCGCCGAACATGGACGGCGCGACTTCCCGCCACGAGTCGCCTTTGCGGTACCGCAACAACATCCGCTCGGCGGCACTGCCGTAGCCACGCTCGGCGGTGAAGTGCGTGGCGAAGGACATAGCCAAAGCGTCCTGATCGATCTGGCCATATCGCGTCAGTGTCTGATATATACAGCAGGCCATCTCGGTGTCGTCGGTCCATTCCCACGGCGCCGCAGGCAAACGACGTTCGAGCACGGTCGGATGGTCGCCCGGCAAAAGAATCTGCGCGCCGAACGCGTCACCGACCGCTAGCCCGAACAAACTCCGCGTCGCCGGGAATCTGGTATCCACAACGGACACCGTATCGTGAGTTCACTCGCTGAACCATTCGCGGACGTCGTCGCGGTTGAGAATGGACAGCACGCCGATCGCCAGCGCGATCCCGGCGATAGCGGTGACCTGCCCGCTGAAAAGGTTGATCACGCCACTGATCAGACCGACCACCTCGATGCCGATCACGGTCATCCTGATCCACGCCCGCCGCGTTCCTGCCATCAGCACGCATGCCAAGAGTGTCAACGCGATCGCGATGGACAGGAACCCGATGAAGTAGAGCAGGCCCGAGTTCGGGGTCCGCGCGCCGTGGCTTGACCGGGTGCTGATCTCGTCGACGATCAGGAATCCGATGAATCCGTTGGCGAGAACCTGGAAAACCAGGATGCCGAGGGTCAGCTTGAGCCTGCCCGGCATCCGCTGCTGCGAAATCTCGTTTGTCATGGCCAAAACTGTGAGCTCGCCGGTGCGCGCAAACAACCGGAAATTTCCTCTTGTGTGACGGCCGACAGGACACTCCTGTCGGCCGTGACGCGCTCAGCTGTTGGTGACGACGACCTCGTAGCGGTCCGCGGTCGGCGGGAAGCCGGTGTCGAACTTCGCGTTCACCACAGCCAGCTTGTTCCCCAGTTTCGCTGCTGTGGCAGGGGTTTGGAACTTCGTACTTGTGATGACCTTGTCGTGCGTCCCCGCAGTG
Organism: Kibdelosporangium philippinense; assembly: GCF_021390435.2. Classification (GTDB taxonomy): domain Bacteria; phylum Actinomycetota; class Actinomycetes; order Mycobacteriales; family Pseudonocardiaceae; genus Kibdelosporangium; species Kibdelosporangium philippinense. Next base: position 1,750,630 of record NZ_JAJVCN010000004.1, on the reverse strand, counting down.
CCGTCGGCCGTCAGGCGGACCCGATCCACCTGTCCGGTGACGGGATTTCCGCCGACACGGTTGACACCCTGCACAACCCACACGGTACGCCCGTCGCGGGCAACCCCGTCCGCGCCGGGAACACTCACGCCCGCAACGAGTTGGCTCGTGCCCGTGCGTGCGTCGACCCGGTACAGCTGACCGTTGGACGAGTGCGCCACGATCAGCGCGCGGCCGTCGGGCGTGGTGTTGATGCCGTTGAGGTTGAACGACCCGCTCGTGTCGGCCGCCGGTCCGCTGAGCGCCAAGGTCTTCGACGGTCCGAGCTTGCCGAAGTGGCTCAGCGGCACGAAGTACAGCTGTGGGTTCATCGAGTCGGTGAACCAGGCGCCGTCCCTGGTCAACGTCACGTCGTTGATGAAGCCCTGGTTGGCGGGGACGAATTGGTACGTTGCCGCCGTGGTCCGGCGCCGGGTGTCGTAGACGTACGCCTGGCCGGTCGCGCCACCCGCTACGAACAGCAAGTCGTGCCGTAACTCGGCTGTCATGCCGACGGCTATCCGGCCGTCGGGCGCGTCGATGAACAGCTCCGCCTTGCCGCGTCGCGCGTCACCTCGGAAGATGTCGCCGCGCAGCAGGTCACCGGCGAAGAACTCGGACCCGTGCCCTGCGGCGATACCCTCGGCCGAGCTGGCGCCCGGCAGCACGATCACCTTTTCCGGCTGGGTAGCCGCCGCGGGCAGCGTCAACCCGATCATCAGCACCGACGAGAGCACGACGGCTCTTCGAAGTCGCATTGATCAAACTCCTTGTCCTCGGATATGCCACTGGCCATCCTGCCCCGCCGGTCCACCCCTTCCCACTGACTGGCAAATTCCGCGAAAATGCGGGAAGAATCAAGCCTGCCTGATTTCGATCAAGTGGGTCGCGCGGGCTATAGATCAACAATTCTGCCGGTCACGCTGCGAGCTTCGATATCCGACGAACAGTACGCACGGCAAACGATTCTTGATCGGCAATGGTCATACAAGTAATTCACATACATCGATCGGGTGACAGATATACATTTGGCGCGACACGACCCGTCATAGGTATGCAACCAGGGCACCTCGACCACCACCAACGCAGGCAAAGGCGAATGCAGAGTGCCGCATGTACCCCGGAGCTTGAACGACGATCCGATGCGAGATAGCAAGCCGGACCTCTTCACGGATAGCTACCAGGACATCCGTGTACAGGTTCGTGTCTATCTCCACCACCAGTTCGCCAGGCTGGTCGACATCGAGGAGATCGCCGACGCGGCGATGGAGCGGCTGTACGTCAAATGGCACACGGTCGACGACCCGCTGCCATGGGCGATCACGGTCGCGAGAAATCTCGCGCTCGACGAACTGCGCAAGGCTCCGGCCAGCCGATTGGAGGAAGAAATCGTGAACGGCAACGGCACACCGGTCTCCGGTCTCGGTGTGGCCGATCAACAGGTGCGGGTGACCGCGATCATTGAGTCGCTGCACGCGCTGCCCCGATCGCAGTCGTGCGTGATCATTCTCGCCGCGCTCGGTTTCTCGAACAAGGAGATCGCCGGCATCACCCGGCTGGCCGAGAATTCCATCGCCCATTACCTCTACGAGGGCCGCAAGAACCTGGGGAAGATCCTCCAGTACCGGCGGCGCAAGAACCCGCGGCATCCCAGTCGATCCGTCCGGCCGCCAGCCGACGGTTAGCAAGCGTCGAAAGGATGCTCAGACAACGGAAGGGTCGTTGAGAATGTTTCGTCGGACGCGGTCGCGATCACACCTCGGTCCCCGCGATGTCGACCAGTGGTTCGCCGAGTTGCGGCAGGCAGCCAACGCGGAACTGCCGCAGGGAATGGACACTGAACACCGGGCCCGGCTGATGATCGAACTCATCGACGCCATGGGCCGGATGGATCCGCCCCAGTCCGAACCGGAAGGCCACGAGCCGAGGCAGTACACCCTGCTGACCGAGCCGAAAACCGGCCGCCGCACGCCACGCCACGCGCGGCCGACCCGACGGCAACTGCGCAGGGCGGAACCGAAGTCGCTGATCAACCGCTTGCACCGGATCCCGAAAACGGTGCAAGCGGGGATCGTCGTTGTCGTCGTGGTGCTGATCGGGGTCGTCGGGGTCTTCATGACCCGGCCGGGACTCGGCGGCGTCACCACCGGGCTGACCAAGATCAGGGTCGGCGTACTGCCGGTTGTCGACGCGGCACCGTTCTACCGCGCGCTGGACGCCGGATACTTTGCCGACGAAGGACTTTCGGTCGACACCGTGGTCGCCAACAGCGGCCCAGAGGCGATCGAGAACCTGACCGCCGGACGGCTCGACATCGCCTTCACCAGCTATCCCGGTGTGCTGCAGGCACAAAGCGAACGGCACGCGGACTTGAAGATCATCGCGCCCGCGTACACAGCGGACACGAGCCACCTGATGCTTGTGTCCAAACCGGGCGGTCCGATCGGCAAAGCGGAAGACGTCGCGGGCAAACGGATCGCGGTGACCAGTGTCGGATCGATCTCCGACCTCGGCGCGATGTCGGAGCTGCGAGCACGCAATGTGGACATCTCGGGGATCAAGTGGGTGCCGATGCCGATGCCGGAGATCGGCCCGGCCATCCAACGTGGCGAAGTGGACGGTGGGGTGATCGTCGAACCGTACATCCAGTTGAACAACAGGGCTTTCAACGCGTTGCCGATTCTGGACGTTGCACTGGGCGCGACCGCCCGGATCCCGCTTTCGGGATATGCGGCACGAAGCCAGAACGACGATGCCCCGAACGCCGTCGAGAAGTTCGTCCGCGCGTTGCGCAAGGGAATCGACGATGTGTCCGACCGTGAGGTGCTCGAACCACTGCTGATGAAGTATCTCCGGATCGACGCCGATATCGCACGACACGTCCGGATCGCGCAGTACCCGAAGGACCTGGATGCCGGCCAGATCCAGCGGGTCGCCGACCTGATGCTGGAGTTCTCCGTGATCAACCGGCGGCTTGACGTCAAGCCGATGCTGCGATAGGAGTGTCTACAATGGCTATTCGAGTCCGATTCCTGCTGATCGACGACATGGATGGCACAGCAGCGCCGGACGTGCACCGGGTCACCTTCGCGATCGACGGCGAGAGCTACGAAATCGACCTGACCGCGGCGAATGCCACGAGACTCCGGGCAAGACTGGCGGCGTACATCCACGCCGCCCGGCAGACGGGGAGATCCCCGCTGCCCGTGCCGACACTGGCCGACCTACGGCGGTGGCCGACCGAACCTGTCTGGCACTACGACAAAACCGCCTGACCACAACCAAAGCCGAGGGGACTAACCGGCATGGCGAGACCACCTGCCACGCATCGCACCATCTTTCTGGTCGATGTGGAAGCGTTCGGCGATCACAGCCGGACCAACAAGAACCAGATAGTCGTCAGGGAAGGCCTGAAACACGCGTGGCGACGGGCCTTCCGCCACGCCGGCGTCGATCCGGACCGATGCGCCATTGAGGACAGAGGCGACGGCGTCTTCGTCCTCGTACCAGCCGAGGTCCCGAAGTCGGTGTTCATCGACTACGTGCCACTGGAACTGGTGGCCGCCCTGAACGAGCACAACTCGTCACACCCGAAGGCAGAACAAATTCGCTTGAGGATGGCGATGCACGCGGGCGAAGTGGAGCTGGACGACAGCGGCTCAACGGGCGCTGCGATCATGCACGCGTTCCGCCTGCTGAGCTCCCAGCCCTTGAAGGAGGCCTTGACGCGTTCGCCGGGCGTGCTCGCGCTGATCACGTCCGACTGGTTCTACAGCGAGGTGGTCCGGCACAGCGGGATCACCAACCCGACGGACTTCCGTGAAGTGCGCGTGTCGGTGAAGGAGACGACCGCACGGGCGTGGATCAGCCTGCCAGGGCAGCCGATGCCGTTGCAGTTCCTGCGTGGCCTGAGGTCGATCTGGTCGGGCTCACGGGTGTAGGTACTGTCGTGATGTGATCGTGGGCATCGACGTGGGGACAACGGCAGTCAAGGTCTCCGCGTTCACAGTGGACGGAACGCTCGTGCACACGCACAGCGTGGGCTACCCGATCAGCAGGCCAAGGCCCGGCTGGGCGGAGCAAGACCCGCTCGACTGGTGGCGCGGCACGCAGGAAGGCCTCGCCTCGCTGCCGAAGGACGACATCCAGTCGATCGGGATAGTCAGCCAGGTGAACACGCACGTGTTCGTCGACGCGAGGCTGCAGCCGCTGGCCCCGGCGATCATCTGGCAGGACCAGCGCTGTGCGTCGATCGCGGCCACGTTCGACGCACAGTTCAGCGCAGCGGAAAAGGAGCGGATCTGGGGCTCGCCCATAGTCCTTGACGCCTCGTTCCTCCCGGCTCGGGCGAAATGGTTCGCGTCAACATCCAATTGGGACGCTGTCCGATGGGTACTGTCCCCAAAGGACTACATCGCCGCTCGGTTGACCGGCCGGGTCGCTACGGACCTGTTGTCCTCTGTCCGAATTGCCGGGCCATCGGGCTACATCCCCGAGGCCGTCGCATTGGTCGACGGCCTCGGGGATCGCCTGCCGCCGATCCTGCCGTCGGAAGAGGTTGGCACGATGGATGCCTTCGGCGCGGTCCTGGGTACCGGTCTGCCGTGGTCCGAGCGCCGGGGCATGGTGTTGTGCGGGACTTCCCTTGTCGTGGCTGGCGCTTCGGCTTCCGGTGCGGCGCCTGGAATTGTCACCTTTCCGCCGTATGACGGAGTTCTGGTGCACGCCGGGCCGACTCAGGCAGCGGGTGACGCCGTCCGGTGGTGGAGCCAGGTCAGCGGCCTGGACATCGCTGACGTATTCTCCTCAGCCGCTTCTGGATCGTCCGAAGTGGTCTTCACACCGTACCTGGCAGGTGAACGCGCGCCGCTGTGTGATTCCACTGTCCGGGCATCCTTTCTGGGCCTGCAGTCGTCGACGACGCAGGCGGACATGTCCCGTGCCGTGTTGGAAGGCGTGGCCATGTCCGGCAGACACGTGTTGGAATCCGTCGAGGCCGCGTGCGGGTTCACCCTGGAATCCTTGACTTTCTCTGGCGGTGGCGCCCGGAGTCCGTTGTGGACTCAGATCTTCGCGGACGTCCTCGGACGGCCAGTCGAACGCTTGCGCATCCATGACAGCGGCACCCTGGGCGCGGCCTTGCAGGGCGCGGTCGGCGCCGGGATCTACCCATCGGTCGCGAAAGCGGCCGCGGCGACAGTAAGAGTGGACTCGGTGTTCGAGCCATCGAAGTCGATGGACATGCTGTACTCGGTATACCGGGACTCATATGAAGCGTTGCGGAACATCCACGCACGGCTGGTTTGAACACCCCGGCCCGGCGGGCACCTGCATGCCATGAAGCGACTGCTCAGCATCCTGATCGCCGCGCTGGCGGCAGGCATCGCCGGGTACATCAAGAGTGGTGACGAGCCGACGGCAACGGCTGTCGGTCTGGCCTTCGCGATCCCGATCGCCATCCTGGTGATCGCGTTACCAGGCTTCAAGACAGTGGTGCCCGCAGCGGTGATGGTGGCATCATTGCTGCTCCTGGGTCCAACCAACCGAACCCAAGGCAGCAACATCCTCAGCGACTGGGCCCTCCTGTGGACGGTCTGGACAATCTCGGCAGTGGTGGTGACAGGCTGGCTAGTACTGAGCCGAAGGCGAAAAGCACCAAGGCCGAAATAACTCGATCACCCCAAAACCCGCACGGGAAAGAAGTCCGCCCACCTCCCACTGTGCCCACCCAAGCCTAGCCCCACCTTGGGTTTATCCATCTTGCGTGAAGGGCTGGGCAGTTCACCCACCTTGCATGAGGAGCTGGGCGGTTCACCCACCTTGATCGAGAGTTGGGCCGCATACCCACCTTGGTCGAGAGTCGGGCGGTACACCCACCTTGATCGAGAGTCGGGCCGCATACCCACCTTGGTCGAGAGTCGGGCGGTACACCCACCTTGATCGAGAGTCGGGCCGCATACCCACCTTGGTCGAGAGTCGGGCGGTACACCCACCTTGATCGAGGGTTGGGCGGCTTAGCTCACGTTGGTTGAGGGGTTGGGCGGTGTGCCGACCTTGGTTGAGGGGATGAAGGGTTGGGCCTGGAATGTGCGGCGTGCACCCGGTAGCACAATGACGTATCGCCGTGAGCGGTAGCGAACAGGCGGGGAGTCAGCGACGGGTGCCCGCGCGTGTCTGCCGCTCCGGCATGGCGTGTTGAACGCGCGAGCGGCGCACGGTGGCGAGCAAGCAGGCTGGTGGCGAGTCGAGCAGTTTGACTCGCCGTGCCGGTGGGGCGGACACGCGGTAGTTCATCCAACCCAACCCGGCAGTGAACGTCAGGCGAGCCATAGGCCGGGTCTGTCGGTATCGCCGGGCCGTAAAGAGTCGGGGCTTCCACCGGACGGTGTCTGGCATTGCTCCGCCCTGGCGCGTGTCCACCGTTCCGTCACGGTGTGTCAAACTGCTCGACTCGCTACCGCTGTGGCCGGATCGCCGTTGTGCGCCGCTCGCGTGTTCAACACACCATGACGGAGCCGGTGGACACGCGAACGCGAGCCCGTGTCCACGCGAGGACGCGCGTGTTCACGCGACTACAGCTCTTTCTCGTATGTCTCCTTCAAAGCCAATTGGCAACCAAGAGTGATCAACGCGATCAGGAACGCATACGCCGTCACCGACCACGACGAACCCGTTGCGCCGTATAGCGCAGTCGCGACCAACGGAGTCACGGCGCCACCAAGGATCGTGCCAAGGGTCAGGCTGAGCGAAGCACCGCTGTATCGCATTCCGGTCGAGAACAGCTCCGCGAACATCGCCGGTTGCGGACCGATGTACGCCGACTGCAGTGCCAGGATCATGATCAAGTCGATCGCGATCAGCGGGACGGATTTAGTGTCCGCCAAAGGAAAGAACACCAGGGCCCATGCCGCGTGCGCCGCACAGCCCCACACCATCACCTTTCTTCTGCCTATTCGGTCCGACAGTCGCGCGAAGAAGACCACGCCGATCGCGAACGCCACCGATGCGAAGATCAGCATCGTCAACACCGTCGGGGTTGGTATTCCGAGCTGACGGTTGGCGTATGAGACGAAGTAGACGATGACGATGTATCCGATTCCGCCGATTCCGAGGTAGCTTCCCGCGGCCAGCAGCACCTTGCGCAGATCCGTCCGCAGCACGTCGACGATCGGGATCCGGCGGTGTTGCTCCAAACGTTCGAATATCGGGCTTTCGGCGACCCTCAGCCGGATGAACAGGCCGACCACTACCAGCAGCGCACCGAACAGGAACGGGATGCGCCATGCCCAGTCGGTGAACTCCGAACGGGTCGTCACGCTTGTGACGATCAGGAACACCAGGTTTGACAGGATGATCCCGGTTGGCAGCCCGAATGCGACGAATCCGCCGAAGAATCCACGGCGTTTCTCCGGCGCGTGTTCGACCGACATCAACACCGCGCCGCCCCATTCACCGCCCAGCCCGAAGCCTTGCACGCAGCGCATCAGCACGAGCAGGATCGGCGCCCAGACACCGATTTGCGCGTACGTCGGCAAGAGGCCGATCACCACCGTGCCGATACCCATGAGCATCAAGGACCAGACCAGCATCGATTTACGGCCGATCCGGTCACCGAAATGTCCCATCACGATTCCGCCGAGTGGCCGCGCGATGAACCCGATGGCGAACGTCGCGAACGAGGCCAGTGTCCCGGTCAGCTCCGAGACCTGCGGAAAGAACTGCGGCGCGAACACAAGCGCGGCCGCCGTGCCGTAGATGAAGAAGTCATACCACTCGATCGTCGTACCAATCGCGCTCGCGACCGCGACGCGCTTGGCTTCCCGATTCATCGATTTCGGGTGGGCAGGGCTCGTCATCGCACCTCCCGTTGTTCTGCTCTCGCCAAGTGTCAGCGATTTCCCGACAAAGCGCCATGGGCCGAACGTGGCTGATTTGCGTCGTCGCGTTGCTGGTCAAGTCGATCCTTTGTGGACAGGTAACGCCGGGTGGTGTGACCCGATTGGGTACGTGTCCAGCCAGCAGCCAGGAGAGTTGATGACCGGTCTTTTCATGCTTCCGGCCGAAGTCACGGTGACAGTCACCCGCGAGGAGCAGGATCAGCAGGCTCTTGCCCGATATCCGGTCACGGCGGGTGTCGCGCGGCAGGTTGTCGCCGAACTGGCCTGGTGCACGATCGAAACCGGGAAATACCGCGGTGAGCGCGCGGTCGAAGTCCGGTTGGACGGAATGCGTGTCGGGGAATTGACCCACACGATGTCGGAGCGTTACCAGGACCTGCTGACCGAGATCACCGCGAGCGGCTACCTACCTGGCTGCGAAGCCCTTGTATACATCGGCAAGCGCGGTATCGAGGTCAGTTTACGGCTGCCCCGTGTCGAAACCCGCGTTGCCATTCCCGCTGCCCGGCCCACTCTGCCCGCGCACGCTCCCGTGCCGCAAAAGAAACCGCGTAACAGAAGGCGACCGGTATGGATCCCGGCCGGTGTGGTGGGGTTCTTGTTGACCGCCGGGCTGGTCAATTCAGGCGACGAGAAGCCAACCTCATCCGCTCCCATCGCCGACCTCGCACCCGCGACAACAACAACGACGGTTCCGGTAACACTGGAACCGCTGACGACCACTTCCTCCGCGGACCCCACTCCCCCGCCATCGACAACGGCCAAGAAACCCACCAGCACCAAGAAAACAACACCGCCGCCCACTAGTCGTGCCGCCGAAGAGCCTGCCAAAGGCAAGTGCGATCCGAACTACTCAGGATGTGTACCGATCGCCGAGGACGTCGACTGTGCTGGCAAGGGCAACGGCCCCGCGTATGTCGACGGCCCGGTGCGGGTGATCGGCACCGATATCTACGGCCTTGACAACAACAACGACGGTATCGGATGTGAGAAGTAACCCACACGCGCCAGGCTGATCGACCGGTAAGTTCCATAGTGGACGAAACAGGGAGATCAGATGATCGGCGTACTGGGGCCAGGCGGAATCGGCGGCTTGCTGGCTGCGAGGTTTGCCGCCGCCGGACACGACGTGACGATCGTGGCGAGCGAAAGCACGGCCGCCGAGATCACCGCACGAGGGCTGCGTTTCACCGCGCCCGACGCAGCTGAGGTCGTGTCGTATCCGACAGCGCGAACATACCTGGCGTCGCCGGTGGACGTGCTGTTCGTTGCCGTCAAGGCAACCGATCTAGTCCCCGCGCTGCAACGAATCCCTGCGAAGACGCTCGGAAACGCCACAGTGGTCCCGTTTCTGAACGGCGTCGACCACATGCCGTTGCTACGTGCGACTTATCCCGAAGCGAACGTCGTGGGCGCGACCATCGCGGTTGAGGCCACGCGCCACCGCCCTGGCGTGATCGAGCAGGTCTCGCCAATGGCCAACGTGACCATCACCGAAGGCAGCGACGTGGCCGAACTGCTGTCCAAGGCAGGGTTCGATGTGGCAACGCACCCGGACGAAAACACTGTCCTGTGGCGCAAGCTGGTCTTCCTGGCGCCGTTCGCCCTGTTGACCACCGGCCTGAACGCGCCACTGGGCGAAGCTGTCGAGAAGCACGGCGACCGGCTGCATCTGTTGATCCGTGAGGCCGCGGCAGCAGCGGCGAGCCAAGGCGCGGACGTGGACGCCGATGCGATCGAGGCGCGCCTGCGCGGCATGCCGCCCACGTTTCGGTCTTCGATGCTCAAGGACTTCATCGACGGCCGCGCCCTCGAGCTCGACGCCATCGCCGGACCGATCATCCGTGCCCTGGGCAGGGACAACGCGCCCACGACCGTCGATGCGGTCAGCACGATCCTGGCGAGTTGACCTCAACATTACTTGAGGTTGCACGGTTACTGCCGTGCACCCGAAACCAACCGTCGCACTGGGCGCTGTCCTGCTGTCGACCCTGTCGATCCCGATCACATTGACCGGCGCGTCGGTGGCGTTGCCGAGCATCGCCACCGACCTCGAAGCCGGGCTCGCGGCCACCCAATGGGTAGTGAACGGCCAGATAGCGACCTTCGCCAGCTTCATGCTCGCAACGGGCTCCCTCGCGGACATGATCGGCCGCAGGCGAGTGTTCGCTTCTGGAGTCGCGTTGTTCGCGGCGGCCGGAGTGCTCAGCGCGGTGGCGTGGGACATCGTCCTGCTGGACGTCCTGCGCGTGCTCGCCGGAGTCGGCGCGGCCGCCGCGGCCAGTAGCGCCGCGGCGATCCTGGCGGCCACGTTCGAAGGCCGCGCTCGGATCCGAGCGTTTGGCATGTTCGGAACCACGTTGGGAATCGGGCTGTCGTTCGGCCCGACTATCGCGGGCTTGCTGCTGGAATGGCTCGGCTGGCGTGCGGTGTTCGGCGCACCAGCCGTCGCGGGCCTCGTGGCTTTCTGCCTGGTCCCGATGCTGTCCGAATCGCGTGCTCCAGGTTCGCGCCGGGTGGATTGGGCTGGGACGGCGTCGTTCACGCTTTCCTTGCTGTTGTTGGTTTTCACGTTCGTCGAAGGGCCTGAGCTCGGCTGGTCCTCGGCTGTGGTTGTCGGGGGGTTCCTCGCCTCAGCCGCGTTGCTGGCGGTGTTTGTCGTGGTCGAGCGGCACCAGACGCAGCCGATGTTCGACTTCGGCCTGTTGGCCAATCCCCGGTTCATCGGGTTGTCGCTGGCTGCGGCCGTACTCGTGTCGGTTCCCGTTCCACTGGTCGTCTACTTGCCTTCGTATTTCACGAATGTCAGCGGGATGAGCACGGGTGCAGCCGGTGCCACGCTCCTCCTGCTGACCGGATTGTTGCTGGTCTTGCCGATGCTGGGCAGCGTGATCACCAAATGGATCACGCCGGCTGCCGTGGTCGTGCTTTCCGTGGCACTCGTCGGAATCGGCGCCGCCTGGCTGACCGTGCTCGAACCTGACACGTCAGTTGCCGCGATCGCGGGACCGTTGCTGACGATCGGACTGGGATTCGGTGTGTCGACTGGCCTTGTCGATGGCGTCGCAATCGGCAGCGTGCCACCCGATCACGCGGGCACGGGGGCAGGCATGTTCAACACAGTCCGGCTGGCCATCGAGACGGTCGCGATCGCGGTGACCGGCGCGGTGCTGGCGGGCAGCACCGGCGGACGGCTGGCCGAACCGGGTTTCACCAGCGGCTTGCACACCGTGCTGTGGTTGATGGGCGGGATCTCAGTGCTGCTGGCGATCGTGCTGGCCCGGCCGCTGCTGCGAAAAGGCTTTCTTGCCAAGGAAATGGCGGTCGCCGCATGAGTGAGCAGCTTCGTTTGGCCGTCGTGCTCGGCAGTACGCGTGCAGGACGGTTCGGTCCGACGATCGCCCGATGGTTCGCGACGCATGCCTCGCACCACCCGGACATGGACGTCGACGTGATCGACTTGCTCGATGCGCCCGACTTCACCGAACGGATCGCCGCGGCGGACGCGTACGTCATCGTGACGCCGGAGTACAACCACGGCTATCCGGCGCCCCTGAAGCACGCGATCGACCTCTGCTACACGGAATGGCACGCCAAGCCCGTCGGATTCGTTTCGTACGGCGGGCTTTCGGGCGGTGTGCGCGCGGTGGAACAGCTGCGTCAGGTCTTCGCCGAGCTGCACGCCGTAACCATCCGCGACTCGGTCAGTTTCGCCGGTGCGCATGCGCAGTTCGACAGGGACGGCAATCCCAAGGATCCGTCGCCCTGTGCGATCGCCGCGAAGGGCATGCTCGACCAGCTGGCCTGGTGGGCGCACGCGTTGCGCGACGCCCGGGCGGTCAGGCCGTACGGCAACCGGCGCCTTTGAGCAGCATCTCGACCACCAGGTCGGCTGCCTTCGGCGGGTCCATCAGCGGTTCGCTGTGCGCGGCGAGTTTCACCAGGTCATCCAGCATTTTCCGGACCCATTCCCTCGGCACGTCAGCACGGAAGAAGCCTTCGTCGATCCCACGGTCGACGAAGGCCCTGATCCGGCCACGCAGCTGTTGACGCCGGTCCTCAGTGCCCTGATCAGGGCTTTCCAGGCTGGAGAACTCCATCGGCCACTGCCGGGAGACGGGCACGATGCCCTCGACATAGCGGTGCAGCGCGACCGCGACCGGCGCTTCGGTCAGCCGGGCTTCGTCCAGCACCTGCTCGGCGGCGTCGAGCTTGGCTTCGAACAAGGCGAGCAGCAGCGCCTCGCGGGTGGCGAAGCGCCGGTAGACCGTCCTGCGGTCGAGGCCAGCCTCGGCCGCGATATGGGCAATGGACGCCGATGGGTCCCTGGCCAGCACCTTCGCGCCGGTCTGCAGCAGGTTGTCGAGGTTTCGACAGGCGTCAGCTCTCACGTCACCAAGTCTAACCGTGTGACACCTGACATGCCTTCCGTCACATGCCCGTCGCTTTACTCCACCTAAATGTCGCAGTAGTGTGACAGTTATGAGCAGAACCATGGTCGTGCTGGCGATCGGCGCCGGCGTCTTCTCGCTCCTACAGTCGCTGATCGCCCCGGTACTGCCGACGATCCAGCAGGAGTTGCACACCTCACAGAACACCGCGACCTGGGTCCTGACCGCGTATCTGCTGTCCGCTTCGATCTTCACGCCGGTGCTCGGCCGGGTCGGCGACATGGTCGGCAAACGCCGCACGCTCGTCGCCGTGATGACCGCGCTGGCCGCAGGCCTGCTCCTGGCCGCGCTCACTCCCACCATTGAGATCCTGATCCTCGCCCGTGCCGTGCAAGGTGCCGGTGGCGCGGTGTTCCCGCTGGCGTACGGCATCATCCGCGACGAGTTCCCGCGTGAACGAGTGGCTGGCGCGATCAGCACCTTGTCCGCGATCATCGCCGCTGGCGGCGGGCTTGGCGTGATCCTGGCCGGTCCCATCGTCGACACGCTCGGAATGCGTTGGCTTTTCTAGCTTCCGATGATCGTCGTGCTGATGGCCGCGTTCACCGCGTACCGATTCGTGCCGGAGTCGCGTGTCCGCACGCCGGGCCGGATCAACTGGACCGCGACCTTCTTGCTGTCGGGTTGGCTGGTCGCGCTGCTGCTTGGTGTCAGTCAAGGCTCGTCTTGGGGCTGGGGTTCGCCTGCCGTGCTGACACTGTTCGGCGTCGCGATCGTGCTGCTGGTGGCGTGGATCCGGCTCGAAGTGCGCTCGGCGAACCCGCTGATCGACATGCGGATGATGCGGCTGCCCGCCGTGTGGACGACAAATACCGTCGCGCTGTTGTTCGGAGCGGCGATGTTCGCCGCGTGGGCGTTCATCCCGCAGCTCGCGCAGACTCCGCCGAGCCAGGGTTACGGCTTCGGGGCGAGCGTGTCCCAGGCTGGCTTGTTGATGCTGCCGATGCTGGTTGTGATGTTCTTCGTGGGCATCCTCAGTGGACGGATGGCGCCGTTCTTCAGTTTCCGTGCCCAGTTGGCCGTCGGCTCCATCTTGACGGCTGCCGCGTGCACTGTCCTTGCCGTCGCGCACGATCAGGCTTGGGAGGTCGCCGTCGGCGGTGGTTTGCTGGGACTTGGCGTGGGACTCGCATACGCGACGATGACCAACTTGGTCGTGGACGCCGTGCCGGTGACGCAGACAAGTGTGGCCAGCGGGATGAACGCGAACATCCGGACGATCGGCGGATCGATTGGCGCCGGCGTGATGAGCAGCCTGGTGACGGCACAGCTCAGCATTACCGGCTTGCCACTGGAAGCGGGATATATCAACGGTTTCGCGACGTTCGCGGTGATCGCGATCCTGGCCGCGGGCTGCGCGCTGCTCGTGCCGCGGGCCCGTAAGGTCGACCTCCAGCCGGTCGCCGCGTAGTAAAAAGGGAGCGTGCCGTGCGGCACGCTCCCTCTTTTCATGCTGTCATCACGAGGTCAGCAGCGTGACTCCGTAGTAGCTCGCCGCGTCGACGACGGGCTGGTAGAACGAGTAGGAACCGGCGTTGGCGCCCTGGTTCCAGCCGCAGTCCACGCCGACCGGGCCACCGGAAGTCATGCCCTGCGCGGTGTTGCCGGAGATGTACGCGCCACCGCTGTCGCCGCCCTCGGTGCAAACCGTGGCGCGGGCAAGGCCCGTGGTGGTCGTCGACTGGCCGGAGTACCGGACGGACTGGTTGTAGTGCGTGATCCGGCCGCAGGTCCAGCCGGTCGTGTTGCCAGCCTTGCAGATCGTGGTGTTGATCGGGGCCTTGGAGGCGCCGGTGACGCGGACGGTCGTGCCCATCCGGGTGTCCACATAGGCCCGCTGGGTGTCCTCGGCGTCGACGTTCACAATGCCCATGTCCACCGACGGGAAGCGGGTGCCCGCGCCCTTGCCGATCTTGGTGCCGTTGGCGTCGAGGATGTCAGGGTTGCCGACCACGCAGTGCCCAGCGGTCAGCAGAACCTTGGCACCGTTGCGGGTGCCGTTGAAACCGAGCGAGCAGTTGGTGCCCGGCTGCAGGTCCATGATCCGGCCGGGGACGACGTCAGCGTGCTTTTCCAGCTTCGCGCCGGTCTCGACAACCACACCGTCCATTGCGGACAGCTTGCTCACCAACGCCTTGCTCGCACCGGGGTCGACGGTGACAACGACACGGTCGCCCGCGACATCCGGGCCCCACGACTGAACCTGGCTGATGACGGCCCCGAGAACCCGCTCGACCTGCGCCGACATGTCGGTAAGTGCACGCTCACCGCGAACACCGGTACGCGGGGTCAGACCAGCGGCCTTGGCCTTCGCAGTGTCCGAAGTGTTCACAACGAGCGCGCCCGCGTTGTCGAAGAACGCACCGTCCGTAGCGACTCCACTGGCCTGCAGAGTGGCCAGGTTGCGGGAAAGGCGCTGCTCAAGGTCGAGGCGCTGGCGGCCTTGGCAGTGCTGACACCCAGCTCGGTCGCGGCTGCCTGCACCATGGCCTGGTCGAACTGCGGCACGGCCTGCGCGGCCGGTGCGAAGACAGCGCCTACCGTGGCGCCGACAGTAAGGCAGGCGCCCAGAATTCTCATTTTCATTTGTTTCCAGCCTTCTTCGCAGGGGAAAGAAGCGGGAATTGCCCTCACGATTCCCGTTATGGATCACCGTAACCGCGGCCTGCCCGGCCGGAGTACCCCTCGAAAGTAGGGGACGCGCACGGGCTGAACCCCGGTCAACCCGATATGCACGGGATGCCGGATCTCATTGCGGCCCAGCGATGTTGACCTTCCATGAGCGCGCTGTTCATGATCATGAAACCCGGCTGGGCTGAGATTGCCTTGATACCGGTGACGATCCGGCATCGAGTCGACGCGCGCGCTAGCGCAGATGATCTTCGGCATGGTGTGCTGTGCGGCGCGTCGCCTGTTCGGCCGCGTCTGACGCGGTTTCCCTGCCGAACTTGACAAGGAGGTCACCTTGCGACCTTTGGCCATGCGGACGCGGCTGCGCCGATGGATTTCGGTGCTGCTCGCTACCGCAGCCGGAATGCTTTTTGTTTTCGCTGGAGTGGCTTTCGCGGAACCGCCGAAAGCACTCGACTGGAGCGCCCCATGGCCGGACCGCACGTACGAACCGGCATTCGACTACGACAATGACGGCTGTTACCCGACGCCAGGAATAGGACGGGACGGAACCATCGCGCCCGGCCTGAACCCAGGCGGAGCGGTGAACGGCCAGTGCCACGACCAGTCCGATTTGGACAACACCAACGCCTACTCAAGGTCCAAGTGCAACAACGGTTGGTGCGCCTACCTTTACGCGCTTTACTTCGAGAAAGACCAGGCAGTAGCCGGGTCAGGGCTTGGCGGGCACAAGCACGACTGGGAGCACGTGGTGGTGTGGGTGCAGGACGGCGGCTGGCCGCAGTACGTCTCGGCATCCGCGCACGGCAACTACAACACCAAGTCCCGCAACGACATCCCTTGGGATGACAGCGGAACGCACCCGAAGATCATTTACCACAAGGACGGCATCGGCACCCACTGCTTCCGCTTCGCGAACTTCGGCGAGCAGCCGGAGAACCACGAGATGTCGTGGCAGTACCCGCCGCTGGTCGGCTGGGACGGCTTCCCAGCCGGTCTGCGTGACAAGCTGACCAGCGCCGACTTCGGCGCGGCGCAGCTGGGCATCCGCGAGGGCTCGTTCAGCTACGAGCTCGGCAAAGCCAAACCCGCCGGAATCCCGTTCGACCCCAACGCATAAAACCCCTCGTGAGTGGTTATCAGGGTTCTAACCCTGATAACCACTCACGAGGTTTTCTACTCGCGCCAGAGTTGGTCGCCCGCGAGGATGTAGAGCTTTCCGGCCACTTTCGCCGCCGACGTCACCGTCCCACTTGGACCGGGCACCTCGTCCACCGTCCACTTGCCGCCATCGGCCCGGACGATCTTCACTTGGCCATTCTCCGACAAGACCTGCGTCATGTTCTCGTCCACCGGCGCCGCAGGTTTGTCGCTGTCCTTCACCGGAATCGGCGGCGTGCCTGGCACTCGCGTCCACACCCCGCTCGTCAAGCGCCACAAAGCCAACTTGCCATCGTCAGTCCCAGCGACGCCACACACCGCGCCCCAACAACGAATCCCGGAAGCCACCGCGATCGTGCCCGCGTCTGGCAGCGGAGTCACCGTCCACCCGGTGTTGCCATTGGTCGACTGCCACACGGCCGCTATCTGACGCCCGCCCGTCAACACCATCCCCGCGACAAGAATCCCTTGCTTGTACGGCACAGCACTGTTGGCAAACCCAAGCGTGTCCCGGTTGCTCTCCACCACACTCCCCCCGGAGTCCTGGCGCGTCCAGGTTTCCCCATCAGTCGTCCACACCGCGATGTCCAAACCGGCCTTGGCGCTTTGCCATGAGCCGACCACCAACGGTCCCGAGGCCGAAACAGCCGCACCAACCAGTTCACCCGCGCCCCAGCCGCCGAATGTGCTGAAGCCCTGGACCCTCTCCGTGATTCCCGCCGTTGTCCCCGTCCACACTGACCAGCGGACGTTCGCATGGGCTCCACCACGTTCACCGCCGACCGCCAGGATCTGGGTGCCGTCGGAGTCGATCGCGTACCACTTCGCGAGCATTCCGTACGGACTCTCCGCGCGGATCGGGATCTCAGTAACCGTGCCGTCTCGTGCGATGCGCATCAGGCCCGGGACAACCGGTTGGCCGTCACGGCGCACGCCGACCAGTAGATCGTCACCTGCCGGTGTCAGCAGAACAGGTTGTCCGGTCAGGTCGATCCTGGTGAACGCGGACGTTTCCGGTCCGCATCCGGCCACCGCCATGACCAGGAGACACACCAGCACCAAACGCATGCGGACATCGTCCCCCATTCGCAAGTCCCCGTCCCGAAATCGGGATTTGTCACATCCGGTTAATCCGGTGGCGAGAACGGACAAACGGTCCATACTGTGACACGATGAGTGCTCCACAGGCATCCACAAAACAACGCTTGGACATGCGTGCGCCAGGGACACGCACGTTCCTGCGGTTGCTGAGCAACACGTTGCTGGTGTCCGTCACCAACTTCACGGTGTTGTTCGCGATCACGTTCTATGTGTACCTGGAGACGCGGTCGGTGTTCGCGACCGGTGTGCTCTCCGGGTTGTTTCTGATCTTGACGGCGGCGACGGGCATCTGGTTCGGCAGTCTTGTCGACCATCACAACAAGAAGACGATGATGCTGCTGTCCGGCGTCGGGTCGTTGGCGTTCTACCTAGTCAGCTACATCATCTACGTGACCGCGCCCGACGGCTCGTTCAAGGATCCGACGAGTCCGTACCTGTGGCTGATGGCGATCATGCTGATGTTCGGCGTGATCACCGGCAACATCCGCAACATCACGCTGCCGACCATGGTCACGGCACTGATCGACGAAGGCCAACGTGATCGCGCCAACGGACTGACCGGCACAACATCCGGCGTGTCAATGCTGGTCACCTCGGTCATCAGCGGTGTGCTCGTCGCACAGGGCGGCATGACGTACGTCCTGACCGGCGGTATCGCCGTGCTGACGTTGGCGAGCATCGACGTCATCCTCACCCGCGTCCCCAGGATCGTAGCTACGGAGGGTTCTGGCGAACCAAAGCGCGTGGACATCCGAGGCACAGTGAAGATCGTCAGGGGTATGCCTGGCCTGATGGCGTTGATCCTGTTCGCTACGTTCAACAACTTCCTCGGCGGCGCGTTCATGGCGTTGCTGGACGCTTACGGTTTGGCGCTCGTGTCCGTCGAAGTTTGGGGTTTCCTCTGGGGCGCGTTGAGCTCAGGCATGATCCTCGGTGGACTGCTGATCGCCAGGACCGGGCTCGGCAGAAACCCGGTCCGGACACTGTTGCTGGTGAACCTCGTCCTCTGGACGATCACGCTCGGCTTCCCGCTCCAACCGTCGATAGCCCTGCTGACTGTCGGATTGTTCGTCTACCTGCTGTTGATTCCGGCCGCCGAAGCCTCGGAGCAGACGATCCTGCAGAAGGTCGTGCCTTACGAACGACAAGGCCGGGTGTTCGGTTTCGCGCAGAGCGTCGAGCAGGCGGCGTCGCCGTTGACCGCGTTCCTGATCAGCCCGATCGCGGAGTTCGTGTTCATCCCGTACATGACCACGGGCTCGGGCGCCGAGTTGATCGGTAGCTGGTTCGGCACCGGACCCGACCGCGGTATCGCCCTGGTCTTCATCATGGTCGGCATCATCGGCCTGATCGTGACCATCTTCGCGCTGAGGTCCAGGCCCTACCGGACCCTCTCGCACCAGTACGCGCTCAAGCCAGCAGTCGAAGTGGCTCCTCAAGCGCTGTGATCAGAGCGGCCATCCATTGGGCGGCCAACGCGCCGTCGATGGCACGGTGGTCGACCGACAACGTCAGCGCCATCTGGGTTTCCACCCGGACTTCGCCATCGACGACAACCGGCGCCTGACGACCAGCGCCGACAGCGAGAATCATGGACTGGGGTGGATTGATGATCGCGGAGAACTCCTCGACGCCGTACATGCCAAGGTTGCTGACGGTGATCGTGCCGCCTTCCAGATCGGACTGGCGAAGTTTGCCACCATCGGCCTGCCGGGCGAATTCCTTGATCTGCCGGGAAATCGCACTGGGCGAGCTACGCTCGACGCCGCGCAGAACCGGGGTGAGCAGGCCGCGGCTGGACGCGACGGCAACTCCGACATCCACAGTGGAGTATCGGGTCATGCCGTCGCCAGTCCAGATCACGTTGGCGTCGGGCACTTGGGTGTGAGCGACTCCGACTGCGCGCACGACGAGGTCGTTGACGGAGATCTTCTCCGGCGACACCTCGTTGAGTTGTTTGCGTAGGGCCAGTAGCGCGTCGATGCGGGCGGTCCGGCGGAGGTAGAAGTGCGGGATGTCCCGCTTGCTTTCGGTGAGCCTGCGCGCGATCGCCCGGCGCATCCGGGTCAGCGGGACTTCCTCGCCCTGAGCAGGCGGAAGTTGAGGCGGCAGGTGCTTGCCCACAACAGGTTCACGGCCAACCCGATCAGACCCAACTCGCTCGGATCCAGCCAGATCATGGCCAACTCGATCAGATCCACTTGACTCGCGGCCAACTCGGTCCTGCCCCGCTGAATCGAGCCCCACTGAGTCGAGGCCAGCCGAGTTGAGCCCTGCTGAATCGAGCCCCGCTGAGTCGAGGCCAGCCGAGTTGAGCCCTGCTGAATCGAGTCCCGCTGAATCGGACCCCACCGGGTTGAGCCCCGCCGGGTTGAGGCCTCCTGAGTTGGGGCCGACAGACTGGGACTCAATCGAGCTGGCCTCAACTGAGTTGCGCGCAACCGAACTGGGCGCGACCAAGTTGGCAGCAGCCAGATTGGGGTCCGTCGAGTTGAGGGCCATCGACTTGAGCTCAATCGCTTTGTCCACGTCCCTGCGCACGATCCGGCCATCCGGACCCGTGCCTGTGACCTGGTCCGGCGTCATTCCCGCTTCCTTGAGCAGCTTCCGGGCCAGCGGGCTGGCGAAAACCCGCGGCCGCTGAACAGGCTCAGGACTGGTGGCAGCCAACTCCGGCCCAGACTCAACCGCGGCCTCTGACCCGGTACCAACGCCGAGCTCCACCAGCAACCTGTCCACATCAGCGGCCTCGGCCTCCGACCCGAGCAGCGCGATCGGCGAGCCAGCCTCCACATTCGTCCCGCCGGGCACCAAAGCCCGCAACAGCACAGCGTCCACCTCGGCCTCGACCTCGACCGCGGCCTTGTCGGTCTCCAGCACGACAAGCGGGTCGCCCGCAGCGAACCGCGCATTCTCAGCCACCAGCCACTCGGTCAGCAAAGCCGACGTAGAGCCGGTCGCGACTTCAGGCACGCGCAGCAGCGTCGCCATGATCATGTCTCCTATCGGCTCAATACGCGGCGATGCGACGCAACGCGGCAACGACTTCCTCCGTGCGCGCAACGGCCGCGCGCTCCAGGACCTTGCTGATGCTCGGCGAAGCCTCGCCGCCGGTGACCCGCTCGACGGGCGCGTCCAGCCAATCGAACAGGCGCCGCTGGATCTCGTCGGCGAGCCGTCCCCCGTACGAAGTCCCGATCGCGCCTTGCTCGACAATCAACACCTTGTTGGTTTTCTTCACGCTGGCCGAAATGGTGTCCCAGTCAAGGCTGGCACGGTCGAGCCAGCGCAGGTCAATCAAGTCCGCGCTGACCTCAGGAACCTGACCGAGCGCTTCAAGACAATGCCCGACCATGGACAGGTAAGAGATGACAGTTACATCATCACCCTGCGACCGCAAAGCGGCCTTCCCAACCGGGATCCGATAGTCCAAGTCATCCACCGGCCCTGTTCCGGTGGACGTATACAAGTCCACATGTTCCAAAACCACGACAGGGTCGTCGCACGCCAGCGCCGTATTCATCAGGCCCACGTAGTCAAAGGGATTGGAAGGCGCCACCACCCGCAAACCCGCCGCCGTGGTCAGCACGCCAGCTGGATCCATCGAGTGCTGCGAGCCATACCCCGTCCCAGCCGCGAGCTTGCTGCGCAGTACAAAGGGGACACTCCCCTGGCCGCCGAACATGTGCCGTGCCTTGGCGATCTGGTTGAACAACTGGTCGGCGGCGACCCACATGAAGTCGGCGTACATGAACTCGACGATCGGACGACCTCGCCCGTCGATCGCCATCCCGCCACCAAGCCCAGCGAACGCGTTTTCGCTGATCGGCGTGCCCAAAACCCGGTCGGGGAACAGCTCAAGCGGACGCTTGGTCGCACCATTCGTGCCGCCTTTGAGCCTGTTGACGTCCTCGCCGAGGATCACGACTCGTTCGTCGGTCTCCATCCGGCGGGCGAGCACGTCGCTGATCGCGTCGACGAACTTGCGCTTTCCCAACGTTCCGGAGTACGTGTCCTCTTCCTCATACCGGCTTCCGTCCAGTTCGGACAGATCACCTCGGACACCGACATCGACGAAACTCGTGTCAGGCCAAGCGGATTCCTTGATCCGCCGCTTACCCGCCGGGTCAGCCTCCAGGAACGAATCGCCGATCTCGCGCAGCGTCTTGACTACTTCGTCGTGGGCGGCCGTGATCTCGTCGGCTGTGGCAATACCTCGCCGGATTACATGTGACCGCAACAGTTCTATCGGATCACGATCGCGCCACGCCTTCTCTTCAGCCTTGGTCCGGTAGCCGAACGCACTGCCCGGGTATGGGCCGTTCTGGTGGAAGTACCGGTAGACCTCAGCCTCGATGATCGTGGGCCCGTTGCCTGCCCGCATGTGCTCGAGCGCCTCGGTCATCGCCAGGTGGACCGCCAATGGATCCATTCCGTCGACCCGCCAGCTCGGGATGTTGAACCCAAGGCCACGCGCGGCAAGTCGCGGTTCCGCCGTTGCCTCATCGACCGGCGTCGACACAGCGTACAGGTTGTTCTCGATGAAGAAGCACAGCGGCAGCTTCCAGGCCGCCGCGAGGTTGAATGTCTCAAGGACCGACCCGATGTTCACGGCGCCGTCACCGAAATAGGTGACAGTGACCGCGTCAGTGCCCGCGCGGCGCTGGTTGAACGCGAATCCCGCGGCCTGCGGTACGCCGCCGCCGACGATCGCGTTCGTGCCCATCGCGCCCGCTTCTTTCCACTGCAGGTGCATGGATCCACCACGGCCGCGGCAATAACCGTCAGCCAGGCCGCAGATCTCGGCCAACGTCCGGCGCAGCACGGTCCGCACGTCGTCGGTCACTTCCGGCAGGCCGTCGGTCTTGCCCGGTATGACGTGCCCGAACGCCTTGGCCAGGAACTGGTGGTGGCCCCGATGGGATCCATTGACGAAGTCGTCGGTGCGCAGCGGGACGATCGAGCCGACCGCGCCGCCTTCCTGCCCAATGCTGGAGTGCGCGGGGCCGTGCACGAGCCCTTCACCAGCCAGCTCAAGCACGTACTCCTCGAACGATCGGATCCAAGCCGCCTGCCCGAGTAGGCGCAGCAGCAAGGCCGGATCGGCATCGTCCCAGTCAGCCGTCGTTGTGCTCAGCGCGGTCAACGGCGACGAGGCGGACAGAGGTTCATGGGAAGGCATCTGAGCTCCAAATGGATCCATTTTGAGCGTCTCATCAAGTACTATGCGAGAAAGCGGGCCCAAAATCAAGCCGAATGGATACATTTGGAGGCATCGATGCCGATCCCGGGACTGAGCCGCGTCGACCACATCGGGCTGACCGTGCCCGACCTCGCGCAGGCGCGAGAGTTCTTGGTTGACGTGCTGGGCTGCGAGTACATGTACACACTCGGGCCGTACCAGGACGACGGCACGTGGATGAGCGAGCACCTCAACGTCGACGACCGCACGGTGATGCGCAAGCTGCACTTCTTCCGGCTCGGCGGCCAGGCGATCTTCGAGGTGTTCGAGTACGAGGCGCCCGACCAGGACACCGAACCGCCGCGTAACAGCGATATCGGCGGGCACCACATCGCGCTGTACGTCGAGGACATGGACGCAGCCGTCGCCGACCTGCACCGCCGTGGCCTGCGCGTTCTCGGTGAGCCGACGGTCAGCAAAGGACCAAGTGAGGGGCAGCGCTGGGTGTACTTCCTCGCCCCGTGGGGCCTGCAGTGTGAGCTAGTGTCCTATCCGAACGGCAAAGCATTCGACCATCATCCAGAGGCCTTCCGGTAGAGGGGGAAGCGGTGTCCGAGGGCGCCGGCGTCGCGAGTCAGCGGATCGCCGAGGTGTTGCGTGAACGCATCCTGACCGGCCGGCTGGCGCCCGGTACGCGGATCATCCAGGACGAGCTCGCCGAGGAACTGCAGACCAGCAGGCTCCCAGTACGCGAGGCGTTGCGGATTGTGGCGTCACAAGGCCTGATCACGTTGCGCGCCAACCAAGGCGCGTGGGTGACCAGAATGGACATGCGCGAGTGTGACCTGATCTACCGGATGCGCGAACGCCTGGAACCGTTGCTGCTCACCGAGTCCGCGCCGTTGCTGACCGATGAGGACATCGACGAGATGGACGAGCTGCAGGACAAGATCGAGCGCAGCGCGGACGTCGAGGACTTCCTCGTACTGGACCGGCGTCTACACTGGGCTGTCTACAAGCACCACAACGCCGAGGAACTCGCGTCCATTGTGGCTCGATTGTGGGACACCACGCAGCACTATCGCCGCGCGTTCACCAGGCTTGCCGGTTCACAACGCAACTGGATCATCGGCGCCGAGCACCGGCTGCTGATTCAGGCGCTACGGGACCATGATCACGCGTCTGCGGAACAGGTGCTGGAAATGCATATCCGGCGGACCAGAGTGGAACTTTCGCGCCATCCTGAGGTCTTCGTCTAAGCGCTGATCGGGTGGTGCGCCGTGTCGAGGCCCCACTGTTCGCGCAGGTAGATCTCCAACGACTCGACCATTGGCTTCTCGCGCATCAGGCGCGCGAAGTACCAGGCAAGACGGGCGTCCGGAGCGTCAGTCAAATGAACCATCCGCCGCCGCAGAATCGGCCGCGTTTCCGTGCCCGTTACGACCCATTCGATGTGATACAGCGGCTGGTCCGCACCGGCCCACAAATACTCACCGTCCGGTGTGGTCATGTGGCCCGTGCCAAGGTGGAGCACCGCGCGCCTGTCGTTGTCCACGAACACGCGTTGGATCACCTGGGTGTAGCGGGTGTCGTCGGTCCACACAGGCTGATCCGATACTCGGATGAAGTCGGATTCCTCGGTGGAAAAGGTACGCATCGAACCCGGCTTGATCCGGCACGGAACGTAGATGTCCATCGCGTGCGCTTGACGCACCAGTAAGTCCCATAGCATCGACTTGCTGGCCACGAGCTCGCGGCCAAGCCGGAAATGCTGCTTGATCAGGGCGTTCACGTCCATCGGCGGGAACTCGACGGGAGTGTTCTCCGCGGCGGTCCAATCTCGGTCGAACTCCGCCGCGTAGTCCTGCGCCAGTTCGGACGCCATGTCAGGCTCCTGTCCCCGGACGGGCCATCGGTAGTCAACGACCCTGACTTTTAGGAACGCTAACCTGAAATGCCGTTGCCGGACAATGACTCGTAGCTCACAAAGATCGTTGACCAGCACGTTCACTGGCACAAACCCGCCAGTGCGCAACGAGAAGGGCGCCGGATCGCGGCACCCTTCTCGTTGGTATATCAGCGTCCGAGGTTGCGCTTGGTGTGCGCGGCGAACGCGTTGAGGAACAAGGAGAGGAACTCGGTAGTGGTCTCGTTGGTGACCTCACCGTCCTCGGTGACCAGTCCCTCGGCGAACTGGATGTACGCCTCCGGCTGACCGAGCACCGCGGCGTTGCTGAACAGCAGGATGCTCTTCAGGTGCTGCTGTGCGACGGCGGTGGAGATCGAGCCGCCAGAGGCGCCGATCACCGCGGCTGGCTTTCCGTTGAACGAGTTGGTTCCCCACGGACGGCTCGCCCAGTCGATCGCGTTCTTCAGCGCGCCGGGGATGGAGCGGTTGTACTCCGGCGTCACGATCAGGATCGCGTCACTGGACTCGATGGCCGCCTTGAGCTGCTTGCCGACCTCCGGGTAGTCCGCGTCGTAGTCGTGGTTGTACAACGGCAGATCTCCGATCGGGATCTCCACGAGCTCCAGATCGTGCGACGGCGCGAGCTTGGTCAGCGCCTTCGCCAGCCTGCGGTTGATCGAACGCTGGGAGAGGCTGCCAACTATGTAGCCGACGCGGTAGGTCATGACGGTCACTCCAGTGGACTATTCGTGTTCAAGAGGTCAGTGAGTCTGACTGCCTCGAACAGCGCCCATCGTCCGGATAATCCCGGCTGGACTGTCACCTGGCTCACACATGCAGGCTCTGCCCGTACCGGAACACCTTGCCGGGGTCGTACTTGGCCGCGATGGATCGCAAGCGTGCCAAGTTCGCCCCGTAGTAGGCATTGGCCCAGTTCGGCATCTGTGGATCGATGTAGTTGACATACGCCGACTCACCGAACATGCGGCCAAGTTCGTCACGCACAGGCCGCATCGCCGCCCGCGCCGCCGCCTCGTCACCGTTGTTCACACCCTTGATCAGCTGAATGCTCGCGATCCCCTTGCGATGCGGGAAAGCCGCGTCGCCGCCGCGCGCAATCGCGCCGCCGAAGGAGTCGAGCAGCGTGTACATGCCTGGAACGCTGTTCAACAGATTGACGAACGCCTGCGGATCGGCGGCCGGTTTGGTCAGAATCCGGGATGTCGCCACGTACGTCCCGCGATCGAGCCTGCCGCCACCACCGTTCCAACTTGGAGTGCAGCCGCCGTTGGACGGTTCGCAGCCCGCGAAGGAGACCATTGTGTCGAAATAGGACCTCTCGCGGACGTCACGCCCAGTCGGTTGACTGCCAACGCGGCGGATGAACGTATCCAGGAAGCCTTGCAACTGGTTGGGCGGTCCGGCGAACGTGCCAGCGAGTTGGGTGTTGCCGCTGACGCCGATCTGCGACCACAGCTCGTCGGGCACCTCCTGGCACCACGTCTGCCAGGTGTGGACGACCGCAGCGGATGCTTGTGCCGGAAACGACAGGTTGAAGGTGGTGAAGTTGTGGCTCGGCGCGGTCTGGAACGTGAAAGACGTGACGACGCCGAAATTGCCCCCACCTCCGCCTCGTAAGGCCCAGAACAAGTCCGGAGTGGCCGATGCTTCCCGGATGGTGCCGTCCGGCGTGATGATGCGCGCGTTCACCAGGCGGTCGCACGTCAGCCCGTATTTGCGGCCGATCGCGCTCAGCCCACCGCCAAGCGTCAGTCCGGCGATGCCCACCGAGGGACAGGTTCCGCCTGGTAGCAGGCGTCCCGCCTTCGCGACCGCGCTGTAGATATCGAACAATCTGGCGCCCGCTCCGACAACGACCGTGCCGTCCGGACGGACCTCGACTGTGTTCATCCGGCTGATGTCGATCACGAGCCCACGGTCCGGCGTGGAGTATCCGGCGTAACTGTGGCCGCCGGAGCGTGCGGCTAGCGGGAAATCGTTGGCTACCGCGGTCGCTACGCAGGCTTGGACGTCCTCTTGACGCGTGCACCTGGCCACAGCGGCCGGTCGATGCCGGTCGTACATGGTGAAAAAGCCCAGCTTGGCGTCGTTGTAGCCGGAATCGGCAGGGAGGAACAACTGTCCACTGAGCTTGCTGCGCAGAGCCGCCCAGTCAGGCTCCGCTTTCGGGTGGGCCGCCGCAATGGCAGGCAGGGATGCCGTTGCGGCGGCGACACCGAGACCGGCGGTCAGCAGGAACCGTCGACGATCGAGTGTCACGGGGAGTGCCTTTCCTTGGGTTACAGCACTTCCCATGAAGGTACCCACCCTGTCATGTCCCACTCTCCGGAAACCCGTCCCACTATTGACAGTCGCAAATGGACAGACGCGCGTGTCCACCATTCCGACACACCGTGTCCACCATTCCAGAAGGCCGTGTCCACCATTGCGACAGCATGAAATTCCCCCAGCGTCATACGACTCGAGCCACCTCGCGGGAACGAACACCTCACGACGCCGGAAAACGCAACATGGTGTGCCGGAACGGTGGACACGATGTGCAGAAAGGTCGACACGATGTTCCGGAACGGTCGACACGATGTTCCGGAACGGTCGACACGATGTTCCGGAACGGTGGACACGGTGTGCTGGAACGGTGGACACGGTGTGCTGGAACGGGCATCTCAGCGTGTTGGGGTGGTGGACACAGGGTGACCACCGGCCGGGGGTGGACCTGCGGTACACCAGGATGAACCTGTGGGACATGGAGATCAGGAAGGCGTCGGCCCCGGATTTCTACATCCCTTCGGTGGTCAAGCCGTACACCGCGGAGAAGTGGCCGTCGGACAATCCCGATGTGTTCACGCGGGCGTCCGAGCAGCGCCTTTGGCTCAACCCCGCGGAATTCGGGGTGATCATCGAACACGTCGAGCTCGATCACGCCAAACAGTCCGTTTATTTCATCGGCGCGACCGACTACACCACGCCTGATGGTGGTCACCTTGTCGCGGACACCCGTCAGCCGATCGTCCACGTCGAGCACTGGGTCGAGGGCGAGGAGAACGAGCCGATCAACCGGTGGCGCATGGTGCACGTGACCGACCAGCCGGACCAGGCGATGATTGACTTCTTCGCCGAGATGGGACGCGATGTCTATCTGCGTGACTTCATCGAGGTGCACATCCGCGAAGTCCTCGGCTACCAGATCAGTCGGAAGTGATCAGTCCGGCGCGGCGGGCGAGCGCCTTCCCGCGCTCCCCTGCCTGGCGCAGCAAGTCCGTCACGTACAAGTCGTTGACCCTGGTGAACTTTCCATTCTCGACAAGCATTTCACCATCGACCATCACGTGTTTGGCGTCCCGGCCCCTCGCCGCGTGCACGAATGTACTGAGTGGACGGTAAACCGGCGATGCGTGCAGGGTCGCAAGGTCGAAAACGGCGATATCCGCGGCTTTGCCGACTTCGAGCGATCCAAAAAGGTCACCCGCACGGACCGCGTGCGCGCCATCCTCCGTGCCCATCGCGATGATCTTCTCAAGCGGGATCGAGTCCGGGTCGAGGGTGACTTGGTTCTGCAGCAAACGAGTCCACTTGAGCTGTTCGACCATGTCGTTGGTGAGATCGACCATCGGGCCG
The DNA here is from genome assembly GCF_021390435.2 of Kibdelosporangium philippinense. Taxonomy (GTDB): domain Bacteria; phylum Actinomycetota; class Actinomycetes; order Mycobacteriales; family Pseudonocardiaceae; genus Kibdelosporangium; species Kibdelosporangium philippinense. Next base: position 1,722,643 of record NZ_JAJVCN010000004.1, on the reverse strand, counting down.
TCGGTACCGATCGCGACCCGGACGCCATTGCCAAGCATGTGCTTGACCGGCGTGATGCCCCCACCACGTGCTGCCTCGGAACTCGGCGTGTGCGCGACCGTGCTGCCGGACTCGGCGATCAAGTCAAGGTCATTGCCCATCGGGTTGATGGTGTGCGCGAGGATCCACCGGTCATCGAGCACGCCGAGTTGGTGCAGGAACTGAAGATCCGTCCGGCCCATGGCGTTGACGAACTTCAAGTAACCCACGGTTTCGGACATCGTGCCGCCAGCGATGTGCGAGGTGACGAACGTGTCCTTGGCGACAGCGAGTTTCTGTCCACCTAGGACCATCTCGGGAGTACACGTGCCCACCTGCACCCAATGCGCGGTTGCTTCAAGGACAAATCCGACCCGGACGTGCCCGTTCGCGTAACCGTCCCATCGCTCGAAGGATTCCTGCGCGCCTTCGTATCCGGTCGCCACGTCACTTGGCCGGATGACTTTCCCGAAGTACTGCCGGATTCCGGTTTCGGCGACCGGCTGCAGTATCGCTTCTTCAACGCTCAGCGTGGTTTCGTTGACCTGGTGATTCACCGAGGTTGTCGTTCCGCCTCTGAGCATGTCGAGCGACGCGAGCTCGCTTGCCAGCCGCAGATCGTCGACGGTGATGTGCGATTTCAGCGGGAAAAGACAGTCGGAGATCCACTTTTCCAGCAGCATGTTGCCGCCGAGGCCCTTGCCGTAGATGTACCAGTCGTGCTGATGGGTGTTCACCAAGCCTGGCAGCACAAGCGCGCCGGTTGTGTCGATTGTCCGGTCGACTTCTTCGCCGCTGAGCTCGCCTGGTGCGCCCACCGCCGCGATCCGGGTGCCGTCCACCACGAGATCGCCACCGTCCACCAGTTCGGGCCGCCCTTTCGCGAAAACCCCACCACCGCTGAAAAGCGTTCTGACTCATCCATTTTAGACGACGGCGTGCTCCAGACATAGTTGTTACAGGGTATAACCTTGCCTCGCCGCCCTTGTGGACGGCGAGGCACTATCGGGAAATCATGCCGCGGGAGGCATGAGCACACTGTCGATGATGTAGACCGTGGCATTGGCGGTCTTGACGTTCCCGCACACCACATTGGCGTCATTGACCTTGAACGACTGGCCGCTGCCGGTCGTGCTGACGGCGCCCTTCTCAAGGGTCTCGAAGTTGCCCATCGTCAGGTCGCTTGGCGTGACCTGCTTACCGACGACGTGGTACGTGAGAATCTTGGTCAGCGTCGCCTTGTCGGCGAGCACCTTGTCCAACGTCTCCTTGGGAATCTTGGCGAACGCGTCGTTGGTCGGCGCGAAGACAGTGATGTTCTTGGCAGTGTTAAGCGTGTCGACAAGCCCCGCCTGCTTCACCGCGCTGACCAATGTAGACAGAACAGGGTTGTTCGACGCGGCCGTAGCGACCGGATCCTGTGCCATGCCTTCGAACGAACCCGCGCCTTCCTTGGGAACGGCGCCGCACGCGGAACCGAACTCCGCGTCAGCCATCTGCGTCGTGGCTGGCGGAGGCGGCGGCTGGGTTGGCGGTGCATTGCCGGTTGAGGCCTGTTCACTGGTGCCGCACGCGGCCATGCCGAACACGGCAAGTCCGGCGACAGCAAGACCTGCTGAACGTCGCAAACGCATGATCAGTGATCTCCTTGGGTGGATACGAACTTCGCCAGACATTCGCCGCGTACGGCCGAACGGATTGGCCGGTTCAGAAAAATCTTGAAATTCTTTGTGGACACTCCCCAACCGGGTGAAGGGCAGCACCGAATGTCCGGCATGAGCCTCTCGCGCCGCCGAGCACGCACCGCAACACAGTCGGCTGATCAGAAGGGTGTGGTGGCGGGAAAGTCCGGAGTCTCACCATCAGCCACTCCAGGCACGGCCAATGGTGAGGATCCAGCAAAGGTAATGGCTGAACATAAGAACAGGGCAGCAGACCCGACTGTCGAGATGGCAGGAACGCCTTCGGTGGGGAACTCGGTGTTGGCCAGGATCGCGGTAGGTGTACTTGCGGTTGCGGGTGCACTGGCCACCGGTCATCTTGTCGCCGGTATTGTCGGGCCTAATGCGTCGCCCCTCCTCGCTGTTGGCAATACCGCGATCGACCTGACTCCTTCTGCGGTCAAGGACTTCGCGGTCCGTACCTTCGGGACGTATGACAAACTCGTTCTCCTTGGCGGCATGGGCTTGGTCCTCCTGACTGTTGGCGTCGTCGCGGGATTGATGTCCAGAAAGAGTCCACTTCCTGGCGTCATCCTTGCGCTCTTGCTTGGCGGTCTTGGAATCGCCGCCGTCTTTTCTCGACCGGACCTGGCGTTCGTTGCTGTCCTTGCGCCAGTAGCGAGTCTGGTTACCGGGGTACTCGTCTTCCACGTGTTCAAGACGAGTTCAGTGCCTGGTAGGCGGCAGTTCTTGCTCCTCTCCGCGGGTGTGGTGGCGGCTGGGGTGGGTGGTCAACTTCTCGCCGCACGGGATGTTTCGACATCACGGGCCGCGGTTGGAGACTTGACTCCCGCGACACCCACGCCGCCGATTCCGCAGGACGCGGACTTCGGGACACCTCGATTCATCACGTCGAACCGCGATTTCTACCGTGTCGACACAGCTTTGACTGTGCCGCAACTGCGTGCCGAGGATTACGTGCTCAGGATTCACGGTTGGGTCGATCGGGAGGTGGTCTTGCGGTTCGCGGACATCCGAAGGCTTCCGTTGGTGGAACGGACGATCACGATGACCTGCGTGTCCAATGAGGTCGGTGGGCCGTACTTGTCCACTTCGAACTTCATCGGTGTGCCGCTGCGCGACATCCTCGCCGACGCAGGCGTCAAACCCGATGCCGACCAATTGTTCTCAACCAGTGTGGACGGCTGGACCGCTGGAACCCCCTTAGCCGACATTCTGGACCGTGGGCTGCTCGCGATCGGGATGAACGGCGAACCGCTGCCAATAGAGCATGGATTCCCAGCCAGGATGGTTGTTCCTGGACTGTACGGGTTCGTCTCGGCGACGAAATGGGTCGTCGACATGGAGTTGACGACCTTCGCGGACAAGCAGTCCTATTGGCTCAAACGTGGCTGGGCCCAGCGGGCGCCGATCAAGACCCAGTCGCGGATCGACTCGCCGGCTGGTTTTGCCAGAGTGCCCGCTGGCAAAGTCCAGATCACTGGTACGGCGTGGGCGCAGACGCGCGGGATCGCCAAAGTAGAAGTCCGTTTCGACAACGGTCCATGGGTTCCCGCACGTCTGGCCGCAGAGGTCAACGTGGACACATGGCGGATGTGGCGAGCTGAGCTTGACCTCTCTCCTGGCCTGTACACAGTGGAATGCCGGGCCACGGACAAGACCGGATACACCCAGCCGGAACAGCGCGTGCCACCGATTCCGGACGGGGCGACCGGTTGGCACTCAACGATTTTCACCGTCGAAGGCTAGCCGAGCGACCCACTGCGTTCGACCTCCTCGATCAGCTCGACGACATTGTCACGGCAGATCTCCGGCAGGTGGAACAACTGGCGGAGATCGAACAAAGCGTGCGCGGCGAACCACGGGACTCGGCTACGGCCAAGGAAAGTTCGCAACTGGTTGCGTGCCTCGGACCACTCGCCCAGTGCGGCAAGATAAACGGTCAGGTGGCAGAGGTGCAGGACTTCCGCGGGCTCTCGGCGCGATTCACGTCCGACCACGTCGATCGCCTTGCGGATCTCCGCACGCCCAAGCTCTTGCTGGCCTTGGAGCGTGATCAACGCACCACGCAGGAACTGCTGATAGCTGCTGTCCGGGTCAAGCTCGATGGCCCGGTTCACATCCACGATCGCTTCGGAATATCTGCCAAGGAGGAACAGGGTCTCGCCACGGTTGGAGATCGCTCGTGCGAAGTTCGGCTCACGTTTGACGATCGAGTCGAACTCGCCGAGCGCGTCCTCGTTGCGGCCCATCAGCCAGTAGATTTCGCCACGTCCTAGCGCGGCGAACGCGTCGCTGACGTCGAATCCCGGCATTCGCTGAGCTTTGGCCAGGGTTTCCTTGCTCCGGCCGATCCTGCGGTAGATGTCGCCGGGGAGCGTGACACTCCAGTGATAGCCGGGGTTCAACTCCAGGGCACGTTTGAAGTCGCCGAGTGCCGTCTCGTATCGTCCCAGCCACCAGTTGAGGTACGCACGGCTGGCGACTGCCCAGCCATACTTGGGATCGAGCTCGATCGCGCGCGTGAAGTCGATCAACGCGTTCTCGTACGAGCCAGTGGACCAATGGACTTCCCCACGTCGGGCGAGCGCCGCCGACGAGTCGGGATTCCGGCTGAGCACTTTGTCGAAGTCGGCTATGGCTAGGAGAAATCGCTCGGCTCGGCGGTACGCGTCACCGCGCAGAAGCAGTCCCTCCCGGTATGCCGCTGATTCCAGTTCGCCGGACTCAAGCAGTGTTGTGAGCAACCCGACTTGGTCCGACAAATTGGCCGACAATCGCGCGCCCCACCCCTGAACCGCATCAGAGTCCGAGTCACGACCGGCGGCGACCATCGTGTCGATCCATCGTCGAGCCGATGTCGTCCCGTCGTTCAGCGCGAACACGAATTGGCTGAGCGCCGCGGGCAGCGCGGCAGCGCCATCACCGCAAAGCCGATGGTAGCTCTCCTCGACCAACTGGTCCTGCCATGCTGGATCCGCCCAACCGTCCTCATCGGCCACACCACAAGTCGCCCGCTCCACACGGTAATACTCCGCGAGACGTCGGTGCTGGGCGCGCCACAGCTGCGGAGAAGTACTGCGCTGGAACCGAACCATCGACATCCGCGCGACATCGTGATACTGCCAACCGCCTGCTGTTTCCGCGATGAAAGGCTGACACCGCAACCAATCGAACAGCGAACCGCCATCACACACCGCGGCGAGAAGGTCCTCGTTGAGCCTGCGTGGCAACGCGCCTGCCAATGCGGTGGCACGGCGGCGTTCGTCGGTCTCCCATTTGAGGAATCGTTCGACGGCGTCACCTGTCCTGCCGCCGATGTCCGCGAGATTGCTGGGTTTTCCCTCGGCAAGCATCGCGACCAAGAGCGGCAATCGGCCGGACAGTTGCAGGATCACGTCGACGACCTGAGTATCGACCACGTTCTGGCGCGCGAGGAACATCCGCGCCTCGGTGTCGGTGAACGGTGTCAACGGGACATCGGCGATGATGCTGTGATACGAGGACCAATTGCCAGCGTCGAGCGGGCTGCGTCCGGCAATGACCAGAACGAGATCGGCAGGCAACTCACCATACTTGGCCGCCAGCAGATCAAGGAACCAACTGTCCAAAAAGGTGCCAGTTCGCTCATAGGTGTCGATGAACAACGCCACGGTCTGATCCTGCGCGACGTCGTAGAGATCCTCGACGAATACGGGTGTCAGCGCCTCCGCGGGCGACAATACCAACGTCACATCGTCCGGACCACGGAACTTTCGTCCGAGAAACGCCCGGAACCGGTCCAGTTGTTCGGCCGCGGCAGCTGGGTCGACCAATTCGGTCGCCGCACCGACGACCGGAACCAGCTTGGCGGAATGCAGGCCGACACGGAAAACGCCCTTGGTGAACACATGTGTCAATCCCGCAGGCGTCTGTGGATCGACATCCAGTTCGTGACGGCGCTGACGGTACGTCGCATATCGACGTTCGAATCTGCTGAGATGCACACCTGACCTGGCGAAATCCGCCGCGATCGCGGCCAGTGCCTCAGGCACGTCGTAACAACTTTCGTCGAGGTACGCACAGCGGGTGCCGCGTTGTTCGGCGATGCGGCGCAGTTGGTGGATCAGAAAGGTTTTGCCGACGCCGGCATCACCATGGATGTTGAAAAGGAACCGCCGGTCCACGATGGGCAGATCGAGATTCGCCCGGAACTCGATCAACCGATCCTCGCGGCCGACGAAACCGGCCTCCTGACGTTGCTTGACAATGTGTTGCAGGCTCATCTTCTTCTTTGGCTGTCCCACGCCCTACCTCCCCGGAAAGGCCAATCACGGGCCAGTTGCCGCTTCAGCGGCGCTGACAAGCAGTGTCTGGCCTTACACTCAGGGTGTCGACGTCCTACGACCTGGTTCGAAAGACGAAGGTGGCCAAGGGTGTTGCGTATCGTGTTCACCGATCGGGACCTGGCCAGAGTGCGCGTCGCCAGCGTTCCCGATCCGTTGTGGGAGATCACCAACAGCCTCGACCGGCTGCAGACGACCGATGGCAGGCACGAGTTCGGCCAGTGGCACGGCAATACCGTGCGGACACTGGCCAAAGCGGATTTCCGCAGGACGGTCGCCCGGTTTTTGATCCCGTTGCTGCCAAGGGCGGCCTACTTCCCCGACTTCCTGACACCAGCCGAAGGCAGGGAGAGTTTCGAGGCCGGGTTGGACTCGATCCTGCGTGCGCCCCACGATCGGGTGACGTTTGAGATTGAGACCCTGGACCGGCTGCATGGCGCGCCTTCGTGGGCGCGGTCGGTCGCCAGCAATGACATGCGCAAGGAACTCGTGCTCGCCCTGCGCAAGTACCACGATCTGGTGATCGCACCGCACGAAAGCCTGATCCAGCCCGCAGTGGGCCGAGACCGGGTCGCACGTGGGCGCGCGATGCTCGACGGCGGCGTCGATGCCCTGCTCAACAGCTTCGGCCCGCTCATGCGATGGCGGCCGCCCGTGCTCGAACTGGACTATCCGGTGACGCGCGAGATCCACCTGGGCGGTCGCGGGCTGACGCTCGTGCCGTCGTACTTCTGCTGGCACCGCCCAGTCACCCTCGCCGACCCAGATCTTCCCCCTGTCCTGATCTATCCACTCGTCAACACCATCGCCAACGAACATGGCCTACCGGGCAACGCACACGCGGCCGCTCTGATTGGGCCAACCAGAGCGGCCGTTCTCGCCGCGACAACGTACGGGATGACGACCAGCGAGATCGCCCGGACCGCCGGAATCAGCCCGCAGACCACGAGCCATCACCTGAATGTGCTCAGGGACAGCAAGCTGATCACCAGTTACCGGCACCGCAACACGGTGCTGCACGTGATCACGCCACTGGGGACGATTCTGCTCGCGGGCTAGGCACGCGCTCGGCTTCGATGGGTGGATTGGGTGGCGTTCCATCGCCGAAAGGCTTGCCGCCCAACTCTTCCCGGCCGTGTGGTGTCAGCCAGCCGGACTCGTCCGGTCCCACCGGGACGATCCCGGTCGGGTTGATGGTCCTGTGTACGACGTAATAGTGCTCCTTGATCTGCGGGAAATGGGTCGTGTCGCCGAAGCCAGGCGTCTGGAAGAGATCCCGCACATACGCCCACAGCACCGGCATCTCGGACAGCTTCTGGCGGTTGCACTTGAAGTGCCCGTGGTACACCGCGTCGAACCTGGCCAAGGTGGTGAACAGGCGGATGTCGGCCTCGGTGATCGTGTCGCCGACCAGGTACCGCTGGTTTGCCAGACGGTCGGACAGCCAGTCCAACCGGTCGAAGAGTCGTGCGTACGCGGCCTCGTACGCCTCCTGCGTGCTAGCGAAGCCGCAGCGGTAGACGCCGTTGTTCACGTCGGCGAACACCTTGGCGTTCACATCGTCGATCTCGTCGCGCAGGTGCTCGGGGTACAGCGCGGGGGCGCCGGGGCGGTGGTATTTGGTCCATTCACCCGACAGGTCGATGGTGATCTGGTCGAAGTCGTTGGTCACGACCTGCCCAGTCGGGATGTCCACGATCGCGGGCACCGTGATCCCTCGCGGGTACTCCGGGTCACGCTTGAAGAAGGCCTCTTGCAGGCGCTCGATCCCCAGCACCGGGTCCTTGCCACCCGGGTCGAGGTCGAAGCTCCAACTGCGCTTGTCGTGTACCGGCCCGGCGATGCCCATGGACAGCACTTCTTCGAGGCCGAGGAGCCTGCGGACGATCGCGGCACGGTTGGCCCACGGGCACGCACGGGCGATGACCAGGCGATATCGGCCGGGTTCGACGGGGTAGCCGTCGCGGCCGTCTGCCGTGATCCGGGTTGTGATGTAGTTCTGGTCGCGCTTGTAGTCGCCGTCAGCCATGGCTCAATTCTCCCAGCGTTCTGCCGCTGCTCGCGCGCTCCGCCCGAGGCGCTGGTTGTATTCGGCCCACCAGGCACTGTCTTCGCTGGGCAAGTTGGAGTACGCCGGATTTCGGCCTGCCGCCCCGTCGATCGCCTCACGGACGATGTCCGCGTGGCCCGCGTGCCGGTGCGTTTCCGCGATCATGTGCATCAGGACTCTGTGCAGCGTGACCTCGGCACGTTCCGGCGCCCAGTGCGGCACGCGGCCGAGCGAATCGAGGTCCAAGGCTTCGATCGTCGCGTCCGAATGCGCCCAGATCCTGCGGTAGAGCGAGACGATCTCCTCACGGGACTCGTCCTCGGTTGCCCACATGTCCGAATTGAGCTCCGCGCCCTCTTCGGACCATGGCAGCCGCTGGTCGAACGGCCTGCCGAAGGTCCAGCCGAAGTACCCGAGCTCGCACGCCGCCACGTGCTTGATCAGGCCGAGCAGGTTCGTCCCCGTCTTGGTCATCGGACGGCGGATGTCGTACTCACCCAGCCCGTCCAGCTTCCAGACCAGCGCGTCCCGGCCAGCCTGCAGGTAGCTTCGCAGGTTTTCCTTCTCGTCTGATGCGGTCACCGCAACAGCATGCCAATGGGGTCCGACAATTTCAGGCCATGCGGCATCGTCCCAGTACAAGCGGGGTTACAGTGCAGTGTGGACATTCGGCGTGCGCAAGCCTTCGCCAGGCTGCTCAACCTGAACCACCTCAAGCTCGTCGGGCATCCGCTGCCAAGCGACGACCCCGAGTGGCTCTACGAAGAAGCACCCTTCGGCCTGCTGGCCCACGACGCGGCGCCCGATCCGGTCTTCACGTACGCCAACAAGACCGCGCAGGCTTGCTTCGAATACAGCTGGGACGAGTTCGTCACACTACCTTCCCGCCTGTCGGCGCTGCCTGGCAACCGGGAAGACCGGCAGCACCTGCTGGATACCGTCAGCGAGAACGGTTTCATCTCGGGCTACCACGGGATCCGGGTGGCAAAATCCGGCCGACTTTTCCGGGTCGAGGCTCTCACCCTATGGAACCTTCTCAACGAAGATGGTCAGTACGTTGGACAATCTGCGATGTTTCCAAGATGGTCATCTCTCAGCTAGGAAGGACCCGCAGCCGTGCCGTTGCCTACGCAGTCCCTGCGCAAACTGGGTTTCCTGACCATCGGTCTCTTCGACGCGAACAATCCGCGCCCCGGCCATGAGTCGACATTGGACATCATCGCCCTCGGCGAGGAGCTGGGCTTCGACAGTGCGTGGGTCCGGCACCGCCACCTGCAATACGGAATCTCGTCACCGGTCGCGATCCTCGCGGCGGCGTCCCAGCGCACCAGCCGGATCAGCCTCGGCACCGCGGTCATCCCGCTCGGCTGGGAGAATCCGTTGCGGCTCGCCGAAGACCTTGCCACCGTCGACATCCTGACCGGCGGGCGCCTCAATCCGGGTGTCAGTGTCGGCCCGCCGATGCGGTACGAAACCGTCAAAGAATCCCTCTATCCGGACACCGCGGACATCGAGGATTTCAGCTACCAGCGCGTTACCCGGCTGCTGAACTTCATCAAGGGCGAGAAGGCAAGCGAGACCGCGACCGTGGGAATCGAGGAGTTCTCCGATCACGTGCAGCCGCACTCGACCGGTCTGATCGACCGGATGTGGTACGGCGGCGGCAGCGAACGATCCGCCCAGTGGGCCGCCGAAAACGGGATGAACCTGCTGATCAGCAACGTGGTCAAGGCGACAGAGATCGAGGATTTCGCGCAGATCCAGCTCGCACTGGTCAACGCGTACCGCGCGCATCACCCGAACGGCGAGCAATCCCGTGTCTCTCAAGGCCTTGTCGTCATCCCGACCGACACCGCCACGCCGGAACAGCGCGCGAAGTACGAGGCGTACGTGGAAAAGCGCACGCCTCGAACCGCGACACCACAAGGGCCAGCACGGATGATGTTCGCCCGCGACATCATCGGCACCTCAGCCCAGATCGCCGAGCAGCTCTACAACGACCCGGCCTTCCGCGAGGTGGACGAAGTCGCGTTCGCGCTGCCGTTCACCTTCGATCACGAGGACTACGTGCAGATCCTCACCGACATCGCCACGAAGCTAGGACCGGAACTGGGGTGGAAACCGGCGAGCTGACTTCACCACGCCACAGGCAAAGCGCGCACGCCACGGACCAACCGGTCGGTGCGCCACGGCACGTCCGCAGCGGGCACATTCAGGCGGAGATCAGGGAAACGCGCGAGCAGTGCGCTGAGCACGATCCGCAGCTCCAGTCGTGCCAAGGAAACCCCGAGGCAGTGGTGCACGCCGAACCCGAACGCGATGTGCTGGTTCGGCGTCCGGGCCAGGTCGAGGTCGTCAGGCGCCTCGAATACCGAGCTGTCACGGTTGGCGGCGTGAATCTGCACGAGAACGGTTTCACCCGCGCGAACCAGGTGGCCACCGACTTCGACGTCCTCGCGGGCGACACGAGCGAAGTCGGCGCTCGCGGCCATCGGGACGTAGCGCAGCAGTTCCTCAACAGCCTTGGGCACCACATCCGGTGAGGCCACCAGGTGCCGCCAGCCCGCGCGATCGTTGTCGAGCAACACGAATACGAAGTTGCCGATCTGGTTGGCGGTCGTCTCGTGCCCGGCGATGAGCAGCGTGACGCCGAGCCGGATCAGTTCCTCCTCGGACAGCCGATCGCCTTCGTCACGTGCCGCCACCAGGTCGGACAGCAGGTCAGTGGTCGGGTTCACGCGCCGCTGCGCGATCAGATCGGCAAGGTATCCGTTGAGTTGCCCGCGGGCGTCGGTCATTTCCTCGAGTGTGGTTTCCGTGCCGAGGGCCAGCACCAACTCGGTCCACCGGCGGAAGTTGTCCCGGTCCGCCTCGGGAACACCGAGCATTTCACTGATCACCATCATCGGCAGCGGCCATGCCAGCGCGGTCGCGAGATCGCCGGTACGCGCGGGAACGTCCATTTGATCAAGTAAGTCGTCGACCATCGCGGTCACACGCGGGCGGAGTTCTTCGACGCGATGCGCGGTGAAAGCCTTGGCTACCAAGCGACGCAGCCGGGTGTGATTGGGCGGATCCATACTGATCATCTGCTCTGGCGCGTCCACCGAGGGCCTGGGCCGGAGGATCTCCTCGCGTCCCGCGGCCAGTTCGCGGGAAAACCGTTGATCACCCAGTACCAGCTTGACGTCCTGGTATCGCGTGGCCAGCCAACCCTCGCCGCCCCACCGGGTTTTGATCCGCGCGAGCCCGCTTTCCTCACGTAGCGCCGCATATCGCGGGTGCGGTGCGGCACTGTCCGCCGCACCAAAGGGATACGCTTCGACCATTCGAGCTCCTCCCGTCAAACCTGAATCATATTCAGATGTACATATCGCGGGAACCTAATACCTACTAACGTCGTATTGAACGAGCCAGAGTTAAGGGTTTACGTTTCCGGTGTCCACTTGGTGAGGTTTGCCCTCGCCGTCACTCCCCTGCAAGTGAAGGACACATCTATGCTGAAAAAGCTGTTGTTGAGATATGGCCTGGTAGCCACCGCCGGTGTCGCGCTCGCGGTCATGGGCCCGGCCGTGCAAGTCGATCTCGGCCACGACGAAAACGAAGCACACGCGACCACGGCCGTCGAAGTCGAGGCCAGCGCACTGCCAGCGGCACTGCCCGACGGCGTGGAGATCCAGGCGTGGCCGGTGCCCAACCGGCGCAGCTACTACATCACCGCCTCCTGCTCGCAGCACGCCGCCGCCATCCGGCGGGGCGCCGCCGCGTGGCAAGGCCTGACCGAAGGCGGCGGAACCCCAGTGGAATGCCGGAACAGCTACATCACCGACTGCGGTGGTGGCGGCCGGATCGTCGGCTGCAACTGGGGCCGTGGCCAGCGCATCGCGTTGTACATGGGCGGCGTCGGTGACGACGCTTTGCTTGCCGCGCACGAGTTCGGCCACGACTGGTACGGCCACTCCACGTACCGGTGTGCCGGCTGGGGCAGCCCGCAAGAGGTCATGGCGCCATCGATCTGCACCTTGCGCGGATCACCGGACGCCAGGCAGTAACCCACCCCTCGTGAGTGGTTAGCAGGGTTAGAACACGGCTAACCACTCACGAGTCTTCAGCTGCGAGAACGGCTTGCACGATGCCCTGGTAGCCGGTACAGCGGCAGGTGTTGCCGGACAACGTCTCGCGGACGAACTCGGCGGTCAGCGGCTTCGGCCGGGCCTCGCTCTCGATCATTTCCGTTGCCGTGATCAGGAATCCCGGCGTTCAGAACCCGCATCGCAGGCCGTGGCAACGAGTGAACGACGCCCTGAGTCGTTCGGCGAGTGGCCCGGTGAGCCCTTCGACTGTGGTGATTGAACATCCGTCGGCTTGGACTGCCAAGGTGATGCACGCGCGCACGCTGCGATCGTCCTGCAGGACTGTGCACGCGCCGCAGACGCCGTGTTCACAGCCAAGGTGCGTGCCTGTGAGACCGAGGTGGTCACGCAGGAAGTCGGCGAGGGTCAGACGCGCGGGCACGGTCGCGGTGACCTCCTTGCCGTTGACCACGAGGCGAATCGCATGGTCGGTCATAGCTGCTCCTCCTGCGCGCGGCGGTATGCCAGGGTCAGGCTTGTTGCCAGTGCGTCTGCGGCGACGGCACGGATGTAGTCGGGGTCCTCCGCGGGTTCGGCGCTGCGTACCCAGGAACGGGCAACGCTTGCCCAAGCCTCGGAGGACGGGTTTTCTCCGATGACGTCCGCGGGTTCGCGGACGAGCAGCGGGCGGTCGGCGGCGTGCAAGAGACCTGCGCGGACACTGGTCACACGGCCTTTTGCGTCCGTGGTCATCAGGGCGCCCGCGTCCGCGATGCCGTATTCGCCGTGGCGTTGGACGTGTTCTGTGAAACCCCAGCCTTGGCCTGGAGATTGGGTGGGCATCCGTACCCAGGTCAGGAGTTCGTCGGGCTCGATGTCGGCCATGTAGTACGACAGGAAGAAGTCCTCCGCGGCCACTTCCCGGCGTCCCCTCTGGAACTCCAGGTGGATCGTCGCGCCGCTCACCACCGCTACCAGCGGCAACTCGCCGGACGGATCCGCGTGCGCCAGGGCGCCGCCGAGAGTTCCGCGGTTTCGGATCGCCACGTGTCCGGTGTGCCGCACGGCATCGGCCGCGAATGGCAGGCGATGCGTGAGCAGCGGGTCGGTTTCCAGGGTTCGTTGCCGCACAAGGGTTCCGAGCACCACCGAGTCGACGTCGTCAAAGGTCCTTGCCAGCTCGGGCAATGCGGTGACGTCGACAAGGAGCGTTGGCCTGGCCAGGCGTAGATTCATCATGGTGACAAGACTTTGGCCGCCTGCGATGACCCTAGCTCCATCCACATCGGACAGAAGGGCCAGTGTGTGGGCCACGGACTCCGCGCGGACGTAGTCGACGGCTGCGGGTTTCATGCTGCCTCGAAGACCGTCCGAGGGGCACACCGAGATGCCGGACCTGGACGTCCTTTGCGACAGACGTCCTTCCGCGCATTGGCTGCCACGCAAGTTCCGCCAAACCGATGGCGAGGTAACCGACGGAACCATGCGCGTGAGGTTCGGCGAAGTCGAAGCCCGTGGCATCGCGTTGACCCGCAAAGGCCGAGAACTCTACGACCGGATGATCGCCGAAGTGGACCGTCTGGTCGCCGAGACAGGGCAACCGAGGCAGGACATCGCCGAAAGCGTGTGGCGGGAGGACCTGCCAGCGGACGAGAAAGGCATGGCAGAGCAGGGCCTCGCCTCGAAGCACCTCGCGGGCGAAGCGAAACCGATTGTCTACGAGGACTTCCTGCCCCGATCCGCAGCCGGGATCTTCCAGTCCAACCGCACCGACGAAGGAACACGGGACGCGACACAGGCCGTGACCTCGTACGATGAAGCGACACTCGCGGAGATGATCGGCAGGCAAGTGCTCGACCCGTTCGCTTTGTACGAAGCTCAACAAGAAGCTCGTCAGCATGAGCACTGAGCTGATCGACGACCTGCCCGCATCGGTCCGTGGCGAGGTCGCGGCCGTGCAGCATGTCGCAGGCACAACGCGCCGATCACCGCACGCGGAGGTGGCACGAGCACATCCGGCCAGGCCATCAGCGATGGCGTGATCCTGGACTTTTCGCGGCACTACAACAAGGTCCTCAAGTTCGACCCAGACACCAAAACCGCTGTCGTCGAGCCCGGCATCGTGCTGGACGACCTGCAAACAGTCGCGAATGGGCACTGCCTCGCGTTCGGACCGGATCCGTCCACACACGGACGGTGCACGATCGGCGGCATGATCGGCAACAACGCCTGCGGCTCGCATTCCCTGGCGTGGGGCCGGACCAGCGACAACGTCCGCGAGCTCGAAGTCATGACCTACGACGGCACGATCATGACCGTCGGTCCCAACCTTGAGCCAGCGAACGAAACACTGGCTGCCGTCCACACACTGGTCATGGACAACCCGGCCACGATCCGCACGGAGTTCGGCCGGTTTCCCCGCCAGGTGTCTGGTTACGCACTAGAGCACCTGTTGCCCGAGAACGGCTTCGACCTTGCCCGCGCCCTCGTCGGCACGGAAGGCACCTGTGTCGTGGTGCTTTCGGCGACCCTGAAATTGGTGTCCCGGCTGAAAACACGAGAACTGCTGGTGCTCGGCTACAGCGACACGTTCGCCGCCGCAAACGCGGTGCCCGCGTTGATCCAGCGCAAGCCAATGACCTTGGAGGGCTTGGACCGCGAGCTGACCAAAATGGTCACCAGGCCCGCCGCGCTGGAAAACCTGCCCGACGGCAACGCATGGCTGTTCGCCGAAATCACCCCGGACCAGTCCGACGGGCTCATCGCAGCCGCGAAAGAGACCGAGGGATTCGTCGGCGCCTACCTGGCCCAAGATCCCGCGGATCAGCGCGCATTGTGGAGCATCCGCGAGGATGGAGCCGGTCTGGCGACCCGGCTGCCGGATCGTTCGGAAGCATGGCCCGGGTGGGAAGACGCTGCCGTCCCGCCTGCCAATCTCGGCGCGTACTTGCGTGAATTCACCGACTTGTTGCGGCGGTATGGACTTCGTGGTGCGGTTTACGGCCATTTCGGCGAAGGCTGCCTGCATGTCCGGCTCTCCTTCGACTTCAGCACCACCGACGGTACGGCCGCGTTCCGGCGGTTCCTCACCGACGCGGCCCGCCTTGTCGCGAAACACGGCGGTTCCCCTTCGGGTGAGCACGGCGACGGCCAGGCCCGGTCCGATTTGCTCGGCCTGGTCTACAGCCCGCAGGCAATGGCGTTGATGGCCCGGTTCAAGGCGATCTGGGATCCCGAGGGCCTGCTCAACCCAGGGATGGTCGTGCACGCTCGACCGTCCGATCAGGACTTGCGGGTGTCACCGGCGCGCGTCCCGCTGCCGTTGACCCCGGTATTGCGTTATCCCGGGGATGGCGACGATTTCGCCAAGGCCACCAGGCGTTGTGTCGGCGTCGGCAAATGTCGGACGATGTCGGGTTCGGTGATGTGCCCGAGCTATCGCGTGACGCGCGACGAACGTGACTCCACCCGTGGCCGTGCCAGGTTGCTGTACGAGATGACGCAAGGCGAAGTGATCACCGACGGCTGGCGGTCGACCGAGGTCCGTGACGCGCTGGATCTGTGCCTGTCATGCAAGGGATGCAGCTCGGACTGCCCCGTCGGGGTGGACATGGCCAGCTACAAGTCAGAGTTCCTGCACCACCACTACCGCCGCAGGCTGCGCCCGATGTCACACTACTCGATGGGCTGGCTTCCTTTGTGGTCACGAAAGGCCGCACGAGCACCACGCCTGGTGAACGCGGTGACACGGTCCGCTTTGGTCAAGCGCCTTGGCGGAATCGCGCCAGAACGGGCGATCCCGCAGTACGCGAGGGAAACGTTCCGGCAATGGTTCCGGGCACGGCACACCCACGATGGCAACGCCGTGAGGGCCTCTTTTGGTGCGTCAGACGCCGCGAAGGTGACCTTCACGGCACACCGTCCCGTGTTGCTGTGGGTGGACTCGTTCAACAACCACTTCAGCCCGCAGGTACTCCAAGCAGCCGTCGAAGTCCTGGAATCGGCGGGATTTGAGGTGATCGTGCCGCCAGGAACCCAGTGCTGTGGCCTGACCTGGCTCACCACTGGTCAACTCGGCGTCGCACGGCGAGTTATGGCCAGGACTGTGCGTGCGCTCGACGCCATCCCGGACATCCCCATTGTCGGCTTGGAACCGAGCTGTACCGCGGCACTGCACTCGGATCTTCCCCGCGTACTCGACACCGAAGCCGCACGTCGGAGCGCAAGCCGTGTCCGGACGTTCGCGCAGTTGCTGATCGAGGCGGACTATGAACCGCCGAAACTCGACGCACGCTCAATGAGCCAAACGCATTGCCATCAGCACGCCGACACCGGTTCCGCGGCGGATGTCGAACTGCTGCGCAGGGCGGGTGTGGACAACACCGAACTCCCGGCGAGTTGTTGCGGTCTGGCTGGCAACTTCGGCTTCGAACGCGGACACTACGACGTGTCCGTGGCCGCCGCCGAACAGGTACTCCTGCCGCGGATCCGCGCCGCGCGCGACGATACCCTCGTACTCGCCGATGGTTTCAGCTGCCGGACACAGATCACCCAATTGACCAACCGATCGGCCCATCACCTGGCAGAACTGCTGGCCGAGCGTGTCCAGAGTGGAGCGACAAGCCACCCACCGGCCGATTGATCATCCCGCGAACCCCGTGTTTTCTGGAAAGAACACCCCGTTTGCCTCCAGGAGGTTCACATGCGTAGAACCATGCTCGTCGCGGCGGCCTGCTGCACGATTCTCATCGGCAGCCCGGCGGCCGCGCAGCCCTTGGTGTCGGTCGGCGACGTCACTGTCAACTTCGGCGATATCGACGTATTCGAGGATGTTCTCGAGCACATCACTGTCTTGAGGTGACTCGCTTCATGATCTGGGTTACCGTTGATCCATGGTGCGGGCTCCCCTGACACCCCAAGAACGGGAACGCGGCAAGCAACTGGCCGCAGTATTGCGCGCGGCGCGTGGCTCGATGAGCCTGGTGCAGCTGGCAGGCGAAACCGGCCTGTCACACGAGACGCTGCGAAAGATCGAGGCAGGCCGGATTCCGAGCCCCTCGTTCTTCACGGTCGCGGCGATCGCCGACGCGCTGGACATCTCGCTGGACTACATCGCCTCGTTGTGCACGGATTCCGACGAACACTCGCAGCTACCTGCATAATTCGCCTCGCCTGCGGACACGACGGCTGCTACGGTTCTGCGAGCCGGCCGTGGGACTTCGGCGCGACTTCCGGAACCCGCCTTTGAAGCGATGTTTAGCAGCTCGTGCTCCCATTCCCCGGCCGGCGCCAGGGTTTGGGGGAGGAACGGATGGACCGCGTCACCGCTGAGGACATGCTCATGTTCGTCAACGCGGCGATCACATCAAGCGGCCAGCGTGAGTTCCACAGTGCCGAGGCCGAGCAGCGGCTTTCGCTGGATTTCCTGCACGAGTACATGATCGGCAACTACCGCGACCTGTATGCGGCGGCGTTGGCGCTGGACATCAACGACCACAATGCGACGTTGATCGTGCACCAGCTGTTGGCAACGTCACGCGATGCCGACGATGACCAGCGGCGCCTTGAAGGGCAGCTGATCGGCCGCAGGCTGCGTCTTGTCGCGCCGCAACGGGTGTACCGGCTGTTTCGCAGGCTGCGACAGTCGCGTGTGAACAATCGACGCACCAGGGCGATCGTCCGGGACTGGTTGGCGCACCGGCCTGACCCGGCGTTCGATGCCGTGAAGTATCGCGCGCAGCTCAAGCAGGCTGTCCGGCACGCGCACGTCAAGCCGGAGAGCGACGAACTCGCGCCGTTCCTGTTCACCGGGAAAACCCACTACGACACGCCGATTCTGGAGGCGTGGCGACGGGCGCACTACGAGCAGGCGGCGATCTACAAGCTGCCGTACACGGTCGCAGAAGGCTTTGCTGCCAAACACAACATTAACCGGGCCACGTTCCTCGAGCGGATCACGCCTCGGATGACTCGCATGGAACTCTTGCGGCTGCAAGGGTCCGCCAGTCGCAGCAAGGTCGATGTGGACGTCGACCTGGGGTCAATGCCGTTGACACGGCTGTCGTCCTACGTTTTGTCCCTGCCGTTGGCCGAGCGCGCCTCGCGACGGGACGAGCTGACGGGCGCGTTGCGGGCTGCGGCAGCGCGGATTGCCAGCAATCGATGGGGCCGGGTTGTCGCTGTGCTTGACGACAGCTTCTCGGCGTCGGGTTCGCGGCATAAGCGCAGGCGTCCCTTGGCGGTCGCGCTGGCCTGCCATTACCTGTTCGAGGCGATGGCCGACAGCTACGTTCCACTGTGGACGTCCGGACGGACCGACGCGCTGCTGACGTACCCACTCGGGATGACACCGCTGGGTGAACGGATCCTCGACGCGTTGGAGCACAACCCGGACAGGCTGCTCATCGTGTCCGACGGCTGGGACAACGCGCCCGACGGCATGGCGGGCGAAGTGCTCCGGGTCTGGCGCACACGGCTGGATCCCCAGCACAAGGTCAGTGTCGTGCACCTGAATCCGGAGTACGACGCGGACTCTTTCGACGTGCGCAAAATCGGGCACGTGCCGACGGTCGGCGTGCGCAACGCCGAGGACGTGCCTGCGCTGGTGGAGTTCGCGCGGTTCACCGAAGGCGACACGAGCCTTGCCGAGCTGCGCGAACACTTCGATACCCGGATCACCCGATTCCTGGAGGGATGATGAGCACGTTCGACCTCACCGGTCTGTCCGTCCGGCCTTCCCAGGTATGGGGCGGTGTCCGGCTGGTGCCGCTCGTCCGCGACGAGCCGATCGAGACTTTGCGCCTGCACGCGCAGATCTACGGTGACTCGATCGGCGTCGCGAAGGTCAATCACCGCACGGCGTATATGTCGTATATCCCGCATGGGTTCGTCACGACATGGTCCACCGACGGCACGCCCGCTGCCGCGTATGGCACGGAGATTACGCAGGACGCTCCTTCGGCTCTCCTGCGCTTGCACTTCCATCGCAGGATGGCCCAGCGTGCGGACAAAAAGCGGCTGCGGTTCCTGCCGATGCACCTTGCCATCGAGGGATACCTCGCGCTGCATTTCGGCGGCCCGGACATCGTGTGGGAGGAGTGGTCGCAGCGCGCGATCCGCAACGGGCTTTCACCCCGTGTGGAGGAGGCATACGTCGGCGCCCAGGTCCAAGGGCTCGCGGACGCGTTGCGGGTCTTCGAGATCCACCCTGGCCAATGCGGGGTCATGGTCTACGTCGCCGACGCGTTGGCTGCTGCGTTTGTCGTGCCGCACCCGGATGACTACCGGGAGCTGCATCCCACGTTGATCATGGACGCGTACGGCGAGTTGATCTATCAGTACGCGCTGTTTTCCCCGCCTGTGCCACAGTTCCGGGTGCGCCTGAACGAAAGTCATGTCAACTCGCTGGCTGACCTGCGCGCCGAGGCTCGTCGGCAGCAGCTCGCGTGGCCGCGGTTTCATGACTCGGCGATGGCCTCGGGTCTGCTCGACGCTACTTACGACATTCGCCGGACGTACCGTATGGGCGACTACACGTTGACCCGTTTCGTGCCTGGCTTCCTGCCCAAGCACGAGAACCACATCGGTGAGCTGATCACGGATCAACACGGCCGCACGGCGTACCTGAAGACCTTTCGGCTGTCAGAGAACCAAGTTCGTCGCGGGTATCTGCTGAACCTGCTGGCCGCGAACAACTGGCATATCCCGACGACCGCCGCGGCGATCGGCATCACCGAGGCAGCGCTTGGCCTGCGGATCGAGGCCGCAGGGCTTGGTTCGATGGTGAAAGGGCACGTGATGGACCTGTATCGGGCCAGTCAGCGCAGGCGTTGAGCGATCAGGCGGCCGATGCGTTCCAGGATCGGTCCTGGCCGGCTCATGCAGACGTTCAGGTCGGGCTCGAGGTCAGCAAGGGTGTACACGGAGGTGACACCGATGGCTTCGAGCTGACCCGGATCAAGGGTGCCTCAACGTCTGGTGAATCCGGCAAAACCGTCAGCGTGACCTCCACATCGGACACTGCCGCGGCGATGCTATTGGCAACGCGCCCGCCAAACTCGCGCTTGCTGCGGGAGTAGCCGATCACTTCGTGGCCTGCTTTGATCAGATTCACGGCCATCGGGCCGTCCATGCTTTGCTCGCAGCCATCATCATCTGCCTGATCGGTGCACTGGTCTCGGCATTCAACTCCACCACCGGAATCCTCGGCGCACTGATCCCGTTGGCGGTGCCGTTCCAGCACACCGTGTCCACCGTTCCAGCACGGCGAATTCCCCACCGGACATGGCACCGCACATCTCGGTGTGCCGGAAAGTGTATTTCGGTGTGTCGGAATGGTGGACACAGCCGATGGGTTACTCGCTTCTAACCCTGTTGCTCAAGGTTCCGACGCCGTCGACCTCGACGGTGATCTCGTCGCCGTTCTGCAGGAACAGTTGCGGGTCACGGCGGTAGCCGACGCCGCCAGGGGTGCCGGTCAGGATCAGGTCTCCGGGCAGCAGCGTTGTGAACTCGGAGACTGTCGAGATCAAGGTCGGGATGTCGAAGATCAGCTTTGACAGGTCAGACGACTGCAGCACCCGGTCGCCCAGCCGAGTCCGTATACCCGCCGAAGTCAGGTCAACCTCCTGCGGCAGCACGAGATAAGGGCCCAGCGGGGTCGAGTTGTCCCACGCTTTGCCCTGCAACCACTGGTGGGTCTTGTATTGGTAGTCCCGCATGGTGATGTCGTTGGCCACAGTGTAGCCAAGGACGTGGTCGTAGGCCTTTTCCAACGGGATTCGGCGGCCCGCACGGCCGATCACCACGGTCAGTTCGGCTTCGTAGTCCACTTGGTTGGACTCCGGGGGCAAGATGATGTCGTCGTTGGCGCCGATCAGGCTGCTGGCGTACTTCGTGAACATCACGGGATACGTCGGCAGCTCGCGCCCGGTCTCGCCGACGTGCGCGTGGTAGTTCAGGCCAACGCAGATGATCTTGTCGGGATGACGGATCACCGGGCGAAGATGGACGTCGGCAACCGCGACCGCCTCCGCAGGCAACTCAGCAGCCGCCTGCAGGGCTTCCGACGAACCCAAAGCGGGCAAATCCAACGGAATCAGGGTGTCGCCGTCGACCCTGCCGACACGGTCGACGCCTTGGTACGTGTAGCTGGCATAAGGCACGATTCATTTCCCTTCCGAGGTGTGGCGCCACTTCGCCAACTGGCCGCCCCACAGATTCACACTGTTGGGCACCGGTTCCCACCGCCGCGGCACATACTCGACGCGGTCATCGTGGAACTTTTCCATCTCCGCCGACAGCTCGATGTGGTTGCCCGCCGGGTCGTCGAAGAACACGAACAGGTTGTTGCCCGGCCCGTGCCGTCCGGGGCCCCAGACCACGTCAACGCCGATGTCGGTCAGCCGGTCACACCACGCCTTGAAGTCCTCCCACTCCGCCAGGTCGTAGGAGTAGTGGTCGAGACCCTTCTGTCCACTTCCGACAATCGCGAGGGTGTGGTGGTCACGGTTGCTGCGCAACCAAGCGAATCCACCGTCAGCCAATTGGTCGGAGATCCGGAAACCCACTGTGCCGACGTAGAACTCGGCCATCCGGGCAACGTCCGATGTGGCCACAGTGACGTGCTGGTACTTGATCGGCCTGCGGCCGGTGTCCGCGGCGTTCTCGCCCTGGCGGTACACGGCACTGTGGAAGTGCACGGTGTTGCCTTCGGGGTCGGTCGTGCTGATCCCGCTCACCTTGCCAAGCGGATGATCCACATAGGACTCGTCCAGCTCGGTGTACGACGGCAACCGTGACGCGATGGCCTCGATGCCACCTGGGTCACGGACTTCGAAGCCGAAGTGGTCGAGCCCCTTCTCGCCAGGGATCAAGTCAACCACGTGGTGCCCCGTCCCCCAGCCGAGCCGCGCTCCGCCGTCGGGCAGTTCGTCCTGAACGACAAGGCCCAGCACAGTGGCGTAGAACTGGACTGCGGCTGGCACATCCGGGACGCGGAAACCGATGTGCGACACGGCGGTCTCTCGCAACGCACCGGCCGCTCCCGTCTCGGGGAGGGTCACGCGGACAGGTTTGCTCATGACACTGCCTTTCGTTCCAGGGACCAGGAAAGATCCGAAGCGAGAGCGGGCGGGTCGCCGGGCTCCCAAGCGGCGGCGACGAACCTGTCGGGCCGCACCAACACAAACTTCCCGCGGTACGGCGCGAACTCGATGTCCAGACCGCCATCCACGTCAACGAGCACTCGCACATCCCCGCCCGGCAACCGATCGTCAACAGGGACGTGGAAAACCGCGGGCGCGACAGGACAAGTCTCGGACACAGCGTCTGCATAAGAGTCCAGATCGACTCCGACCCCGACGAGTGCCCAGCCGACGCCAAGGACATCGTCGAGCATTACCGTCCGATTGGTCGCCGTGTCGAAAACCCGTGGCTGACCGATCACATCGCCGCCACCCGCGGACACCAGACCTGACCGGTAGACGTGCGGCGGCCGATACTGCATCTCTTCAAGGAAACTACGTCCGTCCGCTGTGGACATCACGCGGTCGATCAACACGTCACGCCGCTCGGCAAGCCGGGGATTCGTGGTCATCACGACCCTTCCCAGCTTGACCGAAAGCTGCACGGTCGCCTCGGCATGCGGGCGGCGCTCGGCTTCATAACTATCCAAAGCGGACTCGTCGAGCCTGCCAGCGAGCACGTCAGCGATCTTCCACGTCAGGTTGGCCGCGTCCCGGATACCGGAGTTGAGGCCCTGCCCCGCGAACGGCGGCATCATGTGCGCGGCATCGCCGAGCAGGAACGTCCGGCCGTGGCGCCATTCGTTGGCCACCACGCCGTTGAACCGATACGTCACCACGCGCTCGACTTCCGCTGGCTCCAGCGTCCGGAACGGCGCCAGCAGGCTCTGGACCAGTTCGAAAGGAGGTCGTACACCCGCTTCGCCCTCGCCAGGGTGCAGCAAGAACTCGTACCGGCAGCGGCCATCGCGGCCAGGAATGATCACGTACGGCCGCGACGGGTCGCCGTGGTGCATGCCGTAGCGCTCGTTGTGCGGGTCGCCGAGCACATCCGCGACGAGCCACACGTCTGAATAGCTCTCGCCGGTCATGCCGATGTGCTGGTATTCGCGCACGGTCGACCGGCCGCCATCGCATCCGAGCAGGTAGCGCGCACGTATCGAGCCGTCGCGGACCTTCAGCTCGACACCGTCGGCGTCCTGGGTGAAGCCGAGCAGCTCCGTGCCCATCATGACCGTCGCGTTGCTCTGCGCACGCAGGTGCGCCATGAGTTCGCGCTCCAGGTCGGGCTGCGCGAACGGGTTCTTGAACGGGTGCCCCAGGCGGTACGGACGAGCCGCCCGAGCCTGGAAAACCGGGCGCCCGGAAGCGTTGTAGTACCGCGTACCGGTACCGGGAACGATGATGTCCAGCAGGCGTTCCTGCAGGTCAGCAGACTGGTAAACGCGCAGAGCCTCATCGTCGATGCTGATCGCCTTCGGCTCGTCGCTAGTGGTGGCGTTGCGTTCGATCACGATGACGTCCAGCCCAAGCCGGACAAGCAACGCGGCCGCGGTCATTCCCACCGGCCCAGCGCCTGCGATCGCCACATCGAACTGTCGTGTCTGCACGGCGTCCTCCTTCCGACTTCTCGAAGGTAACCCATCTCAGTCCTGAATACAAGGACTTGTTTTTCGAAATTCAGGACTCTACTGTCAGCGGTGGCCCGGGGACGTCAAAGCCGAGGGAGTCCTGATGTCAAAGACCAGCTCGTGGACGGTGGTCGCGCTGTGCGCGACGGTCGTCGTCGCCGAGGGATACGACTTGATCGTGTACGGCGCCTTGCTGCCGAAACTGCTCGCCGAGCCCGGATGGGGACTGACCACGTCGAGCGCTGGCGAGATCGGCAGCCTCGTCTACCTGGGCATGCTCGTCGGCGGACTGATCGGCGGCAGGCTCACCGATACCCACGGCCGCCGCACGATCGTGCTGGCGTCGACCGTGATGTTCACCGTGTGGACGTTCGCCTGCGCGCTGGCCCAAGCGCCGTGGCAGCTAGGGCTTTTCCGGTTGCTGGCGGGGCTCGGCATGGGCGCCGTGATCCCGTCGGCGCTGGCACTGGCCAAGGAGTACTCGCCGGAAGGCCGCACCCCGCTGACCGTGACGATCCTGATGGCGGGCGTTCCGCTCGGCGGCACGTCGGCATCCCTGCTGGGACTTGCCATTCTGCCGACGCACGGCTGGCGCCCGATGTTCCTCATCGGTGGCGCGATCTCGGTGGCGATCCTTCTGCTCGGTTGGTTCAAGCTGCCGGAGTCGCAGCAGTTCCTTGGCACGACTGAGAAAACCAGGATCACCGCGCTGTTCAGCCGCGCGTTCCTGGCGACCTCGATCCTGTTCGCCGCCGCGTCCGTACTGAACCTGTTGACCTGGTACGGAATGAACACCTGGCTGACCACGCTGATGCGCGAACTGCACTACCCGCTGAGCTCTGCGCTGCAGTTCTCGATGACGCTCAACACGGCCGCGGTCGTGGCGTCCTTCCTGTTCGCCGCCGCCGCACGCAGATTCGGCGCCCGGCCGATGGCTGTCGTATGCGCCCTGCTCACCTCCGCGGGCATCTTCGGCGCCGCCATCGGCACCAGCAGCATGGTGCTGCTCCTTGCGTTGATCGCCTTGATCGGCGCGGGTGCGCACTCGGCGTTGAACATGGTGATCGCCTCGGTCGCGGACTCGTACCCGGTTCGCCTGCGTGGCACGGCTATCGGCTGGGCCAACGGCATGGGACGATCCGGCGCGGTAATCGCACCGGCACTCGGCGGCTGGGTGCTCTCCGCGGGCTTGGGTCCGCAAGCGGTGTTCTACACGTTCGCAACGACCGCCCTCTGCGCCGCCGTCATTGTGTCGGTGCTGGTTGTCGTCGGTAGAAGGCAGCAGCAGGAGGTCAACGCATGAATGAGCAGGTCGCCGATGTCGTCAGAGCGCACCACGCACTCGCCGTGGCCGGGCACGACGACATGGTGTGGGGGCACGTGTCCATCCGTGATCGCGATGGCCGCGGGATCTGGATAAAGGCCTCCGGCTGGTGTTTCGACGAGATCGACCCCGATCGTGTCCTTCTGGTCTCGTGGGACGGCGAAGTGCTTGAAGGAGAAGGAAAGCGGCATATCGAGTACCCGATCCACACGCGTATACTGACGGCACGCCCCGATGTGGACTGCGTGATCCACACACATGCCATGGCCGCGAGCGCGTTCGCGTCGCTCGAAGTGCCGATTCGCGCGATCAACCACGACGGCGTGCTGTTCACCGAACCGGACATCCCCCGCTTCACGCGAACCGGCAGTCTCATTCGGACAAAAGAGCTGGGCGACGCCCTCGCCGAAACCCTCGGCGACGCGCGAGCGTGCCTGATCCCGCAGCACGGTCTTGTCGCCGTGGGCATGGATGTCGCACATGCCGTCATGCACACGGTCTTGCTGGACCGGGCGTGCAGCATCCAGCTCACCGCGATGGCCGCCGGTGGCCCGAAGCGGTGGTCGGACCCGGCCGAAGTGGCGCTGAAAGTAGCCGAATGCTGGCCGCCGAGCCAGATCGAAGCGGGCTGGGACTATCTGGCCCGCCAAGGAAGGAGATAACCGATGCCTGACGCGATCACGTTGACCGCCGACACGCTCGCGCACGACTGGCGGCTGCTCATCGGTGGCAAGCTCGTCCCGGCGAAGACCACCTACGACAACCCGTCACCGGTCACCGGCAAGGTGATCGCCCACGTGCCGGACGCGGGCCAAGCAGAAGTCGACGCGGCCGTAGCCGCCGCGGCCCAAGGCTTTCCCGCATGGGCGGCCACGCCGATCGTGGAACGTGCCGCGATCGTCCGCCAGATCGCGGCCAGGGTCAGGGAAAACGCCGCCGAGCTGGCCGCACTGGACACTTTGGACGGTGGAAACATCATCCGGCTGGCGCAGGACGACGTGCACCGCGGCGCGGAGATGCTGGAGTACTTCGCCGACATCGCCCGCTCACTGACCGGTGACACGATCCCGGTGACCGCGGATCAGCTGCACTTCACGACCCACCAGCCGATCGGCGTCGTCGCCAGGATCATCCCCTACAACCACCCGATCATGTTCGCGGCAGGCAAGATCGCGGCGCCGCTGGTGGCGGGCAACAGCGTGATCCTCAAGGCACCGCACCAGACTCCGCTCTCGGCCCTGCGGCTCGGCGAGCTGATCGCCAATCTGCTGCCAGAGGGCGTGCTGTCGATCCTGACCGGCAGCGGACCGGCGACCGGCGACGCCATCGTGCGGCACCCTGAGGTTCGGCGGATCGCGTTCATCGGCAGCGCGCGGACCGGGCTGATCATTCAGCGTGCCGCGGCCGAGACCTCGGTGAAGAACGTGACGCTGGAACTGGGCGGCAAGAACGCGATGATCGCCTTCCCGGACGCCTCGCCTGCTGAGGTCGCGCAATCGGTTGTGCACGGCATGAACTTCTCGTGGTGCGGCCAATCCTGCGGTTCCACCACGCGCTTGGTCGTACACGAGGACATTCGCGCGGAGGTCGTCGCTGAGGTCGCTCGGCTGGCCCAATCGCTGCGCGCTGGCGACCCGTTCGACCCGGCGACCGACGTCGGCACCCTGGTTTCCCAGGACCAGTTCGACAAGGTCACCAGCTACCTGGAGATCGCACGCGGCGAAGGCGCGTCTGTCGCGGCTGGTGGCGCCGCGGTTCCTGGCACGGCACTGGCGGTCGAGCCGACCGTGTTCACGGATGTCACGCCGGACATGCGGATCGCGCAGGAGGAGGTTTTCGGGCCGGTGCTGAGCGTGCTGTCGTTCCGGGACGAGGCCGAGGCCGTGCGCATCGCCAACTCCGTCGAATACGGCCTGACCGGGTCGGTCTGGACCAACGACCTGCGCCGCGCACACCGCGTCGCCAATGCCCTTGAAGCCGGGTACGTGTGGGTCAACGGCTCGTCGACGCACTACGTCGGTACGCCGTTCGGCGGGGTCAAGTCGTCCGGGATCGGCCGGGAAGAGTGTCTCGAAGAGCTGGTCAGCTTCACCGAGACGAAGGCGGTGCACATCACCTACGCATAATGTTGCCTATGGCTGGACGCGATTCATCGGGCTATCGGGAGCGCAACTCCACCGCGGACAAGGCGCTGGACATCCTCGGCATGTTCTCCGAGGACCTGCCGGTGGTCTCCGGGCTTGAAGTGGCGAGCAGGCTTGGCGTGGCGAAGTCGACGGCGTATCGCTACCTGCAAAGCCTGGTCGGCAGCCATTTCCTTGAGGAGGCACCCGGTGGCGGATTCCGCCTAGGCCTGCGGATCCTCGAACTGGCCAGGCTTGCTCGTAAGTCGTACGGCCTGTCCGAGGTGGCCGCGCCTGTGATGGCCTCGCTTGCGGCTTCGGCGCACGAGACCGTGCTGCTGACTCGGCGGGTCGGAGATCTCGTGGTGTGCCTTGACCGGGCGGAGTCCGAAACGCACCGGGTCCGGATCTCTTACGAGCGCGGAAGCACTTTGCCGATCAACGCGGGCGCTTCGGCGTTGGTGCTGCTGGCGTGGACGGCTCCGGAGGAGGCTCGCGAGATTCTGGCGGTTTCTTCGCTGCAGCGGTTCACGCCGAACACGCTGACCAGCGTCGATGACTTGATGGCTCGGTTGGCTGAGATTCGTGAGAACGGATATTCAGTTACCCGGGCTGAGGTTGATGCCGAGGTCCTCGGGGTTGCCGCGCCTATCCGGGATGAGGCTGGTTCGGTCGTGGCCGCGGTGAGTGTTGCCGCGGTGGCGTCTCGGGTTTCGCCCGAGCAACAGCCCCAACTGGTTGAACTGGTTCGTAAGGCTGGCGAGGAAATCAGTCAGCGGTTGGCTTTGACAAGCGACTGAAACCCGCGGGCCCCCGGAACCAAGGCCGCGAGGCCGGGAGCGGCGAAGCACACGGCCGCACACGCGGCCAAAACAGCCGTCGTGCCAAAGGCTTCGATGGCCGGTGCGATCAACGCCAAGCCGATGGGGGCCAATCCGTAGGACAGCAGGAAGTCCAAAGAGGAAACCCGGGCGAGCAGCCGCGGCTCGACCTCGCGCTGGGTCGCGGTGAACCACGGCACGTTGAACAGCTCGATGCCGATCCCGGTGACGACATAAGCAGCCACCACGACAACGGGCCCAGCGTCCAGCAACAGGCTCAGCGGCGCGAACCCGTAACACGCCAGTCCAGCCAGGGCGGCCCGTCCCGGTGATCGGGGCCGCCACCTGGACATGATCAACGCCCCGACCAGCGCCCCAGCGGTGTATCCGGTCAGAGCCGCGGTGAGCATCCCCTCGGATTCGCTCAACAGCGGCAAGGCCACGCCGGTCGCCGAGTAGCCGGTGAAGATCACCGCTGCCAACGCGCCGAGCCCAGCGACAAACCACGGATGCCGCCGGGCTTCGTGAATCCCCTCGACGAACTCCTTCACCAGCCGCGTGTCAGGGGCAGCCACGGGCTTCCCCGCCCCCTTGGGCGGGACCAGAGCCGCTACCAGCCACAACACGCCAGTTCCGACAAGCAGCCCGCCCGTGCTCACGACAGTCGCGAGCAAAGCGGTCAGGCCGGGCGCCACCAAGGTGGTCACACGTACCGACAGCGTCATCGCCGCGTTGGCCCGCTGCCTGCGATCCTCGGGCACGACCTCAGCCACCAAGGCCTGGAACGCCGGACGGCACGCGCCCTGCCCAACTCCGACGACCGTGGCCGCGACAGCCATCACGGGCACCGAGCTCATCGCGATCACCGGCGACCCGATGGCCGCGATCAAGCCCGACCACAACACCACCGCTCGGCGTGCGTACCTGTCCGCCAGAACCCTGCCGACAGGCACGGCCGCCAGGAAACCGATCGTCCTGGCGGCCAAGATCACACCAAGTGCGGCCGGTGTGAGGGTTCGGTCGAGGACTGCCAGCCCCAGAATGAACGGCAGCGCCCAGGTGGCCAGGCCGGACGCGGTCGTGCCAGTCCATAGCCGGAGAAACACGGCTCCCCTTCGATAGACGCTCGTTGGGTCCCAACCCCTGACCACTGATGAAAACCGTTGTCAGTACGTTACGGTATACCGACAACTAATTGGTAGTTGCAAAATATATGCAATAGCGGAGGTCTTGGTGATCCGGTTGGCTGCGGTGTTGTCCGCAACGGTCATGGTCGCGGCGTGTGCGGTACCCGTACAGCAAACGCAGTCCCAGGGCCAATCACTGTGACCAGCTGCGGTCAAGAACTCCGGTTCGACCGATCCCCCAGCCGGGTTGTCACGCTGGAACAGTCGTCGACCGAGACGTTGCTGGCGCTGGGCCACGGCGTACCGGGCAGGCAGGATCCTGCCGGAGTACCTGGACGCGTACAACAAGATCCCAGTGCTCAGCGCGAAGGAGCTGTCCGGCGAGCAACTCCGCGCGGCCACGCCCGACCTGGTGGTCAGCTCGTTCAAGTCGTGGTTCACCAAGGACAAGGTCGGCACGCGCGAAGAGCTGCAGAGCCTCGGGCTGCCGTCGTACATCAGCGCGGTGGACTGTCCCCAGCAGGAGACGGGCACCCCGTTCGAGCGGCTTTTCCGTGACTACGAGGACTACGGCAAGATCTTCGGCATCCAGGACCGCGCCAACGCGTTGATCGCCAAGCAACGCGACGTGATCAAGCAGGCGACCCAGACTGACCGACTCGGTGATCTGGGAGCTGCGTATTCCCCGGGTCGTACTGGCTGCGATGGTCGGCGCGGTCCTCGCGGTCTGTGGCGCCGTTTTGCAAGGTGTCACACGCAATTCGCTGGCTGATCCGCACCTTCTGGGTGTCTCAAATGGAGCGTCCTCAAGCGCGGTTGCGGTTGTCGTGCTCGGCACTGGAGCCAACGCCGTTGGTGTCACGGGTTGCTTGGGTCCAGTCTTCGGCGCGGTGGGAATCGGTCGCGATCAGCGCTGTCACGGCAGTTGTGGGACTCGCCGCGATCTGGCTGTGCACTCGGGCATTGGACACACTCGCGCTGGGTACCGAGACCGCCGCCGGCCTTGGCGTCAACGTTCGCCGGACTCGGGTTGTCCTGCTGGTCGCTACCGCTCTGTTGACTTCGGTCGCGGTGGCCTCGGTGGGTGCGATCGGCTTCGTCAGCCTGATCGTTCCGCACGGGGTGCGTTTTCTGGTTGGCCCGACGCACCGGGTCCTGCTGCCGTTCACCGCGCTGGCCGGTGCGATTTTCCTGGTCTGGACGGACGCGCTCGCCCGGATCTCGTACGCGCCACGCGAGGTTCCCGTCGGCGTGTTCACCGCTCTCGTCGGCGTCCCGTTGTTCCTGCTCGCTGCGTAAACGCGGTGAGGTGTAGGAATATCTCGGCCATCGACTGTGTTGTCGCGACCATGACTGACTATGGTCATGACCTGGTGTTGGGCACGTTCATCACGCCGTCCGTGAACGATCCGGACCGTGTGGTGGGACTGGCCGAGTTGACCGAGGCTGTCGGGCTGGACGCGGCCACTTTCCAGGACCACCCGTACAACGTGGGCCTGCTGGATGCGTGGACCTTGCTGAGCTGGGTCGCCGCGCGGACCGAGCGGATCCTGGTCACCGGAAACGTGCTCAACCTGCCGTTGCGGCCGCCCGCGGTTCTCGCCAAGTCAGCGGCCAGCCTGGATCTGCTCTCCCACGGGCGTTTCGAGTTGGGCATCGGCGCGGGCAGTTTCGTCGACCCGATCCATGGCATGGGCGGCGGGCGCAAGAGCCCTGGCGAGCGGATCGAGACGTTGTCCGAGGCGATCGACATCTTCCGGGGTGTGTGGGATGCCGATACCCGAGGCGCGTTTCGCTTTGACGGCAAGCACTATCAAGTGCCTGGGATGAAACACGGCCCGAAGCCCGCGCACGACATCTCGATCTGGCTTGGTGCGTACAAGCCGAGGATGCTCAAACTGACCGGGAGCAAGGCCGACGGCTGGCTGCCGACCCTCGAGTACCTCAAGCAAGGCGACATCGCCCGGTCCAACGCGATCATCGACGAGGCCGCGGCGAATGCGGGCCGTGACCCGCGTCAGGTCCGCAGGCTGCTGAACATCGTGCGGCCGAGTTTCGACGACCAGTCGGACACTTTCCTGCGTGGCAGGCCAGAGGACTGGGTTGACGAGCTGCTGCCGTTGGTCATCGAGCACGGGTTCAGCGCGTTCTTCATCGGCGGCGACGATCCACGGACCATCCGGAGGTTCGCCGAGGAAGTCGCTCCCGCGCTGCGTACGGCCGTCGCCGAGGAACGTGCCTAACCCGCGCGCCGGAAGACCTCGGCGATGCTTGCTTTGTCGTGACCGGTGCTGAGCAGGTGTCGCAAGAGGACACGGGATTTGAGCGGGTCGAGGAAGCCAGCCGGGATCAGGCCTCGGCCGAGCATGTCCGATTCGGACCCCGCAAAAGCGTACGTCCGCTCAAGCGTTGACCCCGCGCCGGTACGGGAAGCCAGCACAACCGGCATCCGTTCGGCCAGTCCACTGAGGACCTCAACGACGGCCACCGGCACGTGCCCGACGCCAAACGCGGCCACCACAAGCCCATCGACCCGGTCACCTACGGCCTCAAGAACAGTCCCGTTGTCTCCCAACAGCATGGGGACCACGGCAACTTCGACTTGGTCGCGCTCTCGGGCAGGAGGGATGCTCAAGCGAGCGTTTGGTCGGTTGACGATGCGGGGAGTGCCTTCGACGACGTAGCCAAGCGGCCCGCCATTCGCCGACTGGAACGTGTATCCACTTGTGGTGTGCGTCTTCCGCACGCGGACCGCGGCATGGATCTCGTCAGCGAACACCACAAGCGCACCAAGTCCACGAGCCACCGGAGACGCCGCGGTCTGGATGGCTGCCAACACGTTGGCCGGGCCGTCGGCTCCAGCCAACGTCGGATTGCGCATAGCTCCCGTCACCACAACGGGCTCGTCCCGTGCGTGCAGGAGGTCCAGCAGATAAGCGGTTTCCTCAATGGTGTCGGTCCCCTGCGTGACCACGAAACCATCATGCTCGCCAAAGGCCGAGGCAAGCTCGTAAATGTCCGCAAAGGACAGTGAGGCGCCAGGGACACGCCGGAAGTCCACCACATCAACGGTTATGCCCGTCTCAGCAAGACCCGGGACGGCCGCAACGAGTTGCCCTGCGGACAATGCTGGAACCACGCCACCACCGGCGTCCGCGGTCATCGCGATCGTGCCGCCGAGCCCGAACACAGCCACTCGACGCGTCATCGCTGCGCGTCCGCCAGTCGCGTCATGATCGCAGTGTAGATGCCGGGGGTTGTCGCGATCGTGTAGCCGGATTCCATCGAGTGGTCTGATCCATCGTGATCGACGACCATGCCACCCGCCTCGCGCACGACCAACGCGCCAGCCATGGTGTCCCACGGGTGATTGGACAGGTTGATCGTCGCGTCCAGCTTGCCCTGCGCGACCCATGCCATGTCGATCGCGGCAGTGCCGATCATCCGGATGCGCTGTGCGTTCGCGCCCAGCTCAGCGAGCAGGTTCAGGCGGATCCGGTTCTTCTCGGCGGCGTGCTCCCCGGTCGCGAAGTCCCCGATCGAGATCATCGCGTCGGACAGGTTCTCCACTGATGAGCATTCAATGGGCTCGCCGTTGACGTACGCGCCCGCGCCGGAGCTCGCCGTGTACCGAGTGTCCAAAAAGGGCGCGTCGATGGCCGCGAGCACGGGCTTCGTACCGTCGACCAAGGCAAGGGACACCGCACACAGCGGGATGCCACGGGCGAAGTTCGCGGTTCCGTCGATCGGGTCAAGCACCCAGTTCTGCGCGGTTGAGCCGGTTTGTCCGTGTTCCTCGCCGAGCAGGCCGATCTCCGGGGTTTCGGCGGCAAGGAACTCCCGTACCGCCTCCTCCACCGCCAGGTCCACGTCGGTGACCATGTCGCGGTCGCCTTTCGCGGACACGTTCGCGGGCGTCCGCTCCTGGATGATCCGTCGCGCCAACGACACGGCCTGGGTGGCGATCAGCATGAGCTCAGTGTTCACGTGGGTCAAAGTACAGATGAAGGCGCCAGTGGGGGTGGTGTCACTGGTCGCATCGCGATATGGCCCACATGGTTGCGCCACGCGTGCCGCCCCGATCGCCGCAGGACATCGACGGCCTCGGCCACGAAACCTTCGTCGTCCAGCTGCGAGGCGAGGACAGAGCTACACCGGGAGCGTTCCTCCGCGGGCATCTCGTCGGGCGCGTGCCCGAGGTAGCCGTTCGCGTCACGTGGGCACATGTTCAGTTTGGCGAGCAACATGTCCAGACGCTTGTCGAACCGGCGGCGGAACGGCGTGTCCTCGCGGATCGTGCCGACCGCATGCGCGTTCGCGAGGTTTTCCAGGTAGTCGTCGTGCAACCCGTACCAAGGCGCCAGTTCGATCGGCCGTATGTTGTCGATGCTGAACGCGAACTCCTTGGCGATCAGCCCGCACTGTTCTTTGCGATAGACCGTGTAGCGCGAGGCGACCGAGTCGATCCAGTTGCTGCCGCAGATGAACAGGCCGCCGGGCCGCAGCAGGTCCTCGGCCCACGCCAACGCCTTCTGCCGGAACGGGTGGTCGTAGTACATGAAGACGTTCATGCACCTGATCACGTCGGCCCCGCCGTCCACTGTGAACTCGCCAATGCCGCCGCCACGCAGTTCGAGGTTGCCGGTCTCGTACTGACGCATCGGGTCGCACACGATCCGGCCATCCTCGTCGGCCACTTCGTCGCCGGTCAGCTTGGGCAGGAGCCGATCGAGAATCTGCTGAAAGCGCTTCCTGGTGGCGGTCTGATCAGGATCGAAGTTGCCCGCCTGGTAGTAGCGCAGGCGCAGGTCATCGTCGTAGGAGGCGTACGTGCCTTGCTTGTCGTACACCAGATATCGCCCGAACGACGGGTCGACGCCGATGACGCGCCACTCGTTGAGCCGTTGTGCGGTCTCCATGGTGGTGAATGGCGGGAATCCGCAGCCGATGTCGACGAACACGCCCTGCCCGGCCGGCCGGTGCCAGGGGTTTCGGGCCACGTATTCGTCGATGGTGCGGTGTCTGCCCGCCATTGTGACCGGTGGGACCGTGCCTGACCAAGCGCTTGGCACGGTTCTCGGCATGGCGAAACCGATCAGCCACGCGGTGAAGACCGAGACGTCGGCAGGCGCGAGCCGGGCAGTCCGCATCAAGCGGAAAGCCCGGTCGGCCAATGCCAGGGCGTCCGGCGACGCATCAGCGAGCTGGCGCAATTCGGCGAGTACCCCAGTGGAGAGACGGCCATGGAAATATGCCGTGTTCCACCGGTCCACGATCTGGACCACACACCACATCTACCGCAAACAGGACGTACGGCGCCAGGCTTTTGAAGTACGGACGTTACGCTTACGTCCATGCAGGTGCGCGTCGATTTCAATCCGCATGACGCGGTTCCCGAAGTGCTGTGTCTTCTTGTGCCGTCGGCTACGGGTGTGGTGTACGAGAACCGGTGCGGTGGCCGGGCGTGCTTGCAGAACTCCCTTGAGGGCTACCTGGTCGTGGTCGGCCGGGC
Source organism: Kibdelosporangium philippinense (assembly GCF_021390435.2). Taxonomy (GTDB): domain Bacteria; phylum Actinomycetota; class Actinomycetes; order Mycobacteriales; family Pseudonocardiaceae; genus Kibdelosporangium; species Kibdelosporangium philippinense. The sequence goes on along the minus strand of NZ_JAJVCN010000004.1, from coordinate 1,687,932 downwards.
GACGCCGTTCATCGATTTCTTCGCGAAGTTCGACGGCAGGCCGCCGGTCCGGTGGACCGCTGGCGACCTTGACGACCTGCAGCGGTTGATCCGGGAGAAAGTGGTGTACTTCGTCGCCGAGATCGAGTTCGAGTCCCGCGCGTTGCTGAGCCTCGACTTCGACCGTCTCGACGACCTCACCGAAGCCTGGATCCCGGTCCGCGCGGGCGACCAGGCGGCCGTGCTGGTGTTCGCCAACTCCGCCTAGGCGATGCGGTGCCCGTGCTCGCAGAGCACGGTCGTGCCCATCCGCACCGCATGCATCGCTGCCTCGACCCGCCTGGCCAGCCTCGGCACGAGGCGCTCACGCGCTTCGTCGAGGTCGTAGAAACCCGCCGAGAGGATCTCGCCGTCGACGAACTCGACGGCGTCCACATCGGACTGGGTCAGCGTGCCGCCGTCGAAGATGAACATGACCGCCTCGGGCCAACTCTCCCGCGGGAAGACGTAGTCGACGACCAGCAGCCTGCCGAGGTCGCGCTTCATGCCGAGTTCTTCGGTCAGTTCCCTTGTCGCGGTCGCCCATGGCGCTTCGTTCTCGTCGACCGCGCCGCCGGGGATCTCCCACTCCGCCTTGTACGACGGCTCGACGAGCAGGACACGGTCCTTGTCGTCGCGAAACAGCACGCCTGCTGCCATCCGCTTGCGGTTCAACCCGGCAACGAACTTCTCAACGGACCACGGCTCGGTTTCTGACACAGTCAAACACTAGCGACGGCCTTGATGAATCGGACGAGTGACTTCGTTGTCGTGCTCGATCCTTGGCAGGACCTGCGTCGCGTCGTCGTCCTTGCGCTTTTTCCTGATCCGCAGGATGACGAACAGCACGACGGCCACAACGACCGCGCCAATGACGATCTTCTGGAAAACGCCAGCGTACTGATCGACAAGATGCCAGTTCTCCCCCAGCTGGAATCCGGCGACCACGAAGATGGTGTTCCAGATCAGGCTACCCGCTGCCGTTAAAATGAGAAACTTGGGAAAATTCATCTTCTCAACGCCAGCAGGCAACGAGATAAAACTGCGAAACAACGGAATCATCCGACCGAAGAAGACGGCTTTGGTGCCGTGCTTCGCGAACCACTTCTCGGTTTTGTCGAAATCACCGACTTTGACGAGCGGGATCTTTCCGACAATGGCTCTCGTCCGCTCCCTGCCAAGTAAGACACCAGCGAGGTAGACGATGACCGCACCGACAACAGAGCCGAGCGTGGTCCAGAACAGCGCGCCAGCCAGCGTGAACACGCCTTTGCTCGCCGAGAACCCGGCAAGCGGCAACACAAGTTCACTCGGGATAGGTGGGAAAAGGTTGTCCAGCCCTACGACGAGTGCCGCGCCGACACCGCCAAGGGTGTCCATCAAGTCGACGGCCCAGCCAGCCATACCGCCGACTGGTTGTTGCGCGTTCTCGGCCAACAGGTAAGCAGACATCAACGCTCTCTTCCAGGAAACCTTTCTTACACCCACAAGCCTAGGAATGCGTGGACGCCGCCATAAGGAAGTGTTCCTCCCACTTCGCGGCGTTAAACCTCACCACGCCTACTGTGGAAAACCACAATGCGGAACCGTCGCCGTCGACGCCCCCACGCAAGATCCAGGATACCGTGATCACGCCGAGGTCGGGCATACCGGATCTTTCACCCGAAAGCCGCAGGTCGGACAGGGTGTACGGGCGGCGGTGCCGGTCCCTGTCGCGCCAGCCATGCCCATCGCCATGGTCACCGTCAGGATCGCCATTGCGGCCATCGAGCCGGTCGCCACCCAGCCACTATCCAGCTATCAGGTCCCAGCCAGCCATAGTCGCGACCACCGGCCTGGCCGACCTCGCCAATCGCCATTGCGGTCACTGGCCCCAGGCGCCATCAGGCACCTTCGAAGGCTCCGCCGACCGCCAGAAGCGCGGCCACGGCCCCCAATCACCAGCGTACCGACGGCTACCGACAAGGCGACGGGCTCCAAGATCCACATCGCCTGGTTGTCCACAAGTCTCAGGATTGGGCGGCATCAATGTGCCAGGCGGGGGTGGGGAAATGGCGCGAGACTCCGACTGTGGATCAACTGTCGCGGATGACCGAGCTTGATGAAGCTGAGTACATGGCCCAGATCGGTTTGTATCGTCCCGGCGGCCCGTTGGGGATTGCGCTGCGCAGGTTTGGCGAGGGCGGCACGGCCTTGTCTGTGCGCAATGATCCCTCGGACTATTGGAACAAGGTTCTTGGCTTCACTGAGGTCACCGGGGAACTGATCGAGTCGCTGCTGGATTTCTACCGCGCCGAGGGCAGTCCGCTGGCTGTTCTGCAGATCGCGCCGGAGATCCTGCCGGATGACTGGCCGGAAATCTGTGCGAAGTTCGGGATCGAGCCAACGGAGATGAACTTCGCGAAAGTCGCGGCCCCCATCTCGGATGTACGCCCGACAGGCGAAACGGACCTGCCGATCCGAGAGTTGACCAGGGATGACGGCGCCCAGTGGCTCGACTTGGTCACTGACGTCTACGAAATGAAGACCACCTCGCAGGGACGGCAGCGCTGGTCACAATCGGCGAGTCTGGACACCTTGGCATAGGCGCGGTACGCGCTGAGTATCGAAACCGCGGCATCCAGATCCAGTCGGCCCTGATCGCCCACCGGATCAAGCAAGCAGCCGCGAACGGAAGCAGTTTCATTACCTCGGAGGCGTTTTATCCAGCCGAGGAAGGCACCAACTCCTCGCTGAACAACCTCGTACGCGCCGGGCTGCGTCTGCTTTATCCACGACCGGATTGGATCTGGCGTCCATAGCAGGTGGCTCGCGAAATCGAGTCCCAACTGGACCACGGCAGGCGTTGACCAGGCCCTAGGTTCGGATCTATGCGCATCTTCATGGCCGGTGCCACCGGCGTGATCGGGCGGCGAGCGACCCAGCTGCTGATCGCCGGTGGACATCAGGTTGTCGGACTGACCAGGAAACCGTCGCCCCTGCTCGAGATACTCGGCGCCGAAGTCAGCATCGGAGATGTCTACGACCGTGCCGCGCTGACCGAGGCGGTCCGGGCGGCCCAGCCGGACGTCGTCATGCACCAATTGACAGATCTGCGTGACGGCAGCCGCGCCGCGAACGCCAGGATTCGCGAGGTGGGCACGGCCAACTTGGTGGAAGCGGCGCTCGAAGCGGGCGTGCGGCGCGTCATCGCCCAGAGCATCTGCTGGGTGTACGAACCCGGATCGGCCCCGGCAGCCGAACACGTCCCACTCGACCTGGAATCCTCCAGCGGCCGCCTGGCCACGGTCAGCGCGGTGGCCACGCTCGAAGCGAAGGTGAAAAAAGCCCCGGAGTGGGTCGTGCTGCGCTACGGAATGCTGTACGGCCCAGACACTTGGTACACGGCCGACGGGCTCATGGCGCAACTCGCACATCGCGGCGAACTTCCCGCAACCGCCGACGTCACAAGCTTCCTACACATCGACGACGCGGCCACTGCAGCAGTGGCGGCGTTGGAATGGCCAACGGGCGCCGTGAACGTCTGCGACGACGAGCCTGCCACGGGCTACGACTGGACTCCCGCGTTCTGCAAGGCTGTCGGAGCGCCATCACCGTCTACATCAGACGCTCCCCGCACGCCGTGGGCTCGTGGCGCCGACAACCGCTACGCGCGCAAAGAACTTGACTGGAAGCCCCGATGGTCTTCATGGCGTGACGGTTTCGCCAACTGACCAACCAAAAGCGCGCACTCACTCGGGTGTTCGGTCACGCCGAGGTGCCCGCCTGGGAACTCGACCAGCTCACGCCCCACCAAGTCCGCGAGCCGTGCGATGGGGCCACGGAAAGGCACCTGTGAACGGGATTCGCGGCCGGCGGCCGGGATGAGTTTGGCCGCGACCGCTCGCAACGCCGTCACGTCCGGCATCGTCGAGGAGAATGGAACCAGCATGCGCGAGAGGAAAACGGCATGTTGGCAACCATCCGAGGCAGCATCTCCTGTATCTCAGGCGGCAGCTCGAACTCGGGCTCGTCAAGCACTTTGTTGAACACGGCCATGGCAGGACCGACCCCGTCGGTCAGCGAAATCTCGCGAACCTCAGCGAACAGTTCTCGCCACGGAACGGGATCCGGCAACAGGTTCAGCGACGGCGGCTCGTGCGCGATCACCCCGCGCACCCGCTCGGGATGCCGGGCAAGCAAATCCAACGCGACGATCGCGCCAGAACTGCACCCCATCACGAAAGCTGGCTCGTCAGGCGTGACCACGTCGAGCAGGCAGCGCGCGTCGGAGCTCCATTCAGCGACAACCTGATCGGTGACGGGCCCGGAAAGCTTGCTGCGGGACAAACCGCGCGGGTCGTAAGAGACCACTGTGTACTGATCGGCGAGCTGCGCGATCATGCCCGCGTACATACCGGCATCGCCCGCACCACCGGGAATGAGCAGCAAAACCGGGCCGCTGCCATGGGTTTCGTAGTACAAAGTCGCGCCAGGAACGTCGATCATGAGCTTTCCCCTTGGTGTGACGGCCAGTTCCGCAGAAGTACGTGCAGCGCGTCGAGCGATCGCGACCACGACGCCTCGACGTCACGCGGATGCCCGAAGCCACCGCTGAGTTCCAGATGGATGTAGCCATGCAACGCGCTACGCAACAGCCGGGCCGCGTCGGTCAGGTCCGGCTCGGTGAGCCGATACGCGCGCAGCATCCCGTAGGTCAGCTCGATGCTTCGACGCAACCCCAAGGAGTCGGCGACTTCCGACGGCTCGAATCGCATCTGGGTCGCCGCATATCGGCCAGGATGATCAAGCGCGTACCGTCGGTAAGCGTCGGCGAAGGCGATCAATGCGTCCTTGCCTGAACGCCCGGCGACCGCCGTGCCGATGCGGTCAGTCATCTCCTCGCCAGCCATCAACGCGACCCGCACCCGCAGTTCACGCAGGTTCTTGAAGTGCTTGTACAAGCTCGCGTCTGTCACGCCGAAACGCCTGGCCAACGCCGAGATGGTGACGTTGTCGATGCCGACCTCGTCAGCCATCTCGGCGGCTGACGAGGTCAACTTGACTTTCGACAGACCTGCGCGCGCCATGCTGACCCATCCGTGGTTAGAGCCCCTAACTTGAAGGTTAGATGGTCTAACTTGCAGTTGTCCAGTCGATGGCCAGGGAAATTTCGGCGTTCCGGAACGGTGGACACGGCGTTCCGGAACGGTGGACACGGCGTGCCGGAACGGTGGACACGGTGTGCTGCAACGGTCGACACGGTGTTCTGCAACGGTCGACACGGTGTGCCGGAACGGTGAACACGGCCGAGGGAGTGGGTTTTAGTCCTTGTGGCGGGACAGCATGGTTTGGTGCAGCACTTCTACGTGCTTGCATGTCACCGCCACCGCTGCCGCCGGGTCACGGTGTTCGATCGCGGTGACTAGCTCGTCGTGCTCCCGATTGGATTCGAGCAGGTATTCGATCGGGTAGGGCAGGTAGTAGCGGTACAGGTCGCGCATCAGGTCGTCGTATCGGGCCACGGCTGACGGCAGGCCGCTTGCCGCGATGACAGTGCGATGGAAACGGGCGTCGAGGTCGTGGAACTCCGCCCAGCAGTGCGCGTTCTCCATCCCGTCGACCAGCTCATGCAACGCCACCACGTCGGCGTCAGATCGCCGCAGCGCAGCCAGGTGCACAAGGCCGCTTTCCAATGCAAGCCTGTGGTCGATCAGCTCGTGCACTTCAGCTGTCGCGTCCGTGTACGCGTTGATCTCAGCAACCGTGCCGCGAACAGGGTTGGCGGCGACCAAGGTTCCGCCGCCACGGCCGCGTCGGCGCTCCAGCACGCCATCGGCGCACAGCGACTCCAGGGCGCGGCGCACGGTCGGCTCGCCGACGCCGAGCGCGCGGGCGATCTCCGGGCCGGGTGGCAGCGGCTCGCCGGGCTGGAGCAGGCCCAGCTCCACAGCTAGTGCTATCCGCGCGCGCACAGTGTCCAGTGCGGATAGCCGACGAATACCCGTCAGCGCCGGCGTGCTCAGCGCGTCCACGGCTGAACCCTACTACCGGCCCATCAAAATTGCTCAAAGTGAGCACTTACAAAAAGCGTTCAAACTGAGCTATTTTGCTCGCAACGATCGACGAAAGGGTTGCCCACGTGTCGAAACCGTTGCCCGTAGCGCTGGTACAGACGCCGCAGTACGCGGTTGACCAGCCGTTGGACGGGTTCGCCAGCGATGCCAAGGCAGTACTGGCCGACCATCCCGATACCCGGCTGCTCGTCTACCCGGAGCTACACCTGTGCTCACCGCAGCGGCGAGAAATCGCTGCCGAACCGCTCGACGGGCCGCGCAGCCGCAAGCTCGGCGAAATCGCCCGTGACCTTGGCGTCTGGTTCATCCCAGGCTCGGTGGCCGAGCTGGGCGACGACGGCAAGATGTACAACACCGCCCTGGTCTTCTCGCCCGACGGCGAGCTGGTCACGTCCTATCGCAAGGTCTTCACGTGGAAACCGCACGAGCCCTACGAGGCCGGCGACCGGTTTGTCGTGTTCGACATCCCGGACACCGGCCGGATCGGCCTTGCCATCTGCTACGACGCCTGGTTTCCCGAATCGGCACGGCATCTGGCCTGGCTGGGCGCCGATCTGATCATCAACCCGGTGCTGACGCACACGCCCGACCGCAAGCAGGAAGTGGTGCTGGCGCAGGCGAACGCCATCGTCAACCAGGTGTTCGTGGCGAGCATCAACTCCGCGGCGCCCTTTGGCAGAGGCCGCAGCATCATCGTCGGCCCAGAAGGCCAGATTCTCGCCGAAACGCCCGACGATCGGCCTGCCGTGATCGCGCTGACGCTCGATCTCGACGAGGTACGCCGCGTGCGCGAACGTGGCACGGAAGGCCTCAACCGAATGTGGAACCAGTTCACCGACGGCGACGCTCCCCTTGACGTTCCCTTGTATCAGGGACGGATCGACGCCGGAAACTGGCAGCCGCGGTCATGACCACAGCACTGACACCGCATCTGCGTCTACGTGGCGCTGTCCTGTTCGGACTGTCCTATATGGCGCCGATTGTCGTGCTTGGCACGTACGGCATCCTCGCGGGCACAACCAATGGCACTGTGCCGACGGCCTATGTTCTCGCGATGGTCGCGATGCTGTTCACCGCCGCCAGTTACGGCAAGATGTGCCGGATCTATCCGTACGCGGGTTCGGCGTACACATACACACGCAAAGCCATCGATCCCCGGGTCGGTTTCCTGGTCGGCTGGGCGGTTCTGCTGGATTACTTCTTCCTGCCGATGGTCATCTGGCTGATCGGCGCCGCCTATATGTCGGCGCAGTTCCCGTCGGTGCCAAGCTGGCTGTGGGTGGTGGCGTTCATCGTCGTGACGACCGGGCTGAACGTGCTCGGCATCAAGGTGGCGGCCAGGGTCAACTTCCTGCTGATGGCGTTCCAGATGTTGGTGATCCTGTTCTTCGTCATCCTGTCGCTGCGTCACGCCACCGGTCCCGCGCTCGCTCCCTTCTACCACAACGGTTCCACGTTTGACGGGATCTCCGCGGGCGCCGCGCTAGCCGCATACGCGTTCCTCGGGTTCGACGCCGTGAGTACGTTGACCGAGGAGACATTCGAGCCACGCAAGACGATCCCGCGCGCCATCCTGCTATCGGCACTTCGGCGGCGTGATCTTCGTGGTTCTGGCCTACGCCACACAGCTCGCACATCCCGGTGACACATTCCGTGACGAGTCCTCGGCCGCGCTGGAGATCGCCGGTGAGATCGGCGGAAACCTGATGACAGCGCTATTCCTCGCCGCGTTCATGGTCGCGCAACTGGCGTCCGGCATCGCCACGCAGGCAGGCGCGTCCCGGCTGATGTTCGCGATGGGCCGGGACGGCGTGCTCCCCAAGCGGGTTTTCGCTTACCTGCACCCGAAACTGAAGACACCGGTGTTCGGGATTGTCCTTACCGGACTTGTCGGTTTCGGCGCCCTGATGCTGGACGTGACGACGTCCACATCGTTCATCAACTTCGGGGCGTTCACCACGTTCACGTTCGTCAACATCTCCGTGATCGCGATGTGGTTGCGGCGGCGCGGGTCAGCCCTGACTCACGTGGTGTTCCCGGCGATCGGCGCGGTCGTGAACATCTGGCTGCTCACGCACCTCGACGGGACAGCCGTCACGCTCGGCGTGATCTGGCTGGCGCTCGGTTTCGGCAGCCTCACGTATCTGACCCGGGGTTTCCGCCGACCGCCACCCGAAATAGATCACGCCGATGCGAGTCAGCATCATGGTGACGTTGAGGAAGATGATGGCGGTTCGGAAGGCGTCGACCGAGATCTCGTTGCGCGCCATCCACGTGAACAGCTCGCTCCCCCAGATATTCGTTGAGCCGTAAGAAAAGAAGATCTTGACGCCGGTGATCAGCAGCCACGCAAGGACATATCCGACACCGGTGCGCGAATAGGACCGGCGCTGGTCGGGGTCGTGCTCGAACCTCATGAACGACATCGCCGCAATGCCAAGCAGCACGCCGACGAGCGCGCCCGCCACCTCGAACAGCAGCCCATTACCGGACCAAGCCATGCCGCTGAAGAAGAACGGCACGATCACCAGCGCGGTGACCAACGGTCGGAACACCCGGAACGGGCCGATCTTGCGGCGGCCGATATCGCTTTCCAGTGCGACGAAGACCACGATCAGGTTCAGCAACAGGATGGAAACCGTCATACGGTCAACGCTAGGAAGGCAAACGGCAGCGGGCGTCAAACCCAGGGTTGACTCTTATTCGTCGCTCGACGCCAACCCGTGCCGGTAGGCGTATCGCACGGCTTGCGCCCGATGCTCGCTCTCGGTCTTCGCGAAGATCCGGTTGATGTGCGTTTTGATCGTCGCCTCGCTCACGCCCAATTGCGCGATGATTTCCGAGTTGGACTTGCCTGCCGCGATCAGCCGCAGCACATCGACCTCGCGGGCCGTCAGCCCATCTGGCGCACGATTTTCCCGTCGCCGCACGATCCTCGGCGATACCAGGCCCTTGAACGCGGCCACGACCGCCGCGTGAATATCCTTGCGGTCAGCGTCTTTCGTCAGGATATCGACCGCGCCCGCCTCGTAAGCGTCCGCAATCTCGGCCACATCGTCGGCATACGTGGTCAGCACGACAACCTTGATGTCCGGGTGCCGAGCCCGGATCTTCCGGATTGCCTCGACGCCGCCGAGCTTGGGCATCCGCAGGTCCATCAGGATCACGTCGATTTCGCGGGCGTCGGCCAGTGCGACGATTTCCAGCCCGGTCGCGGCCACTCCGACAAGTTCGACGTCCGGCAGCATGTCCATCAGCAGCCCAAGGCCGTCACGGACCACGGGATGATCGTCGGCGATGGCCACTCTCACCATATCGGTATCCTGACGCCCAGTTCCCAGATCCCGCCCTTCGGCCCTGCGGTTAGCGTGCCATCAACGGCGTCAACGCGCTCCCGCAGGCCCGGCAAGCCATATCCTGCACCGACCGAGGCCAGGTCGGATTCGTGCGGAATCAGTTCATTGAGGACAGTCAGCGAAACCGCATTTCCCGCGTAGTCGAGTTTCACTGTCACTGGGCTGTTCCCGGCGTGCTTGCGGATGTTGGTCAACGCCTCCTGCGCCGCCCGATAAAGCACCATGGTGGTTTCTGTCGGCAATGTGGCATGGCTGCCGGTGACGACGAGCGACGCGTTGTTGCCGTCGCGGTCGGTGTACACCTTGGCCAGGCTGTCAAGCAGGTCGTCGATCGGCAGAACTTCCCCGCGCAGCGCCAGAATCGCCCGTCTGGTCTCAATTAGACCTTCGCGGGTCAGTTGCTCGGCACGATTGACGAACTCGCGAATCCGGTTGGCCGAGGCGCCGTCCTCGACGAGCGCATCGATAACCTTCAGCTGCACGGACAACGCCGCGAGCGCGTGCGCCTGGACATCGTGCAGCTCGCGCGCGATCCTTGTTCGCTCGGCCAACACCGCCGCGCGCTGGACTTGGGTTTGCAGCAGATCAGCCTGTTCGACCCGCTGCAAGTGCTGCCACCGAAGTGCGCCAACGAGTGCCGCCGCGAGCAGGATCAAGCCGTGTTCCAGGACGCGGTCCCAGCTGTCGAAAGCGACCGTCGACGCCACGACCGCCGCGGTGATCGGCAGGCTGTACCGCGTACGCAGGCGAGTCGCGGCGTCTAGCAAAGCAACCGCAGGAAACGCGATGGCGACGCCGTGTGGGCTCAGTCCCGTCAGCACTCCACCGGCGAGGCCGATCAGCAGGAGCACGGCTGTCTGCCAGGGCATCGTGAGCCAGTCAGCGAACAGCCACAGCAGCCACCCCACGCTTACCGCCGTGAGCAGCCCAGTCTGCCACGGGGACCAGCTGGGATCCGGGAGCAGCGAGAGGATCAGCACCACCAAGCCCGCCAGCCGGACCAGCCGTAACGGCCACGACAGGCCGCCGCGGTACGGGAACGACAGGATCATGCTGCCCATAGTTCCCTTCGCGGCCGTCACCTGCCACTTCCTCTACCCGAGGTGGTCGTTTTCGCCGCTCACCCAGGCGATATAGCGGCGCGCCGAGCGTTTGACCGCGGTTGTGGCATCGTCGACCCGCTTGGCGTCGGCAAGCCAGTACAGGCGCTCGAACTCATACGGCTCGATCCGGTCGACAATCTGCTGGACGAGGCCTGCCGAGAGCGGGATCTTGTTGGGGTAGCTGCGCATGAACGACACCCAGCCGGTGTCCTGGACCGGGACAATAGTGTCGCCCGCGAGCAGCGCGCCCGTTTCGATGTGGGCGACCGCCGCTCCCGGGAAGTGCCCGCCCGCGGTGACGAGGGTGATGCCCGGCAGGATCTGTTCGGTGTCCTTCCATTCCCGGATGACGGCGTCTTCCCGCTGCACCCAGTGGCGGTCGGCGGCGTGGACGAGGACCGGGACGTTGCCGAACCTGTGGCTCCAGGAGACTTGTGAGCCGAACATGTGCGGGTGGCTGGCCGCGATCACCGCCACTCCGCCGAGTTCTTCGATTTTGTCGGCCATGGCAGGGTCAAGGTGGTTCGGCGCGTCCCAGAGGAGGTTTCCCGCTGAGGTCTGGACCAGATAGGACCATTGCCCGATACCGAGGGCGGGTTCCCGGTTGAGCTGGTGCAGCCCTGGTTCTGGGTTGTGGTGCAGGAGTGTGTGGTCGCCTTCGTTCTGTTCTTCGATGGTTGTCCAGATTTGGCCTTCCTCCGGGACCCATTGGCGCTCGTCTTCGCAGATCAGGCAGGATTTCGGGGGTTCAGCGGCTTCTGGGTGTTCCACTCCGCACGTCGCACAGATCCAGATTGTCATGTAGTCAGTCTTGACGTTGAAGTTTGCTTGAAGTCAAGGTTTATTTGAGCGCGCACGTGGTCGCAAGATCCGTGCCGGTCGGGCGTGGGATGGTGGCCGACGGCGGTGGTTGGGCGCCCTTGAGCCAATCTTCCAGTGCGTGGAATGCTGTTGTGAAGCAGGGTGCGATGGGGCGCAACAAGTCTGGGTAAGCGTCGTAGAGTCCGTCGACGTGGTTGCCGCCCTCGATCCGGTAGTAACGCTGGAGATGCGCCCGACCCTGGCTGGCGATCATCTGGTTGTACACATCGGAATCCCGGCTGATCGGCAGCAAGGCATCCAAGGTCCCATGCAACGTCAGAAGTGGCTTGCCAATTCGGCCGGTCAGTGAAATTCGGGAAACTGCTTGATGGACTGCTCTCGGCCGGGATGCGTAGTCGTAGTCAGCTTCCGGACCGTTGTAGCTGGGGTCGAGTTCTGTCCGGTAGATCCGTTGGGTGAGGTCCCAGTAGACCTGTTTGTGGTACAGCCAAAGGAATTCCGATGCGGGGTCGAAGCCTGCCGCCAGGGGTTCGCCTCGGATCGCGGGCGGGAGGAACGTCAGCAGGTTGTCGTCTTGGTTCCACAGGGTTCCTTCCCAGTCGACGCCGCCGTCGTACAGCCATGGCGCGTTTTCCAGTTGCCACCGGACAAGGTAACCGCCGTTGGAGATGCCTGCGACGATCGTCCTGTTCGGACTGCGTCCATAGTGGAGTGCCAAGGCCAGCTTCGATGCCACGGTCAGTTGAGTTACCCGCATATTCCACTCGACCAACGCGTCTGCAGGGCGGTGGCCGTCGGTGAAAAAGTCGGCTCCGGTGTTTCCCTTGTCTGTTGCGGCAAATGCGTGTCCGGAAGCTATCGCTTGGTCGCCGATCGCGCGGTCGTTCGCGTACTGGCGGCGGACTCCCGGCGAGCCGGATACCACCAATCCCCCGTTCCAGCGGGATGGGAGTCTGAGGACGAACTTGGAATCGTGGTTCCAGCCATGCGTTGTGTTGGTCTTCGAGGTATCTGGGAAATACCCGTCGACCTGGATTCCGGGAACCGCGCTCACCAACGGGAATCCCGCTGAGGTCAGACCAGCCCAGTCGGCTTGGACCGTGTGGCCCGTGCGCAGCGTTCCTGTTGTGGTGAGGTCGTCCAAACAGGACTGTTTCGCGTAGGCCGCGCCGGGAACGGCGACCGGTGCGCAGGTGCTCGCGTGCGCTGCGGCGGGGGTGACCGTGAGGAGGGCGAGGACCAGGAGGATGCGCATGGGCGGACCGTAGGTCACCAGTGCTTGTGTGGGTATCCGTTGCGGCCACACAAACGGCTACGACATTGTGGTGGCTGGCAACGTGGGCACATCTCACCAGGCGACTTACCTTCGATTCACGAACGGTCACAAGGAGGTGGTCGTGAAGGTTTTCTCCGCCGTGCTGCTGGCCCTGACATTCCTGGCAGCACCGGCCAATGCCGCTGAACTCAGGCCAGTTACCGGATTCGGTAGCAATCCTGGCGCGTTGCAGATGTTCGAATACGTACCCGATGGACTGGCCGCCGGGCAACCGGTCGTCGTCGCACTCCACGGGTGTACCCAGGATGCGAGCTACAGCCACAATGCGGGCTGGACCGGGCTTGCCGATTCGTTGAAGTTCACTCTTGTTCTCCCGCAACAAACTACTGGCAACAACATCAACAAGTGCTTCAACTGGTTCCAGGCCAGCGGTTCCAACGAGGCTGAATCCATTGCGCAGATGGCGCGCCGTGCCATCGCCGACACCAATGCGGACCCGCGGCGGGTTTACGTGACCGGGTTGTCCGCGGGTGGCGCGATGACGTCGGTGATGCTGGCGAAGTATCCCGATTTGTTCGCGGGTGGTGGTGTGGTCGCTGGGATTCCCTATGGGTGCGCTGCCGCCATTTTCGAGGCTTTCACCTGCATGAATCCCGGCCTGAACCTCACGCCACAGCAATGGGGTGACAAGGTGCGCGCAGCGAGTTCCACGGTTGTCCGCCCTGGTGTCAGCATTTGGCACGGTACTGCTGACTACACTGTGGCCCCGGCGAATCTGCGGGAAAGTTCGGAGCAGTGGACGAACGTGGGCGCTCGCGTGGAGACCCGTACCATTCAAGGGATGGGGCATGGGCAGCCTGTCGCTCCTGGGTGTGGCCGTGCTGGGCCGTACATACTCGACGTTGGCGTATGCGCGGCCGCGGAAATCGCGCGGTTCTGGGGCATTCAATAGGTGGACAGTTCCGCGAAAACCGCTAGTGGCGCCAGGATGACGAAGAGGGTGATCACGACAGCCGCCACCACCGCGCTCCGCGCTGGTGGCGGCGGCTGCGGTGGTGGCGAGGCCCAGTACTGCACGGGTTGTACTGCGGCCAAAGCGTGTCGTGCGGGGCCGTCGGCAACGGCGGTTGTCGGCAACGGCGGTTGTCGGATCGCCATGTTTCAAAGGGATTTGGCCGATTCGTTCTACGACAAGGGTTCCGAGCAATGGGATCCGGGAGGATCCTCCAACTAGGAACACGCCCGCGAGCGGCGGTCCAGGTGGCGCAGTCGACAAGGACTGCACGACCAGGTCGACCGCGTCGACCAAGCCTGGTTCCACTCCGTCGCCGCGGATCAGCTTCTCCAGTTCCAGCTTGTTCACCAGTCCAGCCGCGGCGAGCACTTGATCTGTCCCAACAGTCATATATCGGCGCGCGGCGCTTGTCGATACGCATCAATCGTCAATCCTGCACGCATGGCGGATACCACGAGTTGCGCGCGGGTCCGGACACCGAGTTTGACCATGGCTCGGCCTATGTGTGTGCGGACGGTCGCGGGACTGACCACCAACTCCTTGGCGATCTCGTCGTTGGAACTACCGGTTGCGACCCAGGCGACGATCTCGCATTCGCGCTCGGTGAGTTCATCGAGACCGACAACAGTGGCCGTCGGGCGGTTGAATCTGGCGACGACGCGGCTCGCAACTGATGGGGACAGCAACGCATCGCCGTCGGCGACCACGCGGATCGCGCGGACCAGTTCGCCGGGATCGGCGTCTTTCAAGATGAATCCGGCGGCGCCTGAACTGAGTGCGTCGAAGATGTACTGGTCCACTTCGAACGTCGTCACGATGATCACCCGGGTGGATATGCCGTCCGGCACCTCACGCAAGGTCGCCAGTCCGTCCATCCCTGGCATCCGGACGTCGAGCAGCAGGACGTCCGGCGGATCCCGGTGCAGCAACTGCAAAGTCTCCTGGCCACTGGAAACCTCGGCGGACACGATCATGTCGGGCTCGCGGTCGATCAGCACGCGCAGGCCCATCCGGACCAACTCGTGGTCGTCCGCGAGCGCCACCCGGATCATCGGACTAATGGCAGCCGGGCAACCACGCCGAACCCGCCGCCTGCTCTGGGCCCTGCTTCGAGCCGTCCGCCAATGTCTTCCACCCGGCGACGCATTCCGCTCAGCCCACGCCCCACGCGCGGCGCCACCTTCGCTTGGCCACGATCCACCACCTGCACCACTAGTTCGTCGTCCTGCTGCGCGATGCGCACGTCCGCGCTGCTCGATCCTGCGTGTCGCAACACGTTGGTGAGCGACTCCTGCACCACCCGGTACGCGACCGCGTCGATGTCCTCTGCGAGGTCGAAAGGCTCCACCTCCACATGCACTCGTAGTCCACCGGCTCTGACCTGCTCGACCAGGTCTGGCAATCCGGTCAAACCAGCGGCTTTCGGCATGGCGATGGCGTCCAGCATGCCGCGCAGCTCTGCCAATGCTTTCGCGGACGTCTCCTTGATCGCGTTGAGGGACGTGCGCGCCTGGTCGGGTTGTTCGTCGAAGACCAGTAACGCCACCCCGGCCTGCATCGCGACAAGCGCGAACCCATGCCCGGCGATGTCGTGCACGTCCGCGGCGATCTTCATTCGCTCCTCCAAGGCAACTCTGGTCACCAGCTGCTGACGGGCGCGTTCCCTGGCCGAGCCGATCGCGTTGGCCAGCGCGCCAAGCGACCACGGCAGGACGACCCAGCCCATCCAGGCCGCCATCATCAGCAACGGGCTTTCGAGCTCGCGGCTGAACCTCGCCGCCACGCACGCCGACGCGACAACAGCCGCCAACCCGCAGGCAAGCAAGGACACCTTCAGCGAGCACCGCCGAGCCACCTCGAACATCGCGACGATCATGCATAGCTGGATCGGCCCATACGGATACCCAGCGAGCAAGTAGCCGCCCGTCGCCACGATGGCTACGGCCAGCGCCAAGACCGGCCTTGTCCGACGAAGGCCCAAGGTCGTCACAACAGCCACCACGACGAGCAGGAAAGCCCACACATCCAAGGGCTCGCTACGCCCCGCCTGCAGTGCAGCAGCGCCTACGGTGGCGGCCACTGCGCCGATCAACGCAGCGCCGATCACCGCAGCCACCACGAAGCGAGTTTTCACGCAGCCATTGTTGAAAACGTGACGGCTCTCCAGAAGCTGCCAGCTGCGTATCCGGTCGTACGCAAACTTGCGTACGACCGAGCCGCTCGCCAGCGGACGCCTCGGCCCTGCTCAGTGGACCATGCTCTTGGCCATGAACCGAATCAACGGCATCTTCCTCCTCATCGCCGCGGCGGGCATCGTGCTGCAGATCATCTCGGGTGTTCCTGGATATCCCTACGTGCCACCGGGTCCGATCATCCTTGCCGTCGCGGGCATCCTGATGCTCACGCTGGCCGACCGGATCAAGTGGATCGTCGCCGTCGGCATCGTCGCCCCGGCCTTCATCCTCGTTGGTGGCCTGGTTGAAGGGTCCATCTGGGGCAGGCTGGGCAACGTGGCCGACTTCGGGCCTTTCCTTGGCACGGCACTGCAAATGGGCGGCGTGATCGTGGCCTTGGTCTGCGGGATCATTGCCGCGACCAAGTCCAAGCGTCCACTCAGGACCTAGAAGTCGACCAACTCCACGGTCACGGTGGCCACGTCGCCGATGTCCAGCTCCTCGGCCCTGCGCACGGCACGCTTCACGGGTAACACGAAAACGCCGTCCTTGCTGGGAAAGATGGAAGTCGCCCACGACGTGCCACCAACCGTGACCCGCACTCGGACCGAGCCGAACCCCCGTCTCGGCTCGGCCGAGAGCTCCCTGATGTCCTCGGACACATCCTCAGGGAGACTGACGAAAGTCCAGGTGTCGGCTCGCCGGGCGTCCCACTCCCACACTTCGGCGTCGAACGTGATGACCATGCCAAGCAGCATGGCACAGGGGTCAGACAATTCAGTGTTTGTGCAGGCGGCGGTACTCGCTGGGCGCCAGACCGGTCTCCCGGCGGAACAGCACACGGAAGTTCGCGCCGGTCCCCATGCCCGACTGGGCAGCGATCCGGTCGACCGACCAGTCCGTCGTCTCCAGCAACCGCCTGGCCAGCAGGATCCGTTGCAGGGTAAGCCACCGCATCGGCGGCATCCCGGTCTCTTCACCGAACCGGCGGATGAAAGTCCTGCGCGCCATCGCACTGCGGCGGGCCAACGAGTCCACAGTGATCAGCGAGCTCAGGTTTTCCATTGCCCAGTAACGAGTTTCAGCCAAGTCGGAACCAGGCGGCGTCAACGTGTCGACGTACTGGGGTTGCGGACCTGGCCGGGCAGGCGCGGCGACAAAACTCTTGCCAGCCGTCAGTTCCGCGTCGACGCCGAAATCCGAGCGGATCAGGTGCAGGCACAGGTCAATTCCGGCGCCACCGCCCGCCGCTGTGAGCAAATTTCCGTCCTCCACAAAGAGAACGTTCTCAATCACCTTGGTCGACGGATACAGATCCTGCAGCTGCGCGGTGAACTGCCAATGCGCGGTCACCTGACGCCCAGCGGTGATTCCAGCGGCGGCCAGGGCGAACGTGCCCGTACAGATCCCGACCATGGTCGCGCCACGGTCGAACCCGCGAGCGATGACATCGAGGTACTCGTCGGGAGGCGGGATGTGTGGGTCGTCGAAACCCGGCAGCACCACGGTATCCGCCTCGTCGACCCCGGCGATGTCATGCGTCGGGACGATCCGCACGCCGCCGGAGGCCGACGCCTCGCCAGCGATAATCACCCGATATCCAGGTTGGCCGCCAAGGATGTTGGCGGCGATGCTGTAGTCGAGGGCGATCACCCCCGGCAACGCCACGATCGCGATCGTCCGAGCCATCCACCCATAGTGGCACGATCCTTGCGAACTACGGCATCGTCGCCGGTGTTCGAGGCGTCACAGCCCGCATAACGTCGTGACTCACCGCAACGATGCGCAAGGAGAGAGCCATGGCGAAGACCGCGAATTTCGGCGTCCCCTGGGAAGAGGCGTACGGCTACGTGCAGGCCATCCAGCACGGCGACACGATCTACGTGTCCGGGCAGCTGGCCAACGACGGCGCGGATTTCGTGGCTCCGGCGCCGCTCGACGAGAACGGCAAAATCACCGACTTCCGCAACATGGCCGAGCAGATGCGCCAGACCTACGAGAACGCCAAGAAGATGCTCGAGCCGTTCGGCGCGACCCTGGACAACGTCGTCGAGGAGGTCATCTACGTACTGGACGTGCCCACCGCCATGCAGGTCGCCGGGCCGGTCCGCAAGGAAGCGTACGGCAGGCAAGACCCTCAGGTCGCGAGCACAATCCTTGGCGTGACCGGGCTCGCCTTACCGGTGCAGCTGATCGAGATCAAGATGATCGCCCGGACCTAGGGTTATGCGGGAAGATTCGGCGCGTTCAATGCCCATGCCAGGCACTTGACGCGCGAGGGCCTTCCCTGACGCGTTAGATGCCGCGAAGGTGACCTTCACGGCATCTCGTCAGAGGTGGGGCCGCTACGAGCGAGTCTCGCAAAAGGTTGACAACCGCGCCTGTCAACTTTCCCGGCCGCGTGCCCGTAGCTGATGGCACACGAGAAGGGATCTTGTATGCGGGTCGTAGTGCCACTACTGAGTGTGATCGTGCTCGCCGGGTGCGCGGCACAAACACAGAACCAGGCCGCGCCGGGGCCAGCCAGTACGCCGCAGGTCCAGCAGCAACAGCAGTCCAAAGAGGATCAGGAGAAGGCGCGGCTGGAGAACCTCATCGCAGACTGCATGAAGGCGCAGGGGTTCGAATACATCGCGCGGCCACGAAGTGCGGACAACACCGCCGAGGTGCAGGAGAAGAACGTCGGCGGCCGTGACCCGTCGATGGTGCCGTACGAGACCTTGAAGACCTACCGGCAGAAGTACGGATTCGGCGTGTACAGCCGGGATGTCTTCCCAACCGATCCGGCCGTCGGCAACTCGCCGCCCCCGCCACCAGACCCGAACCAGGCCATCCGGGACAAGCTCGACCCGGCCCAGCGGGACGCGTACGACAAGGCGCTGGGCGGCGGACTACTGACAGCCGAGAACGGCAAGAAATTCCGTGGCGAGGACGGGTGCACGACGAAGGCCGCCATGCAGGTCTACCCGCCGCAGACCCAAGCGCCGCCCGATCCCGCCAAGCAGGCCGAGTTCAAGCAGCTGCTGCAGAGGTTCCAGACCGACCCGCAGCTACTCAACGCCAGCCAGGCGTACGGAACCTGCCTGCGCCAGGCCGGTTTCCAGGTCGCGTCGACCAAGCCGGGCGTGATCGAGTCGACCATGCAGCAGACCTTCCTGAAGGAACGCAGCGAGAAGCCGGACACGATCGACGCGAACACCGCGCAGCAAGGGTTGCAACGCGAGATCCAGGCCGCGCTGAAGGACCTTGACTGCGGCAAGGAATACGAGCGGCTGGCCAAACCCTTGGTGGAGAAGATGCTGTCGAGCGACGGAGGCAACGGCTGACATGCCGGGTCCGTTCGCAGCGAACCCCAAGCGGGTCGTTCTCCTGATCGCGGTGGTCGCTGTGGTGACGGGCGCGGGTGGCTGGCTGGTCGGCACCCGCGTCCAGTCCCCAGCTGACGCGGCCGCGTCGCACCAACCACCGCCCGCGTCGCTGGTGACCGTCCCGGTCGAGCGGCGTACGTTGAAAAGTACCGTTGTGGCACAAGGAACTGTGGCTTACGGCACACCGACGCCCTTGCAACTCACCGGAACCGTTGGCGGTGTCGAAGGAACACAGCTGATCACGAAGGCACCGACTGTCGGGTCGACCATCAAGCAGGGTGATGTGGCACTGGAGGTCAGCGGGCGTCCGGTGTTCGTGCTGACCGGTTTCGTGCCGATGTATCGCAAGCTGGGCTTGGACGCCAAGGGCGATGACGTCAAGCAGTTGCAGAAGGCCTTGCGCAGCCTGGGATACAGCACGCCGACAAGCGGAACGTTCGACGCGGCGACCGCGGCCGCGATGAAATGCCTGTACAACAAGGCGGGCTACGACGCCCAGGTGGAAGGCGACGATCCGGCGAAGGTGACCGTGCCGTCGGGTGAGATCCTGTTCCTACCTAAGCTCCCACTGCGGATCGACAGTGTCACCAGCAAAGCTGGAGCCGCCGCGACCGGGCAGATCGGCACGGTCACGGATTCGAACGTTGTCGTGCAAGGAACTCTGCCGTCGGTCGACGCGCAGTTGCTCCACGTTGGACTCGGGACGACTCTGCACCTGCCCAATGGCAGCGAGATTCCAGGCAAGCTTGACGCTCTGGGCAACGAAGCCGCCGTCCAGCAACCGCAGGCGCCACCGTCGAGCGGCACGGCCCAGCCCGATCAGCAGAACAACGGGCCAGCCGCGACGCCGTTGCGGTTCATCGCCAACGATCCGCAAGCGTTGGCGCCGTTCTCCGGACAGGCCATCAGGATCACGGTCGAGGTCGCGACCACCGGCGGAGACGTGCTCACGGTGCCGGTTTCGGCCGTTGTCACGAACGCGGACGGCAAAGCCAGGGTGCGCGTCGAGACCGCGCCGGGGAGCACGCGGGACGTGCAGGTCAAGCTGGGTTTGACGGCGACGGGTGCGGTCCAGGTGACGCCGGAGGGCGGCGAGCTCAATGTCGGCGACCGGGTCGTGGTGGGGACTTCATGACGGTTCCGGTGATCGAACTGGACGGGGTCGAACGGACTTTCCCCGCCGATCCGCCGGTTCGCGCGTTGCGGGACGTGCACCTGCGAGTCGACCGAGGCGAATACCTGTCCATCGTCGGACCGTCCGGCTCGGGAAAGTCCACTTTGCTCACCACGCTTGGCCTGCTTGATCGGCCGGACAAGGGTTCCTACCGGCTGGACGGGATGGAGACGACCAAGCTGGACGACGGCCGCAGAGCAAAGCTGCGCGGCAGCCGGATCGGGTTCGTGTTCCAGGCCTTCCACCTGCTGCCGCACCGCAGCGTGGTGGACAACGTCGGCTTGGCCGAGCTGTACCAGAAGGTCGACCGGCGCGGCCGGACGGAACGCGCGGAAGCCGCGTTGGCGCGTGTCGGGCTGTCGCACCGGACGAAGTTTCGGCCCGACCGGCTTTCCGGCGGCGAACGTCAGCGCGTGGCGATCGCGCGGGCGTTGCTCGGCGAGCCATCTCTGTTGCTGTGCGACGAACCAACAGGCAACCTCGACAACGCGAACACTACGGCGGTCCTTGATTTGTTCGACGAACTGCGTTCTCAAGGCGTCACGCTCGTGGTGATCACGCACGACAACGACGTGAGCAAACGAGCCGATCGCCGAGTCCGTATCGACGATGGCGTGCTGTCATGAAGGCACGTGACCTCGCCACAGAGGCGCTCTCCGGGATCGCCGCACGCCCGCTGCGCTCGGCATTGACAGTCCTGGGAACGGTTCTGGGCATCACGACACTGGTGATCACGCTCGGGGTCGCCGCGACCGCGGGAAACCAGATCGCCGGGCGGTTCGACGAGGTAACCGCCACCGAAGTGACGGTAACCATTCCGTCCACAATAGACAAAACGGCACCGCCGCATGTGGAATGGAACGCCCTGCCGCAATTAACGCGGCTCAACGGAGTCCGCTCAGCAACCGCGATCGCGCAACCGAGCAGCGCCGAGAGCGCACGCGTCCGAGCGAACGATTTACGTGACCCCACAACGGTAACAGACCGAATCTTGCCAACGGTTGCGACCACATCCGACCTGCTCGAAACCCTCGACGCCCAAGTCTCCATTGGACGCTTCTTCGACCAGGGCCACATCCTGCGGCACGACCGAGTGGCCGTGCTCGGCGCGGCTGCCGCACAGCTGATCGGCATCAACCGGATCGACGACTCCCCCACGGTGTTCGTGAACGACCAGGCCTTCACCGTGATCGGGATCCTCGGCACGATCGGCAGGGAAAGCGAGCAAGGCATGGGGTCTTCGGTGATCCTGCCCTACACCACCGGAAACGACCGGCTCAACACCGGACCGCCAACCCAGGTCCTGATCCGCACCGAACTGGGTGCGGCGCAGCTCGTGGCCAGTCAAGCACCGCTTGCGCTGAGCCCCAACGACTTCGCCCAACTGCGTGTCCTGGCTCCGCCGGACCCGGCGACGTTGCGAGGTGGCGTGCAGAACGACGTCAACGCGTTGTTCCTGGTTCTCGGCCTGGTCTCGCTGGTCGTCGGCGCGATCGGGATCGCCAACGTCACGCTGGTCACGGTGATGGAGAGAACCGGCGAGATCGGCCTGCGCCGGGCGCTTGGCGCGGCCCGCAGACACATCGCCGCACAGTTCCTCGTGGAATCCAGCGCGATCGGGCTGCTTGGCGGGATCATCGGTGCCAGCGCGGGCACGATCACGGTCGTCGTGATCTCGGTTGCCCGCGACTGGACACCTGTCCTCGATCTCAGCCTCGCCGCCGGTGCCCCGCTCGTGGGCACGCTGGTCGGGTTGCTCGCTGGCGTTTACCCCGCATTGCGTGCCGCACGATTGGAGCCCGTCGAGGCATTGCGTTCCGGAACGTGATCAGACCCAGCCGAGACGCAAGAACACCGACTCGCCCCGCGCCTGGCGTGACGCCCCTGAGGTCGACGCTGTAGACCTTCTTCATCTTGGCCGCGTCGCCACGTTGGTTGTCACGTTCGAGGATCAGCAAAGTGTGGTCGTTCGACATCACCTGATCATCCGGGGCTGCTGTCGCCCTGCGGCTTCGCGTGCTCCCAGAAGTGCCGGAACCGCTCGATCTGCTCGCCGACCTGTTTCTGTCCGGAAACCAGGCGGGTGTACAGGATCGGTGGACTCGGTGGATCGGTGATGCCGATTCGCGTGGCCTGCACGACCTCGTAGCTCACGACATCGTCGAACACGATGAAGTCGTTCAGCAGCAACCGGGTCGCCTTCATCGAGCTGGTCATGTCGGCCACGTTCAGCACCCGCACCTCGATCCCCAGCGACGCCTGCAGCCTGCACACCGACAGCAACTCGTGGTCGTCGGCGTGTTCCGGGGTCACGACCACGAACAGCCGCCGGACCCGTGCCCCACGCCGGATCGCGGCCTGCTGCGCCGACAGGTAGTGCTGCCCGAGATCCGACCACCAGAAGCCGTGCTCGAAGTGCGCCCTTCCGTTGTCCACTGTGGAAATGCTGATCGCGTCGATGGACGTGGACACGCTGCGCGTCAGGCCGAGCAGCCACTCCCGGTCCTCGCCCTCGTAGGTGAGTTCCTGCTGCCCGACCGAACCGAGCAACTCGGTCATCCGGTTCATCTCGGTCTCGACGAACTTCACCAGCAGCGGGGACGCACCCGGCTCGATCGCCGCGGCCTGGCCCACCAGCCTGGCGATGGCGTCGGTTTTCAGTTCAGCTTCTTCCAGCCGCGCGAACAGCTGCGTCGCCGCGCTG
Source organism: Kibdelosporangium philippinense (assembly GCF_021390435.2). GTDB lineage: Bacteria > Actinomycetota > Actinomycetes > Mycobacteriales > Pseudonocardiaceae > Kibdelosporangium > Kibdelosporangium philippinense. The sequence goes on along the minus strand of NZ_JAJVCN010000004.1, from coordinate 1,664,866 downwards.
ACCTTGGCGAAGCCCTGGTCCACCGCACGCCGCAGGTCGTCGGTCTGACCGTGCTGGCCTTGCTCGACCGCCGCGAGCCGTCGTTCGAAGTCGATCAGGAACTGCACGACCAGGCTGATCGCGCCGACACTGACCGCCGCGATGAACTGAGCGGTCAGCGAATCGAACAGCAGATTGGTCAGTGGAAAGGTGATGCCGCCGATCACCGACGTGATGATGATCTTACGCAGCACGGAGTTGCGGACACCTTGGGACACAGGCACCTCCTACCGCAGGGCCGCGATCATCAGCAGCCGGTCGTGACCGGGACCGAGGTAGTCCTTGACCATTCGATCGACCACGAACCCGAGCTCGCGGTACAACGTGATCGCCGCGCGGTTTCCCGGTTCGACGGTCAGCCGCACCTCCCGTACACCGACGCCTTCGAGCAACCGCATCGAGTTGACGGTCAGCGAACGCCCGTAGCCACGTCGCCAGAACTCCTGCCGGACGCCCAAACCGAGCAACCAGCCGAGGCTGCGGTCGAACAGCGGCACGCCTAACGAGTAACCACGCAGGCCGTCGGCGTGCTGCGCGACCAGCCACCAGCCCTGGTAGAGGTCGAACCATTGGCGTAACACAAAAGGCGGGTACGCCAGCTCGCCGAACACCTCGGCGTCGAGCTCGCCAAGGGCCGCGAGGTCGGCCTCACTCGCTGCCCTGATCAGCACATCCTGGTCGATGACATGAGCGACAGGGATCACCGGAGCCTCCGCAGCGCGTGACCATCCAACTGACCGTCCACAACAGACAACGGTGTTGCCCATTCCCAGAAGTTCCTGAAGCGGTCCCTGCGTTTCTTGATCTCCTCGTCACGCAGGACCAACCTGGTGTACAGGATGACCGGACCGGCGCCCTCGCCGGTGATCACGTCGTAGCTCAGCTCGTCGTCGAAAAGGATGAAGTCGTGCAGGATGGAGTCGCTGGTCCGTGAGCTCGGCATGGTCGTGATGTCCAGTACGCGGACATCGATTCCCAGTGACGCTTGGGTCCGGCACACCGATAACCGTCCGTCATCGTGCAGGCTCTCCTCGCCGCGGACAACGAAGATCCGCCGGATCTGCACCTGACGGCAGACAGCGTCTCGTTGCGCGGCAAGGTAATGCTGCCCGAGGTTCGATCCCCAGAAACCGTTCTCGAACTCGGTGCCGCCCGCGTCCGCAGTGGACGTGCTGATCGCGTCGATCGACTTGGTGACGTTGCGGGTCAGCCCGAGCAGCCACTCCCGGTCCTCGCCGTTGTACGTGGCCTCTTGCTCACCGAAGGCGTGCAGGACGTACGTCACCCGCTCGATCTCGGTGTCGATGAACCCGCGCTGCAACGGTGTCGAGACCGGATCCATCGTCGCGGCCTGCGAAACCAGCCGCTGCAGGGCCTGTGTCCGCAGCCCGGCCGCTTCCAGCTGCGCGCTCAGCATCGTCGCCGCGCTGACCTTGGCGAACCCCTCGTCGAGCGCGCGCCGGATGTCGGCGGTCTGCTCGTTCTGGCTGTCCTCGACCGAGCCGAGCCGCCGCTCAAAGTCGACAAGGAACTGCACGACGAGCGTGACCGCGCCGACGCTGACCGCGCCGATCAGCTGCGCGGTCATCGAGTCGAACAGGAAGTTGGTCAGTGGGAAGGTGATGCCACCGATCACCGAGGTGACCGTGATCTTGCGGAGTATTGAGGTCCGGACATCATGTTTGGGCACCAACGCCTCCCGACTGTCGTTGTCCGCCGAGGCGAACCTGGTCCGCCTCGTACTTGGCGAGCACCGAGCGCATGGTGAGCAGGTCACGGATCCGGTTGACGGTGGCCTCCCGCTGCAGGCTGAACCCGGCTCGCCGTTCCAGTGCCCGCCACAACGGCAGCATCGAGTCCGGTACGTGAAAACCCGGCATCCATACGTGCATCACGTGCTCGACCGCAGGCCCGAGGCGCCGCACGACCTCGTCGCCGCCGCCGGAACCAAGGCCGCTGCGTTCCACCAGACGCAGCAGTGTGGTCAGCACCCAATCGTGCAATGCGACATCTTCACAAAAACGAACGACCGACGGCAGATCGTTTTCGGGCACCGAGACGAAAAATGACCTGAGCGTGTCACTTTCCACGCCAAACGTGACATGACCTTCCGATCCGTCATCGCTGCCGAGCGCGGCCCATCGCATTGCGGTCCGCGCGGATTGGAACGGAAAATCATGATCCATTCCAGGATGCAGCTGAACCTCGCTTATGATCGATTCGCAGACGGCACCGAGATCAAGTGTCGCCGCACTCGGCTTCTTCGCCAGAAATCCCTCCGCCACATCCGTGGCACTGGCTTTTCCGATCATTTCAACGACACCGGGCCTGCTCAGATAGTGCGGCCAGGCGAGCCGATGGCCGAACTTCGCCCGTTCGATTCTCGTTGTCACCGAGCCCTGCAGCACCCGGCCAGCGCTGATCAGCGCACGCCCGGAAACCGTGCCGATCGCCCTGCTCCTGGTGCCGGATTCGGTTGGCAACGAACAATCGACACCTCTGATCACGTCGGCGGAAACGGCGTGTGCCATCGGCCGCTCGGACACCCTGACCGGCTCCCCCGGTATCAGCGCAAGCAGCTCACGCACGACATTCTGACGCACACTCGAAGAGCTGCGCAGCAGACAGGTACGTATTTCCCCCAATATGAGCATCTGCCAGCCTCCAACCGGCTCACTCGGTCAGGAACACATAACCCACACGGTCGATCAATTCCGCTGGAATGCGCATGTCCTCGCCCGTGGCCCGGTTGATTATATGATCGAGCAACGCCGGATCCATCGCGACTTGCGACAGAATGGTCCGCACCGCGAGCTCAACCTGAAGGAACCGTGACGGCAGCACGGAGAATGTCCGATATGCGGCGAACGGTTTAGCGCGCGGATTCAGCTGGGTGATGGCTGGCAATTCATCCCATGCGGCCGGGAAGTCACCGTCCCACGGTCGGGGATGCACGACCGCGCGGCCCTGGTCACGGATCAGGCCGAGACGCATCAACTGCCAGACCGCCGCGAGGAACGCACACGACCACTTGCGCTTGCCGTCCTTGACCTTGCTCCACAGCTCGACGTCGACGAACACCGAATGGTTGCGCGCGCCGATCTCCACCGGCGGTTTCCACGCCGATCGGCGCATCGCCTCACTGTCGGCTGGCGTGCGTTCACCGTTGCTCAGCCAGCCGATCTCGGTGGCCAGCGGCCTCGATCCGTTGGTGCCCACCGGCGGGACCGGGATAAGCCGCGCTTCGACCAGTTCGGCCAGCGGCACGCCGTCGAACACCGCGCACGCCGATTCCCTTGCCAGGTAATCGATACTCAGCCCGCAGTCGTGCGCGACATCCAGCAGCATCGGCAGGACCTTCGCCGGTGTGGAGTACAGGCTGAAGTAGTCGTCGATCATGAACGACGTGCTGACCCGAGGCTTCGCGGCGTCGGTCTGGCTCGCGACCTCCACCCAGCGCGCCACACCGCTGAGCATGGTGCGCAAGCGTTCTGCACCGGCCGCGAAGTCCTCCATGTAGATGTGGCCAAGTTCGACCGAGACGTGCGAAAAGCGTTCCGACTCCAGCCGCGGCTCGGCCGCCGCCTCCCGGAACGTCGCGTCGGCCCGGTTCACAGACCCTCCCACGCGCGGTCCAAGGTCAGCTTGCGTGCCAGATCCTCAAACGCGGCAAGGGTTTCCTCGTTGGCGATCTTCTTGAACACGTCGTCCTTGGAGATCAGCTGTTCCCGCCACTGCAGCACCGGGTCAAGCGGCGTGTGACCGAGCAAGGTGCTGGCACCAAGGGACTTCCTGGCCGCTTCGGTCCGCAGCCCGACATCGCACGTTTCCAGCCAGGCGATCTGCGGATCACGCAGGTTCAGGTTGGGTGAGTCGAGATCGAGGGTCGCCGTGCGGACGAACCTGATCGAGTCGCGCAGATCGTCCTCTTTGTGTCCATACGCGACACCGGTACGCAGAATGCCGTGCTCGCCGAAAACCAGGCCGTGCGCGGCGATGATGTGCTGACGAGTCCAGCGATGGAAGACCATCCAGCGCGAGGTTGTGTTGCTCAGCCCGGGTTGCGCGGTCGCCTCCAACGCCATGTCGATGGCGTGCGAGCGGCCCGCGCTCAGGTCGATCAGGCTGATCTCGAACTCTTCCTCAAGCCGGGCGAACAATTTCGCGCAGCGCTGCACAGCTTCCGGCGTCGCCGCGAACTCCCCGCCGCTCTTGTCCCCGGGGTACAACATGAACTTGCCGGGCGACGCGTAATTGTCGACGAGGTTCTGCCGGTCGGTGGCCGACCAGATGTCCACCCTTTCCGGTTCGGTGATCCGGCCTTGCAGATAGGAATGCAGGCCGCCGTCCGGTGTTCCGCGTTCCACATCGGTCACCTGGAACACCGCGCCAGCGGTCGGGCTGCCGAAGTCGAAGTCCACATAGGACACGTCGGTGCCTTGCAACGCGCGCTGGTAAGCCATGTTGCAACTGGTGACCGAACGACCGGTGCCGCCCTTGTCGGACGTGGCGAACACGAGCATCGTCACACGCTCCTGATCGCGTCCTGGCGTGCCACGGCCCGTTGGTCGAGGTCTCCCAGTGCTTCGTAGATCAACGCGGCGGCGGTGCCCGGCCGGTCCTGCAGCAGCTGGCGGGCGCGGGTCAACTTGCCCTGGATGCGTTGCATGGCAATCTGCATCGCCGAGTTCTCGTGCTGCGACGCGGCCAGTTGTTCCTGGCTGAACAGCTGATCGGCCTCACCGAGCAGGTCGGTCGCGATCTCAACGAGCCGGAGGCTGCGGATCGGCGATTCGCTGACCGTACTCGCGGCCAGCACAAGGCATTCGATCACACGCTCGGTGAGATACCAGGACGGCAGTTGCCTGTCGACGACGACACCGGGGAACACCTGACCTGGGTCGTCCCACAGGCCTTGCGCCGGACCGTCGACCAGCCGTCGGCGCCACACGTGCCCAAGCGCTTCCTCGGCCACTTCCAGCAACCGGTCACGCGCACCACGGTTACGCGACAGCCCCGCGGCACGCACCGCCCGCTTCAACAGCAGCACGGCGAAGTCCGACACGACCCATCGCACCTCCGGCCCGAACGTCTCGGCACCGGAGAGCTTCAGCGAGACGCCCGGGGCGTGCAGGCCGACGGCCGGATCACCCTTGACCACCCGTCGGTTGACGCGGCCGCGGATGGCGAGTTCTTCGAGCACCTTGACAGTTCTGGTCAGGTCGTCGTCGGTCGCCCTGCGGCGCAACAGGTCCAGCAGCACGACAGCGGTGACCAGGAGACTGAAGTAGTCGGACTCTTCCTCATCGGTGGTCCGCCACGGGATGTCCTCAAGCGGCCACTTGCCCGCACCGAACCGCGCGACCGCTGACCAGTATTCGAGCGTCAGGTCCCACCGCAGTTGCAACGCCTGCGCCAGCCGCTGCTGTTCTTCGTTCAGCAGACCGAGAACACGGGTCCGGTCGGAGAACAGGTCGCTGATGCCGTCGAGCGCGACCACCGTGAAGTACAGGTAGGGCGCGCCGAGCGCGACGCCGTCCGGCTGGTCACCGACGTCCTCGCTGGTGTCGATGACGGGCGCGTCCCGCACGATTCCCCACGAGAACCCGCATTCGAAGAGCATGTTCGGGTTGTCGAGCGCGTCGTCCTGGCTCAGGCCCAGTTTGGCCTCACGGAAGCTGGCGCGGACACCTTCCAGCCGCTCCTGGATGCGTTCGAGCACCAGCCGGTCCGGCTCGCCGTCCTGGTTCAGCGTCCGGCACAACGCCCGGCCAGGGTTGGAGTCCGGCTCGAAGACGTAAATGCTGAAACACCGCAGCAGGCCGACCATCGCCGCGGACAGTCGTTTGCTGGTCGCGGCCTCGAGCGCGTCGATCCGCTCCTTCATCGCCTGCCTGCGGACCGCCCTGCTGAACACGTTCAGGAAACCGAGGGTGGCCAGCGACAACGTGATCGCCGTCGCGAACGAGTCGACCACGCCGAGCGACAGCTGCTTGTCGGTGAGCTCGCCGTCCGGGTCCTCGCTCAGGAAGTAGCGGCCGCCACCGAAGGTCGGTGTGCCGTCCTCGGCGGTGTAGGTGGCCATGTACTCGTCGATCACGTCGATCAGCAGCTTCGGGATTTCCACCCCGTCGCCGAGCTGCCGCAACGCTTCCAGCACGTCGGTCGCGGTCGAATCCGGTTCGTCGAGCCGCAGGTTGCTCACCGCGGCCGCCGGGTACATCAAACACAGCAGTTGCTCGGCATCACTGATGGAATTGCGCAGCTGGCGGCCACCCCAGTTCCATGCGTCGCCCCTGCGCGAATACCGCGCTACGGATCTCCATACGTCCAAGATCTGCTGACGGGGCTGCAGTCTCATGCCGTCGCCTTCATCCCTTCGAGTTCACCCTGCCGAGAGCGATCAGCATCCCGGTGTAACCATTGCGTACAGGTTTGTCGCCGCGGCCAATGCGCTCGATCAGCAGTTTCCCCTGCACACGACCCTTGAGGCAGTCGTCAACCTTGGCACGGTCGATGTCCGTCGCCGGGAATTGCAGATCAGCGACGGCATAGCCGGACGAGTGTTCCATAAAAGCGATCGCGAACGGCGCCCCCGGCCGCAACGCGTCAAGGAAATGATCCATTCCAGAGCGGAACTCGGACTCCTCCTCGGTAATGGATTCGGCCACAAAGAACATCGTGCCTAGGTCATATGGCGGATCGGCCTTGAGCTCGTAGACGTTGCCCTGTATCGCTTCCATCCGCGCGGCAAGCTCCGCCGGCGGGTCACCGACCTCGCGATAGGCCTTACGCTGCTCGAGCACCTTCCAGAACTCGCACCACGAGTCGACCCACGACGGAAACTCGTTGCTCTTCTGGTTCTTCAGCCACAAGACGTTGTTCTGCGAACGCTCGAACAACGTCAACTCAGCGCAGAACGGAAGCATGGTCAGCGCGGGGTAGAGGTTCGACCCCGTTCCGACATCGATTCCGCGCAGCGGCCGCCCGGGAACCTGGTCGCCGAACGCGTCCGCGAAATGATCTCTTACCCGCTCGATGATATACCGGTCATCATCCCTGAGCTGCCGGTAGTTATGGGCATAATAGGCGTCGGGATCGAAGTCGTCCCAGTCAAAGTCGGCATTATGCCCGACGCCCCTTGGGCCCATTTCAAACATGCTACACCTATCCACCACGCTCAGAGATCAATTTCAGGAAGATTGCATCTGTAACCAGGAATGGACCGCAACACCCGATCGAGGGAAACCCCTACTCCCCCGAAAGCACTACCCCCAGCCGCCCGCCCAATTCGCCGCAATGCGAATGACGTTGGCGCCGTTGGCCGTGAGCGACATGACACCTGCTGAGGTCGGGTGGGCAGGGCGCCACTTTAGTCCTATTCGGACAGCCTTGGAACACCGGGCAGCGCACACTGAATTCGCGCTGCTCAACGCCGGGTTCGATGACCGGACCAAGTAGCATGTTTCGCAGACGAGCGAAGGCGGAACGGCGGCGTGACAGCGAGTGACGAAGGGATCGCCGAGGCGATCGAGGACCTGCGCCAGGACCACGCGTTGGCCAAGGCGGAGCAGGATCTCGCGGACAGCGTCCACATTCCGGTTGGCACCAACGGCAACAGCGTTGTGCTGGTTGGCGCGGGGATCGTGAACCTGATGACGGCGTTGACGCTGATCAGGGCCGGGTACCGGGTCGAGGTGCACGACAAGGCGCCGGATCCGCGGGGTGACGCCGATTGGACGGCATACGGCTGCACCAGGGGTGGCGGGGACGGCCGCATGTTCACCCTGACCGAGGCCGACAGCTACAACAGCCGGTCGTGGCCGACGCACGACCTGCTGACCAGGTCCATCACCGAGCACGGCTGGCTGGTGGCCAAGCCGGAAGGACTGTCCACATCGGAGCTGGCGTGGGCCGGTGACTTCCACCGGATGCCTGGCTGGCTCGCGGCGAGCTACACGCGGGACATCTTCGACACCAACCGGGCCGCTGGCGTTGGCTGGGAGCGGTTGATGGCCTCGGATCCCGGTTTGTTCGAGGGGTATCGCGACGGCATTCTCCGGCTCTACACCGATGACGACTACTACCGCTGGCATGTCGAGCGCAACGAACGACTCGGTGCGACTCGCAATGTCCTTACTCCCGACCAGGTTCGGGCTGGTTATCCAGCGTTGGCCGACGCCCCGGTCGCCGGTGGGATCGAGGTCGTCGGGTTCACCGTGAACATTCACCAGTTCCTCGGGCGGTTGGTGGATCTCCTGGAATCCGAGGGCGTCACGTTCCACTGGGACACCTCGATCACCGGCATCAACTGGGCCGAACCTGGCGTTCCTGACGGTGTTGTGCGACAGGACGAGGTCATCCGGGCGGACCATTACGTGCTCTCCCCCGGCGCGTACGGCGAAGAGTTGTTACGTGGCACGGCCTCCCACGGCCAGATCCAAGGCATGCTTGGCGTCTGGCTGACCGTGCCGAACGTCGAACCGCGGCTGGATCACTCAGTCAAGATCGCCCGCAAGGGCCATCGGGCCGAGGAAACAAACGTGACGCTGGCGTCCGGTCCGGACGGTGAGCCGATCCTGATCTGCGGCGCTGGGTACGGCTGGACCGGCACCGACCCGGCCAACATCGACTCGGCCGAGCTGGAAATGCTGTTCGAGGCCTTGGCCGACACCATTCGCCGGTTCTTCCCGAAGGCCTACGCGGCCGCGCTGGACACCGGCATGCTCGCGGCCAGCCGCCGAATCTGCGTGCGGCCATGGACCGCGTCCTGCCTCGGCGTTTTCGAGACGATGGTGACGGCAGGCGATGGCACCCTGGTCGTGACCGGTGGTCACAATACGGGCGGTTTCACCCAATCGCCTGACGTCGCCGACGCTGTCCTCGCCGCGTTCACGGGCCGACGGCATTCCATGCACACACGGTTCCATCCGCGGCGGCTGGCTCGCGCCTACTCGTTGGACGGCAACAGCTTCAAGATCACGTCCTGATGGGTGTTGCCGTACTTGCGGTTGAAGTAGTCCAACGCCACCGCGAGATCCGGTGAGTTCTGGTCGAGCGGCGTCAGCAGGAACGGTTTCGAGCGCTTCACTTCACCTTTGGCGTTGTCGTTGACGATCCGCACCGGCAGGCCGTCGATCCCGCCGCGCAGGTTGTGTTCCACGATCGTGCGGCCGCTGACGTAGAACTGGTCGTCGATCTCGACGAACCGCGCCTCGTAGTGTTCGTTCTGGTCGTCAAGGGTCAGCGTCCAGAACTGGTCGAGCCAGCGGGTGCTGCTGGCCTCCCACAGCTCGTCGAACTTCGTGCCGACGAACTGGCCAAGCTGCGCCTGCGGGCTCGTCTGGTATTGCGCGGCGTTCCACGATGTCATGTTCACCGGATAGAACGAGACGATCACGTGATCGTCCACCCGGTACATCTGTACTGGCGGCAGTGCCGAATAGATCCGCACGTCAAGGTAACGGCGCATCCGTTCAGGCAAGTCGCGTTTGAACTCGTTGAGCACCCGCAGGTTGTCCAGGATGTTGTCGACCACGTCGGTCTGCTGCAACAGGTCGTCCGCGCGCTGCTCGGCCGCCCGGGCGTCCGGGTCGAGCAACAGGATCCGCACCTCGACCTTGCGATCGAGCACATCCCTGACCGCGCTGAGGAATTCGTCCTGGTAGCCGCCCTGCAGCAGGTCCGTCCACAGTTCCATCACCATGATCCGGTGCCGCGCGCTGGCGGCCTGCCGGATGAACGCACGGTGGTTGAATCGGTCAAGCACCGCCTCGTTGAGCCGGTCCGCTCTGGTCAGAAAGGGCGCGATCAGAAACAGCACCACGATCGTGCCGATCAGATCCGCGCCGAGGTTGAGACTCAGGTTCTTGCCGTAGTCGGTCAGCGACCTCGAAATCCACAACAGAACGACGACAACGACGACCAAAGCCGCCGCGACGAACGCGTAATAGCGCCGTCGTTGAACCCATGCCAGGAAGAAGTTGCGCGTCTTCGTCCGTAGCTGGCCCTCGCCCACAAGGCCTCCCCCTTCTTGTTCGGCCAGGTGCTCCGCTGGCCGATTCTACGGAACCGGCGCAGCTTGATAGCGTCCACACGTGACCGCACCCGTGAACGCCGAGTTGTCCGCCAGCCTTGACGCCGCCCGGCAGGACTACGCCGCACTGCTGGACAAGAAGCTCAAGCTGGACCTGACCCGTGGCAAACCGTCGGCACAGCAGGTGTCGCTCGCCGACGCCCTGCTCGCGCTGCCGGGCGACGAGTTCAAGGCAGCCGACGGCACGGACACCCGCAACTACGGTGGGCAGCAAGGATTGCCGGAGCTCAGGGCGATCTTCGCCGAGGCGCTGCAGGTTCCTGCCAGCCAGCTGCTCGCGCTCGGCAACTCCAGCCTCGAGCTGATGCACGACGCTGTTGTGTTCGCGCAGATGTACCAGCTGCCCGGCGGCCAGCGGCGCTGGTCGAACGAGGAGCGGATCGCGTTCCTCTGCCCGGTCCCCGGCTACGACCGGCACTTCACCATCTGTGAGCGGTTCGGCATCGAGATGATCCCGGTGCCGATGACCGCGGACGGCCCGGACGTGGCCGAGGTCGAGCGTCTGGTCGCCGCGGATCCCGGCATCAAGGGCATCTGGTGCGTGCCGAAGTACAGCAACCCGGACGGCACGACCTACAGCGACGAGACCGTGCGCAGGCTCGCGACCATGCAGACCGCGGCTGACGACTTCCGGATCTTCTGGGACAACGCGTACGCCGTGCACCACCTGACCGACGAGGAAGTCCAGGTCGGCGACATCCTCGCCGCCTGCGCGGAGGCCGGGAACCCGGACCGCGCCTTCATCTTCGGCTCAACCTCGAAGATCACGCTCGCCGGTGCGGGCGTGGCGTTCTTCGGCTCGTCCGAGGCCAACGTGAAGTGGATGCTGCACTGCGCCGCCGCGCGCACGATCGGCCCTGACAAGATCAACCACCTGCGGCACGCACTGTTCCTGAAGGACTACGACGGCGTGCGCGCGCACATGCGTAAGCACCGTGAGCTGATCGGGCCGAAGTTCGACGCCGTGCTGCGGATCTTCGACGAGCAGCTCAAGGACATCGCGACCTGGTCGCACCCCAAGGGCGGCTACTTCATCACGCTCAACGTGCCGGACGGCTGCGCCAAGGAGATCGTGCGCAAGGCGGCCGAGGCCGGTATCGCGCTGACCCCGGCAGGCTCGACCCACCCGTACATGGACGACCCCGAGGACCGGGTCATCCGGATCGCCCCAACCTTCCCATCCCTCGCGGACATCGAAGAGGCCATCGCGGGTGTGGCAACCTGTGTCCGCCTGGTGGCATACCAGAAACTGACCTCGTGAGTGGTTATCCGCGTTCTAACGCGGATAACCACTCACGAGGCTTGAGCTGGGCGGATGCCGGGGATGGCGCGGATTTCCGCTAGCAGGGCTGGGCTGGGCGTGACCGGATAGTCGTCGACCGCGAGCATCGTACGTCGATCCTCGTGGCAGACGACTATCCGCACGGGCGTACTGCCCCGATGCGCTCGCAATGTCGAGCGCAGTTCGGCGACCATGTCGGTGTTCACGCTGGCAGCGGGCATTTCCAGGGTCAGCGGCGGTTCGTCCACAGTGACATCCAGAGTCTTCAAATCGGCGCCGAATACCGCCATCTTGTCCTCACGCCAGTTCACGCGGCCGTTGACCAGCACCACCGAGTCCTCGATCAGCTCGGCGGCCAGCACGCTGTAGCTCTTGGGGAAGAACAGCACCTCGATCGAGGCGTCCAGGTCTTCGATGACCGCGATCGCCCAGCTCTCGCCCTTCTTGTTGACCCGCCGTTCCAGCGACGAGATCATCCCGGCGACCGTGATCTCGCCTTCCTTCGGCGGATTCGCCAACAGGGCCGCGATCGGTTTCGAGGCGTGGCGGCGCAGTACGTGATCGGCACCGTCAAGCGGGTGCGCGGAGACGTACAGGCCCAGCATCTCCCTTTCCAGGCCGAGCAAGTGCTTGCGCGGCCACTCGTCCGCGTCGAACCTCAAGTGTGCCAAGGGTGATGACTCCGGGCTGTCGTCCTCCGCGCCGCCGAACAGGTCGAACTGACCCATGGCCTGCCTGCGTTTGAGGCCGATCACAGCGTCAACGGCGTCCTCATGGACATCCATGAGTGCCTTGCGGTGGTGGCCGAACGAGTCGAACGCGCCCGCTTTGATCAAGGACTCCAGAACACGTTTGTTGCAGCACACCAGCTCGGACTTCTCCACGAAGTCGCTGAACGACGTGTACTTCCCTTTCCTGGCACGGGTTTCGACGACCGATTCGACCACGTTCGCGCCGACGTTGCGGACCGCGCCGAGCCCGAACCGGATGTCGTTGCCGACCGCGGCAAACCGCAAAGAGGACTCGTTGACGTCCGGCGGCATCACTTTGATACCAAGCTGACGGCACTCGGACAGGTACACTGCGGACTTGTCCTTGTTGTCCGACACCGAAGTCAGCAATGCCGCCATGTACTCGGCCGGGTAGTTCGCCTTCAGATAGGCGGTCCAGTAGCCGACCAGAGCGTATCCCGCCGCGTGCGACTTGTTGAAGGCGTAGCCCGCGAACGGCAGGATCGTGTCCCACAGCGCCTGCACGGCGTCATCGGCGAAACCGTTGGCGCGCATGCCTTCCCGGAAGCCTTCGAACTCCTTTTCCAGTACCTCTTTCTTTTTCTTGCCCATCGCCCGGCGTAGCACGTCCGCGCGGCCCATCGAGAAACCCGCGACCCGTTGGGCGATCTGCATGATCTGCTCCTGATAGACGACAAGGCCGTGGGTTTCGGCGAGGATGTCGTTGAGCGGATCGGCCAGTTCGCGGTGGATCGGCTCGATCTGCTGCCTGCCGTTCTTGCGGTCCGCGTAGTTGTTGTGCGTGTTCATCGCCATCGGGCCGGGGCGGTACAAGGCGTTGACCGCGACGATGTCCTCGAATCCGGTCGGCCGCATGCGTCGCAGGAGGTCACGCATGGCGCCGCCGTCAAGTTGGAACACGCCGAGGCTGTCGCCTCGGGACAGCAGTTCGTAAGTCTTCGGGTCATCGGTTCTGAGCAGGTCCAGATCGATTTTCTCGCCGCGGTTGGCTTCGATGTTGTCGATCGCGTCGCCGATGACCGTGAGGTTGCGCAGGCCGAGGAAGTCCATTTTGAGCAGGCCGATGGCCTCGCAGGACGGGTAGTCCCAGCCGGTGATCATGGCGCCGTCGTCCCTACGCCACAGCGGAATCACGTCAAGCAGCGGCTCCGAGGACATGATCACCGCGCAGGCGTGCACGCCCGCGTTGCGGATCAGACCTTCCAGCCCGCGTGCGGTCTGGAAGATGGTGGAGACGTCACCGTCGGTGTCGATCAGCGATCGGACCTCGGTGGCTTCCGGGTACCGTTCGTGCTTCGGGTCGGTGATGCCGGACAGCGGAATGTCCTTGGCCGCGACGGGTGGCGGGAGTGCTTTGGAGATCCGGTCGGCGATGGCGTATCCGGCTTGTCCGAAATGGACCCGGGCGGAGTCCTTGATCGCGGCCTTGGTTTTGATCTTGCCGAACGTGATCACCTGCGCGATCCGGTCGGCGCCGTACTTCTCGGTCGCGTAGCGGACCATCTCGCCGCGGCGGCGGTCGTCGAAGTCCATGTCGATGTCGGGCATGGACACGCGTTCCGGGTTGAGGAACCGCTCGAACAGCAGACCGTGCTCGATCGGGTCGAGGTTGGTGATCCGCATCGCGTACGCCACCAACGACCCGGCCGCCGAACCACGCCCAGGCCCGACGCGGATGCCGACCTCCCGCGCGTGGTTCATCAGGTCGGCCGTGATCAGGAAGTACGCGGGAAATCCTTTCTGGACAATGACATCGATCTCGTAGTCCGCTCGCTTGACGTACTCCTCCGGGACACCGCCGGGCAAGCGCCATTCGAGTCCGCGCATCACCTCGGCCCGGAACCATGACGGCACGTCGTGGCCGTCGGGCGGCTCGTAGATCGGCATCCGGTCGCGGTGTTCCCACACCTCGGCGTACGACTCGACCCGTTCTGCCACAAGCAAAGTGTTGTCCGCGGCACCGGGCATCTGAGCATCCCAGTACGCCCGCATGTCCTCGGCGGACTTCAGGTAGTAGCCGTCGCCGTCGAACTTGAACCTGGCCGGGTCGTTGAGAGTCTTGCCGGACTGCACGCACAGCAACGCCGAATGCGCCTCGGCCTGCTCCTTGCTCACGTAGTGCGAGTCGTTGGTGGCCAAGGGCTTCAGGCCGATCTTGGCACCGACTTCCAGCATGTCGTCGCGGACCGCGCGCTCGACCGCAAGGTCGTGGTCCATCACCTCGAGAAAGAAATTCTCGGGCCCGAAGATGTCCCGGTAGTCCGCGGCGGCTTGCAAAGCCTCCGCGCGCTGCCCGAGCCGCAGCCGGGTCAGCACCTCGCCGGACAGGCAACCAGTGGTCGCGATGATGCCCTCGGCGTGCTCGGCGATGAGGTCCCGGTCCATCCGTGGCTTGCGGTAATAGCCTTCCACGCTGGCCAGCGAGGACAGCTTGAACAGGTTCCGCAGGCCGATGGCATCGCGGGCGATCATGGTCATGTGGGTGTACGCGCCACCGCCGGACACATCTGCCCCAGAAGTGCCACCGCCCTGACCCCAGAACACCGGTTTCTTGTGGTGCCTGCTGCCTGGGGCGACGTACGCCTCGATGCCGATGATCGGCTTGATGCCCGTCTTGCTGGCGACTTGGTAGAACTCGTCGGCGCCGTACACGTTGCCGTGGTCGGTCATGCCGACCGCGGGCATTCCCAGCCGTGCGGCTTCGGCGAAAAGCGGACCGATCTTGGCCGCGCCATCGAGCATCGAGTATTCGGTGTGGACATGCAGGTGAACAAACGAGGACACGGCGCGTATTCGAGCCGAGAAGGCGATGTGGGATCAAACAAACGACACGCTCACGGCCACAACCAACAATTGTCCGACGAGTACGGAAGCAGAAAAATGGCCACGGCGGGAAGGCCGAGGCCGGGCAGCGGGCGGCCGTCAGTATTGTCGAGCTGTGAGCGACCTGGATCTGGCCGCGGTCCGTGCCTTCGTCGCCGTCGCGGACTTCAAGCACTTCGGCGAGGCCGCCGCCGAGCTAGGCATCACCCAGCAGGCAGTGTCGCGGCGGATCGCCAAGCTCGAAGCGGACTACGGCACGGTCCTGCTGTCCCGCCTACGCTCCGGCACCACGCTGTCCAAGGAAGGCACCGCGTTCCTCCCTCACGCCCGCAACCTCCTGGCTATGGCCGACCAGACCGTGGACATGTTGCGCCGCAAGCGATTGCCACTGCGCGTGGGCGTTCTCGACACACGAATCGCGCCAACCGAAATGCTGCGCGGATTCCACCGCACCACGGACGTCCAACTGGAGATCGTGACCTCGCGTGGGCTGCGCGTCTCGCGGGAGTCGCTCAAAGCAGGCACGATCGACGCCGCGTTCGCCCGGCCACTCGGCGCGCTGGACCAGGACGGGATCGACAGCCTTCCCGCATGCTTCGATCCCGTTGAGGTTCTCGCGAATGCCAGCCACCCATTGGCGAAACGGGCCAGTGTGTCGATGGCCGAATTGTCCGAGTGGACGATCTGGATGCCCGGAAATGTCCCGGCAGCGAATGGGCCGATTTCTACGACCACGTCGCCGATGAATTCCGGTTGACGCTCGACACCAGGGGGCCCGATTTCGGCTGGGAGGATTTCGTGCACCGGTTCACCACGCCGACGGACGTGCTCAGTCTGGTCGGCCAGTCCTGCAGGCTGCCAGAACACCCCGGCGTCGTGCGCATCCCGGTCGCCCCGCCGCGGCCGAGCTACCTCGCGGCACTGCTGTGGCATCGCCGCAAGCCGCATTCGGCCCTGCCTAATACGGCAACCGCACTGTGTGATCTTGGTGTGGGGTCGTGATCATGGACGCGGCCACCGCGTGATCAACTTCAAGGTGTGTTAGGACTCGAAGCAGACGCGGTGGCCGCGTCGAAGACTGTAGTTGATGATCGCCTCACGCGGTGGCGAGCGGGGTTCGATGAGATGTTCGCGCTGGTGGCCGGGCGTTTCGCGCAGGCGGACTCACGTCGCCGGGCACGGATGTACCTGCTGGGACTGCTCTCGGCAGCCGAGCGTAAGAACTCCTGGACCATCGCGGAGCAGGCTGGTGACCTGACTCCGGATGGCATGCAGCGGTTGTTGAACTTCTACCGCTGGGACGCCGAGGCGGTGCGGGATGATCTACGTTCCTATGTGCTGGACACTCTCGCCGACCCCAGCGGGGTCGTGGTGGGCGATGAGACAGGTTTTCTCAAGAAGGGCACCAAATCCGCCGGCGTGCAGCGTCAGTATTCCGGCACTGCCGGGCGTATCGAGAACTGCCAGCTCGGCGTGTTCCTGACCTACGTGTCGTCGCGGGGGCGGGCGTTGATCGACCGAGAGCTCTACCTGCCGAAATCCTGGACCGGTGACCGGGAGCGGTGTGCCGAGGCGGGCATCGCGGACACGGTCGGGTTCGCGACCAAACCGAAGCTGGCGCGGCGGATGCTCGAACGACTCATCGCCAAGCACGGCAAGCAGACGGTGGGCTGGTTCACCGCCGACGAAGCCTACGGCGACAACCCCGGACTGCGGGACTGGCTGGAGGACGAGGACATCAACTACGTCATGGCGGTCTCCTGCGACGACCGGTTCACCACTCCAACCGGGCCTCAGCGAGCCGACGAACTCGCCGCGACCGCGCCGAAACGAGGCTGGCAACGACTCTCAGCCGGTAAGGGCAGCAAGGGACATCGCCTCTACGATTGGCTGCTCATCGACCCCGGCGCTGACGAGCACCTCCTGCTGGTGCGTCGCTCGATCTCCAAGCCCAGCGAGCTGGCCTACTACATCTGCCACAGCACCCAACCAGTACCCGTCGCCGAGTTGGTCCGGGTAGCCGGATCCCGTTGGGCGGTCGAGGAAACGTTCCAGTTCGCCAAGAACGAGACCGGACTGGATCACTATCAGGTGCGCAAGTACGACGTCTGGTACCGGCACATCACCCTGGCGATGCTGGCCGCCGCGTTCCTCGCCGTCACCGCATATCGAGAACGCGGCCGCAATGACCAAAAAGGGGCGATCTCGCCACCTTAAGCCAACTGATTCCGTTGTCCTGTAACGAAATTCGACGACTCTGGGCCACCCTCACCCACCCGGTCCACCCCGAAACCCACACCAACCACTGGTCAGACTGGCGACGACGCCACCAAACCCGAGCCCGCCGCAGCCACTACCAGCGACAACACCTCAAATATCACAAGGTGCGGCTGCCGTACTAAGCTGATCAGCTACGTCCGCCGCACGTATCAGCCGCCGCGCCGCGCGGACGTGTGGCTGCCACCAGCGGACTGGGCGCTGGTTGGTTCTTAGTTGTAGTGCTGGTCGTTCCAGACGTAGTCAAGGCGATTGCGGACGTCGACCACGCCGGGGATCGTCGTCGTCAGGCGGGCCGCGATCTCCACCTCGCTGCGTTTGCCGAGCTGGCCGTTCAACGTGACCGTGCCGTTGTTCACCGACACCACCACGGCGTTCGGGTTCACCCACAGCACCCGCTGGAAGACTTCCCGTTGGACGTCGTCCTTGATCTCCTCGTCCGACCGCAGGAACACCCGCAGCAGGTCACGCCGGGAGACCACGCCCACAAGGCTGCCGTGGTCGACCACGTACAGCCGCCGGACGCCGCGCCGGTTCAGCTCGCGGGCCGCGAAACTCACCGATTCGTTGGCGTCCACCGCCCGGACAGGCACTGTCATCAGGTGCAACGCCCGGTCGGTCATTCCGGCGACCACGTCATCGGCGGCCACCACCCCGATCGGCACGCCGTCGCGGCTGACCACGGGCACAGCGCTGATCTCGTACCTGGTTATTGTCTCGATGATCCCCTTGGCTTCTGTATCGGGCGCCACGGTGACCGGGTCCTTGGTCATCACCATGGCTACCGTCAGCTCTCGCATGGGTACCTCCGCACTCGCCGCCCACGGTGGCACCCTTTGTCGCGTCGAATCAGGGCCAAGTGCCCTCAACTCTTAGAGTCCAAAGACTCTGCTGTGTGAAGACGTTCGGTGGTCCGCAGTGGACGACGGCATGATGTGGGGATGGAAGCGGATCTACCGCGGGGGCGCCGGTTTCTCCAGGCGATGACGGCGATGCGAGCCGGCCGCACGTTGCCTGAGGTGTTGCGGGAGATCGCCAAGGGTGCGCTGGACCTGACGGGCGGCCGGTTCTCGGCGCTCGGCATCCTTGACCGGGACGGCGAACAGTTCACCACTCTGGTCCACGTCGGGTTGGACGACCACGCCGCCGCGGCTATCGGCCCGGACTGGTCGCGCGATGACGTCCTGGCCGCGCCGATCCAGCTGAAGGACAAGACGGTCGGCTACCTGTATGTCGCGGGCGACGAGTTCACGCCCATGCGGCGGCAGGCCGTCGACGCTATGGCTCTCGCGGCTGCGTTGGCGATACGGGACTACCGGCAGCTTGAGGAGTCCCGGCGCCGGGAGGCGTGGCTTCGTGCGTCCAACGAGATCACGGCGACCTTGCTCGGCGGGCAGTCCGATGACGAACTCGGCTTGATCGCCCAGCACGCAAGGGAAGTCGCGGGTGCGCCGATGGCCGCGATCGCGCTGCCCGACGAAGAGGGCGAGTTGCTCGTTTTCGAGGTCGTCCAAGGCGTCGAGAACCTCGCGGGTACTTCGATCGAGATCGAGGGGACCGCGTCGGGGCACGTGTTCCAGACCGGGCAGCCGATCCTGATCGATCACTACGGCGATGCCGCGGCAACCTGGCAAGGCGACAACAGCGGGCTGTTGAACCGGCTGGGTTCGGCTGCGATCGTACCGTTGCCTGCCGGTGACGAGCCGCTTGGCGTGCTGTTGCTGGTCCGGTTGCGGCATGAGCCGTTGTTCGAGCAGGCGGATCTGGATCTGTTGCGCAACTTCGCCGCGCACGTGGCGATGGCCGTGCAGTATTCACGGGCGCGTGCCGACCAGCAGCGGCTCGTGGTGTTCGAGGATCGCGAGCGTATCGCGCGTGGCCTGCACGACCTGGTGATTCAACGGGTGTTCGCGACAGGCATGGCGTTGGAGGCCGCGGCGACCGTGATTCCCACGGATCCGGCAGACGCGGCGGACCGCGTCCGCCGGGCTGTCGAGGACCTGGACATGACCATCCAGGAGATTCGTACGACGGTGTTCGCGCTGCAGCACCAATCGTTCGAAAGCCTGCGTTCCCTTGTATTGGCCACAGTGGACGATGCCAATGCCGCCCTGGGGTTCGCGCCTTCGTTGCGGTTTCGTGGCCCAGTGGACACTTCGGTGCCCAGGGAGATCAGCGAGCAGTTGCTTCCGGTTCTCCGGGAGGCACTGTCCAATGTGGCCAGGCACGCGCAGGCCACCACAGCTTCGGTCGAAGTCGCTTTGAGCGGTGATCTGATGCTGCGCATCACCGACAACGGCGTCGGCATTCCCGCAGGTGGCCGCCGCAGCGGGCTCGCGAACATGTCCACTCGGGCCAGCCAGCTCGGCGGCACTTTCACCGCGGAGTCAACGAAAGCGGGCACCGAGCTGTGTTGGCGCGTGCCGCTACGGCAGACTCCGGGCGCGTAGGCGGACCGCGTCCTGGCTGGGTGGGGTGCCGAACATGCGGCGGTACTCCCTGGTGAACTGCGACGCGCTTTCGTAGCCGACCAGGTGTCCGACGCCAGCCACGTCCCCGGGTCTGGACACCAACAACGCCCGGGCTTCCTGCAGGCGGATGGTTTTCTGGAACTGCACCGGGCTCATCGTTGTCACGGAACGGAAATGCCGGTGGAACGCCGACGGGCTCATCGCGGCCAGCCGGGCGAGGTCTTCGACGCGCACGGCTTCGGCGTAGTTGTCCCTGATCCACCGGACCGCCCGGTTGATGTGGGTCAGCGCGCTGTCGGCCAGGCCGATCTGGCGGGTGCACGGCGCCCAGCGCCAGATGCCGCAGTTCGCGGGCCACAGTGGATGGTGTGCCGTCCGATGTGTACCCGCCATTACTGCAGAGCGATGTCCGTTACTAGACAAGGAATTTCTTGAGGTGATCGGCCACAGTGGCCGGTTGCTCCTCAGCGAGGAAGTGCCCGCACTCCTCGATCGCGAAGCCCGTGACGTCCTCGGCATAGGCACGCCAGATCTCCAGCGTCGGCAACTTGCCGAGCAAACCTGTTGCGCCCCATAGGGACAGCACCGGGATCGTCAGCTTGCGTCCCGCGTCAGCGTCATCATGGTCGGCGTCGGCGGGAAAAGACGCGCGATAGTCGTCGAAACCCGCCCGCAGTGCACCGGGCGCGGAGAACGCCTTGATGTACTCGTCAGCCGCGTCGAGCCCTTGCCGCTGGTAGGTCCAGCGTTCGAAGAAGTAGTTCAGGTACGCCGGGATGTTCTGCCCGGCAAGCAGTTCCGGCAGATCGGGCTGTAGGTGAAACAGCCAGTGCCAGTAGCCGCGGGCGGTGTCGGCGGTCATCCGCCGCCACATCTCCCGCGTCGGGATGATGTCCATGACCGCGAACCGGTCGATCTCATCGGGACGGTCGAGCGCCCATCGATGTGCGACTCTGCCGCCCCGGTCGTGCCCGACCACGCTGACCCGGTCAAACCCCAGCGCACGGACGAGTTCCGAGACGTCCGAGGCCATCGTGCGCTTGTCGAAGCCGTCCCGGGGTTTGTCGGTCAGCCCGTATCCACGCAGGTCCGGGGCGATCACGGTATGTGTCGCCGCCAGATCGTCGAAGATCTTGTGCCAGCAGTAGGAGGTCTGCGGCCATCCGTGCAGCAGCACCACGGGTGGCCCGTCGCCGCCACGCCGGTAGTGCATGCGAATCCCGTTCACCGTCAGCATCGCTGAGTCCATACTTCTTTCTAACCCTATGAGAGGGTTAGAATCAAGACCGTGGACTGGATCTTCGACGGCGGCAGGCGCTGCCTCGACTTCGTGAACACGCTGCGCGACCGCTACACGAGCGGCCGTGAACAGCTGACCGACCCGGCTTTGCTGGCGGAATGGCTGGTCGCGGCCGGGCATGCCGAACGTCGTCACCGCGTGACGGCCGAAGAACTGGCATTGGCCCGCGAACTGCGTGAAGCCATCGACCGGTTGGCACGGGGCGAAACGAAGGCGGCCGACGTGCGCCTGGTCAACCAAATGGCTGCTGAGCTGCCGGTTCCCCAGTTGCAGATCCATGCCGACGGGCCGCAGCGAGTGCTTCGGTTTTCCCAAGGCCCGGTCCGGGCGATCCTGGCCGAGCTGGCCACGGATGCCATTGACCTCGTGGCCAGCAACGGGCTGGTGCGGATCTGCGCGTCCGACACCTGCGGGGTGCGTTTCGTCGACGCGTCACCCAAGCACAACCGCCAATGGTGCTCGATGGCCAGATGCGGCAACCGCGCCAAAGCCCGCGCGCACTACGCCCGCCGGAAGTCGAGCACCTGAGAACTCAGCATCCCTTGTACAGCTGTACCGCTTCCCAAGCACGAGCCTGCTCATCGCTCATCGGGATATCGATTTCGCTGGCTTTCCAGTCAGGCTTGACGCCTGCTGCCGACGTGGCGACCATCTTTCGCACCACGCCGAACTGCGGCACGATCTCCGCTGGCACCGTCGGCGCCATCTTCTCACCGAGCGAGGCGACGGCGGCAGAGGACTGCTGTAGGGACACCAAATCTATGGAGCCACCGTCCATGAGGCCCAAGCTGTGGGCCATATAGGTCGTCACATGGTCGTTGAACGCCGGCAGGTCCCGGCAAAACTCGGGCGAGGCGGTGGTCTTCGCTGGAGGAGGAGCCGCTTCCGGCTGACTGGTACAGCCAGTCAGCAGCATGGCAGCGGCAACGAGGCCGGAAGTAATCCGCAGGTGCACGCGACCACCTTAGTGCTTCAGCCTGCTGTGGGATCGTTGATCCGGCCGAGGAACAAAGGCGCTCCCGTTGTCGTGTCGGTGATGACGAAGATGAACGGCCGGTCCACGGTCACGGTCTGCACCATCGGCGCCGACGTGGTTTTCATGACAACGCCAGTCGCCGCCGCGGCCTCGGTACCTTCCTCGTCCACCTGGACGAAAGTCTTGTGCTGCACCGAGCTGATGTACAGCCGCTCCTGCAGGGTTATTCCGCTGAAGTCCGCCGATGGCGAGAACGCGAGCGGCATTCCGGCGTCTTCGAGGGTCGTCGCCAGCTCCATGCCTGACCGCACGGTGAACTTGGGCATCGCGAGCTGCACGTCCATCGGCTGGACCTCGCTGAGCAGAGCCGCGATTCCCTTGGTACGAACAGCTTCCTGCGAGGAAGCCAGGATCACGGTGAACGCCAGCTTGCCGCCTTTGTACGGCACAGTCACGACCTGATACCCCGGCCCTTCGGCGTAGCCGAGCTGCGCCTTTGGCTCTTTGGAAAGATCATTGCGCATCATCGGCACGGTGACGGTCGAGCCGTCGGCGCGGGTGAACGGATCGTCCCTGGTCATCTCCTTGGGGAACTCCCGAGCCCACGCGGCCTTCAGATACAGCGCGTTCGTGAGCACCATCCGTGTCGTCGGGTTGATCGCTTCAGACGGGAACAAATCTGAGATCTTGCCTGCGGTCTGGTCTTCGACGGTCTTGTTGATCCGCTCACGAGCACCGCGCGAGTCCCTGATGAAATCGGCCTCGTTCATCGTGGCGCCGAACTGGTTTCGCAACGTGGCGGTGTACGCAGGCTCAACCGCCATGCCCTGCTGCGCCCAGACGATGTTGTTGACCTTGAGGTCGGTGAGGTCGAACGCGGGCATCCGAGGCTGCACGCCTTCGGGCAGGTGCAGCACCTTGTTGATCTGCGCAGCCGTCTCCCCAGCCGCCCCGGCGCCGACCATCTGCAACGCCAGCGACACACTGGCCGGGGATACGACCAGGTTGGACCGGTCCGCCAGGGTCGGTGAGGTCAGCAGGTCGAGTCCGAACGTGTCCATGGCCGAGACCAGCCTGGCCATATCCGCCGGGACCTGGTGTGCGACCGGAAGTGCGGGCGGCAACGGCTCGGGAGGAGCGTCAGTGCCACAAGCCGTGACGACCAAAACCAAACCGAGCGCCGATAACCGTGTCGAGACCGCCATATTGATAAAGACGGTCCCGACACAGCAAGGGTTGCAACCTATATCTGCCCGATGATCTTGTCGAGCGTGATCGGCAGGTCACGCACGCGGATACCGGTCGCGTGATACACCGCGTTGGCGATGGCGGCCGTCATACCGACGATGCCGATCTCGCCTATGCCCTTCGTGCCCAACTCGTTGGTGTACTCGTCCTTCGACTCGACCCAGTACGCCTCCACGGTGCCCACATCGGCGTTGGCCGCGAAGTGGTACCCGGCGAAGTCACGGTTGACGAACTGGCCGTAGCGGGTGTCCACCACGGTCGCCTCGTGCAGTGTCTGTGACAGGCCCTGGGTCATCGCGCCGACCAGCTGCGACCGGGCGGTCTTCGGGTTGATGATCCGGCCAGCGTCGAACACACCGAGCATCCGGGGCACGCGGATCTCGCCGGTTTCGGAGTTCACCCGCACCTCGACGAAGTGCGCGCCGAAGGTGTTCATCTCGTACTCCGCGGCCTTGGGGTTGCCGCCGAACACCTCGGTCTCGGTCTTCTTGCCGTCCTTGAGCAGCTTCGCCGCCTCCATCACGGCGTTGCCCCAACTGCCAAGACCGGAGGAGAACCCGGCCGTCGAGCCCATCGGCAGCGAGCTGTCGCCGATCTCCAAGTCCACAAGGGAGATATCGACGCCAAGGGCGTCCGCGGCGATCTGCGACAAGGCCGTCCACGTGCCGGTGCCGATGTCCACCGCCGCGATCTGCACGGAGTACCGACCATCGACATGCGTGATCCGGCAGGAGTTGCCGGGGAAACGCGGCGACGGATAGGTCGCGGAGGCCACGCCGCTGCCGTAGAGCCAGGCGCCTTCGCGTCGCCTTGACCGGTTGGCCCAGTCGAACCGCCGGGCGCCCTCGGTCAGGCACTCCTTCAGTTTGCGGCTGGAGAACGGGTTTCCGGACTCCGGGTGCAGTTCGGGTTCGTTGATGATCCGGAACTCGACCGGGTCGATCCCGCACGCCTCAGCCATCTCGTCGATCGCTGACTCGAGCGCGAACATGCCCTGTGACTCGCCTGGCGCACGCATGATCGTCGGCACCGGCATGTCGAGCATCGCCAACCGGTGCGTGGTTCGCCGGTTCGGCGCGTCGTACATCAGCCTCGTGCACACGCCGATCTGCTCGGCGTACATGTACGCGTTGGAGCTGCCCTGGACGGTGTCGTGCGCGACCGCGGTGAGTTTCCCGTCCGCGGTCGCACCGAGCTGGACGCGTGACGACGTCGGCGTCCTGTATCCGACCGTCGAGAACATCTGTTGGCGCGTCAGGTTGAGTTTCACCGACCGGCCGACGATCTTGCTGACCATGACCGCCAGCGTCGCGTAGGAGTGCGGCCGGATCTTCGACCCGAACCCACCGCCGGTGTACGGCGCGACAATACGGACGTTCGCCGGTTCAAGCCCGAACAGCGCGGCGATGATCCCCTGGTTCATCGACACGCCCTGGCTGCCCATGTAGACCGTGACGTGCGAGTCGTCGGCCCACTCCACCACCGCGGCATGCGGTTCCAGAGGATTGTGGTGGTTGATCGGTGTCGTGTACGTCTGGTCGATCCGGAAGTCCGCGGCCGCCAACGCGGCGTCGACGTCGCCGAAGCTGGTGTCGGCGGGCATACCGTTCTGCAGCTCGCCGTCCATCTCGCCGAACAGCGCGGCGTGGTGAGGCTTGACGACGTCCTCACGGTCGCCGCGCATCTCGACGTCGTGGGTACGTGGCTCGTAGTGCACCTGGACCAAACCCGCCGCGTAGCGCGCGATTTCCGGGGTTTCCGCGATGACCGCGCCGATGAACTGGCCGTACCAGCCCACTTCGTCGCTCTGCAGCACGTCGATCTGTGGGTCGCCGGTCGCGTTGAGCTTGATGGCGTTCTCGTGCGTGACCACGGCGATCACGCCGGGTTCGGCCAGCGCCTGCTCGGCGTCGATCTGGGCGATGCGGCCAGCTGCGATCGTGGACAGTAGCGGGAACACGTGCGCCGGGTTGGTGACGTGCTGCTCGAAGGCGTACGGCGCGGCGCCGCGGACCTTCAGCGGGCCGTCGATCCGGTTGAGCGGCTTGCCGATGGCGGTCACTGGCCAACCTCCGTGATATTGGCAAGGTCAGAAAGCATGCGAACAATGACATTGCGGGCCAGCGGGACCTTGAAACCGTTGTCCCGCAAGGGCTGTGCCTGAGCCAGCTCGGCTTCGGCGGCCACCTGGAAGTGGTCAACGGTCGGCGCCAGACTGCGTAGCATCCGCTCGGCTTCCCAAGCACGCCAAGGCTTGTGCGCCATCCCGCCGAGAGCGATGCGGACGTCCTTGATGACCCCGTCGGCGATTTCCAGCGACGCGGCAACAGAAACCAGGGCGAACGCGTACGACGCCCGGTCCCTGACCTTGCGATATGCCGAAGGCGCCGAGAACGCTGGCAGGTCGATCGCGGTGATCAGCTCACCACGTTCGAGCACGTTGTCGCGGTCAGGTGTGTCCTCAGGCAACCGGTGGAAGTCGGTCAGCGGAATCATCCGCTCGCCGTCGAGGCCCTGCACCCGCACGACAGCGTTCAACGCGGCGAGCGGCACGGCCATGTCCGACGGAAAAGTCGCCACACATGAAGGCGAGTGTCCGATGATCGCGAGGTCGCGGTGATGTCCTTGCAGCGCTGAACATCCGGTGCCTGGCTCGCGCTTGTTGCACGGCATCTCGACGTCCTGGAAGTAGGAACACCGGGTGCGCTGCAACAGGTTTCCGCCTGCCGTGGCCCAGTTGCGCAACTGGTAGGACGCACCGGCGAGGATCGCCTGCGAGAGCATCGAATAGTTACGCCGGACGCGCCGGTCGGCGGCGATCTCCGAATTGGACACCGCCGCGCCGATCCGCAGGCCGCCGTCTGGCAGGTCCTCGATCTGCTTCGAGGTCAAGGTTCTGATGTCGATCAGCACGTCCGGGGTGGCCACTTCGACCTTCATCAGGTCGACGAGGTTGGTCCCACCGGCAAGGTACGCGGCATGCGGTTCGTCGCGCATCATCGTGATCGCCGAGGTCACGTCGGCCGGCTGCTCGTAGCGGAACGGCTTCATGAGTTCGCGACCTCCGAGATGGCGGGAACGATGTTGCAGTACGCGGCGCAGCGGCACAGGTTGCCGCTCATCCGCTCGGCGATCTCGGTATGCGTGAGCTCGACCTGCTCGGCGTTCGGGTCCTCACTGACCACGCTCGGCCAGCCCTCCTTGGCCTCCTGGATCATGCCGACGGCCGAAACGATCTGGCCGGGCGTGCAGTATCCACATTGGAACGCGTCGTGCTCGATGAACGCCTTCTGCAGCGGGTGCAGCTCGTCGCCATCGGCAAGGCCTGCCGCGGTCACGATCTCCGCGTCCTGGTGCGCCACAGCCAATGCCAGACAGCTGACCGCACGCTTGCCGTCAAGCAGGATCGTGCACGCGCCACACTGGCCGTGGTCGCAGCCTTTCTTGGTACTGGTGATCCCAAGCCGGTCACGAAGCGCGTCCAGCAACGTCGTACGCGGGTCAACGTCCAGCTTGTGCTCGACCCCGTCGACCTTCAGCGTGATCTTCACTTCTTCTTACCTCCCACCGGCCAGCGTCGCCATACCGCGACGTGCATGATGACTGCGATGCCGAGTGCGTTAGCGGCGGCGTAAGCCACCCAATGGTCAGGCTCGGTCAGTTGGTTCACGACAGTGGACAGTCCTAAGTAGAGCACAATGGTGCCGATCACGACGGTTGTGACCGTCAGCACCTTGCCCATCGGCTCGAACAGCATGGCGACCACGAGAACCGCGGCGATACCACAACTGCCGACCGCGCCGACCCTGCCGTAGTCCCACCCGACCACGTCGAGCAGCACAACGTGAGTCAGCAGACCCGCGGCGATCACCCCGAGGTTGCTGGCCGCCAACCTGAGGCGGAACCTGCTGATCTTGCTGAACGGCCAGCCGCGCAGCGCCACGAAGAACACTGTCTGCCACATACCGATCGCCGCGAGCAGGGACGAGAAGAACCCGTGTCCCATGCCCGCGGCGGTCGCGACAAGATAGAGTCCCGCGCCGACGATCCAGCTGGCCACCAGGGCGACAAGGCCCGGCCAGTGGACGCCACGCCCCTGTAATGGCCAGCCGTCCGACACCAGGGTCAGTTGCAAGATCACCACGAACACCGCGATCCCAAGTGGAACCGTGTCGTCCGCGGCGACGACCATGTCACCTATCCACGCCAGACCGAGCCCGACGATCAGGATGATCGCGGTATCGGTCAAACCGGACCAACCCGGCCGCAACCGGCTGCCCGGCCAGTCCTGCCACCAGAACGCGATCATCGCGATCGCAGGCAGCGCGTACGTGGTCACCGCACCGAGTGCGTCCACCGTCTGCTCGGGTCCGCCGAACCCGAACGCCAGCAAGACGAAGGCGGGAACGACCACGAGCAGTCCGGCAACACTGACCGCTGTGGGCGTCGTCGCCGTCTCCGCGCTTGTCGCGTCAACCATCTGACCTGCCCATTCGTCAATTCGAGGGTTTCAGACTGGATGGCAGAGCCAGGCTTTTCTCACCCCGCATTGCGGGATGGTCACCCGAAATTGCGGAACTCGGTCGGCGAGACGCCGTACCGGCGCCGGAAAGCGGCCGCGAACTGGCCAGGACTGCGGTACCCGCACGCGATTGCGACTTGCAACACAGTCTTGTCGTTGTCCCGCAACATTTCCGCCGCCCGTGCCATCCGTAGCTCGGTCAGGTAACGGTGTGGAGTCTGTCCTGTCGCGCGCGTGAACATCCGCAGGAAGTGGTACTTGCTGACGCTGACAAGTGCCGCGAGTTCATCCAGTCGGATGTCCTCGGACAGGTGAGCCCGCATGTACTCGGTGACTTGATCCAAACCGGACCGTCCCATCGCGAGCGGTTCGACGGCCGGTTTGTTGTTGGCCGTGTACATCAGATGGGCGACGAGCATCTGGGTGATCGACTCCGCGTAGTACTCAGGCGCACTCTGCTGCAGCGCGCGCTTCAACGCGTTGCCCGCCGCGGCGACCAACGGGTCCTCGAGCAGCAGTGAGTCGAACGCCCAGTACTCGTCCACCGGCAGATGCAAGTGCAGTGATTCCAAGGGATACGGCGAGGTGGACTTCCACCGCAGCACGCTGACGTTGCCCGGCGCGGTCAGCCCGGCTGAGCCCGGGCGGTAGTTCGCCCGGTGCCAGCCCCTGCCCTTGCGACTTTCGATCTGCATCGTGCCACTCAGCGCGACCACCAGGGTCAGTTCCGACGATGCCACGGTGGTGAACTCGTCGGTCACGTCCGGATCGCGGTATGTCCTGGCGAGCATCGACTGCCAGCCAAGAGGCTCGCTGCACAGCAGCCGCTTCGACGGCAGCGCGCGACCCGCCAGCTTGTTACTCTCGGAGATATCGGCTCGCATAGAGGCCACGCTACGTGCGGTTTCGCTGGACCGCCTGGCGGGAAATTGCCCTTCCAGGCGGTAACAGCCCATTTTACTGCCCGCTTAGGCTAAAACTCCGTTTCACGCCACCGCAAGCCCCTCGGTCACTTGTCCCTTCGCGGCCTTGCGCGCGGGCGGCAACGTCGCCAGCGGTGCCGCGAGAACCGCTGCGCCAAGCAGGACCACGATCTGTACAAACGGGACGGTCAGCGTGATCGGTGCGGCGTCAGTTGATGCCGTCAACACGATCAGCCAGGCGCCGCCAATCCCCAGCACCAAGCCAAGAATCGCACCGACACCGGTGATCAGGCCAGCCTCGATGACCAGCGTCCCGCCGAGGCCTCCCCTGGTCAGGCCGAGCGCCCTGAGCAACGCGGATTCCCTGGTGCGTTCGAGAACTGAGAGCGACAGCGTGTTCGCGATGCCCGCGAGCGCCACCACAACAGCCAGCCCTATCAGGGCCCACAACACCGCGAGGGTGTCCCGCAACGACTCGGTCATCTGGTCCCTGAGCTGGGTGATGTCGCGCATCTGGGCCAATGGTGAGGTCGCAACGACTTGTTCGAGCTGTGCGGCAGTGATTCCTGGCTTGAGTTTGACCAAGATCGCGTCGTAGCCACGGAAATCCGTCTCCAACTGCCGCGCCGTGCTCATGTCCACCATGGTGAGTCCGATGTCGGCGCCAGGGCCCGAGGCGGCTTCGTAAATTCCAGTGACTGTCAGTTTCAGTTTCCGATCGGCCGTCACGGTCTGCCCGACCGTCAGGCCGGACTGCTTGGCGAACTCTTGGCTGAGCGCGATGTCACCCGGCCCGATCCGGTCAAGCGAGCCGCTGATCACGGCCGGCCGCAGCAGTGTGCCGACCACATCGCCTTGAACACCGGTCAATGAGGCTCCGCCGCCGGTGTCGAGGCTCACCGACGAGTTGTACATCGGTGTGGTTGTGGCCACTTCACCCAGTCGTGTCACAAGGGACTCGGGCAGCGCTTGACCGGAAATGGCTGACACCACCGAGTAATCCGCGACGAACTGCTTGTTCACGGCGTCGTTCGTGCTCTGCTCGACACTGGCGGTCACCGTCGTGACCAGGATGACGACCATCAGGCAGATCGTGAGTGCCGCCGTTGTCGCCGCGGTCCGTCTGGGGTTTCGATCCGCATTCGCGGTCGCTAGTACGCCAGTAGTTCCGAATATACGGCGTGGCAACGCTCCTAACGTCCGCACGAACGGTCCAACTAGGACAGGTCCGAGCGCGAGAACCGCGCCAAAGAAGGCCAAGATGCCCAGGCCGACGATCGCGGCGCCATCTTGACCATTGGGGACACCCACGATTGCGGCCAGCACGCCAAGGGCGAACAACACCACTGCCGCCGCCACGCGCTTCTTGCTCGTGCGCTGCACGTCGCCGTCCGGCAACGCTCGCAACGCGGCGATCGGCGCGACGGCCGTGGCACGCCGGGCCGGGAGGACCGACGCGAACAGGGTGACCAGCACGCCAACCGCGAACGCCGCCACGATCGTGCGCGTCGCGATCGGCATGTACACGTCTTGGCCGAGCGAGCCTTGGAGTGCGGCCGAAAGCCCCAGCCCGGCAAGGAATCCGATCAAGGAGGCCACGATGCCCATCCCCAGGGCCTCTCCCACCACGCCCATGAACACCTGCCGCCTGCCCGCGCCGATGCAGCGCAGCAGGGCGAGTTCGCTGGAACGCTGGGCGATCAGGATGGTGAACGTGTTGTGGATGACCAAAACGGCCACGGCCGACGCCAGAATGGCAAAGGCAGTCAGAAAATCACCAAGACTGTCACCGCCAGGTGGGGTTTGCCGCACGAGTTCCGCTTCCGCCTGCGCCCCGGTCTGCACCTTGGCCCCGGAGACCACTTTGGAGATCGCGCTCGCCAGTGCTTGGCGGCTTGTGTCCGGCGCAGCTCGTACGACGATCTTGCTGTGCTCGTCGCTGTGCAGCACCTCAGGCAGCAGCGTCACCTGGGTTCCGCTGCCACCAAGGTCTCCGCTGGTGACCAATGGTTTGATCGTGCCGACGACGGTGAAAGGTGTTTGCTGGCCCTGCACCATGAGCGTGATCTGTTGTCCGGGCTCGTATCCGGCCCGCTCATCGACCGCGACCTCGGCCGCACTGGCCGGGTAGCGGCCTTTGACGAGGTCGAACGGGCGGAGCCGGTCGTCGGTCGCCAGCGTGGTCGCGGCCGCGTCCTTGACCGTGCGGCCTTCCACGATCGGAGTCGCCGATACGTCCCGCCAGTCCGCCGCCGCGACTCCGGGAACGGCGCGGACAGCGTCCAACGCCTTGGTTTCGAGCCGCTTGGCACTGGCCTCGACCTGGACGTCGACATTCCGCACGCTCGCGGCCGCTTGCGCCCTCAGCTCCGCCTTGACCGCGTCGCCAAGGGTCATCGCGCCGGTCACGAACGTGACGCCGAGCGCGATCGCGACCATGCACAGGATCAGCCTCGCGGTCCGGGCCTTCAGCCCGGCAAGAACAACCCTCAGCATCACGCCGCCAACTGCGCGAGCGCGTTCGTGACCGTGGCAGGTGTCGGGCCCTGGATCCGCCCGGCGATCTGACCGTCAGCCAGGAGCACGACTTCATCGGCATACGACGCCGCGACCGGGTCGTGCGTCACCATGATCACCGTCTGGCCGAGCTCGCCGACCGACATCTTCAGGAACCGCAACACCTCGCTGCCTGAACGGGAGTCAAGGTTGCCGGTCGGTTCGTCGGCGAACACCACTTCCGGCTTGCCGACCAGAGCCCGCGCACACGCCACCCGCTGTTGCTGGCCACCGGACAACTGGCTGGGTTTGTGCCCGAGCCGGTCCCGCAAGCCCAGCATGTGCACCACCGCGTCGAACCACTGCCGATCCACCTGACGACCGGCCAGCTGCATGCCGAGCAGGATGTTCTGCTCGGCGGTGAGCGTCGGCAGCAGGTTGAACGCCTGGAAGACGAACCCGATCCGGTCGCGCCGCAGCAACGTCAGCTGCCGGTCGGTCATGCCGGAGATCGCGGTCTGCCCGACCGACACCACCCCGGAATCCACTGTGTCCAGTCCGGCAAGGCAGTGCAGCAAGGTGGACTTGCCGGATCCGGACGGCCCCATGATGGCCGTGAACCGGCGTGCGGGGAACGCCACGCTCACCCCGCGCAGCGCGTGTACCTGGGCATCGCCCTTGCCATAAGCCTTGACCACGTGGTCAGCCCCGACAGCCGTCAGCATGATGGTCCCTTTCAGTGGATTGCTTCGCCGAAAGAGTGCCAACGCGCCACTGAACGCATCCTGAAACACCCTGAAAATCTCTTCAGGCGCCGGTTTGTCCATCTGGGAAGATCGCTGTTATGCGGGTGCTGGTGGTTGAGGACGAGAAACGGCTCGCCGATACGTTGCAATGGGGTTTGGAGGCGGACGGGTATGCCGTCGACGTGGCAGGCAACGGTCTCGACGGGCTGCGCCTTGCCTCCGAACATCCGTATCAGGTGATCATTCTGGACATCATGCTGCCGGGCATGAACGGCTACCGGGTCTGTGCGGAGTTGCGTAAGCGAGGCAACCACACGCCGATCCTGATGCTGACCGCGAAGGATGGCGAGTACGACGAGGCCGAGGCGTTGGACACCGGCGCTGACGATTTCCTGCGTAAACCGTTCTCCTACCTTGTGCTTACGGCCCGTCTGCGGGCACTGATGCGCCGTGGCCCGATTGGCAGCTCGGCCAAGGTTTCCGTCGGTGACTTGACGGTGGATTCGTCTCGGCGGACGTGTCATCGCGGTTCTGTGGCCATTCCGTTGACCGCGAAGGAGTTCTCGGTGCTGGAGTGTCTCGCTCGGCACGCGGGGCAGGTTTTGTCCAAACAGGACATCATTGATCAGGTGTGGGACATGGCTTTCGATGGCGATCCGAATATCGTCGAGGTGTACATCAGTACGTTGCGCCGCAAGATAGACGCGCCTTTCGGGCGTAACACGATCACCACGGTTCGCGGCGTGGGGTATCGCCTTGAGGATTAAGTGGTGGCCCGCGTCGATGCGGGCGAGCGCGGCACTGACCGCGACCGTGGCGTGCCTCGCGGTTTTCACGCTCGGCGTCATCGGGTTGCGCGAGTACATGGTGGACACTGTGCTCGGGTCGTCGAAAACCGAGGCCGAGCTGGAACTCAGCCGGATCACCGATGCTTACCGAGCGGGCACTTCGGTGGACATCTCGCTCTTCGGTGACTCGATGTACGAGGTGGTCACCGATTCCGGGGAAACCGTTGTTCGCAGCAGGACGATTCGGCGGCTCGATCCCTCATGGCCAGGCCTGCCACCGGCACCAGCCAATGCGCCAGAGTTGTGGGAGACCAAGAGTGCTTTGAACTCCCCAACGCATCCGGATTGGCGGGAGAACCGGACGTACACCGTGGTCGGCGCCGCGGTATCGAACGTGCCCGCGCGCCTGGTGGAACCGTTGAGGCGAACGGGAGACCTGGCGCCCACGACGCCTTCTTCCAGCACGGCAACGTATCGGCTGACGGTGTATGTGTTCGTGCTGCCGTGGGAAGCCATCAGCGCGGAGACAGTGTTCAATCGCGGTCTGCGGATCGTGCTGCCTTTGGCTGTGATTTTCGTTGCCGGTCTGGCGTGGTTCGTCACCGGTCGTACTCTTCGTCCGGTCGAGGCGATCCGTCATGAACTCGCTGAAGTGAGCGAACACAACCTCGACCGCCGGGTGCCTGTCCCTCGTTCCCGCGACGAGATAGCCAAACTCGCCCGGACCACTAACGCCACTTTGGACAGACTTGAGGCTTTTCATCGCCGACAGCAGCAGTTCGTGGCAGACGCCAGCCATGAGCTTCGCAGCCCGTTGACGAACTTGCGGACCGGCCTTGAAGTCGCGCTGACCCACGCCGATCGAGCGGACTGGCCAGAGGTCGCTCGTGAGTCTCTTCAGGACATCTCACGCCTTCAGGACCTCACGTCGGACCTGTTGATGCTTGCTGTGAACGACAACAATTCCACTCCCCCCGCCGCGATCGTCGACCTGGCCGCCTTGGTCCAGGAATTCCGCCCGCGGGTCTCGTGCGTCGTGCCTCCGCACGCGCTGATGCGCGGCAACGCGAGCCAACTGGAACGCTTGCTGCGTAACCTCGTCGACAACGCCGCCCGCCACGCCAAGTCGTCGATTGTGGTGACCGTCCGCGACTCGGAGTCCTGGGTAGTCCTCGAAGTCCAGGACGACGGCCCCGGAATCGCGGTGGAGGACCGGGAACGCGTCTTCGAACGCTTCACGCGCCTCGACGACGCCCGAACCCGCAACTCCGGCGGCTCCGGCCTCGGCCTGACCATCGCCCGCGGCATAGCCACCCGCCACGGCGGAACCCTCACCGTAGAAGACAGTCCAACCGGCGGCCTCTTCGTCGCCCGCTTCCCCCACTAAAACGGCCGCAGGTCATAGGTTCGGGTTTGGTGGTGTGGGTGTGGCCTGTTGGGGTGCGGAAGGCGAGAATGCCGGGTTTGACGTGGTCGTAGCTCCATGCGCTGCGTTGGCGTAGGAGGTTGTGTTTCTTGCAGAGCAGGATGAGGTTGTTTTGAGAGGTGGGACCGCCTTTGTAGTGGGCGATGATGTGGTCGGTTTCGCAGCGATGTCCGGGGACGGAGCAGGCGGGTTGCCTGCACTCTCGATCTCGAAGTTGGATGAACCGCCGCAACGCTGGTGATGGGAAGCGTTTCTGGCTGACTTCCAGTAGTTCACCGGCGGGGTCGGTGAGGATCCGCCGCCAGGTGGCGTTCGTGGCCAGCTCGCGGGCGTATTCGGCCGTGATCGGGCCCACCCCGCTGATCTCACCCGGTTCCCGGTTGACACCCATGAGCGTGGTCATCGGGACAACCACGTTCACGTTGACCAAGGGCTGCAAGGTGTTGCGCCCAAGTACGAGGTCCATGAAACACATCGGCGCGGCGTTGGGCGAGGTTGCGTTCCGGGGTGTCGATGTTGCGGGGATCGGAGGTGTCGGCGTACGGCTGTCCGGGTAGCGCTGGCCGTGGTTGATCCGCTTGGCCAGCACGTCGATCTGGTTGTACGCGAACTCGGCCTCATGCTTCTCGAGATAGATCGTGATCGCGGACGGACCGTCCGGCCTGTGCCATTTCATGACGTCCCGTTCGCTCTTGGCGAGCTGGCGCCGCTGCTCCGCCCCCTCCGGGTCCACACGGATGACCTCGCGGCCAGGCCACGTTTGAACTTGGTGACGTTGTCGCGCGGGCCGTTGTCCAGGACGCGCTTCTCCACCTCCGAGGCCTGGTCTGGGTCGAGAGGTTCGGTGTAGTCGCGCATCGCCTTCACCCGCGACAGGTCAAAAACACCTTCTGCCAACGCATCCAGCGTGCGCGGCAACCGCTCCATCACGTCACGGGCGAAGATGATCTCAGCGGCGGCTTTGTTCGGGCTCATGTTCAGCCGCAGCGCCATCTCCTCGGGCGCCCCATCGGCGATCGTGGTTCCTTTCCTTGTGGGCTGGTTTTCGGTGGCGTATCCGGCCAGCGTTCGGATCCATTTGGCGTCGACCTCGGCTTTTCTCTCGGAAGACCCGCTCGAGGTCGTCGAGCTTTTCGAACATACGTTCAGATTATCGCAACTTTCCGGCCTGGTCGTCACTCTAAGGTGTACAGTTACTCGGCGTTGTCGCACGAAAAACGCGCTGGCACGCCAGGAAAGGCGTACCAGCGCTGGGTTCGTTCGTCAGGCGATCTTGGTGATTCGGTTGCGGGGGCCTGGGGCCACTGGGGCGGCGCCGAGGTGGTTCACCAGGGCGTCCACGTCGAACCCGGGAGCGGTGACTCGGCCGGTGCCGACGCTGAGCTTGGTGAAGCCGTCGCCGCCGTTGGCCAGGAAGTCGTTGCTGGTGACCTTGTAGCTTGCGGCCGGGTCGATCGGGGTTCCGTTCAACGCCATCGCGGACACGCGCTCACCCGCGGCCTTCGTGCTGTCGTACGAGTACGTGAATCCGTTCGACACCTGCAGGATTCGCTGGACGGTCTGGCCGCCGAAGCCGACGAACTGCTGCTCAAGGACTTCCTTCAGCTGCGCGCCGGTCAACGAGGCTGTGACCACCAAGTTGTTGAACGGCTGCACGGTGAATGCTTCGCCGTACGTGACGTCACCGGCTGGCTCGCCACCTGGGGAGTTGCCGAAGCTCAGGTCTGCTCGAATGCCGCCCGGGTTCATCAGCGCGATCTGGGCGCCCGCTGATGTCGTGTACGCGAGCTGGGCATCGGCGATCACGTCGCCCAAGGCTGTCTCGCCCGCAGGGCTCGCGGTGCGGCCGATGTCAGCGGTGATCTTGCCGACGATGCGGTTGGCGATGGGTGCGACGGCTGCGCGGTACTTGTCGACCAGTACCTTGGCGTCCTTGTCGACCAGTTCCGGGTTACGCAGGAATGCACCGGACGGGTCCGTTGCCCAGGTGCCGTCCGGACGCTTGATGCCGTTCTCGACGATGTTGTTGCGGGCCGAAACCTCGGCGAAGCGCTTGGTCTTCTTGTTGATCGTGAAGTCGATGTTGGTGACCAAGGTGCCGTTCGAACCCGCGCTCGTCACGACCGTGTTCGCGCCGGATGAGTTGGGCAGGGCGCAGCTGTAGAACCTGTGCGTGTGACCGGAGACGACCACGCCGTATTCGGGACGCAGGCCCTTGACGATGTCGGTGATCGGGCCAGCGAAGTTGGCGCAGCTCGACGGGTCCTGCACGGTGGGTGGCGGGTTTTGCGCGCCGCCTTCGTGCACGAGCAGGACAAGGGACTTCACGCCGATCAGGCGGAGCAGGTCGGCGTAGAAGTTCGCTGTTGTGATCTCGTCGAGAAATTCGACGTCCTTGATTCCCGCCGGGTTGACGATGCCCGGCGTGCCCTTGAGGGTCATGCCGACGAAACCGACCGGGACACCGCGGACGAACTTCACGTCAACCGGCGACAGGATCGGCAACCGCGTTTTCTTGTCCACCACGTTCGCGGCCAGGTACTTGTACGCCGCACCGGCGAATCCGTCGCCGTCCTGGCAGCCGTCGGTCGGGTGGCAGCCGCCTTTCTGCAGGCGCTTGAGTTCGGTGACGCCTTCGTCGAACTCGTGGTTGCCGACCGAGCTGATGTCCAGTCCGAGCTTGGAGAGCACTTCCACGCTCGGCTCGTCGTGGAATGCCGCGCTGATCAGCGGGGTCGCGCCGACCAGGTCACCGGCGCCGACCGTGAGCACCTGCTGGCCTTTGGCCTCGCCCGCTTCGCGCAGCCGCTTGACGTGGGTCGCGAGGAATTCGATACCACCAGCCGGCGTGCCGTTGACGAGGCCGCCGCTTCCGGTCGGCGGCTCAAGCGCGCCGTGGAAGTCGTTGAAGCCGAGCAGGCGGCCCTTGGCGGTGCTGCCATCGCGTTCGGTGTCATAGCTGACCGCGACCGGGGTCATCGGCGACCACTGCTCCGGCTGCGGCGCCGAAGGCGCGGACACTAGGGGTATCGCGACAACGAATCCAGCGGCGACCGCGAGACCAATACTGGCCCTCAGTACCGACCCGACACCAGACACAAGGGCCTCCGTAACGCGTCATTCGAATGAACGCATGCATCCTGCCTTGTCACGCGTTCGGTTAGGTGAACGGTCGATAACGGATTCCTCATCGGACTCACGGAGTAATCCCGTTGGCACAACGAGTAATGCGAGACGGCCGTTATTGAATCGCGCGTGCTTCGCTGACCACGAGCGGGGTTCCCTGCATACAAATAGTCGCCATCCCTGGCTCGACCTTGCCACGCACCGCGATACGCCGCCCAGGCACAGCGACCCGCGGATCGGCGCCGAGCAGCAGGTAGTTCTCGGATCCGGTCTGGAGCAGCACGCACGTCGCCTCGACACCGGCAACGACCGTGCCTTCCACCGACACCTCACCTGCGCCGCCGCCAGTGGGTTTGGTCGACGGCCTTGTTATCGGCGGCAGCGTCACGCTGGGTTCAGTCGTGGTGGTCGTCGGCGTACTCGTGACGGTCGGCGCTGGCTGCTGTGGTGACTCGCCACCCGCGGCGCATGCGCTCGTTACCACCAAGACTGCCGCCACCCAGCAGATCGTGGACCTCACGCCAGCTCACCGCCCTGTTTCCGGCCTTTGCTGAAACCCTAACCGGTCTGCTCGCGGATCCAGTCGGCGACGGCGTCGACACGGGCGATGATCTCGCGACCGGGCTGCGGGCAGGAGGGCCCGGTGTTCACGATGGCGATGACCTTGCCCGTCTTGTCGTCGTCGGATACGAAAAAGGGCGCGCCCGAGTCCTGCGGGCACGGGCTGTTCTCAACCGTACGCGGCACCATCGGCTCAGCTTCCAGCGTGTACTGGTTGACCTTGACGACCTTGAAGTCGCCGCGTTTGAGGTGATCGGACGGCGAGAGCACGGTCGAGGAGAGCGACCCCCACCCCGCGAACTTCACCTGCAGCCCGACCGAGGGCTTCGAGTCACCCAAGCTCACGGGTGTGATGCCGTCGACCGGCTCGCTGAGTTTCACCACCGCGAGGTCGCTGACCTTGGACTGCCGGACGTCGACGACCTCGGCGGTGTGCCCGCCGGGGTCACTGTCCTTGAGCTTGCCGACCACGACTTTCATCGTGTACGGCGGTTTTCCGGAGACCCGGACTTCGTTCACGTTCCGGAAGCAGTGTCCGGCGGTGAGAATCCATTCACGGGCGATCAATGAACCGCTGCAGGCTCCGCTGCGGACACCGCCGGTTTTGACCGGGATGTTGTCGGTCGTCAGCTTCGCGTTGAACGGCAGAACCTGGTTCTCCGGCGGCGCGGCGGTGGTGGTCGGGGTGGTGGCGGTCGACGTCGGTTGGGGAGTCTCGGAGTTCAACAGCACTCCGCCGTGCCCAGCTGCCTGCGCGTCGGCTGGTGGCGTGGTCTTCGTGATTCCCCCGGTGGCCACATAGGTGAAGGCGACGCCCGCACCCGCCACAGCCGCGACCGCCACCGCGGATAACTTCAACAGCGGCCGCCTCCGCGCACTTGATCTCACGCTTTATGTACGAACATCAGCCCGGAAAAGTTGTGCGTGATCGGCATTCATGTCCGCGCAGACATCCACTTCTTCACCTTTGGACGCGGTCAGCGGCCTGCGCGATTGTCAAACGTGACCGGCCTCACGTTCGCCTGGGGTCTGGAATCGCCCTGATCGCAAGGAATCCAGTTGGCTGCGTCAGAAGACGTTGGTAGCGCTCCGTATCCACCTCGGCACCGGCGAGAGTCGGCCGTGGCTCAACGAGTTGCTCGATCAGGAAGCCGGCCGCGCGCAACTCCTCGAACGCGCGCTCCAAGGGAGCGACCCAGTACCGGACTTGCCAGCCGCGGCTCCACACCTCCTCGATGACCCGCGTCTCGAAGTAGTTGCCGCCAAGCCGAAGCCAATCGCCGGTCGGATGGGGCCGGGACACCACGAGCGCGCCGTTGGGCCGCAATATCCGCCGCAATTCCCGCAGCAGCTCTGTTCGGTGATCGACGTACTCAACGGCAAGCGCGAACAACACAAGGTCGACCGAGGAATCCGGCAGCCAGTCGATGGGGTGGTTGAGGTCGTGCACATGGAATTCGCCGGACGGAATCCGTTGGCTGGCCAACTCGACCATCCGCGGGCTCAGATCGCACCCGATCACGTGGGCGCCTCTGGCGACCAGTTCCTCCGCGTACAGCCCAGGGCCGCAGGCCGCGTCCAACACAGTGCGACCGTCGACATCGCCCAACAGTTCCAGGCACGCGGGCCGGTCGTAGTGCGCGTTGTAGAGGCCGTCACGCGCGTGTTCGAGGAACTCGTCGGCGAATACTTCGTACTGTGGTTCCGAACCCACTCGATCGACCATGCCGCCAGTGTGCCCAAAAACGTGGGCGCTAGGCTGCGGCACCGCGATCCTGGGAGCTGATGTGGAACACGAGTGCTCGGCTGAACAACTCGACGCCGAAGGCGAAGTCGCGGTCGCGCGACTCGTGGCTGACAGTGGCGATCTGCCGCATGCTCTTCGCCATCTGGCGGACGCCATCGCGTACGACCCTCGGCTGCCGGACGTACACGAGGCGCTCGCCGAGATCATCGCCCGTGCGGGCGGCGCTGAGCAGTTGCTGCAGGTGCTCGATGAGGTCGAAGGCCAGGACTTCATCGGCACGATCGCGCTCCGCGCACACGCCAGTGCCGTTGCCGGACAATGGGATGGCGCGGTTGCCACGTTGTTCGCTGTCGCCGGGCACGAGCCGAGCCGGTCGTGGCTGGACGTGGCGTGGTTGCGGCGCCCGGATTTGCCGGATCACGTGTCGCCCAAGGCAATGGCGATCGCTGTGGGACGACTCGCCCAAGGGCTCGCCGATCCAGTGCCCGATGACGAGCGGGAACCGCTGCTGCCCGCGTGGGAATTGCTGAGCGCATCCGTTGCACGTCATGGCGATCACGCGATGCTGCTGTGGTGTGCGTCCTTGTTGGCACGCAGGCTTGGCGAGCACGACGAGGCCATCGCGTGGGCGGAGAAGTCCTACGAGATCGAGCCGTCGCATGAAGCAGTCGTGGTGAAGGGCTACGCGCTGCGTTCCGCGGGTCGCAATGACGAGGCGATTGCCTTGTGGGAAGCGGAAATCGAGCGCACGCCCGAAGACTTGGGACTGTGCTTGGACGTGGCTGAACTGCTCGGCAGCACGAACCGGCCCGCCGAGGCGCTGAAGTGGACGCAGCACGTACTCGACCGGGAACCTGACCACCCCAAGGCCGGTGCCGTGGCACTGGGCCTGCGATACGACCTCGACGAGGACGTCACGCGCCTGATCGCGCTCGCTGACCAGGTCAGGGAGCAGCCCGGGAGCTTCGCGGAGCACGTGCTCGCGAAGCTCAGCAACCACCGGCCATGGCTCGGACTCGTGCCGGAACCGGAAGAAGCCGTGATCAACCTGCTTCGGCAGGTGCTTGGCAAACAAGACTGGCAGCCGGACAGCTTGTCCACGGTGACGTTGTCGGCCGTGGAACCACCAAGTGCCCTGCTCGCGCTGCGGACGGCGTTCCCAAGGCCACTTTCACCTTCGAGTCGGTGCCTGAGCCTGACATCAGGATCGCGGCCCGCGAGACGCCGCATGTCGTGTGGCGATACGACGGCACCGAGTCGTATCCCGCGGTGCCGCCACCGTCCAAAGAGGTCGCGGATGCGGTCCGGCGCACGGCCGCTATTCATTGGCTGTCGCCGATCGACGCCTACGACGGCGCGGTAGTGCTGTCCGGGCTCGACCCGGATGAACTGGTCAGCGTGCTCGTGCATCCGCCTGAGCCGTCCGACGATCACATTGGCGGGCTGCTGCGCAGGCACGCACCGCACATGTGGATCCGGGCCGTGCAGGCGTGGGCGTGCCTGGGAATCCTGCACCACGCCACCGCCGAGCCGTGGCCGACCTCGCGACGCCGCGAGATCCTTACGGACCTGTTGGACGGCCCCGAGGACTGGATCACCGAGGCGGCCGCGTTCGCCCTGGTCACCATGGCGTGGGTGGACCCTGACACGCGCGGGGACATCCAGCACGCCGTGGTTCAGCGCTGGCTCGACCTGGCCAAAGCCAACCAGCTGCGCAACGTGTCCATCCTGGCTTCGATGTGCCAGCTGGTGTTGCTGATTCCCGAGGTCAACGCCGATTTCAGCGCGCTCGCGCGTGAGCTGATCGAGAGCCTCGCCGACTAACGAAAGGCTGCGACCAGGGCATCGGTGAGTTCAGCGCCGTAGCGGCCGTCGGGATCCAGGTCCGGGTCGTAGATCGCCACGTTGAGGCCGACGCACCGCTCATCAGCGAGCATCGGCCTCAGCAGGTCCAGCAGTTCGCTGTACTGCAGGCCGCCGGGATCAGGGGCGTCCGCGGCCGGCATGACCTCGATGTCCAGCACGTCCACGTCGAGGTGCACCCAGAACCCGTCGAGCCCCTCGAACCGCGCCAACGTCCGCTCGGCCACCGCG
Source organism: Kibdelosporangium philippinense (assembly GCF_021390435.2). GTDB lineage: Bacteria > Actinomycetota > Actinomycetes > Mycobacteriales > Pseudonocardiaceae > Kibdelosporangium > Kibdelosporangium philippinense. The sequence goes on along the minus strand of NZ_JAJVCN010000004.1, from coordinate 1,623,173 downwards.
GCTGCACCCTCGGCCTGGATCTGTGGCGCGGTCCAGCAGAGGATGTCCGCTTCAGCCAGGTTCGGTACGTCCTCGTCGTCGTCTCGGTTGCCGAGCACCACGATGTCGCTGTCGCGCACGTACGGACCACAGCCGTCGATGTCGGTGATATCGGCCTGCCCTCGGCCGGTGATCAGGGCCAGCGTCGCGGCCGCCGCCGCGCCCACCCGGCCTGACTGCTCGGCACGCAGGAAATCCGCGCTGCCGTCGAAATAGGCCAGGCCATAGCGGCCTTTCTGGCGCAGCGTCAACATGGCAGCGAACAGAATGCTGCAGTCGCCGCCAAGAACGACCGGGAATTCCCCTTGGTCCAGGTGTTTCCCGATCCGCGATGCGAGTTTCACGGTGTAGCTGGCCATCGCATCGGCGTTGAACAGGCCATCACCGGGCGACCAGGCCGAGACGTCGTACCGCGGCGGCACGACGTAGCCAGCGTCAGCAGCGCCCAGCCTGGTCAGCAGGCCTTGATCACGCAGCGCGCCAGCGAGTTTGTAGCAACCGGGCACGACGCCGGGCGCGGGCATGCGCAGGCCAAGGTTGGATGGCGCGTCCAGGACGACCATTGGCTTCATTGCGAGGTTTCTCCGTTGAGCTTGGCCCTGATCAAGGGCTGGAACCAGGTCTCGGTGAGCGCGTCGAGATAGTGCGTTGCCCGCATCGCCAACTGCTCGGCCAGGTCGTGGACCCTGGCGGCGCCGTCCTTGCGGGGACGCAGCATGAATCGCAGATTCGTCAGCGATACGAACAGGTCGTCGAAGTGCGTCTGATCGCAGCCCGGTCCGCACTCGTGGCCCCAACGCTCAAGCGTGCGCATCACGGCCGCGTAGACCTCGCCGCGCATACCGGCCTCGTGGCGGGCCCGGAAGTCCGCGACGATCTGCGGATCCGCTGACACCGGCGGGAACAGCGTGGCCAGCGCCTCGGGGCCGCCGAGCTTCGGCGAGGCGAAAACCCCGCCGGAGGGCAGCCGCCGGGCCTGGAAACCCTGCAACATCTCGGCCAGCACCTGCAGTCCCTCGTGGACGAGTCTGTCCGGGATCATGCCGCGACCACCCCACTGTGCAGGCCGAACACCTGCATCCGCGCCGCGGTCACCTCGGCGTCCTCGATGTTGTCGTACAGCCCGACTTCCGCGACGCCACGCGTATCCACTTCATGGGGCAGGTCAAGCGCCGTGCCCAGCGGCAGACCGACCACCCGGTGCAGCACGAATGCCACCGTGGCCACACTGTTGACGTCGTCGTCCCACAACAGGACGCGCCATCCCCCACTGCTCATGGCTGCATTATCGCTCAGCCAAGATATGACGATGGGGATCAGAGACTTCGAACCACTCGTGACGGCCGTGCTGCCCGAGATCGCGGCGCTCGTGCCGCAAGAGCCAGCGGCCCGGCTCGGGCGCTGGGAGCCGAAGGGCCATCCCGATCGCGGCACGAAAGTCCAGTCGGCGTTGTACGAACTCGGCGACATGCTGTCCGAGCGGCTGCTTGGCGCGCTGGAACTCAAGGTCGACGGGCTGTCCGTGGACATCCCAGGCGATCTGGTGGCGAATCTGGAACGACCGACCGGCGGCAGGTTCGGCATGGTCGGGATGATGGGCGAGGAAACCGCGACCAAGCGCGCGCTCGCGGTCGTCGAGCAGGTGCATCCCGGCGCGACGGATCTCGTGGTCGAGCTCGTGGAAGCCTTGGTGGACAAGGCTTCTGTACCCGAGGCGACCGGGAGTGAGAAGGAAGTCGCGGCCCAGCACGGTGCCTCCCATCTCGCGCTCGCGGTCGTGGTGTCCACAGCGGTATTCCGCTCGTTGGGCACGGCGGTGGCCAGTGAGACGGAGGCGATCATCGGTGCGGCGCTTGGCGCGGCCGCGATCGTGCTCCCGACTGTGCCCAAGCCAGCCGCCTATACCGCCGCTGTGCTTGCCAAACGCAGGGCCGAGTATTTGCTGCCAAGCCAATCCTCGGCGTCGGTCGCGGTCCACGATCACATGTTCTTCCTCACCGAAGGATCTGCCCCTTCCACTGTGGACTTCTCCGGAAACGGCCTTGTCGCGGCCGTCGAGGATGGCGTGGCCGTTCGAACCGGCATGGCCGAAGGTCGGCTGAGTCTGTTGCTCCGCATCCTCGAAGGCCCGCCGGAGGACGAGGATTTCGTCGCATATGACGAGGTTGTCGAGATCAGCTGGACCGCGCCGGAAGGCGGCGCGATCTTGCAACGCGAGGAGCCGACGTACCGCCATCGTCAGCGCCGGGTGGAGACGCCGCCATGGCCTGGCGACTATCGCATCCGCGTGCAGGTGTCCGGCCGGGACGAAGGTGAGGAGTCGTACCAGCTGATCATCTGGCAGGCACCGGCCACGCCGGATGTCGTGCTCAAGAAAACCGACCGGCTCGGTCACCGGCTGCGCGGCGAACCCGAGCCACCGGTGGTGATCGCGCCGGAAGCGGAATACCGGTGGATCAAGGACAGCCTGATCTGCGAAGCCGCCACGATCACTGTCATCAAGGGCCTCACAGTGGACGAGGTGATCACAATCTTCGGCGGCGATCCCGCGGCACCTGTGCCGATCAGGTCGATCGCGGACTCGTGGCCGCAGCACGACTACGTGTCGGTGCTCGCCGTGCTCGCGGTGGATGATTACGTTCTGGCCGTTGAGGACAACGGTTTCCAAGGCGCCAACCCGGAGACAGCTGCGGCGTTGTCGCGCAACGGGACGGCCGCGAGTGTGTTCTGGAACGTCAATGCCCTCTTCCGGATCACGCTCGCGGAGAACGGAAAGCTGGTGTACTCGGGCGAACCTCGGATCGATCCGGACCCGCCGAACTCCGAGGACCTCGACTTCGAGGACTACCGGCACAAGAAGGCCAAGGGCATGACCGCCGTGGCTCGCTTTACCGGTCGCGGCTTCACCGAGGCGGACTTGGCCGCGATCTATGCCGCGGACCAAGCCTACGTCCTCGGCCAACCGGAACCCCGGCCGTCGCGGCGTGTCCTTGCCCAGCCGCCTACGGCGCTACGCAGTCCAGACTCGCTCGGATGATGCTGTCCGTGTCGATGCCGTGGTATCGGTAAACGTCCTCAATGGACCCGGACTGGCCGAACCCGGTGACCCCGAGGCTGGTGTGCCGGACCTGGTTGATGGTGGCCAGGAACGAAAGCGTGTGCGGGTGTCCGTCAAGGACGGTGACCAACGGAGTGGCCCTCGCAGCCGGAAAGACCTGGTCCAGGATCCACGAATCAGCGTGCTCATGCCCTTGCCGCGCACGCGAAGCTCGATACAGCAGGCCGGGACTGGTCACGCAGACCACGTCCGCGGCCACCCCGGCCTGCGCCAGACGATCCGCCGCCGCAAGGGCCTCAGGCACCAAGGCTCCCATCGCGGCGATGGTGACCAGAGGCGTCTCCACCTGCCGCAAGGAATACGCGCCCGCGACCACCTGCCTGCGGCGACGTTCCCTGGCTGCGGGATCCGCTGGCACACAAGCAAGCGCTTGGTCGACCGGTCGGGTGGACAGCCGGAGATAAGCCGAACTGCCATCCGGCTTGCCGAGCCGTGCCAAGCTGGCCAGCAAGGTCCATTCGGTGTCGATGGCGAACGCGGGCTCGTAAGTGATGCACCCCGGCTGCTCCAGCCCGATCGACGGCGTCTTGATCGACTGGTGCGCGCCACCTTCGGGAGCCAAGGTCACCCCGGACGGAGTGCCGACGATGATGGACTGACCGCCCGCGTAGATCCCGTACGACCACGGTTCAAGGGCCCGCTCGACAAAGGGGTCGTAGAGCACCCCGATGGGTAGCAGCGGCTTGCCCCACCGGCTCCACGTCGCACCGAGCTCCCCGAGCAGGCTCACCAGGTTGACCTCGGCGATACCGAGTTCGATGTGTTGCCCAGTCGGCTTTTCCCGCCAGTGCAGGATGGTCTCGGCGTCGTCGGCGAACCAGTCGGGACGCTCGGTCGGCGACCACACGCCCACCTTGTTCACCCATCCCCCGAGGTTCGTCGACGAGCTGACATCCGGGCTCACGGTCACCACTCGGGCCGCGGCCTCCGGCGCCGAGCGAGTCAGATCCAGCAAGATCCGCCCCAAAGCGGCTTGGGTGGTCGCGGTCCCGGATAGCGTCCGCCCAATGTCCAAGGGCAGCGCAGGAGGCTCGGTATGTTTGATCTCGTTACGCCGCAACCGGGCTGCCGTGTCAACGCATAGCCGCGCGGCCTCGCTGGGCGACGGAAACCCTTGCCACGGTTGATCAATGTCTGTGCCGAGACGGGTCGCCAGCGCGCGCATTTGCTCGGTCGTCAGCAGAGACGAGTGGTTCTGCGGATGCCCCTGGGTCGCCAGGCCGTGTCCTTTGACCGTATAGGCGAAGATCACGGTCGGCCGCGTGTCGTCGATCGCGTCGAAAGCCTTGTCCAGCGCGGCCAGATCATGCCCGCCGAGGTTCGCGAAAGCGGCGAGCAACGAGTCGTCGTCAAGGGAGGAGATGAGCTGGGCGATCGCAGCACTGTCACCCGGCAACCGTTGCCGCAGTTGAGCCGCGTCGCATCGCAGCAACCGCTGATACTCGGGGTTGTTCATGGTGTCGATACGCCCGCGCAACTCGGAACCGCCAGGACGGCTGAACAATTCTTCAAGCAGACGACCGTATTTGAGCGTGATGACTTGCCAGCCTGCCGCATCGAACATGCCTTGCAGCTTGTCCGCGGCGATCGCGGGCACAACTCGGTCGAGTGACTGGCGGTTCAGGTCGACGATCCAGACCAGCTCGCCGAGCTGCGGGACCATCGGGTCCATGATCGCTTCCCAGACCGCACCCTCGTCCAGCTCGGCATCGCCGAGCAGGGAGTACTGACGGCCAGGCGTGCCTTCACCGAGGTATCGACGGGCGATCGCGCCCCAGATGGGCGCGGTGGCGCCGATCCCGACTGAGCCCGTCGAGTAGTCGACCGGATCCGGGTCTTTGACACGGCTCGGATAGCTCTGCAGCCCGCCGAAATCACGCAGCCGCGGCAGATACTCCTCGTCCAGGAAACCGAGCAGGAAGTTGATCGCGTGCAGGACCGGCGAGGCGTGCGGCTTGACCGAGACCCGGTCCTCGGCCTTGAGGTGGTTGAACCAGAGGGCGGTCATGATCGACACCATCGAGGCGGAGGACGCCTGGTGGCCGCCGACCTTGAGACCTGACGGGTTCGGCCGTACCCGGTTGGCGTGATGCACGATCGCCGCGGACAGCCACAGCACGCGATCCTCGATCTCCCGCAGCACCTGATGCCGGGTCGGCGCCATCACGGACATGCCATCCTCCTGCGCAAAGTGATGAACAATGGCATCACCGACCGCGCAGTAGCACAATCGACACCAGGAATTTTGAGCAAAACGCACGCAGGACGAACCCGCGAGAGTCCGGAGAGTGAGCACGATGCCCAGCCTCGACCCGATCGACGCCAAGTTGCTGCTTGCGCTCACCAACAACCCGCGTGCGACCACCGTCGCCCTTGCGGACGAGGTGGGTATTTCCCGCAACACCGCGCAAGCCCGCCTAGCCCGGCACGAACAGGACGGAACCCTCGCGTCCTTCGAACGCCGGATCTCCCCCGCGGCCGTGGGCTATCCGCTCACCGCGTTCGTCACTGTCCAGCTGGTCCAGCGCAAACTGGATTCCGTCGCCACGGCCCTCGCGGCCGTCCCCGAGGTTCTCCAGGTGGACGGCATCAGCGGTGTCGTCGACCTGATGGTCCAAGTCGTCGCCACGGACGCGGACGACCTCTACCGCATCGCCGGGAAGATCCTCGCCATTCCGGGCGTCGAACGCACGAACGTCGCCCTGGTCATGCGCGAACTCGTCCCCTACCGGATCAGTCCGCTGTTGGGACAAATCGCACAAGGTGGTGGTCACCATGTTCTGTGCGCCCGGCGCGCCGATGCTGACGCCCGTGTCGGCTGAGGAGCTTGCAGCACGGAAAGACCGGCGGGCACCACGGGCGCCGCAAGGCTGAGGCGAGTGGCGTTGGCCGCGTCGTCGCCCGGCTGTTCCTGTGCGGCCCGTTCCGCTTTGACGCGGGACAGGTAGCTGTCCACTTCGTGCTGGCGCCGGGTGTCATTCCAGTCAAGCGCCGGCGCGATCAGGGCGGCGACTTCCGGCGCCGCGGTCACGCCACGATCCTCTTCCTCGAAGGAAATCCGGGTCCGCCGGGTCAGCACGTCCTCGAGGTGCAGCGCGCCCTCGTGGGTTGCCGCGTACACGGCCTCTGCCTTGAGGTACTCCGGCGCGCCCGGGATCGGCTCGCCGAGTTCGGGTTGTTCGGAGATCAGCCACAGCAGGTCGTGGATCGCGGTGCCGTAGCGCTGGAGCAGGTGTTCGGCGCGCTCCAACGGCAAGCCGAGGCTCCGGCGCTCGCGCCACAGAGCCTGATACCCATCGCCGCCAAGGATCGGCAGCCGGTCGGTTCGCGAACCTGGTACGTCGCCAGAGATGTTGGTGGCCGCGACGTCCACGGCGTCCTCGGCCATCACGCGGTAGGTCGTGTACTTGCCGCCCGCGATCAGGACCAAGCCCGGGATGGGGTTCGCGACGGCGTGCTCACGGGAGAGTTTCGTGGTCTCAGCGGCTTTTGCGGCCAGCAAAGGCCTGAGTCCCGCGTACACGCCTTCGATGTCGTCGTGCGTCAGAGGCTTACGCAGCACGGCATTCACGTGATCGAGCACGTAGTCCACATCGGCCTTGCTCGCCGCGGGGTGCTCTCGGGACAGATCCCAAGGGGTGTCAGTGGTTCCCACGATCCAGTGATTGCCCCACGGAATCACGAACAACACGCTTTTCTCGGTCCGCAGGATCAACCCGGTGTCCAGGTCGATCGCGGACTTTCCGACCACGATGTGGATGCCCTTGGAGGCACGGACCGTGAAGGGCGCGGGAATGCCAGCCGCCTTCGACACGTCGTCGCTCCAGACCCCTGTCGCGGCAACCACGACACGTGCCCGGATGGTGAATTCCTCGCCAGTCTCCAGGTTCTGGACGTGTGCGCCGGTGATCCGGTCGCCGTCACGCACCAATGACGTCATCTGAGTCCGGGTCAGGATCGAGGCACCCAGCTCTACCGCGGTCCGCGCGACCATCATGGTGTGCCTGGCGTCGTCGACCTGAGCGTCGTAGTACTGGATCGCGCCGATCAACGCGTTGGGCGCCAGGGCTGGCGCGGCATCGAAAGCCTTGCGGCGGCTGAGATGCCGGTGACGCGGCAGGGCGCGTGCGCCGCCGAGGGTGTCGTAGAGCATGACGCCCGCGCCGATGTAGCCGCGCTCCCACACCCGGTGCTTGAGCGGGACCAGGAACTTCACTGGACGCACCAGGTGGGGAGCGAGCTTCGTGAGCAGCAGCCCACGTTCCTTCAGTGCCTCCCGTACCAGCTTGAAGTCGAGCTGTTCCAGGTAGCGCAGGCCACCGTGGATCAGCTTGCTCGACCGGCTCGACGTGCCCGCGGCGAAGTCACGGGCTTCGACCAGCCCGACCGACAGCCCTCGGGTTGCGGCGTCGAGCGCGATCCCCGCGCCGGTCACGCCGCCGCCGATGACCAGGACGTCGACTTCCTGAGTCCGCAGTTTGTCCAACGCGTCCGCGCGGTACTGCGGGGAAAGGGGTACGGAAGGCACTGTGGTCATCTCCTAGGTCGTGTCTCGAAGTCCCCGTTCGATGAGAGCCTGCCCCGGCCGGAGGCCGGAGTCGGGACACAGCGGGGCGGTTCCTGGCGTCGCCGCCGGGACGTCGGAATACTGGTTGTCTTTTGGCGTTCCGGCGGTGGCGTCAGGGGCCGCATCCGGCCCGGCTATCGCGGACGGGGCTTTGAGACACGGCCTAAACATCGACCCAGTCAAGGGTTCGGCCGACTGCTTTCTGCCAGCCCTTGTAACCGGTGGCCCGCTGTTCCTCGGTCCACGTTGGCTGCCAGCGACGGTCCTCGTTCCAGTTCTGCTCAAGTTCCTCAGTGGACTTCCAGAACCCGACGGCAAGACCGGCCGCGTAGGCCGCGCCGAGTGCGGTGGTCTCCGCGACGACCGGCTTGGACACGGGCACTCCGAGCACGTCCGCCTGCATCTGCATGCACAGCTGGTTCGCGGTCACGCCACCGTCCACACGCAACACGTCCAGCTTCACACCGGAGTCGTTCTCCATGGCCTCAACGACATCGCGGCTCTGGTAGCAGATCGCCTCCAGAGTGGCCCTGGCGACGTGGGCGTTGGTCGTCGCACGGGTCAAGCCGACGATCGCGCCACGAGCATCCGACCGCCAGTAGGGCGCGAAGAGTCCGGAAAACGCTGGGACGAAATAGATCCCGCCATTGTCGGCGACCTGCGAGGCCAGGGTTTCGCTCTGCGCGGCGCCGCTGATGATACCGAGCTGGTCCCGCAGCCACTGCACGGCCGATCCGGTCACCGCGATCGAGCCTTCCAAGGCGTAGACCGGCTTGTCGTCACCGAACTGGTAGCACAACGTGGTCAGCAGGCCGTGCTTCGACCGGACGAGCTCGTGCCCGGTGTTGAGCAACAGGAAGTTGCCTGTGCCGTAAGTGTTCTTGGCTTCACCCGGCCGGAAACACACCTGGCCGACGGTCGCCGCCTGCTGGTCACCGAGGTCACCGGTCACGGCAAGCTCACCGTGCAACGGGCCGTCAGCGCGGGTGGTGCCGAAGAAGCCGGACGACGGCTTGATCTCCGGCAGCATCTGACGCGGGATGTTGAAGAACGACAGCAGTTCGTCGTCCCACTGCAGGGTTTCCAGGTCCATCAACATCGTGCGGCTGGCATTGGTCGGATCGGTCACGTGCTGACCCGTCAGGTTCCACAGCAGCCAGGTGTCGGTGGTGCCGAAGATCGCTTCACCGTTCTCGGCGTCCCGGCGGACTCCGTCGATGTTCTCCAGGATCCACTGCAGCTTGCCGCCGGAGAAGTAGGTCGCTGGCGGCAGGCCTGCCTTGCGGCGGATCACATCGCCCTTGCCGCTGCGCTCCAGCTCCGCCGCGATGCGGTCGGTCCTGGTGTCCTGCCACACGATCGCGTTGCAGTACGGGCGGCCGGTCCGGCGGTTCCAGACCACTGTGGTCTCACGCTGGTTGGTGATGCCGAGCGCGGCGAGGTCCGAAACGGACAAGCCGGTCTTGGTGAAGGTGGATTCGATCACCGAGCGGGTGCGTTCCCAGATCTCGGTCGGGTCGTGCTCGACCCAGCCCGGCTTCGGCAGGATCTGCTCGTGCTCGAGCTGGTGGCGGGCGATCTCGGTGCCGCCGTGATCGAAGATCATGAACCGGGTGCTGGTTGTGCCCTGGTCGACGGCTGCGACGAAGTCCGGCATGAGTGGTCTCCTTTCAGGCGGCCTGAAGTTCGTTGGTGTCCGATGGCAGGTAGTTCTCGATGAAGTACTTGTAGACCGCCGCGCCGATCAGGCCGCCGACAATCGGCGCCACAATCGGTATCCACCAATATGGGAAGTCGTATTGGTCCTTGAACGCCGTTTCGTACCCGGTCAGCCACGAAGCCAGCCGCGGCCCGAAATCACGGGCGGGGTTGATCGCGTATCCGGCGTTGGTCCCCCACGCCATACCGATGGCGACAACGGAGAACCCGACGACGAGAGGCGTCATGTTGGCCAGCGGAGCGGAGTTGCGCAGGTCGGTGATGGCGAAGATGACCAGCACGAGGATCGCGGTACCGATGATCTGGTCACGGAAGGCGCCCCAGTCACCCACCGGAAGCGTGCCGTTACCCGGCAGGGTCGAGAAGACACCCTGCGTCTTCATCGTCAGACCAGGGTCGGCCGCGTTGAGCACCTCGGTGTAGTTCCAGCGCACCAGCAAAGCGGCCACGAACGCGCCCGCGGTCTGCGCCAGTGCGTACGGGGCGACTTTGCGCCACGAGAAGCCCTTGAACACCGCCAGTGCGATGGTCACCGCGGGATTCAGGTGCGCGCCACTGATTTTGGCCGCCACGTACACACCCAGCGTCACGCCAAGCCCCCATGCCCACGCGATGCTGTCGTGATCACCGATCCCGGCGGCCGCGACCTGGGCCACCACCCCGCATCCGAACAGGATGAGGATCAACGTCCCGATGAACTCCGCGGCTAACTCGCCGTGCAGTCCGCGGGCCTTGAGGTTTCGCACCATTGCTTTCCTCCACAAAGGACACCCGGCTCCCCTGGCCCCGCGAACGTTAAAATCGCTTTCAGAGCAGGTCAACGAGGTGCGGTCGGCATTGTCGAACGGCCACGGAAGGGTGTTCGACATTGTCGAATCGCAGCCGGTGGGGTTAGGGTCGCGCCGTGCCAGGACCTATCCAGTCGATCGAGCGGGCCGCCGCGATCCTGCGGCTGCTGGCGCGCGGATCGGGCAGGCTCGGCATCGGCGAGATCGCCGAGTCCTTGGAGCTGGCCAAGGGCACCGCGCACGGGATACTGCGCACGCTGCAGGGCGTCGGGTTCGTCGAGCAGGACAAGGATTCCGGCAAGTACCAGCTCGGTGCGGCCCTGCTACACCTTGGCACAAGCTATCTCGATGTCAACGAGCTGAGGTCAAGGGCGATCAACTGGGCCGACGCCCTGGCCGCACGCAGTGGCGAGGCCGTTCGCATCGGGGCGCCGTACGAAGGCCGTGTGCTCGTCGTTCACCACGTGTTCCGGCCGGATGATTCGCTGCAGACACTCGACGTTGGCGCGTTGTTGCCGTTGCACGCGACCGCTCTGGGCAAAGTTCTGCTGGCGTACGACACAAGTCTCGTGGCATCGTTGCGCGGCAGCGAGCTCGAGTCCTACACCCGGCGGACTCTCGCTTCGCCAACCGCGGTCAAGCGGGCACTGGCCAGCGTCCGGGAAGCGGGCTGGGCCAGCGAGCTTGGCGAGATGACACCCGGCGAAGCCGGGATCGCGGCGCCGATCAGAGGTCACGGCGGCATCGTGGTCGGCGCGTTGGGAATATCCGGAGCGGCTGAACGCCTCTGCGACCCGGACGGCAATCCCAAAGCGACACTGCTCACCTATGTACGTGATGCCGCGCGTGCGGTATCACGCGACCTTGGCGCTTCCAGGTGGTGAGGACAATGCCTGCACCTAGGCTGCCTGAGCGAAGCGAGGGCAATTGAGCAGAGTCCAGCGTTATGTGATGTCGATCGATCAGGGCACCACATCGACCCGGTGCATCCTGTTCGACGCGCGCGGCCGTCTGGTGTCTGTCGTGCAACGCGAGCATCAGCAGTACTTCCCGCGCCCCGGCTGGGTCGAGCACGACGCGGCCGAGATCTGGCGCAACCTCAGCAAGATCGTGTCGGACGCGCTGGCACAGGCCGGGGCGAGCGCCGAGCAGGTCGTCGGGCTCGGCATCGCCAACCAGCGCGAGACGACCGTGCTGTGGGACCGGCGGACCGGAGCGCCGATCGGGCGCGCGATCGTCTGGCAGGACACCCGCACGGACCGGATGATCGAACAGCTCGAACGGGAGCCTGGCGCGAAGCGGGTCCGTGAACTCTGTGGCCTGCCGCTGGCCACGTACTTCTCCGCGCCCAAGATCCGGTGGATGCTGGATCAGACACCGGGCCTGCAGGAGCGGGCCGAACGCGGCGAGGTGCTGTTCGGCACGATCGAGAGCTGGCTGATCTGGAACCTGACCGGTGGCTTGCACGTCACTGACGTCACGAATGCCAGCCGGACCATGCTGATGAACCTGCGCACGCTGTCGTGGGATGCCGAGTTGCTGGCTTTCTTCGACATCCCGAAAGCGATGTTGCCGGAGATTCGATCATCCACAGAGGTCTACGGGACTACCACGACGGTGGCGCCGGGAATCCGGATCGCGGCGGCGTTGGGCGATCAGCAGGCGGCGTTGTTCGGCCAGACCTGTTTCGCGCCGGGTGAGGCGAAATGCACGTACGGCACGGGCAGTTTTCTTTTGCTGAATACCGGCCAGACTCCGGTGCTGAGCAAACACGGAATGTTGACAACGGTCGGTTTCAAGATCGGTGACGAGCCCGCGGTGTACGCGTTGGAAGGCTCGATCGCGGTCACCGGTTCCCTGGTGCAATGGGTGCGTGACGGCCTTGAACTGATCAGTAGCGCGCCCGAGATCGAGACCTTGGCGCGGATCGTCTCGGACAACGGTGGCTGCTACATCGTGCCCGCGTTCTCGGGGTTGTTCGCGCCGCATTGGCACAGCGAGGCACGCGGTGTGATCGCTGGGCTGACGTCGTACATCAACAAAGGACACTTGGCGCGGGCGGTGCTGGAAGCAACAGGTTGGCAGACGCGCGAGGTCGTTGACGCCATGAACGCCGACTCGGGCCTGGCGCTGTCGACGTTGAAGGTCGACGGCGGGATGACCGCGAACAACCTACTCATGCAGTTCATCGCGGACGTGTTGGATGTGCCCGTGGTCCGGCCGATGGTCGCCGAGACGGTGTCGCTTGGGGCCGCTTACGCGGCGGGCTTGTCCGTGGGCTATTGGCCTGATTTGGAAGGTTTGCGGCGTAACTGGCATCGGGCCGGGCAGTGGCTGCCCGCGATGACGCCAGCACGCCGGGATACCGAATACGCGCAATGGAAACAGGCCGTGGAGCTGACGTTCGGATGGATGCGACCGGCCCACAATTCCCGGCGGCCAGCGGGTACGGACCTGATCGAGGTCATTCTCGACGACCACCGCCAGATCGAGCACCTGCTGCGCGAGCTTCGTAACGAAGACACCGACCACGCGCGCGTGCTCAGCGAGCTCACGGCCTTGCTTGGCGCGCATTTCACTGCCACGGAACGGATTCTGCACAAGCGCGTGGAGATCTCACTGGACGAGGATCTCACTGCGTTGGAGGCAGCGGTAACGGCACACATCCGCGAGGAAGAACGGACACTGGTCAACGAGCTGCGCCGGACATTGTCCTCTTCGGACCGTACGGCGCTCGGCCGGGCATTCGCGGCGGAATCCAGAAATTACGCGGCAATAGTCCGCACCCGGCTCGGCCACGAGTGAGGGCCGAGTTACCGGCGTTGGACGCCCGAAACGTTCCCCTCGCATATCCACTTTGAACCCGAGTCAATGAATGATCAGCCACTACTGGTGTTGTCGTCCGATGTAGACCGGGGCGAGACCGTAGCCAGTCTGTGATGCGTGGCCACTGGCACACCTCTGCCACTCGGCCTATGGTGTTCGCCGGGTTGATCACCTGATCGAGAAAAGGGAGCCACAGCAAGGGGTTGCTCGACGGGGGTGGTACATCGACATATCCTCAAAGGAGAGGGTTGGATGGAAACCTCGCATACCCCGGCGGCCAGGTATCGATTACCTGCCGGTGGGGATAGAGTGTGGCGGGCCGGTCGGCTCGAACCGATGCCGATCCGCACTCTGCCGGAACCGCCTCCGGCGATCCATCTGCTCGGCCCGACGGTGTTCCTCGTCGCCCTTGGCGTCGGGATGGGCGAGTCCTACATGTGGCCACGGCTCGTGCTGGTGTTCGGGCCGGACATCAGGTGGTTGTTCCTTGTCGGCGTGACCCTGCAGGCCGTGGTGATGCTCGAGATGGCCCGCTACACGATGGCCACCGGCGAGAGCATCTTCACCGGCGCGGCCAGGGTGTTCAAGCCGATCATGTGGTTCTTCTTCATCGTCGCGATCCTTGTCTACATCTGGCCGGGTCATCTCTCGGCAGGCGCGGCGGCATTGGAGGAAATAACCGGCATACCGTGGGTCGTGACCGCTTGTGTCGCCCTTGTGGTTGTCGGCATCCTGTTCAGTCTCGCCAGGGTCATCTACAACCTGCTGGAGAACGTCCTCGCGATCCTGATCGGAATCCTGGTGATCGGGACCGCGGTGGTCGCCTCGTTCGTGGGCAGCTGGGACGATCTCGCCTCGACCGTCAGCGGCATGTTCTCGTTCGGCTACGTCCCATCCGGCATCATGACCGAAGTCTGGTTCCCCATCGTGGTCGGCTCGATCGCGTTCGCGGGCCCATCGGGAATGCAGCAGATGTGGTACACGCTGCACCTGCGTGACAGCGGCGCGGGCATGGGCGCGTACATCCCGAAGCTGCGCGGACTGCGGCACGCGGGCGAAGAAGAGGAGATGCCCAACCGCGGCTACATGTTCGACACATCGGACGCGAACGAGTTGCGGAAATGGAAAGGCTGGCGGCGCTGGGTGACCTTCGATGCCCTGTTGTTGTTCTGGGGCATCACAATGCTTGTGACCGTCTCGTTCACGGTACTCGCGCAATCCGCGGTCCGGGCCAACCCGGACATCCGAGGATTGATCGAGACAGGTGAACGGGAAGCCGCGTTGTCGGCGATGTCGGACGCGTTCTCCGCAGCGGGTGGACCGGTCCTCGGCGCGATCTTCCTCGGCTTCATCGCGCTGATCGGTCTGAACGCGACACTTGGCCTGTTCGACTCCTTCTCCCGTGGCCAGGCGGACATGACGTACTTCTTCGTCAAGGGCGCGAAGCGGCTGAAGATGTCGCACCTGTACGCGGGCTTCTTGTGGGGCCTGATCACGTTCGGCATCCTGATCCTGCTGTTCGGCCCAGTCGACGGGCCAGGGTCGGTTCTGGACATCTTGGCGTTCCTGTCCACGTTCGCGATGGGCTCGTACTGCGTGGTGTTGTTGTTGGTGAACAACAAGATGCTTCCTCGGGCAATCCGTCCGAAATGGTACACGAACCTGATCATCGGCTTCGGCGCGGTGTTCTACTTGGGAATGCTGTTCTATTCCCTGTTCCGCTTCGGCGTGGTGGTCGGATGATGGACTGGCGACTAGGTTTCCCAGGCTTCGCCGTGGGATTCCTCGCGGGAACAACGGCAGGCCTGATGGCATTGGTCGTAGGACAGCCCTGGATGTGGTCCGTGATCGCTGTGGTCGCGCTCGCTGTGCCCCTCGGATTGTTCGGCGCGGTGTACAGCGTGCTACTGGCGTCAGGCAAAGTTCGGCGCGGCGGGTTCGCCCCCGCATGCCTGTTCTGGCTGATCGCGTTCCCACTCGCGCGGTTGCTGCAGGAAGTGCTCACGCGCTTGGTATTGCTCGGCGAGCCAGGTCTCCCACCGAAAGTATGGGGATTCCTGGCATTCCAAGCGATCATCAGTGCAGGGTTCGCCATCGGATTCCTCTGGCTACACGAACGCATCGCGACCCAGTGGTGGCGACGCGTGCTCACATAAAGATCGTTGTCCCAACCGCTCGGTCCATTCGCTGGACCGAGCGGTTTTTTCGGTTTTTGGACAACAAGCGCTGGTGACCAGCAGTTACGATCCGCGGGCGGTCGCGGACTCGCAGTGGCTGGCCTACAGCGTCGGCTGATCCGTCACAGGTCAAGAACAAGCCTGGGGCCGCACGCACGGCTGACGCAAGGCATGAAAGTGCGGCCGGAGACGCGGTCGGTCTTGGACAGCACGATGTCCCGGTGATCAGGCTTCCCGTCGCGGACAAAGGTCTCACACGTGCCGCAATAGCCTTCTTCATACTCCGCCTCGATCTCGATACCCGCGTCCCGAATCGCCTGCAGCAAAGAGGTTCCCGGCCCGGCGACGACCGTTGTCCCGGACCGGCGCAGCTCAAGTTCGACCGCTTCATCTGGCTCAACGAGCTCAGTAGAGATCGAAGTACTCATGATGCTCCCAGTCAGTGACCGTGCGCTCGAAGCGGGCGATCTCGGCTCGTTTGATGGCGGCGTAGTAAGCGACGAACTGCACGCCCATCGCCTTGGCGAACACAGTGTCGGCTTCAAGCGCATCGACCGCCTCGCGCAGATTCACAGGCAACCGAGCGGCTTCGGTGGTGTACGGATCGTCGGCCGAAGCGGGCAACGGCAAACCAGCGTCAATCCCCAACAAGCCGGAGTGCAGCTGAGAAGCCATGTACAGATAAGGATTGGCCGCGGACTCGCCAACCCGGTTCTCGATATGGGTCGTTCCTTCTTCCGCCGACCCGACAAGCCGGATCATCGCGCCCCGGTTGTCCCGTGCCCAAGCAATCCGGTCCGGCGCCATCGAATACGGCTGAAATCGCTTGTAGCCGTTGATGGTCGGGTTCGCGAACACGCACGCCGCCTTCGCGTGCGCCAACTGCCCGGCGATGAACTGCCTACCGACCGTCGAAATCGGTCCATCACCATCCTCGGGGACAAAGGCATTGCCGCTGTCCCCCACCAGGCTCTGATGCAGATGCCAACCACTGGATTTGCTGTCGGTGATCTTCGGACGGCACATGAAAGTGGCGTGATACCCGTGGCGCCGCGCGACTTGCTTGATCGTACTGCGCAGAATCACGACGGCGTCGGCAGATCGGAGTCCTTCCGCCGGATCGAGCGTGACTTCGAGTTGATTGGCGCCGTACTCGACCTCGATACTGCGCAGCTGGATCCCCATCCGTTCAAGGACTTCGCTGATCCGCTGGGCGACGGGTTCGACCTCGTCACCCCGATCCTCACTGAGTAGCTGGTTGCCCTGGTTGATCGGTTCTACCGGTGTCGGATACGTACACTTGCCGATCCCATCAGCGTTCGGAGCGTGGTCGGCACGCCGGTAGAGATGAAACTCGATCTCGATCCCAGTCTGGTAGCCAAAACCAGCGGCCCGAGCACGATCAACAACCGTCCGAAACACCCCACGACTGCAGAACGGCACCTGTTCCCCGTTCTGAAACCGCAGATCGCAGAGAATCCGGGCGGTTCCATCCGTCCAAGGAATACTGTGGAACGTTGTCGGATCGGGAACCATCACGATATCCGCCGCACCGGCCATCGCGGCGACACCGAGCCCGCCATCAGCGTTGAACGCCTTGAAAACGGTCGTCCCAGAGGTGTCTTTCGACAGCAAGGTCGACACACACGTCATCCCGCTGCTGAAGACCGCGGCCAATCCACTGGCCGGAATGGTCTTGCCGCGCAGCAGTCCATGCTGATCCACAAAGGACACCCGGACGGACCTCAGTTCCTCGGCTCTTGCCAGGACGTCACGCGCGGCCTGCTGCTGTTGTTCGGTCCACAACCCAAACTTCTGAATGAACCCCATGACTCACGACCGGTCGTAAGCATCAGGCGACTGGGACCGATCAGGCTCGATCTCCGCCCCCGGAACACCAGCGGGCCCCGTCCGCAGAGCGGCCTCCAACTCCGACGCCCACGGACTCGCCTTGCGCAGATCAGCAATCGACTGCGCCCAATAGTTCTCCCAGTCCCCTGTCGGACCGATGCCGTCGAGTGGAATCGGCCCGCGACTCTCCACATCGGCGGTGTCCATAAGCAACTCATCGGGATCGCCGCCAGCGGCAACGGTGTCGATAGCCTTCAAGGCCATCCGCCGATAGGTCACAATCGCCCGGTCGGACCGGCTAAGGCGCTCCCGGCTGCGATCGTAGATGTACCCCTGCCCCTCAACGGCCATCTGATCGTGAACATTGATGTCCTTGCCAAGCCCGGTGTACGTCTGAGTCCGTTGTTCCTCATAGGAAAACTGATAGTTGTTGGCACGATTACGGATCGGCTTGTAGTCAGGAAGTGTGATGCCTTCGAGGCGCTGTGCCCGCATCGTCGCTTTGTCCACAGGTTCATCAAGGCTCGTGAACATGGCGTACCAATAGGAGGAGACATCGTCGATGGGCACGTGCCATTGGGTGATCGCCATGGTCGAACTGAGCGGGATCGTGATGCCGTGCGGAAAGACCTGGTGCGTAATGCGAACATGCGTGGACGAACCGTCGAGCCCATCCTTGTCCAGCTTGCGCAACGCCACGATCCGCTGACCATACTCGGTGCGCGCGTTGAGAATCTCAGGCCTGCCGTACTCACGAAGTATCTTGGTCATCGGCATGTTCGTGCCGAGCGAGGCACCACGGAACTGCTTGCCATAACTGTCCTCAGTGTCCTCATCCTGCTCAAAGCGGTGGAGGTAGGAGGCATGCGCGGGGTCGATCCCGACTTCGAGCGCCTGCAACCAGTTGCAGTCGAGGTAGCCCTTGAACGCGAACGTGTACTGCTCAGGCGCGATGAAGCAGTCGAGCGCGGGCAGGTTCGGCGGTTCACCAGAACCGAGATACGCCCAGATAATCCCGTTACACTCCCGCACAGGGTAAGACCGAATCCACACCTTGTACTTGAGAATGCTGTCCTCTGGCTCAGCGGGAACATCCAAACAGGACCCATCCGGCCCGAAAAGCCAGCCGTGGAAGTAGCAGCGCAACCCACCATCCTCCAGCCGCCCAAGGGATAGGTCAGCGCCACGATGCGCACACCTACGGTCGATCAGACCAATAGCGCCGCCACCATCCTGGTTGCGGAACAGAACCAAGTCCTCTCCCAAAACACGCACGGGAACGACCGACCGTTCGGTCTCCAATTCTTCGCTCAGCGCCACCGGTTGCCAGTACCGCCGCATCCACTCCCCACCAGGGGTCCCCGGACCGGTCTCGGTGAGCTTGCGGTTGTCCTCAGCACGCATCTCAGACTCCATCGGCTGGCGGTGTGCCGTGAAGGCCACCTTCGCGGCGTTGGACGCCACGAATGTTCCCTTCGCCGGGCTGTTCAATTACCGAACATATAGACCAGATACGAGCCACTGTAGGCAGCAGCTTTCGACAGCCGCAAGACCTACCCACGGGTTGCCGTTACATTTCCGGACCAAGTGTGCGTTAATCGAACGGTGGCGAAACTCAACGCGCGCGACGAAGCCCGCAGGGCCGCCCGACAAGTAGACGGCACCAACCGCGCCGATTACTCGGAAGCCCTCGAACGCGGCCTGCTGGTCCTGACGGCCTTCGACCGCACCGAAGAACGCCTGACCCAAGCCCAACTGGCCAGAAAGCTCGACCTACCCCGGGCAACCGTACGCCGCGCACTCCTGACGTTGACCCACCTCGGCTACGTGATCCCCGACGACAAGACCTACCGCCTGGGCCCAAGGGTCCTGACGCTCGCCTCGGCCTACCTGACCACAAACCCGGTAAGCCACGTGCTCCAGCCTGTATGCGACAACCTCGCCGAGGAGTTCCAGGCATCATGCGGCGCCGCGGTCCTCGACGGCCCCTCGGCCATGATGATCGCGCGAGCACTGCCAAGGCACGCCTTGCCAATCGGCCAAGGCATCGGCTTCCACGTCCCCGCAACCAAGTCAGCGCTTGGCCTGATGCTGCTCAGCGGCCTGAACGAAGAACGCCGCCACCGACACCTCGTGACCTATGCAGGTGACGAGGTGTCGGTGGCGGCGCTGGAAAAGAAGATCTCAGCCATCGCGCACAAGGGTCACTCGTACGTCGCACACGAGGTGGAGCAAGGCTTCCACTCGATCGCGGTGCCGCTGAACCGTTGGGACGGCACCGCGATCGCCGCACTGAACATCGGCACGAGCGTGGAGCGAATGTCCGAAGTGGAGATGCACGAACGCATGCTACCAGTACTCAAGGACACCGCGGAAAAACTGCAACCTCAGCTGGTCTGACCGAAAGCGCGGTGCAGTGCCGCGAAAGTGGAGCTGACCCGATCCTTGTTGCCAACGGCAACGAAAGTCTCGTAGCCGATGGTGTCGCCCCCGTTCACGGACGTTGTCCTGCTGTCGACCTGAATCGTGGCCTCGCCAAGCATTCCGTTGTACGACGAAGGCGGCCGAGTCATCGTGTAGTAATAGTCGCCCGCAGCAACAGCCGCCGGTTTGATGTACAGGCCAAGGCAGTAGTTGCTGTCCGACGTGCAGCGCATCATCGGGTCCTTGCTCGCGTGTGAAGCAGGCGGACGCAGAGTCGTGGTCCCGTCAGCGAGCTCGTACGAGTACACCTCGGTGAAATCCCGCTGCAGGTAAGCCACGGTGACGCCGTCGAAATGGTCATGCGGATCGTCATCGGACGTGATCGTCGCACCGAGGCGGAAGACGTTGTCCAAGCCACGCAGTCCGAGCTGGATCTCGGTCTTCAGCCAGTAAGGCGACAGCCCCATGGTGAACGGAGAACGGTCCGGCTGGTAGTTCGCGGCCAGGCAGTCGCCCCAGCCCAGCACCGGATCGTCCCTGGTCATGAACATCGCAGGCCTGGCTTCGGTCCTGATCGAAGATCCGGTGCCTGCGTGCGTGTACAGCGCGCTCGTGCTCGGCCCGTGGAACGGAGCCCGCTGCCTCTCGACCTCGATACGCGCCCCAGCCTGCGTCGGGTTGTAGCACTCGCTTGGCGCCCCGCCCTCATTCCAGGCGTGGAACGCGTACTGGAACGCGGTGCCCTTTGCTCCGCTGGCGATGAACTCCTTGCCGTTCACCTTCACCGACGCGATCGCACCGGCCAGCGCCGTCGAAGTAGTCACCGAGAGCTGGTTATGCCCGTCCACCATCCTCGACGCGGTGACGTCGGGAAATGTCCGGTCGTAATTCTGCTTCGACGCGCACTCGGTTTTGTACGTATGAATGAAGTTGTAGTACTCCGGGCTCTCCCAATGAGGTGGTTCGCAGAGATTCTGGGCGGCGGGAACAGTCGCAGGCATACATAGCGCGCCCGCGACCGTGACCACGGCGATGACGGCAAGCCGTCGAATCGATCGCATAGCCGGAACCCAAGCAGATTCGGACATCAGCCGCCCGGCTGTTGACCGGATTCAGCCGCGCTTGAAAAGTCAGCCCTCACCCAGGATTTGCAGATCCCAGAGCGAATAACCCCACTGGGTCCCGCGTTGCGTTCCCTCGACGCGGACATAACGACCGCTACCTGCCACCAAAAGCTCGTCAACCCCGCCATCGCCGGTTTCCGTGCTGTAGATCGTGCTCCAGGTCGCGTTGTCCGGCGAGATCTGGACTTTGTACGCACGGGCGAACGCAGCCTCCCAGCTCAGCCGCACCCGGTCGATCGTACGGGTTTCGCCGAGGTCAACCGTGATCCACTGTGGATCCGCGTGCACGCTGCCCCACCGCGTCTGGTTGTTGCCGTCAACCGCGTTCGCGCCGACGTGCGAGCTGTCCGGCTCCACACTGGACACAAACACCGGACGGTTACGGGCGAAATCCGTGCCCCCACCGCCCGCGTCCTGCCGGACACGGATGTTGCGGTAACTGATGTCCAGGCCGACGCCGTCGTTCTGCACACCGACGTACCCGACGGCGATGTCACGGTTGCTGACGTACTCGTTGATCTTCACGCCGTTCAGCCAGACCTCGACCAACTGGCCGTGCACGGCGATTTCGTAGGAGTTCCACTGCCCAGGCGGGTTCAGCACGCTGTCACGCAGCGGGCGGTCCGGCGCGCGGAAGCTGTAAACACTGCCGGTGGTCCTGGTGGGGCCGCCGTCGCTGGCGTCGATCTGGATCTCATGCCCTGCGCCGACCGGACGCCACGGATCCCCTTGCGGGTCAGGGAAACCGATGAACACGCCGCCGTTGTCGTCGCCGGGCATCATCCAGTCGAGGCGCAGCGAGTAGTTGCTGAACTGCCGGACCGGGAACCACAGCAGACCCATTCCGCCGTGGGAGACAAGCGTTCCGTCGACCAGGTTGAAACCGCCGGGGCCGGCCTGACGCCATTCCCTCGTGAGTGTTTATCCGTGTTCTAACCCTGCTAACCACTCACGAGGGTTGACCTGGGCAAACCGACAGCGTTGTCCTTGATCAGCGCGGAGGTCCGGCCTCGATAGGGTGGCGGGTATGGACCTGAGGATCTTCACCGAGCCACAGCAAGGCGCCAGCTACGCCGAAATCCTGCGAGCCGCGCAGGCCAGCGAGGCAGCCGGGTATGACGGATTCTTCCGTTCCGATCACTACCACGGCATGGGCGTCCCCGGTGAGCCTGGCCCGACGGACGCATGGACAACGTTGTCCGCACTGGCTGTCCAAACGGAACGCGTCAAGCTTGGAACGCTCGTCACCTCGGCCACCTTCCGCTTTCCCGGGCCGCTGGCGATCAGCGTCGCACAGGCCGACCAAATGTCCGGCGGACGAATCGAGTTCGGCCTCGGCGCGGGCTGGTTCGAGGTCGAGCACAAGGCATACGGCATCCCATTTCCACCCATCGCCGAGCGGTTCGAACGGCTCACCGAGCAGCTAGAGATCGTCACCGGACTCTGGGCGACGCCAGTCGGCGAGACGTATTCCTTCGAAGGCAAGCACTACACGCTGACCGACTCCCCCGCGCTGCCAAAACCAGCCCGGCCGATCCCGGTAATCGTCGGAGGGATGGGCGCCAAGCAGACCCCGGCTCTCGCCGCCCGGTTCGCGTCGGAGTTCAATGTGCCGTTCGCGCCGCTTGACAAGGCCAGCATGCAGTTCGAGCGAGTCGCCAAGGCCTGCGGCGACGCCGGTCGTGACCCGTCAGAGCTTGTTCTGTCCTGCGTGCACACCTTGCTGACCGGCAACACCGACGCCGAGGTCATCGCACGGGCCGCGAAGTACAACCTGCCCGAGGAGTACGCGCGGATCAATCCGCTCGCCGGCTCGACGAGCCAGATCGTCGACGCGATCGGCCAGTGGCAGGAGAAGACCGGGATCTCCCGGATCTACGTGCAGTTGCAGGACGTCAAGGACATCGAGCAGCTCGAACTGTTCGCCGCCGAGGTGCTGCCGCACGTTATTTAGACCAGTCGACCTGCAGGTCGCCCTTCTGCTTGAAAATGGCCTGCCACCAGTCGGTGTTGTCGACGTACCAGGCCACGGTCTCGGTGAGGCCGGACTCGAACTCGACGGTCGGGGCCCAGCCAAGCTGGGTCTCGATCTTCGACGGGTCGATCAGGTAGCGCCGGTCGTGGTTGGGCCGGTCGGCGACGTGCTCGATCCATTCATCCGGCTCTTTGCCCAGCTCACGCAGGACGCGGCGGACGATGTCGAGGTTGCTGACCTCGTGCCGGGCGCTGACGTCGAAGATCGGCAGCAACGCCGTGTCGGTCGCGGCACCCTCGGGAATCGGGCCGAGTTCCGCCTTGAGCACGGTGTGGATCGCCTGGCAATGGTCCAGGACGTGCAGCCAGTCGCGCATCTGCAAGCCGTCGCCGTACACCGGGACTTTGCGGCCCCGCAGGACATTGGTGATCATCAGCGGGATGAGCTTCTCGGGCAGCTGATACGGGCCGTAGTTGTTGGCGCAGTGCGTCATCCGGATGTCCAGCTCGGGATACGTCTGCATGTAAGCACGAACCATCTGGTCGCCAGCGGCTTTTGCCGCGCTGTAAGGGGTTTTGGCGTTCAGCGGGCTGGCCTCGGTGAAGGAGTGCTGTCCTTGCGGCAGTTCGCCGTAGACCTCGATGGTGGACACGTGCAGGTGCGCGGTCACCGGGACTTTCCTGCTGCACTCCAGCATCACCTGTGCACCGGTCACATTGGAGCGCACGAACGACGATGGATCCACGATCGCGCGGTCGTTGTGGCTCTCCGCCGCGAAGTTGACCACGTAGTCCGGCCGGTATCGCTCGTAGAGCGTGCGCATCTCCGTGTAGTCGGCGATGTCGACGGCCGCGAACTGGATCCGGTCGGCCACCGGGTCGAGGTTCGCCAGATTCGAGGCGAAGCCGAGGTAGTCGACCGCGATCACCTCGGCTTCAGGTTCCTTGTCCACAAGGAAGTGCACGTAGTTGGCACCGATGAACCCGGCAGCGCCAGTGATCAGATACGTCGTCACGACCCGACTATATGTGCGTTCTTCGCCAGGAACCTGGTGACCAACTGCCCAATCTCCTCGACATGGCTCTCGAGCACGAAGTGACCGCCATCGAGTAGGTGGATCTCGGCGTCCGGCTGGTCGCTGGCGAAAGCCCGTGCGCCGTCCGGCCCGAAAATGCCGTCGTTACGTCCCCACACCGCCAGCACCGGCACCCGGCTGGCGCGCAGGAACTCGTGCAGCTTCGGATAGAGCGGAGGGTTGGTGGCGTAGTCGCCGAACAGCTTCAACTGGACCTTGTCGTTGCCAGGGCGGGCGAGCAAAGCGAGATCGTGGTGCCAGGTGTCCGGGCTGACCAGGCTCTCGTCAGGTTCGCCGTGCAGGTACTGCCACTTCACGGCGTCGGCGGTGAGTGCTTGCCGGACGCCTGCCTCGCTCTCCGGAGTCTGTTCACGGTGGAAATCCCACACCGTGCGCCAGAAGTCCTCGATGAACCCGGCCTCGTAGCCGTTCCCGTTCTGCGTGATGACCGCGGTGATAGCCGCCGGATCACCCAGAGCCAGCCGCCAGCCGATGGGCGCGCCGTAGTCCTGTACGTAGATCGCGTACCGGGCGACGCCGACCTGCTTGAGCAGCCCGGCAGTCAGGTCGGCCAGCGCGTCGAAGGTGTAGTCGAACTCGTCGGCTGATGGCGCGTCGGAGTAGCCGAACCCGAGGTGGTCCGGCGCGATCACGCGATAGTCCCGCGCCAGCTCGGGGATCAGGTTGCGGAACATGAACGAGCTGGTCGGAAAGCCGTGCAGGAGCACGATGACCGGCCCGTCGGCCGGGCCTGCCTCCCGGTAGAAGAGCGTGTGACCGTTGACGGTGGCGTACCGGTGACGCGTCATCCCTAACCCCTTTGAGGTGTGTTTGATGGTTAGACCCAAGCACGCGTGCTATAACCTGTCAACAGGGTCCAAGGAGGTTAGTTAGACATGCTTGGCGATCTCGGGCGCGACGAGGCACTGTTGCTGGCGCTGCTCAACAGCGCCCCGGTGATCGACGGCACGCCCCGCGACGAACTCGACTCCGCCGAGACCTGGCTGGCCGCTCAGGGCCGGTCTCCATCGGACAACCCCGCCGCCGTCCTTCGCGAGGCACGGGACGCACTGAAAGCGGTGATCCGCGGCGAGGCCGGGGCGTCGTCGCTGGCACGGTTCCTTGCGGACGTCCGAGCCGTTCCAGCCATGACAGATAATGGTCTCAAGTGGACACTGGACTCGGATTCTGTAGCGGCACAGGCTGTTCTGGCTTGGGATTGGCTCAATTCGACGAGCCATGGGCAACTTCGCCCGTGCGCCAACTCGGAGTGCGAGCTGTTCCTCATCGACCGGAGCAAGGCCAACAACGCCCGATGGTGTTCGATGGCCGTCTGCGGCAACCGAATGAAGGCGCGTCGTCACTACCAACGATCCCGCCAGGCCTAAGAAGTATTGCGACACAAGAAAAGCCGTCAGCCCAGCCCGACCACGAACCAAACCACCCGATACAGTGAAGCTTCTTGACACAACCTTCCGTTAATCTGAACACATGAGCGAAAAGCTGACAATCACCCTGCACGAGCCTCGCCCACTTCGCGGACCTCACCTGCTGGACGCTGGGCACTGCGGGAACCTGACCAAGTTCAAGCACGCCCTCAACCGTGAGGTCATCCGCGCCGATCCCGAAGGGGCGGAGGAACGCGGAAACTGGCCAAGATCCGGCGCGATGTGACCAAATGGGACAAACCTGAAGGCCCGTCGTCGCTCACCATCACGCTACAGCCGCACGAGGCCGACTTTCACGCGCCCGCCAACCGCGCTATCGCCACAACGCCCGAGCCGTACCAGTTCCGCCGTTCTGAGCAATAACGCGATAGTGCCGCAAGAGGGAAGGCAGCTGTCTTCTCGCTGTCGGTTTGTCACCAACTCAGCGCCGCCCGGTTTCCCGGGCCATTATGTTGACGTATCCACCACGAGCCCCCGGAGTGTTTGAGTGACTGCCGACTCTGAGTTCAAGCGGCGAACCGTGCTGAAGGCCGGAAGTGCCGCCGTCACAGCGACTTTGGCGGCAGCACCTGCCGCCGCGGCCCAGCCAAGCTCGTCCTCAGTGGACATCACATTGCGGGTGAACGGCCGCGACCAGCGGTTGACCGTCGAACCGCGCGTGACGCTGCTGGACGCCCTGCGCGAACGCCTCGACCTGACCGGCACCAAGAAGGGCTGTGACCGGGGCGAGTGCGGCGCGTGCACCGTCCTCGTCGACGGGCGCCGGATCAAGTCCTGCCTCACTCTCGCGGTGATGCGGCAGAACGCCGAGATCACCACGATCGAAGGACTGGCGCAGGGCGACCGGCTGCACCCGCTGCAGGCCGCGTTCATCAGGCGCGACGCGTTCCAATGTGGAGGGTGTACGTCCGGGCAGATCATGTCCGGAGTCGCCTGCATCGACGAGGGGCACACCAAGTCGGCTGACGAGATCCGCGAGTGGATGAGCGGGAATCTCTGCCGGTGCGCGTGCTATCCCAACATCGTCGCCGCGATCCAGGATGCCGCGAAATGAGGAACTTCACGTATGCCGCGCCCCGTAACGTGGCCGACGCGGTGCGACTGGCCGGGAACCCCGACGCACGATTCATCGCGGGCGGAACAGACCTGCTGAACCTGATGAAGGACGGCGCGCAGAGCCACGGCGCGATCATCGACATCAACGGCCTGCCACTGGGTGACATCGTCCAGCGCAACGGCGTGATCCGGATCGGCGCGTTGGCCCGGATGAGCGACGTCGCCGCGCACCCGGCCATCCGCAGGTCGGCGCCCGTGGTGTCGGAGGCGCTGCTCAACTCCGCATCCCCGCAGGTCCGCAATATGGCCGCGGTCGGCGGAAACGTCCTGCAGCGGACCAGATGCGGCTACTTCCGTGACAGCGGAACCGCGTGCAACAAGAAAGTGCCCGGCAGCGGATGCCCAGCGCTCGAAGGCGAGAACCGCGGTCACGCGATCCTCGGCGGCAGCGACCACTGCATCGCCGTACACCCGTCAGACCTGGCGGTGTCTCTGCTAGCAGTGGACGCTGTGGTGCTGACCGACCGCCGACGCATCCCATTCGCCGATTTCCACGTAGTCCCCGGCGCCACCCCGGATCGGGAAACCGTGCTCGGACACGGTGAGCTGATCACGGCGTTCGAGATCCCAGTGACACCGCTCACGGCCAGGTCTCGTTACCTCAAACTGCGTGATCGCGCGACATTCGAGTTCGCGGTCGTGTCCGTCGCAGCCGCGCTGGACATGCGCGGCAACACAGTCCGGGATATCCGGCTGACCTTCGGCGGCGTCGCGACAAAGCCATGGCGCGCACCAGAAGCAGAGACAGCATTGCGCGGAAAACCCCTCACCACCACAACAATCACCGAAGCCGGACGTGCGCTCGTTCGCGGCGCGGTCACCCGTGACCACAACGCGTTCAAAGTAGAGCTCGTCCAACGAGCACTCGACGGCCTCCTGCGAGACCTAGGAGGCGTGCGATGACCGTAGGACAGCCCGTCGAACGTGTTGACGGCCACGCGAAAGTCACCGGCGGCGCGCGGTACACAGCCGACCGCACTCTGCCCGGCATGCTGTACGCCTACCTGACACTGGGCACGATCGCTCGTGGCCAAATCACGGCGGTGGACACCGCCGCCGCACGCGCGGTGCCCGGCGTCGTCGAGGTGTTCACGCACCAGAACGCGCCCCGGTTGAGCGGCCAGGGCATGCCGTTGCAGGGAACCCAGATCCAGGCCAACGGCGAGATCGTGGCCATTAGTGTCGCCGCGACGCTCGAGCAAGCGCAGGAAGCCGCCGAGCTCGTCCGGGTCACGTACGCCGCGCAAACCCCGGTAGCGGTCATCGCCGACGCGTTGTCCGAGGTGTACCTGCCCGCGAACCAGGAAGTCATCGTTGGCGACCCCACAGCGGGTCTCGCCGCGGCCGACGTCACCGTCAAGCAGAGCTATTCGAGCCCGGCGCACCACCACAATCCGATCGAGCCACATGCGTCAGTCGCGCAGTGGGACGGCGATCGCCTGACGGTGCACGAGACGAGCCAGGGCGTCGTCGGTGCCCAACGCTCTTACGCCACGACTTTCGGCATCCCGCAGACCAATGTCCGGGTGCTGGCGCCGTATCTGGGCGGTGGATTCGGCGCCAAGTCACCAGTGTGGCCGCACTCGCTGCTCAACGCCGCGATCGCCCGGCAGCTCGGGCGACCCGTCAAGATAGTGCTCGCGCGGTCCCACATGTACTCGATCGTCAGTCACCGCGCCGAGCACCAGCAAGAGATCACCCTTGGCGCCAAACGAGACGGCACGCTCACCGCGCTGGTTCACGTCAGCACCCAGCAACTGTCCCGGACCAGCGAGAACATGTTCAACCTCAGCCTCTCCAGCAGGTCGCTCTACGCGTGCCCGAACATTCAAACGCGGCAACTGGGAGTCCGCCTCGACCTTCCGACGCCCCGGTTCATGCGTTCACCGCAGATGACTGCCCACTTCGGACTGGAAACCGCGCTGGACGAGCTGAGCTACGAGCTCGGCATGGACCCGCTCGAACTGCGCAGACGCAACTACACCGACGTGAACCCGACCACCGGCCAGCGCTTCTCGAGCAAGTTCCTGCTCGACGCCTACAAGCTCGGTGCCGACGCGTTCGGCTGGTCCCGGCGCAACCCCAAGCCAGGTTCCACAAGAGACGGTCACGAGTTCGTCGGGTGGGGCATGGCGACCGAAGCACACGACCATGGCGGCAACAACTCGTCATCGTCAATGGTCAGGATGGCGCCGGACGGCACCGTGCTGAGCCAGATGGCCACCCAGGACATCGGAACGGGCACGTACACGGTCTTCACGCAGATTGTCGCGGACGCACTCGGTGTGCCGCTGAACCAGGTCAGGGTCGAACTCGCCGACTCGAACTTCCCGCCTGGGTCCATGTCGGCCGGGTCAGGAACGATCGCGAGCACCACCGGCGCGGTCAACGCGGCCGCGTTGGCCGTGCGGACCGCCGTCATCCAGCTGGCCGTGTCGAATCCCGCGTCACCACTGCATGGACTGCCCGCGGACCAGATCATCACTCAGCACGGGTACCTGTTCTCCCCAGACCGGTCCCGCCGCGAAAGCTACCGCGAGGTCATGACAAGGCACGGCGCGCCGGTCGAGAACACGAGCACGATGACCAACACCAGGGGCTACACCACAGGCGCGGTCTTCGTTGAAGTCCGTGTAGATCCACGCTACGGCCGGGTCCGCGTGACCCGCGGGGTCGCCGCGTACGACACCGGCCGCGTAATGAACCGCCAGACCGCACGCAGCCAAGTCATCGGCGGCTTCACCTGGGGCATCGGCAACGCCTTGATGGAACACACCGTGCACGACCGGCACACGGCGCGCGTGGTCAACCCCAACCTGTCGACATACCTGATCCCCGTGAACGCGGACGTGCCCGACATCCAGGCGATCTTCGTCGACAAACCAGACCCGGTCAGCACAGCGCTAGGGGCACGCGGCTTCGGCGAGACCCCCGGCACCGGCGTAGCCGCGGCTATCGGCAACGCGATCTACCACGCCACCGGCAGACGAATCCGCGATCTGCCGATCACCCAAGACAAACTGATGTAAACCAGCCAGTCGATGCGCGGGCGCTCAGACCAGCAGCGCCCTGCGCATCGACTAATGCAAGCGGCGTCCCACCCCGGGGAGCTGGTGATCGCGATCACGGCGCACAATAAGATGCATGCTTTCGACGCAAATCGGACGTTTCCGGCTCCTCGCGTTCGCTGAGGCGGTGTCCTGGGCCGGTCTGCTGATCGGCATGTTCTTCAAGTACGTCGTCGTGCAGAACGAAATCGGCGTCCAAATCTTCGGACCGATCCACGGCGTGATCTTCGTCGGCTACGTCGTCGTCACCCTGCTTGTACGCACCCCGCAACGGTGGGACGTCGGCACAACCTTCCTCGCGTTGGTCGCGAGCATCCCGCCATTTGGCACAATCCTGTTCGAGCGTTGGGCGAACAAGCGCGGCAAACTCGCCATCAGCTAAAGCAACCGCGAAACAAGCATTCAACGACGGTCAACGGCCGCAGTTCACGCGCGTCGCGCGCGGTGACCAGGTGGATCGTCGACCGCATCTCCGACCGCCTTCACGATCTCAGCAACGACCTGGCGCCGTATGCGGCGGCAACCAAGCACCGCGGCAACCAAGCACCGCGGCAAAGCCACCACGCCACTTCCCTTCGTGGCCTAGAAGGCATTTTCGTCATTTTAAAATCAACAAGGGCCGTAGTCTCAAATTTAGTGCTGCCTGCCGACCGCCATAGACCACTGGGCCCGCGGCCCCCTAGATGACTGATTCCGTGAAGATCACGTGAAGTGAGGCCGGGGCGCGGACATGAGAGGAGGGTGTTCAAGATCAATGTGTGACGAAAGAACTGAACACCCTCCTGACCGCACTCTACGTGCTCATCGACGATCACGTGGTACCACCCCGCGCCGGACGCGGCCGTCGGCCGTTGCTGTCCGACAGCGAGCTGATCACCCTGGCCGTGGCTCAGGTGCTGCTGCGGTACCCCAGCGAGCGGCGCTGGATCCGGCATATCCGCTCCAGCGCCGAGTGGCAGGTCATGTTCCCGTACCTGCCGGAGCAGTCCGGCTACCACAAGCGGCTCAAGAACGTCCATCCGTTGCTGTGCAAGGCGGTTCTTGTCCTGGCTGCGTGTTGCCCGTCCTGGTTCGACGATGTGTGGATCGCCGACGCCACCCCCGTTCCGTGCGGCATGTCGCGCGAGACGGTGAAACGCTCGGACCTGGCCGGGCACGCCGGCTACGGCTACTGCGCCGCGCATTCCCGGTTCTACTGGGGCCTGAAACTCTACCTGGTCTGCGCGGGCGACGGGATGCCGATCATGTGGTGCCTGGCCAACCCGAAGCTCGGCGAGCGCGAGGTACTCGCCGCATTGCTGGAGCGCAACCACCACCTCATCCGTTCCGGGCAGATCCTGCTGGCCGACAAAGGCTTCGCCGGCAAGCACTTCCACGAGTTGACCGCGGCGCTGGGCCTGCGACTGCTGCGCCCGGACCGCCGCGACGAGACCTACCGCCACGGCAACCTCGGCCACGTGCGCCAGTGGATCGAATCGGTCAACCAAACCCTCAAAGGCCAGCTCGACCTGGAGCACCACGGCGCCCGCACTCCAGCCGGGGTGTTCACCCGCGTCGCCCAGCGGCTATTGGCCATGGCCGCCGGGATCTGGCAGAACTGGGAAACCGGCGTGACCAGCAAGCGGTCACTGATCGCGTTCGATCACTGAACACCAATTTCACGGAATCAGTCATCTAGTCCTGGAGCCGGGAAATGGCCTCGTCAAGGCCTTCGCCACCACACCCAACCCGGCCGAAAACCTCGGCCGCGGCGGCCCCGAAACCGTCAGGAAGCCCCGCGGCCGCGAAAGTACGGCCGATCTCCTCCAGCTCAAAAGCCCACCGCCAGCCATTGGCCAGCGCGGACTGGGCCGCTGTCTCGGACCGCCCGGGCAACTCGGGCTGGCTGATCTCCCACTCGTCAACCAGGGCCTCATCCACACCGAACTCACGCGCCGCGGCCCGAATCGCAAGCAGCATCGCGGCCGTACCCTTCGTCCAGGCCGCGTACATCATCTTGAGCGCGGACGCATCGCCAGGCCGCGCCCCAAGAACCTGGGCCTGCAAGGCAGTCCCCTCGAACAAGGCGGCAACAACCCCGGCCTCCTCCCCCGCCAAATACACCCGCGTAGTCCCGGCTCGGGAGGGCGGAGGCCCAACGATCCCGCCATCCACAAACCGGGCGACGTGCCCGCCAACATCCACAGCCGTCGCCGGGCTCACCGCATTGAGATCCGCATACAACCCGGAGTAGCCGCGAAACTGCCGCACAGTCTCCAAAGCAGCGTGTGGCGGACAAATCGACAACAAGATCGAGCACGAGTCAGCCAGCCGATCCACAGTAAGACAGTCGATCAAGCCAGCCGACTCCGCCCGCCGACGCGTCTCGGCCCCTCGACCAGCGGAAACCCAGCCCACCTCAAAGCCACGGGCAACGAGAAGCCCAGCAACCGCCGCCCCCATCTGCCCCGGCTGAAGGATCCCGATCATCCGACGTAGTCAGCGAGGTGCTCGCCGGTCAAAGTCGACCGGTCGGCCACAAGCTCGGCCGGTGTCCCCTCGAAGACAATCTTGCCGCCGTCGTGACCGGCGCCCGGGCCAAGGTCGATGATCCAGTCCGCATGGGCCATCACCGCTTGATGATGCTCGATCACGATCACCGACTTACCCGATTCGACCAGGCGATCCAGCAGGCCGAGCAGGTGTTCGACGTCCGCGAGGTGCAGGCCGGTAGTCGGCTCGTCGAGGACGTAAATGCCGCCTTTCTCCGCCATGTGCGTCGCCAGCTTCAACCTCTGCCGTTCACCACCGGACAGCGTGGTCAACGGCTGACCGAGGCTGATGTAACCGAGCCCCACATCAGCAAGACGGTCCAGGATCGCGTGCGCGGCAGGCGTCCGCGCGTCCCCCGCGCCGAAGAATTTCTCCGCTTCGGTCACGGACATCGCGAGCACTTCGCTGATGTCCTTCCCCCCGAACTTGTATTCCAGCACCGATGCCTGGAAACGCTTGCCCTCGCACTCATCACAGGTCGTGGCGACGCTTGCCATGATCGCCAGCTCCGTGTAGATCACGCCGGCGCCGTTGCAGTTGGGGCACGCGCCTTCCGAGTTCGCGCTGAACAGCGCCGGTTTCACGTTGTTGGCCTTGGCGAAAGCCTTGCGGATCGGCTCCAGCAATCCTGTGTACGTCGCCGGGTTGCTCCGGCGGGAACCCTTGATCGGGGTCTGGTCGATCGCGACCACGCCGTCCAGATTGGACACCGAGCCGTGGATCAGCGAGCTCTTGCCAGAACCGGCGACGCCAGTCACAACACACAGCACACCCAGCGGGATGTCGACGTCAACATCCTGCAGGTTGTGTGTGTCAGCGCCACGCACCTCCAAGACTTCCGACGCTGTGCGCACCGATTCCTTCAGCGCCGCACGGTCGTCAAGGTGGCGGCCGGTAATGGTCCCGCTGGCACGAAGGCCATCGATAGTGCCCTCGAACATCACCTCGCCGCCCTCGGCACCTGCCCGCGGGCCAAGGTCGACAACATGGTCGGCGACCGCGATCACCTCAGGCTTGTGCTCGACCACCAGCACCGTGTTTCCCTTGTCCCGCAGGCGCATCAACGTGTCGTTCATCCGCTGGATATCGTGCGGGTGCAGCCCCGAGGTCGGCTCGTCGAAAACGTAGGTAATGTCCGTAAGGGACGATCCCAGGTGTCGGATCATCTTGGTACGCTGGGCCTCCCCACCGGAAAGCGTGCCCGTCGACCGGTCGAGGCTGAGGTAGCCAAGTCCAATCTCGACAAACGAATCCAGCGTGTGCCGCAAGGCCTTCAGCAACGGTGCCACCGACGGCTCCTTCAGGCCGCGGACCCAGTCGGCGAGGTCGCTGATCTGCATCGCACAGGCGTCAGCGATGCTGATTCGCTTGATCTTCGACGAGCGCGCCAGCTCGTTCAACCGGGTGCCGTCGCAGTCCGGGCAGACGGTGAACGTGACCGCACGGTCCACAAAGGCCCGGATGTGCGGCTGCATCGCTTCCTTGTCCTTGGACAGGAAGGACTTCTTGATTTTCGGGATGATGCCCTCGTAGGTCAGGTTCACGCCGTCGACCTTGACCTTGGTCGGCTCCCCGTACAGGAAGTCGCGCAGCTCCTTCTTGGTGTACTTGCGAATCGGCTTGGTCGGGTCGACAAACCCCGACTGCACGTACATCTTCACGGTCCACGGGCTGTCCAGCTTCCAGCCTGGGATCGTGATCGCGCCCTCCACCAAGGACTTCGAGTCGTCGTAGAGCTGCGTGAGGTCGATGTCATTCACCGTGCCGCGGCCTTCGCAACGCGTGCACATGCCGCCGGTGATGCTGAAGGAACGCCGCTCCTTCACGGTCTCCCCGCCGCGTTCGATGGTGACCGCGCCCGCGCCGCTGATCGAGGCGACGTTGAACGAGTACGCCTTGGGCGAACCGATGTGCGGCTTGCCAAGCCTGCTGAACAGGATGCGCAGCATCGCGTTGGTGTCGGTGACCGTGCCGACCGTCGAGCGTGGGTCTGAGCCCATCCGCTGCTGGTCGACGATGATCGCGGTGGTCAGCCCGTCGAGCACGTCGACGTCCGGCCGCGCCTGCGTCGGCATGAAGCCCTGGATGAAGGCGCTGTAGGTCTCGTTGATCAGCCGCTGTGACTCGGCCGCGATCGTGTCGAAGACCAGCGAGCTCTTGCCCGACCCCGACACACCGGTGAACACCGTGAGTCTGCGTTTCGGGATGTCGATGCTGACATCCTTGAGGTTGTTCTCGCGCGCGCCGTGCACGCTGATCAACTCGTGGGTGTCCGCGACGTGCGGGGTGGACGACGGCGTGGCGGTCCTGCGGGCCTTGCTCAACTCATTGTCTCCATCTACTCGGGCGGGGACCGCCTCGCTCGGGCTCGATCAGCGAATTTCTTGCAACCGGATCATGTTGCCCGCGGGGTCACGGAACGCGCAGTCGCGAACACCGTACGGCTGGTCGATCGGCTCCTGGATCACCTCGGCGTCGCTGGCCTGCAGCTGCGCGAAGGTGCCATCGACGTCCTTGGTGGCCAGTACGATGCCGCCATAAGTGCCCTTGGCCATCATCTCGGTGATGACGCGGCGTTCATCGTCGGTGATGCCAGGGTCGACGCCCGGCGGGTGCAGCACGATGTTGATGTCCGGCTGTCCTGGCGGACCGACCGTGATCCAGCGCAGGCCGTTGTACCCGACGTCGTTACGGACCTCGAAACCGAGCGCGTCCCGGTAGAACGCCAGCGCGGCGTCTGGATCGTCATGCGGCAGGAAACTCGCGTGAATTGAGATGTCCATGGAGGTCACACTAGGTGCGGCTGGCGACCGATGCTTCTTTATTCCTGATCGGTCTGGTCACGTATTTGGCCACGCAGGACGGTATGCCCGCGGTCGTGCGACCCTCCTGGGCGCGATAGGTGCTCGGTGGCACGCCGACCAGCTCGGTGAACCGCGTGCTGAACGTGCCCAGCGACGAGCAGCCCACCTCGAAGCAGACCTCGGTGACGCTGAGGTCGCCACGACGCAGCAGTGCCATCGCGCGCTCGATGCGTCGAGTCATGAGGTAGCTGTACGGCGACTCACCGTATGCGGCCCGGAACTGACGGCTGAGATGACCGGCTGACATGTTCACCGCGTGTGCCAAGGCCTCGACGTTCAGCGGTTGCGCGTACTCCCGGTCGATCTGGTCACGTACACGACGCAGCCGTACGAGGTCGCTCTTGCGCTGCTCGTCGGTCGGTCGGCTGGTCACGTCCGCGATCGTGCCATATGCGATGTGCTCACCGCGAAATCTGATCGCGCTTGCGGGTGACTTTCTTCAGCACACGTCCCACATAAAGCACCGCGGCCGCGAGAACGCCGATGTCGTCGATCAAGACCGGGTCCGGCAGGGCATCAATCGGTGACAGCGCGTAGATGATCGAGCCGTAGTACGAGATCTTGGCCGACACCGGCACGTCAGGCTGATGCACCTTCCGGTGCCGCCGGATCATGGCGATCGCGAGGCCGAGCACCACGAGGGCACTGACGATGACCACCACGAGCGCCACGACACCAAGGGCGGACAGGACATCCCAGCCTGCGTCCGGCATCGGCAGTCCTCACTTCGACGGCGACAGCTTCCAGATCCTGATGATCTTGTCGTCGGCGCCGCTGGCGATCCGTGTTCCAGCGGCGTCCCACACCACTGTATTCACACTTCCCGCCGAGCCGATGAGAACCGCGCGGATTCGTCTGGTTGCCACATCCCACAACTGGATGGTGTTGCCATGGCCCCACGCGGCGATGGTCTTGCCGTCCGGGCTGTAGGCGACCGAAGCGAGCGTGATGTCGTCGTTGCGGTCGTAGAAAGCAACGCTCTCACCAGTGGACACGTCGTAGACCCGCAGGCTGTTGGTCCCGTCGGCGTCGGGGACCGCGAGGTGCTTCCCGTCCGGCGAGAACGAGATGTCGCTGCCGGTCGCGTCGTCGATGCTACGGATGGTCCGGCCGGTCGCGGGGTCGACGATCCGGACCTCTTCCTTGCCTGAGCCGCAGTAGGCGAGCATGGAGCCGTCCGGGCTGAAGACGATGTTACGGTCGCCGCCCTCGGCGGGCAGCCCGATTTTGACCTGCCTGGTGGCGACGTCCCAAAGCTTCACCGAGCCGCCGTGCGTCACCCCGGCCACCACCTTGCCGTCCGGACTGAACGACAGGTGCCGCATGATCGAACGGCTTTCCGGCAGCGGACCGATGAGCTGACGGTCCGCGACGTTCCACAACCTCGTGCTTTCGTTCAGGTGGTTACCGCCCAAGGCCAGCAGCTTGCCGTCGGGACTGAACGCAACGGCACGCACCGAACCGCCGCCAGGCCCAGCCGGGCCGACGAGGGTCGCCACCTGCTGTCCGGTCGCCGCGTCCCACAACCGGGCCGTCGGAGCGTCGGGCAGACCGTCGTCGCCGCTGGCGAGCAGCTTGCCGTCCGGGCTGAAGGCCACCGAGGTCACGTCGTCTTCGTGCCCGGTCAGCTGGATGTGGTCGGTGATCTCGGCCGGTTTTTCCGGCTGGCCCGCAGCACTTGTCTTGGCCTGGGTGTCGGTCGTCCTTGCTGGGCTCTCTTCCCCGCCGAGACCCGTGGAATTGGCAGTGTTGCTGGGAGTTTTGTCCTCCCCTTCCTTGCCACTGAGGATCCACGCCGCCGACGCGCCGATCGCCACCAGCGCGGCACCTCCGGCGAGCAACATCGTGCGCCTGCTCGTGCCACGCTTGGCCGGTGGGATCCCCGGGGCGTGAATCCGCTCGGTCACCATGCCGCTGTCGCCACCGGCCAACATGGTCGCGACCTGTTCCGCGGTCGCGCGCTCGTTGGGATCCTTACGCAGCAACGCGTTGAGCAGTCCGGTAAGGCGTCCAGCGCGCGTCGGCGGAAGTGGATCCCTGGTGAGCAAAGCCGAAAGCGTCGCCATGAAATCGGGGCCGTCGTAGGGCGGACGGCCTTCCAGTGCGGCGTAAAGCGTCGCGCCCAACGACCAGAAGTCGGACGCGGGCGTCACGGGCGCGCCGGTCCCCTGCTCTGGAGCCATGTACGCGGGCGTGCCCACGATCGTGCCGGACGTGGTGAGCTGAACGTCACCCATCAACCGAGCGATCCCGAAATCGGTGATCACGACCCGGTCCTCGGTGAGCAAAACGTTGGCAGGCTTGAGATCCCGATGCACGATCCCGGCACGATGGGCCACGCGCAGCGCGTCGAGCATCGCAAGACCGATGTACGCCACCTGCTCGACGGGCAGCGGCCCCTGCGCCCGGACAGCGTCCGAAAGCGACCCACCGCGCACGAACTCCATCACGATCATCGGAGAGCCGTTGTGCTGCACGACATCGTGCACCGTGACGATGCCAGGGTGGTTGAGCCGGCCTGCCGCCCGCGCCTCCCGCATCGCGCGCTCGCAGAGCATCGTCCGCTGGGCATCGTCGAGCCCTGGCGGCAGCAGCAGCTCCTTGATCGCCACTTCGCGGCCGATGAGTTCGTCGTGCCCCAGCCAGACTCGGCCCATTCCGCCTGCCCCGATCACCCGCACCAGACGGTACCTTTGGGCGACCAGCATTCCCGTTCCATCGGTCACGGGGGCGCAGCTTAGGTCCAGTTGGCCGCCCATCCGGCCGATCTCCCCATTGTCTGCCCCATCGCGCAGCCTTGACGGTCCTAACCGGACACGCCATCCGCCGGGCGGCGCGTCAGGAGTGCGTGGTGGCCGAGCACGAGTGCTGCGGGGATCGCCTGCGGTGGCAGGTCGGTCACGTAGTCCGCGACGGGCGCGCCCAGGACGATCACCCACAACGCCGGATGGTCCCATGGTTGTACGGGTTGGCGGTTGTGGCCGATCTGGCCCCACGGCTTGGCGCGGGCGACCCAGGCCATGAACGCGATCGCGGCGATCATGAGAACAGCGCCCCATATCAACGCGTCGCTGGGAATCGGCTGGCGCGCCGCAGTCGCCAGCCAGCGGCCGAACGTCGCTCTCCCGCCTAGCGCACAACCGAGCGCCAGGACGATTTTCACGGTGACCCACCAGAACCTGGTGTAGCCCCATGGTGTCAGCCCGGCCAACATCAGCAAACGTGGCAACGGGCATCACGCCCCCACGCTAAGGCAACGACGCGACACCGACATCCCGCGTTGGACGTACCCGAACCCTGCCGCGCACGCAGTACATCACTCGAAGTGCCTGGCAACGTGATCCCGGAACCGCAAGGCTGCCACAGACAGGTATCCGTCCTCCCGCCACGCAACACTGAGTACCCGGCGGCAGTCCGGATCGTCGACCTCCACCCACGAAACCGGAGTCGCAGCCGACGTCAACCGGCCGACGGAAGGAACCAGCCCGATTCCGAGCCCAGCGCCGATGAGTTCAAAAAGGACACTGGGCTCATCCCCTTCACAAACAACGGAAAGCTCGACCCCAGCCGTGGCGAAAAGCCGTTCGACGAGCGCCCGCTGCCAAAACCCAGGCCGGGTGGTGAGAAACGGCTCCCCAGCGAGCTCGGCCACACCAACCCGCGACCGCCCGGCAAGCCGATGCCCAACGGGGACACACAGCAACACAGGCTCATCCAGCAAAACCTGACTCTCAATCCCCTGCCCTGGCAACGGTTGCGAGGCAACGCACAGATCGACATCCCCGGCCCGCAGTTGCTGAGCCATCATCGCGGCCGACGACTGCACCAGCCGCACGTCCACCAAAGGATGATCGGCGACGAAAGACCGGAGTGGCTCGACGAGAGGGATCAGCGTCTCAGCAGCCAACGTGACCGTGCCACCCGAAAGCCCGACGGCGTCCACGAGCTCCTGCCGGGCATCGTCGAGTTCGGCCAGCACACGGTCGACTCGGCGCAGAAAAGCCGCCCCGAACCGGTTGAGCCGGATCCGGCGCCCGCGCCGGTCGAACAGAGGCACCCCAAGGTCGCTCTCCAACCTGGCCAGGGTCCGACTGAGCGACGGCTGGGCGACTCGTAGCTGGTCGGCGGCCCGGCCGACGTGTTCAAGCCGGGCAACGGCCTGGAAGTACCGGAGTGCCAGGAGATCCACGCTGATGCCTCACCTGTTATGAACAGATAACGAATCTTGTCTTGGACAGCATAAGCCGTCCGCTCATACGTTCGGCTACGTGACTGAAACCGTGCCAGCACCCAGGACACTGCTGGTGACTCGAATACTCGTCAGTGCTCACCTAGTCGCGATCATCGGCCAGCCGATCTTCGCGGGTGGCTACCTCGGCGGCGACTACGACATGCTCTGGCTGCACCGATGGGGCGCCGACACCGTGTCGTTCCTGAGCGTCGCACAGGTCGTAGCCGCGCTTGTGCTGTGGCTGTCCCGCGGGCCTCGGTGGGTCTTCGTGGCGAGCGTGCTCATCCTCCTCGGTGAGACCGCGCAGTACTTCGCGGGCGTCGCGGGCGCGCCTGACCTGCACATACCTCTCGGCGTCGCGCTCGTCACCGGCATGGCGCTGACGACCATCGGCATCTGGCGGGTGGCCCCGTGAACGGTCTTCCCCGACGGACATTCCTGAGCTTGGCCGGTGGCATCTTGCTCACGGCAGGGCTCGCCGGACCGAGACTGCTCCGAACCGAGGCCACCGGGGAACTGCTGCGCAGCAAGATTCCCCTGCCCGAGCCGTTCACGGTGCCGCTGCCGATCCCACGCGTGCTCAGTCCACTGAGGACCGATGAAGCCGATCGATACACGATCACCCAACGACCGGCCACGGCCGAGATCATCCCTGGCGTCCACACCCCGATTTGGGGATACGAAGGCATATTCCCCGGACCGACGATCGAGTCACGGCGGGACCGGACAACGATTGTCCACCACCGCAACGAACTTCCGGTCCCGACAGTCGTCCACTTGCACGGCGGTCACACACCAGCCGACGACGACGGTTACCCGACAGACCTTGTGCTGCCGGTGTCCGGCTGGGACCACAGTGGACACACGATGCACGACGCCCGCGCCCGGATCACCCAAGGCGCCCGTGATTACGTCTTTCCGATGCGCCAGCGCGCGGCGACGCTCTGGTACCACGATCACCGGATGGATTTCACCGGTCCTGCCGTCTATCGAGGCCTTGCCGGGTTCCATCTCGTCCGTGACGCGGAGGAAGACGCGCTGGGCCTGCCGTCGGGCGACCGCGAGTTGCCGCTGATGATCGCCGACCGCGCGTTCGATGAGGACGGCGCCCTCATGTACCCGTCCATCGACCGGACTCTGCGCTCTGTACCAGGCGTGGAGGACGCGTACGTCGAGGGTGTGTTCGGCGACGTCGTTCTGGTCAACGGCGCGCCTTGGCCGGTTCACGAGGTCTCGGCAACCAAGTACCGTCTCAGGTTCCTGAACGGATCCAATGCGCGCCGCTACGACCTGGCGCTGGAACCAGGCGGACAGTTCGTGCAGATCGGCAGCGACCAAGGCTTGTTGGACACGCCGCGCAGCCACGATCACCTTCCCATCGCGCCAGCGGAACGGTACGACGTGATCGTCGACTTTGGACAGTATCCGGTCGGCACCCAGGTCACCCTTGTCAACCGCCTCGGCACTGGGTCGACCGCACAGGTTATGCGGTTCGTCGTGGCCCGCCGTGGATCGGACGACTTTCGAATCCCGGCGAAGCTCAGTGAGATCGAGCCGCTCACCCGTGAGCACGCCTCGGCGATCCGCGAGTTCTCCTTCCGCGCTGGTCATTTCCACGGCCGCCGGGGATGGGTCATCGGTGGCGAGCCGTTCTCGCCCGACCGGATGGAAGCCCGGCCGAAGCTCGGCGATACGGAGATCTGGCGCTTCGT
Source organism: Kibdelosporangium philippinense (assembly GCF_021390435.2). Taxonomy (GTDB): domain Bacteria; phylum Actinomycetota; class Actinomycetes; order Mycobacteriales; family Pseudonocardiaceae; genus Kibdelosporangium; species Kibdelosporangium philippinense. Next base: position 1,582,519 of record NZ_JAJVCN010000004.1, on the reverse strand, counting down.
CGCCGATGTCCACCATCCCGTGCACATGCACCTGGTCGGTTTCCAGATCCTGTCGCGGGGCACGCTGCCACCAGGGCAGTTCGACGGCGGGATCAAGGACACCGTCGACTTGAGCCCTGGCGAGGCGGTCGAGGTCATCGCGCGGTTCGACGACTATCGCGGCCGGTTCGTGTTCCACTGCCACAACGCCGAGCACGAGGACATGGCGATGATGGCGAACTTCGAAGTGACCTGACGAGCGGGTACGGTGGTGGGCCGACCAATGAGGGAGTAAGCGGGTTGTCAACCGAGGGCATGAGCGTCGACGAGGCCATCAGGGCGATGCTGCTGCTCATGCCCAGAGTCACGGCGCGGCTCAAGCGTACGAAGATCCCGGAACAGCTGCAGTCGATGAACCTGGCGCCCCGGCACCTGTCGATGCTGTCCTACCTCATGTTCGACGGCCCGATGACAGTCAACCAGCTCGCCGCGCGCCTTGAGGTCGCGCCGACGACCGTCAGCCTGATGGTCAGCGATCTGAGCAAACACGGCGCCATCGACCGCCGGACTGACCCGGCCGACCGGCGCCGCACGATCGTCGCGATCACTGACGACCCCGAGACCCGTACGGCGATCAACAACTGGCTCGCGAACGGCGCGGTGGCGTGGCAGAAGGCATTCGAGCCGCTCTCCCCGAAGGACCGGGCGATGTTCGTACGAACGATCGAGGCCTACGAAGGCAACGGCTGAGGCACCGGCGTGCTGGCGATGCCATTGATCAACATTCGAAAGTTCCAAGACAGCCGCTCTTGCGGCGTACCGCTGAGCAACTGGTCCGCCAAAGCGTGCACCTGCGGATAGGCCTGTCCGTCCACTTCGTGCAGTGCACGCGTCATCGCGTCCCATTGCTGCTGAGCACGCGCCTGCGACTGTGCACGGGTTGACGCCTCAGCGGCAGTCGCGGTGGCCGACTGCAACAGAATGTCCACACCCCACGCGGCCTGGGCCGCTGGCACGCCACCCTCATCCAGCAGAGCGAGCAATCGCTCCAGCAACCGCAGGTAGTTCTCCCCGCTAGGCCGCGCAACCAAGGCCGCGCGGGCCAGTTCCGGGTGCGTGAACAGCACCAAGGTGTACGAGCTGAGCACCCCAACCAGCCGCTCGCGCCAGTCGTCGCCGCGAGCGGCCGTCTCCAAATCCACCTCGCCGAGCAAGTCGTCGAGGATCGCGGCGTGCAGCTCATCGGTGTTGGCCACGTAGACGTAAAGCGAGGCCGGGCCGGTGTCCAATTCCTGCGCCAACCGCCGCATGGTCACCTTCGCCAGCCCCTCGGCGCGCAGGATCTCGACAGCCGTCGCCACGATTCCCGCGCGGGTCAGCGCAGGTTTGGCTGGCCGTTCGCGTCGGCTGATCGGATTTCTCGACCGGGGTGGCATGGCGTCACACTAAACGAGCGACCGGTGCCGGAACTGATCGAGCAGATCGTCAAGGCCATCGTCGCCGAACATCATGGTGAGATTGCCCGCGGACTCAGCAGCCGAGGATGCACTGCGCGGGAACAGTGCCCGCTCGTAGACATCCAGCGCCGCCTCGGTGTCCCCCAAGTGGTTGACGATGGCAAGACCGAGCTCGGCACCGTCGAGCATCGCGAGATTCGCCCCCTCCCCCGCGAACGGCGACATCAGATGCGCGGCGTCACCCACCAAGGTGACACCAGGCACCCGATCCCATCGGTGCCCAACCGGCAGCGCATGAATCCGGCGCGGCACGACATCGCCATCGGCGATCAACGCACGAAGTGTGTCGTGCCAACCCTCGAATTGTTCGAGGACAACATGTTTCGCGGCGGGCGCATCGGCGAAGTCGATGCCGTCCAGCCAGCTCTCGTCAACCTTGAGCGCGGTATAGACATGCAGGCTGCCGTCGCTCTCACAGTGCACAAGCAAGCCCTTGTTATCACCCAGACTTATGAACGAACCCGAGCCAACCATGTCCGCACACACCGGATGCCGAGCGGCAGCGTCCAGCAAATCCGTCTCCACAAAGGAAATGCCGGTGTACTCGGGCACAGCGGATGAAACCAGCGGCCGTACTCGCGACCACGCGCCATCCGCACCCACCAGCAAATCCGTCGTGATCACGACGCCGTCTGCGAAGGTCACCTCGTGGCGCCCATTTCCCAACGCCCGCACATCCGTGACCTTCCGGCCCCAATGAACGGTGGTGTCCGGCAACGAGTTCAACAACAGGTCACGCAACTGCCCCCGGTCGACTTCAGGCCGGTCACCGGTGCCGTCGTCCCGCTCGGAAAAGTGCGTCACACCCTGCGGGTCCACGATCCGCATCGCTTGCCCACCTGCATGGATGAGCCCACGGAAGTCAGCGTGAAGGTTGGCAGCGTGCAGGGCGACCTGGCCGGAATCGGCGTGGATGTCCAGCATGCCGCCCTGGGTACGAGCCTCGGCTGACGGCTCCGTCTCGAATACGGCCGCGTCGATGCCGTTGACGTGCAGAACGCGGGCCAAGGTGAGGCCGCCAAGGCCCGCACCGATGATCGCGATTGGATAGTGGTTGGTCATAGCGGTTCTCCTTCGTTCTTGGGGGTCATCATCGACCATAACGAACATGTTCGTTACGAACAAGTTCGTGAGGTGCGCGCCACACGAGCCAGAGTCCAGTCACGCCCCATCGGCCGCTTGCTTCTCGACAGGCGCCGCCATCGAGGTCCGGCGGCGGGTGGGACCAGCCACGCTCTGCTTGACGCATACCGTTCAGGCCGCCTGAAACCCGGTACTCCCGCTCTTAACTCGTGACTCGGCCGGACCACCAACCATGACCGGAGAGCGATCACCGTTGTGACGACGTGTCACAAGGCGTTGCCCCACCTTGTCCTACTTCCCGACACCGAACTGGCTCAATCACCGAGACGAGGTTCCACAATGGGCACCAGTGGCGCTCATGCCATCGACACGTTGGTCGATCTCCGCCGCCACCTGCAGTGGGCGATCGAGCTTGAGCACACGACTATCCCGCCGTACATGTGTGCCCTCTACTCACTGGATCCGACCAGGAACGTCGAGGCCGCACACGTCGTCAACAGCGTCCTGACCGAGGAGATGCTGCATCTGGCGCTGGCCGCGAACCTCCTGAACGCCGTTGGCGGCGAGCCGAAGGTCGACACGCCAGACCTGTTGCGGCCCTATCCACATCCGCTTCCGCACAGCGACAAGTCCGTGCTGGTCCACTTGAACCCGTTCGGACCGGCGGCTATCGAGTTGTTCCTGAAGATCGAACAGCCCGCGTCGGTGGACGCGCCGCCCCAGTCGGACGAGTATCGGACAATCGGGCAGTTCTACGTCGCTATTGAGGCCGGGTTTCGAAAGTTGTGCGAGGAACTCGGGGAGGAGGCTGTCTTCTGCGGCGATCCGGCACGGCAGATCGGCGAGATGCACATCCGCACGGGCGGCGGTCAGGTCATTCCCGTCCATGATCTGAAGTCCGCGATGGCTGCGCTCGCCGAGATCGTCGAGCAAGGCGAAGGGGCCGCACGTACGGAGGTGTGGGACGGCGACCGCGACGTCTTCCACCCCGACCGTGACGAGGTCGCGCATTTCTACCGGTTCAAAGAACTCCAGGTCGGGCGCCGGTACCAAACCGGTGACACGCCGCAGTCCGGGCCGAGCGGCGAGAAGATCACCGTCGACCCTGACGGGATCCTGCCGATGAAGCCCAATCCACGCACGGCCGACTACCCCAAAGGCAGCGAAATCCGTGTGGCACAGGAGAAATTCAACGTCCAGTACTGCGAGCTGCTCAGCCAGCTCCAGCAGGCGTTCAACGGCAACCCGGCTCAGTTGGGCGCTTCCATCGGCACGATGTATGCGCTGAAGGCGCAGGCGATCGCCCTCATGCAGATGCCGAATGACGACGAAGAATCGACTGCTGGCCCAACTTTCGAATATGTGCCGGTTGAACGACGTTAGCCAGCCGCGGGGAGAGGTCCCCACCGAACCAGGACAAGCTCTCCTCGGCATTCAACTGACCGGGGAGGTTCACGTGGGACTGAACGGAATCGCGTTGGGGACCGTGGCCGCGTTGGCCGCGAGCCTGCTGACGACAGCAACGGCCTCGGCCACCGCGCTAGACCGAATACTGACTGTCGGGCCTGGTGGCCAGTACACAACCGTGCAGGCGGCGGCCGATGTGGCGCAGCCTGGCGACACCGTGCACCGATTCCGCCCCGGCATTCGACCTCGACAACAACCCGCGGCCCGCAGGCGCTAACCACGACATCGGCGCCTACGAACGGTAAGCACCGCCGGGGTCGCCCGCCAAGGGCGACCCCGGCCAGGGCCGATCAACGGACGACGTCGTAAACCAGCTTCTGGATGCCGTTGCGGTAGGACTCGCTCTCGACGAGCTTGAGGTTCTGCTTGTCCTTGTCGGCGTCGCTGAACAGCCGCTTGCCCGCGCCGAGCAGCACCGGGAACAGCAGCAGGTGGTAGCGGTCGATCAGGCCGGCGTCGGACAGGTTCCGGTTCAGGTTGGCGCTGCCGTGCACGATGATCGGCCCGCCGTCGGTCTGCTTGAGCGCGGCGACGTCGTCAAGCGTGCGCAGGATCGTGATCTCGCCCCAGTTGGTGACCAGGTCCTGCTCCTGCAGCGTGCTGGACACGACGTACTTCGGCATCGCGTTGTACCCCGCGAAGTCCTCGGTCATCCCCGGCCACACCGGCGAGAACGCCTGGTAGCTGACGCGGCCGAGCATCATCGCGGCAGCTTCGTCCTGCTCACGGCCCTTGAGCTCGTACGCGGCCTCGTCGAACTCGATGTCCTTGAAGGTCCAGCCCGTGTTGCGGTACTCCGGCTCGCCGCCGGGCCCCTCGATGACGCCGTCGAGCGAGACGAAGGCGGTGGTGATCAGGGTACGCATGGGTGCTCCTCGGTTGTTCTGACCTGCTGTCATCACTGCGTCGAACGGACGTGGCCGATGTCGACGCCTGCCGCGAACAAATTTTCGCCAGCCCTCGAATGATCACGAACGCTAAGGTCAGCGGCATGCTGCGCGCTGGCAAGATCATCCTCACAGTCACGCTGGTCGCGACCATGCTTGGCCCCACAGTCATCGACTTCAACGAGAGTCACGTGTTCAACCCGGCGTGGCCACCGCACGCCCGGTTCCACACGGTCGAGCTGCTCGCAGTGGGAATCGGGATGGCGCTCGTCGGCCTGTGGCTGCTGTGGCGACGCTCCTTCTTCCAGGTGGCCGCGGCCGTGCCGGTGGTGGTGTGGGGCGCGTTCTTCGTGCCACTGTTCGTGCCGGGGACGAGCTACGAGGAGTATCCGGGCGAGTCCGCGCGGCTGGCTGGGATCCCGATGAACCTGTTCATGGCGGTGGTGTTCATCGTGCTGACCTTGGCCGGGTACTGGATGTGCGTCCGCAAGCCGTCAGCTGGGTAACCATTGGGGTATGAAGAGCCTGTCGAAGCTGCGGAGCGAGGCTGGCGAGTGCCACAACTGCGACCTGTACAAGGACGCGACCCAGACCGTCTTCGGCGAAGGTCCGGCGCGTGCCCGCGTGATGATGATCGGCGAAACCCCCGGCGACCAGGAGGACAAGGCGGGCAAGGTGTTCGTCGGCCCGGCGGGCCGCCTGCTTGACCGGGCACTTGCGGACGCGGGAATCGACCGTTCCGCGCTGTATCTGACCAATGCCGTGAAGCACTTCAAGTTCACCGAACGCGGCAAACGCCGTATCCACCAGACGCCGAACCGGACCGAAGTGGTCGCCTGCCAGCCGTGGCTGCTCGGCGAGCTGGCCGCGGTCAAACCGGAGCTCGTGGTCTGCCTGGGTTCGGTGGCGGCCAAGTCGCTGTTGGGTTCGTCGTTCAAGGTGACGCAGCACCGTGGCGAGATCATGGATCTGCCGGATTCCACAGCCAAGGTGACGGCGACCGTCCACCCGTCCGCCGTGCTCCGGGCCGACAACCGCGAGGAGGCGTACCGCGAGTTCGTCAAGGACCTCAGCACCGTGAGCGCGCTAGGCATAACGCCGTGACCACGGGGTATATCTCCGGGTGACCAGCCTTTCAAGGGAGGAACGTCATGCCTCAGAAAGCGTGGAGCAAGAAGCGGGAACGCCAGTACAAGCACATCAAGTCCTCGGCCAAGAGCAGCGGCGCGAGCGAGAGCAGGGCGGAAGAACTCGCCGCGCGGATCGTGAACAAGAACCGCGCGCAGTCCGGCGAATCCCGCACCGCGAGCAAGTCGTCGACCAACGACAAGTCGCCGCAAAGCCGCGGCGGCCAGCGTTCCGGCCGCAAAGGCCCAAAGGGCCCAACGAAGGAACAGCTGTACAACGAGGCCAAGAAGAAGAACATCAAGGGCCGGTCGAGCATGAACAAGTCGGAGCTGCAGAAGGCCCTCGGCCGATGAGCCGACGACCGGAGATCGACAAGGACACCGCGGAAAGCATGGAAGAGGACGCGGACTTCGCGGGCGAGCATACGAAGCCGACCTTCGCGGACGAGGATTCGCCGGAGAAGGCTGCCGACGAATCGGTCCCCGAGGGGCAAGGTGGCATGGACATGAAGCAACAACTGAGGCCCGACTAAGGCAAGGATGGGGTTGGAAGGCCCACACTGGCTGATGATCAGGTGGTCCATTGGCCCGTCAGGTCGGCTCGGCATCGAAATGGCGGCCCCTGGTAGCCCCCGGCGCTGGCCCCGGCCCCGAGGCTCAGCTGGCCCCGAGGCCTCACCTGGATTCAGCTGATTGGATTGGCTTGCAAGGCTGAAGCCACCGCGAACAGGTTGTCCGCCATGGTCGCCGCCGTCTTGTGTGACCACTCGTGGCCATGGTCGGTGTCCGTGTAGCTGGGTCCGGGACCTGGGCCCATGTTCCAGTATGTCCATGCTTGGCCTGGGATTGTGTATCCGATGTCGTTCAGGGCCCCGGAGATTTCGCTGATCACGTGGTGGGCGCCGTCCTCGTTCCCGGTCACCACGACTCCGGCGACTTTGTTGTATGCCACCGGTTTTCCTTGCTCATCTGTCTCCGACATCATGGCGTCCATTCGTTCCAGCACTCGCTGGGCTATCGATGAGGGCCTGCCGAGCCATGTTGGTGAGGCGATCACGAGGATTTCCGCTGCCAGCAACGCTTTGTGCAGTTCTGGCCATTGGTCGCCTTCGCCGAGGTCTGTTTCCACTCCCGGCAGAATGTTGTAGTCCACCACCCGGAATGACTCCGTCGCCGCGCCTTTGTCCCGGAGACCCGCGGCGACGGGTTCGGCCAGTAGTTCCGTGTTGGATTGGTCTGGTGACGGCTTGAGTGTGCAGTTCAGCACCACAGCCCGCATGGATACCTCCTAGGTTGGCGACTTAAGGCCTACCCGGTGGGTAACAGCGTCTAACCCGGGGTATCTCTTCCGGACACACCCGAGGAGCGCACATGAACGATCAGTTGACCGTGGGGGTCGAAGAGGAGTTCTTCGTCGTGGATCGCCACGGCCACCTGTCTAGACACGCGGCCAGGCTCGTCGATGCCGCGGAGGAACAGGATGGCGAGCTGCAGACCGAGTTGAAGCGGTCTCAGGCCGAGACCGCCACGGGCATCTGCCGGACGCACGACGAATTGCTTACGCAGCTGCACGATCTCCGGTCCGCGCTTGCCACGGCTGGCGCGCGCCGCAACCTCCGGCTGGTTCCCAGTGGTGCCGCGCTGGTCGCTGAACCGGATCCGCCTGCCATCACACCGAATCCGCGGTACCAGCGCATGGCCGAACACTTCGGGGCGATGATTCACCAGGTCACCACGTGTGGCTGTCATGTCCATGTCGGGATCGCGGACGCCGCTACCGGGATCAAGGTGATCAATCAGGTGCGGCCCTGGCTGCCGATCCTCCTCGCGGTCACCGCCAATTCTCCCATCGAATCCGGTGTGGACACCGGGTATCACAGCTGGCGTTACCGGCAATGGACGCAGTGGCCGTCCGCTGGCCCGCCCCCTGCTTTCGAATCCGTCGATCATTATGAATCCATTGTCAACGGCTGCCTTCGATCCGGGGCCATCCTTGACCGGGGAATGGTCTATTGGGACATCAGGTTGTCCGAACATCAGCCTACCTTGGAATTTCGGATCGGCGATGTGGCCGCGACACTGGAAGAGGCCGTATTGCTCGCGGTTATCGTTCGCGCGCTCAGCCATACAGCCCTGAATACCACAAAGCCGCCATTGGACCTGCCGAACGAGATTCTACGGGCACAATTGTGGCGAGCCGCGCGGGACGGAATCAGCGGTCAATGCCCGCATCCACAGCACGGCATTCCGCTTCCCGCGAACGCCGTGTTGAACGACCTGCTTGAATTGCTCAAACCCGCGCTACGGGAAAATGGCGACCTTGAATTCGCCGAAAAGCATGTCAAGCAACTCGTTGCCGCCGGCGGCGGGGCTGAACGGCAGCTTCGCACTTTCGAGCGTGAAAAACAGGCCGTCGACGTTGTTGACGCTCTCGCCATCGATCCAGCCTAGAACGGATATTCGCCACGCCCATTACGGCGGCACCCCTAGTTAAGCCGCCGTCCCGGCCGGGCGAATATCCCTACTCCCCGAGCACCTGCCCGGTCGACTGGCACCGCCCCGGAGCCAGTCGGCCGGCACGCACTCCGCCGTGCTTGTCCGGCGAAGTCGTGTTCCGGATTCTCCCTGCAACGATCATCATTTGGGCTACCCTCAGTGGCTGACCGCACCCAGCGTGCCTGCTCAGCCGAAAGAACGGATGTTCCGGTCCGGAACCTGGACGGACAGCCAACCGAGGGGTGGACGATAGATGCCCAGTCCGGGCCAGGAGTCGGACCACCGCGCGGCGTTCGCGGAGCGGTTCGCTCTGCTCTACGCAGCCGCCGGTGACCCGCCGCTCAAGCGCGTCGCCGAGTCGGTCGCGCGGGCCCGCCGAGTCGACGAAATGGGCCGCCCGACTCGGGTATCGGTACAGCGAATCAGTGACTGGCGACGTGGCCGCAACGTTCCCGCGCGGTTCTCCGCATTGGCGGCGACGCTGGAGATTTTGATCGGCGAGGCCCGAAAGGCACGTACCGCTCCACTGGTCGACGGCCTGTACGACCTCGATACCTGGCGCGCATTGTGGGAACAGGCGCAGAGCAGCCCGGTGGCCAGCGGCGAAATGCCGGATGAGCCGAGCGTTGACGTCGATAGCGGCGTTTGCCCATATCGCGGTCTCGCGTCTTTCCGGCAAGAGGATTCCGACTGGTTCTTCGGCAGGGAACGCAGCACCGCGGCTTTGCTTGCCCGCCTCGATGACACGTGCGAAACCGGCGGGATCATCATGCTCGTCGGCGCTTCCGGATCCGGTAAGTCTTCTGTTCTGCAAGCCGGTGTCGGTGCGACGCTGGCGTCCGCGATATTCATGACACCGGGCGCCAACCCGGTCAAGGAATTGCTCCTCCATATTCCCGGCCTGGCCGACGTGCTCACGACAGCAGCCAACGAAGAGCAGGAGCCAGAGAATTTCGCCGAGTTGATCCGGCACGGCATCGCCGGAAAGGGCGAACGGCTTGTTCTGATCGTCGACCAATTCGAGGAAACGTTCACGCTCTGCCGCGACGAGCAGCATCGCCAGCTGTTCGTGCACGCCCTGCGCGCCGCGTGCACGCCAGGCGACGCGGGAAGCCCGCCCGCGCTGGTGGTGCTGGGTGTCCGCGCGGACTTCTACGGTCAGTGCCTTGACTACCCCGAACTGGCGGAAGCCTTGCAGGACCGGCAAATGGTCCTCGGCGCGATGGCAGCGACCGAACTGCGCGAAGCGATCACGCGGCCTGCCAGGGCCGTGGGCGTCCAGCTCGAAACCGGCCTGGTCGACCTGCTCATGCGCGACCTCGGCGCGAGCACCCGGACCAGAGGCGGCTCATACGACGCGGGCGCCCTGCCGCTGCTGTCCCACGCGCTGCTGGCGACGTGGCAAAGGCGGCAGGCGGGCAAACTGACGATCGCGGGCTACCGTGCCGCAGGCGGCATCCACGGGGCTGTCGCCGCCACAGCCGAACAAGCGTGGGCAGAGTTGACGTCCGCGGCGAAATCGGCGACACCGGAGGTCATGCTGCGCCTTGTCCACGTTGGACGAGACACAAGGGACACTCGCCGACGGTCCACACGAGACGAAATCGTCGAAAGATCAGCCGATCCCAACGCCGCGGCGGAGGCATTGGAGGCGTTGGCACGGGCCCGACTGGTCACATTGGACGCCGACTCGGTCGAGATCAGCCATGAGGCCCTCTTGCAGGCGTGGCCGCGGCTGAGGAGCTGGATCGACAACGACCGGGCCGGAAACCTGGCACGGCAACGTCTCGAAGAAGACGCCGAGACCTGGGACACCGAGCGCAGGGATCCGTCGCTGCTCTATCGCGGCGCGCGGCTGGAGACCGCGCTGCTGCGGGCGAAACGACCGACCGGGATCGCCAAGGATTTCCTTGCCGCGTCAGCGAAACAACGACAGCGGGCGACATGGACCCGCCGCGTCGCGGTCACGCTGGTCTGCGTGCTGGCGATCGTCGCGGTGGTCGCCGCCGCGATCGCGATCACCGAACGCAATGACGCCGAGTTCAGGCGGATCCTGGCCGAGGCCGACCGGCTCGCCGAGGCCGATCCGTCGCTGTCGGCCCAGCTCAACCTGGTCGCGCACCGCATCCGGCCGGACGACCAAGAGGTCTACTCCAGGCTCATCTCGACCCAGAACACACCGCTGGCCACCCCGATCCTCGGCCACACCGGACCGGTCTACGAGACGTCATGGCGACCGGACGGCCAGATCCTGGCCACCGCCAGCGACGACAAAACGGTCCGGCTGTGGGACATGCGTGATCCATCTCGTCCGGTCGCGTTGGGCCAGCCGCTGACCGGACACACCAGCTGGGTCACGTCGGCGGTGTTCCGTCCCGACGGGAAGCTGCTGGCCACCGCGGGCAACGACAACGTCGTGCGCCTGTGGGACGTCAGCGATCCCGCGCATCCCACCGCACTCGGCCAGCCCTTGTCCGGCGACAACGGAACGATCTACTCGGTCGCGTTCACCGAAGACGGCAAGACCATCGCCACCGCGAACGACGACCAAACCGTGCGGCTGTGGGATATCAGCGATCCGGTCAAGCCGCGGCCGCTGGGTCAGCCACTGGTCGGCCACACGGCTCCGGTGCGTTCCGTCGAGTTCAGTCCGGACGGCCGCACGCTCGCGTCCGCGGGCAACGACAAGGGCGTCCGGCTGTGGGACGTCACCGACCTCGAACAGCCCGCATCACTCGGCCAACTCACTGGCAACACCGACATAGTGCACTCGGTCACGTTCAGCCCCAACGGCCGCATGCTGGCAACCGCGGGCGAGGACAAGACAGTCCGCCTGTGGAACGTGACGGATCGAGCGCATGCCGTGCCGCAAAGCCAGCCGATCACCATGCACAGCGCGGCTGTCTGGCAAGTAGCGTTCAGTCCGGACAGTCGCATGTTGGCTTCCGCGAGCACCGACAACACGACCCGGCTGTGGAACCTTTCTGCTCCAAGCGATCCAGTACCGTTCGGGCCACCGCTGTCGGCAGGCAGCAGCGGCGTCAATACGGTCGAGTTCAGTCCGGATGGCAGGACTCTCGCCGCCGGAACCGACAGCAGCGCGGTCAGCCTATGGTCGATCCCGTCGACAATCCTTGCCGGACATACGTATTGGGTCAGTTCGCTGGAGTTCAGTAAGGACGGACGGCTGCTCGCCACCGCCAGCGGAGACAAGACGGCCCGGCTGTGGGACATGACCGATCCTGTCCATCCGAGGTCCTTCGGCCCGCCGCTGGAAGGGCACGACACCTACCTCAACAACCTCGCCTTGAGCCCCGACGGGCGCATCCTGGCCACCGCCGGTGGTGATCAGAAAGTACGGCTGTGGAACGTGTCCGATCCGGCCCATCCGCAGCCAATGGGCACTCCCCTGGCGCTCAGCACGAGGTTCGGCGGGCAAGTCGCGTTCAGCCCGGACGGCCGTATCCTCGCGACCCTGAATGGCGACTCGACCGTCACGTTCTGGGACACCCAGGGGCAAGTCACGCGCCTCGGGGATCTCCGCACCGGCCACACGGACTACATCAACGACCTCGCCTTCCTCCCGAACCAGCGCATCCTCGCCACCACCAGCGCAGACAAAACCCTCAAGCTGTGGAATGTCGACGACCCTGCGGCGCCTCGTCCATTGGGCAACGTGGTCACCGCGCACTCAGGCGCGGTGCATTCGGCGACCGTCAGCCCCGACGGCAAAATCATCGCCACGACCAGCGCGGACAAGACCGTACGGCTGTGGAACGTCGCGGATCCGATGAACCCGACGCTGCTGGGCAACCCGTTGACGGCACACACCGAGTCGGTCATCTCGGCCGCGTTCAGCCCGGACGGCCGCACCCTGGCCACGACAAGCGCGGACAAATCGATCCGGTTGTGGGACATCTCAGACGCCGCCAACGCACGCCCGATCGGCATGCTGTCCGGCCGGATGGACACCGGATACACAGCCGCGTTCAGCCCCACGGCGCGCGTGCTGGTCACCGGAACCGGCGACAACCTCATCCGGATCTGGGATCTGGACCGGGAACACGCGATCCAGCGAATCTGCACAACCACCCGTGACGTGCTGACGCCCGAGGTCTGGGAACACCACCTGTCCCAACTCACCTACAAACCCCCATGTCAGCCCTCGTGAGTGGTTAGCAGGGTTAGAACACGCATAACCACTCACGAGGGCTGAACGACAAACGCGCGTTCCCCATGCAGTTAGGGTACGATAAGTTGGTCCGCGAGGCGCGTCGCGTGCTTGCGCCCTTCGAGGCGGCCGAGCAAAGTCTTCGACATCAACGAAGTCCCGCTGCGGGCCCCGGCGAGCGCACCTGCCATCGCCGCGACAGTCCCGGTTTCCCCGCCACACTGGATCGCATAGCGGATCGCTTCATCGGGGTCATCCGGGTTGAGCAGGAAGGCGACCAACGCCCTTGGCACCGTGTGGCCAAACGCGTCCGCGGTTTCGTCCGGTGTCGCGTCGGCGTCGACGAGATCGGCCACGATCGTCAGATTTTGTTGCCATGACGGGAATGCGGCGGCGAGGTCCGCGGTGAGCTGGGTCGGATCAAGTGGACAGTCCATGTCACTGTGCATCGCCAAGAACGCGGCAGAAGCCTGCACGGTCGCGGCTTGTTCGGTTTCCTCGTCAGGGATCGTGACGGCGGCAGCCCGTAACGCGAGCTGCACGACGTGCTCAAGGTCGTCAGCAATCAGGGCGACCGGTGTGATCCGTTCCGCCACACTGTCGTCGGCACCGGTCACGGTGACGGATTCCCACCGCACACCACTGGCGATCTGACTGAAGACCACCATCGCCGAGTCGGGATAACACCGCAACGGCCTGGACTTCCACATGCCCGCCTGCTCCTCGGCCAGCAGGGCGCTGTCGATCGCGGGCAACCGGGCGAGATGGTCGGTCAACGCCAACGCCAGCAGTGCGTCGCCGGTCAGCACCAGACTGCTCGGCGCCGCCTCCTCAGCCGCCAGGTCGGCGCTGGATACGCGTGCCCGGCCGGTGAACGGGGCGCCGAGCGCGTCGCCGAGCATGAGGCCGAGTAGCAGCCCCCGCGCCTTGTCTTGACGAGTCGTCAAAACAGTAGTGATCATCCTACGCATCCAGTTCGAAAAGACGGGCCGCCGACAATTATGTGACGGCCCGAACGGGAACGCGTAGTGGGTTACTGGCCGCGTGACGGTCCGGCCCAGGTCACCGGGAGCCGCGTCACGTCGTAGATGTTCCCATCGGTCCGCATCGGCACCTCCTGCACCGGGATCGCCAGCCGCAGCGTGGGAAACCGCCTGACCAGCGAGGGAAGGGCGGTCCGCAGTTCGACACGGGCCAAGTGCTGACCGAGGCACTGGTGCACGCCGTGGATGAAGGTCAGGTGCCCGGACGCGTTGCGCCGCAGGTCCAGCTCGTCCGGACGGTCCGCGAAGCGGCGAGGATCACGGTTGGCCGCGTCCATCGACATGGTCACTGTCTGCCCGGCTTTGATCGGTACGCCTTCGATCTCGACATCTTCGAGCGCGGTCCGCACCGCGCCAGGGCCGATCCCGGTGTAGCGCAACAGTTCCTCGATCGCGCCCGCGGTCAGTTCCGGCTCGTCGCGCAGGGCCGCGAACTGGTCGGGGTGGATCAGCAAGGCGAACGTGCCCATCCCGATCACGGCACTCGTGGTGTGCATGCCAGCGCCAAGCAGGAACGCTCCCAGCCCGGACAGCTCGTCGTCGTCGAGGTCGCTGCTGGTCAGCTCGCTGAACACGTCATCGGTCGGGCTCTTGCGCTTGGCAGCGAGCAGCGCACGGATGTACTGCTGCGTCTCGGCCCAGGTGGCGCTGAGGTCCGCCATCGACATGCCCTCGCGGAACACCATCGCGTCGATGAGCCGCTGGAAGTGCTCGCGGTCGTCGTAGGGCACGCCAAGCAGCTCGCAGATCATCAGGGCGGGAATGGGACGGGCGTACACCTCCATCAGGTCGACCGTCGGACCTTCCCGTTCCATCGCGTCAAGCCGCTCCGCGGTGTACGCCTCGACCTGCTCGGTCAGCAGCCGCATCCGGCGTGGCGTGAACTTGCCAGTCAGCAGTTTGCGGTAGCGGGTGTGTTCGGGCGCGTCCAATCCAAGCATGTCGCCAGGCTGCGCGGGCGGTGGCGTTTCGGTGAAGCCAGGTATCGGCACGTGCTGCAGCTCGTACCGGTTGCTGAACCTCGGATGCCTGAGCACGGCTCGGACCTCGTCGTACCCGGTGGCCAGCCAGCCTTCGTGTCCGTCGGGGAAGATCATCGGGGTCAGCGGCCGTTCCTCCCGTATCCGGATGAGTTCGGGCATCAGCTTGAAGGGGTGCTCATCCGACCGCTGGGCGAGCAGTTTCACCTCGGTGAATGGTTCGGTCATGCCATCGACCGTGCCGACCTGCGATGACAGCGTTCTTACAAGCCACTGACAGGCTTCATCAGGGTGTCCATCGCGTCCTGCCTCGGCATCTGCGCGCCCTGGCCGTATGCCTGGTCGTACGCGTCCTGACCGAGGTGGTTGACCAGGTCAGCGACGAGATCGCGCAGTTCTGGGTCGCCTTTGTCGAAGACGCCGCGAATGGCCTCGCTCATGCCGAGTGCCGTGGCCGCGCCAGTCAAATCGCCTTCCAAATATCGAAGCCTGGCGAGGCTTTGGGCGGCCATGGGGAGGTCGAGGTTGCCTGATGTCACGCTGATGAGCGAGGGCAGCAGGGCTCGCGCGCCTGGAATGTCGCCTGCGGCGAGGCGATTCGCCATCCTCGCTGGCGTGATCATGTTGTGCGCGGCTTCTTCGGGCATCGGCGTATCGCGCGCATAGGTTAACGACCGGTCGAGTTCACGGTCGGATCCGTCGATATCCCCGCATCGGCGCAACAAGTCGGCTTTGGCCTGCGCGACCACAGCGTCGATCAGCCGCTGGCCGCTCTCGTAACCCGCTCTGTCGAGTTCTCGGCGGGCGCCTGGCAGGTCGCCCGCACGCATTCGCTCGTTGGCAAGGCCGACCAGGTATTCCCACTGGTTCGGGGTGGCCAGTGCGACCGCTCGCTCGTAGGCCCGGATCGCGGCTTCGTGATCGCCGTTGGTGGTGCTGATGTGCGCCACACCGGCCAGTACTGTCGCGATGAACAGGCGGTCGCCCGTCTCCTCGAACCCTTGCAGGGCTTGCTGAGTCGATGTCGCGACGCCTTGCCAGTCGCCCTTGAAGTAGCGGGCGAAGGCTTCGACCAGATACGTGCACGCGCGGGCCCAAGGGTCTGTGCCTGCACGGATTTTACGGATCTCCTGCTCGACCAGGTCGTCCAGGCCGAGCATGTAGCCGGTTCCGAGCGTCGCCACCATCGACATCGGATACCGCCGCAGGGCGCCGGTTCGCGCGCAGTCCTCGATCAACTCACGCACCAACTCAGCGTCGTCCGGCGCTGGCCCTGTGCCCGTGACCAGCTGGAACGCCCTGAATGCGACCTGGTCGACCTCCGGCAGCGCGTCGCCGAACTCGAGCAGTTGCGCGACGAATGTTTCGGCGCGCGCGTCGTATCGCGGCATGCTCCAGTACCAGCACAACGGGGTCAGCAGCCGGGACGCCGTGATCGCGTCGCGGGCGTCGACGGCCGTCTGCAGGGCGAAAATCAGGTTGTCGTACTCGGTTTCGAACAGCTTCAACGACTCGTCTTGCTTAGCTGACCGCAGCAATGGCTCGTGTCGCTCAGCCAGATCGGCGAAGTACCGCGCGAACCTGCGCAGGACTTCATCCCGTTCTGGCACGAGTTTTTCTGCCATGTACGCGCGAATGGACTCCAGCATCCGGTAGCCGGTGGCCGTTTCCTCCACAATGGACTTGTCGACCAGTGCCGTGATGTCCTCGCCGCCGCACACCGCCTCGATCGCGTCGGCACTGGAACTTGTCGGGAATACGGACATCCGGCGCGCCAGCAGCTGTTCTTGCCCGGTCAGCAGGTCCCAGCTCCAGTCGATCACCGCGTGCAGAGTGCGCTGACGTGGATCCGCCGCCCGGTTACCGGATTTCAGGAGCCGGAACCGGTCGTCGAGGCGCTGCGCGATCTGCTGGACACTCATCGACCGCAGCCTCGCGGCGGCCAGTTCCAGGGCAAGCGGCAACCCGTCAAGCCGCCTGACGACGTCAACCACATGGTCCATAGTGGACTCATCGAGCCGGAATCCGGGTCGTGCGGCCATTGCGCGGTCGACGAACAGCTGCACCGCAGGGGATTCGTCGAGCGGACCGAGACGGCACAGCGCCTCGCCCATGACTTCCAAGGGTTCCCTGCTGGTGGCCAAAATGGTCAGCTCGGGCTGTCGTTCGAGGACCTCACGGGCGAACTGCGCGACCGCGTCCACGATGTGCTCGCAGTTGTCCAAGATGAGCACGGCTTCGCTCACGCCAAGCAGCTCGACCACCCGGTTTAGTGGTTCAGCCGGACCAGTGCCCGGCGGGCGTGCGTTGGGCGAGTTGAGGGCGCCGAGGACCGCTTCGGCCACGCTCTTCGAACCCACCAGCGAGACGAGCCACAGCCTGCCCTGCCGATACGTCCGGTGCTGGGTCGCTGTTTTGATGGCCAGGCTTGTCTTTCCGACGCCGCCGGGGCCGACCACGGTCACCAGCCGTGACGAATCCAGCAACTCGGCGACGAGTTTCAGCTCGTCGTCTCGGCCGGTGAAGCTGGTCAGCCGCGCAGGCAGACGGCCTGGAGTCAGCTCGGGGCGCTCGACGCTGCCACGGAGTACGGCCAGGTGCGCTTCCCGCACATCTGCCGATGGATCGACCCCGAGCTCGTCGGCGAGCCTGCTGCGGACCTCCTCGTACGCCGCCAGCGCGTCAGACTGACGTCCTGCCGCGGACAGGGCTCGCATCCGCAGGGCGGCGAGCCTTTCCCTGAGCGGGTGGTCCGCGGAGGCCGCGGTCAGGTCGGCCAGGATTTCGGCGTGGTGACCGAGGCGCAGTTCGGCTTCGAACCGGTCTTCCAGGACGACCGCCCGCAGTTCCTCCAGCCGGACCGCGGCGGCATCCGCGAACGGGGCTTCGCGTACGTCGGCTAGCGCGGTCCCGCGCCAGAGGTTGAGGGCTTCGCCGAGCAGGGTTGCGGCTTGCTGGGGCGCGCCCGTGCTCAGTTCTCGCCTACCTCGGGTGGCCAGGTGCTCGAACTGACGAATGTCGACGTTTTCCGGGGCCA
Source organism: Kibdelosporangium philippinense (assembly GCF_021390435.2). GTDB lineage: Bacteria > Actinomycetota > Actinomycetes > Mycobacteriales > Pseudonocardiaceae > Kibdelosporangium > Kibdelosporangium philippinense. Next base: position 1,564,732 of record NZ_JAJVCN010000004.1, on the reverse strand, counting down.
CGGCCAGGCGGTAGCCCACCCCGGCCGACTCCAGCGCCCCTGGGTCGCGCAAAGCCTTGCGGAGACGGTAGATCAGGGCGTGCAGGGCGTTGAGCGCGTCGGTGGGCGGGTTGTGTCCCCAGAGGTCGTCGATGAGCGCCTCGGACGACACGGTTTCACCCACGGCCAGCGCCAACCTGGCCAGTAGCGTGCGCAGCCGGGCCGCCGAGACTTCGATCGGCGTGCCATCGGCGGCGTACGCCTGAACCGGGCCGAGCAGCGCTATCCGCATACATCGATCATGCCGCAGCCACCGTGAACGCCTTGCACTCGCGGGACATCCGTATAGCCGCTCATCGCGCTTCCTCCCGTTTGGACGCTTCATCCGTCCGCACGGTGCCGACCTGCGATGATCGCGGGCCTACAACCGCCTGTCACCCGCCAGGCCCGACGAAGCCCCAGGTATATTCCGCCGCTGATGGCGACACCAACAGCGATTCCGCAAGCACCCGCCGAGCCCGCCGATGACTCGGTGCGCGGCCGGGCGATCCGGCTCGGTCTGATCGGGTCGATCCTGATCGTGATCGGCGGAGCGGGCGCGGGCGCGACACTGCGGTTCGACCCGCTGCTGTCCAACACCGTGCTGGGCATCTGGCGCTACGGGCACGGCAAGATGCTCGCGTCGACCAGCGTCTACGTCGGTGTCGCGCTACTGGTCTGGGCCTGGATCAAGCTCGCCCGCGCCATCAAGGCGAACGTGGTCGACGTACGCGGGATGTGGCGCGCGGTGGCCGCGTGGGTCGCGCCGCTGGTGATCGCGCCGCCGTTGTTCACCAAGGATCCGTACATCTACCTGGCACAAGGTGCCCTGGCCAACGCCGGATTCGACCCGTACACCGACGGCCCGTCGCGGCTGCTCGGGCCGATGTCGGAGAACGTCGCCGAGGTGTGGCAGCACACGCCGTCGCCCTACGGCCCGCTGTTCATCATCCTGCTCAAGAGCGTCGTCGCGCTGACGGGCACCAACATCATGCTCGGCGTCATCCTGATCCGGCTGCTGATGGTCAGCGGCCTGGTGCTGGTGTGCGCCGCATTGCCTGGGCTGTGCCGTCACCTCGGGGGTAGGCCCGAGATGGCGCTGTGGCTGGTCGCGGTCAACCCGCTGATTTTGATCCACCTTGTGGCGGGCGCGCACAACGACTTGCTGATGATCGGCCTGCTCTGTTCGGGCACGCTGTTCATCCTCAACCGGCAGCACCTGTTCGGATTCGCCCTCGTCGGTGCCGCGTTCGCGGTGAAGGCGACCGCGGCGGTCGTGCTGCCGTTCCTGGTCTGGGTGTGGATGGCGCACCGCAAGGACTCGTCCCGTGTCGGTTCGTTCGCCATCACGGCTGGTGTCGGGGCGGCGATCGTCGTGGCCGTGTTCGGCGGATTCACGTTGTTGGCGGGCGTGGATCTCGGCTGGATCGGGGCGTTGGACGGCAATGCCATCGTGGACCTGTGGCTGTCGTTGCCGACGCTGGCCGGCAAGCTCGCGACCTCGGTGATCGGCATTTTCGCCGACGTGAATCCGGCTGATGTCGTGAACGTCGCGCGGTTGTGTGGCTGGGTCGCGCTGGTGGGCGTGATCGTGTGGCTGTGGTGGAAGGCGCGGCATGGCGGGCCGATCGCGATCCGCAATGCCGCACTCGCTTTGCTGGCAACGGTGTTGCTGTCTTCGGTGACGTTCGCGTGGTACTTCAGCTGGCCTCTCGTGCTCGCCGCGGCATTCGCGCTTCCGGCAAGGCGGATCGCTGTGATCGGCGGGGTCTCGATCTTCCTGATCCTCTACACGTACCCCGATGGCGACACCGTCCAGAACAACTGGCCCATGACCGCCGTAGCCATCGCTGTGGCTGTGTTTGTCGGGATGAAGCTACGGCGGGTCCTTACATCCCGTGAGCCTGTAACGCGTATTCGCTGATCCCGCTAATTCCGTACTGCCGTTTCGATTCCAGTGGGCCTTGGTATCCGCAGAACGACAGGGTCCAGTAACCCCAGGAATCGACGATGAACGACAAACCGTCCCGGCACGAAGACCCACAACACGGCTGGTCCCCCGACGTCGGCGAGGGTGGAAGCGAACGAGCCACCGAAGCCAACGTGAAAGCGTTCGACGGACCATCCGACGACGAACGCAGCGAGTCCAGCCGTGAGAAGTCCGAGGAAGAGCGGACCGGTGTCCCACCAACCGACACCGAGGCCCGAAGCCCTTTGGGCGTAGGGGAAAGCGCAACAACCCGAGGCGAGGAGTACGGCGCGGAGGGCGAAGAAGGCCGCAGAACCTTAGGTACGAAGGGAAAATCGGAGCGCCCTTACGGTGACACGACCGGTGGGACGGGGATCAGCGACGACAAACCGATCGATCCCGACAGCCCCACGATGCCACCAGCCTGATCACGCCCGGCAACCAACCCCACATGCCATCGGCCTCATCACGCCCGGTCAGCACCCTGCTCGGCAGGGCACCAATGGCTCGTCTCACCAGGTCCGCTGCCACTAGCCGCGTCGCGCCAGCAGCCCAAGGATGAAAGTCTCGGTCTGCTGGCGCAGGTTCGGGCCGAACTCACCGACAGCATGGCCGATCTGCGGGTCTGTCCGGTACAGCTCGGCCACCGCATCCGTCGGATGCGTGATCTGCCACAACGTCGAGGCGAACGCGTTCACCGCCGACACCAGCTCATGCGCGTCAGCATCCGTCAACGACGGCAGGACCGTCGTCACGGCTTCAACAAATCGGTCGATGTGCCCAAAGGTCGCCAGCTTGAACTCGCGTACCGCCTCCACGGACACGCCGCGTTCCAGGTTCATCGGGGCGTGCGCCAGCAGGTCGCAGAACAATGGGCGCTCTACCAGCGTGTCGGCGATCGCCCGGGCCACTTTCGCCGGATCTGCGCCCGAGGCGTGCACTGCGGGCACGCATGCGGCAATCCACTCTCGCCAGCCTTCGGTCGCCAGTTCCAAGAACACCGCCTCGCGGGTCTCGAAGTAGCGCAAGACCGCCGATTTGTGCACACCGACCTCGGTGGCGATGTCGGTCATTGTGACCGCGCGCACTCCTCTGTCCGTGGCTAGCTTTCGTGCCGCGTCGAGCATTTCGTCGCGGCGTTGCTGCTTGTGCTCTGCGCTTCGCGCTCGCTGGAAGCCGGATGTCTGCACGATCACACTTTACACAACCCAGTTGCGTTGATTACGCAACTGGGTTTCGTTAATCTCGGAAGCAGTGAAAGGAGCAACAGATGTCCACCTGGTTCATCACTGGAGCATCACGTGGCCTCGGCCGCAGCATCACCGAGGCCGCACTCGCCGCAGGCCATGACGTCGTCGCCACCGCGCGGACACCGTCCCAACTGGCCGACCTCGTCGAGAAGTACCCGGCCACGCTGCACGCACTGGCCGTCGACGTGACGGATCCAGCCGCGATCGAGGCCGCCGTCAAGTCCACACTGGACCTGTGTGGCCGCATCGATGTCGTGGTCAACAACGCGGGTTACGCCAACATCGCACCCATCGAGACCATCGATCCCAGGGACTTCCGCAAGCAGTTCGAGACCAACTTCTTCGGCACCGTCGAGGTGACCCGCGCGGTTGTGCCGATCATGCGGGCCCAGCGTTCCGGGCATATCGTGCAGATTTCGTCGATCGGCGGGCGCGTCGGCGCTCCCGGCGTCGGGGCCTACCAGTCCGCGAAGTGGGCGGTTGAAGGGTTCTCCGAGGTGCTCGCCGCGGAAACCGCGCCCTTCGGCGTGAAGGTCACGATCGTCGAACCGGGCTTCATGCGCACCGACTGGGCCGGATCGTCCATGCAGATCGCCGATTTGCCCAGCGAGTACCAGGGCACGGTCGGTCAGATCGCCGAGCACCTGCGCGATGTCGTGGACAGCGCGCCCATCGACCCGGACCGCGCGGCCACGGCGATCGTAAAAATCACCGAGGTCGACGACCCACCCATGCGCCTGTTGATCGGCAGCGACGCTGCCGACATCGCCGCCGGAGCCGCCCGCAAACGCTCAGCGGAGGACGCGAAATGGGACGAGCTCACCCGTTCAGTCAACTTCGACGACGCGTCAACGACCGAGTGGAAGAAGGCCAGTACGTTGAACGAGAGCTACAGCCACTGACGCAACAACGGCAAAACCTTGCTGCCCAGTAGATGCACGCCGTGGTCGTTGGTCAGGCCGTATGGTGTCCCGTGTGCTTCCCCTCGTAGCGTGGAGACCTGAACCAAGAGAGATGATCAGGTCGTGGGAGATAAGAGGCGCCGGTTTGATCCGGAGTTTCGGGCGGGTGCGGTGCGCATCGTGTCCGAGACCGGCAAGTCGGTGGCGCAGGTCGCACGGGATCTGGGGATCAGCGCGTACACCCTGCACAACTGGGTACAGGCCGACCGGCGCCAGACCGGGCAGCCCGCAGACGGGTTGAACGAGGCCGAGCGTGCGGAGTTGGCCCGGCTGCGGGCCGAACGAGCACAGTGAGGTAATCTCACCAAGATTCTGGTTCGTTTGTTGAGCCGCGAAGCTGCTCGGACGAGCGCTGGTCGATGTGCTGGGGAGTGGTGAGACCCGGGGAAAGATGGGCGGGGAGCCCTTGGTAGAACTGGATTGCGAAGATCAAGTCCGGACCAGAAGGCTCCCCGTGATTGCGTATCGTGCCATGCTCGATGTCCCGCGTGAACTGGCCCTCTACCTCAGCCGGCTGCTGCACGCCGAACGCCGCCGACGCGGCACCCGCAAGAACAGCAGGGCGTTGACCTGCTTTCGCCACGCGGTGCTGGGCCTGCGCTGGTTCCGGCAGAACACCGACGTCCCCGCCCTGGCTCGCGATCACGGCATCTCCCGCGCCACCGGCTACCGCTACTTGGATGAGGTCGTCATCGTGCTCGCCGAGCAGGCGCCGGACCTGCATGAGGCCCTGCAGCGGGCCAAGGATGAGGGCACGGCCTACGTGATCCTCGATGGAAAGGTCTTCTCCGCCGATCGCTGTAGCGAGAAAACGTTGAGCGTGAAAGGCGAGCCGATCGACCTGTGGTACTCCGGCAAAGCCCGCGAGCACGGCGGCAACATCCAAGCGCTGTGCGCGCCGGACGGTTTTCCGTGGTGGGTCTCGGATGTCGAGCCCGGTTCACTCCATGACTTGACCGTGGCGCGCGAGCATGTGCTGGGTGCGCTGTACTGGGCCGCCTCGCACCTTGATCTGCCGACGCTGGCCGATGGCGGCTACGACGGTGCCGGCATCGGCGTGCACACCCCGGTCAAACAGCCTGCCGATGGCCAGGTCCTCGACGTGGACACCCGCACACGCAACGCTCTGCTGCGTGGCCTGCGGTGTCTGGGCGAACGTGGTTTCGCCCTGCTCACCGGACGCTGGCGCAGCCTGCGGCATCTCACCGCCAGCCCCAGCAAGATCGGCGACATCGTCAAAGCCGCCCTTGTCCTCACGCATTTCGAACACGGCAAGATCGCGTGAAAGTCGCTGAGATCACCTCAGTGGGCGAAGGAGAAGGCCGAGTTGGAGATGGAGCGTGATGTGCTCAAGCGCTCCGTGGTCCTGTGGGTGAAGGACGCGATGAACCAGTGATCGTGGCGGAGTTCATCGCGTCCCAGAGGACCAAGCACGGTGTCCCGCATGCGATCGCCTGCCGGGCCTTGGAGGTCTCGCAGTCCTGGTTCTACAAGTGGATCAACCGCAAGCCCACTGCCCGTGATCAGCGGCGGGAGCAGTTGGATGAGCAGATCAGGAGGTTGTTCACTGTTTCGGGTGAGACCTATGGCAGTCCCCGGATCACCCGTGACCTGCGGGAGGCCGGCTGGAAGGTCTCGGAGAACACCGTGGCGGCGCGGATGGTCGAGCTCGGTCTGGCCGGACGACCGCCGAAACGCCGGCGGTCGCTGACCCGGCCGGGGAAACGGCCAGTGGCTCGCGATCTGGTTCGGCGGAACTTCACCGCGGTGGCACCGGATGTGTTGTGGTGCGGGGATGTCACGCAGATCGACACCGATGAGGGGCCGCTGTATCTCGCGACCACTGAGGATCTGTTCTCCCGCCGGATGCTGGGTTACGCGATGTCCGCCCACCATGACGCGGCTGTGGTGGTGGCGTCGCTGCGGATGGCCGCGACCACCCGGGGCGGGGACGTGGACGGGGTGATCTTCCATACCGACCGCGGATCGGAATACACCGCCGCAGCGACCGCGGCGGCCTGCCGGACGCTGGGTGTGGTGCAGTCGATGGGCCGGGTCGGGTCCGCATTGGACAACGCCGCGGCCGAGGCGTTCAACAGCACACTCAAGGTCGAATTCGTACACCGACACCGGTTCACTACCCGAGCTGAGGCGCGGATCAAGGTCGCGACCTGGATCGCGGACTTCTACAACACCACCCGCCGGCACAGCGCCAACGACGGCCTGGCCCCGATCCCGTTCGAGCATCAGATGGCACACGCACGAGCAGTATCAGCGACGCAGGTCAGAACCGAAGTGGCATAAACCGTCTCCACGATCTGAGGGGATTGACACCCGAACTCAACGCGTCCTCTTGGCTACCTCGGTCCGTGCCAGCGCACGGGCTTTGACGCCGTCGGAGTCCACGACCGTGACCGCGCCGACGACGATTCGGACATCCGGCGATCCGATCCGGTCCCGCATCACGCCGACTACCCGCGGATTCGCCGTGCCGCCGATCTTGACCTCGTCGGCGATCCGCCCGGCGAGCGCCGCGGTCCTTGCGCCCCACGTGCCGATCATCAGCGGCACATCGGCGCGCTGCGGCTGGTAGTTCAACCGCGTGCTCAGCTGAAACAAGCGTCGTCTTGCCCGAACTGGGCAGCCCGCAGAGCAATATCAGCCGTGGCTGCCCAGTCATTCACTCTCGTATGACGCTTGGCTACGCACCTTAAGGGTGCCGTACTGCTCCCCGCGCACCTTCGCTGGGTCGAACAGTTCCGCGAGGAAGGCGACATCGTCCGCACTCAGCGGAACCGCTGTGGCAGCTGCGTTCTCGCGGGCATAAGCTGCCCGTTTCGTGCCGGGAATGGGCGCGATGTCGTACGGCTGGGCCAGTAGCCACGCCAGCGCGATCTGCCCGGGGAGATAGCCCCACTCATCCGCGAGAGCCTTCAGCCCCTCCACGAGGCGGAGGTTCTGCTCGAAGTTCGAGCCTTGGAACCTTGGCAGGGTCGACCGGAAGTCGTCGCTGGCGAACGAACTGTCGCTGGTGAAACTGCCAGCCAATGCCGCCCGGCTCAACGGGCTGTACGGAACGAACGTGATGCCCAGCTCACGACAGGTCGGCAGAACTTCCTGTTCCACCTCGCGCGCCCACAGCGAATACTCGCTCTGCAGAGCCGAAATCGGGGCGACGGCAGCCGCCCGGCGCAGCAGGTCCGGCCCGACGTTGCTCACGCCGATCGCGCGAATCTTGCCCGCGGCAACGAGGTTCGCCATGGCACCGACAGTGTCCTCAATGGGCACTGAAGGGTCGTGGCGGTGGATGTAGTAGAGGTCGATGTGGTCGACGCCGAGCCTGCGCAAGCTGGCTTCACACGCGGCGGCAACGTATTCGGGGCGGCCGTCGAAGATCACTCCGCCTTCCGGATCGGGCCTGCCGCCGAACTTCGTGGCCAGTACAACCTTGTCACGCAGGTCGCGAACGGCTCGGCCGAGCAGTTCTTCGTTGTGCCCGAAGCCTTTTCCTGTCTGCCCGGTAGCCGCGCCCGCCGCACCGTAGATGTCCGAGGTGTCGAAGTGGTCGATCCCCGCGTCGATGGCGGCGTGGATCGTGGCGATAGACTCCGCATCGTCGGCGTCACCGTAGAACTGGGACATTCCCATACAGCCAAGGCCGATCGGCCGGATCGAGATATCAGTGTGCCCAAGGGTGATACGTGCTTCCCGCACGACAGTTCTCCTTATGCGGCAATGGTTTTGTACTCGAAATACTGCGCGAGGCCGGTGGCGCCGAACTCACGGCCGATGCCACTGTTCTTGAAACCACCGAAGGCGCCGTCCCTGTCGTAAGTGATCGTGACTTCCCTCTGATGTGTCCAGTGGACCGTTATGCCATCCACGTTAACGGTCCGATGGACACTTATCAAGTGTCCGGTGGACCACTATCCTGGTGACGTCCGGCACGAGGAGGTTCGATGGAGGTACCGGCTTTTCAGCGAGCCAGACGCCCTGAGCAGCGGGAACTGCGGCGCCAGGAGATTCTGGACGCGGCCGAGGCGCTGCTGGCCGAGCTGCCCGCCGAGGAGATCAGCCTCCGCGAGCTCGGCCGTCAGCTGAACGTGTCCAAGACACACGTGGTGCGCTACTTCGAGAGCCGCGAGGGCGTCTTCCTCGAACTGCTCAACCGGTTGCGACTGTCCTGGTTGGACGACCTGCCGGGCGAACTGCCACATGGCGATCCAGACCAGGTGATGCAGGCGTGCGCCGACTCGCTCGCTGCCCGCCCGATCCTGTGTCAACTGTGGAGCCTGCTGCCGAGCGTCCTTGAACGGAACGTGTCCGCCGAGACTGTTCGCGCATACAAATTCACCGATCTCGAACACCGGACCGTGCTGGCGAAGCTGCTCAGTTCGCGGGTTCAAGGGCTCGACGCGGACGATGCGATCAAGCTGACGGAGTACGCCGTCGTCGCATTGGTCGGCCTGTGGCCGTTCAGCTGCCCGCCACCCGCGGTCGTGGAGGCCACAGCGGACCCTCGGCTCGCGCGGTCTCGTGTGGACTTCGGCGCGAGGTACGGGGAGATCCTGCAAACCACGCTCGCCGGACTGCTTGCCCGGCGTACGCTCTGACCTTGATGAATGACTACAAAGGTCAAATGCCAGCGGGCGAACCCGCTGGCATTTCACCGGTTACTTGAAGGCTGCCAGCCCGTTGGGCGTACCAAGGCCCGTCGGGGCGTCATAGCCGGGTTGCGCGTTGCACAGGTAGTCGCCACCGCATTTGGTGCCGCTGCCGTCACGGTCGTTGGCGCCGACCGTGATGTCGAACAGCGCACTGGCCTGCTGATACAACGCGCCAGGCGCCGGTTTGGCGCCGACACGGCCGTAAAGGCCAGCGATGAACGGCGAGGACGCACTCGTGCCCGCTGTCGTCAACCATCCCCCGGCTTCGGCGAAATAGATCGCGATGTTGTCCGCGGCAGCCGAGATGTCTGCAGTCACCCTCTTGCCGCAGCTCTTGTCCTTCTGCCACTTGGGTTTCGTAACGTAGGCCGAGCAGCCGCTGCCACTGAGCTGCCAGGTGATTTCCGTCCATCCTCGGGGCGAGAACTCGTCCTTGAACAGCGTCGTCCCACCGACGGCGACAACCGAGCCGAAGACGGCCGGGTAAGACGCTGCCGTGAAGCCACTGTCGCCAGATGCCGCGACGATCGTGGCATCCGTACGGTCATAGCTACGCGCATAGGACAGCGCCAGACCGTTTTCCCTTGCGCCGTAGCTGTTCGACACGACCTTCGCGCCAAGCCGGACCGCAGTGTCCACTGTCTGCGCCAAGTCCGCGTAGCCGGGGCTGTCGCCTTCGACCACAAGGATCTTGCACGACGGGACAAGCCGCCGAGACCATCGAGACATCCAATGTGGACTCGATTGCCCAGCCGAAGTTGGCCGCGGGCAAGGGAGTCGCGTCACCGCGCTGGTTGACCTTACGGAAGCACCCGTTGGCAGTCGTGCACTCCGGCAGGCCGAACTCCTGGCGGTACTGGTTGAGATCGGCTTCCAGATTCGGTGCGTCGTACGCGATGGAAATGGCGATCGTCGTGTCCGCACCAGGTGTCGGCGGAAGGTTGTACGCCGCAGCGAGATCGTCTGCACCCAAGCCGTACACCTCGTCCTGCAAACCGGCCGCGGCTCCGTACATGGCAAGGCAACGAACCGAACCCGGCGCGGGTTCGGCACATGCGGCCCGTAGCGCGGGGCTCGCGTTGGCGGCAGGCACGACGGCGAGGCTCGTGAGCACGCCGACGACCGCCGCGATTATCCGACTGTTCATTGATTCCCCCGGTCAGTCGAAGGTCTTGAAGGCGCGGGACAGGGTTTCGGTGATCTGGCCGCCATTCGCGTCCGTCGCACTGACCCGTAGGTCGACATGGACACCCCGGAAATCGGGCGACTCGGCCAAGAACGATGCCCGGTACGCACCCTTACCCTGCGCCGCAACCGAAGCGTTCTGCCAGCTCGCGCCACCATCGAGGGAGAACTGCAGCGTGGCGCCGGTGATCGCGGACGCGGTGGACTGCTGCAAGTGGCCGACGTTCAGGTCCATCCTGCATTCGGTACGACTGTTCGTCAGGGCCTGTTCTGTGGCGTCGAATGCCAATGCCAGGAACTCAAGACCCGGCCTTGGCCGAAACTTGACCGGATACAGGCCGCTGACCTGAGAACACCTGCGCCTGGCACGCGCCGGTTGCGGACATTGCACGTTTGTGGTGTGAGGGCCGAGTTGGGTGCGTTGAACGCCGCGAGGGTGGCCTTCACGGCGTGCCACCCCGTGATAAGTGGGCCTGGTGTGACCTGTGTGACTGGTGAGGCCGCTTTCTGTCCATAGTGGACCCGAGGTGTTCGAGAGCGGTCCGCCCGTGGACTTTGGTTGAGTTCCTAGCACTGGCGTCGAACACCGTGAGGGCCGAGATAGACGCGTTCAACGCCGCGAGGGTGGCCTTCACGGCACGCCCCCACAGGAGGCGGAATTATGACATGGACACGGCCGGAGGGCCGCGCCTAGCGTCGGGGTATGGCCTTCTGGACAGACGTCGACCGGCACCTGATCCGCTATGCTGGACCGGGCTCGTTCACCCCGGAGATCATCGACCGCGCGGCGGGCAGTTTCCTGTTCACGCAGGACGGCCGCCGGATCCTCGACTTCACCTCCGGCCAGATGAGCGCGATTCTCGGGCACTCGCATCCGGACATCGTCGACACCGTGCAGCGCCAGGTGGCGACGCTGGATCACCTGTTCAGCGGCATGGTCAGCCGTCCGGTCGTGGATCTGGCACGCCGGCTGGCGGATACCTTGCCAGCGCCGCTGGAGAAGGTCCTGCTGCTGACGACCGGCGCCGAGTCGAACGAGGCCGCCATCCGAATGGCCAAACTGGTGACCGGCAAGCACGAAATCGTCTCCTTCGCCCGGTCCTGGCACGGCATGACGCAGGCCGCGGCGAGCGCCACCTATGCCGCGGGCCGCAAGGGTTACGGACCGGCCGCGCCAGGCAACTTCGCCATCCCGACGCCGAGCAACGTCGACTGGCAACGGCAATTGGACCTGGCTTTCGACATGATCGACGTTCAGTCGGTCGGCAGCCTCGCGGCGTGCATCGTCGAACCAATTCTGAGCGCTGGCGGGCTCGTCGAGCCGCCTGTCGGATATTTCGCCGCGTTGCGGGTGAAGTGCCGGGAGCGAGGGATGCTGATGATCATCGACGAGGCACAGACCGGGCTGTGTCGCACCGGAAACTGGTACGCGTTCGAACGTGACGGCATCGTTCCGGACATCCTCACGCTCTCCAAGACGCTCGGCGCCGGTCTCCCACTCGCGGCCGTGGTCACGAGCGCCGAAATCGAGCAGGAAGCGCACGATCGGAAGTTCCTGTTCTTCACCACGCACGTCTCCGATCCCTTGGTTGCCGCCGTGGGCAATACCGTGCTTGATGTGCTGATCAGGGATCGGCTGGACGAGCGCGCCGCGAAACTTGGGGCGTTCCTGCGGGCTGGGCTCATGGAGATCGCCGAACGGCACCCGATCGTTGGCGATGTGCGAGGTCGCGGCCTGCTTGTGGGCCTCGAACTGGCCGCCGACCCGCAGAGTTCCGATCAGATCGACGCACGCGTCACCCGGCGTTGCCTCGAACTCGGTCTGCACATGAACATCGTCCAGTTGCCAGGGATGGGCGGGGTTTTCCGGGTCGCGCCGCCGCTGACAGCCACCGAGGACGAACTGGCGCTAGGGCTGGAAATCCTCGACAAGGCACTCAGTGAGGTCGCCTAGTACGGTGACCACTTACGTTCACCGGGTCCGCGGCACACCGAACTTTGCAGTGCCCTGCCTGGCAGGCCACCCGCGCGGGGTCTGCGGCTGGGGCGGTGGCTGATGCTGAGGAAGCCTGGACTTTGCGACGGCCCAAGGGTGCCAACGGCGCATGGCCGCCACGACCAGCGCGCCAGAATTGTGGTGCGTCATACCCGTCGGGTCCTAGCCGCAAGGCACCAGTCGCCGCGACTTCTGGCCGGTTGTGGAGGTTGAACCCGAGTGCCCGTAAGCCAGCCCAGATAGCTGCGGCCCTCGAAGTGGTCCAGGCCGAGACCATCTTTGAGTTCCCGGTAGTCGTGTTCGATGTGCCAGCGGATCTTGGCCTGTCGGCGTATCCGGTGATGTGTCCAGGTGAGTACGAACTGATGTGTCCAGGTGTCAAGCGACGGTGGCGGTGTCCGTGATGGCGGCGAGTCGGTTCTTCAGCCGGTAGCTGGGGCCGTTGATGGGGATGACGTCGCAGTGGTGCAGGAGCCGGTCGAGGATCGCGGTGGCGAGGACCTCGTCGCTGAAGACTTGGGCCCATTCCCCGAAGTTCTTATTCGAGGTCAGAATGACGGAGCCTTTCTCGTAGCGCTTCGAAATAACCTGGAAGACCAGGTTGGCTTCGGCGCGTTCGAGGGGCTGATAGCCCACCTCGTCGATCACGAGGACGTTGGGCCGTAGGTAGGTGCGCAGAGTGCTGGTGAGCCGTCCGATCGCGTCGGCGGCTTTCAGGCGGCGGACCATGTCGTCCAGGGTGGTGAAGTAGACGGTGTAGCCGGCGCGGCAGGCAGCGACCGCGAGAGCGACGGCGATGTGTGTTTTCCCGACTCCGGGCGGCCCGAGCAGAGCGGCGTTGCCTTTGTCCTCAATGAACGAGAGCGTGGCCAAGTCTTTGATCTTCCGCGGATCCAGCTCGGGCTGGAAGGAGAAGTCGTAGTCGTCCAGGGTCTTGTGGTGCGGCAGTTTCGACAGGCGCAGGGCGCTGCGGAAGCGGCGTTCGTCGCGGACGGCGGCTTCCTCTTCCAGGACCAGGTCGAGGAACTCGAGGTATCCCATCTGGTTGTCCTCGGCGCGGCGGGCGAAGGTGTCGAGCTGGCTGGGCAGGTGGTTCAGGCCGAGCCGGGTGGCGGTGGAGCGGATGCGGGTGGTGACCAGCTCGTTCAACGGTGATCCTTCGTCTGCGGTAGTGCTGTGGTCCTGCTGGGTCCGGTGCCGGTGAGTTGTTCATAGACCGACAGCGGGCGGTGTTCGACCTTGATCTGTGCGGCGGCGGTGCGGGTGAGCAGCGCCTCCAGTGACCGGGGCCACGACTGTTCAGGCGCGGTATTGGGCCGCAGCGGGATGACCTTCCCGTCGTGGTCGTCGTCCTCGATGCTGGTGGTAACCGCGCGGGTGTGGCCGTCGGGCAGACCGTCCCAATGGGTTTCGTCGACGACCCGCTGGCCTCTGGTCGTGGCCCGGGGATGGACGGCCAGCAGGGTGCCGTCGGCTAGGTTGCCGGTCGTGGCCGCGTCGATGGATGTGGCATGCAGGCTGATGGTGTCGGCGGTGGCGCGGATCTCGACCAGCTGGCGGTGACGGACCTTGCGGGCAGGAACTGAGTAAAGGCTGGCGTCGAACGCGACCAGGCAGTCCTTGCCGACGTGCCGCAGATGCCGCTGCGTGACCAGATACGGACTGACTGGGATTGGGTGCAGGGCCGAGTGGTCACGGGCGGCGCGGTGGCCGATGACCTCGCCGTGCGTGCTGTGGACGCGCTTGCGCCGCAACGGGACCCAGGCGGTGAACGCCGAGTCCATCTCCTCCAGGCTGGCGAACCCACGACCGGCCAGGACGTGATCGCGCACGATCGCGACTTGGCGCTCGACCCGGCCCTTGCCGGTCGGGCGGTATGCGGCCAGCACGTCGATGTCGAAGTCGTAGTGCCCGGCGAACGCCACGGCTTCCGGATGCAACGGAACGGCCTTGCCTGGGGCGACATGCCGACGCACCACGGTCTTGGTGCGGTCGTAGACGATCGCCCGAGGCACCCCGCCGAAGTGCTCGAACGCCCGGCGATGGCAGGCGAAGAAGGTCTCCAGGTCCTGACTGGTGGTAAAGCAGCAGAACGGGTCGCGTGAATAGGACAAGGTCATGTGGAACGAGTAGACCTTCGGAATGCCGACATGCGCGAGGATCTGACCCTCGTCCCCCCAGTCCACTTGGGCCTGCGCGCCTGGGATCACCTCGAACCGGCGGTGCAGGAGCCCCAGCTCGTCCGGGGCGATACCCAGCTCGGCCGCGATCCTGGGACGGGCCTCCTGCAAATACAGCTTGACGCGCTGATAGTTGCCGGTGAACCCGTACTGCTCGACCAGCCGCTCGTGAATAACCGTGCCTTTCAGCAGCAGCTCTGAGCGCAGCCACGCATCGATCACCGGCGCCATCGCGGCGATCACCGGCGTGCGGGTCCCCTTGCGGCTGCTGCCTCGCGGCGGTCCTGGCCGCGCGTCGCTGGCCAGGTATTTGCGGACAGTCTGCCGGTGCAGCCCGGTCTCCCGCGCGATCGCAGAGATGCTCATCGCGCCGGACTCATACAAGCCACGGAAGCGACGCAGCTCCGCCCACCGCTCCTCGTCCAAGATCACCAGTGCCGTCCCTATACACACCCGCCAGGTCGCACGACAGCTTGACGATCACCAGCGCGTACCGACACCCCGACACGCTACAAAGTGGACACATTAACCCGTACGTGGCTGGTCACATGAGTCCGTACGCCGACATGGCCAGACGCACCAGGTCGCGCGGGCGGGCGTTGACCGGGAGGTTGGACAGCCAGTAGTCGGTGGGCTCGGGCTCGCGCGGTGGCCATTCGGCGATCAGCCGGCACTCGGGCAGGCTTCCATCAGCGTTGCGGGGAATGTCCCGGTTGGCCGGGCGGACCCGCAGCACGATGAACCGGGAACGTAGCGCGGCGGTCGGGTTACCTGGGGTCTTGCGCGAGCCTTGTCGCCAGGTCACTCGTTTGCCTGCCGCTCGTCCGGCCGCCAGGATCAGCGCCTTGAGATTGGTGGGCGCGTCGCGGTAGCGCGGGACGGGGCGTCGGCCTCTGCCCGGCGGGTAGGGCAGCAACTCCGGCACGGCGTCAGCCGGGTAGGCGCTGGTGGTCGGCTTGACCGCGACCACGTAGGCCAGGCCCCGCTCAGCCAGACCGAGACGGAAGCCGGTGGCGTCGCCGTAGCCAGCGTCGGCAACGACCGGGCGATCGGCCAGGCCCCACCCACCGGCGGCCGTGAGGGTGCGGATCTCATCGAGCATGTCCAGCGCCAGCCGCCACTTTTCCCGATGCCGCACCGCATCCGGGATCTTGCACCGCGCCCGGCGCCGACGAATCTCCGCGGCATCCTGCGTATCGGTGGTGGTGGTGTCGTCCCAGGATTCCGGCAGGAACAGTCGCCAGTCGATCGCCGCGGACGCCCAGTCGGTGACCGCGTGCACGCTGACCCCGATCTGGCAGTTACCGGTCTTGCCCAACGCGCTGCAGTTCCGCGGCGAACGCCTCCAGCCGCGGCCGGATCTGCTCCATCTCTTCCGGAGTCACACCACAAGTCGATCAGACAACACCTGGAACAGGGTCAACGACACACCTAACAAAGCACTACTAGAACCCCGTATCGCAGGCCGTCGAGCCTGGTTCCCACGGCGGCTGCGCCCCGGCCGGGTCAGGCGTCGCCGACAGGCCGTTGATCCAGGCCGCGATCTCGACTCGTGATCGGAAGCCCAGCTTGGCCAGGACGCGCTCGACATGACCCTCGGCGGTGCGCTGGGCGATGACGAGCCGAGCGGCGATCTGCTTGTTCGTCAGCCCTTCACCCACCAGCCGGGCGATCTCCGTCTCGCGACGGGTGAGCTGGACCGTCTCCCCGGTGGGAACTGGCGCCTCTGCCGCCTTGTCCAGCACGAACTCGACCACTTCAGCGGGTGACATCGCCTTGCCCCGGGCGAAGGCTGCCGCAAACCGGCGCTCGGTGAGCGCCTTCCGGGTGGCCTGCTCGTGGCGGGCGAAGCGCTTGGCGATGTGCGGATACTCCGGCACGACACCGGCGAGCTGCACCACCGTCTCGGCCGCGCCCCACAGTAGCGCCGCCCGCTCGTGGTGGCCCGTCCCCGAAGCACACCACCCCAGCCCCTCGACGCACCGCCCGATCGTCCGCAGGTCATAGGTATGCCAGGCCAGCGACAGAGCCTCCTCGAACAGGACCACCGCCTCGGGGAGCGCCCCGTCGGCGAGTCGGTAGCGGCCGAGAATCCGCAGCACAATGGTCTTCGACCAGTCGGCTCCCGACAGCTCGACCAGGGCACGCGCCTGCTCCACAGACACTTTCCCCTCTTCGGGCGCGATGTCGAACGCGGCGATGCCATGCACTATGAACGTGCGGTAGACGCCCGCCATGTCGGACACCGCACGGAATCTGACCAACGACCGATCAAGCAGCGTGAAGGCTGTCCGCGTGTCGCCGCGGTGAACGGCACGCAGGGCCGCACACCAGTCGGCCTCCGCGCTGATGGTGGTGTCCCCGAACTGTTCGGCCAGCTCGAACATGGTCGCGGCCTCGTCGTGATTGCCACAGTACTGCACCAGGAGCGCGCACGCCGCCAGCGCTTTGGCACGCAGCGGGTTCGGTTCCGGGGCGGCCGCAAGAGCTCGGCGCAACCACAGTGCCCCCTCGCGGAACAACCCGCAGGCATACCAATAGGGCCACAGCCGGGCGGCGATGTCCAGGGCAACGGGTGCGCGAGCGCGATCGGCAAGGCAGAACTCGAGCGCGGCCCGGAGGTTGCTGTGTTCGCGACGCAACTCAGTGAACCACGCGACCTCGCCAGGGTGGAAGTACGCGGTCTCGCCGCGATTGATCAGGTCGCGGTAGTAGGCCAAGTGCCGTTTGCGGACCGCGATCTCCTCACCGGACAGGGCCAGCTGGGAGCCTCCGTACTGCCGGACGATGACCAGTTGCTGGAACCGCGCTTCCCGCTCACCGGGCCCGTCGGCCCGGATAACAATAGACTTCTCGACCAGGCCGGCAGTAAGTTCTTCCACCTCGGCCCGGTCGATCCCGTTCCCCGAGCCCACGGCTTCGGCGGCATCGAGATTGAAGTCGTCGGCGAACACCGACAGCCGCGCCCACATCCGCTGCTCGGCCGGGGTGCACAGGCGATGGCTCCACGCCATCGCGGTCTCCAGGGTCCGGTGTCTGGATTCGCCCCCGCCACGCCCGGAGTTCAGCAGCGCGAATGCGTCGTCGAGGCGCGCCAGCATCGCCTTCGGCCCGAACGCGCGGCACTGGACGGCGGCCAGTTCGATGGCCAGCGGGATACCATCGAGCCGTCGACAGATGGCATGCACCGTCGGCAGGTTTTCTGGGGTGAGCTGGAAGCCGAGCACTGCGGCGCCCGCCCGGTCGGTGAACAGGGTGACCGCGTCCGAGGTGAGGAGCTTCCTGCCGTCGATGGCCCTTTCCGCCGGGATGATCGTCAACGGCGGCACGGGAAAAAGCTGCTCACCGTCCACCTGCAGAACCTGCCGACTGGTCGCCAGGACGTGCAGCCGGGGTGCCGCCACCAGCAGCCTGGCCACGAGCATCGCACAGGCGTCCACCAGATGCTCGCAGTTGTCGAGCACCAGCAACAAGTGCCGGTCGTGGAGGTACTCCTCCAACCGGACGGTCGGATCGGCCCGATGGTCGGCGAGCCCGAAGGCATCGGCGACGGCGTCGGCGACCAGTTGCGCTTCGTTGAGACCGGCTAGCTCGACAAGCCAGACACCGTCGGGAAACGCCCGCTGGCACTGAGCGCCGACCTGCAACGCCAGCCGTGTCTTGCCCACCCCACCTGGCCCGGTGCAAGTCACCAGCCGCGACTTGGACAGCAGGCGTCGCACCTCGGACACCTCGCGCCGCCGGCCGACGAAGCTGGTCAGTTGGACGGGCAGGCGTCCCAGCGCCCGATCCGACATCCCCTGATACTTCGCACGCTGCATCGTGTCGAAAAGACCGCCTTGTCCGGATTAGAGCGCGCGGCCCGCCGCCACTTCGCATTCGCGGCCGCCGCCGGTGATGCTGAGCAGATCCTCATGCAGTTCGAACCACAACGTGTGAAAGCTGTCCTTGCTGCTGCCCGCGATGAAGGTGTGGTCGCCACGATCGCGTTCCAGCCGGACGGCCATGTCCATGAGCTGGGTGTGCACGTCGGGCAGTCGCTCGCGCAAGGCAACCAGGGGCTGCGGGTCAGCGCGGCCGGACACGACGTCGTCGCCCTGCCCACGGGCGATCCACTCGCCGAAGGACGGTCCCTCGCCGGTCATCGGGTTCCGGGTGAACAGCACCCCGGTGCCGGACGGGTCATCGAGGTTGCCGAACACCATGGCCTGCACGATGACCGCAGTGCCACCACCGTCAGGGACGCCACGGTGTCGCCGGTAAGCCCGGGCGCGAGGTGAATTCCAGGACGCGAGGACTGCCTCCACCGCCCCACGCAACTGCTGCCACGGATCCGACGGCACCTCGGCATCGGTCATCCCGAGGACAATGTGGCGGTACGCCTCGGTGAACCGGCGATGGGTATCGGCCGGGAAAGCCGGGTCTCGGGTCTCGGCGGCGAGAGCGGCTTCAATGGCGGAGTCGATCCCCACGTCGAGGACCGTGTCCAGCATTCCGGGCATACTCCGAGCGGCACCGGAGCGCACGGCCATCAGCGGAGGTTTCAACGGCGAACCGAAACTACGGCCTGTTTCCGCTTCGAGAAACCACATCTGGTCGACAATCCCCTGCCACTGCGGGTCCGGCAACCGGCCTCCGGCGGCGTGGTACGACCGGCAATAGGCAGTGGCGGCCACGACCGCGGGCGGTACGGGGAGGCCGAGTGCCCGCATGCGGTTGGTGTTCCAGGCCTTGTCACCGATGTCCGCGCGCGACAGGTCGGTAGTTCCGTCGAGAGAAACGACGAGCCTCCTACCGGGATCCAGCATGGTTGTCCTCGTCACGCAACCGTCACGCGACCCGTCGAGCCATCCACAGTCACCACAGTGCCGTTCTTGATCCGTTCGGCGCAGTCGGGAACCGATACCACAGCGGGGATGCCGAGCTCGCGGGCAACGATGGCGGCGTGCGAGATCACGGCTCCGGTCTGGCAGACCACCGCGCCGGCAGCCAGGAACAGCGGGCCCCATGACGAGTCGGTGGTGACGGCGACGATGACCTCACCCGGCTCGAGGTCGCTGTCGTCGTCCAGCGACGCGATGACGCGGGCCGGCCCAGTGTGGACACCCTGCGAAACGGGCACGCCGATCAACTGTTCCCCGCTGGTGACAGCAGGCCTCGGCTCCTTCACGTGATCTTCGAACGCCGCCAGCGGCGGTGGCTCGCCCTCGAACACGAACGGCGGCCACTTCGACTTCAGCAACTCCAGGCCGGCCTGACGGTCCGCGATCTTCTCGCCGTAGCGGCCAGGGTCGTCAAGGAAACCATCCACCTCGTCGTCTAGCAGCAACAACAGCTGCTCCCAGGCCACCAGCACGCCCCGGTTGACGAACCGGCCACCAAGCTCCCGCAGACTGGCCCGGATCTCTTCGGTCATCCGCGTGCAGTTCAGCTTGGTCTGCTCGCGGGCGGGCAGGAACACCTCGGCGGCTTGGGCGGCACCGAGGAACCGGCCTCGGGCTTCGGCGTCACCTGACAGCCGTGCCGCGATCTCCCTGATCGCCTTGTCCCGCTTGGCGCACAACACTGTGGATCGCTCGCGTGGTGCGGCCGTGTCGGGAGCCTGCCGGGCGCGGTCGAGCATACGCAACGGGACCCGGGGATCGGACGCGTAGGTAGCCGAACGAAACTCCCAGATGCTGGCCCCGAGAAATCCCCACCGATCGATGAACTCCGCCCACCGGGCAAGGAATTGCTTCGCGTCCCCCTCAGGGGAGTCCAGCAGGCGTTCCAGCAGCCCGTCGACGCCGGCGTCGAATTCCCGCATGAGCACTGCGGAGCGGGCCACCACACGCGACAGGTCCCACATTTCGAATGACTGCCGCGCCGACGGGATATCGAGTGCAGTCGTCACTTTGGCGGCCATTTCCGGCGCCTGCGCGGCGGCCGTGATCTGCGCGACAACCGCCGCGACCACATTCGAGCAGTAGGTCATATAAATGTGCTTGGCGAAGAAGTAGCGGTGGTCCGCTCGCAGCTCGCGGAAACGTGCCAGCAACTCGGCGTTGGACAGCAGCGACAGGTCCGGCCGGCTGTTCACCAGCTGGTCGAGCCGGGCCTCGTCCTCCGCGAGCTCCGGCAGTTCGGTCGTGGTGAACAGCGACCTCAGCCATTCGCCCGCCGCGCGGGCACGCTCCGGGTTCTCGTCGCGCGGGTCCGGCCGGTACGGCGGGACGTTCGGGTAGTCGCCGAAGAACGACCGGTCTATCGCTTCGATCGACATCCCCGGCATCCGGACCCCGAGCACACGGGAGAGGGAGACGTTGAGGTAGACATAACCGCCAAAGCAGCCGACCACCTCGCACTCGCCCACCGGCTTGAACTCGTCCGGGGTGAACACACCCATCCGGCACAAGGCGTCCCGCCAGCCCAGCTCTACGGAGCGTGACGCGTAGCCGCTCCACGTCAGCGGTGAGACCACCTCAACGAACACCTCGGACACATTGCCCCGGGTGTATATCGGAAATCGCTCGCTGGGTTCATCGTCACAGACCCAGACCATCGCCACAGACCCAGACCTTACTCATGGGCACTCCTTTGTCCTCCCGGCAGACCGAGGCGAAAAATGACAGTGGCACATACCCGCCATTGCCGGGAACGTCGAATTGCGGCTCGTCGCAGGCAAGGTCTCGCTCATCATGTCCAGGCACAGTCCACCAACGTAATAGTAGTGCTTTGTTAGTGGACCCCACCTGCGATGCCGTTCACTACGAACCTGGGTGCGTTCTCGGCGTTGTGCGGCCACCACGTCGGGACGGCGGTTGTTCGCGTTGCGCCAGCGCAGATACGTGTGCATCTCCCGCGCCAGTGCTGGGTGGTTGGGGTAGTCGGAGTCGGCCAGGGTGAACTGCGCGACGGACCGAACTGCGCCTCGATGGGGTTCAGTACCATGACACGGGTGGACCTCCGGTTACTCGGCGAGCAGGACGCCCCGCTGATAGTGGAAGCCACGGCACAGGAAAGCGGGCGCGCGCTGTGGGGCGCGCGCCGCGGACCGTACACATTGGACCAAGCGAGAGCAGCTCTGGTCGCATGGAATGGCTACAACTTCGGGTTGACGCAGTCCGGGCGCCTTCTCGCCGCTGTGGGTGTCATGCCGGACGGACCGGGGAGCGCCGAGATCGCGTATTGGGTGCGCCCTGAGCAGCGCCGCAAGGGTTTGGGCTTGCGCGGGCTGACGAAGGTGACCGAGTGGGCGCACGACCAGGGCGGATTTACCCGGCTGTGGCTGGAGATCAACCCGGACAATGTGGCTTCGAGCAGGCTTGCCGAGCGGGCGGGTTACCAATGGGAGTCCGTCGAGCCACAGCATTGTCGTTCCTGGCTGACCGAGAATCCCGAGGACGACGTCTGGCACGACTGTTCCATGTGGACACACTACGACGAGAGGTCCTGAAGGCCAGCAAGCGTTGTGGCGAGTGTGGCGCGCTCGGCATCGGTGAGTGGAACTTCCAATGCCTGCGCCACAAATTCACGGACGCCCGCCGAATCGTCCAGTCGGGCGGCGAGTTCGGCGCGATACGCCAAGGCCTCGACCAGATCGACGGGCGATGCGGCCTCCTCGTCGCGGCGAAGTGCGGCATCCAGGATCCGCACGGCCTGCGAGTCATTCCCGTGCGAGTCGCCCATCACCACGGCGCTGCGCAATGATTTGGCGAGCTTAGTCAACTCCGGCTGCTCGGCTGAGGCCTTCGACGCCATGATCCTGATCCAGTTCCCGCCGGGGTCGATCACGGTGAATCCCGAGTGATTGTCCGCGTTCTTACGTTTCCGTGGCCGGGTCATCCGTGGAATCCCGGAAACCAGCAGCTTCCCGTGCCGCGCACGCATTCCTTCGGCGAACGCCTCGAACAGCGAGCCGGTGTCGGGCACGATCACCAGGCACGTGCCGTACGAGTCCTCGGGTTTGAAATCCGGCATGCCGAAGAAACCCAGCTGGAAATCCTCGCGTTTCACCGATATGTACGGGTTCGGCCGGATCTGGTAGTAGATCCGCGTGAACCCGAGCATCTCGTAGAACGCACCTATCTCGTCGATCGACCGGCACGGCAGCAGCGGCACGGTCATCTCGTTGGCCATCCACCCTCCATCTACCGTACGGTACGCCGTACGGCGAAAACTGTACGGTACGGTGTACGAAAGTTGCAAGGTGAATGGAGACGACAGCAGTGGTGCGACGTTCCCCAGCCCCTGACCTGGCGCGCAGCATCTACCTGCTGTGGGGTCATCACCCGAACCCTGGCCGCTCCGGGCTGTCAGTGACGGCGATCGTCCGTGCCGGAATCGAGATCGCCGATGCCGACGGGCTCGACGCTGTCTCCATGCGCAAAGTGGCCAGTCACCTGGGCGCGGGCGCGATGTCGCTCTACGCCTACGTGCCCGGCAAGGATGAACTCACCGCGCTCATGGTCGACTCGGTTTACGGCGAGCTTTATGACGATGTCGACGCCGCGACCAACGCGGGCGACTGGCGTGCGGCGATGAAGTTCGTCGCGGCCCAGAACTGGGCCATCTACCAGCGACACCCGTGGCTGCTTGATCTCGTCTCCACCAGGCCCAATCTGGGGCCGAACATCAGCCGGAAGTACGAAACCGAACTGCGACCACTCGATGGCATCGGACTGTCCGATGTGGAAATGGATGCCGCGTTGACCCTGGTCCTTGGGCATGTCGACAGTGCTGCCCGGGCCCGCAGGAGCACCACGCGCGCCCAAGCCGAGTCCGGGATGACCGATGCCGAGTGGTGGGGTGTCGTCGGCCCGGTCCTTTCCCAGGTCATGGTCGACGAAGACCTCCCCACGGCCGGTCGGGTCGGTAGCGCGGTCGGCGCGCAGTTCAACTCGGCCTACAGCCCGGAACACGCGCTCACGTTCGGCCTCGACACCATTCTCGACGGCATTCAGGCCCGGATAAAGGCAAACAGCCCTTAAGACTTGCCACAGTGGACACCGCGATCCCCAAGTAGTCTCAGGGAGGACTGAGGCTGATTTGCTCTGCCCGGTGCCGGAAAGACTTGGTACGACTTGACTGTTCGGTCATACCAGGAGGCACCATGCGCAGCACGTCAGGATTTCTTGCTGCCCTCACGGTTCTAGCCGCTGTCGTACCCGCCGTCGCGGAGGCTGACAGCGCGAGCAGCAGCATCGGCCGGGCCGTCGTACGCGATGTGTCCGGAACCCTTCTCGGCACAGTGCGTTTCGACTCCGTCGGCCGCAAGATCGTCATCAGTGGCAGGCTTACCGGTCTGACAGTTGGTTTCCACGCTTTCCACGTGCACTCGGTGGGCATCTGTGACCCGAGGGCCACCGATCCCAATGGCGCCGTGGTCCCGTTCTTCACCGCGGCAGGGCATCTGAACCTGGACGCGTCGGGACATGGGCATCACACCGGCGATCTGCCTTCGCTGTACGTCTCCGCGGACGGCACCGCCAGCAGTGTCAACGAGAACGACGAACTGACCGCCGCGGCACTGTTCGACGCCGACCGCAGCGCGATCATCATCCACTCCCTGCCCGACAACTTCGCCAACATTCCTACCCGCTACTCCCCCACCGGGCCGGATGCCGCGACGCTGGCGACCGGCGACGCCGGTGGCCGTGTCGCCTGCGGCGTGATCACAAGGTAACCGCCACGCGGTGCCGTTGACCTCGGGGTTTCGCCGGTCATCGCTATGATGCCGGACGTGGCGTGGCAGTTCGGTCCGTACCGGGTTGATGAGTTGATCGCACGTGGCGGTATGGGCGAGGTCCACCGCGCGTACGACACTCGGCATGACCGTTTTGTCGCACTCAAACTACTGACCGACCGCGCGGCCGATGACGACGAGTTCCGCAAACGTTTCAAGCGTGAAGCGCACGCGGCCGCGCGGTTACGGGAACCGCACGTCATCCCGATCCACGCGTACGGCGAGATCGACGGCCGGTTGTACCTGGACATGCGGCTGGTCGAAGGCCACAACCTGAGCAAGACGCTGGCCTTGAACGGGCCGATGAGCCCGGAAACGGCCGTTGACGTCATCGGCCAGGTCGCGGCCGCGCTCGACGCCGCGCACAGCGAAGGCCTGATCCACCGGGACGTCAAACCGTCGAACGTGATCCTCCAGGGCGACTTCGCCTACCTGGTGGATTTCGGCATCGCCCGGCCGTTGACCGCGAATACCGACATCACGGGTACCGGCGAGGCTCTCGGCACGCTCAGCTACATGGCGCCGGAACGGTTCGGGTCCGGCCCGGTCGATCATCGGGTCGACATCTACGCGCTGGCCTGCGTGCTGTTCCAGTGCCTGACCGGCGACAAGCCGTTCACGGCCGAGAACCCGCTCGCGGTGATCTTCGCGCACGCCAACGACGACCCGCCGAGCCCGAGTGAACGCCGCGAGGGCGTGCCAACTGGCCTTGATCGAGTTGTCGCCAAGGGGATGGCCAAGGATCCCGGCGAGCGGTACGCCAGCGCGGGCGAACTGGCCGCCGCTGCACGCAAGGCGCTGGTCTCGGACTCGACCAAGCGGTTGCCTCCGGTGCCGCCGCCCGTACCGGTCGAGACGCCAGCGGACGCACCCGTTGAAGTCCCGCCCAAACGCCGTGGTCCACAGTGGAAGATCGTCGCCGCAATGGTTGCCGTGGTGGTGATCGCGGGGCTCGCCATCTGGTGGTGGCCGAAGACGTACATCATCGAGCCGACTCCGACCACTCCGATACCCACGCCCCGTGAGCTGGCCGCGCCGACCAACCCGCCGTGTGACGGCACCTTCATCGTGATCGTCGGTTCAGCCGTGACACCCGCGAATTACACCTCCGACCTCCGCCAGTTCCTTGCCGAGAACGTCGGAGCGAAATACCTGCACGCCCCTACGACCGGGTGCAGCTCGCTGCGCACACATATAGACGGTACGGAGATCTACTCTGTCTACTATGGCCCGTTCCCGGACAAGAACACCGCCTGTGCCAAGCGAAACTCGGTCGGCCGGGATTCCTTCGTACGCAGGCTGGACAACTCGTCGCCCAACGACCGGGCCGTCAGCTGCCGCTGAAAGGAAGGGCATAGCTGCCGGATGCTCGGGTACCCGGCCCGTATGACCGCCCAGAAGGAAATCGCCCGGCGGCTGATCGATGTGGCTGGCGAAACGTATGCCAGCCAGACCGGGATCCGCCTCGCCGACAAGCCGTCGCCGTTGTATCAACTGCTCGTGCTCAGCGTCCTGCTGTCCGCCCCGATGAAGGCGGACATCGGCGTCGCCGCGGGCCAAGAGCTGTTCAAAGCCAAGATGAAAACCCCGCGCAAGATGCTCGACGCAACCTGGCAACAACGCGTCGACGCCTTGGGAAAAGGGCATTACGTCCGTTATGACGAGAGTACAGCCACCGCCCTCGGCGAAGGCGCGCAGTTGCTGCTCGACAAGTACGGCGGCGACCTGCGCAAGCTCCGGCAAGCAGCCGACGGCGACGTGGACAAGCTTCGTGAGCTCCTGCAGGAGGTGCCACGGCTGGGCCCGGTAGGCGCGCACATCTTCTGCCGTGAGGCACAAGCGATCTGGCCGGAGCTACAGCCATACCTTGACCGCAAGGCTCTCGACGGCGCGGACAAGGTCGGCCTGCCCACGGACACACGTCAACTTGCGCGGCTGGCTGGCAAGGACCTCGCCAGGCTTGCCGCCGGTCTTGTCCGTGTCGGCTTGGACAAGCGTCTCGCCAAAGAGGTCAATGCCGCATAGGTCCCTCTGGCGGTACACCTCGACCTCCTTGCACAGCACCATATTCTGCATTGAGCAGGACTGGGCGAGGGGGTTCGAATGGGTGGTTTGCTCACCCTGTGGCGAGGTCGTGTCGATGCCAACAGCAGACGCGCTGTCGATGTCTACACGCAAGAACTTCCGGATTTCCGCAAGATCGCGTACCAGACCAAGGCACGTGCCGCGATCCTGGATTTCGCGGTGTTCCTCCGAAAACGAACGGTGTCACTGGTCACCGAGAACAAGCCGTTCCCCGACCATGATCTGGCATTCATCGAGGCAGTCGGGCGTGAGCGCGCCAGGAAGGGTCTGACGCTCGCCTCCCAGCGGCACGTCCTGCTCCTGCACACTTCGCTGACCTTGAAAGAGGTCCATGAGGCGGCCAACCCGCACGACCTCGAAGACGTCATGCACACGCTGGCTTGCCTGCCACCGCTGGGCTTGGCCGCGCAAACCGCCTACACCTCGGGTTTTCTTGCCGGGCAGGAGGCGGTCCTGCCGGTCACCGATCGCGTGCAGCAGCTGGCCGACATGCTGCTCACCGACGACCCGGTCGCGGCCGCGATGGCCGAGAGCCTGGCTATGACCATCCCTGACAGTTGGATTGTGACAGTGGTTCGAATCCCTATGGGCCAACCAGATCGCGCCGAGATTCTCCAGGATTTGCTGCGACGCCACTGGATGCCGGTCCGCTGGACGGAACCCAACGAGTTCGTAGCTTTGCTCCCCGCACAAGAACTCGGCATCATCCAGGATTTCGGTGACCGTCTTGGACTCCCGTGCGCGGTCGGTGCCGCCCAAGGCCGGACCGGTGAACTGGCCGAGACGTTGGTCAAAGCACGCGAGGTCAGCCAGGCCGCGCCAATCCGCTCTGTGCCAAGCACGGTGTCCTACCTGACTGATCTGTTCCCAGAGATCAGTGCCGCACGGATACCGCCGGTCGATCGATGGCTGCGGGAACTGGCCGACCGGCTCACCACCGGACCAGACCTGGTGGCGACGCTCGATGCCTTCTACCGCAACAACATGGCCAGGACACAGACGGCCGCGTCGTTGAAAATCCACCCGAGGACGCTGGAGTACCGGCTGCAGCGGGTGCATGACTTGACCGGCCTCGATCCCGTTTCCGTGTACGGTGTCCGGGTGCTGAGCACCACTGTGACGCGCGCGCTAGCCGGTGAAACACTGTGAGCGATCTGCTTGGCCTGTTGCGGACCCGGATACCCGACAACGCCAAACGTGTTGTCGAGGTCTGCTCGAACGACCTTCCGGATTACGCTGTTGCCGCCGATGATCCGCGCGAATACACGGACATGCTCGATTTCGCGGTCTTCATCCGGCGCCGCACGATCGATCTCGTCGCCAGCAACTCACCACTGACCGAGGACGATCTCGCGGTGGTCGCGGCAACCGGGGAACGACGCGGTGAGACCGGGATGTCAAGACCAGTCCTGCGTCGGCTGCTCACGTTGCACGCCAGCGCCACGTTGAACGAAATCCAGGAAGCGTCCGGGCCGACGGATCTGCCCGTGGCCATGCAGATGCTTGCTTGGCTTGGACCACAGGGCGCGGCCGCGCAGCAGGCGTACACCCTGGGCTTTTTGAAGGGGCAGAAGCATTTCCTTCCGGTCATCGGTCAAGTGCGGCAGTTCGCCGAGATGGTGCTCGCCGAGGAACCAGCCGCGTTGGCCAACGGCCGGGAGTTGGGCATGCAGATCCCGGCCTCCTACCAGGTGATCGTTGCCCGCGCACCAGATGTCGACGCGGAAACGTCAGATGAAGCCGTGCACACGGTCTGGCACCGATACGGCGTCGCGGCGACCTGGTACGGCGACGACTTCGTCGCGCTGGTCCCAGCCGGGCACTCCACCAAGATGATCAGCGACTTCGCCGACATCATCGGACGCCCGTTCGCTGTGGGCACGGCAACTGGTCCCGCCGCAGCCCTTTCCGAGGCTTTCGCACTAGCGAGACGGGTCAGCCGGGTGACCCGTGCCGAGACCGTGCCGCACTTGTTCACGGCAGCGGACGTGTTCATCGAACTCGGCGCGGCCGAACTTCCGGAAATCGACCGTTGGCTGCACGATCTGGCGCAGCGACTGACCGACGGGCCGGACCTGGTGTCCACTTTGGATTCGTACTACCGGCACGACATGAACCGGCCACGAACGGCAGCAGCGTTGTGCATCCACCCAAGGAGCCTGGACTACCGGTTGCAGCGAGTGCACGAGCTGACCGGAATCGCCCCTGCCAGCACCCACGGCATCCGGGTGCTGAGCGCACTCGTGTCGCGGGCATTGTCTGGCAGACCCGTCACCGGCGGGGACCGGTGACGGGCTCTCGGCGCGGAGGATCAGACCTTCACGAGGCGGTACTCGTAAGCCGACGATCCTGGCGAGGCCGAGCAGTTGATGCCCTGGCGCGAGGAGGTGTACGAGTAGCCGCTCGGGATCGCACACGCCCACTGGCCGGTCAGGTTGACGTTCACGGCGTCGAGCAGGAAGTACTCGTAGCGCGATCCGCAGCTGGGCTTGGATCGCACGGCCGACCAGACGTAACCGCCTGGGACCACGCAGTTCCAGGTGCGGTGCAGGCTGGCGACACCCACTTGTTCGGCCGTGGCAGGCTGTGCGGACGCCACGGCCGGACCGCCGAGCACCAGCGCGGCCGCGACGGCAGCCGCTGCGCTGAGAAGCTTCAAGATGTTCTCCTCACCTATTGCTCGCCTTAGTGTGAAAACTGACGGCAGGCGAAGCCTCCCAACACGGTGGGTGAGGTGTCTTCGTCAATCCACGCAAAGCCATCGTCGCTCTTCGTAACGACCCGCAAAGATAGGCACCGGCTACCGATGTACCACCGGCACCGCGATCCGTACAACCGTTGCCATGATGAAAGTCCGGGACGCCAGATCCGACGAGCTGGCCGGGATCCGAGCGCTGCTGCAGGCGGCCTACCGGCAGTACGCCGCCGACATGCCAACCGAGCTGTTCCGCCGCTACCTCGCGGATCTGACGGAGTTGAACCGTGGAACCAGCCTTGTCGCTTCGCACAACGGAACGCTCGTCGGGACCGCGCGGTTTTACCCTGCGGGATCGGTCGACGAGCTCTCGCTACCCGCCGATTGGGCTTGGTGTCGCGCGGTCGCGGTTCACCCTGAGCAGCGCCGTGCGGGCATCGGACACGCCCTGCTCACCGACTGCATCCGCCGGGCGCGGGAAACCGGCGCCGCAGCCTTGAGTTTGCACACCACTAGTTTCATGGCTGACGGGATCCGCATGTACCAACAGCTTGGCTTCGAACGTGCCCCGGATTGGGACATCACTGCGGCCGAACATTACGGCGTCGGTGACTTCGTGGCGCTCGCTTACCGGCTGGACCTCGCTGCCTGAGTTGTCCTTGCCACGGCTTCGCGGCGGGAGGACACGCCCAGCTTGCAGAGGATCGTGGAGACGTGGTGGTCGACCGTGCGCACGGAAACCACAAGCCGCGCAGCGATCTCCGCGTTGGTGAGTCCTTCGGCGAGAAGGTCGAGCACGTCCACTTGACGGTTGGTGAGTCCTGCCGGATGGGCCCGCGTGCTTGACGCCCGGCCGCGTGGAATCGTCCGCACGCCAAGGGTTTTCAGTCTCCGACGGACAATCGTGGCCGCAGCGTTGGCACCGAGGTCGTCGAGCGCGCGCAAGGCGTCGATCACGGGCTCGACCGCGTCGGAGTCGGCTTGCTGAAGGGCTCGCTCGTATGGATCGTCCGTGGGTTTGTGTGCTGTGGCGGGCGTTATCGCCAGACGGGCGGCGTATCGGCGCAGTTCCGCTGTCACCGGTTCAGCTTCGGGCCGATGGGCGTGCGGCGCCCAGGAATCGAGGATGGCGGTGGCGGTGTGCGGCTCGTTGGCCAGCCAGGCCCACTCCATCAGGGCGATGCCCGCAAAGGCCAGGCTGGTCAGGGATCGCTGGCGCAGGGCCTCCTGCCATGCGGCGACGAGTTGCTTGCCAGAATCCAAGGCACCACGTCGCGCTTGCAGGCGGGCGTGGACGGGCTCGGCGATGCTGTGCAGGAGCCCTGCGTCTTCCTCCTGGTCGAGCAGCGCGGCCAAACCAGCCTCGGCCCCGGCCCAATCGCCACGGTGTAGCCGGACCATGCAAGCCTGGGACTTCAGAACGTACATATGCTGTTCGAATCCGCGATCGTGGCTGAACGTCAGTCCTTCGGTCACGCACTGCTCCAGCTCGTCGAGCCTGCCGTGCCGGTAAAGCAGCAAGGCCAGGTTTGTGTAGCCTCTGGCGGCGTGTTCGTGATGCCCGTGGACAAGTGCGAAGTCAATGCTCTGCCGTAGCAAGGCGATCCGGCTGCCGGTGTCCAGGTCCGGCTCGGCGAGAGCCTGGTAGATCAGGCACAGCTCGATCAGATCAATGCGTTCCGCGTTCTCCGCCAGCACACGGGCCCTGCGCAGAGTGCTCGCGGCCAGTGGATCCCCTGCGAGGGCGAGAACAGCGCCGTGATACGTGGTCGCGTAGGCGGAGGCAGGCAAAGAGCCAGTGGGTTCGAGCGTGGCGACCGCGGCTCGGGCAACGACCTCGGACCGAGTGGTTTCACCGACCAGGTAATACAACCGGGACAACAGCACGGCTGCCTGACCGAGCGCCACTGGGTCGTTGAGTCCACTGTAGATCGATACGGCTTGCTCCGCGGAGGTTAGGGCGTCTAGGAAGTGGTGTGCGTTGTGCAGTTCCCACGCGTAGTCGACGAGCAACGCGGCCCGTTCGGCTGGCTCGAACCGGTTCGCGTGCTTGACCGCCGCTTCGAAGTGCGCCAGTGCTTGCCGATGCGACCTCGCAGCGGCCGCTTGTCTTGCCGCCTGCGCGGAATGGGCGACCACGGCGTCGGTGTCACCGGCGCGGACCGCGTGATGGATCAACCGGTCCAGATCAAGCCGGGACCTCCCGAGCAACGCGGTGACCACAGCCTGGTGCAATCCTCGGCGCCGCAACATGGGCAGGCTCAGCTCGATCGCTTGGCGGGCCAGCTCGTGCCGGAATGCCACGCCGTCCGGATGCACCTGCAGGATGCCATGCGTTTCGGCTTCAGCCAAGGCAAGCGATCCGCCGAGCACCGCGTCGACGAGTTCCAGATCGACCGTGCCTGGGATGACAGCCAACTGGGCCAACGCTTGTTGGGACTCCGGAGACAGTCGCCGCACCCTCGTGAGGACGGCATCGACGACGGTGTCCGGCACTTCACCCAGCGCGGCCGCGAGGACTTCGGTGACGAAGAAAGGATTTCCGCCAGTGAGCGAGTGCAACACGACTGGATCCCAGCCTGTCTGGTGCGCCAACTCCCCCACCGCGGCAACGGATAGCGGCGGCAGCACGACCCTGCGTGCGCCGTTCAGTGTGCCGAGCCAGCGCTGCAACGGGTGCCCTGTGGGTGCGCCGCCGTCCCGGATCGACGCCACGACAACCGCGCCAAGGCGATGTATTCGCCGCGCCAGGTAACCGAGCACGTCCAATGTCGCGTCGTCAGCCCAGTGCACGTCCTCGACGACCAGGACTATCGTTGCGTGCGCGGACAACTCGGCGATCGCGGCTTCGAATATGCCGTCGTACGTTCCGTTGGCCAGGGCTGTTTCCAGCGGCCCGCCGGTCGCGGCTGCCGCGTCACGCAGCGGACCCAACGTCCGTGCCGTCAGGAGGTCGTCGCACGCGCCGCGCAGGACCCGTACATCGGAGGGCAATTGGTCTGCGAATGCCCGTAGCAGACTCGATTTCCCGACTCCCGCTTCCCCACTGACCAGGACCATCGTGCCTGTACCGGCACGCGCGTCGATGACGGTGTCCACGAGCGCCGCCAACGCCGAAGTTCTTTCGAGCACGGCCCATCCCCCTCAGTCCGGGACCGGGACCTGTCATCGTATGTGCCGTGCGGCAGAATGGCGACGTTTTTCTGTCGATCGACAGAATAGTGCCCCGAAGTGCCGTCGGGGGTCCAACGCCGCTTCGGGGCCGTCGATCAGACGTGCGTGACCAACAGGGTCACGCCGACTTCGCCGCCGCAGTCCACAAACACCGGCCCGACACCGTTCCCGATGTGTGGCGCGAGGTTTGCCTTGGCAAGAAAGGCCTTCGGGTCGTCCTTCAAGATCCGGATGTTCACCAGCGCGGGCTTGTCAGGGAACCCGCCGATCACGGCTTTCAACCCTGGACCGCCACCACAATCACCCGTGATGGTCACTTCCTGGCCGCGCTCGGTGGTGGGGTTCGGGCTGACCCGAACCGTCGCC
Source organism: Kibdelosporangium philippinense (assembly GCF_021390435.2). Lineage (GTDB taxonomy): Bacteria > Actinomycetota > Actinomycetes > Mycobacteriales > Pseudonocardiaceae > Kibdelosporangium > Kibdelosporangium philippinense. The sequence goes on along the minus strand of NZ_JAJVCN010000004.1, from coordinate 1,532,461 downwards.
CGCGCCCCTTTGGGCGGCTGATGGTGTCCTTTACTCACGTCTTGCGTACTCCCCGAAGTGTCCGCCGAAGCACTGGCGGTGCCGACAACGCCAATGGCGATCAACCCGGCCGCCCCGACCAGCCCGCCGATCACCCGTCCTGCCTTCGCCATGGCTCCCCTTCCCGATTCGTTTCCCTGTCAGGCGTCAGCACCGGCCGTGTAGGTTCTCGAACCGGGGAAATGTGACCCGGGTAACAGTCAGCCGTCGACAAGCAGACCACGCAACGGGCCTTGCAACCGATCCACCCGCCGCGATACGCCAGGCAGCAGCGTGAGCCGGTGTTTCTCGTGGCTTTCAGCGAAAGGCCGCCACAGGCGATCGATCACATCAGCGGGTTCATCGTCCACTTCAGACACAGGAAGCTGCAGGTGTTCAGCCCATAGACGTAGCCGGGTGTCTTTCACCAGCCCAGCGTCATCGGTGACGACGTTGGCCTCGGTGTCGTTGAACAGGGAGTGCTCGTTGAGGTTCGCCGAGCCGACGGTCATCCATGTGTCGTCGATGATGGCGAGCTTGGCGTGGACGTAGACCGCCACCTTGGATTCGCCGTCGTGCGAGGTCAGCGTGACGGCCAGCAGTCTGTGGTTGCCGTCGTCGGCCTCCAATAATCGGCCGAGCTGACCGCGCGTGGTGTCCGCGCCATTACTGGGTTTCCGGGGCAGGACGAGTACGACGCGGAAGCGGTCGTGCGGCGGATTCCGCAGCTTGTCGATCAGGGTTTCGGTGATCTCCGGCGACCACAGGAACTGATTCTCCAGGTATATCAGGTCTTCAGCCGCTCTGAGCGCACGCAGGTACGCATCAAGCGCGGTGAACTCGCCGCGTGGCGCGAAGTCGTAGGTCTTCTCCGGAACGGTTCATACAAACTGGACGGTCGAAGTTCCCACATGGCCGGGCATATGCGGGCGCGGCAGTTCCTCACCGGCGACCTCGGCCCAACGGTTGCGGAAGTGGCTGGCCACGTCGGCGACTATTGGCCCCTCGGTGCGCATGACCGCGTCGTGCCAGCCGATCGGCCGGTCCGCGGGATGCTTCGGGCTGTCGTGGCGGTCGCCTTCCATGGCGGTGAAATCCATCCCGCCGACAAACGCGATCTCGTCGTCGACGATCACCAGCTTTTCGTGGTGGCAGTGCAGTGTTCGTTCACGTGAGTCCAGCACGCATCGCACGTTGCTGTCCCGCATGAACTCCGTGCACGCCGCACGCGCCCGTTTACGCGTCGGCTCGAACGCGGGCAAAGGCGGCCCTGCCCAGAGCAAAACCCGGACCGGTACCCGTTCTGCCGCTTCAGCCAGCAGTTCCCGCAGGGTCTGCGCGCTGTCCCCGCGCGTCGGACGGAAATCAGGACTCGAATGCCACCCGGCCAGATGCACGTACGACCGCGCGCCCTTGATCGCCTCGACCATCTCCGGCAACGCTTCCTCGCCGTCGATGAGCATCTTGAGACGGCACCCCGCGCGAACCGGCGCGTGCGGGCTGAACCAGCCTGTCCCGGCTTCGCTCAGGATGTCGTCCCAGCCGAGCTTGCGTAGCCGCCGAGCATGATGGGAACACAGGATTCGCTCAAGGCCGTCGCCAAGCCGATTGTCAATCCGGTCGAGTAAACCCATACCAGCCATGGTTTCCAGAAACCCGCCCGGCCAAACCGGTCAGGAACGCAGTCGCAGGCTCAACCGGATCGCCACCACCAACGCGACGAGCACAGCGATCACCCGCAGCGGGTGGTTACGCACAGCGTAGGCGGAGTGCCGGAACCGCTCGGCCGCTGAGGGAGACACCTTGCCCGCGATCTTCGTGGACGCGCGGTCGATCGAGTCACCGACCGCCTCGCTGGCCCGCCCCTTCACGTTCAGCTTGTACGCCAACGCGTTGAGCGTCTCGGTGATCTCCTCCCGCGTGGCATCACGGTCGATCCGCGCCTGCTCGGCGGTCTTCGGAAAGTCGTTCATGACCGAACTCCCTGCTGGATGGTGCGCACGTCCTCGCGGATGCTGTCAATGGCCTCCGCGGGCACCGGCGGCGTCGCCCGGCTGATCTGACTCTTGCCGATCAACGCGGCGATCCCGGCAACAATCAGCAGCGCGGCCGCGACCAGCACCGCCGACAGCCAGGCCGCCATTACGAGCGCCAAGGCCAACACAACTGCCGCCACCAAGGTCGCCAGGCCAAGTACCGCGAACAGACCAGCGGCGCCGAACAAACCGGCGCCGACGCCCGCTTTCTTGCCTTTGTGCCGCAACTCGAAGACAGCCAGCCGGATCTCGTCCCGGACCAGCCGTTTCAGCCCGTCTGACAGGTCAGTCACCAGCTGTCCGACCGACTTGTCCTGAGCAGGCGTCTTGTTCACTTCCTCGATCACGACACACACCTCCCTGGTCAGTGCTACCCGGATACCCGGGCAGCACCGATGCCAACCTGGACCTTGTGCTGCCAGAAGTCGAAGAAGGCGTCCTGGTCGGGGCCGATCTGCTGGACGTAGATCTCGTCGAAACCGGCGTCGACATAGCTGTGGACGGCCTCGATGTACGGATCGGGATCCGGCCCACACGGCAGCGCGTCCGCCACCATCTCCGGTGTCACCAGCTCGGCGGCCTGCTCGAAGTGCCGAGGGGTGGGCAGGACTTGGGCCAGTTCGCCTGGCAGGTGTTCGTTGGGCCAGATGCGGTACGCGGTCGCCACGGCTTGGACTTCGGTCGGCGCGTAACAGACCTTCATGCCTGCCTGCGTTGGCTTGTCGGCGCCACCAGTCTCGCGGAATGTCCTGAGTAGATCCGCGTCGGGCATCGTGCAGATGAAGCCGTCGCCGATCCGGCCAGCCAGCTGTACGGCCTTGGGGCCGAAACCTGAGACATAGATCGGCACGGGCTCGTCGGGAAGCGTGTAGATCCGGGCGTTCTCGACCGTGTAGTGCGTGCCGTGATGAAACCTCGTCACCTCGATGCAGTGCGCGGATCACCGCGACCGCTTCCTCGAGCTTCTCCAGCCGGACGTCGGTCTCGGGCCACGCGTCACCGAAGATGTGCTCGTTGAGCGCCTCACCGCTGCCCACGCCGAGCACGAACCTGCCGTCCAGTTGCACTGCGGCCGTCGCTGCCGCTTGCGCGATCACGGCGGGATGGATGCGGTACGTGGGGCACGTGACGGCGGTGGTGATCGGCAGCGTGGTCACCTCCGACAAGGCGCCGATCACCGACCACACGAACGGGCTCTGGCCTTGTTCGTCGTTCCACGGATGGAAGTGATCCGAGATCCACAGCCGCTCGAACCCGGCCGCCTCGGCCATTGTGGCCTGACGCACCAGCTCACGGGGCCGGAACTCCTCACAGGACAGGAAGTAACCGAAGCTCACCATGTAACGCGGTTACCCACCCTGGCCGACTTCACCGGCTCTTGCCCCAAGTTTGCTGTCTGACCTGCACGGGTAGCCGAGTTCATGGCCACGACCACCGTCCATGTCGCCGACCACGACATCAAGGTGTCCAAACTGGACAAACAGATGTTCCCGGCGGTGACGAAGGGCGACGTGATCGAGCACTACCGCGCGGTGGCCGACGTGATGCTGCCCCACCTGGCCGGGCGGCCGTTGACCATGCGGCGCTATCCGGACGGAATCGATTCCGATGGCTTCTTCCAGCACGACGTCTCCGACTATTTCGCTGACTGGCTGACCACGGTCGACGTGCCCAGGCGCACGAGTTCCGGCACCGTCCGGCACGTCGTGTGTGACGATGCCGCGGCGCTTGTGTATCTGGCCAACCAGGCCACGATCGAGTTCCACGTCTGGTTGTCCACAGCGGACAAACTCGATCATCCCGACCGGCTGGTGATCGATATCGATCCGCCGGATGGGACACCGGTGGCCACCCTGCGATCCGTGGCGCGGCGGCTGCGTAAGGCTTTCCGCTCGGTTGGGCTGGTTCCGTACGTGCAAGCCACTGGCGGCCGAGGTTTCCATGTCGTAGCGCCGCTCGACCGGTCACAGAATTTCGACCAGGTCCGGGCACGAGCCTCGGACATGGCAGACGAAGTGGCCAGTCAGGATCCGGAAAACTTGACCACCGCGCAGCGCAAGCAGCGCCGCGGCGACCGGATCTACCTGGATATCAACCGCAACGCCTATGGCCAGACCTTCGTCTGCCCGTACTCGCTGCGCGCCAGACCTGGGGCGCCGGTCGCGACTCCGTTGCTGTGGTCGCAACTCGGCCGCGCCACACCGAACGGCTATGACCTGCACACCATCAAGCGGCGGCTGACGCGGGTCAAGGACCCGTGGTCATCCATCGGCGACGAACAATGAAGCCGCAGATCGGTGCCGCATTGCTGATAGCCGTCAGCGCGTGCTCAACTGGGGGCGTCACTCCGCCGCCCAATACCCGGTCTCAGGAGGCCGCCGTTCGGCAGGACGGCACGCTCGCGCCGCCGGAGTCGGCTACCAATGCGTTCAGCTACAGCCCAGCCGCTCCCGTTGGGGCAGAACTGACCGCTGAGATTCTGGTGACCGGTGATGCCACGAATGTTCAGCTGACCGCGACCGGGCTGCTGCCGAACCGGGAATACGCCGTCCGCGCGCATACCAAGCCCTGTGGCAAGTCCGCCGATGATGCTGGGCCGCGGTTTCAGAACCGCGTTGATCCGCGGCAGCCGTCCGTCGATCCGGCTTATGCCAATCCGGACAACGAGATCTGGCTTGATTTACGTACTGACCACGATGGGGCCGCCAAGCCGCGGACCAGTGTGCCGTTCACGCTGAGCGAGCGGGCTCCGGCTTCGTTCGTCGTGTCCGAAAGCGACACGCGGTTGGCTTGTTTTACCTTGCGGGCGCGGTGAAAACCCAATAGCGCATCAGGATGAACCGTACTGCGCCTGCCACGCCGCTTGACACGATCAGTGCGGCCATTTCTCCCATCGCGCTGCCGTCGGCCATGTTCACCGCGACCGTTGTGATCACGAATCCGAGCACGGTCACCGCCATGCTCTTGGCGTGCTGAGACACCGAGATCAGTCCGCGCACGCCGAAGGTCAGCCGGCCGTTGAGGATCGTGCCGATGACGGTTGTCAGTACCGTCGCGGCCAGGTTGGCCACGGTCGCTGTCGTCACTACCCGGAACAGCAGGTAGAAGGCGAGTGAGAGGCCCGTGTTGGCCACGCCGATCACGATGAACCGGACGAATTGCCGTTGCATCTCGCCGGTTGGCGCGAGGGCCGCTCGAGGCGCGAAAGTGGTCACGGTCAAAGACTGACGGGTGATCCTTTTGGGAACCTGTGGCAAAGCTGTCGGGTGACTATCGGCGGGCTGTCCCGTGCGTCACACGTGCCTTATTGCGCATTCTTGCCCGCGCGGCGGGCACGTGGTTTCCGTGAACAGCCAGGCGCTGAAGATCGCCGGAGTCACCAGGGATACGCCAGATCCGGCCGGTGGCGTGATCGTTCGTGACGCGTCCGGCGAGCCGACCGGAGTCCTGCTGGAAGCGGCGGCGCAGCTCGTGCGCGCGCATCTTCCTGCCCCGCCCGCGATTGCCGAGCAGCGGCGGTTGCTGCTGGCGCAAATGGCCGCGCACAACGCTTTGGGCATCACTTCGGTGACCGAACCCGGGATCAGCCCGGCAAATTATGAGCTCTACGCCAGCCTGCGGCAGCAACTGACCGTACGCGCGCATTTGCTCTTGCGGGTGACGTCGTTGGCTGACGTCGAAACAATGGTCGAAGCCTTTCCAGGCAAGTCTGGCGATGACATGCTCAGCCTTGACGGGTTCAAGTCCTACGCCGATGGTGGGGTCGAAGGCGGCTACCTCTACCAGCCGTATCAGGTGATTCCCGGCGAGCAGACCAATCCCGGCTATCGCGGCACGCTCAGGCTTCCGGCTGGCGGCGAGGACGAGCTGGCGCGAATGTATGTCACCGCGGCAAGGCACAAGTTCCAATTCCAGACGCATGTCGTCGGCGACGCGGCCTTCGACATCGTGGTCTCCGCCCTGCGCAAGGCGAACGATGAAATCCGCCTCGCGCCATACCGGTTCGCGCTCATGCACCTTTTCCTGCCCAGCCATGCGGGCATGAAAACCATGAAGCGGATGGGAATTCTCGCGACCGTGCAGGATCATCCCGTGCTGCTTGGCGACAATATGGTCAAGTGGTGGGGACGGGAACGTGCCGGCCGTGGCATTCCGGTCAGAGACCTGATCGACGCCGGACTGGTGGTCGCGGGCGGAACCGACGCACCCGTCGTCCCGCCGAGTCCACTGTGGTCACTCGGGTGGATGACCACACGCAAGACCCTCCAGGACGAGATTCTTGGCGCCGGTCAGGCCATCACCCCAGCTGAGGCGCTTCATCTGTACACCGCGGGCAGCGCGTACACGCAGTTCGCCGAGCACAGTGTCGGCACGCTGACACCCGGCAAGCGCGCCGACCTCGTCGTCCTCGATGGCAATCCGTTGACCTGTCGCCGCGATGAGATCCGGGACATCAAGGTGCAGGAAACGATGGTCGACGGGCGAACCGTGTACTCGCTTTGAGATATACCGTTGGCTAGTGACGAAAGTGCCCAAGTTGATGCCGTGAAGGTCACCCTCGCGGCGTTAGACGCGCGAGGGCCTCCCTTGACGCGTTGGACGCCAATGCTAGGAGCTTAGGGTTCGGAGTGTGGCCGAGGCTGGCGGCGGGCAAGGGCGGTTGACCTGTGAATACGTGCGGCTGGCGGGGCGGGTCGGTGCTGGAACCGGCCGCCGTGGCAGGGGTGCGGGCATTGCTCGTCGTTCAGGGGTGTGAGGGCCGAGTTTGACGCGTTCAACGCCGCCAAGGTGACCTTCACGGCATCCCCACCCGTGATAGGTGGGGCTGATGTGGCACGTGCGACTGACGAGGCGAATTTCTGTCCTTAGTGGACCTTGAGGTGGCCGAAAGCGGCCCGCGTGTGGACCTGGTTGCATCCCCGGCATCGGCGTGAACGCGCGAGGGCCTCCCTCGACGCGTTGGATACCAATGCCAGGAACTTGAGGTTCGGAGTTCGATCGAGACTGTCGACGGACGCGCGCGGTTAACCTGCGATGATCGACGGCTGACGCGGATGAAACTGGCCGCCCGGCGAGGAGTACGGGCATGACGTGACGTTCAGGGGCGCGAAGGCCGAGTTTGACGCGTTCAACGCCGCCAAGGTGACCTTCACGGCATCTCCACCCGTGATAGGTGGGGCTGATGTGGCACGTGCGACTGACGAGGCGACGGCCCTCTCGCCGGGGAAATGCCTCATTCGGAGTCATTCGGACAACCTCGGATTGGATCCTGGTCAGCGGAGACGGGCTCCGCCGAACAAACGCGGCAACCTGACGAGACAAGCCATTAATCTCGCTGTATAGGTATTGAGATACGGGTCACTCAGGACCAGGTCACCGGCAGCTCGTGCACCCCGTAGATGTTCATGTCGGTCTTGAGCCTCACCTCGCTGGCCGGGATGGCGAGTTGCAGTGCCGGGAAGCGACGCAGCAGACCGGCGAACCCGGCACGCATCTCGATCCTGGCCAACTGCTGGCCGAGGCACTGGTGAATGCCGTGGCCGAACGACAGGTGCCCGCGGGCCTTGCGGTGGATGTCCAAAGTGTCCGCGTTGTCGAAGCGCTGGCTGTCGTGGTTGGCAGCCAGCAATGACACGACCACGGTCGATCCCTTGGTGATCGTCTGGCCGCCGAGCGGGATGTCGTCGGTGGCGTAGCGGTAGAAGACGTCACCGACGGCCAGGTAGCGCAGGAGTTCCTCGACGGCGTCGGGCACCAGGTCCGGGTTGGCGCGCAGCTCGGCCAGCTGCTCGGGGTGCTCAAGGAGCGCGAACGTGCCAAGCGCCAGCATGTTGGCTGTGGTTTCGTGGCCAGCGAGCAGCAGGAGGAAGCCGATGCCGACCAGCTCGTCGATCCCGAGGTCCTCGTCACGGGCCAGGTCGGCCAGGATGTCCTCGCTGGGTTCGGCGCGCTTGCTGATGACCAGCTCGGTCAGGTACGTCATGATCCCGCCGAGTGCTGCCATTTTCTCGTCAAGCGTGATGTCCTTTTCCAGGAACTTGGCGGAGTGGCCCTGGAAGGTCGCCCGATCGGCGTACGGGACGCCCAACAGCTCGCAGATCACCAGCGACGGCACGGGCAGCGCGAACTCCTTGACCAGGTCAACCGGCGGGGTCAGGCTCGCCAGCTCGTCCAGCTGCCGCTCGACGATCTCGGCGATGTGGTCTTCGAGCTGCTTCATGCGTTTGACGGTGAACGCGCCAGTGAGTTTGCGCCTCAGCCGGGTGTGGTCCGGCGGATCCATGGCGACGAACACGCCCGGCATCGCCGGGGACGGCTCGGTTTGCGCGGGCATGCCCGGGGTCTCGTACGGCACGTGGACGATGCCGAGGTCCTGGCGTGAGCTGAACCGCGTATCGGCCATGAGCTGGCGAACCTCGTCGTAGCCGGTGACAAGCCAGCCCTCGTGCCCGTCGGGAAAGATCAACGGACTGACCGGGCGAGCCTGACACAGCTGAGTTATTTCGCTTGGCGGGTTGAACGGGCCCGCGTCGCGCTTCATGGGCAGACCGTGCATGAGATGTCCTTTCGTGGTGGCTGCGGACCACATTCACCGACGGTCCTGACACGGCGCTGACACGGCTCAGACGCCACCCGTGCAGCCACCTGGCCAGCCCGATCGTGCGACGGTCGTTCGCCATCGGGCGGAATGCGGTCCGGGGGATGCCGCGATCGGCGCCGCTGAGTGATCCTCGGGCCGTCCCTTTTCAGAGTGAGGAGAAACCCATGAGGAAGGCCAGCGCCCGCAAGCCGGGTCCGGCGGCGGTGAAGAGCAGCATTTTCCTGTACGGCTTCCCGATCCGCTGAATGGATGGACTGTGGCGTGAAGGCCGGTGTCCTTCACGCCACACCGAAGAAAGAAGGCGACGAGCTTGCCGGTCCTGCGCGACATCGTCCTGCGTATCCACCGCGAACACCCAGAGCTGACAGCGAAGCACCGCTACGCCATCCGCACGTATCTGCCGGACCTCGCAGATTCGGTCCCTGAAACGCTGACGGACGTCGCCTCATGGGAAGAACGCACGCGATTCCAGGACGGAGTCATCCGCCGAGCCGCGCACGGCATTGCCGAACTTCTCAATTCCTATGTAGACCTCACGGGCCCGCTCACCCTGACCGTCGATAACCAGGAACTCCAGGCAGTTCTAACCCGCAGATCGCCGCTTGTCACTGTCCTCAGTGGAGTATCAGCCCTCCCGCAGCCGACCGAGGAGGCCGTGCGGTCGTACATCTCGTTTGGGGACTTCGAAATCGCCGCGGCACTGGCGAAGCATGTCGTGACTCAGGACCCTGTCGAGGACCGCAGGATCCGCCTGCTGCACGCGTTCAGCGTACGCAGCACGGATCCGGAACTGTCTGAGCAAATCCTGCTTGAGGTTCAGGAAAAATACGCCGACCCAGCCACGTTGATGGCCACGAATTATTCATTGGCCATGCTGCACACGACATTCCACGCCCGCCCCGACCTCTCCCGCGCTCATTCGTTGGCCCGGAAAGCCGTGGAATTGGCGGATGAACTGAGCGACCCGTTCGCGCGTTCCTTCCAGCGCAACGGACTCGCCCTCGTCGAGCTGCGATTCGGTCGCCCCGAGGCGGCTCTGGATCTGACGACCGAGGCTCTCGGGATCCTGGGAACCGAACTTCCCGACAGTGCCCTTGAGCACCACGCGATCGTGCACCTCAACCGTGCCCGGATCCTCCAGGCTCTAGGACGCCTCGACGAAGCTCTCCAAGACTTCGATGCCGCAGTGGCCAGGGACCCGTATTTCCCTGAGTACCATTACTACCGGGCCGGATGCGTGCAGCTGCTCGGTGATGCGGAAGGCGCCATCGCGGGTTACGAGCGGGCGATGGCTTTGAGCGCCCCATGGCCCGAGCCTTACTACAGCCGAGGTGATCTACGGGCAGCGCGTGGTGATATCCAAGGAGCCCTTGAGGACTTCGGGTATGTGCTGGAACTTGACCCAGACCATCTCGACGCCCGAGTCAACCGAGCAGCCCTGTTGGCCGAATTGGACGACTACGACGCCGCGATGGCGGACGTCGAGCACGGCCTCAAGCTCGCCCCCGACAACGCGCATCTGTTGTGCACCAAGGGCTTGTTGATGATGGATGACATGGAGGCGGCGCGGGAGCTGTTCACGCGGGCGCTACGCGGAGACCCGAACCTGACCCCAGCATTGGTCAACAGCGCAATCCTGGACTACGACGGCGGAAATTTTCCAGCCGCCATCGAAAAACTAACCCGCGCTTTGGAAATAACCCCGCAGGACGCGGACATCTGGCTCAACCGCAGCGTCGCCCTACAGGCCGCAGGGCGACTCGACGAAGCTGCGTCAGATTATCGGAATGCGATAGAACTGGCCGCTACATCGGCGCAGACAGCGGAACAGTGATAACAATGCCCGCCAGCCACATGGCTCAGCGCCGCCACCTCTAGCAACGCAGCACAGCACCGTGGCCATCGGCCAGCAACAGTGCTCAACTGAGTTGTCTTGATTGGTCAGTCTTTGTCGGTCTGTCTGCCGTGGTCAGCCCCTGCGTGGTCGTCATTCGCATGCGTTGTCGGCTCCTGGCCGTCGAGTTCGGCGACGAGGTCGGGCCCGCCCCACTTGTTTCCGTCTTGTTTGTCCAGTCGATGCTTGGCCATCGCTACCTCCCTTGAGCGATTCACCGGATACCCGCTACCAGCGGCCTTCATGCACCCTGATCGGGTAAAAACGGCCGAGTTTCCTTTCACGCACCGCGGGTAGCCAGCCGGAATGGACAAATCGTCAAGAGGAGGCCGTACCCAATGACTCAGGTACGTCAGTCAGCCCGCACACCCGTCCAGCTCGCGGCACTCGCCTTCGGGGTGGTGTTCCTGCTGGTCGGGATCGCGGGATTCATTCCGGGCGTGACCACGAACTTCGACTCGCTCCAATTCGCCGGTCACCACTCCGACGCATTGCTGCTTGGCCTGTTCAACGTCTCGATCCTGCACAACATCGTCCATTTGGCCTTCGGTGTCGCGGGGCTCGCACTGGCACGCACGGCTTCCGGCGCCCGCGGTTTCCTCATCGGCGGCGGGGCCGTGTATGCGCTGATCTGGCTTTACGGCGTGGTCATCGACATGGGCGGGGAAGCGAACTTCGTGCCAGTGAACGATGCGGACAACTGGCTGCATCTCGTTCTGGCGATCGCCATGATCGGGCTCGGCGTCGCCCTCGGCCGAGGCGCGCGGCCGGTCACCCGCCCTTGACAGACCGCCGGGCAGCGAGTGCGAAGAGGACACCGCCGAGGATGAACCACGGATTCCACAGCGCGAGTGTCCAGAATTTCTGCTCCGCACTCACTCCCGGCGCCTCGCCAAGAAGGATCAGCACTTCGACACCGATCCCGCGGACAAGCAGCAGCACCGCGATACCCCAGCCGAGGATCGTCAGGAGCCGATGCGACACGCGAGCAAGACCAAGCGCGATCAAGGCGCCGAACAGGCACAGTACGCCGACGCCCCAAAGTCCACTCGCGACGAACCAATCCGGACGTTCGGCGGCAAGCTGTTGTCCCGCTGAAACAGCCAGCCCTACCTGGCCACCGAGCGCCCAGAAGAAGTGCGCGCAGGCGAACACCAGTGCCCAGCCTGCAGCCATGTACCCGAACAACGAACCTCCCCCAGCGATGACTCCACGCTGGCACGAAAGGCCGCAACCGTCAAACCACGCGACGGTAGAACTCGGCGAGCCGGGAAACCGCCGGACCCACGTATTGCTCCTTGTCGTACAGGTCAACGTGACTGGCACCGTCAATCCAGTGGAACTCCTTGGGCCCCTGGATCTGCTGGAACGCCTCCACACTCATCCACGCCGTAACAGCCTTACGCCCGGCGATCACCAGCACCGGCCGCTGCCCGATCATGCTCACGGCGCCGAAAGCGTCGAAGAACGCCATCCGGTCAACGCTGGACCAGGTCATGAACGTCATCGAGCGCGGATGCCGAGCACGGTCCGTCCGGTAGTAGTCGAAGCCCTCAACACCATGCTCGCCACCCAATGCCCGAGCTTGCTCCACAGTGTCCGGGAACAACTGGAAACTCGGTGGCCCATCGCCGTTACGAGCAGCCGCAGCAGCATCCAGAAGCCGCTGGAAAACGGCCGGGTCCTGGGTACCGTCAGCGCCGAGGCGGAACTGACGGGAGATGTCCGCAAGGCTGACCGTGCCCACGGCCTTGATCCTGTGGTCACTGGCAGTCGCAGGAAGCGCGTAACCACCTGAGGCACAAATCCCCAGGACAGCAATGCGTTCGGCATCGACATCGGGCCGCGAGGCCAAGAAGGTGACGGCGGCCTTCAGGTCTTCAACCCGCTGCGCCGGGTCTTCGAGGCCATGCGGTTCGCCACCGCTTTCACCCTGGTACGCGGCATCGAACGCCAGAGTGACGAACCCCTGTTCGGCCAGCAGCCGTGCGTACAGGCCAGCGGCCTGTTCTTTGACGCCGCTGCCCGGGTGACCGACCACAATCGCAGGCCATGGGCCGTCGGAAGAAGAGGCGTAGAGGTGGCCGGCAATCTGGATCCCGGCGCTGTCGAAGGTGGCATCAGTTCTCATAGGTCCAGATTTGGCCCGCTTCACCGCGCCTACCAGTGCGAATCTCTGCCTGGGAAAAATCCTGCCCCCGCACGGAATCGGCGCCAGGGTCACAATGGCTGCCATGAGCGCTCCCAATGAGCTCGGTGGATTCCTCAAGGCCCGCCGTGCCCAGTTGACCGCGCGCGAGGTCGGTCTGCCTCAGACGGTCACGCGACGCAAAGTCACCGGGCTGCGCCGCGAGGAAGTCGCCCAGCTCGCCGCGATCAGCGTCGACTACTACACCCGCCTCGAACAAGGCCGGGTCCAAGCCTCCGCGTCCGTCCTTGTCACGCTGGCCAAGGCACTCCGTCTCGACGAAGACCAGCAGTCCTACTTGTACCAACTCGCTGGCAAAAGCGACTCCCGCCCACGCCGTCGACGCCCGCAGCAGGTCCGGCCCCCGATGCGACGGCTGCTCGACCAGCTCACCGAGAACCCGGCGATGGTTTTCGGCAAGCGCATGGACATCCTCGCCTGGAACGCTCCCGCCGCCGCGCTGTACACCGACTTCGCCGACATCCCGCCCGCGCGGCGCAACTACATCCGCATCCTGTTCACAAACCCCGCTGTGCGTGCGATGCACGTCGACTGGGAGAGCAACGCGCGCGAGGCGGTCGCCGCGCTCCGCATGGAAGCCGCCAAGGACCCCGTTGACCCTGACCTGGCCGTTCTCGTCGGTGAACTGTCCGTTCAGGACGCTGACTTCCGGACGTGGTGGGCCACCCACGAGGTCAACAGCGCCTCGTACGGCATGAAGAACTACCGGCACCCGCTCGTCGGCGACCTGACCCTCGACTGTGACACCTGGGACAGTCCCGACGGCAGCGGACAACGCCTGATGACTCTCACGGCCGAGCCAGGAACACCGTCCCACGACGCACTGCGAATGCTGGCCTCCTGGAACAAGCTCAAAGAGCCAACGCACGAAGGAAGACGACCACAAGGGCCAACACGCCAAGCAGGATCGGCAGTCCGATAGCGACAGTCTCACCGCGACGCAGGTGCACGATGGTCGCGCCGAACATCAGCAGCACGAAACCCGTTGCCGCGGTCGGCGTCAGCACAGTCGCGAAGTCCAAAGCAGGCGGGATGACCAGGCTCAGCGCCCCGAGCACCTCAAGAGTGCCAATGGTTTTCACGGACCGCTGGCTGAAGTCACCGACCCACGCCATAGCCGGTCCTCTTTCGAGCAGCCGCTGGTTCGACAGTGCCAGCTTTGTGCCACCGGCGATGAGGAACGCGACAGCGAGGATGCCTTGCACAACCCACAGGGCGATGTTCACCGATACTCCTAGCAGGGGACGAAATCCTGCGCACAGTAACGCCGTGCGCCGGTCATTCATCCGGTTCACCGGGAGATCGGCGAATTGTCGTCGCTTCAGTCGTTACCGGTCGCCATCGATGTCTGGGTGACCCAGGTCGCGACTTGGGCGCGGGAGTCGAAGCCGAGTTTGCGCAGGATCCGGTTGACGTGGCCTTCCGCCGTACGCTGGGAGATGACAAGGTTCTGCGCGATCGCCCTGTTGGAAAGGCCGGTCGCGATCAGTCCGGCGACTTCGAGTTCCCGCTCGGTCAGTGCCGCCGGCTGATTCGCCTCATGGGCAGGGCGGATCGGGGTTTTGTCTTCGCCGAGCGCATACATGATCGCTTCGTCCAGGCTCATTTCGTGGCCATGCCGGACTTTGGCTTCATACATCTCGGCACCAAGCGCTTGTTCGGATTGGGTCTCGCAGTGTCCATGCGGGGCACCAAAGTACCTGGAGCCGAACATGGGATAGCCGACAGACTGCCAGATCCGTTGCGCAGCACCGAGCATGGTCGCCGCCCGGTCCCAATTGGACTGCGCAGCTTCGGTCCACGCGAGTATCTCGATGGCGAGCACGATACCCAGCTGGTCCTTGAATTCACGCTTGATCCGCAGACACTCACGACCGTGAGCGGCTGCCCCGGCCAAGTCACCACGGCTCAAGGAAACCAGCGCCAGACCGTAGATCGCATAGGCGTACGCCCACTGCTCGCCATGTGCAAGGCCCGTCTCACAAGCCTCTTCGCAAAGCGCAGCGGCCTGATCGAGCTCACCGAGGAACACCGAAGCGATGGCCAGCTCGATATCGGCCAGCATGACGTTGCTGTCCAACACGCCTAGGCGCCGATAGCGTTCCCGCGCGTCGGCGAACAAGGACTTCGCATACTCCGCATCATCGCCGACAAGAGCATTGCAACCAATCCTGTGGGTCGCGTACGCCAAAGCGACCTCGTCACCGACACTGCCCGCATACGACCGGCATTCCTCAAGCATTGTAACGGCCGCAGCCACATCACCCTGCAAAGTGTGAATGTACCCATTGACCCACAACGCTTTCATTCGCTCAGCAGTAGGCTCCGAAGTGGATTCCAGAGCACGGCCGAGCCAAAGGCGGCCTTCGCCGAGCATCCCGCACCCAGTCCAATAGAACCACAACGTGGCCGCGAGCCGCAGCGCCGCCGTGGTGTCCGAGGACAGGCTGAAGTC
Organism: Kibdelosporangium philippinense; assembly: GCF_021390435.2. Classification (GTDB taxonomy): domain Bacteria; phylum Actinomycetota; class Actinomycetes; order Mycobacteriales; family Pseudonocardiaceae; genus Kibdelosporangium; species Kibdelosporangium philippinense. Next base: position 1,517,248 of record NZ_JAJVCN010000004.1, on the reverse strand, counting down.
CAGTGCTGCCCGGAAGTTGGCGTGTTCCAAGCTGGTACGCGCGACCATTTCCGCTTGCCGTGGCCCGAACCATTCCTTCTCGCTGTGCTCAGCGAGTTCGAGGTAGTAGTCGCGATGCCTGCGCCGGACCGAGTCTTGCTGACCGGACTCCCGAAGTCTGTCCATTCCATACTGTCGCAACGGCTCCAGCAGCCGGAACCTGCTCTGTTCCGCGTCCGGCTCGCTGATCAGCACCGACTTGTCGACCAGACGGAACAGGTGGATGAGCATCTCATCGGACGGCAGGCCTGCCGCGGCACAGACCTGTTCGGCCGCGGCCATATCAAACCCGCCAGCGAAAACCGATGCCCGCATCCACAGGTTCTGTTCGGCCGCCGTGCACAGGTCGAAGCTCCACTCCACCGCCGCCTGCAACGTCTGGTGCCTCGGCAGCCCACCGCGCGTGGCCGCGGCAGGCAGGCGGTAACAATCGGCGAGCCGGGCGGTCAACTGGTCCAGGTTCAACACTCTGAGCTGGACCACGGACAGTTCGATGGCAAGCGGAATGCCACCGAGCAACCGGCAAACCTCAGCGACTCGCGCCTGAGTCTCGTTGGTCATCGTGAAGCCCGGCAGTACCGCGGCCGCGCGTTCGCCGAACAACGTCAACGCAGGGAAGCGCGGCCACTCCCCCGGCGACGAGGACTCGTCCGGCAACGGCAGTGGGCTGACCGGCCACAGGTACTCACACCTGTTTCCGAGCCGCTCCCTACTCGTGGCGAGCACCCGCAATCCCGGCGCGGCACGCAGCAGAACGTCGACAAGGTCCGCGCACGCTTCAACCAAGTGCTCGCAATTGTCCAAGATCAGCAGGACTTGCCGCTCCCGCAGATGCTCAACGAGCACGTCGGTCGCGTCGCGCCCGGTCTCGTCGTGCACGGCAAGCGCCTCGAGAACGGTATGCGGCACCAATGCGCCGTTCGGCAGATCGGCGAGTTCGACGAGCCACACCCCGTCACGGAAGGCACGTCGCAGGTCAATCCCTGTCCGCAGCGCCAGCCGGGTTTTGCCGACGCCACCGACACCGGTCAACGTCACCAGTCGTGCCTTCGTCAGCAACTGCTTGACCTCGGCCAGATCTTGCTTGCGACCAACGAAAGTCGTGGTCTCAGCCGGCAGGTTGCCACGCTGGCGTGTCGCGAGTGCCACGCGCTAAACCCTGATCCCCCTTTGGCAATGGGTCAACACACCACGTTGTCGTTCCCCTGGAGAGAGCAACGACCATCCCCGATCTGATGAAAAACAGAAAGTTTCGGTCACTCCTCTGGTATTTCGTACAGCTCCGCGCGCGTTCCCGCGTGCATCGCGGACAAGCTTGTCCGGCAGGCGAGCAGCACTTCCCGATTGGCAGTCGTATCCGGCTGACCACCACAGCGGGAACACCGCAACCGGACCGCACCCACTTCATCGATGTCGACATCGACCGGGCACTCGCATTCGAGACACCATCGATGCCCCGTCACCGCGCTCACGTGGACCGGTTCGGCAATGCATTGGTGCAGCCAGCATCGATGGACCTGGCAGGTACTTCGGGCGTACGGGCCGAGGCCGTAGCTTTCCGCGGTGTCCTCGGCCGCGAGGATCGAAGCCAGCCGCCGGTCGGCTAGATCGCCGTACTTGACCTGTGCGGACGAAACCTGGTCGGAAATGCCCTCCGTGCCGGTGACCAGCCGGAGGTGCCTGCGTCGCGCCATGGCATGACGACCCTTTCGGCGACGATCGGAACCGTTCCAGATTCCTACGTGTGCCTCCCACGCGCGCCCGCAGAAATACCTATATCCCTACCTGTGTCGGCGGGAGTACTCTCCGTCGTCGAGGGGCGGTTGAACTCTGTTCAAGGTTGGCTGCCATGACGATTCCCGAGTTCGTGAATTTTCGCCCGCCAACGCACGGCAGATCGGGCACGAGTGACGCCGAGCAGTTGGAAGCACACATCAGCGCCCTGCGCACGGTGGACTACCGGTGTGGCGGAGGAATGTGCCGCGAGGCGGTGATGGTCCGCATCCATTGGGGACACGAGATCCTGAGCATGTCCGACCCGGTGCCGGACCGGCTGCTGTCAGCGGTCGCTGACCTGCACAACCTCGCCGGGTGGACGTGTTTCGACAGCGGCAACATCGGTGCCGCGGACCATCACTTCGACATCGCGCTCCAGCTCGCCAAGCAAGGCAACAACGAGGCCCTCGTCGCCAACATCCATTACCGCAAGGGCCGATTACGCCTGCACCACGGATCCCCGGATGCCGCGTTGACGCATTTCCAGCTCGGTCAACTGGCCGCGCACAGGTCTTCGTCGGCGCTGGCGTCGAGCATCCTGCACGCCAACCAGGCTTGGGCGTACGCGAAGAAGGGCGATGCCGAGCCCGCGGTCGGGTTGCTTTCCCGTGCCGCGGACGACTTGGGCAATGCCGATATCGGCGAGGCCCCGGATTGGGCGCGGTTCTTCACCGAGGTCGAGCTCACGGCGATGGTCGGGACCATCCACACGGAACTGGCCTGTGCGGTCGGGGCGCACCACAGCCGGGTCGCGATTCCCGCGCTGACCGAGGCGATCAGGAATTATGGGCCGGACATGGTCCGTAGCCGGTCGTTCTGCTTGATCATGTTGGCTACCAACCACATGCTCGCCGGTGAGGTGGAGCAGGGAGCCTCGGTGGGGATCGAGGCGGTAAGTGCCGCGGAGACCCTCAAGTCCGTCCGGGTCAAGGACCGGATCCAGCCGCTCAAGCATCAGACGGACAAGCACAGGGACCATACCGACGCCCGGGCGCTGTCCGACTTCATCTCGACCTTCATCACGAGCTCCACACACGCCTGAAGCCTCGTGAGTGGTTAGCAGCGTTAGAACACGCCTAACCACTCACGAGCTTTTCATCTGTTGCAAACGCATGACATTGCCAGAACGACGGCAAGACATGCGTGCCGCATCGTCGACTGCATGACGATTGAGCAGTGCACGGTCCGCTTGCCACGCACCGAGCCGACCGTCAAGTTCTCGCGCCCGACGCGCTTTCCTGCCCTTGACGGGCTGCGTTGCCTCGCGGTGGTGGCGGTCATCCTGAGCCACGCCAACGTGCCGTGGGCGCGCGGCGGGTTCATCGGTGTGGACGTGTTCTTCGTGCTCAGCGGTTACCTGATCACCGGTCAACTATGGGCGCAGGTCGCGTCCGGCAGGGTGAACCTCAAACGGTTCTGGGCGGCTCGCGTACGCCGCCTGGCACCCGCGTTGCTCGTTGTCCTGGTCACGGCCTCGCTTGCGGTGCTCATCGCGGCACGCGACCAGTTGGGATCCTTCCGAGGCGACCTGGTCGCTGCGCTCGCCTACGCCTCGAACTGGTGGTACGTCCTTGGCCAGCGGTCGTACTTCGAGTCATCCGGGCGCCCGCCGGTCCTGCAGCACCTGTGGTCACTGGCGGTCGAAGAGCAGTTCTACCTCGTGTGGCCGCTCATGCTCGCTCTGTTCGCGGCCGCTGCGGTCACGTGGCGAAGGCGACGTACGGCCGTTCTCACGCTCATCATCGGTCTGGCATTGGCCTCCGCGCTGACTATGGCCATCGGTAGCGCCATGGACAACGTGCCCTATGACAACGATGGCTCTCGTTGGTACTTCGGCACCGACAGCCACGCGTTCGGCCTCCTACTGGGCGCAGGGTTGGCAGTGTTTCGCCACGGTGACGGTCTCGGCAGGCCGATGGCAGGCCTCCGTAAGGGCCCACCGTGGCTGGCTTCGTTGGGCGCGACGGCGTTGCTCGCGCTTGTGGCAGCGACGATCTGGCTGGATCCGTACACGGAAGGGCTCTACCGCTACGGCCTGCAGGGCATCAGCCTCGCGGCCCTCGCGGTGACGGCGGCGGCTACGCGCCAGACGCCCGTCGCGCGGCTGCTGTCGCTTGGTCCGCTGCGCGCGGTCGGGCGCCGGTCGTACGGCTTGTACCTGTGGCACTGGCCCGTCATGACCTTCACCCGGCCGAACCTTGACGTCGACCTGGACGGACCGGGTTTGTTCCTGCTGCGGCTCACGTTGATCGCGGCTCTCACAGAAATGAGTTATCAGATGGTCGAGAAACCCGTCCGCGAGAAAGGCTGGACTCGGTGGCGAATCGGCCCGGTGCCCGGGATCGCTGTGTTGGCCGCAGTGGTCGTGGCGATCGTGGTCACGGTCTTCGCGTTGTCCGGCAACAAATCCGGGACGACGGCGAACGTCATTCCGTCCGCGGCCACACCGAGCGCGACGGCGACTGACGCGAAACAGCTGTCCATTTCCGCGTACGGCGACTCGGTGCTGGAAGGCGCGATCCCCGGAATGCAGAAGGCATTCAAACAAGCGGATGTGTCGACCACCGAAGGTATCCAGGCCAGCAAGGTCCTTGAAAAGATCACAGCGGATCAGGAAAGCGGCAAGCTGCAGCCGATCGTGCTCATTCATACCGGCGACAACGGCGTGATCAAGGAAAGCCAGCTGACCGGCGTGCTGGACAAGCTGCGCGACCGGCAACGCGTCCTGCTGGCGACCGTGTACGTCGCACGCCCGTGGCAGGACGACAATCTCAAGCTGCTGCGGTCGATGCCCGATCGCTATTCAAACCTGCGCATCGTCGACTGGAACGCTTTCGCTTCTGAGCACAAAGATCTGCTGTACAACGATGGCATTCACATGAAGCCGCAAGGTGCCACGGCGTACGCGAATCTGATCGCGCAGGCCGCGACAGCGCCTTGAGCAAAGGACTTGGGCGCCCAGCGGTCAACCTGGGCGCCCGTGCCCATTTCTTGTGCGCGGAGGGAAGGACTCAGCAGTAGCAGTGGTAGCACCAGCCGACCATACCCAAGATACCCAGACCGACGACGATCATTTCGACCTCCTGGTTGTGGCAGAATTACGGTCTCGGCGCCACAACGAAACTATTTCGCCGCGCCAGGTTTTGTCACCTCCCCGGCAGGCGTACAGCGGTGTCACGCGCTGTCGTCCCATCCCTGCTCCAATTGGCCGAAAAACACCGGCCGGTGGCACGCGATGGTCCAAACCGGTGGAATACCGAATTCTTTCGGCTGCTATTGCGACCAAGCAATATCAGCCATTGGCCATATGGATCACTCGGGCAGCGGACGGTCACGGGTCTCCGGGCAGAACGGCACCACGATCATCCCGACGATGTACACGAGGCCGAGCACGGTCGCGGCCGTGCCGTAGCCACCGAACTGGGCGATGATCGTGCCCGCGGTGAGCGGGCCGAGAAAGGCGATGAACCGGGCCGCGTTGAACACAAAGGACGTCCCGGTTCCCCGGAGGTGCGTCGGGTAGAACTCGGGCAGCCACACCGGCATCCACGTGTACTGGCCGAGGGTGAAGAACCCGTTCACCGCACAGAAAACGAGGATCAGCCACAGGTCGTGGGTCCACAGGAACAACACCGGCGTCAGCACCAGTGACGCTCCGAAGTAGAGGAACACTGTCCCCTTGCGACCGAACCGGTCCGCGAGGAAGCCAAGGCTGATGTACCCGGCGATGGCACCCGCGTTGTAGATCATCCCGGCTGTACTGGCGTAGCTCTGCGGTGACAGGCCTTCCCGTTGGGCGACGCTGCCGACATACGCGGGCACCCATGTAGAGATTCCCCACCACGCCAGGGTGGTCACGGCCGACATGATCGAACCGAGGACGGTCAGCCTGCGCAGCTTGGGGTCCGCCAGGATCTGCCGCACCGTGAACCGCAGGTAGTTACGGTCCTTGTCGGACAGTTCGCTGCCGCTGGCCAGTTCCGTGCGACGATCGCGGACCCGTTCCCACCGGTCGGATTCCGGCACGCTCCGGCGCAACCACAGAGCGAACAGCGCGGGCAACACTCCGATCAGGAACATGTACCGCCAGGAATGCTCGCCGAGCGGGGCAATGAAGCTCCAGCACGCCGATGCGATGAAGAAGCCAAGGCCGAGTCCACATTGCATCAACCCGGCGGCCTTGGCGCGGGCGCTCGGGGGCCACATTTCGGCGACGAGTGACGTGCCGGTCCCCCATTCCGAGCCGAGCGCGATGCCGGTCAGGAACCTGAGCACCAGGAACGACTCCCACGACCACGCCGCCGCGCTCAGGCCCGTGAACAAGGAATACAACGTGATCGCGGTCAGCAGGATCTTCCGCCTGCCGACGTAGTCCGCGAGGATCCCGCCGAGAATGCCACCAACGCCCCAGCCAAGCAGGGTCAGCGCGATGGTCAGGCCGACCGCGAACGCGCCGTTCTGATCCGGGGCGAGCTCGCGAAGCGCCACGCCCGCAGTGAGGATCAACGCGTACGTCTCGAAGCCGTCGAACAACCAACCCAGATTCGCCGCGATCAGGGCGCGCCACTGGGTCCGGTCTAAGGACTGGTACCAGCGCTGGGGCTGGGCCGCGGTCTCGGTCATCTTCTCTCCACTCAGGATTGTCGCTGTTTCCCCCTGGTGGTCCACCTAGTTCGGACGCATCCGTCCGCTGATCGCGGTCTCTCCCCTTGTGACGATCCAGTTCACCACGTATCCCAGCACACCGGTCACCACAAGCAGCCCGTAGACCTGCGCGGACAGGAAATTCGCCTGGGCAGCGCCGAGAACCGCGCCAAGCCCGTCAACCCTCGTGATGATCTCCACCAGCAAGGTGATGATCAACGCCAGCGGCGCAGCCACCCGGACACCCAACAGCACGGCTGGCAGCAGAGCGGGCGTGAGGATCTTGGTGACCCGTTCCCATCTGGACAGTCCCAGCGTCTTGGGCACGTCCAGCAAAACTGGGCTCAGCGAGCGTCGGGCGGTCCGGCAGGCGAGCAGGATCGGCCACGTTGCTGGCAGTACGACCACGACCAGCTTCATCGACGTCGTGTAGCCAAGGATCAGTGCGGCCACTGGGACCAGCGAGGCCGCAGGCAGTGCCCGCAGGAACTCCAGGCTGGGGCTCAGTGCCCGGTCCACCGGCTTGCTGGCTCCGACAACCGTCCCCACGGCTGAACCGATCACGGTCGCCAGGACCAGGCCGAGGAGGAACGTCAGCGCGGTTGCCCCGATCGCGTCCCACAGCGTGCTGTTGTCCACCAACGGCTGCACGGCCGACACCCATTCGCTGGGCGGCGGGAAGTACGGCGATTCCGGGTCGCCGAAAAGCTGCCACAGTCCAAGCAGGACTACGAGCGGTAACAGTCCCCTTACCGGTGTGCTTTTCACTGTGCCTCCCCGGCAGCGGCCATCTGGCCACGGAAAACCAACCGGGCCAGGCCCATGACAAGTCCATTCAGGACGATACCGGCGACACCGATCACCACGACCCCGGCGAACATCTCATCCGGCCGTAACGCCTGCGCCTTGGAAACCAGCACGAACCCAAGCCCAGCCGGATTCCCAGTCATCTCGGCAACGAGCGTGAGCACGAGCGAAATGGACAGTCCCAGCCGCAACCCCACGACAATCATCGGGGTGGCCGCGGGCAGCCGGATCTTCCACAGCACAGCGGCCTTGGACAGCCGCAGCACGCTGCCGGATTCGAGCATCCGCTGCTCGGTACCCATTCCGTTGATGGTGTTCAACAGGATCGGCCACAGCGCGGCGTACCACGCGACCACGACCTCCATCTGCGCGGAGAAACCGAAGATCAGGACTGCTACCGGCACGAACGCCACGATCGGCAACGCCCGCAGCGCCTCAAGGCTGGCCATCGAATACCGCCAGACCGGCCGAACCAGCCCCAGCACACTGCCCGCCACAACACCCGTAACACCGGCCAACAGCCAGCCGGTCAACGCCGCGGTGAGGGTGTGGGTGAGCGCGGTTTGCAGTTCACCGGTACTGACCAATTCGGCCAGTCCACTGACCACATCGGATGGTTGCGGCAAGTAGGCGAAGTCAAGAAGTCCACTGCGGACACCGACTTCCCACACGACAAGACCGAGCACGAAGACCGCCACGCCGACAACGTTGATGCGGCGCCATAATTCAGCCATGCCCGTGCCCCAATGCCTCGTAGACGCGGTGCCGCAGTTCGAGATAGCTCAGATCTTCCTTGGTACTCACCTGATGACGCGGTCGTTCCAAGGGAATCTCAAGAGACAGACCGATGTTCGCCGGACTGCCATGCAACACGAGAACACGGTCGCTGAGGTAGACGGCTTCTTCGACATCGTGCGTGACGAAGACAATGGTTGTCCCAGTCAGTTCCTGTACCTGTTGCATCTGGTCCTGTAAGGACGCTTTCGTCATGGCGTCAAGGGCACCGAACGGCTCGTCCATCAGCAAAACTTGCGGTTTCATCGCCAACGCACGGGCAATCTGGACACGTTGTTGCATGCCACCGGAAAGCCGCCACGGATACTCGTCCGCCCGTTTCTCCAGGCCGACCATGCTCAACGCGGCGTCCACCCGAGAGTCTCGTTCTTCCCGTGAACACTGGGATTCGATGCCAAGGGCAACATTGCGCCGCACAGTCCGCCACGGCAGCAGGGAATGCGTGTAATCCTGGAACACAGTCACCACACCCGCAGGCGGACCAGTCACGTCGACGCCATGCCAGGAAACCTTGCCCGCGGACGCCGCCAGCAACCCGCCGAGCACCCGCAGCAGGGTGGTCTTGCCCGTGCCGGACGTGCCGAGGATTGAGACGAATTCGCCCTTGGCCACGGAGAACCGGACGTCTCGCAGGATATCGATGGGACCGGACGCACCAGGCAGGGTCACGGCGACGTCCTGGCAGGCCAGGCTCTGCTCGGTCAACTCTGAAGTCACAGTCATGCCTTCCGCCGGTACTCTTCGCGTGCTCAGTTCTGCCGGGCGACAAGGGTTTTCAGGTCCATATCCGTCTTGAAATTGTCGACCTCGCGCATGGTGTCCAGCCAGACCTGCAGGTCCTCGGACCGGACCTCGCTGGTGTACGTCGGCAGCTTCGTGCCCGCGATCACCGCGTCCGGCAGGCCGGTGTAGTCCTTGAGCACCTGGCGGGCTTCCTTGTCGTTCTGTGCGATGAAGGTCTGGGCTTCATCCAGCGCGGCACGGAAGTCCTTGATCACCTCGGGTTGCTTGCTGGCGAAGTCCCGCTGCGCTATCCACAGGATGGCCGAGAGTTCTGGCGCGAGTTTCAGGTACGGGTCCCCGAGGTCGGCCGCGTCCGGATTGCGCAAGATGTTGGTGGCGAACGGCATCACCGTCTCGACTGCGTCGATCCGGCCTGACGACAGTTGATCGGCCTGCGCGGGTCCGTCCACTTGCACGATCTTCACTGCGGACAGGTCGACGCCTTCATGTTTCAGCCACGCCTTGGTCGCCACGTGGGTTGTGCCGGTTTCCACGAGCACTCCCAGGGTTTTTCCTTCCAGGTCCTTGGGTTTCGACACACCCGCCTTGCGGGATCCGATCAGGAAAGCGGTCGGGTTCTGCTCGATGTCCACTGTGGCCCCGGCCACCTGCGCTACCGGGATGCCTTGTTGGGCCGCGGTGATCAGGGTTGTTGGCACGGACAGCGCTACGTCGAAGGATTTGCCGACAGCGCCGGGCAGGGTGCCGAGGTTTTCTACCTTGGTCAGCTGCACTTTCAGGTTGTGCTTGGCGAAGATGCCCTTCGCTTCAGCGACCCGGACGGGCAGCGCGGCAGCGTTCGAGTTGTGCGCGATCCGCAGTGTCCTTGGATCACCTCCACCGGAAGCCCCGGTGCCTCCGCCCGCGCCGCAGCTGGCTAAGGCGATCGTCGCCACGACCCCGGCGATGAGGGTGAGACGTGTGCTGACCATAGGGACTCCTGACCCGTATATCGAACAGCCTGTCCTGTGGAGCGGATAGTAGGTAGCCGCCGAAACGAGCGTCAAGACCTGATTCGATTCGGTTACGCAGCGGGTTCGGATGATCATATCCGCAGCTCAACCGCTATCACCGAGGTAGTTGACACCCGCCAGGCCGCACTCTTACTGTCCTCTATGAAGGATTGGTTGTCTTCTCCAACGGTCTAGAGGCATCCCATGAAGCTCGCGTCCGAATTTCCCGTACCCGCGCCGCCAGGCAAGGTGTTCCCGCTGTTGTTCGACCCGGACACGATGCGGTCGTGCATCCCCGGCTGCACGGAACTCACGCGCGTCGACGACAGCACGTACCGAGGGTTATTGGTCAACGAGATCGCCCACGTACGGTTCTCCGCCGCGTTCTCGGCGGCCATCCAGTCGGTCACTGAGCCAGGCGACGACACTCCCGCCGAGGTGAACGCGGTGCTCAAGGGCGAGGACCGCAAGCTGGGCAGCTCGATCAAGATCGACGCCACGCTGACCGTCCGGCCAGACGGGACGGACAACTCGATCATCGGCTATCAGATGGAAATGGCACTGTGGGGCAAGCTCGGCAGGCTCGGCGAGCCGATCATCCGCAGACGCAGCCGGGAAGTGGAGCTGGAGTTCGCCAAATCCTTGGCCCGCGTCATCGGCGGCGAGCCGGAGGCGGTCGTCGAGCCGGAAGTCCTACCGGCCAAGAAGAATTCACGAGCCTTGCCGATCGCGGCCGCGGTCATCGCTGTTGTCGCGTTGATCGCGTGGCTGAGGCGGCGTTGATGCCCAAGCTGTACCGGCCCGAAACGCTCACCGAAGCGTGCTCCCTGCTGGCATCCCTTGACAATCCGATGGTCTACGGCGGCGGCACGGCGATCCAGATCCTGATCAAACAAGGCATCCTGTTCGCCGACAACTTCGTCGACCTGTCCAGGATCCCACGGCTGCGCGAGATCACAGCCGACCACAATGGACTCAGCGTCGGCCCGATGGTGACCGTCCGTCGCATGGAGACAGACGAGCGCGTCCGCGCGACCTCTCCCCTTGCGGCCTCTGCCTACCATCTCGTGGCAAACCCGCGCGTGCGCAACACGGCCAGTGTCGGCGGGAACATCGCGCACGGCGACTACAGGCTTGATCCCCCAACGGCTTTGCTTGTGCTGAACGCCACGATCGACGCGACGTCTACTCGCGGCACCCGTCGGATCCCGGCACGCGAGTTCTTCGTGGACTTCCAGCAAACCGCGCTCACACCGGACGAGATGGTCACGGCTGTGCGTATTCCCACCCAGCCAACGGGTTCCGGGCGGTTCGTGAAGTACAGCAGCCTCAGCGAGAACGACTGGCCGTGTGCCTCCGCTGCCGTGCTGGTCGTGGATTCTCCTCGCCGCGAGGTGCGCATCGGCCTTGGCGCGCTCGCTCCTGTGCCGCGTTTTGTGTCGTTCGATGCCACTGGTTTGACTGATCAAGAAGCGGTCGACGCGGCTTTGACGGCCGTCGATCCGGCGCTCGACCCGATCCCGGACGTCCGTGGCAGCGTGGCCTACAAGCGCAGGCTCGGCCGGATCGCCGTGGAGGACGCCGTTCGCAGCGCGTGGAAGGACCTGGCAGATGGCTGACAAAACCGCAGGCCACGTGGGTGACCGGCGCGCCCGGTTCGACATGCGGGGACGAGTTCGCGGCGCATTGGGACACGTCGCAGACCAGGCAGCGGGCCCGTGCGCGCACGTCGCCGTACACCGCAGCACCCAGCCGCACGCCACGATCCGGGCGGTACACGTCGAAGACGCTTTGGCCATGGACGGCGTGTACGCCGTAGCCACCGGTGCCGACCTGTACAAACAGTTCGGCGACAGGCTGTTGACCGGCCCCGCGTTCGCCGATCAGCCCGCCCTTGCCTACGACAAGGTGCGATACGTCGGCGAGCCGATCGCCGCCGTGCTCGCGGCGGACCTCGCGACCGCGCGCGCTGCCGTGGACGCGATCTACATCGACTACGACGAACTGGACCCGATCTACGACTTGAAGACCGCGCTGGCCGGTAAGTCGTTCGTGCACGAGGAACTCAAGCCCTCGGCGGTGTTCGGGGACTTGCGGCATCTGCGGGGCGTACGCGACACGAACGTGAACTACGAGTACAACCTGCGCACCGGGGACGCCAAGGCGGAAGGGCCGCACACGGTCCGAGGCGAATTCTGGGCGCCGCCGACGCATCACGTGCCGATTGAACTGCCGTGCACGGTCGCCTGGGTCGAAGGCGACAGGCTGGAGATGCTCACCACCACCCAGACCCCGTCGTACGTCCGGCAGACCATCTCTGACCTGCTGGATGTGCCGCTCAGCCGGGTCCGCGTGATGACCCGGCCGTTGGGTGGGAGCTTCGGCGCCAAGATGTACGACCGGCTCGAGCCCCTTGCCGCTGCCCTGGCGTGGCTTTTCCAGCGCAAAGTCCGGATTGTGGCGTCGCGGGAGGAAGCTTTCCTGCTGACCACGCGGCATGGCGCGGCCGTGACCTCGTCGTTGACCGCTGACGAGAATGGCGAGTTGATAGCCGCGAACGCGGATGTCGCTTACGACACCGGCGCGTTCGCCGATGTCGGCCCGCGCATCACGGCGAAGTCCGGGATGATCGCCGCAGGTCCGTACAAAGTGGCCAATGCGACGATCCACTCGCGGTGCGTCTACACCAACAAACCTTCGGCCGGGCCGTTCCGCGGTTTCGGTGTGCCGCAAGTGACTTGGTCGCACGAGACGTTGATCGACGAGCTGGCGCACGAACTTGGCGAGGACCCGTATCGCTTCCGGCTGCGGCATTTGCTGCGCGAGGGCGACATCGCGCCTATGGGCACCAAAATGCACAGTGCGGACTTCGTCGGCTGTCTCGACGCCGTGGCTGAGGCCATCGACTGGGACGCGCCTCTCGACCGTGGCACCGGGCGGATCCGTCGCGGCAAGGGCGTGGCCGTCGGCGTGAAAGCCGTGCTGACGCCGACGATCGCGAATGCCGTGCTGCAGCTGAATCAGGACGGGTCAGCGACCCTGATGATTTCCACTGTGGACATGGGACAGGGCAGTGACACGATCATGGCCCAGATAGTCGCGGACGTCCTCGAACTGGACAGTGCCCGCGTGCATGTGGTCAAAGCGGACACTGACGTGACGCCCTACGACACAATCACCGCGGGCAGCCGTTCCACCTACCACACAGGCAATGCGGTACGCCGAGTCGCGGAAGCCATGCGCGCCAAGCTCACCGAGTTGTTCAGCGGCAGCTACGACCCCGCCGGGATTCCCGAGCTGATCCGAGGACACTTTGGAGCACGCGGCGCCACCGTGACCACTGAGGCAAACTACACGTCCTCGTGGGTTCCGTATGACAAGGAAACCGGGCGCTCGGAGAAGGTGACCGAGCACTGGTTCGCCGGGGCGGTCGGCGTGAAGATCTCTGTGGACACTGCCACCGGGCGGGTGAAGATCGATCATCTGGCCGTCGCGGGTGACGTCGGCAAGGCCATCAACCCATTGCTGGTCGAGCAGCAGCTCTCCGGCGCGGCGATCATGGGCATCGGGCACGCGTTGTTCGACCAACTGGTGATCGACCAGGGCCAGTTGATCAACGGGACGCTGCTGGACTACCAGCTGCCGTCCATTCGGGACCTGCCGGAGCGGCTGACCCCGATCGTGGTGGAGAGCCCGCACACAAGTGGCCCATTCGGCGCCAAGGGCGTTGGCGAGACCGGGATTCTCGGCGTCGCGCCCGCGATCGGCAACGCCATCCGGGACGCCTTGGGCATCCGGTTGACCAAGCTGCCGATGACTCCGGAAAGTATCGTCGCCGCGCTGGAGGAGCGCTCATGAAGCAGATCACGCTGACAGTCAACGGAACCCAGCATCGAATCACGGTCGACGAATCGACTCTGCTCCTCGATGCCCTGCGCGAGCAGGTGGGCTGCTTCAGCGTCCGCGAAGGGTGCGGTGTTGGCGCTTGTGGCGCGTGCACAGTGCTTGTGGACGGTATGAGCGTGTCCAGTTGTCTGGCGTTGGCGTTGCGGTACGAGGGCACAGAAGTCACTACCGTGGAAGGGCTTGACGAAAACGATCCCGTAGTGAACGCGTTCGTCGACTGTGACGCCGCCCAATGTGGATACTGCATCCCTGGGTTTGTGTTGATGTCATGCGAGTTGCTCGCCGAGAACCCAAGGCCGACCGCCGAGCAGATCACCGATCACCTGGAGGGCAACATCTGCCGGTGCGGGACGTACCCGGAGATTCGCAAAGCCGTGGCCACCGCGGCGGAACGGAATCCCTCATGACCATTGTCCTCTTGCACTCCCTCGCACAGTCCGGGGAACTGTGGCGCCCGTTGATCGACATCCTCGAACCACACACCCAAGTGCTCGCACCGGACGCCCGCGGCCACGGAAAATCCGCATGGGACGGCACGCCGTTCACGATCGAGGACTTGGCCGACGATGTGGCAGCGCTCATCGCCGAGCCGGTTCCGGTGCTGGGCATGTCGATGGGCGGCTGTGTGGCGATCGCTCTCGCCATCAGGCACCCGGAGCTCGTGCAACGGCTTGTGCTGGCTGACACGACGGCAAGCTACGGCCCGGATCGCAAGGAGCAGTGGGAAAAGCGCGCTCAAGCCGCGGTCGCCAAGCCGCGCAGGGAGCAGGTCGAGTTCCAAGTGGACCGATGGTTCTCCCCCGACTTCACCAACAGCGCTGAGATCGCTCGGGTCGTGGAACTGTTCGTGGCGACCGACTCCAACGCACACGCCCAGGCCTGCCGAGCTCTCGGTGACTTCGACGCGAGCGACAAACTGGGCGAGATCTCCTGTCCGACACTGGTTGTCGTCGGCGAGGACGATCAAGCGACCCCGCCAGCGATGGCAGCGGCCTTGGCGGACGGCATCAAAGGCGCCAACCTCGTGACGCTCGGCGGGGCCCGGCACTTCAGCCTGTTCGAAAAACCGGGCGCGCTCAAGATGGTTGCCGACTACCTGCTCGGTAAGGAGGGGCCGTGGAACCGGTACTGAGCCTGCGGTCCTGGCTCGCCAAGGTCGAGAGTTTCGGAGAACTGCGGCACGTCAAAGGCGCGGACTGGGACGTCGAACTCGGCGCGATCGCCGAACTGAGCTACCGCCAGCCTCACTCGAAAGCCTTGCTGTTCGACGACATCACCGGATACGGCAGCGGAAACCGGGTACTGACCGGCAGCACCGGCTCCCCGCGCAGGCTCGGGCATACCCTGCGGCTCGGCGACGACCTCGACGACGTCAGTTTGGTCGCGGCCTTGCGGGGCAAGCCTTCCCGGTGGGCAGCAGCGGCCGCCGACTATCCCGCTGAGACAGTCACCGACTCGCCGTTGCTGGAGAACGTGATCGATGGACCGGACGTGAACCTCCTGTCCATGCCCGTCCCCCGCTGGCACGCGGGCGACGGCGGCCGATACATCGGCACGGGCTGTTTCGTGATCACCCGTGATCCCGAGGACGAGACGATCAACGGCGGCTGCTACCGGATGGAAGTCCAGGACGAAGGCCGGTCGGCGACGATCAACGCGGTGCCGGGAAAGCATGGCGCGCAACACATCCAGCGCTGGTTCGAGCGGCACGGCAAGGCACCGGTCGTGGTCTCGTTCGGCCACGACCCGATCCTGCTGATCACCGGTGGCACCGAGGTGCCGGCAAGGATCTCTGAGCTGGACTACGCGGGCGCGATCATCGGCCAGCGTGTGCCCGTGCTGATCGGTTCGGAAACCGGTCTGCCGATCCCCGCGGGCAGCGAGGTCGCGATCGAAGGCTGGCTGCGGCCGGATCACCTGCGTGACGAAGGCCCGTTCGGCGAGTGGACCGGCTACTACTCTGGCAAGCGCCGCCCGGCGCCCGCGCTGGAGATCGTGCGGATGTACCACCGCGACGACCCGATCCAGCTGGGCGCGCCGCCAGGGAAACCGCCGCACGACTACTCGTACATGCGGACCGTGATGAAGTCGGCGATGATCGAAGACGCACTGGTCGGCGCGGGTGTGGCCGGGATCCGTGGCGCGTGGGCGCACGAATCCGGCGGCGGCAGGCTGTTCATCGCGGTGTCCATCGAGAACCGGTATGCCG
The DNA here is from genome assembly GCF_021390435.2 of Kibdelosporangium philippinense. Taxonomy (GTDB): domain Bacteria; phylum Actinomycetota; class Actinomycetes; order Mycobacteriales; family Pseudonocardiaceae; genus Kibdelosporangium; species Kibdelosporangium philippinense. Next base: position 1,501,336 of record NZ_JAJVCN010000004.1, on the reverse strand, counting down.
GACAAGCAAAGCAAGTCGGGCATCTGACCGCGCAGCTGCCCGCAGCGGCGTACATGAACCGGTTCGTGGTCGTGGTCGACGCCGACGTCGACCCGGCCGACCTCGGTGAAGTGGTGTGGGCGATGAGCACCCGCTGTGACCCGGCCAAGGACATCGACATCATCCCCGGCACATGGGGTAGCAAGCTCGACCCGATGCTGCTCGACGGTGCGCCGCCGTACAACAGCAGGGCGGTCATCGACGCGACACGCCCGTTCGAGCGCAAGGCCGACTTCCCCGCCGTGTCCAGCGGCGATCCCGAATACTTACAGTCGGTACTGCACCGGTGGGCCGAGGTGTTCGCGCCCTGACGATCATTAAGGGGGATTCGCGTGGCGAGTGACGTTCCGGCGGTCGCGTCGTCGGTCCGGATCCTTGAGCGGCTCGCGGCCGAGTGGCCGCACCCGGTCGCGCCAAGGGACCTGGTCAACGACCTCGGGCTGAACCGAAGCACGTGCTACAACATCCTGGCCACGCTGCAGCGGGCCGGCTGGGTGACGTCCACCGGCGAGCGCGGCGGCTGGATGCTCGGGCCCAAGCTGCTGACCTTGACCGGCGTGACCGACAGTATGGCGGCCACCGTCGCCCAGCAGGAGATCGACGACCTGGCCAGGCGGATCGGCTTCATCGTCTTCCTGGCATCACCGGACGGCTCCAGCGGTTACGTGGTCACGGCCAAGGCCGAACGGCAGGTCGGCGTGCGGGTGACGGTGGGTGTCGGCGAGGACTTCACGTTCTCCGCGCCCGCGTTGATGCAGGCGTTTCACGCGTGGCTGCCGCGTACCGAGGTCGATGACCTGGTGGCCCGGTTCGGCCTCAAACAGTTCACCCCGCACACCGTGACCGACCTGGATTCGCTGCACTCGCAGCTCGCGCTGACCCGCAAACGCGGTTTCAGCACGAGCCTGCAGCAGTACGACATGGCTCAGAGCGGTGTCGCCGCGCCGGTGTTCGACCGGCGTGGGCAGGTCACGCGGGTGGTGTGCTCGCTCGCGTTCTTCACCGAGCTGCACGAGGACAACGTGCAGCGCATCGGCGCCATGGTGAGCGCGTGCGCGGATCGGATTACCGCCCGTACCGGCGGCATGAAACCACCGGAGGTCACGGATGACTGATCGCAAGCCCTGGTTAGTCGGTATCACCGGCGCCAGCGGGACGCCTTACGCGGCGGCCGTGTTACGCGGCTTGATCGACGCGGGCGAGGACGTGGACCTGGTGATCAGCCAAGCCGCCAGGCTGACCTTGCTCGATGAGACCGGCCGGGGCGTGCGCGACAAGCACTGGCAGGAGCACGTCGGGACCTGGATCGGCCGTGATGTCAGTGCCGTTCGGTACTGGTCCGCCGGGGACATCGCCGCTGGGCCCGCGAGTGGTTCGTATCGCACGAAGGGCATGATCATCGTGCCCGCGACCACGGCATCCGTCGCCGGGATCGCCGCGGGCACGAGCAAGGACCTGTTGCAACGCGCGGCCGACGTGACCTTGAAAGAACACCGCCGGTTGGTGATCGTCCTGCGGGAAACGCCTTTGCGGTTATCCACTTTGGACAACCTACGAACCTTGGCGTTGGAGGGCGCGGTCATCATGCCAGCCAGTCCGGCGTTCTACGCCGGGTCGACGGACGTCGACCAGCTCGTGGATTTCATGGCTGGCCGGGTGCTGGACCTGTGCGACGTCGAGCACGACCTCTACCAGCGCTGGACTGGGACGCTCGGCGCCGCCCGGATGGCCGTCTCGCTGAACCGATGAGTTTTCACTCCTACGCTGGTCTGCATTGTCAAGCGACCAGTGAACCCGGAGGAGTAGCTCGTGCGCACGCTCGCCATCACCCAGAACATCACCCTTGACGGCTCGATCGAAATGCTCGGCAACTGGTTCGATCCACAGGGTCAAGGCGATGCCGATGACAGCGATCTCCTGGCTGAGCTGCACCGACAGGACAGCACCGCCGATGCCTTCCTGACCGGTCGGCAGACCTTCGAGGACCTGCGCGGCTACTGGCCGACCTTGACCGACGACAAAACCGGTGTGGCCGACTACCTGAACCGTGTGCGGAAGTACGTGATCTCCTCGACGATGACCGACCCGGCGTGGCAGAACTCCACCGTGCTGTCCGGTGATCCCGTCTCGGCAGTGGGCGCGCTGAAGCAGCAGCCGGGGATGGACATCGTGATCACCGGAAGCATCCGCCTGTGCCACAAGTTGATCGAGGCTGGGCTCGTCGACGAGTACCGGTTGTTCGTCTATCCCGTTGTACAGGGCAAGGGGCGGCGGCTGTTTCCGGAGGGTTTCGAGCTGTCGTGGCTGCGCCACGTGGAAACGAAGGCGTTCCGCGGTGGGATCACGTACTCCCGTTACGCGGTCCGGTAGGGATATCTCCACCTGAGGTTGGGGAGTTCGCAGGGTTGGCTGCCCTGGCCCGTTCCGCGACGCTTGACGCATGACGAACAGACATCAGCCATGGCTGATCATCTCGGCTGTGGCCATCATCTGGGGCGTGCTCTCGTTCGTCGTCCTGCACGTGGTCATTGGCCGCAATCCACTCGTGGAGCCGGTTTCCACGTACGCGTTCACTGACCTCGTACCGGGGTTGTTGGCTTTCAGCATTCTGTTGATCGCCATCGGTTCTGTGACAACGCTTGGCGCGCTCGCCGAAGCTGACGTGCCGCTCAGTCGTACGACGAGAGTCCTTTTTGGACTATGGTCGGGCGGACTCGCGCTCGCCGCCGTGTTCCCGGCCTATGGTCCGTCGGCCAGTTACCTCAGCGGCGAGATCCATCAGTACGCGAGCGTGATTGCGTTTCTGAGTGTCCCAGCGATCGGGTTCTCCGTGCTCAAGGCAAAGCGTGATGCCACAGTGATGTGCTGGACTCGTTACAGCGTCGGCAGCCTTGTCCTGTTTGGAACGTTCTACCTACTCGGCAAGATCCCGGCACTGTCCGAGCTGATCACGATCCTTCCGGTCGGCCTCACCCAGCGCATCACGCTCGCTGTCGACATCGGACTGATCTGCTCGATCCTCCTGCTCGCCCGCTCGCGTCAAACAATCGCTCTGAGCAACGCGGTCACCACAATGGCGACGGCAACGCTGACAAGAACTGGTGCACGGCAGAGGTAAACGATCGCCGCAGTGGACAGTCCAGCTGCGACTGTCCAATCCGCCTCAGTCCAACTAGGACCCGCGACATCAGTCACAACCAACCCTGCCAACAACGCCGGAGCGAACAACGCGATCACAGCTGCCGCGCGGGCAGGCAAGGGCCGATCCCCCAGCAAAGCCGGACCTGCCGCCTTGATCGCGAAATTGATCAACGCGACGAGCAAGATCGCTGTCCACACTGAACTCATCGGTCGTTCACCGCCTTCAGCCCGATCAACGCCGCCCCGCCCGATCCGATGATCGCCAAACCGACCGGGACCACCAGCGTGAGCCCCGCGGCCAGCGCCGCTGCCATCCCGGCCACCCATCGGGCCTGGACGGACTGGCGCAGCTCGTCGATCAGCAACAACAGGAAGAACGCCGGGAAGACCACGTCGAGGCCGAACCGGTGGATGATCTCGGCCGACGGCGCGGTGAGCGCGCCGAGCAGAGTTCCCCCGACCCACGCGGGCGCCTGGATCAGTGTCGCCGAGATCATCTTCTCGCGGTCGTACTTGCCGCTTCCCTTGTGCGCCGCCGCCCACGACGCGTCCACAATGGCCTGCCCCTCCAACGCACGCCGCAGGCGGCCTCCTTTCAGATCCCGCGCGGCCGCGACGCCCATGGGTAAGAAGCGCGCGCTGACCATCGCAGCAGCACCAACGGCCAAGCCGATGCCGCCGCCACCAGCGAGTGAGGTCGCGAGCGCGAACTGCGCAGAGCCGGAGAACACCACTAACGAGCAGACGACCGGCGCCAGGATCCCCCAGCCCAGCGAATGCGCAAAGGCTCCGAAGGTAACCCCCAGGACGAACGTCGGCACGCCTACTCCGAGACCGACACGCACACCGGCCGCGTAACCACTTTCGGTCGTTGCCATGGCGCTACGCTAACACCCTATTTGCACTTTAGGGTGTTAGCCCAGGTGTTTCATGTGATCCCGGGATGATCTTGTGTTGAGTCTGGTTGATCTCGCGGCGAGCGATTCGAGAGATAGGCGCGAGCATGCCGCCGACCTGCTGTCGTGTCGGCCGCTCCGGGGTCTTTCGGGTCGTCGGGACAGGGTGGACGGGTCAGGTGAACGCGGCACGGATCCTCAACCACGCCTCGGCGATGGCATCGGCGTATTTCCAGGTCCGGTCGATACGGAGGCGGACCTGCCGGGCGCTGCGGGTGATGCGGGCGGCCACGTGCAACACCAGATTGCGGAAGGTGGCGATCTCGGCATGCGCCAACTCCGGTGTGCCGGTGAACCCGAGCAGTTTGGCCCAGCACACCAGATCCGTGGCTGCCAGCAGGGTTTCCAGCCAGGCGACGTTCTCATCCCACCCCCGGCAGGGAAGGTTACGCAGCCCGGCGGCTTTGCCTTCCCGGATGCGGTCTTCGACCCGGGCGTGCTGGCGGTGGTCAAGCTCCAGCCCGGCGTTCTGACCGGGGATCACCCGCTCGGGAATGTCGGTGATGAACGCGGTGATCCGGTGCCCGTCGACGTCGGTGAACCGCAACTGCGCACCGGGATGGGGACGTTCGGCGCGCAGCAGCACCCGGGAGCCTTCCGGCCAGGCTGTCAGGTCCAGCAGGCCGGTGACCTCGGCGACCCAGGCGCCGTCCCGGATCCCGCCATCCGACTCGATCGCGGATTGCCAGCACTGGTCGGGCACCTCATCCACGATGGCCTGGATGCGGGCGTCCACGGGGAACCCGAAGGAGAACCACACCCCACGATCCCGGCACGCCGTCGCGAAGGCGTGGGTGGCGCCGGCGGAGTCCGAGCGGGCCACCACCCGCACCGTGTCCGGGTCACCCGGCCGAGGCCGGGCGTGCTCGGGCAGGGCGGCCAACGCCTGCTCCAGCACGGTGACATGATCGGCGGCGGTGTTGCTGCCCGCGTTGCCCGGACGCAGCAACCCGGCCAGGGCCTCGCCGCCGGAGACCTCCGGGCGGTCCAGAAACGCCAGCAACGGGTGAAACCCGAACGTGCGTTTCCAGGTTTTCGCCGCGTTTTGCTTGGTCTCCGCGTGCGAGATCGTGACTGTGGCGTCGAAATCGATCCGCAGCAGCTGTGTCAGGTCCGGGGTGGCGCCGGCGGCCCAGGCCCGTTCCCGTGCCGCTGCCCGCGCGGCACGCACCCTGGACAGATGGGCCGGGTCAACGCGGTCCAGCATCCGCCAGGTGGTCGGCATCGACGCGACCGGCCCGCATACCTCGTGCCGGTCGCCGAACACCTCGATGTGGGAGACACAGTCGCCGCCATCTGCGATCGCGACCGCCAGGTCGGTGAACACCCGGCCTGGCGCGTGCTGCCACCGTCCGGCATAGGTGTCGGCCAGCGCAGTGCTGATCCCGCTCACCAGCCCGGTATCCCAGGCCAGTTCCCGCAGCATTCCGACCCCGGCATGCGACACGACACCCGTACCGTCCGCGCTGACCTTGACCCGGCGGGACCGTTCGATACGCTTCATCCGCGAAGTGCCTTCCCGTTCGAGAACCTGGACCCTAGACAAGTCCCAGTTTCCCTTACAGGGCAGGCACTTCGTTCTATCTACGGCTCGTGTCGCGGCTATCCGCGTGAAACACCTGGGTTAGTATTTTCGGCGTGACGGACAGTTGGCGCGGCTACCACCTACTCGGCGGGAACGTCGCGCTCGACCTGGTGAACACGGTGTCGTGGCGGCTTGACCAGGCCCGGACGTTCGATCGGCTGACCGCACCCGACTTTCTGCCGTTGTGGCTGACGCGGACCGAGCTGGGCTCTTTTGCGAGTTCCTCAACCTTGGTTGAGCCATTGCGCGAACTGAGGGAGACCCTCTACCGGCTGCTCACCGCGCCCGCCCCCGCCGATGTCGCCCAGTTCAGCGCGTGGTTGTCGGCCGCGCATAGTCTGGCTGTTGCTCCACCGTCCTTGCCGTTGCGATGGACCGTGCCTGTCGATCGGGTCGAAGACGTAATTCCGTCCCTCACCCTGACAGCGGATGAATTGTTGCGCTCGCCCGACGCGGCATTGGTCCGGCAGTGCTCCGGGCCTGGGTGTGGCTGGCTTTTCCTTGACCGGACGCGGAATCATTCGCGGCAGTGGTGCAGTTCGCAGGACTGCGGCAACCGCGAACGGGCCCGTAGGCACTATCAGCGGTCCAAAACCCCGATTGAGCCGCTGCCGAACGGGTAGTCACTGCTCAAGACGGGAAGGAGCAGCTGACCATGTCCAGTAGGACCGATGATCGATCGATCTCGGAGTTGGTCGGGCAGGCGTCCGAACAGATCTCGCATCTGGTTCGCGACGAGATGCGGCTGGCGGCGAAGGAGATCGGCGAGAAAGGCAAACGCGCCGGGATCGGCGCGGGACTGTTCGGCGGGGCCGGACTGTTCGCGTTCCTCGCCCTCGCCACCCTGATCACCAGCGGGATCCTGGCGTTGTCACTGGTGCTCGCCCCATGGCTGGCCGCATTGCTGATCGGACTGGCGCTACTGCTGATCGCCGGCGTGGCATCGCTGGTCGGCCGCAAGCAGATCAACGCGGCGACACCGCCAATCCCCCAAGAAGCGGCTGAGGGCGTGAAGACGGACATCGCGACCGTGAAGGAGGGCATGCACCGATGAGCGACGCCCGGCAATCAGAAGTGAACGACATCCGGACCGACATAGAACGCACCCGCCGAGAACTCGGCGACACAGCGGAAGCGCTGGCATACAAAGCAAACGTGCCAGCCCGTAGCAAAGAAAAAGCGGCCGAAGTGCTGGAAACCGCGAAAACCAAAGCAGCGCATGTCTCGGAGCAAGCACAGCAGAAAATAGACAACCTGCCAGAACCAGCGGCCCAGAAAGCCAGGGGGCTGATCATCGCGGTCAAGAAGCGCCCAGGCGCCTTCGTGGCCGGAGCGATGGCGTCGTTGATCGTGCTCCGAAAGGTAACGCGCAGGAGGCGAAAGAGCTGATGTTGCGACTCCTGTACCGGCCACTGGGCCTACTGTTCGGAGTACTGGGCGGAATCGCGGCGAGTGCGGTCTTCGCCAAGGTATGGAAAACGATAACGGGCGACGACGAAGCCCCAAGCGCGACAGACGAAGACCGCGGCTGGACAGAGGTACTGGCAGCGGCGGCCGTCCAAGGCGCAGTCTTCGGCCTGGTCAAAACCGCGGTCGACCGCGGCGGCGCCGTCGGATACCGCAAGATGACCGGCGAATGGCCAGGCGACAAGTCATCCAAAACAGACTGAGCATTCGTTGTCTATCGTGTGTGAGCCCGGCGGGCTTGACCACCTTGATCAAGCCGTCTGAGAGTTCACCCACCACGCGCTGGCTATGGCCAGGCTCCCGGAGCGCAGCGACGGGATACCTCGCGAAGTGCGTGTGTCCACCGTTCCGTGTGGTGAGTTGAACGCTCGCGGTGCACAGCGGCGCCCAGCTGGGCTGGTGGCGAGTCGAACAGTGTGACTCACCGTGTCGGAATGGTGGGCCACGCGCCGGCTCCCAATCAAAGAGGGTTACCTTGGCGGTGCAGGTCCCGATCTTCCCAGCTCGGGCCGGCCGCGCTAAGTCTACTGTGGACCAATAACTCGCCTCAACAGTCCCACCTGTACCGCCCTGTCACACGTGTCCTACCTCTGACAGGGCGGGATGCCGTGAAGGCCACCTTGACGGCGTTGAACGCGCCTAACTTTCCCCTCGCTGGTCGCTACAGCTCATTTGGGTGTCCACTGTGGACGAGTGGCTGCCGTGACTGCCCCGCCTCCCGCCGGTGTCCGGGGGTGGGGCCCACCTTATGCGTGCCCACCTCGCGCTGGCCCACTAGGACTTGCCCACCTTGTCCATGGCCTCTAAGCCTGAATCCACCGATAGACCTTGTGTTGATCTTCCGGGGTGTTCTGGTCATGTGTGGATCTTGGGTTTTGGTGGTGGGCATGGTGAAACGGCTGGCTTGTCCAGCGTGTCCACGGGAGGTCTCCGGTCGGGCCCTGGCGGGCGGGTGGTGAAGAAAAGGTCAGGCGGCGGGTGGGCTGGCGGCGGTGTGCAGGGTGGTGAAAGCCTCGGCCCAGGGCCAGTGCTCGGGTAGGTGCAGGACCGGGCGGCCTTGAGGGCGGGCAAGGCGGGCTGGGACGCAGACGAGGTGTTTGCGCAGTGTCGCGCCGCGGGCTTTGGCGTGGAAGGTGCTGGTGAGGCTGCCTGCGGCGCGCAGCAGGTTGTGGGCGAGGGCGGTGCAGACGACCCACGCGGCGTTGGCGTCGAACTGCCCCGATGGCAGATGCGCCAGCGGGCCGTCGATGAGGTCGGCGAAGGTCGTTTCGACGATCGCGTGCTGCCGGTGGGCGAGATCAGCGTCTACTGTGGATAGTTCGGTGTTGGTGAAGAACGCGTGGTAACGCCAGATCGGGAACAGGGCGTTCTCGGAGTTCTTGTCCTTCACCCGGCGTACCACCAGCCGGGCGGTGATGACGTGGCGGGTTCCGGCGAAGGCGGTATAGCCGGTCTCGGCGACCTCGGCGTCAGAGATCAGCTCGCCGGTATCGGGATCTTCCACCGAACCCGGGTAGCGCACCGCGACCCACGCGTCCTCGGCGATCGCCGTGATGGCGGCCTGGATTGACGGGTTGGTCGCCACGGTGATCGAGAACATCGCCCCGGCGCGGCGTGCGGCACTGACCACTGTGCCGGCGTAGTAGGCGGAATCGCCGCGGACCAGGATCCGTCCCGCGCGTGCCCCGGCGGCTTTCGCAGTGTTCAGGGCTTGGGTCAGTAACCTCGCCGCGCCCCGCGCGGAACCGGCGTTGCCTGCCCGCAGACGGATCGCGGCGACGAGGGGTGCGGCCAGCCGGGTGGAGATCGTGACCACCAGCGGCGAGAGCCCTCGCAGCAACAATTGGTAGCCACCGACTTTGGCCGGCCCGAACCGCGCACCTCGTTTCTGGGTGCCGTACACGCGGCGCAGCAGCGAGTCGATGTCCACAAAGGTCATCTGATCCGCCCCGGCCAGCACCGGGGTCTTCGCCGCCAGCGACACCAGCATCGCGCGCAGCACCGCGGCCAGTTGCAGCGCATGGCCGTGGGTGAACGAGCGCAGAAACGATCCCAGCGTCGAGGGCGCGTACACCCCGGTGAACAGACGTTTCATCCCGCCGTGGCGGATCACGTCCAGGTCATCGATACAGTCCGCGCCCGCGAGCATCCCCGCGACGATCGAGGCGACCTTGCCTGCCGGGCTGGCCCCAGTCGACGGGATCGGAGCGTTCGTGATCTCTACCTTCTGCGCTACCAGTTCCGACATGCCCGCCCGCTCGGCCAGCGCCATCACCGGCACGATCCCGGCGCAGGACACGAGATTCTCCTCATCGAACCGCACCGCCGCCCGCGACCACCTGTGCGATAATTTCACTGAAAGTGCCTTCCATCCCCGGGTGATAATCGAGCCTCAGTAACTCGTATTATCACAGGTCAGAAGGCACTTTCACTTGTAACACGCCGCCCCGAACACCCACTCATCAGTGGATTCAGGCTAAGGGATCACCCACTTCGCGTTGGCTGTGGCCGGGCCCCGGAGCGCGGCGAACGGGAACCTGCACGAAGTGCGCGTGTCCACCATTCCTTGTGGTGAGTTGAACGCGCGAGCGGCGCTCGACGGCAACCAGCCACGCTGAGAGCGAGTGGCGGGCAAACCTCGTACTTGCGCGGGCGGTGGGCGGTCTGGACAGGTCTCGTTTCGAGCCGTTAGGGTTGTGGCGACAAGGATCTACAGCTTCTGCCCGGTGATGATGCCGGCGTGGGGTGCGTGTCCCCGCTTCACGCCAACACTGGACGGTTTCAGGTGTGACCACGGGTCGGTAAATCTGGGCGCCGACGACCCTGGGTGGTTCGCCCCGCCGGGCAGCGAATGGGACATTCGCATGTCGTCGGCGATTTATGGCACTCTCTTGCGCGCTCGTGGTGCCGCTGCGTTCTTCCTGACCGCAACCGTCGGGCGCGTTGGTATTGCTATGACCAGCCTTGGCATTGTCTGGTTTGTTCACGCTCGGACTGGGTCTTATGCCACTGCTGGATTGGTGACGGGTGGGTTCGCTGTCGCTGAGGCCCTTGCTGGGCCGCAATTGGCGAGGTTGATTGACCGGTTTGGGCAGACGAGGGTGTTGCCGCCCGCGCTGTTGGTGCATGCCGCGGCGGTAGGGATGTTGCTCGGAAGCGAGACCCAGGGGTGGTTGATAACCGCGGGCGTGCTGGTCGGTGCCTCTGTCCCTCAGCTTGGCGCGTTGTCGGCGGCGAGGTGGGTGACGTTGCTGCGTGGCGAGCGGACCCTGCATGCTGCGTTCGCATTGGAGTCACAGGCTAATCAGGTTGCTTACCTTGGCGGGCCGGTTTTGGTTAGTTTCCTTGGGGCTAGCGGGCTTCCGACGGCTGGCACGGTCTTGGCTGCTTGTTTCATCGTGGGTGGCGGGTTGTGTTTCGCCAGTCAACGCCGGACCGCGCCGCCGATTTCCAGTCCTGCCAGGACCAGGACGCTGCTGCGACCTGGATTCATGGTATTGGCGGGCGTGAATCTTGCTATTGGCGGGTTCTTCGGCGCTATGCAGATCTCCGTGACGGCGTTCGCTGTCGAGCGCGGCGCGCCGGGCACGGCCGCGGTGATGTTCACGGTAACCAGTTGTGCCACGTTGCTTGCCGGTTGGTTGTACGGGCTGCGCCGATGGCGCACAGCCCCTCAGGTACAACTGGCGGTCGTCGCGGTCGGGTTGGCGGGAGGCTGCCTGCCGCTTCTGGTGGCCAGCGAGCCATTTGAACTGGCGGTCGGTGTGGTGCTGACCGGGCTCGCGATCCCGCCGATCCTCGTCCTTTGCTCCGTACTGGCCGAAGCTGCCGTCCATCGGGCTGTGCTCACGCAGGCCTTCGTGTGGCTGAATTCGGCCAGTGCGGCAGGTTCTGCTGGTGCGGCGGCTGTGGCTGGTTGGGCGGTGAGCACGTCCGGCGCGCACGGCGGCTTTACGGTCGCCGCGATTTCCAGCGGGGTGATGGCGGCGCTGGCCATCACGGCTAACCTGCGGGCATCAACTCCCTGATCACGCTGACGACCATGGGCGGGGCGGGCGGCACGGTGCTTTCGACGAAGCCGCCAAGCGCGACGTCGTACCGTTTGCCCCACTCCGGGGCTACGACGCGGTATCCGTCCGCCTTGATGACTTCGACATTTCGTTGGACGGACGGCTTTTCCCACATTTCACCGGTCATCACGGGGAAGATGGCGACCGGGAACGTCGCGGCCAGGATGGTCGTCGACAGCATGTTTCCGGCCGCACCCGACGCTGTCGCGGCGAGCAGGTTGGCGGTCGCGGGCAATACCGCGAGCATGTCGTGTTCCGCGGCGAGCGTCGCTTGGTTGTGCCGGGCCCAGGATGACTCTGGCTCGCCGGTCACGACTCGGTCGGCGAACAGCGCGACCGTGTGCGCGGGAAGGAAACGAGTCGCTGTGGGGGTCATCAGCACAGTGATTGTTCCGGTGAACTGGGCACGCAGCCCGGAAATGTACATCGGCAGCATCGCGACTGCCGCTGAGCCGCTCGCGCCGATCAGCAAGCGGCCGCCGAAGGTGGATTGATCGTTTGTCACGCCACCATCGTGAATGAACCCCGCAGCCCACAAGTGACGTCTTGTGCCAGGATCAGTGACGATCCGTGCCACTTCGATAGGTCGCCGGTGTCATGCCGGTGACTGTCCGAAATGCACGGTGGAACTGGGCCACACCGGCAAAACCACAGTGGCGCGCAACGACATCCAGTGAGCACGACGGGTTCGATCGCAGCATCTGCCGAGCGAAAGCGACTCTCTGGTCACGGATCAGACCCGTGACCGACTCGACCGAACGGTAAAACGTCCGGCGGGAGATCCCGCATCCCGCGGCGATCGCATTGGCGTCGAGGCTTGGTTCGCGAGCATGCCGGTTGACGAACCGGAGCACGCGTTCACGAGTCAACGCCGCGTCCGTCGGCGCCGAGCCAGCCGCCCAGCCCACCGCACAGTCCAGCAATCCGATGCCGTGCGGCAACAACTGGGCTGCTGTGGCCACGTCGAGCCGGTCCAAACCTGCGAAGAAATCCGTCACCAGCCGAACGGGTCCGGACGGCCGCAGAGCGACTGCCGTCGCACCGGACAAGCACCGCTGGGACATAAGCGATCGGGGCACCCGGATGACGAGTTGAGAGAACGGATCAGCGAAATCCAAAGTGTACGGACGGGCACTGTCCACAAACGCCAGTGTCCCAGGCTCCAGTACCGCGGTCCGGCCGTCCTGTTCCAAGGTGCCGCGGCCGGTGAGTTGGATGTTGGCCAGCACGCTGTCCTCATGCCCGCGCGCGATCTGGCTCTTGGTCCGCCGGACCTGCTGGGCGTTTGAGGACAACGCGGAAATTCCTACCCCGTCGAGGGTTGTATGCGAGATTCGCCCCTGGAACGATTCCTGCGTGACCGGTCGTGCCGAGACATGTACAAACGCGTCACAGATCACGTCGGCCCAGTAGCCGAACGCATCGGTCCGCGCGACGTCCGCAGTGGACCACACGACTCGTTCCACGAGTCCATGGTAACGCCGAAATGCTCCCTTGTGGACTATGGCGAGTTGTGGCCAGATCAAGGCTTCAGCTTGCTGACCCGGTCCAGCAGGACCTGCGCCCGGTCGGAACGCCCGGCCACCCGGCACGTTTCGGCATACGTTTGCAAGCAGTCGATTTCCAGCTGAACCTCGGCCAGTGGTTCCAGCAACTCGAACGCGCGCTGGTGCTGCTCAAGCGCCTCGTCGAGCTTGCCCATGACTCGCAGCGCCACCCCGAGGTAGTTGTGGCACCACGCCTGGTTGTGCTGAAGATTGTTCTGCTCAGCCAATCGCACGGCATCGGCGAAAGCACTCAGCGACTGCGACGGATCCGACGAAGCCAAGGCAAGGCCGAGCGTGACCAGCCCGGTGATCCGCGCAGGCCCGTCAGCAAGGTCAAGGGAGGCCCTGGCCAAGGAGACGGCTTGGTCGGGAGAGCCGAGGTGCAGGGTCACCCAGCCGTCGAAGGCCAGCGCCTGCGACTCCCCGCCCCGACGCCCGAGCTTCCCGAACAGCTCGCGGGCCCGCCGGAACTGGGCCTGTGCCGCTTCGAAGTCGCCGAGATCCCGTCGCACGAAGCCGAGCCGCAAAGCCAAACCGGCCGCAAGGTCACCGTCCACTCCGGACTTCTCGGCCTGTTCATAGGCAGCGAGTGCCTCGGTGAGACGTCCGGCGGCCGCGTGCGCGAAGCCGAGGTCGAGCAGCAGCGATGCCGGGGAATGGCCGAGTCGCCCGGCGGCGGCCGCGGCGGCGTCGAGCATCCGGACCTGGTCGTCGGTACCGCGGCGGCGGAAGAACCACACCCGCATGGCCTGCGGAAGTTCGGCCACCACCTCGTCAACGCCTAGCCGCACGGCCGCATCGAACGACGCGATGAGGTTGACGTATTCAAGATCGAACCAGGCCATAGCCTCCGCGGGATCACCCGGCGAAGGGTTCGGGCGGTGCGGCGAGGGCAACGTCTGGTCATAAGCCACAGCCTGCGCCAAATAGTGGTTCAGCACCCGGCGCACGGCGGCGTCAGCCTGCGGTTGCTCATCAGCGGCGATGTCCGAGGCATACCGTTTGATCAGGTCGTGCATCCGGAACCGCCCAGGCGAGGGTTCCTGAACCAGATGAGCGTCGACCAACTCGTCAAGCACCGCGTCGACCCGCATGTCGGCGAGCGCAGCCGCAGCCAAAGCGTCGAAATCGGTGCCCGGCAACACACCCAGCAGCCGGAAAACCCGTCGCTGATCGGAGTCGAGCTGCTGCAGCGACATCCCGAACACAGCGTCAAAGCGACTTGCGTTGTCACGCAACCGTTCCGCGAGCACACCCACTGTCCATCCAGGACGGTGTCGTAGCCGCGCGCCCGCCATCCGAAGCGCCAACGGCAATCCCCCGCACTGACTCAGGACTTGCCCGATCTCCGAGTCCGAAGAAGACGCAAGCCCGGCCGCCTTGGCGAACAGGTGCGCCGCGTCGCCGTCAGCCAATGGCGCCAGTGACACCGGCGGTACGCCGTCCAAACTGACCAGACGCAACCGGCTGGTGATCAAGACCGCGGAATTCCCGGCCCCTGGCAGGAGTGGACGCACTTGCTCGGCATCAACCGCGTTGTCGAGCACGACAAGCACCCGTCGGCGCGACAATTCCGATCGCCAGAGCGCCGCGCGTTCCTCGGTCCCAGCGGGAGGATGCGTGATCCCCAAGGCACCAAGCAGCCGTCCCAACGCGGCCTGATCAGTCAGCGGCTCCTGGCCAGGGGTGAACCCGTGCAGGTCGAGATAGAGGCCGCCATCCGGATACGTCGGCGCCAGCCGGTGGGCCACGTGCACGGCGAGGCTGGTCTTGCCGACCCCGCCCATGCCGTCGATCGCCACCGCGCCTGCGGCCCGTAGCAGCTCTTCGACCTGGGCAAACTCGGTCTCCCGGCCCGTGAAGTCGATCAAGTCGGCCGGTAGGTCGTTACGGCGAGGTGGTGGCGCCGCGCCAGCCTTGGCTGCCTCGGCCCACATCGGACGCAACGGCCTGGGATCACGGCTGACGGCACGGCACAGCGCGACGACGGCCTCCCACGGCGGCACGAGCTGGCCGTTGAGGTATCGCGACAGCGACGAGCTGCTCAGCTCGGTCTTGCGGGCAAGGGCACGCAGGCTGAGGCCGCTTAGTTCCTTGATCCGTGCGAGCTGGGCGACCAGTCGCTCCTGCGGGCTCGACACGTGGGACACCGTACCTGTCCCGTTCCACGCGAACGGATCAGCGACACGTTTACGCAGGTAGACCCGGTCGCGCGTGTCCCACAGTGTCCCACGGGCGGCGCGGGGACGCCATCGCCGGTGGTCGTATTGCTCCTGTCAGCGAAACGAGCGGAACACCAAGGAGAAACCGATGTCGACCACGCGGATGCCGAACCCGGCGATGCTGATCAACGGGGCCATCGAAGCCCTGATGGGCGTGAACAAGGCCATCGCGGGCACCGGGCTGGACGGCAAGCTACTTGCCCTGAGCCACCTGCGCGCCAGCCAGATCAACAGCTGCAGCCCATGCGTGGCGGGTGGCGTCCACCAGGCCCGTCAGCACGGCCTGACCGATGACCAGGTGCACGCCGTAGCCGCGTGGCGCGAGACGCCGTGGTTCAGCGACGAAGAGCGTGCCGCGCTGGCACTAACCGAGGCCGTGACCCGGCTCGCCGACAACGCGGATGCGGTGCCGGACCAGGTGTGGGATGTCGCCGCCAAGTACTTCGACCAGGCCGAACTGGCCGCATTGCTGCTGAACATCGCGATCACCAACGCCTTCAACCGACTCAACGTACCGACCCGGCAGCAAGCCGGCCAGTGGTGACCAGAACCCCCATCCGAGAGAGAAAGAATCCAATGGCAAGCAAGAGCTACGAAGGTTTCACCGCGGCAGAGCGCAGCGCGATGAAGGACCGCGCCAAAGAGCTGAAGGGCAAGACAGACGGCGAGGCCGACGTGCTCGCGAAGATCGCCGAGATGACCGGTGCCGACCGTGCGATCGCCGAACGTCTGCACGCCGTGATCAGGGCCAACGCTCCGGAACTCACACCGAAGACGTGGTACGGGATGCCCGCGTACGCCCGTAACGGCAAGGTCCTGTGCCACTTCCAGCCCGCGGCGAAGTTCAAGACGCGGTTCGCCCTGCTGGGCTTCGGTGACGCGGCGAACCTCGACAACGGCGCCATGTGGCCTGCCTGGTTCGCGATCGCCGAATGGACCCCTGATGTGGAGAAGAAGATCGGTGCGCTGGTGAAGAAGGCCGTGAGCTGACTCGGTCCCGGGGTGCCGTTCGCAGGCAACGGCACCCCCATATACTCCGACGCATGGGGGGATTCAAAAACACCAGTATTGTCCTGTTCGCCGTCGCCGCGTTGACCGCCGCGTGCAGCTCAGAGCCCACGCCGCAAAGCAATCCGACGCCGACGCAGCAGAGTTCGAAACCGGAGGCCACGAGCGCGGGCCGCCTTGGGGGCGCGGACACGCCGTGCAAGCTGCCCGTCTCGTTCGAACTGGCGGCGAAGTGGAAGCCGAAGCCCATCGAGAACATGGACGACCTCGGTTCGCTGGTCAAACAGGGCGGTTTCAACGCGGTCTGCGAGATCGATGCCAAACCCGCTGGCATCATCGGCTTCCTGCGGATCTGGACAAGCACGAAGACCAGCCCCCCACGCCAAGCGCTCGATGACTACCTCGCCGACGACAAGAACATCACCGTCCCGGAGTACAGCGAGGTCAAGGTCGCTTCGACGACCGCGACCGAAGTGTCTTACGTGCGGGACAACCCGACCGCCGAGGTCAAGAAGCGCGAGCGGATCCTGTCGGTGCCCACGCCGAGTGGCGCGGTTCTGATCACTGTCGGCGGCTTCGACGACGACGAGCACGCGGCCATGCTGCCCGCGTACGAACTGGCCAAGAAGTCGCTCACGATTCCGTGACAGCCAAGCGTTCTTGCAGGCGGGCGTGCCGGAACTGATACACCGCACCAACTTGCCGCAGCACGCCACGCCGGTGCGCATCGTCGAGGAAAGCCATGAGCTCCAACGGGATCTGGCCGTGCGCCGCCAGCCACAGCCGCGTGACCGCGAACGTGCCCCATGCACGGGAGACGCACACGGACAGGCCGACCGCGAGGCCGAACATGGTTCCTGCCAGCACCGCCAGGACCGGGTCCTCGGCGGTCGGCAGGATCTGCCCGCCGACGATCGCTCCGGCGAGCCCGTAGGCCACTGTGCCCGGGGTGCGCATGATGTAGCGGCCCAGCAGTGCCGCGGCCACGCCACCGCCCAACGCGAGTTCGATGTTGAAACCGTCGCCGATGACCATGGAATCGAGCGTGTCCGGCATGTACGGCGTCATGGCGAGCGCGATCCCGTAGAACAATCCCAGTGCCACCATGACGGCAACGCTGAAGGACAGCGTCGCCGCGCGGTCGTTGCACAGCACGGTCACCGGGCTGGACACGCGGTTGGCGTCCAGTGGCGCGCCGAGCCACGCGTGGACTCCGACGGCTAGACCGAAGACCAGCATGAGCAGGACGACCACCCAGGTCGCCAGCGACCAGCCGAGGCCGAAACTGAGTCCGATCACGACTCCGACCGCGAACCGGCGCGCGAATCTTCCTGTGGTGCCACGGAATCTGGCCTGCACCCGGAGTGGCCCCGGATGCCGCCCGGCACCGTGCGAGACAACGCCGGCAACGGCGAACGCCGCGCCGTAGATCGCGCCGGTCAGCGCGCCTGCGGCGAGCCAGCCGGTGATCATGTACAGCAGTGCCGGTGGCAGTCCGAGCAACAGCGCGACGGCGGATCTCGGCACCGCCCGATCCATCTGCCACCAGGCAAGATCACGCGTACCGCCGCGTTCCATCTGGCGCGCGAGGAAACTCAGCCACCGCTTGGCGTGCTCCAGGTCGTAGTCACGCGGCTGAGTTGGGCGATCGATGTGCGCGGGCGGTGCTGGACGGCGGATGTAAACGGCAGGCAGATAGGCGTCGAGCAGGTGCCCTTCGATGGCCGCGCGATCAGGCAATCGCGTGAGCTCGCTTGGATCGGTGCCGGGATGCGCGTACGCGGTCCTGGCGAGGTCGACCATCAGCGGGGTACGCAGGGCCTGCGCGAGAGGCCCGTCGGGTTCCTGGCGCAGCTTTTCGATCACGGGGTGCCAGCGGTTGTCACCGAGCCGCTGGCGTGCGGTGAGAAAACCGATGGCGTCCTCGAGTTCGACTGGCTCGATCTCCACGACCGCCGCAGTGGCCAGGAAGGACCCCGCCTGGTTGACGGCGAGTTCGTACTCCGTGCTCCGGCAGGTCACCACGAGTGGGCGACCACCGGCGACGGCTTGGTCGAGCGCGTCGATCGCGGCCGCGTGCAGGCCGGGTGGGGTTTCGTCGAGGCCGTCGAGGATCGGGATGATCCGGCCTTCGAGCACTAGGCGCAGCGCGGCGTCTTCGCCGTACGCGGCGGTGTTGGCCAAGCCCGGGTATTCCTGGACGAGCTTGCGGGCGAGCCATCCGTGCAGGTGTTCCTGGCGTGGGTTCCATGACGCCAGCGGCAGCAGCACCGGCACTGGCTCGCCGGGTGGCTGATCGGCAAGCAGCCCGAGGGTGAGCAGGATGGCCAGCACTGTTTTGCCTGCTCCTGGCTCGCCGAGCACGACCAGCTGGCGCGATGGAAGCTGCCGGAACTTCGTGACCACATCGGCGAGGTCCCCGCTGAGTGTCAGCCGTTCCGGGGCGTTGCCTGGCCTTCCGCCCATGACCGCCGAGGCCACGGCTGCAACGTGCCGTTCGGTGGTCGACCAGGTCAACGGGACTGGCTCAGGCCGGTTGAGCGACCGCATCTCGGCCTCGGCGGTCCACTGCCGGGTGATCGCTGTGGCAAGCTCCCTTGCCGCGAGGTCCAACTCGCCCAGCTTCGGAACTGCGGCTGGCGGCTGGTCTTCGGCCCGCAGGATCCGTTCGTGCGCCGCCCGTACTTCGGGTCCGGGGTCAACGCCCAGTTCTTCGGCGAGGTGCGTCCGCAACCGGTGGAACACCGTGAGCGCTTCCGCCTGGCGGCCGCTGCGGTCCAACGCGAGCATCAACTGCGCGTGCGGCCGTTCTCGCAGGGGATGCTCGGTGACGATCTCGGTCAGCTCGTCGATGACCTCGCGATACTCGCCAAGTTCCAGTTGCCAGTCGGTGCAGGACTCGACGGCGTTGAGGCGTTGCTCGTCCAGCAGCGCCGCGCGCCTGGCCAGCATGGCTGTGCCGATTCCGGCCAGTGCTTGCCCGCGCCACAGTTTCAGCGCTTCCCGGATCTCTCGTACCGCTTCGCCCAGCGAGCCTTGGGCGGCGATCCGGCGCGCGCAGGCGATTCCTTTGGTGAAGTGCAGCAGGTCGAGCTGATCGTCGCTGACGACGATCCGGTATCCGTGACCGTCCGTGACGATCACGCTGGGGTCGCCGAGGCGTTCCCGCAGGGCGGAGACGCAGTTCTGCACCTGTTTGGTCGCTGTCGCTGGCGGCTCTTCGTCCCAGGTGGCTTCGACCAGTCTGGGCAGCGGGACTACGGAGTTCGGCGCCAGCAACAACGCCGCGAGGACTCGTTGGTGACGGGCGCTGGGCAGCGCGAGGCGCCCATGGTCCGTCCAGATCTCCAGCGTCCCGAGTACGCGGAAGTCCATGCCTCCGGTCCTCCCCAAGCCGGTCGCAGTGTGTGCCGAAGGATACACATGCCCAGCTAGAGCGGTGTTTCGGGACACGGTGACGGCGTGATGACGAGATGAGGACGGCGCTCGGCACCCTTCCGGCCAACGGATCGAGGGGGACTACCTGATGTCGAGCACAAGCCGCCCGCCACTCCGAGTAACCGGATCGGGCTGGCGAACACGAGGGAACACACCAATGAAGTCTGGCAAGCTGGCCCTGTGCGCACTTCTCGCCGCGCCCCTGTTGGCCTGCGGTGGCGGTGATGAACCGGTCGCACAAGGCAGTTCGGGTGATGGGCCCGCCGCCCCGGCCGCCGAACCGGCGAAGCGGCCGGTTTTCGAGGACTTCCCTGGCGAGGGCGTCGTGTACACCGAATCGGGCGCGTCTCTCGGCCTGAAAGTCAAGGCGATCGACTCGACCTGGGCGGCCGAGGTGATGGACAAGCCTGCCAACCCTGGCTACCACTTCCTCGCGGTGTGGGTCGCGGTCACCCCTGCCCTCGCGGACCGGGGAATGGACAACGTCAAGATCGACGACGAGTTCTACGTCCGCTTCAAACCGGCCGGATCGACGTGCAACGGCACGCAGCCCGTAGACAAGAACGGGAACTGCTACGCATACGGCAAGCCAGGCAGCCAGCTCCAGCCACTGCTGAGCGCCGAGTGGCGCACCGCGAGCTGGAGCCACGTCCAGTACACGAGGTCCGACATCAAGCGTGGCGAGACGCGTTTCGCCCAGATCGGATTCTCCATCGACGACAAGGTCCAGGCGACATCGTTCGAACTCTGTGTTCCGACGAAGGAAGCGAGCAACGAGTTCGTGAAGGACAAGATGCCTTGCACCCCAGTCAAGGCGCCGGATGGCTCACGCTAACCCGCCCTGTCCGGTTTGCCGCTACCGTCATGAAAATCCTTTGTGGACTGTTCCGGCCGGAACGGACTGACCGACGGAAGTATTGATTATCCGGACATTCCCAACATATCCCCGGTTAGTGCCTGGTGACCGGGGATATGTTGCTCGGAGGAGACAACCCGGCACTGTCGGTGACAGCCGGGAGTCCACTCCAGACAGACAGGAGTGTTCATGCGCGCACAGAAACCGGTCGTCGTGGTGACAGCCGTCCTGAGCAGCCTCTGCCTCAGCGTCACCGTCGCGTCGGCCGACAGCTGGGATCCGCCGAGACCAGGCAGCGACAGCGCCGGTGACAGCTACTACCCACAGGACGGGAACGGCGGTTATGACGTCGCCGACTACAACCTGAAGATCACTTACGACCCGCCGACGCGCCAGCTGACCGGGAAACAGCAAATCTCCGCGCGGGCGACTCATTCGCTCAGCTCTTTCAATCTGGACTTGCACGGCCTGACAGTCGACTCCGTACGGGTGGATCGGCGTGACGCGACTTTCAGCCGTACTGGGGACTATGAACTGGTCATCAAGCCAGCGAAGGCACTACGTCGCGGCCAGAACTTCACGGTCGAGATCGCGTACCACGGCTCCCCCACGCCGATCAGCGACCCAGCTCTCGGCGACAACGGCTGGCAGTACACCGAGGATGGCGGTGCGTTTGCCGCTGGTGAACCAAAATCGGCCACGACTTGGTACCCGGTCAACGACACTCCGCGCGACAAAGCCACATTCCACCTCGCTGTGACTGTTCCTGACGAGTGGGGTGTCATCGCGGCGGGCCAGGAACGCGGAACCTTCAAAACCTCAGGCGGCACAACACATGTGTGGGCCGAGGAAACCCCGACTGTGCCGTACATGACGACGGTCGGTATCGACAAGTGGACCTTCGAACACCAGAAACGGGCCGACGGCACACCGATCGTCAACGCGTATGCCCCGGGCGTGCCCGATTCGGCGAAGCAGGCCGAAGCCCGGCTGCCTGAGGTCCTCGACTTCCTCGAGTCCAAGTTCGGCAAGTATCCGATCGACGCGGCAGGCGGCATTTTCCTCAGCGCGGACATCGGCTTCTCGCTTGAGACGATGAGCCGCCCGATCTATGCGGGCCAGGCAGGCGACATCGACACGATCGTGCACGAGAACGCCCACCAGTGGTACGGCGACTCGGTGGCGGTGGAGAGCTGGCGCGATGTCTGCCTGAACGAATGCTTCGCCTCCTACGCCGAATGGCTATGGGCTGAAGCGAAAGACAACGCCGACCTCAACGCCAACTATGCGGCACGAGTCAAGCGGGCCTCGGAAGCCTTCTGGAACGGCAAGCTGCACGACATGGGTCCAGGCAACGAGTTCACCTACGTGTACTCAAAGGGCCCGCTGATGTTGCACGCCCTGCGTAACTACATCGGCCAGCCCGCGTTCGACACGGTGCTGAAGACCTGGCCAACGGTGCACCGCGATGGAAACGCCAACATGCAGAACTTCCAGCGCTACGCAGAACTGCTGTCCCGGAAAAACCTGAAAGGCTTCTTCGACGCCTGGGTGTACGGAACCGGCAAACCAGCCGACCAGTACCTCTACCCAGGCGCCCTCAAGCCCGCCAAGTAATCTGAACACGTTGTGCCGTCAGCCAAGCGAGTAAGGGCTGGCGGCACAACGTCTGTGTAAGAGATTCCGCCGGGGCTTCCGTTCAGGGTCGACGAAGTCCGGCGGGGTGAACCAGGCGACGTCGTCCTTGAGTTCGACCGTCCAGTCGCTGCGGTGGATCAGTCGATGGTGGTGCCCGCAGAGCAGGACGGTGTTGTCCATTGAGGTGGGGCCGCCTTGTAGCCAGGGCACGATGTGGTGTGCGTGGCAGACGCTGGCGGGTCGTTCGCACGAGGGGAACGCGCACCCTCGGTCGCGCAGGACAAGCCCTCGCCGGATGTGCGCGGGCACGGCGTAGGCGGGGACCGCGACATCAAGGGGTTTGGATTCCCCGCCCATGACAGCGGGAAGTACATGGGCGTCGCAGGCGATCCGCCGTACCTCGGCCGGAGTGAGCTGGGCATCCGACAGTACATGACCTTCGGCTGCTTTCATCAACTGGTCCAGCGAGATGGTGAAGGCTACCTCGGTTTTCAACCCATTCTGCGTGGGCAGGTCTGGGCAGTTGGCGGCCTGCTGCAGCACATCGGCGAACGCGTCCCCGCTTCGCTCGGCATAGCCACGAGTGTCGTCGGGTTCGTATTTCTCGAAGGGTGTGAGCAGGCCGTTGAACAGGGCGGCGGTCTCGGCGTCCAGGCGGCCTTTGAATTCCATGTGCCCATCGCGGTACACGTGCCGCCGCAACTCCCGCTCGGGCCGCTGTGACTCATCGAGGTTCGGTGGTTTCCCGTCCGGGTCCACGATGTCGCGCACTATCTGTTCGCCATACCGGGCCAGCGCATGTGGATCGTCTTGAGCGGCGCGTTCGATGAGCAGTTCTTCGGCGAGGGCGGCCTTGTCGGGTTCGAGGTGAGTGAGGCTGGCGATGAACTTCCGGATGACCTCGACCTGTCCGATGCTGATCTCACCGGCGTCGAGTTTCTTGGCAGTCAAGGGACTCGAGGCTTCGATGACGACGCCGGTGGGTGTTGTGGCGTCGTTGAGGGCGGTTGCGTGGGCGAGTCGCTGGCTGGCTTCGCCGCGGGTGATGTTGAGGATGTGGAGGAGCAAGGCGGTGGTACTGGAGTAGCCGAGCTCGTGCGCGGTGCCGCGTGCGTCCGCTTCGGCCAGAAGAGCAAGGTGCTCGGCATAGTGTTGCCGTAGCTTGCTTTCGGAAGCGGAGATGCGCGCGACGAGCTCGCGATTATCGAGCTGCCACAGTGTAGATGCGATCCCCTCCATGCCTCCAGGCTACGCCGATGGAATGTGAAAGTCCTTGCGATACAAGGCAAGTACCCGATTGGGTGCCAATGCTGGTCAGCACCACGATGCCTGCGACCGGAGCACAAAGACCGCGATGCCCGCAGACATCAGCGAAAGCAGAGAGCAACCAAAGGGAACGACAGCAAAGGATAGGGACGCAGCGAGGCTGCCTAGCCACATCCTTGACTGTCCACCTGCCGATCAGGCTTCAATCCCAAGATATTCCCGGAAACCCGCACCCCCCTGTTAGATGTCTATCACAATCTATCTTTCTTGCCTCATTAGATTACCTCTGTAATCTACTCATCGAAGGCCCTCCAACGAACGGAACCCCAAGTGGAACTCACCAACGCGGTAGCCGTAGTGACCGGCGCCAACCGCGGTTTCGGCCGTGTTCTGGCAGCTCAGCTCCTCGAGCGAGGTGCGGCGAAGGTCTACGCGACCGCACGAAAGCCGGAAACGATCGACCTGCCAGGCGTCCACCCGCTCTACCTTGACGTCACGAAACCCGACTCGATCGCCGAAGCGGCGGCAGCCGCGAAAGACGCCACCCTGCTGATCAACAATGCGGGCATCTCCACCCACACCCACCTGACCGACGGTAACCTTGACACGATCCGTCTCGAGATGGAAACCCACTACTTCGGCCCGCTGGCAACGATCAGGACCTTCGCTCCACTCCTTGCGGCAAACGGCGGAGGCGCGATCCTGAACGTCCTCTCCGTGCTGTCGTGGGTCCACTTTCCGGACTATGGCGCCTACTCAGCGGCGAAAGCCGCCGCCTGGGCACTGACCAATGTGGCCCGCCAGGAGCTGGAGGACAAGAAGATCCAGGTCAGCGCCTTGCACGTGGGTTACATGGACACCGACATGTCGGACTACGTCCCCCCTGAGAACAAGTCAGACCCGGTCGAAATCGCGAAGATCGCACTCGATGGCCTGGCCAAGGGCGAGACGGAGATCATCGCGGACGAGTTCACCCGCAACGTGAAAGCGACCCTCGCGGGGTGAACGTCACTGGAGCGAGTCCTTCACGGTCTCCAGGATCTCCTTCGACAGCGCCGTCCGGCCGGTGGCCCGAGCCAGGGTGAGAGCACCAACCAAGGTGGCCAGGTCCACGATGGCCTGACGCCGAGCGTCCGCACCGGATTCGAGCTCGGTGAAGAAAGACAGTGTCTTGTTCATACCCTCGACGTAAGACTTCCGAAGCGGGCTTTGACTTTCCGCCTGTGCCGAGTCACCGGCCAGCGCCGCGTTGGCGCAGCCGGTGCCCGGCGAGTCCCGGTGCTGTGTGGACAGATACTTCCGCACGAGTTGTGCCCGAGCGTGTGGTTTGTCGGGGTCCTCGGCAAGGTGGACGAGCTGGTTCAGAACATCTTCGAAGGCCTCCGTGGCGGCGATTCCCATCAGCTCGTCCTTGGAAGCGAAGTGCTTGTAGAAGCCACCGTGGGTCAATCCGGCCGCGGCCATCGCGTCCTGGACGCTGATCGACGCGCTACCGCGTTCCCGCAACAGCTTCGCCGTCGCGTGCACGACATCCTCGCGATGCTGTGCCGCTTCGGCCTTTGACGCACGTCCCACAGCTGCCTTCTCCCATTCACCCAGGTTGGATGATAGCAAAAATCTAATCTTCCCCCACGCGCACCGGCCCGGCAGGCAAACCTCGCCGCAGCAAGTCAGCGACGAACATCTGGACCAGCGCGTCCTGCGCCGACCCTGCGGCCGATCCGAACCGCCTCCTCGGCAGCACGCAAAGCGACACGCGCTTCCTGGGCCGTCGCCCGCCCGGCAGCCGTCACGCGCACTCCCCTGCCCAGCCGCTCAACCACCGGCGTGCCCAGCTCACGCTCCAACGAGGCGATCTGATGGGACAAGGCAGGCTGGGACAAGTGCAACGACTCGGCGGCGGCGGTCACCGAGCCATGGTCGACCAATGCCACAAGGCATTCCAGCGCGCGCAGAGTAGCCATTCGTAGAATGTAACTAAGGTCCCAAGGTTATACATGCACCGAATACCCGAAAGCTCACTCGTTTCGGTGACGTTCCCCGGCACCGATACACCAATGAAACAACGGCTGTGCGATGGTGGGGAAAACGATGGGAGCTCGGAGGTTGTGATGCGTGTGCTCATAGCCGAGGACGAGCGTATCCTTGCCGACTTCATCGCCGACGGGCTGCGTCAGCAGGCCATGGCGGTCGACATCGTCCACGACGGACTGACCGCGGTGGACAAGCTGGCAGACGACGAATACGACGTAGTGGTCCTCGACCGCGACCTGCCTGGCAAGCACGGCGACGACGTGTGCCGGGAGGCCATCGCGCAAGGCGTCCACACGCGAATCCTCATGCTCACCGCGATGGGAGACGTCCGCGAACGCGTCGCGGGGCTGCGCATCGGAGCCGACGACTACCTGGCGAAACCGTTCGACTTCGACGAACTCGTCGCCCGGATCGACGCCTTGGCCCGCCGCGCTCGACCGGTCGTGCCACCGGTGATCAAGCGTGCTGGGATCGAAATGGACACCGCACTGCGTCAGGTCGTCCACAATGGCCGGCACATACCTCTGTCCATCAAGGAATTCGGCGTCCTGCACGCGTTGCTGGCCGCGGATGGCGCGGTTGTCAGTGCCGAGACGCTGCTCACGAGCGTGTGGGACGAGAACGCCGATCCGTTCACCAGCGCCGTCCGGATCGTGATGTCCCGCCTGCGGGGCAAGCTCGACGACCCGAACGTGATCGAAACGGTCGCGGGAGCGGGCTACCGCATTCGCCGGGACAGTGCATGAAACGACTGGGCCTGCGGGCACGGGTCACACTAGTCCACACAGGACTTTTCCTGGGCGCCAGCACGATCGTGGTTACGCTGGTGTACCTGGAAAACCGAGCAGGCATCCTCCGCCTGGAAGGCGCGATGCCGCGGCAGCAGGTGACCAGCACCGGTGTCCTCGTGAACGAGCGGTCCGTGGAAGAAGCCAGAGATGATGCGCTGACCGGCCTGCTCGTCCAGTCCATCCTGACCTTCCTCGCGCTCGGTGTCATCGCGGGGGTGCTTGGCTGGTGGATGACGGGCCGCGTTCTGGGCCGCGTCCACACGATGACAGCCCAAGCGCGCAGCATCTCCACAGCGAACCTGCATGATCGAATCGCCCTTACCGGGCCACAGGACGAACTGAAAGAGCTCTCAGACACCTTCGACGACCTCCTGACCAGGCTGGACGACGCCTTCCACGCCCAAGGCCGGTTCATCGCCAACGCGTCACACGAGCTGCGTACACCGCTGACAGTCATCCGGACCTTGATCCAAGTTGGACTGTCCTCAAGCGATCCCGAACGTGTACAGCGCGCGAAAGACGAACTGCTGCGCAGTAACGATCGATGCATCGCACTGATCAACGGTCTACTGCAGCTCGCGCAGGGTGAACAGGGGTTGCACACGCGCGAACCAGTCCGACTGGACAATGTGGTCACCCAGGTTCTCGACGAGAAGCCAACGTCCGGCGTCACCGTGACCGTGGACCTGGCGAACATCGAAGTACTGGGCGACGCGTTGTTCCTCGGTCAGATCTTCCGCAACCTGTTCGAGAATGCGTGGCGGTACAACGTTTCCAATGGCACGGTCGAGGTTCAAGTGGACCGCGACGACAGCTGGGGACGGCTGTGCGTGCGCAACACCGGCCCAATCGTGCCCGCAACGGAGGTTGCCAGGCTGTTCGAGCCATTCCAGCGAGGCGCGCCACAAAGGACCGGTGGAGGCGCCGGACTCGGGCTGTCCATTGTCCGCGCGCTAGTCACGGCCCATAGCGGCCGAGTCCAGGCCGAACCTCGGCCAGAAGGCGGCCTTGTCGTGACTGTTCTTATTCCGCTGGCAACGCCACAGCGATCTGGTTGACCAAGTGGTCAAGGCCATAACCGAGCGACAGCAGCAGCTCGACCTGACGGCCCTGCAACGCGTCCCGGACCCACGGCGGGATGCCGCCAGGCAACGTCGAGTCCGCGGCCATCGCGACAGGAACGACGCCCAAGGCGAGTAGCGCGCTCGCGTCTGGCCCGAGACCCAACGCCACCACACGCTGCGGCGGTCCGTTCAGCACGGTCGGACCGAATTTGCCGTCCACCTGCACCGGAAACCCTGGCGCCGGAGCACTGTCCGGCCGGGACTCACCAGTGCCGCAACCAGCCAGTCCCAGCGCTGTCCCGCCTGCCACTCCGATGAACCAACGACGGTTCACGTCGGCTACCAAGGGCTCTACCAGCGTCGCTGCCAAGCGACTAAGGCTAGCGCAGGACGCCGGTACCTGCCCATTCATAGATGTTTTCGTCTCTTCCGCGAGATAACTTCGATGGTTTCGATGAGTCAATCGACGTACCGTCGAAAGTGTCCACAGAGGAAGGCGGAGTCATGGGAATCTCACTGAAGGACAAGAAGATCTTGGTCATCGGACGCCCGAGCGGTATCGCGGGAGCGGTGACTCTTGCCGTGCGCGAACAAGGCGCGCAGGTCATCGTCGCGGGCAGAGACCAAGGAAAGCTGGAGCGGGCGTACGACTCGGACATAGCGGCCGAGAAAGTCGATGTCACCGATGACCGTTCCATCGAGGCGTTGGCCGATCGGCTCGGCAGCATCGACCATCTCGTCACCACCGCGTCCGCGCGAGCTCGTGGCCTGCTTCAGGATCTGGATCGTGACGCGTTGCGGCAATCGTTTGACACCAAGGTGATCGGGCCGGTGATGCTCGCCAAACACTTCGCTCCTCGGATCAACGACGGCGGAACCTTCACGCTGTTCTCGGGTGTCGCCGCCTCCAAACCGGCGATCGGGTTTCTCGGCGTCGCGATCACCAACGGCGCGGCGGACTTCCTGACGCGGTCGCCGGAAAGGCGGCCTTGGCGTAAAGCCTGTTGAGCGCCATGGTCTCCAGCTCCACCGGGCCGACCGTGACATCTCCGATCACAGCCGGTTCGCGGCTGAGCTCGGCGCGGACATTCTCGTAGTTCTGCCGTGCTTCCTCACTGGAAGAGGGCGACAGGCCGGATGACGATCTCCCCCGTCTCCTCCTTCCAGGACACGTATTTGCCGAGGCACCATGCGCTGAACTCGTCCTTCGGTACCTTGTCGCGGCGAAGGCTGCGCTCGTCACACGTCACCCGTAGGTCCGCTCTGCGTGGCGTGTTGATTGGCGCTGTCAGTACCGTCTCCTTGTCCGTCTGGCTGCTGACTTTGAACGTGCCGTGGACCGCCACGTACTCCTGACCGATCATGGCCAGCTGGTGTGCTCGGGTCTTGCGCCATGCCTTGTCGCCGCGGATGGTTCCCTTCGCCAGGTCCACGTCGACGATTCCGTCCTGGTTCTCCAGCGCCTGGATGACGTAGCTGATGATCTTGTTGGCGGTGGCTTCGACGTCGTACGTGCTCTCCTGCGTGAACGTGTGGCTGCCGCCGAACTTGAACCACCAGCCTTCTTTGCCCAGTGCGCCGTCCTTGTTGGCGCCGGTGATGTCCTTGACCGCGCGTTTCGCCACTTCGCCGTAGCCGCCTGTCTGGCAGATGGCGATCGCGTCGGCCTCGTCCAGATACAGGGGCAAGCCAGGCAAGCGGTGGCGTGTACGCCGACTCAACAGGGCGACCACGAGTATGCCGAGCGCCAGCGCTCCAGCGATTACGACCGCGACCCACACGTATCCCCATGCACCGAGATATGTCCACACTCCACTAGCGACAGCCACGGATCTCCCTCACCGCCTCCAGTAACGACTTCGCAGTCGCGTCCACTACCCGGCCGCCGGTGGCAGCCGAGACTTGGCTCAGTTCGCCGAGATCGGCCTCACCGAACCTGATCGCGAACGTGGGTACTCTGACACGCTTGACTTTCAGAAACTCGGCCAGACTCGTGCCCGCGTTGTTCTCGCCGTCGGTCATCAGCACGATCGACGCGTTGTCCCCAGCCTTCCGGTACGCGTGGTCAAGCGCGGACCAGATCGCCGTGTAACTACCCATGTCATCCGACGCCACAACAGCTTGCAGCGCGTCCAGTTCCCGCTTGCCCGATACCGTGAACGAGCGTTCTTCCAGCACCTGACCGGCGAACCTGATGATCGTGACCGTCTCGCCGACGTAGAACCGGTCGAACCCGTTCAACGCGGCGAACGCCTCTCGCAGCCCGGCAATGCGCCCGCCCGCCATGGATTTCGAGTAGTCGAGCACGAAGATCACCTGACGGCCCGTTCCTGCCCGATCGTAGGCAGCGAGGAGAGTATCGAGAACCTCTTGTCTGCCAGGGAAATAGAGCGCATTCCCGATTGGAGTGTCGAGTTTTTCATTA
The DNA here is from genome assembly GCF_021390435.2 of Kibdelosporangium philippinense. GTDB lineage: Bacteria > Actinomycetota > Actinomycetes > Mycobacteriales > Pseudonocardiaceae > Kibdelosporangium > Kibdelosporangium philippinense. The sequence continues at coordinate 1,471,789 of NZ_JAJVCN010000004.1, read as the reverse complement.
CGCGGCAAAGCAGGATCGATAGGCCTACGTGAAGTACGCGCCATGATCGCTTGCTGGGCCGCGGGCGAGCGCAGCCATTCGACAACGCGATCGTAGTGAGCGCGCTTTTCCTGGTTCAGCAACATCAACGGGTAATCCGACAGCACAATGCCGTCACGCGGGTAAACCACTTCCAAGGGTTCACGCAGCCGTCCCGAGAGCGACAGGATTGCCGACTCGTGCGCCACAACAGCGTCCACATTGTCCTGACGCCGTTCGTACTCTTCAATCACATCGGGAGCGTCGAAAGCCCGTCCTGCGAGGAATCCCTGGATCCGGTCACAGCGAACGTCTTCCTGCCGCACGGCCGCGCCGGTCCCAGCCGCGGCTGTGGCCACGCCGATCAGCGCGGCCATACCGTCGCCCGACACCCGCGGATCGGACATGCCGAACGTCAGCTCGCCCAACGCTGCCCGGTCCGCGATGTCCGCCCACGACGGCTGCTCCCCTAACTGGCCAGCCTTGCTTTTCTTCACTCCCAACACCAGTGGCGACATCATCGTGCTCTCGGACAGCAGCGGTTGGGCGCCGCGCAGCCGCAGGAACCGATTGGTGGACAGCCACGCCAGATCGAATCCCGATGGCCCCTTGGCTAGTTCGGAACTGGCTGCCACCGTCCCTCGGTAGTCCAGCACCAGCTCAACACCAGTGTCACGCTTCAGATCCGCCAGAACCGGGCCGAGGTCGGCGAGCTCGGACGTGGCCAGCACGGTCAAGCGGACCTGGTCGCCCGTACTCGGCGTACAGGCGGCCAATACCAGGAGCAAGATCGCAAGCCTCACCACGTGCAGCGGCCGATCTCTTTGATCATCGCCCGGAACACCTCGTTGGCTGGCAACCACGTTTCGGTATCACCAACGCCTGTGGTCGGAATGGGAACGTCGTGGGCACGAAGGAGATCGGCGAAGTCCACGACAGGTGTGTCGCCGGGGCTCAGTACGTGGAAACCCAGTTCGACCGCCCGCCGCCGCAGCTGGTCGTTTTCCATGATCAGGTGGCCGATCGCGTCACCCTCCGGGCTCTGCGAGATCAGCTCGGGAGCGGTCTGATGCTGCGCGGCTGGATAGAGCAGCACCCGGCTGTCGTCAAGGCGCCCGGTCTGCTGACGACTCCGGATCTGGTGTGCGATGAACTGATGCTCGTACAACACCGCGACCGGCGCGAACGTCCGCCCCTCCGGCGCGAAGTACTTCGGCGCCATGTCCTCGCCATGCTGGCCCTCGACGTCGAACAACGGCTTGATCGCACGGGCGATAGCGACCGCGTCGGCTTCGTTCTCCGGCGGATGGCCGGTGCGCGCGAAGGAAACCAGTCCCACGTAGACAGCGCCTGAGTAGGTACGACACGCGTCCGGCGCCTGCGCGGTGATCCGGTTGCCATTCTTCAGACCGAACTCGCTCCACACCGCCTTGCGGTCGATCAACCCGACCAGCTTGCCCATCTCCAGGTCGTAGTAAAGCGTCGGATCGCCCTGCGGGCGCGCGACACCCGCTCGGAACAGCGCGTCGGCGTAGTCACGGAATGTGGCAAGGACAATTGGGCTGAAGAAGGGCCGGAAGGCGATGGCGTGCTTGCCCCGCCGCCGTTCCCGGATACGGTCGGCCGCGCTCTGGCCGGATGGGAACACGAAGTGATACGAGTCGAGGTCCACCTTCTCGGCCAGATCCAGCGACCCGACCGGTGTCACCTGTACCTCGTAGCCGTGCGCCATCATGATCCGCTTGACCTGCTCGTCCTCGAAGAACTCCCGTTTGGACGCGACCATCGCCCGTACCACGGTCACGTCCTTCAGCGGCCCGGCCGCGTACCCGGCGACGCCGAGCACGACGCTGCCGACCAAGGCGATGACCGCGGGCGGAACGAACCAGGCTAAAAAACGGCGTCGTGTATCAACGACTTTGAAACTCGGCTCGTCCACGAGTCCCCCTCGAGCACCAAGACCATCCGCACAACCATTCAACGCCGGACGTGGGGCTCAAGTCACCGTCTCGCAGGCAATCACACCGAACGGACCAATCTTGCATCGTGAGTGTTTATCGGCGTTAGAACGCCGATAAACACTCACGAGGATCATGCCGTCTCATCCAGGCGGACGTACGGCAAATCGTTGAGGTCGGCTCTGAGCTGGTCGAGGTGTTCGTACACCGAGACCGCGCCGTGTTCGATGAGCTCTGCCCGGGAGGTGCCGCCGGTCAGCGTTCCGACGGATGGGAGGCCGCTTCTGCTCGCCGCGTCACAGTCCCAGACGGAATCGCCCACGACCGAAGCACGCTCGACCGACACCTTGCCGAGCGCGACCTCCAGCAGTTCCGGCGCGGGCTTGGTCTCCGAGACGTCCTCCGAGGTTGTCCACGCGGCTGCGATGTCACGAGCGTCCAGGAGGTCGATGTAATGCTCCACGTGGTCGGGCGGGCCCGAACTGGCCAGCACGACGACAACGTCGTTACTGGCGGCTTCGGCGAGCAGCCGATGGGCGCCCTCGAAGGGGCGGACTTGCTCGATCAGCGGCTGGTACTCGTCTGCCCATGCCTGCCTGATCTTGTCGCCGATGTCAGCCTCGGTCTTCTCGCCAACCAGGGCTGGTACGAGCTGGTCGCCGCCCATTCCGATGGCCCGGTGGATCCGCCAGTTCGGCACCACCAGGTCGAACCGCAGAAATGCCCGATGCCACGCCACTGTGTGCAGGAAGTTGGTGTCGACAAGGGTGCCGTCCACATCGAACAGCAGGCAATCAGTCATAACCGCAGAGTGCCCACCGGCCAACGGCCGCAACCATCACGTCAACAGGCCAAGGCTCTGCAATGCCACGTCGAGGTCGAGCTTTTCGGGCAATGGCCGCCGAGGCATCTTGCGCAAGGCGGCGCCATGGCGGACCAACGCGGCGAAGTCCGCGGGATACCGATGAGTGTCGACACCCATGAACTTGGCTTCACTGATCGTTTCACGCCAACGCGACGGCATGGCGATCCCCTCCGACTCTACGCCATGCGGGAAAAGTCCGATGTGCACAGACCTGAATTCTTCCGAAGACCGAAGGTAATCAACAGCAGTGCGGACAGCCGAGGACACGGGAAAGATGGTCCACAGTGGAACCAGTCGGGCCTCGATCGTCCTGATCGGATCGATCAGCAGGAACGATTCCACCAGCAACCGGTCCGAGTTCAGCCAATTCCGGTACAGGTCGGCGACCGGGCCGGACAAGGCATGCGTGTTCGGATACCGGATCACGTGCACCGGCTGCGAGCCGCTGAACCGGTTCACGTCCTCAAGCAATGCCGGATCGAAGCCCCATTCGGCCTCGGGAGCCGAGGTGTCCGGGACGATCCCGTGCCGGTCGTAGTCCTCTGGCCCGATACCGCCTTGGGCACCGACCTGGAACACGTGCCGGTCGGCGACGGTCGTGACCGGCCATGTCGACTCGTCGGCCAGCACGATGACCGGCGCCCCAGGCTCAAGTCGATCCTGCAGGAAACGCTCGTACGCGGCGCCCAATCGCCTGCGCTTGAACCGGAAGTACGCCATCTGGCCAATCATCAACCGGTCCTGATTGGCGTCGTGCATGTGGTGCAATGCGATGTCCGGGTTGTTCCGCAACAACTCCGGCGCCACGGACGCACCGAACTCCAGCGCCCGGTCTGGTCTGTCCGGCGAATTTCCCTTCCAGCGAACCGGAATCAGCATGGTCTGCGGCAACCACGGGATGCCGAGCGCAGTCGCCAAATGAACCGCGGCGCCATTGGACGAACCCAGCAAGACCGCAGGGTATCGACGCTCCGGATAGTGTTCGGTGGCCCATTGAGCCACCGCTTCGAGGTCCACCGAGCCCAGCTCGTCAGGCCGAACACCTTCCGCGCCACCAGCGAACGCGTACAGGCTCTGCCGGACCGAGCGCGGAAGCAGATTCGCGGTGCGCAATGTGGCGGCGAACAACCGGCCACGGCCAACCCGGTCGAACGGCCGTCCCGTGATTCCTCGCGCTGTCGCTTCCAGCATGGCACTGGCGGAGTCGAACGCGGCGATGGCGTCGGCTGGTTTGACCGTCATGACGGTGTCCTCCCCTGCATTACATCCACCCACACACTTGGCGCCTGGTACGGAAAGGCGTGCGGCAGCCCTGGAAGTTCCACCACGTCCGAGCTAAGGCGACGAGCCCATTCCCTGGTACACAACGGATCTCGTTCACCACGAACGACCGTGACCGGGCAGGTCACGCGTCGAACCGAAGCTTCGAGGTCGTCCGCGAACACGGACAGAGCCAATCGCAAGAGCCGCAACGGGCCTGCTCGTCGCCACTCGGGAACCTGGGTCCGTACCAAAGACTTCGGTTCCAGCTGCCCGTCCCGCCGCCATTGCAGCACGGCTTTCGGCCACGGCAGGTACTTCGGGTCGATGGTTGGGCTGCCGAGCACCAATCGAGCGACCAACTCAGGCGCATCCGCCGCCATGTGCGCCGCGACCTGGGTGCCCGACGAGTGGCCGACCAACGTGATGTCCCTCAGCTCCCGATGCCGCAGCCATTGCCCGAACACTTCGGCGACATCGCGCACACCAAGCCGATGAGGTGGGTTGTCGCTGTGGCCGAATCCTGGTGGATCGGGCAACCAGGCCCGGTACCCGCAAGCTGCCGCGTGCGCCACGCTTTCACGCAAGTAAGCCGAAACCCCGAGCCCCGGCGCCACCACAAGATCGCCACGGTCCGGCGTGCCACCGACGAGCGCGTGCACCCGTCCCCACGATGTCGCTGTTGCCAGGGGTTCCAGCATTCACGATCTCCCGAGGACGATCCCGGCAGCCGCCGCTACCAGCGCTCCCCCTGCGATCAGCCCGCGATGACGGCTCAGCCATTGCTGAGTGCTGCGGGGATGGGCTTGCTCGTCGAATGTGCCATGGGCGCCTTGATCGGTCCGCTCATCGGCCGGTTTCCACAGGTTCACCGGTTGGTCCGGGTCACGCGGCGCGCCCGTCTGCTGCGAGGCGTATCCGCTGCGCGCAAGATAGTGATCCAGCAACCCAGGGATCACTTTGTCCCCGAGCAAAGTGGCCACAGTGGACGCCCCGACCCACCGCTCACGCCGCTTCGGGTGGTCGGCCGCGTGCACGATCGCCCGTGCGGCCACTTCTGGTTGGTAGATCGGCGGAACCGGCTGCGCCCGGCGCGGCAGCCTGGACAGCACCCAGCCGAACTGTGGCGTGTTCACGGCAGGCAGTTGCACCATTGTCACTCGGACATTCGACTTGTCGTGCAACAACTCACACCGCAGGGACTCGTGAAAACCTTGAATCGCGTGCTTCGCCGCACAATATGCGGACTGCAACGGGATCCCGCGATACGCCAACGCGGACCCCACTTGCACGATTACCCCAGTGTCGCGCGGGATCATCTGCTTGAGTGCCGCTTTCGTGCCATACACATAGCCCAGGTAGCTGACTTCGATCACCCGCCGGAACTCCTCCGGCTCGATGTCCGTGACCGGAGCGAACACACCCGAGAACGCGTCGTTGACCCAGACGTCGATCGGCCCCAAGTCGTACATCACCCGCTGCGCGGCAGCCGAAACAGCGTGATGGTCCGCCACATCCACCTGAATTGCCAACGCCTCGCCACCCTCGGCACGGACATCGGCAGCCGCATGGTCCAAACCCGACTGTCCACGTGCGAGCAAAGCCACCCGGTCACCACGCCTGGCGAATTCACGCGCGGTCGCACGACCGACACCACCGCTCGCACCCGTGATCACCACGACCTTCGACACGTTTCTCACCCCGCCATCTGTTTGGCGCTGTCGTAGCCGAGTTGAAGCACGTCCGAAACGGCCACTGCCGTCAGCACAGTCGATGCCGCCCTGGTGAACCGTGGCGCGAACACCATTCCAGCCGTCAGTCCGGTCGCGACCCACACCGCGAGACAGAACGGGCACGTCATCAGCTCGCCCGCAGCATGCCGAACCCCATGGCCATGAACGGATTCGTTCAATTCACCGTCCCCGGCAGGCTCCTCGTAACGCGTGAAGGGCGCACGCAAGGGACTCGTGACCGCATCCTTGGCCAGCAACCTGCTTGCCTTGTGCGTGGCAATACCTACAAGGACGGTATCGCCGAGGCTGAACCGCTCCGGCAACCGCGTTCCCGTCACACGACCGGCGGCCGCCAACAGACCCACGACTCCGCCGTAAGCGCCCAACACAGTCGCATAGCCGAGCAAAGGACGGTCTTCGCCGTTCTGGTATCGCTTGCGTACCTGGGCAAGGGCGTCTCGGACGCGGTCGACAGCTCGCATGTACAGGTAGTACCCATTGCAAATACCGGCTACGCCAGCAGCTCGTACACCGCCAGTTCGATTTCCTCACGGCTGTCCACCGCAGCCAGGTCGATCGTCTTTCCCGAACTGAACGCCTCGACAACCCGCGGATCCACATACGACCGGCGCGCAACCGCACGGGTGTTGCCCAATTGCTCAGCAACCTGGTCGAGGACCGACGCCTCCGCCCGTTTGAACGCCGTCTTGGACTTCGGCCGCTCGGCCTCCGCGAATGCCACTGCCGCAACGACTGTGGCGTTCCACGTACGCAGGTCCTTGGCGGTGAATTCGTCGCCCGTCAGCTCTTTGAACCGCTCGTTGATGGAATCCGCGTGCACTTCACGCCATTTCCGGCCCTGGTAGTAGACAAGCAACCGATCCGTGTCCGCCGAGGACCGGCGCAGCGCGCGAACGAGCTTGACCAGCTCAGGATCCTTCATCCGCAGACGCCGCTCAATGCCGCCTTTTGCCGTGAAACAGAACGCCAGGTCACCTCTGCTGATGGTAACGTCGTCACGCAGCAGTGTGGCCACTCCGCGGCTGTCGTCGGAATATTCCTCGCCGCCGGTGCGGAAAACTCCGCGATCGAGCATCCGCAACGCGCCCGCGTGCACCCTCGCACACGTCAGTCCACGTCCGGCCAAGTCTGTTTCCACCGCTTGCCGGAACTCCGGGAGGCGCTTGACCAGCTCAAGCACCCGCTCGTGCTTCTGCTCGTCCCGCTTGGCCCGCCACTGCTCGTGGTAGATGTACTGGCGACGGCCAGCGTCATCCGTGCCGACTGCCTGGATGTGCCCGTTGGGAAATGGGCAGATCCAGACGTCGCGCCAGGCCGGTGGGATCACCAGCGCGTTGGCGCGTTCGCAGAATTGCGCGTCCGCTGGCGCGCCTTTCTCGTCCAGGTACTGCCAGCCCTTGCCTCGCCGGCGTCGCGTCAGCCCTGGCCCAGCCGGATCACTCCGCCGCAACCGCATGCCAGACGTCTACCCATTCACCGGGCTGACCTAACCGGACTGCTCGGTCGTCGCGTGGGGCGCGCCGACCGGTTTGGACTCAGGCGATCCGCGTTGCCGCAGATACACGCTGAACACCGCCATCGAGCCGATCGCGAGGAACTCGGATTGCCAGTTCTGCAGGGTCCGGTTCCAGAAGTCAGCCGATGTCACGTAGTAGCCGTACCCGACCGGATCCTGGAGATTGCCAAGCTGTTCTGAGTTGTACGCGCTCAGTCCAGCCACCGACTGCGCCAACCAGGACAGCAGGAACAGCCCCAGCATGGCCAATCCGAGCGACCATGAGAACACGGCAGTACGCCAGCCGCCGTGCCGTGTCCACTTCGGAGAGTCGGCTGTGCTGTGGCTGCCGACCAGTTGCTGTTTGTCGGTTTCCTGGCCGATGTCACGCGGGTGCTTCGATTCCGGGGAGCCGACCTGGACCAGCCAGACCGTCACAATGATGTAGAGGAAGAACTGCAGGTACTCCGACTGCCAGTTCTCGGCCACGTCGACCGCGAAGTCGGCAGAGGTCACGTAGCTGAGGAAGCTGACGGTCGCCGCGTGGTCGGCGATCATGCGGTCGTTGTGATCCGCGAAACCCGCGATCGCCTGCCCCGCCAACGCGAGCAGGAACAGGGCACCGAAGAACAGGCTCAGGCCGTTGTGGCGGACATAGCGGGTGACCCGGTTCACGACGTCAACCCGATGATGATCATGTAGAGCAGCCCGCCGAGGATGATGACGAGATACAGGAGGAAAATCCCGCGACTGATCATGTTCCGTCCACTTTGCACTCGTACGGCTCCTCCCCGCGCGACACACATCCCGCGGCGACAATGCGCCAGCCCTGCGTGAACCGCTTCAGGAACAACGTGTCGCCGCTGGTCTTGACCTGAGCCGTCTCGCCCCAGACCTCGACCTGGCCAGGACGATCCGTCGGCAGTCCCATGGTGGCGAGAACCTGCGCACATCCTTCGGGCCGCAACCTGGCGATACGCTGCACAGCCTGCGGCGCGAACAGGGAACATGCTGTCGTGGCGTCGTTGTCGGCCAGTGCGGACACGAACTCGGTCGCGATTTCCCGGACAGGCGCGGACTCTGACGCGCCGCTGCATCCGCTTAGGACGAACACAGCAACGAGCAGCATCGGCAACATCCGCACACAGTTGAGTACCCGCAACAGCGCTCGGTTAACCGTGTCAGTCCTTGCGATACCGAAGAGTGGGCGTGGTGCCGTCCTCGGCTTCGTGTTCCACCCTGCTGCGGCGCTGGCGTGCCCGGTGGCCATATGTCGCTTCTCGTACGGTTGTGTCGTTTTCGAGCCCAGAGCCCACCGCACCGGCAAGGGTGCCGATCACACTGGCCATCAGCGCGATGGTCACGTAGTCGGACAAACCCACCGGATGACCAAGCACCCCGGCCAGATAACCAGGCGGGATCACCAGCGCCATCACGCCAAGGGCGATGGCGAACAACGCCACAAAGAACGCAAACGCACCAACGGCAACGGTAACGACGGTGCTGATATTTCGGAGCCGGGTCTGCGGGGCGCTCTCCCACAATTCATGGCCCACGATGATCCAGACCGTGAGAATGGCAATGCCTGCGACGGTCGCAGCCGCCAAGCGTGCCGGACTCAACACGGCCGCCAACGTCCAGATCGTCGAATACAACACGCCGAACGTCATCCCGGTCAACGCCCCGGCGAGCGCCCTCGACAGCCCACGGAACAACCGCCACGGCCGATTGACCCTGACCATGCCGATGACTGCCTGCAACACCGCCCACCGCCGGGGCAGTACAACGTCCACATGGGACTCCGAGCGGCGCACGGAGGTCGTCGGCACCGGCATCGCCGGTGTTTCGCACGACACAAAGTAACCCACGATCTCCACGATCGAGGCACGCAGCCGCCTGCGGTGAAACCAGCCAAGCGCGGGCAGGGAAATCACCGCGACCCGGTCGGCCGTGTGCAAGCCGGCCATCGCGACACCGGAGTCCCCCGGCATCGGCTGATCGGTCACGCAGATCACCAGATCCCACACCGTGCCGCGGACGTGTTCCCGCGCCTTCTCCATCAGCAGGCTGATATCCGGGTACATCGCCTCGAAGGGATCGTGCACGACGTCCACCCTGGCCCCCAGTCGCTCGGACAAATCGCCGTGCAACCGGTCGACGAGTTCCGCGGCAAGCCCCGGGTCAGTGAGCAGACCTACTGCCACATCAGGCATCGTCGCGGGCAACAACCGATTCGGCCTTGCCATCGAACGCCTCCGACGCGGCTTGCACCCGCAGCCGCTCCAAATCCTCGATCTGGGTAGTGGCCCGGTCGATCAGCTCGTCCAGTCGCGCCGCATCCAACCTGGAGTCCGCCAAGGCTTTCAGGGTGCGCCAGCCCGCCGCCTTGCCTTCCGCGTCGAGCCGCAGCGCCTCCAGCTCCACGACCCGGCTCAGCGGCGAGCGCGTCAACAGCCGCCCGTTCGGCTTCAACGCCCCGATCCTCTCGCCCGCCTTGGCAAGCACGGTCTTGTAGCGCCGGACCGGGATGTCCAAGGCGTTCATCATCTTGAGCAGGTCGGACCGGTCCTCGTCGATCTCACCGGCGATTCGGTGCAGGACCGGGCCGTACAGCTCGTAGCGTTCCGCCCTGGCCAGCCGCTTCGCCAGCTTGCCGCCAACGACCGCACCGGCCAGGTGGTCGTTCAAGTAGATCCCGAGCAGTGTGTCCGTCATGGTCCGAGGCGTACCCCGGGATCGGGAAGCTATTCCTCGTCCGGGATCGACGCCTTGCGCACGAACTCGGCCGCGATCTGGCGCAGCTTGGTGTTCGTGCCCTGCGAGTAGCTGATCAGCCGTTGGATCGCGGCATCGTCACTGATCTTGTACGTCGCCATCAGGATGCCTTTGGCCTGCTCGATCACCGCGCGCGACCGCATGGCCGTCTCGAGGTTGTCGGCCAGCTCGCGGACTTGCTGATATCGGTGGATTGTCCGCAGGCCGAACGTCACCACCGTGACGTACAGGTCGAGCAGTTTCGAGTCCATCTCCGCGAAGCCGTGGTCGCCGAACCCGAAAAGGTTGATGGCACCGGCAAGTCGGTCGTCCACGCGCAGTGGCGCGGCCAGGTAGCTGCCGACGCCGACCTGTTTGGCGCTCGCGGCGAAGTCGGGCCACAGCTCGCTGGCGTTGTACAACGACAGCCGAACCGTCTCCCCTGTCGCGGCGGCGCGCAGGCATGGGCCGTCACCGGCTGCGTACTGCGCCTGGTCGACCTCGTAGGCCCGCTTGTCGGAATACGCGGCCGTTCGCGCGCCTCTTTCGTCGATCGCGGTGATGCTGGCCATGTCGGCACCTGGCACCACGCGTACCGCCTCGGAACAGACAGCGTCAAGCACTTCCGCACTGTCGGAAGCAGTCTCGAGAGTCGCCGTCAGCGCAGCCACAGCCGAACGGACATCATCAAGCATTTCAGCCACGCGGGTATCACCCACCACTCAGCCAGCTCCATCTACTGCGTCCACGCAGCAAGCAGGTAATCAGCAACACAAGGCCAACACGAACCAGGCCGCTGACTGCTCAACGAAGCCAACATCACCTTACATCGCGGGCGACCGGAGCTGACCATCGCCTTTGCTGGAGGTGTCTACGCCCACCGCCGCAGTCCGTCGAGGATCACATCGAGCCCGATCTCGAATTCCTCGGTGTAGGCGTGTCCGGCCCGTTCCGTGATCATCTCGGCGAGGTGTGCGGGAACTCCTCGGCAGCCAGCTGGTCCAGGATCGCGCCAGCCACCTCCTCGAACCCGGCCGGTGACTTGAACGGCGAGCAGCGAGACCGCGTGGGCCGCGCCCGCGATCGAGAAACCGCCTGACCGCAGGCAGCCGATGACGGCGTCGCGGTGGCGCAGCGACGCGTGACCGGGGGTCGTTCGCGAGTCCATCAGGCTGACCGCCCAGGGGTGACGGTTCAGCGCGTCACGCATCGACACGGCCCGCCGTCGCATCGCGGGCTGCCAGTCGGCGTCGACGGGTGGCAGCTCGATCTCGCTGAACACCAGGTCGACCATGCCGTCGAGCAGCACGTCCTTGTTCCGGAAGTGGTAGTAGAGCGACATCGCCTCGCGCCGAGCCGCTCAGCGAGCTTGCGCATGCTCGGCGCACCCGTACCGGCTTCGTCGGCCAGCTTCACGCCACCCGCTCGGCCTCCTTCTTGAAGAAGTCCACGCCGTGACGTTCAGGAGCGCGAAGGCCGAGTTTGACGCGTTCAACGCCGCCAAGGTGAGAAGACCTTCACGGCATCCCACCCCGTGGTAAGTGGGGCTGGTGTGATACGTGTGGCTGACGAGGCGATTTTTTGTCCTTAGTGGACCTTGAGGTGGCCGAAAGCGGTCAGCCCGCGGACTTGCTTAAGGTCCCGGCGGGCGCGAAGGCCGAGTTTGACGCGTTCAACGCCGCCAAGGTGAGAAGACCTTCACGGCATAAAATTAGTTGAGGAATCAATCAACGGTGTTCGGTGTTGGCCATGGCATGAAGAACATCGGTTTCCTCTCGTTCGGGCACTGGTCGGACGGCCAGCACTCCCGCACAAGGTCCGCGTCGGACGCGTTGTTGCAGGCAGTTGACCTTGCGGTGGCCGCGGAGGAGCTCGGCGCGGACGGCGCCTACTTCAGGGTGCACCACTTCGCCAGGCAGCTCGCGTCGCCGTTCCCGCTGCTGGCCGCGATCGGGGCGAAGACCGAACGCATCGAGATCGGCACCGGTGTGATCGACATGCGCTACGAGAACCCGATGTACATGGCCGAGGACGCCGGTGCCGCGGACCTGATCGCCGGTGGCAGGCTGCAGCTCGGCATCTCCCGTGGATCACCTGAGCAGGTCATCGACGGGTGGCGGTACTTCGGCTACCAGCCAAGCGAAGGCGAGACCGAGGCCGACATGGCCCGCAAGCACGCCGAGGTGCTGCTGATGGTGTTGCAGGGCAAGGGATTCGCCGAGCCCAACCCGCGTCCGATGTTCGCCAACCCGCCCGGGTTGCTGCGCGTCGAGCCGCACTCGCCGGGGTTGCGGGAGCGGATCTGGTGGGGCGCGGGCTCCAACGGCACTGCCGTATGGGCGGCTCAGCAAGGCATGCACCTGATGAGCTCGACACTGAAGAACGACGAGGGCGGGGCGCCTTTCCACGTCCAGCAGGCCGAGCAGATCCGGGCGTTCCGCAAGGCATGGACCGAGGCCGGGTGGGACCGTGAACCGCGTGTGTCGGTGTCGCGCAGCATTTTCGCGCTGACGTCTGACCTTGACCGGGGGTACTTCGGCCGGGACGGTGACAGCCGTGACCAGATCGGCCACATCGACGCTGACACCAGGGCGATTTTCGGTCGTACGTATGCCGCCGAGCCCGACGTGCTGGTGAAGCAACTGGCCGAGGACGAGGCGATCGCCGAGGCGGACACGCTGCTGCTGACCGTGCCCAACCAGCTCGGCGTCGACTACAACGCGCACGTGATCGAGAGCATTCTCACGCACGTCGCTCCTGACCTGGGCTGGCGCTGAAAAACAGGCCGCTTCGCCTCGGTTGCCAGTGCACTATGACCGCTCGTGACGATCTATCGGTGGACGGTGCTGGTCACCGTCCTCTGGTGTTTCCTGCCAGCCGCGGTCGACGTGACCATCCTGAACATCGCGGTCCCCGCGCTCACCGCTGAAATGCGGCTGACCGCCGGCGAGATCCTGTGGATCGTCGATGTGTACTCGCTCACCATGATCGGCCTCGTGCTCGTCACCGGGCCGCTTGGTGACCGGATCGGCCACAAACGCTTACTTGTCATCGGGCTATGGGTGTTCGGGGTCGCGTCCGGGCTGTCCGCCTTCGCCAGGACACCCGCCGAACTGATCGCCGGGCGGGTCGCGGTGGCCATCGGGGCCGCCATGATCATCCCGGCGACGCTGGCGATCATCCGGCAGACGTTCCACGCGGGCCGTAGTCATTCGGTCGCTATCGGCGCGTGGAGCGCGGTGGCCGCCGGAGCGTCCGCGCTGGGCCCAGTGGCTGGCGGGTTGTTGCTGAACCACTTCTGGTGGGGTTCCATTTTCCTGGTCAACGTCCCGATCGTGGCGATCGCGCTGCCAGTGGTCGGGTTCCTGCTCAAGAACGAAGTGTCCGAGACCAAGCAGCCTTGGGAAGCGACCTCGCCGGCGTTGGCCATCGTCGGCTCGCTGGGCATCGCGTACGCCATCATCGCGCTGCCGCATGGGCATGCGGTCGAAATCGTCGGATCCGGGCTGATCGGTGTGATCGCGGCCGTGATCTTTGTGCGACGGCAACAGCGGCTGCCGCATCCCATGCTCGACGTAAGCCTGTTCCGGCGGCCACGTTTTCGCACAGGCGCGGTGGCTTCGACCTTGCCGGTGCTCGTGATGGTCGGGTTTGAACTGCAACTCGTGCAGTACCTGCAGTTGACGTTGGACAAGTCGCCGCGCGACGCCGCGTTCGCGCTGCTGCCGATGCCGCTCGCCGCGCTGATCGCGGCGCCGCTGACTGGCCTTGTCGTCTCCCGGATCGGCAGCAGGGCAGGGATTTTCGCTGGTCTGGTCGTCGCCGCGATCGGATATGTGGTCGTGGCCGACGGGCCGCTTTTGGGCGTTGGTCTCGCGTTGGTCGGCGCCGGGCATGGGGCCGTGCAGATGATCGCCTCCGATCTGATCATGACCGGTGCCGGCGCCGAGCAGGCCGGGGCCGCCGCGGGCGTTGAGTCGGTGTCGTTCGAAGCGGGCGCGGGCCTTGGCGTCGCCCTGATCGGCACGTTTGTGGCGTTCACTGGCAGCTTCCAGGCAGTGGCCATCGTGTGCGCGGTCTTGATCGGCGCCACGATCACGGTCGCTCTCCCCCGACGCGATTGATCAGGTCAGCCAAGGTTTCCGCGGCACAGAACATTCGCGGGAGGTCGACGTGCTCGTCCACGCTGTGTGCGCCATCGCTTGGCAGGGTGAAGCCAAGCAAAAGCAATGCTGCCTTGGGCGCCACTGTGGCCAGCAACGGCACGACCGGTATTGATCCTCCACTTCGGACGAACGCGGGCTCGACGCCCCAGTTCGCCTTGACGGCCGCGCATGCCACGCGGAGCATCGGATGGCCGAAATCGCGGAGCTGCCAAGGCTCGGACCGGATCTGCGAACGGATGCTCAGCCGGATACCTGGCGGGCAGGCTGTTTTCACGTGATCGGCGAGCTCGTTCGCGATCCGATCCGGAACTTGTGGACTGACCATCCTGACGTCCAGTTTGGCCGTCGCAGTCGCTGGAATGACACGCGCATCAGCCGGGTTCGTGGCCAAGCTCGTGACCACGATAGAGGTGCCCTCAGGTTCGTCCAGTGCAGAGACCACTCGCGCCACGGCGTGCGCTGGATCGGGCGCTGCACCGCCGTAACGGCCAGTGTGCAGCGCCCTGCCAGTCCCAGTTGCCACAAGGTCGAGGGAAATGCCGCCACGCAGCGAGCGAGTCAGCGTTGGCCGTCCGGTAGGCGTGGCGTTGGTGTCACAGACCACCACAGCATCCACATCGGACAACCAGGCACGCATGCGCCCCAAGGATCGGGAAAGCGTCGGGCTGCCAATCTCCTCTTCGCCGTCGTAGATGAACTTCAGGTTCACCCGCGTGGCACCGAGTTTCTCCACGGCGTGCAATCCCGCCACCACAGGGCCTTTGTCGTCGCTGGTGCCGCGTCCCCACAGGGTCCGACCGGTCCGGACGGCCCCGAAAGGCGGCACAGACCATCGGTCCAGCGGCCCGGCGGGGACAACGTCGTAGTGGCCGTAGATCAGCACGGTAGGTGCCGCTGGATCACCCTTAAGCTCAGCCACCACGACCGGTCCAGACATCGGGATCAACCGCGCCCCAAGGAAAGCGAGCCGACGACTAAGCCAAGCCCCAGCCTGACGCACCGCGGGCGTGTCGCTGACCGTGGGCATCCGCACCAGTGCCTGCAAATCCTCGATCATCACGCCACCTGCAGCATGGAAAGGGCGAGCGCGTCGACGGCTCGCTCGATGTCCGCGGGCGTATGCCCGGCGTTGATCAGAAACGCGATGCCGACCCCTTCCTGGCACCGCCGGTTGACAGCCACGGTACGAATTCCCTTCCGCAACAGCGAATCCCGGACGGAGGCACAGGCCTCCCAAGGCACCGGAACGGTCTGCATAGGCCACCGGCCTCCATCGGGAACCGGCAGCTGACACTGCCGTAACCGCGACCGGAACAAAGAGACCAATTCAGCCAAAACCTTCTTGCGTTCGGTCGAGTCACAAGCCAGAGCACTGGCCAACGCCGACTGCGCGGCAGCCGACGGGCCACTCCCATGCCACCGACTGGGGGCCGTACGCCGAACCTGGCGCACCAACGCCTCCGGCCCCGCCAACACCGCAAGTGGTGCCCCGTAGCCCTTCGCGGCCGAGGCCACAGTGACCACCGGCGCCGACGAAGGCACTCGGCGCGATGCCGTGACACCAACCCCCAAAGCCTGCGTATCGTCCACCAGAACCACACCTCGCCGAGGCGCCAGCACATCCACGAGCTCGCGCAGTGGAGCGATCCGGCCGCAGCCGGGACACAGTCCGTCCACAAGCAACACTGGCCGCAGACCGAGAGATAATCGCCGCACTGCCGATGCCAGATGCCCCGGGTCGAAATGACGGACCACTGTCCCTTTGAGACCGTTGGCGCGTAACCCGATCCGGCCAATGGGATACGCGGCCTCGTCGATGAACACGGCGGTCGGCCGGGCGGCGAGTGCCGCCCAGCCGTCCACGAACGCGTGCAGTGTCGATGTTTCCAGCACTCCCGCCGGTCGGCCCGTGCGCCTGGCGAGTTCCGCTGCCAGGCGCGTTGCCCGCCGGAACTCGCCAAGGGCGGGTGGCAGGCCGGTGGTCAGCCGTCGCCACGGTCGTAGCTGGTCGTGCCCGTGCCGGTGATCCAGGTAGTTGCTCGATGTGAAATCGACACCGATGCCGTTCACGTGTGTTCGTGAACGCTACGACCGGCCACCTCCGCAACATGCGCGCCACGGCCGATCGAACGCTGCGGCTGCTGCGCCGACCCGAGCCGCTCGGCAAGGCGCTGCTGCAACAGTCTGCCGGGCATCGTCGTGTCCACAGTGGAACGCAAGTCCGCACCGGCTGCCGCGCGGTACGCGTGCACGTACCCCTGGATCTCCGGACGCCAGTACCGCGCCCAGTTCACCGCCGCCTCCGGCTCGATCTCGGTCGCCCAGCTGCCGTAGCGGATGGACAGCACGATCTGCTCGCCGAAGGTGCCGAGGTCACGGAAGTGGGTCACGTTCACGTCGGTCCAGCCCATCATGGATTTGACCGCGTCGACCCGGTCCATCCACGGCTCCTTGTAGGGCACCATCACGCGACCGCCGAGGAACTCCCGCATCTCCGGGCGCGCGAACATCCACATCTGCATGAGCATCTCGACCCTGGCAGTCCACGGCAGGTCGCCGTACTGGTTGTGCGCACCGGCGGTGACCACCAGTTGCGTCTCCCGCAGCGCGTTCAGCAGCGGGAACCCGTCGGCCTGCATCGTCAGGTCGTCGTCCTGCTGGTAGAAGATCGTGCACAGGTGCAGCAGGTTGTGGAACGCCGAGATGAACTGCGAACGGCTGTCGACACCCTTCACGTCGCCGACCGCGGTGCCAAGCAGGGTCATCCCGTAGTGGTGGTCGTACTCGAACGCCCTGCGGCGCACCGAGAGCAGGAACGGCCGGTTCTGGATCCAGCCCCACAGCACGTTGTTCAGCCTGCGCAGCGGGTCGATCTCCATCCTGGCAAGGGGATCGTGCCCGTTGCGCACCGCGCGCTGGTTCTGGAACCGGTTGGTCACCGCGTTGTGCGCCTGGACGAGCATCCCCTCCTCCATCCAGTACGACCAAATCAGCTCGAGCCCGAGCGGACCGACCAGCCGGGACGGCAGCACGCCGTAGCAGGCATCCGAAGTGTCCACCGGGTCGGTCACCCCGAACTCGCCCGGCTGCTTGAGCGGCAGGTCACGCAGGCGATCCATGATCAGCTTCAGGTACGGCAGCACCTTCGGCTCGACGCCGGCGCCGAGCCGCTGCAGGTAGGTGTCCCGCATCTCGGTGAGCCAGTTCGCGGGCAGTGGCCTGCGGTTGCGCCGCCGCGTCTCGCTGGTGTCCCCTTCGGACGCCATCACGTGGTCGTAGCGCTTCTGCAGGTACTCGGGCGTCAGGCCGTTGTACTTGTCCTCGACGATCAGGCCGACCTCGTGCATCAGGAAGAACTGCGTCGCCGCGCGCAGCACTTCGAAGCCGTCGAGCCCGAGAAACGACAGATCGCCGACCTGCCGCCGGATGTTGCGCGACAGCGAGTCGGTCGCCTCCGGGTTCTGGCACAGCACTTCGTCGATGTAACGGTTGTAGTTGTTGAAGGAAATCGCGTTGGTGCGGTTGCGGATCAGCGTCCACAGGTTCTGGTCAGGGGTCGGCCCTGACTCCGGCCTTGCCAGCCGGACAGTCGTCGCGGTGTCCGACGGCGGTGCCTCGGGTGGCAACGTCCTGGTGACGCCGTCGAGGTCCTCGTTGAGCCCCGGACCGATCAGCTCGCCGTCCGGCCGGGTCTTCTGCCCGGGAAAGGACTGCACGGCTGGGTTGTCGGTGGTGACCAAAGCCTTCTCGATCTGTTCCTCAGTGGTCTCAGCCGTGTCGGCTTTGGCGCCGTCCGACTTCTGTGTTGGTTTACGTGGTGCAGGAGGCATCTCACTGCCTTTCACTGATAGCGCTAGGAATACGCGCGGTGGACATGGCCATCTGCATGGTCGATTTCGCGGCCAAGCCGGTCAGCATCCGGTCGGTGACCCGGCTCTCCTGCCCGGCGGCCAACCGGCGGTCCCACCTGGCCTGGCCGAGCATGGCGAACCGGTGCACCGGGCGGACACGTGCGGCCGACTGCCGGGTGCTCTCGGTGAACAACTCCCGCAACGCGTCCGGGTTCCTGCTCTCATGGGCCAGGGCGTCCTGCAGGGTCGGGCCGTTCAGCCGCGCTGGCACGTGCGTCGCGATCAGGTCGGCGAGCTGCGCCAAAGTCGGTTCGAGCATCTCGATCACCTCGGCCACTCGGTCCGGCGCCGTTGACGGCGGATACATCTGCTGCCACAGCCGGGCCACCTGCGTCCATTGTGGATCTGGATACAGCCGGTCGCCGATCGCGGCCGAGACGAGCACTCTGATCCACGGGAACGGATGCGGATCGTCCAATGTGAACCGGAAGACGAACGGCCTCGGCAGGCTGACGACGCCGATCAACCCAAGTGTCGAACCGATGCCCAGCTTGGCCACCGACCAGAAGTCCGCGATGATCTCGGAGATCCACGCGGCCCAGCAGTGCCACGCGTCCTCCGCGGATTGTGACCGCCGCTGGAGTTCGGCGCGCAGCGACGGCACGAGGTCGAGCAGCGCGGCCCCTTGGTGACCGACCTCGTGCACGAGCGAGGAGGCGATTCCGTGACCGACCATTCGTTCCCTCGGCACCCGGATGACCGCGACCGGATTGGCCACGCCACCGGGCAACCGGGTCCTGGCGCGGCGGATCGCCGCGCCCGGTCCACGATCCAGGTAACAGATGACCGGCACTTCCTCCATCTCGCCGACCCCGTCGTTGAGCCGCAGGGCGTCGTGCGCCGCGACGTCCAATCCGGACAGCCACAGCCCGGTCTCGCTCTCCGAGCGCTGGGTGATCGCGTCGGCGAACAGGTCGAGCTGTGCCAGATGTTCGTTGAGCCGCAACCTGATCACGGTGAACTTGCGTTGCTGTTCGGTGACCGGCGCCGACCGGCCCGGCCCGGCGAGCCAACGCAGATACGACTGGCCGAGCCCGTGCAGCTTCGCCCGTTCACACAGCAGCAGATCCTCGATCGCGACCAGCGTGCGAGGCAGCAGCGCCGCGGCCGGCAGCATGGTTTCCTGCAGGATGAACGGTTTGAGCCGCTCAACGCGCGTGAGCAAGGCGCGCGCCTCGTCGGCCAGGAAGTCGCCTGCGGTGGGCTGGCCAGTCATCGGCTCAGACGCCCTGGATGACGATCGTGCGGCCCTGGCGGACCCACTTGCCGGAAGTAGCCTCTTGGTCGTCATCGTCGTCCGGCTCCGCGCCATTGGTGTGCACCTCGACGGGGTAGTGGTAAGGGACGCCGTAGCCGAAGCGCGGACGCATGCCCCTGCGTCCGCCGTACGGACGACGGCCACGGCTGCGCCTGCGCGGCATGGCGGCCGGAGCGTGCTGACGGGTCGCGGAAAGCAGCGCGCGCTGCGCGGCCTGACGCGGGTCGCCGCCTCGGGATGCCGCGGCGTTGCGAGCCGCGGCCGCACCGATCCGGACCACCCGGCGAGCCATCTCGAACTCGAACTCCTGCGCGGCGGCCTCGTTCTCGAACTCGAACAATTTGCTCGCCATCGAGCCGAGCTTGGTGCCGATCGCGGTGCCGACGCCCGGCGCGACCCACGACCCGATCGCCCCGCCGACCACCGGCAGTGCCTTGCGCGCGACGCCCTTCAACGCCCGGCCAAGCGTCCGGCCGACGTTGGACCTGGCGAAGCTCTTCACGCCACGGACAGCTTTCTTGAACACGTTGCCGATGAACTCTTCCAGCTCCTGCTCGCTCGTGACCTCGAGCAGCCGCTGGGCCAGGTCCATCTCCTCCTGCTCGGACAGCACGCCGCCGACCTCGCCCGCGCCGAGCGCCGAGTTCAGCAGGCCGCCGACGTAGTCCTCGCTCTCCTCCTCGAACTCGTACTCGCCGTTCTGCTCGTAGGACTCGTCTTCGAATTCCAGGTAGTCCTCGAACTCTGTCATCGTTGTGGTCACGGGATTTCCTTTCACATGGGGGTTTTCTACAGAAGGACGATGGTGTTGCCGCGGACTTCCCAGCGGCCACTGGTCTTGCCGCCGCACACGCAGCCGCTGGTGCCGTTGTTGCTACGGACCCGTTTCGCCGAAGCGGGTGAGGAACGCGCGTTCCGCGCGGATTCCAGGATTTCCTCGTTCAGCAAGCCGGGAGCGAACTGCTCGGCCGCTGACGTCGCCGCCTGCCTGGCCACCTGGGGTGCCGGTCCGGTGCCCATCTTGTCGAGGCAGTTGCGGATCGCCTTGGCGCCGAACCGGACGAACTGGCGGGCCATCTCGAACTCGCGGTCCTCGGCACTGATGCCTTCCAGCTCAAGCCCGAAGTAGCGTTTGGCCGCCCGGCCAGCCGCCGCGCCGAGCTGCCCGCCCGCTTTGCGGTAGCGGCTCCGGTTTCCACCGGTCACCTTGGCCAGTCCGGCGCCCGCTGCCTTGCCAGCCGCCTGGCCGACCACCGGCAGGATCCGTCCGGCCGCTTTCTTGAGGATGCCGCCGATCTGCCGCCCTTCGCGGCTGCGGGCGAAGTCGGACGCCGCGCCGGTCACGGACTGCAACAGATCGCCGAGGAAGTGCTCGAGCTCCTGCTCGCCGGACACCTCGAGGAACTGTGCGGCCAGTTCGACTTCCTCGTTCTCGCCGAGGACCGACTCGTACTCGTCGGTCTCGTCCTCGTACTCGAGATAGTCCTCGTCCTCGTACTGTTCGTACTCCTGCCGCTTGCGCACGGCGAACGGCGGCGGTCCCGGCTCCTCGAGCTGGACCTGATCGATGTCGTGCATACGTCGCCTCCACTGGAGTCGTGGCTCTGCTGGCTACAGATGCAAGATCTGTGCCACCCGTGGATCCGACGCCGACGTGGGGAAACCAGGTTCGCGTGCGAAGTACGCTTCGCCTTGGCGAAGAAGTCAGCTTCGCCGGTACTTGTTCACGGCACGGCGGCTGACCACGATTCCGCGCTCGGCAAGCAGTTCGGCGATCGCACGGTCGGACGGGCGCGGCACCATGGCGGAAAGTTCTGCGACCGCAGCGCGTACGTCGTGGTTGGCACCGAACAATCGGCGCAGTGGCACGGTTTCTCCACTCACCAGTTGGACGCACCGATGCGCGACCGCCCGGCTGATGGTGGATTCGTGCACCTCCAGCAGGTGCGCGGCTTGGGCTTGGGTCAGCGGGCGGAACGCGAGTGAACCGTTGAGCAGGTGGTCCGCGTGGTGGTCGGCGAGCAGATCGCCGAGGCCTTGCAGCATGGACCAGCGCCGGTGCACGCGGCGGACTACCGTGTCGGCTTCCCTGGCTGTGGGGAACTCTGGATCCACGCTCAGATCCATGGCTTCCTGCTCGGTGACGCGGGCGCGGACTCGGTCGCCGTCGCGTTCGAAGATCAGGTCGGGCGGGGTGGGTGGCTGGTAGCTGGGTTCGCCCAGGCCGGGGAATGGTCTCAGCAGTCGGCGCATTCGTCTCAGCAGTGCCTCGATCGTGCTTGTCTCACAACCTTCTCGCTCGGCCGCTCCGGCGAGGTCGCCGTTGGTGATGAGTTCGGAGTGGACGGTCAGCAGGCGCCGGGCCAGCTCGCGTTCAGTGGCGGTCAGGGGCGCGGAGTCCAGTTGCACGAGCAGGCTTTCCGCTGGGTCTCTCGCCGCTATCCCTGGCGGCCCTACCTCTCTCAGGGCTCTTATCGCGTTGGCGAGTCCGGTTGGCTCCATTCCTTGGGCCAGCAACGTATCCCTGGTTTCCGTGGGCAGGAGTCCGCGCTCGTCCAACGCCGCCAGCACGGTTACCACTACGCCAGCCATGCTTCGTGGAGCCGCAGCCAAGGCGTCGCCGCGTAATTGTTCCCATGCTGAGACCGAAGCAGCAGGGTCAACGGTCAGTGGACGTGCCGAAACACCGCCGCATCGCTGGCACGTCCCGCCGACGAGAGCTCGGAAGCACCGGCGGCAGATCGGGCGTTGCCGGACTCGCAGCGCCGGATTGCGTTGTGCTTCAGCGAGGATGTTGAGACTGAGGTCCGCCGAGGGCATCGCGAGCAGGGTCGCCGACACCATTGTCTCGATGCTGACCTGCGCGCGTGTTTCAAGTTCGAGTGTCGTCACGGGTTCGTTCGGCGCGGCGCAACTGCAATGCCCGAGCGGTCACGCCAAGTCGTCTGGCTGCTTGGATCACGTTGCCACCACTCGCGGTCAACGCACTCGTGACGGCGAGTTCGGCGACCGTGGATTTCAGCGTGCGCAAGTCAAGTCCGGCTTCCAGGGCCTGCCGAACGGATTCCGCCAGCCCGTCTGGGCGGGCCAAGGGGCACAACTCAGTGGTTCGTTCCTCGTCGGGCAACATGCCCGCGGTGATCAGCGGGCCGCCTACGTGCCTGATCGCGATCTGGGTGATGAGCTGGCGCAGTTCCCTGACGTTTCCCGGGTATGCCCGCGACAGCAGCAACCGCTCGACCGCTGGGTCAAGGGCAGGTGTGGGATCGGTGACCAATTGGCCGAGGAAGTGCTTGGCGAGCAAGGGAATGTCGTCTACCCGTTCGCGCAATGACGGCAGGCGCACGGTTGCCGCGGACAGCCGGAAGAGCAGGTCGCGCCGGAACCGCCCGGCCTGCTCCAGCGCGCCGAGGTCCTGGTTCGTGGCGCAGACCAAACGAAAGTCCGTACGTTCCCACTTCTGCGATCCGATCGCCTTGAACGTGCGCTCTTGCAACACTCGCAGCAACTCCGGTTGCAGCGACGGGGGCAGTTCACCTATTTCGTCGAGGAACAGAACACCGCCATCCGCCTCAGCGAATGCCCCACGCCTCGCGATGTGCGCGCCGGTGAACGCCCCGCGCTCGTGCCCGAACAACTCCGGTCCCGACAACGAAGCCATGATCGTCGTGCAGTCGACGACAACGAATTTTCCCTTGCGCCGCTGCGGGTCCAGCGCGTGGACCAATCGGGCGGCGAGTTCCTTGCCCGTCCCGCTTTCCCCTGTGACGAGCACGGACGCGTCGGAGTACCTGGCGACTTCGACAAGCCACCGTAGGGCGGACATCCACGCCGGACTCTGCCCGATCATCCGGCTGGTGACCGGATCCGCCCTGGCCAGCCGATCGACCTGAAACCAGCGGTGAATCCGCGCGGCGACCGTGTGCATCGTCTCGACACCGTTGCTGCTCCACTGCAGGACATCGGAAGCGCCCGCGCCGAGCAACTCCCACGGATCCGCCACCGGATCACCGACGACAACCACCACAACTCGACAACGCCCGTTGTGCGACAACTCGGAAACTATGCCGGGTTCGCACTGTTCGGCACGCGTGATCAGCACCCCGGGAAGATCACTGCGCGCCGTGGAAACAACATCGAGCCCGCGCGAGGCAAGAACATCGATCGCCACTTTCGAACGTACCGGATCATCAGGCGCGAGAAGCCATGCCCGCATTCCGTCATCGTCCATGCCACCACCCCCTGCCTCACTATTCGGCGGCACTCCGATGTCGTTAGCAGTTCTGCACAAAAGGGCTATCGAGCACAAAGGACCAATTGGCGCAGCAGCCACCTGGTTGACCTGAACGGGTTATTTCCATTGCGGCGACCCGGCATGCTTGACTGATCATCATGCTGCCTTGGGAAGCCGAACTCGCGGGTCGGCTCGACCGTCACACCATCGACTCAGTGCTGCTGCGGGACAATCCCCTCGGCGACCCACACGAGCGACCGCTGTGGGTGTACGTGCCGCCGGGCTACTCCTCGTCGGCCGCAAGGTATCCCACGGTGTACGTGATCCAGGGCTACAGCGGCCACGTCTCGATGTGGGCCAACCGTATGCCTTTCCGCCAGCCATTCGTGGAAACAGCGGACGCGGTGTTCGCCGCGGGCACTCCCGGCTGCGTGCTGGTCTATGTCGACGCGTGGACAACCTATGGCGGCTCCCAGTTCGTGAACTCCCCCGGCACCGGCCAGTACCACTCGTACCTGTGCGACGAGATCGTGCCGTGGGTGGACGCGAACTACCGGACCATCCCGCACCGGGATTCCCGCGCGATCACCGGGAAGTCCTCCGGCGGATTCGGCGCGATGATCACCCCGATGCTGCGCCCAGACCTGTTCGGAGCACTGGCGACCCACTCGGGAGACAGCCAATACGAGCTGTCCTACCTGCGCGGTTTCGGCGTGGCGGCACGTGCGCTGCGCGACTGGGACCACGACATCATGCGCTGGTGGGCAGACTTCCAAACGCGGCCCGCGTTCACCAAGCCCGGTGACGAAGCACTGGTGGAACTGCTCTGCGTGGCAGCCTGCTTCTCAGCACGTGACGACGGCACACCCGAGCTCCCCTTCGACCCGGTGACCGGCGGAATCGTGCCTTCGGTATGGCAGCGATGGCTGGACTGGGACCCGGTGCGCATGGTCAGCAGGTATGCCGACGCCGTCCGGTCGTGGCGTGCCGTGTGGATCGACGCGGGAACCCGTGACGAATGGTTCCTTGACCTTGGGGCGCAGGCATTCCACGCCGAACTAGGCAAGCTCGGCATACCCGAAGCCAAGATCCATTTCGAACTCTTCAACGCGGGCCACAGCGCGATCGACTACCGCTACCCCCTGTCCCTGACCTGGCTCGCCAACCGCCTCGTGAGTGGTTAGTAGGGTTAGAACACGCATAACCACTCACGAGGCCTCACCAGCGAGGATGTCCCGCACAAGGTCGTGCCAGTCGGCCTCGGCCTTGGTCAGCTCCTCGTACCTCGCATCGCCAAGGTGCAGCCGGACGGCATGTTCGATCCTGGCTGCATCTGGCTGCGAAAGGTCCGGCAGGCCCCGCACACTGATGCTCGCCGAAAGCAACCGTGCGGCCTGCTCGTACTGGTCCTGCCGCAGCGCAAGGTCGGCGATCCCGACCAACAGCGCGGCAGTCAGGACCGCGTTGCCCTCAGCGCTCGCAGCCTGAAAAGCCGCGGCACGGTGTTCGCGGGCCTTGTCCAGATCCTCGGCCAGGTAGCCGAGCAGGTCCTGTATCCCCGCGCGGTAGTGCGCGTGCTCGACGTTGCGGCCCAGGGCTGCTATCGCGACATCGAGCTGACGGTGGGCTTCCGCGAAGTCGCCGCTCCAACGCGCGAGCTCGGCCTTCACCAACGCCAGCTCCGAGTGCGCGTTAGGCCAAGCGACTCGACCAGCCGCCCGCTCGGCCTGCGCCATAGCGGCCGCGCTCGCCTCCTTGTCCCCCATCAGCCAGTGCAGGCGGGCTTGCTGTGCGCGCATCCGCACGGTGTCCTCAAGCGCTCCGACCTCGGTGGTGACCGTGATTGCTTGATCAAGATAGTCCAACGCGGCCGCCAACTCGCCCCGCACCGTAACCCGTTCCACCAGCTCGAGAAGGGCGAACGAAATCCCCCAGCGTTCGCCGAGCTCGCGGAACTCGGCCAGAGCCGCCTCCAGGTAGGCATCCGCCTCACGCCCGCCATCACCGAGCAAGATCCGTTGCTTGCCGAGCTGGAGGCGGGCAATAGCGCGTACGTACGGTTCATCGTCGGACATCAACGATTCGAACGCGGACAGGTACGCGTCCGGTCCGTGCAACAGGCGCTCCAGCGGGGCAGCCAGCCTCAGCATCGGATGCGAGCTGTTGGCACGCTGGGCGCTTCTATGCGCCTCACGGATCCACTCCGCCACGTCGTACTGGCCGCTGCGTCCGGACACCGCGAACTGCACGACGAACAGGTACACCAGGGCCCGGACCTCGTCCGTCACCTCGCCGGGCACGGCAATGGCCGCGACGGTGAGTTCGCTGCCGATGGTCTTGTGGCCGCTGAGCCACCAGTACCAGGATGCCGATGCCGCGAGCCGCATCGCGCCCTGCGCGTCACCGGCCGCGAGGGCGGCACGCATCGCGGCGGTGATGTTGTCGTGTTCGGCCTCGAGAACCGGCAGCCAGTCCAGTTGCTCGGCTCGATAGAGATGCGGCACCGCGGTTTCGACAAGGTCGGTGAAATACGAAAGATGCGCGAGCCGCGCGAATTCCGATTCACCCGCCTCGGCCAGCCGCTGGGCGGAGTATTCCTTGATCGTGCCGAGCATCCGGTAGCGCGGGGCGATATCGCCTTCGGTGACCACGAGAAGCGATTTCTCGGTCAACGCCGTCAGCAGATCGAGTACTTCGTCCGAGTCGCCTTTGCAGACCCATTCGGCCGCTTCGAGACTTGCGCCGCCGGAAAACACCGAAAGTCTGCGCAGGACCATTCGTTCGGCCTCGCTGAGCGGTTCCCAGCTCCAGTCGATCACCGCACGCAGCGTCCGGTGACGTGGCAACGCCGTCCGGCTGCCGCCGGTCAACAGGCGGAACACGTCGTCGAGGCGGTTGGCGAGCTGCTCGAGCGACATTGTGCGCAACCGGGCCGCGGCCAGTTCGATCGCCAACGGCATTCCGTCCAGCGCACGGCAGACACGCGCCATCGTGTCGGCGTCCATCACCATGTCCTTGCGCACCGCGCTGGCCCGGTCGCGCAGCAGTTGGACGGCTGGCTGCAGGTCCAGGGGCGCGACCTGCCACAGCGCCTCACCGGTAATGCCGAGGGGTTCCCTGCTCGTCGCGAGAATCCGTACCCGCTGGCATTCGCCGAGCACTCGATGGGCGAACGCCGCCGCCGACTCGATCACGTGCTCGCAGTTGTCCAGGATCAGCAGGACCTGCCGGTCCCGGATCGCGGCGATGACCCGGTCGGTCGGCTCAGCGTCCGGCGGCCCGCCAAGCAGCCCGTCACGCTGGCCGAGCGCGGCGAGCGTCGCCTGCGCCACGTCACCGTCCGCGCTGATGGCGGCGAGCTCGACCATCCACGCCCCGTCCGGCAGGCCGCCGAGCAGCGTGCGCACGGTCTCCGAAGCAAGCCGGGTCTTGCCTGTGCCGCCCGGCCCGATCAAGGTGGTGAGCCGATGTTCGGTGACGAGTTTGCGGACCGCGGCGACATCGGCGTCTTTGCCGATGTAGCTGGTCAGCTCGGCACGCAGGTTGTTGTTGCGGCTCTCCTCCTTGCGGCCCACCTCACCGCGTAGCAGCGCGACATGCAACGCGGACAGCTCGGGTGACGGGTCAGCGCCCAGTTCGTCAGCGAGCGCCTCGCGCGCACGTTGGTAAACCTGCAACGCCTCGGAGCTGCGGCCAGCCGCGCCGAGGGCGCGCATCAAAGCGGCGACGAGTCGCTCACGCACCGGATGCGCGGCCACCAAGTCCGTCAACTCCGCGACCATCTCCGCGCCACGGCCGAGGCGTATCTCGGCTTCGAAACGGTCCTCAAGCGCGGCGAGGCGCAGCGCCTCAAGCCGTACGACCGCCGCGTCGAACGCGTCACTGTCCTGCAGGCCCACGTCCTGCATCGCCGCACCACGCCACAAGCCAAGAGCCTCACGCAGGAGCGTCGCTTGACGCAAATCCGCGTCACCCCGCGCCGCACCGACAAGGCGCTCGAACCGTACGGCGTCAACGGAGTCCGGTTCGACAATCAACCGGTAGCCGCCTGTCTGCCCTTCGAGCACGCCGTCAGGCAACACTCGACGCAGCCGGGAAGCCAATCGTTGCAAGGCATTCGCCGCGTCCGCAGGCGGATTCTCGCCCCAGATCCAGTCGATCAGGGTCGCTTTCTGGACCACGCGGCCTGGTTCGAGTGCGAGGGCGATCAGCAGCGCGCGCACCCGGGCGCCTGGCACGTCCGCGAGAACGTTCTCGCCCGTATGCACTTCGAATGGTCCAAGCAGCCCTATCCGCACCCGGCCATTCTGCCGTGGATCAGTCCTGGTCACGCACCCGGATCGGGGTCGCGTCAACTTCCTGCATCACGCTTGTTTTGTCGCGGTGACATTGATGATCAGCGTGCCGAGATCGGTCAGATCCTTGGTGCGGAAACTGCGATGAAAACTGTCCCGCATCGCCGGGGTGACCGGAATCTGCTCGTGCACCTCGACAGTGACGTCCTTGAAGCCCGCGGCCTGGAACCCGCGCAGCCAATCGGACGCACGCCACCTGTTGGTGACCAGCCGCCGTGACGTCGCCGCGTTCCACACAGCCTCGGAATGATGAAGAAAGGCAAGCGGGTTCTCAAAATCACGGTGATCGCGCAGATCGATGCTGTGCGTGGTCACGCCACCCGGCTTGAGCAGATCGTGCATTGAGCGCAGCGCTTTCACCGGATCTGCGACATGTTCGAGGCACGCGGCCGAGAAGATGATGTCGAAACTGTTGTCTGGCAAGGATGTTCGCTCGATCGGCTCGCCCGTACGGTATTCGATCTTTTTCAGCAGCGTGGCCGCATCGGGTGTGATGTCCTCATAGAGCTTCTGTTGATCTGTGACCAGCGGCACGACATCGAGCGCCACGCCTTCGTCACACCCGGCCACGAGGTACATCAGCAGCGCGCCGAGGTTTCCGCCGGGGCCGATCTCCATCACTGCGCCGGAAAGCTCCCGCCTCGCCCGCACCCGCTCGGAGGAGTTGTCGAACACGTCTTGGACATAGGTTGTCGCGTTCTTGCCGGGCTCGTACGGATCCGCTTGTGCCATGCGGCGCCGTCGAATCGCGGGCACGGCCAGGATCTGGTTCTTCAACACACCCGACAAGATGCTTTCCATGATCCGCAGGATAGTGGGATCCGGACGGCTGCCCTTTCCGACGGCTTGGCTCGCCCATCGGGTTGCCGGGTCGGCGGCTGTCTCACGCGGTGTCCAAGCGTGGTCCGGTCCAACCTGTTCGCGAGGGCCGAGTTGGGTGCGTTGAACGCCGCCAAGGTGACCTTCACGGCACTACGACCTGTGTAGGGCATTCAGCGATCCCATAGCTGAGTCGCAGCTCTGAGAAATGTTGGACAACAGGGGGTCTACCAGGCGGATACTCAAGCAATGAGTTCTGACGCTGCCCGGATTCTCCGGAAACTCGCGGCCCGCGCGTTGGTGCTCGCGTTCTTGTTCGGGATCTTGGGCGAGCCGATGCTGGCGATGACGCTCACTCTCGCCGGTTTCGGCCTGCTGTTCACCCCTGTTGGCGGCCCTGCGCGATGAGGTGCGCCAGCAGCGCCCGCGCCGCTGGGTTCGCCGGTTGCGGCTGCCGTCCCGCCAAGTAGATCGTTCTGGTGAAGGCGTGGTCGATCTCGGCGAACGGCAGTCCAGCGCGTTCAGCGACCGATTGCGGGACGATCGTGACCCCAAGACCGGCCGCGACCAGGTCGACCAGCAGGGGCACGTGCGTCGCCGCGCACACCGGGTTGTGCCGGATTCCGGCGTCGGCGAACCTGCGGCGGACCATCTCCTGCATGACGCTGCCGGTGTAGTCCACGAACGGTTCGTTGTCGATCTCCGCCAGCTGGATCCGGCGGCTGTCGGCCAGCCGGTGCCCTGGATAGGTGACCAGGACAAGGCGCTGGTCCCATTGGGCGAAACAGGCCAGGTCGTCCGGCAGCGGCCCGTCGGCGGCCAGGTACGCCAGGTCCAGCTCGCCGGTGGTGATCGCGGCGATGAGATCAGCCACCCTGCCGTCACGGACGTGAACCTGGATCGCTGGGTACCGGGACCGGAATACGCCCAGCTCCTGCGGTAGATCGACGACCGTCAAGGTCTGGATCGTGCCGACCGAGACCCGGCCTCTCGACAGCCCGACGACCGCGGACACTTCGCTGCGCGCCACGTCGACGTCGGCCACGAGGCGCTGCGCGACTGGCAGCAGCGCCCGGCCAGCCTCGGTCAGGATCACCCTGCGGGTGGTTCGCTCGAACAGCTGAGCGCCCAGTTCGGCTTCGAGCTTGCGGATCGATGCGCTCAACGCCGACTGCACGATGTGCGCCCGCTGCGCCGCGCCGGTGAAGCTGCCGTCCCGGGCCACCGCGAGGAAGTGTTCCAGCTGCCTCAACTCCATGGTCGGGCGATGGTACCCGACCAGCGGAGTGTCTACTATGGACTCAATTGTCAGGCGTTACGCGGGAAAGCGTGCTTCTTCCCGCCGATCACGGCCACCATCGCGGCGATCAGCAGGACGAGCGCGGCGCACGTGATCAACTCGGTGTCCAGGTCGACCAGCACGCCTCCGATGAAGCCGCCGATCGCGATGGACCCGGAGAAGAACGTGATGGTGATCGACTGCGCCACGTGCGCGGCCGGTCCGGTCGCGTTGATCGCGCCGGCGATGAACAGGCTGGGCGAGCTGCCGAACGCGAAACCCCACGCCGCGACAGCGACGTAGACAAGCACAGGCAGACCGGACAACACCGCCAGAACGAGCACACTGACCGCGAACATCACTGTGCTGCCAACGATGAGCTTGCGCAGATGGTGATCGATGTGTGTGCCCACAAGCAGAACACTGAGCACGGACGTGACACCGAACGCGAACAGCACCCATCCGATCTGGCTGCTCATGCCGACGTACCGGAGGAAATCGGTGATGTACGTGTAGAGGATGTTGTGCGCGACCATGTAAGCCGTGAGCGCGAACAGGATTGTGCGCAGCCCGGGGATCAGCAGTACGCGCAGCAGCTGGTGCTCGTCTTCGGCCACGGACTGGCCGGGCAGGTTCGGCAGCGTCACCAGGACCCACAGCATGTTCAACGCGATCAGCGCACTGGAGGCGTAGAACGCGAGCTCCCAACCACCGATCGAGCCGAGCCACGTGCCCAGCGGGACGCCGAGGGCCAGCCCCACCGGAGTTCCGGCCAGCGCGATGGCGATCGCTCGGCCCTGGCGCCGCTGCGGAGCGAGCCGAGCCGCGTAACCACCGAGGTTCGGCCAGATCAGGCCGGTCGCAAGGCCTGCGATGAACCGCAGGACCATGGTCAAGGTGTAGTCGGTGGACAACGCGGTGAGCGCGTTGGCGACCAGGACCGTGCCCAGCGCCAGCTGCAGGACGTACTTACGCGGCCACATCGAGGTCAGCCGGGACAGCGGGATCGCCGCCAACGCTGTGGCCAGCGCGTATACCGTGACGATCTGGCCGGTGGCCGCGACACTCGTGCCCAGCGTCTGGCTGATTTCCGGCAGCAGGCCGGCAGGCAGGCACTCGGTCAGGATGCTGATGAACCCGGCGAGGAAGAGGCCGAAAAGGGCCTTTCCGGGAAGACGGTCCACCGTGACAGTGGTCGTTTCCTTAGTGATCATTTCCTTCGTTCCAGACGCTTCGTGCGGATACTTGATCTGAGGTTGCGCCGGGCCGGTTGGGTTACCCAGATCTCCGCTTCACGTACGACCGGTGTACCTACTACTGGCAGGGATAGGCTTACAACCCGCGAGCAGCGGTTATCCGGGTGATACTCAAGCTGTGACTGATCCACGTGCTGAGCTGAGCGAGTTCCTGCGCAGCCGCCGAGCCCGGCTGACACCGGCCGACGTGGGGCTGCCGGAGTACGGGCGGCGGCGCCGGGTGCCAGGGCTGCGGCGGGAAGAGCTGGCGCAGCTCGCCGGGGTCTCCGTGGCGTATTACACGCGTCTGGAGCAGGGCAACGGCCGCAATGTCTCACGCGAAGTGCTGGACGCCATCGCGACCGCGCTCAAACTCAATGACACCGAGCACGCGCACCTGATGGACCTCACCCAACCCACCCAGCGTCGGCGGTCCGCGCCACCCCAGCGGCAGCGCGTGCGGCCCGTCCTGCTGCAGATGCTCGACGCGATCGACAGCGTGCCCGCGTACGTATGGGGTCGCCGTACCGACATCCTGGCGTGGAACCGCACAGCAGCCGCCCTTTTCGGCGACTGGGGCGCGCTTGAGCCGCGGGACCGGAACTGGGCGCGGATCGTGTTCCTCAATCCGGACTCCCAGCACCTGTTCGCCGACTGGCAGGCCAAGGCCTCGGACGTGGTCGGGCAGCTGCGGCTCGACGCGGGCCAGCACCCGAACGACGTGCTGCTCGCCGAGCTGATCGGGGAGCTGTCGGTGAAGAGCGACGACTTCCGCACCAAGTGGGCGACCCATGACGTGAAACGGAAAACCCACGACAGCGTGCGCCTGCAGCACCCCCTTGTCGGCGAGTTGACCGTTCGCTACGAGACGTTCACCCTTCCGGGCGATCAGGACCAGGCGCTGTCGATCTACCACCCCGAACCAGGCTCGGCCTCGCAGGAAGCATTGCGCCTGTTGGCCAGTTGGGGCGCCGACACAGCCGATGTACCCCTAGGGTTCCAGTCGTGACTGATCTCTCAGCATTCGCCAAGCTTGTTCCGTTCGACGACGGCCTGTGCGTGCTGTCGACCCTGCGGGCCGACGGCAGCATCCAGTCGTCCGTGGTCAACGCCGGGGTGTTGAAGCACCCACTGACCGGGCAGGACGTCGTCGGATTCGTCGCCGTCGGCTCGACCCGCAAGATGGTCAACCTCCGCGCCGATCCACGGGCCACGATCGTGGTCCGCGCGGGCTGGCGGTGGGCCACGGTCGAAGGCGACGTTCAGATCATCGGCCCGGACGACCCACACCCCGATGTGGACAGTGAGGCGTTGAGGTTGCTGCTGCGGGACATTTTCAAGGCCGCGGGCGGCACGCATGACGACTTCGACACCTACGACCGAGTGATGAAGGAGGAACGACGAGCCGCCGGACTTGTCGTTCCCCGCCGCGTCTACCCGGTGACGTGAGCCTGCGTTACGGCGTGTATCTGCCGCCGTTCGGGCCTTTCGGCGATCCCTCGGTCCTGGTCG
Source organism: Kibdelosporangium philippinense (assembly GCF_021390435.2). Taxonomy (GTDB): domain Bacteria; phylum Actinomycetota; class Actinomycetes; order Mycobacteriales; family Pseudonocardiaceae; genus Kibdelosporangium; species Kibdelosporangium philippinense. The sequence goes on along the minus strand of NZ_JAJVCN010000004.1, from coordinate 1,438,916 downwards.
ATCTGGCCGTACGAGCCGAAAAAGCCGGGTGGGACGGGGTTTTCCTGTGGGATCACGTGGTGACCGATGCCATGCCGATCGTCGATCCGTGGACGACATTGGGCGCGATTGCCCAAGCGACACAACGAATTCAGCTCGGCACAATGGTCACGCCGCTGCCCCGGCGTCGTCCGTGGATCGTCGCACGGCACGCGGGGACGCTGAGCCGGTTGTCAGGTGGCCGGTTCGTACTGGGCACCGGGCTCGGTTCGGACGAGTCTGGGGACTTCAGCCGATTCGGCGAACCTTCGGATCCGCGGATCCGATCGGCAATGTATGACGAAGGTCTGGACGTCGTACGAGCCGTGTGGTCGGGCGAAGCCTATGACCACAACGGTCCGTACTACCAAGTCCGGCTTGAGCAAACAGTGCCTGAGCCGCACCGCATCCCGGTCTGGGTAGGGTGTTCGACGACCAAGCCGCACGTCCTGCGTCGCGCTGCCTCGTGCGACGGGATCTTCCCGAACCCCACGGACCATCGGCTCACGCCAGAGGAGCTCTCGGGCATCCTCGCTTCGGTTGGCCGCAAGATCGATGTGGCTGTGGCTGGAAACGCCAGTCTCGCTTGGGAAGAACCGATCGATGTCGATGTGACCGGGCTGCGTCAGGCCGGGATGACCTGGTGGATGGAGTCGCTGATCCACTTCGACCCGCTCGAACTGTCCATGAAGATCGTCGACGCCGGGCCCGCGCTGGCGGAATACCGGAAATGACCTGTCGCCGCGGCCTCACAGGGACGGAAGCGGCAGACCCTGTGCCTGCGGGCTGCCCCACCTTCGACAGGCTGGGATGCCTTGAAGGCCACCCTCGCGGCGTTGAACGCCAATGCCAGGAACTTAACCAAGTCCGTGGCCTGGCGCTTTCGAGCATCTCAAGGTCTATTAAGGACGGAAATTCGCCTCGTTAGTACGGCAGCAGCACAGTGTTATGTCTGTTGATATGTGCGGTGTTGTCGCTGGTAGTGGCTGTGACGGGCGCGGGTCTGGTGGCGTCGGCGCCAGGTAGACCAGTGCTGGATGTGTGCTCGGGGGTGTATTGGACGGGTGAGGGTGGCCCAGAGTCGTCGTATTTCGTTGCAGGATAACGGGATCAGCCGGTCAGGATCGGTTCTGGCGCTCCCTTTTCCGGCGCCGGATGGGGCGGTGGTGGGGTGCGGATGCGTTCAGTATGGGCGGTCACGGCCAGGAACGCCGCGGCGAGCATGGCCAGGGTGATGTGCCGGTACCACGCGATGTACTTGCGGACTTGATAATGGTCCAGCCCGGTCTCGTTCTTGGCGAACTGGAAGGTTTCCTTCACCGCCCAACGGGATCCGGCCACGCGCACCAGTTCCGCGAGTGGCACCGGACCGGCGGTGTGGCAGACGTAGTAGGCCAGATCGGTCGGATCGCTGATCGAGCGACGCACCAGCAGCTGATGCCGCTCGCCGGGACCGGGATCGATCAGCAGCCAGTCATACAAGCGGTGGCCCTTGCTGCCCCGCCCGGCCGAGAGCCGCTGCCAGCCCCGCGCCGGTGCCCGGCCGGCCAGCACGTCCGCGCGCGCCGGCCCGGTCGGCGTGGTCACCTGGTAATCGCAGGACACCGCCAGCACGTAGTTCACCGCCTGCTCGGCCAGCCAGTCGCGCAGGGCCGGGTTGTCGCCGTAGAGCTCGTCCGCGGTGAACCAGCCCACCGTGACCCCGGCCTCCAGCAGCCGGGCGAGCATCCGGCGGGCCAGCTCGGGTTTGGTCGCGAACTCGACCTCGTCGCCGATCCCGGCCTCGCGACAGCGATCCCGGTCGGCACACCAGGACTTCTGCGGCAGGTAGAGCTCCCGGTCGATCAACGCCCGGCCATGCCGGGAGACATAGGTCAGAAACACGCCGACCTGACAGTTGTCGATCTTGCCCGAGGTGCCGGTGTACTGGCGTTGCACACCCGCGGATTTGGTGCCCTTCTTGATGAATCCGGTCTCGTCGCCGACGAACACCCCACTCGGGTCATCCAGATGCGCCAGCACGTAGCCACGCACATCGTCGCGCACCGCCTCGGCGTCCCAGCGGTAGAAGTTCAGCAGCCGCTGCATGCCGTCCGGGCTGCTCTCCCCGGCGAGCTCCGCCAACGACCAGGAGTTCTTGCGCTCCACACCAGACAGCAGCCCGAGTAGGTACTTCTGAGCACGGGCACGCGAATCGGCCTGCGCGAACCGGCCAGCTACCAGCGCGAACATGTCATCAAACCCGGCCCGCCAGCGGGCGAAACCCTCGTCTACTACAGTCTCCGACGCGGCCACCGCGTCTTCCTCGAGTCCAATCACACCTCGAAGTTGATCACGCGGTGGCCGCACCCATGATCACGACCCCACACCAAGATCACACTGTGCGGCTGTCGTATTAGTCACACGTGTAACATCAGCCCCACCTGCGACGGAACCTGATGCCGTGAAGGCCACCTTGACTGCGCTCAACGCAGCGAACTCGGCCCTCATACCCCTCAAGGTGACGCACATGCCCGGCGCCCTCGCCGCGGCACCCCGGTCTCAGCAGCAACCCAGCCGTGCCAGCCACAAATCTTCGCAGGTCAACGGCTCGCGCACGCCCCAGGCATCCGACCGAACCCCGAACCCTAAGTTCCTGGCATTGGCGTTGAACGCGCGAAGGCCTCCCTTGACGCGTCGGATGCCAATGCCAGGAACTTGACCGAGTCGCCGGGCTGGCCGGTTTCAAGCATCTCAAGGTCCATTAAGGACAGAAACTTACCTCGTCAGTCACACGTGTCACACCAGCCCCACCCATCACAGGTCGTAGTGCCGTGAAGGTCTTCTTACCTTGGCGGCGTTCAACGCCCCGAATGTTCCCCTCACAACGGGCTACCGCCCGAACAGACCCCTTGCCACAAGGCGCGTCGTGAGTGGCTCAACACCCCACTCACGAACGTTTCTTCGCGGCATCGAGCGCGATGATGACAAGGAAGAATAAGACAATAAAGCCGCCGGGCACCACGTAGGTCCACGGATCCGTCAACCCGAGATCGCCGAGGATGACATCGAACATTCCGCCCTGACGGGCCCCGAAAAGCCGCTGCCCCAACGGAATCACCCCAAGCCACACCCCGACGACCACGCACAGCAGCATGCCGAAGTCGTACCAGCCCTTGTCGCTGTTCGAAGCCATGTCCCGGTTCCCCTCTCACCTCAGGCGTTTCGCGGATTCGAACGCTAACGGAAGCGGTGATTGGGGCTCAATCAGGAACAGCGGAACATAGACCAAAGTATAAATCCGCGGCGCCGGGCACAGTCGAAAGTATCAGTCCGGCCCACTCAGCAAAGCCGAGTGGGCCGGACTGTGCTTATCGGACGCGTTCGAATGTCAGCTTGTGCAGCCTACCGGGAATGTCGTCGACCATGAAGAGCTCGCCGTTCACGTCGACACCCAGCGCCGAGACGTCGGTCGGGAACGTCCCGATCGTGGCACTGGTGTGGGTTCCGTCCGCGTTCGCGCGGATCCCGAACGCCGTCCCCGAGCAGTAGTCAGTCGCGACGTACGTGCCACCGGCCAGGCCTGCGAACCGGCTACCGCGGTACACGTGACCGCCGATCACCGCGCAGCCTTCGGTGCCGGACAGGTAGTGGAACACCGGCGCCGTGTACTTCGCATTCGGGTCGCACCGCGTCTGGTCGAACACGTTCGGACCCTCCATACAGGACCAACCGAAGTTCACTCCGCCTTGCCGCGCACCGATGTGGTCGACTTCCTCGAACCGGCCCTGGCCGACGTCACCGATCCACAGTGAACCGTTGGCGCGGTCGAACGAGAACCGCCACGGGTTACGCAGACCCCACGACCAGATCTCCGCCTTCGTCCCAGGAACGCCGACAAACGGGTTGTCCCGAGGCACGCAGTACTTGAGCGCACCGCACGTACGGCTGACGTCGAGCCGCAAGATCTTGCCTAGCAACGTGTTCAGGTTCTGCCCAGTCCCCAGTGGATCGCCACCGCTGCCGCCGTCACCGATCCCGAAGTACAGGAAACCGTCCGACCCGAACGCGATGTTGCCGCCGTTGTGGTTGCCGAACTCGGAATGGTCCTGCGCCAGCAGCACTTCTTCTCTGCGCGTGTCGAGCCGGAACCTTGACAGCGTCACGGCTTCGTCGGATTTCCGCGTGTAGGCAACGTAGATCACCTTGCTGCGGGCATGGTCGGCTGGGATCGCGAGGCCGAGCAAGCCACGCTCGTTCTCCGTCTCGCTCACCCGGTCGCGGATGTCCAGCACTGGTCGCGTGGCGAGGCCGGTGCGGGGGTTGTACGCGCGGATCGTGCCGCGCTTCTCGTTGATCAGCAGCCCGCCGTCCGGCAGCGCGGCGATCGCGGTCGGCCGGTCTAGACCAGCTGCGATCTCGGTGTTGACGACCCGCAGTTGGGAAAGCGGGACGCCGCGCTGTTCGGTGCTTGAAGCGGGCACCGCGGGCCACAGGGTTCCAATGGCGACAGCGGAGAGGACACAAGACAATGCGCGCCGCAGGGGAGGTCGCGACATGTCAGCTCAGCTCCAATCATCGTTGAATGGTCTGGTCCAATTCAACCAGGAGCGTAGTGGGATCCGGTACTTGTCGACCACTGTCACTTAGCGCGACGACAGCGGCCGTTGGGCCACTTGGCCTATCAGTCCACGGAGTGCTTCCTTCTACCGCACAGCGCCCCAACTGGGCGGCGAGGGCCGCCCTGCGGGCCCCGGCTTGGGATAAAGTTGCGAACAACCTGGAACCCGCATGTCGTTGTGGTGACTCGGAACGCAGGGAGGCCGCAGCGAAGGGGAATGGGACGGTGTCGATGGTCAGATTCAGACTCCTGGGCAGCATCGAAGCCGATATCGACGGCGTACCGGTCGATCTCGGGCACCCGCGGCAGCGCGCGGTACTGGCCGCGCTACTGGTGGAAACCAACCAAACCGTGCGAACCGACCAGTTGGTCGACCGGCTGTGGGGTGAAGATCCGCCACTTCGGGCGCGGGAAACGCTCTACACGTACCTCTCACGGCTGCGTGCGGCGCTGGCTGGCGCGACAGAGGTGCAGCTGAGCCGACGTTCCGGTGGCTACTCGCTCACCATCGAAAACACACACGCCGTGGACCTGCACCTGTTCCGACACCTGCGCGCGCAGCCGCAACCGGCGGACGACGAACGCGCGCTGACGTCGCTCGAAGAAGCTTTGCGGTTGTGGCGCGGCGAGCCGCTGGCCGAGTTGGACGGCCCTTGGGTGACCGAGCTGCGTACGGCGCTGGCGGCGGAGCGGCTAGCCGCTGAACTCGACCACGCGGACGTCGCGTTGCGGTGTGGTCGGCACCAGGAACTACTCCCCCAGCTGTACGCGCGGGCCGAGCACCATCCGTTGGACGAACGCGTCGCGGGTCAGTTGCTGCTCGCGTTGTACCGCAGCGGACGCCAAGCCGACGCGATGGAGCGCTATCAGCAGATCCGCGTGAAGCTGAGTGAGGAGCTCGGCGCCGACCCAAGCCCGCGACTGCAACAGCTCTACCAGCAAATACTCACCGCCGACGGGCAACTGACGGTTCCGGCGAGAACAGTGGCGCCAGTGCCGCGTCACCTCCCGGCCCCACCTCGGATGTTCGTTGGACGGGCCAGCGAACTGGCCGCATTGACCAACGTCATGGATTCCGCGGCCGAACCGGGTACGACCGTCGTGATCTCGGCGATCGCTGGCGCCGGTGGGATTGGCAAGACTTGGCTGGCGCTGCACTGGGCCCATCAGAACCTTGACCGGTTCCCTGATGGCCAGTTGTTCGTTGACCTGCATGGTTTCTGTCCCGAGGGAGAGCCGTTGTCGCCCGAGGCGGCGATACGCGGGTTCCTCGACGCCCTTGGGGTGGCGCCCGACCAGATCCCGATGGACCCGCACGCTCAGGCCGCCCGTTATCGCAGCGCGGTCGCGGGCAAACGCATGCTCATCGTGCTGGACAACGCCGTCGACACGGATCAACTCACCACGCTCTTGCCTGGCGCGCCGACGTGCACAGTCGTGGTCACCAGCCGCCGGCACTTGACGGGGTTGGTCGCCCGGCACAGCGCACACCACCTGCCGCTCGATGTGCTCAGCGGGCCGGAAGCCACTGCTCTGCTGACGGCACGGCTCGGCAGCGACCGGATCGCCGCCGAACCCGAGGCCGCGCAAGAACTTCTCACCTACTGCGGCGGATTCCCGTTGGCATTGAACATCATTGCCGGTCGGGCTCACATCCAGCCCCTCGTCCCCCTTGCGGCCTTGGCCGCGGAACTGCGTGACGCCGGGTTGAGCGCGCTCGACGAGACCGACATGGCCGCGAGCCTGCCCACGGTGCTGTCCTGGTCGTACGCCAACCTGACGGTCGAACAGGCCAGGGTGTTCGGCCTGCTGGCCATCGCCCCCGGACCGGACATCGACCTGCCTGCCGTCGCCAGCCTCACCGATCTTCCGCTGCCGCAAGCCAATCGCGTGCTGCGCGCGTTGGCGGACGCCTCACTGATCGAGCAAGACATGAATGCCCGCTGGCGGATGCACGACCTGATCCGCGCGTATGCGGCCGACACCGTCCGCAATCTCACGAGCGACGCGCAAGAAAGCGCCTTGCGGCGGGTCGTCGATTTCTATCTGCACACCGCGCGTGCCGGGGAACGGCTTATCCACCCGCACCGACCGGCGATCGAGCTCGACCCGCCGGTCACAGGCAGCCACCCGCACCCGCTCAACGATCAAGCGGCAGCGCTGACGTGGTTCAGCAAAGAACATCCGTGTTTGATGGCGGCCCAACGGTTAGCTGGGGAGCGGAAGTGGTACGACGCGGTCTGGCAGATTGCCTGGGCGCTCGACACTTTCCATGTGCGGCAGGGATATCTGCACGATCGGCTGGCCGCGTGGCGGACCGGACTGGCAGCCGCGGAGAACAAAGGCGATCCTGCCGCCATTCTCCGCGCGCACAGGAGCCTTGGCCGCGTCTGCACCCGTGCGGGCAGGCACACCGAAGCGTTGGACCACATGAACCAAGCGCTCCGGCTGGCCGAAGACACCGGTGATCTCCTTACCGAGATCCAAACCCATGGCGCGCTGACCGGAGCTTGGGCACAGCAAGGAGACATCCAGCAGGCGCTGGAGCACGGCACGAGCGCGCTGCGGCTTTCCGAGGCCATCGATCATCCCGCGGGCAAGGCCGTGATGCTCAACGCCGTGGGCTGGTTGCATGCCAGACTGGGCCACTACGAGCAGGCGCGTACGCATTGCGAGGCTTCGCTTGCGCTGCACCGGGTTCACCACAACCCGCAGGGACAGGCGGCGACCCTGGAAAGCCTTGGCTACGTGGCCCACCGCACCGATCAGCAGGACCTGGCGCTGGACTACTACCAACAAGCCCTGTCGCTGTACCGCTCGCTCGGGCATACGTACAACCAGGCCGACGCGTTGGATCAGCTCGGCCAAGTCCACTTGGCACTCGGGCAGCACGACCAAACCCGTGCGGTGTGGCGTGAAGCGATGGACCTGTACCGGCAACAAGGCCGAGATGCCGAGACTGGCCGCGTACAACAGCAACTGGACGAGCTCGCATCAACTCCCGAGCCGGTTTGACAGGCCGTCGAGAACCACGGCCAGATAGCGCCTGTTCAGCTCTGGTTCGGCGGCCATCCGTGGCGCTGCGGCATGGTGGATCCCGCTGAGCAGTGCCATCAGGTCCTCGCCGGTGATCCCTGGCTTGATCACGCCTGCCGCGCGCGCCCGGTCGGCGATGACGTCGACGGCGGCGAGCAGTCGTGCCCGGCTGGCTTCGGCGCTGGGATGATCCAGCGCTGAGCCTTCGTACGCCACTTCACAAAATGCCCGGTTACGGGCCTGCAGGTCGATCATCGCCGTCATGTAGCCGGACAAACCGGTCATCGGATCCGACTCGGCCAGACCTTCGACCGTGACCACAAGATCATCGATGATGCCACACACGATCGCGGCGACCAGCTCGTCCTTCGAGGCGAAGTGCCGGAAAACCGTGCCCTTGCCGACGCCCGCACGCTGTGCGATCTCCGCGATCGAAGTCTCCGTGCCCTGCTCGGCGAACACCTCCGCGGCGGCTTTCAGCAGCTGCTCGCGACTCCGGACGGCATCAGCTCTCACGCGGCCAGTCTAGCTCAACCTGACCGGCCGGTCCGTTTAGCTGCCAAAGTGACCGAACGGTCCGGTTACCGAAGAAAGGCACCTCTCATGCGCGGAAAGAACGTCCTGGTCAGCGGCGCTTCCTCGGGCATCGGCGCGGCGACCGCGCTAGCCCTGTCCCAGGCCGGGGCGAATGTCGCGGTCGGCGCACGCCGGGCCGACCGGCTCACTCAGCTCGCCAAGGAGGCTCCAGGCGAGATCCTCGAGCTGGACCTCGATGTCACGGATGAGACGTCCTGCCAGGACGCGGTCGCCGCCACGGTCGACCGGTTCGGCAGCCTGGATGTCCTGGTCAACAGTGCCGGGGTGATGCCGAACGGGACCGTCGCCGGCGCCGACACGTCACAGTGGCGCCGGATGGTGAACACGAACCTGCTCGGCGCGATGTACATCACGCACGCCACCCTGCCGCACCTGCTCAACTCCGCGGGCACCGTAGTGCAGGTCTCGTCGACGTCCGGCCGTGTGGTTTCGCCGCGTGCAGCCGCGTATTCGGCAACGAAGTTCGGGCTCAACGCTTCACCGAGACCCTGCGCCAGGAAGTGACCGCCGCCGGGGTACATGTCGTGCTGATCGAGCCGGGATTCACCGCGACCGAGCTCGCCAGCCACCAGGTGGACCCCGCGATGCGCGAGGCCGCGCGGCAACTGGCCGAGTCGATTCGCACCCTGCAAGCGGAGGACATCGCAGCCGCCGTTGTCTACGCGGTCAGCCAGACGCATCATGTTGCGGTCAATGAGATTCTGGTACGCCCGACCGATCAGCTCGTCTGAGCGAACGGGTAATTGTTCCAATGGCTTCGTGAAATGCATTCCAACCCGGTTGAACTGGCCTTTCCCGGTCCGGCTACGGTGGAGCGGCCGCGCAATGCCTGACACGGAGCACGTAAGGAAAGCACGAAAATGGGAGAAAGCTCCCCCAAGGTGATCATCGTCGTCCCGACGTACAACGAACGGGAAAACCTGCCCAAGCTGGTCGGTGAACTGCTCGGGCTCGGCGTTCCAGGGCTTGGCGTACTCGTCGTCGACGACAACTCGCCGGACGGCACCGGCGAGGTCGCGGACACACTGGCCGAGGAATCGGCGGGTGCCGTGCAGGTCATCCACCGGGCGGAGAAAGACGGCCTCGGCCGCGCCTACCTCACCGGATTCGCCCGCGCGCTCGACGACGGCGCCGACATCATCATGCAGATGGACGCGGACCTCTCCCACCCCGTCGCCGCGGTTCCGGTGATGATCGAGCGACTGATGACCACCGACGCGGCGGTCGTTCTCGGCTCGCGATACGTGCCGGGCGGAGCCACCGCCAGCGAATGGGCGTGGCACCGCAAAGCGTTGTCAGCGTGGGCGAATTTCTACGTCAACACAATACTGCGGCTGAGCGTGAAAGACGCGACCGCGGGCTTCAAAGCATGGCGCGCGGAAACCCTCCGCAAGATCGACTTGCCGACGATCCAGAGCAACGGATACGCGTTCCAGGTCGAGATGAACCACCGCACGGTCAAACTCGGCCTGCGGATCGACGAGGTCCCGATCACATTCGAGGAACGCACCGAAGGCGCGTCCAAAATGACGCTCAAGGTGCAGATGGAATCAGCGGCGATGCCGTGGAAACTGTTGTTCGGCAAGGACCTCAAGAAGTAGTGGTGGTCACGGGGGCGGTGGCCCGCGCTGCGGCCACCGCCCCCGATCACCTGCGCGTAGGGGGGTTTACGCGCACGGCTCATCAAGTCCGGGACCAACTGTGCCACGGGCATCTTGCGGTTTTCTTCCAGCAATCCCAGATCAGTGGACGAGATCGGCCCGATACAGCCGGTTCACGCGGACGTACTTGACCGAGTACACGGTCAGGAACAGCGCCGAGCAGCCGCCCCAGGCGATCACCGGCCACCATGGTGTGTCGAGAATGTCGAAGACCCCCGCCACCACCAGGGAAAGCCACGCGGCAGACCATGCGTGGACGCTCGCCACCGGAGACTTGTGGTCCGGCACAAGCGAGCGACGCTTGATGACCATGGTCACGCTGAAGACGGTCATTCCGGTCAACATCATCAGGAGCACAAAATAGCCGAACGAGAACATGCCCGTGACGTCGTACCCGTTGACCGCGACCACTTCGCCGCTGAACAACCCCGCAGTCACCGTCTGGCCGTTGTACCGAGTCAACTCGCGTTGCTTTATGGTCGCGCGGTGTGTCTTGCCGTTGGGCAGGGTGACTGTGGTTTTGGTACTCGGGCCGGTTGAATAACTGCCCGTTGTGCCGGGATGCGTGATCACGATGGCGTGCGCACTCGTCGTCTCCAGAGTCCCGGCTTGGAAGGCGATCCCTCCCCCGATCTCCACATACACCGGCCGGGCGATGGCAAGGGCGATCAGCAGCGTGAACGCGCCTCCGACGACCGCCGACATTATCCGGGATCTGTGATCCCGAGTGCGTTCTTTCGGCATCGGTACCCCTCCGCACGTGCGATCAGGGTACCGGTGAATGTCCGGATCCGAACGATAACAACCGTTTCGGCCTAGTACCACGGTTGTTGGGTTCAGATAAGGACATTGCGAGACACCGCTGAAACAGCGTGCTGCCTACGGTTTGGCTTGTCACCGTCACTCGACGGTGGCCACTCCAAGAGAAGGGCAGAACAATGGCGAAGCGCAAGCCGGAAGACACCCCGCGTACCTCCCCGTTCGGCGACATCGTGCCGAGGATCACCGACCGGGTCACCCTGCGCGGTGAGGTCAAGCCGCGTACCGAGGTCGGACCGCGGAAGTAACCGCTGATGAGAGGCCCGCGGCAGCACGCCGCGGGCCCTCACCACGCGAACGGGGTACACAGTGGACTCTCCGAAGACCGTTCTCTCCGCCCGTGCCGTGTTCCGCCGGTTCTGGCCGCTCACCCGGAACAACCGGACATGGCTCGCACTCGGTGGGCTTCTGATGATCGTCGCGACCGCCTGCGACACGGTCGCGGTCGCCATCTTCTCCTCCATTGTGGACAAAGCACTTCGGACCGGTGACGTCGCCGCGTTCTGGGTTCCGGCCGCGATGTGGCTCGGCGTCGCAGCACTGTCCAGTGTGCTCGTGTTCTTCGGCGCGTATCTGACCACCAGGTCCGGCGAACGGTTCCTGTTGCGCCTGCGTACCCAGGTTTTCGGCCACTTGCACCGGCAACCGCCGGACTTCTTCGAACGCCGCAAGCCAGGAGACCTGATCGCCCGGCTGACCGACGACATCGACACCGTGGAGAGGTTCGTCAGCTCCGGACTGGTACAGGCGGTCACCGCGGTGTTCGGGGTGATCTTCTTCGGTGGCTTCGCGATCTACCTGAGCTGGGAGCTTTCCCTGGCGGCCTTCGTTGTCGTGCCGGTGTTCGTGACGATCACGCGCCGATTCGCCCGGCACATCAACACCAAGTCACGCGACCAACGTGCGCTGAACGGCGACATCACGGCCATCCTGGAGGAGAGCCTGGCGAACGTCGCGGTGGTGCAGGCGTACAACCGCCAGGAGACCGAGAAACGGCGCCTGTACGCGGCCGGTATCCAGATGCTGTCAACGGATCTGTCGATCGCCAAGCTCAGCGGCCTGTACACCCGGTTGTCCACATTGCACAAACGGTCAGCGTCCTTGCTGTGATGGGCCTTGGCGTGTGGGAGATCACCAGTGGGCGCATCAGCCTCGGCGGCGTGCTGGCGTTCGCCGCGATCCTGACCTACCTTTACGCGCCGCTCCAAGAGCTCGGCCAGCTCAGGGTGATGGTGTCCGCTGCTACAACGGGTTCGGAACGGATCATCGAACTGCTCGACGCGGTGCCACCCCTGGCCGACGCTCCTGACGCCCGCCGGCTAGCGAGGGCGTGGGGGCACGTACGGCTGCAGTCGGTGGGTTTCGCGTATCCTGGCGCGTCTCGGCCAGCTGTTCAAGGGTTCACAGTGGACGTTCAACAGGGCGAACTCCTGGCTGTCACGGGCGCGAGCGGAGCGGGTAAGTCGACCATCGCCAAGCTGCTGCTACGCTTCTACGACCCAGACTTCGGCAGGATCGCCCTCGACGGCGTCGATATCCGCCATCTGACGCTGGAATCCTTGCGCAGCAACATCGCGCTGGTTCAGCAGGAGACGCTGATGTTCCACGGCACGATCCGTGACAACATCGGCTACGGCTCGAAGACAGCGACAGACCAGGACATCGTCGAAGCGGCCAAAGCAGCCGACGCACACGAGTTCATCACCGCACTGCCTGCCGGATACCGCACTGTCATCGGACAACACGGTCACGGCTTGTCGGGCGGTCAACGTCAGCGTATCGCCATCGCGCGTGCGATGGTCGCGAACACTCCTGTGCTCGTGCTTGACGAGCCGACGGCAAGTCTTGACTCACACACGTTCGATCGCTTGCTTGGCCCATTGCGGCGGTTGACGGCTGGACGTACCACAATCCTGATCACGCATGACCTTCGGCTGACGGCCAACGCCGACCGTGTGCTGGTGCTGTCGCAGGGCCGCGTCGTGGAACACGGGCCGCCGGGCGAGTTGCTCGCGGCTTCCGGGCCATATCGCGAACTGCACATGCTCGCCCGTTAGGAAGCTTTCCTTCCCAACGGCCTTGTCCGGCGCTTATGCAGTGCCGGACAAGCTCCTCTGTGGACAAGCTGGAGGGGTGATGAAACAAGTGATCGTCACCGAGATGTCCGACTGGCCTTACCCGATACCGCCGTCACTCTGCAGAAGCTGGGCGTTGATCCATCCGCCCTCCGGCGAGCAGAGGAACGTGACCAGATTCGCGCAGTCCTGCGGCACGCCAAGGCGCCCAAGGGGCGTCGAGCGGATCATGTCGGCCTTCAGCTCGTCGGTCATCCACCCGGTATCGGTCGGCCCGGGATTGACCGCGTTACAGGCCACTCCCAGTTGGGCCAGCTCACGGGCCGCAGCCAGCGTGATCCGGTCCATCGCCCCCTTGCTCGCCCCGTACGGCAGGTTCCCGGCAGTGTGATCGCTGGTCAGGCTGATGATCCGGCCGCTTCCGTGCTGCCCGCGGAATCGCAACCCGTACTCCCGGATCAGCAGCCATGTCGCCCGCGCGTTGACCGCGAAATGGCGGTCGAAGCTCTCCACCGTGGTGTCCAGCAGACCGGAGTCGACCGACTCGCAATGGCAGAGCACGAGCGCGGTGACGTTTCCCAGTTCCGCCTCGACACTGTCGAAGAGCTGTGACGGCGCGGCCGGGTCACTCAGGTCCGCTTCGACCGCGAGGGTTCTTGCCCCAAGGGCCACCACCTTCGTTCGCAGCTGCGCGGGTGCCCCCTGCTCGATGCCCCACTCCATCCGCGCGTCGTACGGAGTCCAGTACGTGAAGGCCACGTCCCACCCCGCCTTGGCCAGGTTGAGGACCACGGATGCCGCGATTCCCGCCGAACGTCCCGCCCCTGTGACCAGGGCGAGCGGTCGTCCCGCCGTGGCATCGTTCTGCCTACTCATGATCCTTATCTTGCCGGGTCGCGGCGCGGACAGCACCCGATTTGCAGGTGGCATGTGCTCGCCGGACAGTGGACCCGTCGCCGCGTGCGGCGCGACACTGAGACGTCCAGTTGTCCTCATTGGAGTGTTGCGGTGACCGATTTCGTACTGTTGCACGGATCCTGGCACGGCGCTTGGTGCTGGGAACGTGTCACGCCCGGCCTGACGGCGCTCGGACACCGGGTTGTCACCCCCGACCTCGCGTTTGACGATCCCACCATCACTTTCGAGGCCCTCACAGCCGCTGTCGAGAAGGCCATCGTCGCACCAGAGGACACCGTCCTTGTCGCCCATTCGGCTTCCGGGCTCATCGCGCCGTTGGTCGTTCAGCGAACCCCGGTCCGCGAACTGGTCCTGCTCACGTCCCTGCTGCCGATCATCGGCATGAGTTCCCTCGAAGCCAGTCGTCAGACCCCCGGCCCACTGACAACTGAGGTCGTGACCGCACTTGGGCGGCAGGGCACCAGCGAGTTCGGCGGCATCGTGTGGAATCCCGATGATGCCTACGCCCTGTTCTACCAGGACTGCGAGCGATCCGACGCCGACCTGGCGATCAAGCGCTTGGTTGCCCGCAATGCGCGGGAACCGTTTATCGCGCCAACCCCGTTGACCAGCTATCCCCGCGTTCCGACCCGCTACATCGTCTGCACCGAGGACCATGTGGTCAACGGTGAAGTGACCCGTCGGATAGCCAAAGAGGACTACGGCGCCTCGATCGTGGAGCTGGACGCGTCACACTCGCCCTTCTGGTCACGGCCCGAGGAACTCACCGGCCTATTGCTTGGGTGACCGGTCGGGGGATCGCTGGCAGCCCCGGGCTCATGGCGTCTGCCCGGCCTCCGCGACGAGCCCGGTCGCCAGCACAGCCACCGAGTCCGTGCGACCGTCGCTGACCTGCCCCGCGCGGCCCATGACCTGATAGGTGGTCCGGTCGAAGATGAGGATCGTGCGATCGCCAGCGTTGTTGACCGTATGCGCGACACCGATCCCTTGGCGGCCAGCGGCGTCCGTCACATTGTCGACGGACTCCACGCCAGGAACCGTAGCCGCGACACGGTAAAGCGCGGCCTTCAGCGCGGGCGGCGCGGCGCTCTGCACGAGATTCCCGATCATCTGGAAGGCCCACTGGTCCACTGTGTACTGCTTCGAGTTGCCGACTTCTTGCCGTGCGTGTGCGTAGATCGCGTCGCGTAGCGCGGTGGGGTCGGTTGGCAGGGTTGCCAGGAAGCGGTACGTGGGGTGGCGCAGCGAGGGCGTGAATATGTCGCTGTTGTCGCCGGTCCTTGTCTCGTCGAATTTGCCGTCGCGGTTCGTGCGTATCAAGGCGTCCGTACCGTCGACTTTCTCCCATGTCTGTGTTCGGTTGGTACGGAGGCCAGCGTCGTTGAAGACGGTGACGGTGCTCGTGTAGGCCCAGTTGCCTTGGCCTGCCGGGGTTTTGGCCGCGGCGTCGGCCGCGTTGGCGAGCAGGGTGACCGCCGGTGGCGTGGAACTCGGCGACGCGTCCGGTACCTCGTTGGGCAGGCCGACCACCAAGCCGACCGCGACGATCCCCGCTGCGGCGGCGGCTCCGATCGCCAACGGCATCGACCAGCGCCGCCTAACGGGTTTACTGGCGCCGTTCAGCATTGTGCGCCGGTGCTTGGCCAGCACGGCCGGATCAGGGTCGTCGACCTGTGGACGCAGGCGGGCGAGCAGTTCGAGATCGTCCATGTCAGCGGGCCTCCTTTCAAGCGCGCGACGCAGCTTCGTACGGGCGCGGTGCAGGCGGGAGCAGACCGTGCCGATCGGAATGTCCAGCGCCACCGCGATCTCTTCGTAGGAAAGGCTCTCCCAGGCGACCAACAGCACGATCTCCCGCTCGGCGGCGGGCAACTTCGCGAGCGCTTTCCCCAGTGGCTGAGCGGCCGCGGTCACGCGATCGGTGACCGACTCGGCATGGCTCTCCAGAATCGTGTCGGCCGCGGACTTGGCCAGCGCCCGGTGCCGCCGCTCCTCGGTCCGTGTGTGCCGACGCAGCAGGTTGGCGGCGATGCCGTACAACCACGGCAACGCGTTGTGCTGGCTGAGGTCGAAGCGTCGCCGCTGGTCAAAGGCGACGAGCATGGTCTGGCCGGTGAGATCGTCGGCGAGTTGCGCACCCACCCGGCGTGACAGGAACCTGTGCACGGTCACCGCGTGCCGGTCGAAGATCACCGCGAAGGCGTCCGCGTCCGTCCAGGACTGTTCGACGACAGCGGCGTCAGTCAACTCGCCGGTTATCGAGACCGGTCGTGCCGGCAGCGCTGTCATCCGGAACCTCGCATCGGGTCTCCCTCTCGGTGATGGGCTCTACCCGTCTTTGCCCGATGCACACAGTCGAGTTCCCACTATTTTCCCGCGAGTGTTTCCTACAGCGATCCGCTGAATGAGCTGCCTCGCCATGGGTACCCCCCACATGGCGTTCACGTGACGACCGACACGGGGTCGCAACGAGCGCTCAGCGTGCGGACGTGGTTGGCGGCACCCGATCCGGTCCGGATCATTGGCACGATCCGGACCTACGAGGAGGCACGATGCGGCAGCTGGTCCTGCTGGCCCTGGTGGGTCTCGGCGCCCAACTCGTCGACGGCAGCCTTGGCATGGCTTACGGCGTCACGTCCACAACGCTGCTGCTGGCGATCGGCACGAGCCCCGCGGCCGCGTCCGCCACTGTGCACCTCGCCGAGATCGGCACGACTCTCGCCTCTGGCATCGCCCACTGGCGCTTTGGCAACGTGGACTGGAAGGTCGTCGCGAAGATCGGCATCCCTGGCGCGATCGGCGCCTTCGCCGGTGCCACGTTCCTGTCCAGCCTTTCCACGGAGACCGCCGAGCCGGTCATGTCGGTACTGCTGCTCACGCTCGGTCTCTACGTATTGTTCCGCTTCACGACTTTCGGCCTGCCCCGGCACAACCTCGGCAAGCCGCTACGCAAGCGCTTCCTTGGCCCGCTTGGGTTGATCGCCGGGTTCGTGGACTCGACCGGTGGTGGCGGGTGGGGGCCGGTGGGCACGCCTGCCATCCTCGCCAGCGGCCGTCTCGAGCCACGTAAGACCATCGGCTCGATCGATACCAGCGAGTTCCTTGTCGCGCTGGTATCGAGCCTTGGTTTCCTGTTCGGTCTCGGCTCGCAGGGCATCAACTTCTCGTGGGTGCTCGCGTTGCTGATCGGCGGCGTGATCGCGGCGCCCATCGCCGCGTGGCTTGTCCGGCTGATTCCGCCGCGCGTGCTCGGGTCGGCGGTCGGCGGCGTCATCATCCTCACCAACACCCGCACCCTGCTGCGCAGCGACTGGATCGACGCGAGCGATGCCGTCCGCTACCCCATCTACGCGGTGATTTACGCAGTCTGGGCGGCAGCCCTGATCTACTCGATCCGCCAGTACCGCGCCAACCGCGACCAGGAACGCGAGCTGGTCGCGGAGACGCACGCCAAAGCCTGAGAGCGGCCCTCGTCAGCAGGGGCGAGGGCCCTTCGTTCCTCAGGAATCCAGGAAATGCGAAGCGTGGTAAACGAACAGCTCGGGGTACTGGAAAAGTGAGCCGTGCCCGGTGTCCGGGTAAATGATCAGCTGGGCGTCCGGCAATTCCTGGGCGAGCACGTACGAGTTGATCGTCGGGATCATGATGTCGCGCTTACCGTTCACGACAAGCGTGGGCTGGGTGATTTTCTTCAGCTCGGCATAGCGCTCACCCTTGACCTGCGCCCATTCCGCGGCCGCGACACCTTGGGCTTTCATCGTCTGCTGTGAGGTGTTCACGTCACGATCGACTGTACGCAGGTGACGGCGATCCCAATGCGCGCGCCCAGCCGCCTGACTGGTCGGCGTCTGCTCGAAGAACAGGAACAGGAAGTCGTCTACCGTCGGCACCTCATTACGCGTCGCGACGGTGACGTACTCGGGATCAGCGCCCTCGTCGATACCGCCGCGAGGACGCGTACCAGCGAGAATGATCCTTCGGACCAGCTCAGGGTGCCGGAGGGTGAACGCTTGCGCGACGAACCCGCCAAGCGAGAAACCGAGCAGGTCCACCTTGCTGACGCCGATCGCGCCGAGGAAAGTCGCGGCCGCGTCCGCCATTTCCTCGATGGTTTCCGGGGTTTCCCCACTGGTCTGGCCGACGCCGACGTTGTCGAACAGAATGATCGGCCGCTGCTCGCCGAGCCGGTCGGTGATCGCCGGATCCCACAGGTCCATATTGCCTCGGAACGGCTGGAAGAACAGCAGCGGCGTCCCGGTTTCGGCACCGAACCGCCGATACGCGAATCGGACATCGTCGGCCTCGACGAATTGCGTCGGCACGGTGACGTGAGTGTACTGGGTCATGACATTTCCCCTTCGCTGACCGGGTTGCTCAATCGAGCGTAGCACCGAGGAAACAGATCGGTACCCTCAAATGTGTGAAGCGGGATACAAGGGGAGTTGACCAGCAAGTACGCAGGGATACCACGTTGTACCCTGGCGCTATGACCGATAGTCCGCGCGACCGCATCCTGGCGACGACGAAGAAGCTGTTCTACAACAACGGCATCCAGGCGACCGGCGTTGACGAGGTCGTCGCGGAGGCCGCGGTGTCCAAGCGGACCCTGTACCGGCTCTTCGAGAGCAAGGACCAGCTGATCACGGAGTACCTCGCCCAGTTCGACCACATGGGCCTGCCGGGCGAGCACAACCTGGACAGCACGGAGATCACGCCGCGCGAACGCCTGATCGCGCTGTTCGACCGGCCCCGCGCCTCACAGACGTTCCGCGGGTGCCCCATGCACAACGCCGCGGTCGAGTTGGCTGACCCGAATCATCCTGCTCGCGCGCTGGTCGCCGAGCACAAGACGGCGCTACGGGCGAAGATCATCGCGATTGCGGAAGAGGCTGGCGCGCCCGACCCCGAGGTCCTCGGCACTCAACTGCACACGCTGGCGGAAGGCGCTTCATCGCTCGCCACTTCGCTGGACGACGTCGAGCCCTTCGACCACGCTCGTACGGCCGCGATGGTGCTCATCGACCACGCACTCGGCGGAGCGTGAGGGGCGAGTTACGCGCGTTGGACCTGGATTCACCGTTGATCTTGGGTTGTGGTCGTGGTGGTGGGTGGTTGTGGTGGTGGGCTGGTGGTGTGTGGTGTGGTCGTGTGGGAGTTGCTGGTCTGCCCAGCTTTTCCACTGTGGTCTTTCGGGTTGGGCCTGGTCAGGCGGGTGGTTAGGGGGTCAGGCGGGGTGGGGTGGGGCGTGGATGGTGGTGAACAGGTGGGTGAAGTCGTGGGCCCAGGGCCAGTCTTGTGGTAGTCGCAGGGTGATGTGGCGGGCGGTGCGGGTGACGCGGGCGGCGATGGTGATCAACCGGCGGCGCAGGGTGGTCAGGCGTGTTCGGGCGTGGGCGGGGCCGGCCAGGCAGGCGGTGGCGCGTAGGAGGTTGTGGGTCAGGGCGGCCAGGGAGAGCCAGGCGGCGTTGGCGGCGAACAGTCCGGACGGGAAGTGGGCCAGCGGGCCGGCCGCGAGTTCGGCGAAGACGTGTTCGATCGCGCCGCTGCGTTGGTCGTGCAGACGCCAGGCGGTGGCCGTGTCGAAGCCGGCCGTGTCGGGCTCGGTGGTGGCGGGCCTGGTGGTGGCGGGCCTGGTGGTGTCGGGCCTGGTGGTGTCGGGCCTGGTGGTGGCGGGTGGGAGGTTGGTGAACACCGCGTGGTAGCGCCAGGCTGGGAACAACTCGCCCTGCTCGTCGCGGGTGGTGATCCGGGTCCGGCGGACCAGTAGCCGGGCGGTGGTTTTCTGGCCGGGGTTGACGGTCGGGTTGGTGAACGCGGTATGGCTGGTCTCGGCGATCTGGGCGGTGTGGATCAGCTGCCCGGTGTGCGGGTCGAGGACCGGGTCGCGGTAGGTGTGCTGCTGCCAGGCGTGCTCGCTGATCGCGTCGATCGCCTCCCGGATCGCGGAATGTTGTGGGGCGGTGATGGAGAACCAGACCCCCTTCCCGCACCAGCATCGTGATCAATTCCCCGACATAGAACCCGGAATCGCCGCGTACCAGCAGCGGCCCGGTCGCGCCCGCGGCGCGGGCGGTGCCCAGCGCGCGCCGGGCCAGCGAGCTCACCGCGCGGCGGGTATCGGCGTTGCCACCCCGTAACCGGGTCGCCACGATCACCGGCCTGCCCGCCGCTGTGGTCAGGGTCGCGGCCAGCGTGTTCAACCCCAACACCCCGGTATAGCCGAACGCGGCCCCGTCTTTGCCCCGCCCGTAGACCTGGCTGATTTTCGAGTCCAGATCCAGCAACCCCAACCGGTCGGCCCCCGCCAGCAGCGGCGTCAGCTCCGCCAAGCGGGCCAGCAGCCGGGCGGAGAGTTTCTCCAGCTGAGCGACATGACCCATGCTGAACCAGCGCAGGAACGTGCCCACTGTGGACGGTGCGCGGATCCCGGTGAACAACCCCGCCATCCCGCCATGCCGCACCAGGTCCAGATCACTGATCGAGTCCGCGCCCGCGGCCATCCCGGCCACGATCGTGCTGATCTTCGCGCCCGCGTTCGCCCCGACCGGACCACCCAGCCGGACCAGCTCACCGGCCAGATCCGACAACCCCGCGTCCTCGGCCAGCCGCATCACCGCCACCAGGCCCGCGTGCGACACCAATCCCGGATCGTCGAACCTCACCGACACCGCGCCACGCGTATGCGATGCTCTCACTCAGCAGATGCCCTCTCACTCGGACCGATATGTTTCTCTCGTAAGAACAATCATCCCAAGTCAGAGGGCATCTGCCCGTTCACGACACGACCAACCCACCAAGATCTTCGGTGAATCCAGGTCCAACGCGCCAAAAGTTCCCCTCGCGGGTCGCCACAGCCCATCCGGGTGTCCACTGTGGACGAGTGGCTGCCATAACGGCCCCACCTCCTTCCGGCATCCGGGGGTGGCCCACCGTGTGCGTGCCCGGGGTCACCCCACGTCGCGCCGGCCCACCAGGGCTTGCCCACCTCGCGCCGGCTGTGGCCGGGCCCCGGGAGCGAAGCGAACGGGAACCGGCTGGCGTTCGCGTGTCCACCGGCTCCGTCATGGTGAGTTGAACCCGCGAGCGGCGCACGGCGAATACCAGCCACGCTGGAAGCGAGTCGAGCAGTTTGACTCACCGTGACGGAACGGTGGACACGCGCCAGGGCGGAGCAAGGCCAGAGACCGTCCGGTGACAGCCCCGACCTTGACGGCCCGGCGTGACCGACAGACCCGCCCTCCGGCTGGCTTCCAGGTCCAGCCGGGTCGGGCGGGATGAACTACCGCGTGTCCGCCCCAGCGGCACGCCGTGTCAAACTGCTCGACTCGCTCTCACTGTGACTCACCCGCCACCCTGCGCCGCTCGCGCGTTCAACACACCATGCCGGAGCGGCAGACACGCGCGGGCACCCGTCACCGACTACCCGCCTGTTCACTGCGCCCACAGCATTACGTCACGTTGTTACCCGGGTGTTTGTCGGAGTGAGCGCTCACTCCGCATACTGGGTGCATGACAGAGACCTCGGCCAGGCGACGAGCGCCTGGAATGAGCCCCGAGAAGCGGCGGGCGATGATCGTTCAGGCGGTCTTGCCCTTGTTTGTGGAGCATGGGGCTGCCGTCACGACGAGCCAGATCGCGCGGGCGGCGGGAATTGGTGAAGCGACCGTGTTCCGGGCCTTCACCGACAAGGACGAACTGCTGGACGCCTGCGTCGCGGAGGCTTTGAGGCCGGACAACGCGGTTGCCGGGATCCAGGCGATCCCCCTCGACGTGCCACTGGAGGACCGTCTGGTGGAAGCCGCAGGTGCACTCGCAGCGCACATGGAACGAATGGGAGCCCTGTTCGGAGCCTTGCGGTCCTCGGGCTACAAACGCGAGCGAGGCCCGGCCCCCAAGCGTGGCCGAGTGAGCGATGACCTACGAGAAGCCGTTGCCGAGTTGTTCGAACCGGAAAGTGACTCGCTGCGCCTGCCGCCACAGCAACTCGCCGCGATGTTCACCGGGCTGCTGATGATGCGCGGCCGACTAGGCGAAGAGAAACCAAGTATCGAGGCCATGATCGACGTTCTGCTGCACGGGGCCGTCCGATGATGCCCGGCGGTGGTGGGTTCGAATCGATGATGTTACGGCGGCGCCGCAACCGGCGGCAGCCGCAGACCGTGGCCGACAGCGGTCTCACCGGACCGGTCGAGATCCCTGATCCCGTCCCGCAGGACCAGCCCAACGACCTGAGATCCCGATACCAGCGGCTCAGCGAGTCCGTCAGAGGCACCGCGAAGGCCTTGCCAAGGGTCTTCAGACTGTCCTGGCAGGCAAGCAGACCGCTGACCGTCACGCTGGTCGTCATCACCATCCTCAGTGGACTGATCCCGACCGCGACCGCTTACGTCGCCAAGATCCTGATGGACGCGGTCGTCGAGGCGATCCAGATCCACGCGACCAACCGGCCGGATCAGACCATCCTGCACATTCCGCTGTTCGGCGATGTCGGCGTCAGCTCGGTCGGCAAGATCGTCGGGATCGCGGCCTTCCAGCTGGTGATCTTCGTCTTCCAGTCGGTCACGACCATGCTGACCACGGTCAGCCAGCAGTTGCTGCAGGAGCGGATGACGCTCACCATCCGCCACCAGGTGATGGCGCACGCCAGCAAGCTGCACCTGTCCTTCTTCGAGGATTCCGCGTCCTACGACCTGCTGCGCCAGGCCGATCGGGAAGCGCCGATGCGGCCGATGTCGATGATGAGCTCCGCACTCGGGCTCGGCCGGATGGCGATCACGTTCACCAGCATGATCATCCTGTTGATCACCGTGAGTCCGTTGCTCGCCGTGGTCGCGCTGCTTGCTCCGGTGCCGTTGTTCATCTCGCAGTCGAAGTACGGCGCGCAGTCGTTCATGCTGAACTACATCGTCTCGCCGATCCGGCGCCGGATGGACTATCTGTCCTCATTGGTCACCACGGACACGTATGCCAAGGAGGTCAAGCTTTTCGGCCTCGGCCCGTATCTTGTCGATCGGTTCGAGCGGCTTGGCAAGGTGTACTACGAGCGCCAGCGCGGGATGATCCGCAAGAAGAACGTGGCAGGCACGTTGTGGGGATTGCTCAGCACGATCGCGGGATCGGCGATCTATCTCTACATCGCACTGAAGGCCGTGACCGGCGAGCTGACCCTCGGTGATCTCGCGTTGTACACGGCAGCGGCGGCGAGCGTGCAGTCGTCGGTCGCCGGGTTGTTCAGCAGCTTCTCCGGGATGTACGAGAACAATCTC
Organism: Kibdelosporangium philippinense; assembly: GCF_021390435.2. Classification (GTDB taxonomy): domain Bacteria; phylum Actinomycetota; class Actinomycetes; order Mycobacteriales; family Pseudonocardiaceae; genus Kibdelosporangium; species Kibdelosporangium philippinense. The sequence goes on along the minus strand of NZ_JAJVCN010000004.1, from coordinate 1,415,926 downwards.
TACCTGGACACGCTGTTTCGGTTCCTGGGTACGAAACCTGAGATCGACCGGCCCGACTCCCCTGCCCCACTGCCGCGACCGCTGCGCGGGCACATCACGTTCGATCACGTCTCGTTCTCGTACCCTGGCGCGGACGAACCAGCCCTCAAGGACGTCAGTTTCGACATCCAGCCAGGCGAAACCGTTGCCGTGGTTGGCAAGAACGGCGCCGGGAAGTCCACATTGTTCAAACTGCTTTGCCGGTTGTACGACCCGACCGGCGGTCGGATCCTCCTTGACGGTGTGGACATTCGCACGCTGGACCCGGACGAGCTGCAGAAGCAGATCAGCGCGATGTTCCAGGACCACGTCAGCTACCAGGCGACCGCGTCGGAGAACATCGGGCTCGGCGACCTCGAACACCTCACGGACCGGCCGAGGATCGAGCTGGCGGCCGATCGGGCAGGCATCGCCAACCGGATCGACCGCCTGCCACGCGGGTACGACAGCCCGTTGGGCCGGTGGTTCGACGAAGGCGTCAGCTTGTCCGGCGGTGAGTGGCAGAAGATCGCACTCGCCCGGGCTTTCCTGCGTGAAGCACCGATCCTCGTGCTCGACGAGCCAACGTCCGCATTGGACGCACAGGCCGAACACGACCTGTTCGTCCGGCTCCATCAGCTCGCCGAGGGCCGTACGACGCTGTACATCTCGCACCGGTTCTCCACGGTCCGACAGGCCGACCGAATCATCCTGTTGGAGCACGGGAAGCTGGTCGAGCAAGGCACGCACGCCGAACTGATGGAACTGGACGGCGGGTACGCGGAGCTGTTCACGTTGCAGGCATCCGCGTACCTCGACGCTTGATCAGTACAGCCTGATCGTCTACTTCAGACCGAACGCGTCAATCACGGTCTGGTTGACCGAGTTGCCCGCGGAGTCGCGTGCGGAGGCCCGCAACGACACCGAAGCCGCGTCCCGTGGGTGACTGATCACGGTGTACCACTTGCCACCGAACGACACCAGGGGCACGGCCCGCCAAGTCGTGCCCTTGTCGTGCGACACCTCGACACGAGTTGGCCGTGCATCGGCCTTCGTGTTATGCCCCACCGACACTGGCACGATCGTCGGCAACACCCGCGATGCCCGGCTCAGCGAGTCGAGTGATGGCGTGAACCGGAGAGTCATCAGCGGCAACGGTTGCTGCGACGAGGCCGAGGTCGTGTCCGACGCGAAGGTGAAGTCGGCGACGATCTTGCTGGACAGCGCCCGGTCCCGAGTGGACTCGACGTGTAGCCGGTAGGTCGCCTTGCCCGGCGGCACCTCGAAGATCCCGCCACCGGCGCCCGCACGCTTGGCGATCTCCACTTCGTCGCGGTACAGCGCGGTCGTGCCCGTGTTGGCCGAGAACCCTTCCCGGTTCACGCCGGAATCGCTGTACATCGGGATGCCGAAGAACATCGTGTCGCCTGCCCGGCTGGCGTACCTGGCGGGCCGGAACGAGTTCACCGGTGTGACCGGACCGAACACACCGTGGTTCCAGTTTTCCACAGTGGACTGCGTGAAACTGCGTGGCTCACTGGTGAAGATGTTCTGTACGATGTTGCCGTCCGAGCCCACCTCGGAGAACGAGCCGTGCCAGCCAACTCCCGGCGAGTACAGCTCGTCCAGTGTGTACGGAAGCGGCTTGGTGACAAGGCCCTCCCGGCCACCAGAAGTGCCCGGCCGAGTGGCGCCATGGACCGACTTCACCTTGACCAGATCGCGGTCCCGCACCTTCAAAACGGGATCAGCCGGAACCTTGCCGTTGGCATCACCGCGAACGTTGTACAGCAACGATTCTCCGGCGAACCGGCCACCGACCGAGTACCGGAACTCCCCATGAGCGGAAGTCGTGGACGGCCGGACGATCACGTCACCGAACTCCGTCCGAACCGCACTGTCCACAGTGCCCCACGCCATCTTGCTGCTCAGCTCGACGAACGTCTCGGCCGACCGCAGTCCGGTCCGATCAAGAGCAAGGCCAGCGGGTTTGGCGTCCCTGGCATCCAGCTTCAGGCTGACGTCCTTGCTGACGTCCAATCCCGGCTCGGTCATCACCACCAAAGGCCGATCGGCCTGGCGAAGCTGCGCCTCGAGGAAGTACTTCCCCTTGGGCAACCGGACAGTCAGGCTGCCGGACGCGTCATACCGTTGATACTGGTACGGATTGTTGAACGAGATGATCCGCAGGGCGTAGTCCGGGGTCGGCTTGCCGTCGAAGCCGACGAATTCCAGCTTCGTGTCGTAGCTCTCCGGTTCCCGCGTGACCGAGATCGGCGTTCGCAGATCCCCTGCCGTGACAAGGCCGCTGTACAAGCCGTCCGGAGCGGTCACGGTCGTGTCGATCACCAGCGAGGCTTGAGCCTGGCCACCGGCGGGAACGACCACAGTGGCCGGTGAGACCTTGAACATGCCCGCTGGTGCGGCCTTCCCAGCAGGGTCACGGACGTCCACAGTGAACGTCAGTGATACGTCCGTAGCACCAGAGTTGTTGTACGTCAGCACATTGGTGATCGGCTTGTCGTCAGTGTGCGGCCAGCGCACAACCCCGTTGCTGACGCTGGCAGGCGCGGACCACACGGTCTGCGACACGGCCCGCGCCACGTCCACCCGGCCAGCCCCCTGCTTGAAGATGGACACACCAGGCTGTGGCTTGGCACTGTTCATCAGCGCCGCCTTGAGCTCGGCGGCCTGCCATGCCGGGTGCTGCTGGGCCAGGATCGCCGCCGCACCAGCGACATGCGGCGCCGCCATCGACGTCCCGGACATCATCAGGTGGTGCTCGCCGACGTTGGGCAGCCGGTCGGCCAGGAAGCTCCCCTTCGCCTTGGCTGCAACGATGTCCACGCCGGGCGCGGTGATGTCCGGCTTGATGGCGTTGTCCTGGAAGCGCGGGCCAATGCTGGAGAAATCGGCCAGCGCGTCCTTCGAATCCACCGCACCGACGGTCAACGCGGCATCCGCGGCGGCCGGTGACCCGACAAGGTCGCCGTTGTTGCCAGCCGCGATCACGAACAGCGCGCCAGACTGCGCGGTCAACGTGTTGACCGCCTGCGACACCACATCCGTGCCGTCACTGGGCATCTCGCTGCCCAGGCTCATGTTGATCACGCGCGCGCCACTGTTCGCGGCCCACTCCATTCCAGCGATCACGCCGGACTCGGTGCCGCTGCCGCGGTCATTGAGGACCTTGCCAATGACGAGCTTCGCATCCGGCGCGACACCGGTGTACTTGTCGTTCTTGCCCGTCACGGTCGATGCCACATGCGTGCCGTGGCCGTGCTTGTCCTGCGTCCCGGACGCGCTGCCGGTGAAGTCCTTGGCCTCGACCACAGCGTCGAGCAAGTCGGGGTGCTCATGGTCGATTCCGGTGTCCAGCACGGCGACCTTGGTGTCCTTGCCGGTGAGTCCGGCCTGCCACGCCACCGGGGCGCCGATCTGCGGCACGCTCTTGTCCAGCATGGCTTTGACCGGGCCGTCTAGCCAGATCCGCGCGGCATGGCGCGAGTTCCAGAAGCCGGTGTTCTTGGCGACCTTGATCGCGGTGGCGTTGACGCTCGGCAACGACCGCACGCCAGGCGTTCCGGTGACGATCAGCGGAATGTCCGGCCGTGTCGCATCGCCGAAGCCGTGCTTCATCAGCTGGCTGACGTTGAACAGCCGCGGGTCCAGCTGCCCCGATCGCAGGCCGCTCAACGCGTCTACCGGCGTGACGTGCGTATCGCCTCGCGTGTCCCGCTGCGTGAGGAACTGGATTCGCTCACGCCCCTTGGCAGGCCGGATGGTCGCGCCGCCCGCGCCGCCAAGAACGACTTTGTCTCCGGTGACGAGGGTGATGCCGTAGCCGGGTTCCGTTGGCTCGGCGGCATGTGCCTCGGTACTGAACAGGGATGCCGCGACCAGTGCACCGATCACCACGCGGCTCAAGTAAGTCTTCATCGAGTACTTCATTACCGGTTCAGACCGGCCACGTGGTCATTTGCCAATTACCACATGATTCCCACTTGTCCACAGGTAGGATGTTTTTCCGTGACAGATGAGTGGTCCAGTTCGCTCGACGTTCACCTGGATTGGACACCAGGGCTCGGCAGGCAGGGGCTCGCGAAAGCCGTCCGTCAGGCGATCAGAGACGGCCGCTGGAAGGCGGGAGCGGTCGTTCCGTCGACCCGGGCCTTGGCCCATGACCTGGGCGTGGCGCGGGGAACGGTCACTCGCGTCTACTCGGACCTGGCGGCCGAGGGCTACCTGCAGACCAGCCAGGGAGCGCCGACGCGAGTCGCCACGGCGGGCGCGCAACCGTTGACGCAGCCGCGTCCGACCACACCGCGTGAACCCGCGATGCGGTGGAACCTGATGGCCGGCCGGCCGGATGCCGCGCTGTTTCCCCGCGATCTGTGGCTGGCGTCGACGAAGCGAGTCCTGCAGCACACGCACAACGAGACGTTCGGCTGGGGTGAACCGCGCGGATCTTCGGTGCTGCGCGCCACTTTGTCGGCGTATCTGGCCCGAAGCCGTGGCGTGCTGGCGGATCCGGCACGAATCGTGGTCTGCTCGGGCTTCTCGCACGCGATGACCATCCTTGGGACCGCGCTGCGGAGTATCGGGATCAAGGAGATGGCGTTCGAGGATCCGTCGTTCTGGCGGTTCCGGGATCTGGCCGGTGCGACCGGGCAGAAGATCGTCGGTGTTCCGGTGGACGGCAACGGAATGCGGGTGTCCGAGCTGACAAGTCCTGCTGTCGTGGTCACTCCGGCGCATCAATCGCCGATTGGTGTGACGCTGGCGCCGGATCGGCGGGCCAAGCTGACCGAGACCGGTGCCGTGATCGTGGAAGACGACTATGACGGCGAATTCCGGTACGACCGTCACCAAGTCGGGGCTCTGCAGGCATTGGCCCCGGAACGCGTGATCTACGCGGGCACGGCAAGCAAAACGCTGGCGCCTTCGCTGCGGATCGGGTGGATGGTGTTGCCGCGATCGCTCGTTGATCCGGTGATCGCGGCGCTGGAAACAAGCGGGGCACAACCGTCGTTGCTGGATCAGCTGATCCTCGCCGACATGATCAGTACCGGGGCGTACGACCGTCATGTGCGCAAGAGCCGGATCGAGTACCGTTCCCGCCGCGACCGGGTTGTCGCCGCCCTGCCGAAACACCTTATCCCGCAGGGGATTTCCGCCGGTTTGCATTTGACGTTGCCGTTGTCGGAGGCAGCCGAGGCTGACGTGCGGACGGTGTCTCGCAGGCACTCCCTTGCCATCGAGACCGTGAGCCAGATGTCCATGGGAGACAAGCAGTATGGCTTGCTGGTCGGGTACGGCGCGCCGTCCAGGAACGCCTTCGGCGGGGCGCTTGAGGCCCTGCTGAACACGCTGCGCGAGCTGCGAGAATGAGGCCATGCGGCTGACGCAGCAGGATGAGCTGCTCCGATCCGATGTCGTGGCCAACCGGGCAATGAATCGGACCCGGCCGTTGAAAGGCAGGGACAGCTACTCTTCGGCGCTGGCATTGGACGTCCTCGAACAGAACCCGAAGGCGTGGCTGGATCTCTGCTGCGGCAGCGGGAAGGCGCTGAACGAGGCGGCGGTCCTGTTGCCGGAAGCCAGAATCACCGGCGTGGACTTGGCCGGGCAGTTCACCACCACACCGGCAAGCAACCTCACCCTGGTCGAGGCACCGCTGGAAATCTAGACGCCACAAGAGGAGTACGACCTCATCACGTGCGTGCACGGTCTGCATTACCTAGGCGACAAGCTGAGCGCCATCACCAGGATGGCCAAGTGGCTGAAACCGGACGGCCTATTGGTGGCCAACTTCGAGGCCGCTTCCATCCGTGACCACAACGGAAAACCGGTGAACCTGATGCCAGCGCTGAAAGCCGCGGGCTTCACGTACGACGCGAGAACGAAACGAATCCGCAAGCGCGGCCCGGAAACCACACCGTTCGAATGGAAGTACTTGGGAGCAGACAAGAACGCGGGCCCCAACTACACCGGCCAGCCCGCCGTCCGCTCCTACTACCAGATCCAGGGGTAAGGCTTACCCAGCCGACGTTGCCGCATCAGCAACGCAGGTGCGAAGAACACCATGCAGATCCCCGCCGCGAGAAGGGGCGATTCGATGTACATGAACGGATGGCCTTTGACGATGCCGGCGATCAACTCGCCGAAGAAGCCTGCCCAGAGCATCCCGCCGATCACGAACAGGGTCCGTTCGAGGATCTTCTCCGCGAGATTGGACCGCCGCGGCCCAAGCACCCGCTTGCCAAACGGCGCCAGTGACCACGGGAAACGAAGCTGCAGCCGCCGTTTGCGCATCCACAGTGCGATGGCGAGCAGGCCGCCGAGCAACGAGAACGTGAACGCGGCGTCAGGCACGGGCTTACCGTTCGCCGCGTCCTGAAGGTAAACCAGCATCAGCAGCACGCTGACGGCGAGCATGAACGACTCGCCGACCCGTCGTGGCACGGAATCACGGATCGCCGCCGGAACCGGGGTGACCCGCGTGCCCGCCGGTGCGGTGAAGGACGGGAGGACCGGAACCGTCGGCATGTCCATGGGCGTAACAGGACCGGACGGCGGCCGGGGCGCTGCCAAGTGGTCACGGAACGGACGGGACGGGTCCATCGGGATCAACGACCCGTTGAGCGGCCCGGAGACCATGGGTAACAGGACGTCGTACACCTCGTTGGCCGAGGCTGGCCGCTGGTCCGGTTGTTTGGCGAGCAGTCGGGCGATCACGTCAGCAAGGCGCGGATCGACGTCCGGGCGCAGCGACTGCACCGGCTCGGGGGTGTCGTTGAAATGCCTGTGCATCATCGCTAACGCCGTGTGGGCGTCGAACACGTACTGTCCGGTCACCAGCTCGTAGAGCACGCAACCGAGCGAGTACAGGTCGCTGCTGGGGCTGGTTTGCCCGTGCATCGCCTGTTCCGGCGCCATGTACGCCGGTGTCCCGACCGTCTCGGCCGTGCGGGTAATCCTGGTCATGTCGACGTCACGCAGGACCGCGATGCCGAAGTCGAGCACCTTCACCTCACCGGTGTCGGTGATCATCACGTTGCGCGGCTTCAGATCCCGGTGCACGAGCCCGACCGCGTGCGCTGCGGCCAGCACCGAGGCGATCTGCGCGCCGATCGCCGCCACCCATGACACCGGCACCGGCTCGTTCTCGGCCTGGAAGTCCGACAAATCGGCACCAGGGATCAGCTGCATCACCAGGTAGAGGTCGTCCTCGTCCTTGCCGGTGTCGTAGACCGCCGGCACGCCGGAGTTCTCGAGTTTCGCGGTCAGCCGCGCTTCCCTGTTGAACCGCTGGATCAACGCCTCGACGTCGGCACCGGCAGGCAAGGTGTTGGGGCGCAGCAGTTTGACCGCGACGTCCCGGTCCAGCCGGTAGTCACGGCCGAGCCACACCTCGCCCATCCCGCCGCGACCGAGCGGCCGGACGAGCTCGTAGCGATCACCGACAACGCGATGCACTGCTTCAGTTCCTCTCGGGCGTCACCAATCCGTCGACAAGTCCGTCCACGGTTGCCTGGATGACCTGCTCGGCAAGCGCTCCGGCCCGGCCGACGGCGGTCGCGAACGTCCCCAGTGCCGAGAAGACTGCCGCATACCCACGCTGATCGGCCAGTGGCATTCTCGGGACCTCACATCGTCGCACGTCCAGCCGAGCGGCCGCGGACAGGTGGGTGCCCGCCTGCCGGGAGTTCGCCGACCCGTTGAGGAACCCGGCGAGGAACCACGGATCGAGCACGTCAGGGTTGGGCCGCAACAGACACAGCCCCCGGCCGAGCACAGCACCCGTGTCGTTCACAACCCGTGCGACCAGCTTCTGTCCAGCAGTCGGCATGACGACATCGCCTGGCTGCACGCGGACAGCGGATGCAGCGAGATCACGGGAAATCCGTCGTGACGCCGGCCGGTCGGCGACCACATCGGACAGATCGAGCAACGGGACCGCGTCGCCACTGGGTGTCGCGGGCGCGTCGGAGTTGTACAGCGCCAACGCTCCGGTCTTCATCAACTCGGCGACCGTGATCATCACCCGGTGCTGCTGGCCGCGTCCGGTCCAGTCGAGCGTTGGCAGCAACGGCGCCAGCCCGCTCAGCCGAATGCCCAGTTCACGGTGCTTGGCGAGCAGTTTCTCGGCCGTGTCCGGTGCTGAGGAGATAGGCAGGTTGCGGGCCGGGGTCAGGTCCACTTCCTCGCCAAGCAGATCGAGTACGGGGATCAGGCGTGACACACCTGGTTCGTCCTCAGCCGTCCTGTCTGGGGCGTCGAACTCGCGCCACGCGACGATCGCACGCGCTGCGGCCTCGTCCCACTCCAAGGTCGTCGCTTCGAGAACGAGCATTTGTGGATCGGCGGGTTGTGCGGGCCGACGCATTATCCACAGGTGGACAGGTCCGGGCAGCGCCATCACGGCCCGCAAGGCGCCGCGCCGCAACAACTCCGCGCGGATCCGACGGCCTGAGCGTCGGGCAGCCACGGACGGTGGCATCAGCATCGCGACGAGCCCGCCTGGTTTGACGTGCGCCAACGCGTGTTGCACCCAGGCCAGTTCGGACTCCATGCGCGGCGGGATGCCGTACTCCCAGCGCTCGTCGTGCAGGAGTTCCTCGTGTCCCCACTGCCGCTCACCGACCGGCGGGTCGCAGACGACCGCGTCAACAAGCCTGCCGTGATAGGCGTCGTGCAGCAGGGAATCGGCCGCTTTGATCTCGACGTGCACACCGCGCAAGGCCAGCCGGACCTCGGCCAGTGCCGCCAGTCCCGGGTCGATTTCCTGGCCGACACAGTGCACCGGCCCGCCCGTCCGGCCCGCGACCGCGGCCAGCAGGGTCCCGGCGCCGCAGGCCGGGTCGAGAACGGTCCCGTTGGACAGGCCGACCAGATCAGCGATCAGCCGGGCCATGTCCGGCGAGGTCACGGCCATCCACCGGGCGTTGGCCTGCACGAACCGTTCCCACAGCGCCTCGGCCGTGACGACGGGGCCATGCTCGTTGGCCAGCGTCGCGACCTCTTTCAGCAGCGCCGGGGCGACCGGGTCGCCGTCGGATCGGCGCAGCAGGAAGGCACCGATCGCGGCGAGCACGTCGGCAGGTTCCTGGTCGCCGCGATGGGCCTCCAGCAGCTGCCACAGCCGCTCCCACGGCGAGACCGCTTGGAGTTTGCCCTGGTCACGTAGCCAGCGCTCGACCTCGGCGAGGGTGAACAGCGGGCTGTTCGGGGTGCCGCCGACGGGCGCGGGAAAGTCTTCGTACCGGCGGCGCCAGTTGCTCACCGCCGCCCGGCCGACTCCGGCCAGCCTGGCGATGTCCGCGGCCGTGACGGCAGCCTCGTTCGACACCAGCCGCTCCCTTCCATGTTCACACGTCCTGCCGTGGGAAACATATCGTATCGCCAGAACTCGTGTTGACATAGTTCACACGAGTGTGGTCCGATTTCAGTGCAACACCGAAACGGACCACGGAACACTGACAGGGGGAACATCAGATGACTACCGCAATCGCTGCCAGGGACGAACTGAAGTTCGGCGTGCTGGGACCGTTGACCATCTCCGCGGCCGACGGATCACTGATGTCGCTGCGCGGCAACCGCTTGCCCGCATTGCTCACCGAGCTGCTGTTCCACGCCAACCGCTGGGTGACCGTGAGCAGACTCGTGGACGTGCTGTGGGGCGACACCCCGCCGAAGTCGTACGTGTCGAACCTGCACACATACATCCACAGGCTGCGCTGCCGTGGCATCCCGATCGAGCAGGTCGACGGCGGCTACCGAATCACCGTGGATGTCGCCAGCCTCGACCTGCTGACATATCAAGCCGAATCGGAAGCCGGACGCGAAGCCGCCCGCAGAGGCGACTACGAAACCGCGGCCCGATGCTTCCGGACAGCGCTGCGGCAATGGCGCAGCGCGAACATGTGCGCGATCGACCAGCCACACCTCGAACTGGAAGCGGCGCGACTGGAAACCGAGCGAGTCACCATCGTCGAGGAGTGCGTCGACGCGGAACTGGCCTGCGGCAAGGCAAGTGAACTGCTCGGCGAACTGGACATGCTGGTACGCCAATACCCGCTACGCGAACGGTTCGCCGCGCAGTACATGCGGGCACTGGCCGCGACGGGCAGGCGGGCCGAGGCTTTGCGGGTCTACCAACGGTCCCGCCACGCCCTGGTCGAGCAGCTCGGCATCGAGCCGGGCCGCCAACTGCGCCAGGTGCACGAAATGATCCTCAATGGACAGTGAGGCTCACTCGTCGAACGACGCGGTCTCGATCCATTCCTGCGCGGTCATCGCCCACCAGTCCTCGGCAAGGCCCTTGCGCACGTACTCGTACGGCAGCCAGCCGTACCCCTTGTCGCCCCAGGACTCGCCCCACGAGTTGCGGATCAGGAACGCACCCGTCTGCGTCTTCCCGTCGATCGGGTTCTTGATCGTCCGGTTGTCGTCGTACCCGACGGCCAGGATCGCGTGCCCGCCCTCGACGTTCTCTCCCTTTGCCGGGTAAGGGATCTCGCCCGGCGCGGAAGGCCGTCGGATGCTGCCGTAGACCGTGAATCCGAACATCGACGGCACCCCGGCCGCGAGGTGTTTGCGAACCGTGTCAAGGACTTCCTTGGCCGAGGCACCGGCTGGATCCAGCCGGAAGTATGTCAGCGCCTGGTAGTTCTGGGCGAACGCGAAGCAGAACGCGGGCGGGTCGTCCTCGAACTTGGCGATGTCGTAGGGCCAGTACCGCTCCGGCGGGACGCCGAACAACGCCAACGCACCCATCGTGCTACGCAGGTGCGCGCCGGTGTCGCCGGTCAGGCCGAGGAACTGCCGGGTCACCTTGTAGAGGAACAGCCGCGACATCTCCACGTGCTTGCCGAACGAGCGGCGCTGGAAGTACTCGACGATGCCGCAGGCCGCGTTCGCCGTGCAGGAACCGATCGTCTGCTGGTCTTCCACCGGCGAGAACCACTCGCGCAGATCCAATTTGTCCGGGGTTTCGGCGGGCGAGTCACCGGCGAGCGCCTGCAGCGCCGGGGATGCCGACGCCGACAGTAACTTTCTGACTTCGGGCGAGTCGTGGGTCAGATCGCGGACGTCCGGCCGGTCCGGCAGCCAGCCCATCCCGGTGACCCCGGGCTTGCCCGGCAGCGAGATCGTGTCCATGTTCCCCTCACAGTCGATTGGCGATATCGCTGAAAGAGGTAGCACGAGGCCGTGCAGATACACGCCGGGACCATCTCGTGTCCAAAACGCACCCTCGTGGGTGGTGCACAGGGTGAACTGGGGGGGGGAACCCGAATGCGGCCACCCACGAGGGGCAATCGTCACCGGTCAGGCGCTGCGGACGATCGGCCCGTTTCCGATCGCCGACTGACCGATGACGACACCTTCAGCCGCCTTGCGGACGGCTTTGCGCAGGCTGAGCGCTTGGTCGAAAAAGGACCGGAACACCGTCGTGGCGGAGTCGCCCGACGCCTTGGTCATGCAGTAGCGGACCGCGTCGGCGTGAAACGACCTGGCCAGCCCGGTCAGGTCGGTGCGCGCCTCGCTGATCAGGCGGTGCGTGGCCTCGACTCCCGCACGCAGCTCACCGAGCTCACGGATCAACGCGTCGACGTCCGCACCCGGCTCGCGGGACCGCCGGAACACCACCGTGGTCTCGGCGAGATCGTCGATCATCGTCTGCAGCCCGGCGAGATCGGCGTCCGAGAACTCGGTGAACAGCTTGATTACCGCTTCCTTCTCCGGTTCGACGCTGTCCACGACAAGCGCGTCCGCCCAGCCAAGGATCTGACACGCCGACAACGCGAGCTCGGCGGCCTCGGTCAGTTCCGGGCTCACCTTGAATTCGAAGTCAGGCACGGCAGAACAGTCACACCGGCCTGTTCCGAAAAAGTTCCCTCCGGTTGCCAGCTGCGGTTATGCCTCGATCAGCGGCTCCAGCCGGTCGGCGCACGGCGCGTGACCGCACAACCTGCACAACTCCAGTGCCGCGATCGCGGTCTTGCTCGCCTGCGCGCGGTTTCCGGCACGGGAGTGGATGAAAGCGAGCTCGGTCAACGCGGCCAGCTCGGGCGGACGATAACCGGCCTGCCGTGCGACATCACGGGCCTGAGTCGCCTCATCGATTGCCTTGTCGAAGTCACCGTGCGCCGCGCTCAACCGTGATCGGGCGCAGAGGCCGTACGCCATGTGCCACCGCAACCCGGCCCGGTTGATCATGGCTTCGGCCTGTGAGAGGTGCCGATCGGCGAGGTCGTATTCGCCGAGCCTGATCTCCGCGTCCGCGAGCGCGATCAGCGCGGCGGGTTTGATGAGCACGTCGCCTTCCTCCTCGGACACGTCCACCCCGCGTTGCGCGGCCGCTCGCGCGCCTTCGTCGCTGAAGGTCTCCCAGTGCCATCGGCTCAGCCAGGTGTACGCGGTGCCCATGCCGCGTGCGCCGAGGTCGTGGCCGATCGTGATCGATTGATCGATGTAGGTCCGCGATTCCTCGTAGCGCCCGAGGTCGAGCAGAACCGAACCGAGGTCGCGCATGTCGTGCACCATCGCGAGGTGCATCCGGTGGCTGCGGCTGATCTCCAGTGCGTTGCGGGCGCAGTCCTCAGCCAGCTCGAGCTTGCCCAAGTGGTGGTACTGCCTGCTGAGCCCGTTGAGCGTGCGGTTCTCCCCCGCGACGGACCCGAGTTCGGCGAACAGCGCGGCCGCTTTCTGGTTGTGCTCAATGGCTTTCGCCAGCCGTCCGGTGTATTCCAGGACCAGGCTGAGGTCCGCGAGCGACGCTGCCTCGCATTCCCGCCAGCCACAACTGCGAGACAACGCGACCGCGTTGTTCAGCACAGTGACCGCCTGTTCACGCTGGCCAGCACGCAGCAACGCCTCCCCCATGCTGTGCTGCAGCATGGCCTGGACTTCGGCTTCACCATTGCGTTTCGCGGCTTCCAGCACGATCGGACCAAGCTCAAGCCACGCCAGCCGACGGCCGTGGCGCGGGTAGAGCACGCGCAGATCGTCAGCCAGGCGCCAGGCTTGCCGATACGGTCCCTGCGCACACATCTGGATCAGCGCGGCCGTAAGGTTCGGCAGTTCCTCCATCGCGTCGCCGACAGGCGCGGACGCGACCGGGAACGTGCCAGGCAACCGAAGAACGGCTTGGCCGTGTTTCTCCACAACGGCGTTGGAAACGGCCAGGTAGTGGTCCATCAGCCGGTCCCACGCCTGCGTGCGTTCCGGATCCGTACGGGCTCGGTCGGACGCGAAGAGCCGCACGAGATCGTGGAACCGATAGCGCTGCGCGGCCTGTGGCTCGATCAGATACGCGGCTGCCAACGTGCGCAAGGACTTTGTCGCTTCAGCGACCGAGATCCCGGCGACCGCGGCGGCCGCGTGCGGTGTCACGTCCGGGCCGGGAACCAAGCCCAGCAACCGGAAAACCTGCCGGTCACGAGGTCGCAAGGCACGATACGACAGCGCGAACGCGGCACTCACCGGGCTGTCCGCGCCGTCGACGGCCAGCTCGGCCAGCCGGTCGCCGTTGGCCAATTCCGAGGCCACGTCGGCAATGCCGTGCGTCTCGACAACGTTGGCCGCCGCGATCCGCAACGCCAACGGCAGCCAGCCGCACAACCTGGCCAATTCGACGCAGTCGTCGCGTTCCTCGGTGACGCGGTCTTCGCCGAGCACCTCGGTCAGCAACGCCAACGCGTCCGACTCGGTCAACTCGGTCAGCGACGCGTGGTACGCGCCGGTGTTGGCGACCACGTCGCCCAACCGGTGCCTGCTGGTCACGATCCCCACACCAGACGGCGGCAGCAACGGCCAGACCTGGCTGGCGTCGCGCACATTGTCCAGCACCACAAGGACTTTCCGGTCGGCAAGCAGCGATCGGTACAGCCCAGCCTGCTGTTCCACAGTGTCCGGTACCCGCTCGGTCGGCACGCCAAGGGATTGCAGCAGCTGCCCGAGCGCGGCGACTGGCGTGAGCGGTTCGTGATCCGGGTCGTATCCCCGCAGGTTGAGAAACAGCTGCCCGTCCGGGAACTGGTCACGTACCCGATGCGCCCAGCGGATCGCCAGCGCGGTCTTGCCGACGCCGCCGGTCCCGCTGATCACGCCGATACCGCCGTCGCTGGTCAGCAGGCGTTCGCTGAGCGCGGTCAGCTCGGCTTCCCGCCCAGCGAAGCCGCGCACGTCCCGCGGCAACTCAGCGGGCCGCGTCCGCACGGGCGCCTCGCCGGGATCAAGGATGCGCTGGTGGATCTCGCGCAGCGCCTGGCCCGGTTCGATGCCGAGCTCCTCGACCAGCCGGTGATGCGTGTCCAGATAGACCGCGAGCGCCTCGGATCTGCGGCCCGACCTGTCGAGCGCGAGCATCAACTGGCCCTGCAGCCGTTCCCGCAACGGGTGGTCGGCCGCGATCCGCTGCACCTCACTGACCACCTTGTCGTGGCATCCGGCTGCGAGTTCGGCGTCGAAAAGCTCCTCGTAGACGTTGAGCCTGCGCTCCTCCAACGCGTCGGTCTCACGTTCGGCCAACGGCTCGCTCACGCCGCCAAGCGCCGGGCCGGTCCACAGATCCAGCGCGGCCCGGAACTTCGCCGCGGCCTCGGCCGCTCGTCCCGACTTCGCCTCGGTCCTGCCTTCGGTGATCCGCTCGGTGAAGACGTCAAGGTCAAGCTCGCCCGGCCGCACGCTGATCCGGTAGCCGGCCCTGACCCGGTCGATCACGTCCCTGCCCAGCAGCGCGCGCAGTTCGTGGACGTAGACGCGTACCCGGCCGAGTACCGACTTGGGTGTCTCCTCGCCCCACACGAGGGTGAAGATCTGCTCTTCCGACACCATCCGGTTCGCGTTGAGCAACAACGCGGCCAACACCGCGCGCTGCTTCGGGGCGCCCAACTCGACGTCACCCATCACAGCGACCGGTCCGAGGATCCGGTACCGCGGCTCACCAGGGGTTACGGGTTCCCCCATGTGCCTCAATTCCCTTTCCGCACAAGCCCGCGACCGGTACGCGCGAAAGAGCTGGCGGCGAACGCGTACCGGGGGCCCAGTCGCACAGTTAACGTCAGAACGCCACGCTCCGGCAAATGCGTTGCAATTGCCCAGTTAAACGGCCCGACCTGGCGATTTTCGGGCATGTCCATCGCATTTGACGCCCGCCATGTCCGATTTCAGCCAGACAGCCGCTGACCTGGAAAAACAGTCATCAGCAGGAAAAACCGAGCGGAAATCTGTTCATACGTGTTCAAAAAGCCCACTCGGCGAGCAAGAAATAGCCGGTCGGTGTGCCCGCGCGGCACAGTCGAAGTGGTCTGGATCATGGCCGGTCAGCGGGCCACTGCTTAGTACGGCAGCAGCCATTCGGGTTGTGACCTGTGGGGATGTGTAGCTGGGGCCGGTGGCGACATGGGGCAGCCGCCTGTTGATCATGTGTTTGTGAGAACTACAGGATCGCAGGCGGCTGCGGCTGCCAGGATAGGTGCTCGGTTGGCTGGGCGGAAACTGGGTGAGCTGTCCGAACGGCTGCGTTCGTGTTTTCGGCGGATCGAGCCGTTCGTGCAGGCGCGTAAGTACGTGCGGGCGGTGACAAGCGAGCTGCCGAAACGGAACGGCTGGACCATCGCTGAGTA
The DNA here is from genome assembly GCF_021390435.2 of Kibdelosporangium philippinense. Taxonomy (GTDB): domain Bacteria; phylum Actinomycetota; class Actinomycetes; order Mycobacteriales; family Pseudonocardiaceae; genus Kibdelosporangium; species Kibdelosporangium philippinense. The sequence continues at coordinate 1,400,276 of NZ_JAJVCN010000004.1, read as the reverse complement.
TGTCGGGGACCGGACACCGGATCGGACGCAGCGGCTGCTGAACCGGGCGGTGTGGGACGAGGCCGAGGCGATGGCGCAGATCCGGCGGTTCGCGGTGTCCGGGTTGGAGGAAGCGGCCCGCAAGGGCGGGCGCCGGCGCGGGAAGTTGGTGATCGGGGCGCTGGATGAGACGGGGCAGCAGAAGAAAGGTGAAGCCACCGCGGGTGTCAAACGGCAGCATCTGGGCTGCGCGGGTCGGGTGGAGAACGGGATCAACACGGTGCACCTGTCCTATGTGCGCGAAGGTGTCGGGCATGCGTTGATCGGGTTCCAACAGTGGATTCCCGAAGAGCACATCAGCGACCCGGTGACGTCGCTGCGCTCGGCGCTTCCCCTGGATCTGACGTTCCGCACCAAAGGACAGTTGGCCATCGACATCTGCACGACGGTGGCCGCGGACGGGTTCCGGCCTGATTTCTACTGCGGGGACGAGGTTTACGGCAGCTGCACCGAGTTGCGGGCCCACTTCGAGGCCGACAAGCAAGCCTATGTGCTGCGGGTTCAGAAGAACTTCCGGATCATCCTGTCCAGCGGCATGGAGCTGTCCTGCGACCAGGCCACGAAGACATTGCTGAAACGCGAGCGACAGTGGGAAATCCGCTCGGCCGGCAAGGGCTCCAAAGGCGACCGGTGGTATGCCTGGGCCTGGATCGCCACCAACTCGGCCCGCCACTACCTCCTCATCCGCAAACACCTGCGCACCGGCGAGTTGGCCTTCCACTACTGCTACGTGCCCGAAAGCGCACTGCTCACCAAGACCCGGCTGATCCGCGCCGCCGGGCTGCGTTGGCCTGTCGAGGAAGGATTCGAGTTCGGCAAAGACTGTTTCGGCCTGGACCAGGCTCAGGTCAGGCTCTACACCGCGATCGCCCGACACGCCGTGCTTGTATGCGCCGCTCTTGCGGTCTGCGCGGTCACCGCCGCACTGCTCCGCGACCGCACCGACAGTCAAGCCCCCGAACCCCTACACCCCGACCAGCTCCCACCCGCTGATCCCGGCCTGATCCCGCTCACCATCCCCGAAATCAAGCATCTGATCGCCGGCACCACCACACCCCGACCACCTGGACACGCAACCCACTGGGTGAACTGGCGCCGCAGGCATCAAGCACGATCACGCTGGTTCCACAAACGCGCCAGACTCGCCCGCGACATCAAGATCACCCAGGTCAGCTAACGAATGGCTGCTGCCGTATTAGGCTGTCGTGATCTCGCCACCTTTTCGGGTGACACACGTCACAGCGTTCAACAGCAGCGGGGTGCGCCGGGGTTTCCCGGCCGCATTCGACACATCGAGCAGAAGGGAGCGGCAGTGCCGGACGGCTTCGACCAGTTCGTCACTGATCGTCTCGATCGGCTGTTGCGCTACGCGACCGCGATGACCTGTGACCGGTATCTGGCGCAGGACATCGTGCAGGAGGTGCTGCTGCGCGCGCAGCGGCGCTGGCCACGGATCGAGGCGATGGACGCGCCATACCTCTACGTCAAGCGGATGGTGACGAACGAATACCTGTCCTGGCGGCACCGCAAGGCTGCTCGGGACATCGCGTCCCCTTCGCGGATGATCGACGCGTTGACACCGCCGGTCGGTGATCCCGCGGTGCAGCACGCCGAACGGGACGCGATGCGCGCCAGGATCGCCGTGCTGCCGCGTAAGCAGCGCGCGGCGCTGGTCTTGCGCTACTACGAGGACTGCAGCGACGGGGAGATCGCGACTGTCCTGAACTGCTCCGAAGGAACCGTACGCAGCCACATTTCCCGCGCGCTCAAGACGTTGCGCGCGGACAACCGGGTCATGGAGGTGCTGTGATGACCAACGATGAACTGCTGATCCGCCAGGCGATCGCCGCGGAGGCTGAGCAGGCGGTCGATCCCGGCACCGTGCTCACCGCGCTGCGGCAGGGCGCCAAGCCACGCCGTAAGCGGATCTGGATTGTCGCCGTGGCGGGCGGCGCGGTGGCCGCGGGCATTGCCGCCGTGGTCATTCCCTTGACCGCGTCACGTGCGGCGGCACCGCCCGCGACCTCGGAAACTGTCAACCCGCCGGTAGTTGTCGCCGAGACGACCGTGCTGCTGATGGGCCTCGACGTGATCAACATTCCGGACACCATCGTCCTGGCGAAGCTGGGCGCGGACGGGTCGATCCGGGCGGTGTCGCTGCCACGCGACAGCCACACCGCGTCCGGTTATCGCCTGAACTCGTACTACGCCAAGGCGGGCGGCGGCGACAACGGCGCCAAGGCGATGGTGGCCGAGGCCGAGAAGCTCACCGGAATCCGCGCCGAGCACTACGTCACCATCACGCAGGCCGGATTCGTCAACGCCGTGTCGGCCATCGGCGGTGTCGAGGTCTGCCTGAAAACGGCTGCGAAGGACCGGTACTCGAACGCGGATTTCCGTGCGGGCAAACAGATTCTCAATGGTGATCAGGCGATGGCGTTCATCCGGCAGCGCCACGGACTGCCACAGGGTGACCTCGACCGGATCACTCGCCACCAGGCGTTCCTGCGTGGTCTTGCCGCCAAGTTGACCGGCATCGACGCGGAGCAGAAGGCCGCGTTGGCCACCGCGTTGTTGCGTGAGGTGAAGGCCGATCCCAGCTTCGACGTGCTCGATTTCGCCAAGCGGCTGTCCGGGCAGACCAGCTTCTCCGTGGCAACCGTTCCGGTGGGTCCGACGACTACCGGGCCAGCTGGGGACACTTTGACCGTCAACCCCGAGCAAGCGCGGCGGTTCACGGCCGAACGTCTCAGCGGCCAGCCAAGCGACGGGCCGGAGTGCGTCAACTAACTAACCCCAGTACCCGGTGGGCTTGTCGGCGGTCTTCGGGCCGACAAGTTCCGCCTGGGCAACCGGGTGGAACAGGGCGTACGGCATGGGCAAGGTCAGCGCGCTCGCCTGATCGAGCAGCTCACGTGCGTCCGCCGGGATTTCGAAGTCCAGCGCCGCCAGGTTGCTCGCCAGCTGGTCGGCGCTGCTCGCGCCGATCAGCGCCGCCGCGACACCCGGCTGGGTCGCGGTCCAGTTGATCGCGACCTGGGCCATGCTGCGGCCAAGCCCGCCGGCGACTTTCTCGACGGCGGCCACGATCTGCCACTCGCGTTCACCGAGCACCCGGTATCCGGGGCTGTCTTTCAGACGACCGTCACCATCCAGGCCCCCGTGCGAAGGCCGGTATTTGCCGGTCAGCAACCCGCCCGCGACCGGTCCGAACCCGGTGATGCCCATGCCGAGGTGCTGCGCCAAGGACACGTATTCGAGCTCGATCTCCCGCGATATCAAGGAATACGGCAGCTGCAGGCCGATCATCCTGGTCAGGCCGTGCGCTTCGGCGTAGGTCTGCGCTTTGGCGGCGTACCAACTCGGCACGTCGGACATGCCCGCGTACCGGACCTTGCCCGCCTTGACCAGGTCGTCGAAGGTGTGCACGACCTCTTCGACCGGTGTCATCCGGTCCCAGATGTGCAGCAGGAACAGGTCGATGTAGTCGGTCCGCAGCCTCGTCAGCGAGTCCTCGACGGCTTTGATCATGTGCTTGCGGCCGTTGCCACCGGCGTTGGGATCGCTGGGGTCGAGGGTGTTGGTGAACTTGGTCGTCAGCACGACCCGGTCGCGTGCCCCGGCCTCTTCCAGGAGCTTGCCGATGATCTCCTCACTGTGGCCCGCGGTGTAGAAATCGGCCGTGTCCACGAAGTTGCCGCCCGCGTCCAGGTAGGCCCGCAGGATCGGGCGGGCTTCGTCCTCGGTTTTGCCGTAGGCGGCGTGATAGCCACGCGTGCCGAAGTTCATCGTGCCCAACGCGACCCGGCTGACCCGCAGACCCGACTTGCCGAGCAGGTAGTACTGCATCTCATCTCCCGAATGGACTAGCTGGTCCATTCAGCCTGCCCAGCAAAAAATGGACCGGCAAGTCCAATCATTGGCCCAGGAACGCGCGCAGGTCCTTCGCCAACTGGTCCGGGTTCTCCTCGGCGACGTGATGACCCGAGTCGATGCCGTGCCCGATGATGTGCGGGCACCAGGGTTTCCAGACCTCCAGCGGATCGCCGTACAGCTGTTCCATGTCGTCACGCAGCGACCACAGCATCATCGTGGGACACGTGATCTGCTTGCCCACAGCGCGATCCGCCTCGTCGTTGATCCGGTCGATGCCGAGATTGGCCCGGTAGTCCTCGACCATCGCGTGCACAGTCGCCGGGTCGCGGATCGCCGCGAGGAAATCGGCGTGGTTCTCAGGGCCGAGACGGTCCGGCGAGTTCGACGTCCAGGCGTTGTACCAGGTCTCCGGGTCCGCGGTGATCACGCGCTCGGCCGGTTTCGCGGTCTGCCCGAGGAAGAACCAGTGCCACCATTCCTTGGCGAACCTGGCGTCCGCTCGGTCGAGCGCCTCGGCAGTCGGGACTATGTGGATCACGACCAGCTTCGTCACCACGTCCGGGTGATCGAGCGCGGTCCGGTACGCCACATAGGCGCCACGATCGTGTCCGACGACCGCGAACCTCTCGTGACCGAGCTGGCCCATGATCGCCACGATGTCGTCGGCCATCGCGCGCTTCGAGTAGGGCGCATGGTCTTCGGTGCTCGCGGGTTTGTCGGACTGACCGTATCCCCGCAGGTCAGGGCAGACGACGTAGTGGTCACGGGCCAGCTGCGGCGCCACCCGGTGCCACGTTGTGTGTGTGTCCTGGGATGCCCGTGCAGCAACACGACCGGCGATCCGGAACCGCCGTGCTGGACCCGCAGCCGCGCGCCCGCTCCCTCGATCCAGTCGAGCTCGAACCCAGTGAATATCCCCATGCCGAGGGACTACCCAGGCTTCGCTGGCCAAACCGTGGCCTGTTCCACGGCATCCAGCTCTGGGTGAATCTGCCCAGTACCAACACGTTCAACCCACCGCGCTACCGGGACATCCGCGCGCAGCAGGCCAGCCTGCTGTCCTCAGCGGACGGTGGCGCGCCGCTGTCTTCGGCAATGGCGATGTGCTCACTCTCAAGGGCGCCGCGAGCCAGCCTGCCGCCGAGCCGAACCTCGATGTCCTGCTGCTCGGCGGCCTGCCGATCCGGGAACCGGTGGTGCGGTACTGCCCGTTCGCGATGACCACCCGCGAGGAGATTTTCCAGGCGCTGCAGGACTTTCAGTCCAGCGAGTTCGGTGTCATCCCTGGCGAGCACATCCCGCACACCTAAACCAGTGCTCGCAGGTAGAGCGGCTGCGTGATCTTCTTGGTGAACCGCGGGCCGACCAGGTGACGCGTGCACTGCCCGGCAACCGGTGTGTTGCAGTACTTGCCAGCACTGTCTATATGGGCGCCCTGCGAGTTCACACCCACGACGACACCGAGTCCAACGGGCTCGGCGAAGTGCGCGATCCGTGGCCCGCCACTGGAACCGCCGCCCATCTCACACGCGACACCCCAGAGATCCTCCGGCGGAAGCTCGGGATGGGGAACGTACTTCGCCGCGTTGCCCCAGCAGCGAGCCAGCCGCTGGCCGATGAACTCGGGGCGGCCCTTGATTCCTGGCGCCGGGCTTGCCCTGGGGTAGCCGAACTGCTGAACGGCCTGGTCTCCGCGCTGGTCGAAAGCAATAGCCTGCGGCACGGCAGGAATGTGCTCGTTGAGCGTCACGAATGCTTGGTCGTACTCGGACTTCTGGTCATCGGCCACCCATTCCTTGTGGACGACGACTGACCTGACCGGAAAGGCTCCGAACGGCATGGTGTTGTCCCGGAAACCGGGCACGAAAAGCAGTTTCGTCGTCCACCTCGGGTCGTTGCCGATCAGGTCGAACCCGTGCGCGCAGTGCCCGGCTGTCACGGCGACGGAACGCCCAGCGCTGGGCACGAGGGTGGCGGTGCAACTGGCGTCGTCGCCGTCCCGATCGACGAAGAACAGCCTGCCGATGGACCTGTCGGCCGCGGTTCCCTGCCGGAAACCCGCGCCAGCAGGGCTTTGTTTGAGCGGATCGTTGTTCGGCGGATCGGACTCCATCTTGGCGATCCGCTCGGTGGTCCAGTGGTCCTTGACGGCTTGTTGCTCGCCGGCAGGGATGGCGTGCACGACAGCGTCCGAAGTGGACGCCCAACCTGGTGTCGCAACACCTGATCCAGTAGCGAAAGCCAGTGCGGTAGCGAAAGCCAAGCCGCACAGGATCGTTTTTCGGATCATGGCGGCTAGCGTGGCAGCCGGATGTCAGGAGGTTGTCAGGAATTGGCGCCGTGATAGACGAACTGGCCGAGGCCGACGGTGAAGATCAACACGCCATAGAGGCCGTGCTCGATGGAGACCGCGAGCAATGACCTGCTTCTGGCGTATCGGGAAGCGAAGAGCAAACCGCCAACAGTCGTGGCGACGACCGCGAACCAGTTGCCGAAGATGATGTGCGCGAACCCGAACGCGGCCGCACTGGCAACGATCATTCCCGTTCCGCTGCCGAAGACCGGGGCGTAGCGGTGAAACATGAAGGCCCGGAAGATCAGTTCCTGCGGATAGACGCTGAGCAGCGGATAGCCGACGGCGATGGCCAGCCACAGCCATGGATTGCTCGCAGGCAGGCTGAACAGGTCGTCGGGCAGCAGAATCGCCACTGCCGCAACAGCCACCACGGCCGCGACCGCCCAGAGGCCGAGCATGGGCCGCAGTTGCCCGCGGACCGCCTCGGGACGCAGGAAGTCCTTGCGGTCGAAGCTCTTCTGCCTGATCAGGTAGGCCACGGAGCCCACGCCGAGCGCGAGCAGGAACGGAATCGGGCTGACACCCTGCGCGAACACGGCGAAGGCCGCGATCGTGCCGAAGAACAGCACGGCGAACTCGGCGAGGAGATACACCTTCCGCCGACTGGTGATCTCAGCACCAAGGATCGTCCCCTGGGCAACCGTCCGCACAGCCATGATCCCAAGCTACGAAGCCCAGCCTGACGATCTTCTAAGGTTCAACCGCCGTGTCCACCCTTCCATCACACTGAAATGCACGTTCCAACACGCCGTGTCCACCTTTCCAACACAGCGAAATACACGTTCCAGCACGGTGTGTCCACCTTTGGCAATGGCAGTGGTCGACACGGTGTGCCGGAACGGTGGACACGCTGTGCCGGAACGGTGGACACGGTTGGCGCTGGTAGCGTCGGGCTTGATGGACTGGACAATGGGCGACCTCAAGCTGACCACGCCATGGACCCACTCGGTCTCTCCCACCAACGCGCTGCCCGAATACCCCAGACCACAGCTGGCCCGGCCGGACTGGCTGAACCTCAACGGCGTGTGGGAGTTCACATCGGGCGAGCAGCCGTCCTTCGGTGAGACGCTGCCGGAACGGGTCCTTGTCCCATTTCCCATTGAGTCCGCTTTGTCCGGTATCGCCCGGCATGAAGACTTCATGTGGTACCGGCGCACCTTCGACGTCCCGCCTGCCTGGCGAGGGCGCATCCTGCTGCATTTCGGTGCCGTGGATTATCGAGCGACCGTCTACGTCAACGGTCAGGAAATCGGCTCACACCAGGGCGGATACGGGTCCTTCTCGTTCGACATCACCGATGCTCTGCAGGCCGGTGGCTCGCAGGAGTTGATCGTCGGGGTCGAAGACCGGGCCGACGCGACGTGGCAGCCGATCGGCAAGCAACGCCTTGTCCCTGATCAGGGCATCTTTTACGAGGGTGCGTCCGGCATCTGGCAGACCGTGTGGCTGGAGCCGGTGCCTGAAACGCATGTCGTCTCGCTGGACATGGTTCCTTCCCTCGACCGAGAATCGCTGGTGGTGACCGCCCACATCGCCGGGCCGGACCAGTCCTTCCAAGTGACGGTCCGCGATGGCGATTCCTTGGTCAGCCGTAAAAGTGGCACGTCCACTGTGGAGATCCCGGTGCCGCAGCCCAAGCTGTGGTCACCGGATTCGCCGTTCCTGTACGGCCTCGAAGTCGTTCTCCCGCAAGGCGATCGGGTCACCTCATACTTCGGGATGCGCGAGTTCGGCATGCAGCCGGACAAGGACGGGCGACTCCGGTTCACCCTGAACGGCGAGTTCCTGTTCCTGCTGTCCACATTGGATCAAGGGTACTGGCCGGACGGGATCTACACCGCGCCGACTGACGAGGCACTGCGGTTCGACCTGGAACAGCACAAAGTCCTTGGCTTCAACACGGTTCGCAAGCACATCAAGACCGAGCCGGACCGCTGGTACTACCACGCCGACCGGCTGGGACTGCTGGTCTGGCAGGACATGCCGTCGACGAAACTCGGCCGTCCGCCTGCCGACGCTCAGCGCCAGTTCGAGGCCGAGTTGCATGAAATGGTGACACAGAAGAAGAACTGGACGTGCGTTCTCGGGTGGATCCTCTTCAACGAGGGCTGGGGCGAATGGTCGCTTGAGGACACCGGCCGCATCGCGGACGAAGTGAAGGCCCTCGACCCGAGCCGGATCGTCAACGCGCACAGCGGCTACAACCTCACCGATTCCTTCGGCGATTCGGGCCACGGCGACGTGATCGACCTGCACGAATACGTCGGCCCCGCCACCACGCTGCCGGACGCCACCAGGATCGCGATCGACGGCGAGCACGGCGGCTTCGGCCTTGAGGTCGACGGCCATATGTGGTTCAACGACGGCCACGCGTACCAGATGACGCCGGACATCGCCACGTTGACCAGGCGTTATGTCGAGAATCAGCGTGACGTGCTCGAAGCAGCCAAGACCAACAGCCTCAGCGGCGCGATCTACACCCAGATCACCGATGTGGAGCACGAGGTGAACGGCTTTTTCACCTACGATCGACGAGTGGCCAAAATGGACTTCCACGAGGTGCGTGCGGTCAACGACCAGATCATCCGCGAATGCGGCTGATCGGCCGCACGGCTGAACTCACCGCACTGCTCGAATCGATCCTCGCTGGTGGCCTGACGCTGCTGACCGGCGCCCCGGGGATTGGTAAGTCAAGGCTGGCGGAAGAAGCCCTGGCCGAGTGCGGCCTGAACACCCTGGTCGGCCGCGCGCACCCGCTGCACGCGGGCTTGGCGTACGCGCCGATCGTGGAAGCTTTGCGGCCTGCGGTGCAGCGCGCGACCGACTTCGCCGCGTTGACCGACCTTGGGAAGTTGTTCGGTGATCCGCAGCTGCCGGTCGCTCCGGCGCTGGACAACCCCGAGGCTGAGCGGGCGCGGATGTTCGGCGGCGTGGCCGAGTTGATCCGGCAGGTCGGGCCTGCGGTGTTGTTCGTCGACGACGTGCACTGGGCCGATCGGGGCACGGTCGCGCTGTTGCAGCACGTCAGCCGCCACTGCCCGGTCCTGGTCACCTCCCGCACTGACGAGTCGTCCATCCAGGCGGATGCGATCGTCGAGCTTGGGCCGTTGCCGGACGTGTCCGTTGCCGAATTGGCGCGGGATCTGCTGGGCAAGGTGCCTTCCGCGGAGTTGCTGAGTACGGTCACCGAGCGCGCGCAGGGTGTGCCATTGTTCGTGACCGCACTGCTGCAAGGCGGTCTGACCTCGCTTCCGGCCGTCATCAAGGATGTCGTGCTGGCACGGCTTGATCAGCTTTCTGGTGCTGACCGGCGTCAGTTGGAGTTGATCGCGGTCGCCGGGACCTTGCCCGGCGATCACGCTGGCATGGCTCGGCTGATCAGCCAGGGCTTGGTCGTTGAAGCTGACGGGAGCTACCGGGTCGCGCATCCGCTGTACGCGGAGGTCGCGTACGACGCCTTGACCATCGGCGAGCGACGAACTCTGCACGCGGCCGTGATCGACATGCTCGATGACGAGGTTGCCAAGGCGCCGCACTACCTCCAGGCCGGGGATTTGGTCGACAAGGATCACGCGATCGCGGCTTTGGCCAAGGCGGGCAGACGGGCCATGCTGGTCAACGCAGGCGACGAAGCCGTGCAGTACGTCTCCGCCGCTTTGCAGATTTCCGGGCCTGACCTCGCGTTGATGGACATGCTCGGCCAGGCGTACCTGCGGGCAGGCCGGATCACCGACGCGATCGGCGCGTGGAACCAGTCCGCGGAACTGGCGCGTCGGCTCGGCGAGAACGATAAGCTCAGCGCGTTGCGGTTCCGGCTGGCGTTGATGGAGTCCGAGGCTGGCCACTTCGCCAAGGCCGAGACGCACGCGTTGGACGGCAGCGTCCCGATCACGGACACGGCATCGCAGACGATCGCTTTGCGGATGATCTATACCTTGCGGCACAACGATCCTGACCGGGCGCGGCAGATAATCTCACATCACTCCGTCTCGCCGAATCCGCACCCGGCCGCTGTGGCGTCCGAGGCGCTGCGCCAGCAACTGGCTGCGCTGCTGAACGGTGAGTTGATCGCCGCCCGTGACCACGCCGCGGCCGCTTTCGAGCACAGCCAGAAGTGGAAACAGGACTGGCCGGTGCTGGACAACTACGCGATGCACGCCCTGATCAGCCTGAACTCGGCGGTCGGCGCGGTCGGTGCCGCCGTGGTTCAGGCCAAACAAGCGCTTGAGGCGCAGACGGTCACAGGCGTCTCACCATCGGGGTCGACCGCGCGGCTCGACCTGAACATGACGTACTACCTGGCAGGGGACTTGGTCGCGGGCACGGCCGCGAGCGCGGTCGGTGTGCAGCGCGCGCGTGATGCCGGAATGCCGCGTTCGCTGGCGCGCGCGTTGTATTGCCATGCGTTGTTCCTCGCCGAACGCGGGAAGCTGATGGCGGCCAAGGATCTTTGTGCTGAGGCGCGGGCGATCTCGGTCGGACCGGAGCCTGGTTTGACCGCGTTGCGGGAAAGCGTGGAAACCGCGTTGGCGATCCACTCTGGACACCCGGAACTCGCTCCGCCGCTTGATTATTGGGCTTTGTATCACGAACCCATGCCGATGATCGTGCGGATGATCTTCGCGTGGCGGGCTGGCGTTGTGGCGCCGTGCAGCGGACATGGCCCGTTGCTTGACGCCGTCGCTGCTGCCAATTCGTCCTTGTTGGAGAGTATGGGCGCGCCTTTGCTTGCCGCTGAGGCTCGGCTTGCCTCGACCGATGGCGTTGTGGCGTGCATCAAGGTCTTTGAGAACGCGGGCGCCCGGCCGTGGGCCGATCGCGCTCGCCGGGCCGCGCGGGCGGCGGGCTTGCACCCGCCCAACCCATCCACGAAAGGCCCGCTGACCAAGCGGGAGACCGACGTCGCCCGGCTTGTCGGCTATGGACTGTCCAATGCGGACATATCAGCGCAGCTTTTGATCAGCGAGCGGACCGTCGAGGCGCATTTGACAAGCGCGTACGCCAAACTCCGCCTGTCATCCCGGATCCGGCTCGCTCACTGGGCTGCCGAGAACATCGACTAGTGTTTGGCGGCTCGCCGCACGCGTCGCCGCAACTGCAGAATCCGTGCCGCGCCGATCAAAGCGACGAGTATCGCGCCACTGATCGCGGCGAAGAGTAGCGCGACGCCGAGTGGAAGTTCGCCGGACATGCCGAGGAAGCTGACCGTGACCGAGGTCAGGTTCGCCAGGATGAAGATCAGCAGGAAGACCAGGACGATGATGGCGACGATGACCGCGATCCACGTACCGCTGATCCGCGTTGCCTTGGTGACGGATTTGCTCGAATCCTTGGCCGCTGCGTCCGCGGGATCCACGACCGCGGGGTCGGCGGCGGCGTGCTTGCCCGTTGTGCTGTCGGCTACCGCGCCCTTACCTGCGGGGTCCCTCGGTTCCTGGACCGGGATCTCGTCGGTCGGCGGGGTTTCGGGGTTGGTGGTCATAGCCGGAATCATCCCGCTTGTCAGGCCTGATCGCAGGACGTAACTCACCCGTTCGGGCTAGCGCACCAACTCGATCACCCTGGCGTGCAGAGTATCCAGGTACAGCTCAGACTCAGGCTTCATCAAAACGCTACGCAGCACCCTGGCCCGATCGGCATCGGCGGTGATTTGGGGATGACGCCTGCCGAAATCCTCCCGGCCAACGGACAGAACGCTGAGGAAGACAGGCTCGACCTCAGCGGACATCCCCGCGTGCAGAACCCGCTGCGACGTCGCGTCGATCTCGCTCATGGTCTGTGCCGTGCCGAAGTAGGTGACAATGTCCAGCTCAGGACGCTGGTAGAGGGTCAGCTCGGCACTGGCGTCGATCATGTCCGCCCACTGCACGGCGGCGCGCCGTCCGGCGGCGAGGACGGCGCCCAGACCGTCCACAGTGGGCGGAATCAGTTGGAAGGTCAGCCACAACGCGGCCGCCGAAGCACCGGACCGTGAGCATTCCAGGCTGATCTCGCCCGGGTGAAGATCGTCGGAAGTGAAGTAGGTGTAGGGCGAATCGTGCGCGTAGAACCGGCCGACTTTGGGATCACGGAACAACACCGCACCGCAGCCGTAGGGCTGGAGGCCGTGTTTGTGCGGGTCGACGACTATGGAGTCGCAGTCCTTGATTGCTTGCCACGGCTTGGGATCCAGGTCTTCGACCAGGGTGAAGAAGCCGCCGTAGGCCGCGTCCACGTGTACGCGGACGCCGTACTTTCGGGCTATTTCGAGGATTTCGTGAATGGGGTCGATGGCACCGAGTCCGGTGGTGCCCGCTGTGGCTACGACTGTGCCGATCTTGCCGGTTTTGAGGACGTTTTCCAGGTCTTCGATGTCCATCCGGCCGGAGTTGTCGACCTGGATCTTGGTACCTTCGACCCCGAGGACACCGCACATCCGGCCGTGCGTGTAGTGACTGTCCACACTGAACGCCACGCCCTTGTCGGGATGCAGTTCCCTTGCCACGAAAAGGGCTTCGAGGTTGGCGATGGTTCCGCTCGATGTCAGGTGGCCCAGGTGCTCGCCGTAGCCGAACATCGTCGCGAGTTGCTTGACGACCTCGCGCTCCATTTTCGCTGTGGCCGGGCCGCCGTCCAAGGCGTGGTTGTTCGGGTTGATGAGCATGGCGGCTACGTAGCCCGCGACGGCCGCCGGGTGCGGAGGCTTTTGCATCTGGCCCGCGTAGCGCGGGTGGAAGTACGGATAGTTGATGCCGAGGCGGGCCGAGAGGGTGTCGAGGGCCGCTTCCAGTTCGGCGTCGCTGAGCTGCGTGGATGGGTGGTTGGGCAGGTCGCCGAACTGCTCGACCCACTTGCGATGGTTGTCCAGCACGTGGTTCAGCGCCCGCCGCAGGTCCATCCCCGCTCCCATCTCGTTTGGGCCCGAACTATACCGGTGGGTGCGGAGGGGGTTCAAGGCCAGCGTCGCCTTCCAGCCTGGTCAGGTCTCGTGAGTGGTTAGGCGGGTTAGAACACCGCTAACCACTCACGAGGCGCACGCTGGGAGTTTCTACTGGGCCTTGAGGGGGTTGATCGGGATCCGGACGTGGAAAGTGGTCTTGCCAGGCTCGGACTCAACCCGGACGTCCCCGTGATGCTTGTTCACGATGATGCGCCACGTGATGTCCAGCCCCAGGCCGGTCCCCTCGCCCACGGCCTTCGTCGTGAAGAAGGGCTCGAAGATCCGGTCCTTGATCTCCGGGGGAATTCCACTCCCGGTGTCCGAGATCTCGACGACCGCGCACGCGTCATCCCGGAACGTTCGAATGGTCAACGTCCCCCGGCCGTCCATCGCCGAAATGGCATTGTCGATCAGGTTCGTCCATACCTGGTTCAGCTCAGCGGCATAGGCCGAAATGAGCGGCAGCGACCGGTCGTAGTCTTTCACGACCTGCACACCATCGCCGAACTTGGCGTTCAGCATCACCAGTGTCGAGTCCAGCAGTTCGTGCACGTCGACAACCTGGAACGGCGCCCTGTCCATCTGCGAATACTGCTTGGCCGCACCCACCAAAGTGGACACTCGGGTGGTCGCGTCCTCGATCTCGTTCATCAGCGACTCGGTCTCGACCGTGTAGGCGATCCACCGGATCGCTGCCTCCGAGGTCGCTTGTGGACAGTTGGCGATCGCCTCAGTCAGCCATTCCACGTCAAGCCCGCCGGCCACCAACGTCGGCGCCAGGTCCCAGCTCCCCTGGATCCCGCGCGATTCAAGCCAGTCGGCGACTTCGTCCTCACGGTCGCTGGCTTCCATTGGTTGCAGCTTTGGGGCTTTGGCGACCCGCTCGACCGCGTCCTCCTGCAGCAGCACCAACGATGGCAGGGTTTTGGGGTCGATGGCGCCGCTGGCGAGCATGGCAAGTTTGTGCCGCATGCCTGCCACGCGTTCACGCAAGGCCGCCGTCGCACGGACAGCCGCTGCCGCCGGGTTGTTCAGCTCGTGGGTCAGACCAGCCGACAGGGAACCCAAGGCGAGCAGCCGTTCACGCTGGCTGGTCACCCGCTGGGTGTTCTGCAGCCCGAAGAACAGCCCTTCGAGCAGGTGCATCGCCATCGGGAACCACTCGCGCACGATCGGCCCGAAATCGGCCGCGGGCAGCTGGTACATCGCCGTGTCGGTGATCGACTGCACCGTCATCTGGTACGTCGTCTTCGACGGGATGTCGGCTTCAAGGTACGACTGGGTCGCGCCGAAATAGGACCCTCGATGGTCCGTGCGGTTCGTCTCGACGATCTCGCCGCCGATGTTGCGGCTCAGCGATACCGTTCCTTCGAGCAGCAGGAAGAAACAGGTGGCGTCGTCGCCCTCGGTCAGGATCGGGGTCCCCGCGGTCCTCCGCTCCACGTGACCGTGTTCCACCAGCCAGTCGAGCTGCGTGTCGCTCAGCCGCTCGAACAGGAACAACTCCCGCAACTCGGCCGAAGTCAGCTTTTCCATGTCACGACCTCTCCAAGTACCGGTGTACCAGCGTCACCGCCATCGCGCCTTCCCCGACAGCCGATGCCACTCGCTTCACCGAGTCCGAGCGCACGTCACCGGCCACGAACACGCCAGGCAGGCTCGTCTCCAGGTGGTACGGCGGACGCTCGAGGTCCCAGCTTGCGGGCGCCGTGCCGTCGACGAGCAGGTCCGGTCCGGCGAGGACGAAGCCGCGGTGGTCGCGCTCCAATGTCCCGTCCAGCCAGTCGGTGCGGGGTGCGGCGCCGATGAACGCGAAGAGCCATGAGGCGTCCACGGTCGAGGTCTCACCGGTCTTGTTGTGCCGCAGGGTCAGGCTTTCCAGGTGGTCCGTGCCCGATCCGCCGATCACCTCGGTGCACGTCATCACCTCGATGTTGCCGGGGCCGGACAGCTGGTCGATCAGGTAGCGGGACATCGAGTTGTCCAGCGAGTCGCCGCGCACGACCAGCACGACCCGTTTGGCGTGCTTGGAGAAGTACATCGCCGCCTGGCCCGCCGAGTTCGCGCCACCGACCAGGTACACGTCCTGGCCAGCGCAGCTTGGACCCTCTGTTGTGGACGCTCCGTAGTACACGCCACGGCCGGTCAGGTCGCTGAGGCCCGGTGCTGCGAGCGTCCGGTATGCGACGCCGGTCGCGAGGATAACCGTGTGGGCCGACAGTTCCGTGCCGTCGTCGAACCGGACAACTCGGGCCGCACCCTTGGCTTCGAGCGACACCACCTTCCTGGTGGTGAGCATTTCCACGTCGAACTTCAGCGCCTGCCTGCGTGCCCGCTCGGTCAGTTGCTCGCCCGACACCCCGTCCGGGAAGCCAAGGTAGTTCTCGATCCTGCTGCTCGTGCCTGCCTGGCCACCCGCGGCGAGCCGCTCGACCAGCACGGTCCGCAGGCCTTCTGAGCCGCCGTAGACGGCCGCGCCCAACCCGGCCGGGCCTGCGCCGATCACGATCAGGTCGTAGAAATCAGCCGATGGGGTGGTGCTCAGGCCGACGCGTGCGGCCAGCTCCGCGTCGGACGGCCGGATCAGCGCCTCGCCCTCTGGCGTCACCACGACGGGAATGTCCGCTTCGCCGCACTGGCACGCCGTCAGCAGGCGCTGGGCCTCGCTTTCGTTCTGGTCCAGCTCGTACCACCGGAACGGCACCGCGTTGCGGGCAAGGAAGTCACGGACCTCATAGGACCGCGCGGACCAACGGTGGCCGATGACCTTGACCTGGCGTACGGGCTGACGGTCCGCTGCCTCCCATGACGCGAGCAGGTCGTTGAGCACCGGGTAGAGCTTCTCCTCCGGCGGATCCCATGGCTTGAGCAGGTAGTGGTCCAGGTCGACCACGTTGATCGCCTGGATCGCGGCGTCGGTGTCGGCGTACGCGGTCAGCAGCACGCGCTTGGCCAACGGGAAGAGGTCCATCGCCTCTTCGAGGAACTCGATCCCGCTCATCCCCGGCATCCGGTAGTCCGCGAGCAGCGCCGCGACCTCCTCGCCGCGCAGTTTGATCTCCCGCAAGGCCTCCAGTGCCTGTGTTCCGTTCTCCGCGCGGACGATCCGGTAGTTCTCGCCGTACTGCCGACGCAGGTCACGCGCGATCGCCCGGGACACGCTCTGGTCGTCGTCCACTGTCAGGATCGAGGGCCGCGTGGCTCGGGTGTTCTCGGGGACCGCTGTTGTCATGTCCACAGTCAAGCATTAGTTCGGTTCGAGGCGTACCTTCGTGTCGGACAGTCGCCAGTAGAGGAGCGGACAGTGAGCGTTTGCCAGGACATCGCCCAACTCGGTCCCGACCCGGAGCCGCACACCCGCGAAGGGTGTGAGGACTGCCTGGCCGTCGGCGGGACCTGGGTGCATCTACGGCTGTGTCTGGCTTGTGGTCACGTGGGCTGTTGTGACTCGTCGCCCGCCAAGCACGCCAGCCAGCACGCCGCTGAGACAGGGCACCCGGTGATCCGGTCGTTCGAACCGGGCGAGTCGTGGCGCTGGTGCTTCGTGCACCAGACCGCGGCCTGACACGCTCGTTCGAACAGCCTCAACGGTCGGTGCGTAGTGCGAACCGAGGTCGTCGAGGGTGCGCCACAACAGATCCAGCGCTTCGCGGTGGGCTACGAGGAGGTTGACGGCCTCACGGGTGTAGCCCGCCGCCGAGCACTCAAGGATGACCGCGAGATGGTCCGTGACGTGTAGCCCGGACATCGCCGACAGCCGGTCGAACCGAGCATGATCCGTTGCCACGTAACAACTGAGATGCAGGCAACACGGCGGTTCACCCTCCGCGTGGTCCAGATAGGACAGCGTCAGACTCAGCGGGGCGGCCAGCGCACCGGGCAGTGACTCGGTGGCAGCACGCAGTGACGGCAGCATCGGGCGGAGGATCCCGGCGGGGTGCGCGAGGATCGCCGATGCCACGAAGTGGGCCAGCTGCAGGGAATCCATGGTGGTCCGTTTCGTGCGCGTTGATCCACTTTGCAGCGCTGGCGGATCAGCGTCAACGGACGCGTTAGCCCTAGGACCGGTGCCGGACACCTAGGGAATAGCAGGCGGCCTGCCGTGGTTGAAGTAGTCGTGAAGGTTAGGAACTCGTTGAGGTCGTTGAAGCAGAAGCCGGGCGCTCAGGTTGTCCGGCGTGAGGGCCGGGTTTTCGTGATCAACAAGCGGGACCCCAGGTTCAAGGCCAGCCAGGGCTGACCAGTACTGACGAAGGGACGCTGCGAAAGCGTCCCTTCCGCCGTTTCAAGGCAAGATTCGCCGTACGTGCTCAGGCAGTTCCCGCTCGGCCGCCTCGGCTGGCGTGAGCCAGGCATACTCGTCGTGTTCGCCTGGATTGAGCACGACCTGGGCCTGGCCGTCCTCGGTGACGTCGAAGATCGTGGCGTTGATCGTCAACGGTTTGCCGTTGATGTCCGGCCAGCTGGATGTGGCCCGCTCGCTGACTATCTGGACCTTCAGGCCGGTCTCCTCGGCGATCTCCCGGACCGCCGCGGCTTCGGCAGGCTCGCCTGGCTCCACGGTCCCACCTGGTAGTTCCCACCGGCCGCCGAGGAAAACCGCCGGATCACGCCGAATGAACAGGATCTTGTCGGCCCGCGTGATCCAGCCGTACACCAGGTCCTTCTCGGCAGTCATGCGACGTGATGTTAGGACCTGTCCGGATCGAACGGGTCCCATTCGCCAGATGTCGCAGCATTGATGAGGCCGTCGATGAAGTCCTCGAGCGAATCGGCAACCTCGCGAGCCTGCCCCAGATACACGCCGTTCTCGATACCTGCCAGTGGAAGGACGAGCACCTCGCCGGTCCTCGGGATGGCGTACAAGGTGCCGCCGCCATTCGAAGCGACGACGAGCACGTCACCATGCCCAAGGACCTCGCGAAGCTCGCCCGTGCGACGAAGGGTGGATGACCAGCTCGTCGGGCCGATGAAGTAGCCATTCCACAGATCCGGCAGGCTGACCGCGCCGATCGCGCTGAAGAACTCGACGACGTCGGCAGGCAGATCGCCGCCGAACTCGGCCACCAGCTCTTCGATGCCGCCCGGCTCTCCGACCGTGTTCTCGCCCGGCGGATACGGGAGGCTGTCCATCACGGCCACCGCGATGGCTCGCAACTGCTCCTCGATGCGCGCTAAGTGCACACCGCAGCCTAGGACGTGTAGTGGGACGCTTCGTCGCCTTCGATGATTCGGCTGGTGGAGCCGTCGATCCCGACTGGGGCGTCACCCACAACGGTCACGCGGTGCAGTAGGCGCGGCTGCGTGCCGTAGTCGTCTGGCGCGTAGTGCTGGGTGGCGCGGTTGTCGAAGATGATCACGTCACCGGGCGCCCACTGCCAGCGGACGACATTCTCTGGGCGGGTCACGTACGCCTGGAACAGCCGCAGGATGTCGGCGGATTCCGCTGTGGACAGTCCGACGATCCGGGTGGCGAACCCGCCGATGAACAGCCCCCGCTCCCCTGTCTCCGGGTGCACGCGAACAACGGGATGTTCTGTGCGGTACCGGGTTGAGGTGAAGACGCGCCTGTGCTCGGCGGCTTTGGCGTTACGAGGCGGGTCCGCGTAGTCGTAGTCATTGGTGTGCACGGCCCACAACGTGTCCGCGAACGCACGCAGTGGCCCAGGCAGGTCGTTGTACGCGGCGACCGAGTTGGCGATCAGTGTGTTTCCACCGGATGACGGAATCACGATGCCTCGCAACGAAGTTGCCTTGGGTGGCGTCCGGACGAACGTCACATCGGTGTGCCAGCGGTTGGCGCGGACACCTTCTTCTCCGTCCACGGCTAGGACATTCGGTGCGCCGTCGACGGATGGCACAGTCGGGTGCGCGGTGGTCAGGGCGCCGAATTGGGAGGCGAAGCGGGCATGTCCGGCGTCGTCGAGGTCCTGGCCACGGAAGAACAGCGCCTTGTGTTCGTTCAACGCCGAGGTCAGGAACTCCGCGGGCGGGAGGTCCCTGGCCAGGTCGATGCCGAGTACTTCAGCGCCGATCCGGCCGCCGATCTTGCGGACTTCCCACGAGGTGATGGTCGTCATGTCATGCCTTTCATGAGGTGATCTCGGGGCCGTTCGGGTCGAGACGAGGACCGACGGCGCGAGCTGATCCGGGCGTGCGGCCATGGCCCCAGCCGATGCGTTCCCGGTAACTGCCGATCAATCCGCCAAGCGACGCCACGGAAAGCGAGCCGGACGGCAACGGATGGGTTTGTGGTGCCACGAAAAGCGCGTCGACCGGGCAGTTGGCCTCACACTGGTAACAGGTCTGGCAGTCCGACTGGCGGCTGATCGTCGGAATGCCGTCCTGTCCACGGTCGAAAACGTCGGTCGGGCACACCAGAACGCATTTGTCGCAAGCGATGCAGCGCTCAGCGGAGACGAGTTCGATCACGGCCGCGCCCAGACCTTGTCCAAGCCGCCGGAGATGATCCGGTGGCGCTGAGCCGGGTCCTGATCCGGGAAATCAAGGCGCTTGGCCATTCCTCTGGTTTCCGTGCGCGCCAGAGCCGAGGTGTACATCCACCGCGCGTGCGCGACCATCGCCGCGGCCTGCCGTGCACGTGGCGCCGCCGACCCTGAGGCGTGCAAGCAGTCGCGCAAGGTGTCCCACACCGTGTGCAGGCTGTCCAATGAGGACCGGAGTCGGTCGCCGTGCCGAAGGTAGTTCTTGTCGTACGGCAGCACTTCGTCCTGAACAGCCTTGACGACATCAGGGACATCGACCGAACCCGAGCCGGTCGGCCGCAGTGCCACCCCACCAGCCGCACGCACCGCGCGGGCAGGATGCATCGGCCCGACTGTCTGCGCGAACGCGGCAGCACCAATGCCCGCCCAGCCACCAGAAGAGATCGCCCAGGCGGCATTGTGACTGCCACCGCCGGTAAACCCACCGCAGATGGGTTCACGAGTGGCCGCGTCACCAGCCGCGAACAATCCCGCAACCGTTGTCGCGCAGTAATCGTCGACGATCCGGATCCCGCCTGTGCCGCGAACCGTGCCTTCCGCCAGCAAGGTCACCGCGAACTTGGCTGTGAACGGGTTGATCCCGAGTCGGTCGAACGTGAGGAAGAAGTTCGGCTGCGCCAGTCGCATCGCTCGTTGAGCGTCCTCATTGGCCAGGTCCAGACGACAATACACCTTCTCCGTCAACAAGGCCTTGGCGATCACTGATCGGCCACGCTGACTTCCCGCGCCCTCAAGAACACTGCCGTCGGCGCGATAGAAAGTGGCGTAATTGTAGAACGCCGTCTTGGTAACCGAGGTGTGTTCCGGCGCGATGCCATAGGCGTTGGAGAACTCCATTCCGGACATCTCCGCGCCAAGCTCGGCCGCCATCAACGCGCCATCGCCCGTGTTCACGTTGCACCCCAAAGCCTTGCTCAGAAACGCACACCCGCCTGTCGCGAGCACGACCGCGCCCGCACGAACCCGATACTCATGGCCTTCCTGTCGTCGATAGCCAACGGCGCCAGCAGCAACACCGGCAGAGTCCACAAGCAACTCGACGACTGGGCTGTGATCAAGAATCTGGACGCCCAAGCGACGCACCCAAGTACGCATCCGCCGCATGTACTCCGGCCCTTGCAGACCATTGCGCAACGGCTGCCCTGAAGAGTCCACAGGGAACGGATAACGAGTGGCCGACGCGAACTGGTTCACCGAATCATAAGTCTGGTCGAGAACGCGTGCCATCCAGCGACGATCGGCCAAATACCCGCCGAGGGCCTCCCGCGAAGCCATCGCCCGCTCCCGAGCCTCAGGCGTCGGCGGCACGTACCAGACGCCGGTCCCCGCGGAGGCCGTAGCGCCGCTCGTTCCGCAGTACCCCTTGTCCGCCAGCACAACGCGAGCCCCGGACGCCGCCGCCTTGGCCGCCGCCCACGTCGCCGCAGGTCCGCCGCCCACCACGAGCACATCGGTTGTCATCTCCATGAGGTGAACCTCCGCTCGGCGTAGACCAGAATTTGGTTGAACAGCAAGCCGTACAGCGAAAGCGTGACGATGCCCGCATACATCTCCGGCACCGCGAAGTTGTACTGCGAAGAGTTGATCAAGTAGCCCAATCCAGCCTTCGCGCCGACCATTTCCGCGGCCACCAGGACCAAAATGGACACCGCGCCCGCCAGCCGGACACCTGTGAAGATCATCGGCACCGACGCTGGCAGGATCACCTTCTGGAACAGCCGGAACGGCGGCAGGTTCATCGATCGGGCCAGTTTGATCAACGTCGGGTCGGCACTGCGCACCGCGCTGATGGTGTTCAGCAAGATCGGCCATGTGCAAGCGTAGAACACGATCGAGATCTTGGACGTCTCACCGATTCCCAGCAGCAGAACGAAAACCGGCAACAACGCCAGCGCCGCGGTGTTACGGAACACCTCAAGCAACGGTCCAAGCAAGTCAGCGACCGGTTTGTACCACCCGATCAACAACCCGAGAGGCACACCGGTCGCGACTGCCAAACCAAAGCCACTCAACGAACGGACCAAGCTGGCTTCGAAGTTGGTAAGCAACTGGCCGTCACCGAGCAGTTCCCACCAAGCAACCAGCACCTCGGAGAACGGTGGTAAGAAGGTCCGGTCGGTCAAGCCAAGACGCGGAGCCAGTTGCCAGATCATCAGCAGGGCAACGATTGCCGCGCTCTTCATGAACACAGTACGAAGAATCCGGCGGCGTGGACCAGGTTGATGAGAAGCGGCGACGACCGTTGGCCGCTCCAGTGTCGCGGTCATACTGTCTCCTTCTCGTGCAAAAGGGACCAGACTTCGTGCCGGTAGCGACCGAAAATGGGGCTGGAGCGCAGATCCGCGTCGACCGAACGAGGACCGAGGTCGATCGACAGCACCTCCTTGAGCCGCCCTGGCCGGGATGTCATCACCGCGACCCGGTTTCCCAAATAGACAGCTTCCTCGATGCCGTGCGTGACGAAGACGATCGTTTTCCCAGTGCGCTGCCAGATCCGCAACAACTCGTCCTGAAGGGACTCACGGGTCTGCGCGTCGAGCGCGGCGAACGGTTCGTCCATCAGCAGGATGTCCGGGTCGTACGCAAGGCTCCGCGCGATCGCCACGCGTTGCCGCATTCCACCGGAAAGCTCGTGCGGATAACGCTTCTCGAACCCACTGAGCCCAACCAGGTCAAGGAACTCCCGAGCCCGGTTGGCCCGAGCCCGGCGGGCAACCCCGATCGCCTCAAGGCCGAATTCCACATTGGACTGCGCGGTTCGCCATGGCAGCAAAGCGTACTGCTGGAAGACGATCCCGCGATCCAACCCGGGTCCGCTGACCGGCTCACCGGCCACAAGGACACGACCACTTGACGCAGTGGTCAGCCCGGCGAGCAGATCGAGCAAAGTGGACTTCCCGCACCCGCTCGGGCCGACGATCACCACGAACTCGCCCGCCTTGACCGCCAAGGAGAACTCCTCGATCGCGGTGAACGACTCGACGGAGTCACGGATCGGGAAGTCCTTGCCAACCCGGTCGAACACGATCTTCGCAGTAATGACCGTCACCCTGCCTGTGTGAACGTGTTGAACTCGTTGCTGTACAGGTCACTGACTTTGACCGCGCCCGGCTTGATGTCGCCGCGCTCAGCCAGCCAATCGCTCCACAACTGCAGTTCCTTGTCCCGGATCCGGCCGCCTGTCTCGGCGACACCGTAGGATTTCCAGTAGTCCAAGGGTTTTGTGTCCTCAGATCGCCCGCGCCTGCCGACGATGTCCTTCATCCGCGCGATGACTTCCGCGCGCGGCGCGGTCCGTGACCACTCGATCGCCTTGGCCACACCGGTGACGAACGTCTTCGCGGTCTGCGGGTTCTGCCGCAAGAACTGCTTGGTCAGCACGTACGTGCCCGCGCTGAACCGGCCGAGCAGCTCGAAGTCGTTGAACAACGGCCGAATCCCGCCGGTCTGCAAAGCCTTGTCCCGCAGGATTCCGCCGAGCACGGCGACTTCGATCTGTCCTTGCCGCAATGCCTGCTCGGTGTTGACCGGTGGCAGTGCCAGTCGCTCCACATTGGCCGCGTCTGCCTTGGCGACACCGTTGCGCTGCAAGTAGATGTCCAGCATGGCTTCGGCGTGCGCGCCGAGCGTGTTCATCCCGACCTTGGCGCCGGGGAGGTCACGGGCGGACTGGATCTTCGAGTCCGCCCGCACGTAGTAGCCGCTGAACTGGGCTTCGTCCACGCCGTAATAGCTGATCACGGCGGTGATCGGGGCGTTGCTGACGGCCAGTTTGACCACCGCGCCGTTGAACGCGCCGCCGAAGTCGACCTGCCCGGTCGCGGCCGACTGGATGTCCTGCGGGCCGCTGATCGTGTTGCCGACCCACTCCAGTGTCACGTCACCGAGGTAGCCGAGATCCTGTGCCAGTTCCGGCGGGTTCACCTGCCCGGTCCAGCCCTGGTAGCGGAGTTTCTTGGTTTCGCCACCGGACGATTCACCGACACCGCACCCCGCCGCGAGGGCACCGGTCAGCAGTAAGAATTTCCTCCTGTCCATGACAATTCCCTTCAGACGGCCGCTGGCGTGAATTGGGAAAGGCCGTAATGCTCGCGAAGCGTCGACCCGGTGTAGTGCGTACGGAACAAGCCGCGTTCACGCAGCCGCGGTACGACCGTTTCGACGAATTCCTCAAGTCCGGAGGGCAACAGCGGCGGCATGATGTTGAAGCCGTCCGCGGCACCGTTGTCGAACCAGAGCTGGATGTGATCGGCGATCGAGTCGGGCGTCCCGGCGACGACTTGGTGCCCGCGCCCGCCGCCGAGCCGCGAGAGGATCTGCCGCAACGTCAGCTGCTCACGTTCGGCCAGGTCACGGACCAGTTCGAAGCGCGATTTGGCGCCGTTGATCCGCTGCACCGGCGGCAGGTCGGGCAGTCGCTGGTCCAGCGGATGCCCGGTCAGGTCAACGCCGATCATCTCCGACAGTTGCCGGACCGCCCTGACCGGCACGATCAGCTCGTCCAGCTCCCGCGCCAGCCGCTCGGCCTTGGCCTGCGTCGAGCCAAGTACCGGCACGATGCCCGGCAGGACCTTCAAGCCGTCCTGGTCGCGTCCAGCGTCGGCCACTCGCGCCTTCAGATCCCGGTAGAACGCCTGAGCCGACTCCAGAGTCTGGTGTGCGGTGAACACGGCCTCGGCGTGCTGCGCGGCGAAGGTCTTTCCGTCCTCTGAGGACCCGGCCTGCACCAGCAACGGCCGTCCCTGCGGGCTGCGGATCGCGTTCAACGGGCCTCTGACCTGGTAGAACCGGCCTTGATGGCCGAGTTCGCGGACTTTGCCCTGGTCGGCGTAGACGCCGGAAGCCTTGTCAACGACCAGCGCGTCGGGGTCCCAGCTGTCCCACAACCGGGTGGTGATGTCGACGAACTCGGCCGCGCGCTCGTAGCGTTCAGCGTGCTCAGCGGCCGCGTCACGGGAGAAGTTCTGCGCCGAGCGGTCGCCTGCGGTCGTCACGATGTTCCATCCCGCCCGGCCACCGCTGATGTGATCGAGCGACGAGAACCACCTTGCCACGTTGTAGGGCTCGCTGTAGCTGGTCGAAACGGTGGCGATCAGGCCGATGCGCGTTGTGGCCGTTGCCATCGCGGTCAGCAGCGTGATCGGTTCGAAGACCTGCGCCGCGGTGTGCTCGATGTCGCCCCAGACCTGGACGCCGTCGGCGAGGAACACCGAGTCGAACGTGCCACGCTCGGCGATTCGCGCCAGGTTCTGGAAGTGCCGTACATCGGTCAGGGAATGCGGATCGGTCGCCGGGTGCCGCCATGCCGCCTCGTGATGGCCGACGCCCATCAGAAAGGCGTTGAGATGTAAGTGCCGCTCCGGCATGGCTGCTCCAGGAATGTTCGGGTGGGATCGCGTTCAATCCTGGGAAAGCCGCCGATGAAGGGTCAACTTTGCGACCGATGAAATTAAGTCGCGCCCACTGGGTGAGACACAGGCGCGAACGAGGCCGCGAGCGGATTACCGTAGAGCACGTCCAAAGCAGCCGCACCGGCCGACACCGCGAGCACCGTCGCAGAGCCGAAACTGCTTGCCTGCACGGTGTCTTCGGGCGCGCGGGAGCGTGTGCCGACTTCCGCACGGATGGCCGCGAGGCACTCAGGGAAGGAGTTCGCCCCAAGTTCCGCGACCACAAGCAGGTCCGGGTTGACCAAGTCGTACAACAACGCGGCGGCGCGGCCAATGATCCGGCTGCGATTCACCAAGTGCTTCCGCGCCAAGGCATCGCCCGATTCGGCCGCCGCCAGCAAATCCCAGAACGACCGGCCAGAAACCCGTTGCGACCAAGCCTGATCAGCCACAGTCGCCTCGAAACACCCGAAATGCCCTTCACGGCACCGAATATCCGGTGCTCCGACCGGTAGATGCGCGATATCACCAGCGGCGGAACGTTTACCGCGCAAGGTCTGTCCACCCATCCGCACCGCGGCGTCCACGACGTTGCCAACGAACAGATGCAGCACCGAGTCCCGATCCCCTACCGCGCCGAAGAGTTCCTCGGCATGCATCAGCGCGCGCGTGTGATTGTCCACGTGCACAGGCAATCCGAGCCGACGCGCGAACACGTCCCTGAGTGGCACGTCTCGCCAGCCAAGCGAGGCATGCTCGACCATCACGCCCGCGTCCTGATCGACCCATCCTCCCGTTGCCACGCCGAGCGACAGCGGCGCCTGGCCCGGAATCACCTCAAGGACAAGGGAAGTCAGCTTCTCGGCGGCATTCGTGAGTACCTTGACCGGATCGTCCGACACATGTGGCACGCGACGTTGCGCCAACACCCGGCACCGCAAGTCGAGTACGACGATGGTGCAGAACTCGTGTGCCACATGGACTCCGGCCACGCGATGGGACGACACATCGATGTCAACCGGGACATGCGGCCGTCCCACCCGTTGGATCGCGGACGTTTCCGTGATCAGCCCGAGTTCCGCGAGGCGCGTGCAATGGCGTGACACAGCTGCCCCGCTGAGTCCGGTGAGGCGCGAGAGCGTCCTGCGTGGCACCGGACCATTTCTGAGTACCGCCCGCAACACCGCGGCCGCACTCGAAGCGAGGCGACCATCGCTGGGGGCCGAGGTCGCGACCATGCCAGCGATGATGACACGGTCACGACCTCGCGACCCGCGTTCTCACCCCGTGGACACCCGTTGCCTGCGGCTGGAGGCGAACAGCGCGATCAACGTGACGATGTATGGCGCCGCGTCCGTGGCCTGCTGCGGCAATCCAAGGCCCTGCAACCGGAATCCCAACGCCTCCGCGAGCCCGAACAACAAGGCCGCGAGGAGCACACCCGCAGGAGTCGCACGTCCCAGCATCACGGCAACCACAGCGATCCAGCCGCGTCCCGCGGTCATGTTCTCGGCGAAAAGTGTGACCGAACCAAGCGCTAGCTGAGCCCCACCGAGGCCACACAGCACTCCTCCGGCAATGATCGCCCAGTACCGGTACTTGGTCACGCTCACGCCAAGGCTGGTCGCAGCCAACGGCCGCTCCCCCACGCCGCGCAACCTCAACCCCCAGGGATGCCGGTAAAGCAGCACGGCGAACGCCGCCACAGCAAGCCACGAAACGTAAACGAGCAACGACTGCCCGAAAACCGGTTCGAGCCCAGCCAATGCCGGATCACTGAACGCGCCCTCGGTACCGAAGACCGTCCGGATCAGAAAGCTCGTCAACCCAATGGCAAGCAGGTTCGCGGCTACACCGACAACGATCGCGTCCCCGCCGAACGTCACCGATCCGACGGCCAGGATCAGTGAATACGCCGCCGAGGCAAGCACCGCGATCAACACACCCAACCAAGCGCTTCCGGTGTACCAACTGCCCGCGACCGCGCCGAAACACCCGACCAGCAGCGTGCCTTCCAACGAAATGTTGAAAACCCCCGCCCGCTGGCACAACGCCCCGGCCAACGCGGCGAACAAGATGGGCGTAAGAGCGGTGAGGGTCGACGAAATCAGGCTCAGGTCAAACACGGGCGCCTCGCTTACGCAGCAAGCCCGATGTCGCCGCCAGGAACAGGATCAGGACGGCCTGCAAGATCGCGGTCAGCTCCCGTGGCACCTGTGTCGCGCGTTCCATCGCGAATCCACCACTTGTCAGTGCCGCGAAGAAGACGGCCGCCGCGAGTGTCCCTAGTGGATTCGCGCGGGCGAGGAGGGCCGCCAGCAGACCGATCCACGTGTACTGTGGGGTGATCAATGCCCCGTCGATGAACCGGTACGGGAACCCCATCGCGACCATCGCCCCGACCAGACCAGCTGTCCCGCCCGAGAATGCCAGCAGGGTCATGGTCAGCCGAGGCCTGTTGATGCCAGCGTATTCGGCGAACCTCGCGTTCCACCCGATCACCCGGGTCTCGAACCCAATGGGTGTTCGCGCGTCGATCACGGTGTACGCGATCCCGACCGCCAGGACCACCCCTAACCCGATCAGCTCAGGCAAGCGTGCTGTTTCGGGCAGTTGCGGTGTCTGCGGCAGGCTGGATCCCTCGTCCTTCAACGGAAAACGTACGAGATAGCTGGCCAGTGACATCGCCGGGTAGCTCAGCAGCAACGTGCTGATGAGCAGCGGCACCCCGAACTTGTTCTCGCACAACGCGGCCAGGGCCGCGTAGGCACCTCCCGCTGCCACTCCCGCGATCAACGCAAGGATCCCGCTACCGGTGGCCAAGCCGACCGAGATAGCACTGATGGCGCCGAGGACAAGCTGGCCGTCGCCGCCGAGGTTGACCATGCCCGCTCGCAATGGAATCGCGAGTGCCGTGGCCATTCCGGCGACGGGAACCACATAGGCGAGCGTGTCCGCGAACCCGTCCGGCCCAAATGCCCCAGAAACAATGGCTTGATAGGCGGTGAGTGGATCGGCACCGGTAGCCAACAACAAGAGGGCGCCAAGAATCAACGCGGCACCGATGGAAATCAGAACGGTTTTCACGGCGCCCCGCCCGCCATCGCCAGCCCGATCCGCTCGGGATCGGCCTCTGCCCGGCTGAACTCGGCACTGATCCGGCCCTCGTACATCACCAGAATCCGGTCCGACAGCGCCAGAATCTCGCTCAACTCAGCCGAAACCAGCAAGATCCCATGCCCGGCATCCCGGTAGACGATCAAGTGGGCATGGATGTTCTCGATCGCACCGACATCCACGCCCCGAGTCGGCTGCTCAACCACCAGCAACGCCGCCCCATGCGTCAACTCCCGGCCGAGGATGGCCTTCTGCTGGTTCCCACCGGACAACGTGCCCATCGGCTGCTCGATCGACCCACGGACATCAAACCGGGCAACGATCGACCGCGCATGCTTCCGGATCTTCGAAGGCCGCAGAAAACCACCCCGGACCAGCGGTTTCCTCCGGTGGAACCCCACCGCGAGGTTGTCAGCGAGACTCGCCTGCGAAGCAGATCCAACCTCACCCCGTTCCTCCGGCACGTGGGCGACCTTCCGGATCCGCGAAACCAAGGCATTCTGCCCATTCCCGGCCACACCCGCGATCCCCACGATCTCCCCAGAACGAACCGTCAACTCCGGCAGTTCAAGCACGGGAGCACCGGGAGTTCCCCGCGGATAAGCCCGGTCAAGATCGACCTCGCGGCCGACCATCGCCGAAGCCAAGGACGCCGGGGTGAACGAACCGGTAGCCCCATGAGCACTCACGCGACCATCCCGCATGACCGTCACGTGATCGCTGACCGCAAGCACTTCCTGCAGCTTGTGCGACACGAACAACACCGTCCGGCCCGAGGCGGCCAACCCGCGCAGCACCCCAAACAAGCGCTCGGTCTCCGCAGGCGTCAACACAGCCGTTGGCTCGTCCAGGATCAACACATCGGCCTGCCGGTACAGCAGCTTCAAGATCTCCACCTGCTGACGAGCCCCGACCGGCAAGTCGGCGACCCGGTCGCCAGGACGTAACCGCAGGTCGTGCCGGGAGATCAACTCGGCGACCGCCAGCACAGCAGCCTTCCGGGAAAGCAACCCCCGCCGAGTCGGCTCACGCCCGAAAACCACATTCTCCGCAACCGTGAGCTGCGGAAACAAAGCGAACTCCTGCTGGACCATCCCAACACCGGCATCGATCGCCTGCGCGGGCGAAGCAAACGTCACGGGAGCCCCATGCAGCACAATGGTCCCGGCGTCCGGCTGCCGCAGTCCATAGAGGATGGACATCAGCGTGGACTTGCCCGCACCGTTCTCGCCCATCAGCGCGTGGATCTCGCCGCACGCCACGTCCACATCAACGTGATCGTTGGCCAGCACCCCGGGGAACCTTTTCACGATCCCCCGGAGCGAGACGCTAGGCGGCGGGGTCATTGATGGTGATCGCCCCGGACACGATCTGGTCGCGCAACTCCCCAACCCGCTTCAGCACATCCGGTTGCTGCGCGACCACACACTGCGACGAAGCCGCGTCGGGCTCAAGCCCGGTCAGCGAGATGCCCTTTTCTTTGAGCCCGTACGACTTGGTGGCGCCGGTCTGTCCATTGAGGATGGCGTCAACACCGTCACTGATCACCACATCGGTGCGTTTGATGACGTTGTCCACGACCTGCCCGGGGCTCAGCGGGCACTGGTTGACGTCAACGCCGTAAGCGAAGAACGCACCTTCCTTGGCCGCCTCGAACACACCAGGGTTCCCGGCCGCCGAAGCCGCGCCCATCACCTGGTCAACGCCCTGTCCGCCGAGCATGGCCGTGAGCGCCTTGGCCCGTGCCGGGTCGTTGAAGGGGTTCGAACCACCGATATACAACGGTGTCAGCGTTGATCCCGGCTTCACCTTCTCCGCGCCCTGTCCGAACGGAACAGAGAACCGGCGGAACTGCGGGGTGTCCAACGCGACCACCGCACCGACCTTTCCGGTCTTGCTGAGCAGTCCGGCCTCCGCGCCCGCGAGGTAACTGCCCTCGTACTCACGGAACACCGCGCACGTCACGTTCGGGAACGGCTTGGTCGTGCAGGAGTCCACGAACAGGAACTTCTGGTCAGGGTTGCGTTCGGCCTCGGCCGCGATGGCGTCGGCGAAGTTGAACCCGACCGCCACGATCACCGCGGGCTTCTCACGCACCGCGGCCGCGAGATTCTGCTGGAGTGACGCGGGATCCGTGCTCTGGAAGACCTTCTGGCTGCCGTTGTGCTTCGCCGCGGCCTGTTCGACGCCGCGGACCGACAGCTTGAGGAAGTCGTTGACGCCCACCGGGTTCGGCGTTACCAGCACCAGCGCCGGGCCGCTCGGCGGCGGACCGGTCTGCGGCTTCGACGCGTTACACCCTGCCAATGCCACCACAGCAGCCGTTACCGCACCAACCTGCAACAACCTGCTCCGCGCCATGGGAGAGGATGCTAAGCCCGAGCTCCCATCATGTGATCGGCTTCCCATCAGCCGGGACGAGGCCGGTCTTGACCATCATCGGATGTCTTTCGAACTGATCACGTTTTAACATTTCCGGCTGTACTGTTCGTGCCCCTCGCACATATTGATGGTTGCGTTACGGAATACCGCGGCAGATGATTGCCGCGCACAGGTGACAAGTGGCGATGTCCGGGTGGTGGCCCTGCCGATGTATGCGCCGGCCGACAGGCACGGAAGCAGTGGAAGACGTTGGCGTATTTGGCACAAGCTGGCGATTATCGGCGTGGCGTTCACCGCGCTGCTCGCAGGTGCTACTTATCTGTTGCTCGACGCGAACTCACGAAGGATTGACCTGACCGCCAACGAACTGCGCGGTCTTGAATATCTGCGGCCACTCACGACACTGTTGCCTGATCTGGCAACGCACAAAACGTACGTCCGTCAGGTTGCCGCGGGTAGCCGCCCCGCGGCGGATCTGCAGCCGGTCGACGACCGGATCAACAGCGGATACGCCGCGCTGGCCGAAGTGGACAGCCGCCTGCACGACGACCTGCTGACCACCGGCGCGGACCTCAACGCCAGCGCCCTGCCCGCGACGCAGGCCCAGAACTGGCAGACCGTCCAATCCGGAAAGTACGACAAAGCGGGCACCGACGCCGCGCACGCCATGCTGATCGGCGACGTCCGCACGCTGATCGGGTACGTCGGCGCGACGTCCAACCTGGTTTTGGACCCTGAGCTGGGCACTTACCACCTTGCCGACGCGATGGTGGTGTGCTCGCCCGAGCTGGTCATCCGGATCAGCAGGCTGGGCAACACCATCGACGACCTGCTGACCACCGGCCGGATCTCCCTGCCCGACCGGACCAAGGTCGCCGGTGACGTGGCGATGCTGATGCGGCACGCGGACGTGCTGCAGGACAACCTCTTCACCGCGTTCCGCGCCACCGGCAACACCGGCGAGGGGCGCGCGATGCGTGACGTGCTCGCGCCGCAGCTACGCACCGCGTATCTGGCGGTTACCGACCTGGCCACGATGACCACACGCGATTTCGTAGAGGCGACGACCGTCCGAGTCGACCGGACCGCGTACGCCCGTGCCATAGACGACGCGGCGGCAACGATGGCGACGCTCTGGGCGTCGATCCTTGATCAAGAAGCCCAGATGCTGCAGACCCGGCAAGCCAGTGACATGGAGGACCGGACGTTCGCGCTGGTGGGCGTGCTCATCGCGTTCGCGATCACGATGGTGCTGACGGTATGGCTGGCTCGCCGGATGAGTTCGGATGTCGGCGCGGTCGCTCGGGGAGCGGCCACGCTGGCGCAAGGCAATCTGGCGGAACGCGTGACGGTGCGTAGCCGCGACGAGATCGGTGACATGGCGACAGCGTTCAACGGTATGGCTCAGCGGCTGCAGGAGATGGTCGAGGAGCAGCAGCGGTCCGAGCTGCAACTGAGAAACGAGCACGACTTCGTCGACGCGGTGCTCAACGTGGCAGGCAGCCTGATCGTGGTGTTCGACCGCGGCGGGCGGATCATCCGGTTCAACCGGACCTGCGAGCTGATCACCGGATACACGTTCGCCGAGGTCGCGGGCAAGCGGTTCTGGGACCTCTTCCTTCCTGAGGAGGAGTGGGCGCAGACCGAGGCGTACTACAAGAACATTGGGC
Source organism: Kibdelosporangium philippinense (assembly GCF_021390435.2). Lineage (GTDB taxonomy): Bacteria > Actinomycetota > Actinomycetes > Mycobacteriales > Pseudonocardiaceae > Kibdelosporangium > Kibdelosporangium philippinense. The sequence goes on along the minus strand of NZ_JAJVCN010000004.1, from coordinate 1,368,021 downwards.
CGTCGGATTTTCCCGCGACCTACGAGCACACGTGGAAGCGGCGCGACGGCGTCCAGTTCGACGTGTCGTGGTCCAACGGCGCCATCGTCGACGAGGACGGCCAGGTCACGCACGTGATCTCGACCGGCATCGACGTGACCGCGAGCAAGGAGGCCGAGCGCCATCTGCGCGACGCGGAGGAGCGGTTCCGCCAGGCGTTCGACCACGCGTCCATCGGTATGTGCCTGGTCGGCGAGGGCGCGGTGTTCCTGCAGGTCAACAAGGCTTTGTGCGACATGCTCGGCCGGACCGAGGCCGAGTTGCTCGCGATGACCGTCGCCGACGTCAGCCACCCGGACGACTACGCCATCGGCGGCGCGGCGGTGGCGGCGATGAAGGCCGGGAGCAACGAACCGTTCCACGGCGTCAAGCGGTACTTCCATTCCGATGGCCGGATCGTATGGGGCCAGGTCACGGTGTCACCCGTACGGCCTGACGGCAGCAACGCGCCCGTCTACCTCGTCACGCAGATCGAGGACATCACCGAACGCCGCGAAGCCGAAGCACGCCTCGTTCATCAGGCGCTGCACGACTCGCTGACCGGGTTGCCCAACCGTGCGTTGCTCATGGACCGTCTGAAGCAGGTCCTCGCGCGCGCCGACCGGCACCCGACGCTGACCGCGGTGATGTTCATCGACCTCGACGGGTTCAAGGACATCAACGACAGCCTCGGCCACGACATCGGTGACCAGGTCCTGCGCGAGATCTCCGCCCGGATCAGCGCGCAGGTCCGGCCGTCGGACACCGTCGCCCGGCTGGGTGGCGACGAGTTCGTGGTGCTGTGTTCGGACCTGCAGTCCGAGCCGAGCGTGGTGGAGATCTCCGAGCGGCTGACCGCGGCCGTGGGCAAACCGGTCGTACTGCCGGGCTACGAGGTCGAGGTCGAAGTCACCGCGAGTATCGGGATCGCGTTGTCCGACAACGACTTGCTGACGCCCGAGGACATGCTGCGCAACGCCGACGCGGCAATGTACGGCGCGAAGACCCAGGGCAAGAACCGGTGGGAGATCTTCGACGAGACCCGCCGCGCACGCGCCGTCGACCGGGTCGCGGTCGCGTCCACGCTGCGTCAGGCGTTGCGTGACGACCGGTTCGTACTGCATTTCCAGCCGGTCATCGAGTTGGACACGGGCAAGGCGGTCGCGGTCGAGTCGTTGGTGCGGCTGGAGGACCCGAGCCGTGGCCTGCTGCCGCCCGCCGCGTTCATCCAGGTCGCCGAGGACAGCGGGCTGATCGTGCCGATCGGGACGTACGTGCTGGAGGAGGCGTGCCGCCAGCTCGCGGCGTGGCGCGCGTCCGGCGTCGTGCCGCCTGATTTCCGGTCGGCGGTCAACCTGTCGGCGCGGCAGGCCACTCAGCCGGACCTCGCGCGGACGGTCGGCGAGGCATTGTCGCGGGCGAAGCTGGAGCCGTCCGCGCTGGCGTTGGAGCTGACCGAGACAGTGTTGATGGACGCGGACACGTCCACACTGCGTCAGTTCGAGGAGCTCAGGGAGATGGGCGTCGGGCTGGGCATCGACGACTTCGGCACGGGGTATTCGTCGCTGAGTTACCTCAAGCGGCTGCCGGTCAGCATCATCAAGGTGGACCGGTCGTTCGTGGCCGGGCTGGTCACCGATCCGTCGGACCGGGAGATCGTCACCGCGGTGATCCGTCTCGGCCAAGCGCTTGGTCTGACAACCATCGCCGAGGGGGTGGAGGATGCCGAGCAGTTCTCCATGTTGCAGGACCTCGGCTGCGACCAGGCGCAGGGTTACCTGCTCGGCCGCCCACAGGCACAGCCGCCGATGGTCTCGACCAATGGCGTGAAAGCTACTTGATGGTGGGCGTGACCCAGCGCAGGTAGTAGAACACGCTGGCGACGGTGTTGATCGCGGCAAGGACGGCAAGCCACGTGAAGCCGCCGTCCACCGCGGCCGTGAAGACCGCCAATTTGCCGACGAATACGGGAGTTGGCGGCGTCCCCACTAGCCCAAGTAGACAGACGACGAGCACAATCGCGAGCCATGGTCTAGTCCAGAACAACCCACGGTAGTCAGAAATCCTTGTGGCTTGGGGCAAAGCACACACGACGGCGAACGCGCCAAGGTTCGTCAGCGCGTAGGCGCCCAAGTAGACCAACAGGCCCGGCTGAGCCCAGTCGCTGCGAGTGGCGACAGCGACCGCCATCAGCAGATAGCCGACTTGACTGATGGTCGAATAAGCCAGCAGGCGCCGAACATTGTCCTGGAAGAAGGCCGCGAAGTTGCCAAGCGTCATGGTGACCGCCGCGATCACCGCGACCAGCACCGGCCACTGTACGGGAATCAGCGAAACCAGCCGGAACATCGCGATCAACGCACCGATCTTCGGGACCGTGGTGACGAAGGCAGCGACTGGGGGCCGCGCTCCCTCGGTGATGTCCGGAACCCAGAAATGCAGTGGCACGCCACCGATTTTGAACAACAGCCCGGCGAACACCCCGACAAGCCCGATCGCGGCGATCACCCCGTTGGCGAGCTCGATATCCGGATATCCAGTAGCCCCACCGACTCCAAAAAGGAGCGTGACACCCGCGAGCAGAACGATTCCTGAGAACGCTCCCAGCAGATAGTACTTCAGAGCGGCTTCGGTTCCGAGGTCATCCTTGCCGAATCCAGCGAGTGCGTAGAGCGGGATGCTCGCGAGCAGATATCCAGCGACCAACAGCATGAGATCGTTGGCCCCAGTCATGACGACAGCGCCAAGAGACCCAAGCAGCATCAGGACATAGAGCTCACTTTCCCGTTTGTGCTCCCGAAAATGCCTGACACTGATACAGATGACGAAGACAAGTGCGCCAAGGATGATGTATCGACCAAGGTTGGTCAGCACATCGATCCGGTAGCTCTCACCGAACACAGCACGGTCCGGACCTGCGAAGACTGTGGCAACAATGCCCGCGACACAAGCAAAAATGGCGAGCGCGATCACCGGCCACTGACGTTTCCGTGGCAAGTATGAGCCAAGCAGCAGGCCAAGGACGGCAGCAAGGGCAAGGAAGATCTCGGGAAGAAGGGCGAACGGGTCCTCATCCATCATGGTCATCGGCCCACCAGCCCGATCACAGCCATAGGCTCAACGGCCATCAGGAAAGCCAGTCCGATCACAGCCATCATCGACTCACCAGCTCCACCACAGTCCGCGACGCCGGTTCGATCACGTCCAGCAGGAACCGCGGGAAGATGCCGATGACCACCGTCGCCGCGATCAGTGGCACGATCGCCACTCCCTCCACCACGGTGACGTCTCCGATCTTCCCCTCCGGCGACTTGTACGCCCCAAGGAACACCCGCTGGAAAGCCCGCAGGAAGAGCGTCGCCGTGATCAAGATGCCCAGGAACGCCAGCGCGGTGGCGACCGGAGCCTCACCAAGAGACCCAGTGAAGATCTGGAACTCGGCGATAAACCCAGAGAAACCCGGCAACCCCAGAGAAGCGAACGCCGCAAGCGCCATCAACCCGGCGAATCTCGGCGCAGTCCCAGCCAAGCCGCCATACTGGTCCATCTCATACGTCCGGCCGCGCTGATAGAGCACACCGGACAACAGGAACAGCGCTCCCGTGATCAGCCCATGGCTGACCATCTGGGTCACCGCGCCCGTCACGCCGATCTCGCTGAATGCCCCAAGCGCCAGCAGAACGTAGCCCATGTGGTTCACCGACGTATACGCGATCATGCGCTTGAAGTCCTGCTGCGCCAGCGCGACCAGGGCTCCATAAAGGACACTCACGACACCGGCAATCACAAAGACGACCGCATACTCACGCCAAGTGTCCGGCAGCATCGGCATCATGATCCGCACGAAGCCGTACGTGCCCATCTTCAGCAGCACCCCAGCCAGGATCGCCGACCCCGCCGCGGGCGCCTCGGTATGCGCGGGCGGCAGCCAGGTGTGAAACGGCACAGTCGGCGTCTTGATCGCGAACCCGACACCAAGCGCGACCAACACAGCAACACTCAGAAAACCTTTACCCGCCAACGGGTCCAGCCTGGTGAGCTCAACCATGTCGAACGTGTTGCCTGCCAGGAACAATCCGATGAAGCCCAGCAGCAAAGCCAGCGAACCAAGGAAGGTGTAGAGGAAGAACTTCAGGGCCGCCTTGGCCGCGTCCCGATGCCCCCAACCTGCGATGATGAAGTACATGCCCACAATAGACAGATCAAAGAAGACGAAGAAAAGCACGAGGTCGAGAGACACGAACACACCAAGGCTCACGGTCTGCATGAACAGGAACAGAGCGGCGTAGGACCTGATGCGGTCGTTGTCCCTGAACGAAAAAACCGCGCACGCCAGGAACAGAAACGCCGTCAAAGCGACCAATGGCAGGCTCAGACCGTCGACGCCGAGGTGATATCCGGAGCTGACACTGGGGATCCACCGGACATTGACCTCGTAAGCCCCTGGCGTGTAGTTGATCCACAAAGCCACGACCAAGGCCATATCGACCACGCTCACGCCGACCCACAGCCATCTGGCGACCTTGGACGGCAAGGCAAGCACCACCAAGGCAACCGCTAGGGGCAGGAAGACAATGAGGCTCAGCACGTCCTCACCTCACAATCATCAGCAGGACCGCGAGCAGGGCCAAAGCGACCGCAGCCTGTGCGTAGTAGTGATGCAGTTGCCCGGTCTGCGGCCGACGAGCCCAACGGCCCAATGCCTTGGCGGCGGCGCCGATCCGATGGACGACGCCGTCCACAGTGACCTCAATCCGTCCACTTGCGACTTTCGCGAACAGATCCCCGGTCGCCGCGGCTGCCCGAACTCCCCCGTCGACCGCCTTGTCGTCGAACCGCGCCAACGCGGCCGCCAACGCCATCGTCGGCTTGACGATGACCTTGCGGGTAGCAGGTTCCAACCCCAGCCACCCTTCCAACGCCTTGGCTTGGAAAGCCACCCGTCCCAGCGCGATACCGACGATCGCCAGCCCGCCAGACAACACGAGTTCCCACCAAGTCAGGTGCAGTTCCGGCGCGATCACGAGCCCGAAGACCGCAGCCGCGGCCGCAAGGAATGGCAGCGGAACCTGCAGCAGGACATTCGCTTTCTGACGCTGACCTTCGCGCGCCCAGACGTGCTGTAGTGCGCGTCCAACATAGACACCGCTGAGGACCACAGCCGCCAGCCCGACGACGTAGATCGCCGTGGGTGCCGTGGCAAGAACGGCGTCCTTGGTGATCCACAACGACAGTGGCGGGACTCCGGCAAGACTGAGCGCGCCGATCGTGAACGTGACCCCGATCAGCGGATACTTCCTGGCCGCGCCGCGTAGCTCAGGAAGTTGCTTGGTCCCGAGGATCGTCAGCCAGGCGCCAGCGGCAAGGAAAAGCAAACTCTTGATCGCCGCGTGCGCGACGAGATGCGCGGTCCCGGCTTGCGCTCCCCCGGTGCCCGCGGCCAGGACCATGAACCCCACCTGGGAACAGGTCGAGGCAGCAAGCATCTGCTTGAAATCGGTCTGCGCCACAGCGACCGCGCCAAGAACCAGCGCGGTGATGACCCCGACCCACGCGACCACCGGCCCGGCCCACCCGGTCTGTTCCAGCAGCGGGTTCACCCGTATCAGAAGGTACGCACCAGCCGCGACCATGGTTGCCGAGTGCAGCAAAGCGGACACCGGGCTAGGACCATCCATCGCCCGGGAAAGCCAGAAGCTGAACGGCAGCTGCGCGGACTTGCCCAACGCCGCTATGACGATCCCCGCGGCAACCAGATCGCCTGACAGTCCACTGAGGTCAGTTTGACCGTTGGCGAACGCGGCACCCGCGGCCAAGTACAGCCCAAGGTCTCCGGCCCGCGTGGTCAAGAACGCAATCGCGCCAGAAGTGGCTCTGCGAGGCTCACGCCACCAGAAAGCAATGAGGGCGTACGACATCGCGCCCATGATCTCCCAGCCCACCAACAAAGTCACAATATTGGTAGCAGTCACCGTGATCGCCATCGCGACGGCGAAAACCAGCATCAGAACGTAAAACCTCAGACTGGCGCCTATATCGGCCGCGGCGAAAACCAGAACCGCGACCAGGATGACCGCGAGCGTCACCAACATGGTCGCGGAGAGTCCATCGACAGCGAAGCTGAAAGGCGGCATCGGCTCAGCCCTTCAAGTCCGCGGCCATGTCGGTCATGTCCACGTCCCGCTTCCGGAAAATGGCCGTGGTGACGGCGAACCCGACAGCCATCTCGACGGCCATGGCAGTGACCGCGACCAGAACGAGCACTTGCCCATCGGCGACCGTAGGCGACACGAAGTACCAGAACGCCGCCGCGCCAACGATGATCCCGTTCACCATCAACTCAAGCCCCATCATGATCATCACAATGGACTGCTGGGACAAAGCGCCATAAAGCCCAACACTGAACAACGCGGCCGCGAAGATGAGGAATAGTTGAAGAGTCATCGGTCGTACCGCCCGCGATGAGTCGCCAACACGACGCACGTAACCATCGTGGCGAACAAGACGAGCCCGAGAACCATCATCACCAGCATCTTCGAGCCCATCAACGCCTCACCAAGAGCACGCGTCGGATCGGGCGGCGGTTCCCCGTTCCGCATCGGCCACGGCACAAGGAGAATCGTGGCAGTGAGGAGGATGAAGGTCGCACCCGCGATCGCCAGGGAGCCTTTCTTGTTGTGCACCATGCTCATCGGCATGAGCCCGCCGGGATTCATCATGTACATGATCATAAAAACGGCCATGATGACCATCTCCATGATCATCATGAGCACAACGACAATGCCAAGATAGGCCAATCGCAGGAGAAGAATCGTCCCCGCCGCGAAGATGAACGACGCGAGCAACGCGAACGTCGCCCGTGCCATCGAGTCCACTTTGAACACCGCGACACCGGCCGCGATCGCGCCGACCGCGCAGGCCCAGAACGCTATCTGCATGTCAGCCCACCTATCGGACGAGGACAACGACGGCCACAACCAACGCCTGCACCAGCATCACCGGGATCAGCACGATCCACGCGAACTCCACATACCGATTCAACCGAACGGTCGGCACCCTTTTCTTCAACCACACCAACGCCGCGAGCGCAGCAGCGGTCTTGACAATCACCCAACCCCAACCCCCACCCCCAAGAAAGAGCGGGACAGCGAAAGCGGCACCGGCGGTCAACAACATCCACCGGCCACCCTCGAACAGCAACCGATCCACACCGGACAGTTCAAGCCTCGCACCACCGCCGATGTCCCGCCCGGCAGGCTGATCGAACGGCCCCCAAAACGCCATCCCCAGAACAGAAAGCAAATAGACCACAAAGGCCGCAGGCATCCACACCACAAACCAGAGATCGCGCTGAGCCTCGACAATGTCGCCAACCCTCAGCGACTCCGCACCAAGAGCGGCGGTGATCAGCGCGAACATGTGCGGCAGCTCGTACGCCAATCCCTGCGCGACAAACCGATAACCACCAACCATGGCGTACGCGGAGTTGGCGCCCCACCCAACCATCCACACCGCGGCCCACGCCAAAACCTCGGCCATGTTGAACCAAACAACACCAACACCGGTATCAAGGACAGCGACTTCGCCGAGCGGAATCACCACAGCAGCCAGAACAGCGGCAGCCACCAAAGCAAAAATCCCGGCCCTGAGCAGCAAGATGTCCGCCGCCAGGGTCTTCCTGCGTTGCTGGATCAGGAGTCCAGCGGCTGCTTTGAGCGGGTAGGAGCCCGCGTCAAGCATCGCGGCCCCGAGAGCGAAGGCGCCCAGTATCGCGGGCAGGAGAAGGCCGATCCACCACGGCCCGGCCTCAACCATGATCGGTGTCCGGGTCCAGGCTGGCCACAATGAGCCTCGCGTTGCCGAGCTCGCTGCCGTTCAGCAGGTCAGGCAAGGTCGCGATGTCCGACTCGACGTCGGTTTGGTCGAGCCACGCGTTCAGCCGATCCCAGGCGTCTCGCCCTTGCCACTCTCCGACCCCGACAAGGGACCACTTCAGCACCCTCGACCGTCGCACCCGCTTCGCCCACCGGTCAACGTCAGCATCCTGTCCAGAGAGGACTCGGTCTCTCAGCTCCCGGGCTCTAGTGGCTGCGGTCTCCCACCCGGCCACACCCAGCAACCGGGCGCAGCTGTCCAGTCGACGGGCGGGCATGCGGTCCTCAGTCCAGTAGTTGCCCGGGATTCCGACCACGTCGACCTCGACCTCTTGCAGGACGTCGCCCTGCATGATGGCCTTCACGACAAGGCCGGGCGGCCAGTCGGCGAGGACCGGGCCAAGGAAGATGTGGAGGTAGTCGAGGGCTAGGCCGTCACGGTCCGCGGTACGGCTCGCCATCGGAATCCCACCAGGCATCACCATCTCGCCCATGCCATGGTCATGGCCGCCATGCTGATGTCCAGCCATCGAAGCCTGGCCCATGTCATGGCCATGCGCCGCATGGGCATCGCTGACTGCCTCAGAATCGTCATGGCCTCGATGCAGATCGGAGGCTGTCCCATGCGTGGACTCAGGTTCCGCGTACTGCCTGCGCCGATCCCTCAATCCCCTCACAGCCGCGCCAATCGCCCGATCTACGTCCGCCGCCGACGCGAGCTCCACCTTCGCCTTTGGCAGTGGCATCTGCCCCCACACCAGGTCCACATCAATGTCCCCGGCGACCACCAGGAGGTTCGCTTCAACCGGGTTGGCCGCCTGCCGCCATCCTCGGTCCCGAAAACTCCGCTCAGCGGCGAGGCGAGCGGCCGTTGCCCCTGGCACAGCCACCACAAATGGGCGCACAGCCATCCTTCGGAGAAGCCACGAGGTCACGTCCATCGCAAGGCGCCTTCTGTGCTTCCCCTCGTAGCGTGGAGACCTGAACCAAGAGAGATGATCAGGTCGTGGGAGATAAGAGGCGCCGGTTTGATCCGGAGTTTCGGGCGGGTGCGGTGCGCATCGTGTCCGAGACCGGCAAGTCGGTGGCGCAGGTCGCACGGGATCTGGGGATCAGCGCGTACACCCTGCACAACTGGGTACAGGCCGACCGGCGCCAGACCGGGCAGCCCGCAGACGGGTTGAACGAGGCCGAGCGTGCGGAGTTGGCCCGGCTGCGGGCCGAACGAGCACAGTGGGCGAAGGAGAAGGCCGAGTTGGAGATGGAGCGTGATGTGCTCAAGCGCTCCGTGGTCCTGTGGGTGAAGGACGCGATGAACCAGTGATCGTGGCGGAGTTCATCGCGTCCCAGAGGACCAAGCACGGTGTCCCGCATGCGATCGCCTGCCGGGCCTTGGAGGTCTCGCAGTCCTGGTTCTACAAGTGGATCAACCGCAAGCCCACTGCCCGTGATCAGCGGCGGGAGCAGTTGGATGAGCAGATCAGGAGGTTGTTCACTGTTTCGGGTGAGACCTATGGCAGTCCCCGGATCACCCGTGACCTGCGGGAGGCCGGCTGGAAGGTCTCGGAGAACACCGTGGCGGCGCGGATGGTCGAGCTCGGTCTGGCCGGACGACCGCCGAAACGCCGGCGGTCGCTGACCCGGCCGGGGAAACGGCCAGTGGCTCGCGATCTGGTTCGGCGGAACTTCACCGCGGTGGCACCGGATGTGTTGTGGTGCGGGGATGTCACGCAGATCGACACCGATGAGGGGCCGCTGTATCTCGCGACCACTGAGGATCTGTTCTCCCGCCGGATGCTGGGTTACGCGATGTCCGCCCACCATGACGCGGCTGTGGTGGTGGCGTCGCTGCGGATGGCCGCGACCACCCGGGGCGGGGACGTGGACGGGGTGATCTTCCATACCGACCGCGGATCGGAATACACCGCCGCAGCGACCGCGGCGGCCTGCCGGACGCTGGGTGTGGTGCAGTCGATGGGCCGGGTCGGGTCCGCATTGGACAACGCCGCGGCCGAGGCGTTCAACAGCACACTCAAGGTCGAATTCGTACACCGACACCGGTTCACTACCCGAGCTGAGGCGCGGATCAAGGTCGCGACCTGGATCGCGGACTTCTACAACACCACCCGCCGGCACAGCGCCAACGACGGCCTGGCCCCGATCCCGTTCGAGCATCAGATGGCACACGCACGAGCAGTATCAGCGACGCAGGTCAGAACCGAAGTGGCATAAACCGTCTCCACGATCTGAGGGGATTGACACTTCCGCTTTGCGTACCAGACGCCCGCGAACAGCACCGCGAGGAACAGGAACATTTCCACCACGGCCGGTGTGCCTACTTCGGACACTACGAGTGTCCAGGGGTACATGAAGATCATCTCCATGTCGAAGGCCAGGAAGATCATCGTCAGCGTGTACCAGCGGACGTGGTACCTCGACATGGCATGTTCGGCCGGGGCGTGTCCGGCGAGGAAGGGCAGGCGATCAGAGGCAGTCTTGGCCAGCTGGACCGCTCGGGACACGACGTATGCCGTCGCCACCAGTACGACTGTGGCGGCCAGCAGTGCCACCAGACCCACGTGCGCACCTCCCTCGTCTGCGAAGGAGCTTAGGAGCCACCCGTCCGGACGGCAACCTCATACGGGTAGGAGGTATCCAAGCTAACCCGGCGAGAAGCCGAACACCCGCCCATAGAAAGCCAACTCGGCCTCCAAAGAAGCCCGGATGCTCTCCGGCCGCCGGAACCCGTGCGACTCCTTGGCGAAAGCCAGATAAGCGTGTTCCACCCCATGCTCGGCCAGTTCGCCGAGCAGCGCCACGGCCTGACTCGGCGGCACGACCGGGTCCAGCAACCCCTGCAGCAAAAGCAGCGGGCACGTCTCCGAAGTCACGTGCCCAAGCGGCGACCGTTCCCGATACAACGAAGGCGGCCCGACCAAAGAATCCAGGCAGCCAGCCTCAAAGTCGTGCGTCTGCTCAACCAGCAGCTGCAAATCGCTGACACCGAAATACGAAACCCCAGCGCTGAAAACAGTGCTCCGAGTCGCGGCAACAAGCACAGTCCAGCCGCCGGCCGAACCGCCCTTGATCCCCAGCCGAGCGGAATCAGCCCGACCATCGGCAACCAGGGCACGAGCAGCCGTCACGGCGTCGGCGACATCGGTAATGCCCCAGTTGCCAAGCAACCGATCACGGTAAGCCCGGCCATAACCACTGGACCCGCCATAGTTCAGATCAAGCACACCGATGCCCCGGCTGGTGAAGTATGCCTTGCCAGCGTCCAAAGCGGACGTCGCATGATCGGTCGGCCCACCATGGATCCACAGCACATATGGCGGCAACTCGCCATCAGGCGCACGAAAATCAGGGTTCGACGGCGGATACAGGAAGCCATGAACCACACCGTCCTCCCCGGTGAACTCCACCGGTGAGGCAGAAGGAAAGTACGAGGCATGAACCAACTCCGCCTCGGCACGCACCACATCGCAATGCCCACTGATGAGGTCCACCCGCACCACAGCCGCTGGCAAATCAGGGCTGTACCCAACGGAAGTAACCACATATCCGTCCACACTCAACGCTGCGGCGAATGACGTGTACGGCGTCGGCACGTCGGTCATCGAGCCGGTGTCGGGGTCGAGGATGCCAAGCCGCAGCTCGCCACGACCGTGCAGCACGACGAGCCTGCCGTCCGGCAGCAGGTCGTACGGACGACCACCCAGTGCCCACAATGGACCGGCGAATTCTTCCGATGCCGGATGAATGTGCCGCACTGTGCCCGAACGATCGACCTCGTAAGGATTACTCCAGCCCGACCGATCGGAGATCACGTAAAGGCTGTCAGCCGATCGCCAGATCGGCGCGAGAACCGATTCTCCGCGACCGCCGATCACTCGCTTGGAGTCGATCCACAATTCCGCGGAATCCCACGGCATGTCCGGGCGATTCCAGCAGATCCACGCCAGCGAACCATCCGGCGACGGCGTGGGAAATGCCAGGAAATCACCGTTGTTCACCAGTTCGCGGACGTCTCCACCAGCCAACGGAACGGCCACAATCGACCGCTCGGGCGGATCAGCGGCAACCTCCCGGACACACCACACCTCGGTACCGTCCGGCGAGAGTGCGAAGTCCGCGTACCGACCGCCATCGTCGGGCGTCAGCGGCACACAGTCATCGGCGAGCAGGTAAAGACGTTGGTCCTGGTGGTTCGCGAAGACCAGGCCGACGCCAGGAATCGGCAGGTACGACTTGCCGCCGTACTCGTGCACGCGCGTCCGCGCCTCATATCCCGCAGGCAGCACAGCGCTGACCGTCCTGTCGGCGGCACGGTGCATCACCTGGGTTCGACCGCCGCTGGACGGCGCGATCTCCTGCCACCAGACTTCGTCGCCGATCACGTGCGGGTAGCTGACCATGGTCCGGGCGCTGGCGACGTCTGCCGCCGTGATCGGCGACTTCCACTCGCCGAACGGGGCAGTGATCATGCGTTGTCCGCATCCGGGTCGTCGAAGTCACCAAGATCACTGAAGACGAACACGCGCACGGCGTAGCCGGTGTTCGGGTGGACCTGCGCGAGGTAGGCGGAGACGGGTTCGCCGACGATCTCCTCGATCGCTTCCAGGAAGTCGGCCTTCGTCGCTTCGTGCAGCGCTTCATGATGGCTGATCACGGCATCCTGACGGCCGCGTTCGCTCAGCACGGCGTCAGCGACGGTCAGGCTGTCCAGTGACAGCACCACCAAGCTGATCGGGTCGTCGTCGCTGACCGACACCTTGACGTTGCGCGGACCGCGTCCGTAGAACGACCGCTCAAGGCTGGTGATCTTTTCCGCCACCGCGTTGCGCTGTGCTCTGGTTATCCGCACCTGGCCACCATATAGTGGCCTTTCGGGCTTTGCCGTGGTGAACGCGCCGACAAGGGCGTGTTTGACGGCGGCATGAGCTCGAGCGAGATACCAATCCGTGCTGGCCTGTACCGACGGGACCCCCGACCCGGCGGACCAGGACACCACGGGTTCATAGCGAAAGGGCTGATCTCGTGGAGTTCTCCACCGACGCCGTGCTGCCGCCGGGGCAGTTGCGGGACATCGTCGAATCAATCGCGAAATCGCCGGAAACCTGGCAGTCGAAAGTGACTTTCGATCTGGCCGAAAGGTATTGTGTCCGGCTGCATCGCGACACCGAATACGAAGTGTGGCTGATCTGCTGGGACATCGGACAGGACACCCTGTTGCACGATCACGGCGGAAGTTCGGGAGCTTTCACCGTGGCCAAGGGTTCACTGGTCGAGGACTACGGAAAGATCGGCAAGCCGCGCCTGAAAACCCGCAGGCACAAAGCGGGGAAATCGGTCGGCTTCGGTCCTGAGTACCTGCACAACCTGGTGAACGTGGGCATGGAACCGACCGTGTCGATCCACGCGTACTCACCACCACTGCGGGTGATGAACTTCTATTGCTGGCTGCCATCCGGAACACACCATTTGCGAGCAATCGAGTGTGACACACCGGAACCCGACACGAGAGAACTCGAAGTCGAGGCGGCGGGCTTGCGCGTGGCGCAGCTATGAGCGAGCTCGCGAGCGAATCATTCAACACAGTGAGCTGCTCATGCGACGGGCTTGATCACAGCGGGGAGCAGGCATGAGCACTATCTCGCGGCTGCTTGAGCAGGCGCGGGAGGCGATTACCCGCTACACCCCAGCGCAAGCAGCAGAAGCACTCCGCAACGGCGCCACCCTGGTCGATCTGCGGCCGACCGAGTACCGCTGGCGATTCGGCGAGATACCAGGTGCGGTGCCCGTGTCGAGGCACGTCCTCGAATGGCGCCTCGACGTCACAAGTCCTTGGCACATCAAGGAATTACGGCATGGCGACGCCGACCAGGAGGTCATCCTGATCTGCAACGAGGGGTACACCTCCAGCCTCGCGGCCCATCAGGTGATCGCACAACTGGGCATGCCGAACATGCGTGACGTGATCGGCGGGTTCGCGGCCTGGAAAGAAGCCGGGTTCCCGGTCATGAAAAGGCTCAAGGCCTGAAAGACCCTCGTGAGTGGTTATCCTTGTTAGAACACGGATAACCACTCACGAGGGGTTACCACTCGGCGAAGCTGCCGTCGTCGTGCCGCCAGACCGGTGAACGCCAGCGGTGTCCAACCTCGGACGCCCTGCGGACCTGTTCTTCGTCGATCTCGATGCCGAGACCAGGGCCTGCCGGGCGCACGGCGTACCCCGAGGTGAACGTGAACGGCGTCGGGTCCACCAGGTAGTCGGTGTACTCGGTGCCCACGTTGTAGTGCATCCGCAGGCTTTGTTCCTGGATCAGGAAGTTCGGGGTGGCGAACGCGACCTGCAGGGCCGCGGCCAGCGAGATCGGACCCAATGGACAGTGCGGGGCCAGGCTGGCGCCGTAGACCTCCGCGAGGGCCGCGATCCGGCGCAGCTCGGAGATACCGCCCGCGTGTGACGGATCCGGCTGCAACACCGACACGCCCGCGTCCAGCACCGGCTTGAACTCCCAACGGGAATACAGCCGCTCCCCCAACGCGATCGGCACGCTGCTGCACGCGACCACCGAGGCCAAAACGTCGCCCTGGATCTCCGGCAGGATCGGCTCTTCGACGAAGATCGGCTGCACTTCCTCCAGCATCGGCAGCAGCCGTCGGGCCATCGCGGGCGAGACGCGGCCGTGGAAGTCGATGGCGAGATCACGCGTGGGCCCGAGCACGGACCGCGCCTCCCGGGCACGATCCAGCACGGCCTGAGCTTCAGCCGGGGTGGCGATGGCGTCCATTGGCCCGCAGCCGTTCATCTTCACGGCCGTGAAGCCGCGCTCCACCTGTGCCGCAACGGCTTCGGCGATCCCGGACGGCCGATCGCCGCCAACCCATGAGTACACGCGCACGCGGTCGCGCACCGGGCCGCCGAGCAGTTCGTGCACGGGAGCATTGCGGTATTTACCGGCGATGTCCCACAGGGCCTGGTCGAACCCGGCTAACGCGCTGGACAGGATCGGGCCACCGCGGTAGAAACCACCGCGCCGCAACACTTGCCAGTGGTCCTCGGTCCGCAGCGGGTCCTGGCCGATCACCAGATCGGCGAGTTCGTGCACGGCCGCGCGCACGCTCTCGGCGCGGCCTTCGACGACCGGCTCACCCCAGCCGCTGATCCCCTCGTCCGTGCTGATCTTCAGAAACAGCCAGCGCGGCGCCACCAGGAACGTCTCGACCCCGGTGATCTTCACCGATACCCCCTCATGACGAGTCCTTGTGCACCGACCAGCCACCGTCGACGACGATGCTCGCACCGGTCACAAAGGACGCCTGATCAGACACCAAAAAGGACACAACCGAAGCGACTTCGTCAGGACCTCCCAATCGCCCCAACGGAGTCGCTTGCGCACTGCGTGCTTGATCCTCAGTGGACACCCGGTCCCATGCGCCGGTGAGGACCGGTCCAGGCAGCACGCAGTTCACTCGGACATCAGGGGCGTACTCGACGGCGAGCTGACCGGCGAGCGACACGAGACCGCCCTTGGCCGCCGCGTAAGCCGGATGCCCAGGCAGCCCGAAATGAGCGTGCACAGAGGAAACCAGCACGATCGACCCGCGCCGAGCCCGCAACGACGGCAGACACGCGTGCGCGCCAAGGTAAGCAGCGGTCAGGTTGACCTCGATCTGCCGAGTCCACTCGGAACGAGAAGTCTCGCCAAGAGGTTTCACGACGACCGTGAAAGCGTTGCTGACGAACGCGTCAACACCATCGGTCGAAGCAAGCACTTGCTCCCACGTGGCGTCCGACGCCACATCGCCGACAACAGCGACCGTTGGAGCCGGATTGATGTCGACACCGATGACGCGGTAGCCATCCGAAGCCAGACGGCGAGCGGCCGCGGCGCCGATACCCGACGCCGCGCCCGTCACCACAGCACACTTAGCTGTCACAGCACCACCTGTCGCACCTGCCCACCGATGCCACGGAACGCGACCCAAGCGGACCCGTTCGCACCAGCAGCCACACCGAGCGAGCCATCGAACGCGTTGCTCGGGAACTCACCGCGCGGGAACCAACCGCCCCACTGGCCATCGGAGAAGTTGCGCTGCCACAAGGTGTAGTCGCTGGCACGAGCGAACATGTAGATCCGGCCTTCGGTCGCGAGCAACGTCGGGCTGCCGCTGATGACACCGCCGAGGGACTTCCACTCGCCGTTCTCGTAGATCCAGGCCGCGTCGTCACGCGTCCGGACGGCCACGTGGACACCGTTGGCGTCGACCACAGCGCTTGGCCTGCCGTAGATCGGCTTGAGGTTCGGCGAGCCGATCGTGGTCCAACCGACATTGTGTTTACGTTTCCACACCAGACCCACTGGGCCGGTCGCGAACATCGTCCAGTTGTCCGGCGAGGTGAACGCGACGGTCGGCGCGTCGTAAAGCTTGCCACCAAGGCGAATCCAACGGTCCCACCGTCCATTGCGGAACGTGCGCTGGTAGGCCTCGTTGTCCGCGCCACGGACAAACAGGTCGATCCGGCCGCCCGCTGAGCCGTACGCGGCGGGCTGGCCAAGGATGCCGCGGTGGACCGGGCCGTCAAGGCGGGTCCAGCGCTGAGACCAGGTGTCACCGTTCTTAGTGTTCACGACAATCGAGCCGTCCGCCGCACGGGAGAACACCGTGGCCGACGTGTCGGAGAACCGGACCAGCGCGGGGCTGGCCGAGGTGTCGCCGCCGAGCTCGGCGCCAGGAGCGGAGTCCGTGCCACTCAAGCGCAGGAACGCGGTGCCGTGCGCCGGAACCTCGACGGAGTACGAGCCGCTGAGAGTGCCGATATTGGCGCGCTTGCGGATGTCACGGACTGCGATATCGCCCTTCAGGCCCGCCTTGGCGAAGTCCAGCGTGATCTTCGACGGGTTGTCCGACCGGTTGAGCAGCGTGACCGCACGCTGTCCGCGACCGGAAAGCACCTTGCTGTAGACGTCGCCTTCGGGCGCGGACTGCACCCGGACGCCCTGGATGGCCAGCTTGTCCTGGTTGACCGCGATGATCTCCGGGTTCTTCAACGTGTCGATCATCGACTGCGGCAGCGTGCGCGGGTCCGACCCGATGATCAGCGGGGTCGCCATCTGCGCCCACATGATCAGCTGAGTGGTGGACTCTTCCTCGTTGAGCTCGTAGCCACTGCCGTCGGGCAGCTTGCGCATCGGGATCAGGTAGTCGGCGTCGTTGTAGTGCCCTGGGCCGTTGGCCTCGGGGTGCGCCGCGTTGTTGTCCATGTTGCGCAGGACGTTCTTGAACTCACCCGGCCACGGCGTGCCGACGGCGACGTCCGTGTCGGTACGCCACGAGTCACCGGTCGTCGGGCCCCAGGTGTAGTTGTAGCCGGCTTCCTGCTCCGGCGTCGTGCCCTGGCCCCATTCCCTGGTGACCGGGTTGCACAGGTTGAGGATCATCTTGCGGCCGGCCTTGCGCACGGCGGCGGAGAACTCACCGAAGGCCTTGCCTGGGTCGAGTTTCTGGGCGAGGCCACAGAGGAAGTCGACCTTGACCGCGTCGAACTTCCAGTCCGCGAACTGCTTGGCGTCGCGCTCGTAGTACCCGCCACCGCTGCCGAGGCCGCAGTGCTTGGGGTCCCACGCGCCCGCGTCGGTGTAAATGCCCGCTTTGAGGCCACGCTTGTGGATGTAGTCCACGATCGCCGGAATGCCGGATGGGAAGCGGGTCCGGTCTTCCAGGAGCCTGCCGTTCTCGCTGCGCGACGGCGTGCCCTGCCAGCCGCCGTCCAGCCACACGATCTTGTACCCCGCGTCCCGCAGACCGCTGGAGACCAGGTGGTCGGCGACGCCCTTGACGGCCTGCTCGGTCGGCGCGCCAAGGCCGTAATACGTGTTCCAGCCCATGTACGGGGTCGGCGCGAGGCCGCTGTCGTAATACTCCGGTGCTCCCTGATCGACACCGGCGTTGGCGGTGGCCACCGGGGTGACCAGCCCGGCTAACACGGCAACCAGGCTTGCCTGGATCACACGACGCAGCATTGCGACGCCTACCTTCCCGCTTCAGGACTGTGCAGCGTTGAGACTGCCGGTCGGGACGGATCGTGTCAACGTTTATTAGTAATTAATGAGCTAAAGCGCCGGATGCGGGTATTACCACTCAGTAGCGATTTCCCCTACGCTGATGCGGCACCGCACCCAGCGACGGGAGGTTCAGGCGGATGGCTCGGCGGCCCGGCTCGCCCGTGGTGATCCTGAGCGTCCTGCTCGTGCTGACCCTCGCGGGCTGGCTCGGCTTCGACTACCTGCGTACCCGCCTGGCCGCGTCCAGCTGTGACGCCGTCACGACACTGCGGATCGTCGCCGCGCCGGACATCGCGCCCGCGCTGACCACGGTGTCCCAACAGGACACTGAAAAGTGTTTCAAGGTCGAAACGGTCGCGGCCCAGTCCGGTCAAGCCATGGAAAGCCTGGCCGTGACCAAGCCGGACGTCTGGGTGCCGGAGTCTTCCTTATGGTTGCAGCGAGCGCAGGAACGCGGCTCGTGGAGCCTGCCGGTGACCGGGACCTCGGTGGCATCGTCACCGATCGTGGTGGGGCTGACCGAAACCGCGGCCCGCAAGTACGGCTGGCCGGATAAAAAGCCGACATGGCCGGACATCTTCAGAGGCGACCCGGCGATCGGGTTCCTCGATCCGGCCGTCGACCCGGTCGGGCTGGCCGCGTTGGTCGGCACAGGTGAGCTGACCAAGAAGGCGCCTGATCCGGCGGGCGCCTACGCCTTAGCCTTGCGCAAGCTGACCAAGCACACGGTTCAGGAACCCTCAGCGATCTTCGACCCGGCGCTGGAAGGCGCGGTCACGTCCGAGGTGTCGTTGAAAGCGCACAACCTCGTGGGCGCGTACGCGGATCCGGCGATCCCGTCGCTGGATTACCCCTATGTCGTGCTTCCTGGGACGTCCGACGCGCAACGTGCGATAGCGCAACAGTTCCTTGCCAAGGTGCTCCAGCAAGCCCCTATCCTGACCGCGGCGGGCTTCCGGCCGCCCAACGGCACGCCAGGGCCTGATCAGCCAGTCGTAGCGCCGGTGAACCTGCCCGACGACCCCGACAAGCTGCTCAACGAATGGGCGGCGGCCAACCGCAGCTCGCGGATGCAGGTGCTGCTGGATGTGTCCGGGTCGATGGCCGCGGCCGTGCCCAAAGCCAAAGCCGACCGGATGACCTTGACCATCAAGGCCGCCGAGCTGGGCCTTGGGCTGTTCAAGAAGACCACGAAGATCGGGCTGTGGCGGTTTTCCACGAACCTCGACGGCGACAAGGACTACCAGGAACTGCTGCCGGTCAAGCCGGTCGGCGAGCACCTCGCAAGCAATGACACGCTGGCGAAACTACGCGCGGTCAAAGCGATCAGCGGCGGCGCGACCGGCCTGTACGACAGCGTCCTCGCCGCGTACCGCTCGGCACGACAGAACTGGGAACCCGGCCGGATCAACCTCGTCGTGGTGCTGACCGACGGCAAGAACGAGGACCGCAAGGGCATCAGCCGCCAGGAACTGCTGGCCGAACTGGTGAAGCTGCAGGATCCCAAGCGGCCGTTGCAGATCATCGGAATCGGCATCGGACCGGACATCGACCCGGCCGAGCTGCGCGAGATCACCAGGGCGACCGGCGGCGACGCCTTCCCGACACCCGACCCGACCAAGATCGTCGACACCTTCTACGCGGCCTTAGGCAAGTTGTTGGAGCAGCAACAGTGACGGCTACCGCGACCCGACCAGCGCCCACCCTCGTCTTACCCAAGACAGTCAGTATCGCCGCTGCCGTGGTCGCGGCGATTCCGTTCCTGATCCACGCCATTGCCACGTTCTCCGGCTATTTCGGCCAAGACGACTTCGTCATCCTGTATCGCGCGGGCAGCAGCGGCCCGTTCGACGCCGATTACCTTTTCCAGGACTACAGCGGGCATATCGCGCCAGGGATGTTCCTGCTGGCCTGGTTCGTCACTGCCTTGGCGCCGTTGAATTACCCGATCGCGGTGATTCCCGCCCTGCTCATGCAGGCGGGCGCGTTGATCCTGCTGTGGCGGCTACTGGTCCGGGTTTTCAAGCATCGCTGGGGTTTGCTGCTGCCGTACGCTCTGTACGCGTTCTCACCGCTGATCCTGTTCTCCACCATGTGGTGGGCCTACAGCGTGCAGCTGTTTCCCTTGCTACTCACTATGTTCGGCGCGTTCAACACGCATTTGACGTATCTGCGGACACGTGAGCCCAAGCATATCGTGACGACGTTGCTGTGGACCGCCGCGGGAATGGCGTTCTACGAGAAGGCCGCGCTGTTCCTGCCGCTGCTACTTGGTTTCACGTTGCTGCTGGGCGAGCGGGCGCCTTGGCGCGTTTGGCTCGCGCATGGCGCGTTGCTCGCTGGGTTCGTGGCACTGTACGCGGGCTTGACCGTGAGCCGGATCAAGGAGGGCTTGCCTCGTGTCGAGGTGATACTGGAATTCCTCCGGCGCTCGGTGTTCGACGTGTTCCTGCCTGGGCTTTTCGGTGGTCCGTGGGCCGATCCCGCCACGGGCGCGGCGATTTCGACCCCGGCGTTAGGCCTTCGGATCGCCGCCGCGGCCATCGCGGTCGCTGTGATTGTCGGCGGAATCGTTGTCGGCGGGCGCAAAGCCGTGCTGGCGTGGAGTTTGCTCGGCGCGTACGTCGTGGTCGATCTGGCGCTGGTGATCATCACGCGTCTGCCGGAGATCGGGCCGTTGATCGGCAACGACCCCAGGTACACCGCCGATGCCGTGCCGATCACCGTGCTGTGCGGTGCTTTCGCTTATTCTTCGTTGCGGTTGAAACGCCCGGCCGCGGGCCTGCTGATCGTGGTGCTTGGCGCGAGCGCGACGTTCAGCTATCTCTGGCTGGCACCGGGATTGCAGTTCGAGAAGGCCAAGCAGTACGTGGCCACGGCGCAGGCCGCGTTGAAGGGCAACCCGTCGATGGTCCTGTACGACACGCCCGTGCCCGACCAGATCATGAGCAACTGGTTCTTCGAGGACGGCAAGGCATCCCGCGTGATCGGCCTGCTGCCCGGGCCGCCGAAGTTCGACCAGCCAGCGGAGAACCTGTACCTGCTGGACGAAACCGGCACACCCCAGAAGATCACCAATGTCCGTGACCCGGTTGTCGGCAGGCCCGGACCGTACGAGAAATGCGGCTACGCGGTCGGCTACGACACCGCGACGATCCCGTTGAGCGGGTGGAGCAATGGCCGCCGTCTGCTCCGAATGGAGTACTACACGTCAGGCAAAGGTCCGGTGACCATCCGTCTGGGCAAAACGACTTACGAAATCCAGCTCACCGATGGCTTGCACGTGCTCTACCTGGTGGTGGACGACAGTTTCAACCGTGTCGACATCAACCGGGCCACCCAGGTGGACCCGATGTGCGTTGTCGATGTCCGGATCGGCTTGCCCGTGACATGACCTGCTGATACCAGGCCGATAACAGATAACCTGAAAAAGCTTCATGCGTCCCTAGGATGGCTCGGTGAGTTTCGACGAGGTGCGGCGAGACTGGACGACGCTCGGCGAGCAGGACCCCCTGTGGGCGGTCCATGTCGCGCCGGACAAGCGCGGCGGCAAATGGGACGTCGACCAGTTCCTCGAACTGGGCCGGACCGACGTGGCCAAGGCCCGCGACTGGCTGTCCCGCTGGGACCTGCCAGTCACGTGGAAACGTGTACTCGACTTCGGCTGCGGCGCCGGGCGGCTCTCACAGGCCCTTGCCGAGCACGCCGATGAGGTCACGGGCGTCGACGTGTCCGAGCCGATGCTCGAAACCGCTCGCAAGCTGGACAGAACCGGCGGGAAATGCCGGTTCGTGCACAACGACTCGCCAGACCTGCGCCAGTTCGACGACGGCCACTTCGACCTCGTCTACACCGAACTCGTGCTGCAGCACCTGCCTGCCGACCTCATCGACACCTACTTGGCCGAGTTCATGCGCGTGCTGAATTCCGGCGGTATCGCCGTGCTGCAGTGCACGACACGTCCACTATGGACACTCAAGGGCGCGTTGTGGCGGTTCGCGCCGTACAAACTGCTCGCGATGGGGCAGCGGATCGTGTTGCGCTATCCCGCTCCCATGCGGATGACGCCGGTCTCGCCCGCGCATTTCAAGCAGGTCGTGACGGCGCACGGCGGCGAGGTCATCGACAGCCAGAGTGAGGACATTGCCGAGGCACACTGGCAGTCGACCCGATATGTCGTACGCAAGGTCTAATGTCATCGGCGTGTTGACCAAGCTCCGAAGCCCAACGCCGTGGGTGATGCTTGGCCTCACCCTGGTCTCGTTCCTGCAGCGACCAGGCAAAACGACCTTTGACACCAAGCTCGACCTCACCGTGGACCCGATCGCGTTCCTCGGCCGCGCGCTGCATCTGTGGAACCCGGAGGCCACCGGCGGCGAACTGCAGAACCAGGCCTACGGCTATCTGTTCCCGATGGGACCGTACTTCGCGCTCAACCAGCTTCTCGGGATCCCGCCATGGATCGCGCAACGGCTGTGGTGCGCGTTGTTGCTGTGCCTGGCGTTCTACGGTGTCCTGGCGATCGCGCGGACGCTGAAGATCGGCAGCACGCCCGCGCAGTACACCGGCGCGGTGGCGTACGCGCTGGCGCCGCGCATGCTCACCGAAATCGGCCCGCTGTCGGCGGAAATGCTGGCGCCCGCGATGTTGCCGTGGGTGCTTTTACCGCTGGTCAAGGCGGACCGCATCGGTTCAGCCAGACGCGCGGCCGGCCTGTCCGGGCTGGCTGTGGTGTGCATCGGCGGCATCAACGGCGCCGTGGTCATCCTCGTCCTCGTCCTGCCCGCGTTGTGGCTGCTGACAAGGGAATGGACGAAACAGCACGTCCAACTCGTGCTGTGGTGGATCGGTTCGGTCACGGCCGCGGTGGTGTGGTGGTTCCTGCCACTGATGCTGCTTGGCCAGTACAGCCTGCCGTTCGTCGACTACGTCGAATCGGCCACCAACACGACCTCGCCGATGTCGCTGTTCCAGGCGATGCGCGGGACCAACCAATGGGTCGCGTACGTCGTGCAGGGCGAGCCGTGGTGGCCGTCGGGGTTCATGCTGGTCGACCACCCGATCCTGATGCTGGCCACCGGAATGGTCGCCGCGGTCGGGCTGCTCGGCCTGGTCAGGCGTGGCCTCCCGGAGCGACGGTTCATCACGATCAGCGTGATCACCACGGTCACGTTCCTGACCATTGGGTACGTCGGCTCGCTGGACAGCCCGCTTTCCGAGACCGTGCGGGCGTTGCTGGACGGTCCGCTCGCGCCGCTGCGTAACGTGCACAAGTTCGAGCCAGGGTTACGTCTGCCGTTGATGCTCGCGTTCATGCACGCTGTGTCCCGGTTGGGTGAGGCACGTGCGTTGGGTCGTGCACGGCTCGCTTCAGGCATGGCTTTGGTTCTCGTCATGGCTGCCCCAGCGTGGCTTTTCACGCTCCGGCCAGGGCCTGGCTGGGACAATGTGCCGGACTACTGGCGTGCGGCGATGACGTGGCTCGGTGAGAAGGATCCACAGTCCCGCACGCTTTTGGTGCCGGGAACTGGTTTCGGCGAGTACACGTGGGGCAAGACGGTCGACGAGCCTGCACAAGCGCTTGCTCGCTCGCCATGGGCGCTGCGCAGTCAGATCCCATTGGGCTCCGAAGGAAACACGCGGATCATGGACGCGGTCGAGGACGTGTTGGCCGACGGCCGCGGATCTCCCGGCCTCGCCGATTTCCTCGCCCGCTCCGGACACCGGTTCTTGTTGCTGCGTAACGACATCGACCGCTCCACAACCGGTGCCCCACCGGTCACGATGATACGTGACGCGCTGGCGCGTTCGCCGGGCATCGAGCGGATCACGACCTTCGGCCCAGATATCGAGGCCCGTGACCAGCCCGGCGCGACGTCCATCGACACCGACGCGCCGACCGGCAAGGCAATCGAGATCTACGAGGTGAAACGCCCGGTCGCGCGCGCGGTGGCGACCAACCTGACAGATATCGCGACCGTCAGTGGCGGCCCGGAATCGTTGCTGCAGTTGCTGGATTCCGGTGTACTGCCGGCAGACCGGCCGACCGTCATGGCTGGTGACAGCGCGACGCCGACTGGCCAGGACTGGATGGTCACCGACGGCTTGCGCCACCGTGAACGAAACGTGGGGCGAGCACGGGACAATCTCAGCCAAACGCTCGCGGCCGACGAGAAACCGCGCCAGAACCGGCCCGCCACGGACATCTTGCCGTTCCACGGCCTCGAACATCAGACAGTCGCGGCATACCGCGGAATCCGTGGCGTGACAGCGTCCACTTCGGCCGGTTACGCCGACTCGGTCCGGCCTTCGGACCCGTCGTCGATGCCGTTCGCCGCGATCGACGGCGATCCGTACTCGGCATGGCAATCGTCGACCATTTTCGCGCCAGCCGGGCAATGGCTCGAAGTCGAATTGGACACACCCCGTGTGGTCGACCAGGTCGAGATGCGTGTCGTGGACGACGAACGCGTCGGCTGGCCGGTATCCAGAATCAGAATCACCACCGACCTCGGCTCACGCGATCACGACGTGGCCAGAGGCGGCAACCCGCAGAAGTTCTCCGTCGCACCCGGCCTGACCAGCAAAATCCGCGTCACAGTGCTGTCGGTCGCGGCGAACCGGGACACCGGTGGCGTCGGCATCGCGGAGTTGACCGTGCCGGGTGTGACAGCCCAGCGTGCGCTCCAAGTGCCCACCGACTTCGCGCCGAACTCCGGGCAACGCTCAAGTTTCGTGTTCTCGCGTGGACCGCAGCCACGATATGCCTGCGCCGCAATGCAACGGGAACAGCGTTGCGACTCAAGCCTCACCCGCCTCGGTGAAGAACCCGACGGAATCCACAGGCTGTTCCACACACGCGAAGCAGGAAACTACCGTCTCGAAGGGACAGTCCTGCCCGCAGCCGGTGGGCGGATCCCAATCCCTTCTGCGGCGACAGGATCAACCCAACTCGCCGGTGACCCTGCGGGGTCGCCACTCGCGGCGATCGACGGCAACGCGGGAACGACGTGGATCTCGGACTTCACCGACGAGACACCGACGCTTCAACTGGCATGGCAAGGCGCCAGAACCATCAGCGGCCTCAAACTCACGACTTCCGAGGCATCCGGCGCGTCGCGTCCGGCCGAAATCGTCGTCAGGACATCATCGGGAACGCGGACAGCCCAGGTGTTCACCGACGGTTCGGCGAGCTTCCCGCCGATCACGACCGACCGGATGGACATCCAGATCACCAGGACAGAGTCGCCACCCGACCGCATCCCAGGCCCCGCGGGCATCAGCGAGGTCAAGGTGACCGGCGCCGAAGGCGTGTTCCCGCCGATCCCACAGGAAACACCGTTCGTTGTCCCTTGTGGATCCGGCCCGGCCGTGACCGTGGACGGAACCACCTACCAGACAACCGTTTCCGGGACGTTGTCGGACATCGTCAACCACCGCCCACTGACCCTGGGAACATGCCGTGACCTCGTCGAAGGCATAGATCTGGAAGCACGGGAACACGAACTGCGCACCGACCGCTCGGAATCGTTCGTGGTACAGGACATCCGACTACTACCGAACACCCCGCCAGCCGCAGCCCCACGCCAGCGATCCGTGAATGTCGTCGAATGGGGCGTCGCGCAGCGTGAACTGCGAGTCGGCGCGGGCGAAGCCGCGATCCTCAGCGTCCCGGAGAACGCCAACGACGGCTGGGTGGCCAAAGTAGACGGTCAGCCGCTGGCCCGCACCCGCGTCGACGGCTGGCAACAGGCCTGGGTCCTCCCAGCAGGCGCTGAGGCCACCGTGAGCCTGCAGTTCGAGCCGGACATCCCATACCGGCAACGGTTACTCATCGGCACCGTGGCCGCAGGACTGCTCTTGCTGATCACAGTTCTGCCTGCCCGACGCCGACGCATCAGCACCGCACCTGGCGGCAAGCAATGGGTTGCCGTAGCACTCGTTGTGTTGCTCGCCGCATTGGGCGGAATCCTGGCCGTCGTGTTGCTAATCGCGTCGCTGCTCGTGCAGGCGGTGTTCCGACGCAAGTTGCTGGTGTCGGCTGTGCTCGCACTCGGCGGGATGACCGTCGCCACGTTCGTGTCGATGTTCGGCCGCCTGCAAGGCGAAGGGCAAGCATGGGCGTACGGACCCGTTGCACAGGCCGCGATCCTGGTTTCGCTGGCGACGGTCGTATCAGCGTGTATCGACTGGTTCGACCCGCGTCCGGAACTCGATGAGCGCGCCGAAACAAGCGAGGGCGGCGGTCGCCACCACAGCACCCGTGACGACCTGGCTCAACGACCCGTGCCACCACCCCAGTACCAACGTAATCTCCGTGACAACGGCCAACCACGTCAGCAAAGTCGACCGCCGATCCGCACTAGCGATCCGGGAGTACAGCAGCAGCTGCACCAAGGACAGCAGCGACCCGACCAAAGCGAACGGCCACACGGGAATACTGCTGGCGGAATACGCCGCTCCCCCAACCAACGCGACGACCGTTGGCCCTAACACCGCACATCCAACGACAACCAAGGAATCCACCGCGGCAACAATTCCAAGAGCCTTGGGTACAAGCCTGCGCCGCACATCCTCGTTGGCCAACTTGGGCAGGACAACGACAGCGATCGCATACGGCAGCCAGTAGGCAATCTTCGTAACAACAGACCCAACCGCGTACTCACCGGCCTCGTGAGCAGGCAAAGCATGCCTTGCGAGGACAAGGTCGAGGTTCACCAGCAACACCAACGCCAGCAACGCCTGGATCGCGTGCAGAACCTCGGTGACATGCCCATTGCCCCGCTTGCCCGGCAACGGCCTGCCACAGATCAGCCACCCCGCACCAGCGACCAACGAGGCCCCGATCGCCGCCCCCGCGAACGCTCCCGTCGGTGTCCGGAAAACAAGAAGGCCCGTCAGCGTCCCACCAACCCGCCCGACCCCTTCAAGCGCGATCAACCGCGCCATCAACCCAAACCGCTCAGTACCTTGAAGAATGCCGTAGCAGAGGCCAATCAAGGTGATCGGCCCCACGGCCAACGCCAGAAAGACAACGGTCCACGGGTTGTTGACGTGCAGCAACCCCATGAGCAACGGCGACGCCACAAGAGCCGTCAGCATGATCGTGCCACTGGTCAGCAGACCAAGGGTGACAAGCTGCCCCCGATCCTGCTGGGGATTCTTCGCAACCTTGAGCGCGACCACCGTCTGCAACCCCATCGCCGGAACCGCCCCGATGACAAGGACAGCCGTCAGCGACCCAAACTCCCCAAACGTCGCCGGGACAAGAAGGCGTGCCGCGATCACCGTCATCACATAGCTCGCGATGTTCGTACCCGCAAAGGCCGCGGCCACATAGAGGGCACCCACCCGAGTCCTGGCTGACAGAGTGCTGGCCATGGACTCCCCTTTGAGTTACTCGCGGGTAGTGCTCCCGGGGAGCATAGCCCGCGCTGCCCGCGGACGCCTGACCGTTGTCCCCCGGTACATGAACGCTTGTCCCGAGGGCCAAAGATAGGCCCGGCACCCTGTGCACAAGTCCCTCTAGTCGATCTTCACAGCGACCGAATTGTCAGTCCCCACCGATAGACTTGATGCCGGGGGCCAGAGGCCGCACCCCAGGCCTCGCGGGTGACGGGCCGTTGCGAGGGGAAGATCTGTGGCGTTGAACCCCAATGCCGTGCGTGTTCCTTCGGCTGTCCCGAATCCTGTGCCTTCGCCGCCGGTGACTGCGGATCCGGTTGAGCTGGCTTACCCAGGCGCATCTGGCGTGCCAGGGACTCAAGGTTGAGCCTTGGTCACTGCTTGACCAGGCACAGGCCGTTGACCTGTGAATATCCAGTGTCCGGCATGGGCAGTCGGTCATGGTCGGCGCGTGCGGGCGCAGCTGCGGGCATTGCCAGGTGTTCCAGGGCGCGAAGGCCGAGTTAGGTGCGTTCAACGCCGCGAAGGTGGCCTTCGCGGCATTCCATCCCGTGCTGGGTGTGGCTGGTGTGACACGTGTGACTGACGGGACGATTTTGGGTCCTTAGTGGACCTCGGGATGCTCGAAAGCAGCCCGCACGTGTTCCTGGCATTGGCGTTGACCGCGCGAAGGCCTCCCTTGACGCGGTAGACGCCGTGAGGGTGGCCTTCGCAGCAACAGCCAAGAACCAACCGAAGCCCCAACCAACGCCGCCGATGTTGCGGTGGGCTAACACTCGGGTGGCGTGCTGCGCTTTCCCGTGAACCAGGTCGATAATGGGTCGGCTGTTCGCCGAAATGGGTTTGGAGCGAGTGTGGGCGGGTCGCGGCGGTTTGTGGTGCCGGGCGTGTCCGCTGTGCTCGCGTTCATCGTCCTCGGCCCGATCCTCAAACCCGGCTTCGCCCTGAACTACGACATGGTTTTCACACCACGTCAACCACTGGTCCCTGACGCGCTTGGCCTCGGCACCTCGGTAGCCCGATCCGTCCCGGCAGACGCCGTTATGTCCGCCCTCACCACCATCATTCCCGGCGACATCGTCCAGAAATTCGTCCTTTTCCTCATCATTTTCATGGCCTGCTGGGGCGCGGGCCGCCTTGTCCCCACGGAATCGGAAGCCGTCCGGGTCGTAGCAGCCGTTTGGTATGGCTGGAGTGCATATCTGGCCGAACGCCTGCTCATGGGCCATTGGGCACTACTGGTCGCCTACGCCTGCCTGCCCTGGATCGCCTCAGCCGCTCTGGCCATGCGCAGGAACGAGAAAAAAGCGTTCGCCAAGGTCATTGTGGCCTGTGCACCAGCATGTATCACGCCAACAGGCGGCCTGCTCGCCGTCGTCCTCGCCATCGTCTGCGCGGGCAAGCAAGCGCTTGTTATCACCATCCCCACCGGGATCCTCCTGAACCTCCCATGGATCCTGCCAAGCCTGCTACGCCCAGGCGGCACACTGTCCAGTCCGGACGGTATAGCCGCCTTCGCCGCCAGGGACGAAAACTGGGCCACGCCCGTCATCAGTGTCCTCGGCACCGGCGGGATCTGGAACGCCGAAGTCACGCCAGCCAGCCGCAGCATGCCGGTCATCCCCATCCTTATCCTGTTCTCCTTGGTGGTCGCGTTCATCGGGTTGCGTTCCCTCGCAGCCCGTTGGGGTTTGGCACCAACGTTGTCATTGGTCTTGCTCGGCGCCGCCGGTGTCGTACTCGCTGTGTTCACCACGGTCCCCGGTGGCGACGACGTCATGCGCTGGGCGGTGACCAACATTCCCGGCGCGGGTTTGCTGCGCGACTCGCAGAAGTGGGTCGCCTGGTGGGCATTGCCGTTATCCATCGGGATCGCGTTGGGCGTGCAGGCCGCGACCAAGTATCTGTCCAATCGAGTCCTCTTGATCGCGGTCGCCACGTTCCTTCCCATCCTCGCCATGCCTGATCTGGCTTGGGGCGGCTTCAAACAGCTCGAAGCCGTCCGCTACCCGATCGACTGGATCACGGTGAGCGAGCTCATCGCCGAGGATCGGCAGAGCGGCGACGTGCTGACGCTGCCGATGTCCTCGTTCCGGCAGTTCCCGTGGAACGGCAACCGGACGCAGCTCGATCCCGCGCCACGGATTCTCCCGCGTACCACCGTGATCGATGACGTCGTCGCGGTGAACGGCCGTCCGATCGCTGGCGAAGACCCGCGTGTCGAACAGATCCGCCAGACGGTCGAGGACAACGGCAACCTTGCCATGCACGGCATCGGCTGGGTTCTGGTGGAACACCGCACTCCTGGCGCCGTTCAGCAGGCCACGCTCGATCGGCTTGAGCACGAATGGTCCGGCCAGTGGCTCAGTCTCTACCGTGTCCCTGGAATGATCGCGCGACCACCGGCAGGGCCGCCGAGTTTGCCGATTCTGGCAGCGGATTCCGTGGTATTGACAGTGATCCTCGGCGCGCTATTGTGGCTCGTGTTACCAGCCGGTAGATTCATCATGCGAAGCCGGTCGCGAACCACCAAGGAGTAGACGCGTGGGCACTCTGATCGCTGTGGTCATCGTTGTGGTCGCGGGCCTCGGTCTTGCCGGCGGTGGCACATATGTACTCGTTGACCGGTCCCAGCCGGACGAGAAGGTCGACTTCGCCAAGCCCGCCAACAACACCGGCAACATCGTCAACTACGGCTCGAGGTAGCGTGCCGTACAGCGCGACGCTGGACCGTTCTGTCCGCCTGTTCAAGGCATTCCGCAACGAACAGACTGATCGCGACACGTTCTATCGCCTGCTGGCCGACGATTCGGTCCGCCAGGTCTCGCAGTTCGCCTCGCTGCAAGGGCGCACGCTGCTGGATGTCGGTGGTGGGCCAGGATATTTCTCCGACGCGTTCCGCGCGGCCGGTGCCTACTACCTCGGCCTTGACCCTGATGTCGGCGAGCTGTCCGCGCGCGGCGAGTACACACCCGGCATGATTCGGGCCAGTGGCACGGAACTTCCGGTGCGCACCGGCTCGGTCGATGTCTGTTACTCCTCCAACGTGCTGGAGCACGTGGACAAGCCGCGCAAGATGCTCGACGAGATGGTGCGCGTCACCAAGCCGGGCGGAACCGTGTTCCTGTCGTTCACGCCGTGGTTTTCCCCTTGGGGCGGCCACGAAACCTCGCCATGGCACTTCCTCGGCGGGCATTACGCGCGGCGCCGGTTCCAGCAGAAGAACGGCCATCCGCCCAAGAACGCGTTCGGCGAAAGCCTTTTCGCCGTTTCCATCGCCGAATCTCTGCAGTGGGCCCGTAATCACCCGGACGCCACGCTGGAACGCGCACTCCCCCGCTATCACCCGTCGTGGGCGACGTGGATCGTGCGCGTTCCCGTTCTGCGTGAAGTCGCTTCCTGGAACCTGGTGCTGGTCCTCAGAAAGTGTGCCTAGAGCGCGACCTTCCGGTCAGCAGCAGCACGATCCCGGCGATCAGCGCCACTGCGCCAACGATGTACAGGATCACCGGCAGCCCGGTCAGCAGCCACAGTTTCGAGATGTTCTCGTTCGCTTTGTTGACGTTGTTGGCCACAGACTCAGGGTTGAGCTCCATCGTGCCGTCGAACACGGTCGTGCCCTGGCCAGGTCCCTGGTCCGCGGTGCGCAGCTCCTGCTTGCTCCACTGACGCAGCTTGATCATCGCGCCGGTGACGGGCTCGATCCACAGTGTCCGGTCGACTTCATAGAACAGCCCTGCGTCCACGGTCGGCGTTTCCGGCCTGCCGATCAGCGATCCAGGCACCTGACGCGTCGCTACCTGGCTGACCGGAATCTTCTGCCGGAACCGGTACACGTCGACGCCGTTGATCTGCTCCTCGCCATCGAACCGCGCGTCAGCGGGCTTCTCCAGGGTCGAGTCGTACCACTTGTACGTCTCTTTCTCAGTGCCGAACGGGAGTTTGAAGTTGTACCCGGGGAACTGCGCGACCGATCCGCTGGCCGTGATCTTCTTGCCCTTTTCCTTCTCCAGATACCCGTTCGTGCATGGCGCGACGGCTTCCCCGGTGAACCGGTCGAGGCACAGCGTGCGGACGCTGCCGTTGACAACGAGTTTGCCCTGGTCTTCCGTGACCATGCTGGCTTCGATCCACGTCACGGTGTCGCCGTTCTTCTTCGACTCCGGTGCGCGCAGATCGCCCGTGACCTTCGTCGTCGACGTGAGGCTGAGGTTCTGCCGGATCTCCGGTTTCGCCGGGCCGCTTGGCTGCGGGACGTAGACAAGCGCCGTCACGCCGGTGCCCTGCGCTGTCGACGTGGTGTCCGGATCTTGGGGAATCTTGGCCAGTTGCCCGTACGCGTAGAAGCGCAACAGCAAACCACCGGCGATACAGAACACACCTAGGCCGATGAGTATCAGGCTCAACGCGCGTCGCACAGGTCCTCCTGGGAAGCTGGACCGTTGGCACGGCCCGGATTTGAACTGTAAAGCAGATCCGTGACCACGGCCACGAATCGATGTCCGCTCGAGACCCAATCGAACCGCGCGGCCCAATCCCGGCACGCCTTCGCGACGATCTCCGCTTCGTTCGGACGGGTCAACAGCATCAACGCGTCGTGCAGCGCACCGGAGATATCGTCATCTACGAGCCAGCCGGTTTCACCGTGCCGCACCGAGTCAGACAGCCCGTCAACCCGACGGCATACCGTCGGCAATCCGTGCGCCGCGGCCTCGATCACGGCGAGGCCCCAACCCTCGCCGTCGGACAACGTGACGTTGAGCCAGGAATCCCGCAGTAATGCGCTTTTCTTGTCATCGTCGACGAACCCGTGCACCACAACGGCGTCGCCGAACCGCGCGGCCAACATACGCAGCGCTTCTTCTTCAGGCCCTGTACCGATTATGTGCAAGCGCAGCGTCGGCCAGTCCGCCAGCATGCCGCCGACGATGTCGATCAGCCGGTCGACTCGCTTGTGTGTGACCAATCTGCCGAGGCAGACGATCGACGGATGCACCGAGCGCTCTGACTCAGCGTCGGCGGGTTGATCCATTCCGTTGTGCACCACCGAGATCGGCCCACGCCACGCGAGGCGCTCACGCATCGCCCGCACAGTGGACTCGGACACCGCAACGGTCGTCGCGCGCCGGTACACCCAGCGCGCGGCAGGACCTTCAAGCCAGCGCCCGAATTTGGCCAGCCACGGCGGGAAGTGCACGTCGAACTGCTTGTCGTGCACGTGATGCATGACAAGCACGACCTTGGTACGCCGGGAAACCACCAAAGGACTGAAGAACGGGATGCCGTTCTGACAGTCCACGACAACGTCGATGCGCCTTCGGTTACGGAACAACCACAACAAAGCCCAAAAGTAGACAGTCCACCGGCTACCGCGGCGGACCGTCGTGGCGTCGCCCGCGTCCTGTCCCTTGCCGCGCGCGGTAAGGAACGTGACTGTAGCGCCGGCAGCGGTCATCGCGTCGGCCATTCGTGCGGCGTATTCCTCGGCGCCTCCCGCCAGCGGATGCCCACGGTCCCGCCAGTTCACCAACACCACTCGCGCATCGTTGAGCGGTGGTACCACTCAGGCCACCTCCGCGATCGGTGTCGTGACCGGACGGACCTCGTCCAGGTCGAGCTCGATTTCGTTCTGCTTGGCCAATATCGAACGCATCCGCGCCAGCGCGGAGAAGCTCCGGTAGCCGTCACGCAGCGGGTGGAACGTCGAACCGGCCACGTCCTGCCAGCGCACCGGCAGTTCGAAGATCACCGCGCCGATCTGTTGCGCCCGCGCCAAAAGCTCGACGTCGAACGCGAAACCGAAGGTACGCAACGGCCGGAACACCGCGTTGGCCGTCGCCCGGTCGAAGAACTTGTAACCACACTGGGTGTCGGCGACGCCAGGGACGAAACCGTTTGCCACTCGGCGAAACACCCACGCACCCGTCTGCCGCACGATGCTGTGTCTCGCGTTCACGATCGAGCTCGGGTGTGCCCGCGAGCCGACCACCACGTTCACGCCCGCGCCGAGCTGCACCAGCGTCGGCTCCAATGCCGCCATGTCGGTCGCCAGGTCCGCGTCGCAGAAACCCACGTACGCACTGTCCGTGCCAAGTACTCCCGCTCGCACCGCCGCGCCTTTTCCAAGCTGCGCGCAGTGCACCAGACGGATTGGAACCGCTCCCGATTGGTACCTACGGACAATGTCAACGCTGCCATCAGTGCTCGCATTGTCGACAACGACAATCTCGGCACTCTTGGTGATACCGGCCAGAGCTTTGGTCAGGCCACGCAACGTGTTCGGCAGCCGGGACTCCTCATTACGCACCGGCACGACAATGGAAAGCAGTGTCATGACGTTGCGACTCCTGATTTTGGCATAGCTAAACCGGCGAGGCGTTGCAAGAGTCCTCCCGTGAACGTGAGGCAGATCGCAGGGCCACGAAGTTACCCAACGGTAGTTCTCATGAAATAGAACGCAGCTGTGATCCACGTCACACCTATTTCAGGCTACTTAAGTAAGCCGCCGCGCTCGCCCGTCCAGACCTGTGAAATTGGCCCATAAGGGCTAACAAGACCGCCCGTACTGTTCCCGCGAACAAAGGCCACATACATACTTTGTCCAGCCGCGTGTCACCGTGCGGAGCTGTCTTGCACAGGCTTGGACAGGCCTATTTGGAGCGGGCTATGTGAACGATGAATATGCTGTCGGAGTCATGACGGCAGTTCATGACATACAACGCGTAATCGAGTCCTTTGTGGACGCGTTCAACCGTGGCGACGCCGCGGCGATCGACGAGATCTTCGACGAGCACGGCCTGCTTGTACCCGCACCGGGCCAGCCGATGACCGGCGACGACCGCAGAGCAGCCCAGAAACACCTGCTCGCCTTCGGCTTGCCGATGCAAGCCGACGTCCGGCACATCTATGTGGCCGGTGACGTGGCCCTCATCATCGTGGACTGGTCCATCCAGGGCACGACACCCGAGGGCTGCGACATCGACCTGAAGGGCACGGCGACGGACGTCGCGCGGCTCGGCGAGGACGGCCGCTGGCGGTACGTGATCGACAACCCGTTCGGCACGGCCGACTTGAACCCAGCCTCATGAATACAGTGCGACGACACGACGTTCGGCACCGCTGACATGGCCCCGGCCTGATGAATACTGTGCCCCATGGGCCTCATGAAGGATCTCGTCGTCACTGGCTGGCAGAAGCGTGCCACGTGGCGACGGATCCGTCCGGTCGTCAAGGCGCTTGACGCGCGGCAAGGCACCGTGCTCAAGGACCGCCGCTACGGCGGCAGGATGGTCGCGCCCGGGCGTGGCATCACCGCGCTTCGCCAGGGCACCGAGGAAGAGACGGTCGAGCAGTTGCTGGAGGCGGCCGCCAGAGCGGGCTATGGCGAGCACCAGGTGATCATCAACGGCCGGAAGCGGTCGCTGACGTTCGAGCCGCCGGACGGCCTGCCCTTCCTGTGGATCGAATTCTTCCCCGCCGGAACGCCGATCCGAGGCCGAGGCCGCGAGCCGGTCCCGGACGGCCACACCGGCATCGTCTTTTCCTTCGGCTAAACCCAGGCCGAAGGCCAACGGGAAGCCACAGCCCGCCGTGTCCACCGTTCCGACACACCGTGTCCACCGTTCCAGCACACCGTGTCCACCGTTCCAGCACACCGTGTCCACCATTCCGACACACCGTGTCCACCGTTGCCGCACAAACACCGAGAGGGCCGCCCGCGAACGGACGGCCCTCCCTCCCCAGTCCCCAACCCCCACCCCTGGTGGTCAGGCACTGTGACTTCCTAATGAGCGACGGCCTTCTCGGCACCCGCGCCGGTCAGCGCCCGCACCTCCATCTCGGCGTACTTGGCGTCGTCACGCTCCTTGGACAGGATCGTGCCGAGCCAGCCGAGAATGAACGAAACCGGAATCGACACGATGCCCGGGTTGGACAGCGGGAACCAGTCGAAGTCCGCGGTCGGGAACATCGCAGAGGCGCTGCCGGACACCGCGGGCGAGAACACGATCAGGATCAGGCAGACCGCGAGACCACCGTAGATGCTCCACAACGCGCCCTGCGTGTTGAACCGCTTCCAGAACAGCGAGTACAGGATCGTCGGCAGGTTCGCCGACGCGGCCACCGCGAACGCCAGTGCGACCAGGAACGCGATGTTCTGGCCGTTCGCGAAGATGCCACCGATGATCGCGACCGCACCGATCACCAGCGCGGTGATCCTGGCGACCTTGACCTCGTTGGCCGGGTCGGCCTTGCCCTTCTTGATCACGTTGGCGTACACGTCATGCGCGAACGAAGCCGACGCGGTGATCGTCAGACCGGCAACCACAGCGAGGATCGTGGCGAACGCGACCGCCGCGATGAACCCGAGCAACACCGGCCCACCAAGCGCTTGGGCAAGCAGCGGCGCGGCCGAGTTCGCCTTGCCCGGTGCCGCGTTGATCGCCTGCGGACCGACGATCGCGCCCGCGCCGTAGCCGAGAACCAGGGTGAACAGGTAGAAGATGCCGATCAGCCAAATGGCCCAGACCACCGAGCGGCGAGCTTCCTTCGCCGTCGGCACGGTGTAGAAGCGCATCAGGATGTGCGGCAGACCGGCCGTACCGAGCACAAGAGCCAATGCCAGCGACACGAAGTCCAATTGGGTCAGACCAGACTTGCCGTACTGCTTGCCCGGGTCGAGCACGGCCGCGCCGGCCTTGTCGACCGCGCCCTGCAGCAGCGACGAGAGGTTGAAGCCGTATCGGCCGAGCACCCACAGGGTGATCGCGGCGGCACCGGTGATCAGCAAGGCGGCCTTGATGATCTGCACCCACGTGGTGCCCTTCATGCCGCCGATCAGCACGTACACGATCATGATCACGCCGACGACCGCGATCACCACGGCCTGCCCGGTCTTGCTCGTGATGCCCAGCAACAACGCGACCAGACCGCCCGCGCCGGCCATCTGGGCGAGAAGATAGAAGAAGGACACCGCGAGTGTGGACGTCGCCGCCGCCGCGCGAACCGGGCGCTGGCGCATGCGGAACGCCAGCACGTCACCCATCGTGTACTTGCCGGTGTTGCGCAGAAGCTCGGCGACCAGCAGCAAAGCCACCAGCCACGCGACCAGGAAGCCGATGGAGTAAAGGAATCCGTCGTAGCCGTTGATCGCGATCGCACCCGCGATGCCGAGGAACGACGCCGCCGACAGGTAGTCGCCGGAGATCGCGATACCGTTCTGCGGTCCGGTGAAGGCCCGCCCGGCGGCGTAGTAGTCAGCCGCCGTGCGGGAGTTCTTGCTGGCACGGAACACCACGATCAGCGTCACGACGACGAAGGCGCCGAAGATCGAGATGTTCAGGACCGGGCTTGACCCGGACACCGTCTGGGCGAGGTTCACGCGTCCTCCCCTTCGATGTCCTTGCGGATCTTCTCCGCCTGCGGGTCGAGCTTCTTGTTGGCGTAGCGGACGTACAGCATCGTGATCGCGAAGGTCGACACGAACTGCAGCAGGCCGAGGATCAGGGCCACGTTGACGTTGCCGAAGACCTTGGTGGACATGAAGCCGTGCGCGTAGTCGGCAAGCAGCACGTACGCCAGGTACCAGACGAGGAACAGCGCGGTCATCGGGAAGACGAACCGGCGCAACCTGCGCCGTAGGTCAGCGAATTCGGGACTGGCCTGCACTTGTTCCCAATCGTGGGCGTCTGGCGGCCGGGTGTCAGGCTCGACGGTACTCACGCGACCTCCCTGTCACGGCATGTGTTCCGCGACACCCTAGGGAGAAATCAGCGCACCGGACGGATCACCGGACAAACCGCCGAACCATGCGACGAACGGTTGACGAACGGCTCTGGCCGAATGTCGAGTGGCCTGGATCACGATCCTGCATCTCTCGCAGGTGCAGCCGCAGCATGGCGGTCGTGGTCCACGGCGGCGGCCTGCCGAACAAGG
This sequence comes from Kibdelosporangium philippinense, assembly GCF_021390435.2. Classification (GTDB taxonomy): domain Bacteria; phylum Actinomycetota; class Actinomycetes; order Mycobacteriales; family Pseudonocardiaceae; genus Kibdelosporangium; species Kibdelosporangium philippinense. The sequence goes on along the minus strand of NZ_JAJVCN010000004.1, from coordinate 1,330,718 downwards.
AGACCACGACCATGGTGCCGAACGCGAGCGGAACCGACCATGGCGCTGGCTGTGCCACCAGGATCGCCAGCCAGCCGTGCACCGGCGGCCCGAACAGCGTCATCACGATCGCGCCAGCCGTGGCCAGCAAACCCACTGCCACACCGGCGATCGCGCCCTGTGCGGTGAGCCGGGACCACCAGATGCCGAGCACGAGCAGCGGGCTGAACGTGGACGCCGCGACCGTGAATCCCCAAGTGACAAGGATTCCGGCATCGAGGCGAGCGGCGGGCAGCGCCAGCAGCACGACCGCCGCGGCCGCGAGGAACACCGTGACCCGCAGCTGCCGAAGGCCTCCTGCCAACAGGTCGTGCGAGATCGCGCCGGACACGACAAGAAGCAAACCCAGTGACGTAGCCAAAAACGCGGCGAACGCACCCGCGGTCAGTAACGCGGTGAACGCGTCTCCCCACACTCCGTGATCCACTTGGGACGGTAGTGCGACAACTGCCGTATCGGTTGCGCCCGTTAGATACAGCTGCGGTACCAACACCCGGCCGAGCACGCCGTAGATGCCGGGAAAGAGGTAGAACGCGCTCAGCAGAACAACTGTGAGCGCCGCGGTCCGGCGCGCCGCGCGGCCGTCGGGGCTGGTGTGGAAGCGCATCAACACGTGCGGGAGGCCCATCGTGCCGAGCATCGTGGCCAGTAGGACAGCCCATGTGCCCAGCAGTGGATAGCCCTCGCCTTGCAGGTCGATCAACGGTCGTTCCCAGCCTGGTCCGCCGGGTGGCGTCTGCCCTTTGACGCCGGGAACCGGTGCCCCTTGGGGAAAGGTGTACTCGCTGCCCGCTGGTACTTGAAATTCCCCAACAGGCAACGTGATCTGCGCGTTGGTCGCGTCACGCACCGTGGTCGGTTCGGCGACTTCGAGCGTGACCGATGCCCGGAAGGTCACCTCGGTCTCGTGGCCGAAGTGGGTGAATTCCACCGGGTGCACGGCCTCTTCGCGAACGTCCGGGCCGACCCGCAGCAGCAGCCAAATCGCCGGAATGATGAAAAGGACCAGCTTGAGACAGAATTGGAATGCCTGGACGTATGTGGCGGCCCGCATCCCGCCGAGCGCGAGGGTCACCGCGACCACGACGCCCGCGATCACCACACCGACCCAGTATTGCGATCCGCTGACGACGCTGAGGACAAGTCCGGCCGTCCGGAACTGGGGTACGAGGTATAGACCACCTATCACCAGAATGGCGACGGCGGCCAATCTGCGTAGCGGCGGCGAGGCCAATCTGGCCTCAGCGAAATCCGGCACGGTCAGTGCGCCCGAACGCCGCATGGGCGCGGCGACCAGTGCCAGCATCGCGATATACCCGGCGGTGAACCCGACCGGATACCACAGCGCGCCGACCCCGTCCTTGACCACAAGTCCCGCAACGCCAAGGAAAGACGCCGCCGACAGGTACTCCCCCGACACCGCGGCCGAGTTCAGCAGCGGTGACACCCGGCGGGAGGCGACGAGGAAGTCCGACGTCGTGCGCATCGCCGCGACCCCGCGTAGCCCGATCAGCAGCGTGATCAGCACGACCGGCGCCAGCGCGAGCGCGGCGATCACGCTTGGTCCTCCGGCTTTTCGGCCCGCCGCAACTGCCAGATCGCGAGAAAAACCATCGCTGGGAACGGAATGAACACCACGGCCAACCAGGACAGCGGAATCCCGAACAACCGCATGGCATCCAGTTGCGGCCACAGCGAGAACATCAAGGGCAGCAACAAAACCAGCGCGAACAACCAGCCAACCGCGACCATCGCACGTCGACGCTGGATCCGGAAAAGCCGTTGTGCTCGTTCGGCATCGGCCGGTTCAAGCACAGGCGATCGCCATCGTCCACGCGAGCGTCGGCGCGCGTGAGCGAGCCTCGTTTGTGGACTGGTGACGGCGACCCTGCGATGCGGCATCAGGCGCGCCCGTCCAATTCGCCGCGCTGCGCGGCCTGAAGCAAGCGCTCGCGCAGCTCGCGGGAATGCCTGCGGGACACCGGAACATCGCCTGCCTCGGTGTGCGCGAGCAGCCCACCGGCGGAGTCACTGCGAAGTTCACGCACCGATCCAAGCGACAGCAGGAAACCTCGGTGCACACGCAGGAAACCCGCGCTCTCCCAATACTCCTGAAGTCGCGAGATCGGCATCCGGACCAGATGTGATCCGTTGCGCGTGTAGAGCCGGACGTAATCCCCTTGCGCTTCAACGAAGTACACATCACTGCGGCGGATGTAGTGTGTACGTCCCGCGGCTTCCACGGGCAGCGCGGCCATCGCGTCCAGTTTCGGCGCCGGTTCGGCGTGCCGGTTGACCCTTGCCAGCGTGTCCGCGAGCCGTTCCGCGCGCAGTGGCTTGAGCAGATAGTCCACCGCACCGATGCCGAACGCCGCGACCGCGTGTTCCTGATGCGCGGTCACGAACACGATCGCGGGCGGCTCACTGAGTTTGCGCAGCAGCGCGGCCAGTTCGAGCCCGTCCATCCCTGGCATGGAAATGTCCAAGAACACCGCACCGAACTGACCACTTTGGATCATCTTGAGCGCGGTGATCGGATCGGCCGCGCCGACGACTTCGTCGACTTCCGGCGCGTCCTTGAGCATCCGGACCAGTTCGGCGAGCGCGGCTGGCACATCGTCGACGGCCAGTACGGTCAGCCCCATTACGGCATCACCCCTGGCTGGAACATCGGCACACGTACGACAACGCGGGTTCCGGCCTCCGGCGCGGTCTCCACAACGAGCCCGAACCACGATCCGTAGACGTGCCGCAGCCGACGGTCCACATTGGTCAGACCGACGCTGTCGGATTTGCCTTGCCCGGCCAGTATCCGCTCGGCCTTCGCCGGGTCCATGCCCACTCCATCGTCCTCAATGCTGATCACGCAGTCCGACCCCTCGGCTTCGCCCCGCACCTGCACCAACCCCGACTCCGGCCGCGGCTCGATGCCGTGCCGCACAGCGTTTTCCACCAACGGCTGCAACACCAGATACGGGATCGCCACCGCAAGCACTTCCGGCGCCACCCGGATCTGTACACGCAGCCTGTCGCCGAGCACGGCCCGCTGCAACGCCAAATAGGTCTCGATCGCGTGAAACTCGTCGGCGACGGTCGTGTAGTCGCCGTGCCGGGCGAGGTGATAGCGGGTGTAGTCGGCGAAGTCCAGCATCAGCTCGCGGGAGCGGTCCGGATCGGACTTCACCAGCGACGCGATCACCGTGAGCGCGTTGTAGACGAAGTGCGGTGAGATCTCCGCGCGCAGATTCTGCAGCTCAGACTGAGCGGCCTGGTCGGCAAGCGCCTCCAGCCGGGTGCGTTCGAGCGCGTCGCTGATCCAGTCGGCCATCTCCCGCACCGGCGCCATCCGGCTCGCGCCCGCGACCACCAGCACACCCGCCAGCTCGTCGCGCGAGTGCAACGGCCACGCCACGGTCGGCAGCCGTCCGGCCTTCGTCTCGCTGTGCAGGACGTTCTCCACCAGCGACAGCACGTCCGCTCCAGTCGGCGCCTGCCCCACCCACAGCAGGCGACCTGACAAGTCGGCCAGGCCGACCCCGTCGACCTCGAGCAAGCGGCGGATTCCGCGGGCGGCCGCGCGTACGCGATGGCCGGACAACCCACCGGCGAGGTCGGCCGCGACGCGCCGGGCTACGCCCAGCGTCGCAAGTCCACCCCGGGCCCGGGGCCGCCAGGACCTGGCGGGTTCCTGACCGGGCAGCACAGACATCACGGCTCCATCGCGTCGATCGACGAACCAGGCCTGAGATCTTACGTCGAATGGCCCGGTCAGCCGGTCGGCACGCTGAGCGCGAGCAGGGCGGTGTCGTCATCGAGACCACTGCCGAATCCCGCGAGCAACTCGGTCAGCTCCTCGACAAGTGCTGACGCCGTGGTCACCGTGAGGCCCGCGACGTAGTCCCGCAACGCCTCTTCGTTGTAGCGGCCTCGTGCCGTGCGCGCCTCGATGAGACCGTCGGTGTACAGCAGCAACGCGTCACCTGGTCCGAGTCGCAGCTCGATGCTGCCGAAATAGGCGTCACGCAACGGCCCGACGAGCTGCCCGCCAGGTATGTGCTGGTATTCGACGCTGCCGTCGGCGCCGACCAGCAACGCAGGTGGATGACCGCCGGTCGCGAGCGTGACCGCGAAACCGTCTTCGTCTGGAACGAGCAAACCTGCGAGCACCGTGCTGAACCGAGGATTCGGTCGGAAGAACTCACGGTTGAGCACGGTGTTCAGCTCACGCAGCACGGCCACGGGATCTGGGTCGCGCGTGGCCGACGCTCGCATCGTGTATCTGGTCAGCGATGTCACGACCGCCGCGTCCGCGCCTTTGCCGCTCACGTCGCCCAGGAAGAAACCCCATCGACCGTCGGACAACGGGAACAGGTCGTAGTAGTCGCCGCCGACCTGGTCGGTCGATGCCGGGTGGTAGTAGCTCGCGATCGCCAGTCCCGGCACGTCCGGCATCGACGGGGGCAACAGCGTCTGCTGCAGCGTGCTGGCCAATTTCTCAGCCTGCCTGCGTGCCCTGAGCAGCTCTTGTTCGTAGGAGCGGCGCTCGCGGGCGTCGAACACGACCGTGCGGATCACTTTCGCGTCCTTGACGGTCGAGCTGACCAAGACCGGCAGCTTCGACCCATCGGCGGCCCGCATCTCCAGCGCGATACCGCTGATCGAACCCTGCATCGCCAGGAGTGGAGCGAAGTGCGTCTCGTGGTACATCTTGCCGCCGATGTTCAGCAGGTCAGCGAAGCTCTTGCGCTCGACGATGTCATCGCGCGTGTAGCCGAGCCAGCCGAGCAGCGTGCCGTTGATCCTGATGATCGTGCCGTCGAGCGCTGTCGAGAGGTAGCCACATGGCGCGTTCTCGTAGAGATCCTCGGCGTCCTCGACCATCACACGAAGGAAGCTATCGCTTTCGCGGTCGCTTGCGGTGCGCTCAGCTGCGGACAGTGGCCAGTGGCCGCCATCGTGACCAGCTGGCAGCCAGGGATCTGGTCGCGGACGTACCGCCCGACCTCGCGCGGCGCTACCACGTCCTGCGCGCATTCGATCGCCAGCGTCGGCACGGAAACCTTCGCCAGGTCAGCACGGTTGTCCGCGAGGAACGTGGTTCGCGCGAACACCCTGGCGATCGCCGGATCGGTCTGGCAGAAGGCGTTCTCCAGCTCTTTGCCCAGCTCAGGCCGGTCCGGATTGCCCATGATCACCGGCGCCATCGTGGCCGACCAGCCGAGGTAGTTACTCTCCAGCGACTCCAGCAGCTCGTCGATGTCCGCATGGCTGAAGCCGCCACGGTAGTCACCGTCGTCGATGTAGCGCGGCGACGGTGTAACCAGGATGAGCTTGGCGAACCTGCGCGGCTCGGCGATCGTAGCCAGCACGCCGACCATCGCGCTGACCGAATGCCCGACGAAGACGACGTCCCGCAAGTCCAGCTGACGGCAGATTTCCAGCACGTCCTTGGTGTACCCATCGAGGGTGGAGTACCGCTGCGGACGCCACGCGGTGACATCCGACTTGCCGGAGCCGACGTAGTCGAACAGTACGACCCGGAACTGCTCGGCGAGGATGGGGGTGACCAGCCGCCACAGGTTCTGGTCGCAGCCGAAACCGTGCGCCAGCAACACAATCGGACCGTCTTCACGACCGGTGACGACGATATTGTTCCTGGTGCGTACGTCCATGGGAGACCATCCTGGCATGCCCTCGGTCATAGAAGCCGTTCCACGTCGCTGACCACGGCATCCAGCGGTTGGGAGGCGTCGATCTGCACGGTCGCGCCCTCCCTCAGCAGTGGCTCGACCTCTTTCAGGTAACCCAGGATTTCTTCGCGCTCCTCGGGTTTCTTGCCGTATGGGTTGCTGGTTCGCTGTGCGATCCGGTCGAGCAGCACTTCGGCCGGGGCGCTCAGCAGGACGACGTGGTCGAAGCTGTCGTAGAAGTCGACCTGGTTGGACTTGCATCCGGCGACGACCAGGCTGCCGGGTTGATCAAGCAGGTCCTGCATGGCGTCCGCGCGCCATATCCAGTCGGTCTTGTCGCCCGTCCACTCGCTCCACTCGTCGGTGTCGGTGTCGATCACCCGGTGTCCGCGCTTCGCCAGCTCCAGCAGAACCGCCGATTTCCCAGTCCCGGACATGCCGGTGATCAGTGCTTTGCGCACGTCACCAGCCAACCAGAATCCGGATGCTGATCGGGCGCGGTTTGTCCTATCCTTGCCCGCAACACGTTGAGGGAGACGAGTAGCCACGGCTCACGCGAGCCGGAGAGAGCCGCCGGCAGCTGGGAAGGCGGCCTCGCGTCCGTGGCGAAGACACTCCTGAGTGCGGGGAGGAAATGCCCCGCCGGTTCGCCACCGTTATCGGGCTGAACGAGGCCGCTGGTCACAGCGGCGAAAGTGCGGTGGCACCGCGAGTCCCCTTCTCGCCCGCACTCCCAAGGGATCACCGATATTCCACCAGGAGTGGCGATGATCTCTCGAGTTCTGGCCGCCGACGTGCCCGCGCACATCGGTGCCCGTATCCGAGTGACCGGTTGGACACACCGCCGGCGTGAACTGAAATCCGTGACCTTTCTAGTCCTGCGGGACCGATCCGGGCTCGTGCAGGTCGTTCTGCCGCAGCCGGTCGACGTTCCCGAGGAGACAGTCGTCCAGGTCGAAGGCGTCGTGATCGCCAGCGATAAGGCGCCCGGCGGCGCGGAGATCACCGAGCCGGTGGTCACGCTGCTGTCCGAACCGGCGCAGCCTCCGCCGTTCGACTTGTACCGGCCGAATCTCAGTGCGACTCTGCCGACCATTTTGGACAACGCGCCGGTCGCACTTCGGCATCCGAAAATGCGCGCCGGGTTCAGCATCACCGCGGCGAGCGTCGCTGGTTATCGTGCCGCGCTTGACGAACTGGGCTTCACCGAGGTGCACACGCCGAAGATCGTCGGGACCGCGACCGAGTCGGGCGCCAACGTGTTCGGGATCGACTACTTTGGACGCCGCGCGTATCTCGCGCAGTCGCCGCAGTTCTTCAAACAGTCCCTTGTGGGCGTGTTCGAACGCGTATATGAAATAGGACCGGTGTTCCGGGCCGAGCCGCACGACACCACGCGGCACTTGGCGCAGTACACGAGCCTGGACGCCGAATTGGGTTTCATATCCGATCACCACGACGTGATGGCGGTGCTGCGCGAGGCGGTCGCGGGCATGGTCTCCGCTGTGCGGACTCGTGCAGCCGAGGCCGTGGACCTGCTCGGCATCCGGCTGCCCGAGGTGCCGCCGGTGATCCCGGAGATCCACTTCGCGGACGCTTTGGCATTGGTCGGCGCCGATCCGGCGGAACCGGACCTCGCGCCCGCGCATGAACGGGCGCTTTCGGAGTGGGCCGTTCGCGAGCACGGCTCGGAGTTTCTGTTCGTGATCGGATATCCGATACGAAAAAGGCCGTTCTACACGCATCCGGACCCGGCCCGGCCGGCCTGTTCGAACAGCTTCGACCTGCTGTTTCGTGGCGTCGAACTGGTCACTGGCGGCCAGCGGCTGCACAAGTACAGCGACTACTTGGCCGTTTTGGCCGACCCGGAGCCGTACCGCGGCTATCTGGACGCGTACAAGCACGGCATGCCGCCGCACGGCGGGTTCGCGCTTGGGCTGGAGCGGTGGACCGCGCGGCTGGTCGACGCGCCGAACATCCGGCAGACCACGTTGTTCCCTCGGGACCTCAACCGGCTCAGTCCATAGGTGACGCCACGCGACCTGGGCGAACGTCCAGGTCGCGTGGCGCGTTAATGTTGGTCGCTATGACGCGCTCGCGGGTTTATCGGGACGGCCGGCTCGAGTCGGAGAACTTCCCGCCGGACCAGCTGGCGGCCAATCTCGCCGACCCTGGCACGATCGTGTGGGTCGACATGGCCGCGCCGACCAAGAACGATCTCGCGGATCTGACCGAGTACCTTGGCTTGCACAAACTGGCCGTCGAGGACGCCGTGCAGATGCACCAGCGGCCCAAGTTCAGCCACTATCCCGGGCACGGCCTGGTGATCGCGTACGCCGTCTCGGCGGATGAATCCGGCGCGCTGCACGCCCACGAACTGGCGGTCATTCTCGCCAAGCAGACCGTGGTGACCGTGCGCAAGGATCCCGCGTTCGACATGGAACAGGTCGTCGCCCGGTGGGACAGTGAGTCCACAATAGACGGCGTCGCGTATCTCGTGCACGGCGTCCTCGACTACGTCGTCGACTCGTACCTCGACACAATCCAGGTGCTCGACGACATGATCGAGGATCTTGAGGACGAGGTGTTCACGCAGCCGCCGAACTCCTTGGTGGTGCAGCGGCGGTCGTTGATGCTGCACAAGAGTCTCGGACAGTTGCGGCGCAAGGTGACGCCGATGCGTGAGGTGATCGTGCCGCTGCTGCGGCCGGAGAACCCGATCTACGACGACGCCATGCGTCCGTACTTCCAGGACGTGCTCGATCACGTGATCTGGGCGTCCGAGCAGGTCGAGGCGTTGCGGGACCTGATAGCCACGGTCCGCGACACCCAGTTGAACCTGCAGGGCAACCGGATGAACCTGATCATGAAGAAGGTCACCAGCTGGGCGGCGATCATCGCGGTGCCGACCGCGATCACCGGGTTCTACGGCCAGAACATCCCGGTTCCAGGCGTGGACAAGGTGTGGGGCTTCTGGCTGTCCACAGTGGCCATCGTGCTGGCGTCGATCGCGCTTTACAGCACCTTCAAACGCAAGGACTGGTTGTAGCTCACCGCTTGAATCGAGCGGTCGCGCTGATCGCGCCGACAGTGACGAACGTGCTGATCGCGGCAAGCCCGGCGACAAACGCCGCGACCGGCGCGTTTTCCGTCGGCGCGGACTTGACGGACTTCTTCACGATCGGCGGTTCTGGCGTTGGCTCCACAAGCGACACGAGCACCGATGCGGTGAGATTGACGTTGTCACGCCTTGTTTCCACCAACTGTCCATTGACGAATGGTGTCGCGGTGACCGTCAAGGATGTGGTGAGCCGTTCGCGCATGACCACTGCGCATGTGTATTCGACGGTCTGCTGGGGCGCCAACGTGCCGATATTCCGTGCGCACGCCTGGGGTGTCCCGGTCACGCGGACGTCGCCCAGCTGGATCGGTGTCGGATTGCGGACGGTCACCGTGAACGTCACGGACTCTCCGACCCGCGCTGCCCGGGTCGACGGCATTACGGAGAACTCGACTCGCGGATGGATGACCGTGAACGCCGCCTGCGCGTCGGCGATGACCTTCTTGCCTGTCTTGTCCGTTCCGCTGACTGTCACGTTGTTGGTGAAACCCTCGTCGCCCGCGGCGACTGAACACCGCAGCAACTTCGACTCTCCGGGCGCAAGCAGGCCGTAGTTTGGCTGGTCGCACGCATCCACTTGCTTGTCGTCGATGGACACTCCAGATAGGAGGGTGTCGCCAGAGTTGCGTACTTCGATCGTGTAGCCGACTGATTGGCCACTGAGGACTGTGTCCGGTGCCGCGGACTTCTCGACCGCGATCGCTGGCCGGATGACCTCAAGGAATGTCTGCGCGGACGCGGAAAGCGCGTCGCCGATCAGGCTTCGGCCGGTGACCGTGGCGACGGGCTTCACGTCGTCATCGGGCGCGGGCCGCGAACAGCTGTACTTCGCCCACTGCCCACCTTCGAGTCTCGGGATGTTCTCGACGCACGCCGGCCCGAGGTCGGATTGCACCCGAATGTCCACAGCAGGCGCACTGCCGGTGTTGGTCACGGTCACCGATTGGGTGACCTGATCACCCGGATGCACAACGTCTTTCTCCATCACCGTACTGACGACCAACTCCGGCCGCCCCGACGACGCCACGACGTTGGCGACCAGATAGGCGTCATACCCGCTCGTGAAGCTCAGGTTGGCGCCCGCCTCGCCCACTTTGAGCAGATCACCAGGGAGCTCGATCGTGCGCACGTCGACGCTCATGTTGTTGGCGTGCGCGGGATTGACGTGACCGTCCGCACCGGACACGAAGAAGTTGTCCGTCCGGCCCGCATTGCGGCCGTTGATCAAGAACTGGTCGCCCGGCATCGCCCAGTCACCCTCGAACCCGGACAACCCAACCTTGGTGAGCCCACCGGCAGACTTGATCGACGGCATCCGGACGTCCGCGCGACGGTTTCCTGTGAGCACGCGGGTATGCGCGTCGTACACGGTGATCTGCTTTCGCGCGGGCGCGGCGGCGTTCGCGGAGTCGAATGTCCACACGGCGGTCAAGGACCAGCCGCCGAAGCAGTCGAACCCTTGCGGCGTCCAGACATTACCGACCGAGACGGTCGAAGGTCCAGTGATCCCACGAAACTGACCGGTAACGTCGGCGTAAGCACTGTAGAACTGGTGGTCCGTATGGGTGAGATCCCCAGGTGCGTCCTCTGTGTACCGCTCGGGCGCGATCAGGCTGCCTCGATCGTTGATCTTCAGCGAAACCTGTTGCTGCTTGGGCGAACCAGCAGGGCGGATCGGCCCGCGTCCACACGGAACATTGGCCGGTCCGCCGGTGTTTCCCGCCCACGTCAGCTTCGCGTATGCGATCCGCGCACCGGCCGGAATGGACAAACGGCCACTGGAGGAGTTGTACGTGACCGGGTCATTGTCGATGTCCGCCCAGGTCATCGGATGCCCGTTGTTCTGCGCGGAAGGTCCACTGCCGACACGGTTATGGGCGTCAAGGCAGTACTTCACCGGATAGTGGCCTGGCTGCTTTGGGCAAGCGGTGACAGTATTCCCGATCACCGAGAAATCACCGTAGACCGTCTGGTCGAAATTGGTCGGCAGAACCGCCGGGCCTGCGGCGGAAGCCGCTGGGAGCGTTGACAAAATGAGCAGTGACAGCGTGCCCACCAAGCCCCATACGCGCACATTGACCTCCGTCAGGCGGTTGCCAGGGACGATAGGTCAGCCGAGTGACGACTCGCCAGAACGTTCACTCCTCCCGGTGTATTTCGACGCTCCCCCATGGCGCTAACGGCAACGGTGTGTCAAACATGGTTGTCGTGCCGGGATACGCGTACCTGTTGGTCATAGCAGCAATGGTGATCTCGGCGGTCGTCATGATCATGGTTGGCCGTCGAAAGCGAGCGCGGGAAGGAACCTACAACGCCGAAGCCCTCGGCTTCGTCGGCGGCGTGCTGAACGCGTTGTTCATCGTCGTGCTCGCCTTCTACACGGTGATCACGTGGACGGAGGCAGACGCGACCGACGGACACGCGGAAGCCGAGGCGTCCAGCCTGATCGAGGTCTACTGGCAGGTCGCCAGTTCCCCGCAGGCCGACCGGGACCAAGTGCGGGCGTTGGTGAAGGAATACACGTCCGAAGTGGTCAATCGCGAGTGGCCGATGCTTGACGAGAAGAAGTCGGACCCGAAAGCCGACGACCTGCTGGTGGCCCTGCGCGCGGAGATCAGCAGACTGCCCGCGGAAACCGATCGCGAACTGGCCACAAAGGACCAAGCTTTGCAGAACGCGCGCGCGGTCGCGGATGAACGCAGAGCGCGAATCGAGCAGGCAACAGGAGACAGCTCGCTGTTGACGCTGTTGTTCTGGGGCACGATCATCGGCGCGTTCGTGATGGTCGCCTATCCCCTGCTGATCGGCTTCAGCGCGGACTTGCGGCACGTGTTGAGCATCGTGGCCCTTGCCGGAATCCTGGCCTTCACCCTGTACTTCGCGATCGAACTCGACCAACCGTTCCACGGCCTGATCAAGGCCGAACCAGACTCGTTCCGAACGGCATTGGCCGAGTTCAACCGAATCCCCTGATCAACCCTCGTGAGTGGTTAGCCGTGTTCTAACCCGGCTAACCACTCACGAGCGTTTCCTAGTAAGGCAGTGCCCAGATCGGGTTGGTGTAGAACCAGAGGTCCTTCCACGGGTCCGCGTCGCCGACCTTGTCGATCGCCGGACCGTGCGGATCTACTGCGGCACCGTGGAAACCAGGCGCGACCCGGTTGCCGTCGGTGCCACGCAACCGCACATACACCGGCCGATCCAACCGGCCCAACTGGTAAGTGAAGGTCGCCGTCCCAGCGGACTTGTTGACCTCGAACGACTTCACGACCTTCGTGCGCGGCGCGGTGAACGTGTCCCGATCCTGCACCGGCCCGGTCACGTCGCCCTGAATGATGTCCACACGCGACAACACGGGCACGAACTGCGCCCAGTTCGGCGTGTTCGCGAGGTCGATGCTGATCGTCAGCTCGACCGGTGTGCCACGGCGAACATGCAACGAGCCGCCAAGAGTGGCGCTGGACAACCAGCTTCCCCGGCTACGCAGGCGCACGTCCAGACCGCTGATCAGGCCACCGTGGTCGACCCAAACCCGCCCGGCACGAATCCCGTCCATCACCGCGCGGTACGAAAAGTCAAGCGCACCAACGTGTGTACGGCTGTAGCAACCGGGCCAGAAGTCACCTTCGCCGAGGTTCAGCGGGCCGCCGTGCACCGGGTCGGCGTTCTTGCCGTCGACCGCGTAGTTGCTGTTCGGGCCGCGAACCGAGGAGTCCGCGTACACGCTGTGCGAGTCGGAGTTCGCGGTGATCCACCACGGCTTTCCTTCTGACAGCAGGCTGTCCCACATTCCGCCCACTGTGGACGTGAGCCAGTCGAAGCCGCCCCAGGTGTAGTAGCTCTCCGGCGGGTAACCCGCGAAGGCGTCCGAACCGGGAATGCCGTCGTAGTAACCACGAGCGCGTCCGCCGCCATGCGGCTTCGGGATACCAGCGGCCTGGTGTCCCGGCGCGCCTTCCATGCCCACGGCGATGTTCGGTGCCGTGTCACGCCAGGCGCGGATCTCATGCGGGGAGTCAATTCCCTTGCGCGCCGGGTGGTTGGCAAGCATCAGCGCGTCGTCGACACGGCGGCGGCGTACACCTTCGGACAGGAAGTTCACGCCCGCGATCGCGAGCGCTTCCTTGTTCGGGTTGGCTTCGTTCGTGCGGCCGTCGTAGCCGAGCTCGAACTCCTTGAGGAACGAGGCTTCGTTTCGGCCCGGTGCAACAAAAACCGTGCCGTGCTCGGCGCCCGGGATGTTCCACTCCAGACCCTGGAACACCAGGGTGTCGTCGTACTTCTCCCTGGCGGCCTTGATGTCCGGGTTCACCTTGTCCACACCGATCTTGGCGTGCACGGGTCCACCGTGGTCAGTGATCACCAGCCAGCCGAGGCCGTATGCGTTCGCCTGTCGCACGTGGTCGATGACCCGGTACTTGCCGTCGTCACTGTACTGCGTGTGCACATGGTGATCGCCTGCGAGCCAACGGAATCCGCCGCGCGGCACGTTGTGCTGCGGTGTCGCGGCCGCCGGGGTGGCGTTGAGCACGCTGCCACCGGCTAAGCCCGCGCCGAGCAGACCGGCGCGCCGGAAGACCGACCGCCGGGTCATCTCCGCTCGGTTGAGCTCCGCGTCCGGCACCGCGAGATCCGCTGCGCGTGGCAGGTCCTCGGCCGTGACGTGGGAGTGTTCGTGATCGTGGTCGTGATGGTGGTGATGTCCCACGTCCGCTCCTTCATGCACTGATCAATCCGGCGCAACCCTGGCCAGCGCAAGTGAACGTCCGGCGAACGCAATCTTATTCGCGTCTTAAACTAAGTCACCCACGAGTTGCCATCGCACGCAGGAAGAAGGCGAGGTTCGCGGGCCGTTCCGCCAAACGGCGCATGAAGTAGCCGTACCACTGCACTCCGTATGGCACATATACACGCATCGTGTCACCGCGGCGCGCGATGGTTTCCTGTTCCCGCGGTCGAATGCCGTACAACATCTGGTACTCGAATTCACGCCCGGCGCCGAGGTCGCCTGCGATCGAGATGATCCGCGGGTCGTGCGAGGCGATCATCGGATAGCCGTCGCCCTGCATCAGGATCCGCATCACCCGCACGTAGTTGCCGTCCACTTCGGCCTTGTCCTGATAGGCCACCGAAGCGGGCTCCTTGTAGGCGCCCTTGCACAGCCGCACACGTGATCCCACGGTCGCGAGGTCACGCGCGTCGCCCTCGGTGCGACGCAGGTACGCCTGCAGTACCGCGCCGACCCAAGGAAAATCCGCGCGCAGGTCGGCGAGGATGTCCAAAGTGGAGTCGGTCGTGGTGTGGTCTTCCATGTCCAATGTGAGCGTGGCGCCCACTCCGGCGGCCGCGTCGGCGATCAGCCTTGCGTTGTCGAGGGCGATGCGGTGACCGTCACCCGGCAACGCCTGGCCGACCGCGGACAGCTTGACCGACACGTCCGCACCAGCTGCGAGCCCTTGCTCGGACAACGCCGAGAGCAGTTCGACGTACGCCTTGACGGTGTGCGTCGCGTCTGACACCTCGGTGGTGTCCTCGCCGAGGTAGTCGATCGTGACGGCGCGACCGGAGTCGCGAAGCGCGCGCGTCACCTCGACCGCGTCGGGCGTCTCGGCGCCCGCGACGAACCGGTTGACCACGGGCTTGGTCAGCGGGCTGCGCTCAACGACCTTACGGGCCAACGGCGAGCGAGCCGCGGCAAGCAGGCTGGTACGCAACATGTCTACCTCCTACCCCTGGTGCGGGTGGCGTGAAACGGTCGGCGGACGAAGGTTTCCTTGATCGATCGAGGGCTCACCCAACGCAGCAGATTGAGCGGGGAACCGGCCTTGTCGTTGGTGCCGGACGCCCGGCCGCCACCGAATGGCTGCTGACCGACGACAGCACCGGTCGGCTTGTCGTTGACGTAGAAGTTGCCCGCGGCGAATCGCAGGTCCTCAGTCGCGCGCTCGATCGCCGCGCGGTCGTTGGCGATCACCGCGCCGGTCAGGCCGTACGGCGCCGCGCTCTCCATCTGGCGCAGGACGGTGTCGAAGTTGTTGTCGTCGAACACATGCACCGCGAGGACCGGACCGAAGTACTCGGTCGTGAAGACCTCGTGGGTCGGGTCGGTGCCGAGCAGGACCGTCGGGCGGACGAAGAAGCCTTCGCTGTCGTCCGCGGTTCCACCGGCGGCGACCGTCAAGGACGAGTCCGACTTGGCCCGGTCGAGAACGCCTGCGAGCTTGTCGTACGAGCGGCGGTCGATCACGGCGCCCATGAAGTTGCTGAAGTCGGTGACGTCACCCATCTTCAGGTTTTCTATTTCAGATACGAAATCTGACTCCATGCGCTGCCATATCGAAGATGGGATATAGGCGCGCGACGCCGCCGAGCACTTCTGGCCCTGGTACTCGAACGCGCCGCGAACCAACGCGGTGCGCAGCACGTCGACATCGGCCGACGGGTGGGCGATCACGAAGTCCTTACCGCCGGTCTCGCCCACGATCCGCGGGTACGACCGGTAGTTCGCGATGTTGGCGCCGACCTGGCCCCACAGGTGCTGGAAGGTCTTGGTTGAGCCGGTGAAGTGGATACCAGCCAGGTCAGGGTCGGTCAGCGCGACGTCGGAGACCGCGATGCCGTCGCCGGTGACCAGGTTGATCACACCGGCGGGCAGACCGGCCTCTTCAAGCAAGCGCATGGTCAGGTGCGCGGACAGCGACTGCGTCGGCGACGGCTTCCAGACAACCGTGTTGCCCATCAACGCGGGCGCGGTCGGCAGGTTCGCGGCGATCGCGGTGAAGTTGAACGGCGTGATGGCGTAGACGAAGCCTTCGAGCGGCCGGTGGTCTGTGCGGTTCCAGATGCCCGGCGAGCTGATCGGCTGCTCGGCCAGGATCTGCCGGGCGAAGTGCACGTTGAAACGCCAGAAGTCAGCCAGCTCGCAGGCGGCGTCGATCTCGGCCTGGATGGCGGTCTTGGACTGGCCGAGCATGGTCGCGGCGTTGAGCCTGGCGCGCCACGGGCCGGTCAGCAGGTCAGCGGCGCGCAGGAAAATGGCGGCGCGCGAGTCGAACGACAGCGAACGCCACGCGGGCGCGGCCTTCTTGGCAGCCGCGATCGCGGCCTTGGCGTCCTCGTGAGTGGCGTTGGCCAACGTGCCCAGGACAGCGCGGTGGTTGTGCGGCTGCACGACCTCGATCCGGTCGCCGCCTGCGATTCGCTGTTCACCGTCGATCGTGAGGGTGAACTCGACGGTCTCCTTGGCCTGCGCCGCGAGCTCGGCCTCCAGGGCGGCACGAGGGGCGGTGCCCGGCGCGTAGTCGAAGACCTGCTCGTTGACGGGGGCGGGTACTCGGGTCACTGCGTCCATGCGCCTACGGTAGGTCCGCGTTGACCTGCAGTTTTTAGAAGATCAGCTAATATTCGGGTGTCATGATTAGCCGATCGGACAAAACGCTGCGCCAGCTGCTGCAGGCCCTCGGAGATCCCCTGGTCGAGGTGGTCGCCGCGCCGCGCGGCCTCGACGGCCTCGTCCGCGACGTGGTCATCCTCGACCCAGAGGACGACCCCGGGGTGCGGCCGGGTGACGTCGTCCTGGTCATCGGCGTGCGCGGCCGAGCGGCGATCGCCACGGTCCGTGCCGCGGCTCGCCGAGGTGCGCTCGCGGTCGCGGTCAAAGGCCAGGACGAAGCGCTGGAACGCGCCGCGACGGACGCAGGCGTCGCGCTGCTCTCTGTGCGTTCCGACGCGCGATGGGAACAACTCGAGTCGCTCGCCCGCGCAAACATCGGCGCGGAAACCGACAGCGAGACAGTCAGCGACCTGTTCTCGCTCGCCCAAACCATTGCCGCACTGACGGGCGGATTGGTGAGCATTGAGGACACCGCGAGCCGGGTGTTGGCGTACTCGCGTTCGTCCGACGAGGTCGACGAACTGCGCCGACTGTCCATTCTGGGCAGGCAAGGCCCTGAGCAGTATCTGGCGAAGCTGCGCGAGTGGGGCGTCTACGAGCGGATGCGTAAAAGCGAAGCCGTCGAGCGCATCGACGAACGCCCCGAGTTGGGCATCCGGCGACGGCTGGCCGTCGGGATACACGCCGGAGACCAATCACTCGGCTCGATCTGGGTGCAAGAAGGCGCCGTCCCGCTGACGGAGCACGCCGAACGCGCACTCCTCGGTGCCGCCCGCGTGACCGCGTTGCATTTGGTGCGCAGCCGGAACAATCCGGCTGCTCCTCTACGACTGCGCGAAAGCCTGCTCGAAGGCTTGCTCGACGGCCACACCACTGCCGCCGCGGTGGCCGCCAATGTCGGCGCGGACCCCAAACGCGCCGCCGGAGTCGTCGCATTCGAACTGACCGACGACGCCGACCGGTCCACTTTGGAACTCCGGCGCGCCGAACTGACCAACCTGATCGCCGTGCACGCCGCCGCATATCGGCGCGCGGCGTTGGTCACCACATTGCGCGCCCGCATTTACGCACTTTTGCCCGACCTGCACGCGAGCGACGGCATGATCACCCTCGCGAAAGAAGTTGTCGCCGCCGCACGAGTGCACCCCGGCATTTCGGTCCGCGCCGCCGTCGGCATGGCGCCAGACCTCAGTCGCACAGCGGCCGCGCGCAGGGAAGCCGACCGGATCCTCGACGCAGGACTCGACCTGCCGGTCGCGGCGATCGACGATGTGCGCGCCGAAGTGATGATGGCCGAACTACTCAGCCTGCTCGCCGAACACGAGGAGATCCGTGACCCACGACTGACCGACCTCGTCGCACAGGACACAAAGCGGATCTTGGTGCCGTCAGTGCTGGCGTATCTCGAGGCGCTCGGCGACGTCCGGGCCGCGGCCAACCGCTTGCACATCCACCCCAACACGTTGCGGTACCGGGTCCGGCGCGCTGCCGAGCTCGCCGGGATCGACCTTGAAGATCCCAAACAGCGCCTGATCACACAGCTTCAGCTGACGCTTCCCAGACCGAGCTGACTGGCTCCCGCCACTTCCACCGCGACCTGGCCCGCGCCACTCCCACCACGGCCCGGCTTGCGCGACTCGCGGCCTGACTCGCGCGGCTTCTTCATCTGCTCAGCCACGTGATTCCGCCATGCGACATCACCGCATCCAGGCTCACTGGATCGTATCTGATATCTGAAACCCGATACCTGTTACCTGATGCCTGATATCCGATATCAAATGCCGGATGTGCCGTCAGTTCAGCGGATCAGCGCTGGCTGGTTCGAATGGCCGAGCTCGCGCATGAGGTGCCCTTCGAGCGCCAGCAGGGTGCGCTCGATGCATTCCACGAGCATCTTGCCGTGTGCGGGTTCCACAGTGGTCCAATCGCGACCGTCGGCCGCGCGGTACTCCTCGATCAGGTAACGACCGTTGGGCGAGTCGAAGAAGCCGACCAGTTCGTCGTCGCGCACCGAATATCCCATGTGGTCGATCACGGCCGCGGTGAACTCGCCCCGGTCACCGGCCCCGTAGATCGTCTCGGCCAGCCAGTTCGCCTCTTCGGATCCGATTCGAGGCGCGCGCGGACGGGCATGTTTCCCTGGGCCGGCGATCGACCGGAACCGGGCGTCCGCGATGACCTCGTTGGGAAGCGACACCGTGCATCCCGGGCCGGGCGAGGCATCCAACAGCAACGAAACCGGCGCGCGGGCAAGATCTTCCGGCCGGACCGCGTGGACGTTCACGTAACCGCCCACATGCACACCGAAAGCGGCCTGGTCACCCACGGCCGCTGCGTACGCACGGACAGGTCCACCCAGCCATAACCGCGCGCCGACGGCACGCCGGGGGCGGGCAAGGATGTTCAGCAGGGCGACGAGCCGCGGGTTCGGCGCCGCCGAGTCTGCCAGACCGGCGCGCTGGAGCTCTGACCAGGCCTTTGAGACCATGCCGCGCTGGTCACGACCGTGACGTGACACGGTGAGGGTCTCGGGCATGTCGGGCAGCCCGAGGAACTCCCAGAGCACCTGAAAGGCCAGGTCGGAGATGGTGAAGACCGGTCCTGGCGCCCCGGCGGGTCTGCTTCTTGCAGTTTTCATGCATACCCCTCCCATCTTCCTTGATATACGAGTACTTGCCACGCCACGGTTCATCGGTTCGTGGTTGGATCTTGCGGCATGGGGTACCGACTCAACAGGCGTGCGGCGTTCGGTTTGGGGACCGTCGTCGCGGCCAGCAGCGTTCTCGGCAGCACGCCAGCGCTCGCTCAAGAAGAAGACATCAGTCCGCCGACGGCGGACCGGGCCCGCGCCCGGGTTAAGCGGGTCTACGACTCAGCAATCCAAGATGCTGGCGGTACGTGGAACGCACACATCAGCGTCGCGGACGGTGTCGCCGTCGAGCACGGCTCTGACGACGTGGTCGAGGCGTACAGCGTCAACAAGGTCGCCGCCGCGGTCGCGGTGCTCGACAAGATCGACCGTGGCGAAGCCAAGATCACCGACCAGGTCGAGGTGCCGGAAGACATCGTGATCAAGACCGGCGACGGGGTCATCCCGCTCGACCGGGCATACCCGAGCGTGTTCACGGTCGGGCACATCCTGTCGCTGTTCCTGACCGTCTCGGACGACACGTGCGTCCGACTGTCGGGCCTGGTCTGTGCGCCCGTGGAGATCAACGCGACCATGGTCGCGAAGGGATTCCCGAACACGCAGGTCATCCCGTCCGCGTCCAACCCGCGGCGGTACTTCCTCGGCAAGACCACGCCTCGGGAAACGCACGGCATCCTGCAGGGCATCGTGAAAGGCACGCTGCTCAGCCCGACGTCGACCGACCACATCCTGAACGTGCTGCGGGCGCAGGCGGCGTTCACCGACGGCATCCGCCGGAACATGTCGTCGATCGACCGGTCCCGCGTCGCCACCAAGGCGGGCTGGCTGAACGACGGCCGCAACGAGGCTGGCGTCATGTTCGACAAGGCGGGCAAGCCGGTCCTGACGTACGCCCTGTTCGCACGCGGCTTGCCGGAGCACGCTCCGGACTTCGGCGGCACGCACCCGTTCCGCGAGGCCGCAGCGAGGATGGGGCCGAAGTTCCTTCGCGCAGTCGACAAGATCAGCGGTGACCCCGCGGCCCGCACGCTGCGGACGCAGTCCTACCAGCCGTCCAACGGCGGCTGACCGACCGGCACACGGCAGCGACCAATGTAGACACCCGAAGGTCGTTGCCCGCCATCAACTCCGAACCCGATTCGGCACGACGGCTATGCCCGCGTCGGGTCGGCGAACCCGATGGTTCCATTGGCGCCGCCGTGGCCGAACGCTGCGGTCCGGCGGTGTCAGTGGACACCGAGAGCACCTACCTACCGGTCGGTCGGATGGTAGGGTCCGGCGCCGTGAGTGGCGATACCCGGACACGAATCCTCGACACCGCGCTTGACCTGTTCAGCGCGCGTACCTACAAAGCCGCGTCGATGCGTGAGATCGCCGAGCACGTCGGCATCACGAAACCTTCGCTGTACCACCACTTCCGCAGCAAGACCGAGATCCTCAGCAACCTGGTCAGGCCAGCTGTCGAGCAACTCGAAGGGGTGCTGACCTCGGCGCGGACCCCGGAAGAAGTCCTCGGCGGGTGTATCGACGCGATGCTCGAGCACCGCAAGGCGATGGCTCTTCTGCTGCGCGACGTCTCCGTGCACACCGACGAGACGGTCGAAACCATGACCAAGGTGACGGACATCGTCCGGCAGGCGACCGACTTGATCGCGGGCCGCAGACCTGACTGGCGGCGACGCGTCCGCGCCGCACAGGCGTTCGCCGCGGCGACAGACCCGATCAACATGTTCCCGAACGTGCCTGCCAAAGACCTGCGGGATGAGCTGCTGCGCGGCGCCACCGCCATCCTCAACTGGCCGTGACCTCCTGAGAAGCAGCTGATAGGTCTCTGTGAACATCCGGCTGGGGGCACATCTCACCGATACCTCACGTTCAATGGGATGTACGAACTAATACACCCCAGAGGTGAGAGAGATGTCCACAGCAGCCTTTCGTCCCACCACCAACGCAATCCCTTCGTTGCCCACGATGCCGAACGGGTGGCCGATCGGCTCCTACGACACGTACGCCGAGGCGCAGTCAGCCGTCGACTACCTGGCCGACGCCAAGTTCCCGGTCCAGGACGTGACCATCGTCGGTGTCGAGCCGCTCCTGGTCGAACGCGTGGCCGGGCGTCTGAGCTGGGGCCGCGTGCTGGGCACCGGCGCGGCAAGCGGTGCGTGGTTCGGTTTGTTCGTCGGACTACTGCTGAGCATGTTCAGCGCCGGGTTCGCGTGGGGACCGATCCTCGTCGGCCTTGTCGCCGGTACGGTCTTCGGTCTCGCCTTCGCGGCGATGAACTACAGCGCGACCCGCGGGCGCCGTGACTTCGTGTCGCACAGCCAGATCGTGGCTCGGCGCTACGACGTCTTGTGCCAGCCGCGCCAGGCGGAGACCGCGCGCAACCTGCTCGCCAAGTTGTCCATCGGGATGCCTGCCGCGCAGGCCGCCACTCAAGCCTGATCGAACGCCGGAGGGCGGACCGCGATTTCGCGGTCCGCCCTTTGTGCTATCATTCGAACAACGCCTTCGCACGGCGATCCGAGTCATCTTCGGTTAATCAATTTTCCCGCACCGAATAGGTATAATTTTTCACCCATTGGGGCAATTCTGTCGACGATTACTTGACCGGTGCGCATACTCGGCATCGTGATTCCGACATATGTTTTCGTTCATCCGTCCGGCAGTAATTCGACCGCCTGGACCGCCATGCAGCGGGAAATGGCGTTCCGCGGCCACCGGACGCTCGCGGTAGACCTTCCCGGCCGGGGAACGGGATTCACGCGGGCATATCAGACGCAGGACCTTGAAACGTTCGCGGCCGAGCCCTCGCCGATCGCGGACGTGACCGGACCGGACTGGGTCGGCCACGTCGTCGACGCCGTCCGCCGGGTTCGGGAGCACGGTCCGGTGATCCTTGTCGGCCACAGCCTCGGCGGGCTGACCATCACCGGCGTCGCCAATCAGATACCCGATTTCCTAGATCGGATCGTATACATCGCCGCGCAGTGCCCGGTGACGATGGCGGGCGCGGACTACATCAGCGAGCCGGAATGGGCCTCCAGCAAGCTGTTTCCCGTCACGGCCAAGATCACCATGACCAATCCGGCCGAACGCGGGTACATCAGGCTGAATTGGCGAACCGCCGACCCGGACGTCGTCGACGGACTGCACGAGGCGCTGGGTTCGGGCGCGAACCCCGATGCGTTCATCAGGTTGCTCAACGGGTTCGAACCGGACGAAGTCTGGTGGCAGACCAACCCGACCTTCGACTACCGGGTCGAAAAGGACACGTGGGGCCGCGTCCCGCACAGCTACATCCGGCTGACCGAAGACAAAAGCATGCCGCCGGCGGCACAAGAGCGTTACATCAAAGAAGCCGACGCACTGACGCCGGAAAACCCGTTCGATGTCCATTTCGCAGCGGGCGGCCACGGCACATTTCTCCATCACCCAGCGGAGGTCGCCGCCATTCTGAGCGGCTTCAGCCGAGCGTAATCAGGCCACCGGTGGGCGGGCGATAGTTCGCTCACCGGTTCCCAAACGGGCAATTCCGTCGACGGACGGGCAAGCCATGCGGATACTCGATCCCATGACGCCGACTTATGTTCTGGTCCACGGTATGTGCGGCAATTCCGGCAACTGGACACATCTGCAACGGGAAATGTCCCTGCGCGGGCATCGCACGCTCGCCGTCGACCTGCCCGGCCGGGGCACCGGGTTCACCGCGGCGTACCACGACCAAGACATCGCGGCGCTCACGAACGAGTCCTCGCCAGCGGGCGACGTCAGCGGCCAGGACTGGATCGACCATGTCGTGCAGATCGTGCGCAGCGTTCGCGAGCACGGCCCGGTGATCCTCGTCGGCCACAGTCTCGGCGGCCTGACCGTCACCGGCGTCGCGAATCAGATATCCGATTTCCTACATCGGATCGTATATGTGTCCGCGCAGTGCCCCGTTCGCATGTCGCCGGTCGAGTACATGGGCCAGCCAGAATGGGCAGCCAGCGCGCTGTTCCCGGCGGGCGCGCCGCTCATGATGGGCAACCCGACGGAGCGCGACTTCATGCGCACAAATTGGCGAGGCGCGAACCGCGCGACGCTCGGAGCGCTGGCCGACGCGTTGGGCCTCAGCGAGCGGCAAGTCATCGTCTGGCTGAACGGCTTCGAACCGGACGAAGCCTGGATGGCCAAACCGAGCTTCGACTTCCGCGCCGAAAAAGACACCTGGGGCCGCGTCCCGCACACCTACATTCGGCTCACCGAGGACAAGAGCATTCCGCTCGCCGCGCAGGACCTCTACATCAAGGACGCCGACGCGCTCACGCCAGAAAATCCCTTCGACGTCCATTCAGTCACGAGCGGCCACAGCACCTTCCTGTTCCAGCCGGAAGAGGTCGCGGACGTCCTCATCTCCTGCCAGCAGGCATAGCGACCGGCACCTCGCCGTTACGCAGCAGCTCCAGCGCCCGGTTGGCCAGCCGGCGCATGTTGGCCTTCCCGCCACTCTCGACCCAAGCGTGCACAGTGACGTCGATCACGAAACCCACGGTGGCGGCGGCGAGGCTCGCGGCCATGTCGCCGCCGCGCCGCTTGGACCGCCGCGAGATCTCGTCCGCGACCGCGGCGCGCCACCTGAACCAGATGCTGGAAAACTGCGCGTTGACCGACTCCGTGCGCCCCGCGAGTTCGTAGATCGCCAGGACACGGGACTCGTGCACGGCCGTGGTCAGCACAACACTGTCGATCAGCGCGTACATCGCCTCCGTTACCGGCACGTCGTCGGGCTGCTCACGCATCCGGTCCAACGCGGAAAAGAGCTGTGACTCGACGAAGTTGACGATCAACGTCTCCTTGGTCGGGAAGTAGCGGTACAGCGTGCGCGGGCCAACCTCGGCGGCCGCGGCGATCTGCTCGACCGTGGTCTCGTCGAAACCGTGTTCGGTGAACAGCTCGAACGCCTTGTCGGCGATCAGCTGCCGCGTGCGCTCCATCTTGAGCTCGCGAAGCCCCACGGCCATTCCTCCTACCAGGCAAGATCCACGCGCCAGATGCTAACAGCGCAACAGGGCCCCGGCACCGGCGAAACCCTGCCACGACCCTCCGAACTGGACAACCCCACCAGCGCCCCGTCCTGGGTTTCGCGGTGGGCCCTCCCGTTAGGACACAACGGTTCTTTCGCATATGTAATCCGAGCCACCGGGCCTTGCGACAGTAACCGCCTAATGACAGTCTAGGTCGTATGGCACTGACTGCCACATTTTGAAGGGATCCCCATCGCGATGACGGACATGTCGACCATCCCCGCCTTCCCTGCCACCCGTGCGCCTGGGTGCCCGTTCGAGCCGCCTGCCGAATTCAGCGAACTGCGTGACAACGACGCCATCACCCAGGCCAGTTGTCCGGCAGGCATCGACGCATGGGTGGTCAGCCGTTACGAGGACGTCCGCAACGTGCTGTCCACGCCAAGCGTCAGCTCACGCAAAGCGCCCTCAGCACACGTCACCCCCGGAGCGGACCTGGAGCGCCCGATCACCCCCGGCAACATCCTCCAACTGGACGGCAAGGAGCACGCCCGGCTACGCCGTTTGCTCACGCCGGAGTTCACCGTCCGGCGAATGGAAGCACTGCGTCCCTACATCCAGCAGCTCGTCGAGGAACACATCGACGCCATGCTCGCCGGTCCACAACCCGCGGACCTCTACCAGGCGTTCGCGCTGCCGATCCCGTCCCTGGTCATCTGCGAGATGCTGGGCGTGCCCTACGAGGACCGCGAGGTGATCCACGAGCACAGCGCGACGCTGATGGCCGTCGACCGGGACCCGGCGATCGGGTTCGCCGCATATGGCCAGGTCCAGGCATACATGACCACGCTGTTCGAGACCAAGCTCGCCAACCCGGGCGACGACCTGATCGGCCGGATGATCACGCGCGGCCGCGAGTCCGGCGACCAGATCACCGCGGCCGAAATGGTCGAACTGGCGATCACGCTGCTCATCGCGGGCCACGAGACGACCGCCAACATGATCGCGCTGAGCACCGCGGCGCTGCTGCAGCAGCCGGAGAAGCTGGCTGAGCTGCGCGACAACCCCGAGCTGGCGCCGACCGCGGTCGAGGAAATGCTGCGCTACCTGTCGGTGGTCCAGTTCGGCCTGCTGCGCTACGCCACCGAGGACGTCCAGATCGGTGAGCAGACCGTCAAAGCGGGCGAGTGGCTGGTCGCCGCGATCGGCTCGGGCAACCGTGACGAGCAGGTTTACGCCGAGGCCGACTCGATCGACCTCGCGCGTAAGGCCAAGACCCACCTGGCGTTCGGTTTCGGCATCCACCAGTGCCTCGGCCAGCAGCTCGCCCGGATCGAACTGCAGGAGGTCTACGCGCGGCTGTTCCGCCGTATCCCGACCATGCGGCTGGCGATCGACGCCGACGAGATCTCATTCAAGGACAACGCCCTCGTCTACGGTGTGCACGAGTTGCCGGTCACCTGGGAGGGCTGAGAACAGCATGGATCGGATCGTGGTCATCGGAGCGTCAGCAGCCGGTCTCACCGCCGCGGAAACGCTCCGCAGGGAGGGCTTCGACAAGCAGATCACGTTGATCGGCGACGAACTGCATCTGCCGTACGACCGTCCGCCGCTGTCCAAGCAGGTGCTTTCGGGCGTCTGGGAGACCGACAAGATCGCGCTGCGCAAGGACGCCGACTACGAGCAGTCGAGCCTCGGCGTCCGGCTCGGCGCGACGGCGGTCAGCCTGGACACCGACGCGCGCGTGGTGCAGCTCGCCGACGGCGACAAGGTCAGCTACGACGGCCTGATCATCGCGACCGGGGTGCGTCCCAGGCTGCTCCCTCATGGCCACGACCTGGCTGGAGTGCACGTGATGCGCACGATCGACGACACAGTCGCGCTGCGCGCCGAACTGGCCACGGCTTCCCGGCTGGTCGTGATCGGCGCGGGCTTCCTCGGCTGTGAGGCCGCCGCGTCCGCGCGCAGGCTTGGGGTGGAGGTCACGATCGTCGATCCACTGCCCCAGCCGATGGTGCGCCAGTTCGGCGACGAGATCGGCCGTCTGATCGCCGAACTGCACCGGGGCGAGGGCGTCACGGTGCGCACTGGCGTGGGGGTCGAGCGCTTGCTCGGCGGCGAGAACAACCGGGTGACAGCGGTTCAGCTGTCTGACGGCTCGCAACTCGACGCCGATGTGGTGCTCGTGGCCATCGGCGCGATCCCGGCGACCGAGTGGCTGGCCGACAGCGGCGTCCAGGTCGACAACGGCGTGCTGTGCGACGCGCGGTGCCAAGCGACACCGGGCGTTTATGCAGCCGGTGACGTCGCCAATTGGCATCACGAAGGCTTAGGCGAGCGGATGCGCGTGGAGCATCGGATGAACGCGACGGAGCAAGGAATGGCCGCCGCGCGCAATCTGCTGGGGGCGGATACGCCGTTCAAGCCGATCCCCTACTTCTGGACAGACCAGTACGACACGAAGATCGCGGCTTTCGGGCATCTCGCGCCGGACGCCAAGGTGTCGATCGAACAGGGTGACCCGGCGGAAGGCAAGTTCGTCGCGCACTACGCGCGGTCGGGAAAGGTGATCGGCGTCCTGGCGTGGAACATGCCACGCGAGCTACGGAAAGCCCGAGCTCTGCTCGCCGAATCGTTCTAGTGCATCGGTTCAGATTCGCACGTGGGTAGGCGAGAAATGTCTCGCCTACGCCGTTCCCTCGTGGGGAACGGACAGTAGAGCAAGCACGTACATCAACACCGCCAGGCTGTCCTGCCCTGGGGCGATCGGCGGGGTAACCGTCCACAAAGGTGCGTGGCCGCGGCTCCCATGCGACCGGGCGAACCGGTCACTTGTATCCGAAGTGGACTTCTACTTACTCGCGGCCACGCACGATGGTCGGCTCGAAGTAGTCGTCATCGTCCAGCTGGACCGGCAGTTCCAGCTCGAATGAGGCCTCGGTGTCCTCCTCGATCGAGACTCTGTCTCGCATGGCGGTCATGGCTTACTCCGCTCTCCCGTCTACTTGCCTACCAATTCATGGAAGCGAATCGACAAACCACTCTCAACCCCTATTCCACGTTGTGACACAGATTTCACGACAAGGTGAGTACATGAGCCCGTCTCTTGACAGAACTCGCTCTTGACAAACGGGATAGTTGCGTACTCTCACCGTCCGCGTTCATGCTCGGGCTGGTGAGCGAGCCGATCGACGAGCACTTCACTCGAACAGTGCAAGCCCTTTCCTCCAGTCGTGGCACCGGGAACAGCGCGTCCGACCTGCCGTTCCTCGATCTCTTCGACGCGCAGCTCGGCAGCAGGCACGTCGACCTCATCGCCCGTGAGCTCGGCAGTCGGGGCCAGGGTTTCTACAGCATCGGATCATCGGGCCACGAGGGAAACGCGGCCGTCGCGGTGGCGTTGCGCCCCACCGATCCAGCGTTGCTTCATTATCGATCGGGTGCTTTTTACATCGCGCGGGCACGCCAGGTAACTGGCACGAATCCCCTTCTGGACATGACACTCGGGATCGCGGCCGCCACGGACGAACCGATCTCGGGCGGCAGGCACAAAGTGTTCGGAAACGCCCAATTGTCGATCATTCCGCTCACCTCGACCATCGCGTCGCACTTGCCGAGGGCAGTCGGTCTCGCGCTGGGCATGCAGCGCGCCGCCAAGCTCGGACTGCCGTCTCCATGGCCAAAAGACGCCATCGTCCTATGCGGATTCGGTGATGCGTCAGCGAACCACTCGACCGCGCTCGGCGCGCTCAACGCGGCACGGCACTGCGCGTACCAACGGCTGCCGTTGCCAGTGTTGTTCGTGTGCGAGGACAACGGAATCGGGATCAGTGTCCGCACGCCACCCGGCTGGATCGAAGAAGCGCATTCCGGCGCGGGCATGAAGTACTTCTCGGCTGACGCGACCGATTTGACCTCGGTCGTGCCGATTGCCGCTGAGGCCGCGGCCTGGGTGCGTACCAACCGTGCGCCCGCTTTCCTACACCTGCGGACGGTCCGGTTGATGGGTCACGCGGGGTCCGATGTGGAGAGTGCATATCGGACACCCGGCGAGATCACCGCGGACTACTCACTCGACCCACTCGTCAAGACGGCGTCTTTGCTCGTCTCACAGGGAATCTTGACGCCAGCCGAAGTGCTCGAACGGTACGAGGCGAAACGTACCGAGGTCCGCGCCGCGGCCGGCACAGCCGTGTCACGTCCAAAGCTGACCAGCGCCAAGGAGATCATGGCGCCATTGACCACTTCCACAGTGGACGCACCATTCGTCCCGGTTTCCGGCACGCTGGCGCAAGGCATCAACCAAGCGCTCACCGGGATCCTGTCCTCCGACCCCGGCGCGCTGGTGTTCGGCGAGGACGTCGGCCGCAAGGGCGGTGTCTACGGCGTGACCCGAGGCCTGCACAAGAAGTTCGGGTCGGCCAGGGTGTTCGACACCGTCCTGGATGAACAGTCCATATTGGGCACGGCACTGGGCACGTCCCTCGTCGGTTTCCTGCCGATCCCGGAGATCCAGTACCTGGCGTACGTGCACAACGCGCTGGACCAGATCCGGGGCGAGGCGTCGACCATGCGGTTCTTCTCCAACGACCAGTACCGCAACCCGATGATCGTGCGCATCGCTGGCCTGAGTTACCAGAAGGGCTTCGGCGGCCACTTCCACAACGACAACTCCATTGCCGCGCTCCGCGACATTCCCGGCGTCGTCATCGCCGCGCCCGCACGTGCCGACGACGCGGCCGCGATGCTGTACACCTGCGCAGCCGCAGCCCGTACCGACGGGCAGGTGTGCGTTTTCCTGGAACCCATCGCGCTGTACCACACGCGCGACCTCTACGAACCCGGCGACAACGGCTGGCTCGCGTCATCATCAGAATCCGCGCCGCTCGGCACAGCGCGCATTTACGGCTCGGGCAAGGACCTGACCATCGTGTCGTTCGCGAACGGCGTCCCAATGAGCCTGCGCGTCGCCCGCCGACTGGCCGCGCAGGGCATCAACGCGCGCGTTCTGGACCTACGCTGGCTGTCGCCGTTGCCCGTCGCGGATCTGCTCACGCACGCAGGCGAAACCGGCCGCGTGCTGGTCGCCGACGAGACCCGCCGGACCGGTGGGGTCTCCGAAGGCGTCTTCACCGCGTTGCTCGACGGCGGCTACCGAGGCGCGCTGCGCCGGGTCACCAGCGAGGACTGCTTCATCCCACTCGGCCCGGCGGCAAATCACGTACTGCTGGACGAGGACGCTATCGAGAAGGCGGCACTCGACCTGGTTACTGGCTGACCAAAGGCTTGCTCAACGCGCTGGGCAGAATCATGGACTGCGCGTCGAGACGCGTGCTGAGCTCGCCGTAAGCCAGCATCAGGTCGCAGACGCGTTGCAGGCGCTTCGGGTCGAGACCGAGCGGGAAACCGACCAGTGCCGTCAGCGCCGCGGTTTGCTGGTCGACGCCCGCGTAACCCCGGATCGACCGCTCGACCTCGTTGCGGTCGGTCAGCGCGACGTTCACACCCTTGGCCAGTGCACGTTGGAACGCCTCGACGGTGTGCGGGTTCTCGCGGGCGAACTTGTCGCTCGTCGCGTAACCGGAGATCGGGATGTCCGCGGTCGCACCCGACGCCGCGTCGAACAACGGGACCGCGCCGTACCGCTTGGACACGTCGGTGATGTACGGCTCGGACAGCAGCGCGGCGTCCACAGTGCGGTTACGCAGCGCCTCACCCATGTCGGTGTACTTCATCTCGACGAAGTTCGGCGTGGTGACGGCCTGCCCAGTGGAGGTCAGCACGGATCTGATGGTCAGCTCGGCCAGACTGTTGATAGTGGTCACCGCGACCCGCTTGCCGGAAATGTCCGCGGGCTTGCGCAGCTGCGAATCCTTGGCGACAAGCACCATCCACGTCCGCGGGTTCGCCGAGTAGCCGTCGGCGACGAACTTGACGTCCGCGGTTTTCTTGGCCTGCGCGTCGAAGAACGAGCCGTAGTTGCCGAACACCAGGTCGAGTTCACCGGTGTTCATCGAGCCGACAGCCGCGCCAGCGCCCTGGATCGTGACGGGCTTGACCGTGAGCCCTTCCTCTGCGAAGAAACCCTTCTCCATGGCGAGGAAAAACGGCGCGGCGCCCAGCACCGGCAAAACGCCAAGCGAGATGTTCGTCTTCTCCGGCGGCGGATTGTCCGAGTTGGACCCGGTGCACGCAGCCGCCATCACAACAGTCATCAGAAACGCCACCAGGCGACCACTCCGCTGGAGCCAGCCCACGACAACTACCGCCTATTCATCGTCCCCTGTGGGGGCACACCCAACTCTACAGACGGCGAAAAGGCAAGTGCGGCATTGGCCGGACAAGTTCCCAATCACGAAAAAACGGCGTACGACCAGCGATCGACCATTATGAACTCAATGGCGAAGCATGTACCGCTCGCAGGGAACGAAGCGTACTCCGCACTTTGTACAGACATATGACCGTCATACATCCTGACAATCATTTGCCGACAACGACACCAACCCCAACTATCCACCCCAACCCGCCCAATCAACCCCAAACCCCAACCACACCAACAAAACCACCCCACCACCCCCAAGACGGCCCCCACCCGATCCCGGGGGCACCCCGCCACGCCAGCCTATCGAGGGGGCAAGATCAACAGGGGTTACCTCGTGCACGCTGTGGACAACGTCCGCGTTGTGGATAACTGTGCACATTGGATCTTATTCAACGGCGGATTGTCGGTTTTGCCCGCTAGACTGGCAATCGGGGGCCGGAGGCCGCGTCCGAGGGTTCGACGCCGTGCCCAATTGGGCGCGGGGCCGTGTTCGAGAGAGCAAAGCCCGGACAGTCGACCGCAGCATCGCAAAAGGACAGTTGTCCGGTGAATGGCGTTCAATGTATTCGCTGTGCCGTGTGTCGGCCGGTGGATGCGGCGCTGTTCTTGGCTGACGTTTCTTTGCTGACGATTGCGCGGACTTGAGTGCCGCGGATGGCTGGGCGGTCGGCGACGATTTGGGGAGTGCTTCAACGGGCCAGCGGGCGGCGTTAGTACGGCCTCTGTTGGCCCGCATTTGCGGGCAGCGCCCGCGCCTCACTGGCTCGCGTTCGGCGAGTACTACCGTGTCCAAACCGGAGTGCAAGAGCGAATGACAGCGCGGGAATCATCGTTTGAGCGAGTAGAGCAACATGTCGGTCAGCACGCCATCGACCTCGCGCGACTCTGGCATCAGCCGCTCCAACCGGAACCCGGCCGACTCCGCGACACGCACCGAACCCCGGTTCCACGGCTCAATGTACGCCTCGATCCGGTCCAGCCGTGGAATGGCCCACGCGAACGCGACCAGGGCCCGCAGTGCCTGACTGGCCACGCCCTTGCCGCGGTGTTTCGGCGATACCGCGTACCCCACGGTCGCGCGCCCGACAGCGAGGTCGTGCAGCCATAGACCCGCTGCGCCTAACGCTCGGCCGGTTTGTGCGTCGGCCACTGCGAACGAGAATCCCTTTCCCTGGGCGAGGCGCTGGCGTTGGTCGCGGATCCAGGTCAGGCCTTGTTCCTCGGTCGGGTGGGCAACCAACGTGCCGATCAAGGGGATGTATGGGTCCTCCCCCAGTTCGTATGCCAGGTCCACATCGGAGTCGGCGTACTTCCGGAGCACTACCGCGCCGTATGACGGCGCCACCGTCGGCCAGGGCGGCATCTCGGTACCCACGCCATCGATTATCTCGTTGTCTGCCTCGCTCGGCCGTGCCACGATCCCGGACGCATGAAACATGTGCAGATATCAGACATCCTCGATCCTATTGGATATCTGAATCAGCTGCCTTCGTTCGCCGACGCGCTGCCCGATGACGCGCGAGCGTTCGCGACCGATCGACCACGAACGGGTGCAGCCACGAGGTCGCGCTCCGGAGCGGTTCGCTGACGACCACGAGCCGGGATCTGGTGGCGAGCTGGGTCGAGACCGACTGCCCGGACAAGAACTAACTTTCGCGCAGCCGTCGAAACTCTTCCGCCAACGCCGGAAGCTGGTAGTGCGCGTTCAAGCCGGACGGGTTGGGCAGGACCCAGACGCGCGACGGGCCGAGCATCTCCGGTTGCGGGCCGATCGTCGCCTTTGGACGGCCGAAGCCCATCCGATAAGCGCCGATTCCCACGATGGCAACCGTTTGCGGGAGGTATTTCTCCGCCAGCGCGGTCAGGATTCCGGCCCCTTGGACGAATTCCTGTTTGGACAACTCGGCCGCTGTCGCTGTCGCTCTGGCGACCATGTTGGTGATGCCGAGGCCGTAGGTCAGTAACTCATGCTGCTCGGACGGGTGCAATTGGCGCGGCGTGAAGCCCGACAGATGCAGCGCGGGCCAGAACCTGTTACCAGGCCGCGCGAAGTGCTGCTTGCGCTGAGCAGACAGAAGCCCCGGGTTGATTCCGCAGAACAACACGGAAAGACCCGGGGCGACGATGTCCGGAATGATCACCCTCGTTCGATCACACCGTGAAGCCAAGCGCCCGCAGCTGCTCGCGGCCGTCCTCGGTGATCTTCTCGGGGCCCCACGGCGGCATCCAGACCCAGTTGATCCGGAAATCCTGCACGATCCCGCCGCCCGGCCCGCTGGTCAGCGCGGTCCGCGTCTGGTCCTCGATCACGTCGGTCAACGGGCACGCCGCCGACGTCAGCGTCATGTCGATGGTCGCGGTGTTGTCGTCCTCGACCTTGATGTCGTAGACCAGGCCGAGGTCGACCACGTTGATACCCAGCTCGGGGTCGACCACGTCCCGCATAGCCTCTTCGACGTCGTCGATCGCGGCGACGTCTGCCTTCGGCGCCACCTCGGGCATCCCCGAAGCGCCGCGCACCACATCTTCAGTCATGCGGCGTTCCCTTCCGCTCGTACGACCGCGTCCTTGAAAGCCATCCAGCCCAGCAGCGCGCACTTCACGCGCGCCGGGTACTTGGCCACGCCCGCGAACGCGACGCCGTCCTCAAGCACGTCCTCGTCCGGTTCGATCTTGCCCTTGCCCTGCATCAGCTCCGTGAACGCATCCAGCGTCTTGAACGCCTCACCCACGCTACGCCCCACGACGAGGTCCGTCAGAACAGATGTCGACGCCTGGCTGATCGAACAGCCCTGGCCCTCGTACGACACGTCCGTCACGGTCTCGCCGTCGAGCTTGACCCGCAGCGTGACCTCGTCCCCGCACGTCGGGTTGACCTGGAAGGACTCCGCGTCGAACGGGTCCCGCAGGCCACGCCCGTGCGGGTTCTTGTAGTGGTCCAGGATGATTTCCTGGTACAGCTGCTCCATCTGCATTGTCAGCTCACCCCGAAGAA
Source organism: Kibdelosporangium philippinense (assembly GCF_021390435.2). Lineage (GTDB taxonomy): Bacteria > Actinomycetota > Actinomycetes > Mycobacteriales > Pseudonocardiaceae > Kibdelosporangium > Kibdelosporangium philippinense. The sequence goes on along the minus strand of NZ_JAJVCN010000004.1, from coordinate 1,297,502 downwards.
CCGCTTGGTCTCGCGGACCCCGTCCAACAGCGCGGTGACGTCGTCGAGGTCGTTGTACAGGTAGAACGACGCCCGGATGCTCGCCGGAATTCCCAGCCGCCGATGCAACGGCCACGCGCAGTGGTGCCCGACGCGAACGGCGACGCCGAGGTCGTCGAGGACCTGGCCCGCGTCGTGCGGGTGCACGCCGTCGATCACGAACGACACCGCACCGCCACGGTCCTTCATGTCGGTCGGCCCGACGATCCGGACACCCGGGATCTCCTGCAGGCCCTTGATCGCGGCCTCGGTGAGCAGGTGCTCGTGCGCGTTGATCCGGTCCATGCCGACCACCGAGAGGTAGTCGACGGCCGCGCCCAAACCAACCGCTTGGGAGGTCATCGGCACGCCAGCCTCGAACCGCTGCGGCGGCGGCGCGAAGGTCGATTTGGCCATCTGGACCATTTCGATCATCGAGCCACCAGTCAGGAACGGCGGCATCGCCTCGAGCAGCGCCCGCCGTCCATACAGGACACCGACACCGGACGGGCCGAGCATCTTGTGTCCACTGAAGACCGCGAAGTCCACCCCGAGGCCATGGAAATCGACCTTCTGGTGCGGCACGGACTGGCACGCGTCCAGAACCGTCAGCGCGCCGACTTCCTGCGCCTTGGCAACGAGTTCGGCGACCGGGTTGACCGTACCGAGTACATTGGACTGGTGCGTAAAGGCGACGATCTTGGTCTTCGACGTGACCAGTTCGTCGATATTGGACAGATCGAGGCGTCCGTCGTCGGTGACACCGAACCACTTCAGCGTCGCGCCGGTGCGCAGCGCCAGCTGCTGCCACGGCACGAGGTTGGCGTGGTGCTCCATCTCGGTGATGACGATCTCGTCGTCCGGGCCAAGCAGGAACCGCGCGGCTTCCGGACCGGCGACCGAGGCGTTGCTCATCGCGTACGCCACGAGGTTGATGCCCTCGGTGGCGTTCTTGACGAACACCAGCTCGTCCGCGTTCGCACCCACGAAGTCGGCGATCTTCTGCCGGGCGCCTTCGTAGGCGTCGGTCGCCTCTTCGGCCAGCTGGTGCGCACCCCGGTGCACGGCCGCGTTCGAGGTCTCGAGGAACTCGCGTTCGGCGTCGAGAACCTGACGCGGCCGCTGCGAAGTCGCGCCCGAGTCGATGTAGTGCAACGGTTTCCCGTCACGCACCGTCCGCTGCAGGATCGGGAAATCCTTGCGGATGGCGGCTACATCAAGGTTTTCGTTCCCGGTGGGGGTGGGAGCCCCCGTAGGGGGTCGGCTTGTCACTGTGCGGCGGCTTCCTCGCGCTTGCCGGTGAACCGCACGTAACCTTCGCTCTCCAGCTGGTCGGCGAGCTCGGGGCCACCCGACTCGACGATCTTGCCGCCCGCGAAGACGTGCACGAAGTCCGGCTTGATGTAGTTCAGGATCCGCGTGTAGTGCGTGATCAGCATGACGCCGACCTCGCCGGACGCGCGGTAGCGGTTCACGCCCTCGGACACGACGCGCAGCGCGTCGACGTCCAGGCCGGAGTCGGTCTCGTCGAGAATCGCGATCTTCGGCTGCAGCAGACCGAGCTGCAGGATCTCGTGCCGCTTCTTCTCACCGCCGGAGAAGCCCTCGTTCACGCTGCGCTCGGCGAAGGCCGGGTCGATGTCCAAATCGGACATCGCGGTCTTGACTTCCTTGACCCAGGTACGCAGCTTCGGTGCCTCGCCGCGCACGGCGGTCGCGGCGGTGCGCAGGAAGTTCGACATCGACACGCCAGGGACCTCGACCGGGTACTGCATCGCGAGGAACAGGCCGGCGCGGGCGCGCTCGTCCACGCTCATCTCCAGCACGTCCTCGCCGTCAAGCAGGATCTGGCCAGAGGTGACGGTGTACTTGGGGTGCCCGGCGATCGCGTAGGACAAAGTGGACTTGCCGGACCCGTTGGGGCCCATGATCGCGTGGGTCTCGCCTGCGTTGATCGTCAGGTTGACGCCGGACAGGATCTCTTTCTCGACCTCGTCGGCGGTGACCGAGACGTGCAGGTCCTTGATCTCCAGGGTGGCCATAACTACTCGAATTCTCCGTTTTTACCAGTCAGTTCAGGGTGGTGGTGGGGTCGACGTAGACGTCGTCGCCGTCGATGCGAACCGCGTAGACGTCCACGGGTTCGCTGGCTGGCGGGGAGGACGGCTGCCCGGTGCGCAGGTCGAAACACGAACCGTGCAGCCAGCACTCGATTCCCTTGTGGGTGACCTCGCCCTCGGACAACGACAGCGAAGCGTGCGAGCACTCGTCTCGCAGGGCGTGCACCTCGTCGCCCTCGCGCACCAGCACGACAGCGACGTCGCCGATCTCGACGGCAAGCGGCTTCTTGTCGTCCAAATCAGACAGTGCACACGCCCGGATCATGCGCCGACCGCCTCGAGCTCGGCCTCGATCGCCGCTTCCAGCCGCTCACGCAGCTCCGGCACGCCGATCTTGACCAGGATCTCGTGGAAGAAGCCCCGCACGACGAGACGGCGGGCCTGCTCCTCGGGGATTCCCCTGGCCTGCAGGTAGAACAGCTGCTCGTCGTCGAACCGGCCGGTGGCGCTGGCGTGGCCCGCGCCGGCGATCTCGCCGGTCTCGATTTCGAGGTTGGGCACCGAGTCGGCGCGCGCGCCGTCGGTGAGCACCAGGTTGCGGTTCAGCTCGAAGGTCTCGGTGCCCTCGGCCGCCGCGCGGATGAGCACGTCACCGATCCACACCGTGTGGGCGCCCTCGCCCTGCAACGCGCCCTTGTAGACCACATTGGACTTGCAGTTCGGCACCGCGTGGTCCACAAAGGTCCGGTTCTCGAAGTGCTGACCGGCGTCCGCGAAGTACAGGCCGAGCATCTCGGCGTCGCCGCCGCGCTCGGTGTACGTCACGGTCGGCGAAAGCCGCACGACGTCGCCGCCGAGGGTGATCGTCGTGTGCCGCAGCGTCGAGTCACGGCCCAGCTTGTTGTGGTGCGACGACACGTGCACCGCGTCATCGGCCCAGTCCTGAACGGACACAACGGTGAGCCGGGCGCCGTCGCCGACGACGAACTCCACGTTGTCCGCGTACGTCCCGGAACCGCGGTGGTCGACGACCACGACGGCCTCGGCGAACTGCTCGGCGCGAACCTGCAGGTGCCCGTAGGCCAGCTTGCCCTCACCAGGACCGTCCACCGTGATGGTGATTGTGGACGGACGAGCTTCCTTCGGCACCGTGACGACCGTGGCGTCCACAAAGGACGACCAGGCCTGCGCGGCGATCCGGTCGTCCGGCGTGCCAGCCGTGCCGAGCCGGGAGTCGCCACGCTGGACGGTCTCGATCTTCACTTCGGCGGGCGCGTCGACCGACACCGTCGCGGTGCCGTCGGCGACCGCTCCACTGTGGAGGTTGCGCAAGCGCTTCAACGGCGTGAAGCGCCAGATCTCCTCGCGACCACCGGGCACCTCGAACGCGTCCACATCGAACGACGCGAACTGCGCCGCGCGCGAGGCAGCTGGGACCACAACACCCGCACCATGCGAGTGTTCCTTCACTAGCTCCGCCATGTCAGCCGACGGCCCCTTCCATCTGCAGCTCGATCAGGCGGTTCAGCTCGAGCGCGTACTCCATTGGCAGCTCACGCGCGATGGGCTCGACGAAACCGCGAACCACCATCGCCATCGCCTCGTCCTCGGTCAGGCCGCGCGACATCAGGTAGAACAGCTGGTCCTCGCTGACCTTCGACACGGTCGCCTCGTGTCCCATTTGGACGTCGTCCTCGCGGATGTCCACATAGGGGTAAGTGTCGCTGCGCGAGATCTGGTCGACCAGCAGCGCGTCACACTTCACAGTGGACTTCGAGTGGTGCGCCCGCTTGTTGACCTGGACAAGGCCGCGGTACGACGTGCGGCCACCGCCTCGGGCAACCGACTTCGACACGATGGTCGAGGAGGTGTGCGGCGCCATGTGCACCATCTTGGCGCCAGCGTCCTGGTGCTGGCCCTCGCCCGCGAACGCGATCGAGAGGACCTCGCCCTTGGCGTGCTCGCCCATCAGGAACACCGACGGGTACTTCATGGTGACCTTGGAGCCGATGTTGCCGTCGATCCACTCCATGGTCGCGCCCTCTTCGGCCTTCGCGCGCTTGGTGACCAGGTTGTAGACGTTGTTCGACCAGTTCTGGATGGTCGTGTAGCGGCAGCGGCCGCCCTTCTTGACGATGATCTCGACGACCGCGGAGTGCAGCGAGTCGCTCGAGTAGATCGGCGCCGTGCAGCCCTCGACGTAGTGCACGTAGGCGTCCTCGTCGACGATGATCAGCGTCCGCTCGAACTGGCCCATGTTCTCGGTGTTGATCCGGAAATAGGCCTGCAGCGGGATGTCGACGTGCACACCCTTCGGCACGTAGATGAACGAACCGCCGGACCAGACCGCGCCGTTGAGCGCGGAGAACTTGTTGTCACCGTGCGGAATGACCGAGCCGTAGTACTCCTTGAACAGCTCCGGGTGTTCCTTGAGCGCGGTGTCAGTGTCGAGGAAGATGACGCCCTTTTCCTCCAGGTCCTCACGGATCTGGTGGTAGACGACCTCGGACTCGTACTGCGCCGCGACACCTGCGACGAGGCGCTGCTTCTCAGCCTCGGGGATGCCCAGCTTGTCGTACGTGTTCTTGATGTCCTCGGGCAGGTCCTCCCAGCTCTGGGCCTGCTTCTCGGTCGAGCGCACGAAGTACTTGATCGAGTCGAAGTTGATACCGGACAAGTCCGCGCCCCAGTTGGGCATCGGCTTGCGGTCGAAGAGCTGCAGCCCCTTCAGGCGGCTCTCCAGCATCCACTCCGGCTCGCTCTTCTTTGCGGAGATGTCCCGAACGACGTCCTCGTTCAGGCCACGGCGAGCGCTGGACCCAGCCACATCGTTGTCGGCCCAGCCGTACTCGTAACGACCAAGGGTCGCCAGAGTCTCGTCCTGGGTCATCGGCACGCTTGTGGTGGGTGTGCGCTGCTCAGCAGCGGCAGTCATGCGGGATTCCCTCCATCCGGAGTCGGTGGGCCTAAGGAGGTGGAATAAGGCTCCACCGGTATGTGCGTGGTACACGCGGCGTCGCCACGTGCGATGGTTGCCAGCCGCTGCACATGGGTGCCGAGCAGGTCGGCGAATGCCGCCGTCTCGACCTCGCACAGCTGGGGGAACTCGGCCGCGACATGCGCCACCGGGCAGTGGTGCTGGCACAGCTGTTCTCCCGCCCCGACCTTGCGAGTCGAGGCAGCGTAACCCTCGCGGGTCAGCGCGGCGGCGAGGGCCTCCGCTTTCTCCTGCGGGGTATCCGCCGAGGTCACGGAAGTCCGGTGTGGATCGACGAGCGTCTTGACCCGTCGTTCCCAGAACGCCTTCACGGCGTCCTGCCCGCCGCTCTCGGCGAGGAACCGGATCGCGGCAACCGCCAGGTCGTCGTACGCGTGCCCGAACCGGGCCCGCCCTGCCTCCGTGAGCAGGAACAACTTGGCTGGACGGCCACGCCCGCGCGTTTTGAACTGCGGGGCGTCCCTCGTGCAGGCTTGGCCATCTGCCAGCAACGCGTCCAGGTGCCGCCGCACCGCCGGGCCGCTCAACTCGAGTTGCTCCGCGATCGATACCGCGCTCACCGGCCCTTGCTCAAGCAGCAACCGGGCGACGGCGAGCCTTGTGCTGCCGTCCGCCGGCTGCTGAGCAGGTCCGGTGTTTTTCACAACATAGATGTTACCTAATTGCCTCGGACCAGCTCAATGAGGGCCGGGGGTGACCCACGTCATGTCCGACCGTTCCGTGTAACGGCACGTCAACCGGGTCTATGCCCGCTTTGGCAGAGTTCGCGGTATGGATCTTCCCCTGCTGCAGTTCGACGCGACCGGTGCGGGCATGTACTCGCCAAGTGCACCTCGGTTGTCCGAGCCATGGCCTTCACGGGCCGTCATGTGCTTCTTTCACGAGCAGATCGCGGCGCTGGTTGACCGTGGCGCGGCTCGGTTGGCTGGCCGGTTCTCCGTCGAGATGGGTGGGCACGGCATTTACGTCACCGAGGATTCTCGTGGTGAGTCTGTGGCCGTGTTTCACCCGACCGTTGGCGCGCCGACCGCGGTTCACCACTTGGAACGTGTTGTCGCGGCTGGGGTTCGGAGCGTTGTTGTCTGCGGGGGTACCGGGGCGCTTGTGCCGCTTGCTTTGGGGCATGTGATCGTGGCGACCGGTTCGATCAGGGATGAGGGGACGTCTTTTCATTACGCGCCAGCTGGTTCTCGGGTTGATGTTGATCCGGAGGTTGTGGGCGCGTTGACCGGGTTGCTTGAAGAGCAGTCGGTTCCGCATGCCACGGGGCTGACTTGGACGACGGATGCGCCTTTCCGGGAGACGCCTTCGAAGGTGGCCGCGCGGCGGGATCAGGGATGTCTGGTTGTCGAGATGGAGGCTTCGGCTTTGCTTGCAGCCGGACGGTTTCGCGGGGTGAAGGTGGGTTTTCTGCTGTATGCGGGCGATGATTTGAGCGGCAAGACGTGGGACATGCGCAACTGGACGGCCAGCGATGCCCGTGCGCGGCTGCTGCCGCTTGCCATCGAAGCCAGCGGCCGGATCTAGAGGCTCGCCTCACCACGTTGGGCGGGTAATTCAGGGCGTCGGTAGGGCGTTGAACGCCAGCGCCAGGAAGTTAACACTCGGGACGTGGCCGGACCTGGAGGCGGGCACGTGGCGTTGACCTGGGAATATTGTGGGATTGCGCCGGTTGGTCGGTGCTGGGACTGGCCGCCCGTGCGAGGGTCTCGGTCACGTTCCTGGCATTGGTTGCCTGTCGATTCCACGGTCAACGTTGTGTGTAGAGCCACTGGCCGGGCGGCCGGGTACGCAGGTCTATATCGGGTGTCGTATTTCCTACATCGGGTCTCGCTTGTCCTACATCGGGTCTCGGATCTCGTCTATCGGGTTTCGTATCCGATGTAGGCTCGCTTCACGGCGCAGCAGCCAGTCGGGCGGCGAGGACAAGGCGCCTACGCCAGTCGGCGACAACACCGGCGGAATCCCAGGTTTCATATCCGAAATAGGGTGGCGAACCGGTAAGCCTGCCGTCGATGCCCGCCGCGGCTGAACCACAACGCCGCGCAGCATCAGGTTTCGTATCCGATATTTGCCATCCGTCAGGGGTTCGTTGCCATCAGTGCCTGCTCGACGTCGGCGATCAGCGCTTCGGCGTTCTCGATGCCGCAGGAGAACCTCAGCATCCCGGCGTCGATGCGGGCGGCGGCCAGTTCCTCGGCGCTCAGCGAGAAATGCGAGGAGTTGAACGGCGTGCTTACCAACGTCTCCACTCCCCCGAGGCTCGTTGCCTCGGAAGCGACCGTCAGGTGACGCATAACCGCGAGCGCCCGATCGTTGCCGCCGTGGACGGTGAAAGCGACCATCGCGCCATTGCCCGGATAGCGCACCGAAGCCACCTCGGGGTTGGCCCGAAGACGATCAGACAGCGCCCGCGCGGTCGCCTGCGCGCGCTCCATCCGGACGTCGAACGTCTGCAAGCCGCGCCAAACGAGAAAAGCGGCATGGGCGTCCAAGCAACCGCCGAACGTGATCACCCGACGCTGGATCGAGGTCACCGTGTCACGGTCGGCCACAACCGCGCCCGCGATCACGTCCGAGTGTCCACTGAGGAACTTCGTTGCCGAGTGCACGACGACATCAGCGCCGAGGCTCAACGGCTTGACCGTGTACGGAGTGGCGAAAGTGCTGTCCACGACCATCTTGGCTCCGGCCTCGTGGGCCAGGGAGGCCACCGCGGCCAGGTCTGTGAGCTCAAGCTGCGGGTTCGACAGGGTCTCCGCATAGACAATCGCCGTCGGGCCCAAAGCGATCGCGGACCGCCATTCGTCGAGATCGGCCGCGTCGACCATGGTCACGTCAAACCCAAGCGCAGGAAGGTCGCGAAGCAACAAATCCCGAGTGTCGCCATACACCTGACGCGCGGAAACGATCCGTCTGCCGCTCTGCAACAGCGTCAGCAGTGTTGTCGCGATCGCGGCCATCCCCGACGCGGTCATCAACGCGGCTTCGGCACCCTCCAACTCGCCGATCTCCGCGGCCGCCGCGTCGACCGTTGGGTTGGCGAACCGGCTGTACCAGTGCTCGCTCAGGCCACCGTTGCCTTGGATGTCCTTGTAGGCGATGTCGTCTAGATAGAACGTGGCCGACTGGTAGATCGGCGGCACGACCGGCCGGGTTCGCGCGACGTAGCCCACTGATTTCGCTGGACGATTCATGCGCTGACCATACGACTCACCGGGGTTCAGGTGGCTTCGATTCATGTGGCGAAAACGCTGAAGAGCCACAGATAATCCAGTGATGGATGCGATCGACAAAGTTATCCTCAGCGAGCTTATCCGGGATGGCCGGGTCAGCTTCCGTGATCTGGCCGAACGCGTCCGGCTCAGCCCGACCGCCACCGCCGAGCGCGTCCGGAAACTGCAGGAGTCCGGCATCATCAGCGGCTTCCGGGCCGAGGTCGACATGGCCGCGCTTGGTCGTCCGCTGAAAGCGTTCATCGACGTCCGTCTACGTCCAGGACCTGATCACGCCGAGTTGGAAGCCGCGCTGCTCACGCTGCCTGCCGTGCTCAGCGGGGCGCACGTGACCGGACGCTGGGACTACACGCTCACGGTCGCCTGCCGCGACGTCGCCGAACTCGACGAGGTGGTGATGGCGCTACCCGGCAGTTACGGCGTCGTCGAGACCAATACGCGGCTGTTGTTGCGGGAACTCGCCGGTTCCGGCGCCGAGGCCCTCACCCGGCTGCTGGGTTAGGCCGTCCAAGCTGCCGATACGCTTCCGGCGTGGTGGTGAGCGAGCCTGCGCCGGTCGATGTGGCGGTCCCGGCTGTCGTGGCGAAGCCGCCACCGTTGGACGACAAAGACTGCCGCGAGCTGGATCTGATCCGCCGGTTCGGCACCATCGGGTCGCTGCTGCTGGTCTTCGGCTCACTCGGGGCGGGCGCGCTGCCGATCTTCAACCCGCTGCCGAGTGTGCCCGTTCTCGGCCTTTTCGCCCGGATCCCCGCTGTCTCCCTCGGGGTCGGCACGCTGGGCATGGGCATGATCATCTCGTCGTGGCTGCTGCTCGGGAAGTTCGCGAAACCGGGCCGCGGCAGGCTGATCAGCCGGGCACAGCTCAACCGCACGCTGATGATGTGGGGCGTTCCCCTCGTCTTCGCCATGCCGCTGTTCTCCAAGGACGTCTACAGCTACCTGGCGCAGAGCTCGATCGTGTCGCTTGGCCTCGACCCGTACGAACTGGGTCCCGGCCAAGCGCTTGGCCAAGATCACCCGCTGACCCGTGGCGTGTCGAACATGTGGCGTGACACGCCCGCACCCTACGGTCCGCTGTTCCTGTTCCTCGGTCACCTGCTCAACTCCGTGACCGGCAACCACGTGGTCACCGGCGTGCTCACCCAGCGCCTGCTCGCGATCGTCGGTATCGCGCTGTTCGTCTGGGCGCTGCCGCGGTTGGCGCGACGGTTCGGCGTACAACCCGTCACCGCACTGTGGTTCGGCGCGGCCAACCCGCTTGTGCTGTTCCACCTGGTCGGCGGCGTGCACAACGAGGCGCTGGCGATCGGCCTGATGATGGCGGGCGCCGAGATCGCCTTCCGCTACCTGCCAAGGCCCGGTGATCCGCCGATCGCGTCGCTGCGCAGGGAATGGACGTTCGTCCTGCTCGGCGTCGCGGTCATCACGCTGGGCGCGGCCGTCAAACTTCCCGCGCTCGTGGCCGCCGCGTTCGTTGGCGTGCAGGTCACCCGCAGATGGGGCGGTGGCGTTCCGCGGTTGTTCGCGGTCGGTGGGCTTTTCGTGTTTACGGCGGCCGTCACGATGACCGCCGCATGCCTTGGCACAGGGCTCGGGTTCGGTTGGGTCGGCGCGCTGGACACGCCAAGCCTTGTCCGCAGCTGGATGTCGCCGGTCTCCGAACTGGGCAACCTGGGCGGCGTCCTGGGCATCACGCTGGGCCTCGGCAACCACACCACCGCCGTGCTGGAGATCTTCACGCTGCTCGGCTACGCCACCGCAGCCGTCATCACGGTCAAGATGATGTGGGACTGTCTCAATGGCAGGCGCAGCGTGATGACCGGCCTCGGCGTCTCGCTGGCCGCGTTCCTGATCCTGCACCCGGCGATGCAGCCCTGGTACCTGCTGTTCCCGGCGATCCCGCTGGCCGCGTCGCTTGCCGGGACCAAGCGGTTCCGCAACCTCGCCACCATGGGATGCACGATCGCGTCGGTGCTGCTGCCGACCACCGGCGGCACGTTCACCGGCCGCACGTACGTCATGGTTTTCGCGTACATCGCGGCGATCATCGTGTTGGCTGGGCTGCTTTTCTGGCTGAACCGCAAGGTGCCGTTGCTGCCGCGCAAGGTGACCCGGGTCGCTCCTGCCGAGGGGCACACAGACAGCGCATCGGCCACCCCCTAGGCTCTTACGTTGTGAGCGCGTCCGGAACCCGTCCTGCCGTCGAGGTGTCGGGATTGGTCAAGCGCTACGGCTCGACCACCGCCGTCGACGGCCTCGAACTCAGGCTTACGCAGGGCAACGTCCTCGCGTTGCTCGGGCCCAATGGTGCGGGCAAAACAACGACGGTCGAGGTGTGCGAAGGGTTCCTGCGCCCTGACGCAGGCCGGGTCCGCGTGCTTGGCCTCGATCCCCACGCCGACAGCGACAAGCTGCGCCCGCGCATCGGCGTGATGCCGCAGGGCGGCGGTGCGTACCCGGGCGTGCGCGCGGGCGAGATGCTCAAGCTCGTGGCGTCGTGCGCGGCGAACCCGCTCGACCCCGACTGGCTGCTGGACGTCCTCGGCCTCACCAACGCGTTGCGGACCCCGTACAAGCGGTTGTCCGGCGGGCAGCAACAGCGGTTGTCGCTGGCGTGCGCCCTTGTCGGCCGCCCCGAGCTGGTTTTCCTCGACGAGCCGACGTCCGGAATGGACCCGCAGGCGCGCCGCCTGGTCTGGGACCTGGTGACGGCGTTGCGCACGGACGGCGTGACCGTGCTGCTGACCACGCACCTGATGGAAGAGGCCGAGACGCTCGCCGACCATGTGGTGATCGTTGATCACGGCCGGGTCGTCGCCGAGGGCAGCCCGGCGCAGCTGACCACCGAGGACCCCGACTGCCAGCAACTGCGTTTCAAGGCGCGGCCCGGGTTGGACACCTCGCTGCTGACCGCCGCGTTGCCCGAAGGCTGTCACGTCGCCGAAGCTGCTTTGGGTACATACATCGTTACCGGGCGCGTCGACCCGCAGGTAGTCTCGACTGTGACGGCGTGGTGTGCCCAACAAGGAGTGCTGGCCGAGGAACTGCATGTCGGCCGGCGCAGTCTCGAGGACGTGTTCCTCGAATTGACCGGACGGGAGTTGCGTTGACGGCCACAGCCGCTTCCAACGGAGTCAACTCACGGTTCCCCGCTGGCACGTTCCGCCCCGAGCCCGGCGCTGGGAGCAAGCCGCGCATGCTGCTCGCGCACGCACGCACGGAAACCAAGCTGACGCTGCGCAACGGTGAGCAGATCCTGCTCACGTTGCTGATCCCGATCGCGCTGCTGGTCGGGCTCACCTTGATCGACATCATCTCGTTGCCGGAGCCGCGCGTTGACGCGGTCGTGCCGCGGATCTTCGCGCTCGCCGTGATGTCCTCAGCGTTCACCGGGCAGGCGATCGCGCTCGGTTTCGACCGGCGCTATGGCGTACTCAAACGGCTCGCCGCGACCGCGCTCCCCCGTTGGATGCTCGTCGGTGGACGGGTGCTCGCCGGGATCACGGTCGTCGCGATCCAGCTGATCGTGCTCGGCGTGATCGCGCTTCTGCTCGGCTGGTCGCCCTCGATCGGCGGTGTGCTGTGGAGCGTCGTGCTCGCCGTACTCGGCGCGTTGACGTTCGGCGCGCTCGGTGTGTTGCTCGGCGGAACCCTGCGGGCTGAGCTCGTGCTCGCGCTGGCGAACATCATCTGGTTCGTGCTGCTGCTGGCTGGCGGGATCATCGTACGGGCCGAGTCGATGCCTTCCGGTGTCGCCGGGATCGTCGAACTGCTGCCGTCCGGCGCGCTGACCGAAGGCATCCACCAGGCGCTCAGCAGCGGGGGCCCCGGGTGGCAGCCGGTGATCGTGCTGGTCGCGTGGGGTGTCGTCGCCGCTGTGGTGGCCGGGCGCACAACTCGCCTGACCTGAAGTCGATCACTCGGCACGCTACGCATACCATCGGCGGTGTGCTGAAGCAGCGGATCGTCCAATGGCAGTACGGCTTCGCCATCGCCGCGGTGATCGCCAATGTCGCGATCGCGATCACCGGTTCGATCGTGCGCGTCACCGGCTCGGGCCTCGGCTGCACGGAATGGCCGAACTGCCTGCCCGGCAGCATGGTCCCGGTCGAGCATCCCGAACTGGCGATGTTCCACCAGTGGATCGAGTTCGGAAACCGGATGCTTTCGGGCGTCGTTGGCATCATCGGCGGCTTCTGCTTCCTGGCCGCGTGGCTGTCGCGGCCGCACCGGCGCCGCGTGCTGTGGCTGTCGGCCGCGATGCTCGGCGGCGTGTTCGTGCAGGCGGTCCTCGGTGGGATCACCGTGCGGACCGGCCTGTTGTGGTGGACCGTGGCCGTTCACATGGTCGTCTCGCCCGTGCTGGCGTGGTTCGCCGTGATGCTTGTGCGGTCCTTGCGTGAAAGTGACGCGCCTGCGCGGCCGCAAACGCATCCGTGGGTCCCGCGCTTGCTCGTTGCTCAGACGGTTGTGCTCGTCGGGTTGCTGATCGCGGGCACGATGGTCACCGGCGCAGGTCCACACGCGGGTGACAAGGACGTGGCGCGGTTGGGGCTGCCTGTCTCGACGCTGGCCCATGTACACGCCGCGTTCATGTACACGTTCCTCGCGCTACTGCTGGCCGTCGGCTATTTGCTCTGGCGTGGACCGTCAGCGCGGGACATCTGGCAGCGGTATTTCCTCCTGCTCGCCGTGGTGCTTGCGCAGGGCACTCTCGGCTTCGTGCAGTACTTCACCGGCGTGCCAAGTATCCTGGTCGTCCTGCACGTTTTCGGTGCCATGCTGGTGACGGTCGCGACGGCGGCGCTGTGGGCGTGGAGCCGTGCACGACCGGCCACTGTGGAAGCGACTGAGCATGAGCATTTCGTCGGCGCGTCGCTCTGACACTATCTTCGCGTCACTCCAGACACGTAATGTCTGAATTGTGACGACGACCGAATCAGGAGCGGCGCCACTGCTCGGCGAACGCCGTACAGTCGCCCAGCAGTTCATTTTGAAGCTCTTCCTGTTGGTGCCGTTCGCGGCGCTGATCGCGGCTGTGCCCTTGGTGTGGGGCTGGGGTTTGAGTGTCCTCGACCTCGTACTGGCCGCCAGCATGTACGTGATCGCCACACTCGGCGTGACCGTCGGCTACCACCGGTACTTCACCCACGGCGCGTTCAAGGCCAACCGTGCCGTGCGGATCGTGCTCGGCATCGCGGGCAGCTTCGCGGTGCAGGGGTCGGTCATCTTCTGGGTCGCCAGTCACCGCAGACATCACGCGTACGCCGACCGCGAGGGCGACCCGCACTCGCCATGGCTGTTCGGCACGTCACCGGTCGCGTTGCTGAAAGGTTTCTGGCACGCGCACATGGGCTGGATGTTCTCCCGCGACGTCACCAACTACCAGCGGTTCGCGCCGGACTTGTTGCGTGACAAAGACGTCCAGATCGTCCACAAGCTGTTCGGCGTGTGGACGATCGGAAGTTTGCTTTTGCCCGCGCTGCTCGGCGGGCTGATCAGCTGGTCGTGGTGGGGCGCGCTGACCGGGTTCTTCTGGGCGGGGCTTGTCCGGATCGCGTTCCTGCACCACGTGACCTGGTCGATCAACTCGATCTGCCACATGGTCGGCGCACGGCCGTTCGCCAGCCGGGACCGCGCGGCGAACTTCTGGCCGCTGGCGATCCTGTCGATGGGCGAATCGTGGCACAACTCCCACCACGCCGACCCGACGTGCGCGCGGCACGGGGTTTTGCGCGGCCAGATTGATATCGCGGCGCGGACGATCTGGATCTTCGAGAAGCTGGGTTGGGCGTGGGACGTGCGGTGGCCGACCGCGGAGCGCCTGGCCCGCAAGCGGGTCAGCGCCGAATCGGCGGGTTGATCTTTGGTGTCCTAAGTGGCCGGGGCGTGTGTCCCGGCCACGTGGTTTGTCTGTCCCATGTGGCCGGGAAGCTCTCCTGACCATGTCCTTTTGGGGAAACGTTCGCGTGTGTCCTGACGTCTCTACAGGCAGACGAAAGGAGCAGGACATGCAGGAGAACGAGTTGGTTGTGCGGACAGACATCAATGCTGGCGGCTACGAGCCTGACAACCACTCCGAGGAACTCGTGGTGCGCACCGACGTCAAGGCAGGCGCCCGAGACGACGAAAAAGCCAACCACTCGGAGGAGCTGGTGGTGCGCACTGATGTCAAAGCGGGCGCCAGGGACGACGAGAAAACCAACCACTCTGAAGCTTTTGTCCTCCGCCGCTCGTTGATCTGATCTGTGTCCGATGTGGCCGGGATGGACCTTCTCATCCGCCTTTTTCGCGATAGCGTGCGTCGTCCGTTGAAGATCTTCTCGGCGATGGGAGACGCAGATGAGCAACGACATCAACAGCGACGAGCTGGTCGTGCGCACCGACGTGACCGCTGGTGGCGCCGCCGACAACCAGCACTCCGAGGGCCTCATCGTGCGGTGACAACCGACGATGGGGTGGCCGTCCTCGCTGCGGCGAGGGCGGCCCTCGATTCCGGTGACCTGCCCGAAGCCACAGCATTGGGCGACAATGCAATCCAGGTGCTTGCCGCCGAATGCGGCGCCGAACACCCGGACACCGCGAACGCACAACTGCTGCTCGCCTCCGTGCACGAGCAGTTGGGACACTTCGACCAAGCCAAGCGCTCCGCGACGATCGCCTTGTCCATTTTGGACAAGTACGCCACCAGTTCCCTGCGGACGGTGATGATCCTACGTGTCCGTGCGGAGATCGCGGTGGCGAATCTCGACCGGATCAGCGGCGACTTCGAAGCCGCGCGTGCCCGCATGTCCACGACACTCGGCCGGCTGGAGCCGGGCGATCCGCTCGCGGCGGGCGTGCACAACGTGCTGGGCATTGTCGGCAAGTTCACCGGCGAGTTCGACGAGGCCCAGGCGCATTACCTTCGTGCGCTGGAGTTGCACGAGGACAACCCGTTGGGAATGGCGGCGATTCTGCACAACCTCGGCGGCCTTGAGCACGAGCGACGCAGGCCCGAAGCCGGAATCCCATGGGCCGAACGGGGATTGGAAATCCGGCGGAACGTCCGGCCGCCGGATCATCCGGACATCGCGGCGGACCTCGGCGCGCTTGGGTCTCTTTATCTGAGTGCCGGGCGGCTCGATGACGCCGAAAAGGCCTTCCGCCAGGCGATCAGCATCTTCACCGCGGATTACGAGATCGCTGTCGTGCGCGGGAACCTGGCGCACCTGCAGGCTCGGCAGGGCCGGATCGAACAAGCCGAGGACAACTACCGGGCCGCGTTGGCAGGCAAAAGGAAGGCGCTCGGCGACGATCACCCGGACATCGCGGTGACGGCACACAACCTCGGCGTCTTGCTGTTCGACGCGGGACGGCAGGCCGAGGGGCGCGAGCTCATCGAGCACGCGCTCGATCTGCTCACCGCCCGGTTCCCGGCGGACCATCCGCGGGTTGTGGCTATCGCGCGAACGCTGGCGACGCTGTGAGCAAGCGCTTTCTTGTCCCAGAGGTTGTCCAGACGTCCGGAATGGACTGTGGCCCGGCGGCGCTGAGCTGCCTGCTTGCGGGTTTCGGGATCAACGCGAGTTACGGACGGTTGCGGGAAGCGTGCCAGACCGACGTGGACGGCACGTCGATCAACACCCTTGAGGACACCGCTCGCCTGCTGGGCTTGGACGTCGTGCAACTGATGGTGCCGCCGACACGCGTCGTCCGGCATCTCCCGGCGATCGTGGTTGTCCGGCTGCCCAGCGGGATGCTGCATTTCGTCGTGGTTTGGCGGCAGCACGGCCAGTTCCTGCAAATCATGGACCCTGCGGTCGGCCGTCGTTGGGTGCGCGCGGACCGGTTCGTCGACGAGATCTACGTGCACACGCACCGGATGCCGGACGGCGCGAAGGTCGAAGGCGCCGTGCTGGTCCGCGTGAACGGCGTCGGGACGGTCGACTGGGATGCACTGCCTGCCGACTTGCGGGCGGCGTTGACCGAACCGCCGCCACGGCCGCTCGCCGAGATGGTCCGGCCCGTTCCGTGGGGTGTTCTTGGAGTCGGGGCGGTGGCCGCGGCTATTGGCGTCACGGTCGAAGCCGTGCTGTTCCGGGAGGCGATCAACGGCAGCTTCGGTCCCGTGCTGGGAGTCGCAGTCGGATTGCTTGTGCTGGAAACACTTCTGGCTTTGGGCGGGACGCGACTCGGGCGTGGGCTCGATCTTGGTCTCCGGCGGACGCTGCTGGGCAGGCTGCCATTGCTACCCGACCGATATCTGCACAGCAGGCCGACGTCGGATCTCGCCGAGCGCGCGCACCGGCTGCATCAGCTGCGGGATTTGCCTGCGCTCGGTGTCGAGGTCGTCCGCACGCTCACCGAGATCGTCGCGGTCGTGGTGGCGATCGCGTTGATCGACTTCGACGCTGCCCTGCCTGCCGCGATCGCGGCGGTGACGGCGGTTGGTGCGTCGCTGGTCGTCCATCCGGTGATCGCCGAGCGGGATTTACGGCAGCGCAGTCATTCTGGCGCGCTGGCCAGGTTCTTTCTCGACGGCATGCTTGGGTTGACCGCGCTTCGCGCGCACACAGCCGAGGCTGTCGTGACCGCCGAACACGACCGGAGGTTGCGGGACTGGGCTGCTAGCGGGCGAGCGCTCGCGCGCGCTGTGGTTTCCGCCGAGGCGCTGCAACGAATCTGTGGCGTGGGCGCGGCGGCTTGGCTCGTTTGGCAGGCGCGTGACCACGAGCCCGCCACGTTTCTGCTCCTCGCCTTCTGGGCCGTGTCGTTGCCGACGCTTGCTGCGCGTGTGGGGCGGTTGACCAGGCAGTGGCCGTGGCACCGGAATGTGGCACACCGGTTGGTCGAGCCGCTTGCGGCGCCGCAGGAGGACCAGCCGATCGTGGCGAAATCGGTTGATGGCGGGGTGGCGATCGCGTTTCGGAACGTCAGTGTGGTGGCCGGTGGGCATACCGTGCTGGACGGGGTGGACCTGTCGGTCATGGCTGGCGAGCGTATTGCGATCGTTGGCGCGTCGGGATCGGGCAAGTCGACTTTGATCGGTCTCTTGCTTGGTTGGCACGTGCCAGCGGGCGGTGTTGCCGAGATCGATGGCGCGCCGCTTGACCCTGTCCTTCTGCGACAGTCAACGGCGTGGGTGGATCCGGCGGTGTCCCTGTGGAACAGCTCCCTAGCTGACAATTTGGGCTACGGAAATGCTGATCCCGACATCGCGCGCGCTGTGGACGAGGCCGAACTGAATGGCATTCGCGCGAACCAGTTGGGCGACGCGGGTGGGTTGCTTTCTGGTGGTGAAGGACAGCGGGTGCGGCTTGGTCGCGCACTGCTGCGTTCAAACGTCCGACTGGCGCTGCTTGACGAGCCGTTCCGTGGTCTCGACCCGGCGCAGCGGGACCGAATGTTGGAGCGCCTGGATTCTTGGTGGCATGGGGCGACTGTGTTGATGGTGACCCATGATGCCCGCGAGGCTCTTGGGTTTCCCCGGGTACTGGTGATGGAACGTGGGCGGATCGTGGAGGACGGCGATCCCGCCGCGTCCACCCGGCTGCCGGAGCTGCTCGACGAACAGGCTGGCTCGCGCGCTTTGCTCGCCGGTTGGCGGAACGTCGAGGTGGGCGCATGAAGCTGATCGCCGCGTTTCTTCTTGCACATACTGGCGCGTACGTCCTTTTCGTCCTCTCATGGGTTGTGCTCGGTGGCGGGGCTTTGTCCGGCAGGGTTGATGGCGGTGACTTCGTAATTTGGGCCGCTTTGCTGGCTGGGTCCGTGCCGTGTCACTTGGCGGCCACTCGATTGCAGTCGAGCATTTCTTTGCGACTCGGTGGTTTGCTTCGTCAGCGGCTGGTCCGCGGGACGCTCGGGCTGGATCGGGACGAGTTGCGTGGCCAGGGTGTCGGCCGGCTGCTGGGCCGGGTACTGGAGGTCGAGGCCGTCGAAAGTTTGGCGGTTGGTGGCGGGTTGCTCGGACTCGTCGCGTGCGTCGAACTGGTGATTGCCGGGGTGGCTCTCGGCGCCGCCTCGGTTCCGGCGCTGGCGATTCTGGTCGCTTGGGTGGGGATCACGCTTGTTGTGGCGCGACGCTATCTGCGGGCTCGTCAGGCGTGGACCGAGTCTCGGCTTGAGCTGACCGACGACATCGTGGCCAAGATGCTCGGCCATCGCACCCGGCTGGCCCAACAGTCCCCTGCTGACTGGCACGTCGGCGAGGATGATTTGCTGCGCCGGTACGAGAACCGCAGCAGGCAACTGGACCGTCGGCTCGTGGTTCTGTCTGCTGTGTGCACGCGCGGCTGGGTGGTTATCGGCGTCACCGGATTGTGGATCTCCGCGACCGATGTGGCTGTCGGCATTGGCGGCGTTGCACTCGCCGCGGGCGCGTTGCGGAGCCTGACGGCCGGGTTGGGCGACATCGCCGACGCTTCAACCGCGTGGGCGAACCTGAAACCGCTGACGCGCCCTATTTCGTATCCGATATCGGAAGTAGTATCCGTCGCCGATGACGGCCCCCTGCTGGACGCCGAATCGGTGACATTCCGGCCTGCGCTCGACGGCGTGAACCTACGGGTCGGCACCGGCGAACGTTTGCTCGTGACCGGCAACTCCGGCAGCGGCAAGTCGACTCTCGTTTCGCTGCTCGCCGGATTGCGCATGCCGCACCACGGAACGATCCGGTTGCACGGCCGTTCGCTGCAAGACATCGGCGAGCACGAATGGCGGCGGCGAGTTGTGCTGTCGCCGCAGTTCCACGAAAACCATCTAATGCTTGGCTCGCTGGCGTTCAACCTGTTGGTCGGCCGGGGTTGGCCCGCGACCGCCGACGACCTCGATGACGCGCAGGCCGTTTGCGAACAACTCGGCCTCGGGCCGCTCCTGAACCGGATGCCGTCAGGCCTGCACCAAATCGTTGGCGAGACCGGATGGCAGCTGTCGCACGGCGAACGCAGCCTCGTGTTTCTGGCCAGGGCTCTGCTGCAAAACCCGGACGTACTCGTTCTGGACGAGACGCTCGGCGCGCTCGATCCCGCCACACAGCACCAGGTGGTGACGGTTCTCGACAAGATCGAGCCCGCGGTGGTTCTGGTGCATCACGGCAACAGCGGCTCCCGCGGGACCGTCTGACGCGCTCGCTCCAAAAGGTCGGCGAGTTCGGCATCCGGAGCGTAAGCGACGTCGTCGATCGCGCCGATCAACGTTGGACCGACGATCGCGTTGCTCCGGAACGCACTCCGAAAATTTCCTATATCGGATATGAAAACTCCGCGTCGTTCATCGGGCACGCCCAAAGTGCGCAACCCGGCGCGTAAAAGTGCCATCTCGACGCCGGGCAACGCGGGCGCGTCCGGCCAGACGACCTTCGAACCGTCGTAGAAGCCGATGTTCCAGACCGACCCTTCGGAGATCCGGCCGTCCGTGTCGGTGAACAGGACGTCGTCGAATCCGGCCTGCTGAGCGAGCCGTATTTCGTGGTACAGGCTGAACGTGCCGACGTGTTTGACCTCTGGCAGGTAGCGGCTGAAGACGCTCGTGCGCACGCGCGGTGGCGTTGCCGGACGCTGCCGCATCGGCCGAACCTTGATCACGACGTCCGGCGGTTCCAGTCCGAGCAGATTCTGCGGCGACGCGTTTCGGGTGAACGCGGTGACGCGCACATTTGCGGGCAGCTCGTGTCCCTGGATGGCTTGGTGGACGCGTTCGCGGACCATGTCGCCGTCGATGCCGTGCCCGAAAACGATCTTGGCGTCCCGGTCGAGCCGCTCGAGATGCAGCTTCAGGCCCCGCACGCCGTCCGCGTGCACCGCGATCGCGGTGAAGTTGCCGTAGTTGACGGAAGCGACGGTTTCCAGGTCATCTCTGCTGCCATCCACCTGCCGATCATTAACGGCGCCCGTCAGGCGGAACAACCCGGGGCCATGATGAGGTTGGCCCATGGTGAGGTAGCACCGAGCAAACAATCTGAGGAGGAGTGGCGTGCCTAAAGCAGTACGGGTACGGCAGACCGGTGGGCCGGAGGCCCTTGAGCTGGTGGATGTCGAGGTTCCTGTGCCCGGCGAGGGCGAGGTTGCCGTCGATGTGCAGGCGGCGGGCGTCAACTACATCGACACGTATCACCGCTCCGGCATGTATCCGATGCAGACGCCGTTCGGGATCGGCTTGGAAGGCGCGGGCGTCGTTACCGCCGTCGGCCCTGGCGTCACCGAGCACAAAGTGGGCGATCGCGTCGCCTGGTACTCGACGCAGGGCAGTTACGCCGAGAAAATCGTACTTCCTGTATCAGATACGATATCTGTTCCTGACGGCGTCGACACCGAAACCGCGGCGGCGCTGCTCCTGCAGGGCGTGACCGCGCACTATTTGGTCGCGTCGACATACGAGGTCAAAAGCGGCGACCCGATCCTGGTGCACGCGGCGGCCGGCGGCGTCGGCCTCCTGCTCGTGCAACTCGCAAAAGTGCGCGGCGCCCGAGTGCTGGCGACAGTGTCCACGCCAGAGAAGGAACAACTCGCCCGCGAAGCCGGGGCCGACGAAGTCGTCGGTTACGAAGGCTTCGAGAAGCACGCGCTCGAGTTCACCAACGGCGAAGGAATGGCCGCGGTCTACGACGGCGTCGGCAAGACGACGTTCGACGGCAGCCTGAAAAGCGTCCGGCGCCGCGGGTTCCTGGTCCTGTTCGGCGCGTCCAGCGGCGCCGTCCCACCGGTCGACCCACAGCGGCTCAACGCGCAGGGTTCGATCTACCTGACCCGCCCGACCAGCAAGGACTACTCAAGCCCTGAGGAAGTCCGTTGGCGGACAACGGAATTGTTCAACGAGGTGAAAGCGGGCACGTTGTCGGTCCGGATCGGCCGCCGCTATCCGCTCGCCGAAGCCAGGCAGGCACACGAAGACCTGCAGTCCCGCAAAACCACCGGAAAGCTGCTGCTCATCCCGTGACGACCTCGGCGTGCCCGGGCTGCGGATTGGTCCTGCCGGACACCGGCAGGACCCCGCCCGCGGAACGCGGCGCGTCGGCCGCGTGCTTTGAGCGGTACGGCGAACTTTTGGCGCGCTCGTATGGCATCGCGGCTTACCGGCCGGTGCACCAGATCGTCGTGGACGCCTGTATCGCGCAGCACCCTGGCGGCACGTCGCGCCGGGAAACGCAGGCGATCGCGCTGTGCTTGATGACGCTGGGCTTGTTCGTCGAAGACGGCGCCGATCCGCGCGACGGCGCAGAGTTGCATAAGAAGATGGTCGCGAACCGCCCGGAGTTCCACCCGCTCGCGCCACCGCCGCTGACCGGGCTCATGACGGTCGAAGATGTGCTGACCGCCAGTGATGCGGCCGAACACGCGAAGCTGGTTTGGGCTTGGGGAACGGAAACCTGGCAGGCCTGGGCGCCGCACCACGCCACTATCCGTGCCTGGAACAAGCAAGCCTTGTTTGACCAGGAACTCAGCGGCTTTCGACCGCATCCACCAGTCCACCGACCGAACGGACCGCCCAACCAAAGCGACTAAGACGAACTCAGCGGCTTTCGACCGCGTCCAGCAGTTCGCCGACCGAAGGGTCGTCCAGCGCCTCGACCACGCACTGCCACAGCTCAAGGTTCGCCGTCGCCCAGCGCGAATACATCGCCTTGGCTTCGTCGCTGTAAAAGTAGAAGCCCTCGTCGTGCTTGCCGCGTTGCTCGCCGACGATCTTGTTCGCCAACTGGCCCAACGTGATGCCGTTCTCACTGAGGTACCTGTGCGCGAGCATCACCGGCGTCACCGGCAACGCCTTGAACAACGTGTCGGCGTCACTCAACGCCTGCGCCTCGATCGAGATGTCCCGGTGCCGGGTCCGCATCTCCGCCTCGACCACGATCGCGTCGATCCACTCCGCGACGGGCTCGTCGACGCCGGACTTGGCCAAGATCCGCATCCGGACGTCCCGGCCTTCGGCGGCGTCGGAATTGCGGCGGACGATGTAGTTCAGGTCGTGCACGAGCGCAGCGGTTTCCACAACCGCCGCATCGGACCCATTGGCCTGAGCGAACGCGCCTGCCTTCGTCCTGACGAAGTGCACGTGGTGCCAGCCGTGGAACGGCAGGTTGGCCGCGAAGCGCTGGCACAGCCGTTTCACCCGGCGTTCTACCTGTTCGACCGCCAGATCGCTGACCGAACCCAGCTTCTGACCAAGCATCGGTCTCTCCTCCTCCGCGCCCCCGAGCAAGTGAGGGCATCGTAGGTGGTGAGACGCCGATTCCGAGTAGTCATGATGACACTCAGACGGGTTTTGGCACCTTTCTACAAACGGTCAGCTAGGTTGCCGAGGCGTTCCTCCACTGGCACGTGCCTGCGGCTGACACTTGTCGCCGGGTCGAATGACAGGCTCCAGCCGCGCACCGGGCGCGACTTCACGAGGAACGTCATCGTGCCGTCGGCGGCCTTCGGGATCCGGTGGAACTGGTCGGACAGCATCGTGCCCGACTCCCCTGCTTCGCACACTCCGCTGTGCACCATCGTCGCCGATTTGACCACCAGTCCATTGGGGTCAAGGTCGGCGTCGAACCGTTCGTGCACATAGCATCCGCGCAGGAGCGTGGTGCAGAAGTGGTACCGGTGGTTGTGCACCGAGTCCGCGTACCCGATGCGCCAGTCTCGTTGCGGTTTGTACTCGTGCAGCCAGAACGAGAACTTGTCGCCCGGCTGGTTGAGCAGGCACCACGCGAAGTGTGTGGTGGTCTCCCGCGATCGTGAGATGACCGCAGCCGCCACCTCACCGGACAGGGTCTGCAAGTGGTGACGTAGTTCGTCGCGTAGTCCAGGCCGGCTCGCCCACTGGGTGAACCGGCCGCTCACAGCCGTCCAGTCGGTCAGGTCGGTCGCTCGTAGCTGGCCGGCCAGATCGGCCAGCGCAGACAGCTCCGTTCGCATTTCAGGTCTCCAGCCCCGCGGCTTTGGTGAATTCCTCGCGGAAGTCGTGGAACTTGCGCTCCAGCTGTCCGAACCCCTCTTCGGAAAGGGGCGTCGAGGTGATCTTCTCGAACAAGGCCAGGAATTCCTGCCGGCTGGTGTCCGGAGTGATGACGAATTTCTGGGCCGTCCGGGTGTCGCGCATTCGCTGGAACTCGGCGCGTTGCATGCCGTAGATGAACGAACCTTCCGAGAAACGCAGCGTACGCGGATACAACGAGGTCACTCCGCCGACGTCGCTGTACAGCGTCAGCCATACGCTGTCGTCGAAGATCTCGGTGCGGTCGAGCGGCGGATCTGAGATCACCGCGATGTCAATCGTCGTGCACCGGCTGCGGGCGAGGAACAATCCGACGATGCCGATCGAGATCTCCTCGATCAGCTGCGCGCGAATCTTGTCGTAGTCGCCGGTCGCGCCTTCGTTGCGCAGCAGGTACCGCGCACGCCCGCTGATCGCCGAGTGCTGCCGAGGGTCGGCGACGACTGTCCGCAACTCCCACTCCGACCTGGTCAGCAGCAGTCTCGCGGCGGCGTGCCGGCCGGAGAAGCCACGGAAGAAGTAGTGCCTGCTGGCCCGCAGATCCTGCATCAGCAGCCGGTTGAACTCCGGGTCCGGCTCGGCACTCGCCTCGAAGACGTGCGTCGGGAAGAACTCGTTGTTCAACGCCCGGTATTCGGCCGACAAATCCCGCAAGGCCCGTTTGCTTTCCTCGATCAACGGGGTGACGAGCGCTTTCTGCGAAGCCGCAGCGGTGATCAACGTCTGACCAAAACCGACAATGGCCGACACCATTGTGCCGGTACCGAGCGCGGTCACCAGGTTGCGTAGAAGTCCGGCGTCCATCGCACTGGATATCCACAGGCTACCGATCGAGATCACGAGCAGGACGGCGAGCAACAAACCGGTCCTTGTCCAGAACATCTCTTGGATCGGGTTCTTGCGGATGCCGTTGGCGTCCGCGGACACCGGGTCACCTCCTTGACAGGCACTCGAACGGACGAATGCGAACCGTGTCCGTTTGTGTGCGAGCAGTTACTGTACAAGAATCACGACCAAGTAGGAATCGGGAAAACGGGGGATGTTCACGTTCACGCTGTGGCGTTTCGCGACCACCCGGGCACCCGATGGAACCAGTGCGTGACCCGGTTGCCTAGGGTGACGCCATGCGTATTGCAGGCAAGGTCACGATGGTTTCCGTGGCGCTGGTGGCGGCGGCCACCTTGAGCGCCTGTGCCAACTCGGAGCAGGCCTCCACAGCCGGTACCCAGACTTCCACGCGGACCTCGACTCCCCCGCCGCCGAGCGCCACCAGCACGCCCCCGAGCGCGACAAGCACGGCATCCGGCCCCGAGTGCACGGCCGACGACGTGAAGGTCTCCGGCGACTTCGGACAGAAGCCGACGATCACCATCCCGACCACCTGCCAGCCGCCGAAGCAACTGCTGAGCAAGGACCTCAAGGCTGGCACCGGCGCCGAGGCCAAGGCAGGCGGCAGCGTCGCTGTCAACTACCAGCTGGTGACCTGGTCGGACAAGAAAGAGGTCGACGGCAACTTCGGTGGCGGCGAGCCCTTCACGGTCGGCCCGCTCGGCCAGGCGCGGGTCATCAAAGGCTGGAACGAGGGCCTGATCGGTATCACGGCCAACTCCCGCCGTCTGCTGGTCATCCCGCCGGACAAGGCGTACGGCCCCGACGGGCAGAGCGGCATCAAGGGCGGCGAGACCCTGGTGTTCGTGATCGACGCCTTGCAGGTCAGCTGAATTTCCAGACACCCATCGTGAGTGGTTAGCCGGGTTAGAACCCGGCTAACCACTCACGAGGCTTTACCTGGGCGTCAGGCGGAAAACCCGGAGATCGCGGTCGGTCTTGGACTGATACGTGTTGTACGCGGGCCACGTTTTCACCAGATGCGGCCAGATCGCAGTGCGCTCCTCAGCATTCAACAGCCGCGCGTTCATCTCCCGAGTGCGCCCTTTGACGTTCACCTTCGCGTCCGGATTGGCCATCAGGTTGACTGTCCACACAGGATGACCGGGGCCGCCCCAATTCGAGCCGACGAGCAGGATGTCGTCGCCGTCAGGCACGTACAGCAGCGAAATCTCCCGTGGCAGACCGGTTTTCCGGCCAATCACAGTCAGCGTCAACGACGGCATCCCGGCCATCCCGACCAGGGTGATGCGCCCCTTTGTCAGCCGCAGCAACACCTTGTCGATGCGCACGACGGCTGGTCGAATGTTAGTCAGCCAAGGGCGCGCCGCGGTCCAGCGCGCGATCTTGCGCATCAGCTCCATGACCAGCCAACCTACCGCCTCACGCCAGGAAGTCCCACAGCGGCATTGGCGTCAGGCCGTCCTGCCGCGCGCGGTCAAGGAACGCTTGGAAGTCCTGTGTGAACGTGTGCCGGAAATGCATCAGCACGATGTCACCGGCCTTGAGTTTGTCGCCTGACTGGAACTGCACGACGCCGTCATTCACCGCCGCGGTCCACAGCACGATGGCCTTCATCCCGCATGACGCCACGGCTTTGCGGGTGTTGTCGTCGAAGTTGCCGAACGGCGGCCGGAACAACGTCGGACGCTTGCCGAATGACTGCTGAATCGCGTCAGCGTCGCCACAGATCTCGCTGCGCTGGAAATCGTACGGTTTGCCGCGCAGGTTCGGGTGGTTCATTGTGTGGTCGTTGATTTCCACGCCCGCGCCCTGCAACGCGCGGAAGTAGTCCTCGTGTCCCTTGAAGTACTTCGAGTTCAGGAACAGCGTGGGTTTCGCGCCCGAGTCTCGGATCATCTGCAACGCGGCCGGGTCCTTGATCGCGCCGTCGTCCATCGTGATGAAGACGTACGGTTTGTCCGTCTGGATCTTGCGGATCACCGGCGCCATACCGTCCGCAGTGGCCGGTGCACTCACTGTGGGCACTGGCGAATGCGTTGGCGCGTCGGGTGATGGCCGAGCTTGAGCGTGCACTGTGGACTGTTGGTTCACCGGGGCCGGTTGTTCACCACAACTGGCCGTCATGACCGCCGCCACACCGAGCACGACGGCCATGACCAGCTTCTTTGACATTCTTTACCCCTGCTTTTCCTTCCCCGCAAGGAAATTGGCCTCCTATCAAAGAGGACGCCGCAGGGGCTACCTAAGTTGCGTCAAGCCCCGTCACTTCTGACGATCCGGTCGTCAGCGGCGACGGGCGAACCGCGGCCATCACGGTTACTGGTCGTGAAGTACAGGTTCCCGTCCGGCCCGGCGACTGGGGTCCGCAGCCGCCCGAACTGGTTCTGGTACAGCGCACGCGGCGTGCCGACACCGGTGTTGGTCACCGGGATCAGCCACATCCGCTGGCCACGCAGCCCCGCCATGTACAAGGCGTTCTTGTAGAAGGCGATGCCGCTCGGGGACGCCTGTGACGTTGACCATGTCGCAAGCGGATTCACGAAACTCGGGTTGTTGCAGGTGCCCTCACAGGTCGGCCAGCCGTAGTTGGCGCCCGACCTGATCTGGTTCAGCTCGTCGAACGTGTTCTGGCCGAGCTCCGAGGAGAACAGCCTGCCGTCCGACGACCACGTCAGACCCTGGACGTTGCGGTGCCCGAGCGAGTACACGAGCGAGTTGAACGGGTTGCCAGGCGCTGGGCGCCCGTCCGGCGTCATCCGCAGGATCTTGCCTGCGAGCGACGCGCGGTTCTGCGCGTTGCCCGTGTTGCCCGCGTCACCGGTGCCCGCGTAGAGATGGCCGTCCGGGCCGAACGCCAAGCGCCCGCCATTGTGAATCGAAGCCCTGGGAATCCCGGTCACGATCGGCTGGGGCGCCTGCCCGAGCACGACGCGAGCGATCCGGTTGTCCGAGGACGTCGTGTAGTAGATGAACACGGTCCGGTTCTGCGCGAACTGCGGGGACACCGCGAGCCCGAGCAGACCGCCTTCACCTTGCGCGCTGACGCCAGGGACCGTCTGGACGTCGGTCACGGCGCTGCCGCGCAACTGCCGGATCTTGGCCGTGTTGCGTTCGGTGAACACCGCACTGCCGTCCGGCAGGAAACCAAGTCCCCACGGCACGGCCAACTGCGAGGCCACGACCGTGGTCGCGGCTTGTGCCGGTACCGCGGAAACAGAAAGCCCAGCCAACGCCGCAGTGGCGATGACCAGGCCGGTACGAACCTTCATTGGTTGCTGTCCTCCTTGACTGCAGGGGTCAGAGGTACAGACCAATAATGTCGTAGTGATCACACGTTGTGTGAACGGATAACGAGATAAATCAGAAAATGCTGGTCACCGGCAGGCCGATCGCGGAATCGACCGCGACCATCACGAACACCGCGCACAAATACGTGTTCGACAGGTGGAACACCTTCATCGGGTTGGTCTCGCCACCGCGCCGGTACACGTTGTGCAGTTTGTGCACCGCGCCGAGGAAGATCGCGCCGAGGACCACAGCGGACAGCGCGTAGATCCAACTGGTCGCGGGCACGAGCAACAGTCCGCACAGCACCATCGCCCACGAGTACAGCACGATCCGGAACGACACCTGACGTGGCGTGGCCACGGCGGGCAGCATTGGCACACCCGCGTTGGCGTAGTCCTCGCGGAACTTCATGGCCAATGCCCACGAATGCGGCGGCGTCCAGAAGAAGATGATGCCGAACAGCACGAACGCGGGCCAGCCGACATCACCGGTGACCGCCGCCCAGCCGATCACCACCGGCATGCAGCCGGCGATGCCACCCCAGACGATGTTCTGTGACGTGCGCCGCTTGAGCAGCATCGTGTACACGAAGACGTAGAACAGGATCGCGCCGACACACAGCACCGCGGCGACCCAGTTCGTGGTCAGCCACAAGAAACCGCAGGACAACACGCCAAGGATCACGCCGAAGATCAGCGCGTTGCGAACCGGGACCTCGTGCTTGACCAGGGGCCTCGCGCTCGTGCGCTTCATCACCGCATCGATGTCGGCATCGACCACGCAGTTCAGCGCGCCCGCGCTGCCCGCGGCCAGCGTGCCGCCGACCATGGTGGCGAGTACCAGCCAAGGTGACGGAATCCCTCGCTGCGCCAACAGCATTGCCGGAATGGTGGTGACGAGCAGCTGTTCGATGATGCGCGGCTTGGTCAACGCTACATATGCGCGGACGACATCCTTGAACGTGCGTCGCGGAGCGGTGGTGGGTGCGTCAGCGGTGATGCTCACGGCGCTCCCTGCGCGAGGCACACCGACGACATGTCGCTCCTCGGAAGTGGTTGGAAAACCGTTCGGGTACGGATCGGAATAGTAGACCGGCTACATACGTGGACCTGCGCCGGGTACTCCTCATGCGAACCGAGAAACGGTCTGGTCCGTAAATGAAGGAAGAACAGCCCCTGTCCAGCCGCGCCCCGGGTCGCATCCGCCGGGAGGATGACTACGCTGAGGCAAGGGCCGAGGGACAACCAGCGGGAACATCGTTTCGCAAACGCACAGCATGTTCCCGCACGAGCAGGGAAGCGAGAGCACAAGCCCGTGTCCGTAGACGACATCACCCGCCTGACCACAGCAAACGTTCCGGGAGACTGGACGGAACTCGACAAGCGGGCGGTCGACACGGCCCGCGTGCTCGCGGCCGAGGCCGTGCAGAACACCGGCAACGGGCACCCCGGCACCGCGATGAGCCTCGCTCCGCTGGCGTACACGCTGTTCCAGCGCGTCATGCGGCACGACCCGGCAGACCCGGACTGGGTCGGGCGCGACCGGTTCGTGCTGTCGGCCGGTCACTCCAGCCTCACCCTGTACCTGCAGCTGTTCCTGTCCGGTTACGGACTGGAGATCGAGGACATCGAGCAGCTGCGCAAGTGGGGCTCCAAGACGCCTGGCCACCCCGAGCACGGTCACACCCGTGGTGTCGAGATCACCACCGGCCCGCTTGGCCAGGGCCTCGCCTCCGCGGTCGGCATGGCGATGGCCGCACGGCGTGAGCGTGGCCTGTTCGATCCGGACGCCGCGCCTGGTGAGAGCCCGTTCGACCACCACATCTACGTGATCGCGTCGGACGGTGACATCGAGGAAGGCGTCACGTCCGAGGCCTCCTCGCTCGCAGGCACCCAGCAGCTGGGCAACCTCACGGTGATCTACGACGACAACAAGATCTCCATCGAAGACGACACCACGATCGCGCTGTCGGAGGACACCGCCAAGCGCTACGAGGCGTACGGCTGGCACGTCGAGGTCGTCGAGAGCGGCGAGAACGTCACCGGCATCCTCGAGGCCCTCGAGCGGGCGAAGGCTGAGACCGCGCGTCCGACCTTCATCCTGCTGCGCACGATCATCGGCTTCCCTGCCCCGAACAAGATGAACACCGGCAAGGCGCACGGCGCCGCGCTCGGCCAGGACGAGGTCGACGCGGTCAAGAAGATCCTCGGCTTCGACGTGGAGAAGAAGTTCGACGTCGACCCGGCCGTCCTGGCGCACTCCCGTGAGGTCGTCAAGCGCGGTGAGCAGGCCAAGGCCGAGTGGCAGCCGAAGTTCGACGCGTGGGCCTCGGCCAACCCGGAGCGCAAGGAGCTGTTCGACCGCCTGGTCGCGCGCAAGCTGCCGGAGGGCTGGGACGCCAAGCTGCCGTCGTGGGAGCCCGACGCCAAGGGCCTGGCCACCCGCAAGGCCTCCAACGAGGTGCTCAACGCGGTCGCCGACGTGCTGCCCGAGCTGTGGGGCGGCTCGGCGGACCTGGCCGAGAGCAACAACACGACGATGAAGGGCGCGGACTCGTTCGGCCCGACCAGCATCGCCACCAAGGAGTGGAACGCCCAGCCCTACGGCCGGACGCTGCACTTCGGTGTGCGCGAGCACGCGATGGGCTCGATCCTCAACGGCATCGCGCTGCACGGCCCGACCCGGCCGTACGGTGGCACGTTCCTGGTCTTCAGCGACTACATGCGGCCCGCGGTGCGGCTCGGTTCGCTGATGAAGACCTCGGCGATCTACGTGTGGACGCACGACTCGATCGGTCTCGGCGAGGACGGCCCGACGCACCAGCCGATCGAGCACCTGGCCGCATTGCGCGCGATCCCGGGCCTGACCGTCGTGCGCCCCGGTGACGCCAACGAGACGGCAGCCGCGTGGAAGGCAGCCATCGAGCGGCCGCACGGCCCGATCGGTATCGCGCTGACCAGGCAGAACCTGCCGGTCCTCGAAGGCACCGACGCCGAGGGCGTGGCCAAGGGTGGTTACGTGCTGGCCGACGCGAGCAGCGGCGAGCCGCAGGTAGTGCTCATCGCCACAGGCTCGGAGCTGCAAATCGCGGTCGAGGCCCGGAAGGTCCTCGAGGCCGACGGTGTTGCAGCACGTGTGGTTTCGATGCCGAGTGTGGAGTGGTTCGACGCGCAGGACGAGTCGTACCGGGACCAGGTGATTCCGCCTGCTGTCCGTGCCCGCGTCTCGGTCGAGGCAGGGATCGCGCAGCCGTGGTACCGCTTCCTCGGCGGCGCCGGTGAGGCCGTCTCGATCGAGCACTACGGCGCGTCCGCCGATTACCAGACTTTGTACCGCGAGTTCGGTTTCACGACCGAGGCCGTTGTCGACGCGGCACGGCGCTCGCTCCAGCGAGTGGAGGAAGGCAAGTGAGCAACGAGAAACTGACCGCGCTCAGCGACGCAGGCGTTTCCATCTGGCTGGACGACCTGTCCAGGGAGCGGCTGAACACGGGCAACCTGGCCGAGCTGATCCGGGACTGGAACGTCACCGGGGTCACTACCAACCCGACGATCTTCGCCAACGCCCTGAGCAAGGGCGAGGCCTACGACGAGCAGGTACGCGAGCTCGCGGCCCGTGGTGCAGACGTGAACGCGACCGTCCGCGAGATCACCACGACCGACGTGCGAAACGCCGCCGACGTGTTCCGTGACGTGCACGCCGCGACCAACGGCGTCGACGGCCGGGTGTCGATCGAGGTCGACCCGCGGCTGGCGCACGACACCGAGAAGACCATCGCCGAGGCGCAGGACCTCTGGAAGACCGTTGACCGGCCGAACCTGATGGTCAAGATCCCGGCGACCGTCGCGGGCCTGCCCGCGATCACCAAGGTGCTCGCCGAGGGCATCAACGTGAACGTCACGCTGATCTTCTCGATCGAGCGCTACCAGGCCGTGATGGACGCCTTCATCGAGGGCGTCGAGCAGGCCAAGGCCAACGGGCACGACATCTCCCAGCTGCACTCGGTCGCGTCGTTCTTCGTGTCGCGTGTGGACACCGAGATCGACAAGCGCCTGGACAAGCTGGGCACCGAGGACGCCAAGGCGCTGCGCGGCCAGGCCGCCGTCGCCAACGCGCGCCTCGCCTACCAGGCGTACCTTGACGCGTTCGGCACCGACCGCTGGAAGGCCCTGGCCGACGCGGGCGCGAACGCGCAGCGTCCACTGTGGGCATCCACCGGCGTGAAGGACCCGTCCTACTCGGACACGCTGTACGTCGACGACCTGGTCGCGCCGAACACTGTCAACACCATGCCGGAGAAGACCCTGCGCGCGGTGGCCGACCACGGCAAGATCGAAGGCGACAAGGTCACCGGAACCGCCGAGGAGGCGCAGGAGGTCTTCGACGCGCTGACCGACTTGGGCATCGACCTTGACGACGTGTTCAAGGTGCTCGAGGACGAAGGCGTGGAGAAGTTCGAGAAGTCCTGGACCGAGCTGCTCGAGACGGTGTCCGGCCAACTTCAGAAGGCAAAGGGCTGAGAACTCCCCATGATTGAGATCTCCGTCGACATCGTCGACGACAAGCTCGCGGAGGAGACCGCGACGCTCGTGGAAACGCTGGTCGCCGACAAGGTGGCCAGCAAGATCGCCGCACAGGACCCCACGCTGTGGGGCCCTGACGCCGAAGCCGAGTCGGCCATCCGGCTCGGCTGGACCCAGCTGCACGAGACGTCGCGTCCGCTGCTCGCCGAGATCGACGCCCTGCGCGCCGAACTGCACGCTGAGGGCGTCGACCGGGTCGTGCTCGCCGGGATGGGCGGGTCGTCGCTGGCGCCCGAGGTCATCACGGCGACCGCAGGCGTGCCGCTGACTGTCCTGGACACCACCGACCCGGCACAGGTCGCCGACGCTCTCGCCGGTGACCTGACCAGGACCGTGCTCGTGGTGTCCTCGAAGTCCGGTGGCACGGTCGAGACCGACAGCCACCGCCGGATCTTCGAGAAGGCGTTCACCGCGCAGGGCATCGACGCGGCGTCGCGGATTGTCGTGGTCACCGACCCCGGCTCGCCGTTCGAGAAGCTCGCTGGCGAACTGGCCTACCGCAAGGTGTTCCTGGCCGACCCGAACGTCGGCGGCCGCTACTCCGCGCTGACCGCGTTCGGCCTGGTTCCCTCGGGTCTGGCCGGTGCGGACATCGCGACGCTGCTGGACGAGGCCTCAGCCGCGGCGGCGGTGCTGTCCAAGGACGAGGACACCAACGCCGGGCTGGTGCTGGGCGCCGCGTTGGGCGTGCGGCACTCGGAAGGCGCCGAGAAGGTCGTCTTCGCCAACACCGACACCAGCGTGAAGGGCTTCCCCGACTGGGTGGAGCAGCTGATCGCGGAGTCGACCGGCAAGCACGGCACGGGCCTTCTTCCCGTTGCCACCGAAGGAATCGACGCGCCGGGCTTCGCCGACGCGGGTGACGACGCCACCACGACCGCGATCGGCACCCCCGCGGGTGCCGCGCGGCTGTCGACCTCGGGTTCGCTCGGCGGCCTGTTCCTTTTGTGGGAGTACGCGACCGCGGTCGCGGGCCGTCTGCTCGGGATCAACCCGTTCGACCAGCCGGACGTCGAGGCCGCCAAGAAGGCCGCGCGTGCGCTGCTCGACCAGCCGCCGGGATCCGAATCCGGCGACGAACCGTCGCTTGTGGACGGTCCGGTCGAGGTCCACGGCGCGTCCGGTGAGTCCCTTGTGGACGTACTGCGGTCCTTTGTGGCCTCGGCGCCGGAGTTCGGCTACATCTCGGTCCAGGCCTACCTTGACCGGTTGGACGACGCGTCGGCGGAGCTGCTGCGGCCGGAACTGGCCAAGCGCACGGGTCTGCAGACCACGTTCGGCTGGGGCCCGAGGTTCCTGCACTCGACCGGGCAGTATCACAAGGGCGGCCACCAGAACGGGGTCTTCCTGCAGATCACCGGCGCGGTCGAGGACGACCTGGAAGTGCCGGACCGGCCGTACACACTTGGTGTGTTGCAGCGGGCGCAGGCGTTGGGAGACGGTCAGGTCCTGAAGGAGCACGGCCGTCCGGTGCTGCGGCTGCACCTGACCGACCGGGCTGCTGGGCTTGCCCATCTCGTGAAAGCCGTGCAGGAGGTTGAACGGCCGTGACCACATGGCAGAACCCGCTACGCGACGAGCGGGACAAGCGGCTGCCGCGCATCGCCGGGCCGTGTGGCTTGGTGATCTTCGGAGTCACCGGAGACCTGTCGCGCAAGAAGCTGATGCCCGCGATCTACGACCTGGCCAACCGCGGCCTGCTGCCGCCGGGTTTCGCGTTGACCGGTTTCGCCCGTCGTGACTGGGATAACGAGGACTTCGCGCAGATCGTCTACGAGGCGGTCAAGGAGCACGCGCGGACCCCGTTCCGCCAGGAGGTCTGGGACCGCCTGGCCGAGGGAATCCGGTTCGTGCAGGGCTCGTTCGACGATGACGACGCGTTCGACCGGCTCGCCGCGACCGTCCGTCAGCTCGACGAGGAACGCGGCACGGGCGGCAACCACGCGTTCTACCTGTCGATCCCGCCTGCCGCGTTCCCCGTGGTGTGCAAGCAACTCGCGCGCTCCGGCCTGGCCAACCAGGACGGTGAGAGCTGGCGCCGGGTGGTGATCGAGAAGCCGTTCGGGCACGACCTGGAGAGCGCGAAGGAGCTCAACGGGATCGTCAACGAGGTCTTCCCCGAGGAGTCGGTGTTCCGCATCGACCACTACCTCGGCAAGGAGACCGTGCAGAACATCCTGGCGCTGCGGTTCGCCAACCAGCTCTACGAGCCCATCTGGAACGCCAACTACGTCGACCACGTGCAGATCACCATGGCCGAGGACATCGGCCTCGGCGGTCGCGCCGGGTACTACGACGGCATCGGCGCGGCGCGTGACGTCATCCAGAACCACTTGCTGCAGCTGATGGCGTTCACCACGATCGAGGACCCGGTGTCGTTCTCGCCGCAGTCGCTGCGGACCGAGCGGATCAAGGTCCTGTCGGCGACCAAACCGGCCGAGCCGTTCCGCGAGACGACCGCGCGCGGCCAGTACACCGGCGGCTGGCAGGGCGGCAAGAAGGTGCCCGGCCTGCTGGAGGAGGAAGGTTTCCCGCCGGACTCCAAGACCGAGACGTTCGCCGCGATCACGCTCGAGGTGAACACCCGCCGCTGGGCTGGCGTGCCGTTCTACCTGCGCACCGGCAAGCGGCTCGGCCGCAGGGTCACCGAGATCGCGGTGATCTTCAAGCGCGCGCCGCACCTGCCGTTCGACCAGACCTCGACCGAGGAACTGGGGCAGAACGCGGTCGTCATCCGGATCCAGCCGGACGAGGGCATCACCATCCGGTTCGGCTCGAAGGTGCCGGGCTCCACGATGGAGGTCCGTGACGTCACGATGGACTTCAGCTACGGCAGGGCGTTCACCGAGTCGTCGCCGGAGGCCTACGAGCGGCTGATCCTCGACGTGCTGCTCGGCGAGCCGTCGCTGTTCCCGGTCGCCGACGAGATCGAACGGTCGTGGGAGATCCTCGACCCGATCCTGGATTTCTGGACCGAGCAGGGCAAGCCGGATCCGTACGCGCCGGGTGAGTGGGGTCCGCCGTCGGCCGACCAGATGCTCGCCCGCACCGGCCGCACCTGGAGGCACCCGTGATCATCGACATGCCGACGACGAACACGGCGAAGGTGAACGCCAAGATCGTCGAGCTTCGTCAGCAGGGCGGCGCGGTCGCGTTGGGCCGCGTGCTCACCCTGGTGATCGTCACGGACGACGGCGAGAAAACCGAGGAAGCGATCGCGGCGGCCAACGAAGCCAGCCGTGAGCACCCGTGCCGCGTGATCGTGGTGGCCAAGGGTGCCCGCGAGGCCGCTCCCCGGCTGGACGCCCAGATCCGCGTCGGCGGCGACGCGGGCGCGTCCGAAGTGGTCGTCCTGCGGATCTACGGCGAGCTGGTGGAACACGGCGAGACCTGCGTGATCCCACTGCTGCTGCCGGACGCCCCAGTGGTGGCATGGTGGCCGTTCGAGTCGCCGGAGAAGCCAGCCGACGACCCGATCGGCCAGTTGGCGCACCGCCGGATCACCGACGCGGCAACCGACAAGGACCCGGTCAAAGCGCTGGAGCACCGTCGAGTGTCCTATTCGGACGGTGACACGGACCTCGCGTGGACCCGGCTGACCCAGTGGCGCGCCTATTTGGCCGCGGCACTGGATTTGCCGCCGTACGAGGAGATCACCAGTGCGACGGTCGCGGGCCAGACGGACTCGCCGTCGACAGACCTGCTCGCCGGTTGGCTGGCGGCGTACCTGAAGATCCCGGTCCGCCGGGTGCCGTCGGAGAAGAACGCGCCCGGGATCAACTCGGTCGTGCTCGAACGCAAGTCCGGCGCGGTCTCGTTGTCCCGGCCGGATGGCAAGGTCGGCATCCTGCGCCAGCCGGACCAGCCCGACCGCCGCGTGGCGCTCGCGCGC
Organism: Kibdelosporangium philippinense; assembly: GCF_021390435.2. GTDB lineage: Bacteria > Actinomycetota > Actinomycetes > Mycobacteriales > Pseudonocardiaceae > Kibdelosporangium > Kibdelosporangium philippinense. Next base: position 1,261,608 of record NZ_JAJVCN010000004.1, on the reverse strand, counting down.
CGCAACGTGAAGGACTGCCTGGTGGAAGAGCTGCGCAGGCTCGACCCCGACGAGGTCTACGAGGCCACGCTGCAAGGCCTCGCCCGCGTCAACGCCGAAGAGCCGGTGCCGGCAGAAACCTGACCCAGCCTAATCCGAAGCCCCCGTGCACCAGGCCGCCGCACGGGGGCTTCGCCGTGTCCACCGTTCCAGCACACCGTGTCCACCGTTCCAGCACACCGTGTCCACCTTTGCGACACACTGAGATGCACTTTCCGGCACCTGGAGTTCCCCACTCCGGCGCGCCATGTTCGAGCCCGCTTCGGTGCCCGACTGTCGCCACCCACCACGCCCCTTGAAGCCGCCGTTCCCCGTGACCGCTGTTCGCTCTGGGCGATCCGCTCAGCGGAATTGTTCGTCGATCTACGTAGTTGAGCTAGGCAGACTCAATATTTCTTGTAGAGGGTGTGACAGCCGTGAGCGAGACGTTGAACCTCCCCGTTCTGCCGCTGGATGACGTCGTCGTGCTGCCCGGGATGGTTGTGCCGGTCCGGCTCGCCGAGGCCGAGGCCAGGGCCGCGATCGACGCGGCACAGGCGGCAGGCCAGTCGAAGATCTTGCTGGTCCCCAGGCTAGACGGGAAGTACGCCAAGGCAGGAACGGTCGGCGAGATCGAGCAGATCGGCCGCTTGCCTGGCGGGCAGAAGGCCGCTGTGGTCCGCAGCATCTCCCGCGCCCGGATCGGCGCCGCGACCAGCGGCCCCGGTGCGGCGCTGTGGGTCGAGGCGACCGAGCTCGACGACGTGGTCGACGAGCGGGCCCGTGACCTGGCCAAGGAGTACAAGAACCTGGTCACCGCCATCCTGCAGCGCCGTGGCGCGTGGCAGGTCGTCGACCAGGTGCAGCAGGTGAATGACCCGGCGCAGCTGGCTGACCTGGCCGGATACGCGCCGTACCTGACCGAAGAGCAGAAGTTGTGGCTGCTGGAGACCCCGAACGTGACCGAGCGGCTGGAGAAGCTCGTCACCTGGGGTCAGGAGCACATCGCCGAGCTGGACGTCGCCGAGACGATCAACAAGGACGTCAAGGAAGGCGTCGAGAAGCAGCAGCGCGAGTTCCTGCTGCGCCAGCAGATGGCCGCGATCCGCAAAGAGCTGGCCGAGCTGGACGGCAAGCCCGCGTCCGAGGAACAGGACTACCGCGCCAGGGTCGAAGAGGCCGACCTGCCTGAGCACGTCGAGAAGGCCGCGTTGACCGAGGTCGACAAGCTGGAGCGGACGTCGGAGCAGTCCCCGGAGGTCGGCTGGATCCGGACCTGGCTGGACACCGTGCTGGACATGCCGTGGAACAGCCGGACCGAGGACAGCTACGACATCAAGGGCGCGCGAGCGGTGCTGGACGCCGACCACGCGGGCTTGGATGACGTGAAGGAACGCATCATCGAGTATTTGGCGGTCCGTCGCCGCCGGGCCGACCGTGGCCTGGGTGTCGTCGGCGGACGGCGTAGCGGCGCGGTGCTGGCGCTCGTCGGCCCGCCCGGTGTCGGTAAGACGTCGCTCGGCGAGTCCGTCGCGCGAGCCATGGGCCGTGAGTTCGTACGTGTTGCCCTGGGTGGTGTCCGTGACGAGGCCGAGATCCGTGGTCACCGTCGTACGTACGTCGGCGCGCTGCCCGGCCGTATCGTCCGTGCCATCAAGGAAGCCGGGTCGATGAACCCGGTCGTGCTGCTCGACGAGATCGACAAGGTCGGCGCGGACTACCGGGGTGACCCGACCGCGGCGCTGCTCGAGGTGCTGGACCCGGCGCAGAACCACACGTTCCGCGACCACTACCTCGAGGTCGAGCTGGACCTGTCCGACGTGGTCTTCCTGGCCACGGCCAACGTGCTCGAATCCATCCCCGGACCGTTGCTGGACCGCATGGAGCTCGTGCAGCTGGACGGCTACACCGAGGAGGAGAAGGTCGTCATCGCTCGTGACCACCTGCTCCCCCGGCAACTGGACCGCGCCGGTCTGACCGCCGAGGACGTGACGGTCGACGACGACGCGCTGCGCCTGCTGGCAGCCGAGTACACCCGCGAGGCGGGCGTCCGGCAGCTGGAGCGCGGGATCGCGCGGGTGCTGCGCAAGGTGACCACCAAGCTGGCGCTCGGCGAGAACCTCAAGTCCGTCCGCATCGAGGCCAAGGACTTGAAGGAGTACCTGGGCAGCCCGAAGTTCAAGCCGGAATCGGGCGAGCGGACGTCGGTTCCCGGTGTGGCGACCGGCCTCGCGGTGACCGGTGTCGGCGGTGACGTGCTGTTCGTCGAGGCTTCCTTAGCGGACAAGGAAACCGGGCACACCGGCGTGACGCTGACCGGGCAACTCGGCGACGTCATGAAGGAGTCGGCGCAGATCGCGCTGTCGTACCTGCGGTCGCGGGGCGCGGAGCTGGAGCTGCCGGTCGGTGACCTGTCCGAGCGGAACATCCACATCCACGTTCCTGCTGGTGCGGTCCCGAAGGACGGCCCGAGTGCCGGCGTCACGATGACGACCGCGTTGGCGTCGCTGCTGTCTGGGCGGCCGGTGCGGTCCGAGGTCGCGATGACCGGTGAGGTGTCGTTGACCGGGCGGGTCCTGCCGATCGGTGGCGTGAAGCAGAAGCTGCTCGCGGCACACCGGATGGGCCTAACCACGATCCTGCTGCCGAAGCGCAACGAGCCGGACCTGGAGGACGTGCCGGAGACCGTGCTGAAGGAGCTGACCGTGCACCTGGTGAGCGACGTCCGCGAGGTGCTGAACCTGGCGCTGGAGCCAGCCACCTCGGAGGCGGCACTAGCAGCCTGACCTGCACAAACAAAGCCACCCGTGCCCCAAGGACGCGGGTGACTTTTTGTTGAGCCTTGTCCATAACCCCACATAGGGGTATAAATGGGGTTATGCCGAAGGTCAACGTGTACCTCCCTGACGAACTCGCGGACGCGGTCAAAGCGGCGGGCCTGCCCGTGTCCGCGATCTGCCAGCGCGCGCTGGAACAGTCGGTGCGGCGGGTGACCGCGATCAGAGCGATGACGTTGACCGACTTGGATGGCAGCCAGTTGTCCCAGTTCACCGAGCGCACCCGCACGGTGATCAGATTGGCCGTCGAACGAGCGGCTGGCGCGCCAAGCGTGGGCACCGAGCATCTGCTCGCCGGAATCCTCGCTGAAGGCACCAACCTGGCAGTGCGCGTCTTACGTGCGATGGACATCGATCCCGCAGTGGTCGAGAACGCCTTGACCGCACGGGTTCCCTTAAGCGAGGGCGAACCGCCGACGAGATTCAGCGACTTCGCGTCGAACGCGCTCGAGTTGACCGTGACCGAGGCGCTTTCGTTGGGGCACAACTATGTCGGCTGCGAGCACCTGTTACTCGGCCTGCTCAGCGAACCCGGCGGTGTTGCCGGTGACTTCTTACGTGAGCAGGGCGTGGACCTGCGGACCACGCGCCGGACGGTGGAAGCCGCATTGATCGGCTACCAACACCTGCGTGCCCAGCCCGGCAACGACCCGGTTCTGGCGGCGGTCCGCCAGGAACTGAAGCCGATCGTGGAACGAATCGAACGACTGGAGCAGCGAGCGGGCTCGAAGTGATGTGGCGCGTCCTCATGGTCGCGCTCCTGCTCGCACTGTTATTGGGAGCGCTGGTATGAAACGCATACTGCTGGTGGCGACCGGCGACACGATGGCGTACCTGAGCGACCCGCCTGGGGTGGCGAAGGGCGCTCAACTGTTGCGCGGGATCGCGGACGTCCCGGGCGTGGACGTCATAGTCGAAGACGTGCTGGCCGAGCCAAGCTGGGACACGTCACCCAGCACGATGCTCGCGATCGCGCGAAGAGCCCGTTCCGCGCTGACCGAAGGCTTCGACGGCGTGGTGATCACGCATGGCATTGACACGCTTGAAGAAACCGCGTTCCTCACTGAACTCATGGCCGGATCCACGGAAGGCGCCATAGTTTTCACCGGCGCCACCCAGCCCTTCGACGAGCCCGGAAGTGACGGCCCGGCCAACCTCGCGACAGCACTCATCGCGGCCGCCGACCCAGCCGTGAACGGCACGGTCGTGTGCTTCGGCGGTGAACTGCATGCCGCTCGTTGGGCGACGCTCGCCACCGAAACATATTTCGTATCCGATCCACTGCTTGGCCACGTGACCAGATCAGGCGTCACGATGGTCGTCCCTTTACCGCCGCGGCTACCGGAGCCTGACGGTGTCCCGGAGACCGACGTGGCGCTGATCAAGACGTACCCGGGGATGCCGCCGTCCTTACTGACCGCGGCAACGGACGCCGGCGCGCGCGGCATCGTGCTGGAGGGCACCGGCTCGGGGAACGTGCCCGTCGAGTTGTTCATCACGGTCAGCGAACTGACCGAATGGGACATCCCGGTCGTCATCGCCTCACGAGCACGCACGCCGGGCATGACCAGCCTGGCCGAGAAAGTAGGCGCGATCAGCGCGAACGGTCTGCGACCAGCGCATGCACGAGTCGCGTTGATGGTCGCGCTGGCCAAAGGAGGTGGAGTGAACTCGGCACGCGAGTGGTTCGGGCACCTGCTTGGATAGCGGCATGACAGCAGCACCTCAGGTCGTGGTCTTGGCCAACTCGGAACTGCTCGCGGCTGCAACGGCAGCACGCCTGCTGACCAGCGTGATCGACGCCCAGGCCGCCAGGGGAACCGCGTCGGTGGTGCTGACCGGCGGCCGTACCGGCAATGCCGTCATGGCGCAGTTGCTGGCCTCACCGGTCAAGGACGCCGTCGACTGGTCGAACGTGGACTTCTACTGGGGTGACGAACGGTTCCTGCCCGCCGGAGACCCGGAGCGCAACGAAACGCAGGCACGCGAGGCGCTGTTGGACCACCTGCCGATCGACCCGACGCGCGTGTACGCGATGGAGCCATCGGACGGCAAATTCGGCGACGACCCCGACGCGGCCGCCGAGGCGTACGCACAACTGCTGGCGTCAAAAGCCGATGACGGACAGGTACCAGTGTTCGACGTGTGCCTGTTGGGTGTCGGCGAGGAAGGCCACACCGCGTCGATCTTCCCCGAGTCCCCAGCGGTGTACGAAACCTCGCGCACAGTGGTAGCCGTGCGCGACTGCCCGAAGCCACCACCGACGCGCGTCTCGCTGACGCTGCCCGCGATCCGGCGATCAACCGAGGTGTGGCTGCTGACCGGCGGCGAGGCCAAGGCGGACGCGCTCGCGATGGCGTTCGGCGGGGCCACCGAGGTCGAAATCCCCGCCGCCGGTGCACGTGGTCAGCAGCGCACGCTGTGGCTGCTGGACAAGGCCGCAGCAGCCAAACTCAGCTGACGGCGGTCTTGACCGGCTCGACCGGCTCCCGGTCGTAGATCCCGGGCGGATCCAGTTTGAGCACGAACGTCAGCAGCGCGTAGAGACCCGCGCCAAGCAACATCGCCACCACGACGCCAACGTTCGTGGTCCCGATGACGCCCTGCTTGGCCTCGTCGGACAACAGGAACCCGACGACCTTGGCAATGTTCGGATCGGACGACGTCACCAAACCAAGCCCAACGATCGACGCGACAACCAAAGAGACAACCGCGGTCCACCGGCCCGACCGCCCACCCGCACCAGCGGGTTTGGCCATATCGACGTTCCAGCCAAGCCTGCGCTGCCGGATGAAGTCGAGCAGCTGGATGCCACCCATCGTGCCCATGACGACGGAGATGAGCGCGAGAAAAGCCTGGAACGTAGCCAAAAACGAATCGGATACGAAAAGCAGATAGAACGCACCAGCCGCGATCACCACCATGTTGATCAGCGTCGTAGCGGCACGCGACAGCGGAACACCCAAAGCCAGCAACGCCAAACCAGACGAGTAGATCCCGGTGATGGCGGCGGCGACCAGCGAGATCACGATGACGATCGTGAACGGAATGAAGAACCACAACGGAAGCAGCGCGGTCAACGCCCCAATCGGATCATTGGCCGCGGCCTTCCCCAACTCCGGATCACCAGACGCGAGCAGAACGCCAAGGATCAGCAACACCGCGACCGGCAGCACAATCCCGCCGGTGGTCCACCCGATCACCCCACGAGCCGGCGTATCCCGCGGCAGGTAGCGAGCAAAATCGCCGCCATAGTTGAGAAAACCGAGCCCAACGATCGTCATCGCCAGGATCACCCCGCCGATGAACGTCCCCACGGACCCGTTGGGAGCGTCACCCAACGCATCCCACCGGATCTTCGGAACGATGATCGCGATGAAGACGATCGTCATGACCGCAGTGAGCCACGCAATCCACTTCTCCACCCGCATGATCAGCTGATGACCGAAAACAGCAACGGTCAACGTCACCGCGAGAACCACAACGAACCACAGAACGACGGCAAGCACGCTCTCATTGCCCTGCTCGTCCGCGAACACCCCCGGCCACAACCGAACGAAGAGCTTGGCCCCAGACGTGGCGGCCAGCGTGATGATCGTGACCTTCCACCCAATGTTCGAAAGATAAGCGAAGAACGTCGGGAACTTGTTGCCGTGCAACCCAAAGGCGAACCGAGTCTGCGTCAATGTCGGCAACCCAGTCCGCGGCCCACCAACCGCGAGAATGCCAACAAGGAACGAAGACAGCACGTAGCCGAGCACTCCGGCCACAATCGCCTGCCACGCGCTCAACCCAAGCCCGTAGACATAGATGCCGTAGCTGATGCCGAGAATCGAGATGTTCCACGAGAACCAGATCGCGAACAGCCCGGCAGGTTTGCCATGCCGCTCCTCGTCCGGGATCGGGTTGACGCCATTGGTTTCCACACTGGTCGACGTTGGCCGGTCGGTCACCGTTGTCCTCCTTCAGCCCCCGCACATGAATGAAGCAGTTGCCTCACCAAGCCTCAGCCGGTGAAACGCGCGGGAGGGCGCCAGGCCCACGTCCATCCCGCCGGTCAACAAGACCGACAGGACCGACCGATCGCCAAGCTCCTACCCATCCATCCCAATAGTCCAGAACAGTGACGATATGGTATACCATGTATCATCCACAAGCCTTGGCGGCGAGGAACCCACCCCAAATACCGCCATCACCCCGCCCCACCAGCAAGAACCAACGCGGCCCATGGCACCTTCTCGTCACGCCAGGCAACCCAAACCACAGCCCACGCGCCACCAACACGACCTCCCGCGCGCCGCCGCGCCTGCCCACCACTTCCCGCGCCTGCCCACTACCTCCCGCGCCACCACTACGCGACCTTCCACGCGCCACCTCCCGCACCTGCCCCCCTGCCATCGGCCATGCCGGACAGAATCCCGGGCAACCGCGCAAAACCTGCCGAAGCGCGCCGTGCGCGTACGCCAACCGGGTGACCTGAGCTGCGAATATCCCGTTCGCGCGCTGACACCAGTTGCGGCCTGTACATATCCGCGCACCTGGCGCCACCACTGACATAGCTTCGAACGGTGTCGGAGGACTCGGGGATTCGTGAGCTCGCCGGACGGTACCGGCTGATCACACCGCTGGGACAGCGGGTGATGCGTGGGTGGGACCTGCACCTGCGCCAAGTCGTGGCGGTCCGGTTATTCGCGCAGCAGGACGAGGCGGACAAGTTCGTCGAGCAGGCCAGAGCGCTGACGGACTTATCGCACCCAGGCCTGGTGCGCGTACTCGACGCGGGCATAGCGGACGACGGCGAACCGTTCCTCGTTCAGGAGTTCATCGCGGGCACAACTCTTCGTGCCCGGCTGACCCAAGGTGCCCTGTCGGCCAGCGAAGTGACGGAACTCGGATCGGCATTGGGCCGGGCGCTGGCGTACGCACACCAGCAAGGTGTGGCGCACCGGGACATCCACCCCGGCAACATCCTGCTCGGGCCGAGCATGGAACCGTATCTCACCGACGTCGGAATCGCCGAGTCGACCGCGGTTTCCTATATGGCGCCGGAACAAGCCAACGGCGAGCAGCCGACGATGGCGTCCGATGTGTACTCGTTCGGACTTGTGCTGCTGGAAACGTTGACCGGCCGGACCGAGTATCCCGGCGATGACGCGACCACCGCGCTCGCCCGGCTGAGCCGAGCGCCGATCATCAAGCCGGATCTGCCGCACGCCAAGGCGCTGCAAGCGATGCTGAGCAGCAACCCGAACGATCGCCCAGACGCGGCCACATGCGTCGACCTGTTACGTGGCTCCTCGGCGAAAGCCCGAGTGCAGACAAGGACTGTCCTGATCGCCGCGGTCGCAGCCGCCATTGCCGCGACGAGCATCGCGGTCGTGGTGAATCTGCCGAAGCAGCAACAACAGCCGCTGATGGAACCGAACGTCGTGCCACAAAGGCAAACCGTGACGGCAACGCCAACCAACCCAGGCACGCCGACCGTCAACGAGGTCGCGGACCAGACGCCCGAGGAAACGACGAAGTCACCGACGACGGAAGTGACCTCACAGGAACAGGAACAAGAACAGCAACAGCCCCTCATCCAGGACCAGCCAGTGGGCCTCGGTCAAAACCCGCCGACGTACACGACGCCATGGCAGCCCTGGTATCCCTGGGAAGAGATCGTCAAGCACAAGAAGAAGCCGAAAACGCCAAAGCCCCCTCCCTCGCCGGTCGGCGACGAGGAAGAGGGCGAAGAGGACTGACGACCAAATACTCAGCGCAGGCCGTTGCGGCGCGCCACCGCGATCAGCACGTCAGGATCATCGGAAATGATGCCCGTGACGCCAAGGTCGATCACCCGCTGGATGGTGGCCTCGTCATTGACCGTGTACGGCACAACCTTCAGGTCGTACTTACGCTCCAACTCCGGCGCGTCCGGGCCGAAGTAGTACTTCGGGTCGGTACGCAGGTACCAGTCATCCGACAGCACCTTGGTCTGCTTGGGATCGTGAACCTGCCAGTTCGCCGAAACCGTCGACGCTCCGGCGGCACGCACGAGCTGGCCCAGATCGCGGTACTTCCACCAATCCAAGCCGCCGGTCCACGGGCTCTTCACTGACGGGTCGCCATAGGCCGCCATCAACGAGCACTCGTCGGCCACGGTCTTGCACTCGTCCGGTCCGTACTGCCAGATCAGCGCGACCGTCTCGATCCGCGGGTCGATCGCGCGCGACAGCCGGATGGTCCGCCAGTCGAAGGATTGGATCGTCGTCCGGCGAGCCATCCCGGCCTGTTCGATCGCGGCCACCAACTGGACCGTGAACTGCTGGTACGGCGCCGTGTCGTTGGCCGTCGGGCTGATCTTGGTTTCGATGTTGAACCGGATATCGGCCCGGCCGCTGCGCTTGACCAGGTCGAAAACCTCGGCCAGGGTCGGGATGCGCTGCCCCGGCGCGGCCACCTGCTTCGGGAACTCCGGCAGCGTCTTTGTGCCGCAGTCGATCGTCTTGACCTGCGCGAGCGTCAGCTGACGAATCTGCTTGCCGACATACGGGAACTCCGCGTCGCCAGGCGTGACCGGAGCGGTGTCGACGCAGTGCGAGCCGTTGACGGTCCGGTCGTGGATCACGACGAGCTGGTTGTCTTCGGTCACGCCGGTGTCCAGTTCCAGAGTGGACACCTCGGGCAGGCCGAGCGAGTACTGGAACGAGGCCAGCGTGTTCTCCGGCCGAACCGAACGGCCACCGCGGTGCGCCTGGACGTCGAACGGCGAGGCGTACGCGCGCGGCAGTTTGTACCCGCGCTGCTTCATCAAGTTATGCAGCTGGTCCGGGTAGTCGGTGATGATGCCGTCGACACCGTCGTCGATCAGCTTGGCCATGGTCGGCATGTCGTTGACGGTCCACGGGACGACCTTGATCCCGTTGCGGTGCGCGTTGCGGACCATGTCCTTGGTGACGTACGGCCTGTAGTCCGGGTCAGTGACTCGGCCCGCCTGGGGGAAGCCGTGCACTGGCGAGAACGTGCCCGCCTTGAAGGTCTTGATCGCCGCGATCGGGTCGCCGCCGAAGTCGTCGATGTCGATCCCACCGAGCCACGGTGACTTACCCGGCTTGCCGACCTGGAGGAAGTCGTAGTTGGTCAGCGCCACGAGCGGCAGTTCCGGCGCGACCTGGCGCATGCGCATCAACGCGCCCCAGTCAAAGCTCTGGATGCTGACCCGCTTGGTGAACCCGGCCTGCCGGATCTCGCGCGCGGTCACCTGCACGAACTGCTCGCGCGGCGCGGTCTCGGTCGGCGCGCCCGCTTCGACCTTGGTCTCGATGTTCAGCTTGACGTCGTCCGCGCGGTAGCGCTTGACCAGGTCGAAAACCTCGCGAAGCAGCGGCATCCGCGAACCGGGCGACAACACCGCGTTCGGATAGTCCGGCAGCTTCTTCGAGCCGCAGTCGAGCGTCTTGACCTGTGCGAGGGTGAGGGTGTTGACGTATTTGCCGACGTACGGGAACTCCGGGTCGGCTGGCGTCGCTGGTGCGGTGTCGGCGCATTTGCGGCCGTCGACCCGGCGGTCGTGGGTGACGACGGCCTGGCTGTCTTCGGTGATCTGCAGGTCGAGCTCGAGCGTGCTCACGCCGAGCCGGATCGCGTTGCCGAACGAGCTGAGGGTGCTCTCCGTCCGCAGGCCGGTGCCTCCCCGGTGGGCCTGCAGGTCGAAGTCGGCACGCCGTTGTTGGTGCTGGTCGGCCTGTGCTGGAGCCGCGAGTACGCCAGCCACAAGGGTGACGGTTAAGCCCGCGAGGGCTCTCTTCGGCCAGATTGTGCTCATGGCCGCGGATAGTTTCAGTCTCAAGAAAACAAACAAAGACCATTCACTGAACTTTTCACCGGACTACACCGAAAGGCGGTGTTGTGGGCAACCTCTGACCAGGTTGGCTGTCACCTCGTAAAGTGTTCACGCGCACGTTGGGGAGTCCCCGTGTCCTTACGCCTGCGGGTCGCCGCGTTCCCGCTGTTTCTGTTGGTAAGTATGGCAAATCCGGCGATCGCAGCACCGGTCGTCGACCTGCCGGATGTGCCGTCTCTGTGCACCGCGGTGGACCCCGCACAGCGCATCGAGACGTCCCGGATCACCCGGCCCGTCGCGCCAGGTGTGACGCTCAGCTCGTTCGACTGGTACGAGCCGGGCGACGCGGGCGGCTGGGTCCGCGGTGACTCGCTCACGGTCGACCTCAGCGCGGGCACGACCGTGGACTACGTCGACCCCGGCCTGGTCAGCAAGGCCGAACCACTGTCCACTCAGGCCGGCGCGAAGCGCGCGGTCGCGGCGGTGAACGGCGACTTCTTCGATATCAACAACTCCAACGCGCCGGAAGGCGCCGGTATCAAGTCCGGTGCACTGGTCAAGTCGCCGAACACCGGTCATCACCGGGCGGTCGGCATCGACGCCGCGGGCATCGGCCGCGTCATGGAAGTGTTCTTCGACGGCACTCTCACGCTGCCCAGCAGCACCACCAAGCTCACGCAGCTCAACAGCGCACGTATCGACACCAACGGCATCGGCGTTTTCAACCCGGTATGGGGCACGTATTCACGTGACCGTGGAACACAAGGCGCCGCCCGTGCCGCCGAGGTGATCGTGCAGGACGACACTGTGACTCAGGTCCGCGCGGCGCCCGGCGCTGATCCATTGCCCGCCAACGGTTACGCCCTCGTTGGACGAGAGCTGGGGGCGGACACGCTGACGGCGCTGAAGCCCGGCGACAAGGTCAAAGTGCAGTATTCGTCACGTACGAGCGACGGAAGCACGCCCAAGGCGTTGGTCGGCGGCAATCAGCTGCTGATCCGCAACGGCCAGATCGTCGCTCCGGACGACCCGCTGCATCCGCGCACAGCGGTCGGCTTCTCCGCTGACGGCAAGAAGATGTTCTTGTTGACTGTGGACGGTCGGCAGGCGCCGTACTTGCTTGGCCTCAATCTCAAGGATTTGGCCGCGATCCTGAAGGAAATGGGCGCGTACAACGCGTTGAACCTCGACGGCGGCGGTTCGTCCACAATGCTCGCACGCGAGCCTGGCACAGCCGAGCTCGACGTCGAGAACAAGCCGTCGGACGGCGGCGAACGTCCTATCCCTAATGGACTGGCGCTTTACGCACCCGCCGGAAGTGGGAAACTGACGGGGTTCTGGGTGACGACCGCGATCGATCGCGAGAAAGCGCCAGGCGCGGATCCCATTCCCGGCGGCCGACCGGACCGCGTGTTCCCCGGCCTGACCCGTAAGCTCCTCGCCTACGGATACGACGAAACCTATGGCCCCGCGCAGAATTCGCACCGGTGGCACGCCAGCGGTGGCGGTTGGATCGGCAGCGACGGCGTTTTCCACGCGACAACCACTGGAACCTCAACAGTGTCCGCCCGAAGTGGACAGGCTTCCGGCAGCGTCAAGCTGACCGTGCTCGGGCAACTCGCCCGGCTCACGTCCACGACCACGCGACTCAGCCTCGCTGGCGAAGGCTCTGCCGGGAACTTCGGAATCGTCGGCTATGACAATGACGGCTTCACTGCGCCGATCGAACCCGCGGATGTACGGCTGGACTATGACCGGTCACTGCTGGAGATCACTCCGGACGCGGATGGCGCACTGCAGGTCAAGGGCCTCAAGCCGGTGGGTTCCGCAGTGGTCACGGCGACCGTCGGCCAGCAGGTGACCAAGATCCCCGTGACCGTCGGCTTGGCGGAACGCACGTTCGCGAACTTCGACGACGGCGCCTCGTGGACCTTCGGCTCGGCCAGAGGCACGGGTTCGGTCGCTCCTGTCCCGAATGGACGAACTGGCGCCGGGCTGAAGTTGTCATACGACTTCTCACTGTCGACCGGAACCCGTACGGCGTATGCGATCCCGCCGCAGCCGATCAAGATCCCCGGCCAGCCGCTCGCACTCGGCGCGTGGGTCTACGGCAGCGGCAAGGGTGAATGGACCGCGTTCACAGTGATCGACGGCCAAGGCCAAACTCGGTCGCTGTACGGTCCGTACATCACGTGGACCGGCTGGAGGTACATGGAGATCGCGGTCCCGTCGGCGATGGCGTTCCCGTTGACAGTCACCAGGTTCTACACAATCGAGACCAAAGCAGACCGGCTGTACACCGGCGAGGTGTTGATCGACGACTTCGTCGCCAAAGTGCCACCGGATGTGCAAATCCCAGCCGAGGCAACGGTCGCAGACCGACTGGTCGTTCAGGACGGGACGGTCGGTGACCGGCCGTGGCGATTCGCGGTGATGTCGGATTCCCAGTTCGTGGCCCGCAATCCGGACAGCGACCTGGTGAAGGCGGCGCGGCGGACGTTGCGGGAGATCAAGGCACAGAAACCTGATTTCCTCGTCATCAACGGCGACTTCGTCGACGAAGCCGCACCGGCGGATCTGACGCTGGCGCGCCGGATCCTCACCGAAGAACTGGGCGACGACCTGAAGTGGTACTACGTGCCAGGCAACCACGAGATCATGGGACCGGGCACAATAGACAACTTCCGGCGTGAATTCGGTGTCACGAACCAGACTTTCGACCACAAAGGAACAAGGTTCGTCCTCCTTGACTCGTCGACCGGAACGATCAGAGGCGGCGGCTTCGACCAGACCGTGTTGCTGCGCAAGGCTCTTGACGCTGCCAAAGTGGACAAGTCGGTGAATTCCGTTGTAGTGATGGAACATCACCCGCCACGCGACCCAACGCCCGCCAAGTGCAGCCAATTGTCGGACCGGTCAGAAGCCGCGTTGGTCGAACAATGGCTTGGCGACTTCCGTCAGGAAACCGGCAAAGGCGCCGCCTTCATCGGCGCACATGTTGGCGTTTTCCATGCGTCCCGTGTGGACGGTGTGCCATATCTGATCAACGGCAATTCCGGCAAGGTGCCTGGCGGCGACGCGACCTTGGGCGGCTTCAGCGGCTGGAGCCTGATTGGAGTGGACAACAAGCGCGGACGTGACTGGATCGCCACGGAAATCCGGCCGCACGTGGATGCGCTGACCATCGACGCGCCCGCCGAACTCAAGGTTGGCCAGTCAGCCAAGATCGCCGCCACGCTCACCCAAGGCACACGCACAGTGCCGGTGGCGTATCCGGTGAGCTACGACTGGTCCGGCTCTCCGAGCGTGCTGATCGGTGACTGGCGTGACTGGCGGCCGTGGCACGTCGCCCGCCTCGATCCGGCGACGGGCGCGCTGACCGCGTTGAGGCCAGGGACATTCATGCTCGCGGTGACCGTGAACGGCGTCACACGGCAGTCGGCCATTCAGGTGTACTTGCGAGCGGCGTCCTGATCGTTTTTCTCCGTCAAACCCGCCCGCTTCGGGCGGGTTTGACGGTATACCAATATGTTCCGTCCCTGATGAGCGGCGGTGCCCCGGGAAAACGGGTTACCGCTGTCCGGTACAGGGTGGGCCACAAGGGTTTTCCTGGAACCCATTAAGCCACAAGTGAAACCGGTCATCGCGTGCAACATCGGCTGTTCGCCGAACGACGTACAGAATGACCGTGTACAACGACATCAGGGGAAAACTCTTGAGGTTAAGGCGCACGACAACAGTTCTGTTCACAACCGTGATCGCAACCGGTATCGCGACACCGGCGATCGCAGACGCACCAACGATTACCCAGCTGCCGTCGACGGACGGGGCGTACATCTCCATCGCGTATGACGTCAGCCAGGCGGGATCCGCCACGGGCACGGCCTTCGTCGAAGGCGCGATCGACGTGGCAGTGAAGTGGTCGGCGAACAACACGCTGACCGTCCTGCCCGGCTTGGCAGGATCAAACAACAACTGGGGTCTGGGGATCAACTCTGCCGGCCAGGTCGCTGGTCGGTCCAACGGTGTCGCCGTGCGGTGGAGCGCCAGCGGCACCGTCACCGCACTCGCTCAACTGCCCGGCACCGGTTTCTTCAGTTCCTGGGCCAACGACATCAACGAAAACGGCCAGGTCGTCGGGGACTCCCACTACCTGACCCCGGACTACGAAGTTCGTGCCGTGCGGTGGGTCTCGCCCACCCAAGTCGTGGAACTGCCCCGGCTCGCGGGCACGGCCACCGCGACCGCGGCCGCTGTGAACAACAACAATGTGGTTGTCGGTAGCTCGGGCTACCAGGCCGTCCGGTGGGACGCCAACGGAAACGTCACCGCACTGTCCACCCCCGCCGGAACGACCGAAGCCGTGGCCACCGGGATCAACGACAAGGGCGAGTCCACCGGATACGTGGTCACCCCGGCTTTCCCGTATGGTCAGCCGATCAAGTGGAGTGCCAGCGGCGCCTACACTCTGCTCACTCCGCCGCACAACAACGCGGGAAGCCGTGGCGAGGACATCAACGCCGACGGTGTCGTGGTCGGCCACGTCCTGCGGTCTGACAACCGGTTGACGCGCGCGGTCCGCTGGAACACCGACGGCACCGTCACCGAACTCGACATCCTGCCCACCAGTACCGAAAGCACCGCGAAATCGATCAACAACGCCGGCCACATCGTCGGTGAGTCCTACTCAGAGCCGTACGTTGCCGTGCGCTGGACGCCTTAGTCCATAGGGAATTCGGCGCCGAGGACGCGCAGCATCGCCGTGGCTTTCACGACGGTCTCGTCGAACTCGGCGCCGGGTTCCGACGGATCGATGATCGCCCCGCCCACTCCGAAGCTCACTTCTCCTTGCCGCACAACCAAAGTCCGGATCACAATGGACAGATCAATGTGGCCGGTCATCGAGAAGTACCCGAGCACACCCGAATACACCCCGCGCGGGCCTTCCTCCAGCTCGTCAATGATCTCCATCGTCCGGATCTTCGGCGCGCCGGTCATCGACCCGCCAGGAAACGCCGACTGCACACAGTGGACGGGTGAAACGTCCGGCCGGAGCCTGGCGCGGATCGTGCTGACGAGCTGATGCACGGTCGCGTACGTCTCAACCTGGAAGATCGCAGGCACCTCAACGGATCCGACGACCGCGTGCCTGCCGAGGTCGTTGCGGACCAGGTCGACGATCATCAGGTTCTCCGCGCGGTCCTTCTCGTTGGTCGCCAAATCCTTGCGTAGCACCAAATCCTCGGCCTGCGTAGCGCCGCGCGGCCGGGTACCCTTGATAGGCTGTGATTCAACGGTCCCGTCGGACAGAATTTGCAGGAACCGTTCGGGCGACGAGCTCAAGACAGCGATGTCCCCCAGCCTCAGATACGCGCCGTAGGGCGCGGGACTGTGCTTGCGCAGCAAGCGATACGCGTTCCAGGGATCGATGTCTGCCTGCGCGGACACCATGTTGGTCAGGCAGACTTCGTAGCTTTCTCCGCCTCGAATGGCTTCCTGGCAGGCCTCGATCATCTTGAGGTACTTGTCTCGGCTGTGCCTGGCCCGGACCTGCGTCGCGACCACTGGGCGAACCGGCTCGGGCTCCGGCAGCGCCGCGAGCAACGCAGCAGTCTCAGTGATCCAGTCGCGGTCGGTCGAGACCAGATAGGTCTCGTCCTGTTCGAAGACGATCGTGCGGTCGACGTACATCAGGACCGCGTCCGGGTCGACAGACTCGTACACCCGCGCGCCGCCGCACTCGGCCTTCAGCTCGTAACCGAGGTAGCCGACCCACCCGAGAGTGAGACCGAACGGCACGTCCGGAACCTCGACCCGTTCGGTCAACGCGTCGGCCAGCCAGGCGAAGACCCCCGGCTGAAGCACTTCGCCGTCGAACTCGATGCGATCCGGCCACGCTCGCATCACGCGGCTGGCGGCGCCCATGAACGAGAACCGCGCGCCCGACGCCGAGTCCAGCCAGAACGCGTAGGGCGCGTCTCGGTACAACGCGTCGAACGCCGCCTCGGCGGGAACCGCGGAACCGAGGCGGATGACCTGGACCTCGGTTACCGCGATGTTCACCCGGTCATTGTTCAACAGCCTCCGGAAGAAGGAGCTGTGATGCCGCCAACTCCCGATACAACGGCGACGCGTCGAGCAACTGGTCATGTGTGCCAGTGGCAACGACCCGCCCGCGTTCAAGAACGACGATCTGGTCCGCGGACACGACCGTCGACAATCGGTGCGCGATGAGCAACACCGTGCACCGCTCAGCCGCCTGGTCGACCGCCTCACGCAGCGCGACTTCGTTCCGCGCGTCAAGTTGCGACGTTGCTTCGTCCATCAACAGCACCTGCGGTCGCCGCAGCAACGCGCGCGCGATCGCGAGCCGCTGTCGTTCACCACCGGACAACGCGACACCGCGCGTGCCGACCATTGTGTTCAGACCGTCAGGCAACCGCTCGACAAGGTCCGTCAGTCGCGTCGCGTGCAGCACCTCGTTGAGGTCGTCGTCAGTCGCGTCAGGAGCCGCATAACGAAGGTTGCTCTCGAGCGTGCCGGACAACGCAGGCGCGTCTTGCTCGACGTAACCGATCCGCCGACGCACTTCGGCGCGCGTCATTTTGGCGATGTCGACGCCATCGACCTTGATCAAGCCGCTTTCCGGCTCGTAGAAGCGCTGAAGCAACGCGAACAACGTGGTCTTGCCCGCTCCGGACGGACCGACGATCGCCGTCCGCCCACCGGCCGGTGCCTCGAACGAGACACCGTCGAGCGCGGCTGACCTGCCCGCGTACTGAAACTTGACCCCGTGCAGCGCGATGCCCGGCGCTTCGCCGCCGACCGTCTCGACCGCTTTGTCGACGTCGGTCTCGATGGCCAGCTCTTCGACTTCCCGGATCCGCTTCACCGCGCCGAGACCCTGCTGAAGCGTGGAAAACCCGGAGACCAGCTCCGACAGCGGTTCGGTCATGTAGAAGATGGTGAGCAGGAAGGCGATCAACGTCGACAGCTCGATCGAACCGGTCGCCACCCACGCCCCACCCGCACCGAGGACGATCAGGAACGGCACCGAGAACGCCAGGTTCATGATGCCGCCGACCAGCGCGTTGAATTTGGCGCCCGCGTACCCGGCCTGCATCGCCTTGTGCGCCGCCTCGGTGACCGCGGCCTCTTCCCTGGCCTCCGCCCCACTCGCCTTGACCGTCCGCGCCGCCCCCAACGCGCGATCAAGACCAGCGCCAACCTCGCCGACCGCCTCCTGCGCCTTGGTGATCACCCGCCGGATCTTCGGCAGCAACAGCCCGATAACCACACCGACCAGCCCAAGCGCGCCCAACGTCAGACCCGACAACCGGGCGTCCAGCGTGAACATGACGATGACCGCACCAATGCCACCGGCCGCGCCCTTGACGATGCTGATCAACGACTGGGTGGTCGCACTCTGCAGCAACGTGCTGTCCGAGGTCACCCTCGCGGTCAGATCACCCGGCGCTGATCGGTCGAGCTCCGGAACGCGCAACCGCAGCAACCGGCCGATCAACTGTTTGCGCACCGAGAACACAACCTTCTCGGCGGTCCGATCGAGAAGGTACGTGTACAAACCCGCGAGCAATGATCCGACGACGACCAAAATCGCCAACAGCAGCACAGGCCTCGTCAGCGACGAACCGTCCGCGAGCGCGTCGACGACCGTTTTCGTCGCCAACGGCTGCGCCAGATTCGCCGCCGCCGACGCCAACGCGATCACCAGACCGACGGTCAGCGCTATCCAATGGCTTTTCGCATACCCCAGCAACGTCCGCACGCTGCCCATGCTCCCTGTCCTGATCGTTCACTGACATCGGTTCGAAGGATGACGACGAGTCGTACTTTGGGCGACATTCCAGGCACCCAACGCCCATGAATCAAACATCAGATACGAAATAGCGGATACGAAAGAGGATCCGAGAGGGCCGCAAGTGCGCGGGCACAGCAGAGACACAAGCGGGATGCTCACCTGCGCAGCGGGCCCTAGCGAGCGGCCCTGGCAACGCACAAGTGCGGGATGCGGTCGTCGGCTGAGCGGGATGCGGTCGTCGGTGGAGCCAGACATGCGGTCACCGGCGCGGCGGCCTCATTGGCGCCCGCGCGGGCATGCGGTCCCGGCACCGGTCAGCTTGGCCCATGTGCGGGGACGGCGGCCGTCGTCCCCGGCGGGGCAGCCTCAGCAGCGCCCGCGCGCACCACGCCCCGAGGGAACCTGAACGCGGCCGCTTACCCGACAGCGTCCTATATCCAATATCCGATATGAAAATCAGGGTCCTACATCCGATATCAGATACGTCCGTTGCATGGGCGCTTTCGTGACAGCGTTCCCGTCGACCACACTGCCGCGAACCGGTCACCCGCGGCATTGCCAGCGATCGATTGCAGATGCAGCAATGGAGGCCCGGCCGGGTACGAACGGGTGAGACGCGGCACACGTTGCACGCGGCGCGCTACCGACGTTCGTCCATAGAGAATGTGCGTTCGCACATTCCTTGCCGACCGGGCGTCCGCGTTCGAGGATCGGACTGTCTTAAGAGGGTGACGAAGGGCGAACACCCCTCTCCCTTTCGTCAGAGAGGCCGAGCCAATGCCACGACAAAGACACCGGCCGGCCGAGGAGCATGGCGGGGCCACAAGCCCGAGCGATGTTCCCCGGCAGCGAGGAGATGGCTACCCCAAGCGGTCAGCGGCGACCGGGGAAAGCCCATTGCCGATCCATGAGGACACGCAGGCCAAACCAAGGGGTTCCACGGTGGTCACCCACACTTTGACAACCGGGCATGCGGGGGAAGTGACCCACCAGGTCACGCGCGCCCGAAATCCATACGCCAGCCTTGACCGGCTCAAACAGCTCCACCGCCACCCGGTCGCCAGAAATCTCGCGTTGGACGCACTCGCGGTGATCGTCGCGGTGGCCGACGTGTGGCTGGTGATCCCCACCAAAGCCCAGCCCTACTCGATCGTCCTGTCCGGCGTCGCGTGCACCGCCATGGTGCTGCGCAGACGGTTCCCCTTCCTCGCCGTCCTGATCACCATTCCGGGTTTCCTCGCGGGCTGGGCGCAGATCGCGGCGATGATCGCGTTGTGCACGCTGGCCAGACGCAAGCTGTGGATGTGGCAGACGATGGCCGCTGGCGTCCTGGTCTGGATGGCCCGGTACGTGCGCTGGCCGCTGAGCGAATTCGTCGAACTGAGCTGGCGCAAACACGTCCTCAACGGCCTGTACGGCGTGCTGGTCGCCGCGATGCCGATCGCGCTCGGACTGCTTATGGCCCTGCGTAAGCAGCTCTCCGACCGGCTCGCCGACCTGGCCGAAAGCCGCGAACGCGAACGCCACCTGCACGAGCAGACCATCCGCGCCGCCGAACGGGCCAGTCTGGCCCGTGAGATGCACGATGTGGTGTCCCACCAGGTCACCTTGATCGCCATGCAGGCGGGTGCGCTCGCGGTCTCCGCGCACGACGAGGAGTCACGGCAGGGCGCCAACACCATCAGACAGTTGAGCAAACGCACGCTCGACGAACTGCGTGACCTGGTCGGGGTGCTGAGATCGGGCACGTTCGACGACGGCGTGCATCCCGGTCTCGAGGAGCTGCCGCAGTTGCTGCGCAACTCGGAGGTGCCGGTGGAACTGGCCGAACAGGTCGTCCCCGACTCGGTGCCGCCCGCGGTGTCGCGCGCCGCCTACCGGACCGTGCAGGAATCGCTGACCAACATCCACAAGCACTCGCCAGGTGCCAAGGCAGTCATCCGGCTGTTCCCGTGCGGATCAGCGTTGATCGTCGAAGTGGTCAACGACCAGGCGAACCCCGAAATGGCGCACTCCGGGCGGCTGCCGTCCGGCGGGCACGGGTTGCTCGGCGTGCGGGAGCGGGCGGTCCTACTCGGCGGTACGTTCCACGCCGGGCACACGCCGGACGGTGGTTTCCGGGTCTGCGTGACCTACCCGACCGAGACCAGCTGAGGCTTCAGACAGCTCAAAACCCTCGTAGGTGCCGGAGCGGCACTTACGAGGGTTGTTGAGTATCTGGGCTCAGCCTTCGCGCTGCGCGCGGAGCTTGGCCAGCGCCTCGGCGAGGATCGCCTCGCCGTCCGCGTCCGACCTGCGCTCCTTCACGTACGCGAGGTGAGTTTTGTACGGCTCGTTCCGGGGTGCGTTCGGCGGCGCTTGCTGGTCGCGCCCACCCGGCAGGCCACAGCGTGGGCAGTCCCACGACTCCGGCTCTTCCGCGTCGACCGCGAACGACGGACGGGACTCGTGCCCGTTCGCACACCAGTAGGACACTCGGCGACGCGGAGCGGACTCACCGCGCTCCGACTCACCCATCGGTCCAGCACCGACCCGGGTACCCCGAATCGCGTTACCACCAGCCATCGGCCCTCACACCCCCATCACACACGGCAATCCCGCAATGGTTGATCGGTGAACACTCGAACGTCCCCAGCGCACGGGCACTCACGCGATCTTGATCAGCAACCCGAGCCCGATGATGCAGATCAGCCAGATGATTCCGACCACCAGGGTCGCGCGGTCGAGGTTCTTCTCCACCACACTCGACCCAGAAAGGCTCGACTGCATCCCGCCACCGAAGAGCGACGAAAGACCACCGCCACGGCCGCGGTGCAGCAGCACCAAGAGGATCAACAGCACGCTCGTGGCGATCAAACCGATTTGCAGAGCCAGTTCCATTTCATCCTCGCTGTCGCACGGCAGGAATCACAGATTACCTCGTACGTGTCCCGCTTTGACCACGGGCCGTGTAAAGACCCAACGCTTGTGTTACGTAAACATTCAGCCCAGCGGTTCAGTTCCCCGATGAGGCGAACATCAGACGAACGGACCGCCAGCCGCCATCGCGGAGAGCTTGGTGAACTCCTCGCCGTCCAGGCTCGCGCCGCCGACCAACGCGCCGTCGACATCCGGCTGGGCCATCAGGTCGGAGACGTTGCTGGACTTCACCGACCCGCCGTAGAGCACGCGCACCTTGGTCGCGACCTCGGAGCCGTACTTCTCCTCGAGCTGTTTGCGCAGCCCGCCGCAGACTTCCTGCGCGTCCGCCGGGGTGGCGACCTTGCCGGTGCCGATCGCCCACACGGGCTCGTAGGCGATGACGATCTTCTCGACCTGCTCGGGCTTGAGGCCCTTGAGACCGGCGACGAGCTGCAAGTTGCAGTGGTTCACGTGCCCGGCGGCTTCCCGCACCTCGAGCTTCTCGCCGACGCACAGGATCGGCGTGATGCCGTGCTTGAGGGCCTGCTTGACCTTCTTGTTGATCAGCTCGTCGCTTTCCTCGTGGTACTCGCGACGCTCGGAGTGCCCGACCACGACGTACTGACAGCCGAGCTTGGCCAGCATCGGGCCGGAGATGTCGCCGGTGTACGCACCCGAGTCGTGCGGGGCGAGGTCCTGCGCCCCGTGCTTGATCTGGAGCTTGTCGCCCTCGATCACGTTCTGCACGGCGCGGATCGCGGTGAACGGCGGCAGGACCGCGACCTCCACCTTCGCGTAGTACTTCTCCGGCAGTGAGAACGCGATCTTCTGCACCAGTGCGATGGCCTCGAGGTGGTTGAGGTTCATCTTCCAGTTGCCGGCGATCAGCGGCGTGCGAGCCATGTCGGGTCAGTCCTCCAGAACCTGGACGCCGGGCAGTTCTTTGCCCTCAAGGAACTCCAGCGACGCGCCGCCGCCGGTCGAGATGTGCGAGAAACCGTCCTCGGGCAGGCCGAGCTGGCGTACGGCCGCGGCGGAGTCCCCGCCACCGACGACGCTGAACGCCTTGCTGTCGACCAGCGCCTGCGCCACGGCACGGGTGCCGCCGGAGAACGCCTCGAACTCGAACACGCCCATCGGGCCGTTCCAGAACACGGTGGCCGCGTCGGCGAGCTTGGACGCGAACAGCTCACGCGTCTTCGGGCCGATGTCCAGGCCTTGGCGGTCGGCCGGAATCTCGGTCGCGGCGACGACCTCGTACGGCGCGTCCGGCCCGAACTCGGTCGCGGCAAGCACATCCACCGGCAGCAGCAACTCGACGCCGCGCTTCTCGGCTTCGGCGAGGAAACCGCGCACCTGGTCGAGCTGGTCTTCCTGCAGCAGCGACTGACCGACCTCGTGGCCCTGTGCCTTGAGGAACGTGTACGCCATGCCGCCGCCGATGAGCAGCCGGTCGACCTTGGTCAGCAGGTTCGCGATGACGCCGAGCTTGTCGGAGACCTTCGCGCCGCCGAGCACCACGACGTACGGCCGCGCCGGGTCCTCGGTGAGCTTGCGCAGCACCTCGACCTCGTCCAGCACCAGGCCGCCCGCATAGCACGGCTGCTGCTTGGCCACGTCGTACACCGAGGCCTGCTTGCGGTGCACGACACCGAAGCCGTCGGACACGAACACGTCGCACAGCTCGGCCAGGTCGCTGGCGAGCGCGCCACGCTCGGCCTCGTCCTTGCTGGTCTCGCGCGCGTCGAAGCGGATGTTCTCCAGCAACGCCACATCACCGTCGGCCAGCGAGTCCACAACGGACTTCGCCGACTCGCCGCAGACGTCGGCAGCGAGCTTGACGTCCTTGCCGAGCAGCTCACCCAGCCGCTTGGCGACCGGTTTGAGCGAGAACTTGGGGTCCGGCGCGCCCTTGGGGCGGCCAAGGTGCGCGGCGATGACCACCCGCGCGCCCGCACCCGTGAGCTGCTGGATGGTGGGCAGCGACGCACGGACACGGCCGTCGTCGGTGATCGTCTCGCCGTCCAGGGGCACGTTCAGGTCGGCGCGCACGAGCACGCGCCGACCTGCCACACCCTCGGCCAGCAAATCTGCCAGGGTCTTCATGGTCTCTACTTCAGCCGATCTTCGAGGCGACCAGGGTGACCAGGTCGGCGAGGCGGTTGGAGTAACCCCACTCGTTGTCATACCAGCCGACGACCTTGACCTGGTTGCCGATGACCTTGGTCAGCGGGGCGTCGTAGATGCAGGACGCCGGGTCGGTGACGATGTCGGCCGACACGATCGGGTCGGTGTTGTAGCGCAGGATGCCCTTGAGGCCACCCTCGGCGGCCGCCTTGAACGCGGCGTTGACCTCGTCGACGCTGGTGTCGCGGCCGACGGTGACCGTCAGGTCGGTCGCCGAACCGGTCGGCACCGGCACGCGCAGCGCGTAGCCGTCCAGCTTGCCGTTGAGCTCAGGCAGCACCAGGCCGATGGCCTTGGCCGCACCGGTCGACGTCGGGACGACGTTCAGCGCGGCAGCGCGGGCCCGGCGCAGGTCCTTGTGCGGCGCGTCCTGCAGGTTCTGGTCCTGCGTGTACGCGTGGATGGTGGTCATCAGGCCACGCTCGACGGTGAAGGTGTCGTGCAGGACCTTGGCCAGCGGGGCCAGGCAGTTCGTGGTGCAGGACGCGTTGGAGATGACGGTCTGCGAGCCGTCGTACTTGTCCTCGTTCGCGCCGAGCACGACAGTCAGGTCCTCGCCCTTGGCCGGGGCGGAGATGATGACCTTCTTGGCGCCACCCTCGTCGACGTGCTTGCGCGCGTCGGCGGCGTTGGTGAAGAAGCCGGTGGACTCGACCACGACGTCGACGCCGAGGTCCTTCCACGGCAGCTTGCCGGGGTCGCGCTCGGCCAGTGCCTTGATGGTCTTACCGTCGACGACGATGCCCTCGTCGGACACGCTCACCTCGTACGGGAGGCGGCCGAGAATGCTGTCGTACTTGAGAAGGTGGGCCATGGTGGCAACGTCGCCCAGGTCGTTGAACGCCACAATCTCGATGTCGTGGTCGCTCGCCTCAACGGCGCGCCAGAAGTTCCGGCCGATCCGGCCGAAGCCATTGACACCTACTCGGACCGTCACGGTGCGCTCCTCTGTTCGTGCGGGCTGAAGGATGAGTCGGGCGAACCAAACACTACTGCCCTGGTCCTGGCGCCATTGCCATAGTGCCGACCGCGTCACTTTATCGAATCAGAACCCGGATGGTTGAACCGGATATATCCGGGCGGCGTGATCTTCCGATACCAACCCGGACGCCTACCCACCACCCTTTTGGAGGCATGCCTTGCCGGACCCCACTCGCCGCACAGTCGTGTGTGGCCTGCTAGCCGGTCTGGTCGCACCGGTTTCGCTCGCCGCCTGCTCCACCAGTGACGCACCACCAGCCGCCCCATCCGCCAGCGGCGGCGGAGGTGGCGGTGGCACGCCGCTGGCCAAACTCGCCGACGTCCCGGTCGGCGGCGGAACGATCGTCAGCGGCGGCCCAGGCAAGGTCCTGCTTGTCCGGCCGAGCGAGAACGAGGTCCGCGGCTTCGACCCCGTGTGCCCGCACGCGGGCGTCACCGTCAGCGCGCCATCGGGTGGCTCGATCACGTGCCCCGGCCACGGCAGCGTGTTCGACGCCGCGACCGGAGAGATGAAGAAAGGACCGGCCACCACTGGGCTGACCGCGGTCGCGGTGCGGATCGACGGCCAGGACATCGTCACGGCATGAGACCTGTTCGGCGGATGCGACGACGCTGAGTGACCGATAGCGTCCGGTGTTCGCAGCTTGGGGAGGTATGCGAGATGCCGGACTTCTTCACGGACGAAAATGGAGTCGTCCATCCGCTGACAGGAAAGAAATCCAAGAGTGGCGCCGTGGTGGCGCTTGCCGCAGCCGGTGTGATCGCGGTGGGCGGAGGTGCCGCGACCGGCGGCGCCGGTGCTGCGGTGTCCGCCGGCTCGTCCACTGGATCGGGTGCGGCGCAAGCGATCCGCGCCCGTACGAAGGGCAGCAAGGACTCAGCCAGGAAAGGCCGCCATGACGAGGCGTGGCACCGAATGTCCTGGAAGACGGTCAAGCGCCTGGCCAAACAGGAACTGCGTTGCGGGCCTTACTCCTATGGTGAGGTGCAGCAGTTCTTCGTGCGAAACCCATGTAGGTCACTCGACCGGATGCTCGTTCACGTGACAGACGACGGCGGCAACAAACTCGCCGTCATGGTCACATGGGTGCGGATGCCGAAAACTGCGACGGCGCAAGGGCTTCGCCGTCTCGCGGACGAGTACGGCACGGGGTGCGTCACGCCCCTTCCGGGTGCACCGAAGCCGACTGGGCAGCACTACAAGTCGCGCCGCTCTGGCGCGCTTGTGGTGATCGCCGAGGCTGAACCGGTCGGCGGCAGGCCAAGCCGGGAAGCGCTCGACGCCGCGACCGACATCGCCGTCCTCTTCCCGCCGCCGTGACTCGCGCTACGCCCGCGATCCTCGTCCCACCGCGCCGTAAACCACTTGGCAGGAGACTTACGGTGGGTGCGTGGAACGGATAAGGATCCTGTTGTTCAGGTGCAAAACCGGCAAGGACAACTGGTCGATCGCGCTGTCCGCTTGACTGCGGGACCGGGGCATCGACTGGTTTCCGTTTCGAGTCGACGAGGTCCGAATCGACATGATGTGCGGCCCTGGTCAGGAGGGATGGGAGTGCTGGTGCGGCGTCTCTGTCACAGCGGATGCGTTGCGCAGGCTCGGCCTGCACCCTGACCAGCCGACCTCGAAGATCGTGGGCAAAACCCCGTGGTGGCACCGGTAAGCAGGCTGGTGGAATGGCGCCATGCCGACGTACCAAGCCGCCGATGGCGTTTCCCTGCATTACGACATTGTGGGCGAGGTTCTCGGAAACGTTTCCGCGGACGTTCTTGGCGGCGTGCCCAAGAGCGTTTTCCCGCACGGGCGCCCGATCGTCACATTGGCCGGAGGTGCGGCGAGGCACCCGAGTTACCTCGGTGACCTCGCCGGGCTGACCGGCCTGGTGATCCCACATCTGCGTGGCGTCGGTAAATCTCCCGGCGGAGGGAAAGCGTCCTATTGGGAGCAACCGGCGGACATCGAAGCGTTGCGTGGGCACTTAGACTTGAGCGTCTGGTGCTCGTGGCGCACTCCGCGGGCACCCGGCTGGCGATCTCATACGCGGTCCAACGCCCGCAGCGCGTCGAACGACTGATGCTCATCACCCCGCCCGCGACATATCTCGTCGATGTGCCGTCGGACGCGGACGAGTTCATCGCCGACCAACCGGACGGTCAGGCGCTTGCCGCATTCATGGCGGGACCGGACCTGTCCACTGAGGACGCCTACAACGCATGGCAGCAAACGACCGCGCCTATCGGATATAGGAAATGGGATGTAGCCGAGCAAGCACATGCGCGCACCGGCCGGTTCGATCTGGCTGCGGCGCTGGCGTACTTCGGCGCGGCGCCGCCGGAGGACCTCGCGGCGCGCATAAGTGCGGTGACCGCGCCGACTTTGGTCGTCGCCGGCGCGCAGGATTGCCTCACCGGGTTCGCGCCGGTGCTCGCGTTGGCTGAGCTGTTCCCCAACGGCGAAGTCGCGGTGATCGACGAGTGCGGCCACTACCCATGGGTGGAACGGCCCGGAGAGTTCCGGGCCGTCGCCGATGACTTCCTATTTCCTATATGAGGTTTCCGGTATCAGGTATCCGGGCCACGCGTCTGGTTTCCGGCGCCAGGTTCGGGCACCCGGATCAGGCTCCGGTAGAGGCTCCGGTAGCTGGTCACAGTCGTCTTGGCTGACCACGCCAGGCCGTGCCGCGTGCGGTTCCGGTATCAGATATCCGATATCGGGTTTCCGGTTTCCGGCCGCAGTCGCCTTGGCCCTGACCACTTCAGGCATCCGGCGTGCCAGGTTCCGACATCAGATATCGGATATCAGGTTTCGGGTTTCAGGTTTCGGGTTTCAGGTTTCGGGTTTCAGGTTTCGGGTTTCAGATGTCGTTTAGGCGCTCGACGACCGGGCCGAGCGTCTCGATCCACTGTGATGGGCGGCCTGCGGGCGGTATCAGGATCACCAGGTCCACGCCCAACTTGGCGTAGCCGCGCATCTGCTCGGTGAATCCGTCCAGGCCGAGTTCGGTGATGGCCGCGCCAGCGCCCGCGATCGTCTTCTGGATGGTGGAGTAGTCGCGGCCCGCCGCGTCGCAGTGCCCGCGCAGGACGTCGAGTTTGCGCGCGATCTCCTCTGGCCCCATCTGGAAGAAGAGGTTGCAGGCGTCGCCATACTGCGCGATCAGGCGGAACGTCTTTCGCTCGCCGCTGCCGCCGATCATGATCGGTGGGCGTGGCGAGGTGACCGGCTGCGGCAGGCACAGCGTCTCAGCCAATTGGTAGTGCTTGCCTTCGTACGGGCCGTTGTTGGCCGGGTCCCACATCTGCAGGCTGATCTGCAGTGTTTCCTCGAGGCGCTCGAATCGTTCGGCGACCGGCGGATATGGCACGCCCATGCCGACGTGCTCACGTTCGAACCAAGCCGCACCGATGCCGAAGGTTGCGCGGCCGCCGGACAGCACGTCGAGGTTGGTCACGGTCTTGGCAAGCAGGCCGGGATGCCGGTAGGTCACGCCGGTCACGAGCGCGCCCAACCGAACGGTGGACGTGTGCGCGGCGAGGAAGCTCAAGGTGGAGTACGCCTCGAGCATCCCGGCATCTGTGCCGTCGATCTGGAAGAAGTGGTCCATCACCGAGATCCAGTCGACGCCTGCCGCCTCCGCCGCGTGCGCGGCGGAGGTCAGTTCGTCCCTGATCTCGTTGGCGGGTTCGTCGAATCTGGTGATGTGCACACCGAGTTGCACGGTCGATCGCCTCTTTTCGGAGTACCTGCACGCGACGCTATCGCCTGGAGCGCGCTCCAGGTCAACCTGCGCGTATTCGGCGCTCCGCGCAACTCGGAAGTGTCCTGGTTAGACCTCTTCCTCCAGCATCTCGGCAGTCACCGCGGACTCGGTCGGGGGAAGACCCAGGTCCTTGGCACGCTTGTCGGCCATCGCCAGCAACCGGCGGATCCGGCCTGCGACGGCGTCCTTCGTCATCGGCGGCTCGGCGAGCTGGCCGAGTTCCTCAAGGGACGCCTGGCGGTTGGCGAGCCGAAGTTTGCCTGCGGCCGTCAGGTGCTCGGGCGCCTCGGGGCCGAGGATCTCCATCGCGCGTTGCACGCGAGCGGCGGCGGCGACGGCCGCGCGGGCGGAGCGCCGGAGGTTGGCGTCGTCGAAGTTGGCGAGACGGTTGGCCGTCGCACGGACTTCCCGACGCATCCGGCGTTCTTCCCACGCCAGCACAGAGGAATGCGCACCCAACCGGGTCAGCAAAGCACCGATAGCGTCGCCGTCACGGATGACAACCCGGTCCGCGCCACGGACTTCACGCGACTTGGCCTGGATGCCGAGGCGACGAGCCGCGCCCACCAACGCCAACGCAGCCTCCGGCCCAGGGCACGTGACCTCAAGCGCGGAGGAACGGCCAGGCTCGGTCAACGAGCCGTGCGCCAGGAAAGCGCCACGCCAGGCAGCTTCCGCATCGCACACCCCGCCGGACACCACCGCGGCGGGCAACCCCCGAACGGGACGACCACGTGGGTCGAGCAGACCGGTCTGACGGGCGAGGCCGTCACCGTCCTTCACCACGCGCACCACGTATCGCGTGCCTTTGCGCAAACCACCGGAAGTGATGACGTGCACGTCGGCATGATGCCCGTAGAGCTCGTGGATCTCCTTACGCAGCCGTCTGGCCGCGGAACCAGTGTCCAGCTCGGCCTCAACCACCACACGACCGCCGACGATGTGCAACCCACCCGCGAAGCGCAGCAGGGAGGACACTTCCGCACGGCGGCAGCATGTCTTGGACACAGCCAGTCTGCTCAGCTCGTCCTTGACTGCCGCGGTCATCGCCACGTGTCCTCCTCTCCCCCGCCGGGCTCGCGCCCTGCGTATCCCACCATCTCCTGGCCGGTCGCGCTCGTCGTTCCGGCCAACGCGTGCCGCAAACTCCGCGCAAGTGCTGCCGGATCGTGACGATCCGCCGCACCCGGCGTCGCCACCGGGGCCAGCAGCGTCTGCGCGCCGAGTACGGCCGCGGCACGCCGCAGCCGGTCTGGCGTCGGCACCGCGTTCGCGTCGGCGATGACCGCGTCCACGCGGAGCTCTGGAGCGTGTTCGCAGAGTACGTCCAGATGCTGCTCTGGTGAGAACCCAGCCGTCTCACCCGGTTGTGGCACCAGATTCAGCACCACCACACGCATCGCTTTCGTCTCAACGATCGCCCGATGCAACTCTGGCACCAGCAGGTGCGGCAACACGCTGGTGAACCAGGAGCCCGGACCGAGCACGACCAGGTCCGCCGAACGGACGGCAGCCAATGCCTCCGGACATGCGGTCGGCACATCGCCCGCACTGGTCTGTACGCCGATCCGCTTGACGCGGCCAGGCGTTGTCGCCACGGCGACCTGGCCACGGATCCGCCGGACCGCGGCCGGGTCCTCGTCCAGGCCTTCCACGTCGGCCTCGATGTCCAGCGGTTCGCACGACATCGGCAGCACGCGGCCGGTGATGCCGAGCATCCGCGCGGCTTCGTCCAGCGCGGCGACCGGGTCGCCGAGCACCTCGATCAGCCCGGACAGCACCAGGTTGCCGATCGCGTGCCCGGCAAGCGCGCCCGTGCCGCCGAAGCGGTGCTGGAACACCGAGTTCCACAGTTTCGCGTTGTCGTCGGCGCCCGCGAGGGCGACCAACGCCTTCCGCAGGTCGCCGGGCGGAAGCATGCCCAGCTCCCTGCGCAACCGGCCCGAGGAGCCGCCGTCGTCCGCGACTGTGACCACGGCTGTCACGTTCGGGGTGATCTCGCGCAACGCGCCCAATGTGGCGTGCAGCCCGTGACCACCGCCGAGTGCGACCACTCGCGGGTGTTTCAGCGCCGGCTCCGTGGACCGATTTCTCACTCGCGCCCCAAATCCCGGTGGACGACCTTCACCGCCACACCATCCTCTTTGGACAATCTGGTTGCCAGCTCCTCGGACATCGCGACGCTGCGGTGCTTTCCGCCGGTGCAGCCGATGGCCAGCGTCAGGTAACGCTTGCCCTCGCGGCGGTAGCCGGCGCCGATCAGCCGGAGCAGTTCGTGGTAGCGCTCGAGGAAGTCCTCGGCGCCTTCCTGGGTCAGCACGTAGTTGCGGACCTCGGAGTCCAGGCCAGTCTGCTCACGCAGTTCCGGGATCCAGAACGGGTTTGGCAGGAACCGGACATCCATCACCAGGTCGGCGTCCATCGGCAGGCCGTACTTGTAGCCGAAGGACAACACTGTCACGCGCGTCTGCAGATCCTCGGCGCCGCCGAACGCGTCCTCGATCTTGGCCCGTAGCTGGTGGACCGACAGCGACGTGGTGTCGAGGACCAGGTCGGCTTCCTCGCGCAGCGGCGTCAGCAGGTGCCGCTCGGCGGAGATGCCGTCGACCAGCCTGCCGTCGCCCTGCATCGGGTGACCGCGCCGGACGTGCTCGAACCGCCGGATCAGCAGCTCGTCGGTCGCCTCGAGGAACAGCACTTTCGGCTTGTACCCGCGTGCGTCGAGGTCCTTGATGACCGACGAAAGGTCTTCGGTGAACGCGCGGCTGCGCACGTCCATCACGACCGCGACCTTGGTGATCGCGCCGCGTGCCTGCACGCCGAGCTCGATGATCGTCGCGATCAGCTCGGGCGGCAGGTTGTCGACCACGAACCAGCCAAGGTCCTCGAGACACTTGGCCGCCGTGCTGCGGCCGGCGCCGGACAGGCCGGTCACCACCGCCACTTCGATACCGGATTCAGACATCGTTCCCCTCTTTATCCCTGACCAGGGCCGCCGCAACGGCCTCAGCGGTGCGCCGGCCCACACCCGGCACCTCGCTGATCTCGTCGATACTTGCCGCGCGCAGGCGTTTCAGCGAGCCGAAATGCTTGATCAACGCGGTTTTCCTGGTTTCGCCGAGACCGGGCACGTCGTCGAGGACGGATGTGGTCATCCGCTTGGCCCGTTTCTGGCGGTGATACGTGATCGCGAAGCGGTGTGCCTCGTCGCGCACCCGTTGCAGCAAATACAACGCCTCGCTGGTGCGCGGCAGGATGAGCGGGTCGGGCTCGGCTGGCAGCCAGACCTCTTCGAGCCGCTTGGCCAGCCCGACCACCGCGACGTCACCGATCCCCATGTCGGTGAGCACATCCGCGGCCGCGTTGGCCTGCGGGCCGGCACCGTCGACCACGAGCAGGTTCGGCGGATAGGCGAACTTCTTCGGCTTGCCGGTCTCCGGATCGATGCCCGGCTTGGACCCGTCGGGCGCCGTTTCGGTGACCATTCGGTAGAACCGGCGCCGGACAACCTCGGCGATCGAGGCGACATCGCCCTGCGTCGCGGCTTCCCGGATGGCGAACCTGCGGTACTCGGCCTTACGCGGCAAGCCATCCTCGAACACCACTAGCGACGCGACAACGTCACTGCCCTGGATATGGCTGATGTCCACGCATTCGATCCGCAGTGGAGCGGTGTCCAGGCCGAGCTGGTCCTGCAACTCCTGCAACGCGGCCGAACGAGCGGTCAGATCGCCCGCGCGCTTGAGCTTGTGCTGAACGAACGCCTCTTTGGCGTTGCGCTCAACGGTTTCCATCAACGCGCGCTTGTCGCCGCGTTGCGGAACCCGCAGCTGCACGCGGGAACCGCGCATCGCGCTGAGCCACTCGGCGATCGCCGGAGCGTCGTCGGGCAGTTCGGGCACGAGCACCTCGCGCGGAACCGCACTGTTGTCATCTGAGCTGGCATCATCTGGGCTGCCGTCGATCGACTCGTCGTCCGCGGTCGCCTGGTCGCCGTAGAACTGGCTGAGGAACTGGTCCACCAAACCAGCGGTCCCGGTCTCCTCGACCTTCTCGATCACCCAGCCACGCTGGCCACGGACCCGGCCGCCGCGCACGTGGAAAACCTGCACGGCCGCCTGCAGATCGTCCTGTGCGAAAGCCACGACATCGGCGTCCGCGCCGTCGCCGAGCACGACAGCTTGTTTCTCCATCGCGCGCTTGAGCGCGCCGAGGTCGTCACGCAGCCGCGCGGCCCGCTCGAACTCCAGCTCGGCGGCAGCCTCCTGCATCTGCTTTTCCAAGCGACGCATCATCACGTCGGTGCGCCCGGCGAAGAACTCGCAGAAGTCCTCGACGATCTGGCGGTGCTCATCGGCGGACACCCGACCGACGCACGGCGCCGAACATTTGCCGATGTCACCCAGCAGACACGGCCTGCCTATCCGGGACTGGCGCCGGAACACGTCACGCGAACACGTCCGAGCCGGGAACACTCTGAGTAGAACGTCCAGCGTCTCGCGAAGCGCCCACGCGTGCGCGTATGGACCGAAATAACGCACGCCTTTGCGACGCGCGCCGCGGTAGACGTGCAACCGCGGGAATTCTTCGTTGAGGGTGACCGCCAATACCGGATAGGACTTGTCGTCGCGGTAGCGGACGTTGAACCGCGGATCGAATTCCTTGATCCAGTTGTACTCCAGCTGCAGCGCCTCGACCTCGGTGGCCACCACCGTCCACTCGACCGACGCGGCCGTGGTGACCATCTGCGCGGTGCGCGGGTGCAGGCCGGACACGTCGGCGAAATAGGAGTTGAGGCGGCTGCGCAGGCTCTTGGCCTTGCCGACGTAGATGACCCGGCCGCCGGAATCGCGGAACTTGTACACGCCAGGGGCGTCCGGGATGGTTCCGGGCGCTGGACGGTAACTCACACGACGGTCGGTCGACGGATCGGCCACCACATAAGACTAGGCGCACCGTCCGACACTCTGACGAGTGACTACCGGCGAAGCCTGGACATGCCAGGATGCGCGATGAAGACACCCCATCGACACCGCGACAGCCCGGAACTTACCCGCCGCCGTTCGCACGGCGCGCGGCGACACCACACTTTTTCGTTCGTCTCCACATTCTCCGGGACGATCCTGCCGGTACCGGTACCGAATCCCGCCCGCAGACCACAGTGGACAGTCAAAGACACACCCGCGCGAAATTCGGAAAACAACCAACAACCTGGCACGATCCGGCCAGCACGGAATGCCCGTTCCGGTGACCGGGACGGCCCGTGCTCCGATCGGGTAACAGGGCCAGTCGCTGTTACCCGGAGTGGGCAAGACCACTACGGTGATGCACCTGGCAGACAGCCTCCGGGAGGGCAGGCAGCGATGATCGAGCCGGGCAGGAGATGGATGGGTGTCGCGCGCAGCGCGGACACCACCAGCCGGGCTGCCGGTGCGGCGGCGGCGGCCGACGCGATCACCGGCCCTGACCCCAAGATCCTGATCGTGTTCTTCGCGATCAAGCACGACCCGGTCGAGGTGCTGGCCGGAGTCCGGGACGCCTGTCCGGACGTCCCGCTGGTCGGCTGCTCGACGCATGGCGAGATCGCGCCAGGCGGCCCGTCAGACAACACAGTGGTCGTCGCGGCCATCGGCGGACCAGGGATCGAGATCACCACCTCGGTCGCCGAGGCGGTCTCCGGCAGGCAACGCGACGCGGGCGTGGAGATCGCGCAGTGCGCGGTGCGGTCGAACCCCGAACTGCCGCACAAGGTGCTGATGATCCTGACCGACGGCCGGATCCGTGACCAGGAAGCGATTCTGCGCGGCTGTTACGGCGTGGTCGGCGCGAGCATCCCGCTCATCGGCGGCGCCGCGGGCGACGGCTGGCGCATGGCGCACACGCTTGTACTCGGCAACGACGAGGTCCTGACCGACTCGGTGGTCGGCGTGACGATCGCTTCCGAGGCGCCGCTGGCCGTCTCGGTCGGCCACGGCTGGCACAAGACCGGCGATCCGATGATCGTGACGAGCGCGGGCAACGGCCGTGTGTACACATTGGACGACAGACCGGCGATGGACGTGTATCTCGACCGGCTTGGCGCGCCGCCGGAGGCCTATGTCGAACGACAGGCCTTCATGGACTTCGCGATGTCACGGCCGTTGGGCGTGCAACGGCGAAGCGGGGTCGAGGCGCGCAACCTGTCGACCGAGATCGATCTCGAAGGCCGGTCGATCGGCAGCGGGACCGCGATCGACCACGGCGGGCTGACGTGGGCGATGACCGGCGACGAGGACTCGATCCTCGACGCGACCGAGACCGTGTGCGAGAACGTGCTGGCCGAGATGGGCGACCGCGAGCCGGTGGGGCTGCTGATCTTCAGCTGCGCGGCGCTGCGGGCCGTGCTCGGCGACGAAGGAATCAAACGGGAGAACGAGCGGATCGCCAAGTGGGCGCGCACCGCT
Organism: Kibdelosporangium philippinense; assembly: GCF_021390435.2. Lineage (GTDB taxonomy): Bacteria > Actinomycetota > Actinomycetes > Mycobacteriales > Pseudonocardiaceae > Kibdelosporangium > Kibdelosporangium philippinense. The sequence goes on along the minus strand of NZ_JAJVCN010000004.1, from coordinate 1,226,830 downwards.
CCGTACGCCGGGTTCTACACCTACGGCGAGATCGCGCGAATCCGCGGGATCGACGGTTTCCACAACCAGACGCTCGCGGTGTTGGCTATCAGTTGAAATGACCGACGAAGACGGATGGCTGCAAGGCCAGCAGCTGCTTGAGCTGCTAGCCGTGATCTCGTCATACCCTGACGAGGAATCCGCCGTCCGTGGCGCGGTCGAGCGCGCGGCCCAGGCCTTGGAGGCCGAGGTGGCGGCGGTCGTGATCGGCGACCGCGTGGTCGCGTCGGTCGGCTATCCGGCAGGTCTGGTACCGGAGGACGACCTGGTCGCCGTGACCCGCCGTGAACAGGACAAACTCGATGTTCCCGGTGTCGGCGAGTGCCCGACGGTCGCGGCACGCTGGGGCGGCACGCATCCCGGCAGCCTGCTGCTGGCCAGGTGGGACGAAGGATTCAGCATCCAGGAGCAGTCGCTCGTGCGCGGCATGGCGCGGTTGCTGGAGCTGACGTTGACGATGCTGCGCGCGTTGGAGCGCAGTGAGCGCCAGGCCGCCGAGAACGCCGAGTTGCTGAGGTCGTTGCGGCAACGACAACGCCTGGTTGAGCACCTTTTCGACATCCAGCGCGCGATCTCCCGGCGCCGCCCGCTCGCACAGATCCTCGACATGATCACCGGCGCGGCGCAGGACCTGCTCGGCGACGAGATCGTCGGTCTGTGGCTGCGCGAATCCCCTGACGGCGAGGACACCAAGCTGGTCGCGCACGTCGGGTTGCGTACCGAGGTCGCCCGCCGACGCCCGACGGTCCCGTTGATCGAGGCCGGTTCGGCGGGCCAGGCAATGCTCACTGACGACGTTGTTGTGTTCCACGGATACGCCGAGACGTCGTCATTAATCGCGGAACTGGCGGATGGACGGTTGTGCGCGTCGATGGCGGCGCCCGTGCATGACAGCGGGACGGTCACCGGGAGCCTGATGGTCGGCTCGCACCGGCAGACGCGCGCGTATACGGCGTCGGACGTGCAAACCCTGCGGGCGTTCGCCGAACACGTCAGCCTGGCGTTGACCGACGCCAACACCGTCGACCGGATGTACCAGGCGTTCCACGACTCGCTGACCGGACTGGCCAGCCGTGGCCTGTTCCTCGAGCAACTGACCAAGCGCTTGGGTGCGGCCGAGCACGAGGCGAAACGCGTGGCACTGCTGTTCCTGGACCTGGACAGGTTCAAGGCGGTCAACGACAGCCTCGGGCACGCGGCTGGCGATGACTTGCTGACGATCACCGCGGGCCGCCTGAAGTCGCAGCTGCGCGCGACCGACGTGGCCGCGCGTTTCGGCGGCGACGAGTTCGCGGTGCTGTTGTACGGCGTCGGGACCGCAGCCGACGCCGCCAGGGTCGCGGAGCGAATCCTGCGCACGCTGGGCGAGCCGATGCCGATCGCCGGACGGCAACTGCGCGTGAACGCCAGCATCGGCATCGCGTTGAGCACGCCGGGCATGCCTGATCCCGCCGATCTGATGCGGCGTGCGGATGTCGCGATGTACCAAGCGAAACGCAACGGGCGCGGGCGTCTCGAGGTCTTCACCGACGAGATGCTGCTGTCCTTCCCCACCTCAGACTGACTCGCCGCTTGGACAGGTGCCGCTGCTGCACCATGGGCGCGTCAGTCGCCGTGTGAAGGGATGACGGCCGTGCGAGTTCTCGTGATCGGATCGACAGGGACGCTGGGCAGTTTCGCGGTGCCGCAACTGATTGCGGCCGGACACCGCGTGACCGGGTTGGCGCGTAACGAAGATCGTGCGGCGGTGGTCAAGAAACTCGGCGCCGCACCGGTTGTCGCGGATCTGTTCGACGTCGAGCAGCTGATCGACGCGTTGCAAGGGCACGACGCGATGGTCAACCTCGCGACCCGGGTTCCGGTTGGCGGCAAACTAATCCGCTCGTCCTCGTGGGCGGAGAACGGGCGCATCCGGATCGAAGGCAGCAAGACGTTGGTGCGCGCCGCTACCGCGGCCGACATCGGGATCTTGGTGCAGGAAGGCGTCGCGCTGGCGTATGCGGACGGCGGCGATCAGGAACTGGATGAAGAGGCGCCCGTCCTGGCGGTCGGTCCGCCGCAGACTTCTTTGATCGCGCATGACACGGTCGCGGGATTCGCGCGGGACGGCCGAATCGCGGTCCGGCTCCGTATCGCCAATGTCCACGGCGACGAACCGCTGACGCGCTGGATCGTCAAGGGCGCTTCGGGACTCGGTCCCTCCTACTTCGGTTCGCCCTCGGGATGGATCACGCCGATCCACCCCTCCGATGTCGGATCGGCCGTCGTCGCCGCCCTTTCGGCACCGAGCGGCGTGTACAACGTCGGCGCGACCCCGCTGCGCAAACGGGAGTTCGGCGCGGTCGTCGCGGCGGTTGCTGGGGCCCGCAAGGCACGGACGGTGCCGTTCACGTTCGGGTTCTTGAAGATCCTCGCGCGCTCGCAGCGGGTCGTGTCCACCAAGCTGACGGAGACGACCGGATGGAAACCGGAGCGGCCGGTCGTGACATCCGAGTGGTTCCCCTCGCCCTAGCGCTACGCCCGTTGTGGCAAAATTCGTCGGATGGGAGACCGGCTGAGGGTTCAGCGTGGCGGTTCCGGCGATGCTGCGGTGTTGCTGTTGCACGGTTTGGGCGCCACAGGTGATGTCTGGCAAGGCGTGCACGAGCAGCTCGCGAACGGGCCATGTCGCTGGATCACCCCGGACCTGCCTGGTCACGGCGGCTCGGACAGCCTGCCGCGGTACACCTACGGGCACATGGCCGCGGCACTGGCGGAATTGATCGAAGACGAGGAACACGTGGTCGTCCTCGGTCATTCGTTGGGCGGCGTACTGGGATTGACGCTCGCCAGCGGCTGGTTCGGCGGATCCGTGGACCGTGCCTGCGGCCTTGGTATCAAGGTCGCGTGGTCAGCGGCCGAGTTGTCGGGCGCGAAGTCCTATGCCGAGCGGCCGAACAAGATGTACCTCGGCCGGACCGAGGCCGCGGAGCGGTACCTGAAGGTGTCCGGGCTCGGCGGGCTGGTCGATGTCGAGGACTCACGCGTGGACTTCGGGCTTGTCGGCACGCCGGATGGGTGGCGGCTGGCATGCGACCCCCGGACTTTCGCCGTCGGGCGCCCGGACGTGCCTGGCCTGTTGGCCGCGAGCCAGGCGGAAACCGTGCTCGCCGTGGGTGAGCAGGACCAGATGTGCAGCTCCGAGCAGGTCAAGGAAGTCGACCCGAACGCCATCGTGCTGCCGGGACTCGGGCACAACGCGCACGTCGAGGACCCTGGTGCCATGGTCAAGTTGATCACGGACCTGCTGAGCTGAGACGCCGTGGACCGGTGAGGGTCCGCCAAGCCAACCACCGACTCACCAACCAAGCATCAGCTCACCAAACCAAGCACCAGCTAGCCAAGGCGAAGCCGCGTGCTTGCTGCCCGTGGCCTGCTTCCCAGCACCCTTATCGCCAAACAAATCAGGCCCTCCCTGCCCGACAGGGGAACCCTCCGCGTCAATATCCGACACCGAAGGCTCCCCCGTCAGGCCAAAGTAGCGATGGGGTCTGACAGAAACGATCAGTCAGGCCCAGTCGCCTTGGCGGCTTTGCCAAACCGATCGGGCACCACTCCTCGCCAACTGCGCAAGACCAGCTCAGCTAAACAGTTAAAGATCTTTCGGTAATAGGGTGAGTCGTTGCGGGTGATTCGCCTTGCCTGGTAGGACAATCGTGGTATGCCAGAACCGTCACGATCGGCCGGCCAGCGTCGGAAAGCCCGTAGCAGCAAGAAAGTAGCTGCCCGCCGTGATTTTGAGGCGTTGCGAGAACGCCGGATGCGGGCAGCGGAGATGTTCGACCGCGGCAAGCGGCAGGTCGATGTGGTGGTGGAGTTGGGAGTCTCGGCGCAGACCGCCTCACGGTGGCACCGGGCGTGGTCGGCCGGCGGACGGCAGGCATTGGCCGGGGCTGGTCGTGCCGGGCGGCTGCCCAAGCTGACCGACGAGCAGGTGGCCGAGGTGGCCGAGGTGGCCGGCGCGCTGGCGCAGGGGCCGAAGGCGAACGGATTCCCGACCGACATGTGGACACTGGCACGGGTGGCCAAGGTCATCGAGAAACTCACCGGGGTGCGGTACTCGCAAACCCAGACCTGGACGATCCTGCGCGAGCGGCTGGGCTGGAGCAGGCAGCGTCCCGCCCGCCGCGCCACCGAACGCGACCAGGAGGCCATCGACAGGTGGGTGAAAAAGGAGTGGCCACGCATAAAAAAAGCGCCCGGCGCCGAGGGGCCTGGATCTGCTTCCAGGACGAGTCCGGATTCTCCCTGCTGCCCGTAGTACGGGCCACCTGGGCGCCACGCGGCCAGACACCGGTGCTGACCCACCGGTTCTCCTGGAAACGCCTGTCGATGTCCGGCGCGCTGGCCTACCGACCCGACCGCAGCGAGGCGGTGTTCGTGTTCGGCATCAAAGAAGGCGCCTACAACACCGCCTCGCTGATCGAGTTCCTCACCGCTCTGCTCGATCACCTTGACGGCCAGAAAGTCACCCTGATCTGGGACGGCCTGCCCGCCCACCGTTCCGCGGCCATGAAGGAATGGCTGGCCACCCAACGACACTGGCTGCGCGTAGAACCGTTGCCCGGCTACGCCCCCGACCTCAACCCGATGGAAACGGTATGGGGCAACGTCAAAGCACGCGAACTGGCCAACTTGTGCCCCGACACCCTCGACGAAGCCCACACCGCCGCGCAGACCGGCCTGGAACGCGTCGGCAGCAGCTACCAACTGTGCTTCAACTTCCTCGACCACACCGGCCTTTCCCTATGACATAACTCACTCAAATACCGAAAGGTCTTTAAGCCCGGCCAGCGCCGTTGGCTAAGTCAGTCCTGGCGACACCGCGTGCCCAAGCCAGCGCCACCAGCCCGAACCAGTACCAGCCCAAGCCAGCGCCACTAATCCGAATCAGTACCAGCCCGTGCCAGCGCTGCTAGCCGAATCTGCACTTTCGCGCACGGTCAGCCGAAGGCACGCGTGCGCCACGCCGGCACTTCGGCCGCCGTGAAAGCGTCAGCGAAAATCGCCGCCCGGTCGACCGCGCCGGTCAACCGTTGCCCGCCGTTCTGGTCGACGGCGAATCTCAACTGCCGGGTCGCACATCCGTTAATGCCGTCGTCCGGAACGGTCGCGCCGCCGACTCGCACGCGGTCGACGTACACATCGATCTGCCCGCTATCGGTCATGGTGATCACGAGGTCGATGTATCGCCCGGTCGGTACCACGGCGTTCGTCGTCACGTTTTGCTTCGAGCCGATGAACCGCACGTTGTTCGACGGCGTCAGGTCGATCAGGACGCCGTCGTTTCCCGGATCGCCGCTCGGCTGGAAGTCGAACAGCCGCCGGTACGAGCCCGAACCGTCAACTTTCACCTCGGCGGCGAACGTCGCTTCGCGCAGGAAGCCAAGTGATGTGTTCGCCGTACGCAAGAACGATCCGTTCAGCACAAGACCGGATCCCGTCGGCGCCGACGCGTCAAAATTTGCCGGGCCGTCGATGGTCGCGTCGCGGTTGAACGCAGACTTGTCGTCAACGACGGTTCCTGACACCGGATCCCACGCGACAATCGGCGCGTTTGGTGGCGGAATCGCGCACGGCGGCAACGGATCGATCCGCACCAACGTCACCCCCGACGCATGGACTCCCCTACCACTGAGCTCCGCGCGTAAGCCTTGATACCGAGCCGCACTCCCCGAAGGTGTGACAGTGAAGGTGTACGTCCGCGACTGTCCAACTCGGATAGACGCGACGCTCTGGTTCGTTGGCACAGCAGTCCACCCTGCAGGCAACGCCATCGTCAGCTGTGACGCCGGAACCGGTCCGCCGACGCCAGTCACCGTTACCGTCGCGTCAAACGGCGTCCCGGCGACAACTCGGTCAGGCGCGTCAACCGCTACCGCAATGTCAGCGACCGCGACGTAAGTGCTGCCAGCGACCGCAGTGAACGCGATCTCCTTGCCAGCGCGTTGATGCGGCACCGTCTGACCAGTCTGATTGTTGATCAGACGGTATCGCCCGGCGAACATCTCGCTGGCCACCTTGAGCTGGCCAGCGCGTCCTGGCTTGAGCGTGATGCGTGTCGGTACGCCGCCCACCCAGTCAGTGTCGACGGTGACGTCACCGCGCGCACGCAGCCCGCGGGCGGAACCGCTGTCCCAGAAGTCCGGCGCGGCAGGCAGGACATCGATGACGCCGCGATGGCTCTGCAGCAACATCTCCGCGACGCCCGCGGTCGCGCCGAAGTTGCCGTCGATCTGGAATGGCGGGTGAGTGTCCCACAGGTTGTCCAGGGTGCTGCTCTTCAGCAACTCTTCGAGCATCAGGTGGGAGTGGTTGCCGTCCAGCAGGCGTGCCCAGAAGTTGATCTTCCATGCTTTGCTCCAGCCGGTTCCGCCGTCGCCTCGCGCGGTCAACGACTTCTCCGCGGCCGCGACGAGGTCCGCGTTCTGCTGCGGCGTGATCTGCCTGCCGGGGTGCAACGCGAACAAGTGCGAGACGTGCCGATGCGTGTTGTTCGGGTCGTCCCAGTCCTGCTTCCATTCCTGCAACTGTCCCCACCGGCCGATTCGCAGACCAGGGTCCAGCCGGTTGAGCACGTCCCGTGCCCGCGTCGTGAACGCCTGGTCGCCCAGGACGGTCGCGGCTTCGGCGGTGTTGGTGAACAGATCCCACACGATCTGCTGCGACATCGCGGCGCCTGCCGAGAACGGTCCCTGCTCAGGCGAGAAGCTTGGCGTCACCACCAGTTTGCCGTCACGGGGATCGGCGACCAGCTCGTCGATCCAGAACTCGGCCAATGACTTCATCATCGGGTACGCGCGGTTGCGCAGAAACGCGTCGTCACGCGTGAACAGGTAGTGCTCGTAGTAGTGCTGCGCGAGCCAGGCGCCCGCTTCAGGGAACCAGAACGACGTCGCCCAATTGTGGACGCCGGTGAATCCGAACGGGTTGGTCTCGTTGTGCACCACCCAGCCGTCGTTGCCGAACATGTCCTGCGCGGTTTTACGTCCCGGCGCGACCATCGAGTCCACGTAGTCGAAGAAGGGCTCGGTGGTCTCTGACAGGTTGATCGTCTCCGCGGGCCAGTAGTTCATCTGCAGGTTGATGTTGACGTGGTAGTCCGCACTCCACGGCGGTGACGTCGAGTTGTTCCACACGCCCTGCAGGTTCGCGGGCAACGAGCCGGCGCGCGATGACGCGATGAGCAAGTAGCGGCCGTATTGGAAGTGCATGACCTCCAACGCCTTGCGCGCCTCGGGGGCCAATGCCGTTCCCCGATATCCGCGCAGCAGGTCGTCCGTTGGCATGTCCGGCAAATTTTGACCGATGTCGAGCGACAAGCGATCAAACAGACCGCGGTGGTCACGAATGTGCGCGTCCCGCAACGCCGTGAACGATTTGGCGGACGCGGCGTCGACGCGTCGCGTGACGGCGGCGTGTGGGTCTACTGAGCGGTAGGTCGGGTAGACGTCCGAGTAGTTCGTACCGGCCGCCAGTACGAAAGTGACGGCGTCGGCGCCGCTGACGGTGACTGTACCGTCAGGGTTGTCCGTGCGGGTGCCACCTTCGTTGCGGATCTGCAGCTGCGACTCGAACCGCATGCCGTTGTCGTTTAGGTTGCCCACGAACGTGATCCGCCCGTCGCGGGCGCTGAAGGACCGCGATCGGTTATCAGATGTGATATAGGAAATCGTAAATGCGATCCGGCCCGGTTGGCTGGCGCTGATGCGGCCGGCGAGGACTTCGTCGGGGGCGGAGGCGAAGTACTCGCGGGTAAATGTCGTGCCGCCGGACTGGTAGCTGACTCCGGCGACGGCGTCAGCGATGTCGAGCGTGCGCCGATAACCGGTGACGTTCGGCGGCGCTTGCGGCTGCGAGATGCGGACGTCGCCGAATGTTTGGTATGAACCGAATCCGGTCTTGCCCTGGCCGAGCACTCCGGCGGCCCACTCGGGCGTCACCTGTCCCTCGGCGTTGATCCGGTCCTGCACTTGTTTGATCGCGTCGGGACGCGCAGAACGCCAGTTGCCGAAGTCGTAGCCGGGTGAGCCAGGACCGCCGGTCCACAAAGTCTTCTCGTTGAACTGCAGTTGTTCGTTCTGAACGCCGCCGAAAACGCTCGCGCCCAATGCGCCGTTACCGATCGGCAGCGACTGCGATTCCCAGTCGGTCGCGGGTTCGTCGTACCAGAGCTTCAACCCGGTGTCGCGAAGCGATCCCTGCTCGCCAGCAGTATCGGCACTGCCAGCAATACCAGCACTGCCAGCACCGTCGACGCCAGAACTATCGACATGGCTAGGACTTCCGACACCGTCGGTCGCCGTGGCGACCGCAGCAAGCGTGGTCATGGATAACGCCATGACCACAGCTGCGACCACGGCCGTTCCTCGTTGAACGCGCATGTTCGTCATTCCTCGCTGTCATGACAGGACCACATCAGGCTAGAGATCCGATGTATTTACGGTCAACAGGCAGCAAGGCAGACGAAACTAGACATAAAAATGGAAGATGACAAATATTCCTCGGGTGTCTTGCCGGGTATCTTCACTCAGCGCGAAGAAATCCCCGGCACCACCACCCGCTCGGCGGTTGCCTCAGCAACTCACTCAGCGATCGCGTTCGCCTTCAGACGACGAAGTTCGCGCATCGCCACGACCGACCTTTCGCCATCGATCGCGGGAATCGCCATGATCGTCACGTACTCGTCGTCCGGCAGTTCCAACCGCGCCCACGAAGCACCATCAGGAAAGCTGACGTGCTCGACCTGCTTCCACTCATAACGACGAGTGCCCATCAGGTTGCGGACCTCGATGCCCGACTCGTCGGCACGGACGCGCGACCGAGTGAACATCAGCACGCCGATAGCGAGCATAAGACCAATGCCGACCATCGCGACCTGGTCCGACGTCTGGAAGTACGCGCCGGTCCATTCGCTCCGCAGCAAGAAAGCCACCACAGTGAACACCGCGATGAACGCCACCGCGATCACAGCCGCCACATAGCGAACCTTGCGCGGACGGAACTGGAACGTCGGCTGGGCTGGCGCGGTCTCCTCAGTTGACACAATCGTCCCCGTCGTCGGCTCGGTCACTCGAATCCTCGCTCTGTCCATGGCTGACGCAGGCCGCGCAGCACCATCGCGGCCTCAAGCGCCGCGGCGCACGCCTCAAAGCCCTTGTCCTCAGCCGAGTCCGGGTAGCCCGCCCGGTCAAGCGCTTGCTTCTCGTCGTTCACGGTCAGCACGCCGTTGCCGACCGGGGTCCCCTCGTCGAGGGAAACCCTGGTCAGGCCAGCGGTCACCGAATCGCACACGTACTCGAAATGCGGTGTTCCGCCACGGATGACGACGCCAAGCGCGACCACGGCCTCGTGGTGCTTGGCCAGTTCCTGGCAGACGACGGGCAGCTCGATCGCGCCGGCCACCCGGACGACCGTCGGTTCGTCGATCTTGCCCTGCTTGGCCGCAGCCAGCGCCCGGTCAAGCAACTGGTCCGTGATCTCGCTGTGCCATCTGGTGGCCGCGATGGCCAGCCGGATGCCCGAGCATTCCGGGACCGACACCTCTGGTCGTCCTTCGCCGCTCACTGCCGCGTATCTCCTTCGAACTGTTCGAGGTTGCCCAGTTCGTGCCCCATCCGGTCGCGCTTGGTGCGCAGATACCGCAGGTTCTCCGGGTTGGGCCACACCGACAGCGGCACACGATCGACCACTGTCAGCCCGTAGCCTTCCAGACCCACCCGCTTGGCCGGATTGTTGGTCAGCAAACGCATGGTCTTCACGCCGAGGTCCGACAGAATCTGCGCGCCCGTGCCGTAGTCACGCGCGTCGGCGGGCACTCCGAGCGCGAGGTTGGCGTCCACCGTGTCGGCGCCGCCATCCTGCAGCTGGTACGCCTGCAGCTTGTGCATCAGGCCGATGCCGCGGCCCTCGTGGCCTCGCATGTAGAGCACAATGCCACGGCCCTCGGACGCGACCGCTTCCAGGGCGGCGTCGAGCTGGGGACCGCAGTCGCAGCGCAGCGAGCCGAACACGTCGCCGGTGAGGCATTCCGAGTGGACACGGACCAGGACCTCGGTGCCGTCGCCGATCTCGCCGTACACCAGCGCGATGTGTTCGATCCCGTCGAGCAGGCTGTCGTAACCGACCGCCCGGAAAGTTCCGTGCGCGGTCGGGATACGGGCCTCCGCGACGCGGGCGACCTGCTTCTCGTTACGCCGCCGGTAAGCGATCAACGCCGCGATCGAGATGATCGCGAGGTCGTGCTCCGCCGCGAACACCTCAAGTTCGTCCCGGCGCGCCATGTCGCCTTCGTCCTTTTGGGACACGATCTCGCACAGCACACCCGCGGGCCGCAGGCCCGCCATCACCGCGAGGTCGACAGCCGCCTCAGTGTGGCCTGGACGGCGCAGCACGCCGCCTTCCTTGGCACGCAACGGAACCACGTGGCCAGGCCGGCTGAAGTCGGTCGGCTTGGTGTCCGGGTCGGCCAGCAACCGGATGGTGCGCGCGCGGTCCGCGGCCGAGATACCGGTGCTCACGCCGTCCCGTGCGTCCACAGTGACCGTGTACGCCGTGCCGCGACGGTCCTGGTTGGTGTGAAACATCGGCGGCAGGTCGAGGCGGTCGCAATCGTCCTCGGTCAGCGGCACACAGATGTAGCCAGAGGTGTACCGGACCATGAACGCGACCAACTCAGGGGTAGCCTTCTCGGCCGCGAAGATCAGATCGCCCTCGTTCTCCCGGTCCTCGTCGTCGACGACGATCACGGGACGCCCTTCGGCAATGTCCTTGATCGCCCGCTCGATGTCGTTCAAGCCGGCCACAGCGCCTCCTTCAGAACCACTACCGCCCATTGTGGCCCTGCCCCGCCGCCGTTGCCGTCGCGATGTGAGGCACAGCAAGTCGCTCGACGTACTTCGCCAGCACGTCCACCTCGAGGTTCACCACGTCCCCCGGCTGGCGCAGACCCAGTGTGGTCAGCGACAACGTGGTCGGGATCAGGGCGACCGAGAACCGGTCGTCAGCGACGGACGCCACAGTCAGCGACACACCGTCGACGGCGATCGACCCCTTCTCCACCACGTACTTCGCCAGGTCCGCAGGCAGTTCGAAGGTGGTGAGCCCGTCGTCGGCACGCGAGACGAACACGCCGGTGCCGTCCACATGACCCTGCACGATGTGGCCGCCAAGCCGATCACCGAGCGCCATCGCGCGCTCGAGGTTGACCTGGTCGCCCTCGTGCGCCTTGGCCAAGCTGGAGCGCAGCAGCGTCTCGTGCACCACATCGACGGTGAACGCGCCGCCGGAGACATCCACGACGGTCAGGCACACGCCGTTGACCGAGATCGAGTCCCCGTGTTTGGCGTCAGAGGTGACCAGCGGGCCTGCGACCGTCAGCCGCGCCGCGTCCGGCAGCGGCTCGACGGCCACGATCTGGCCGCGCTCCTCGACGATCCCGGTGAACATGCTCAGGCTCCTCCCCTGATTCGCGCCGCGCGGTCGCGCAGCGCCGAGACAGCTTTACCGGGGTCGCCCGCGTTGTAGACCGCTGAACCAGCGACAAAGCAGTCGACACCGGCTTCAGCTGCTAGGTCGATCGTGTCGCTGTTTATTCCCCCGTCGATCTCGACAAGGAGATTGAGGTGCCCAGTGTCGACAAGATCACGTGCCGCCCGGACCTTGCCGAGCACGTCCGCGATGAACGACTGTCCGCCGAACCCCGGCTCGACCGACATCACCAGCAGGGTGTCGTAGTGCTTGAGCACCTCGACCCACGGCTCGAGCGCGGTGCCCGGTTTGATGGACAACCCGGCCTTCGCACCGGCGGCCTTCAGGTCCTTGGCGAGCTTGACGGGATCTGTGGCCGCCTCGGCGTGCACGGTGACGTTGTAGGCACCTGCCTCGGCGTATCCGATCGCCCACCGGTCAGGGTCGTCGATCATCAGGTGGCAGTCCATCGGAATGTCGGTCACCTTCAGCAACGCCTCGACCACGGGCAGCCCCAAGGTCAGATTGGGCACGAAATGCGCGTCCATCACATCGACGTGCACCCAGTCGGCCCCTTCGATGGCGGCCAGCTCGTCAGCCAGGCGGGCGAAATCGGCGGACAGGATGCTGGGCGCGATCATTGGTTCTTGGGACACACCAGAAGTCTATGGTCGATGCGTTCCGGCTACCGGAAGGGCATCCAGCAAGGTCGTCCACGGTTGGTCAGGTGAGACGGGCGTCACCAGCGCACCAGCCGCGCGCAAGGTGGCCAGATGCCCGGGCCATGCCGGGTGACCTGCCTGCGCCTCGGACAACCGCGGGCAGACCGACACGTGCACTTTCGGATCGCCAAGCGCCTCGCAGAGCACGGTCAACGCCTGGTTGTCGGCGATACCGAGCGCCAGCTTGGCCGTGGAGCTCGCGCTGGCGGGCACGAACAGGAACGTGCCAGGGTCCGGATGCGGGCGCGGTTCGCCCGGCAACCGGGATTCGCTACGCACCGGCAGGTCGGCGAGCTCGGCCAGCCGGTCGTATTCGCCGGACGCCTTGAGCCACCGTTCCGCGGTCGGTGTCAGGGTGATCGCCACCTGCCAGCCACGCTCGACGGCTGGCAGGGCGATCTCGTCGTGCAACCGCCGGTCGACGCCGAAACACGCGGCGGCGACCAATCCGAGAACGGCTATGACTCGTCCTTCTGCTCGCGTTGTTTTGCTGCCTTACGCTGCTGCTCAGCGCGTTCGCGGCACTTGCGCAGGAACTCATCGTCATCATCCGGGCTGGCCGCGACGTGCCGTCCCGGCCGATCGTATTCCGGGAACCTGCTCTGCGGTGCCTGGCGGTAGTAACCGTCCCCGCCGCCCACCCGCTCCGGCCGACCCGCGACCAGCCACAGGATCGAGCCGATCAACGGCAGCAACAGCACGATGAACAGCCAGCCCATCTTGGGCACGTTGCGCGTGGTTCCGTCGACCGTGGTGATCACGTCGACAAGACAGAAGATCCAGAGGCCCATCACGACAAGGCTGAACAGGCCACCAGCGAAAAACGGCATATGTCTCTCCGCCCCAGAAGACATCAGCAAAATCCGTGTGAAGGGCGGCCAGTGTGCCAGGCCTGCCCAAGCGGGCAGTTCCCAGGGTCTGGATATCGCCCGAAATTCACGTCCAACACCCTCCGCCAGGCGATTGAATGCTGTTCATGACGACACGACGCACCGCGATCGCCGGCATGGTGACCGCTCTGATGCTGGGCCTGACGGCCGCCGGAACCGCGGCGCCCGCCGTCGACAACGCTGCCGAGCGGACACCTGGGGAGGCCTACAAGCGCACCGAGTTGTACTTCGGCGGCAGCAAGCCGGACGGTTCGGTGATCACCCCGACCGACTTCGAGCTGTTCGTGGACAAGGAGGTCACGCCCGCGTTCCCGGACGGCCTGACCTGGCTCGAGGCGCACGGCCAGTGGATGGGTGGCAAAGAGGACTCGTACGTGCTGATCCTGCTGTACCTGCCTACCAAGCGGTCGGCCAACCGCGACATCGAGGAAATCCGCACGGACTACAAGAAGCAGTTCCAGCAGCAGTCGGTGCTCCGCGCCGACAGCGTCGAGCGTGTCTCCTTCTGACGCCCAACCGGTTGGCGTTCCGGAGGCAGCGGAACGCCAACCGGGCTTGCTCGGGTCCGGTGGTTGCTTAATCGCCGGACTCGGCGGACTGGCCGTCGCGTTGCTCGCCAACGCAGGTTTCCTATATCTGATCCGATCCTGTCACGACACCGACGCCGGCACGGATTTCGCGCTTGGCTACTCGTGGGTGTTCGTCGTCCCAGTGCTGTGGATCGCCGCAAGTGCGCTGCTGAGCGTCGTTTGCTTTGTGGCGGGCCGAATTGCGTCGAGCGGTCCGATGCGGATCGCGACCGTGGTGCTCGGCGCGATCGTCCTCATCGGACCGCTCGTCTGGTGGTATTGGTCGTTCGGGGTCACCGGGGCGTCAACCGGTTTGTCCTCGGCTAGTTGCCCCGGCGGGGCGCCCGCTTGGTGGCCGTCGTGGCTGCCGCTGTACTCGCCTTAGATCTTGCGGATCAGCGCGCAGTACATGGCGTCGGTGCCGTGCAGGTGCGGCCAGAGTTGGGCGTCCGGGCCGCCACCGAGGTCGGGCACGCCGGGAAAGAATTCGCGCGCGTCCAGTTGTTCGGCTTTGGTCCGGCGCACGACGTCTCCCACAACGCCAATGGTCTCGGACAGGTGCGGCGAGCACACGACGTACGCGACCACGCCGCCAACCCTGACCAAATCCATGGCTGACAACAGCAGTTCGCGCTGGAGCTTGGTCAGATCGCCGACGTCCGACTGCTGTCGCCGCCACCGTGCCTCCGGCCTGCGCCGCAACGCACCGAGCCCGGTACACGGCGCATCAACGAGCACACGGTCAAAACTGCCCGGCTCGAAACCGGTGTCGCGACCATCGGCGACGTGCACGGTCACCGGCTGGCCTTCGGTGGCGTTCTCGATCAGCCGCGCACGGTGCGGCGCTTTCTCGACCGCGTCGACGGTCGCGTCGCTCAGCCCGGCCAACGCGCCGAGCATCGCGGCCTTGCCACCCGGCCCGGCGCAGAGATCCAGCCACCGTTGGTCAGAGCCGGTGAGCGTCGGCCGCGTCAACGCGATCGCGCACAACTGGCTGCCTTCGTCTTGAACCGCCGCGAACCGTTCGCGAACGGGCTCCATATCGGACGGATCACCAGCGCCCGCTTCCAACCGCACGCCGTAAGGCGAGTACGGCGCGACGTCGCCGCCGGTGATCGCGGCGAGCTCCTCGGCGGTGATCTCGCCCGGCCGCGCAACCAGATGCACCAAAGGACGGTCATCGTCGGCCTCAAGTGCGGCCTTCAGACTTTCGCCCTTGTCACCGAGCGAGTCCGCGAACGCGCGCGCGATCCAACGCGGATGCGCGGTCGCCGTCGCCAGATATCCTATAGGATCTTCGATATTTGATGGCGCCAGCGCCTCGACCCACTCGGCCTCCGACCGCTCGCCGACCTTGCGCAGAACGGCGTTGGCGAACCCGGCCAACCGCGAACCGACATCGAGCCTCGCGAGATCCACAGTGGACGAGACGGCGGCGTGCGGTGGGATCCGAGTGCGCAGCAGTTGGTACGCGCCGAGCCGCAGAACGTCGAGCAGCTGCTTGTCCACTTGCGACAGCGGGCGATCCGAGCACTCGGCGATCACCTGGTCCAGCCAGCCCATCGCACGGCACGCGCCGTACGTCAGCTCGGTTGCCAGAGCCGCGTCGCGCCCGGTGATCCGCCGCTCGCGCAGCAAACCCGGCAACACGAGGTTGGCGTAGGCGTCACGGTCACGCACCGCGCGCAACGTGTCCAGCGCCGCGCGGCGAGCCGGATCTTCCATCGGCGGACGCGGCGCGGACGGCTCACGGCGGCGGGGCGGATGCGCCCGCCGCGGGCGGGACGGTCGGTGCGTCAAGACAATCGTTCTCCTTGCTCGACCCGGGCACCACGAGCCCAGTCGGTCGCAGCCATTCTCTTCTTGCCCTGCGCTTGGACTTCACCCAGCTGCACGGGCTGTGTCGCGGTGCCAACCAGCACACGCTTACGCTCCACTTTGACCTCGCCTGCCGGTAGCACCTCGGCGTCGACGACCGTCACCGGCCCGAGCTTGAGCCGCTCGCCACGGAACTCCGCCCACGCGCCAGGATCCGGCGTCACCGCACGAACCAGACGATCGACCGCGAGCGCGGGCTGCGTCACGTCGACGTGCCCATCATCGACCGTGATCTTGGACGCGTAACTGACGCCATCCACCTCTTGCTGCTCGACAGCGCGAATCGTGCCGTCCTCGATACCGTCCAACGTGGACACCATGAGATCGGCACCGGCGACCGCGAGCCTGCCGAGCAAGTCACCCGCGGTGTCCTGCGCACGGATCGGCTCAGTCAGCACACCGAACACCGGGCCCGCGTCCAGTTGCTTGACGATCCGGAACGTGCTCGCGCCAGTGATCTCGTCGCCTGCCCGAATCGCGGCCTGCACGGGCGCCGCGCCACGCCATGCGGGCAGCAGCGAGAAGTGCAGATTCACCCAACCGTGTGCGGGAATGTCCAACGCGACCTGCGGCAGCAACGCCCCATATGCGACGACCGGGCAGCAGTCCGGCGCCAGTTCGGTCAGCCGAGCCAGGAAGTCCGGGTCCTTGACGCGCTGCGGCGTCAGGACCTCGATGCCGTGTTCGTCAGCCAACGCGCCAACCGGCGAGCGCACGACGTGCCTGCCACGCCCGGCGGGCGCGTCCGGCCTGGTCACCACCGCGACGACCTCGTGCCGCGGCGAGTCGATCAATGCTTTGAGGGTGGGTACCGCGGGCTCTGGTGTCCCGGCGAAGACCAGCCGCATGGTCAGAAGCCTCCGAACAACGCGTGCGGGTCCTGTTTGATCGTCGGCATCGAGCCGTTGAACCACGTCGCCTGCCGGATCTCGCGCATCGCCTGCTTGCGCGTCTCCTGGTCGAGCCGGTCGAGGAACAGCACGCCGTCCAGGTGGTCGGACTCGTGCTGGATGCAGCGCGCCAGCAGGTCGGTTCCCTCAATCTCGATCGGTTCGCCGTGCATGTTCCACCCGGTCGCGACGATATTGCGCAGCCGCCGCGTCTCCCAGGTGAAACCGGGAATCGACAGGCAGCCTTCCTCGCCGTCCTGGCACTCGTCGTCGATCGCGTTCCACGTCGGGTTCACCATGTGGCCGGCGAAACCGTCGCAGTGATACGTGAACACCCGCAGGCCCACGCCCAGCTGTGGGGCGGCGAGCCCGGCGCCGCCCTGCGACTCCATGGTGTCCCACAGGTCCTGGACGAGCGTGCGGAGCTCCTTGTCGAACTCGACGACCTCGTCCGCGCGCGTGCGCAGCACCGGGTCGCCGAAGAGCCTGATCGGTTGGATGGTCACGACGTTCGATTCTACGAACTTTCCCCATAGGCAGTTGTCAGCACTCCCTTGGTCAGCGTGATCCGGCCTTTACTGGCCGCACTGACACCAGGCTCGTCGAGGTAACTGTCGCTGCCGTAGTACATCCAGGTGGCGATCTCCTCCGCCAGCTCGGCCACCAAGTCATCCGCACCCCGCAGCAGCGCGACGACGAGCCGAAGGTAGCAACCAGGTTTCGTATCCGATAACCGATCCGCCATCGCGCTCACCTCGTCGGTGAACTCGGTCCGCGCGTACAGGGCGGCGACGAAAGCCAATAAGTAACGGTTGGCAGGCGGTTCGAAATCCCAGCGCGCCAGCAAACTGGGCACGGCTTCGCCGACTGCCCGGTAGACCTCTTCGGTCCATGGCGCGGGCACCGGCCCGTGCCCCAAGGACATCCGGTGCACGATGCTCTGTTCCCACCCCCCGCAGCCAAGACCAGTGTTCGGTAAAGGGATGACCGGCAGAGCGCGGGCACTGCACCGGACGTCGCTATCCGGGCAATGAAAGGTATGGCGGAGGCCGTTGCCGAGTAGAACGGTAGTTGTCAAGTCCAATTGAGACGGTTGGTGTCTACGGGACTGGTTGCGGCTGCTCGGCTGGCTGGTTGATCCAGGCCTCCTCGGGCAGTGCGGGTGGCCGGGGTCGGCGGGTGAAGCGTTCGGGGTGTGTGGCGTAGGCCCGGTTGAGCGTGGCTTGCCGTTGGGTGTGGATCTGCTCGGCTGTGCCGAAGTGGACCGAGGCCGGGGTGTGCATCCCGATCCCGGAATGCCGGTGTTCGTGGTTGTAGGCCAGGAAGAATCCCTCGCAGAACGCGCGGGCGTCGGCCAGTGAGCCGAACCGGTCGGGAAAGTCCGGCACGTACTTCATTGTCTTGAACTGCGCCTCGGAATACGGGTTGTCGTTCGACGTGCGGGGGCGGGAATGCGACCGCAGCACACCGAGATCGACCAGGAGCTCGGATACTGGTTTGGAGACCATCGCCCCGCCGCGGTCGGCGTGGATGGTGTGCGGCTCGACTCCGTTGCGGCGCACGGCCTCAGCCAGGAAGTCCTTGGCCACGACGGCGTCCTCGGCCGCGGCGACCAGCCAGCCGGTGACATAGCGGGAGAAGATGTCCAGCACGACATAGCACTTGTACCAGATGCCTTTGACCGGTCCTTTCAACGCGGTGATGTCCCAGGACCAGACCTCGCTGGGGCCTCGTGCGACCAATTCCGGACGTACCCGAGGCGGATGGGTGGCCTGCCGGCGACGTTCGCAGACCTGCCCGGCAGCCCTGGCGATGCGGTACATCGTGGAGATCGAGCAGTGATACCGGCCCTCGTCCAGCTCCCGGGCCCAGACCTGCGGGATCGCCAGGTCCGCATAGGCTGGGCTGGTCAACAGTTGCAGCACAGCCGCCCGCTCGGCATCGGTCAACGCTGAGGGCGGTGGCCGGCGCGGCAGCCATGGACCGTGCTTGGCCGACGGCGGGCTGGCGCGCCGGTAGTAGGTCGCGCGGGAGATCTCGGTCAGCGCGCAGGACGCCTGCACCGAGACCTCGGCCGCGCGCAGGTCGGTGAACGCGGCCGTCATGACGTCCTCGGCGGCTCGTCGTTCTCCGCGCTCTCGGAGAGTCCTTCCAAGAGCGCGTGCGCTTTTCCCATGATGTCCAGCGCCATCCGAGTTTTCGCCAGGTCGGATTGCAATTTCTCGTTCTGGCGGCGGAGTTTCTCCAACTCGATCTGCTCGGCTGACTTCTTCGGCCGCTTCGCCGGGACCGTCGGATCCGCCGGCCCGCTGGTCAGGGTGCCCGCGTCGCGGGCGCGTGCCCATTCGATGACGTGGGAGGAATACAGGCCTTCCCGGCGCAGGATGGCGCCCTTCTCGCCGTTGGGCGCGTTCTCGTACTCGGTGACGATCGCCAGCTTGTACTCCGGGCTGAACACCCGCCGGGACGGACGCGGAGCGGGATCGCCCTTCGGGGACGACGGGTTGGGCTGGTCGTCAGAGGAGGTGGACACGTACACAAGGATCTCCGATCCCGCCCTCGGTCAGGAACCCCGGTACTCACACCGGGTGTCTCACACGATCCTGACAAAGAGGGGAACGTCCCCTGGTGCATGAGGTTGTCCCCGAAGAGCTCACTGTCAATCTCCGACCACTCTTCCCACACCTCGAAGTCGTAGGCGAGCCGACGGATCAGATAGGAAATATCCTCTGCGCTGCCGTGCGCGTGCTCGAGCGCGGCCCAGTCGATGTCATCGAGCCCGTCGAGGTCGATCTCGGCATCCTCGATGTCATCGGGAGTGAGTGCCAGGAACGCGTTCGCAGGCTCCGGGACCACCACGATCTCCGGCAGATCGGGCCGCCGCCCTGGATTGACCAGCACGATCGGCCCATCCTCATCGACGGTACCCAGCTGGCTTATGTCGAACTGGGATCCGCCGCGGAAGAACCCGCCATGCTCCCGAGCGAGCGCGTTGGCCTGCCGGCCAACCGCTCGGTAGGCGCGCCGCCCGGCATCGTCGATCGGATACGGTCCCTCGTCGACCACAGCGACCGTCCAACTCGTCCGCTCGACAGTGTCGAAATCAAAGGGATCCGGCCGCGTTGGCCGGGCAGCCACTCGGGGATATCCGAACCGCGCAAAGGCACCTGCCAGCGCACGGGCCGTTTCTTCATCTGGCACAACGAAATGGGACACAGCAGCCATCGCCGTCCACCCTGTCACCGCGTTCTCCCATTCATGACTCGCCCTCGCCGACCCCGATCTCGTTGAGGTACACGCGAATCACGGCCAGGCCGCACATGCCACAGTGACAGGATCCGTGACAGCCAACGGCCGACTGCCACGGATCCGTTGTTCACCCCCATCGCCTCTCCCCTTGCGTCGATTGAGGCGAGGGTGCACTCGACTACTGCACGCGGACGCGTGGGTTGCCGCTGTTGACGACCTGCTGGCCAATGGACTTCTGGAACGTCACGTCCCAACTGCCCGTGCTGCGTTCCATCGTCACGCCGTCGATGACCACGCCGGTCGTGTCGTTGGCGAGGAACACCGGTCGGCCGTCGGACTTCTGGAACTCGACGGTGCTGTTGAGGAACTTGATGCCCTTTGCGTGCCGGACCCAGAAGGCGTACGCCGGGCGGACGCCGAATGTGCGCGGCGGGTATGCGGTCGAATTCTCCGGCGGTACGCGGTTGGCGTCAGACGCTGGGTGACCGCCAGGGAAGTTCATGTTCACGTTCTCCAGCGTGACGTTCTCGATTGCCGAGTCTGTCCGGCCGGTGATCGTGGCCGAGTACTCGTCGTCACCGGCGACATCGCGCGGGGTGGTCAGGTTCGTGCCGGTGATGTTTTTCAGCGTGACGTTGCGGATCTTGCCCGCTGGCGGGTTGCCCGGGCAGCGCGAACGCTTGCCGATGTGCATGAAGATCGCCCAGGCGGTCTTGCTGAGCTTGATGTTGTCGTAGGTGATGTCCTCGATCGTGGCGCCGTCCATCGACACCATGCCGATTCCCGCCTTGCCCGCGCCGGTCACGGTGAGGTTGCGCAACTGGATGTTGTGGAAGTTGCCGCACGTCTCCGAGCCGAACTGCAGTGCGTTGTTCTCCGTCGACAGGATCGTCGAGTCGCGGACGATCGCGTTCTCGGTCGTGAACGTCCGGCCAAGCGCGTAGTCGCTCTTGAACACGACAGCGTCGTCGCTCGCCTCGATCCGCGAGTTCGCGATCTCCACATTGGACGTGTTGATGATGTTGAACGCGTCCCGGTCGTCGGCGCTGAGGATCTTGGTGTTGTGCATCTGCACGCCGACGCAGCCGTTGATCAGGATCGCGAAGTGCCCGCCCTGGCGGAACGTGATGTCCTGGAACCGGAGGTTGCGGCAGTACTTGAGGCTCAACGCCTTGTCGGCCTGGCCCTGACTGGGGTCGCCGGTGATCAGGTTGTTGTCGCCGTCGATCGTGCCCGCGCCGGTGAACGCGATGTTCTCGACGTTCTCCCCGAAGATCAGCGCGTTACGGAAGTGGCTGTGCCCGTAGTCCTGGTACTCGTCCCACTCGTTCGCCTCGGCGCGATCCATGCCGCTGCTCGCGGCGAGCAAAGTCGCGCCCGCGTTGAGGTTGAGCGTGACGTTGCTCTTCAGATGGATCGTTCGCGAGCGGTAACGCCCGGCCGGGAAGTCCACGACGCCCCCGCCCGCCGCGTTGGCGGCGTTGATCGCCCGGTCGATGGCGTCGTCATCGTTGGCGCTGCCGTTGCCGACCGCGCCGTACGACTTGACGTTGAACACGGCAGGCGCTGCCTGGGTCGCAGATATGGTCAGTCCTGTGGTGATCAGACCAGATACGATCAATGCGCCGATTCTCGCCATGAGCTCACCTCGTCTTCTTTGACGTGTCACTCGCGCGGCGGAATGAAAACGTTTACAAGGACGTACATTAGGACTGACGGACGGTGACCGTCAATCATCAGATCCGTTCGATGATCGTGGCGTTGGCCAGACCTCCGGCTTCGCACATGGTCTGCAGGCCGTACCGGCCGCCGGTCTGCTCGAGAACCGACAACAAGGTGGTCATCAGTCGCGCACCGCTGGCGCCCAGTGGGTGACCGATGGCGGTCGCGCCGCCGTTGACGTTCACCTTCGCCAAATCGGCGCCAGTTTCCGCCTGCCACGCCAGGACGACGCTGGCGAACGCCTCGTTGACCTCGAACGCGTCGATGTCGCTGAGCGCGAGGCCCGCGCGGTCGAGAACTTTGGCGGTGGCGGGAATGACGCCGGTAAGCATCAGCAACGGGTCGTCACCGACGACCGCAAAGCTGTGCAGGCGTGCACGCGGCTTCAGGCCGAGGCGTTGCGCCGTCTCGCTGCTCGTGATCAGCACGGCCGCGGCGCCATCGTTGATCGGCGACGAGTTGCCCGCAGTCACGTGCCAGCCAATTTGCGGAAAACGTGTAGTCCAGTAGTCGTTGTAGAAAGCCGGTTTCAGACCAGCCAGGATGTCCGCCGTCGTTGACGGACGGATCGACTCATCCTCGTCGGCCCCCACCTTCAACGGCACCACATCGCGGTCGAACCGGCCATCCGCCCACGCCGCCGCGGCGCGCTGATGACTCGTGGCCGCGAACGTGTCGAGTTGCTCGCGGGTCAATCCCCACTTGGCGGCGATCAACTCGGCGCTGATCCCCTGCGGGACGAGCCCGTCGGCGTACCGGTTGGCGACCTGCGGGCCGAGGAAGTCCCGACCGTCGCGCTGGCTGCCGATCGGGACGTGGCTCATCGACTCGATGCCGGATGCGATGACGACGTCGTACGCACCGGCGATCACACCTTGGGCGGCGAAGTGGATCGCCTGCTGGCTGCTGCCGCACTGCCGGTCGACGGTGACGGCCGGAACCGATTCGGGCAGTCCCGCGGCGAGCGCGGCCCAGCGCGCGGTGTTGCCGCTCTGCTCGCCGATCTGACCGACCGCGCCGGAAATCACGTCGTCAATCAACGCCGGGTCGATTCCGGTGCGGTCAACGAGGGCGCGAATGGCGTGCGCGTGCAGGTCGACGGGGTGCACGCCAGCCAATGTCCCTGTGGCGCGACCTTTGCCGATGGGCGTGCGGACGGCGTCGACGATCACAGCGTCTCTCATGGCCGACCTCCTTGTTAACTTTCCTCAAGCAAGCCTACTTCGTATAGGCTTTCTTCGAGCAAGCCAATGTGAGGAGCGTCCCGTGCTACGTCAGGACTGGTCGAAGCACCCGTGCCCGATCGCGCGTTCGCTGGATGTGGTCGGCGACCCGTGGGTCATGCTCGTGCTGCGCGAGGCGCTGCTTGGCGCGACGAGGTTCGAGCAGTTCCGCGAGCGTCTCCAGGTCGCCGACAACGTGCTCGCCCGCAGGCTCGCACAGATGGTCGAAGCGGGACTGCTTCGCCGCGCGCCGTATCGCGGTAAGCAGCGGATGCACGAGGAGTACGTGATCACCGACGCGGGCGCGGACTTGCTGCCGTCACTCGACGCTCTGGCGCGTTGGGGCGAGAAGTACACGAAGGCGCCCGCGCGCCATATCGAGATGTCCATCCTGCACCGGTCAGCTGATCACCTGAGCAGCTCGCCGACCGTGTGCAGCACTTGCGGCGAACCGCTGACGTCAGCGGACCGGGTCTATCAGCGACGGTGGGCCACCGCCGCACAAGGGGAGCGATCATGAGCGTCCGGACTCGTACTTATCGCTGGGAAGAGCCAGGCTTTCCGGCTGACCTGACCGGCTTGGAGATCATGCGCGGCCTGCTCGCCGGAACGATCCCGCCACCGCCAATGGTCCAGACGCTTGGCCTCGATCTGATCGAAGTCGAACCGGGCCGAGTCGTCTTCGGCGTCAAACCGGCCGAGTACATGTACAACGGCTCTGGCATCGTCCACGGTGGATTCATCGCGTCCATGATGGACACCGCGACCGGTAGCGCGTTGCATACAAAATTGGATGTAGGGATCGGTTATACGTCGCTCGATCTGTCGGTCAAGTTCCTCAGCGCCATCTCGGAGCGCACCGATGCGATCCGATGCACCGGGACACTGACCCACCACGGCCGACGGATTGCTTTGGCCGAGGCGCGCATAACGGATGGCAGCGACCGTCTACTCGCGACCGCGACAAGCAGCCTCATGATCCTTTCGTAACGAACGCGCGTTGACCAACGGCCAACGCGCGTCCCATCAAACACGTGGTCAGCCGATGCCCTGGTGCACGGCCGTCATCAACTCACCGTTGGCCGTATCGCCGTCCATGGACCAGATCATCGCCCCGCCAAGGCCGTTGCTGGTGATCCAAGCGGTCTTCCTGGCGATTTCGGTCGGGTCGTCGTATGTCCAAAATGTGCTGCCGTTGAACAACCACGCGTGTCCGGCGTTGGCATCCCGGTACAGCTGATAGCCGCTGCCGACCAAAGGCTTGATCAGCTTGTAGTCGTTGATGCCCGCTTCGTACCGACCGGGGGCAGGTCCGGTCGCCGTCTGGTGCAGCCCGTTGTTGACGTTGGCCACGCCGGTCCAACCGCGGCTGTAGAACGGAACGCCAAGCACAATCCGGTTCGCGGGCGCGCCCCGGCTGGTCCACGCGTTCGCCGCGATCTCGATGCTGTACGGCTTCGGGCCGGGATCGCCAGCCGGAAGTCGCAGTGCGGACTGGTTGTTGGTCACCGTCTCCCAGCCGCCGTGCAGGTCGTAGCCCTGCAGGGTGATGAAGTCGAACGAAGTGAAGAGCTGGCTGACTTCGTAACCGGCGACCACCTTGTCGGGATCGGCAGGCATGAACGCGGTCAGCTCGTGGTGCTTGCCGGTGGTAGCGCCATACGCGTCGAGCTGGCGGCGCCATTCCTGGACCAGCGCCGTGAAGTTCTGCTTGTCTTCCGGGCGAACGACGTTACCGACGTTGCCCTCACTACCCGGCCATTCCCAGTCGAGGTCGATGCCGTCGAACACACCCGCGGCCGAACCCGGACCGCCCTGTGGTTCGCCGCCAATCTGCGGCAGGTTGCCCTTGATCCACATGTCGAGGCACGACGACACGTGTGCCTGCCGCGAGGCGGCCGTGAGCGCGGCATTGGAGAAGTACTTCGACCAGGTCCAGCCGCCCAGCGACAGGTTGACCTTCAGGTGCGGGTACTTGGCCTTCAACTGCTTGATCTGGTTGAGGTTGCCTGCGAGCGGCTGGTTGTACACGTCCGCCTGCCCGTTGACGGTCAGGTCCCCGGTGAACCGCCGCTGGTAGTCAGCCCACGCGTCACCCTGGCCGAGTTGGTTGGCCTGGAAGCACCGGCCCGCGGAGTCGATGTTGCCGAACGCGTAGTTGATGTGCGTCAGCTTCGCCGCCGAACCGGACGTGTCCAGGTTCTTGATGTAGTACGCGCGGTCGTAAACACCCCATTGGGTGAAGTAGCCGACTTTGCGTTTTCCGCCAGGCCCGGGGTTGCCGGTTTCCTTCGTGGTCGCGGAAACGGGTGCGCTGAGCGCGGAAACGTTGCCTGCACGGTCGCGCGCCCGTACGCGGAAGCTGTAGGTGGTCGTCGGTTGCAGACCACCGACGGTGAACGAAGTGGACGGCGAGGTGGCGACGGGCGTCGTCGAACTGCCTTGGAAAATATCGTATCCGATAACGGATACGTTGTCGGAGGACGCGTTCCAGCTCAACGGAACCGTGCTACTGGTGGTCGTGCCCGCCGCGAGGCCGGTCGGGACGGTCGGCGCCTGAGCGTCCGGCTCGCCAGACGAGCCATCGCACGGGTTACCGTTGATCGTGCAGTTCAGCGGCGTGCCGGGTCCGGCGCCGTTGAACCCGAACGATGTTGTGGCACCAGCGGCTACGCTGCCGTTGTAGCTGCGGTTGCGGAACGTGTAGTTGTCGCCGACGCGGGTCATGTCCGCTTCCCACGTCGAGCCGATGCTTGTGCCCGCAGGCAGGTCGAATTTGACGATCCAGCCGTTGAGCGGGGTGGAGTCGCCGGCGCGGACGACGACCTGGCCGGTGAATCCGGTGCCCCAGTCGGACACCTTGCTGAATGTGGCGGTGGGATTGGCGGCGGCCTGCGCGGTGCCGGAGAAGCCAGATAACGCGAGCGAACCGGCGATCAGCACAATGCCGAATCGCCGTTGTCTGACTGACATCGGTTTCTTCCTCCAGTTGGCAGGGTCGTGGCAAGGAAGACCACACATCAGTTAAAGATCCAGACCACTGATCAACTCAAGGTCTAGACCAAACTTCGTCACCTGACCGCAACCCGCGCCGACAGGAAACCGGTTCCGGCGCAACGGGTTCAGACAGCATCCGGATCTACAGGACGGCAGGGCGCCCTGGATCGCGCTACTCGTCGAGTTTGGCAGGCGCACTCTCCGGCAGCCAAAAGCAGGCGGCCAAGGGCGGCACCGACTACGGCCCGTTCTCCGACAAGGAAAACTCGCTGGCTGCTTCCAGTGTCGCTTCGAGGCGTCCTGCACAACCCGCGACTGCCGTTCCCCGGCCGGTGATCCCGATCTCGCAGTGGGCCGCCTGCCAGCAATACCGCAGCACCGACATGACCATTCACCCACGGACGCAAACCCGTCCACCGAAGACTGCGGCACGCACAAAAGAGAGCACCCCGGTCCACGACCGAGGTGCTCCACCTATCCACCAACGAAAAAGCGCCCTACCGACGGGCAGGAATCACGACCGCCGCCGAACCACCACCACGCCGAACAGTCTCGGCTGCAGCGATCCACCGGCCGTCAGGCAACCGCTCAACGCCGGTCGCCGCGCCGATTTCAGCGGGGGCACTGCTGAAGCCCTGTCCGCGAGCGATCAACGCAGCCGTCTCCGGCTGGGCGAGAAACTCCTTCTCCACCTGAGCCGACGCGGAGTTGCGCTGCGAGGCACGCGGCTCCGCGATCGCGTTCTTGAGCGTCATGCCGCGGTCCACTCGTCCGGTGATCACCTGAGCGACCGTAGTGATGATGGACGCCCCGCCCGGCGAACCAGTGGCGAAGAACGGCTTGCCGTGACGCATGACGATGGTCGGCGCCATCGACGAACGCGGCCGCTTACCCGCAGCGGGCAGGTTGGGGTCAGGAACACCAGGGAACAACGGAGCGAAGTTGAAGTCGGTCAGCTCGTTGTTGAGCAGGAAACCGCGGCCCGGCACGACGATTCCGTTGCCGCCCTCAGACTCGATGGTCAGCGTGTACGAGACAACGTTGCCCCACGCGTCCGCGGTCGTCAGGTGCGTGGTGTGCTTGCTGCCGATCTCGGCGGCAACGCCCTGACCAGTGGTCGCGCACGGTTGCGGGTTACGCGGGTCGCCAGGCGCGACGGGGCTCGTCAACGCTTTGGCCGGGTTGATCAGGCACGCGCGGGAATCGGCGAAACGCTGCGAAAGCAGTTCACGCGTCGGCACGTTGCTGAACGCGGGATCCCCGACCCAACGGTTGCGGTCCGCGAACGCCAACCGCGTCGACTCGAGGAAATAGTGCAGGTAGTCGGTCTTCGACTGCTTGCTGAGATTGGTCGACTCCAGGATGTTCAGCGCTTCGCCGACGGTCGTGCCGCCTGAGGACGGCGGCGCCATGCTGTAGATGTCCAGGCCGCGGTAGGTCGTCTTGCTCGGCTCACGCAGCGGCGCCTCGTAGCGGGCAAGGTCGGACTCGGCCAGCTTTCCTGGCCGGACCTTCAGGGTGGACGCCGGATCTTTCGGTGGCTGCTGAACCGTCTTGACGATCTCTTCGCCGATCTGCCCCCGGTACAACGACTTCAGGTTCGTGTCGGCCAGTTCCCGGTAGGTGTTGGCCATGTCGGGGTTACGGAACGTCGTGCCCACCGCCGGTGGCTGTCCGCCCGGCAGGTACAGCTCACGGGTCGACGGGAACGCGGCGAACCTGGTCGCGTTGTTGGCAATTTGGGTGCGGAACGTTTCGTCAACAACGAAACCGCTGCGGGCAAGTTGCTCCGCTGGCTTCATCACGTCGTTGAGCGACTTGCGTCCCCACAGCTGCAGCGCGCGCTGCCAGGTGCGCGGTGTGCCGGGAACGCCGACACTCAGGCCGCTGGTCATGCCTTCGGCGAACGGAATCGGCACACCATTTTCCTGAAACAGCGTTTCGGTCGCGGCCATCGGCGTTGTCTCACGACCGTCGATGGTGTGGATCTTTCCGGTTTTCGCTTCGTAGAACACGAAGAAGCCGCCGCCACCGATGCCGTTGGAGAACGGGTCGGTGACGCCTAATGCCGCCGCGGTCGCCACGGCGGCGTCGACCGCGTTGCCGCCGCGGCGCAGAACGGAAATGCCGATGGCGGTCGCGTCTGCGTCGATGCTCGCGACCGCACCGCCGTAGCCGATGGCCTCTGGCACCTTGGACCGGCTGGGACTCGCGCCCACTTCCGCGCCACTGACAAGCACAGTAGTTGTAGTCAATAACGCGACCAAGGCGGCTGACCTGCGCACGACATGACCTCCCGCAAACGATTGAGGTGGCCCACTTTGCCTCGCGCGCGTGGCGAACTCAAGCCAGCTTGGTCATCACGTGCTTGACGCGTGTGTAGTCATCAAGGCCAATCGTGGACAGATCTTTGCCGTAGCCGGATTGGCCGAAGCCGCCGTGGGGCATCTCGGAGGCAAGCGGACCATGGGTGTTCACCCAGACGCAGCCGAAGTCCAGTTCGATGCTCACACGCGCGGCCCGGCTCGCATCAGTTGTCCACACCGAGGAAGCCAGGCCTTGCGGGACGCCGTTGGCGCTGGTAATCCCCTCGTCCTCGGAAGTGAACCGCTGCACGGTCACGACCGGGGCGAAGACCTCTTCCTTGACGATCTCGTCCTGCTGGCGCAATCCGGAGATGACCGTTGGCTCAAGGAAGAAGCCGCGGTCGCCGAGCTGTTTTCCTCCACAGTGGACGACCGCGTGGCCGGGTAGCCGGTCCACCAGACCGATGGCCCGATCCAGTTGGATCGCGCTGTTGAGTGGACCGGTTGTGGCGGCTTTGGCACGGGTCATCAAAGCGTCGACCAACTCGTCATGTACGCCTGCCTGGACGAGCACCCGCGTCGCCGCAGTGCAGTCCTGACCAGCGTTGTAGAACGCGGCCGCGATGATGCCGTCAGCCGCCGAGGCCACGTCGACGTCGTCGAAGACCACCACTGGCGCGTTGCCACCGAGTTCGAGATGCGTCCGCTTCAGCGTGTCCGCCGCGGTGCGCGCTACTTCGATGCCCGCTCGGGTGGAGCCGGTGATCGACACCATCGCGGGGACTGGATGGGCGACGAGCAGCCGTCCCGTGTCCCGGTCTCCTGTGACAACGTTGACCACACCTTCGGGTAGAAATTCCGCAGCCAACTCGGCGAGCAGGACCGTGCTGCTGGGCGTGGTGTCGGCTGGTTTGAGCACAACGGTGTTACCTGCGGCGATCGCGGGCGCGATCTTCCAGACCGCCATCAGCAATGGGTAGTTCCACGGCGTAATCTGCGCGATCACGCCGACCGGCTCACGGCGCAGGCTCGACGTGTGTCCCGCCACGTACTCCCCCGCCGACGCGCCAGCCAGCGTCCGCGCCGCGCCTGCGAAGAAACGGAAGACGTCAGCGGATTGGGGGATCTCGTCGCTGAGCATCACGGCCCGGTCCTTGCCGGTTTCCCGGCATTCGACCTCAGCGAAGTCGTCCGCCCTGACCTGCAAAGCGTCGGCGATGGCAAGCAAAGCCGCTTGGCGTTCCATCGGCGTGCTGCGACGCCAGGTTGTGAACGCTTTGGCCGCGTTCCGCACCGCGGCGTCCACTTCGGACTCACGGCCGACCGGCGTCGTGCCGAAGACCTCGCCGGTCGCCGGGTTGACCAGATCCAGTGTGCTCATCGGTGCTCCAGGTGGGTCGGGGCGAACATCCGCAGCAACACAGGCAGGACGACGACACGTGGTCCCGCGGCGGCCAAGGCGTCGGCCAGGTCAGTTCGGAGCCGTTCAGGGCTTGTCTTGACGGCCGGGATGCCGAAGGACTCGGCCAGCGCGACGAAATCCGGCCTGGCCAGTTCCGTTCCGCTGGCTGCTCCGAAGGCCTCGGTCATGTATTCGCGCAGGATTCCGTAGCCGCCGTCGTCGACGATGAGCCATGTGACGTTCAGGTTGTGCTGCTTTGCCGTGGCCAGCTCGGACAAGCCGTACATCGCACCGCCGTCACCCGACACCGCGAGCACCGGGCCATCCACCACTGGGCCATCCGCAGTGGACGCCGCACCGAGTGCGGCAGGGAAGGCGTAGCCGAGACCGCCAGCGCCCTGCGCCGAATGCATCGCGCCGTCGCGCGGGTCCCAGGCCGACCATGCCCAATAGGCCAGGATCGTCATGTCCCAGAAGCTCGGGGCGTTGTCAGGCAACGCTTCGCGGACGCTGGCGAGAATGTCGCGTTCGACCGTCAAATTTTGACCGTCCAGCCGTTGCCGCACTTTTGCCAACAGTTCGGGAACGACCGCGTCCTGTTGCTCGACGAGCGGTATCAGTGCGCGCAGCGCGCCTCTCGCGTCGGCATGAATGCCCAGCGCCGAATGGTTGGATTCGAGTTTGCCCAGATCCGCTTCGATCTGAATGACCCGACCGGCCGGTCGGAAGGTGTGATAGTTGCTCGACAGCTCGCCAAGGCCGGAACCGATCACCACAAGAACGTCGGCGTCCTGGAGCACTTCGGTGGTGTGCCAGTCCTCCAGCCAGGACTGCAGCGACAACTTGTGGTGCCAGGGGAACGCACCTTTGCCGCCGAACGTGGTGACGACCGGCGCGCCGATTTTCTCCGCCAAAGTCAGCAACTCCGCCTGCGCGCCGCTGCGGAGCACTCCGCCGCCCGCCAGGATGACCGGCCGCTGCGCTTCGGCGAGCGCGCGCCGCCTCGACGATCAGCTCGGATCGTATTTCCAATACGATCGGGTCCGCCCGCAGTTCGCTGACGGCCGGAACTCCGGCAGGGCCAAGCAATACGTCCTGCGGAATCTCAACCCACACTGGGCCCGTCGGCGCGCTCGCCGCGATTCGCCACGCTTCGGCGATCGCCGACGGGATCTGCGACGCGGCCCGCACGACGCGCGTGTGTTTGACGACGTCGCGGAAACTGGCCTGTTGGTCGGGCAGTTCGTGTAGGAAACCGCGTCGCGCGCCGCCGAGACCAGCGGACGGGATCTGACTGCTGATGCCAAGAATCGGCACGCTGGACGCCGCCGCTTCTTGCAAACCCGCCAACGACTGCAACGCGCCGGGCCCCGTCGAGACGAACAGCGGCGTCACTTCGCCGGTCGTCCGCGCGTGACCGTCGGCGGCGAACGCAGCGTTGACCTCCGTGCGGCTCCCGACGTAGCGCAGTGACGATCGGTGCAGCGCGTCGAACAGTCCGAGGGCGTGCTGACCGGGAAGCCCGAAAACGGTCCGCGCACCCAACGCGGTCAAGGATTCGACAACCAGGTCTCCACCGGTCCGGCTCATTTGCCCACGCCCATCGCTAGCAGGCTGACAAGGTCGTACGCCACGTGCGACGCGGCAATGGACGTGATGTCCGCGTGGTCGTATGCAGGCGCCACCTCGACAACGTCAGCTGAAACAAGGTTCGTCCCAGCCAGACCCCGCAGGATCTCAAGCAGTTCGCGGCTCGTCATACCGCCTGCTTCAGGCGTTCCGGTGCCTGGTGCGTGCGCGGGATCGAGGACGTCGATGTCGATCGAGACGTACAACGGACGGTCGCCGATCCGCTCCCGCAGCGCGGCAACGACCTCATCCACACCCCGGCGCATTACGTCAGCTGACGTAACAATCCCGAAGCCGAGCCGTGCGTCTTCGGTCAGGTCGGCGCGACCGTAAAGCGGTCCGCGAGTGCCCACATGCGACAGTGCCGAAGTGTCGAGAATTCCTTCCTCGACAGCACGACGGAACGGCGTCCCATGTGTGTACGGCTCGCCGAAGTACGTGTCCCATGTGTCCAGGTGCGCGTCGAAGTGCAGCAGCGCGACCGGGCCGTGCTTCGATGCGATCGCTCGTAGCAAGGGCAGGGCGATCGTGTGGTCGCCGCCGATCGTCACCAGTTTCGCGCCGGTGTTCAGCAGTTCTGTTGCCTGCTCGGAGATCTCGGTGATCGCCTTGCCGATGTTGAACGGGTTGCACACGATGTCCCCGGCGTCCACGACCTGCGCGGATTCGAACGGCGAAACGTCGAGACCGGGGTGGTACGGCCGGAGCAACCGGCTTGCCTCACGGACCGCGGCGGGCGCGAACCGAGCGCCTGGCCGGTAGGAAACGCCGGTGTCGAACGGAACACCGACCACCGCGATGTCGGCCCGCTCCACTTCGTCCAGCCTGGGCAGCCGGGCGAAC
This sequence comes from Kibdelosporangium philippinense, assembly GCF_021390435.2. GTDB lineage: Bacteria > Actinomycetota > Actinomycetes > Mycobacteriales > Pseudonocardiaceae > Kibdelosporangium > Kibdelosporangium philippinense. The sequence continues at coordinate 1,194,963 of NZ_JAJVCN010000004.1, read as the reverse complement.
GTGGCGGGCCCAGCGAACCGGGGCACCTTCGAAGAGTCCACCGGACCGATCATGTTGGCACTTCCTCCTTGTCTTCGCCGTTGACGCGACGGTTCCAGTGCTCGAGTACGGCTTTGTCGGTCGGCGGCGTGAGCAGGCTGACGACCACATAGGACACGAGGCTGACGCCAAGCCCGTAGTAGACGACCTCGTTGGCCTCAAGGCCTGCGGTGATCATCACGATCACCACGGTGATCGCGCCGGTGATCATCGAAGCCAACGCGCCCTGCCGGTTGCCGCGCTTCCAGATCAGCCCACCGACAATCGTGACAAGCAAACCGCCGACCAATAGGTTGTACGCGACGGTCAGCGCGGCGATCACGCCTTCGATCAGGATCGCCAGCACGATCGCGACAATGCCGAGCACCAACGTGAAGATGCGGTTGGCGTGTACATCCTCTTTCATATCCGAAATACGTTTGGTCAGCCGCGGCCAGATATCGTTCGCCGCGACCGTCGACGACGCGATCAGCGCACCGCTCGACGTGGACATCAGCGCCGCGAGCGCGGCGGCGAGCACAAGTCCGCGAACGCCCATCGGCAGCAGGTTCTCCACGGCGGTCGCGAAAGCGTCATCGCGGCTCGGCAGATCCGGGTACAGCGCCTTGGTCGCCATGCCGATCAACGCGCCGGCGAACGCGTAGATGACGCAATACAGACCTGACGTGATTCCGCCCCAGGTCGCGACGTTCGACGACCGCGCGGTGAACACCCGCTGCCAGATATCCTGTCCGATCAGCAGGCCGAGCGTGTAGATCACCAGGTATGTGACGATGGTGTCGCCACCGATCGCGGTGAAGTCGAAGAAGCTCGCGTCGAGCCGTTCCCGCATCCCTTCGAACCCGCCCGCTTTGATCAGCGCGAACGGCAACAGCAGGAACAGGATGCCGACGGTCTTGACGATGAACTGGACGATGTCGGTCATCGAGATCGACCACATGCCGCCGAGCACCGAATACAGCACCACGATTCCGCCAGCGAGCAGGATGCTCGACCACCTGTCGAACCCGAACAGCACCTTGAAGATCGTCGATGACGCGCCAAGCGACGTGACCGTCAGCATCAACGCGTAGCCCCACATCACGACGCCGGACACCGACGCCGACGAACCCCCATATCGGATATCCAACATGTCGGAGACCGTGTACACCTTCAGCCGCTGAATGCGACGGGCGTACGCGGCGGACAACAGCAGGATGCCGAGGCCGATGGCGAGTACGAGCCACGCTCCGGAGATGCCGAACTTGTAACCAAGGCCGACGCCGCCGACCGTCGACGCGCCACCGAGCACGATCGCCGACATCGTGCCCGAGTACATCGGGCCGCCTAACCGTCGTCCGGCGACCAGGTATTCGCTCTTGGTCGTGGCCCGGCGCATGCCCCACCACCCCATCGCGACCATGCCGACCAGGTAGGCCACAATCACTGCGTTGTCGAGGGCCATGTCGATCTCCTACGCGTGGCGTTTCGTTCCGGTCACCGTAGAGAGCCAAGTCTGGTTCGGTCAGAGGTTGTTCTGCACAATCTGGCCAGCCACGATTGGATGAATCGGCCCGGGGAGGCGTGCCATGGTGCTCAGGACCATCCCGCTGCGTGCGGTCGTCAGCCGCGCGGAGTTGGGCCTCGAGGTGAAGGCCGGAAAGTCGCGGCTTGACCGCCCGATCTGCTGGGCGCACGTCAGCGAACTGCGCGATCCGGTGCCGTATCTGCTTGGCCAGGAACTGCTGCTGACCGCGGGCACGAACTTTCCCCGCACCCCGGCGGAAATCGACGCTTACGTGGAAAGCCTGATCAACGCGGGTGTCAGCGCGTTGGGCTTCGGGGTCACCCCGATATACGACGCCGTGCCCCGAGAGCTGGTCAAAGCATGCCGCGACCGTGACCTCCCGTTGCTCGCTGTTCCTGAACGAACGCCGTTCCTGGCCGTCAGCCAAGCTGTCGGTGCCGCACTAGCCGAGGTGCAGAACGCCGAGCTCCGGGTCATCGCCGACGGTCAGCGCAATTTGACCAGGGCTGCGACGAGGCCGCGGCCGACCGAGACCACGGTCCGTTCGCTGGCCACGTCGCTCACCGGCTGGGCCATGCTGCTGGATTCCGACGGCGCGGTCGTGACCAGGTCCGGTCTGGCTCCGGAGCCGACGGACGATCTGCTGTCCTTGGCCTCACGGCTGCGCGGTGGCTCAGGTCCCCGCAGCGCGAGCACACATATAGGTGTCGACCACGTGGTGCTGCACCCGGTTGACCAGTCAGCTGTGCTCGTCGTCGGACGCGGCCGCGCGTTCAGCGTCGGCGACCGCGCGGTCGTCGCCATGGCGTTGGCGATGCTCGGATTGCTGCGGCGAGAGACCGATACGTCGCGAGGGCACGCTTCCCGGCTGGCCGCCCGGTTGCTTTTGGCCGCGGGTTCGGCCGCTGAATCGACAGGTGATCATCTCGCCGCGTTGCTGGATAACCGCGTGGGGCAGGACTACCGCGTTGTGGCTGGCGTCGACGTGCGTCGCAAGCAGCGCGCCGATGTGGACAGTGACTTCACGCAGCTCGTGCAGTTGCTCGGCACTCCCCTGGTCGACCTGGCCGGTGGCAGTTTCCGTGCCATCGTTTCGGCGCGCTCGGCACCGTCGCCGACCGCGTTGGAGACGTTGCACAAGCGCGGGTGGCTCGTCGGCATGAGCGGCGTTGTCGGTGTCGCCGATTTGCGGATGGCCGAACGGGAGGCTGTCGCTTTGCGGCGGCGCGCCGCCGCGTCGGGTCATCCGATCAGCGCGGACAACGAGTCTGAAAGCGTCGCGTCGCTGATCGACCCTGCGCAAGCGCGTGCGTTCGCTCGACGGACCTTGGCGCCGCTCGCCGAAATTCGGTCGCCTGGCCCGGCGCATCTCGTGCAGACGCTTCGGGTCTGGCTGGCCAACCATGGCAGCTGGGATCGCACCGCGGCCGCCCTGGATGTGCACCGCAACAGCGTCAGGCACCGGATCGGTCAGATCGAGCGTGCCCTGCACGTGGATTTGTCCCAGGCACAGCACCGAATGGACCTCTGGTACGCCGTCAATTGGCTGCCACAGGATTGGCCCGAATCCCAGTAGGGCCTAAAGTCATCAATCCGCCGAAGTCTTCCGGCACTGTCGGTAACCACTGCGGGCGGCAAGGATCGACCATGTGGCAACGAACTTGGTCAACTACCTCGACGCCCTGGTTCCGGCGGCGGTCAACGGTGACCCTGAATCGGTGGGTCGGCTGCTGACGACGATCCGGCCATTGGTCGTGCGCTATTGCCGCGCCCGCGTCGGCCGAGGTGAGCGGTCCTACACCTCAGCAGACGACATCGCGCAGGAGGCTTGCCTCGCGGTTCTCACCGCACTGCCGCGCTACGAGTTCCAAGGACGTCCGTTCTTGGCGTTCGTCTACGGCATCACGGCCCACAAGGTCGCCGATGCTCATCGCGCCGTCGCCCGTAACCGAGAGCAACCGGTCGCGGACATTCCGGACACGCCCGAAGTCGAGGCCAGCCCTGTGCAGCATGTGCTGCAGGGCGAGGCGTCCAGGCGGATCAACGAGATCTTGAGCATCCTGCCCAGCCGTCAACGCGACATCCTCGTTCTGCGGATCGTTGTCGGGCTGTCCGCTGAGGAGACTGCCGCGGCTGTGGGTTCGACGCCCGGGGCCGTGCGGGTCGCGCAACATCGGGCATTGGCGCGTCTGCGGCGAAAAGTTGATATCGCCGAGCTCGTTTAACCGTTCGCCACCAAGCGCGCTTTTTCGCCGTCGACCGCGACGACGTCACCGTGCCGCAACTGCCTGCCCCGGCGAACCTCGACCTCGTCGTTGACCGTCACGTCCTGGGCCTCGATCAGGTCCTTGGCGTGGCTGCCGTCCTCGGCCAGCCCCGCCAGCTTCAGGAACTGACCAAGCCTGATCGAGTCGTCCCGGATCGACACATCGCGAATGCTCATCGCGTGAAAGCCTACCGCCCGGCCAACGAGCGACCGCTCGACGACCTGCCCTATATCGGATACGAAGTATGAAATAGGCGGGACGGTTCGCGACGATCACGCCGAACGCGTCTGCGCGGCGAGGAACTCCACAACGCCATCCAACGACCCGGTCCGACCAAACGCGGCCCGTTGCCGAGCGGCGCCACATCCGTCCAGCACCAAACGGGCCAGCGACTCGTCGACCAATTCGTAGTCCCCGGCCATCTCCAGCGCCGGACGTATCCATCGCACCAACGCACCGGCGAGATCCGCGGCCGGAGCCAGCTCCCCGGTGACGAGATCGACTCCTTGGCCCTCCAGGCCGTCCCGCGCGGCGCGCCAAAGTGCGGGCCGCAACAAATACTGCGGCACCGCGGGCCCTAATTCCCCGGTCGCCAGCGCGGTTGCGGCGATGCCGCGAACCAGCGCGGCCATGAGCACCGCGTCGTCCACTGTCGGAGCCACGTCACCGACCCTGACCTCGACTGTCGGTTGGTGCGCGGAAAGCCTTACGTCCCAATAAAGCATGCCCAGATCCATCGCAGCCCCACTTGCGATGACCTGTTCACGAGCGGCGTAGTAGTCCGACGCAGATTCGAACCACGGCGGCGCACCGGCTGACGGCCATCGGCTCCACATCAAGTACCGCCAGCTGGCGTAACCCGTGTCAGCACCGTTGCAGTACGGCGAGTTCGCGTTGATGGCCAGCAAAGTCGGCAGCCAGTACCGAATGTGGTTGCAGACCAGCACCCGAGTTTCGTCGTCCGGCAGACCAACGTGCACATGGCACCCGCAGACAGGCAAATCTCCAATAAGCGCACGGAATTCTCGAGTCATCCGGTGATACCGCGGCAACGGCGTCAGCCCGCTCGGCGATCCGCGGCCCAGCACTGGCGTTCCCGTCGCGATAAGCCGCGACCCGTGCCGGGTGGCTTCATCGGCGAGCACCCTGCGGGCGCTGCTCAACTGCGCCCGCAGGTCAGACATGGTCACGCAGACGGCGCTGGCCGATTCCACCTGGCTCAACGCGATCTCGGGCTGCAGATCGTGCCCGCCGCCCTCAACTTCGGACAGGATGTCCGGAGCGCGGTCGGCCAGCCCGCCGGATTCGACGTCGACCAGCAGGAACTCCTCTTCAACACCAACCGTCAGCTGATCCACTTCGGTGACGGCCAACAAGTACTCCCGGGTGCCGAGCTGGGCTTCGCTCACGCCTGCCTCCAGTGACGGCTGTCCTACCTTCGACAGTAGGAGCAGGCACTGCCACCCCGCATGCGGCGTTGGGCTGAACCAACTGTGACTTTCGAGGATGCAACGTTGTTACCGGGTGCGGACATCTAATAGATGTGACCACCAGAAGCCTGCAGGCCGACGTGCACAGCGACGCCGCGCTGTGGCACCGGGCCGCATCAGGCAACAAGGCCGCGTTCGGCGAACTGTTCGAGCGGCATGCGCAAGCGGTGTGGAACCACGCCTATCGGCTGACCGGTTCGTGGTCGTTGGCCGAAGACCTCACATCCATGACGTTTCTGAACGCATGGCGCAAGCTGCACGAAGTCACGTTGGTCCGCGATAGCGCGTTGCCCTGGTTGTACGCGGTCGCAGGAAACCTGGCGCGCACGGAATTCCGCAGTTCTGGGCGGTTCGCGCGGTTGCTGCGCAGGCTGCCGACCGCGGACACGATCGAGGATCACGCGGATGCGGTGGTGGACAAGGTCGATGGCGAAGGCCGGATGCGTGTGCTGCTGCAGGCAGTCGCGCGTTTGCCGAAATCCGAACGCCAGGCCGTCGAGTTGTGCCTGATCGGCGAATTGTCCGTCGCCGAGGCTGCCGAACTGCTCGGCCTCGAGGATGTCAGCATCCGGTCACGGCTGTCGCGCGCTCGATCCCGTCTGCGCCGGATGCTCGGAGACGACTTGCTGGAGGCGGCCCAATGACGCGCCACGAACTGCCCCGCCGCCGTGAAATGCCGCCGGAGGTGCGGGATCGGCTGCGACGCAAACTATGGAGCCAATTGGATGTTCCGGCGCGGTCGTGGTTCGTCCGCGCACGTGCCCCCATCGCCGCAGTTGTCGGTGCCGTAGCTGTCCTGATCGGCGGCTCGGTTGTCCTGGCGCAGAACGTGTCGTCGTCCTCGACCGCCCCCGCCGCTGCGGCGTTCGGCAGCGAGAATGTCTCCTTGCAACGCGCGAACGCCGACCTCGACCGCTGTTACGCAACGGCTACCGCCGCGCACGATCTGCCTGAACGTCCACAGTGGCTGATCGTGACCAGTTCTGAGGTCAACGGCGTAACCGTCACCGCAGCACGCGTCGAAGGCAGGCCGGTGTTCTGTGAGACGACGGCAACCACCGTGACCGTATCCGATCCGGATGGCGTGCCTGGTTACGCGGCCCCGTCCCAGACCGCGGCCATGTTCACAACGTCAAACGGCGTGGTCGCCGGTGTTGTCGACTCCGCGTGGCGCGGGTTCGACCTGCGCGTGTCCGTCGAACCGGACGCGTCCGAGATCATCACCCCTCAACTGAGCGGCGACATTTTCGTTGCTCGCGCGGAAACTGACCTGCAGAACCCGCGCACGAAGCTCTACGCGCTGCACGAGACCTCGACACTGATATTCAGCGCTCCCCCGCCGGCGCTCGTGACCGAGAGACTGCCGAGCAACTAGACGAGTTCCAACGGGTCGAGCCGGATCCTGATGGACTCCGGCTCTTTCCGTGCCGTTCGTTCCTTCTGCGCCACGGCGAGCGCGGCGGCGAGCGCGCGCCCGTCGACGCGAGGCGTCCGGATCAGCGCGCGCTCGTTCGTCTCGCCGATCGGCACCGGGCCAAGGACTTCGGCTGACTCCGGCAATGCGATGTTGTCCAGGAACTCCGCCAACGCGTCCGGTGATCCGTCTACCGACGCCATCCGGACCGCGGGTGGGAAACCCAATTCGCTCCGCGCGGCAAGTTCCTGCGTGGCATGCCAAGCGGGATCCCAACGCACCAACGCCTGCACGGGCGCGAACGAGGAATCGGCGACCACGACCACTCGCCCACCGTCCACTCCAGGACGAACAAGCGCGGCCGCGCCCATCCAGCGCCTGAGTGTTTCCTCGGTGGCGCGCAAATCCGCACGGCCGAGCAAAGCCCAGCTGTCCAACAAAAGCGCCGCGCCGTAGCCGCCTTCAGCAACTGGTTCAGCGCCTGGCGTCGACACCACGAGCGCGGGCGCGCTGGACACGGTCGCGAGCACTTCGTCGGCGCCTGATGTTCGAACGGGTACGCCGGGAAACGCCCGTCCCAGCTCCTCGGCTGTCCTTTTGGAACCGACCACGACAGCCCTCAGCCGCCGTGATCCACAGTTGCCGCAACGGAATGCGGCCTCAGCCGCACCACACCACCGACATGCGGCTGGACGTGCCATGCCGTCGTCGAACCCGCCCGGCAACGAGAGCGGCCCGGCGCATCTGCGGCACCGCGCCGGAGCGCGGCATTGCGCGCAGGCCAACGCGGGCACGTACCCGCGTCGTGGGACCTGGACCAGCACTGGGGCGCCCGCGGTGAGCGCGTGACGCGCTGCCTCGAAACTCACCGACGGCAGCCTTGCCGCTCGGGCGGCCGGATCCCTGGCGAGCTGGACGTCGGTCTCGCCGATCGCGGTCACCCGTGGCGCGGATTTCCTGACTTCGTCTCGCGCCGCGATGACTTCGTGCGCCCAGCCCGTGTCCAGGAGCAACTGGGCTTCAGATGTCCTGGCGAACCCGCCGATGACCATCGCCGCGCCGGTTTGATGCGCGCGGAGAGTGAGTACGTCACGCACATGGGCGTACGGTGAGCGTTGGTCGGCGTGCAAGTCGTCGCCGTCGTCCCAGATGACGACCAGGCCAGGGTCCTTGACCGGCGCGAACGCTGTCGCCCGGGTGCCGAGAACGATGCTTGCCGAGCCCCTGAGCACCGCGAGCCACCGTTTGTACCGCGTAGATGGCCCCAGATCGGCCGACAACGCGACAACAGCGGACTCTTGTTCCTTCCCGACCAGGTCAAGGCATGCGGCGTGCAGACGGGCCACATCGCGGTAGTCCGGAACGACCATGACCACGCCCCGGCCTGTCGCCGCGACTGTGGTCGCCAGCTCCGCCAACCTTCGAGGCCAGTCGTCGTTCGGCAGCGCCTGCCACACCGCGTGCGCGTTGCGGCCTGCTTTCAACGCGTCGAGGAACGCTGGCCCGCGTGGGTAGCGTCCCCAGCCGGTCTCTTCGGGCGGGTTGACCTCGACCGGGTCTGGTGAGGGTGCCGCTTCGGCTCGGGCGTGGCGGGGCGGGATGGCCAGCCGCAGCACGTCCATCATCGTGCCCGCGTAGCGGTCCGCGACGGTCCTGGCCAGCTGCGCGATCTGTGGCGCCAGCACCGGTTCGGACGACACGACCTTTTCGAGGAACATCGGCTTCGGATGCTCGGACTCCGCCGCTCGTTCGATGACGTAGGCGTCCACGAGCCTGCCGGAGAACCGTACGCGGATCCGGCAACCAGGCACCACTTGTTCGTCCAGCTGCGCGGGGATCAAGTAGTCGAATGTCTTGTCCAGGTGCGCCAGTGGCACGTCGACGTAGACACGGGCAACCGGAAGGGCGGCTGCTGGGTGCCGTTCGCCCTTGTTTCGGTTGCCTGCGTTGACCACGCTTGAGGTTTACCAGAGGGTCGGATCATGACCATCTCCGCCCAGGCAGTGCGGGCCGCCCAGGTTTTGCGCACGCTGGCTCTCGACGAGGACCTGAAGTGGCGAATCCCCGCCGATCCGATGATTGGTCCACTGGTCCGCAAGGTCGCCAGCCGGTACGTGGCCGGAGAAAGCCTGGCCGATGCCCTCGAACGTGTGACCGGGATCCTCGCCGACGGGCACCGGGCGAACGCCGAATACATGGGCGAAAGTTGCCGCGACGCCCGACGCGCCGCTGACGAGACCGCGGTGTTCGTCGATATGGCGCGTCGCCTACCGAGCGGTTGTTCTGTGTCGCTCGACCTATCTCATATAGGACTCGCGGTCGATGCTGGTCTCGCTTTGGAGAACGCGACCGAGATCGCCACGGCGACCGCCGCCGCAGGCCGCGAAATGGTCATCTCGGCGGAGGGCTCCGACCGGACGGACGCCGTCCTCGCGGTCCATGAGCAACTTTGCGCGCACTTTGGTCACGTCGGCATCACCGTACAAGCGCGCCTTCACCGAACCGGCGACGATTTGGTTCGCCTTCTGGAGCGCCCTGGACGAATCCGGTTGGTCAAAGGCGCCTTTTTGGAAAGCGAAACCGTCGCGTACCCGCGCGAGGCGCGCGAATTGGCGGTCGCATATCGGCGGTATGCCGAGCAGTTGGTTGATGCCGCGCACCTGTGTTCGTTCGCGACCCACGACTGGGACCTGATCAACCAGATCGACGACTACCTCGGCGGCGCCGGTCGGTCCGACGCGCGGTGGGAGTTCGAGACGCTGCTCGGGCTAGGTCCGGACCGGCTCGAAGCGATGGCCAAAAACGGCCACCCGACTCGCGAGTACGTCGTGTTCGGCACCGAGTGGTGGCTCTACGTCTGCAACCGCATCGCCGAGGACCCGCAACGCCTGCTGCAAGCGCTCGTCGACGCCGCATCCTGAACGGGGCCGCGCGTACCTCCGATGCCGTGCCTTGAAGCCGGGCGGCGCGCACAAAGATGCGCGCACGCCCATTTCGCGCTCCCTGAAACCCGGCGATCGGATATCAGATACGAAAAATCAGATACGAAACGGCGCGGGCACAGTCCCGCGCCGTTTTGTGACGATGGTCCGTCAGAGACCGGCAACCTGCTTCAGGGCCTCCGCACGGTCGGTGCGCTCCCACGGCAGGTCCAGCTCCGGACGACCGAAATGACCGTACGCCGCCGTCGGCGCGTAAATCGGCCGCAGCAGGTCCAGGTCGCGGATGATCGCGGCCGGACGCAGGTCGAAGACCTGGGAGATGGCCTCCTGGATCTTGGACGGGTCGACGACCTCGGTGCCGAACGTCTCGACGAAGAGGCCCACCGGGGCCGCCTTGCCGATCGCGTACGCCACCTGGACCTCAACGCGCGAGGCCAAGCCCGCCGCCACCGCGTTCTTGGCGACCCACCGCATGGCGTACGCCGCGGAACGGTCGACCTTCGACGGGTCCTTGCCGGAGAACGCGCCACCACCGTGCCGCGCCATCCCGCCGTAGGTGTCGACGATGATCTTGCGGCCGGTCAGGCCGGCGTCACCCATCGGACCGCCGATGACGAACCGGCCGGTCGGGTTGACCAGCAGTCGCACGTTGGACGTGTCCAGGTGCAACTCGCCGATCTCCGGCTCCATGACCTGCTCACGGATGTCGACGCCGAGCAGACGCTCGAGGTCGATGCCTTCGGCGTGCTGCGACGACACAACGACGGTGTCCAGCCGAACGGCCTGGTCACCGGCGTACTCGATGGTCACCTGGGTTTTGCCGTCGGGACGCAGGTACGGCAGGACGCCGTCCTTGCGGACCTTGGTCAGTCGCTTGGACAGCCGATGCGCGAGCGCGATCGGCAAGGGCATCAGCTCAGGCGTGTCGGTGCACGCGTAGCCGAACATCAGGCCCTGGTCACCAGCACCCTGGCGGTCGATCTCATCGTCGGCGGACTCGACACGCGACTCGTACGCGGTGTCGACCCCCTGAGCGATGTCCGGAGACTGCGAACCGATGGCGATGTTCACGCCACACGAGTTGCCGTCGAAGCCCTTGGCTGACGAGTCGTACCCGATTTCGAGGATCTTGTCGCGAACGATCGCCGGGATGTCCGCGTACGCCTCGGTGGTCACCTCACCGGCGACGTGTACCTGGCCGGTGGTCACCATGGTCTCGACGGCGACGCGGCTTCGTGGGTCTTTCCGCAGCAGGGCGTCGAGGATCGAGTCGCTGATCGCGTCACAGATCTTGTCCGGGTGCCCCTCCGTGACCGACTCCGACGTGAACAGCCGGCTGGCCTTGTTTGTTGCCATTACCCCTCACTTCATCACGGATGAGCTGCATCGACCAGCCTACTGAAGGTTCTAGCGCGCTGTTCGACGAGTGCTCGACTTCATGACGAAGTCCCAGATTTCGGTTGCCATTTGCGCTTTGGAGCCCAGTGCGATAGGCCGTTCGGAGCCGTCGGCGGACAGCAGCCACCCGGCGTTGTCCTCGACCTCGAAGGCCTGCCCTTCGCCGACGGCGTTGACAACCAGCAGGTCACAGCCCTTCCTGGCCAGCTTCGCACGCGCGTGCGTGAGCACGTCGCCCTGCTCGTCGCCGGTCTCCGCGGCGAAGCCCACGATGTAGGCGTCGAACTTGCCTTCGGCCCGGGCCACGACCAACTCCGCCAGCACATCCGGGTTGCGGGTCAGCGCGACCGGCTCCGGGTCCTTGTCGGTCTTCTTGATCTTGTGGTTGGCCTTGCTGACCGGCCGGAAATCCGCCACGGCCGCCGCCATCACCACGAGATCCGCCTCCGCGGCCGCCTTGTGCATGGCGTCGCGCAACTCCAGCGCGGTCCCGACGTCGACGATGTCCACGCCCGCAGGTTCCGGCAACGCGACGGTGTGCGCGGAGACCAAGGTGACCTGGGCGCCTCGCTGCGCGGCGACCCGCGCGAGCGCGTAGCCCTGCTTGCCAGACGAACGATTGCCCAGGTAGCGGACCGGATCCAGCGGCTCACGTGTGCCACCGGCGGACACCACAACGCGTTTGCCTGCCATGTCGCGGGGCAACGCGTCAGCGCGAGCGAGCAGCAACCGGGCGAGGTCAACGATCTCAGCGGGGTCAGCCAGACGGCCTTTGCCGGTATCCGTGCCGGTCAACCGCCCACTGGCGGGCTCGGTGACAACGACACCACGCGAACGCAGCAACGCGACGTTGTCCTGGGTCGCCGGGTGCTCCCACATCTCGGTGTGCATCGCCGGGACCATCAGTACCGGGCATCGCACGGTCAGCAGGGTGCCGGTGAGCATGTCGTTGGCGTTCCCGTGCGCGGCCTTGGCCAGCAGGTCCGCTGTTGCGGGGACGACGACGACAAGATCGGCTTGTTTGCCGATGCGGACGTGCGCCACCTCGGGCACGTCCTCGAAGAGGCCCGTGTAGACGGGCTGGTGCGACAGCGCCTCGAACGTCGCCTTGCCGACGAAGTTGAGTGCCGACTCGGTGGCAAGCACCTGGACGTCGTGACCGGACTCAGTCAGACGGCGAAGGACCTCGCAGGCCTTGTAGGCGGCGATGCCCCCGCCGACCCCGAGCACCACCCGGGGCCGGCCAGAAGCCGGGGTGGTCACTCGCCTTCGGTGTGCTCAAGCAGGCCGGAGTGGATCTCGCGAAGCGCGATGGACAGCGGCTTCTCGCGAGGACCCGGCTCGACGAGCGGGCCGACGTACTCCAGCAGGCCCTCACCGAGCTGCGCGTAGTAGTCGTTGATCTGGCGTGCGCGCTTGGCGGCGTAGATCACTAGCGCGTACTTCGAGCTGACCTTGTCAAGCAGGTCGTCGATCGGGGGGTTGGTGATGCCTTCCAGGTTGGTGGTCGGCTCGCCCAGTGCGCCCAGCTCGGTGGTCAAGAGGAACTCCAGGGGTTTTCAGACAGCGGTACCGGTTATCAAGGTTAGCAACTCGGTCGCGGCCTGCTTCACGTCGGTGTTCACCACCAGCGCGTCGAACTCGCCCTGAGCGTCCAGCTCTTTCTCCGCGACGGCCAGCCGGTGGCGGACCACCTCGGGATCCTCGGTCCCGCGACCGGTCAGCCTGCCGACCAAGGTTTCCCATGACGGCGGCACCAGCATCACCAGCTGCGCCTCGGGCATCGCGGCGCGAACCAGCCGCGCGCCCTGCAGTTCGATCTCAAGGATCGCGGGTCGTCCCGCGTCAAGCGCGTCGAGAACAGGCTGGCGTGGCGTGCCGTAGCAGTTGCCCGCGTACTCAGCCCATTCCAGGAACTCGTCCTTGTCGACCATGTCGTCGAAGCGTGCCCGGTCAACGAAGTGGTAGTGCCCACCGTCGACCTCGCCGGGCCGCTGGCGGCGGGTGGTCATCGAGACGCTGAAGAAGATGCTCGGGTCCATCCTGCGCAGCTCGGCCACCACAGTGGACTTGCCGACGCCTGATGGACCCGACACAACAGTGAGCCGGGGCCGGGCGCGCACACCCGTCCCCGGCTCAGTGGCACTCAAGTGACTATCAGTCACTCGCCGCTGAACTCAGCGAGCAGCGCCTTGCGCTGCCGGTCGCCGAGACCCCTGAGACGGCGGCTTGGGGCAATCTGCAACCGCTCGATGATCTGAGTGGCACGCACCTTGCCGACGCCGGGGAGGGCCTCCAGCAGTGCGGTCACCTTCATCTTGCCCAAGACCTCGTCGCTGTCGGACTGGGCGAGCACGTCCTTGAGGGTCGTGCCGCCTCGCTTCAGGCGCTCTTTGAGCTCAGCCCGGGCCCGACGAGCGGCAGCCGCCTTCTCCAGCGCTGCGGCCCGCTGCTCCTCGGTCAGCTGGGGAAGGGCCACGATTTCCTCCGTGGGGTGGGTGTTTCCGGATCGGGTGCTGGCGACCGTACCGACACGCCCGGGTCAAGGACAACGTGGGTCGACGATCCTGCGCAGATCACGCGTGGTACATCAATGGTGACCCGCGGCCGACACGATCGCGTCACGCGTCCGCAGGGCCTCGCTACGCAGCGCGAACACATCGGGACCCGCCCGCAGAACCCCCCGTGACGTGGTCGGAAGCACGCTACGCAGGGACTTTCCGAAGAGCGTCCGGATATCGGACAGCGTGCCCCCTTGTGCCCCGAAGCCGGGCACCAGCACGGGCCCGTTGAGGCTGTCCAGGTCGACGCCCAACGTCCCGATAGTGGCTCCAACGACGAGACCGATTCCCCCGATCGGGGTAATCCCAGCGTTGCGTTCGGCCGCAGCGTCTACGACCGTCTGCGCGATACTGCGCCCGCCATTCAGCGCACGCTGAACGTCCGACGCCTCAGGGTTCGAGGTCAGAGCAAGGACAAAAACGCCCCGCCCGGACTTCTCCGCCGCTTGGAACGCCGGTTCGAGCGAGCCGAATCCGAGGTACGGTGACAGTGTTATGGCGTCGGCGGCGAGCGGCGAACCGTCGGTCAGGTACGCCGCCGCGTAGGCCGCCATCGTGGATCCGATGTCGCCGCGTTTGACGTCCAGCAGGACGATCGCGCCTGCCTGCTGCGACTCCGCGATGACACGCTCGAGCACCGCGACGCCCTTGGAGCCGTAGCGCTCGAAGAACGCCGACTGCGGTTTGAGGACCGCGATCTCGCCTGCCAGTGCGTCCACACAGGTCAACGCGAACTGTTCGAGGCCGTTCGCGTCGTCCGGGAGGCCCCACTGGGTCAGCAGACCAGGGTGCGGGTCGATGCCGACGCAGAGCGGGCCCCGTTCGGCGACGACGTCGGTCAGCCGCGCGCCGAACGGGGCGCGATCCGCGTGCGTCATGCGTTACTCCTCGACTGCGCCTTCAGCGCTTCTTGCAAGGCTTGCAACGGGCGGACGGTGATCTCACCCCGGATCAGGGCCTCAATGCCCTGAACGGCCGCAGCGGCGCCTTGAATCGTGGTCACACAAGGAATGTCACGTGCCACGGCCGCGGTGCGGATCTCGTAACCGTCCACCCGGGGGCCGCTGTTGCCGTACGGCGTGTTGATCACCATGACGACCTCGCCGTCCAGGATCACGCTGACGGCGTTGCGCGCCGAGTCCTCACCAGCCTCGAAGTGTTTGGGCACCTCGGCACACGGGATCCCGTTGCGCCGGAGCACTTCCGCGGTCCCCTGGGTCGCGACGATCTCGAACCCGAGGTCGGCCAGCCGCTTCACCGGGAAGATCATCGCGCGCTTGTCCCGGTTGGCCACCGACACGAACACCCGGCCCGACGTCGGCAGCGAACCATAAGAAGCGGTCTGCGACTTGGCGAACGCCTTGCCGAACGAGGTGTCGATGCCCATCACCTCGCCGGTCGACTTCATCTCCGGGCCCAGCAACGAATCCACGCCGTGGCCTTCCGGCGTGCGGAACCGGTGGAAGGGCAGCACCGCTTCCTTGACGGCGACCGCGGCGTCCGACGGCAATTCGCCACCGTCACCGGACGACGGCAACATGCCTTCGTCGCGCAACTGCTTGATGGTCGCGCCGAGCATGATTCGGGCGGCGGCCTTCGCCAGCGGCACCGCGGTCGCCTTGGACACGAACGGAACCGTCCGCGACGCGCGCGGGTTGGCTTCCAGCACGTACAGCTGGTCGTCCTTCAACGCGTACTGGACGTTGAGCAGGCCGCGCACGCCGACGCCCTTGGCGATGGCTTCGGTCGATCGGCGGACGTTCTCCAAGTCCGTACGGCCCAACGTGATCGGCGGAAGGGCGCAGGACGAGTCTCCAGAGTGGATACCCGCTTCCTCGATGTGCTCCATGACGCCGCCGATGAACACCTCCTCGCCGTCGCACAACGCGTCGACGTCGATCTCGATCGCGTCGTCGAGGAACCGGTCGACCAGAACGGGGTGTTCCGGCGAGACCTCCGTGGCGCGCGCGATGTAGTCGGCGAGCGTGGAGTCGTCGTACACGATCTCCATGCCGCGGCCGCCGAGCACATAGGACGGTCGCACCAAAACCGGATATCCTATTTCATCTGCAATCCGCTTCGCGCCTTCGTACGACGTCGCCGTTCCGTACCGCGGCGCTGGCAGACCGGCGGTCGTCAGGACGTCACCGAACGCTCCGCGGTCCTCCGCGAGGTTGATCGCGGCGGGTGGCGTGCCGACGACCGGGACTCCCGCGTCGGCCAACCGTTGCGCAAGGCCGAGCGGTGTCTGACCGCCGAGCTGCACGATGACGCCCGCGACGGTGCCGGACTGTTGCTCGGAGTACACGACTTCGAGAACGTCCTCAAAGGTCAGTGGCTCGAAGTACAGGCGGTCGGACGTGTCGTAGTCGGTCGACACGGTTTCCGGGTTGCAGTTGACCATCACGGTCTCGTACTGGTCAGCGCGCAACGCCATCGCCGCGTGCACGCACGAGTAGTCGAACTCGATGCCCTGCCCGATTCGGTTCGGCCCAGAGCCGAGGATGAGCACTTTGGGCTTGTCGCGCTGAGGCGCAACCTCGGACTCGGCCGCTGGGTCGGACTCGTAAGCCGAATAGTGATACGGAGTCTTCGCGGCGAATTCGGCCGCGCAGGTGTCGACGGTCTTGAAAACCGGCCGGACACCGAGACGGTGCCGCAACGTGCGAACGCCGTCCTCCCCC
Organism: Kibdelosporangium philippinense; assembly: GCF_021390435.2. Classification (GTDB taxonomy): domain Bacteria; phylum Actinomycetota; class Actinomycetes; order Mycobacteriales; family Pseudonocardiaceae; genus Kibdelosporangium; species Kibdelosporangium philippinense. The sequence goes on along the minus strand of NZ_JAJVCN010000004.1, from coordinate 1,178,661 downwards.
GCCAGTTCCGGCCGCAACGCGGCCACCTGACGGTCCGACAAACCGGCGCGTTTCGCTCTGCGCAACAGCGGTTCGTCGAGCACGGCGGCGTCCATGATCTCGGCGCGCAGCTCCACCAGCGACAAGATCTGGTCGATGAACCACGGGTCGATACCGGACGCGTTGTGCACGTCTTCGACAGACGCACCGAGCCGCAACGCGCGCTCGACGGTGTAGAGCCTGCCGTCGTGCCCGGCCTTGAGCTGCTCCAAAGTGGACTCGACGGTCGCGTCGACGGGGTCGGACCTTGTCCAGAAGCCCGCGGCCTTGGTCTCCATGGACCGCAACGCCTTGCCGAGCGCCTCGGTGAAGTTGCGGCCGAGCGACATGGCCTCGCCGACCGATTTCATCGTGGTGGTCAGCGTCTTGTCCGCGCCGGGGAACTTCTCGAACGCGAACCGCGGCACCTTGACCACGACGTAGTCGAGCGTCGGTTCGAAGCTCGCCGGGGTTTCGCCGGTGATGTCGTTCGGGATTTCGTCGAGCGTATATCCGATAGCAAGTTTGGCCGCGATTTTGGCGATCGGGAACCCGGTCGCCTTCGACGCCAACGCCGACGACCGCGAAACCCGCGGGTTCATCTCGATGACGACCATCCGGCCGTTCTCCGGGTGGATGGCGAACTGGATGTTGCAACCGCCGGTGTCCACGCCGACCGCGCGCAGGACGTCGATGCCGACATCGCGCATGTGCTGGTACTCGCGGTCGGTCAGCGTCATCGCGGGCGCGACGGTCACCGAGTCACCGGTGTGCACGCCCATCGGGTCGATGTTCTCGATCGAGCAGACGACCACCACGTTGTCGTGCCGGTCGCGCATCAGCTCGAGTTCGTATTCCTTCCAGCCGAGGACGCTTTCCTCGATCAGGACCTCGGTCACCGGCGACTCGGCCAGGCCGAACGACGCGAGGCGCTCGAGCTCCTCGGGCGTGTGCGCCATGCCAGAACCCAAACCGCCCATGGTGAACGACGGCCGGATGACGACAGGAAGGCCGAGTTCGGCGACGGTTTCGCGGACCTCGTCCATCGAGTGGCAGACGCGGCTGCGCGGCGTCTCGCCACCGATCTGCGCGACGATGTCCTTGAACTTCTGCCGGTCCTCGCCGCGCTGGATCGCGTCGATGTCCGCACCGATCAATTCGACGTCGTACTTCTCCAGCACGCCCCGCTCATGCAGCGCGACGGCGGTGTTCAGCGCGGTCTGCCCGCCGAGGGTCGCGAGGATCGCGTCGGGGCGTTCGGCGGCGATGACCTTCTCGACGAACTCAGCGGTGATCGGCTCGATATAGGTGGCGTCGGCGAACTCCGGGTCGGTCATGATCGTCGCCGGGTTGGAGTTCACCAGGCTGACCCGCAGGCCTTCCTCCCGCAGAACGCGGCAGGCCTGGGTGCCCGAGTAGTCGAACTCGCACGCCTGCCCGATGACGATCGGCCCTGAGCCGATCACGAGCACGTGCTTGATGTCTGTCCGTTTCGGCATCTGTCAGGCCTCATCCATCAACGTCACGAACTGGTCGAACAGCGGCGCCGCGTCGTGCGGGCCCGCGGCGGCCTCAGGGTGGTACTGGACGCTGAACGCGGGAACGTCCACACAGCGCAAACCTTCGACGGTGCCGTCGTTCGGGCAGTAGTGGCTCACCTCGGCCGCGCCGAACGGCGTGTCCAGTTTTTGGCCAGCTTCGCCTTCCAACGCGAACCCGTGGTTCTGCGCGGTGATCGCGACGCGGCCGGTGGCCGCCTCGATCACCGGCACGTTGATACCGCGGTGCCCGTACTGCATCTTGTACGTGCCCATGCCAAGCGCGCGGCCGAGAATCTGGTTGCCGAAGCAGATGCCGAACAGCGGGATCCGGCGTTCGAGCACCTGCTGGGTCAGCGTGATCGCGTGGGCCTGGGTCTCCGGGTCACCGGGGCCGTTGGCCAGGAAGACGCCGTTGGGCTCGATCGCGAGCAGGTCGTCCAGAGTGGACCCGACCGGCATCACGTGTGTCTCGATCCCGCGCTGGGCCATCATCCGCGGCGTGTTGAACTTGATGCCGAGGTCCAGTGCGGCGACCTTGAACCGGGTCGCGCCGTCGGCGGGGACGACGTAGGTCTCCTTGGTGCTGACCGCGCCGGAAAGATCGGCGCCCTTCATCTTCGGGCTCTCCTGCACGGCCTGGACCATCGTGTCAACATCGGTCACCGCGTCGCCCGCGAAGATCCCGGCGCGCATGGCGCCTTGTTCGCGGATGTGCCGGGTGACCGTGCGCGTGTCGATCCCGGCGATCCCGACGACGCCCTGGTTGACCAGCTCGTCGTTCAGGGAACGACGGGACCGCCAGTTGGACGGAATCCGCGCGGGATCCCGCACCACGTAACCGGCGACGTGGATCTTGCGGGACTCGTCGTCCTCGTCGTTCCACCCGGTGTTGCCGATCTGCGGGGCCGTCGCGACCACGATCTGCCCATGGTAGGACGGGTCGGTCAGGGTCTCCTGGTACCCAGTCATCGCGGTGCAGAAGACGACCTCGCCGAGGGTCGACCCGACCGCGCCGAACGCCTCACCCCGGAAGACCCGGCCGTCCTCAAGCACCAATGCAGCTGGTGTCACTTCGCCGCTCCTCCTTTGGCCAGGCCGGTCAACGCCTCGACCCAGTCCGCGTACACGTCTTTGTCATCTCCCCGGAAGCCTGTGTCGAGCTCGTGCTCGCCCAGTCGCCAGCGCACGACGAGCAGGCCGTCGCGCTTCATCACCTTTCCGGCGATCGCACGGTCGGTGCGGGCGCTGACCACCGAGTCGGCCGGGATCCAGACCCGGTCTGCGCCTTCCCTGTCGAACAGCACGCCGTCGTTCGTCAGGTGCACGGTCGCGGCAGCCCGGAATCCGACGTCCCCGACAGCGACACGGTCCTGCCAACTCTTCGCGGTCGTCGTGCTGATGTACACGCCCGTCACAGGTTTGAGCAGATCTTCTTTGAGCTGCGCCGGTGGTTGCGGAAACGCCGGAAGGACCGTGCTTTGCCTGCGCGCGCGATTGCGGTAGCCCCACCACATGGCCAGCACGCACAGCAGGAAGAAGGCCACGATCGCGAGCGTGAGCAAGATCCTCATCTCGCGACCTTCCCGTCTCGCGCGGTCACCTTGCCGCGCAGCAACGTCGCTTTGACGACGCCGGGGAACTCCATGCCCTCGTACGGGGTGTTGCTCGCGAGACTGGCCAATTCCGCGCCATTCACCGTCCAGGTCGCTTTCGGGTCGACCAGGACGAGGTTGGCGGGTTCGCCGACCGCGATCGGCCTGCCGTGGTCCGGCAGACCGGCGATTTCGGCGGGCCGCTCGCTCATCACTCGCGCGACTCCGCGCCAGTCGAGCAGGCCGGGCTGGACCATCGTCTGGATCACGACGGACAAGGCGGTCTGCAGACCGAGCATGCCGGGTCGCGCCGCGGACCATTCACAGTCTTTGTCTTGTGGCGCGTGCGGCGCGTGGTCGGTGGCCACGCAGTCGATGACGCCTTCGGCGAGCGCTTCACGGAGCGCTTTCGTATCTGATATAGCCCGCAGCGGCGGGTTGACCTTGTTGACCGGGTCATAGGTGTTGAGCCGATCGTCGTCCAACAGCAAATGGTGCGGCGTCACTTCGGCCGAGACCTGGGTGCCGCGGGCCTTCGCCCAGCGCAGCACGTCCGCGGTTCCCGCAGTCGAGACGTGGCAGACGTGCAACCGCGCGCCGACGTGGCCCGCCAGCAAACAGTCGCGCGCGACGATCGACTCCTCGGCGGCCGCTGGCCATCCGGCGAGCCCGAGTCGCGCGGCGGTTTCACCTTCGTGCGCCTGGGCGCCGACCGTCAGGCGCGGTTCTTCGGCGTGCTGCGCGATGAGCACATCGAGGCCTCGGCTGTATTCCAGCGCGCGCCGCATGATGAGCGGGTCAGCGACGCACATGCCGTCGTCGGAGAAAATCCGGACGTTCGCGTTGCTCCGCGCCATCGCGCCGAGCTCGGCGAGTCGCTCGCCTTTCAGCCCGACGGTCACCGCGCCGATCGGGTGCACGTCAACCAACGCGACCTCGCGGCCGCGGCGCCACACATGCTCGACGACGACCGGGTTGTCGGCGACCGGATCGGTGTTGGCCATCGCGAAAACCGCCGTGTAACCGCCGAGCGCGGCGGCCGCCGAACCCGTCTCGACGGTCTCGGTGTCCTCGCGTCCCGGCTCACGCAAATGCGTGTGCAGGTCGACGAACCCTGGCAGGGCGATCAGGCCCTGTGCGTCGATGACGGTCCGGTCATCAGATTTCAGATTTCCTATATCCGATATTTGACCGTCCTCGACGAGGATGTCGACCGGGTCACCTTCGCCGTACATCACGGCGCCTTTGATCAGCGTCATGCGACTTCCTCTTCCCCGGCGAGCAGGTGGTAGAGCACCGCCATGCGGACGTGGACTCCGTTTCGGACTTGGTCGGTGATCGCGGCCCGTGGCGAGTCCGCGACGGTGGACGCGATCTCCATGCCGCGCAGCATCGGTCCGGGATGCAGCACGACAGCGTGGTCAGGGAGCAGGCGCAGGCGCGCCTCCGACAGACCGTATGCGATGGAGTACTCGCGTGCAGAGGGGAAGAAGCCGCCGTGCATGCGCTCGGCCTGCACACGCAGCATCATCACACCGTCCACAGCGGACAGTTCGGCGTCGAGCTCGTGCGACACCGTTACAGGCCAACTGTTTACGCCCGTCGGCAGCAAAGTCGGCGGCGCGACGAGCACCACCTCGGCACCCAGCGTTGTGAGCAAATGCACGTTCGACCTGGCCACGCGACTGTGCAGCACGTCACCAACGATCGCGACCCGACGGCCGTCCAGGCCGCCGAGGCGCTCGCGCAAGGTCGCCGCGTCCAGCAACGCCTGGGTCGGATGTTCGTGCGTACCGTCACCGGCGTTGACGACCGAGGTGTGCGTGCTGGCCAGCCAGTCGGCCAACCGGTGCGCCGCGCCGGACGCCGGATGGCGAACGATGACGCAATCAGCGCCCGCGGCCGCCAACGTCAGGGCGGTGTCGCGCAACGACTCGCCCTTGCTGACAGACGAGCCGCTCGACGACACGTTGACGACGTCGGCGCTCATCCATTTGCCCGCGATCTCGAACGAGACGCGGGTGCGGGTCGAGTTCTCGTAAAACATTGTGATGACCGTCCGACCACGAAGCGTCGGCAGCTTACGGACCTCCCGGCCCAGAAGCGCCTGCTTCAGCGCGCCGGCAGTGTCCAGTACGGCAGTGGCCGCGTCACGGCTCAGGCCGTCACAGCTCAGCAGGTGTTTCATCCAACAAGCTCCACGGCGTCGCGGCCGTCCAGTTCGTCAAGCAACACTTCGACACCTTCCGACCGGGCGGTAGGGACGTTCTTGCCCACGTAGTCGGCCCGGATCGGCAATTCGCGGTGGCCGCGGTCGACAAGCACGGCGAGTTGCACGGCCTGCGGCCTGCCATGGTCACGCAGCGCATCCAAAGCGGCACGGACCGTTCGGCCGGAATAGAGCACGTCGTCGACAAGGATGACGAGTTTGTCCTCGATACCGCCCTCGGGCAGGCTCGTCGGTTCGAGCGGGCGGTTGGGATGGCGACGCAGGTCGTCGCGGTAAAGAGTCACGTCGAGCACGCCCGTGGGGACGTGGACTCCGCTGAACTCGGCAATACGTGCTGCCAGTCGCTTGGCGAGCGGTGCACCCCTTGTAGGAATGCCGATCAGCACGACTGGAGCAGCGTCAGGACCACCGAGAGTCGTTTTCTCGATGACCTGATGGGCCATTCGGGCGACGGTGCGCGCGACGTCCCCGGCCGACAGCAGCTCGCGCCGCTCGCCCGGATCCGCCGCGCCACGGGTGCGTGGCACTGGCGTGGACCTCCTTCCCCGCCTCGCTGGACGGGTCGTTAAAGGATGTCAAGGACCCTCATTACCAGGGTCATCAGGCACGTTACCAGGGCACACGGGTACACCGTCCGGGTGGTCTTGAGGTCGATCTCGATACTGCAACTGAGCGAGGTGCTTGACCTGGTGGCCACGGCAAGTAACCATTACTCTGCGTATCGATCTAAGCAGAGACCCGTCGGCTCGCCTTCCCGGCCGCCGGGGCGAATGAAATGGAGAACCGCCACATGGGCGATTACGCCAAGGCGCTAGGGGCCAAGCTCCGTGGCATCCGCCAGCAGCAAGGCCTGTCGTTGCACGGCGTCGAGCAGAAGTCCGGCGGACGCTGGAAGGCAGTCGTTGTCGGCTCCTACGAACGCGGCGACCGTGCAGTGACCGTGCAGAAGCTGGCCGAGCTGGCCGACTTCTACGGGGTACCGGTGGTCGAGCTCCTGCCCGAGGGAAGGGTCCCCTCCGGCGCCGAGCCAGCCACGAAAATCGTCATCAACCTGGAGCGGCTGCAGCAGCTGCCGGCCGAGAAGGTCGGTCCGCTGGCGCGCTACGCGGCCACCATCCAGAGTCAGCGAGGGGACTACAACGGCAAGGTTCTGTCCATCCGGACCGAGGACCTGCGGTCACTCGCCATCATCTACGACATGACCCCTGGCGAGCTCACCGAGCAGCTGATCGACTGGGGCGTGCTCCCGCCGGAAGCAAGGCCGTCCAAAGAGGACTGATACAACACCGGCTGCGCGCTGGGGGACCCGTTGAACGATGGGTGGCGCGCAGCCGGTCGGCGCTGAGCAGAACAACCTGAGGATGAGGTCGCCCTGCACGACCGCACGCCTCCGGAACACGTGCAGCGCGCGCATCGAGCTGATGCGAACTACTCTCGCCTTGGCACCGAACCACTTTCGCGCTGTGGCGAACGCGCAAGTCCGAGCAGTCCAGACGAAGGCGACTCCACACAGCCGCGGCGGCCATCCACCTGACCGGGCCCTGCGAACGTCAAGATCTTTGCCCGCGAACGTCCAGGCCCCTGCCACCGGACTTCCAGATCCGTGCAGCCTTCCGTACATCCCGACTCGCGAAGATCTAGGCCGGTGCCCACGAACATCTAGGCCTGCGAACGCCCGGCGCAGCCTTCCCAACATCCGGGCCCGTACCTGCGAACGTCCAGGCCCCGCGAGCATCCGGCTCAGTGCAGCCCTGCGGACATCCAGGCCCGTACCCGGCACTCCAGATCGATGCCTGGCGACATCCTGATCGGTGCGCAGCAAGGGGGACAGATCCCGGCGACATCCAGATCGGTGCCCGGCAAATGTCCAGGCCCACGCGGCTCTGCGAACATCCAAGCGCATGCACCCCTGCGGGCCTAAGGGCCCTGCACTCCAGCGGAAGTCGCAGTCCCACCACCGCGACAAAGCCCGCCATTGGGGGAACCCCTAGTTTTTATTCAACACCAGGGGTCCGACAGTTCTGCGCCGCATGCGTTCTGACCAGCGCTTCTTCACCCCAGCGCTTTCCGGGCTAGCTCTTGTCCAGGTCGGCTCAGAGGGTCGCGCGCAGCCTGTCCGCGATCGTGGCTATCCGGCCGAGCAGACCGTTGACGAACCGCGGCGAGTCGTCCGTGGACAGCATCTTCGCGAGCTGAACGGCCTCGTCGATCGCGACCGCGTCAGGCACGTCCGACGCCCACAGCAACTCGTACAGGCCGAGCCGGAGCACCGCGAGGTCCACCGCGGGCATCCGGTCGAGCGTCCAGCCCTCCGAATGCTCTGCCAACAGCTCGTCGATCCGCCCGAGTTGCGTCTGCACACCCTCGACCAGCGTGACGGTGTAGTCGTTCACCGGTGGCACGTCAGGGGAACCGACCCGGTCGGCCAGCAGGCTGACCGGGTCGACTTTCCTGAGCTGCGCTTCGAACAGCAGGTCGACCGCGCGCTTGCGAGCTTTGCTCCGTGCGCCCATCTCAGCTGGAGACGCGGCCGAGGTACCGGCCGTCCCGGGTGTCGACCTTGACCTTCTCGCCGGTCGACAGGAACAGCGGGACCTGGATCTCCGCACCGGTCTCCAGGGTCGCGGGCTTGGTGCCACCAGTCGAACGGTCGCCCTGCAGGCCTGGGTCGGTGTGCTGGATGACCAGTTCGAGCGACGTCGGCAGCTCGACGTAGAGCGGCACACCCTCGTGCGTGGCCACGACGACCTCGGTGTTCTCCAGGAGGTAGTTCGCGCCGTCGGCGACCACGTCCCGGGAGACGTGGATCTGCTCGTAGGTCTCGCCGTCCATGAACACGAAGTCCGTGCCGTCGGCGTACAGGTAGGTCATCGAGCGACGGTCGACGGTCGCGGTCTCCACCTTGGTGCCCGCGTTGAACGTCTTGTCGACGACCTTGCCGGACAGCACGGCCTTGAGGGTGGTCCGGACGAAGGCCGGGCCCTTGCCGGGCTTGACATGCTGGAACGACACAACCGTCCACAACTGGCCCTCGATGTTGAGGACCAGTCCGTTCTTCAGGTCGTTGGTGGTGGTGGCCACGGGTTCGACTCTCCTGTTTTCAGCGGTGTTCAATTTTCGGCAAGGACGTGCGTGCGTTCACACGACCATGAGCTGCTTGGTGGTCAAGGTGAGGAGTTCGGGACCGGCCTCCCGCACGACAAGCGTGTCCTCGATTCGGACACCGCCCTTGCCGGCCAGATACACGCCGGGCTCCACGGTGACCGCCATGCCGGCCGAAAGTGTACCTTCACCGGCCTTCGACAGGTTCGGGGCCTCGTGAATCTGCAGGCCAACGCCATGGCCGAGACCGTGAAGGTACTCGTCGCCCCGGCCGGCGCGCTCGATGATGTCGCGGGCCGCGGCATCGACATCCTTGACGTCCGCGCCGATCTTCAACGCGGCCCGGCCAGCGGCTTGCGCGGCCGCGACAAGCTCGTAGATCTCCTTCTGCCAGTCAGCGGGCTCGCCGAGCACCACTGTCCGGGTCATGTCGGAGTGGTACCCGTCGACCAGCGCGCCGAAGTCCAGCTTGACGAAATCACCGTGCTGCAGCACTGAATCCGTTGGCCGGTGATGCGGAATGGCCGAGTGGGCGCCCGCGGCGACGATCGACTCGAACGCGGGCTTGGCTGCGCCGTTCTCGAGCATGCGGTCCTCAAGCTCACGCGCCACTTCGCGCTCGGACCTGCCCGGCCGAAGACCTCCGTGTTCCATCAGGTCAGCCAGCGCGCGGTCGGCCGCGGCGCACGCCATCCGCAAGGCCTCGATCTCTGCGTCGTCCTTGATGATCCGCAGCTTCTCGATCATGCCGGGCGCGCGGATCAGCTCGATCCCAGCGGCCGCGTCGGCAAGGCCGTCCAAGGCTTCGACGGTGACGTGGTGGCTCTCGTAGCCCGTCCTGCGGTGCTTGGTCTTCTGCGCGGCGAGCTTGTTGACCAGTGCGATGGCGCTGGCGCGGTCGATGATCCGGTCGAGGTCGGACACTTCTTCTTCGGCTTGCGTCAGGTATCGCCCGTCGGTGCAGAAGATGGTGTGCTTCTCGTCGCCGGGGTTGTCCGCGGCGTGCACGGCGAGCGCCGCGTTGGAACCGGTGAATCCGGTCAGATATCGGATATTAAGTAGGTCGACCACGAGCAGGGCGTCCAGCCCTCGCTCCCTGAGCTGGGTACGCAGAGCTTCACGGCGGCGGGCGTAGAGGTCAGACATGCGACGAGCTTAACGTCGGTGCGGATTGCTGGATCACCATTGGGCCACACGCTCGTTGTAGGGTCTTGTGGTGCGGTTTTGGCTGATCAGAGGCGGAGTGCTCGCGTTCGTGCTGGCTGGCGCGGATGTCGGGCTCGCGGCGATCGCTGTGCACATCAGCTCGCTCGGCGTCATTCGCTCGATCGTGCTCGGCGTCGTCGCGGGACTTGCCGCGTTGTGGGGCGCGCTCGACGGATGGCATCAGCTCGCTGATCGTGCCCGGATCTGGGTGCTGGCTTCGATCGTGGCTGGATTCGCCAGCGGCATCCTGCGGGTGATCGGCAAGGCGATCTTCGTGGACGAAACAGGGCTGAGTTCGCTGGGCAGTGCGTTGACCGGCGACGCCGCCTTCGGCGCCTTGGTGATTCTCGTGCCTGCCGGGCTCGGCTTGCTGGTCGGCGGACGCCTCGCTCAGCGCGGCACAGCCAAGGCCGGTCCGGTCGAGTAGCCGTCCCACGTCGTCGGTGGAATGTCGGCGACGGTCGACGAGTTGGCGGCAACCACCGTCGGGGTCACCGGATACAAGCGACTTTCGCCAAGTAGGAAGCCGACGCCGCGCCCTTCCGCTCGTAATGCTGCCGCGCCCGCGGCGACGTGCGCCGTGACCGGCACACCGTTCAACGCTGCGGCTCGTTGACTGATGACGACCGCGCCCATCGCTTCGGCAACCGACCGGCGGTCCACGCGCACAAATTCGTTGCCCAGCACCATGTCGAGCGTTCGTTGCGGGGACGGCACCGCGAATCCTTGCAGTGTGGCGAGCGCGGACTGTCTGGTTGCGCAGCCGTTGACGGCGTGCAGATCCAGCCCGAACCGCTTGAGGTCGGTCGGTTCGGCCTTATCCCGCGTGGCGCGGATGAGATCGATCGGTATGCGACCACATGGATCGGTCATCGACAGTGGGGCGTGTCCGTCCGCACGGCGTGCCAGTCCTGGTCCTTCTTCCCAGGGGCCCGGAACTATCGCCGGTTCGTACGGGTGCGTGGTGAAGTCCCTGTTCCAGAAAGTGATCGTCGTGCCGTCTGCTGTCTCGTGGCCGATCGCGAACGCGTCCAGAGCGTCGATCCACATCCAGTCGGCGCTGAAAGCATTTACAACGGACCGTTCGCGACCTTGGCCAGGCTTGAAGCCGCCGTGCCCCAACATCTCCATGCCAGTCGCGAACACCGGGTCCTTGGAGCGCAACACGAATTGGCCAGCCCCGTTGTCGTACGCCCCGGACGCGTTGGTGTCGGTGAACATCAGATAGAACCAGCCGTCGAGATATAACGCCGACGGTTGACCAGCGCCGTAAGTGTTGCTGCGCCCGACTTCGTACGACGAACCTACGATCGGTTCGCCTCCTTTGGCACGCGTCCACGTAACACCGTCTGAGCTCGTCGCAAGCCCGATCGCGTTGCCCGAACTGTGGTCGTTCGGCGCGCCTGTGTAATACAGGTAGTACGTTCCGTTGACTCTGATCACTGACGGGTCGCAGGTGTGCCGCCCGTCAAAGCCTTGGCCAGCGCCACCGAATACCGCCCGCGCCACGGAGAAGGGCCCCGCCGGTGTGTCGGCCTCTGCGTAGACCACATCGTCGCCCGGTGGCGGATTGCTAACCAGTTGGCTGCACCACCACATGCGCACACGGCCGTTGTCGACCATCACCGAAGGCGCGTAGTTGTATTGAGCGTTCTCGCCCGCGGCCGCAACAATCCCGCTATCCGGTCGCGCACCGTCATGCGATAACGCTCGCGGTTGTGGTGATGGCGCAGCTGCGGGCTCGGGTGCGGACCCAGGAGCGAACTGGGCGGGTTCGGATGCGCCACCGATGACCGCTGTCCCAACGCCATCGGCCTGAGGCGAGGCCTCCGAACACGACGCCAACGCCGCAGCACTCAGGAACACCGACACCAACACCAAACGACGCACACACAGACCTTCCGTCACCCAGTCGGGCGACAGTTTACGGTCCTCCCGTGCCGCCAGGAGTCAACGCGGTGTCATCCTCATTCCTCGTTGGCCGACCCAACTACCGGAATCTGAGCCGTTTGCCGCAGCTACGGCTGCATCGACAGAATCACCGGATCGTGGGCCGCGGCAGCACAGCGTAGACGCGGTGAAGATCGTTGTAATGCACACCGGTTCCGACGTCGAGGAACCCGAGGCGGCTGGCAAGACGCTGGCTGGCGTCGTTGTCCTGGTGGACGAGCGCCCACACAGCCGCGAGGCGGAGTGTGTGCAAACCGTGGTCTCTGATCGCGATAGCCGCTTCCGTCGCCAGACCGCGCCCTTGGTGCGCTGTACCGAGATACCAGCCGATCTCGGCAACATCGCCAGGCAGTTCCCCAGACGGTCGCAGATGACCGATGCCCACCAGGATGTCGTCCTCGACGAATGCCCAGTGCCCCATACCAGTTGGCCCGGCATAGGCCAGCCTGCTGTCGATCATCTTGTCCGCCCACCCAGGCTGCTGCGCAGCTTCGCTTAGGAAGCGCGTCAACTCCGGGTCGCTGAAAATGTCCCGCACATCGCGCCGATCGTCCTCGCGCAACGGCCGGATTACCAAGCGCTCGGTCCGCAGCGTGGGTTGCCTATCGTGGCCGTTAGCCTCGGCGCGCGGGAGCAGGACATGGATCCTGGCTGGCCCGGCTGGTTGGTAGTGATCGGCTATGTCGAGGAACCCGAGGGACTTCGCGAGGCGGACGCTTGGCTCGTTGTGCGCGTGGATCAATGCCCATATCGCAGGCAGCCCAAGGGTGCGGATGCCATAGTCCAGCAACGTGCGCAGCGCCTCGGTCGCGTACCCCTGGCCCACATGAGTGCGGGCGACAAACCAGCCAACTTCAACCACTTTGCCTGGCAACCGATCCGAAGGCGTGAACCGGCCGACGCCGATCACCAAGCCATTCAAGTCCAGCAGCCAGGTTCCCATGCCGTTCGGCGAACCCCAGCCCAGCCAACGCTCGAAGCTGGTCGCCGCGTTGACCGCGTCCGACATGTCCCGCGTCAAGTACTTGCTGCTAGCCGGATCAGCGAAGATCTTGATTACCGCGTCCCGGTCGTCAGCCCGCATCGGACGCAGCGTCAACCGGTTCGTCTCGAACGTCGGCTGGCTCATTGCTCAGCCAACCACCTGATCGCCAGCGGGTATCCCCGTACGCCAAGACCAACGATCACTCCGCTGGCAACGGCGGAGATGTAGCTGTGGTGACGGAACTCCTCGCGCTTGTGCACGTTCGAGATGTGCACCTCGACCAGTGGGGCGGTCAGCATCGCGCAAGCGTCCGCGATCGCGATGGAGTAGTGCGTCCACGCGCCCGCGTTCAGGACAACGCCAGCCTTCTGATCGGCGGCCTCATGCAGCCATCCGATCATCTCGCCCTCGTGGTTGGTCTGCCTGACCTCAACGTCGACCCCGAGTTCTTTGCCGGTCTGCTCACATAGGGCGACAAGGTCGGCGTGGGTGGTGTGGCCGTAGACCTCTGGTTCTCTTGTGCCGAGCCTGCCCAGGTTCGGGCCGTTGAGCACCAGGATCTTCACAGCAGCACCCCTCCGTTCGCCGATTTGGCCGCCACCGCCGAGTACGCACCGGCGAGCAACGCCGGGTCGGGCCCTTCCAATCGGCCAGGCTTCGCCAGTCCGTCGAGCACAACGAAACGAAGCATTCCCGACCGGGTCTTCTTGTCGTTGCGCATTCCGTCGATCAGCTGAGGCAGAGCATCCGCGTCGTAGTACGTCGGCAGCCCGATCGACTCAAGCACCTCGCGGTGCCGATCCGCAGTGGCATCGTCCAACCGACCGGCGAGACGCGCCAGCTCAGCAGCGAACACCATGCCGACGCTGATGGCCGCACCATGGCGCCAGCGATACCGCTCGCGCCGCTCGATCGCATGGCCCAGCGTGTGACCGTAGTTGAGAATCTCGCGCAGCCCTGACTCACGCAGATCCTGCCCCACGACGTGAGCCTTGATCTGGATCTTGCGGGTTACCAGCTCGGCGATCACGTCGCCATCAGGGTCGACGGCGGCCTTCGGGTCGGCTTCGATCAGCTCAAGGATCCGTGGATCCGAGATGAACCCGCCCTTGATCACCTCTGCCATACCCGCGACGAGTTCATTGGCTAGCAATGTGGACAAGGTGGCGAGATCGACAAGTACTGCGCTGGGCTCATGGAAGACGCCGACGAGGTTTTTGCCCGCGTCGGTGTTGATGCCGGTCTTGCCACCGAGCGACGCGTCGACCATGCCCAGCAGCGTCGTCGGAACGTTGATCAGGCGAACGCCACGCAGCCAGGTCGCCGCAACAAAACCAGCGAGATCGGTGACCGCACCGCCGCCGAGGCCGACAACAACGCCCTGCCGATCAAGGCCAATGCGCCCAAGTACTTCCCAGCAATACGCGGCGACGGGCAAAGCTTTGCCGTCCTCGGCGTCTGGAATCTCGATCCGGTGAGCATCGACGCCTGAGTTGGCGATTTCCTCACGAGCTGCCTCGGCCGTCGCGGTCAACGTCGGCGGGTGGACGATCGCCACCCTGGAAGCGCCCTGCACCTTTTCGACCAGATCACCAAGCAGTCCGCGGCCGATCACGACCTCGTATGGCTGCGCGGTGGTCACTGCGATTCTGACTGGCTCCATCACTGTCACCTAACTGGCATGGCCGCAAGGACATCTTCGAGGATGTCCTGCGGGTCACGGCCATTGGTCTCAACGGTGGCGTCCGCGACCTGGGTATAGATCGGTCGCCTGTCGGCCAGCATCTGCTTCAGGTGCGCCCGCGGGTTGGGCAACAACCACGGGTGCAGCGCGACAAGGCCTTCCCGTTTGAGCAAGTGATCGAGGTCCACATCCAGGAATACGACCGAGTAGGGCTTCAACAGGTCCGGCACACCGGGCGCCGTCGGCGTTCCGCCACCGAGCGCGAGCACACCGTCATGCTGAGGCAGAACACGAATCAGCAGCTCGTGTTCCAACTGCTGAAAGCGCTCACGGCCGAGGTCAACGACCAAGTCGCCAGCTTCCTTGCCGTGCTCGGCGGCCATGTCATCGTCGAAGTCCCGGAAACCGACACCAAGCCGTTCAGCCGCCATCCGGCCGATCGTGCTCTTGCCTGAACCGGGCGGTCCGACCAGGACCAACACCGGGCCGTTGGTGGTCACCAGCGCTCCTCCAGTGCCTTCAAGTACGCCGCAGCGTTCGCCCGCGTCTCACGCATCGAGTCGCCGCCGAACTTCTCCAACGCCGCGTCAGCCAAGATCAGCGCGACAACCGACTCGAGGACCACTCCGGCACGCGGCACCGCACACACATCTGACCGCTGGTGGATAGCCACCGCAGGCTCACCGGTGACGACATCCACAGTGGACAGTGCTTTCGGGACAGTCGAGATCGGCTTCATCGCGACGCGGGCGCGCAATGGCTCGCCATTGGTGACTCCGCCTTCCAGCCCACCAGCACGGTTGGACCGGCGAGTCACCCCTTTCGGCCCGTCGCCCTTGTCGATCTCGTCATGGGCCTTGCTGCCCCAACGCCGTGCCGACGTGAAACCGTCACCGATCTCCACGCCCTTCATGGCCTGGACACCCATCAACGCCCCAGCCAGTCGAGCGTCAAGCCGTCGATCCCAATGAACGTAGCTGCCCAAGCCAGGCGGCAGGCCGTACGTGATCACCTCGATGACACCTCCGACGGTGTCGCCAGCCTGCTTGACCGCGTCTACCTCAGCGACCATGGCGTCAGTCGCCGCCTGGCCGAACGCCCGAACCGGACTTTCGTCAATGGCTGCCAGGTCGGCTGGTGTGGGCTCGGGTCCTTCAGGGGCCTCAGCCGCACCGATGGACACGACGTGGCTGATGATCTCTACGCCGAGCAGTTGCCGAAGGAAGCCCTTGGCCACCGTGCCGAGCGCCGTCCGCGCTGCCGTCTCCCGCGCGCTGGCTCGTTCGAGAACGGGCCGGGCGTCCTCGAAGCCGTACTTCTGCATGCCCGCCAAGTCCGCATGGCCAGGCCGCGGCCGGGTCAACGGCTCGTTCCGGGCCAGTCCGGCCAGCTCATCCGGGTCAACCGGATCGGCTGCCATGACCTTTTCCCACTTGGGCCACTCGGAGTTCTCGATCTTGACCGCGATCGGACCCCCCTGGGTGCGGCCGTGCCGGACGCCGCCGAGGAACTCGACGTTGTCAGTCTCGAACCCCATACGAGGACTACGCCCAAAGCCAAGCCGTCGGCGGGCCAGTTGGCCGGTCAGGTCGTCCGAAGTGACCTCGACCCCGGCGACCATTCCTTCGAGCACGGCGACAAGGGCCGGGCCGTGTGATTCCCCAGCGGTTATCCAGCGCAGCACAGACGGATCCTTTCACGTCGCACGAGCTCAGCCCTCCCCTGGGGGCCGTTGTCCAGATGCGTACCAGTGCCGGAATTGTCCTGGGTTACGCGCACAGCGGTGTAAATGGGCAAGCCACCCGGATAGTCCGGAAACTGGCGTTGGGCGTCCTTGATCGTCAAGATGGCGTCCCGCTGGTCAGGCGTGACGGAGCCACGCAGCTCCTCATGCCATGAAGCCACGTTGGCGTGGACATCGTGCAACCAGTGGGAGAGGTCGACGCACCACTCCCCTTCGAGGCGATCAATGCCGATCTTGAGGTGGTACCGCTCGTCGCGGGCATATTCGGTAGGACAGCGCGTCTCCCTCTCATCGTGGAATTCGAAACTCACCACTCCCGGCAAGTCGATCAGGCGCTGCATCAACACCAAGACATCCGCCGGCGTGAATTGCGGGCCGACGAGCACCATCACGTCCAGTTCGCGCCAGGTCATCAGCCCGGATACGAAACTGCCCGCCAAAAGCACAGGTCCGGCCTCCGCAAGGCGCTCGACCAGCTTCAGGTCGCGCAGCAGTTCCGCACCTTCGGCCTGCAGTCGCTCCTGACGCGGCACCAACTCCAAATCCACGCCGACAGTCCACCACGTGGCCGCACACGATCAGCACGCATTTTCCCGCCAAGCGAACGTGCACACGCCCCACCTGGGACAAGTGAACACTCAGCGGGCGCGCCCGACCCCATCACGAAGCGATCTGCGGGTGATCAGGCGGGCGCGTCCAGGTACTGAGCAGGTGCGACCGCATACGTATGAGTCATGCCACCGTCCGGGCTGGTGAGAGCGATCACTCCAGGTGCCGGGTAGTTGAAGGTCCATCCATGATGCTGCTTCTTGACCTTGTGATAGGTGCAATGTTCGTCCCGTGAGACGGCCTTAGAGTCATCACTGCCTACGATACGGCCGGTCTCCGCGGGCGCCCGGCAACCTACGGTTTCGCACTCGTTGGCGCGTTCGAGCTGCGGGGGCCGGACGTATCGATGGTGAGCGATATCGAGGACATGTCCCGGTGGCTCCGACGGATCCAGGCTGGTCGCCACATCGGCCCGATGTTCCGGGGTGGAGCTAGTTTCGCACGCGATGGGATCACCGAGTCGTTCGGTTTCGTTGGACTGACCAGTCGGCGAGACCGCGTCGTCCATCGCGACCTTGATGGACAGCCCTTCGCCACGGTTGTCACGCACGAACACGTCGTAAACGACCGCTACCCTCCGCTGCCCATCAGTCCGGGTGTCGCCAGGAATCTTGGCTTCCTCAGCGAGAGTGTCGATCCGTTTTCGGGCAAGGATCGCCTCGTCCTCGTTCATGTCGACGATGAGTTTGCACATCCCATCATCGCAAGGTTCGACTGACACGTCAGGGTTCTGCCTCGCCGCTTTCCGGCGTGCGACCGCATCGGCGTCCACCTTGATCACTTGTTGCCGGACGGAGTCCCGGAACCTCCGATAGTTGGGGCGTGCACCGCCTTCGAGCACGACCCGCTCGACCCTGCTCGCATCCTCTTTGGACAGTCGACCGGCGAGGTCGACCATCGCCAACGCCCTCCGCTGGTCGATATCACCCTTTTCCAGGGCAGACAGCGTGGAAGGCAGCGAGTCGACCAGCTTTCGCGACTGGCGGACCTGTATGTCGGCGGCTCGTGGCGACACCGCGAGTTCTGCCGATATCAGTTGCCGGCCATCGTGGTCGAGTTCCTTCCCGCTACCTCCGGGCGGCGGCCTCAGATCCGAGTACCTGGCTAGGGCCTTGACAATCTGCGCTTCGTAGAAGGCCTTCATCCGGGCACTGTGGATGATCACGTTCAGGCACTGCGACTGATTCATCGTCTCGATGGCGCCGATCACCGGGGAGTCAACGTCAGCGTGGCCAGTCAAGTTGTCAGCAGTCATGCTCATTCCAATCAAGGTCAAGAAACAGGGAGTACGGATCGTTTGACGCACTGCGCTTAGCGCGAGAGGTACACGACGTCCGCAGGTAATCCAGGTGTCATAGGCAGGAAGGCGAGAAGCCATGTGGCAGCAAGCAAACCTGGCCCATGCGGGACTCGGTCTGAGTAACGGCCAAGAGAAACCCCTCGAAGCGCCAATGTGATCAAGGCTGCTAGCGCCAAGCCCACAGACAGAGCAAGCCAGCTCACCGAGCCAAGGACAGCTCCGAGGCTGCCAGAGAGCTTGACATCGCCACCACCGAGCGCGTCAGGTGCCAAGAAGTGGACAGTCGCGTGTAGACAGAGGAACAACACGGCGCCCACCAATGCGCGTTCGAGACTGCCTGCGAATGCAAGTAGCAGCCCGAAAACAGGGTAGGCCGACAGTGTCAACGCGTCAGGAAGCCGTCCGTGCTTCAAGTCTGTCGCGATGAGCACGACCGCGAACCAAGACAAAGCCATGACCACAAGCAGCCACGGGGCAGGCATGTCCGCCAGACCTGCCAATCCCCAGAGAATTGCGCAGGCCGCTTCACACCACCCAGGTCGCAACTGCGCACCACGCCGCAGTCTGCGCAGCAGACAGCGGCCGAGCGATCCCGCTAGGAGACCGCCGACGAGAAGGGACGCAGTGAGGACCACGTGACCAGCCTGCCCACATGCGACCACCGAACGCTAGCGTTTGGAGCAATGAGTTCGTACGAACGGTCCGTTCGCGCGGAACTACTCAGGCTTAGCCCAGGTCAGCGAGTAGCGCCAGAAAATATGATGGCGAAAGCGAACGCCTGGGAGCAACGTGGTTGCCAATCGACGCATACTGGTGTACGTCTCGGGCGGCGGCCAACAGATCGGCGACGGGTGCTCCCAGTAGCCTTTCCGGAGGCGATGAACTTGGTTCGCCACAACACCAGCCACTTCGTACGGCAAGTCGCGCACCTGTGATTTGGCCAGACCGACGATCACCATCGTGCCGCCAGGACTCAGCAGCGCCTTCAGACGGGTAAGCCCCGCAGCCGCGTCCATGTGGTGCAGCGTGGCGACCGATGCTATGAAATCGAATGACGTTGGGAAGTCGTATGTCAGGACGTCAGCCACGACATAGGAAATGTCATCGTCGAACTGCGTCGCCAGGTCGATGCTCGGCTGGTCCAGATCCACTCCGACCACATCCGGCACTTTCTTCCGCAGAAGGCGGGCAAGCATGCCTTCACCACAGCCCACGTCCAGCGCAGTTCGCGCACCGGCAGGTACAGCAGACAGGACCATCGGGTGGTAATGAATGTTGTGGTTCCAGCGGTTAGACATGATCAAGGGTGCCACAGGAACAACGGGTCCCCGGCGTTCACGGGGCCGTCAGGCGCGATCGCGGTCAACGCCCCATTCTGTGCATCTAGTGCCACAACTGGGCAGATCGATGAGTAGCCAGCTGCCTCGACAGCACCTGGATTCCATCCGATGATCGGCTGCCCGGCCCGCACCGTCTCGCCTTTCACCACGTGCAGGACGAAACCCTGGCCCTTCATCTTGACGGTATCAATTCCCAAGTGGACCAATACGGCCTGGCTGCTGCCTCCCGTAACGACGAAAGCGTGCGGGTGCAGCGTCATCACGACGCCGTCGATCGGCGAAAGCACGTCCGAGGCCACGGGCACAGGTTGCACCGCCACACCCGGCCCCACCATGGTCTGGGCGAAAACTGGGTCTGGCACGGCGGAAAGGCCGACAACCGAACCGGAGACCGGGCTGGAAACGCGGAATGTCACAGAAGATCCTCTATGTCGCTGGCAATGGTGTCGGCTTCCGGCCCGACCACGATCTGCACTGCTCCGCCCATTCGCACGACACCGTGCACCCCGAGGGAACGCAACGCTGGTTCGTCCACCAGGGAATCGTCTTGCAGCTCGCACCTGAGCCTGGTGATACACGGTTCGAGTTCGATCACGTTTTCCGCGCCGCCGATCGCGGCAAGGATCTTCGCCGCCCGCTCGTCTGCCATCGACTTGTCCCTCTCTGTTGCACAACCTGCGCAATTTGTACGCGCCGCATACCGACCGCGTCACGCATCGACACAAAGCTGTAACGGTCGTTGACATATAACACCAGTCAGGCGCATAGTCCCGCACTTACCTGGTCTAGACCAGGAGGTTGAACGCGTCAGGACACCCGGCCCCGACACGGGAGATTTCCAGTGAGCGCACCACAGATCCAACAATCCGGCCGTGGCTTGGCCGGTTTACAACGCTTCGCGCGAAGCCTCATGTTGCCGATCGCGGCCCTTCCGGCCGCGGCTCTGTTGTCCCGCCTCGGTTACACCGACTCCACCGGCAAGGGACAAGGCGAGTTGATCGCTGCCATACCGGGGGAATTCTTCGATGACGCCGCGCGGGTAATCGGTGCCGGTGGCAATGCACTGTTCGACTTCCTCCCATTGCTGTTCGCAATCGGTATCGCCATCGGATTCGCGCGCAAGGCGGATGGTTCCGCCGCGCTCGCGGCGGCAGTCGGCTACCTGGTGTTCCATCAGGTACTGGTAGCCACAATCCAGGACACGAGCCTCACCGAGGGCAAGTCGTTCATGGGCGGCCCGTACGGTGTGCTCGGCGGCATCATCAGTGGTTTGATCACGGCTGTCCTCTGGACGCGGTATCACCGCATCAAACTCCCGCCCTACCTGGCTTTCTTCGGCGGCAGAAGGTTTGTGCCGATCATCGCCGCGGTGGTCATGCTGATCGTCGGCGTGCTCCTCGGCCTGGTCTACAGCTGGTTCAACAGCGGGCTGACCGCGGTCGGCGAGGCAGTTTCGGGGTCCACCGTTGTCGGGGCAGGCATCTACGGTGCGCTCAACCGCTTCTTGATCCCGTTTGGCTTGCACCACATCATCAACTCGTTCGTGTGGTTTGTGTTCGGGGAGGCCAACGGCGTCACGGGCGACCTCAACCGGTTCTTCGCCGGTGACCCGAACGCGGGAACGTTCATGTCCGGGTTCTTCCCAATCTTCATGTTCGCGCTGCCAGCTGCCGCCCTTGCGATCTATCACACCGCCCGGCCGGAAAACCGCAGGCTGGTCGGCGGCTTGATGCTGGCCGCAGCGCTCGCGTCGTTCCTAACCGGTGTGACGGAGCCGCTGGAGTTCGCGTTCATCTTTGTTGCGTGGCCACTGCTGATCGTGCACGCTGTGCTCACCGGCGTTTCACTCGCAGTCACCAACGCGCTGGGTGTGCATGATGGGTTCGGATTCTCGGCAGGCGCCATCGACTATGCGTTGAACTGGAATCTCGCCACCAAACCGTGGCTGATCATTCCGATCGGCCTGGTGTTCGCGGTGATCTATTACGTGGTGTTCCGCTTCGTCATCACCAAGTGGAACCTGCGCACGCCGGGCCGCGAAGCCGAACCGCTCGACAACGAAACGACCATGGATACGCCGACGGAGCGGGTCCGCCCGCAGCACGGCCCGCCACCTTCACCGGGTCGACGTGCCTGAGGTACGGGTCCGGGTGGCCAGCAAGGTCGGCCTGCACGCACGGCCCGCCGCGCTGGTCGCCCGGTTGGCGGCTGAGCAGCCGGTGACCGTGACCATTCGCAAGGAAGGTGGTGAACCGGTTGCGGCGGCCAGCCTGCTCAACCTGATGACGCTTGGCGCGATGCACGGCGATGAGGTTGTCCTCGCGGCAGATGGTCACGCGGCACAGTCCAGTTTGGACAAACTAGCGGCATTGATCGCGACCGATTTGGACTCGTAGTCATGTGGCATATTTGGGCGGCCACCACGTTGGCTTGTCAGCGGTCGGCCGGTTGCTGGGACTTCAACCAGCGCTGCAGCATGCCTCATGAACGGGCATTCGCTTCTTGGCGTGCGTAGGGTCGTTCCATGACAACTTGGAACGAGTTCAGTGAGGCGGCGCCGCGGATCGCGTCGGTCTTCACTCGTCGGCATACGGCGACTGGCAATCTCTGCATGCTGGCCACTCTCCGATCGGACGGGTTCCCGAGAATCAGCCCGATGGAGCCGAGGTTCTTCGAGGGTCAACTCTGGCTCGCCGGGATGCCGAACACGACGAAGTTCCACGACCTGGCACGCGATCCGCGGTTCTGCCTACACACCGCGACGATCGACACACACGTCAGCGACGGCGACGCGAAGCTCTTCGGTGTCGTCAAGGATGTTCAAGACAAGGCGCTGCACCAGCGGTTCGCCGAAGCGTTGTTCGAGACGACCGGGTTCGACATTCGCGGGCGGGAGTTCGGGCACTTCTATGCGGCCGACCTGACCAGCGCTTCGGCAGTGGAGTTGACCGACGGCCGCTTGGAGATCACCATCTGGAAGCCCGGGGAGCCCGAGCGGGTCGTACGCAAATAGGGCGCAACCAGATAGTGCCAAAGGCTTCGGGCGTCGGCGACGGAAGCGCCGCCGACTTCGGCATCGACCTCCGGGTGCGCGAGGCCGCCGGGAGTCGACCACCATCCGGCGTCAGTACAGTCGGCATGAACGATCCGGTACGCCCGCGCGTGCCCTGATCGCTTGAATCACGTCGCTTTTGGAGTCCGCGTAGTTCTGGACGTACTTCCAGTCGCGTTTGGCCAGTTCTTGCTTGGTTGTCTGATACAGCAGGCGGCCGTCGTCGTGGGTTCGGAGCCAGTCGCGGAAAACCGCGTAAAGGTCAAATTCGACGCATCCGGCCGTATAGGTGTGCAGGTTGACGTCCCGCTTGTGGCCGCGTTCGACGCGGGTAGTGAAGCAGCGGTGCTGGTGGTCTTCCGGCTCGCGAATTTCCAGGTCATAGCCTGCGGCGAGCAGGGCGGGCACGTAGGTGTCCTCTTGGGACGAGTCCGGTACCTCAAGTGCGATGTCGATGATGGGTTTCGCCGCGAGGCCGGGAACCGAAGTGGAGCCAACATGCTCGACGCGCACAGCAACCGCCCCTAAAGCGGTGCGTATTTTGTCGGCTTCCTCGGCGAACCACGAGGGCCAAAGCGGGTCGTAGTCGGCGACGACGACTTTTACGGAGTAAGGAGCCGGAGCGTCGCTGACCAAAGCGGCCAGATATTCCTCGTCCCTGGACATGCGTTCCTCGGGCACGAAGAACTCCTCTCGATAGGCAGGTCCTTCACGCTATTGAGAGGTGCAAACCGTTATTCAGCGCCCGAGTTTGCGCCGAGTAGTGGTCCGTTGTGCCGCCGCGGCGACCGTTCCCACGGCTGCCACCGCACCGAACAACGCCAGGAAACCGGCAAAGAACACGGCCATAACGACAAGCACGACTGCCAGTATGCCCATGGTCAACGCTGTACCCACGCACACCCTCCGTTCAGCGATACCCACCGCATCGTGAGCATCACCTTCTTGTGTATCACGGGTCAGGTGATTCAGGCCAGCGGCAACGGGACCGTTCCGCCTGTCGCCTCGAACAGCGCGTCCCGCATGACTTCACGCGGCGCAGGCAACCCGGTGAACTGCGAGACCTGCCCGAACGCCTGGTGCAGCAACATATCCAAGCCGGTGCCGATTCGGCCGCCACGAGCCTGCACAGCGGCCGCGAGTGGCGTGGGCCAAGGGTGATAAATGACGTCGACAACGCACGGCGCAACGGCCAATTCGGACACGTGGGAGTCCGCGACCCCAGCGGGCACAGTGCTCACGACAACATCCGAAGACGCCACAAGGTCCCGGAAGTCCGCATCGGACCAGCGATACACGTCCAGCTGCACGCCAAGTCGTTCCGCGCAACGCGAGGCGTCGGCCGCTCTGGCCGGATCCCTGACCACCAAGGCAAAAGAAGCAACGTCCACACTGGCCAAAGCGACCATGGTCGCCAGCGCCGTTCCCCCCGCACCTAAAAGAAGCGCGTGCGCGCCCGGTTTCGTTTGATACCCACCGGCAAACAACAGCGCGCCCACAACGCCGTCGACGTCCGTGCAGTCGACCCGCCAACCGCCGTCAGGTAACTGAACGAGCGTGTTTCCCGCGCCGACAAGCGAAGCGCGCTCAGTGACCTCTGTAGCCACCGTCAAAGCGGCGTGTTTGCCGGGCATGGTCACGGACAAACCAGCCCATTCCGACCCAAGTCCGGCAACCAAACCCGGCAATTCGTCGGCGTCGCACGAGATCCGCGAATACGTCCAGCCCGTCAGCCCGAGTGCCTGATACGCAGCCGAATGCAGCATAGGCGACAGCGAGTGCTCGACAGGCTTCCCGACCACCGCGGCGCGGCGATCAGTAAACGTCACGAGCCCTTGCGTCCCTGACGTTCTGGTCGTGCTGCCCCTGTGTCTCGGCGAAGCACGACGTGCCGTCCTTCTCGCACTTCACGAAGTACACCCACGGCCCGTCGGCCGGTTTCGCCGCCGCCTGCAGCGCTGCCTTACTGGTCGCCGCGATCGGGGTCGGCGTCAGGCCGAAGTTCTTGTAGGTGTTGTACGGGTTCTGCGATTCACGAGCCGACGAATCCGTCGTGATGGTCGGGCGGTCGAGCACGTAGTTGATCGTCGAGTCGAAGCCGAGCCGGATGTTGTCGGCCAGCCGCCGGTAGATCACCCGGGAGATCTTGTCGAAGTCCTTGGCGATGCCCTCGCGCTCGATCAGCGAGCCCATCACCAACACCTGATACGGCGTGTACCCGGTCTTTTCGGCCAGCTTGGGCATGCCCCAGCCGTCGAGCGTCGTCGCGGAGTCCTTGACGACCTTGGTCAGCAGTTCCTGCGCGCTCACCCCGGGCTCGACGTCGTAGACACCCGGCGTGATCAGGCCTTCCAGCCGACGCTTCGGCTCGACCTGGCTGGCGAACGGTACCGCCCACGCGGGCGCACCGAGGTCCTTCAGGTCTACCGTCTCGGCGACCTTGCGCAGCTCCTCGACCGTAGGACCGGTCTCCTTGCCGTTCATGGTCACTCGGCCGGCGTTGGCGATCAGCGTGAAGACACCCGGGGTTGTCTTGTCACCCGGCAGTTTGATGTCGTCGAGCTGAGTACCCGCACGGATCTGCAGGTTGCCGACCCGTGCGTCCTTGGAGACGATCCGGTCGGCCGCGGCCTTACCCGACATCTTGGTCTTCATCAGGTAGAAGCCGGGCTGGACGGCCTTGACCTTCGGCTGGTCCTCACCCGCCGAGGTGAAGGCGCGCGAGCTGGCCACGACATCCTTGGCCTTGAGCGCGGCGCCGATATCGGCCGTGCCCTGGCCTGCCTTCACTTCGACCACGACGTCCGTTTCACCGGCTCCGGTGTAGTCGTCGAATCCGCCGATGCCGAGCACCTGCGTGACGCCGTACCAGGCGCCACCAGCGATGATCGCGACCACGACGACCGCGACGACCCAGAAAGTGGGGCTACGGCGCTTCTTGCCCCGCGGTTTGCGCGGTTCGTCGTCGTAGTCGTACTCGTCGTCGTGCCGGTCCTGGCTTCGCGAGTTGTCGAACAGTCCGAGTCCGTCGGTCACTCCGCACCCTCCGGTGAACTTTCCCCGACCCGGTCGTTGTTCCTGCGCACGGCGGCCGCGCGCGCGTCCAGCCATGCCTGCAGGATCTCCACCGCAGCGGCCTGGTCGACCACGGCCCGCTGCTTCTTGCCACGCACACCGCGCTGCGACAACATCCGTGACGCTGTCACGGTGGTCAGCCGCTCGTCGCCGAGCCGGACAGGCACCTGCCCGATCCGCTCGGCAAGAGCCGTGGCGTAGGCGACCGCGCCGATCGCCGCCGGGCCGTGCCGGCCAGCCAATGTCTTGGGCAAACCGACCACCACCTCGACCACTTCGTGTTCGGTGACGAGTCGCGCGATCTGGTCTAGATCACTTGTTGTCTTCTCGTCACGGGACAGAGTAACGAGCGGGCTCGCGAGCATCGGCGCTGGATCGCTCAGCGCGACGCCGACCCGTACCGAGCCGACGTCAACGCCGAGCCTCCGACCTGGCCCGGGATCATTCTCTCCCGGGCGATGCACGGTCGGACTGTCATGCGTCACGCGCCGCCCAGCTCCTTACGAAGCAGAGCGATGGCGTCGTCGATGCCAGCGGGCTTGGTGCCGCCACCCTGGGCCATGTCCGGCTTGCCGCCGCCGCGGCCGTCGATCGCCGCGGCGAACGAGCTGACCAGCTTGCCAGCGGCCAGTCCCTTGTCCCTGGCACCGCCGGTGGTGGCCACGACGAAGCTGACCTTGTCGCCACCCGGGGCGAACAACGCCACCACGCCAGCCTCGGCACCGCCAAGCCGGTTACGGACATCCGTGGCCAGGGCGCGCAGGCCACCAGCATCGACGCCCTCGGGAACACGCTCGGCGACCAGGCGCACGCCGTTGACGTCCTGGGCCTTGGCGGCCAGGTCACCGGCGGACTGCAGCACCTGGGCGATGCGCAGCTGCTCGATCTCCTTCTCGGCGCTCTTGATCCGGCCGAGCAGGCCTTCGATCCGGCTGGGCAGCTCGGCTGACGGCACCTTCAGCTGGTCGGCGAGCTGCGACACGAGCAGCTGCTCCTTGCGGACGTAGCGCAGCGCGTCCGAGCCGACCAGGGCTTCGACACGGTGCACGCCGGAGCCGATGGACGAGTCGGCGACCAGCTTGACCAGGCCGAGCTGGCCGATCCGGTCGACGTGCGTGCCACCGCACAACTCGCGCGAGTACTCGCCCATGTCGACTACGCGCACATCATCGCCGTACTTCTCGCCGAACAGGGCCACGGCGCCCAGCTCGAGGGCCTTGGCCTTGGTCGTGGTGAACGTCTGCACCTCGACGTCGGTCTGCAGGTAGTCGTTCACCTCCTCCTCGACCTCGGTCAGGATGTCGGTGGACACCGAACCGGGCGTGGTGAAGTCGAACCGCATCCGGCCAGGGGCGTTGAGCGAACCGGCCTGAGCGGCGCGCTGACCGTAGGCACCACGGACAGCGGCGTGCACGAGGTGCGTGGCGGAGTGGGCGCGGGCGATCGACTTGCGACGGTCACGGTCGACTGACCCGGTGACCTCGGAGTCCAGGCCGATCTCGCCGGACAACACGGTCACCCGGTGCACGAAGAGGCCGGGAACGGCTTTCTGCACGTCGTCGACCTGGATCTCGGCGCCCGAACCAACCAGCAGGCCGGTGTCGGCGATCTGACCACCGCTCTCGGCGTAGAACGGGGTGCGGTCGAGGATCAGTTCGGCGTGCTGGCCAGCGCTCACCTTGGCGACCGGCTGGCCGTCGACCAGCAGGCCGATGACCTGGGCGGTCGACTGCAGGTCGATGTAGCCGAGGAACTGGGTCTCGCCGTGCTGCTCGAGCACCTTGCGGTACTCCGACAGGTCGCCATGCCCGGTCTTGCGGGCGGCCGCGTCGGCCTTGGCGCGCTGCCGCTGCTCCTCCATCAGCTCACGGAACCGGGCCTCGTCGACCTGCAGGCCCTGCTCGGAAGCCATCTCGAGGGTCAGGTCGATCGGGAAGCCGTAGGTGTCGTGCAGCTGGAAGGCCTTGTCACCGGCCAGCAGCTTGCTGCCGCTGTCCTTGGTCTGCGAGGCGGCCACGTCGAAGATCCGCGAACCGGTGGTGAGGGTGGCGCGGAAAGCGTCTTCCTCGGTCTTCACCACGGCCGAGATCCGGTCGAAGTCGCGCACGAGCTCCGGGTACGACGGGCCCATGGCGTCACGCACGACGGCGGCGAACTCCGGCAGCACCGGTTCATCGACACCGAGCAGACGCACGGATCGCACGATGCGGCGCAGCAGGCGGCGCAGCACGTAGCCACGGCCCTCGTTGCCAGGGGTCACGCCGTCGCCGATCAGCATCACGCCGCTGCGGGCGTGGTCGGCGATGACGCGGAAACGCACGTCGTCGACGTGATCGGCGCCGTAACGGCGGCCGGACATCTCCTCGGCCTTGCTGATCACCGGGCGCACGAGGTCCGTCTCGTAGACGTTGTCCACGCCCTGCAGCAGGTAGGCGACACGCTCGACACCCATACCGGTGTCGATGTTCTTCTTCGGCAGGGTGCCGATCGGCTTGTGGCCGTACTTGGGGCTTTGCTCGCCGCGTACGTCCTGCATGAAGACCAGGTTCCAGATCTCGAGGTACCGGTCTTCGTCGACGACCGGGCCGCCCTCTTTGCCGAACTGGGCGCCGCGGTCGTAGTAGATCTCCGAGCAGGGGCCGCCGGGACCGGGCACGCCCATGTCCCAGTAGTTGTCCCTGCCGTCACGCCGCTGGATCCGCTCGTCGGGCAGCCCGGCGACCTTCTTCCACAGCTCGATGGCCTCATCATCGTCGAGGTAGACGGTGGTCCAGATGCGGTCTGGGTCCAGCCCGAAGCCGCCATCGTCGACCGAGGAGGTGATCAGGTTCCAGGCGTGCTCGATCGCACCGGCCTTGAAGTAGTCGCCGAACGAGAAGTTCCCGGCCATCTGGAAGAACGTGTTGTGCCGGGTGGTCTTGCCGACCTCGTCGATGTCGCCGGTGCGCACGCACTTCTGCACGCTGGTCGCGGTCGGGTACGGCGGCGGGGCTTCGCCGAGGAAATACGGCTTGAACTGCACCATGCCGGCGTTGACGAACAGCAGGTTCGGGTCGTCGAGGATCAGCGAGGCACTCGGCACCTCGGTATGCCCGGCGTTCTTGAAGTGATTCAGGAAACGGTTGCGAATCTCATGCGTCTGCACGGCTTATCCCTGGAAGGAGGTATGGACGGATGTCAGGCACGGCGGAACGGCGAACGACCACTGGGCGCTGTGAAGCGACTCAGTCGTCCGCCCGTCGCGCTCGTGCGTTGTGCAAACGCACGCCCGACCGCTCGGTGACCACGTCCTGCAACTCCTTCTCACGCTCTTGCATCCCCGCGCGCACGTCCGCACCGAACGCGCCCACGGCGCCCGCCAGCTCGCGCATCGCGTCGCTGACGTTCTCGGCAACACCGGCCGGGGTGGCCTGATGCGCCTTCTCTCTGAGTTTACGGGACAGCGCAACGCCGGCCGCGACGCCGACGCCGAGCCAGAACAACCTGCTCATTTGCGCCCCCTACGACGACGCGTGTGCTTGCCCTCGCGCTCGTCCTTGCGCTTGCGGCGGGCCTTGATCGCCTTGCTCAGGCCATAGGAAACGGCTGCGGCCTTGACGAGGGGACCGCCGAGTGTGGCGGTGAAAACCGAGGTCAGGGCGGATACGTTGCCGCTGACCGCCTGTGCGTTCGCGGTGATCCCGTCCACCCGCTCAAGCTGGGTGTTGACGTGGGTGAGTGTGGTGTTGGCGCCGTTGAACAACGGGTCGGAGTTCTCGTGCGCCTTACGGATCGCGATGGTGGCCTCGTCCAGCGTGCGCCCCAGCTTGATCAATGGGCGCGCCACCAGGATCACCAGCAGCAGGAACACGACTACAGCTGCAGCCGCGATCCATTCCCCTGCGGACACGAAGCCTCCCGGAAAGGCGTTGCTCGAATTGGGTGAAGGAAACATTACCGGGGGGCCGTCAGTCGTCCGGCAGCGCCTCAAGGCCGAGGTCCTTACGCATCTCGCCGCGCAATTTCCGGAAGCCTGCCTGCGACTCGTCCCATAGCTCCTTGACCCTGGTCCACTCCGGCGCCTTGCCCGCGGACATGTACATCGCCAGCCGTGACCGCGGCAGCATGGTCCTGCGCAGCATGTCGCTGAAACGCTCGGAGGCGAACAGGGTCACCGGACCGAGTGAATGGCGTAGTTCTTCCCTGGCCCGCCAGACGTCGCCACGCTGGTCCTGGCGCAGTACTTGTGGGTTGTCGGCGATCCGCCGGACCGCAGCGACGACCGGGTACACCAGCCAGTCGTAGGCCTCCACTGCCGCGATGATTTGTACATAGGCGTTTTGGCGGCCTTCGTAGCTGCGGTTCTCGAGTTCCTTGACGCGTTCGCGGTCCCAGCGTTTGTCCTCACGCTCTTGGTCTCGGCGCCAACGTCGGTCTTCACGCCAGGCCGCGACGAACTGAGCGCTCAGGACACCGGCGAACCCGACGAGGGCGACAGCGATGGTGACCCATAACGGGACTTGAGAGGACATGTTCGGAAAGTAGCGCGCCTGTCCCGGCCGGGCTTTGCCGACCGGGAGGCTTCGGACGTCATTTGGCGCGGAGTCGCATTTTGGTCACGCGTCACCGACGTCGGCGCCGAGTGTGAGGGCGCCGAAATGCAGTCCGGCGGTGCGTTCGAGAGCGAACCGGTCGACTTCGGCGCCGGTCGCGGTGAGCACTCGAACGGTGAGGCGCGTTTTGCGACCGGGGAACGCCGGTTCGGAGTCGATGGCGAGGAATGCGTAACCGGTGAACCGGACTCGCGACCATTGGACGAGTTCAGTGACCTTCGCTTTGCCGGGCGCCCAGTGGTACGACGGTACGTCCGTGTGCGGCGACTCGTGACCGGCGTACGTGTCGGGCGCCGGGAAGTCGTAGAGGCTCTTGCCGCCACCGCCGCACGTCGCGTAAACGGTGCCGTCGGTTTCGGGGCGGATCGTACTTCCTATAGGAACCTGTTTCGTGACGCGACCGGCGCGGAGGGCGTCGCTGCGTTCGTAGACGTGGTTGTGGCCGTTGACCACGAGGTCGACCTTGTAGCGGTCGAACAAGGGCACCCAGAAGTCGCGGACGCCGCCGTCGGACGCGTGGCTGTTGGTTGTCGAGTAGGCGCAGTGGTGGAAGAACACGACGATGAAGTCGACGTCCGGTTGCGCGCGAAGGAACGCCAGGCGCTGCTTGAGCCAGCGGGTCTGCTCGCCGCCGGTGAAGCCGTAGTTCGCCGGGATCTCATAGGACACGTCGTTGGCGTCCAGTGAGATGACGCCGACGTTGCCGTAAATGAACGAGTACGCGCCCGGGCACGACCGCGGGCCGGAACCCGGGAAGTCCCAGCGGGCGGTTTGGCCGCCGTAGCCGTTGTGCGGGTACAGCGCCTCCATGTCGTGGTTTCCGGTGGTGACCATCCACGGCACATTTGCGGCCACCGGCTCGATCTGGCCGAAATACGCGTTCCAGACCTTCGGGTTGAAGGTGTCATGGCCGGCGTCCGGTGTGCTGCCGATCGGCAATCCGTTGCCGTTGGGGTCCGCGTATGCGATGTCGCCAGCCAGCAAGTGAAACGCCGGATTCTGTCGCGCGACGGCGCCGTCGTTGGCCAACGCCGCCGTGGTGACGCCTTGGTCGCCGAATGCGGTGAAGGTGAATTTGTGCGGCGGCAAACCGCGGTGCGGCGCGGTGGTGAACGAGGCGTCGGCGTGCTTCGGGTCGAAATCCTCGTGACCGACGGCGTAGTAGTACTTGGTGCCCGGCCGCAGGTTTCCGACTTCGGCGTGCAGGTAGTACTGGTCCTGGGGCGCGATCACGCCCTTGACCTCGGAGTGCAGGGCGCGGATCTCGGCCGGTTCACGGTGGCCGAGGTCGTGCGGATCGTATCCGATTCGCACGAACGGTTTGCGAACCAGCGCGGGAACCTGCCAGCCGATTCGCATTTGGGTCCGCGGGTTGCGCCCGAACGCGATGTGTTTGCCGGTCGGCGTGACGCGGTCGCCGGACGCGTACGCCAGACCGGGCAAAAAGGTCGGTCCGGCGACCGTCAGCGCCGCGACCGCAGCGCCGCGACCGAGTAACGACCTACGGTTGAGGTACTCGTGCTGCTCGGCCATGGACAGGCGGTCAGCAAGGTGACCGGGAACGCCAACGCGAGGAATTTCCATGCCGACATGCTCATCCGGTGACATTCCAGCGCGGCCACACCGACATGAACACCAGCTGTCCACTATGGATGGTGGCGGTCAAGGGATTCCGAAGACTTCTTTACTCCACCAGGAATCGCAGGCGAGTGCGGTCGTCCGGCAAGCCGATCTCGATATACGGCTCGGTCGCGACGGACCGCCAGAAGACGACGGCGGGCTTGTTCGCGTGGTCGAACGTCAGCGTCCATTCGCCCGGATGCAGCGCGAAAAGCGACCTGGCTGCCTCGGTTGCCACCCCTCGGCGCCGATACTGGCGTGCGACGAAGAACTCCGCCACGTTCCACGATCCGTCGTCGTCAACGTCGCTGCGCACCATAGCGAAACCGGCGAGTTCGGCGTCCGCCATGATGAAGTAGGCCTCACGGTCCGGCTCAGTGAAGTACGTGTCCAAGTACCGGTAGATGAAGGTGCCGTGCGGACTGAGTTTCAGGTCGTCCCGAATCTCGGAGAAGTCGTACAGGTACAGCTGTACGAGGTTCGCCAACACTGGTTTGTCCGGCTCAGCGACCGGCGTCAGTTCGACCGTCATTCGCCGCGGATCGCCTTACGGAGCTTGGGAACCCGATCGGCCAGCGCACGTTCGGCGCCTCGGGTCGTCGGCTCGTAGTAGTCGCGCCCGACCAGGTCGTCCGGCGGATACTGCTGCGCTAGAACACCCTCCGGAACGTTGTGCGGATACCGGTATCCCTGCGCGTTGCCGAGCCGCGCCGCGCCAGCGTAGTGACCGTCGCGCAGGTGAGGTGGCACTGTTCCGGCGCCACCCGCGCGGACGTCCGCCAAAGCGGAGTCGACCGCCATGATCACCGCATTGGATTTCGGCGCCGTGGCGAGGTGAATGGTCGCCTGGGCAAGCGCCAGACGCCCCTCCGGCATGCCAATGAACTGCACGGCCTGGTGGGCGGCGACGCAGACCTGCAAAGCGGTCGGGTCAGCCATACCGATGTCCTCGCTGGCGTGCACGACCAACCGGCGCGCGATGAACCGCGGGTCCTCCCCTGCTTCGATCATCCGCGCCAAATAGTGCAGGGCGGCGTCGACATCGGAGCCACGGATCGACTTGATGAACGCGCTGGTGACGTCGTAGTGCTGGTCGCCCTGCCGGTCATATCGGACGGCGGCCTTGTCGACCGTGGCCTCGACGGTCGCGAGGTCGATCTCGGCAAGTCCGGTCGCGGCGGCAGAGTCCGCGGCCGCCTCCAATGCCGTCAATGCCCGCCGGGCGTCCCCGCCCGCGAGCCGCACCAGGTGATCCTCGGCGTCCTTGGCCAGGCCAAGTTGGCCGTTCAAGCCGCGCGGGTCGGCGACCGTCCGGCGGATCAGGACGCGAACGTCTTCGTCGGTCAGCGGATGCAGTTGCAGCACCAGAGACCGCGACAACAACGGCGACACGATCGAGAAGAACGGATTCTCCGTCGTCGCCGCGACCAGTAGGACGATTCGGTCCTCGACCGCGCCCAGCAAAGCGTCCTGTTGGGTACGCGAGAACCGGTGCACCTCATCGATGAACAACACGGTCGACTCGCCAGACCGCGTCAACCGACGCTTGGCTTCGTCGATGACCGCACGTACTTCTTTGACGCCAGCCGTCAGCGCCGACAACGCGACGAACCGGCGGCCGATCGACTGCGAAACCAGCGTCGCGAGCGTTGTCTTACCCGTTCCCGGCGGTCCGTACAGCAGCACGGAAGCCGGAGCCGCGCCTTCGACCAACCGCCGAAGCGGTGATCCGGCGCCAAGCAGGTGATCTTGACCGACGACTTCGTCGAGCGATCGCGGCCGCATCCGCACTGCCAGCGGAGCTTTGGCGGCCACATTCGCCGCAGACCCCGGATGGGGTTGCGGGTTGGTCGGCTCCGACATGTCGAACAGGCCCTCATCCACGGCAAACACGCTACCTAATCAAGGCCCGCCCACTGGTCCCGCGGGTAAGACATCCGCCAGGTAGGCGTCCAGATCCGGGCTGTCGGGCGTCATCACGTGCCTGACCCACGCCGAGCGTTCGTGGACCAGCGCGGGCAACTCCCAGACACACCCGATCAGCGGTTCGGTCAGCTCGCTGAATTCGACCGTGTCCAGAGTCGACGAGGCCGCCCGGACGTGCAGGATCGCCTGGTAGACCCAGACATAGAGGTTCAGCCATAACGCGTCCGCGCCCTGGTGGAGCACGGCGAACGCGTATTTCGGCGAGCTGGCCTGCTCGTGGACGAGCGACGGATGCGTCAACGAATCGGGCAGCAGCTTCCGCAGGAATTCGTCCGCGGCCGCGGTGGTCGAGGTGGCGATCGGCTCTTGGCGGATCGCCACCTGGTAGGGCTTTATGGTCCAGCCGTCGACCAGGGTGGCGGGCAACGGCCGGGAGTAGCGCTCGGTGAAGCTCATACTCCGCACGTTAGCGAGGGGGTCCGACAAAACCTTTCACCATGATCGACACCGCGTACGGCACGAGGTCGCGGCCACGCCGCCACAGCCACGGAATGCCCTTCACGATCAGCCACAGGACGTGCCCCGCGGTGCCGATCTGGCGTCCACCGGAACACGTCAAACTCACCGGGTTGGGTATCGCACAGTCACGCTCGGCAAGCAGCGCGGCGAATCCTTGCGCGAGCAGCCGGTGGCCCAATTCGGACGGATGCAACCGGTCGACGCTCCACGCACTCATCTCGTACGCCCCGGGCAGCAAATCGAGGTCGAGGCAGCCGGTGTCGTACTTCGCCGACACCGAGTCGATCACCGAATTCAGCTCGGTTATCCGGCTGCGCAGCGCACGCCGCAACGGCCCGGGGAGCCGGAAAACCTTGGCGTGGTCGTGGAAACGGACGGTCAGGACAACCGTTCCCGCCGCTTTCAGAGACGTCACAACGTGCTCGAGGTCGGCTCGGATGCGTTCCGAGTCGAAATCCGAGCGCAGCGTGTCGTTCATCCCGACGATGATCACGGCAACTTCCGGCGCCATCGCCAGTGCCTGCGGCAGCTGGATCGTGCGCACGCAGCCCATCCGGGCACCGGTGAACGACACATTGGCGAACCGCACCTGTTCGGTGCCGCTCAGCGCGTCGGCGAGCAACGGGCCGACGCCACGCCACCCGCCGCCGGGCAACGGATCGCCCAGCCCCACCGCAGTCGAATCCCCCAATATGACGAGACTACGTATCTGACGCAGCCCCTGGGGCGCATACTCCAGCACGGTCACGGCACAACGATCTCTGGCGTTCGCTCACCACCGGTGACGTCGGGTTAACCGTCCGAAGACGCCTTTTTGAACTATCGGAACGCCGGGTACATCGGCAGCTTGAGATCGGGGCCGAACTTCTTCGTCAGCGCGTCGACCACGGCCTTGGCGTGCTCGACGATGTTGTCCGCGCCCGCTCGCGCGGCCTCGTCACGCAAATGCTGCCAACGCGCCGCGATTGAGACGGTTCGCCTGGGAGACGGCAGGTGGCTGTCGATCGGCCCGTCCTGCTCGCCAGGCCGTGGCAGGAACCAGAAAGTGGACGCCCAGACCCAGAACAGCTGCGCGTCGAGCATGCGCGGCAGAACGACCGAGTCGTCGGCCAAGTCCGGCCACATCACGCGCACTTCGGCGCGCCAAGCCGCGAACATCGCGTCGGTCATGCCCGCGGGCAACGCGAACGCGCACCAGCACGACGGGAACGGCACCCGCAGGTAGGCCGCGTCGAGCATGATGTTGCGGACGCAGCCGCCTTCGAAGTCCAGGAAACGGACACCACGGCTGGTGATCAGGTTGTTGTCCGGGCACAGGTCCGACGGGCTGAAACCGCGGTGCCTGCTGGTCGCCAGCAACCAGCGAGTCCGCTCGGCACGCTCGAACACGTGCGCCGGGGTGTGCACGCCTAGGACGTCATCGAGCAGTTGCGGCAGACGCTCGATGGCGGCGGGCCCGTTGACCGCCAAGGGATCGCCCTTCACCTTCGCCGACGACAATCGGCGCATCAGCGCGTCAAAATCTGCCTCTCGGCCTGCGGTCGTAGCGTGCAGCCTGCCCAACGACCGCGCCCACGACAGCAAAGCGCGTTCGGCGGCGCGCGCGTCGTCGCCGAGCAGCTTGTCGGCGAGCGTCGGAGCACGGCCAAGGTCTTCTATAACGATCACACCGGCTGCGCCGTCGTGTGCATACAACTCCGGGCACATCCGCTCTTCGGCCGTCAGCGCGGTGAACAATTGGTAGCTCACGGCTTCGCGGACGAATGCCTCGGAGGGCATCGGCGGGCTGTAGCGCTTGACCACGAGCGTGCGTGGCAGCGAGAACGGGGTGGCGGCGACACGCACCCGGACAACGGTCGACAGTTTGCTGCCGCCGAGGTCTTCCGGCTCGGCGAGCTGGATCTTGGCCCCGTATCGGCGTCTGAGCACAGCTTCCGCGGCGCTCACCGCCTCGGTGATGGCCGGGTTCGGCGGCTGGTCGAGATCGGGCGGGTCGGCGGCGATGTCCACACTCATCTCCTCTGACCCTACTCCCGCGTCATCGCGGCCCCGACAGTAGTCACAATCAACGATAGAGACGCACGCGCAGCCTTAACAGGTCACGATCTCACCCAATGGACAACGAACGAGTGCGATGCCGACCGACTTGTCCACCAGTTGGCCGGGTGAAGACACCGTCGTCGCCACTCCCCCAGCGTCGCGGCGACCGCCGCTCGTACCAACAATGCCACGAGTGCGCAGAGCACGCCCACATCAGATACGAAATTGGCGTTCAACTCGTCACGAACGCCGCAAACGCCAGCGCGGCGGGCGGATCGGAGTCCGGTCCACCCGCCGCGTTCGCCCTGTCCGATCAGCTCTGGGGCTGCGGCTTTGGCTTGAAGTCGACGCCCGCTTCCTTGCGCTGCTCCGCGGTGATCGGCGCGGGTGCACCGGTCAGCGGGTCGTAGCCGCCGCCGGACTTCGGGAACGCGATGACGTCACGGATCGAGTCCGAACCGGACAGCAACATGCAGATCCGGTCCCAGCCGAACGCGACACCGCCGTGCGGCGGCGGGCCGTAGGAGAACGCGTCCAGCAGGAAGCCGAACTTCTCCTGCGCTTCCTCCGGGCCGATGCCCATCACGTTGAACGCGCGCTGCTGCACTTCGCGGTTGTGGATACGAATCGATCCACCGCCGAGCTCGTTGCCGTTGCACACCAGGTCGTACGCGTACGCCTTGGCGTTGCCCGGGTCCTCCTCGAAACGGTCGATCCATTCGGGAGTCGGCGAGGTGAACGCGTGGTGCAACGCGGTCCACTTGCCCGAACCGACCGCGACGTCGTCCGAACCCTCGACAGCCTGGAACATCGGAAAGTCCACGACCCACACGAACGACCAGGCGGACTCGTCGATCAGGTCGCACTTCTTGCCGATCTCCAGCCGCGCGGCGCCAAGCAGCGCACGCGAGGAGCCCGGGTCGCCAGCGCCGAAGAAGATGCAGTCGCCAGGGTTCGCGCCGACGGCCTTGGCCAGGCCTTCGCGTTCGGCGTCGGAGATGTTCTTGGCGACCGGGCCGGTCAGGGTGCCGTCCTCGGCAACCAGTACGTAGCCGAGGCCCTTGGCGCCGCGCGTCTTGGCCCACTCCTGCCAGGCGTCCAGTTGGCGCCGCGGCTGGCTGGCGCCGCCAGGCATGACGACCGCGCCGACGTACGGCGCCTGGAACACCCGGAACGGCGTGTCCTTGAAGAATTCGGTGAGGTCCGTGAGCTCGACGCCAAGGCGCAGGTCAGGCTTGTCCGAGCCGTAGCGCGACATCGCCTCGGCGTAGCTGATCCGCGGGATCGGCAGCGTGATCTCGTAGTCGCCGAGCTGGCGCCAGAGCGCCGAGATGACCTTCTCGGACAGCGCGATCACGTCGTCCTGGTCGACGAAGCTCATCTCGATGTCCAGCTGGGTGAACTCCGGCTGTCGATCGGCGCGGAAGTCCTCGTCGCGGTAGCAGCGGGCGATCTGGTAGTACCGCTCCATCCCGCCGACCATCAGCAGCTGCTTGAACAGCTGCGGCGACTGCGGCAGGGCGTACCACGAACCAGGCGCCAGCCGGGCGGGCACGACGAAGTCACGCGCGCCTTCCGGCGTCGAGCGGGTCAGCGTCGGCGTCTCGATCTCGAGGAAGCCGTCGCCGTGCAGCACCTCACGGGCGATCCGGTTGGCCTCGCTGCGCAGGCGCATCGCGGCCGCGGGGCCGCTGCGGCGCAGGTCGAGGTAGCGGTGCTTGAGGCGGGCCTCCTCGCCGACGGTCAGGTGCTCGTCGAGCGGGAACGGCAGCGGCGCGGCTTCGCTGAGCACGTCGAGCTCGGTGACCAGGACCTCGATCTGCCCGGTTGGGATGTCCGGGTTCTCGTTGCCCTGCGGCCTGACCGACACCTCGCCGACGATCTTCACGCAGAACTCGCTGCGCAGTTTGTGCGCGCGCTCGGCCATCTCGCCTTCGCGGAACACGACCTGGGCGACGCCGGAACGATCACGCAGATCGATGAAGATGACACCGCCGTGATCGCGCCTGCGGGCCACCCAGCCGCTGAGTGTGACGGTCTGCCCGGCGTGCTCGGACCGGAGCGTTCCGGCCTCATGGGTGCGGATCACGGGTAGTGCACTCCAATTCACGATCAGCTCGAAAACCTCGGGCCACGAGTCAGGCCCAGGTGAAAAGGCTAGCCAACGCCGCTACAGCATTTACCGTCGGCTACCGCGAGCCGGTCAGAAGACCGACTCTTGTCGGTACCACAGGCGGTTACCACGAAGTAGTGTCGTGTAACGGTTCATGACCAGGGGAGCCTGACTATGGGAGGCTGGCCGGTTGGGGACGCTGGCGCGATCGACGAGGTCGACGCGCTGGCCGGTGACGCATTCCCGATCGCCCTGCGTGCGGCGATCCGCGCGAGTGGACTGAGTCTCGACCGGATCCAGTACCGGCTCAGAGCCCGGGGCCTGACGATCAGCGTGACCGCACTGAGCTACTGGCAGTCGGGCAGGCGCAGGCCGGAACGGCCGGAATCGATGAGCGCGCTCAAGCACCTCGAGGAAGTGCTCGGCGTCGAATCGGGATCCTTGACCGCGTTGCTCGGGCCGCCGCGTCCGCGTGGCCGCGCGCAACGCACGCCTGCCGCGATCCCGATCGAGGCTTTATGGGACAACCGTGAGCAACTCGCGCCTTTACTCGCGCGGATGGACCTGGCGTCGGATACGTCACTGACGCGAATCAGCCAGCACGATCGCGTGGAGATAGCGGGCGACCGTGGCGAGCGCAGCGTGCGGGTCCGTCAAGTTTTGCGCGCTGAGCACGACGGGGCCGATCGGTGGATTTCGGTGTACGACGTCGCCAAGCCCGGAAATCCGCTGCCTCGGATCGTTCCACTGCAGTCGTGCCGTCTTGGCCGGGTCGCCAAGGATCCGGCGGCTGGGTTGATCGTCAGCGAGCTGCTTTTCGACCGTCCGCTGTCGCGCGGTGAGACGGTGATCATGGAGTACGAGGTCGCCATGAGCGGGCCGCCGTACGCGCGCGGAGACGATTCGTTCTGCCGCAAGTTCCGGTTGCCTGTTCGCGATTACGTGGTCGAGATGCGGTTCGACCCGACCGATCTGCCCGCGTTCTGCCACCAGGTCAGCACGCCTGCCGATGATCCGGACGCGGCGACCCGGCGCGACCTCGTCGTCGACAGCGCCGGCCGGACGCACGCCGTTGTGCTCGGTTTCGGGCCGGGGACGTTCACTGTTGAGTGGGGCTGGGTCCCCTAGTTTCGTTCAGGTAGTTGTAGATCGTGTACCTGGTCACCTCTAGTTGAGCGGCCAAATAGTCGACGGCGTCGCGGATCAGGAAGAACCCGGCGTCGTCGAGCACTTTGACGACCTGCGACTTGTGCGCCTTCTTCATCAGCGACACGGGCACGCCGACGTCCGTGACCGCGCGTTCGACCAGGTGGCGTTGCAATGTGTCCACGTCGCCGGGGAACGTCTCGACGTCCTGCGCGGCTGAGGTGGCCGAGGTGGACTCCGAGTTGACGCACAGGCACCCGACCGCGACGCCGTCCGGGTCGCGAATGAACACCGTCGATGACGTAATTGGGCGGCCGTCGGGTGCATGCGTTTCGTAGTTGGTCAGGTCTTGCGTCGTTCCGCGGCGCACCAACCCGAGTAACAGGTCCGTCATCGGTCCGCCTACCGACCGGTGAGTCAGGTCGCCTGCGATCGCGACGATCGAGTTCGGCAATCTGGTCAGGTCGTGCAGCACGATTTCGGTTCCCGGTCCCAACGCGGAGCCGAGTCCGTTGATGGTCGGGATCAACGTCTCCAAAACGCCCGCGACAGAACGCCGCGGTTCACCGGCCAACCGACCGGTCGGGAGGATGCGTTTCAGCGCGATGGACAGTTGGTCGATCGTGTCGGCGCTCGTGGACACGTGCGGTGACAGCCGGACGTGTTCGGGGCGGATGGTCGCGGTGATCCCTTCGGCGTTCAATGCCGCACCGACGGTTTCCGCCGGGCGGCCGGGGATCGTGAACGCCAAAATGCCCGCGCGCCGGGCGGGGTCGAACGACGACACGATCTGGCCGCCCGCGCGTTGGATGACGTCGCCGATTTCCTCGATCCTCGCGGATATTTCCGCCTCGATCTGCTTGATACCCGCCTGCTCCACCAGTTCCAGCGCGACGTTCAGTGCTCCTGCCGCGATCGGGCTGAGGTTCGTCAACGACCACGCGGCCGCGAACGGCGTGGGTTCGTGGACGGATTCGTCAAACAGGCCTGGGTCTTCCGCGCCCGTCCAGCCGGACAACGCAGGTGTGAGCCGTTCGAGTGCACGGTCGGACAGCACCATGAAGCCTGTCGACCATCCAGCGCGCAGCCATTTCTGGCCGCCGACAACGAGGACGTCGGCGACTTCCCATGGTTCGTCAACGACCCCGAAGCCTTGGATACCGTCGATGACGAGCAACCGGTCACCGACGGCTTCGCGCATTGCGGCGATGTCCGCGCGAAAACCGGTCCTGAAATCGACCGCGCTGAGCGATACCGCGACGGTGTCCTTGGTTAGTGCCTCCGGGATTTCCGTCACATGACGAACCCAGCGTGGTGTCACTCCTGCCGCCCGTGACCAGGGATAAGTGTTCGCTGGGAACTCCGCTGCCGAGATCACGACCTCGCCGGTGACACCGAACGCCGCCTGGAACAAGCCGGTGCTGGTGTTGGGCAGCAGCACGACGTGGTCGGTATCCGTGCGGCACAAACGTGCGACCGCTGCGCGGGCGCGCAAATCTTGACGCATCAGGTCGTCGACCGTCGTCGGACCGGCGACCGCGGAGTACTCCGTGAGGCGCGCGCGTTCGGCGAGCACAGCGTTGGACGGCGGGCCGAACCGGGCGAAGTCCAGATATCCGGTTGGCTCGCGGAACTGGTTGGGAATCACCTAAAGCACCTTCGCCAGGAACTGCCGAGTCCGTTGATGTTCTGGGTTGTCCAGTACCTGGCTCGGCGGGCCGGTCTCGATGACCGTGCCATCAACCATGAAGACAACATGGTCGGCGACCTGACGGGCGAAACCGATCTCGTGCGTCACGACGATCATCGTCATGCCGTCCTTGGCCAACCCGACCATGACGTCAAGTACCTCCCCGACCAACTCCGGATCCAGTGCCGATGTCGGTTCGTCGAACAACATCAGCTTCGGTTCCATCGCCAGCGCCCGGGCGATCGCTACGCGCTGCTGCTGTCCACCGGACAGCTGGCCCGGATACGAAGTTGCTTTGTCCGCGAGACCGACTCGGTCAAGCAACGCCATCGCTTTTTCGCGCGCCTCGGCGTTGTTGCGTCGTTTGACATGCACCGGGCCTTCGATCACGTTGTCCAGTGCGGTGCGGTGCGGGAACAAGTTGAACCGCTGGAAGACCATGCCGATGCCGCGGCGCTGTTTGGCCACTTCACGCTCGCGCAGTTCGTACAATTTCCCATTTCGTACCCGATATCCGATCGGCTCACCGTCGACCCAGATCTGCCCGCCGTCGATCGGCTCCAGGTGGTTGATGCAGCGCAGAAACGTGCTCTTGCCCGCGCCCGACGGGCCCAGCAGGCACACCACCTGGCCGGACTGGACGTCCATCGAGACTTCGTGCAGAACCGTGGTGTCGCCGAACTTCTTGACCACACCGACCGCTTGAACCAACGGCCCGGAAGAAGACACCGTCATGCTCTCCCCAACTTCAGCGACCGGCCGACTTTGTTGCGCAGCCGATGCGCGCGGTCAGCGGCGTCGAACGAGCGCTCCAGGTAGTACTGGCCGACGCTGGCGATACTGACCAAGATCATGTACCAGGCCGCGGCCGCCAGCAGCGTCTCCATGAACTCGAGGTTGCGCGACGCGATGTTGCTCGCGGCCTTCGTCAACTCGACGTACGGAATCACTGACGCGATGGACGTGCCCTTGAGCATGTTGATGAAGTCGTTGCCAGTCGGCGGGATGATCACCCTCATGGCCTGCGGCAAGGTCACCCGGATCAGCGTTTTGCCCGGCGTCATCCCGATCGACTGAGCGGCTTCGATCTGACCGCGGTCCACACTGTTGAGCCCGGCCCGGATGATCTCGGCCATGTAGGCGCTCTCGTTGAGCCCCAGGCCAAGCAACGCGGCTGCGAACGCGTTGATCACCGTATTGGTCGGCGCGTCGACGACGAACGGAATCGAAATGACAGGGAAGACCAGCGCGAGGTTGTACCAGATCAGGATCTGCAGCAGGACCGGCAAACCACGGAAGATCCAGATGTAGCCCCACGCGAACCAGCGAGCGACCGGGTTGGCCGACCTGCCGAGCAACGCGATGACGACGCCGATGACGATCGCGCCCGCTTGCGCGGCGACCGCGAGGCCGAGCGTGCGCCACAAGCCTTCGATCATCACCTCGAACGCGAAGAAGTCCGGGATGTCCTCCCAGAGGATCTGCGCGTCGGCGAACGCGAAGCCAAGCGCGACGAGAATGCCGACAATGACCGCCGCGCCGACCCACCGTCCCCAGTGGGTCAGCCGGACGATCTGCATATTCGGATCAGGGGCCGCCATTGATGGCGACCTTCTGGATCGCACCCTGGGTGACGTTCCACGACTGCAGGATCTTGGTGTACGTGCCATCGTCCACAAGCGACTGCAACGCCAGTTGCACGGCCTTGGCCAGCTTCGGGTTCGCCTTGTTCACGCCGATGCCGTACGGCCCGCCGTTGATCGGCGGCAGGTTGACCACCTCGAAGTACTTGCCGTCGCCCGCGGTCTGCGCGACGTACACCGCCGTCGGCAGGTCGTTCAGGATGGCCTGCACCCGCCCGGTGCGCAGCTGGTTCTGGTTCTGCGTGTCGCTGTCGGTCGCCGCGACCGTGATCTCACCCTTGCCTTGCTGGGTGCAGGCGGTGCTGCGCTCCTTGGCGTACGTCTCCTGGCTGCTGCCGGAGTTCACCGCGACCGCTTTGCCGCACAGGTCGTCCGGTGACTTGATGCCCGCCGGGTTGCCCTTTTGGATCATGATCGTGATGCCGGACGTGAAGTAGTCGACGAAGTCGATGGACTTCTGCCGTTCCTTGGTGTCGTTCATCGCGGCCATGGTCAGGTCGATCCGGCCGGCCTGCAGGCTGGTGATCAGCGAACCGAACGCCATGTCCTCGTAGGCCATCTCCACGCCGAGCTTGCGGCCGATCGCCTTGGCGAGGTCGACCTCCGAGCCGATCGGTGTCTTGCCGT
This sequence comes from Kibdelosporangium philippinense, assembly GCF_021390435.2. GTDB lineage: Bacteria > Actinomycetota > Actinomycetes > Mycobacteriales > Pseudonocardiaceae > Kibdelosporangium > Kibdelosporangium philippinense. The sequence goes on along the minus strand of NZ_JAJVCN010000004.1, from coordinate 1,135,317 downwards.
CAGCCGCGTAAAAGTTGTTCGGCGGGTTCTGGATGTTCGAGCCGATCCGGATCTTGCCTGCCGAGGCGATCTCCGGCGGCAGCTCGGCCGCGAGTTTGTCGTCCTTTGCCACTGCCGAAACGGGCGAATCCGCCCCGCTCGGTGCCGGCGCGCCGACCGGCTCATCCTTGCCGCCACAGGCTGTGAGCAGCGCCAACGCTGCCACCAGCACGCTGATCCGTCGAAGCATGCGCCAGAAGCTACAACTCAGAGTTGAAACTGTCCACATTTTGTTGAAGCATGAGTTCCAGCTGCTCAGCCGCGACGGGTGGCGATTTCGGCGCGGCCTGCGGCATGCTCCCGCTCGGAAAACTCCTGCCTTCAAGGCCGTACTTGCGCACGAGCGGTTTGACGCGCGCGCCGAGCCAGTCGCGGTATGCGCGGTTGGCGTAGCTACCGCGCGCGTAGATGTCCCGGTAGTCGTCGAGCAGGTCGGGGCGCTCACGTGCCAGCCACTCCGCGAACCACTCACGGGTACCCGGCCGCAAGTGCAACGGGATCATCGACGCACCGGTCGCACCAGCTTCGGCGATCTGGGACAGCGCCGCCTCAAGCTGCTCGCGCGAATCCGTCATCCGCGGGATCACTGGCGCGACCATCACACCGCACGGCAGCCCAGCGTCCGTGACGCGCTTGATCATGTCCAATCTGGCCTGCGGGCTCGGCGTGCCGGGTTCGAGTCGCTGCTGCAACTCGCGGTCGACGAGCGCGAGCGACACTCCAATCCCGACGGACACTTGCTTGCTCGCCTCCACCAGCAACGGGATGTCCCGCACCATCACGGTGCCCTTGGTCAGGATCGAGAACGGCGTGCCCGAGTCGGCGAGGGCCTCGATGATCCGGGGCATCAGCTTGTAGCGCCCCTCGGCCCGTTGGTACGGATCGGTGTTCGTGCCCATCGCGACGTGTTCTCGTTGCCACTTCGGCGAACGCACTTGTTTGGCGACGACTTCGGGCGCGTTCACCTTCACCACGATCTGGGTGTCGAAGTCGCGCCCGGCGTCGAACTCCAAGTACGTGTGGGTGTTTCTGGCAAAGCAGTTGTGGCTCACGACCTGGTTGGCGATGAAGTCGCCCGTGCCGGTGGTGACGTCGTACATGACGACCGATTCGTCGAGCGGCTCGATGTTGACGACCGTTAGCCGCGGTTCGACCACGCCGTCGACGTCTGTGACGAGCCTGATCCCGTTGACCAGGAACGGTTGCCCGGTGATCCCCTCGGCCACTTGCTGCCAACCTTGTTCGGTCAGCAACCGGTGCTCGCGACTTGCGACCAGCGTCGTGCCGTCTTCGAGGGTGACTCGGAACGCGGGTTTGACGGTCGACCAATGTGCGAGCACCCGGGTCGGCACGCGATAGCGATGGTTGCCCAACCGACCGGTTCCGTAGATCTCGTCACCGACGTTGACGTCGGCCAGCGGCCGGGTTGTGCCGTCGCGCATCAGGATCTCGGTATCGCCAGCGAGGCAGTAGGTGCACGCGTGCGAGCAGCCGCGGTATGGGTTGATCGTCCACTGGAACGGCATCGATGAGCTCGCGGGCACTCGGTTGAGCACCGATTTGGCGTGCACTTCGTGGAACGTGATGTCAGCGAACTCCGGGGTGCGAACCGTCCGCACCAGCCCTGGCAGGGCCAGTTGCCCGCGATCGGCCCGTTGAGCATCCCAGCGCATGAGCTTGATCCGAACATATGTTCGAGTCGCTGTCAACTTTGTGCAAGTTTTGTATGCCGGTAGGAAAGAGTGTCGTTGTCGGCGGCGCACAACCCCCCAGGCGCCGCCGACCAACCCCACCTTGTCGTTGCCTTGGCGCCGACCGTTCGGTCGTCAACTGCGGGACACATTCGTGTGCGGCTGACATGATCGCCCGCATGTCGTGGGTGGACACACTGCTGATGCCGTTCCATACACCGGCGATCACAGTCGGTGGCACCAGCACGAGTTGGGGCGAAGTCGCCGGCTTCGTCACGGGCGCGTTATGCGTGTGGCTCGTCGCCAGACAGAACGTGTGAAACTGGCCGATCGGCATCCTCAACAACATCGCGTTCTTCGCGCTGTTCATGACCAGCGGCCTTTACGCTGACGGTTGGTTGCAGGTCGTCTACCTGGCACTCGCGGTGTACGGCTGGTGGTCATGGTTGCGCGGCGGCCCAGCGCGCGACCATCTACCGACCGGTCGGACGACGGCGACCCAATGGTGGTTGCTGCTTGGCGTCGGCGTCGCGGGGACGGCTTTGCTGACGTGGATATTAGATACGAAATCGGATTCGACCGTCCCGTTGCCGGACGCGGCGACGACCGTGCTGTCCCTGCTCGCCACCTGGGGCCAGGCCCGCAAGAAGGTCGAGTCCTGGTGGCTGTGGATCACCGCTGACGTGATCTACATTCCGCTGTACGCCTACAAAGAGCTGTGGCTGACCGCGATCCTTTACGTCGGTTTCCTGGCTTTGTGCGTATTCGGGCTGCGCAGCTGGCTGGCGGATGTTCGAGCGCGAGAGTTGGTGTCGGTGTGAAGCAGTTCCAGCACGCGTTGGTGCTCGGCAAGTTCTATCCGCCACACCTCGGTCACCACTCGCTCATTCGCGCGGCCGCGGCGGCGAGCGAAAGAACCACTGTTGCGGTTCTGGCGTCCAGCGTTGAGTCGATTCCCCTGGCGGCCAGGGTGTCCTGGCTGACCGTGGAGCACAGTGGTGACGCTGGCGTCGTGGTGGTGGGCGACATGGACGAACACCCGACTGATTTCGACGACGACGCCATTTGGGAAGCGCACGTCGCCATCACTCGCTCCGTGTTGTCCCGGCGGGCAATCATGGACGGCAATCCCGCGGCCGCCGCCGTGGACGCGGTGTTCACATCCGAGGAGTACGGCCCGGAACTGGCGAAACGCTTTGGCGCTCAGCACATTTCGATCGACCCCGATCGGGTGACGCACCCAGTCTCGGGCACCGCGGTGCGCGCAGATCCGCGCGGCCGCTGGCAGGACTTGGCACCGGCGACCCGGGCGGGACTCGCCGCGCGAATTGTTGTTGTCGGAGCCGAATCCACTGGCACGATGACATTGTCCGAGTGTTGGCCGATCACTACAAAGCGGCGTGGGTGCCCGAGTACGGCCGGGTGCACACCGAAGAGAAACTGGCCACGGCCAAGGCGTTCACTCCATCGGCCGATGTCGACGGTCTGGTATGGACGGTTGGCGACTTCGTGGACATCGCCAACCGACACGCGCGCGCCGAGGACGAGTCCGCCCACATTGGACCCGTTCTCGTATGTGACAACGATCCATGGGCAGCGACTGTGTGGTGCGAACGGTATCTCGGCTGCGCCTCCCCCAGGTCGCTGACGCAGTGGGCGACCGACGGCCTGCGCTGTATCTATTGACCGATCATTCGGACGTACCGTTCGAACAGGATGGTTGGCGCGACGGTGAGCATTTGCGCGAATGGATGACGGACTTGTTCGTTCAGCGGCTCACAGAGCGCGGCGTCCCATGGATTCGACTCACGGGAAGCAGAACGGAACGCTTGGAACATGCGATCCAAGCATGCGAGGACGTGCTCATAAGACACTTTCGCTACGCCGATCCGCTGGGGTGAAGCACGAGAGGGCAGGATGTCCCGGTGCACGACAACACCGTCCCCATCCCTCGCGTCACCGACGAACCAGAGATCCCCACTGGTCACGGACATGGGCACGGGCACAGACCGGCGGAACCCGCGTCACGCAACGTACGACGGCTGCTGACGTGGCTGCTGCTGCCGTTCGCGATCGCCTCCGTCGTGGGCGTCGCGATCCTATATCCGATAGGAGATACGCCGTCGCCCGTAAACGGACAACAGGAGCCGGTCCGCGGCGAGGTCACCGCCGCGTCGCTCGGGTCTTGTGACGGCGGTGTGCAAGTCGGTACGCCGGATCCCGCTTGTCTCGTGCTTACCGTCAGGATGAGCGACGGTCCCGCGCCCGGCCGGGAAATCGTCAGCCGGTCGCCGAACGAACCAAGCACCCCGCGGTTTGCCGTCGGTGACAAGGTCGTCCTGGCGTACTCAGGCGGCGACCCGGCCGCCGGTGAGTCGTATCGCGTCGCGGATTTCCAACGCGGCCTGCCGCTCGCGGTGCTCGCCGCGTTGTTCGCGTTGGCGATCCTTGTGCTGGGCCGCTACCAAGGATTGGCGGCGCTGGTCGCGCTCGGCGTCAGTTTCCTCGTCCTGCTGCTTTTCGTGCTGCCCGCGATTCTCACCGGCGAGAACCCGCTTCTGGTTGCCGTCGCTGGCGCCGGACTGATCATGTTCGTCGCTCTGTACCTGACACACGGGCTGTCGGCGCGCACGTCAACCGCTGTACTCGGGACCATGATCAGCCTCGTGCTGATCGGCGTGCTGGGCGCGCTGTTCTCGGCCATCACCAGACTGACAGGGATCGACGAAGACACTTCTTCGTTGCTCGGCGCGCTGGGACACGGCCTAGACACGCGCGGGTTGTTGTTGGCCGGGCTCGTCATCGGCGCGCTCGGTGTGCTTGACGACGTGACGGTCACGCAGGCGAGCGCCGTGTGGGAACTGCGGCGCGCGAACCCGTTGCTGAGCTGGCGTGAGCTTTATGCCGCCGGTTTGCGCATTGGTCGCGACCATGTCTCGTCGGCCGTCAACACGCTCGCGATGGCTTACGCGGGCGCGGCGCTTCCAGTGCTGTTGCTGTCGTACCTGTCCGGTGCCGGTCTCGGCACGATCCTGGGCTCGCAGTCGATCGCTCAGGAACTCGTGCGCACGCTGGTCGGCAGCATCGGCCTGGTGGCGTGCGTTCCGGTGACCACGTTGGTCGCCGCGTTGGTGGCCAGTCGCGAACCGGCTACTCCAGCGAAGCCACGAACTTCGTCACGGCCTCAGGCTTGAGGCGGACCGCGAGTTTGCCCGGGGGCGCTGCCTTAGCCAGTTGATACAGCGGGCGACCGTCGAGGCCTTCACCTCGCGCCTCGGCTTTGAGCTGAGCCACGAGCAATTCGGAGATCACAAGCGAACCCGTGTTCTCGCTGGCAGCGAGCGCGTCAGCAAGTTTGCGCAACGCGAAGATGCCCAGCTCGGCGCCACCTGTGCCGGAATATGACGCGACCGCCATGTTGATGCCGCGGCTGCGCGGTGACTCGGCGACCAGCATGCTGACCGTGCGCACGCTACGTACGTCCATCACGACCATTTCCAGGCGCTCAGCCTTGGCCAGGTCGACCGAGCGGCGACCGAACGTCCGCAGAACGACCTTGGTGCCGTCCAGCCACAGCGTCCGGCGCGCCTGCGACCAGCTGAACAGCAACAACGGCAGGCCGACGACACCGGCCGCGACCAGCCCGGCCACCTCGCCGAATATCAAGCCGAGCACGCCGCCGATGGCCGCGGCCAAGATCAGGATCGCGATGATCGCCATCCGGAAACGCTTTCGCACGCCGGCCCGGTCAAGCAGGTCCAGCGGCAAATGTTCGTTCGTCATCTACTACAGCCTTCGCAACGGACCGGGCACCGTCGAGCCTTCTTCAAGACCGGCGAGGAACGGGTTGGTCAACCGCTCGCGGCCGATCGTCGTTGTCGGGCCGTGCCCTGGCAGAACGACGGTGTCATCAGGCAGGGTGAGAATCTTGGTGCGCAACGACTGCGCCATTTTGTGGACGTCACCGCCCGGCAGGTCGGTCCTGCCGATCGAACCGGCGAACAGCGTGTCCCCGGCGAAGATCAACCGGCCGCCTTCCTGCGTACCGCATCGGAACGTCACCGATCCCTGCGTGTGTCCAGGCGTGTGATCGACCGTCATGCTCAGCCCGCCGAGGTCCAGCACGGCCTGATCGGTCAGCTCGCGAACCTCCTGCGGTTCGCGCATGGCGAGCTTGCCGCCGAAGAACGCGGCGGATTCCGTGCTGACGCCTTTCAACGGGTCCGACAACAGTTCGCGGTCGTCGGGATGGATCCACGCGGGGATGTCGTTGCCGTCGCAGATCGGGGCGACGGCGAAACAGTGATCGAAGTGACCGTGCGTCAATATAGCCGCGACAGGCGTGAGATCGTGCTCCGCGATCGCTTCGGCGACCGGCTCGGCGGCGTCCTGACCAGGGTCGACGATGATGCAGGCCTCGCCTTTACCCGGCGCGATCAGGTAGCAGTTTGCCTGCAGAGCCCCTGTGGGAAAGCCGACGACAAGCACACGCACGTCCTCTCGGGTGAATACCGCCACACTACTGGGCATCCCCTCTACACAGTTCTTACTGGGGGTGCAAATAGACTGCGCCGGCTAGCAACGTGAGGGCTCAGGGAGGGTGCAGGTGCCGACGAATCAGCAACGCCGGGAGGCGGCGAAGCGAAAGCTGGAACGACAGCTTACGCGTAGGGCCGAACGCGCGAAGAAGCGCAGGATCGTCGCCACCGCGCTAACCGTCGGTGGTGTCGTTGTGGTGGTTGGGCTGATCTACCTCCTGGTCGTTCTGAACACCGGCGACAGCACAGATACGGCAGCGTCGGAGACCTCGAGTGAGACCCCGCCGCCTCCGCCGGAGACCACCAGCGGTCCGTGCAAGTACGAGAAGACCCCGGACAAGCCTGCCGCCAAGCCGGTGGACGTGCCGCAGGACGTCGACCCGACGCCGAACGCCGGGACGGCCAAGGTCAACCTGAAGACCAACCAGGGTGACATCGCGCTGACCCTCGACCGCGCGAAGGCCCCGTGCACCGCGCAGGCGATCGAGCACCTGATCAAGGCCAAGTACTACGACGGCACCCCGTGCCACCGGCTGGTCAACTCCTCCGGCCTGAAGGTCCTGCAGTGCGGCGACCCGCAGGGCCAGGGCAGCGGCGGTCCCGGTTTCCAGATCAAGGACGAGCTGGCCAGCCTGCCCAAGCCCGCCGAGGGCCAGCAGGCCGTTTCGTACCCGAAGGGCACGCTGGCGATGGCCAACGCGGGCCCGAACACCAACGGCAGCCAGTTCTTCATGGTCTACGGCGACAGCCAGCTGCCGCCGAACTACACGGTGTTCGGCACCATCGACGCTTCCGGCCTCGCCACCCTCGACAAGATTGCGAGCGGCGGCATCACACCAGGTCAGAACGGCGCCGAGGACGGTGCGCCGAAGAACGCGGTGACCATCGAGACGGCCACCGTTTCCTAATTTTCTCAGCCCGACGGCGCCGCTCGCACATGTTTGCGGGCGGCGCCGTTGTTTGTACCGTGGTTGGCAGATGTCCGAAGCTGACGGAGCTGTGATGTACCGGGAGTACGAGCCGCCGCAGACCGACGTCGTGCGTTGCGTATGGACGAGCACGAAGGTTGGCGTGCAACGGGTGGTCCCGGACGGATGCATGGACATGATCTGGAACGGCGAGAGCCTGTTCGTTGCCGGACCGGATACACAGGCGTTCCTCACTGAAGCCACCGGCAACACTGTTGGTATCCGTTTCCAGCCTGGTGTGGCGCCTGGCTTCTTCGATGTCCCGGCGCACGCGATTGCGAACACACGCGTGTCGTTGGCGGAGCTGTGGCCGAAGGAGCAGGTTCAGCGGCTCGCCGACGAATTGTACGAAGGCAATCCGGGTCGCAAACTTCTGCATTCGGTGCGGGCCGCGGAGCGTGATGGTTTCGCCGAAGCCGTTCGCGCACTTGTCGCCGGGAATGAAGTCCGCGGCGCGGCAGACCACTTGGGCATCACCGAACGGCACCTGCATCGCAAGTGCCTGGCCAAGTTCGGCTACGGCCCTAAGACGCTGCAGCGCATCATGCGGTTCTCCAGCGCGATGGAGCTCGTGTACGCCGGAAAACCTTTTTCCGATATCGCATACGAAATCGGATATTCGGATCAGGCGCATCTGTCGCGCGAGGTGAAAGCCCTGGCTGGGGCCACGCTGACCACGCTGGTCCAGGACGCCGCCGTTGCGGACGCACCAATGCAGGGCGCCGCTGTTTAGAAGCACGCCGGTCAGGTGGGCGCCGTTTGATGCTCCGGCGAAGGTGCCGCCGTTGGTGCCCGGTTCAAGCGGGCGCCGTTTGGTGCCCAGCCGTTCGACAACGTGCGTTTCGGGCGCCACTGCGCAGAACGGTCGCCGCTTTGATGCGCCCCCTTTCTGGGCGCCGCCGTTTCGAAGGCGACCGCGTAGCCGTTTGGTGACGCGCCATCTTGGACGCCGCCGTTGCGGGCGCGGCAGCCCATCGAGGCTGCTGCTTTGGCAGGCGGCGTTCGCGCGCCGCCGTTTTGGAGGCGACTGTTTCGGAGGCGACCGTGACCGTGCAGCCACTTTGGTGACGCGACGTTTCGGGCACCGCTCCGGGCGCCGACGTTTCGGGGCTACCGCGCTGTCTGGTGACGCGCCGGTTTGGGTACGGCCGCGCAGAACGTCACCGATCGGAGAAAAGCCGTTTCGGGCGCCACGTTTCCGGGCGACCGTGCCGTGTGGTGACGCGCCGGTTTGGGAACGGGCGCGCAGAATCTCTGCGTTAGTCAGTCTGTCCTCTGGTGAAGACGCCCGTTGAGGGGTGAAAATCGGTGTTGGCTGCCCGCTGACGTCGTTGTCTCTATGGTCTGTGAAGGCCGTGCGTTAGTCGGACGCTGGGAGCCCTTGGTGGGCCCTTGATTGTTGCTTCGAGCACGCGGATCAGATTCGTTGTTGCCTGGGCTCCCGCGGGTAGCCGCCCCGCCGGACGCTCGGGGAGAGGCCGATGTTGGAGCAGACACAGGACAACGAGGAGATCATCGCGCGGGTGGCCGCGTTGGATATCGGTAAGGCCGAGGTGATGTGTTGTGTCCGGGTGCCCGATGAGGCGCGTCCGGGTAAGCGGCTGCAGGAGGTCCGGCCGTACTCGACGATGACCCGGTCGTTGCTGGTGCTGGCTGATCGGCTGGCCGGGCTGGGCGTGACCCGGGTGGTCATGGAGTCCACATCGGACTATTGGAAGCCGGTGTTCTACCTGTTGGAGGCGCACGGGTTCGAGACCTGGCTGGTCAACGCCCGCGATGTCAAGCATCTGCCCGGCCGGCCGAAGACGGATCGATTGGACGCGGTGTGGTTGTGCAAGGTGGCCGAGCGGCAGATGATCCGGCCCAGTTTTGTCCCGCCGTCACCGATCCGCCGGCTACGGGATCTGACCCGGTATCGGCGTGACCTGGTCGAGGTCTGCACCGCGGAGAAGCAGCGGGTGGAAAAGCTCCTGGAAGATGCCCAGATCAAGCTCTCGGTGGTGGTCTCGGACATCTTCGGGGTGTCCGGCCGGGCCATGCTGGCCGCGCTGGTCGCCGGGCAGCGGGACCCGAAGGTACTCGCGCAGCTGGCCCGCACCTCGATGCGGCGCAAGATCGGCAGGCTGGAAGAGGCGTTCACCGGGTTTTTCACCGATCATCACGCGTTCCTGTTGTCGACCATGCTGGCCCGGGTGGATGCCGGGATCGCTGACGTCGCCCGAGTGGATGCCGCGATCGAGGAGTTGATCGCCCCTTTCGCCACAGCGGTCGACCAGCTTGATGAGATCACCGGCGTCGGGCGCACCGCCGCCCAGGTAGCCATCGCCGAGATCGGGCTGGACATGGCACGCTTCCCAACTCCGGGCCACCTGTGTTCCTGGGCCAAGTTCGCTCCCGGGGTGTCGGAGTCGGCCGGCAAGAAGAAAGGCAAAGCTGCCACCGGGCACGGCAACCCTTACCTGGCCCGAATCCTGGGCGAGGCCGCAGTGTCCGCCAGCAGGACCAACACTTTTCTCGGCGAACGCTACCGGCGCATCGCTCGCCGCAGTGGCGCCAAGAAGGCCATCGTCGCGGTCGGCCGTTCCATTCTCGTGATCATGTGGCACCTGTTATCCGACCCCAACGCCCGGTTCCGTGACCTCGGCGCCGACTACTTCGTCCAGCACACCAACACTCAACGCAAGGTCCGCAACCACATCAGCCAACTGGCCGCTCTGGGCTATCGCGTCACCCTCGAACCCGCGGCCTGACAACCCAACTACCAACCCGGCTCCGCTGCGCTACGCCGGGTGCCTTCGGCCTGCCCACTCACCATCGATTTTCGGATCAGCGAAGCGTCGTTTGGAACCGCGCTGTACGGACGCGGCCGTGCGGACGCGTCCGATTGGTGACGCGCGATTGCGCACCTCATCGTTGAAGGCGAGATCGTATAGGAAATAGCCGATCGTTAGCCCAGGTGTTTCATGTGATCCCGGGATGATCTTGTGTTGAGTCTGGTTGATCTCGCGGCGAGCGATTCGAGAGATAGGCGCGAGCATGCCGCCGACCTGCTGTCGTGTCGGCCGCTCCGGGGTCTTTCGGGTCGTCGGGACAGGGTGGACGGGTCAGGTGAACGCGGCACGGATCCTCAACCACGCCTCGGCGATGGCATCGGCGTATTTCCAGGTCCGGTCGATACGGAGGCGGACCTGCCGGGCGCTGCGGGTGATGCGGGCGGCCACGTGCAACACCAGATTGCGGAAGGTGGCGATCTCGGCATGCGCCAACTCCGGTGTGCCGGTGAACCCGAGCAGTTTGGCCCAGCACACCAGATCCGTGGCTGCCAGCAGGGTTTCCAGCCAGGCGACGTTCTCATCCCACCCCCGGCAGGGAAGGTTACGCAGCCCGGCGGCTTTGCCTTCCCGGATGCGGTCTTCGACCCGGGCGTGCTGGCGGTGGTCAAGCTCCAGCCCGGCGTTCTGACCGGGGATCACCCGCTCGGGAATGTCGGTGATGAACGCGGTGATCCGGTGCCCGTCGACGTCGGTGAACCGCAACTGCGCACCGGGATGGGGACGTTCGGCGCGCAGCAGCACCCGGGAGCCTTCCGGCCAGGCTGTCAGGTCCAGCAGGCCGGTGACCTCGGCGACCCAGGCGCCGTCCCGGATCCCGCCATCCGACTCGATCGCGGATTGCCAGCACTGGTCGGGCACCTCATCCACGATGGCCTGGATGCGGGCGTCCACGGGGAACCCGAAGGAGAACCACACCCCACGATCCCGGCACGCCGTCGCGAAGGCGTGGGTGGCGCCGGCGGAGTCCGAGCGGGCCACCACCCGCACCGTGTCCGGGTCACCCGGCCGAGGCCGGGCGTGCTCGGGCAGGGCGGCCAACGCCTGCTCCAGCACGGTGACATGATCGGCGGCGGTGTTGCTGCCCGCGTTGCCCGGACGCAGCAACCCGGCCAGGGCCTCGCCGCCGGAGACCTCCGGGCGGTCCAGAAACGCCAGCAACGGGTGAAACCCGAACGTGCGTTTCCAGGTTTTCGCCGCGTTTTGCTTGGTCTCCGCGTGCGAGATCGTGACTGTGGCGTCGAAATCGATCCGCAGCAGCTGTGTCAGGTCCGGGGTGGCGCCGGCGGCCCAGGCCCGTTCCCGTGCCGCTGCCCGCGCGGCACGCACCCTGGACAGATGGGCCGGGTCAACGCGGTCCAGCATCCGCCAGGTGGTCGGCATCGACGCGACCGGCCCGCATACCTCGTGCCGGTCGCCGAACACCTCGATGTGGGAGACACAGTCGCCGCCATCTGCGATCGCGACCGCCAGGTCGGTGAACACCCGGCCTGGCGCGTGCTGCCACCGTCCGGCATAGGTGTCGGCCAGCGCAGTGCTGATCCCGCTCACCAGCCCGGTATCCCAGGCCAGTTCCCGCAGCATTCCGACCCCGGCATGCGACACGACACCCGTACCGTCCGCGCTGACCTTGACCCGGCGGGACCGTTCGATACGCTTCATCCGCGAAGTGCCTTCCCGTTCGAGAACCTGGACCCTAGACAAGTCCCAGTTTCCCTTACAGGGCAGGCACTTCGTTCTATCTACGGCTCGTGTCGCGGCTATCCGCGTGAAACACCTGGGTTAGGCGCGCCGTTAGGACGCTGAGGTCACCCGGTAGACGTCGTAGACGCCTTCGACGCTCCGGACGGCCTTCAGCACGTGACCCAGGTGCTTCGGGTCGCCCATCTCGAACGAGAATCGCGAAACCGCGACCCTGTCCCGGGATGTCGTCACCGACGCCGACAGGATGTTGACCCGCTCATCAGCGAGCACCTTGGTCACGTCGGACAGCAACCGGTGCCGATCCAGCGCCTCCACCTGGATCGCGACAAGGAACACCGAAGACGCCGATGGCGCCCACTCGACGTCCACCAACCGCTCCGGCTCCGCGAGCAGCTCGTCCGCGTTAGTGCAGTCCGTCCTGTGCACGCTGACGCCACCGCCCCGGGTGACGAACCCAAGGATGTCGTCGCCAGGCACGGGAGTGCAGCACCGCGCAAGTTTGACCCACACGTCCGAAGCGCCCTTGACGACCACGCCCGCGTCGCCAGATGCCCGGCGGCGCGTGACGGTCGAGGGCGTCGCCCGCTCGGCGAGTTCCTCCTCGGCGTGTTCGACGCCGCCGAGCAGCGCCACAAGCCGCTGAACGACGTGGCGGCCCGAAGTGTGGCCTTCGCCGACAGCCGCATACAGTGAACTGATGTCCGGGTACCGGAGCTCACGGGACAAAGCCGTCATCGCGTCAACCGACACCAGACGCTGCATGGGCAGCCCGACCCGGCGAACTTCCTTGGCGATCGCGTCCTTGCCCGCTTCGATCGCCTCTTCGCGACGCTCCTTCGCGAACCACTGCTTGATCTTGGCCCGGGCCCGCGGCGAAGCCGCGAACTGCAACCAGTCACGAGAAGGACCGGCACCTTCGGCCTTCGAGGTGAAGATCTCGACGACCTCGCCGTTTTCCAGCTTGCGCTCGAGCGCGACCAGCCGGCCGTTCACACGGGCGCCGATGCACCGGTGACCGACCTCGGTGTGCACGGCGTACGCGAAGTCCACCGGGGTTGACCCGGCGGGCAGCGTGATGACGTCGCCCTTCGGCGTGAACACGAAGATCTCGCGCGTGGAGAACTGGTAGCGCAGCGACTCGAGGAACTCCCCCGGGTCCGCGGCCTCACGCTGCCAGTCGAGCAATTGGCGCATCCAGGCCATCTCGTCGACTTCGACACCCTTGCTGTCGTGGGTGCCGCGGGTCTCCTTGTAGCGCCAGTGTGCGGCGATGCCGTATTCGGCGGTGTGGTGCATGTCGTGCGTACGGATCTGCACCTCGAGCGGCTTGCCGTCCGGACCGATCACTGTCGTGTGCAGCGACTGGTAGACGCCGAACCGCGGCTGCGCGATGTAGTCCTTGAACCGGCCGGGCATCGGCTGCCACATCGCGTGCACGACGCCCATCGCCGCATAACAGTCGCGCACGTCCTCGACCATCAGCCGGACGCCGACCAGGTCGTGGATGTCGTCGAAGTCGCGCCCGCGCACGATCATCTTCTGGTGGATCGAGTAGTAGCGCTTCTGCCTGCCCTCGACCGTGCACTTGATCTTCGCGTCGCTCAGGTGCTTGTCCAGCTCCTCGATCACCGCGTTGAGGTAGTTCTCGCGGGACGGCGCGCGGTTGGCGACCAGGCGGACGATCTCGTTGAACTTCTTGGGCTGCAGGATCGCGAACGCGAGGTCCTCAAGCTCCCATTTGACCGTGGCCATGCCCAGCCGGTGCGCCAGCGGGGCCAGCACCTCGAGGGTCTCCTTGGCCTTACGCGCCTGCTTCTCCGGCGGGAGGAACCGCATGGTGCGCATGTTGTGCAGCCGGTCGGCCAGCTTGATCACCAGAACCCTTGGGTCCTTGGCCATCGCGATGATCATCTTGCGGATGGTCTCGGCTTCGGCGGCCGTGCCCAGCTTGACCTTGTCCAGCTTGGTGACGCCGTCGACCAGGTGCGCCACCTCGTCGCCGAAATCGGCGCGCAGCAGCTCAAGCGAGTAGTCCGTGTCCTCGACCGTGTCGTGCAGCAGTGCCGCGACCAGGGTCGTGGTGTCCATGCCCAGCTCGGCGAGGATCGTCGCGACCGCGAGCGGGTGGGTGATGTACGGGTCGCCGGACTTGCGGCGCTGGTGCCGGTGCTTCTCCTCGGCAACGTCGTACGCCTGCTGCAGCAGCCCGAGGTCAGCTTTGGGGTGCAGTTCACGGTGCACCGCGGCCAGCGGTTCGAGCACCTGCTTGACCGGGGCCGCGCGCTGCGCGGTGATTCGGCGGGCGAGCCGTGTGCGGACACGACGCGTCGCTGAGGGCGGCCTTGGTACGGCCGGCTGTTCCGAGGCCGGCTTCAGGCTCGCCGCGGACTCCACGTCATGACTCACTCACACGCTCCCCGCACGTCACCAGAGCCTCCAGGGCCACGACTGCGGCCCTTGTATTGAGAATAACGCGTTAGCCCTGGTAACCATGCCCGTTCGCGGTGGGCGGTGCTCCTCACACGGTGAGTAGCGGATGAACTTTACGTCCGACAAGTCGGCTACGACCGCCCAGTGCGCCAATCTCCAGCAGCACTGTGATACCGGCCACTTCTCCCTTGGCAAGCTCGACCAGCTCACATGCGGCGTTCGCGGTACCGCCGGTGGCCAGCACGTCGTCGATGACGGCCACTCGCTGCCCTGGCTTGATCACGTCCGAGGGGATCTCGAGTTCGGCGGTGCCGTATTCGAGCGAGTACGTGGCCTTGCCGCCGACCGCGGGAAGCTTGCCCGCCTTGCGGACGGGAACGACGCCGAGTCCAAGTGAGTACGCGACGGCGGCGCCGAAGAAAAACCCGCGCGCGTCGATAGCGACGATCGCGTCGACAGGACCGTCACTGCCGACCTCGGACGCCATCGCGTCGATAACGGCCTTGAAACCCCCGGGATCGCCCAGAACGGGCGTGATGTCCTGGAACAGCACGCCCGGTTCAGGGAAATCAGGCACTCGCCGGATCAGGGCGAGTGCCTGGTTCAACTCCATCAGTGCTTGCGCTTCCCGGTGGGCCGCTTGCCCTGCGGCTGGCCCTGCCTGCGCCGCTGCTCAGCGGCGCTGGGGTTACGCACAGGCACGCCACCAGCCGCGCTGAGCGCGCGCTCGCGACGCAACTCCGCGCCAAGCGACTCGTCGTCGAAGGACTCCGCCTGGTCGCCCTCCACGCTCGTGGCGCCAGCGGCACGTGCCGCGAGGTTGGCCCGACGCGCGTACACGCGCCTGGCCTGCTGCTGGAACTTCGGGTTACGCATGGTGAAGTCCACCAGCAGCGGCGTGGCCAGGCCGATCGAGGAGATCACGCCGGCGAGCATGCCCGCGATCTGCACGAGCGCGAGGTCCTGCAGGGTGCCGACACCCAGCAGGATGGCGCCGACCACGAACAGGCCGATGACCGGCAGCAACGCGATGAGCGCGGTGTTGATCGAGCGCATCAGGGTCTGGTTGACCGCGAGGTTGGCCGCTTCACCGTACGTCCGGCGAGTCAGTCCAAGCAGGCCGCGGGTGTTCTCCTTGACCTTGTCGAACACGACCACCGTGTCGTACAGCGAGAAGCCGAGAATGGTCAGCAGACCGATCGCGGTCGCCGGGGTGACCTCGAAGCCGACCAGCGAGTAGATACCCGCGGTCACGACCACGTCGTGGAACAGCGTGATCAGCGCGGCCAGCGCCATCCGCAGCTCGAAGTACAGCGCGAGGAAGATCGTCACCAGGACCAGGAACACGAGCAGTGCGATCAGCGCCTGGGTGGTGACCTCGCCACCCCACGTACCACTGACCGCGCTGTCGCTGATCGAACCTTCCGGCTGCAGCTGCGCGGTCAGCACGGCCTTGAGCCGCGAGACCTGGTTGGGGTTGAGCGTCTCGGTCCGGATCTGGATGGACGCGCTGTCGCCGACACCGACACTCTGTACCGACTCCGGCGGCTCACCCAGCGTGTCGGTGTAGACCTGGGTGACTTGCTCGGTCGTGATCGTGCCCCTGGCGCCGTCGGCGTCCAGCTGGATCTTGGTGCCGCCTTCGAAGTCGATACCGAAGTTGAAGCCCTTGATCGCGATCGACGCGAGGCAGACCAGCACTAGTGCTGAGAAGAAGATGTACCAGCGCTTGCGCTTGCCGATGACGTCAAGCGCGCCGTTTCCGACGTAAAGACGCTGGAAGAACGAGCCGCGCTTGACGGGCTTTGGCGTCTGCGGCGCCGTTGGCGTTTCCTCGCCGGCCACCTCAGGCCTCCTTCACTGTGGGACCGGTACGGCCGGTGCTGGCCGGTTGGGACTGTTCGGCGGCGTGGCTCTCGCGGTGCGCCGCACCGAGCCCGACGAGCTTGGGGTTGGACAGTCGCTTGGACCGCGAGACGATCGACACCAGCGGGTGCGTCACCAGGAACACCACGATCAGGTCGAGGACCGTGGACATGCCGAGGGTGAACGCGAAGCCCTTCACCTGGCCGACAGCCAGCAGGTACAGCACTGCGGCGGACAGGAAGAGCACCGCGTCGGCCGACAGGATCGTGCGACGGGCACGGACCCACGCACGCGGTACGGCCGAGCGGAATGTTCGGCCTTCTCGCATTTCGTCCTTGAGTCGTTCGAAGAACACCACGAACGAGTCCGCGGTGAAACCGATCGCGACGATCAGACCGGCGACGCCCGCGAGGTCGAGGCTGTAGCCGATGAACCGGCCGAACAGCACGATGATCGCGTAGACGATCGCGAACGACAGCGCCAGCGACAGGATCGTCAGCACGCCGAGCAGGCGGTAGTAGAACAAGCAGTAGATGAACACCAGCAGCAGGCCGATCGCGCCGGCGATGATGCCTGCCTGCAGCGACGCCAGTCCGAGGGTCGCGGAGACGGTTTCGGCGTCCGACGACTGGAATGACAGCGGCAGCGAACCGTACTTCAGCACGTCGGACAGCGCGGTCGCGCTGCGCTGGTTGAAGTTACCGCTGATCTCGGTGTTGCCGCCGGGGATCGGGCCACGGATCTCCGGGGCCGAGACGACCTTGGTGTCCAGCACGAACGCGGCGCGCTGGCCGACGTTGGCGGCGGTGAACTTGGCCCAGATCTCCGAGCCGGTGCCGTTGAAGGACAGGTTGACCACGAAGCCCGCGCCCTGGGAGTTCGGGGCGGCGTTGGCGTCGCTGATGTCCGTTCCGCGCAGGAAGACCTTGCTCAGGACGTACTTCTCGGTGCCTTCCTGGTTGCACGCGACCAGCGGCAGGTTCGGGTCGTCGTTGCCGACCAGCGGGTCGTCGGCCTCGCAGCTCAACGACAACAGCGCGGTCTGCTGCGCGGTCTGGTCGGCCTGCGCGGCGTTGCCGCCGTCCTCGGCGGTGGCCAGTGCCGGGTTCTGCCGCAGATCACGTGCGGCCTTGATCTGTGCGGCGACCTCGGGGCTGACCGCACCCGTGTCGGTGGGCGGCGGCGCGGGCTGGCTGGCAGGCGGCGGCGTGGGCGTGGCGCTACCGGATGGCTGCTGCTGCACGTGCGGCGCCGGGCGGCCCTGCGGCTGGTTGGTCCCCGACGGTGCCCCTGCGGTCGCGCTGCCGGACGGAGGTGGCGTGGACGACTGGCTGCCGGACGGCGGGGGCTGGGTCCCGCTGGTCGGCGGCGTCTGCGAGGCCGGCGGCTGCTGAGGCGTGTTCGGAATGTAATTCAGAACCTTGCGGAAGCCGAGGGTCGCGGTCTGACCGAGTTCCTTGGCCTTCTCGCCGCCGTCACCTGGCACCGTGATCACGATGTTGTTGCCGTCGAGGACCACCTCGGCACCGCTGATGCCCTGGCCGTTGACGCGCGTCTCGATGATCTGCCGTGCCTGGTTGAGGGACTCAGGGCTCGGCGCGTTGCCGTCCAGCGTTCGCGCGGTCAGCACCACACGGGTGCCACCTTTGAGGTCGATGCCCAGCTTGGGGACCGGTTTGTGGTCACCTGTGCCGAACACCAGCCCGTAGAGGACCGCGATGATCGCTATGAAGAAGGCGAGATAACGAACGGGGCGGAAGTGCCCAGCCGATGGTGCCACGTCTGTCCGTCTCTCTATGGGTCACTAGTTGGGGACCGGGATCGGGTTGGTCATGACGCTGCGCCCGCACCCGATCTCGAATGGGTGAGGGCGCAGCGTACCGCGAAGGCGATGAGGTTGGTGTTTCCCCAGCGCGCGACGTAAAGCGGTCAGCTCTTTTTGGTCTGCTCCAGCGGCGGCGCGACCTCGGCGGTCGACTTCGGGGTCTCGGACTCGACGCTCTTCTCGTCGGCCTTGGTCTCGTCGGCCTTGGTCTCCTCGACCTCGGCGACGGCCTCGTCGTCATCCTCGACGGTCTCCTCGACGACGTCGTCACTGACCTTCTCGCGGACAGCAGCACGCAACCAGGTGGTCACGACACCGTCGGCAATCTCGATGTCGACCGTGGCGTCGTCGGCGGTGTTCGCCACGTAGCCGTACAGGCCCGACGTGGTCATGACCTTGTCGCCGACCTCAATCGAGTTCTGCAGTTCCTGCTGCTGTGCCATCGCCCGCTTCTGCTTGCGGCTCATCAGCACCATGGGCACGATGAGCACCGCGATCAGCAGAAACGGAAGCAGTTGCCCGAGGTTCATTTCTCTCCGTTCGGCGGACATCCCGTTGGAGTCGAAATGCCCGATTGTTCTGGTTGCCTGCCGCCGAGTGTGCCACCAGCGCGTTACGCCCAGACATTCAGCCTGTGCGCGCGGTCACTCACCGAACAGCGTAGGCGCCGCTTGACCTGGTGCGTCGTTCGGGGCTTGCAACCCGAGATGCGCCCACGCGGTCGCTGTCGCCACTCGGCCACGAGGGGTCCTTGCCAGCATGCCAGCGCGTACCAGGTACGGCTCGCACACTTCCTCCACGGTAGTTGACTCTTCCCCCACGGCGACAGCCAAAGTCGAAATACCCACCGGTCCGCCGCCGAATGACCTGACCAGCGCGTTCAAAACCGCCCTGTCCAGGCGGTCGAGGCCCAGTTCGTCGACGTCGTAGACCTCGAGAGCGGCCTTGGCCACATCAACTGTGACCGCACCGTTAGCTCGGACCTCGGCGTAGTCGCGGACGCGGCGCAGCAGCCGGTTGGCGATCCGGGGTGTGCCACGGGAGCGCCGCGCGATCTCCACGGCGCCGTCCGGCCGCAGGTCAACGCCCAGAATCGTGGCCGAACGAGCGAGCACTTGCTCAAGTTCGTGGGGTTCGTAGAACTCCATGTGCGCGGTGAAGCCGAACCGGTCACGCAACGGCCCGGTCAGCATGCCGGACCTGGTCGTGGCACCAACGAGGGTGAACGGCGCGATGTCCAGCGGAATGCTGGTCGCGCCGGGGCCCTTGCCGACCACGACGTCCACCCGGAAGTCCTCCATCGCCAGATAGAGCATCTCTTCGGCTGGCCTGGCGATCCGGTGGATCTCGTCGATGAACAGCACATCGCCCTCGACCAGGTTGGACAGCATCGCGGCGAGGTCACCCGCGCGTTCGAGAGCTGGCCCCGAGGTGATCCGGATCGCGCTGCCCAGCTCGGCGGCGATGATCATGGAGAGGCTCGTTTTGCCAAGGCCGGGCGGGCCAGACAGCAGGACGTGGTCGGGTGGCGTGCCACGCCGCATGGCGCCTTCGAGCACCAGTTCCAGCTGTTCACGCACGCGCGCCTGCCCGACGAACTCGCTCAGCCGCTTCGGCCGCAACGTCGCCTCGACGTCGCGATCCTCGGGTTCGGCGAGCGGGGACAGCGCGTCCTCGTCGAGGTCGTCATGGTGCATGCCGCTGCCCTACCGCTTGCGACCGAGGATGGCCAGGGACTTGCGCAGCACCACTGACGTGTCGCCCGCGGAGTTCTCCGCGAGCACGCCGTCGACGGCCTGCTCGGCGGCCTTCTGCGCGAACCCGAGGCCGACGAGGGCGGCGATGACCGAGGTGCGTACGACGCTGGCCGAGGGCGCGACCGGCGTTTCGCCGCTGGAGGTGAAAGCGCCGACCTTGTCCCGCAGTTCGATGATCAGCCGCTCGGCGCCCTTCTTGCCGATGCCGGGGACCTGCGTGAGCATCGCGACGTTGCCCTCCGACAGCGCCGCCCTGAGCTTGTCCGGTTCGAGCACGGCGAGCATCGCCAGGCCGAGCCGTGGCCCGATGCCCGACACGGTCAGCAGCATGTAGAACAGGTCGCGCGCGTCCGTGTCGGCGAAACCGAACAGGGTCAAGGAGTCCTCGCGCACGATCAGCGCCGTGAACAGCTGCGCTTCCTCACCCCTGCGCAGCGTGGCCAGGCAGGAAGGGGCGGCCTGCACCGCGAAGCCGACCCCGCCGACCTCGATCACCGCGTGGTCGAGCCCGACCGACAGCACCGGCCCACGTACCGACGAGATCACCGCTTCGCTCCTTTTCGTGCCTGCGCGAGCCGGGCTTTGTGCACCCTGGCCAACTCCGCCGCGCGCTGCTCGGCTTCGGCCAGCCGGGCACGCATCGGCGCGCGCCAAATGTGACAGATGGCCAACGCGAGCGCGTCGGCGGCGTCCGCGGTGCCGGGTTTCTCCTGGAGCTTCAGCAGCCGCATCACCATGGCGGTCACCTGGGCCTTGTCGGCCCGGCCCGATCCGGTGACGGCCGCTTTCACCTCGCTGGGGGTGTGGAACTCGACTTTCAGGCCGCGCCGTGCCGCAGCGACCGCGACAACGCCGCCTGCCTGCGCGGTGCCCATCGCGGTCTGCACGTTGTACTGGCTGAACACGCGCTCGACCGCGACAACGTCCGGCTTGTGCAGATCCAGCCAGTTCTCGACCGCGTTGGAGACGGCAAGCAGCCGTTCGGCCAATTCAGCCTCGACGGGCGTGCGGACCGTGTCCACGGCGATACAGCTGAGCTTGCGGCCGGTCCCGCCGTCGACCACGGCGATACCGCACCTGGTCAAGCCCGGGTCGACGCCGAGCACCCGCACACCATCACCCCTAAGAACGCTTGTTCGAGAGCGTAACGGGTGGGTTGTCCGTACCGGCGCAGACACGCTTGTGGTTGGTTGTGTCCGTGACACCCGAAGAGATCATCAAGGCGTTGGACCTGCAGCCGCTGCCGGTGGAAGGCGGGCTGTACAAGGAGAACCTGAACGGGCACGCGTACGCGTCGGCGATCTACTACATGCTTGTGGCGCCTCAGTTCTCGCGTCTGCACAAGCTCGAACACATCGAGATCTTCTCGTATCACGCGGGCGCGCCCGCCCGGATGTTGTTGCTGCACCCGGATGGCACGGTTTCCCGGCCGGTGCTCGGCATGGATCTGGCCGCCGGTGAACGGCCACAGGTGATCGTTCCCGCGGGAACCTGGCAGGCCACGGAAACGCTCGGCGAGTGGAGCCTGCTCGGCACGGTCATGGCGCCGCCCTACGACGAAGACGGCGTGACTTTCGCCGAAGCAGGCCCGCTCGTCGCCACCTATCCGGCCGCTGCTTCGGACATATCCCGCTTGGCCTGACGGCGTTCCGCGCGCTTGTCGAGCCAGCTCAGCCACGGCGCGGTCATCATCGTCGTCACGATCGCGACCATCACCAGGACGCTGAACAGCGACTGCGTCACGATGCCGACTTGCAGGCCGACGTTCAACGCGATCAGCTGCATCAGGCCACGCGCGTTCATCAGCACGCCGACTCGCATCGCGGTGTAGTTGTCTTCCCCGGTCAGTCGCGCCGCCGCCCAGCACGCACCGGACTTGCCGATCACCGCGACCGCGATGCTGCCGATGGTGAGCAGCATCAGCGGCACGGTGAACAGCAGGCCGAACGACGTGTTCAGGCCGGAGTAGGCGAAGAACAGCGGCAGGAAGACGACTTTGGTCACCGAACTGATCGTGCTGACGACCCGGTCGGCGGTTTCGCCGCGCGGGAAGATGAATCCGAGACAGAAACCGCCGAACACCGAGTAGAGACCGATCAGGTCGGTCCACCACGCGGCCGCGAACAGCACTACCGCCGTAGCCAGCACAAGGTGCTCCATGGCCATCCCTTGCCGGGCAATGATCCAGGCGAGTGCGGGCCTGCCGACGAACCAGAGCACCAGGATGAACAGCAGCGATCCGCCCGCGGTGACCAGGATCCGGTTGGGGTCGCCGGTCGCGAGGCCGATGGTGAGCGCCAGCAGGGTCCACGCGACGCCGTCGTCGAGCGCGCCCGCGGCCAGCGACAGCGAACCTTGGCGGGTATGGGTCAGGTTTCGTTCGCTGATGATCCGAGCCAGCATCGGGAATGCCGTGATCGCCAGCGCGACTCCGACGAACAGTGCGGACACTCCGACCGGGACGCCTTCTTTGAGTGCGTCGACGTGCCCCTGGGTCGCGAGGATCAGTGCGACACCGAGCAGCAAGGGCGCGGTGACACCGGCAAGCGAGACCGCGCCCGCCGGTCGGCCGAGGCCGCGGACTTTGTGTTTCGCGAACTGGTGGCCGACTTCGAACATGAACGCGACCAGGCCGATGTGGCTGACGACGTACAACATCGGCCGGACGGCGTCGGGGAACAGCCAGTCCTGCACGCCGGGCAACAACAG
This sequence comes from Kibdelosporangium philippinense, assembly GCF_021390435.2. Lineage (GTDB taxonomy): Bacteria > Actinomycetota > Actinomycetes > Mycobacteriales > Pseudonocardiaceae > Kibdelosporangium > Kibdelosporangium philippinense. The sequence goes on along the minus strand of NZ_JAJVCN010000004.1, from coordinate 1,112,959 downwards.
TCCCAGCAGGGATGGGCCGAGCAGAACACCCGCGATCATCTCGCCGACGACCGGTGGCTGGCCGATCCGCCGAGCGGCCATCACCACCACTCGGCAGGTCAGCAGAATGACGACCGCGGCTAGGAAGAACCGCGCGGTAGTGGTGGCGATGTCCATGTAGAGCCCCTCAATCCACGGCCAGCCAGCCGTCCTGTTGTTCGAAGTAGCGCCCGCACAGCCGCTGCCTGCGGGCGTCCAAGACCATGTAGCTGCCCAGCACGAGCTGGGTGAGGCTGCGCGTCACGTCTTCACAGCGGTCCCGCAGCCGCATCACCGCGAGCTGCCTACCGACCGGTCGGGTGGCTTCCGGCTGGTCGGTAGGTTCCCGGCGGATCAGCAGGCACGGACCGCGGTTGGGGATCGATCGCGTGTGCGCCGCAGAAGTGCGCAACTCGAAACGCGCGAGCGTCGCCTGCGTGACTGCGCGCATTGTGACGGGCATTAGTCCACGCGCCGGGCATGCGCGGTTGGCCGTCACGCCGTATGGGATGTGATTGACGTCTTTGACCACTTTGGCTGTCTCCCACCGTCCCGGGTCGAAGCGCTCCGGATGGTCGAACCCTGATTGGTGGAGATCCGGATAGTTGAACAGCAGCACTGAGCCCGTCGGGATGTTGCCGATGTCGCCGGTGGTTATCCGGTGGGCGACGCCGAACAACGGGTAGAGCCGCAGGGCTTCGTCCATGACGTGGTCGAGGTCGACCGCGCCCGTGCGCAAACCGCGTTGCACGTCACGGTGTTGCGCGATTGCCATGAGCAGATGCGCCATCGCTTCGCTCGACTGCACGACTGCCGTGTTGAAGAACGTGCCTTGCAGGTACCAGGCCTGTTCTTCGACGGTGAGCACATTGGGCAACCGATGGGGCACGTCGCCTGCCTCGATGCGCTCGATGAGATAGCGCGTCAACCGTTCGCGGCGATCCATGTGTCGCAGACCGCAGCATTTGAGCGAGGTGACCACGTCGTTGGCGTTTCCGACGATCAGGTCCCGATCAGATTTCCTACACGATTCGCCGAAGACCATCTCGTAGTAGAACTCGGCCCAGATCGGCATCATCAGGTCGCGCAGCCGTACGGCGTTGACCGGCTTCGCCAAAATTTGCGCGAGGACGCGCTCGGCGCACTCCTGCGCGACGCCCGCCGCGTTCGCATGCGCGCCCGCCAAAATGCGCCGGGTCGTGCGAGCGACTTCGGTGTAGCGCTCGCCGGGTTCCAGATGCTCTTGATGCACCTGTGGTCCAGGTGCGAGCCAGTACCAGAACAGATCAGATAGGACCGCGCCGCGACTGCGCCCGTTGGCCGCGGGGTTCTCGTACAGCGCGCGGAATTGCGCGATCTCGACCTGGATGCCTTCTTTGCCGTTGATGTGCGCGAAGATCCGCAGCCGTAATCGGACGACCAGGGCGGGCAGCCAGAACGGCAGGCTGATCACGAAGACCAGCAGCGCAACGAGGGCCGCGATCAACATCGGTCCTCCCTGACCAGATCGCGCGCAACTTCGTGCGCCGATGCGCACCCGGTCAACGCGAGCGCACGGTCGATTTCGGCCCGAAGCAACTCGAGCACTTCGGTCACGCCGTCTTCGCCGCGCGCGGCCAGGCCCCACAACACCGGTCTGCCGACGCCCACCGCTCGCGCGCCAAATGCGAGCGCTTTGACGACGTCCGTTCCGCGGCGAACGCCGCCGTCAACGAGCACCGGAACGTCAACGACGGCCGCGATGTCGGCGACCGCGTCGATTGTGGCGATGGCTGTGTCCAGTTGTCGGCCGCCGTGATTGGACACGAGCAGTCCGCGGACACCGTGGTCGACGGCCGTCACCGCGTCGTCGGGATGCAGGACTCCCTTCAGGACGACGGGCAAGTCGGTCATCGCCACGAGTTGGTCGATGTGGTCCCACGACAGATCGGCGACCATCTCGATGTCGAGCACGCCACCGTCGCCGGTGAGATCGCGCATGTTCTCGCAGTGCCAACCGACCGGTAGGTGGTGGAAACCGTTGCGGTGATCGCGTTCCCGCCAACCAAAAACCGGCGAGTCGACCGTGACGACCAACGCGCGGCACCCTGCGTCCTCGGCGCGTCTGACCAAGGTCCGCGTGATTCCTGTATCAGATTGGATATAGGCCTGGAACCACAATGCGAGGTCCGCGCCGCCCGCCTTGGCGATGTCGCCGATGGACGCCGTCGACGCCATGCTGGCGATCATCACCGTGCCCGCCCGCGCGGCGGCCCGAGCGGTCGCTAGTTCGCCCTCGGGGTCAGCCAACCGGTGAAAGGCCGTCGGCGAAAGGACGACCGGCATCGTGATCTCGTCGCCGAACAACGTGATGCCGAGATCGCGTTTTGGACGCCCGCGCAGAACGCGAGGCAACAGACGCAGGCGAGCGAACGCATTTTCGTTCGCTCGCACCGTCACCTCGTCATCCGCGCCGCCCGCCATGAAGTCGTAGACGTAGCGCGGCAACCGGTCCCGGGCCAGCGCCTCGAATTCCCTGATCGAGAACGGCATTACGTCGTCGCACTCAGGACGCTCTGCAGCAGGCGCTCTGCGAGGAAATCGGTCAACGGCTTGCGGTGGTTGGCCTCACTCGTCCAGTCGTTCTCCAGATTCTCGGCCACATGGTGCTCAGCGAGTACGGCCCCGCGTTGGAAATGCCGTACGACCGGATGCAGATAAGCCGCGTCGTGCGCCTGCCCGGGACTGTCCTGCGCGACGCGGCGCACCGTGATGTCGAACGGGTCGACCTTGTCGTGGTCCGGGCCGTACTCAAGCGTGATGGTGAAGTAGTTGTCGGCGAACCCGCTGTCGTGGGCGTAGTCGACGGGGACTTCCTCGAAGTACCTGGCGTCCTTGCCGTTGACCGCGATGAGGTCGCCGAGCATGCCGAACTGTTGCCATAGCGCCGAACTGCGGTTGACCCGGCCGATGATCGCGTCGGTCAGCGCCGCCGCATCGATCGGATACGAAATATGGGGCCACTCGTGGCCGTGGTTCTTGCGCTCCAGGATCCGGTGCAGCGCCTTGACTGTGTACCGGAAACCGTGGATGAACCCGCTCGTCGACTTCTTGAAGTCGCGGACCTGCATCATCGTGCCCGCGAAGTGCAGGCCGGGCACGTTGGTCGACTGCCATTCGCTGGTCTGCGCCGGAAAACGGTCCTTGATCACCAGCTCAGGCCTGCAGTTCTCGGCGAAGATCGACGTGTCGAACCGGAAACCGGTACACGCGATCACCCGGTCGTACGGGATGTCCTTGACGACCTCATTGGCCCTGGAGAAGCTGACCGACGCGACGAACTTGTCGCCCTCCTTGCGGATCTCGAGGATGTTGCCGTCCAGGATCGCGTTCTGGGACTTGAGCTGATACGTGTCGAGGAAGTTGTTGTTGACCGCGCGCAAGTGCCCGACATAGTGGGTCTGCCAAGCAAACCGAACAGAGTTCGGCCCAGCGACGTGGATGACACCGGCCGTCTCGATCAGGTTGTCGGCGGTTTCGAACGCCGAGTTGCCCTTGCCGATGATCAGCACGCGTTGGTTGACGAAGTCCTGCGGGTCAACGCTGACTGTCGAGTACAGCTCGACCAGGTCGATGCCCGGGATGTCGGGCAGGTAGGGCTTGGACGGTCCAGTCGCGACGATCAGTGTGGGTGCTTCGTAGACCTCCCCGTTGTCGTCTACGACGCGGAAGTTCTTGTCCTTGCTGACTTCGACGGCGCGCGAGTTGTAGCGCACGTTCAGGTTGAGTTTGGCGGCGTAGTCGCCGAGGTAGCGGACCATGTCGGCCGCGTCAGGGAAATAGCGCGGTGTGTACTTGGTGAAGAGCAGGTCAACGTCGTCCGACAGCAGCGAGTTCCAGTCCATCCGCAGGTTGAACTCGGGATCGTCGATCCCGGTGTACGGCTTGTTGATCGAGATCAGCTGGCGGTGACGGGGAAATGTCTCGAAGAAGGCCCCGGCCGACGAACCGGCTTCGACTACCAGGTAGTCGCGGCCCGCGCGGTCGAGGAAGTAAGCAAGCTGAAGCCCGGCCGGGCCAGCCCCGATCACCAAATAATCCGTGGTAGTGGGCATGAAATCCCCTCCCTGGACACCATGAGACGGTGTGGCAAGGGATGACTACGCACGTAACCACGATGCAGTTCGACAGCCGGACACAGTTATTTTTCCCAGAATCGCAGCCATTGTTTGACCGAGGTCCAAATGATATGTGCGCGATCCGGGTCTGCTGCGACGGTTCGATCCCTACGGACCGTTGACGCCGGGCATCCAGCTTTCCGGGCGGCCACTTTCGGTCAGCACGTGCTGCCAGGCTATGAAACCCGGTGGCGCGTCCGGCGACCACGGCCAGTGGCCTTCGTCAGTCGGCGTGATGATCTGCAGCGCCGGGAAGTCGCCCTTGCGGTAGAGCACGAACGCGCTGCCGAAGTACTCGAAATAGTGGCCTTTGTTGACGCGCTCGACCGTGACCGGAAGACCTTCGAAGAACTCGTGGTAGAGCTGGCCCGGCAGGAACCGCTCACCGTTCTTGGCACGGTCGAGGTAGGCGTTGATCAACACCGGCCCCATGCCTTCCGGCAGCCCGAGAACCACTGCCTCGGCGACACCGAAGCGCCGCCACGCACCGACCGAGAACGTGTAGCCCGCGCCTTCCACGTCCGGTGGGACGTCGATAACGGCGCACCCGTTGACTTCGGTCTCATGGAGCAGCCAGTCGCGGAATCTCTGTTCGTCAGGGTTCAGCGGCTCGGACACGTCGACCATTCTGCCTGGTCACCTGTTCGAGCGATAACCCGCCTTGGCTCTGCCGAACGCGTACAGCAGATACCCCACCGCCAGCAACGCGACGACGAACCCGGCGATCACGCCGGGAAAGCTCGGCGCGCCAGGGTTGAGGAAACGTCCGTAGAGCCGCAAATCCGCGGCCACGTAGTAAACCAAGTACAGCAGCGGGTAACCGAGCCAGCTGATCGGGTACCACCACTTCATCGCCCGTTGGTTCCGGCCGACCAACAGGAAGTCAGCAAGCACGGCAAGTGGCGTGATCAAGTGCTCGAACAGCGAGTACGCGCGGCTCAGGTTGCCGCTCAACAAGGTCATGAACGTGACGCAGACCAGCAGCAACAGCACCGCCATCGCGCCACGCAGCCGCGGCGACCGCGGTTCGACGCGTCCGGTGATCAGCGGATACGCCGCCAGGCCGGTGAACACGATGCCGGTGAGCAGGCTTGCCTGTTGGCTCAACGCGGTCAGCGGGTCCGGCAGCCGGTTGACCGCGAGAAAGAATCCGAGGAAACCGAAGAACGCCACAAGCAGACGCCATGCGAAAACCCCGGGCACGGCCCGGGGTTTCGACAGGACAACTTCGTCGGCGGTCAGCCCACGGCCTCCATGACCTCGTCGCTCACATGGAATCGGACGCCGGGCGTACACGTTCCCCGCGCCGCCACAACGTCACGCATCCACAGCCGCCAAGATGTCGTCGCTCACATCGAAGTTCGCGTACACGTTCTGCACGTCGTCGCAGTCTTCCAGCGCGTCGACCAGCTTGAAGACCTTCTTGGCGCCTTCCACGTCCAACGCGACCGAAACCGACGGCAGGAAGCTCGACTCAGCGGACTCGTAGTCGTAACCCGCGTCCTGCACGGCTTTACGCACGGCCACCAGATCGGTCGCCTCGGAGACGATCTCGAAGCTCTCGCCGAGGTTGTTGACCTCTTCGGCGCCCGCGTCGATGACGGCCATCAGCACATCGTCCTCGGCAAGGCCACTCGACGGGATCAGCACGACACCCTTGCGGTTGAACAGGTACGACACCGAACCCGGGTCGGCCATCGAGCCGCCGTTACGGGTCATCGCGGTACGGACCTCACCGGCCGCACGGTTGCGGTTGTCGGTCAGGCACTCGACCAGCAGGGCCACGCCGTTGGGGCCGTAGCCCTCGTACATGATCGTCTGCCACTCGGCACCACCGGCTTCCTCACCGGCGCCGCGCTTGCGCGCGCGCTCGATGTTGTCCAGCGGGACCGAGTTCTTACGCGCCTTCTGCATGGCGTCGTACAGCGTGGGGTTACCGTCCGGGTCGCCCCCGCCGGTCCGCGCGGCGACCTCGATGTTCTTGATCAGCTTCGCGAACAGCTTGCCACGCTTGGCGTCGAGGGCGGCCTTCTTGTGCTTGGTAGTCGCCCACTTGGAGTGGCCGCTCATCTCTCCTCCGTCGTCTACGCGCCAGTCAGGACGCCCGAACTATCTCCGTGAACAGCCGGTGCACCCGCCCGTCGCCGGTGAGCTCCGGGTGGAACGCAGTGGCCAGCACGGACCGTTGCCGAACCGCGACGATCCTACCGGCGGCCGGTCCCGCAGTTTCGGTATCCGGCACCGTAGCGAGCACCTCCACGTCGGGAGACACCGACTCCACCCAAGGCGCGCGGATGAACACAGCGTGCAACGGCCCGCTTTCGATGCCGTCGAACTCCAGGCCCTCTTCGAACGAGTCGACCTGCCGCCCGAACGCGTTGCGACGCACGATCATGTCGATGCCGTCCAGTTGGTGCTGGTCAGGGCGCCCATCGAGGACCTTGGTGGCCAGCATGATCATGCCTGCGCAGGACCCGTACGCGGGCAGCCCGTCGGCGATCCGTGTCTTGAGCGGCTGGAGCAGCTCGAACGTCTCCAGCAGCCGTGACATGGTCGTCGACTCGCCGCCGGGCAGCACGATCCCGTGCAGCCCGTCGAGTTCTTCCACCCGCCGCACCGGCCGGACCTGCACGTCACACGCTGTCAGGGCAGCAGCGTGCTCGCGCACGTCGCCTTGCAACGCGAGCACACCGACAACTGGCTGAGCCGTCAACCTGGGTTCCCCTCCCGAAACGCCTCCTACCAGCTTAGAAGATCAGTTCTCGACGTACGCCTTCAGCGCCTGGTTGGCCGCTTCGAACTCCGCGACGAGGGTTTCCCTGCCGCTGGCCATGACCTGCTCGACCATTGAGCCGGTGAAGCTCTCGCTGTTGGTCAGGTGGGTACGCCCGTCCTGTTCGACCAGGTCAAAGCGGTGCTCACCCCAGAGCAAGCCGCGCACGCCACCTTCCCACTTGAGCAGACGGTCCTCCGAGGCTTCGAGCACTGTTCCTTCCGCGGTGCGTTCCGCGGGCGTGCCTGCCGCGATCCGCATCTGGATGCGAGCGCCGGGTACCGGCTCGCCCGCGACGAGCTCGATCGTCGGATGCCACTGTTTGTACTGGTCAAAGGCAACAAGGACGCGCCAGACCCGGTTCCGCGGCGCATCGATGACCACGGACGTAACCACACCATTTTCCTGCATGGTTGTTCAGGATAATGCGCCGGGCAAGCCGATAAGCTTCTCCGCATCGCAGGGGTAAAGGGACAGACGCAGCAGCGCGGTGTCGAGCGGCGGCGCCGCATTCTCGACGCCGCCATTGAGCTGTTCGCGCAGCAAGGATTCCCCGGCACCGGGGTCGCGGCGATCGCCGAGCGGGCAGGCATCACGCCGTCAGCTGTGATCCATCACTTCGGTTCGAAGGACGCACTGTTGCAGGCAGTGCTGGATGAGTACGACGCCCGCGCGGCAGCGCGCGTGACGAGCCACGCTGGCGGCATCAACGGTTTGGTCAAGGCATTGATCGCCGACGCGGAGTACATGACAAGCGAGCGCGGGCTGGCGATGTTGCACATCGTCCTGCAGGCCGAGCACTTGTTCGACGAGTCAACGGTGCACGAGCGGTTCCTGCAACGGGCCCGACGGCTCCGACATCATATTTCAGATACGATCCGCCGCGATCGACCAGCCATGGATGCCGAGGCCGTGGCCACTGAGTTGCACGCCTTCATGGAAGGCGCGGTCACGCTGTGGCTGCTCGACCCCGGCACCGTTGACTTGCCGGCGTTGTATCGCGGGTATCTTGCCCGGTTGTTCTAGCCGACTGTCATATATCCGATTTCGTATCTAATCGACGGTGACGGACTCGCGGCGGCGCGAGATCACGCGCCAACCGATGACCAGCGCGAGAACGATCGCGGGCAGTGAATAGAACGCGATCCGTTCGGCGCCGTCGGAGAACGCCATCAGGATGATGACGAGCGCGAGGAACCCGAGCGTTGCCCATCCGGTGTACGGCGCGCCCGGCATCCGATATGCCGGACGCTCGAGTTCGCCGCGCAGCGCCGCCTGCCGCAGCCGCATCTGGCAGAAGACCAACGTCGCCCAAGTCGCGACCACACCAAGCGACGCGATGGCGATCGCGATGTCGAACGCCTCCTTGGGCACCAAGTAGTTCAGCACCACGCCGAACACGTAGGCGATCGCGGTGAACAGGATGCCGCCGTAGGGCACGTGCCGCGCGCTCATCTTGCCGACGAATTTCGGCGCCTCGCCCTTTTCGGCCAACGCGCGCAAAATCCGCCCGGTCGAATACAGGCCGGAGTTGCACGACGAAAGCGCCGCGGTGAGCACCACCGCGTTCATGATGTCGCCGACGCCGGGGATGCCCAGACGGGAGAACACGGTGACAAACGGGCTCTCGCCGCCGTTGTAGAACGGCCACGGCAGCAGCATCGCGAGCAGCAGCACGGAGCCGACGTAGAAGATCGCGATTCGCCAGACCACGCTGTTGATCGCCTTCGGCAGCACCTTGTGCGGGTCCTTGGTCTCCCCCGCCGCGATGCCGACCAGCTCGATCGCCGAATACGCGAAGATCACCGCCTGCAACGTCATCAACGCGATCCCGATACCGGCAGGGAAGAACCCGCCGTGCTCGGTCAGGTTCCCAATCCCGGCCGGAGTTCCGCCGATGTCCGCCGCGGTCACCACCAGGCCGAGGCCGACCACCAGGAACACCACGATGGCCAGCACCTTGATCAGCGAGAACCAGAACTCCAGCTCGCCGAACAGCTTCACCGACAACAGGTTGACCGCCAGCAACACGGCGAGCGCGATCATCGCGGTGATCCACTGCGGCACGTCCGGCAACCACCGGTGCACGTAGATGGCCACCGCGGTGATCTCCGCGATGCCGGTCATCGCCCAGTTCACCCAGTACATCCAGCCTGACGCGAACCCTGCCCACGGGCCGATGAACTTCCGCGCGTAGGTCACGAAACTGCCGGAATTGGGCTCGTGCATGACGAGCTCACCCAACGCCCGCATCACGAAATACGCCGCGATGCCGCACAGCGCGTACGACAGAACCAGAGACGGACCGGCCTGATTGAGTCTCCCGCCTGCTCCCAGAAACAACCCCACACCGATCGCACCACCGATAGCGATCATCTGTACCTGGCGTTTGCCGAGCGCCTTGGAGTAACCGTCTACATCAACCGAGCCCATAGCTGCCGAACCGTAGAGTTTGGACCGGCGATGATCGAGACCCCTTAAGGAAGACTTAGCGTGAGGCGAACGTCACAATCGGTCATGAGCTGGGGTTAGCTCGCGACTACGCGTTGTATCGGGCGACGGCGTGGAACGCTTCCTTCGGCTCCCAGCGATACGGCGAGTACGAATCCGCGTACTGCTCGCGGACAACTTTGACCAAGCTGAACGCGCCGATACCCAGTTCGCGCTGTCGGACCGGCGAATGCGGCGCCTCGGGGTTGATGAACGTATAGATGTGCGCCGGTATCCCCTCGGCGGCGAAGATCCGCAGCATCCGGGTGATGCGTTCGGCCTGGACGCGTTCGTCGCGCACGAATCCCGCCTTGATCACCGGCGGATCCTGCGTGTAGTCGACGATGTCGTAGCTACCAGCGCCGCGCTCGGACGCACTGGGATACGTGCAGCAGCCGAATTCCAGGATCGTGATGGGCTTGCCCCACTTGTGGGCCGAAGGGCAGCGCAATGCCACGCTCGACGAACTGGCGGACATGTTCCGGGACGGGCGGCAAGCGGGCGAGTATCGCAAGTTCGCGCCCCGGGTGATGGCGTTGGCGTTGATGGCGACGTTGGAGAACGTGCCGCGCGAACTCATGGAGCGATCGGATACGAAATTGGAAACCTTCACGACCGAACTGGCCGACCTGTTCGACCACGCGACGCGCAAAGACGCCCCGTGAGCGAGCGACGCTCACGGGACCCTATTTCGTATTTGGTATCCGATTACCAGCCGCGCTCGGCCAAGCGGTGCGGCTGCGGGATCTCGTCGACGTTGATGCCGACCATCGCTTCCCCGAGGCCGCGCGAGACCTTGGCGATGACGTCAGGGTCGTCGTGGAAGGTGGTGGCCTTCACGATCGCCTCGGCACGCTGCGCCGGGTTGCCGGACTTGAAGATGCCCGAGCCGACGAACACGCCCTCGGCGCCGAGCTGCATCATCATCGCGGCGTCGGCCGGGGTGGCGATGCCACCGGCGGTGAACAGCACGACCGGCAGCTTGCCGAGCTCGGCGACCTCTTTGACCAGCTCGTACGGCGCCTGCAGTTCCTTGGCCGCCACGAACAGCTCGTCCTCCGGCAGGTTCTGCAGGCGGCGGATCTCCTGGCGGATCTTGCGCATGTGCGTGGTGGCGTTGGAGACGTCACCGGTGCCGGCCTCGCCCTTTGAGCGGATCATGGCCGCGCCTTCGGTGATCCGGCGCAGTGCCTCGCCAAGGTTGGTGGCGCCACAGACGAAGGGCACGGTGAACTGCCATTTGTCGATGTGGTTGGCGTAGTCGGCCGGGGTCAGCACCTCGGACTCGTCGATGTAGTCCACCCCGAGCGACTGCAGGACCTGCGCTTCGACGAAGTGGCCGATCCGGGCCTTGGCCATGACCGGGATCGACACCGCGGCGATGATGCCGTCGATCATGTCCGGGTCGCTCATCCGGGACACGCCGCCCTGCGCGCGGATGTCGGCGGGCACGCGCTCGAGCGCCATGACCGCGACAGCACCGGCGTCTTCGGCGATCTTCGCCTGCTCCGGGGTGACCACGTCCATGATCACTCCGCCCTTGAGCATCTCCGCCATCCCGCGCTTCACGCGGGCGGTCCCGGTCTGCGGGATGGATTCTGGGCTGGTGGTCACGGAAGTCGTCCTCTCGACGTAACGATGGGTTCGTCTCGAATCGTACGGCGAGTGTGGCCACTTCCAACGGGCCAATCTGACCCGATATCATCAGGCCACTTCAACAAAGCCCCAGCGTGTGGCCCCTGTCACCCCTTAACGGCGGATTGCGACGCCGTTACTACCACTGGATGGCAGAGCACCTGCGGGGTTGTCCCCGACCTGCAAACGGGTGTGAGATCGAGCACATTGTGTCCTACGGCTGAACACTGTCCGTGCGGGAGGTTGAGGGCTATGGCTGGTAAGCACACCGAGAACGGAGACGTCGGAGCCGCGGTCGCTGTGGACGACCCTGCCAAAGTGCGCAATGTGGTCCTGGTGGGGCCGTCCGGTTCAGGGAAGACCACACTGACAGAAGCCCTGCTCACCGCGGCCGGAGTGTTGTCACGCGCCGGTTCGGTCACCGAAGGCACCACCGTCTGCGACCACGATCCAGCCGCTGTCCGTCAGCAGCGATCGGTCGGTCTGTCCGTCGCGCCGCTCATGCACGACGGCGTCAAGATCAATCTCATCGACACGCCTGGGTACGCCGACTTCGTCGGGGAACTGCGGGCAGGATTGCGTGCCGCGGACGCCGCGTTGTTCGTCGTCTGCGCGGCCGAAGGCGTGGACGCCGCGACTGTCGCCGTATGGGAAGAGTGCGCCGCCGTCGGGATGCCCCGGGCAGTAATCGTCGCGCGGCTCGATCACCAGCGCGCCGACGCCGAGAACGAGATCGCCGCATGTCGTGACGCGTTCGGCGCGGGCGTGCTCCCGCTGTATCTGCCGGCGAAGAACGGTCTGGTCGGGTTGATCACCCAGCGGTTCTACGACTACTCCGACGGCTATCCGCCGAAGATGGGCGAGCCGGATCCGGCCGATCTCGAGCGGATGGCCGAGGCACGCAACGAGCTGATCGAGGGCATCATCGCCGAGAGCGAGGACGAGACCCTGATGGACCGGTATCTCGCCGGTGAGGATCTCGACCAGGACACGCTCATCGAAGACTTGGAGAAAGCGGTCGCGCGCGGCTCGTTCCACCCGGTCATCCCGGTCTGTTCGACGTCCGGTGTTGGCCTGGCCGAAGTACTCGACGGGATCAAGCGCGCGTTCCCATCGCCCTTGGAGCACCCGTTGCCCGAGGTCACCGACCCGAACGGCAGGAACCGCGAGAAGCTGAAGGCTGATCCCGAAGGTCCGCTCGCGGCCGAGGTCGTGCGCACCGCGGTCGACTCGTACGTCGGGCGTGTGTCGTTGGTACGCGTGTTCTCCGGAACGTTGCGGCCGGAGCGTCCCGTGCACGTGTCGGGTCACGGCATGTCTGAGCGAGGGCACGAAGACCATGACGTCGACGAGCGCGTGGCGCACATTTACTCGCCGCTCGGTGCGACGCTGCGCGAAGTGCCGTACTGCGTCGCGGGCGACTTGTGCGCGTTGACCAAAGTTGGTTCGGCGGAAACTGGCGACACCGTCTCCGCGCCCGAACATCCGTTGCTGATGACGCCGTGGGCGATGCCTGAACCGTTGCTGCCGGTCGCGGTCGTGGCCAAGACGCGCAGTGACGAGGACACGATGGCGCGCAACTTGGCGAGGCTCGTGGCTGGCGACCCGACGCTTCGTTTGGAACGCAACGCCGAAACGCACCAGTTGGTGCTGTGGTGCATGGGCGAGGCGCACGCGGATGTCGTGCTCGCGCGCTTGCGTTCGGGCGGCGCGGATGTGGACACCGAGCCGGTGAAGGTCGCGCTGCGCGAGACGTTCGGCGGAACTGCGAAGGCGAAGGGCAGGCACGTCAAGCAGTCCGGTGGACACGGCCAATATGCGGTCTGCGACATCGTCGTCGAACCGTTGCCGCGTGGTTCCGGGTTCGAGTTCGTCGACAAGATCGTCGGCGGGGCGATCCCGAACCAGTTCATCCCGAGTGTGGAGAAGGGCATCCGGGCGCAGCTCGAGCGCGGTCTGCTGTCCGGCTATCCGGTGGTGGACATCAAGGTCACGCTGGTCGACGGCAAGGCGCACAGTGTTGACTCGTCCGACGCGGCGTTCCAGACCGCCGGGTCGATCGCCTTGAAGGAAGCCGCCGCGGCCGGGCAGATCACGTTGCTCGAGCCGGTCGACACGGTGCTGGTCCGGTTGCCTGACGAGCACTTGGGCACGGTACTCGGCGACCTTTCCAGTCGGCGCGGACGTGTGCTGGGTACCGAGGCGGACATGTCACCGGGCTACTCGGTGATTCGCGCCGAGGTGCCTGCGACGCAACTGATCCGATACGCGATCGATCTGCGGTCGCTCAGTTCCGGCTCGGCGACGTTCACCCGCGAGTTCAGCCGGTTCGACCCGTTGCCACAGAACCTTGTGGCCAGCATGACCTAGCGGACGGAGCGGGTGCGTCCGTCCCATTCGGACTCCAGCAGGGCCGGAAGCAACTCGGCGAGCTGGACGGGATAGACGGTGTCGGTGGTGGCGCGCAGATCGGCTGCGCTCCACCAGCGATGCTCGTCGATCGTGTCCAGTTCGATCTGGTTGAAGCCGGAGGTGTCCACAGTGGTCGTCGGGGTGGTCGCGACGAAGAACCATTCCTCGGCGTCGTAGCTGCGGCCGTCGAAACTGAACACCGCGCGGCGCCGCCAAACCGGCCCGGTCAACTGGTCGTCGGCCAGTTTGATGCCGGTCTCTTCGAACAGTTCCCGCAACGCGGCGGCCCGAATGTCCTCGTCCGGCTCGATCCCGCCGCCGGCGGTGAACCAAAATGTGTCGTCTTCGACGCCCGGATTGCATCCGTGGAACAGCAACACGCGACCGTCACCATCGAGCAAAAGCACGCGCGCCGACGACCGCGGCAAAGGTGCGACCTCGCCGTTCAATTCCGGTTCGGCGATTTCGAAGTATTCCGGCTGGGGCGCGGTTCCGGCGAGCTTGAGCCAGCGGACCGTTCGGCGACGACGCTGCGCCAAAGTGTCGCGGACCGCGTCATTGTGCACGCGGCGCGCGATGACGACGCGTTGTTCGGCGTCGACCAATTCGGCTACTAACGCAACTGGCAGTTGCCCCCGAACGACGACCGCGAGTTCGCGGCTGAGTTCGTTTTCCGCCGCTTCGCGGTCGTACCTCGGCGCGCGCTCGGCGTGGTCGGCGATCTCCCGAAGCGTTCCCGGCGCCGAGCCGGTCGCCGCAACGGCCCGCGCGACGACCGCGCGGCGCGCAAGTGCGGCCTCCAACGCGGCCCATGCGGCGTCGGATCGGATATGAAGTCGGTTTAGCCGGTTCGCCGTCGCCATCAACCACGCCACCAGGATCAGCACCAGCGGCACAACGATGAGCAGGGCAGTGGTCACAGCGCCTCGCCAACGTGCCGCGGGTCGGCGGCGATCGCGGTTTCGTAGACGCGCAAAACTTGGCCGGCGACGACCGACCAGTCAAACGCCGCAGCACGCCGCGAACCTTCGGCGGCCAATGTGGCGCGCCGTTCCGGATCGCTCAGCACACCGCGGAGCGCGCCAGCCAACGCAATCGGATTTCCTACAGGATGTAGGACTCCAGCCATGCCGTCATCGAGCACGCGCCGGAATGCGTCCAGGTCGCTGGCGACCACGGGAGTGCCCGCGGACATGGCTTCGAGCAGGATGATCCCAAAGCTCTCGCCGCCGGTGTTGGGCGCGCAGTACACATCGACGCTGCTCAACGCGCGCGCTTTGGTCTCGTCGTCGGCTTGGCCGAGCAGGTCGATCCGGTCAGCCAATTCCGGACCGGCCTCGCGCCGCAAATCATCCGCGTCGCCGCGGCCGACGACCAAAAGGCGTAGGTCCGGCATGTCCGTCAACAATTGACGCATGGCGGCGAGCAAAACCGGCATGCCCTTGCGCGGTTCGGTGAATCGGCCGACGAACCCGATTGTCGGGCCTTCGCGCGGATATCCGTCGAGCGGTTTCGCGTCGGCGAAGAACCGAACATCGACGCCGTTGGGGATTTGCACCGCATCTCCGCCGAGGTGCTCCACCTGAACCCGACGAGCCAACGCGGAAACGGCGATCCGTGCGGTGATCTTCTCCAAAAAAGGCTGAAGCACGACCTGGAAAGCGTTCAGCGCGCGCGATTTCGTCGTCGACGTGTGATACGTGGCGACGATCGGCCCCTCGGCGACCATCAACGCCAGCAGCGACAAGCTAGGAGCGATGGGCTCGTGCAGGTGCAGCACGTCGAAGTCGTGCTCACGAATCCACCGTCGTACTCGCGCGTACGACACCGGGCCAAACGACAACCGCGCCACCGAACCGTTGTACGGAATGGCGAGCGCGCGACCGGCGGGCTGCACGAAGTCAGGCAACGGGGTGTGCTCGTCGGCGGGCGCGAGGACGGCTACCTCGTGGCCCATTCCCCGCAAAGCCCTGGCCAGGTCGACGACGTGGGCCTGTACTCCCCCAGGGACCTCGAAGGAGTACGGGCACACGACTCCGATCCTCATTCGCCGAGCGCTTCCCTGCGTGCGTCCGAAAGATCAGCGATCCACAGTTTCTGCAGCATGTGCCAGTCGGCTGGATGTTCGGCGATGTCCTTGGCGTAGCCGTCGGCCAGCGCCTGGGTCGCGGCGGGCACGTCGGCACACGATTCGACCAACTGCGGCGAGTGAATCCGCAAACCCCAGCCGTCGTCGACGAAAAGGTTGTCCACGACAGCGAGCGCCGCGCCAGTGGTCGCCGCCAAGCGCGCCGGACCGGCGGGCATCCGGGTCTCCTCGCCAAAAAACGTCACCGGGATGCCGCTCTTGGTCAGGTCACGGTCGGCGACAAGGCATACGACGCCGTTCTTCTTGAGCCGGTCGATCATGCCACGGAAAGGGCCGCTGCCGTTGCCGGTCAACGGAAGTACGTCGAACCCGAGCGAGCGCCGGTACGCCAAGAACCGTTCCCAGACCGACTCGGGCTTGAGCCGTTCGGCAACAGTCGTGAACTCGCCGTAGTTCTGGGCCAGCCAGATGCCCGACACATCGAAGTTGCCCGTGTGCGGCAGCGCGAGCACCAGGCCCTTGCCGCGTTCCAGTGCCGCGTCGACCACGTCACGGCCGACCACCACCGAGTTGACCTGCTCGGCGATCGCGTGATGGTTCATGGTCGGCAGCCGGAAGACTTCCTTCCAGTACCGCGAATACGACCGGAGCCCCGCACGGACGAGGTCGTCCAGTTCCTTCGGCGACGCCCCGGGCACGACACGGACCAGATTGCGTCGCAACTGCTGAGCCCCTGAGCCGTTGCGCAGCACGGCCAGGTCGGCGCCTGCTTGGAACGCTGGGCGCGCGACGAACTCCGGCAGGACCTTGACCAGGCCCCATCCGGCGCCGTACGCGGCATCGACCAGCCGTTCCTTCACGCCATCTCCTCACGCGCCGCCTGCCACACCGCGACCATCCGCTGGATCACCGTCACCACGGACAACACCGCGAGGCCCCACAACGCGACGTGCAGGGCGTACGGCACTCCAAGCCCGAACAGCCCGGTACCTACCAGTGTGATGATCAAACGCTCGGCCCGCTCGACGATGCCGACATCCGCATGCAGCCCTGACGCCTCGGCGCGCGCCTTGACGTACGAGATGACCTGACCGCTGACCACGCAGATCAGCGCCGCGGCACCCAAGGTGTGGTTCTGCGCGACGGCCAAGCAATACCAGGCGACAGCGGCTCCGAGCGCGCCGTCGGCGATCCGGTCACAGCTGGAATCCAGCACACCGCCAAACTTCGTGCCCTTGCCCTTGGCGCGCGCCATGGCGCCGTCCAAGAGGTCGAGCATGGCGAAGCCCCACACCACGAATGTGCCTGCGACCAACTCGCCGCGGGGAAAGAACCACAGTGCGCCGGCGACCGCGCCGACCGTTCCGATGACGGTCATCGCATTCGGCGTCAGTCCGAGCCGGACAAGCCATGCCCCGATCGGATCGGTCACGCGCGAGACCGAAGCACGGGCGAAGATGTTCAGCATGAGGTCTCGGCGGGCACCCTGATCGACTCGGATAGCGGCAAACGCAGCCTAACCGCTGGCCCGCCCGGTCAGAACTCGGCCTGCAGCTCGACCTTGGCCCGATCACACTGTGGGGTGAGGCCCGCCTGGATCGCGGCGGTGATCTGGTCCAGCTGCTGGAGCTGTTCGGGCGTCAGCACGTCGAACAAGTGCTCGCGCACGGCCGTGACATGCCCTGGCGCGGCCTTCTCCAGTACCTTGAAGCCGTCATCGGTCAACTCGGCGAACTGGCCGCGCTTGTCGCTTTCGCAAGCCCGCCTGCGAACCCAGCCCGCTTCCTCCAACCGGGACACCGCGTGCGACAGACGGCTACGAGACGAACGACACATCGTGGCGAGCTCGCTCATCCGCAGCGAACGTCCGGGCATCTCGGAGAGCACGGCGAGGATCTCGAAGTACGCCAGCGGCATGCCCGAATCGCGCTGCATCTGCCGGTCAAGGTGTTCCATGAAGGACCCGGTCGCTCCCAGAAAGCCACGCCAGATCATCTGCTCGCGGCCATCAAGCCACCGGACCTCTGTCATGACTTCATCGTACCCCATGGTTGAACTCTAAACTAAATCGCGCTAGGGTCTGGTTGAAGTTTCAACGAGCCTACGGAGAAGGATAGACATGAGCACCCCGACCATCAACATTCCTGGCTACGTCGTCGGCACCTGGACGATCGACCCGATCCACTCGGACGTCTCCTTCACCGTCCGGCACCTGGGTGTCGCCAAGGTGCGTGGCCAGTTCAACACGTTCGCGGGCGAGATCGTCACCGCTGAGGACCCGCTGAAGTCGAGCGTGACGGCGACCATCGACGCCGGTTCCTTCCACACCCGCCAGGAGCAGCGCGACAACCACGTGAAGTCCGAGGACTTCCTGCACGTCGCCGACCACCCGGAGATCAAGTTCGTGTCCTCGGGCATTCGCCAGGACGGCGGCGAGAACTTCCTGCTCGACGGCACGCTGACCATCCGCGGCGAGAGCAAGCCGGTCACCCTCGCGCTGGAGATCAACGGCTTCGGCCAGGGCCCGGACGGCAAGCCGCTTGTCGGCATCTCGGCAACGACGCAGATCAGCCGCAAGGACTTCGGCGTGCACGGTGGCGCGGCCGGCGCGGCGGTCAGCGACAAGATCCAGATCACACTGGAGATCGAGGCCGGCCTGAAGTCCGAGTGACTTCGTCAAAAACCGGCTAATTGCGTGCCAACGCAAGTAGATACACCGGCTGTTGTGCCCCCGACACTCCCTGGTCGGGGGCACAGGCCTTGATAGCGTGCCCCAAGATCGCTTGGGGAGGGCCAGTCGGCGATGCAAGCATCAGAGTTCTCGCGCGCGTGCCAGAGCCTCGTGCTCGCGATGATCACCACGTGGCGTTGGAACCGTGGCGAGCACGAGCGGGCCGAAGCCTTCCATCAGCCGCTTGTAGTCCGTCGGCAGGGCATCCGGCCATTCATAGACATGGCTCGATGGGTCGTACGCCAGTTCGGACATCTCGTAGGCGAGTCCATCGGGGAATGAAGCCAAGACCGCCCGTAACCGCTCGACGCTCACGTGGTCTTCCACGCGTCCGCGAGCAGCTGACGGGTTTCGGCGAGCAACTGCGGCAGAACCTTCGTGTGCCCGATCACCGGCATGAAATTCGCGTCGCCGCCCCACCGGGGCACCAAATGCTGATGCAGGTGCGCCGCGATCCCCGCGCCCGCGATCACGCCCTGGTTCATGCCGATGTTGAACCCGTGTGGCGCCGCGACGGTCCGGCCGACGCGCATCGCCTGCTGCGTGAACTCGGCGAGCTCAAGGGTTTCCTGAACTGTCAGGTCGGTGTAGTCCGCAACATGCCGATACGGCACGACCATCAGGTGCCCTGGGTTGTACGGGTAAAGGTTCAGCAGCGCGTACACCAGTTCGCCGCGCGCGATGATCAGGGCGTCGACGTCGTCCAGTTCGACCACGCGGCAGAACGGGCAGCCCTCGGACTGGTCGTGGTCCGGCTTGTTCTCGCCCTTGATGTACGCCATCCGGTGCGGCGTCCAGAGCCGTTGCAGGGCGTCGGGCTCGCCGACGCCCTGCTGCTCGACCAGTTCGGGATCGGTCACAGCGTCGCCTGGACCGTTTCGGCCGTCGGCGAGCTGTTCTCGCGCCGCTCGGTCCACGCGGTGATCACGTCAACCGCCCGATCGACCGGGACACCGTTGATCTGGGTGCCGTCGCGGAACCGGAACGACACCGCGCCCGCCTCGACGTCCTTGCCGCCCGCGAGCAGCATGAACGGCACCTTCTGCATGGTGTGGTTACGGATCTTCTTCTGCATCCGGTCGTCGGAGAAGTCCAGCTCCACCCGCACACCACGGGCCTTCAACGCCTTCGACACCTGCTGCAGGTGCTCCGCGTGCTCGTCGGCGATCGGGATCCCGACCACCTGCACCGGCGACAGCCAGGCCGGGAACGCCCCCGCGTAGTGCTCGGTGAGCACGCCGAAGAAGCGCTCGATCGACCCGAACAGCGCGCGGTGGATCATCACTGGGCGCTGGCGTGAACCGTCCGCCGAGGTGTACTCCAGCTCGAAACGCTCCGGCAGGTTGAAGTCCAGCTGGATGGTCGACATCTGCCAGGTCCGGCCAAGCGCGTCCCTTGCCTGCACCGAGATCTTCGGGCCGTAGAACGCCGCGCCGCCCGGGTCAGGAACCAGCTCGAGGCCGGACTCCTCGGCCACTGAACGCAGCGTTTCGGTTGCCTGCTCCCAGATCTCGTCCGAGCCGACGTACTTCTCCTCGTTCTTTGTGGACAGTTCGAGGTAGAAGTCGTCGAGACCGTAGTCGCGCAGCAGGTTCAGCACGAAGGTCAGCAGCGACTTCAGCTCGTCGCGGACCTGCTCGGGGGTGCAGAAGATGTGCGCGTCGTCCTGCGTCATGCCGCGCACGCGGGTCAGGCCGTGGACCACACCGGACTTCTCGTACCGGTAGACCGAGCCGAACTCGAACATCCGCAGCGGCAGTTCGCGGTACGACCGGCCGCGCGACCGGAAGATCAGGTCGTGGAACGGGCAGTTCATCGGCTTGAGGTAGTAGTCCTGCCCAGGCTTGCGGACCGAACCGTCCTCGTTGAGCTCGGCGTCGAGGTGCATCGCCGGGTACATGCCGTCCTTGTACCAGTCCAGGTGCCCGGAGACCTCGAACAGCGTGCCCTTGGTGATGTGCGGCGAGTAGACGAACTCGTAGTCCTCTTCCTCGTGCCGCCGCCGGGAGTAGTCCTCCATGGCCTTGCGGATCACGCCGCCCTTGGGGTGGAACACCGCGAGGCCGGAGCCGATCTCGTCGGGGAAGCTGAACAGGTCGAGCTCGTTGCCGAGCTTGCGGTGGTCGCGCTTCTCGGCCTCGGCCAGCATCTCCAGGTAGTGATCCTGCGCTTCCTGGGATTCCCATGCGGTGCCGTAGATCCGCTGCAGCTGCGGGTTCTTCTCGCTGCCGCGCCAGTACGCCGCCGCCGAACGGGTCAGCTTGAAGGCCGGGATGTACTTGGTGGTCGGCACGTGCGGACCGCGGCAAAGGTCGCCCCAGACCTTGTCGCCCGAGCGCGGGTCGAGGTTGTCGTAGATCGTCAGCTCGCCGCCGCCGACCTCCATCACCTCGCTCGTGTCCACATCGGACTTGATGTCCACCAGTTCCAGCTTGTACGGCTCGGCCTTGAGTTCGTCCTTCGCCGCGTCGATCGACTCGACGACCCGCCGGGAGAACCGCTGGGCGCCCTTGATGATCTGCTTCATGCGCTTCTCCAGCGCCTGCAGGTCCTCAGGGGTGAACGGCTTCTCGACGTCGAAGTCGTAGTAGAAGCCGTCCTTGATGAACGGTCCGATGCCGAGCTTGGCTTCAGGGAACATCTGCTGGACGGCCTGGGCGAGCACGTGCGCGGTCGAGTGCCGGATAACCGAGCGGCCGTCCTCGGTGTCCGCCGCGACCGCTTCGACCTCGACATCCGCGTCCGGCGCCCATGACAGGTCGCGCAGCTTGCCTTCCGGGTCGCGGACCACCACGATGGCGTCCGGGCCTTTGGTCGGCAGTTCTGCCTCCCGCACGGCGGTGCTCGCCGTAGTCCCTGCCGGTACCACCACGCGCTTGGCGGGTACGGCCTGGACGGCGGGAGACTGGGACACGGTATTGCTCCTTCACGACGGTTTTCGGTGTGGGTTGGCATCGTATCGAGTGGCCGACCAGCCGGTTCTGCCCTGGGTCGCCCCTGGCAGTTACCGATTCGACAGCTATCACTCAGCTCACGCACAGTAACCCGGGTGAACCTGGAGACGTCATCGATTTTTCGCACGTCACGGGGAGCGACCAGTGTCCGACCAACCCAATGACCCACGACCGCAGGCTCAACCGAACGACCAGGACGCGCAGCCCGAAGCTCCCGCCCAGGCCACCACTCCACTGAACCAGCCGGAGCCCGCAGACCAGGCAGCCCCAACGGCGGCGGCTGGCCCTGATGGTGGGGGCTCCGAGGCTGCTGGCTCGGAAGCTGCTGCCCAACAGAACGCCCAGCCTCAGGCCGAGCAGTCTGACCAGACCTCGGCCCTCGGCGCCGAAGCGCCGCCGCCTCCCCCGCCGCCAACGCCTCCGGTTCCGCCAACTGCCGCTCGGACGCCAGGTGGGTTCGGCAGGTTCGTCCGGCGCCGGGCCACTCAGGTCGTGGCCGCGGGCCTTGTCGGCCTGGTGATCGGCGGTGGCGTGGTCGCCCTTATCGACAGGGACGGTCCGCGCGGCCGTAGTTACTACGGTTATCACCAGTTCGACCGTGGCCCGCGCGGCAACGGCCCGAACTGGGAGCAGCGTCCGTATCGCGACTACCGCGACTACCGCGATTTCCGGGACGCCCCGCGGCCTCCCCGCCAAGCACCGCAACCGCAGCCACCGACGACGGCACCGAGCACGCCAACTACGCCGCCCACGAACGTGCCCGGCTGACCTACATCAGACATCAGATAGGAAACCTGGTCTGGTCCGGCGGTCGGATGGGAGGACCCCACCGCGCTGATCGGATACGAAACCTGGTCGGGCGCCAGAGAAACCCTGGCGCCGCGCCCCGGTAGGCATCTAGGCCCTTTGATCGGATAGGAAACCTGATGCTGCAATCCGACAGGGGCCTGACACGGCAATCCGATCGGCGCCTGGCCCGGCGACCGAATAGGGCACCTGGCGTTCCGACTAGGGCCTGTTTTGGAAATCTCGTTGGTTAGGTCTGGCTGGTCACGGTGAAGGGAACTGGCCAGCCAGCCAGATGGTGAGGTCTTTGGCGATCTGGTTGCGGTCAGCACTGGTGGTCCGCGTGGGTTCCTGTTGGTCGGGGTGGTGTCGTTCGACCTCGTAGGTGTCGTCGTCGAGCAGGGACACGGAGGCGTACCAGCCCGCGTCCATGTCAGCGGGGTTGACCGTCAGGAAGGTGTTCTCGGGGTGGGCGAGGTCGGTGATGAGCATGAACAGAGCGTCTTCGGAGGGGTCCTCGATGTGGTCGCCGTTCTCGGTGTCGGCGATGTAGTAGTCGGCGGTCATCCCCAGGTCTCTCCCGATGTGCGAACCAGTGGGACGCCAGGATCGCACGCTGGCGTGGCGCTGGTCAGAGCCACTCGTTGATCGCGGCAACGGTGACGGTGGCCTCGTAGCGAACGGCCAGCTTGTCGTAGCGAGTGGCCACGGCCCGGTTGCGTTTGAGCCGGTTGATGCCGCACTCGACCGAGTGCCGTTGCTTGTAGACCTCGTGGTCGAACGCGGGAGGGCGACCGCCGTGCCTACCTCGATTCTTGCGGTGGCGGATCTGGTCGGCCTTCTCCGGGATGGTGCATCGAATCCCTCGGCGGCGCAGGTAGGCGCGGTTGGCGCGAGAGCCGTACGCCTTGTCGGCTAACACTTGGTCTGGACGGGTCCGCGGCCTGCCCGGACCGATCCGCGGCACACTGATCTGTTCCAGGACCGGCTGGAACTGCGGTGAGTCGCCCCGTTGCCCAGCGGTGACCACCACTGACAACGGCTTTTGTCCCTGTTCGGTTGCCAGATGCAGCTTCGTGGTCCGCCCACCTCGTGACCGGCCGATCCCGTGATCAGCCGGCTCGATGTCCACCCCGCCCGGCGATTCCCGCTGCAGATCTCCCTGATTTCGTGCGCCAGCGGCGTGCTGGTGCACGCGTGCGACCGTGGAGTCCACGCTGATGTCCCAGGTGATTAATCCGGCCGCGTCGGCCTGGGCCTGAAACTGGGACAGGATTTGCTTCCAGGTTCCGTCTCGTTGCCAGCGCCGGAACAGCCCATACACTGTCTGCCAGGGGCCGTAGCGACCGGGCAGATCACGCCACTGGATGCCGGTGCGGACCCGAAAACGGATCCCGTCGATGAGCTGTCGTTTCGGATGCTTGGGTGGCCGACCGGGCTTCTTGCCCTTGGGTAGCACCGCCTCCAGCTTCGTCCACTGCTCGTCCGTCAGATCGCCACGGCCCACCCCAAGATCGTTTCAAATCTAGATCAACTTCTAAAACAGGCCCTAGATCAGATAGGAAACCTGGTTCTGCGACCGGAAACCCGCGGTCCGACCGGCCGAGGCAGACGCGGCCGCCATCCAGCAGAGCGATCGGATACGAGATCTGATCGAGGAAAGAGGAAACAGGATCAGGGCGCGGTCATCGCCTTCATCTGGGCGATCTCCTTCTCCTGGGTGACGATCACGTCCTGGGCCATCTCCTCGACGAACACGTCCGACCCCGTCTGCAGCACGTCGGTCGCCATCGACAGCGCGCCTTCGTGATGCGCGGTCATCAACTGCAGGAACAACTTGTCGAAATCCGGGCCGCTCGCCGCGCGCAACGTGGCGAGCTGTTCGGGCGTCACCATGCCCACCATCTGCTCGTGACCGCCGTGCGCCGCTCCGCCGCCGCTGCCATTCTTGGACAGCCAGGCTTCCATCGACTTGATGTCGGGGCCCTGCGTGTCGGCGATGCGGCTCGCGAACGACTTCAGCGTCGGGTTCGCGCCACGCTCCGGCACCAGGCCGGTCATCTCCAGCGCCTGCTGGTGATGTTTGATCATCATCCGGATGTACCGGAAGTCGGCGTCGTTCGGCTGGTTTCGCGGCATGTCCGCGGGGGTTTGCCCGGGCTCCAGCGTCTTCGCGGGCTCGCCTGGTTTGCCCGGCACGATCACCCCTGGGGTGTCACTCACCGGATTCGGCTCGGCCGTACACCCGACAACCGTAAGTGTCACAGCGAAACCAACTATCCACGCGCTCCTCACAGTGCGTAAAAGTACAGGACACCAATCAGGTTGGTTTCCTACTTTCGGATGCTTTCAGTAGCTAACTGATACGGAATACTGTCTCCCACCCGGCGTGTCCAGCGTCGGGCGAGAGGAGCTGACATGGGGGCGAAAGGTAGATCGCTCGCGCTGCTTTCAGCCGCGGCCATAGCACTACCGGTGATCATCAGCACGCCGGCAGCGGCTGCTGAGCAGAGCGGCATCCCCAGCATCGACGAAGTCCGGCACAGCTGGAACATCCGCCAGCTTGCCAGCCTGCCGAAACAAGCGCCGTTCAACGTCCCTGAAGCGTTGAACACCGACATGGCATTCAGTGGCGACAAGGCGTTTGTCGGCAACTACAACGGATTCACCATCTACGACATCCGTAACCCACGGAAGCCGAAGCTGATCAGCCAGGTCTCCTGCCCCGGCGGTCAGAACGACATCTCGGTCTCCGGCAACCTGCTCTTCCTGTCCACCGACTCCTCACGCAGTGACGACTCCTGCAACAGCGTGAGCAAGCCCGCGTCGGAGAAGACGGCATGGGAAGGCATCAAGATCTTCGACATCAGCGACGTGCGTGCGCCGAAGTACGTCGCGGCGGTGGAGACGAACTGCGGTTCGCACACCCACACGCTGGTCCCTGACAACAAGTCCAAGGACCTCTACCTCTACGTCTCCTCCTACAGCCCGCGCGCGGAGTTCCCTGACTGCTCACCGCCGCACGACCTGATCTCGATCATCAAGGTGCCGGTCAAAAACCCGGCAGCCGCGGCGATCGTGGCCAAGCCGGTGCTGTTCCCGGACGGCGGTAACGCCGGTGTCCCCGGCACCTTCCCGGACCGGTTCGTGACGCCGACCTCCGGCTGCCACGACATCACCGTGTACCCGTCGAAGGATCTCGCGGCCGGTGCCTGCATGGGTGACGGCATCCTGTTCGACATCAAGAACCGCGAGAAGCCGCGTGTGATCAACCAGGTGCAGGACAACAAGAACTTCGCGTTCTGGCACTCGGCGACCTTCAACAACGAGGGCACCAAGGTCGTGTTCACCGACGAGCTCGGTGGTGGCGGCCGTGCGACCTGCAACGAGCAGATCGGCCCGGAGCGCGGCGCGGACGGCGTCTACGACATCACCGGTCGTGGTGACAACCGCAAGCTGGAGTTCCGCAGCTACTTCAAGATCCCGAGGCCCAACGCGGAGTCCGAGGTGTGCGTCGCGCACAACGGCTCGCTGATCCCTGTGCTCGGCAAGGACATCATGGTCCAGGCCTGGTACCAGGGCGGGATCTCGGTGTGGGACTTCACCGACTCCAAGCGGCCGAAGGAGATCGGCTACTGGGAGCGCGGCCCGGTCTCCAACACGCTGACCACCGCGGGACCGTGGTCGACGTACTACTACAACGGGCACATCTACTCGTCGGACATCGAGAAGGGCTTCGAGGTCCTCGAGATCGTCGATCCCCGGGTTCTCTCGGCGAAGTTCGTGAACATGAGGGAATTCAACGCGCAGACCCAGACGCATTTCTGGTGATCTGACTTTCCTTCCACCGAAGCCGGTGCGACGACGAGTCGCACCGGCTTCGGCCTTTTTCGGGCATATCCCCTAGGGGCACGGCCGCTTTTTCCAGGGACGGTGCCGGATGCCTTGATCGGCCGGGCTCCGTAACGTGCTCCGCGTGAACCTGATCGAGACCGAGTCACTGGAGAAGCGGTACGGCGGCACGGTCACCGCGCTCGCCGACCTCACGGTGACCATCGAACCGGGCATCGTGGGGCTGGTCGGCGCCAACGGTGCAGGCAAGAGCACGCTGATCAAACTGTCGCTGGGGTTGCTCGAACCGACCGGCGGCAAGATCCGGGTACTGGGGTTGGACCCGCTCACTGATGGTGACGCCGTCCGTGCACGTGTGGGCTACATGCCCGAGCACGACTGCCTTCCGCCGGACGTGTCCGCGGCCGAGTTCGTCACCCACATGGGACGCGTCAGCGGGCTTCCGCCCGCCGCTGCTCGCGAGCGGGCGTCGGAGACGTTGCGGCACGTCGGGTTGTACGAAGAGCGCTACCGCCAGATCGGCGGCTACTCGACCGGCATGAAACAGCGGGTCAAGCTTGCCCAAGCGCTTGTGCACGATCCCGAGTTGCTGCTGCTGGACGAGCCGACGAACGGGCTCGATCCGGAAGGCCGCAGGGCGATGCTCACCCTGGTGCACCGGATCGGCAGCGAGTTCGGCATCTCCGTGGTCGTCTGCTCGCACCTGCTCGGCGAGATCGAGCGGATCTGCACGTCACTCGTCGCCATCGAAAACGGACGACTGCTGCGGTCGGCGAGCTTGTCGTCAATGACGCAACACAGCGACATCTTGATGATCGAGGTCGACGACGGCGAGGACGCGCTGACCGACCGGCTGGCGAGCAGCGGTCTCGCGGTGCGCCGCAAAGACCGCGTGCTGATGGTGACGCTCAACGGTGACGCCACATTCGACACGATCCGCGACGCGGTCGCGGACCTCGACCTGTCGTTGCACCGTCTTGAACAGCACCGTCACCAGGTCGCCGACCTGTTCCGGGAGGAGGTCAGCCATGCCTGAATCGGGTGTCATACACGACATTGGATATCAGAGATACGAAGGCCCGCGGCTGAGCCGCCGTTATTCGGCGTGGTCGATCTACGTGCACAGCCTGCGCAGCGCGTTCGGGCTTGGCCGAACGGCGAAGGCGAAGATCCTGCCGCTGGGCATGCTCACGATCGCCAGCATGGCGTCGCTGATCATCGTCGTCGTCAGCAGCCAACTGCCCGAACCGGTGCTGACGTACGTCGGACTCGTGTCGACGTTCTCGTACGGAATCACCGCGTTCGCCGCGATCGTCGCTCCCGAACTGGTATCCCGCGATCTGCGCAACAGCTTGCTGCCGCTGTACTTCTCGCGCCCGCCGCACCGGACGCAGTACGCGTTGGCAAAATTCGGCGCGCTGATCTCCGCTGTCTTCCTCATGTACGCCGGTCCCCTGCTGATCATGTTCATCGGGCTCGCGTTCAGCACCGGCGGGCTCGGTGAGGTCTTCGGCGAACTCGGCGACCTGATCCCCGGCGTGATTGTCGCCTTGATTCACGCCATCGTGGTCGCGGCGATCGCGTTGCCGCTGGCGTCGTTGACCGGCAGGCGAGTGTTCGCGACCGGTCTCATCATCGCCGTTTTCCTGCTCAGCGCACCGGTTTCCGGCGCGCTGCAGTCGTTCAGCTCGGGTGACGCGGCATACCTGGCTGGCTTGCTCAACCCGGTGAACCTTCTGAACGGCGTCGACGAGTGGCTGTTCGGCACTACCGACGACCTCACTCTGATCGGCCCGTACGGCCCCGTCTACGGCGTCGCCGCGCTGCTGCTCGCGGTGCTGGGCACGGCAGTGCTCATGTGGCGCTACAAGAAGGTGAAAGCATGACCGCCACCGCAATCGAACCAGGGGCGACCACGAAAATGGCCACAGTGGAGCTGACCGGGGTTTCGCACTGGTACGGCAATGTCGTCGCGGTCAACGACGTCACGCTGACAATCGGCCCCGGCGTCACCGGCCTGCTTGGTCCCAACGGCGCAGGCAAAACAACAGTGCTGCACATGATGGCCGGTTTCCTCCCGCCATCGCAGGGAACCGTCACCGTCGGCGGACGCCCGTCCTGGCGCAATCCTGACGTGTACAAAGAACTCGGGCTGGTCACCGAACGCGAAAGCGTGCCAGGCTACCTGACCGCGCAAGAGTTCGTCTACGCCAGCGCGAAGCTCCACGGCCTGCGCGACCCCGCAGCCGCGACAGCCAAAGCGCTTGGCATCGTCGAGATGAACGACGCCAAGGACCGCCGCATCTCCACCTACTCAAAAGGCATGCGCCAGCGCACGCGGGCAGGGCTAAAGCAAAGTCGGTTGATCTTGGGAGTGGTGGGGCGGGGTGAGGTTTTCCCTGGTGGGTAAGGAGATGCGGCCCTTCGATGGGACGATGTGAGTTCTCACGCTCTTGATCGTCTGTCGAAAGGCCGCTGGTGTCAGTGTCGCATGCCGTCTGCGTACCCGTCGATGCGTCGGTCATGATGGGCTCGGCTGAGCTAGCCGACTTGGTCGCGTTGCTGGGCAAGGTCGCCGATCCCCGTAAACGCCGGGGGATTCGGCATCACATCGCCACGGTGCTGGCCGTGACGGTGCTGGCGGTATTGGCGGGGGCGAAGAACTACCGGGAGGCCGGTGACCGGGCCGAGGACTTGCCGCAGGAGTTGCTGGAGCTGGTCGGGGCGCGGCGGAGCGTCCTATCGGGACGGCGTGTGGCGCCGAGCGCGGACACGATCCGCCGGGTGGTCGAGTCGGTGGACGCCGAGGCCGCCGACAGGCTGGTGTGCCACTGGCTGGCTGATCGAGCGATGGCCCTGGCCGGCGACGACGGCTGTGCTGGCTTCGACGGGGTGGCCATCGACGGCAAGGCCGTGCGTAATTCCGGTGGTGTGCGCCTGTTCTCGGCGATGCGTCACGGCCAGGCGGTGGTCATCTCGCAGATCCGGGTCCCCGACGAGACGACCGAGACCACGCAGGTCAAGTCGTTGCTCACGGGTATGGATCTGGCGGGTGCGGTGGTCACGGCCGATGCCGCGCACACCCAGCGCGACACCGCGCGGCACCTGGTGTCCGACAAGCAGGCGGACTACGTGCTTGCTGTCAAAGGCAACCAGCCGAC
This sequence comes from Kibdelosporangium philippinense, assembly GCF_021390435.2. GTDB lineage: Bacteria > Actinomycetota > Actinomycetes > Mycobacteriales > Pseudonocardiaceae > Kibdelosporangium > Kibdelosporangium philippinense. Next base: position 1,083,901 of record NZ_JAJVCN010000004.1, on the reverse strand, counting down.
CCTGTTGGCCCAGGTCCAAGCCCTGCTGCCGCCTGCTGCCCCAGGGTCGGAGGACCATGTGGACGACGAGCGCAGCCACGGGCGGATCACCCGCCGGGCCATCTGGGCGACCGTCGCCGAGGGCGTCGATTTCCCTCATGCCGCCCAGGTCTTCCGCATCCGCCGGGACGTGTTCAACCTCGCCGGGCAACGCGTCCACAAAGAGATCGCATACGGCGTGACCAGCCTGAACACCGAGCGAGCGTCCGCTCGGGACATTGGTGGCCTGGTACGGGGTCAGTGGGGCATCGAGAACAAAATCCACTGGGTCCGCGACGTCGTGTTCGCTGAGGACCACCAGCACGCCTACACCGGCAACGGTGCTCACGCCATGGCCATGCTCCGCAATCTGGCCATCGGCCTGATCCGCCTGGCTGGACTCACCGAGATCAAACGCACCCTGGAATGGATCGCCGCCGACCGCATGAGAATCCTCCCGCTCCTGGCCGCATCTACCCCCTGAACAGCAACAACGACTTTGCTATTGCCCTGCGCACGCGGGTCGCCGCAGCGCTCGTGCACGACCCGTCGGTCTTGCTGCTGGACGAGCCATTCAACGGAATGGACCCACGCCAGCGCCTGCACATGATGGACCTGCTGCACACCATGGCAGGCGAGGGCCGCACGATCCTGTTCAGCTCGCACATCTTGGAAGAAGTCGAGCAACTCTCCGGGACCGTGCAAGTTATCGTCGCGGGACGGCTGGCCGCGTCCGGCGACTACCGGCACATCCGGCGGCTGATGACCAACCGGCCGCACGTGTTCACCATCCAGTCGTCCGACGACCGCACGCTGGCGGCGGCGCTGATGGAGCTCACGTCGGTGTCCGGAGTGGAGCTTGAGCCATCCGGCCTACAGGTCCGCGCGAACGACTACGGAACCTTCACCCGCACGTTGACGAAGGTCGCGCGGGACAAGAACATCCGGCTGACCGCGGTGCTGCCGTCCGACGAGTCCCTTGAAAACGTCTTCTCCTACCTGGTGGCGTCATGAACCTCACGATCGCCGGTCTGACCGCACGGGCCCTGCTGGGCAGGCGGCGGGTCCTGTTGTTGCTGCCGATGCCCGCGTTGCTGATCGGCTTGACCCTGATCGCCAACAGTTCACCGGCCTCGCCAGACGAGTGGGGACCGATCGTGCTGGGCCAACTGGGCCTCGGCGTGATCCTGCCGCTGACGGCGTTGATCGTCGGCAGCAGCGTGCTCGGTCTGGAGATCGAAGACGGCACGATCACGCACATCCTGGCGAAGCCGTTGCCACGCAGCGAGATCATCGTGGCGAAGCTCGTGGTGGCGTGGGCGGTCACCGCGGTGACGACCGCGGTTCCGCTCGGTATCGCGGGCTTGATCACGGACTCAGGCCCGACGGGCATCGGCCTCGCGCTCGGCGCGGCCGTGGGTGCGCTGGCGTACACGGCGTTCTTCTTGGCGCTGAGCCTGATGTCGCGCAGGCCGGTCGCGGTTGGCCTGATCTACATCATGCTGTGGGAGAACTTGCTGGTGCAGTTCGTGTCCGGGGCACGGGCGCTGAGCATCCAGCAGTACTCGGTCACGCTCGCCGACGGCTTGGCAGGCAACACGCCGCTGCTCAACTCGAACCTGTCGACCATCACGGCATCGATCCTGGCCGCCGCGTTCATCGCGATCGGCACGGTCATCGCCACGCAACGGCTTCGTTCCTTCGCTCTGACGGGTGAGACGAGCTGAAGTCTTGGGGGTTATCCCCCACCAGGAGACCGGGTGGTATCCAACCACCCGGTCTCTTACTTTTCAGGTATGGCAACAAAAGCCCTGGACCCGCTCGGCGCAAACGGTTGGCGCCGAATAGTTTTCATGTACGTCGGCCCTGGCAAACGCCGCCAGTGGGCCACCCGTCTCGGCCGACCAGGCCGCCGGACACCGCCCGTGCTGACCGCGTTCGCGGGCTTCCTCTCGATCTTCCTGTCGCTGTTCGTCGGCTACCTGATCGGCAGAATCGCCACCTACGGCGTGTTTTGGCGCGAAGGGCACGAGGCTGGCGCGTGGGGCGGACCGACGCTCGCCGGAGCATGGGTGACCCACGCGATCATCGCAGCTCCAGCCGTGGCTTTGGCGATGTGGCTGCTGGTCCCGATCACCAACCTGATCATCCGCGGCCTGCGCTGATCCGCGGCGCCGCCGACCGCACATTTCTCGCACCGGCCACTGCCCCTGCCGCACAACGCGTGGGATGGTTTCCAGGCTGCCTTCATCGAAGTACCGCGCGAAGACCCATCAACGCTCTGGCATTGCAAAGGCGCGACGGTTCCGCCAGGCCCCTTCAGCCACCGGATTGCCGCCCAGGCGTGGTCCGACGGGCCGGCGGATTGGACCGTCGCGAGGATCGATGTCCGTGACTTCCTGGCGTGGTTGTTCATCGCCATTTCGTCACATCAACATTAATTGCGGCAGTAGTCCTCAACGCAGTTGCACTATTCTGAAGTGTGGAGGTGTTCCAATGGCTGAGCTGGGAGTTGCCGACACCAACGGCATTCTGGCGATGCCGTGGATCAAGCCGGAGCGGACAAGCGCGGACCTGGGCTGGGAACACGTTTACGTCTCCAAGCAGCGCGAAGTGCCCTATATGGCGACCTTCAAGGCCGCCGCGAGCCATCAGCTGATCATTCATCTGGTCAAGCCGGTCAAGGTCCGGCGTGGGTCGTCGCGGCCGAAGAACATCCTTCCTGGCGAAATGTTCCTGCAGCCCGCGCATGGCGAGCTGTCCGTCGAGGTGGGCGGTGAGCTCGAGACCCTGCACGTCTACGTCGCGGACGAGGCCTTGCAGGCAGGTCACGACCGGCCGGTGCGGTTAGCCGAGGAACTGGGCACGACCGATCCGTTGCTCGAGCAGTTGGCATTGGCTTTGGACACGACCATCCGTGACTGGGAACCGAGCGCACGGACCTATGTGGACCAAATCACCGCATTGATTGCCAGTCAACTGATCCGGCAGCACAGCGTCAGCCGTCCGGCACCGGAACCAAGGGCCACCGGGCTTTCCCAACGGCAGTTCGACCAAGTGCGTGACCTGTTGGCCGAACGGTTGAATGAACCGGTTCCATTGAAGGACATGGCCGCCGTCGCCGGGCTTTCGGTCAGCCAGTTCTCCCGCCAGTTCAAGGTCACGACGGGGTTCGCACCCCATCGGTTCCTGCTCAAGATGCGGCTGAAACAAGCCGAATTGCTCCTGCGGACCGGATCCGCGCCCATCGCGGACGTCGCCGCGGCGTGCGGATTCACCCATCAGGAGCATATGACCAGGGTCATGCGTACCCATCTGGGTACAACGCCAGGAGCGCTGCGCACCGGCTGAGCGTTTTGTGCAGCCGACACAGCAGGATTGTGCAGGAATGATGACAATCCGACCCTGATACTCGGCCAATGACGTCATTCACCTACTCGGCGGGCCCAGCCCGGGTGGTGTTCGGATCCGGCACGATCGCCGCGCTACCTGACGAGGTGGCCAGGCTCGACGCGTCCCGCGCACTGTTCATCGGCACACGCAGAACGGAACCCGCGTACGCCGCACTTGGCCCGTTGGCGGTCGCGCGGTTCGAGAACCCGACGATGCACACTCCCGTCGAGGTGACCGAAAAGGCCTTGGCGGTGCTGCGTGAGCACAATGTGGACTGTCTGGTCGCGGTCGGCGGCGGTTCGGCGATAGGCCTCGCCAAGGCATTGGCGTTGCGCACCGATCTACCGCAGATCGTCGTGCCGACGACTTACGCCGGATCCGAGGCGACGCCTGTCCTTGGTCAGACGGCTGATGGCAAGAAGACGACGATCCGAAATCCTGCCGTACTGCCCGAGACGATCGTCTATGACGTCGACCTGACGATGGGCCTTCCGGCGAACCTGTCGGTCACGAGTGGCATCAACGCGATGGCGCACGCCGTGGAGGCGCTGTACTCGCCGGACGCCAACCCGATCGTCGACCAATTGGCGCTCGACGCGATTCGCCGATTGGCGCGCGCTCTTCCCAATATCGTATCCGATCCGAAAGACCGTGCGGCGCGCGAAGACTTGCTACAGGCCGCGTGGTTGGCAGGAACGTGTCTCGGCTCGGTCAGCATGGGACTGCACCACAAACTCGCACATATGCTCGGAGGCACGTTCGGCCTGCCGCACAGCGAGACGCACACCGTTCTCCTCCCCCACGTCATGGCTTACATGGCGCCAGCGGCGATGGACCGGATCGCCGACGCGCTGGGCGTCGGCGATGCGCCGACCGGCGTCTATGACCTGGTCGTCGACCTCGGCGGCCCTACTTCGTTGAAAGAGTTGGGAATGACCGAGCAGCAGCTGGACACAGTGGACGAATACCGGCAGGTGCTTGACGAGGCGTGGCGTGGCGACCGTCCACAGCAGACTGGCGTGCCGGACGTCGGCAAACTGACCCAGCAGGTCGTCAACACTATGCAGGGCGACAATCCACGCACCCGTGAGCTGCTGCAGGATCTGGTTCGTACGTTGCACGCGTATGTGGTGCGCAACGATCTGACCGAGTCGGAGTGGATGCACGCCATTTCGTTCCTGACCAGGACAGGCCAGATCACGACAGAAACGCGCCAGGAGTTCATTCTGCTGTCGGACACGCTCGGGATTTCCAGCGTCGTGGATGTGCTCAGCAACTCGCGCACACCCGACACCACGCCGTCCGCGGTGCTCGGCCCGTTCTACACCGAAGGCCCGCCTGAGCGCGAGCACGGTTACGACATCGCCGAAGGCCTGCCGGGCATGCCGGTATGGGCGGATGTCCAGGTCGTCGACACGCACGGCAAACCGGTCGCCGACGCCATTGTGGACGTGTGGCAATCCAATGAGGACGGCTTCTACGACGTGCAACTGCCCGACCTGGACGGCCCGGTGTTGCGTGCCCGGTTCCGGACCGACGCCGACGGACGGCTGCGGTACTGGTCCATCGTTCCTGTTTCGTATCCGATACCTGATGACGGACCGGTCGGCGAGATGCTCCGCGCGGCCGCCAGGCACCCCCACCGTGCGCCGCACATGCACTTCATGATCGCCAAGCCGGGGTTCCACAAGCTCATCACCCAGCTGTTCGTCAGGGGCGGCGACTATTTGGACTCCGACGCGGTCTTCGGCGTCAAGGACGACCTCATCGTCGATTTCCCCGAACAGCACGGCCCCACTCCGGACGGCCGGGAGGTCTCCCGCTGGTCCCGGCTTGACTTCGTATTCCGGGTCACGGAGGGACAATGAGTTACGACACCGATGTCGTCGTTGTGGGCAGCGGCCCGGCGGGCGGCGCTGCCGCGTTGGCCTTAGCGACGTATGGCACGCGCACGCTGCTCGTGAACAAGTACGGCTGGCTGGCCAACACGCCCCGGTCGCACATCACTAACCAGCGGACTATGGAGGTTTTGCGCGACCTCGGCGTGGAGCGGGACGCGCTGGTCAGCGGTACGCCGCCGAACCTGATGGGCGACACGGTGCTGTGTACGTCGCTGGCGGGCGCGGAAATCGGCCGGATCGCCACCTGGGGAACGGGCGACCACTCGGCGACCGAGTACACCGCGGCCAGTCCGTGCCACATGATCGACCTGCCGCAGACCTATCTCGAGCCGATCCTGATCTCCAACGCCGCGGCCCGCGGCGCGAAGATCCGGATGGACACCGAGTTCCTCGATTTCACCCAAGACGAGGACGGGGTGACCGTGCGTTTGCGTGACCGCGTGCGCGGTGACGAATACAGCGTTCGTACCCGATATCTGATCGGTGCCGACGGCGGCCGTAGCCAGGTGGCCGAACTGGCCGGCCTGCCGATCGCCGGTCAGACCGGCAAAGCGGGCAGCATGAACATCGTGTTCAAGGCGGACCTGAGCCGCTACGTCGCACATCGGCCGAGCGTCCTGTACTGGGTGATGCGGCCGGGCGCGCACATGGGCGGGATCGGCATGGGCCTGGTCCGGATGGTGCGGCCGTGGAACGAATGGCTGCTGGTCTGGGGTTACGACGTCGAGCAGCCACCGCCGGAGGTCACCGACGAGGAAGCGACCGCGATCGTGCGGGACCTGGTCGGCGACCCGGACCTCGCGGTCGAGATCGACTCCACTTCACTGTGGACGGTCAACCACAACTACGCGACAACGTATTCGAACGGTCGCGTGTTCTGCGCGGGCGACGCCGTGCACCGCCACCCGCCGTCGAACGGACTCGGTTCGAACACGTCCATTCAGGACTCGTACAACCTGGCGTGGAAGCTGTCGATGGTCATCCGCGGTGAAGCTGGTCCTGCGCTGCTGGATTCCTACAGCGCCGAGCGCGCGCCGATCGGCAAGCAAGTGGTCGACCGGGCGAACCTGAGTCGTGACCAGTTCGGGCCGATCTTCCAGGTGCTCGGGATCGGTGGCGACACGAGTTCGGAAGGCATCGAGCAAGGGCTGGCCGCATGCCTGGCCGAGACCCCGGAAGGCGCCGAGAAACGACGCGAGCTGGAAGCCGCGATCCGGCTCAAGAACTACGAGTTCAACGCGCACGGCGTCGAGATGAATCAGCGATACGTCTCCTCCGCGGTGCTTGACGACGGTTCCGAGCAGGAGATGTGGGACAAGGACAGCGAGCTGTTCCACCAGCCAAGCATCCGGCCGGGCGCGCGGTTGCCGCACGTATGGCTGGTCGGGGCGGACGGCAAGCGGGTGTCCACACTCGACTTGGTCGGCCGCGGCAAGTTCACCCTTGTCACAGGGCTCGCCGGAGCCGCATGGGTCGAGGCCGCCGGTAAAGTGGCTGCCTCACTGGGGATAGACCTGAACATCGCTCGGATTGGCGCCTCCGGCGCTCGCGACTCGTACGGCAACTGGCATCGGATGGCGCAGTTCCCGGAGGACGGTTGTCTCCTGGTCCGACCGGACGGCTACATCTCGTGGCGACAGGAGTCGCCGGTCGACGCCGAGGCCAACCTGGCTGACGCGCTGCGATCCGTACTTGACCGGGCAGAGGTACCGGTAAACCGGTAAGGCGCCTTTCAAGATCTTTCGTAACCAGCAGGGTCGTCGGTCGTTCATTTCGATCAGAGGTCTTTTCAGATCTACTGAGAGGGTGACCGGCAATGACAACGACGTTCACCGGTGCACGGAGAGGCAGGGTCGCCGCACTGGTCAGCGCCACGCTGTTGACCGCGTTGACGACCATGGCGGTCGGCACTTCGTCGGCCGCCGCGGCCCCGCCTCCACCGCAGAGCGACCCGTTCTACCAGCCGCCAAGCGGCTATGAATCGACCGCACCGGGCACCGTCCTGCGTTCCCGGTCGGTCTCCATCGCAGCGTTTGGCGCTTTGCCGCAAAAGGTTCAGGCGTGGCAGCTTCTCTACCGAACCACGGACCAGAAGAACAATCCGCAGGCAACCGTGACGACAGTCTTGTTGCCGTGGGGCGCTCGACCGTCAGCGACAAGGCCGCTGTTGTCGTATCAAGTAGCCGAGGACAGCGCGGCGCCGCAATGCGCGATCTCCTACCAATTGCGACAGGGCGCAGGAAACGACAACATCGTCGCCCAGGCGGAGATCTTGCTCATCAACGCGGCCGTGCAGCAGGGATGGGCGGTCTCGGTCCCGGACTACGAGGGCCCGCGCAGCGCGTACGTCGCCGGAAAGCAGGCCGGTCAGGCAACACTGGACGGCATCCGGGCCGCGAAGAACTTCACCCCATTGGGTTTGGGGCCGCAGACGAACATCGGACTCTGGGGTTACTCGGGTGGCGCGCTGGCGTCTGGGTGGGCCGCCGAACTGCAGCCGAGCTACGCGCCCGAGTTGACCATCAAGGGCATCGCGGAGGGCGGCTTGCCGGTCAGCCCGAAGAACGTGCTGCTCGGAGCGAACCGCGGGCCATTCGCCGGAATCGCGATGAGCGGTATCGCCGGATTGAGCCACGCGTATCCAGAACTGGCCGAGTTCATGGACACGTATCTGACGGCCGAGGGGAAAGCCGCGTTCGCGAAGGCGCGGACACAGTGCAATCACGCGAACGCGGGCGAGTTCGCGTTCAAGGATCTGTTCAAGTACTTCAGCATTCCGGATCCGCTGAGCCGTCCGGTGCCACAGAAGGTCCTCGCCGAAGTCACGATGGGGCAGCACAATCCGACGGCGCCCGTGTTCGTGTACCACTCCGTCAATGACGAACTGGTGCCGAGCGTGGACACGGACGCGGTGGTCAAGAAGTACTGCGCGGGCGGGAGCCGGGTGACGTATCAACGCGATATCGTCAGCGAACACATCGCTTTGGTCATCACGGGTGCGCCGGACGCGCTGAACTGGTTGAAGGACCGCCTTGGCGGGCAGCCGGTTTCAAACGGGTGCAGCACGAAGACCGTGATTTCGTCGATCGCGACGCCGAAAGCGCTGGCGACCTTCGGGATCGTGATCATCAACAACTTGCTCTCGTTGCTCGGCAAGCCGGTCGGCCCTGCGGACATGATCTGAGGTCCGGTTAATAATCCACAGTTGCAGCAAACGAAAATCGGCCCGTGGGATCTGCGCGCAGGTACGACGGGCCGATTTTCCCTGGGGTTACAACTTGCTCAGGTCGACAGCCGCAGCAAGCGCCGCGTTCCCGGCGTCCGACGGGTGCAGGTGGTCGCCCGCGTCAAACTCCGGCTTGATCTTCAACGGGTCGGCCGGGTCCTGAATGGCCTTGTCGAAGTCCACCACCGCGTCGAACACGCCGCTGGTGCGCACGAACTCGTTGATGCCCTGCCTGGTCGCTTCCAACTGGTCGTCGTATCCGCCCCAACCCTTGATGGGGGTGACCGTCGCGCCGATCACCTTGATTCCCTTGGCGTGCATGCGCGCCACGAACTCGCGGTACCCCGCGGCGAACAGGGCGGGATCCTTCGTGCGCGGGTCGTGGATCATGTCGTTGATGCCCTGCAACAAGATCACCGTCCGCACGCCGGTGCGGTTGATGATGTCGTCGTCGATCCTGGCGATTCCGGCACGGCCCCATGCGGGGTCCTCACCGTCACGCATCAGCCGGTTCGCCGACAGACCGGAATTGACGATGCCGAACTCCTTCGTCCGGTCGGCCAGGTAGTCCGGCCAGCGGTGGTTGGAGTTGGTGGTCGTGTACCCGCCGTCGGTGATCGAGTCGCCGAACGCCAGCACCGTCCCCTTCGCACCGGAACCTCGGACATCGACCTCTTCGACGTAGAGCCACGATCCCATCTCGCGGGTGAATCGGGCGCCGGACTCCTCCAGCGTGTAGTCCTCCCCCGGCTCGGTCAGCCAGGAGATCTGGTTCGCCGATGGGTGATAGGTCGCCGGCCCTTGCGCGCCACGCGGCGTGTACGTGGTGACCAAGAGGTCCGTGTCGGCCGGGATCGCCATCGCCACCGGGTCGCTGACCACTTCGCCACCGGCTGGGATCGTGACCGATTTGCGGCCCGCGAACGTCAACTGCCGCATCGTTCCAGATATCGCATCCGATCTTCCGGTTTCGCTCCGAATGGCCACAGATGTCGTCCGCAACTCCAGCGGTCCGGTGCCGAACCGGTTGGAGAACCGAATCCGTGCTTCGGTCCCGCCGACGCTCGTGTGCACGATGTTGCGCAACGCGCAGTCCGGAAAGCCGCTACTCGCCCAGGTCGCCGGGCCGCCCTGAGCCGCTCCCCAGGTGCCTACCCAGTCCTCGGCGGCTGGCTGCGCACCGAAGACCTCGACCTCGGCCAGCGACAGGTAGTTGCGGCCCGCCAACTGGACCATCACATAGCGCCCCGGCACGTTCGGCTTGAGCGTTGTCACGACGGGTGCCCGTCCGGTCTGGTGCGCCGACCACACTCCGGGTTTCGCGGCTTGCTGCGCCGGGGTTAGCGACGTGTCGAACGGCGTCGCGGACACGAAAACCCAGAAGTCGTCGAGACGTTCCGGGCAGCAATCGACACGGTTCCACACGTTGACCTGGCTCAGCTGGCTCGTCACCCCGAGGTCGACCTGCCACCACGCGTGGTCCTGAATCTCGGTGTGGCTGACCGAGTTGTTGTTCCACGTGCCGTTGCTGTCGCCGTCGACGACGCGCGCGGCTGGGCCGCCCCACGCGTCCGCTGACTGCGTGGCGATCTTGCCTTGCGCCAGGTTCGGCTTGCCGCCGAGTGCGACGGCGAAAATGTGCATCGCCGGAACGTCCGGTCCTATTTCAGATCCGATATTGGGTAGCCGGACGCTCTTCACCGTCTTCGACGCGTCCAGCTGCACCCCGGCGTAGAAGATGTGCACCGGACGGTCATCCCGCCCGTTCGGCCCGTTGCGGTACGGCGTCGTGATCGCCGGGAACACCCCTGCTGGCAAGTCACCTGCCCAGTTCGGGCTGCCGATCGTGTACTCCTGTGTCGAGCCGTCGGTGTAGTTGACCGTTCCCCTACCGGATGTTGGATATGTGCTCGTCAGCAGGAAGCCCAAAGTGGACGACGAGCCGTACACGCCGACCGTCTGACCGGCGGCCAAAGTGTTGCTCGGCGAACCGGGCGACGCGGTGGGCCACGCAAAGGTGACGCCATGCGTGCGCACCGGTGCGCCAGGGGTAACTCCACGAACGGCCAACGCCTCAGCGGAGTAGCTGTAGCCGAAACCGTCCACATTGCCCGCTCGGGTGTTGCCATCCGACGTAATGCCCGCGTTGCTGAACGTGGTGCTCAGGCTTCGGCACAAAGTCGCGTTCGCGTCCACGTCCGCGGCGCTCGTCCCGGACTTGGTCGTGACCGTCACTGCGCCGCCCGACGAACCGCGCGGCAGTTTGACGCTCAAGTAGTTCGACGAAATGAACGTGACGGGCTCTACCGGCCGTCCGCCAAGAGACACACGCGCCCGGTCGGTAAACCCGGATCCCGAGATCAGGATGTCGTCCGTGCAGGTCGGGCTGACCAGCGCGACCTTGGGCGCCGTGCGCGTCGTCAGATCGCGGAACTCCGGCCGCAAACCAGCGGCAGCCAATATCGTATTGGATATATCCCTGGCCTGCGGGTTCTGCGCGACCAGCTTGTTGCCGCCGAGGTCCTCGACGCCGACCGGCGCCGGTGCGCACGGGAACGAGTTCATCGTGCCGACGCGATAGTTGTCCTTGCGTCGCATGTGTCCAGTGGTCGAGCAGCCACCGTTGAACCCACCGTTGTCGTTGTACTGGACGTTGCCGGTGACGGTGACGTAGTCGCCGCCTTCATCGTTGTAGATGCTGTTGGCGGTCTTCAGTCCGCTGAAGTTGACGTTGCCGCGAATAGTGAGGCCATGCTCGTAGCTGCGTCCCTGCGGGCCGTTGGTGTAGACGGCGCCGCCGTCCCAGCGAACGAGCATATTGCGGTAGACCAGGTTGTACGAGATGTCGTTGTCCGCGTTGATATTCGGGTTCTCGTCGGGAAACGCCGAGTTCGTTCGCCAACCACCCCAGCCCGAGGAGATCCCTGAATACGGGACATCGGTGATCTCGTTGTGGGTGATCGAGGTCTTGCGGGAGTACCCGTTCACGATCGCGGGCGCGCCCGTGAAGTCGACGCCAGTGTGGTGCACGTAGTTGCTGTCGATCGTGTTGCCGGTCGCGATCTCGTAATCGTTCTTCGGCAACGGATCGTCGACCGCGCCAAGCAGGATGCCGATGCCCGATACGTCGGTAACCACGTTGCCCTGCACCAAGTTGTTTTGCACGCCGTGCTGGAAGCCGAGTCCAGCGCCGCCGAGGTGCTGGAAGGTGTTGCGGACGAACTTGACGTTGCGGGTCCCCACCAAGTCGACCGCCGCGGAGGGACGAGTCCACGACGCGAACGGGCAAGTGCCCTTGGGCTCGGAGTAACTGCACAGCCCCTGGGACTTCGACGCGCCGACGCCGGTCAGCGTGAAGTTGGCCTGCATCTCAACGAAACCCTCGTCGCTGCTGGGCTGCAGCCAGGTCGCGTACGCGAACTCCAGCCCTTCGAAGGACACGTCGTGCAGCGGCTTGGCCGCGGTGGTCGACGTACCGACCAACCGCTCGAGCTTGGCGGCCACGAAACGCTTCTTGCGGACATCCTCGTTTTCGTGTGGGAAATAGAAAATACGATCCGCGGCTTCGTCCAGGTACCACTCGCCTTCGCTGAGCAACTCGTAGGCGTTCTCGACGCGGGTTGGCACAGCGTCAGACGGGTACGAAGGGAATCCGCCGTGGGGGTTGTCGCCGTACGGACCGCGCGGTTCGATGGGCAACTTCATGTTGTCCCAGCACGGCTGGTCCATTGTGATCGCCGTTCCCGCGATCGACTTCACACCACAGCGCGGCTCGCTCCACGAGCCGTGCCCGTCGCCTAGGACGAACTCGATGTTGTCCGGGTTGCGCCAGGAGGCAAGCGAGTCATTCGATGCGGTGAATCCGGTCGGCGTCTGGGTCAGACCGACTGGCAGCGAACCGGTCGCGCGCGGCAAGCGCACGCCGTCGGCGTACAACTGGCGAGTCACCAAGTCGCGCGGCACCTTGGCGCTCCAGAGGTTCCCTGATTTCGTCCATCCGTCGACGGGGATGCCACCACTGATGACCGCTGGCTTGCCGGGCAGCGCCCACCACCGGATCTGGTAACCATTACGACCGGAGTCCGCTTCGGTGAAGGTAAGCGGCGCGTTGAGCTGGTACGTACCACCGGCAAGGGTGACAACGATGTCAGAGCGCATACGGGGTGCTAATTCACGCACATTGACCTGGGCCTGCGTCAGCGAGCAGGGCCGTTGATACGTGCATCTGTCACCCGAACCGTTGGACGCGGCAAACACCATCGGCGGCGATGCACCACTAGGGTCCGCCACAGCCGGTGTCGCGGAGAGCAACGCCAACGCGGCCCCCAGGACAGCCGTGATCCACTTCGACGTCATCGTCGCTCCTCGGTGCAGGGATGTGCGGTAGGATCAGATATCAGATACGAAACCTGAATCTTCATACCGTGCGGATTGATCATCGTCAACGGCTGTTCGGCAGCTGCTGCGCCAGGAGATTCAGCAGAAGCCGACTGATTTGGGGAGGATCCACAGTGGCCTCGGTACCCGTGCCGCGGTTGACCCCGCCGCCACGAACCATGCTGCGTGACACCGTCTACGAGTCCATCAAACAGATGCTGATGGACCACGACCTGGCGCCCGGAGCGAGGCTGTCGATCGACGGCATCGCAAGGGAACTCGACGTCTCGCCGACGCCCGTGCGCGAAGCTATGACCAAGCTGGAATCCGACGGCCTCGTCGCGAAACGACCGCACGCGGGCTACGTCGTCGCGCCACTGATGGACGAGATGAGCCTCGCGCACCTCGTCGAGATGCGGATCCTTCTCGAACCGCCCGCCGCCAAGCTCGCGACGGTGTACGCGACCGAAGAACAGATCGCGGAAATGCGCGCTGTGCTCGAAACCATGACCGTCCACCCGGCAGGCGAGAACTACGAGGGATATCGGGACTTCGCCATCCGCGACGCGCACCTGCACCGGCTGATCGCCGAGGCGTCCGGCAATCCGCTCATCGTCGACGCGCTCACTCGCCTGCACGCCCACACTCACAGCTACCGCCTCTACTTCAAGGTCGGCATTGCCGAGGAGACGAACCAGGAACACCAACAGATAGTCGAGGCCATCGCCGCCCGCAACGCCGATGCGGCAGGGGAGGCGATGATTCGCCACATCAAGGCTTCCAACGATCGCCTCGCAGCGGTATACAAGGAACTGCAAGCCTAACCAGGCGGCCATCCGAGCAACTCCCGCAATCGTTCGACGGCGTCGGTGAACGCCCGCCGGTCCAGCACGGCGCCCTTCAGCCGTCCACTGTCGACAGCCAACGTGAAGAAACGGTCAGGTAAAGTGTCGTCTGCCGAAGTCAGCCCTTCACGCCGGTTGTACTGCCGCATCAGGAAAAGCCTTTCCCTGCCAGCGGCACGAATTCCGGCAGGAGTGACATTTCGCCCAGTGACGGCCGAAACGAGTTCCGCCGCCGAGGCTTCGCTCAGATTGCGCGTGGGCGGCGCGGCGAACAAGCAGATACCTAGTGCGTCGTAACCGCTCCACAGCTGCATCAAATTGGCTACCAGCCGCACCTTCGCTTCGCTCAACGAATCCATCGGCGGCCCTTCGGCGGGACAATCCGGCGCGTTCGCGATGAATAGTTCGTTCCCCTATTCGGGGTCGAAGTCGATGTCGTGCTCCACTGCGTCGTAGCGTGGGCCCAATGGGTGCACCGCGAACGCCAACGCAAGCCCTTGATTGCCACGTGGATCGAACACGGGCATCTCGATCCCTTTGCAATACAATGCGAAGCGCCCGGTCATGGGTCCAAAGACGCGGGTTGCCCTGGCGACACCGTCGGCGAGGAGCGCTCCTTCACCCGCACGCCAGACGACGTCTTCGGCGAGGCGAACAAGCGCTTGCGCGTCTTCGAAGTCGGGGCCGCCCGACAACTCTTGGGCTACGAAGATTTCCGATTTCGGCTTGGCCCGGATAATGCCAGAACGGCATCGCGGAACATCTCGCCACGCTGCGCATAGTTTGCGAACATGTCCCGCGATGCTGCTGCAGGTGCTAGCAGCACCACGTCGCCGGGTTGTGCCATTGTGCTGGCCGCTCGCACTGCGGCAGTCATATCTCTATCGTTTCCCGCGTCGAATATCCGCACTGGGGTGTCGGGTGCGTATCGTGCCAAGGCTGTCGCGAACATGTCTCGATCCGCCCCGATCAGCACTGCTCCGCGCAGCCGGTAAGCGGTCTGCGCGACCAGGGCGTCCACCGATGTGCCTTTTAGCTGACCGCCGGCCAGCCAGACTACATGCTCGTGAGCTCGCAGGGAGACCAACGCTGCGTGCGGATTGGTTGCCTTGGAGTCATCGATGTACCGCACACCGTCGACCTCGGCGACCACCTCTGCACGGTGCGCTGCTGGCCGGAACGTTGCCAGGCCCTCGCGCACAGCCTGGGCCGGCACGCCGTAGGCGCGGGCAAGTGCGGCGGCGGCGAGCGCGTCGGCCCACCCGGCAGGACCACGTGGGCGGATTTCGGCGGCCTCGGCAAGTTGCTCATCCACACCGAAGGCACGATCCACCAGCACGCCGTCGCATATACCGAGTTGTCCCGGTGCGGGCTCGGCGAGCGTGAACCCGACCTTCCGGCCAGCGGGTGCCTGGGCCAGTAGACCAGCCACCGCGTCATCGTCGACTCCGCCGACGGCGATGGCACCGGTCAGCGCACGCGCTTTGGCCGCAGTGTAGGCGGCCATGTCGCCGTGCCAATCCAGGTGATCCTCGGCCAGGTTGAGCAGCGCGCCGACCGCTGGCCGCACTGAGGGCGACCAATGCAACTGGTGACTGGACAGTTCCACCGCCAGCACTCGATACCCGGCGCCGAGCACCTCCACTACCGGCAGCCCGATGTTGCCGCACGCAATCGAGTCCACCCCGGCAGTCCGCAGGATCGCTTCCAGCATGCCTACAGTGGTGGTCTTGCCGTTGGTGCCAGTGACCACCAACCACGTCGGCGGGTCAGCTAGTTCGGCCGCCATACGCCAGGCCAGTTCGACCTCACCGATCGTCTCGATCCCGCGCGCAGCAGCAGCGACGAATAGCTGGCTGTCGAGCCGCCAGCCCGTGCTGGTGACCACCAAGTCGGTATTCTCCGGCGGTTCGGTGAGCCCGACGGCAAGCGTGACACCAGGGACGTCCGCGAGGACGGTGAGCCGGTCGGCGACATCGTCGGTAACGGTGACCCGGGCACCGGCTGCGCCCAGGACACGGGCGACCGAACAGCCCGTGATCCCCGCACCGGCCACCAGTACCGTCCGCTCGGCCACCTCCAGGGCTTCCGTCGGACTCTCCGCTGGTCCGGCGATGCGCTCTGTAGAGGTAACCGCATGTAAGCGGGGCTCCTGTTTCACGGCTCCCTCCTTACAATATCGCCGATCATGCTTCCACCGAGCAGGACCACTTCGGCTCCCGCCTCGGCCAGAGTGACCGTCGTGGGAGGCAGCAACGCCGCTGCCCTGGCCTGGGCTGCAGGGTCGGTGAAGTCGAGATAGACCGCCCGCGCGCCCAGCTCGGCCGCGAGCCGTGCGCCACGTTCATCGTGCACTTCCACCAGCGGTGTCATGCTCAACCGCAGGGCCAGCCCATACAGTTCGGCCAGCCGTTCGGAGGTCAGGGCGGCATGCACCAGTGAGATCGCGTCCGCGCCGTAGGCCCTGGCTTCCAACAGCTGGTACTCGCAGAAGACGAGGTCCCGTCGCAGGACCGGTACCTCCACTGCGGCGCGGACCGCAGCAAGATCCTCACGGCTGCCGTGATACCAACGCTTTTCGGTCACCACGCTGACAGCGGCACAGCCTCTGCTGACACAGCGCACCGCCTGATCCGGCCGCCGTACTTCGTACACCACAGGGGTAGAAGCTGACCGGCATGCGACCGGAAAGTCCCGGACAGATGCCGCGTCGGCCGCGAGGCTGCGCCTCAACTCGGTCGAGGACTGAGCCCGCCGATCCTCCCAGCTGGTCCTCGCCTGTCCAGCCCTGTTCCACCAACACGTCATTGGTACCCTCCCGGCCCACGCACGCGAAGGGCGTCGAGCACCTGGTCGGCCATGACCGACATCGGGGCCGCCCCGAGAGTGACGACCAAGTCGCCGGGGCGCGCCCGGCGTGCCACTTCCCCGAGCGTGTCGGACCAGTCACCAGTGAATGCCTTCGCCTCGGCTGCGAGGGGGACTGCTTGTGCCAGTTCAGCTCCGTGGTGACCTCGTTCGTTGGCCGCGGTACGGTCGAACACCTCCATGACGATCGCTTGGTCAGCCAGGGCGAGCGCCGCAGCCAACTCGGCCTGAAAGTGCTGGGTCCGGAAGGTGCCACAGGGTTGGCACACAGCGATCAGCTGGCCGCTGCCCGCCACGTGACGCAGTGTGCGCAGAGAGGCGGCCAGCGCCGCGTGGTGGCCGGCGTAATCGTCGTAAACCCTCACACCACCAGCGACGCCCTTGAGCTCGAACCTCCTGCCCACACCCGGGTAGGTCCGCAAGCCCTCCATCGCTTTCTCCGCGGAGAGGCCCAACCGGGCGGCGGTCAACAACGCGGCGGCTGAGTTGAGACCGAGGTGCGTGCCGGGAACCGGCACGGTGACCTCGCCCAACGGTGTGCCGTCGAGATCTGCGCGGTAGCGAGTTCTGGTCGCTGATGACGACAGGCCCGACACCCGCAGGTCCGCGTCCTCACGCTGCCCATAGGTGTACACGGTCAACCCCTCCGTCCGTGCGAGCATGGTCAGCGCGCGACAGTGCGGGTCGTCGGCACTAGTCACTACGAAACCGTCCGGCTGGACCTGACCGCAGAACTGGAGGAACGCAGCCTGCAGGCCGGCCATGTCGCCGTAGGTATCCAGGTGGTCGGAGTCGATATTGGTCACGACCGCAGCGTGCGGGGTGTATTGGAGAAACGACCGATCGCTCTCGTCGGCTTCGGCCACGAACAGATCGCTTCGCCCGTGCGCGGCCGACCCGCGACCGACCAAGTCGCCACCGATCACGAAGGACAGATCGATCCCGCTGTACCGCAGCGCGGTGACCAACATGCCAGTGGTACTGGTCTTGCCGTGTGTCCCCGTGACGGCAACACTCCGATAGCCGGTCATGACGGCCGCGAGCGCTTCGGCGCGGTGCAGCACGCGCAAGCCGCGCCGCCTGGCAGCGACAAGTTCTACATGATCGTCAGGAATGGCCGTGGAGTACACCACGGTATCCGCATCGTCCACAGCAGACTCGCCGTGACTCGAACGGACAACGCAGCCCAATGCACGCAGACGCGCCACCGATGGCCAGTCGCATCGTTCACTACCGGACACCGAGAAACCCCTACGCAGCAGTATCTCCGTGAGGCCGCTCATCCCCACCCCGCCGCACCCGACAACATGGACGCGCCCAAGATCCGCCGCTGTCACCGTGCGTACGTTCACTTTAATTCCCTCCTTTGACAGCCGCACCTCGCCGCAGTTACGGATCCGCACCTATATCTCGATCACCTGTGCCACCACCCCTCGCTGCGCCCATCCCCAGCGCTTCAACAGCCGGAAACGGACAACACCACCGGGAAATCACCGCCGCGAACGGCATCACCCAGGCCGACGGAGCGAACTCAATCCACCTTGGACCCAAACGCCTCGACGACGATGGCGAGGGCACGTACTGAGTCTCGCGACATCTTCCGCGTCGGCGCGCAATACCGAGACTCCTGCACGACTGTCTCCGATACGTCCTGACAATGTCGCAGTTCTGCATCATCGACGAAGGTCAAGCGCCGACCTGCCCGCGGCACGAACAGCGATCCAGCCGTCCCCACGAACGTAGGCCCGGCAGCGCGGCGGCGTGCGACCAACTCGTCGCGTTCGATATCGACGTAATGGTGTAAATCGCGCAGGACCCTGCCGCGACACGAACAACGTCCGGGGCCGACTGCGCTAGGTGATCGTCCCCGGGAGATTCAAGTTTCCGGTCGGACGCCACGCCGCCAGCGGCCCCACCTCACCGACCAGAAGGCTGGCCCCTCCCGCAACCGCATCCCGGTGCACACCAACAGGTCAGCGAAGACCCCGTTGCGCTCGCCCGTGCCGACCACGCCAACTCGGATCCGGCGAGCCGTCGGGCAGCTGCCCCGCAACCACACGTCCCGCCACACCAGGTAGTCCTCGTAGGCCAGGAACCGCAGCCGCCCGGTCCCGTCCTCGACCTCACGCTCGGCGTTGAAATGCACCGCGCCAGCCCGCGGGGCGTCAGCACCGTCTTCTCCACCATGCGGAACGGCTGAGCGTCGATCAGCTGCTCGTGCATCGCCCACTTGACCCACTTGTCCAGCGCCACGATGAACCTGTTCCACGTCGACGCGGACACCGTGAAGCCCTTCGTCCGCCGCCGCGCCCGCTTGTAGGCGCGCAGATCATCCTGTTCAGCGTCCCAAATGGACCGCCCGCCACGGTGCTCGTGGAGGAAACGACCGAACAGCATCAAATCCCGCGCGTACGCCTCCTTCGAGTGCTCCGAACGCACACCCCACCCCTCCAACTCGCGCACGAACCGATTCAACTCCAGGTCGTACGAACCGTCAGGGCCGAGCACGAACGGCAGCCCGTCACCCACACCAGCACGACGCAGCACCTGGGCTTCATCACCGCCAAGTCCCGGCGCGCCAAGCGCCCTGATCGGTGACGTCTTGTACATGAGCAAAGTCGAGATCCTCCAGAAAAGGGCACACGGCGCACGCGCCGAGCCGACGGGGGTTACGGATTCCTGCGACAGCAGAGAGGTGCCACCATAACCGTTGAATCGGCAGCCATGCCGTACGACCAAACGCAGGGCAGCAGAACGGTTTTCATGGACTCGCTGCGCGTCTGTGTTGTGTCGACGTGCGGGGAGGCGTCAGGTGCGCTCCTTTCCATGTCATCCTCCATGGTTGATTTATGCTTCTGTTAAGGGAAAGTCCGGTCAGCATGGGTGTGGTCAGGCCGGCGGGCCGGGAACCGTGATGGTCAGGCTCCGGCGTATTTGCACTGGACGATCTCGCCGTCGTGTTCACCGGTGCAGGTGACGTCGGTGAGAGCTCGGTCCTTGACGGTCAGCTTGCGGCGCACGGTTGCTTCGAGTTCGTCGATTGTGGAGCCTCCAAGGTGATGCTCACTGGGCTCGACGAACATTGGTTGTTCTGGGAACGCAGCGGTCCACATGCGCAGGCGCAGGTACTGGCCGGCGGCCTCTGACCTCAGCGGAGTCCGGAGGCTGATCTGGCAGCACATGCAGCACACCTCTGCGGCCGTGCCCGGCCGTGTGTCCGCGCTGTTGGCCAGACGTTCCAAGATCTCGCGGCAGTGGGATCGGTACACGAACTCCGTGGCCATGAGGTTGTGTGTTGCCTGAAGCAAAGGAAAGCTGTGGTACCGAACGTCACGCTCGGTGGGGTGTCGCTCCATTGCTTGGCGGTTCTCGTGCGCGGCCCACTTCAGTCCGCGCGAGATGCCTTCGAGGAGGTGCTTCACCTCGTGCCACAGGTCCAGCACGGTGTTGTTGTTGGCTGTTTCGGGTATGACAAAACCCCTTTCTTTGATAGTTGATGCGACTTCGGGGTTCGGCTCCAGAGCAGAAGTTTGAAGGCGCAGGTTCCGCATGAGTGGCTAGCCGGGCCTGTCACTGAGCGGGCTTCAGGCAGCGTGGTTGGTGCTGGTCGTCGGAGACCGTCACCGTGTCGGCCTGCTCCGCAGCCGTAATGATGTCCGCCATGGACATATCGTTGCGAAACCGGTGACCGATCTCGGTTTCCAGTTCAGCGTACTCGGCGGCCAGTTCCGGGCGCAGTTGCGCGGCGCGCACGAGATCCTTGCGGCTCGTCAACACACACAGCGAGCACGACAGGCAGCTCATACCCTGGTCGCGTGCCGGGTGATATGGGACACCCGATGCGCGAATGCGTTGCTATACCTGGGTTTCGGTCCAGTCGTGAATCGGCAGCCAGGTATCGATGGCGCGACGGCCAGTGCTGGCGGCCTCGTCGCGACACAGTCGCGACTTCTTCAGCCGTGCCCGCGATTCCTCGGCACGGAGGCCCATACAATTCAGCACGTGAGCCGGACGGCCCAGATCGCCAAGCTCGGTGACGAGTTTCCTTGCTGGGCCTCGCTTTTGATCCGATGTGCTTATCTGCACCTAGTGATCTTTGGTCGCAGGCTTCTTCACATCCGTGTCAAGTTTCAGGCTGCGGGTGTGAGCCGGGCCCGGTCGGCATAGCCGTCCACGTGGCGGTCAAGTATGCGTAGGGCCTGGCGTAATTCGGGCGGGGCCTGGGGTTGGTCGGCAGCGGTGAGCGGAACGAGCAGCCGGTTGTAGATCTTGGTGTAGAACACGGCGATGCGCAGGCCGTCCTCGGTGAGGACATAGCGGTTGCTGTGTGGCAGGCGGCGGATGAGCCCGGCCAGGCGCAGCCGGCGCAGGTCGTAGGTCATCTGTCCGGGGCGGTAGTCGCTGCCGAGCAGCCCGGCGATCAAGACACGCAGGTTCTTGTTGGTGAAGCCGGTTGCCGCGAGCAGGGTGTGACACAGCGCGCCGGTCAGGGCCATGACCCGAGGATCACCGAACCGCAGGGCCGGGGTCCTGCGCCCCTCCGCGTCCACGGAGGGGTGCGCGATCCGCTCAAAGGCTGGACTCGCAAGGACGCAACCCTGACCGACACGTTCAGCATCCAGGATTCGCTGGTTGCAGGCACGCGCCTTCGTCGAGAGTTCCTCCAGATTGGGCAGCCGGGCATTGCAGCCCAGATCCCGTGGGGCGTTGACGACCGTCTCGATGCGCATCGCCCGGCCGTCTTTGAGGTACTGCTTGATCCGGGAGTGCTTGGAGAACACGTTCACCAGCACCCCGCCGTTGTCCCGGCGGTCGATCGCGGTGCGAAACGTCCCCTGGGTGTCGCGCCGGATACGCCGGTTGAAGATGATCTCGATGTTGTGCGGGCGACCGAGATCGAGGTTGTCGGCGATGAGCGCCTCGAAGAACCCGCGGGCATGCCGGGGTGCGTCGAACACGATCGTGCGGGAGGTCTCGATCTGCCGCATCGAGGTCTCCCACCAGTACCCGGCGTCCCGATCGGTGGTGGTGAACGGCAGTGGCAGCCGCGCGAACCAGCGTTGCAGGAAGACATTGATCACGCCGGGGCCGAGCCGGTCACAGATCGCTTGCAGCACCACCGGATCGTCGGTGGCCGCGAAGCCGTTGGACAGTGCGGTGAACCCGATCCCGGCCCGCTCGGCCTGACATTCGGCCCACTCATGCCCGTTGAGCCATACCTTGGCCGGATAAGGAAAGTAGGTACACACCTTGATGAACGCCGGACCGAAATCGATGTCCCACAGGTAAAAGTAGTAACAGGACACCCGCCGGCCGGCCTTGGTGAACCACCACTGCACCGCCCCGACCGGGCTTTGGCGCTCGTAGGCGGTCCAGACTCGCTGGAACTCCTGTGCCACCCCGATCGCCGCGACACCGGACCGGCCAGTCGCGGCCTGACGGTCCAGGTGCGGACGCATCAACTCCAACTTGCCACCCACGTCGTTCTTGCCGAACTTCACCCACGGGATGTCGTTGGCCTCGGCGAAATCCGACACCGCACGACGGAACCGGTCACCCAACTGCTTGAACAACGCCGGAGACGGGAACGGATACCCCAAGTGACCCGACAGGAACGCCACCACCTGCGCACTGGTCTGCAACTTCGGCACGTAGGCATTGAGATAGATCCGGTCCAGACACTGGATGTCCAACGCGACATGCCCGTCGAGCACATCGTTGACCGTCACCACATGCGCGCTCATAACCCGCCTCCATCACCACAACTACGGAGGTGAGGATGCTCCTACCCGCAGCGGCTATACCAGACCAGCCACCCGCTCGACGGTCCGAGGCGAGGCCTCACTACGCCTTCGGCAGGCCACGTGCCAAAACCGGGTGGCTCGAGTTGGCTTCGTGTCAACGGATTGGTCGTGACGCGCGCCATGTAGTCGTTGGTGACATCGGGGTTGACGATCGGGCGCTCGTCGTCGTTGACGATGGCGACCGCCTTACAACGCTTCGCGCCGAATATCGCGCCCATCCGCGCTGCGGGGTATCCGCGATCGGTGACCAGGCTCGCGAACCGGACGAGGTTCTCTCCCGCCGGGCCGATCGCGGCCACGTGCGTTTTCGGACCGTGCCGGGCCGCAAGCAGATCGGTCGCCTTACTGGTGGTGAGGCCCCAGAGATCCGCGGCGTCGATCACCTTTGCCTGACCGTTTCGATCAGGACGTAACAGGGCCGAGCGGCCCGACCCGTCAGCACGATGCCGTCGAAACCGGTGTGGCCGAGCGCAGGCCCGAATGGTCCCTCCACTCTGGACTCCGCGACTCCGCCCGATTGGGGTGATTTCGCGGTCAGGGTGAAGCGGGGCATGGCCAACGCGCGGTGTCCGATGCCGAACACGATTGGTTGAGCTGGATGGTAAGCCGACACCTTTGGGTGTGTTTCCTCAAGCAGCAGACGAACTCCGAGTGAGCCGTCGGTTGTCGTGGACAGCCCACCCGTCAGGTCGACGCGAAGGATCATGTCGGCGCGTCCGCGTGAATCAGGCCCATCACCTTGCGGCCGACCGAGTCGTAGACGTGGTCGTTCGCGACTTCGCCGCACACATGGAAGCCGCACATCACCGCGATGCGATCCGCCAGGGTGACCATCTCAACGAGGTCGCTTGTGATCAGCAGAACCGCATGGCCGTACGCAGCCAACTACCAGATCAGTTCTGTCAACGGGTCTGACACAGAGGCAGAGAGGGCGGGAGTCAAGAGGCGGCGCGGTTGCCAACAACGCGGCGAACGCCCGGACACGCGAAGCGCAAACGGCGAGACGCCCGAAGGAGAGCACGAAACCGCATTTCAAGACGCGCAAATCGCGCGGCCGAACTGAGACATGGGGACCACAGGTCGAGGCTGGCAAACACATGAGGATGCGCAAGCGCCGACATTCAGGACCGCAGTTTGAGCGCCAGTTGCATCTGGCGAGGACAGCAACGGCGCCGCAGCCCTCGACTACCAGTCCGACTCCACAGCCGCGGACCATGACAGAATGCGGGGTATATCCGATATCTGATATCGGATACCTGGTTCCAAATCGGCCAAGGGTTCACCAACTGTCGGGACAGAGCGTTACAAGTTGGCGTCGGTCCGGTATGTTGCGCGACCATGGGCGCGCCGAAACCGGGGACACGTTACGAGTGGGATGACCTGCCCGACGACGTAGTCGCTGCCGTCGCCGAGCGCACCGGACCAGTCGGCCGCGTGATGTGCTCGCCCGAGGGATACAGCTGTCAACTGGCCGCGACCCTCGACACCGCGAGCGGCCGGATTTTCGTCAAAGGCATGCGGCTGGATCACCAGGAACGGTGGACGCAGGACGTCGAAGCCGCGATCGGCCCGCACCTCGCTCCCCTGGCGCCGAGCGTTCGCTGGCGAATCGTGGCGGGCGGCTGGGATCTGATCGGGTTCGACCACATCGCCGGACGTGCCGCCGATTACGGCCCAAGTTCGCGAGATTTGCCGTTGATCGTCGACGGCATCACGGCGATGGGACGGCTTGCGTGCCCCGACGGCGTCAAGCTCAAGACGGCGCGAGCGCGGTGGTGCCGGTTTCTGGACGATCCGTCTGATGCCGCGGCGTTCGTTGGTGACGCGCTGGTGCATTCGGATATGAACCCGAGCAACTTCTTGCTCACCGACGCCAACGGCGTGCACGTGGTGGACTGGCCGTGGGCGACGCGCGGCGCGGCGTGGCTCGACGCGGCGTGCTGGGTGGTGTGGCTTGTCTACAGCGGACACCCACCGCACGTCGCGGAGCAGTGGGCGGCCAAAGTGCCGAGTTGGGCGCTGGCAAGTCCCGAGGCGATAGACCTTTTCGCGGTCGCGCAGACGCGGTATTGGCAGGCCAAAGTGGACGCGCACACGAACCGGATGACAATGGCGCTGCGCAGCGCCGCTTCCCGGTGGGCGCTGCATCGCGGAATGTGGTCATGAGAAAGCGCGCCTGACCCCCAGGACAGGCGCGTTTTCCATCAGGCCTTGCGCATCGCGCGGGTACCGACGAGCAGACCGACGACCGCGACAACCACCGCGGCGACCAAACCGGCCAGCACCGTTCCCGACGCGATGGTTCCGTTGAACAGCAGGCGTTCCGCTTGGACCACGTAGGTCAGCGGGTTGAACTTCGCCATGGTCTGCAGCCATTCCGGTCCGTTGTCGATGGGCAGCATCATCCCGGCCAGCAGCAACAGCGGGAACAACAATGTCTGCTGCACGCCCCAGAACATCCACTCCTGGTCCTTCGACGCCAACGCCAAGGTGTACGACAGCGCACCGAGGCCGACGCAGAAGATCGCCAAGATCACCAAGCCGATCAAGGCTCCCGCGATATTCAGCGTGAATCCGAACGGGATCGTCACCAGCACGAGCAGCGTCGTCTGCGCCAGCATCGGCACGATCTCCTTCAGCGCCCGGCCGATGATCAGCGCGGGCCTGCGCAACGGCGAGACCAGCATTCGTTCGTGCGAACCGGTTTGCATCTCATACAGCAGGTTCGAGCCGGTTGCCGAGGCGCCGAACAGGCACGACATCACGACAATGCCGGGCACGAACCACTGCAGCGACGAGTCTCCTGGTAGCAATGGCGCGAACAGGGCCAGGAAGAACAGCGGCTGGACCATCGTGAAGATCACCGAGAACGGGTTGCGCAGCACCGGCCGCAACTCACGGGCGAACACCGTGAAAACGTCGGTGACGAGGCTGGTCTTCATGGTCATGGTGGTCATGCCTTGTTCTCCTTCACAGAAACGTCTTCACGCAGGCTGCGGCCGGTCAGGGTGAGGAACACGTCGTCGAGCGTCGGCCGGGTGACCTCGATGCTGGCAACGTCGATCAACGCGTCGTCGAGGCTGCGCAGCAGTTTTGGCGCGATCTGCGCGCCACCGTCCACTTCGAGCAGAACCTGAGTACCGAATTGGGTCACGGTCGCGCCTTCGGCTATGCCGAGTGCGTGGTGCTTGGTCACACGATGGGCCTGCTCGGCGTTGTCGAACGTCAAGGTGATGCGGTCGCTGGCGTGCTCGGCTTTGAGTCGCGCGGGTGTGTCGTCGGCGATCACGCGGCCGTGGTCGATCACGATCACCCGCTCGGCCAACGAGTCGGCCTCGTCGAGGTAGTGCGTGGTCAGCACGATCGTCGTGCCGTGGTCGGCACGCAGGCGCTGAATGTGTTCCTGCAGGTTCGCGCGGTTCTGCGGGTCGAGACCGGTCGACGGTTCGTCGAGGAACAGCAACGCAGGCGCGTGGATCAGGCCCATCGCGATGTCGAGCCTACGGCGCTGACCACCGGATAGGTTGGACACCACGCGATCGGCGACCGCGGCCAGGTCCAGCGACTCGATCAGCTCGGCCGCTCGGGCTCGCGCCGCGGAAGCGCTCATGCCGTACGCGCGGCCTTGGCTGACCAGTTCGTCACGGCCGCGCTGGGTGTGCCCGGCGCCGTTGCCCTGGCCGATGTACCCGATCCGGCTGCGCACGCCGCGCTGCTCGGTCGCGACGTCGAAACCCGCCACCCGCGCGGTGCCCGACGTGGGCGCCAGCAGCGTGGTGAGCATCCGCAGGGTGGTTGACTTGCCCGCGCCGTTCGGCCCGAGCAGCGCCACCATCTCTCCGGTCTCGACGCGCAGGTCGAGCCCTTTGACGGCCTCGACCGTCTCGTTGCGAACGGCGAAGTGCCTGGTCAGTCCGCTTGTCTCGATCATCGCTTCGGTCATGGGGACAACGCTAGAATCCATTCAGGTCAGTTTCTGACCGCAACGGATGGGAATCTGAATCCATGGCGAACACAAGTGCACGGATGCTGCGACTGCTGTCCCTGTTGCAGACCCATCGGTTCTGGCCGGGCAGCGAACTGGCTGACCGGCTCGAGGTCAGTCAACGAACACTCAGACGCGACGTCGACCGGTTGCGGGAGCTGGGTTACCCAGTCGACGCCAACCGGGGCGTCGCGGGTGGATACCAACTTCAGTCAGGCGCGGCCATGCCGCCGTTGCTGCTCGACGACGAAGAAGCGGTGGCGATCGCGGTCGGATTGCGGACAGCCGCGGGCGGCGCGGTCGACGGCATCGAAGAGACGTCCATGCGGGCGTTGACCAAGGTTATCCAGGTGATGCCGCCACGGCTGCGGCGCAGGGTCGAGGCGCTGCGCAGCTATACCGTGCCGACGTTCTGGGGCGGGGCCAACACGAACGCGACCGTCGACGCGATGTCGTTGACGGTGATCGCGTCGTCCTGCCGTGATGACGAACGTCTGCGATTCGGCTACACCACGTATGACGGCGACGAGTCCAAGCGGCACGTCGAACCGCATCGGCTGGTTTCGTTGGGGCGCCGGTGGTACCTGGTCGCGTGGGATGTGGAACGGCACGACTGGCGAACGTTCCGAGCCGATCGGATGGTCGACCCGAAACCGACCGGTGCGCGGTTCCGGCAACGCGACCTGCCGGGCGGCGACGCGGGTGCGTTCGTCCGCGATCGATTGAACCAGCGGCCGACGCAGTACGAGGCGATCTTCGAAATCAAGGCTCCGGCCAGCACGGTCAAGGAAAACGTGGCGCATTGGGGAACCGTCGAGCCGATCACCGACGAGACATGCCGCTTGATCATGAAGGTCGACTCGTTCGAGTGGCCGACGATGGTCGTCGGCGTGATCGGCGCCGAGTTCGAGGTGGTCCAGCCGCCAGAACTGAAGGACTACGTCCGCGCGATGGGCCAGCTGTTCCTGCGGCACGCGGGGTGATCACGCGATACTGACCGCATGCCCATGGCTGACTGGGTACTGCACGTCGATCTCGACCAGTTCCTCGCGGCGGTCGAGATCGCGCGCCACCCTGAACTGAAGGGCAAGCCGGTCGTGGTCGGCGGGACGGGCGACCCGACGCAACGCGGAGTCGTGGCCACGGCGTCCTACGAGGCCAGGGAGTTCGGCGTGCATTCGGGGATGCCGTTGCGGACGGCTGCCAAAAAGTGCCCGGACGCGATCTTCCTGCCCAGTGACGCTCCCGCGTATGAAGAAGTGTCCGAACGCGTGATGGCCACATTGCGCGAGTTTCCCGTGATCGTCGAGGTCATCGGCTGGGATGAAGCGTTCGTCGGCGCGCGCACCGAGGATCCGGAATTGCTGGCGGCTGACATTCGCGAGGCGGTCTCGGCGAAGACCGGCATGTCGTGCTCGGTCGGCATCGGCGACAACAAGTTGCGCGCGAAGATCGCCACCGGTTTCGCGAAGCCAGCCGGCGTTTACCGGCTGACCAGGGACAACTGGGTGGCCGTGATGGCCAAACGGCCGGTGGACGCGCTGTGGGGCATCGGTCCGAAGACGACCAAGAAGCTGCTCGAACTGGGGTTGGAAACGGTCGAACAGTTGGCGCGTTCGGATCCGGACACGTTGGCCAAACGGTTCGGGCCGAACATGGGCCCGTGGTACCGGACGCTCGCGTTGGGCGCCGGTGACCCGAATGTCGAAGCGACGCCGTACGTGGCCAAGTCGCGCAGCCGCGAAGTGACGTTCCAGGAGAACATCAGCGACTACGCCAATATCAGATCTGAAATATCCTATCTGGCGAAACGCGTCGCCCAAGATGTCGCCGACGAGGGCCGCCCGGCGGCGCGCGTCGCGGTGAAGGTTAGATTCGCGCCGTTCCTGACGTACACGCGCAGCATTACGCTGCCGTCGCCAAGTAGTGAACCGGCGGAGATCGAACGTGCCGCACTTGAGGTGCTCGACTTGTTCGAATTGCGCAAACCGGTGCGCCTGCTGGGTGTCCGGGCCGAGTTCCCGGTCGCCGACTAAAATCGGATCTGATATCGGAACGGGTCAGCGGTCAAAGCCGTCACTGCTTCAGGACCGTGTTCAGCAACGTCATCGTGGTCTCGGCGGCACCGATGGTCTGCAGGGTCTCCGGCAGCACAATGAAGCTGAACAGGGTTCCGACGTAGATCACCCGCAGCAGGTGGATCTGTTCGTCGGTCGATTCGAGACCGTCGGCGCGGTGCGCGTCGTGCACGAGTTGCACGCCGGTCGTGAACGTCTCGACCAGAGTCGCGTGCAGCTCAGGCCGCCTTGTGCCCTCCAGCAGAAGTTCCATCATCGCGCGGTACCGGTCCTTGTGGACGGTCACCGACTCGTCGAGGACCTGCGCGAGGATCTCCATGAGCGCGACGCGGTCGAGTTCGCCTTCGCGTTTGGCGCGCAACTCCTCGATCCACGCGAAGTGCAGATGGACGAGGCGTTTTACGGTCGCTTCGAGCAACGCGTCCCGTGACCGGAAGTAGTTCGACGTCGTGCCGCGGGGCACTGCGGCCGTTTCGTCAACCGATCGATGCGACAGCCCATGGCTGCCTTCACTTGCGACGATCGCGATGGCGGCGTCCGCGAGGGCATCGCGGCGCTGCTGGTTGACCGGTGGCACGGCGGTACCTCCCTGGAACGGCTGCCGGGAGTCTAGTTGTCGGCCTGACGTTGCCTGTCGTCCGCAACGCGGCGTTCGCGTTTGCCGCGCGCGAGCTCGGTGCCCAGCGCGTCGAGGCGTTGGGTCCAGAACCGTCGATAACGGTCGAGCCAGACGTCGATCTGCTTCAGCGGTTCCGGATCCACCGAGTAGAGCCGTCGAGTGCCGTCCGGGCGGACGGTCGCGAAGCCGTTGTCCCTGAGCACTCGCAAATGCTGGGAGACGCCCGGCTGCGAGATGCCGAACTCCTCCTGCACGACCGCGCTGATCTCACCGGCGGCCCGTTCCCCGTCGGCGAGCAGCTCGAGGATCCGGCGCCGCACCGGGTCTCCGAGCACATCGAACGCATGCATGCCGTCCATTAAAACGGCCCGCACTTATATAAGTCAAAGCGTATTGGATTCGGCGACATTGACCCGATGACCGACCGGTCGGTAGGGAACCGCCTTGTACACTCCGGATGCCCGACTCGGAGGTTTTTATGCATCGAAAACAAGCCATCTACCTGGATCTTTGGCAGGTTTGACTCAAACAAGCCAGTACAGACCGGTTGTGATCGGTTACGATCACATCTGTCCAGATTGGGACATAGAGTTACGACGTTTGACCGTTGACGGCCCGATCACCACAGTGACATCATCCGATCCATATCGTATCTGATATCCGATATCTGATTGGGGTTGTTCGATGTCGCACACCCGCCGCACCATTCTCAAAGCCGGCAGCGCGCTCGGCGCCGGAGCCGCGATCGGCGGGCTGCGGACATTCACCGCCCAGGCCGAGGTCGTCGACCGTCCGGCTTCGGTCCAACTGGTGTCCGATGAGGACGCCACCACCTTCTTCCACCTCGCGCCCGCGGTCGAAAGCCGGATCATCGAGCAGGGCCTGCCCGTCGGCAACGGCCGGTTAGGCGCGCTCGTCGGAGGCAATCCCGCGAGCGACTCCTTCTACGTCACCGATGTCTCGCTGTGGGCCGGTGACAAGAACGACGTGCTCGACAACGACGGCCAGTTCCCGTACGAACGTGTCCACTTCGGCACGTTCAACGTGCTGACGCAGGCCGCTGTGTCCATCCCCGAGCACACGCCGAACGTGATCACGAAGTACCGCCGCGCGCTGGACATCAGCAACGGCATCGTGACCTCGACCTACGAGTACAAAGGCACGAAATATCGGCGCGAGGTCTATTCGAGCCACCCGGACGACGTGATCGTCATGCGCCTGACGCGCAACGGCCGCGGCACGCACACCGGAACCATCTCGCTCACGGGCACGCACAACGAGCCGACCGTCAACGGCACGATCAGCGGCAAACTCGACAACGGCCTGAAGTACGCCGCAGTAGTCCAGGCGATGAGCAAGGGCGGCCAGATCGGGCTGAAGGACGACCAGGTCACGTTCACCGACTGCGCCGAAGTCGTCATCGTCATCAGCGGCGGAACGAACTACATCCCCAGATACGAAATCGGATATATGAACGCGGCCGCCGACCCATTGGCGATCGCGCGCGACAAAGCGGCGAAGGCGCTCAAAGCGTCCGGTGACGCGTTGCTCGCCACGCACGTCCGCGACTACCAGTCGTTGTACAACCGCATGACGGTCAACCTCGGACAGTCGTCCCGTCGGCAGAAGTCGATGGACACCTGGTCGCGACTGGTCGTCCGCGGCACGCCGGGCGCGGCCGCCGACCCTGAGCTCGAAGCCAGCTACCTCCAGTTCGGCCGGTACCTGATGATCACCGGTTCACGCGACAACCTGCCGCTGAACCTGCAGGGCCTGTGGGTGCACAACAACACGCCCGACTGGATGGCCGACTACCACACCGACGTCAACGTCCAGATGAACTACTGGCTCTCCGACCGCGCGGGTCTGTCGGACTGCTTCGAACCATTCGCGGACTACTGCGTCGCGCAGCTGCCCGGCTGGACCAAGACGACGCAGGAACTGTTCCTCGATCCGCGCAACAGGTTCCGCAACAGCTCCGGCAAAGTCGGCGGCTGGGCGGTGGCGTACTCGACGAACATCTACGGCGGCTCCGGCTGGTGGTGGAACTCCGGCGGCAACGCCTGGATCTGCAACTCGCTGTGGGAGCACTACGAGTACACGCAGGACCGCGCGTACCTGGCGAAGATCTACCCGCTGCTCAAGGGCGCGTGCGAGTTCTGGGAGCACCGCCTGATCATGGACCCGGTGCGCCAGAAGCTGGTCGCCGACAAAGACTGGTCGCCGGAGCACGGCCCGCAGGACGCGATCGGCATCACCTACGCGCAGGAACTGTGCTGGGACCTGTTCGAGCACTTCCGTGCGGCGAGCACGATCCTGAACATGGACCGGGCGTACGCGCAGACCATCGCCGGGCTGCAGGAGAAGCTGTACATGCCCGAGGTCAGCCCGAAGTCCGGCTGGCTGCAGGAATGGATGAGCCCGGACAACCTCGGCGAGACGACCCACCGGCACCTGTCCGGCCTGATCGGCTTCTTCCCCGGCGACCGGATCAAGAACGACACCAGCCCGAAGGAGCTGGTGGAAGGCGTGCGCCAGCAGCTGATCGCACGCGGCATGGACAGCTTCGGCTGGGCGTGCGCGTGGCGTGCACTGTGCTGGGCAAGGTTGAAGGACTCTGAGCGCGCGTACCAGTTGATCCAGACCGTGATGCGCCCGTCGGTCAGCAATTCGAACGGCACCGCGCCGAACCTGTTCGACATGTACAGCCAGGGTAGCTACGCGATCTTCCAGATCGACGCCAACTTCGGCGGCGCCGCGGCGATGATCGAGATGCTGGTGTACTCGCGGCCCGGTCTGATCGAGCTGCTGCCAGCGTTGCCAACGCAGTGGGCGAAGACAGGCAAGATCACCGGTGTCGGCGCACGCGGCGGCTTCACGGTCGACGTCTCCTGGCGCGACGGGAAGGTCACGAGCGCGACCATCCACAGCACCACCGGCACCGACACCGTGGTGCAGTTCGGCTCGTGGCGCAAGAACATTCGCCTGCGCCCCGGCCAGAGCGTCACTGTTAGGCCGTAACCCTCAGACACCCAGTTCGCCGGCCAACCTCCGCAAATAGCCGGCGAACTGGGCCCTGTCCTGTTCCTCCCAGTTCTCGGTCAACTCATCGAACACGCGGCGCTGCCAATTCCGCGCGCCCGCAAGCAACTGCTCACCGGATTCGGTAAGCCGCACAACCGTTCGTCGTTTGTCCTTTTCGGACTCAGTGCGCACCAGATACCCTGCTTCGGCGGCATCCCTGACCATCCGGCTCGCACCGGAGTGGTCGAGACCGAGCTGGTGCGCGATCGCGTTCACCGTCGCTTCGCCGCCCTGACTCGCGGTCTGGACGGCCTCGACCGCCTGGATGTGCTGCACATGCCGCATCTCGCCGGTCACTTCCGCGGACGCGCGCGCACTCCAGCGTCTAGACCAAAATCGCACGAGCCGGAACAACGCCGGCCCGCCATCGGCGTCACTCACCATGCCACAGCCTACATCGTGTGCAAATCGCACCTATAATACGTGTGAATCACACGCATTGGAGGCCACGTGAGCATCGTCCTGAACCACACGATCATCCCGGTCACGGACAAGCTGGCGGCCGCGCGATTCCTGGCTGACCTGCTGGGACTGGAGATTGGCGCGCCAGTGGGGCCGTTCATCCCGCTGCGGGTGAACGACGGTCTGACGCTGGACTTCGATGACCGGCATGGCGCGCACCCAGGCCATTGGGCGTTCCTCGTCGACGACGAGAAGTTCAACACGTTACTGGCGCACTTGGCTCGATCGCCCGAGATCGCCTACGGATCCGGTCATGTGGGTGGATGGGATCGCCAAATCAACCACCTTGGCGGCGGCCGCGGGGTGTACGTCCTTGATCCCGACGGCCACGGCTACGAATTCTTCACAGCAGACCCATCAGTTCCGGCTTGACCGCCAACTCCAGGAAACGCTTGGCCGGGTCGGCGACCAGGCGCCGAGACGTCAGGTCCAGCAGTCCCGACACACTGCGCACGGTCGCGGCCAGCGCGCCGTCCTCGCCGTGCATGTGCTGCTCGACGGTGAACGTCTTGCCCTCGCCCCACATGAACTCGCAACTCACCTCGACATCGCTACCCATCAGCAGTTCACTGCGGAAGTCGATCTCGGTCCGCAGGTTGATCGGCCCGATGCCGCCAGTGTGCAGGTCCAGCGGGTTGACACCGGCCTCGACCAGGCACTGCCACCTGACGTGGTCGGCGTAAGCGACATACACCGCCCCGCGGACGTGCCCATTGAGGTCAATGTCGTCGACGCGGATCGGGAGCTTGATTTTGAACATGCTTCAGTCTTTCGCGCCGAGCCGATCGTCGCATGGCAATTTCACGCCGGAGGGGTCCACACGTACGGCGTCGTGGTCGTGATCGGCGTGAAGCCGAGGAGTTCCAGGATTGGGCGGCTGTCCTCGGACGCGTCGACCGACAGATACCGGATGCCCATGCGCACAGCAGCAAGCGCTCGGTAAGAAACAAGCGCTCGATAGATCCCGCGGCCACGCCACGCGGCCGTTGTCGTGCCGCCGAGCAGGCCGGCGAATTCCTTGTCCGGCTTGGGCATCATCCACCCGGCCGAGACGACCTCGCCGCCGGCTTCGGCCACGAACACGGTGAACTGGTTCTTGCGCTGGATCAGCAGATCGGCCAGCCAATCGACGCCCGAGCCCCACACACCGACGTTCAAAGCCTCGATCCGGCGCATGTCGGAGTCCAGAGAGGTCTGCCGGATGGTCACGCCGTGCGGCAACACCGGATCGACGGCAAACTTGGCCGCGGCCCCGACCATCACGGTTTCCTTGTCCTCCGGCACAAAACCGGCCGCGCGGAGCCGGGAAGGCATCGAGGCAGGCAGGTCGTGTGCGCGGGTTTTCCATTCCACGCCTTGGTTTCGGGCCGCGAAGAAGTCGCGCTGGCGGGCGATCAACGCGTCCACGTCCACATCGGATACGTCACGCGGCACGCTGATGAATCCTTGGCGCCGCCCGGCAATCCGCACAATCGGGCCATCCGGCGTCACCTCGGCTTCGTCCTCCAGGTCGGCCCATTCCGACGGACGAACATGCCGGTCGTATGCCTCCAGCAACGGAGTCAGCAGGTCGATACGCAGCAATGGCAGCATCCGGCCTGGGATCGACCCGGACGGCGTCTCGCCGGCCTTGACCGCGCCCATCGCCAGGTAGAATCCCTCGGCCTTGGGTTCGGCGTCGATGAGCAGCACCGTGAATCCAGCCGCCCGCGCCGAATCGAGAGCGTGCTCCCACAATTTGCGGCCCAGACCCTGGCCGATCACGTCCGGGTCAAGCCACATATGGGCGAGTTCGCCTTCGGGCGCACGACCATCGATGCTGTAGAAACCCAGCAGCCGGTCGCCATCGACGGCGACGACGACGTGCTGGGCGCCGGGGTTGACCGTCAGCTCGGCACGGCAGGACTCCAGGAATTCCTCGTCGTACCCCCAGTACGCCTTCGAACGCAGTGCCAGTTCCCCCAGCGCGTCCGCCTCGTCGGGCCGGGCCGCGCGCATCACGATCTGAGCCACAGCACCATCGTGCCATCGCACGCCACTCGATTACGGCAGGTCAGCATGGCCATTCGTCGTGTTAATCTGCTTATGCAATCGTTTTCCGTCGAAGCCGGGTGCTGCCGTATGACGAACTCTCCTACCCTCAAAGAGGTCGCTCAACGCGCTGGAGTGCACGTCACCACGGCGTCGAGAGCGCTCAACCCCGCGACGTCCTCGCTGGTGAACCCCGCAACGATGCGTCGTGTCCAAGCCGCCGCGCGTGAACTGCGCTACCAGCCCAACGCCATGGCGCGCGGCCTGAAAACCTCGCGCTCGATGTCTGTCGGCGTGTTGCTGCCTGACCTGACCAACCCGTTGTTCCCGCCGATCGTGCGCGGGATCGAGGACGTGCTGGCGAATTCCGGCTATACCACGCTGATCGCCAACACCGACAACGACCTCGAACGGCAGCGCACGCTGTTCGACACGTTGCGCGCTCGTCAGGTCGACGGCGTCATCATCGCGACCGCGCGCCGTGACGACAACGTGTTCGTCGAGGCGCACCAACAGGGCGTCCGGATGGTCATGGTCAACCGGCGCGTGGATCAGTCGGACATTCCGTCGGTCACGGGCGACGATCATGACGGCATCGCTATGGCGGTCCGTCATTTGATTGAGCTCGGGCACACGCGTATCGCGCACGTCGGCGGTCCGCAGCACACGTCCACAGGGCGCACGCGTCAGCGCGCGTACCGGCAGGCGCTTGATGACGCGGGCATTGAGCTCGACCCGGGTCTTCTGGTGACCGCGCAGGAGTTCACTGAGGTCGAGGGCGCCAGGGCGACGAGGTCGATGTTCGAGGCGGGCAAGCGCCCGACGGCGATTGTCGCGGCCAACGACATGATCGCGCTCGGCTGTCTGGATGTGTTCTCCGAGCGCCGGATGCAGTGCCCCACCGACATCAGCCTGGTTGGCTTCAACGACATGCCGTTCGTCGATCGCCTGACGCCGCCGCTGAGCACAGTGCACGTGCCGCACTACCAAATCGGTGCGGAGGCGGCACGAATGCTGCTGGAACGCCTCGCGAACCCGGATCTGCCGCCGAAGTCGATCACGCTGCCCGCGACGCTGGTTCTCAGGGAATCAACGGCGGCGCCGCGTTCCTAACCGTTGGGCTCCAAGGCGCCCAAGTACAGCGAAGCGATCTCCGGATGGTTGGTGATCTCTTCGGCGGTCCCGTGCAGCCGGACCCGGCCGCCCTCCATGACCACCCCATGCGTCGACAGCGACAACCCTAGCCGGACGTTTTGCTCCACCAGCAACACCGTCTTGCCGCGCTCGCGCATGCCGTTGATCAGCCCAGCCACCGCGGAAATGCTTTTCGGATCCAGGCCGAGTGACGGCTCGTCCAGCAGCACCACGGCGGGATCGAGCATCAGCGAGCGTCCAATCTCGACCATGCGCCGTTGCCCGCCGGACAAGTTGCCCGCAGGCGCATTCGACCGTTCGGCGATCAACGGAACCAGTTCGGCCACCGCCGAATACCGCTCCTCCAACAACTTCCGTTGCCGACGAATCAGATAACCGCCCATCAGAACGTTCTCACGCACGCTCATGCGCGGGAACAACGCGCCCGCTTGAGGGACCTGCGCGATCCCCTTGGCCAATATGTCCGGCGCGCTCAGTTCGTCAATCCGCTGCTCCTCCAGCGACACCGTTCCCTCGCGCGGTTTGATCAACCCGCTGACCACACGCAAAACCGTCGATTTTCCGGCGCCGTTCGGGCCGAGCACGCACGTCACCGACTCGGGCACGACGCTCAGGTCGAGCCCCTGTAAGACGTCGCCCCCACCGTAACCAGCGTAAACGCCTGCCAATGTCAGCATCAGCTGGTCACCTCGCCGAGGTACGCGTCCAGCACGGCAGGGTCGTTGCGGATCACGCCAGGCGGCCCTGACGCGATCACCGACCCCCTGGCCAGTACGAAGACCGGGTCGCACAAGTCAAGCACCATCGGGATGTTGTGTTCCACCACGAGGAACGTGATGCCCTGCCGGTTGGCCGCCCTGATGATCTCGGCCATCCGGTCGACCAAACCAGGGTTGATCCCGCCAGCGGGTTCGTCAAGAAGAACCATCCGCGGCTCCAGCATCAGCACCTGCGCCAGTTCGACCAGTTTCTGTTGGCCGTACGACAAAGCCCCAGCTTGCTCGGCCTCAAACCGCCCCAGACCAACAAAAGACAACAGTTCACGCGCACGATCGGCCTCATGCCCCGAGACCGCGCCCGAAGCGAGCACGCGCGGCGAGAAGGATTCCAGCGGCGCGACCACGTTCTCCAGCACAGTCATGCTCTTGAACAGCCTGGTCACCTGGAACGTCCGACCGAGACCGCGATGTGCCCTTGTCCACGGCGAGAGTTTGTCGATACGTTCCCCGTCGAACCAGATCTCGCCGGTATGGGCGCCGCCCGTTCCCGTGATCAGGTTGAACAGCGTTGTCTTGCCGGAGCCGTTCGGTCCGATCAGGGCGGTGATCGATCCTGCTGGGACAGTCAGATCGACGCCGTCGACCGCTTTCAGGCCGCCGAATGCTTTGTGGACGTTCCTGATTTCCAGCAACGGCCCGGGTTTCGGCTCGATCGGCTCGCGCGTCACAACTTCGACCGGGCCTCGTTCCAACGCGCCAGCGTGATCGGTGAACTTGACCTTGCGGCGCTTGGTAAGCAGCCGTTGCAGGACCGGGAGAAGTCCGTCTGGCAGGAAAAGCACGATGATTACGAGCGCTAAACCGAAGAGCAGCAGGCGACTTTGCGTCCCGCCACCGTAGACAGTCGCGGCTTCACTGGCGAACGACACGATGAAGGCGCCGATCACCGGGCCCCACAACGTTCCCCTGCCGCCGACGAGCGCAGCGAGCACGATCGTGACGCTCGTCAGGATGTTGAAGGCGCCCAACGGGTTCAGGAAGGTCAAGAAGTACGCGTAGACGGCGCCCGCGACGCCGATGAAGAACGCGCTGGCCGCGTACGCGAGGTTCTTGTAGAGCGTGGTTGGAATTCCGATGGCTGCGGCTTTTCCTTCGTCCTCACGGATCGCGACCAGTCCGGTGCCGAACTTCGTGCGCCGGATCCACGCACTGAAAGCGAACGTGATCACCATCAGGCCGAGGAACATAAAGTAGAACGGGATATTGCCGACGTCACGGCCCCACGTCGGCAGCTCAAGCGTGATGCCGTCGGATCCGTTGGTCAGCGCCGGAAGGTTGACCGTGAGCACTTGGAACAACAGCAGCATGGCGATCGTGATGATCACGAACGCGGGCCCTTTGGCGCGCAACACAACGCTGCCAACAAGCAGCGCGATCACGACAGCGACCACACCGGACAGTGGCGCCAGCAGCAGCGGATGAACTTCCCATTGGGTGGACAGAATTCCCGCAGTGTACGCGCCAATGCCAAGGAAAACACTGTGTCCCAATGAGACGTACCCGGCGAACCCCGAGATGCTGTTCCAGCTGATGGACTGAATGGCCACGAGGAACGCAAGAAGCATGACAGTGTGCTCGTACGTGGCATCCGGCGCGATGAAGGGAAACGCGATCATCGCTCCTAAAGCGACTGCGGCAATCCCTTGCGCTACACGGCGATTCACGTGGCGACATCCTCACGCATCCGGGTGCCGAACAGCCCATGTGGACGGACCAGCAAAACAAGCAGGATCACCGCGTAGAAAACCAAAGTGGACCATCGCGGCGACCCGTAGGTCGCGGTGAGAGTCTCCGCGAGACCGAGAATGATCGCGCCGACCCACGCACCCCGCAGCGAACCCATTCCACCTAGGACAATGATGCCAAGTAGCTTCGCGATCCATTCATAGTGCGAGGCCGGGAAAAACGGATACAGCACGGCCAAAATGGACCCGCCAGTGCCCGCTGTCGCCGCTCCGATCGCGAACGACAGCGAGGCGACCGAGGTGGCACCGATTCCGACAAGCGCTGCGCCTGAAGGGTTTTGTGCGGTAGCCCGGATCGCGCGTCCGGTCCACGTGCGATTGAGCACCAGGTACAGCAAGCCGAGGACCAGCAATGCCGCGAGGCAGCCGTAAACCTGCGCCTTGGGCAGGACGATCGATCCGATGTGGAACGATTCGGCGAAATAGGACGGTGTCGCCGACCGGAAGTAGTTGCCCGCGGTGATGTTCAGCAGACCTTCGATGGTCAGCGCGATACCGAACGTGAGCAACATGGACATTGCCGGTGTCGTGCCGCGGACGCGCACGATCACCAGCCGGTACAGCACCCAGCCGACGCCGAACATCAGCGGAGTCGTGGCCAACGCGAGCAGGATCGGGTCGATTCCGGTCAGCTGCCAGGCTTTCCACGTCAGCATGGCGATGAGTACGAGGAACGCGCCCTGGGCGACGTTGACGATGCCCATGATGCCGAACATCAGGGTCAGTCCCGCCGTCATCAGGGCATACACCCCGCCGATCAGCAAACCTAATGCGATCGTTTGCAGAGCTTGGGTCATGGCCACGCCGGCTTAGGGAACACAATGTTCTGCGTGGTCGCGGCCTCCTTCGGCGACACAACCTCAACCTTGCCCTTTTGCCACTGAGCCAGCATGAACGTGCTTTGCGGTTCGCCGTTTGCAGCCCACTTCAGCGGACCGAGAATGGTCGGCACCTCGTTGGCCCGCAGCCAGTCCGCCAGCGCCACCTGGTCGATCTTGCCGACATTGGTCACCGCCGCCTGCAACACCTGGCCCGCCGCGAACGCGTCCGCCGCGTCCTCCGTCGGCGGAGCGTTGAAGCGCTTGCGATACTCAGCGACGAACTCACCATTCAGCGGTGTCGCTGCGGTTTCGCTCCAGCTCGTGCTGTAGAAAACGCCTTCGGTCGCGTTCTCCCCGACACCGCTGCTGTACTGATTGCCGTTGCCCGGCGCATTGGTCTGGAACAGGATCTTGGGCGAGAACCCGACCTGCCTTAGCGCGCGCACCGCGCCGATGCCGTCCTCGAACTGCGCGCCCTGTGCGACGATGTCCGGCTGCTGCGCGGCGATCTGGGCGACGATCGGTTGGAAGTTCGTGGTGTTGGCCGGGTAGATCTCCGAGTAGACGGTCCGCAACCCGGCCGCCTCCAGTTGCTGCTGCAAGGATTCGATCGCCGGACGCGTGAATGGGTCGTCCTGCGTCATGAACGCGGCCGTTTTCGGGCGTTGCGCCTCAGGCAACGACTTGATCCACGCCGTGATGCCGTCCGCGTGATGCGGTGCAGTCGCGGGCTGCGTGAAAAACAGCATCTTGAAGCCGCGCGTGAACATGTTCGGCGCGCCGCCCGCAGGCTCGACGTAGAGCATCTGGTTACGCTCGGCCACAGCCGAGGCCGCGTAGTTGAGCAGGGACGAGAAGCTGCCGAGCAGCAGGTCGACGCGGTCCTGCGTGATCAGCTTGGTGTAGTCGGCGATGATCGTGTCCTGGCTGCTCGCATCGTCGGTGACGCGCAGGTCGATCTGCCTGCCGAGCAGGCCGCCGGTGGCGTTGACTTTGTCTCGCCAGATCTCGTAACCGCGCTTGGCCTCGCCGCCGGGCTGCGAGAATTGCCCGGTCAGCGGCAAGGATGTGCCGATCACGATCGGGCCGCTGCCGCCGCCGCCGTCGCTTGAGCCGCTACAACCGGCCACCACCAGTGCCACGCTCGCGATCAGGGCAAAGAGCCTGAGCCGGGCGGGTTTGTCTCGCATCGCGGGTTCTCCTCGACGTTGTCGGGGGGCGGGCATCCGGCAGCGTTGTCCAGCCAACCACAGCAAACGATTGCAGCGCAGGCGTATCGTGCGCCGGTCGTCGCGGTCTGTCAACACTCGATGGTTATCACGCAATGTGGATCAGCACCATCCGCCATCTGCCGCCGCGCTGCCGGGTCAGCGCGCGAATCGGCTGTTCGCAGCCGCCGCGAACCCCGCTGGTGATCAAGCGCCAGTCTGTCCCAGGGACTCAGGTGCGATTGGTGGCCAGATCCGGGCGATCGGTCCGGTTGGCACTGTGTCAGGCCTCAGTCCCGGTAGGGCGCCCGCGCCAGCCAGAGGTCCGGTTCGCGACCTCCGCAAACCGCCCGGCTCCCGGCGCCCGAACACCATCTTCCACCCGACAAAGCCCGCCATCAGGGGAGCCCTTGTTTTTACGGTAGCGCAGGGGTCCGACATCTCAGTTTGGCCCGCGCGTGCGAACGACCTACCGGCCCTCGCGCGCGAGCGACCCACCCGGGCCGTGCACGCGAATGCCCTCCAACGGGCAGCCCTGACTGCAACAGCAATTCGCCAGGGGGACCCCTGATTTTTACGTTACCAAGGGGTACGACAGTTTCGGTGTCTGCGCTGGTCACGGCCATCTCAGGGAGACTTGGTGCCCCTGGTTTCAATGACACGCCGGAGCGGTCGACCTCGTCAGTGCTCGGCGAGGAACTCCTTGGCCATCCGTTTCGGCGCCCGATCCAACCAGGCCTCCGTGATCAGCTCGTCCAGCTCCGGCACCGGGATCTCCGCCAGCTGGACCAAGATCGCCGGATACCCGTCGAAATGCGGCGTTGTGAAGTACACGCCCGGGTCTGCGGCGATCAGCGCCTCCTTCACGCCGACATCGGCGACCCGCACCCCCAGGATCGGCCCGTCCGGCGCGCTGTCGCCCAAAGCTTCGTAGTCGGATTTGCGCAGCGGTCGTTCCCAGATGAACGACTTGTCCTTCACGCGCCACTGGATGTGGCCGAATCCTGATGTCGATTCGACGACCGACGGTAAGCCCAGCGCGATCCGGCGTACGTCTTCCCAATCAGCCATGGCTCATCATCACCGGAGGTGCTCGTCGAAGAAAGTCTCGATCCGCTGCCACGCGTCCGCCGCGGCCGCTGGCTCCGGCCCCATTCCGGTGACTCGCATGAGCACGCGGATCGGCCGCGGCCCGGTCTCGCTGTCGTTCAGGAACGAGTGACCGGCCGTCGGGTACTGCTTGACGTCGTGTGTCACGCCAGCGCGGGTCAAAGCGCGCTCCAACTTGGCGGGTGCGCTGCGCAACGGCAGGTCCTTGCCGCCATAGCTGGCGACGATCGGGCACGCGCCCGCCAGCGCGGTGTCCAGGTCACGCGGCAGGAACGCATAGTTCACCGAGGACGCGTCGAATCCTGAGTTGGCTGTGGCCAGTGCGAACCCGCCGCCCATGCAGAAGCCGATCACGCCGACGTTGCCTGCGCAGTCCGATGACGCGATCAGCCATTCGCGGGCGGACTCGATGTCGGCGAACGGGCGGCCTTCGCCCTTTGTCAGCGCCATCATCGTCGAGACCAGGCATTTACGGATTCCGCCCGCGCTGTAGAGGTCGACCGCCAACGCCAGAAAACCTGCCTCGGCCAGGCGGTCTGCCTGCCTGCGCACGACGTCGTTGAGTCCGAAGGCCTCATGGATCACCACCACTCCCGGCCACGGCCCGTCGCCCGACGGCTTGGCCAGGTAACCGCGCAGCGGCTGGGATCCACCGTTCTTCGTGGCAAGCTCGGTCATGTCGACGTCGGTCATGGTGCTCCCCTCGTTGGATAACGATCCGACGGTAGTAGCCGCCAACACATCCCGCACTCCGGCGACACGCCGATAGTCTGCGCGGACCTGGGGAGGTCTCTGATGACTCACAAAGTCATGACCACACAAACGCTCGCTTGGCGGCAGGTCGGTCTGGTCGCCGCGGTGCAGCTCGTCGTGCTGACCGCGCTGTCCGGCCGGTATGGCTTCCACCGCGACGAGCTGTACTTCGTCGCTGCCGGTAAGCATCTTGACTGGGGATACACCGACCAGCCGCCGATCACGCCCTCGTTGGCACGGCTGAGCACGTCGATCTTCGGCGAAACGCCGTTTGGGTTGCGGATCGTCGCTACACTCGCGGCCGTCGCCACGATCATCGTAATCGCTTACGTGGCAAGGGAACTGGGCGGCAACAGCACTGTCCAATGGGTATCGTCCGCAGTGGCCGCACTCGGGCCGTTCGTGGTCGCGGTGTCCCATATGCTGTCCACGACCACCATCGACATGCTGATCTGGTCGTTGCTGGGATTGTTCGTTTTACGGCTGTTGCGGACTGGTGACGGGCGCTGGTGGGTTGCGATCGGCGCGGTCATCGGGATCGGCATGGCCAACAAATGGCTGATCTTGCTACTGGTCTTCGGTTTGACGGTTGGCGTTCTGACCTTTGGGCCGCGTGCTGTGCTGCGGACGTGGTGGCTGGCTGCGGGTGTCGGGGTCGCGCTCGTCATCGTTGCGCCAATCATGGTGTGGCAGGCGGCAAACGAATTCCCGATGCTCACTGTCGCATCTGGAATCAGCGAGGACGACGGCGGTGAGAACCGGATCTTGTTCGTCCCCATGCAGCTGGTCTACTTGACACCGGTCGGCGCGGCGGTGTGGATCACCGGGCTTGTCCGGTTGTGGCGTGATCCTTCGTTACGGTGGGCGCGGGCGTTGGCCGCGAGTTATCCGGTCGTGTGCGTGGTGTTGCTGGTTGTCGGCGGGAAGCCGTATTACTCGATTCCGTTGCTGCTGTTGTTGATTCCGGCGGGTGTCCAACCTGTATTGAACTGGCTCCGAAACGGACTTCGACGGTCCGTTGTCGGTGTTCTCGCCGCTACTAGCGTGACTTTGGCGTTACTCACCGGATTGCCAGCATTGCCACCGTCCAGTTTGAACGGTCCAGTGCTGGCCATCAACAAGGAACAAGGCGAACAGGTCGGCTGGCCGGAGTTGACGTCGAACGTCGCTCGAGTGTGGACACAGATCCCCGCTGAACGGCGCGCCACGTCAGTGATCTTCACGAGTAACTATGGTCAGGCCGGGGCGATCGAGCACTTTGGACCACGACACACTTTGCCACAGCCACACTCCGGTCATATGTCCTATTGGGACTGGGGACCTCCTTCGGACAGCATGACTGGCGCCGTTCTTGTCGTGGGTGGACAGCCGACGCAGTCGTCGTTGCTGGCCGGATGCCGTGTCGTCGAGGAGAACGACAACGGCATCGGCCTTCAGAACGAGGAACAGGGCACACCGATCACGTTGTGCGACAGAACAACGGCGCCCTGGTCGGTGATCTGGCCGCAGCTGCGGCGGTTCTACTGAGTCACGGCTGCCGGTATTC
The DNA here is from genome assembly GCF_021390435.2 of Kibdelosporangium philippinense. GTDB lineage: Bacteria > Actinomycetota > Actinomycetes > Mycobacteriales > Pseudonocardiaceae > Kibdelosporangium > Kibdelosporangium philippinense. The sequence continues at coordinate 1,040,093 of NZ_JAJVCN010000004.1, read as the reverse complement.
GTTTCTTCGCACGCGAAGTCGCCAGTACCGATCCACTTAGGATCAGGACAAAAGCGACGATCGTGATCGTCGTCAGCTGCTCGTTCAGCACGAGCACGCCCGCGGCCACCGCGACGAGCGGGTTGACGTACGTGATCACCAATGCTTTCGACGGCCCGACTTCACGGATCAGCTCGAAGAAGAACAAGAACGCGACGGCCGTGCATATCAAGGCAAGGCCGCCAAGTGCGAGCAGCACGTCGGTCGACGGCATCTGGTGTGGCCAGCTCGCGATCGCCAGCGGTAGGTACACGATCGCCGCGATGCCCAGGGAAACCGTGGCCAGGACGAGTCCTGGAACTTCCTGGAGTTTGCGCGCGGCGATGATCGGCGCAACGGCGTAACCCACTGTCACCAAAAGGACTTCGATGATTGACCAAGCGTCACCGCCGCCCAGGTTCGGGCCAGCGAGCAGCGCGACGCCGCCGAAGCCGACCGCGAGGCCCACCCATTGCGCCGGGCTGAGCCGCTCGCCACGCATGGTCACCAGCAGGGCGCCGATCGTCGGCACGGCCGCGATCAACAACCCCGTGAACGAACTGGACAAATGGCGTTCGGCGTCCGCAAGCAGGTACCACGGCGCGATGATCTCGGTCGCGGCGAACGCGAGAAGCGGTTTCCAGTGCCTGCGCAGCACACCCCAGTCGATTCGGCGCACGGCCAGCGGCAACAGCACCGCCGCGCCGATGGCCGTGCGGGCGAACACGATCATGGGCACGGACACGCCGCCAACCGCCACCTTGATCATCAGGTACGGCAGTCCCCAGATCACGCCCATCAGGCCGAAAAGAATCCACCCTTTACGTGTCACCGAGCAAGCTTCGCCGGTTGAGCCCGGTGACGTCTTGAACGCTGTTGCGAAAAGCGCCAGGTGTGACGCCGAAAACACGGCGGAACCACCTCGTCAGATGCGCCTGGTCGGCAAAGCCCGTCAGCGCCGCGGCCTGCGCGGGGCGGTGACCAGCGGCCAGCAGTGCCCTTGCCCTCGTGGCGCGGTACTGCGAGAGCCAGGCGAATGGCGGCATGCCGACCGTCTCACGGAACGCGCGTAACACCTGAAATCGGGACAACCCCAGCTCGGCGGCGATTTCGTGCAGGCCGGGCGGGTCAAGCAAGCGATCGGCCAAGCGGTCTTTGGTGACCCGCGCGACCTCGTTGCCCGCTTTGATGTGCTTGATTTCCTTCGCGCCGCCCGCGTGCCGCTGGACGAGCTGGGTCAGTACCCAGGACAAACGCGATTCGGCTTCCAACGGGTCCTGCCACTGGGTGATCAACGCGTGCGTGCGCTGGATCTGCTCGGCCAGCTCGGGATCGTGGATGACCGGTACCGGGAAATGCGGGATTTGCGTATCGGACAAGCTTGTCCACTGTGGATAAAGCACGCGATAGGCGAACCCGCCAGGTGTGGCGGCGCCGCCGGTGTGCGTCTCACCCGGCTCGACCACCACGATGTCACCGGGACCGGAAACGTACTGCCGCGCGCCGATCTGGATCACTTCGAGGCCGCTGGTGCACGCGCCGATCGCGAACTCCTCGTGCGCGTGCGGCGCGAAGACATGCCGGACGAACCGTGCCGTCATAAGGTCGAGCGGAACCCCCTGCCCCGCCTCCACCCGTGTCCACGTGGCCTGTTCCATACCTGCAGAAGCTACCCGCTCACAGCAAACCGTTTCACCAAGTGGAAATCGTGGGCCGGTGTGGAGCCCGATTCAGCCAGTGCTACCGTCACCGAAATCAGCCGGACGTCGTTCCGGAACCCGGGACGATGGTCTGTCTGCCAAGAGGTGGCCGCCCGATGGGCGGTGCCCTGCGTGGTGGCGTCGGATCCTCCCCGACATGACCGGCGCCCCCACGCAGCGGGCTTCGTGATGCCTACCGGCCGCCCCGTCCGGATACACCTCTAACCGACTTAGCGGCGCCTGCCGTCGTACCGGTCGCGATCCCTGCGGTATCCGTCGTTGTAGCGGTCGCCGTCGCGCTGGCTGTTGTAGTAGTACCAGTAGGCCCAGTCAAAGTCCTGAGAGGACGGTTGTTCGGCCTTGGGCGGCGTCGGCTGCTGCGTCGGCGGCGGGGTTTCCTTCGGCTGCGGTGGCGGGGTTTGCTTGGGCGGCGGCGGGACCGTCGATGTCGCCGACGTCGCCGCAACCGGCGGGACGACCGGGATGAACACGGTCGGCCGTTTCTCGTCGTCGCGTGACGGAAAGTAGCCATTCATCTCTTCAGCTTGCGGCACAACAATCTTGCCGTTGTTCTGTTCAGGTTCCGACCGGGTTGTCATCGTTGTCGCGACGATCGCTGCCAGCACTCCGGACGTGCCAACGGCAGCCCAACTGATCCGAAAATCGATGGTGAGTGGGCAGGCCGAAGGCGTCCGGCGCAGCGCAGCGACGAGGCCAAGACGGTGACCGCGATCCCGGCGCCTGCCGCGCGCTCGATCCGAGTGCCAACCGACCTCGAACCACGCCGCCGCATACTGGAAACGGCGTGGCAGTTGATCGCCGAACGCGGTTACCACCGCGTGCGAGTCGCCGACATCGCCAAAGCCTGCGGAACAAGCACAGCCACGATTCACCATTATTTCCCAACAAAAACCGAAGTTCTCAACGAAGCGTTGCGACGCAACGTGAAGCTCGCGTTCGATCGGCAGGTCGCCGAATTGCACACCGTGCGCGACGCTCATCAACGCCTGCTCAGGCTGGTCGAGCTGCAGTTGCCGAAGGACGGGCTGCTGCGGGACGAGTGGTCAGTCTGGCTGCAGGTGTGGAACGAAAGCGCGATCAACCCGAAGATGCGGTCGCTGTATTGGGATTCCTATGACCGCTGGTACAACACGATCGCCATGACCATCCGAAGTGGACAGGAACAGGGTGTGTTCGTGGCGCAGGATCCGGACAAGGCCACCGCCCAGTTGACCGCTTTGATCGACGGCCTCGGGATTCAGGTGCTGACCGGGCGGCCGGGGAGTTCGGTTGCCGCGATGCGGGATTTGTTGCACGACTTCATCGAACAGAATATCGCTGGGTCTGCTGGTAGACGGCAGTAACAGCTGGGCGTTGGCGAGGTGAACGCTGGTAACAGCGGGCATCGGTGGCGGTCGGGACGAACTCCGGTGAACGGCTGTAACGGACCTATGGCCTTGATGAGCTTGTGGGGGCTGTGACGGTCCTATGGCCCCGATGAGCTTGTGGACAGTCGTAACAGCGGGGCTTCGACTAGCCCGTGAACGGCAGTAACAGTGCCAGTCACCTTGGCGGGCATGGTGAACAGTGACCGTGTTGCCTTGGCAAGCTCGGTTAATGGGCGTAACAGCGTTGCCGAATTCGGTGGCGCGGCCTCTGGCCCCCGTTCACCAGCCTACCGGTGGGCACCGACAGAAACCGCGGGGCGAGAACGGCGACGATCGAGTTGTCCACAGGCGTCAGCAGTTGACCGTGGATACCCGGAACAACACAGTTCGCCAAGCACAAAGTCATAGGAAACCGGTCCACCCGACCAGAAGTGCGGCCTCCGGCCCCCGATTTCCAGTTTACCGGCGGCTACCGACAGAAACTGCGCTGCAGGGGCCAGTTGCCCACAGGCCACAGGCCACAGCAGCGACCTACAACTGCATCGCTCGAACCACAACAGCATCACGTGACCAGCAGACCGCACCTTGATCGCGGGCCAAATGAGCCGCAGCGCGGCCTTCGCCCCCCGGTTGCCAGTTTAGCGGTGGGCACCGACAGGGACTGGGGCACAAGATCACTAACGGGTCTGTTGTCCACAGGCAGGTTTCTTGGATAGGGCTTCGGTGGCTGACGTCCACATACGTTGACCAGAGTAGGAAGGGACGCCGTGCAGGACAGGGTGATCATCACCTGCGCGCTCACTGGCGCAGGGGACACGGTTGGCAAGAGTGAGCATGTTCCGGTTACGCCGGAGCAGATCGCGGCCTCCGCGGTGGAGGCCGCCAATGCGGGTGCGGCCGTTGTGCATATTCATGTTCGCGATGTGGACAGTGGGCAGGGGTCCCGCGATGTTGGTTTGTATCGGGAGGTTGTGGAGCGGATCAGGGATTCTGGGGTTGATGTGGTGATCAACCTGACCGCTGGGATGGGCGGGGATCTCGTTATCGATCAGGAGGATCCGCTCAAACCCGTTGACGGGACCGATTTTGTCAATGGGCTTCAGCGGTTGCCGCATGTTGAGGAACTCCTACCCGATATCTGTACCCTCGACTGTGGATCGCTCAACTTCGGTGAGGGCAGCCAACTCTATGTGTCTACTCCGGACATGCTCAGGGTTGGTGCGCAACGCATCCTTGAACTCGGGGTCAAACCTGAGCTTGAGATCTTCGATACTGGGCATTTGTGGTTTGCTACCAAGATGATCAATGAGGGGCTCATCGCTCCGCCTCCGCTCTTCCAGCTCTGTATGGGGATTCCTTATGGCGCGCCCGCGAATCCCGAACTGCTTCAGACGATGGTTCACATGCTTCCCGCGGACGCGCAGTGGGCTTCCTTCGCGATTGGGCGGGATCAGCTCAAGTGGGTCGCGCACTCCGCTTTGCTTGGCGGGCATGTTCGGGTTGGGCTTGAGGACAACCTCTATCTCAGCAAGGGTGTCAAGGCGACCAATGGGCAGTTGGTTGAGCGGGCCGTGCAGATCGTTGAGGACCTTGGCGGGACGACCGCGAGCCCTGATGAGGCGCGTGCCCAACTGGGGTTGAAGTGAAGACCGTGGCCTGCGTGGGTGCGGGCGTCATCGGTGGGGGTTGGGTCGCGCACTTTCTCGCACGCGGCATGCGGGTGAAGGCTTGGGATCCGGCTCCGGATGCCGAAGACAGGCTCACGCGGCTCGTGGATGCGGCTTGGCCTGCGTTGACCGAGCTCGGGTTGGCCGAACATGCCGACAAGGCGAACCTTAGCGTCATCGGGACGCTGGCTGAAGCGACCGACCAGGCTGACTTTGTTCAGGAGAGTGCACCGGAAAAACTTGAGTTGAAACAGAAGCTGCTGGCGGACATCGATGCTGTGACGTCGCCGGACGTGGTCATCGCGTCGTCGACGTCCGGGTATGGCATGAGCGAAATGCAGGTCGCCGCCACGCACCCTGAGCGGCTTGTGGTTGGGCATCCGTTCAATCCTCCTTATCTCATCCCGCTTGTCGAGGTTGTTGGCGGGAATCTCACGCAGCAGTGGGCCGTTCAACGGGCTGCCGACTTTTACCGGGGTACTGGGAAAACCGTGATCGTCATGGATCGGGAGGTTCCTGGGTTCATCGCCAACCGGTTACAGGAGGCGATGTGGCGTGAGGCTTTGCACATGGTTGCCAATGGTGAGGCCACCGTCGAGCAGATCGACCTTTCGATCACCGATGGGCCAGGTTTGCGTTGGCCGATTCACGGCCCCTGCTGACTTTTCACCTCGCTGGGGGTGAGGGTGGGATGGCGCACATGCTCGACCACTTTGGACCTTCTTTGAAGTCTCCGTGGACTCGGCTCGACGCTCCTGAGTTGACCAAGGAGCTGCGCGATCGCGTTGTCGACGGTTGCCTTGACGAGGCTAATGGGCGATCCATTCAGGATCTCGTCAGGGAGCGGGATCGGGCGATCATCGCGATCCAGCGCGCACTCAGGGACAGCCATGCTTGAGTACCACGACATGGTCCGTCCAGAGTGGATCGACTACAACGGACACCTCAGCGAACCTTTCTACGTCATGGTTTTCGGGTTCGCCACGACCGCCATGATGGGTGATGCCGGCATCGACCCCAACGAGGGCAACTCTCTCTACACGGTCGAGGCTCATGTCCGGTACCTACGGGAGGTCACGCCGGACGCCGAACTGAGGGTCACGACGGTCACCATCGATGTGGCTGACAAGAAGGTTCGGTTCTGTCACGAAATGTTTGTCGGCGACACCCTTGTCGCCACGGAGGAGCTCCTCGCTTTGCATGTCCGGGGCGGCACAACCGCACCTTTTCCCGAGCATGCGCGGGAACGTCTCAGACACCATCTGTCCCCCGCCCCCGACTTCGCAGGACGTGCTATTTCCTAGAAAGCCTCCCACCACCATGGCCGAATTACAGGTCAATCGCCGAGGATTCCTCACTCTGCTCGGCGCGACTCCCTTCCTCAGTTCTTGCGGCACCGGTCAAGCAGCCGTCGATCCACCTGCCGGGCCGCCGAGACGTGGCGGCACGCTGCGTGTCGGCGTGACTGGCGGCGGCGCGAAGGACACGCTCGATCCGCACATTCCGGCGACCAATCCGGACATTGCGCGCACGGTCAATCTGTTCGAGCCGCTTGCCCATCGCAATCATGAGTACAAGCTGGAGATGTTGGTCGCGGAGTCGATCACCGCTTCTCCTGACGCGCGGACGTGGACCGCGGTCATTCGCGACGGGATCCGGTTCCATGATGGACGCCTGGTCACTCCGCGTGACGTCGTGGCCAGCTTCCAGCGAATCCTGGACCCGAACGATCCCAAGGGTGGCGCGGCCAACCTGACCATGCTTGAGCGGGTGGTCGCGACCGGGGACCGGACTGTTCAATTCCAGCTCAAGGAACCGTCCGCGGTGTTCGACGACCTGATCGGCCAGTACGTGATGGGTATCGTTCCCGCCGATTTCTCCCCCGGCAAACCGATCGGCACTGGGCCGTTCAAGGCCGGGTCGTTCACCGCGGGCCTGCAGAGCGTCTTCCGTCGCAACGAGCTCTACTGGCGGCCGGGCGAGCCCTATCTCGATGAGCTCGTGCTGATCAACTTCACCGAGGATGACGCCAGGATCAATGCGTTGCTGTCGTCTCAAGTGGATGCTATCGACCAGGTTCCGGTTGCGTTGGTTGAGGTGCTGCGCAGTGATCCACGGATCCGTGTGCTCGACTCGCCGACCGGGACGTGGTTGCCGTTCACGATGCGGACCGATCGGCCGCCGTTCGACGATGTGCGCGTACGACAGGCGATGCGTGTGGTTGTCGATCGGGAACAGATGATCAACCAGGTCCTCAGTGGACAAGGGCAGGTCGGCAACGACCTGTACGCACCCTTCGACGACGCGTACGCCCGGGATTTGCCGCAGCGGACAAGGAACATTGCCGAGGCCAAGCGCTTGCTCGCTGCGGCAGGCAAGGGGAACTTGGAAGTCGAGCTGGTCACAGCGCCGATCCAGGCGGGCGCGGTCGAAGCGGCGCAGGTTTTCCAGCGCCAGGCGCAAGACGCGGGAATCAGGGTGCGGATCAACCGCCTGGACACGACAACGTTCTTCGGCGAGGACTACCTGTCATGGGACTTCGCCCAGTCCTTCTGGTACACGCGCAACTACCTGCCACAGGTCGCACAAGGGTCGATGCCCGACTCGCCGTACAACGAGACACATTGGACTGATCCCGAGTTCCAAGACCTGATCAAACGAGCACGGACCACAGTGGACAAGTCCACGAGAGACAATCTCGTCGCACAGGCGCAGCGGATCGAATACGAGCGCGGCGGCAACATCATCTGGGGCTTCATGAACCAGGTCGACGCCTACCAGGTGTACGTCGCCGGTCTGGTTCCTGACCGCACCGGGATCTCGTTGTCCGGCTACCAGTTCCGGCACGTCTGGCTGGGAGGTACGCGATGACTCGCCTGATTCTCCGTCGGATCCTGGTCAGCCTCGCGGTGTTGTGGCTGGTCACGCTGTTCGTGTTCATCGCGACCCTGCTGCTGCCCGGCGACCCGGCCCGCGCGATCCTCGGCCAGCAAGCCACACCCGAGCGGATCTCGGCCCTGCACGAGCAGCTGAACCTGAACGATCCCGTGTGACAGCGGTACCTGGAGTGGCTCGGGGGCGTCTTCACTGGCGACCTCGGAACGTCCACCGCCACCCAGAGTTCGGTCAACGCCCTGCTCGGCGACCGGGTCGTGGCATCGCTGGTGCTGCTGATCGCCGCCGCCGTGATCAGCGCGCCGGTTGGGCTCATCCTGGGCACGTGGACCGCGATGCGCCGGGGCAAAGCCGCAGATCACACGGTTTCTGGCATCAGTCTGGTGATCGCGGCACTGCCGGAGTTCGTGATCGGTGTCGGGCTGATTGTCATGCTGTCCACCACGGTGTTCAGGATCTTCCCGTCGGTCACGCTCGCCGCGCCTGGCGAGGCGGTCTGGGAGAGACCGATTCAGCTGGTGTTGCCCGTGCTGACGCTGGTGCTGGTCGTCACGCCGTACATCACCAGAATGATGCGCGCGACCATGATCGACGTTCTGGACAGCGGATACGTCGAAATGGCGCGCCTGAAGGGCCTGCCTGAACGCACAGTGATCACCCGGCACGCCTTGCCGCACGCGGTCGCGCCGGTGGCCCAGGTGATCGCGCTGCAGCTGGCGTGGCTGGCCGGTGGTGTCGTGGTGGTGGAGTTCCTGTTCCGCTATCCCGGGATCGGCCAGGCGTTGATCGACGCGGTGAACAACCGGGATGTCGAAGTGGTCCAGGCGGTCACGCTGCTCATCGCCGCGCTGTACATCGTGGTGAACCTGCTTGCCGACGTGATCGGCATCCTGACCAATCCGAAGCTCAGGATGACGCTATGACCACAATGGACAAGGCAATCGAGACGCCGGAACCGGTCACCGCGACGCAGCCGCCCGGAGTGTTCCGGCGCGCGTGGTCGTTCCGGCAGGCCAAAATCGGCGCGGCACTCACTGCCGCGGTGGTGCTCGTGGCGGTCGTCGGGCCATGGGTCGGGCCGTGGATCACCGGGTTCGAGGCGAACGACTTCGCCGGTAAACCGTTCAAACCAGACGGAATCGCGGGCACGGACGGCATCGGGCGCGATGTGCTGACCCGGTTCCTGGCGGGTGGGACATCGCTGCTCCTCTACGCGGCACTGGCCACGGCCCTCGGCGTTGTGCTCGGCGCGGCGCTGGGAATGCTGGCCGGGTACAGCGGAGGGCTCCTGGACAGCCTGATCATGCGTGGCAACGACGTGCTGATGTCGTTCCCGCAGTTGATGTTCGCGCTGCTGGCGATCGCGATGATCGGTCCTGAGGGCTGGTTGCTGATCTTGGTCATCGGGGTCAGTCACGCGTCGAGAGTTGCCCGTGTCGCACGACAAGCCACGGTCACGGTCGTCGGCAACGAATACATCCGGGCAGCGGAGATGTACGCGACCGCGCGCTGGCTCATTCTGTTCCGTGAGGTGCTGCCCAACATCACCGGGCCGCTGATGGTCGAACTCGGCCTGCGGCTGACGTATTCGATCGGATACGTGGCCTCGCTGTCGTTCCTCGGTCTTGGCATCCAACCGCCCGCCGCGGACTGGGGCTTGATGATCAATGAGAACCGGATTGCCCTTGTCGTCCAGCCATGGGGCGTCCTGCTGCCAGTGCTCGCGATCGCCGTGCTGACCGTCGGTACGAACCTGATCACCGACTCGCTGGCCTCAGCGGCGGCCGGACGGGGAGGCAACCGATGAACCTTGTGGTTCAGGATCTGTCCGTTGAGACCATCGATGACGAGAAGATCCTCAATGGAGTCTCGTACCGCATTGCCTCCGGTGAGATCCTCGCGCTGGTCGGCGAATCCGGGTCCGGCAAGACCACCGCGGGCCTGGCCGCGCTCGGTCACTTCCGGACTGGCCTAGTCAACAACAGCGGTACGGTCACAATAGACACGGGCACAATGGACACTGACATTCTGGCGCTGAACGAGAGTGCCCGGCGCGCGTTGCGTGGCAAGACCGTGTCCTACATTCCGCAGGACCCGGCGCTGTCGCTCAATCCGGGTATCCGGATCGGCAAACAGATCCGGGAAGTGTTGGAGAACCACGGATTCGAGGCGGACAACCGGGTCAAGGAAGTTCTCAAAGAGGTCGGTCTGCCCAGCGATCCTGCCTATCAGCGGCGGTATCCGCATCAGTTGTCCGGCGGGCAGCAGCAACGCGTCGGTATCGCGATGGCGTTCGCCTGTCGTCCCAGGGTCGTTGTGCTGGACGAACCGACGACCGGTCTGGATGTGATGACGCAGTCCTTGGTGCTGCGGACAATCCGTCAGCTTACCAAGGATCATGGCGCCGCTGCTTTGTACATCACGCATGACCTCGCGGTGGTCGCCGAGATCGCCGATCGGGTGTCCGTGATGTATCGCGGGTCGGTGGTTGAATCAGGCGACACGGACAAGGTCCTGCGTACGCCGGAACATCCGTACACAAGGGAACTCGTCGCCGCAGTGCCCAGCCTCAGCGGCGAGTCGGACAAGAAGCCCGCCGGCCACGACGCTTTGCTCGCCGTGAAAGGTGTCTCGGTGTCCTATGGGGACACTCAGGTGTTGCGTGGGATCGACTTGGCCGTCCGGGCTGGTGAATGCGTCATGCTGCTCGGTGAATCGGGATCCGGCAAGACGACGCTGTCGCACTGTATCTCTGGACTGGCTCACTATTCCGGTTCCATCGCGTTGGCCGGGACGGAATTGGCACCGTCTACAAAGGCCAGGGCGGCAGAGCAGTTGAGGGATCTGCAGTACGTGTTCCAGAGCCCGTTCTCGTCGCTCAATCCACGTAAGACGATCGCGCAGTCTGTTGAGGTGCCGTTGTTGCGGCTCACCGACATGACTCGGGCACAACGGCAGGCGCGCGTGGCCGAGATGCTGGATCGGGTGCGGTTGTCGGCAACGGCCGCGCACCGTCTGCCTGACCAGCTCAGTGGCGGTCAGCGGCAGCGCGCGGCCATTGCCCGGGCACTCGTGACGACACCACGAGTGCTCGTCTGTGACGAGGTTACGTCCGCTTTGGACGTATCGGTACAGGCCACGATCCTCGACCTGCTCGGTGAACTACGCCACGAGCTGGGTATGGCGATGCTGTTCGTCACGCACAACATCGCGCTGGCCCGTCAGGTCGCCGATCGTGTCGCAGTCTTGCACGGTGGCGAGATCGTGGAAATCGGTGACGTCGACCAGATCCTTGACGATCCACAGCACGACTACACCAAAGCCTTGCTCGCAACACACCTAGCCTCTAGGTCGTGTCTCGAAGTCCCCGTTCGATGAGAGCCTGCCCCGGCCGGAGGCCGGAGTCGGGACACAGCGGGGCGGTTGCTGGCGTCGCCGCCAGGACGTCGGAATACTGGTTGTCTTTCGGCGTTCTGGCGGTGGCGTCAGGGGCCGCATCCGGCCCGGCTATCGCGGACGGGGGCTTCGAGACATGGCCTAGTCAACTTCAACATCACGCCGCCGTTGCCGAACGGCACACCGCCGCGGTTGCCGAGGACGTAGAGCTCGCCGCTCGCGTCCTCGGCGAACCCGAAGACGGACAACGACTGCTCGAACGCGGCATGCGGGCGGCTGAGATCGGTCAGCCCCAGGCGTTTCGCTTCGTCAGCGAAGCCACGCGTGTCGATCACCCGGTCCAGCCCGAACCTGCGTTCCTCCAGATACAGGATGCGTCCGTAGTTGTTGGTCGGCGCGGTCGTGCTGAACAACCGGGACCATTCGCCGAACACGTACTTGCCGCGCAGTTGCGGGATTTCGTGTCCACGGTAGACGAACCCGCCGATCACCGAGTGACCTTCGTGGTGGGTGTCGTACTGCGCGATCGGATCCTGCAATCCGGGCGGCACCGGCCCGAGCGGCTTGCGCTGGGCGGTCCCGGCCTTGGTTCCGTTGGGGCTGAAGAAGAGCGTACCTTCCTTGATCCGCCAGCCATAGTTGCCGCCGTTGACGACCAGGCTGACCTCTTCGATGTCGTTCTGGCCGACGTCACCGACATAGAGCTTGTCGCCGTCGAACGACAGCCGCCACGGGTTGCGGAACCCGATCGCGTAGATCTCGCTGACCAGGCCCGGCAGCCCGACATACGGGTTGGTCGCCGGGATTCCGTACTGCTGGTTGGCGGAATCCCGCTTGTTCACGTCGATCCGCAGGATGTCGCCGAGCGGGTTGGTCGCGTTCTGCGCGTTGCCGCCTGCGTGGCCGACTTCTTCGTCGTCCGAGCCGCCGCCGTCACCGGTTGGCACGTAAAGCAATCCGTCCGACCCGAATGCGATGTCCCCAGCGTTGTGGTTGAACTGTGGCCAGTCGATCCGCATGAGCTCGCGACGGCTGGCCGGGTCGACTCCGGCCGCGGTCATCGTCCACTCAGCCAAGACGTTCTGGTGATCGGGTGCGACACCCGCTGGCAACGTGGTCGGGAATGTTGGCGTGGCCGTGGCCTTCTCGGACGTCCACGTGTACAGCAAACCGTTGCGGGCGAAGTCGGGGTGGAACGCGGTTCCCAGGAAACCACGCTCGTCGAACGTGTTCGGTCCACCGACACCCAGCGGGACGAGGCGCGAGCTCACGTCAAGGACTGTGGTCAACGCGCTGGTCTTGAGGTTGACGGCCACGAGCTTGCCGACCTGGTCGATGACGTACAACCGGTCGTCGTGGCCAGGTGCGCGAACACCTTTGAGCGGGGCGGTGAGCCCGTCGACGACCTTCTCGAGGCCGATCTTCACGCCACCGGTCTTCACCGGCGCGAAATATGTGTTGTCGTAGGGGTTGTCCGGCGGATGCGCCAGCGCTGTCCCACCAAGCGGGGACACCAGAAGCACCACGGTCAACGCACTTGAAAGCAGGGTTGTCCGTCTCATAACACCCATACTGCCGAAATGATCTTCGCGACGATATCCGTTTGGGGCAATCCGGCACAATCAATCCGACACTAGGAGGAATCATGTTGGTCGAATTGGCCGTAGGCGACGCGTATGGCGCAGGCTTCGAGTACGCGCCCGCGAGCTTTGTGGCCGCGCGCAACGACTTGACCGGGTACGTACAGCACGGACAACACCTGGGAATCAAGCCAGGCCAGTACACAGACGACACCCAGATGACGTTGGCTGTGGCGGAAGCTCTGGTTTCCGGTGACGCGTGGACGCCGCTGAACTTGGCGTCGAGGTTTGTCGAGGTCTTTCAGCGAGATCCCCGGGAGGGGTATGCCGGGCGGTTTTACCTGTTCTTACAGGAAGTTCGGGATGGCGCGGACTTTCTGGCGCGCATCCGGCCGGACAGTGAGAAGAGTGGGGCGGCGATGCGTTCCGGGCCCATAGGGCTGTTGCCTGAGGTCGCCGACGTTATGCACCATTCATCGGTACAGGCTCGGGTCACGCATGACACTCCTGAGGGTGTGGAGGCTGCTCAGGCGGCTGCTTTGGCTGTGCATTACTGCCATTACGGGCTTGGGCCCGTTGCTGAGGTTGGGAAATGGATTGATGGACAGGTTTCCCGGGGTGGTTGGGGCCGGGTTTGGCGGGGCAAGGTTGGGTCAAAGGGGCGGATGAGTGTGACGGCCGCGTTGACCGCGTTGGCTGGCAATACGACCATGAGTGGGCTGCTTCGGGATTGTGTTGCCTTCACTGGGGATGTGGACACCGTGGCGACGGTGGCGCTGGCTGCGGCGTCGAGGTCGGTGGAGTACACACAGGACTTGCCTGAGTCTCTTGTGGAAGGACTGGAGAACGGCCCCTACGGGCGAGAGTACCTGGCTCAGCTGAATTCCCGGCTGCTGTCGTGAGTGGTTATGCCGGTTAGAACCGGCATAACCACTCACGACAAACCATGGGACGCGCTATACCCCGTGGATTGTGAAGGTAGAGGTCGTGTTTCGGATGTCCGTGTGGTTTCCCTTCAGCTTCAGGCCGTGGAACGTGACTTCGCCGACCGCCGGGCCTTGGCCTGGTTCGGGGAACTCGTTGGCCCACAGTCCGAAGCCGGACTTCGCGTCGAACTCGTCACCGGACTTACGGGCTCCGGTGATCGTGATGTTGCGCAACTCCGTGTCCTGGATCCGGTTGACCAGCTGACCGTTCACGTAGTTCGACTGGAACATGATTCCGCTGTACGTCGGATCAACTATGTCTATGTTGGACACTCGGATCGCTTGGAACTTGTTCGTCGCCGAGAAAAGCCAGAGGGCCGGGAACGTCTGCGCGCCGAAGAAGTGGCCGCCCGCTCGGACGATCGTCACATCGCTGACCACGGTATGTGCTGGGCCGAAGTCACGCATCGGGGCGGCGAAGCTCAGCGAGCTGATCGTCGCACCGGTTCCGGCCAGGGTGTCGGCGATGTAGATGTTCTTGAACATGTTGGCTTGGCCGCCGTAGACCGCTATTCCCGCCGCGCGCCACGGCAGGATCGCGGTCAGGTGTTCGAAAAGGTTGTTCTTCTGGTCGCCGTCGAAGATGTCCGTCGCCGCCCACAAGGCGAAGCTGTCATCTCCCGTTGTCCGGGCTTCGTTGTTGATGACGTGGTTGTCCGAGCTTCCGTTCGTCAGGTTCACCGCATCCGCGAAAGTGTTGCGGAAACGAGAGTTCCGCACTGTCGTCTGGTGGACGTTCGAGCCCCAGATCCCGACGACCGTGTGCTCTATCCACAGGTTGTCGAACGTCAGTCCGGACACTCCGGTCAGGTCGAAAACCTTTCCCGGTCCGTCGATCCGGGTCTTGTAGTTGCCGAAGTACGAGAACCCCGTGAACGTCGAGCCGCTCGCGGATGGCGCGACGTCGAAGCCCGCGTCCGTGTTGTCCTGAGTGGCCGGTGCGTGGAAGCGGGTGAACCATGGGCCCGCGCCGATCACCTTCATCGCAGTCCCGGCGATCTTGAGCTTCGTGGGGTTGGTGTAGGAGCCTTCGGGCAGGTAGACACCCTGCAAAGCGCCCGTGATGTCCGTGCGGACCTTGTCCACAGCGGACTGGACGTCGTCGTGGGTGAAACCGGTCGGGGTGACGAACCGGGCGGGGTCCGGGTTGGCGACGGGCGCGACCTGTTCGACGCTGACGAAGTCCACGGCAGTCGATACGGCCCTGGAGTTGACCAGCTTGATCTTGCTTCCGGCCGGGACGTTGACCCCGAGGAGCAGGTTGGCTTCGTCGTAGATGTGCCGTGGCGGGCCCGCCGCCGGGTCGTTGACCGGCCAGGTCTCGGGGCCGTAGAGCCAGGTGTACTGCGAGGTCAACGGGATCGGCTTGAGGAACTTGCCGTTCACATACACGTCAAGCGACGAGTCCATGCCGCCGCCAGCAGGTGCGTCAGGCAGTGAGAACCGGGTGACCAAGGTATTGGTTGGCTTACGAGTGGTGAACTCGACCGAGCTGCCAACCTTGTTCAAGGTCACGGCTTTACGGCCGGAAGCCTCGCCCGCGAGGTCGCCGATTGTCCGGTTGGGACCAACGACCGCAGCACCGCCGCCAAGGGCAGCGTCCTCGGCTTCGTAAGTGTCGTAAGGCATCGCCGAACCACAACCGACGAACACGTCCCGCGCCGAGACGTTGTTGGCGCGTTTGATGGGAACCTCGGCTGAGTCGACAGAGACCGTCGACCGCACGATGTACTTGCCATCCGAGCGCGGATGCCACTTACCCACCGAAACCTGGGAAGAAGCACCCGGGGCGAGGCGACCGACAGAAATC
Organism: Kibdelosporangium philippinense; assembly: GCF_021390435.2. Lineage (GTDB taxonomy): Bacteria > Actinomycetota > Actinomycetes > Mycobacteriales > Pseudonocardiaceae > Kibdelosporangium > Kibdelosporangium philippinense. Next base: position 1,024,653 of record NZ_JAJVCN010000004.1, on the reverse strand, counting down.
CCGAAGAAGGTCCCAGAACGCTTGCCCGTGTACGCCTCCTCCACCGTCACCACGATGGGCTGAACGATCCCTGCGGTCGGCACGGTTCCCTGGTTACGGATGACCGCGGTGAGCGACGAAGACTCCCACCGGACATCGGCGACGAGGTCCGCGCTGCGAACCGGGGTGACGACAAGCGCCACGGCCGAGGAGGAGTTGTTCTGCTCGTTCTCCTCGAAGATCTGCGTGGCCTCGTCGACACGGGCCGAAAGCTGCCGCGCCCCGGCGTCGAAGCGGCCCAAGGAAGCCGACACGGGCACCGAAGCTCCGGCGGCGAGTGGGCCGACCTGGCTTGTGGCGACCTTGGCACCGTCCACGTAGAACGTGACGTTCGTGGGGCGGTCAGAGGCCAGCGGCCCGACGTTGGCGACCGTCGCCGTGGCCGTGACCGGCGAGTCCTCCGAGGTAGCAGGCGCCGTCACGCCCGTGACGGTCAAGTCGGGGTTTGGCGCGGGCGTACCGAACACCTGGAACTCGGCGATCTGACCGCCCGAACCGCCCGTGTTTCCAGTGATCCGCAGCTGGACGTCGGCGACCTTCGCCGAAACAGGGATGTCGACGCGGTTGCCTGTGGCCGGGTCGAAGGTATAGCCGGTGGACGCGACCAAGCTCGTGAAGGCCGACGACGACTGCTCACGACCGAGGACCTCGACGGTCTGCGTCCGCGGGCCCCATTCAGGCGCGGGGTTGAGGCGCAGGCCGATCGAGGTGATGTCCGCGTTGGCGCCCAACGAGACCGTCAGGGTATTGGGGTATGTATCCGGTGCGGCTTCCCAGTAGGACGTTGGGTCGTCGTCGTTGGCTTTGGTGGCGGCGAAGTTTCCGATCACAGACGATGCCGTGATCGACCTGCCTACCGCTAGGTTTGTATCCGCCGCCAGCGCGGGGACGGCCGTACCGGCAAGGACGAGCCCGGCGACAAGCGTGGCCACGGCCAGCCCGCGCGGCGATCTTCTTGGAATCATGACCTCTTCTTCCGGCCCGCTGCCAAAGAAACGGCATCAATCTATCCGGTTTTTCCAGAAAAGAAGCCGCCGCTTGCCGCAATGCCCGATAAACCCGGCACGATGTGGCTGATCGGGCAACCCGGAACCGATATGGTCAGGATTTCACGACGACGCCGATGGGGAGCGCCGATGCGGAAACACCTCCTGGCAGCAATGGCAGTGGCAGCGTTGACCGCGTGCTCGACTCCGGGCACGGAGCCAGCCGGTGGCGGCAACGCCGACGAAGTCACGTACCTGACGTCGTTCAGCACGTTCGGCCGTGACGCGTACGCCTATGTGGCGCAAGAGAAGGGCTACTTCAAGGAGGCCAATCTCGACGTCACGATCAACCCGGGCACCGCGACCGTCGACGTGCTCAAACTGGTCGCGAGCGGGCGCGCGGACTTCGGCGTCGGCGACTTCACCGCAACCGCGATCACAGTCGCGAAGGAGAAACTGCCGGTCACGACGGTGGCGATGATCCACCAGAAGTCACTGGCGGCGATCGTCTCGTTGACTGACAAAGGCATCAAGACACCCGCCGACCTGGTCGGCAAACGCATCGGTGACCAGCCGGGATCGACCAACCAGCTGATGTTCCCGGTGTACGCCAAGCAAGCCGGGATCGATCACACCAAGGTCGAGTTCGTGCCGTCCCAGCCGCCTGCCCTGCCGCAGTTGCTCGCTGCGGGCCAGGTCGACGGGATCGGCCAGTTCGTCGTCGGTGTCCCGCTGATCGAGAAGGCCGCGCAGGGCCGGAAAGCCAGCGCGCTGCCGTATGGCGATGTCCTTCCCGATCTTTATGGCAACGCGCTGGTTACCAAGAAAGACCTGCCGACCAAGAATCCCCAACTGGTGGAGCGATTCCGTGGAGCATTGCTGAAAGGCCTCGCGTACTCCATTGAGCACCCGGAGGAGTCCGGGCAGATCTTGAAGAAATACCAGCCGACTCAGGACGCGGCGGCCGCGGCCGCCGAGGTCGCGTTGATGCTGCCTTATGTCCGGCCGACCGACGGGCCGGTCGGCCGCTCGGACGAGTTCCGGGTGGCCAAGACGATCCAGCTGCTGGTCGAGGCGGGCGCGATCCCGGAGAACTCGGTGACGTCCAAGGATCTCGTGGCCACGCCATGATCGAGATCGCTGGGGTGCGCCACACCTTCGGCGAGGTCGAGGCGCTCGCCGGTATCGATCTGTCGATAGCGGCCAACGAGTTCGTGACGCTGATCGGGCGATCCGGCTGCGGCAAGTCCACACTGCTGCGGATCATCGCCGGGTTGCTCGAACCTGCCGAGGGAACCGTCACTGTCCAAGGCGAACCGGTTGCCAAGCCGCGCAGGGACGTGTCGTTCATGTTCCAGCAACCCGCTTTGCTGCCGTGGCGTTCCGTACTGTCCAATGTGATGCTTCCGGTCGAGATCTTCGGCTTGAACCGGCGCGGCTACCCCGACCGGGCGCACGAGCTGCTCAGATCGGTTGGCCTGGAAGGGTTTGAAAGGCGTCTCCCGCACGAGCTTTCCGGGGGCATGCGGCAACGGGTGTCACTGTGCCGGTCGCTCATTCAGAGTCCGAAGGTGCTGCTGATGGATGAGCCCTTCTCCGCGTTGGACGCGTTGACGCGGACCGAGCTTTCCGAGCTGCTGCAACGGATCCAGCTGGATCACCAGGCCACGATCGTGTTCGTCACACATTCGATCGACGAGGCCGTGCTGCTTTCCGACCGGGTCGCGGTCATGACGCCGCGGCCAGGCCGGATCCACCGGATCGTCCCTGTGGACATTCCACGGCCACGCACGCTCGGCCGCAACGCGCACGCGGCTGACGTCGCCAGGATCAGCAACGAACTGCACGACCTGTTGGCGCCAGCATGAAAATAGTCCTGCCGATTGCCGGCCTCGCTGTGGTGATCGGGCTGTGGTGGCTGGCCACGGTCGTGTTCTCGATCGAAACCTACCTTGTGCCGAGCCCAAAGGATGTCTTCGACGCTTACATTGCACAGCAAGGGTTCCTGCTCGATCAGGCGGGCGTCACGCTGTGGGAGACCGTCCAGGGGTTCCTGCTGTCGCTGATCGCCGGAGTGCCGATCGCACTGCTGATCGTGTCGTCGAAGATCCTCGAGCGGATGATCTACCCGTTGCTGCTCGCGGTGAACGCGGTGCCGAAGATCGCGATCGCGCCGATCCTGGTGGTATGGCTTGGCTTCGACATGGCGCCCAAGGTGATCATGGTGTTCCTTGTCTGCTTCTTCCCGATCGTGATCTCCACAGCGTCCGGGATGAAGTCGACACCAGCCGAGTTGGTCGAACTACTGCGCTCGATGGACTGCTCCCGCTCGCAGGAATTCTTCAAACTCCGGCTGCGCTACGCCATGCCCCAGGTGTTCGTCGGGATGAAGGTGGCGATCTCACTCGCCGTGATCGGTGCGGTGATCGGGGAATTCGTCGGCGCCAAGGCGGGCCTTGGTTACGTGATCGTCCAATCCGGTGCCAGCGCCGATACTTCGTTGGCGTTCGCGGCGATGGCGTTGCTCGCGGTCATGAGCATCGTGTTGTTCTACGGGCTGGTCTGGCTCGAACGACGCCTGCTGCCTTGGGCGGAAGGCGATTATCTTAGTTCTTTTCCGCGACCCACGCGGCGATCTGGGCGCGCGAGGCGAACTTGAGCTTGCGCAGAATGTGATCGACGTGGACTTCGGCGGTACGGCGGGAAATGTTGAGACGCCCGGCGATCTCCTTGTTCGTGGCGCCTTGTGCGACCAGATCGGCGACTTGCAGTTCCCGTTTGGTCAACGGGCCACTGCGGTCACGACCGGACAGAACGTATTCGGCCGCGGACGACAATGAAACGCCGTTGCCTGTGCCGATCGTGAAAGCCTCGACATACCGGTCGTCGCCCATGATCTTGCGCAGCTGCTGTTCACAGGCCTGGTGCGGGACCAGCCACGGCTGGGATCCGGCAAGCAGCGAACCGCCGACCTCCATCCAGACCCGTTCCACCACACCGAGAATTCCGGCGGCGCGCTCGGTTTGCTGGTTGGCCAGTGCGATCGCGGCGAGTAGTTCGGCGACCATCACGAACCCGCTCAAGTCATTGAACCGCAAGTGCAATTTGATGCTGTCGGCCGCCTGGAGCATGCACGCGTCCAAGTCGCCGAGCATCCATTTAGCCATCGCGAGGGCGTAATGCGCGTACGCTCGCGCCCATTGTTCCCCGCGTGGCGCCGAATACTGGATTCCCAGCTCCCCCAATTCCAGGGCACGCTTGGCATCCATGCAGAAAGCCGCGGTCATGCCCCGCGCGGCATAAGGCGGGAACAACCGTGCGCCAGGGTTTTCAACGCGGTTGTAGCATTCGACGCTTTCGCCGTAGCACGCGTCAGCCGTCGGATAATCACCGGTCACGAGTGCCGTGGTCGCGCGGGCATACAAGGCCAACGACATCAGTTCCTCGTCGCCCAGTTTCCGCGCCAACTCGACTGCCTGCTCGCCCATTCGGATGGCGGCCGGTCCTTCGCCGAGCCCTGCCGTGGCATACGCGTTGATCCACAACGCGTGAACCCGCACGTCATCCGGTAGGGCAAGGGCGAGCACCCGATCGAGCCACCGGCGTCCTTCACCGAAGAACCCGCAGTTCAGCCAATAGAAGTGCAGGCTCACCGCCAGCCACGCGCCGGTCAGCCCGTCGCCGTCGGACAGGCCGAAATCCAAGGCCGAGCGCAGGTTCGCGTGTTCCCGGCGGGTTTCCGCGACCAGCTCGAATTGCTTGTGCCCGAACCATTCCGAGGCGACCGAGCGGCCGAATTCGAGGAAGTATCGGCTGTGGCGGGCACGGAACTCGTTCTCCTGGCCGGTTTGGCGCAGCCGGTCCAGGCCGTACTGCCGGATGGTTTCCAGCATCCGGTAGCGCGCGACATCGCCGCCGTGTCCCTGATCAGCACAGACTTGTCCAGCAGGCCCGCGATCAGCGACAGGATCTCGAAGCTGTCGAACGCGGTCACGGCCTCGGCGGCGGCGAGGGTGAAACCGCCGTCGAACACCGAAAGACGTGACCACAGCGCCTGTTCCTCAGGCGAGCACAGCTCGTAACTCCAGTCGACGGTCGCACCGAGCGTCTGGTGACGGGCTGGTTTGGTCTGTTCACCCCGCGACAGCAGCCGGAAGCGATCGTCAAGGCGCGCCAGCAGTTCCTTCAGCGACAGCACCCGCAGCCACACCACGGCCAGCTCGATCGCGAGCGGCATGCCGTCAAGGCGTTCGCAGATCTTGACGACGGTTTCCTGGTTGTCCTCGGTGACTTCGAACCCTGGTGCGGCAGCGGCGGCACGATCGGCGAACAACGTCACCGCCGAGGAGTCACCAACCAGCTTGCCGTTACGTACCTGGGGCACAGGCAATGGGTTGACCGGCAGCAACTGTTCGCCGCCGACGCCGAGAACATGCCTGCTCGTGGCAAGAATGCGGACGTCAGGTGCCGCGTCGAGGATCTTGCCGACGAGTGTTCCGCAGGCCTGCACCATGTGCTCGCAGTTGTCGAGCACGAGCAGGAGCGACTTGTCCTTGAGGAACTCGACGACTCGGCTGGTCGGTTCGTCGGGAACGTCCCGCAGACCCAGTTCCGCGGCGACGGTCTGCGCGAGCAATCCGGGGTCGCGCAAGGAATCCAGCGCGATGAAACGCGCGTCGTCCACGTAGTCTTGAGCGAGTCGCGTCGCCAGCCGTGTCTTACCCGCGCCACCCGGTCCGGTCAACGTGACAAGCCTGCTGACGGAGAGTTGCCGGCCGGCCTGGTCAACTTCGGCCTGCCGTCCTACAAAGCTCGTCAGGTCGGACAGGTCACTCACCGCATTCCACGTCCTGGTCAGGTCGTGTGGATGCTACCCGCGCCGGGAATACCCGACCGAGTGAACCTCATCCGCCATCCGGGCTACGCCAGGCAAGCCTCCGAACTGAGCTTCGCAAGATCTTCCGCGACGAGGACGTGGCCGCGTTTGGTCAGGCCACGGATGGCTTGCCGGGCCAACGGGTCGAAGCGCAGGTCAGCGGGCGCGATCGCGGCGACCCGGTTCAGCGCGAACACCGCGGCGACGTCGTCCCGCGTGCGCGTGTACGCGAACGCCATCGTGACCAGGTGCCGGATCTGCGTGCCGTGCGGTGCTTCTGTCGGCATCGACACGGTCCGGGCCAGCCGCAACGCCTTGTCCAGCCTGCCAAGGCGGACAAGCAGGCCGACTTCCCTGATCCCGACCTCGGTGGGTCCAAAGTAGATGGACGCGACGATGTCGTCCTTCTCCCGCTGGTCGGCGATCGCCCTGGCCTGCGCGTGCAGCGCGAAGGCCTCGTCGGGCTCGTTGTCGGCCGCCGCGGCCTCGGCGGCCTGCAGCAACAACGCGCCCTTGATCACTTCCTCGCGGTCGGTCTGCAGCCGGTTCGCCGACTCCTGAGCGAACTCACGAGCCTGCGGCAGGTACCCCATGGCCCGCATGCAAGCGGTTCGATGCACCGCTGCCGCGCCGATCAGCACCGGGTCCCCGGATTCGACCGCGACGTCCATGCACAGGTCAGCGGCGATCCACGCCAGGTGGTGATCGTTCATCCGGGCGGCGAAAGCGCAGGCCAGACCGTATGCCTGGGTGAGCGCGGCGGCCAGCTCCGGCGACTGCTCCCCCGATTTCGAAACCCCGCGAAGCCGTTTGAGCAGGCAGGGCAGCAGGTTGGCGACCACGGTGTACCGGCGCGCCGACTCACACCACGTGGCCAGCAGATGGTCCAGTTCCATGCACAGCCGTGGCACCGGCGGGGTCCGCACGGGCTCGGCCATGAAGAGCGGTTGCATCAACACGTCACGCAACCGCTCAGTCAGCGGTCCGCAGTTCGGCTCGTTGCGGGCGGTCTCGTCGTCGCGCCAGCCCAGGAACTCGGTCAGATCGTCGATGTGCAGCACGCGGGCCAGATGCGTGAGCACTTCGATGCTGTCGAGCTTGCGCTGGCCGCGTTCGACCTGGCGCAGCCACTCCTCGCTGCGTCCGACGAGGTTGGCGACGGCCCGGCGGGACAGGCCTTGTTGCCTTCGGCGTACCCCCACCCGTTCGCCCAAGGTCGAGTCAACCGTTGGCCGGTCGGGCACGGCGTACATCGAGGGCCACCTCCGCTGGTTGCGCGAGGTTCAACGGTCCTGGATGACCAGCGTGTCCCGCAATTGTGCGAAATACGTATGCCCCACGATCGGAGTACGTATGCCCCGGAAGAGGTAACCAGGCACTGCTGGCCGCTCACCCAACAATGCCTGCCGTGACCCGAAAGCGCCACCCCGATCAGTAAGGGCGTTCTCCTGCCGCGATCTGCGTCAGCTTCTCCTGCAGCTGTGTCTTCACGAAGTGGAACAGGCCAGGGCCGAGGGAGATCCGCGCAACCCCCAGCTGCGCGAGTCCCGCGAAGTCCGGGCCGTTGGGCAGGTAGACCGTGTTGACCGCGGCCGGAGCGACAGCTTCCGTGAACGTCCTCAGCACCTCGGTATCGCGGATCAAGATCGGGAAGACGCAGTCAGCGCCCGCGGCCAGGTACGCCCGCGCCCGCTCGATTCCCTCGTCCAGCACGGCTTTCTGGTCCTGCGCGGTGATGAACACGTCGACCCTGGCGTTGACAACCAGCTCAGAGAACGCGCCTTTCAGTGCCGCGATCCGGTCCGCCTGTTTGTTGGCCTCGACGAGACCGCCGTTCTCGAAGTCGGTGTCCTCGAAGTTGCAGCCCACCGCGCCGATATCGGACAGCCGCGTGCCCAAGACCGCCTCGGGCAGGCCGTAGCCGCCTTCGACGTCGATGGTCACCGGGACCGACACGGCACGGGTGATCCGGGCGAACGCCGCGAATGCCGTCTCGACCGGCGTGCCATGGTGGTCGGGGTACCCGAGGGACTCCGCGACGGCGGCGGAACCCGTTGCCACGACCGGGAATCCGGCCTGTTCGACGAGTTTCGCCGATGCGGCGTCCCAGACGTTCGGCAAGATCAACGGAGTTCCGGGCACGTGCAGTGCCCGCAAGGCTGACGTGCTCAAGCTGCCTCCTCAGGCAGGTTCGGACGACCGGGCACGTTCACCCGGTTGAATGAATTGATGACGACCGTGAGCCAGATGACGGCCTGGTACTGCGCCTCGTTGAAGACCTTCATCGCGCGCTGGTACAGCTCGTCGGAGACCTCGCGCGTGTCAGCCAGCCGGGTCATCACCTCGGTCAGCTCAAGGGCGACCCGTTCCTCCTCGGTGAACAGGTCCGTCTCGCGCCAGGCGTCGAGCACGAACAGCCTGCGCGTGTTCTCGCCATGCTTGATCGAGTCACGGGTGTGCATGTCCAGGCAGTAGGCGCACCCGTTGAGCTGCGACGCGCGAATCTTGATCAGTTCGAGCAGCAACTGGTCCACGCCAGCCTCGATACCGGCCTGCTCGACCGCCTGGCTCATCCCAAGCAGATGGTTGAAGGCTTTCGGGACACCCATCGTGGTTTGGATTCGCTCTGTCATGACACTGACGCTATCCGGAACTTGTCCACATCCGAGGTCCAGTTTTGCCGCGAGATCGTAGTCCAGTTTGGTTGCCGCAGGCGCCGCCAAGTGCGACGATGCTGACCTTCTTCCCCGTTGCGAAGGAGAGATCCGGTGGCTTCGAGACTCAACCCGTACATCAGCTACAACGGCGACGCCCGGCAGGCGATGGAATTCTACGCGAGCGTGCTCGGCGGAGAACTCGTGCTGAACACGTTCGGTGAGTTCGGCATGGCGGGCACGCCGCAGGAAAACCAGATCATGCACGGCCAACTGGAGACGCCGAAGGGCTACACCCTGATGGCGTCCGACACCCCGCCCGGCATGAACTACAACCCGGGCACCAACATCACCGTCAGCCTCAGCGGCGACGACGCCGACGACCTGCGCGGCTACTTCGAGGCGCTCGCCGAGGGCGGCACGGTCACCGTGCCGCTGGAGAAGCAGATGTGGGGCGACGAGTTCGGCTCGCTGGTGGACAAGTTCGGGATCAACTGGATGGTCAACATCACGAGCGGGTGAGCGGCGGCAACGGCAGCGGCACCCAGGGCAGGCCGTCGATGCTGACGGCGATGTGGTCCTTCTTGGCGGAGTAGGCGCACAGGCCGCGCTGTGACATGTCAGGGAAATGCTTGACGAGTTCGCCGAACCGGACGTCGTCCAGGAACACGCCGCGACCTTTGAGCCTTTTGACGACAGGTTGACCGTGTCATCCCAATTGAGGACGCGCCTTGGCCGAAATCGTCAATATTGTCTCGTTCATGACGATTTTGGTAACCGGCGCGACCGGCAACGTCGGCCGACCCCTTGTGGCACAACTACTTGCGGATGGACACGGTGTTCGTGCGCTGACCCGCGACCCCGCGTCGGCGAACCTGCCATCCTCAGTGGAGGCGGTCAAGGGCGAATTGACTGACGCGGCAAGCCTTACAGCGGCCTTCGACGGCGTGATGACCGCTCACATGATCAACTTCAACGGGGTCGACGGTTCACCATTGACCAATGGCGACGAGATCATGGCTGTGGCCAAGGCAGCGGGCACGAGCCGGGTGACCGTCCTCAAAGGCGAGTTGACCAAGAGCCCGCTGGAGGAAGCGGTCGAGGCCAGCGGTCTGGAATGGACAGCGCTCGCGCCGGGCGAGTTCATGTCCAACGCGCTTGACTGGGCGGACTCGATCCGTACCGAAGGTGTTGCCAGGGAAGGCTTTGGCTCCTTCCGAAGCGCGATGGTGCACGACGCCGACATCGCGGCCGTCGCCGCGGCCGCGCTGACCCGTTCGGGTCACTCCGGCAAGCAGTACATGGTGACCGGGCCGGAGTCGTTGACCCACGGGGAAAAGGTCCGCATCATCAGCCAGGTTCTCGGGCGTGAGATCACGTACATCGAGATGACCAAAGAGGAAGCGATAGCCAAGTGGCGCGGATGCGGCTATTCCGAGGAGTATGTCGCGTTCTTCCTTGACCTGATGGAGAATCCGGTCGAGGAAGCAACCGTCCCCCAGCCGACCGTGGAACTCGTGACCGGCAAGCCCGCAAGGCCTTTCGCCCAATGGGTGCGGGAAAACGCGGCGGCGTTCAGCTAGTGGTGTGTCCCGTAAGGTTGCCGCGTTTATTCGGCGGAGCCGGTGTCCGCTAGCGAGGATCGATCCGAGGTGGTCCGAGTGGCCCCGGATGCGGCATGTCCTCGGTGGAGAGTCGCCTTCTGCGTTGTCCCGTATTGGTCACGCTCGCGTCTGTTCGCGAGGGGCGTCTCACGCCAGTGCCAGGAGTTTCAGGAGTGGTGATCGGGCGTCGTTGGACCGGTGTTCAGGTCGGTGACCTGCACGTTTCCCTGGTGACACAGCGCGGAGGCCGTCATGGCCGCGGTCACCCTGGTGTCCTGCGGCGCCGTGCGGGCGGTAGGCCTGCGCGAGGGGAAGATTCGGTGCGTTCAACGCCGTCAAGGTGACCTTCACGGCATCAACATGGGGCACAGGTGTGGTAGGTGTGGCAGGTGTGACGCATGTGGCGATTGACCGTCTATTATGGACCGCCTGGAGGCTCGATTACCTGGTCAACGATTTGAGACGAGCCACTAGTGGTTGCGCCAGGACTTGCGGGCCGAGCGCACTTCTTTGCCGAGTCTGCCCGTCCATTTCACGAAACCGAGGACAGCTGCGCCGATGCCCCCTGCCACAAGCAGGAGCACCGGCCAGTTGTCCGACCACCACTGGCCGAACCGTTGTGGCGCCGAGGCGTTCACCTCGACCTTGGTGACAAACGTGCTTGTTTCCCACGCCGATCCCGTTGCCAGCTGCAGGCCACTCCGGTCAACGACGGCCGGTTGCAGCTCAAGCCTCAGTTCGCGACTGCCCGGTTGGGTCGCGCTGACGTGCCACGACCAGTTCAGCGAACCAACGGGGTTGAACTGGCGGGAAACCCAGTTGGGATTGTCCACCTGCATCGACGGGTCAACCACGATCCGGGCACTGAGCACGCATTTCACCGCGATGGCCTCGCTGCGTACTTCGGGCGCGGAGACCAGTTGTGAGGGTGGCGCCGGGATGTCGCGGATGTCGACCGCGGCGACGTAGACCGCGGATACGCCCAGCTCCATGGCGAAGGTCTTGGGGTAGACGACCTGGCCCAGCTTCCATTTCTCGACGCCTCGCTCGCAGTCGGCCATGAAGTCGGTGAGTAAGGGCGGCGAGCCAGTCGACGATGTGGGCGGCCTGGTCGGTTTGGGTGACCCGGCAGTTTGTGGCGCGGACGGCTGGCCTTCCGTGGGCTCGGTTGCCGGTGGCCTGGTTCCCACGGTCTGTGCGGGCGGGTCGGTAGACGAGCTGGGGTATCGCGTCTCGACAAAGTAGGCCATCACCACCGCCGCGACCGCGGTTGCGATGCTTGTCCCCACTAGCAGGAAGCGGAATGCCCGCCTGCCACTCCGTGCCCTTTCCACATTCTGTTGACGGAAACACCGGAAGCGTTGTTACGGCCGCACCCACACCGGTCTGATAACACACCCGAACGGACTAAGAGCCCGATGCGGCCCTAGCTCTCACCGACCAGGGCAGCCGAATCACGGGCTCACCGAAACCTCATGCCAGACTGGTGTCATGAAAACGCTGCTCAACGTCATCTGGCTGGTGCTTTGCGGCTTCTGGATGGCCGTCGGCTACGTGGTCGCCGGGATCGTGTGCTGCATCCTGATCATCACGATCCCGTTCGGGCTGGCGTCGTTCCGGATCGCGAACTACGCGCTGTGGCCGTTCGGGCGCACAATCGAACAGCGGCGCGAAGCTGGCGCCATGTCAGTGATCGGCAACGTGATCTGGTTCATCTTCGCGGGCTGGTGGCTTGCGCTCGGCCACCTGGTCACCGGGTTCCTGCTGTGCCTGACCATCATCGGGATTCCGCTTGGCATCGCGAACTTCAAGATGATCCCGATTTCCCTTGTTCCGCTGGGTTCGCAGATCGTTCCGTCCAGCTGACCGGGACCACGACGGTGCCCTTGGCCAAGTCCACCGCGGACGGCGGGGCACCTTGTGCGTCCTCTTCACGCAAGATCGCCACCGAGTCGCGGTGTTCCAGCTGCATCCGCTTCGAGCCGTAGAACACCGCGGTGAACTCGTTGATGTACGTCTCGGCCAGCGGCGTTCCGCTCTGTTTACGCCGCTTCTTCCTGATCAGCTCCCATGAGCCGACCAGGATCAGCAGCAACACAGCCGCTGGGCCGCTCAACGCCAGCGCGTTCTCCACGAGCGCCTAACGACCCAGCCACCGCGCCGGTTCCGAGAGCTACAGCTTCCTTCCTACGCCCGCATAAACTTGCTGGTTGAGCTCTGGGTTGTCGGCGATGTCGCCGGGGCCACGCGGGTGCCACAGGCCGCAGCCGACCAGACCGGGCTCGACCAGCTCGAATCCGTCGAACATCCGCAGCACCTGGTCGTAGGTCCGCGGGGTCAGCTGGTCCGCGCTGCGTGACTCGCGGATCTTTCCCTGCACCTCGGTGACCTGGTCTTCCCGCGTCTCGGCGGTCACGTGCGAAAGCGCCACATAGCTGCCCGCGGGCAATGCCTCGCGGTAGCGCGCGATCAGCGACCACGGGTCGTCCGCGTCCGGCACCCAGTGGATCATCATCACCAGCAGCATCCCGATCGGCTTGTCGAAATCGAGCAACCGCCGGGCCTGCGAGCTGTTCACGATGCTCTCCGGGTCGCGCATGTCCGCCCGCAGGACATCCGCATTGTCGTTGTTGCCGAGCATCAATTCACTGTGTGCCACCGCGATCGGGTCTTTGTCCACATACAACACGCGGGCTTCCGGGTTCGCGTGTTGCGCGACCACGTGCACGTTTCCGACCGTCGGAATACCGGAACCGATGTCGAGGAACTGCGTTATGCCTTCTTCGATCAGGAAACGCACTGCCCTGCCGAGGAACGCGCGATTGAGCCGGGCGATCTTCGCCGCGCCAGGCATCGCCTTTTCCGCCTGTTCGGCGACCATCCGGTCGACCGCGAAGTTGTGCGCACCACCCAACAGGAAGTCATAGGTCCGCGCCATGCTCGGCACCGAGGTGTCGACCTCGTCGGGAATCCAGTTCTGCGTCTGTTGTTCGGTCATCACCGCACCTCCCGCGTCAAAAGGCGACAGTGCACAGTACCGGGACCGGATACCCCCTGTGATTACCCGATCGGGTACTCGTCCTTGCGGCCGAATACCTCTACGGTGAGTGGTCGACTTGTCACGACCGCGAGGAGCGGATGTCCGTGAGTTCCCCCGGCACGCTGAGCGCCATGCCGGTCGCACCCGGGCGCTGGCCACTGCTCGGCCACACGCCTTCCTTACTGCGACAACGCTTCGGTTTCACGTCCTCGCTCGCGCAGCACGGTGATGTCGTCAAGGTCTACCTCGGCCCGTTGCCCGCGTACGCGGTCACCAGCCCCGCGCTCATCCACCAGATTCTTGTCACCGATGGAAAGAAGTTCGACAAGGGCATCTTGTTCGACCGGTTCCGGCCGTTCTTCGGCAACGGGATCGCCATGTCCAACGATCCGTTCCACGCCCGTCAACGCAGGCTGGTGCAACCCGCGTTCCACATCAACCGCATCGCGGACTACGCGGGCAAGATGTCCGAGGTCTCGGCGGCCATCGCGGACTCGTGGCGGCCCAACCAAGTGGTCGAGTTCGACCAGGCGATGCAGGAACTGTCCGTCACGATCGCCGGGCGCACGCTGTTCACCACCGAACTCGGTGGCGCGGCGATCGCCGAAGCACAGCGGTCGATGCCGGTCGTGATCAAACAAGGCATGATCCGCGCGCTGTCACCGGGTTTCGTCACCCATTTGCCGATTCCCGGCAACCGTCAGTTCGACCAGGCGATCGAGCGGTTGCGCGCGATCGTGCTCGCGGTCATCGCGGAAGGCCGTGAGCAGCAAGAAGATCGCGGTGACATCCTCTCGATGTTGTTGTCCGCGCGGGACGACGACACCGGCGAGCCAATGACCGACCAGCAGGTGTACGACGAGGTCGTCACCCTGCTGACCGGCGGGATCGAGACAACCGCGCTGGCGTTGTCCTGGTTCTTCCACGAAATCGCCAGGCATCCGCAGATCCAGGAACGCTGGCACGACGAGATCGACGCGCTCGGCGGTCGCCCTGTGACGTACGAGGACGTGCCGAAACTGACCTACACCAGCCAGATCTCCAAGGAAGTGCTGCGCCGCTACCCGATCTGGCTGCTGATGCGGCGCACCAACACCGATGTCGACCTCGACGGGACGGTCGTCCCACCGGCGACCGAGGTCGTGTTCAGCCCGCACGCGTTGCACCACGATCCACGGTTCTATCCGAACCCGTACCGGTTCGACCCGGATCGCTGGGACGCGGCCAAGACCCCACCACCGCCACCGGGCGCGTATGTGCCCTTCAGTGACGGTTCGCGCAAGTGCATCGGCAACCACTTCGCCCTCGCCGAGATGGCCATCGCGGCCGCGACCATCGGGTCGCGGTGGCGGATGGTTCCCGTGCCGGGCAGGCATGTGCGGATCAAGGTCACCGGTGCCGCGTACCCGAGTCAACTGCCCATGACGGCCGTCCCCCGGGTCGTCTGAGATCTCACTGTCCTAAGTGGAGGTATTTTCCGTGCGAGCACGGCGTCTCGTCCCCGCGTTGACCGCTGCCCTCACGGCCGCGCTCATCGGTTTCCCCGCGGCCCCCGCGACCGCCGCGACCACGTGCCGGGACGTGAACTTCCCGGTATCGCTGGCCGGTTCCGCGCAAACCATGTACGGCAAGCTCTGCGAGCCGACCGGCGCGGAGACCATCCAGGTCCTTGTCCCCGGCGCCTCGTACAACATGGCCTACTGGGACTTCCCGCACACGCCGGAAACCCGCTCGTTCCGGCTCGCCATGAACAAAGCCGGTTACGCCACCCTCACCCTCGACCGCCTCGGCAGCGGCCGCAGCAGCACGCCGCTCGCGGCCGCGCTGACCGCGTTCACCCAGGCAACCGTTGTGCACCAGGTGATCCAGAAGGTGCGCGCCGGTGACGGCGTATCCCAGTACGACAAGGTCATCCTCGGCGGGCACTCCGTCGGCTCGGCGATCTCGATCATCGAAGCCGGTACGTACAAGGATGTCGACGCGGTGCTGATCACCGGGTTGACGCATGGGGTGAACCTGCTCGGCGCGGTCCCGATCTTCGCATCGCTGATCCCGGCAGGACTTGACCCGAAGTTCGCCGACCGGGCACTGGACGTCGGGTACCTGACGACCATCGCGGGCACCAGGTTCGCCGACTTCCACATGCCGGGCCAGCGGGTCTCCGGCGTGCCGGAGGCCGACGAGGAGACCAAGGACGTGTTCGCGCCCGGCGAGGTCGTCGACACGCTGCTGCTCGGCGCGATCCTGCCGTACTCGAAGAAGATCGAGGTCCCGGTGATGCTGGCGATGGGCAAGGACCCGGCGTTCTGCGGCCTGCTCGCGGCTGACTGCACCAACGCGGACACACTGCGCCGCTCCGAGGCGGCGTACTACTCCCCCGCGGCCAACCTGAAGACGTACGTGGTCGGCAGCTACGGCCACTCGCTCAACTTCGCGCCGGACGCGCCGCTGTATCACGCGGCCGTCGTCAAGTGGGCCAATTCGGTAGTCGGCACCTGACACGTTCGCTATACCCCCGATTGAGCCTTTCCCTCGTGGCGCCGCTGTCGCGAGGGAAAAGTCTCCGGGACTGGTTCACTGACAGGCTCGAAGGCATGGACTTTCCGATGCCACGCACTTGTCCGTTCGACCCGGCCCCGGAACTGATGCGCAGACTTGCTGGCGAACCCGTTGCGCGCGTGCGACTGTGGGACGGCAGTACACCGTGGATGATCACCCGCTACGAGGATGTCCGGGCTGTCCTGTCCGATCCTCGCGTAAGCGTTGACCCGCATCATCCCGGTTTTCCGCACACCAACGCGATCAGCAAGGCACGTGACACCCGCATGCTGACGCTGATGCAGTTGGACGCGCCCGAGCACATCAGGCAACGCCGGTTGCTCACAGCGGACTTCACCGTCAAACGGATCGAGGCGATGCGGCCACGGATCCAGCAGATCGTCGACGAGCACGTCTCCCGGATCCTCGCGGGTCCGCAGCCCTTCGACCTGGTCGCGTCGCTGGCTTTGCCGGTCCCGTCGCTCGTGATCTGTGAGCTGCTCGGTGTTCCATACCATGACCGGGCGTATTTCCAAGATGTGGCAAGCAAACTGGTGATGAACGAGCCCGATCCGGCCGCCGCGCTCGCCGCGAGCGAGGAACTGAACGGCTATCTGGCTGTTTTGCCGCACAAGACAGGCGTTCTCGGCAGTTTGGCCGCGACCGGTATGCCGTCAAAAAAGATCGCCACAATCGGGCAGTTGTTGCTGATCGCGGGGCATGACACGACCGCCTGCATGATCAGCCTTGGTATCGCGGCCTTGTTGGCGAACCCTTCCCAGTGGCGCGCTGCTCGTGACCACGATGTGACGGAGGAGCTGTTGCGTTACCTCAGCATCACACACACCGAGGCGCGCCGCGTCGCGCGTGCCGATATCGAGGTGGGCGGGACCCTGATCAGGACAGGCGAGGGCATGGTGGTCGTCAAGGCGACCGCCAACCGGGATCCACAGGCTTTTCAGGACCCTGACACGCTCGATGTCAGGGGGGCGGCGCGGCATCATGTCGCCTTCGGCTACGGCGCACACCAATGCCTTGGCCAAGCGCTGGCCAGAGCGGAGTTGCAGGTGGTGTTCAGTACGGTTTCGCGCCGAATGCTCGGGCTGACGCTGGTCGAACCGCCTGAACTCACCGAAAACGCGATCTTCTACGGCGCCCGCAGGCTGCTGGCCACCTCCGGCCGTAAAATCGCGGGAAGCTGACCACGAGGAGTGACGAATGCATCCGCTTGGGCCACCGCCGGAAGAACAGCACTGGGTAGACACGGCGACTGAGCTCGCAGCGGAGTTCGCGAAGACCGCGGCCGCGTACGACGAAAGCACCGAGGTCCCCCGCGCGAATCTCGAAGCACTGCATGCCAGCGGACTCGACGCTGCCCTGCTGCCACGGGATTTCGGTGGGGAGAACCTCAGTTACCGCAGCTATGGCGAGATTGTCCGGTTGCTCGCGGCCGGATGTCCGTCCACCGCGTGTATCTGGGTCATGCACGTCGGCGCGGCCATGGGTCTTGTGGAAATGTCTTCGCCTGACTCAGCACGGTTCTACGCATCGGAGTACCTCGCTGGCCGCCGGTTCGCCAATGCCTTGTCCGAGCCGTCAGGAGGCAATCTTTTCCTTCTACCCCAACAGCATGCACAGCCTGCTGATGGCGGGTTCCGGCTGTCCGGCGCGAAACGGTTCACCTCGGGATGCGAGATCGCCGATCATTTCCTGGTGAACGTGCTGATCGACGACAAACCAACGTTCTTCGGCGCCGCAGCCGACGAGACGATCAAGTACCTGCCGATCGGCGACACGATGGGCCTGCGCGCCAACGGAAGCCGTCTGGTGGACTTCCGTGACACGCTCTTGCTCTCGGAGCGACGCTGCCCACCTTCGACAGGCCACCGTCCTAACCGGATCGGTGGCGGTATCGCGTTCTTGTCCCTCGGTGTGGCGGATGCCGCTATTGCCGCGTTGATCGAGCATGCTCGTTCACGCAAGATCCCTACCACTGGAGAGCCACTCGCCACCATGCAGTGGCTTCGGTTCGATCTGGCCGATGTGGATAGTCGCCTTGCGGCAGCGGGGATGTATGCGCGGCACATGACGTGGCTCGCCGACCAGAACTCCCTGGAGTTCAATCCGGCCACCCTACGCGCGAAGCTTCTGGCGAATCAGGTTGCCGTGGACGCGGCGCAGCTGGCTTTGAAAGCCGGTGGCGGGTCTGGATATTTGAGTACGTCGCCGATCCAACGGATCCTTCGGGACGCTTATGCGGGTTGGGTGATGGCGTACTCGGTCGAGGTGTGCCGTGACCGGATCAGCGCGATCCTCTTTGAGGAAGCCAATGCCTGAACGGATGCTGTTCAACGCCTTCACCATGTTCACGCCTTCACACCACACGCAGGGAATGTGGGCCGAACCGGACAGTACACAGCTGGCGTACAACTCGCCGGAGATGTGGATCGAGCTGGCGAAGCTGTG
Organism: Kibdelosporangium philippinense; assembly: GCF_021390435.2. Lineage (GTDB taxonomy): Bacteria > Actinomycetota > Actinomycetes > Mycobacteriales > Pseudonocardiaceae > Kibdelosporangium > Kibdelosporangium philippinense. The sequence continues at coordinate 1,006,450 of NZ_JAJVCN010000004.1, read as the reverse complement.
CGAACGCGGGATGTTCGACACGATCTTCTTCGCAGATGTCCTCGCGCCTTACGACACTTATCAGGGTTCACGGGACGCTGCGGTCTACGAGGGCATGCAGTTCCCGACCGGCGATCCGTCCGTACTGATTCCCTTACTGGCCCATCACACTTCACATCTTGGTTTCACTTTCACCCAGAACATCCTGCAGGAACATCCGTATCCATTCGCCCGCAAAATGTCTACTTTGGACCATCTGACGGCGGGCGAGTGGCGTGGAACATCGTGACGACCTTCCTGGCAGGCGCTGGCCGGAACCTCGGCCACGGCGGTCTGCCCGATCGCGACTCTCGATACGCCCGCGCGGAGGACTACGTCCAGGCCGTCTACAAGCTGTGGGAGCACAGCTGGGAAGACGATGCCGTTGTGCGCGACCGGGACCGACGGCAGTTCGCCGATCCTGCCAAGGTGCACGAGATCAACCATTCCGGTCCGTATTACACGGTGTACGGCCCACACTTGAGCGAGCCATCGCCACAACGGACGCCGCTGTTGTTCCAGGCCGGGATGTCACCAACCGGACGCTCGTTTGCCGGGCGCCATGCCGAGGCTCTGTTCATCAGGGCGACCACGCCTGCCGCGGCCGCTCAGGTCGTCGCCGACGTTCGCCGTGCCGCCGCGGGACGGGCCGTGCGGATCTTCGTTCCGCAGGCTTACGTTGTGGGCAGCACCGAGGAGGAGGCGCGCAGGCGTAGCGAGGAATTGCTTTCACGGCAGACGATCGAAGGCAATCTCGCCAGGATGAGCGTGTTCCTGCACCACGACTTCGCTTCCGATGGATCCTCGACTCCCGTGGGTGAGCTGCGGAAACGTCCTGGCATCGCGCAGCCGGTCCGGGACTTGCTCAACGCGACCGATCGGGATGACTGGACGCTCGGCGAGCTGATCCGGTGGATCGGTAACAAGCGTCTGGCAGGCACTCCTGAACAAATCGCCGACAGTATCGGCTCATGGCAAGCCGTGGGAGTGGACGGCATCAACCTGCAATACGTGGTGTCTCCGACGAGTTTCGCGGAGTTCGTCGACCATGTCGTCCCGGTTCTGCAAGCCCGTGGCTTGCTGCAGTCTTCTTACCGGCCAGGGACTTTGCGGGAAAAGTTCTTCCCCGGCAATGGGCCGCGCCTGCGACCTCCGCACCCTGCCCGTGGACAAATAACGCGATAGGGTTGTGGTCGCGTAACAAGATCCCTACAGTGGCCATCCGTAAACCCCCTTGCCACAGTCGGGAGAAGTAATGCGGCTGGCCGCCCTTGGCATCGTGACCGCCCTGCTCGCTTCGTTGACCGGCTGCGGCCTGCTCGGCGGCTCGTCGGACACCAACGCGGGCCCAACGGACAAGGTCGAGAAGTCCACGATCCGCCTCGGCCTGCTGCCAGTCGTGGACGTGGCGTCGGTGCATCTCGCCATCCAGGAGGGGTACTTCCAGCAGGAAGGCCTTGACGTCAAGCTGATCAACATCCAGGGCGCGGGTGCCGCGATCCCGAACCTGGTCAGCGACAAGTCGGACTTCGACATCGTCTTCGGAAACTACCTGTCCTTCTTCAACTCCCAAGCCAAAGGCATCGCACAGAACGTCGAAGGCCTGAAGTTCGTCGCGGACGGATACGTGGCCAAACCGAACACGTGGATGGTGCTGGCCGGGCCGAACTCGCCCGCGAAGAAGATCACCGACCTGCCTGACAAGAAGATCGCGGTGACGACCAAGCAAAGCCTGGCGGAAGTGAGCATCCGGTCAGCGCTGAAGGTCAACGACGTCGACGCCGACCGGGTCACCTTCGTCGAGATGCCGTACACGGACATGGGCGCGGCCCTCGCCGCCAACCGCGTCGACGCGGCGTTGCTCGCCGAGCCGTTCATCACGCAGGCTGGCAAGGATTACGGGGCCGTGCAGTTGTTCGACGCGGCGACCGGGCCTACGGCCGATCTTCCTATCGCGGGTTATGGCACGACAGGCCGGTTCGCCCGGGAAAACCCGAAGACCATCGCCGCCTTCCAACGGGCCTTCGCCAAGGGCCAGGAAGCCGCGGGCGCCGACCGGTCGAAGGTGGAGAAACTGCTTCCGGGTTACGCCAAGATCGATCCGCAGACCGCGGCCCTTGTGAACCTTGGCGGGTTCCCGACCAGGCTGGATGCCAACCGCCTGCAGCGAATCCCCGACCTGATGCTCGAGTTCGGCATGCTGCAGCAAAGGATCGACGCCAACACCATGATCCTCGCTGGTTGATCCTCGTGAGTGGTTATGCGTGTTCTAACCCGCATAACCACTCACGAGGGGTGGTAAGGTCTTTCGTGTGATTGTTGCTGGTTCGGTGGTGTGGCGCGGTCCGTCCGAGTAGACGGTCCGTTCGTTCCCCATCGGATCGAGCCGTCTTCGGACGGCCTTCTCCGCTTCTGCCGCCGAGGACGGCTCCCACCGGCTTTGGGAGTCCAGGTGGAGACCATCATCGAGGTTGGCGACGCGCTGAAAGCCGACCATGCCGTGAAACTGGCCAAGCAAAACCGGATCCTGCTGTGGCGCGGCGATTTCCGCAACGCCCTGCAGTTGCTCGCGGCGATGAAGCGCAGGCTGAGCCGCGTCCGACCGCAGGAAAGCTCAGCCAAGACGTTTCATAACTACCGCAAAACCACAGCTCGGCGTGCCCACCTGCTCAGCCGCGTCCAGGTCGACATCAGCCCGGACTTCGAGCTCAACCTCCCGAGCACCCCCGACGTGTCCGAAGCTTGCAAGCAAGCGTTTGGCCAAGACCTCAAGCAGCGCATGCCATTGACCGAAATCCTCGGCGCACTGGGAGCGCAGAGGTGGCGCACGAAAGGCGTGCACGTCCATGCACTTGGCCACAAGATTTATCCGCACTACGGGGTTTTCGCGCCAACACGGCAGGAATACATCGATCTTGTCGCCAATGCCCCATGGCCGAACCCCCACAAGGCATTCGACATAGGCACCGGCACTGGCGTGCTCGCGGCGCTCCTGGCCAAGCGGGGTGCCGAAAGCGTTGTCGCCGTCGACATCGAGCAACGATCGGTCGACTGCGCCCATGACAACGTCACCAGACTGAACCTCGGCAAGAAGATCCAGATCCAGCACCAAGACCTGTTCCCCACAGGCAAAGCCGACCTCGTGGTCTGCAACCCGCCCTGGCTGCCCGGAGAAGTCTCAGCACCACTGGACGCGGCCATCTACGACCCGGACTCACGCATGCTCCGGGGATTCCTCGACAAGCTCCCAGAACACCTGACCGACAAAGGCGAAGCCTGGCTCATCGTCTCCGACCTCGCCGAGCGGCTGGGACTGCGAACCACGACCCACAAGCTGATCACCCAAGCAGGGCTGGAAACCAAGGACCAGTTGACCATCCGGCCGAGGCACAAGGCACGACCGGGCGACCCCCTCGCCGAGTACCGGGCCGCGGAGATCACGTCGCTGTGGCGGATCACACTATGACCGGCGCCACAGCCGTCCACATCGAACTCTTTAACAGAAAGCCTGTGACAATGCCAATCGCGTCCGAGGTGTGGAACGATTTGGTTCCGCGCCCCTTGGTTGGCCAGAGTGACAGCCGATCTTCACAACAGGGGAAAGGCAGTCATGGCCGAGCAGGAAAACACACTATCCGGGCTCCCGGAGAAGCCTAAGCGCAACCGGGGCTTGCTGATCGGGGTCGCGGTCGTGGTGGTCGTCGCGATCGCCGCAGTCGTTGTGCTGTTCGCCACACGGGGATCGGACACCGCCGAAGGCCGTACCACTGTCCGGATCGGCACGACCGAGGCGGGCGCGGAGTACTGGACCACGTTCCGGGATCTGGCTGGGCAGCAGAACATCGACCTGCAGGTCGTCAACTTCAGTGACTACACGCAGGCCAACCCCGCGCTGTCACAGAGCCGGATCGACCTGAACCTGTTCCAGCACTTGCTGTTCCTGACCAACTACAACGTGGCGAACAACGACACGCTGACGCCGATCGCGTCCACCTACATCGTGCCGCTGTCGCTGTACTCGCGTAAGCACGCAGGCGTCGCGGACATCCCGAACGGTGGCACGATCGCGATCCCGAACGACCCGACCAACCAGGCACGGGCGTTGTTGGTGCTGCAGAAGGCCAACTTGATCGTGCTCAAGGGCGGCGGCACCGTGCTTTCCACGCCCGCGGAGATCGACAAGGAGCGCTCCAAGGTCAGCGTCACTCCCGTCGACGCCGCGCAGACCGTCGCTTCACTGCCCTCTGTGGACGGTTCGATCGTGAACAACAACTTCGCGCTCAACGGCGGTCTTGACCCGTCGAAGGCGTTGTTCGCGGACAACCCGGCCGATCCGTCGGCTGAGCCGTACATCAACGCGATCGTTGCGCGCGCGGCTGACAAGGACAATCCGGTTTACGCCAAGGTCGCGCAGATCTACAAGGACGTGCGGGTGGCCAACGAGGTCAAGGCCGAGTCGAAGAACACCGCTGTGCTCGTCGATCGTTCCGCGGCTGATTTGACCGCGATCACTGCCCGGCTTGCCGACACGATTCGCGCCAGCCGGTCGTGAGCACTCCCATCATCGAATTCCGCGGCGCTGGCAAGAATTTCGGCGACGTGACCGCGCTCGCCGGTGTCGATCTGAGCATCGACGCCGGCGAGATCTACGCGGTCATCGGCCATTCCGGCGCCGGGAAGAGCACACTCGTCCGGCTGATCAACGCGTTGGAGCGGGCCACATCCGGCGAAGTCCTCGTCGACGGCGTGGACATCACCAAGCTGTCCGAACGGCGCCTGCGGGAGGTCCGGCTGGGCATCGGCATGGTGTTCCAGCAGTTCAACCTGATGCGGTCGCGCACGGTCTTCGGCAACGTCGCCTATCCGCTCAAGGTCGCCGGGTGGGCGAAGGCCGACCGGGAACGGCGGGTCACTGAGCTGCTGAAGTTCGTCGGGATCGCCGACAAGGCGTGGCAGTACCCCGATCAGCTCTCCGGTGGTCAGAAGCAACGGGTCGGCATCGCGCGTGCGCTCGCGACCAACCCGAAGATCCTGCTGGCCGACGAGTCCACCAGCGCACTGGACCCGGAGACGACCGGCGAGGTGTTGCGCCTGCTCAAGCGGGTCAACAGCGAGTTCGGCGTGACGATCGTGGTGATCACGCACGAGATGGAGGTCGTACGCGAGATCGCCGACCGTGTCGCCGTGCTCAAGGACGGCAAGGTGATCGAGCACGGTCCCGTGCGTGAAGTGTTCGCCGCGCCGCGGGAACCGACGACCAAGACGTTCGTCGAGACCGTGCTGCGCGCCCGCCCGGATCCCGCCGATCTGGCACGGATCCGGGAACGTCACCCTGGACGCCTTGTGATCGCGCGGGTGAGCGACGACCGGCGGATCGGGCCGGTGCTTTCCGAGGCGATCAGCCGCTACGACGTGCGGTTCGAGGTTGTGCACGGCGGCGTGAAGGAGCTGGGCAGCACGTCGTTCGGCAGCCTGACGCTCGAGCTGATCGGCGCGGACGCGGCGGTGGACAAGCTGATCGCGGACCTGCGCGCCGCCACGGACGTGGAGGAACTGGTCTGATGGGCACGAACTGGGACACCTTGCGGCCGGTCCTGATCGACGCGGTCGGGCAGACCCTGTGGATGGTCGCGGCCACGATGATCGTCGGCGGTTTCCTCGGCCTGTTGCTGGGCATTGCCCTCTACAGCACCCGGCCGGGCGGGATTCTGGCCAACCGCCCGGTGCACACGGTGCTGAACGTGGTCGTGAACATCGTGCGGCCGATCCCGTTCATCATCTTCATCACGGCCATCGGCCCGGTGACCATCGCGGTGGTCGGCACGCAGCTGGGCACAGCCGCGGCCACGTTCGCGCTGATCGCCGCGGCCACGTTCGGCATTTCCCGCATCGTCGAGCAGAACCTGGTCACGATCGACCCTGGCGTGATCGAGGCGGCGCGGGCGATGGGCGCGAGCCCGTGGCGGATCATCACGACGCTGTTGGTGCCGGAGGCCTTGGGGCCGCTCATCCTCGGGTACACGTTCGTGTTCGTGGCCGTGGTGGACATGTCCGCGGTCGCGGGCGCCATCGGCGGCGGTGGCCTCGGCGACTTCGCCATCGTCTACGGCTATCAGCGGTTCAACTGGGGTGTCACGGCTGTCGCGGTCGCGATCATCATCGTGCTGGTGCAGCTCGCGCAGTTCGTGGGCAACCGCCTGGCGCGACGGGTGCTGCGGAGGTAGTTAAGCTGCTCGGCCATGGTGGACGCGGCGCAGAAGAGGCGGCTGACCGTCGGCGTGTTGTCGCTCATCCCGGCGTTCTTCGCCGGGATGTTTCTCGGCGTGATCCTGCAGATGAGCTCGGCGGGCTGCGGTAGCACCAGCGTGCGGTTCATCTGCTCGCCGGACGGCCAGATGGTGGCGATGTGGCTCTCCCCAGCTGGGGCGGTCCTCGGCATGATCGTCGGCGGCCTGCTGGGGATCCGCTGGCTGCGTCAAGGCCACCCGGTCACCATCGCGATCCTCACCGGCTGGCTGATCTTCGCCGCGACCGTGGTTACGGCATGGGTGCTGGCCACGAGCTGACGTCAGTCCACTGTGGATTGGCCAGGTGGCGCGATGTCGCCCATGCCGTGCCGGTCTATCCGGGCCAGGACCGTCTCGCACATCTCGACGAACCGGCCGAGGAACTCCTCGTCGACCGCGTCGAAGAACAGCTGGCGGATGCGGTCGGCGTGCGCGGGCGCGGCTTCGGCGATCACCTGCTCGCCGTCCTCGGTGAGCATGAACGCGGGCGACCTGAGTTTGTCGGTCGGCACGCGCCGCACCAGCCTGCGCCGCTCCATCCGCTTGAGATGGTGGGAGAGCCTGCTTTTCTCCCACCGCGTCGCCTCGATCAACTCGTACGTGCGCATCCTCGAGTGCGGCGCGTCGGCCAGGTTGGCCATGATCAGGTAATCGGCCGCGGACAGCCCGAAATCCGCCTGCAAGTGCTGCACGAGCGCATTGTCAAGACGCCGTTTGAACGTAAGGTACGAGCGCCACACGTGCTGTTCGCGGGAAGTGAGGCTGCGCCCTTCTGACATGCAGCCAATACTAATCATAGATCTGCCCGATGCGTACATCCATCTCTATATTTCCATCAAAGCCGCGGTTCAGCGGCTTATACGTGACATTCACAACCTATACCGGTATAGTGATACCTATCGACCACGTGCCAGTCGGAGATGCACCGTTTAGCGGGGACGGAGGAGGGCAACCTCAAGCCCAAACCAAAGGGACCTGTGAAATGACTGCCGACCGGCTCTGATTCAGTTCTGCGGTGTTGCCGTCGTCCGCGGTCGTGCGGGTGGCGGCTTCAACAGCAGCGGCGTGACGTCAACCGGTTCCTTGAGCAGGCCGAAGTCGGTCATCAGCTTGACGATGCGCTGAATCGGGATCGGGTCGAGGTTGGCCCGGAACACCGGCAGCCTGGTCAACGCGGCGACATCCTTGTCGATCTTGGCGAATTCCGGCAGCGGCTCGATCTTCGTACGGTCACTCGACGCGTCGGTCGCCCTGGCGAGACCGCGCTGGAAGGCCTCGACGGTCTTGGGATTCGCGTTGACGAACGTGCCCGTCGCGCCGAAACCCGTGAACGGCAAGTCGTTCAGCGGACCGCTGGCCAGATCAAGCAACGGACTCGCACCAACCGAGCGCTCGGCCGCCGTGACGAACGGCTCGACCATCATCGCGGCGTCGGCCCTGCCGTCGTTCAACGCGGTCGGCATGTCCGGGAACGGCATTTCCACGAACGTGATGCTCTTGTGGTCGACGTTCTGCGTGGCGATCGCCGAGCGGACCATGAGTTCGGCCAACGTGCCCTTCGCGGTGACCGCGACCTTCTTGTGCGCCACATCGGCCGCGGTGTTGAGCGGCGAGTCCTTGCGCTTCATCAACATCGCCGTGCGCGGCGCGGCGTACGAGTTGCCCGCGACGATCTTGACGTCCGCGATCCGCTTGGAGTGCGCGAGAATCAGCGGCGGATACGTGGAATAGACGATGTCGTACTGGCCGTTCACCATGCCTTCGACCGTTTGCTGGCCGCTGCCCGCGATCGTGACGTTGACATCAAGGCCTTCCTCACGGAAGAACCCGTTGCGGATCGCCAGTTGCAGCGGCGCGATCTCCACCGTCGGCAGGATCGCGACGTTGATCCGGGACTTCTCCAGCGGGCCGGAGGGAGCGGGATCGCTTGACTCCCCTGTGATCGCGGAACATCCGCTCACCAGCAGAGCCGCCACAGCGAACGCGGCGGATAGCACCCGACGAGGCATCGATGACACTCCAAGGATTCTGGCAGGTTCCGCTCCGAACCCGGCCTGACAGAGGCCGCGCTCAAGCCGAGCGGGTGTCCACCAAGTCTGGCCAGCGCGCCCTGCCAAATCCCTGCCACGAACAGGAATCCGTGACAGACTCCTGTCAATCCCGCTGGTCCAGACCAGATGAGATGTCAACGCGTCTCCGTAAATTGCATGTGCCGCAACGGAATTGAGGTGATTGTCCGTCAAGCGGTTTCGACGCGGTTCACTTGATCGGCCTAATACTAGACGATGTCGAATCGAGGTGCCGTTGCCGCCTGGGTACCCACGATGTGGAGTGGCAGGGAGCGGACCCACTCGACGATCATCGATTCATGGCTCTCGAAGGCGAGTACGCGCCCAGCACTGCCGATTACGCACGCGACCAGGTCGCGTTGTACGAAGAATCGAACGGGCAGCAAGGCGGTCTGCAGCAAGGCAAGCCCGTGATCATCCTGACCACGGTTGGCGCCAAGTCCGGCAAGCTCCGTAAGACGCCGCTGATGCGGGTCGAGCACGACGGCCAGTACGCGGTCGTGGCGTCGTTGGGTGGGGCGCCGCAGAATCCTCAGTGGTACAACAACATCAAGACTCATCCACGCGTGGAACTGCAGGATGGCGCCGATCGGAGTGAGTACGAGGCTCGCGAGATCGAGGGCGCGGAACGGGACACGTGGTGGGAGCGGGCCGTTGAGGCGTGGCCGGATTACGCGGTGTACCAGACCAAAACCGACCGGGTCATCCCTGTCTTCGTCCTCGACCGAGTGAACTAGGTCAGGAGTTTCAGGCGCCGGGCCGAGTCTGATCCCGGCTCGGCGCCGTTGAAGATCAGGCGCTGGCCTGGTGCGTCGGGCAGCCGGAACGCTTCTTCGTTCAACGTCAGCAGGCCCACCACCGGGTGGTTGAATCTCCGGACCGTGTGATGGCAGTCGGTCATCGGATGTGTCGCCCATATCCGGGCGAAGTCGCGGCTTTCGGCGCACAGCTCGGCCACGAGTTCGGCGAGCTCAGCGTCGTCGGGGTGCTCACGGGTGGAGATCCGCAGGTTCGATGCGGAGAGCCGCATGGCCGCCTCGCGGTCCACGTACAGGTCACGTGCGGCTGGCTCGAGGAACATCCGCCTCGCCAAATTGGGCCGCGAATCTGGGCTGATGCCCAGCAGCGCGTAGCCGAGGCGGTTCGCGACGAGCAGGTCGGCGCGTCTGCCGATCACCCATGCTGCCTGGTCGTTCGCGCTGTCCAGCAGGTTTCGCAGTGAGTCACGGACTGTCTCAGGGCCGAGTGGGCCGCGGGCGATCTGGGTTGGCCAGGCCAGGCGCAGCAGGTGCATACGCTCGGTCTCGTCCAGGCGCAGCGCGGTGGCGATCGCTTCGAGCACCGAATCGGACATCTGGTGGTTTTCGCCCTGCTCGATGCGGGTGTAGTAGTTCACGCTCATCCCCGCGAGCCGCGCGACCTCTTCGCGCCGGAGACCCGGCACTCGACGAGAGGTGCCGTGCGTGGCGATGCCGATCTGCGCTGGTGTCAGCGCCGCACGCCGGGAGCGGAGGAAGGCGCCAAGTTCGGTGTTCCGGTGCTCGCCCACACCGCCATGCTAGTACGACGTTCAACGAGTTCCGGACGGCTAGTTCGCGCCACCACGTGCGGCAACATCGGGTCAGCGCGGATTGTTCCGACAGGCCAAGCAGAACCGCGACCCGGCTCATCGGCAAGTCGGTTCCGGTCAGGTAGCGGCGGGCCGCCTGCCTGCGGACACTGTCGAGCAATTCGCTGTAGCTCGTGCCTTGCTCACGCAGCCCGCGCTGCAGCGTGCGGGGACGAAGGTTGACAAGCGCTTGGAAGAGCGCCGCACGGACCCGTTGCACCAGGTCTGTGCGAGCGGGGGCCTGTTCGGCGATGAACGCCAGCGCGAGATTACGCAGATGTGCGTTGCTGGCCTTCAGTTTGCGCGACGCGAGAGCCGCCGGCACCCGAAGCATCACGACCGGACGTCCTATATGGACGATCGAGCCGAAGAACGACTCGTACGCCGCGATCGGCGCACCGGCATGTCGCACAGAGTCAAATAACTGTCGCTCAAAGTCAAGGTCCGGGTACCGGTTTGCTCCACACTTCTGCCTTGACCGGGTCTGAGACCTGCACCGGACCCGGTCCTGGGAGTGCCGCACCCAGGAAGTCGCGGCCTTCCTCAGCGCGATGACGGCTCGCAGGCTGAAGGTATGCAAACCACGGAAGTCGAAGCCTGGGTCGATGCCTACGTGCACGCGTGGCGCACGGCATCGCCAAAGGACATCAAAGCGCTGTTCGCCCCGGCAGCGGAGTACCACGAGTGGCCGTACGTGACCGACTGGATCGGCCGTGCCGAGATCGTCGAAGGGTGGCTGTCACGGCAGAAGTGGCAGGAGGGTGGATGGGAGTTCGAGTGGTCCATTCTGATGATCAACGGCGACACCGCCGCGATCAAGGGCACCGGCGTCTACAAGGAACTGGGCACGTTCCTGAACCTGTGGACGGTCACGTTCGACAAGCGCGGGAAGTGCCTGATGTTCCGGATGTGGAACAACGAGATCTAGCGTGATCCAGTGCGTTCGGCGCCCCACCGCACCAGCGGTTGCAGCGCCACGATGAGGTCCTTGCCACTGCCGGTCAGCTCAACCGGCGTTGCGGGAACCACCGTCCGTTCGACAAGGCCTTCGGCCGTGAACTCCTTGAGGCGCTGGGACAGCAGCCGGTGCGAGATGCCGTCGATCATCGCGGCGATCTCACCGAACCGCCGCACTCCCAGCGCCAGCACGTGCAGGACGGCGCCGGTCCACGGTTTCGAGATGGCCTCGATGGCCGTTTCGAACCCTCGGCACGAGGTCTCGTTGAGCACGGGCGGGATCTGGCGCGTCGACATACTTACCAAAAGTAAGCCGGTAATGCCTTCTTTGCCACTGGACACGGGTGTCCAACACCATCCGCGCATTGCCGACTATGGACGCCGCGTGAGTTTCGGCGTGAGCATGGATCCCACCGCCGCTTTCCCTCGGCACTCGCGCTCGCCCGGCAGGCCGAGCACGTGGCGAAGGTTCTGGCCTGACCTCCCAAGCGAAGAGAACAGGAAGCACTACACCATAAGGAAAGTCCTTGCTGGCACGAGCGCGGCTGCCATGTTCATCCACAGCAGCCTCTTTCCGCAGACCGGAACGTAGAACGTCACGCCGACGAACCGCACCATTACAGCCTCCGGATCACCGGATGAATCTAGGACTTCCCACAACACGCGGTAAGCGAACGGTTTCGCTGTGTCCAGTGTGTCCAGTACCGTGCGAACCTTGACCGGTTCGGCGGCTTCCCAGAGTACAGTCATCCCCGCGGACTTCAGGTGTCCAGCTGAACAGCGCAGAACCTCGCTGAGCCTCACGCGTCCTCTTCGTGAGACCGTGAAGACTGGGGGGATACGAGATGACAACGGTCCGATTTCGCGTGCTTGGAACCGTTTCCATGGAGGTCGACGGCACGCCGGTCGCCCTTGGCGGAGCGAAACCGAGGGCGCTGCTCGCGGCGCTTCTCGTCCATCCGGAACGGATGGTGGACACGTCCGCGCTGATCGACGTTGTGTGGGGCACCAAACCGCCGAGCTCGGCGCGCGGAATGATCCAGAGTTACGTCTCGACGCTGCGCAGGGCCATCCGTGCCGCAGGTGCGCCGGATGTGCTGCGCGGCGACGGATCCGGGTACTGGATCAGTGTCAAGAGCGGGGTGGACCTCACCGAGTTCGAGAATGCCGTGGAAAACGCCCGTGACATGCTGACTTACAACCGCCCGAAGCAGGCGGCCGCGCACCTGCGTGGCGCCTTGGAGCTGTGGCGTGGCCAGGCATTCGACGGTGTTACCAACGGTTTGCTCGGTGCCGAAGCCGCGCGGCTGACCGAATTGCGGATGACCGCACTGGAACTGCGGGTTACCGCAGACCTGCGATCAGGCGACTACGAAACGTTGATCCCGGACCTTCGTGGCCTGGTCGCGAAGTATCCGTTGCGGGAACGGTTGTGGGCGTCGCTGATGCTCGCCCTGCACCACACCGGCCAGAACTCGGCCGCATTGGCGGTGTACGAGTCGATCAGGCGCAAGCTGGCCGACGAATACGGTGCCCGGCCAGGGACTTGGCTACGCCAGGCACATGAAACCGTGCTGCGCGAAGGGATGCCCGACGAGCAACCCACGAACCAAGCAGCCACGATCCCCATGCAGCTTCCGGCGGACTTGACGACATTCTCCGGCAGGCGCACCGACCTTGCCCGGCTGGACCGGCTGAACGCGCGGACGATCGTGATCGCTGGCCCTGGTGGCGTCGGCAAGACGGCTTTGGCCGTGCACTGGGCACATCGGGTCCGATCGCGCTTCCCGGACGGCCAGCTTTTCGTTGACCTGCGGGGATACGACACATTGGCGCCGGTTTCCACCGCGCAGGCGTTGACCCAGTTCCTGCGCGCCCTGGGCACACCGGCGCAGCAGGTACCGGTCACAGTGGACGAACAGGTCGCGCTCTACCGGTCGATGACCGCGGGCCGCAAGCTGCTTGTCGTGCTGGACAACGCGGTCGGCCCCGACCAGGTTCGCGCGTTGCTTCCGTCCAATCCGGACTCGATGACGCTGGTCACCAGCCGAGGCGATCTGCGGACACTCACCGTACACAATGACGCACGCGTGATCCGTCTCGATGTGTTGTCCGAGAACGAGTCCTTGACTCTGCTGAGATCGTTTCTCGGCGCGGTCGACGACGAACCCATGGAAGAACTTGCCCGGCTGTGCGGGTATTTGCCGCTGGCACTGAGGATCGTGGCCGCCAACCTGCTTGGCAGCGAACACGGCCTGATCACCGACTATGTCGAGCGACTGCGCGCGGACCGGCTGGCCGAACTGGCCGTCGACGGCGATCCGTCCGTCGCTGTCCGGTCCACTTTTCACTTGTCCTATCAGGCACTCGACGAACCGACGCGGCGGTTGTTCCGCTTGCTTGGCCGCGTTCCGGGCGCGGACTTCACCGTGCCGGTCGCGTGCGCGGCCACGGGCGAGGAGTCCGAGGCGGTGATCCGCCGCGCCCTCGACCGGCTGGTTGCCGCGAACTTGCTGACCCCACGGCCCGGGGAGCGTTTCCAGTTCCACGACTTGATCCGTGACTACGCCGCGGATCGGGCGCGCACCGAGGAAACCACCGAACTGGCCGCGTGTGACCGGCGGTTGCTGGATTACTACACGGAAGCGATCACGGACGCGCCCGCCTACTGGCTGGACGACGAGCGCGCGAACCTGGCCGCCATGGTCGGAAATGCAGCCAGCAGCACCGAATTGTGCCACTACGCCTCGCAGATCACACTGGCACTACGGAAATACTTCGTCAACCGTGGGCACGCCGCGGACGGGCTGGCGATGTGCGAGGCCGCCCTCGCGGCAGCGCAACGCTCGGGTGATCAGCGCGCGGAAGCAGCGGTCCTCACAATGAGCGGCCTGATCTCGTACAACCTGAGCGACTACCAGCGAGCCATCGTCAAACACACCAGGGCACGGGACGTCGCCAAGGCGATCGGTGATCTTCTCGCCGAAGCCGACGCAGTGCACCACCTCGGCCGCGTGCATTCGCAGCTCGGCCAGCCGCACGAGGCCATGCGCTGCCACGAAGCCGAGTTGGCGCTGGCGGAGAAGGCAGCCAATGACGTGCTACGCGCCCGTGCGATCAACTACATCGGGGTTGCGCAACTGTCGCTCGGCCATGTCGAGGAAGCGGTCGCGTGCCACAGCCAGGCGCTGGCGATCTGTGAGCAGATCGGCGACCAGTTCGCGTCCATCTACGTGCTGAACGGCCTCGGCCTCGCGCACTGGACGGCCGGGCGCCTGACCGAGGCCGCCAACTGCCACAAGCAGTGCGTGGACATCGCGTACGAGACGGAATACCACTACCTCTCCGGCAACTCGCTGGTCTGCCTCGCGGAGACGTACTGCGACCTCGGCCGATACGCCGAAGCACGGTCGCATGCGCACGACGCGCTCGTGCTCAGCCGCCAGATCGGCGAACGCCGTTACGAGGCAGGCGCGCTGGAGATCAGCGCGACCGTGCAACGCAGGCTCGGCAAACTGACCGAGAGTATCGAGGGCTACACGGCCGCGTTGGCGCTGTCCCGGTCGATCAGCTTCCGCTACGGCGAAGTGTCTGTCCTCATTGGCCTGTCGATCGCTCACCGGCGCCTCGGCGAGATCGCCACGGCGATGGGTTATGCCCGTGAAGCCCTGGACACCATGTACGAGACCGGCATGCGCGTGCTGGAGGCGCCCGCGTTGACCGAGCTCGCCGCGAGCTGCCTGGCGATGGACGACATCGAGCACGCAGGCATGCACATCGAGCACGCGTTGAAGCTGGTCGCGACCGGCGGTCAGCGCCTGTTCGAAGCGCGTGCGCTGCACGTGCGTGGCCTGATCACGCAGGCCGCGCGGGGCGCCGAGGCCGCCGTGCCGCACTGGCAGCGGGCGCTTGAGATCTTCACCGAGATCGGCGCACCGGAGACCGAGGAGCTTGTCCGCCTGGTGAGATCCGCTGTGACCTGCTGATTCAAGGTCCGTGCAAGGTTTGTCCCCGCTCGGTGCGGCATAGTCGACGGTGGCCGAAGGAAACGTTTTTACCTTTTGGGGTAGATGCGACTGGGGGTCGGCTCCGCTGCTTTCTGGGTGGCGGAGCCGACAGGCCGGAATGGTCTTCTGGGCTTCACGTCCGGGGCTTGGCCGGTTTCGCGGACGCCTTGATCCACCACAACCCGAGGATCGGCAGGATCACCGGCACGAAGCCGTAGCCCTGGCCGAAGTGCGACCACACGGTCGGCTCGGGGAACAGCTCCGGTGCGAACAGGCTGACGGTTCCCACCACGATCACACCGACGAGTTCGACCATGCACGAGATCGTGGCGATCCGCCGGGACGTCCTCGTTCCTTTGATCAGGCACACCAACGCGACGATGTAGATCACCGCGGCCAGGGCGGACAGCAGGTACGCCAGTGGCGCCCGGTCGAAGCGGGACGCGATCTGGACCGCTGAGCGGGCCGTCGCCGCGATCACGAAGATCGCGTACACCGCGATCAGGATGCGGCCCGGCCCGGACCTTGTGGCCTCGCGAAGGTCAGCCATGGCCGTCCCAGATCTGCCGCAGCCGGAGGATGAGGATCGGGATGGACAGGCAGCCGATCACCAGAACCCCTGAGCCCCAACGACTGCGCTCAGCCGCTGCCCAGTAGGCCGACAGCGGCAGGATCACGACCGGGCCTGCGAGGTAGCTGATGAACGTCAGCTTGTCGACCACGCGGTCGGTCGTGAACAGGTTGACCAGGCCGGTGACCAGCTGGCCGATCAGCGCGAGCTCCAGCACGAGCGCCGCGCCTGCCAGGGCGAGGCCGTACGGCTGGTTCAGCGCGAACCGCTTGTTGAGCACTATCAGTACGACACCCCAGACCGCCAAAGCGATGGCGGCGAAGGTCAGCACGGTGGCGAGCACGTCGACCATCCAGCGAATTCCCTCTCCTCGGCACTCCGCCCGGGCACAGCGTACGGGTTGACACCGGGCCAGCCGGATGCCGCCTACTCGCCCAGCAACTGCTGACGCAGGGTGGCATAGAGCCAATCTCGGTATTTCTCCGGTGACCAGCCGCGCTCGGCCACGAGCATGTGGAAAACCGTCGGGTGGTTGAGCGTCCACAGCAGATCGTTGGCGTCGTCCACGCTCAACCCCGGCCGCAGGCCACCCTTTTCATCCAGCGCGACAACGATCCGGCGCTGGTTGTCATAAAACTCCGCCTGCATCTTCTGCCACAGCTCGGCGATCTCGGGATCGGCCGCCGCCGCCCCGCGGATGACCTCGAGCACGTCAGCGAACCGGACCTTGGTGTGCGCGGTGCAGCAGTACAGGTAGAGCTGCCTGCTGGGATCCGGCTCGTCGATCATCTCGCGGAACCAGTCCCGGTCGGCGACCGGGATCTGCTCGTCGTCGCCGTGCAGGGCGAGGTCCCATACCGACAGCAGCAGCTGCCGTTTGGTGGGAAACGACAAGTACACCGTCTTGGTCGACACGCCAGCCTCGCGCGCGACCACCGGCACGCTTGTCGCGGCGTAGCCCTGTTCCCGGAACAGCCTGCGGGCCGTTTCGAGGATCTCCCGACGGGTCGCTTTCGCCTGCGCTTCGCGCCGAGGCGAGTGGTACGACCGGCCACCAGGGCTGTTCACGCCGACACCCTATCTCGTGACCCATTGACTACATGGCTCGTGTAGTCAATACTCGCCACATGACCTCAAATGATGCGGAACGGATCTGGGCGGCGGGCAATCTCAGAGCCCTCGCGACACACCACACCTCGGCGCACGAGCGAGTGGTTCAGTCAACGGGCGTGAAACCAGGCGACCGCGTGCTCGACGTCGGCGCGGGCACAGGAACCACCACACTCCTCGCGGCGCGCAGCGGCGGCGCGGTCACAGCGATCGACCTGGTCGCCGATTTCCTTGACACCGCACGGGAACGCGCCGCCGCCGAAGGTTTCGAGATCGCCACTGTGGTCGCTGACGCCCAGGATTTACCGTTCGAGGACGGCGAATTCGACGTTGTCGTGTCCACCTTCGCGGTGATGTTCGCGGCTGACGCCAAGAAAGCCGCGGCCGAGTTGCGGAGAGTCTCTTCTGGACGGATCGGCGTGACCTCGTGGACCGCTGACGGCTTTGTCGGTCAGTGCATGGCGACTTTGGCGCGATACCAAACGGGGACGATCGGCACCGAACCGCTCAGGTGGGGTGACGAGGATTTCGTCCGCGAGCTTTTTGGAAACCCAAGACTCACGAAATACACGTCAATGACTCAGCATGAATCCGCGGACAAGGGCGTCGCTTTCCTGCGTCACACACTCGGACCGGTCAAAGCCACTTTCGACGCGCTGGACGCGGATCAGCAGAACACGCTGACCGAGGAACTGAAGGAGGTAATGGCCCGGTTCAACACCGCACGCGACGGATCTGTGGCCACACCAGCGGAATATCTCGAAGTAATCGTCGACTGACTGTTACTTGCCAGGGCGCATATCGCGAGCCCGGGGCACCATCGAAGTATGACGGAGTCCTTGGAGCTCACCGAGACCTTCATCCAGACCCCGCACGAGCTCGAAGCCGAGTTCCGGACAGCCGCACCGGTCCGACCGGTGAAAATACCCAGCGGCATCAACGGCTGGCTGGTGACAAGGCACGAGGACGTCAAGGCCGTGCTGACCGATCCACGGACTCTGTCACTCCACCGAACTGCTCAAGGATATGTTCCCGCGTTCGTCGGCCTTTCATCCCGCGTATCAGGCGTGGCCGCGCTGCGTGCCGATCCGGCCAGGATGCCGGACGCCGTGGAGGAACTGCTGCGGTACGAAAGCCCGCTGCACACCGGCACGCTCAGGTTCACGGCCGAGGACATCGAAATCGGCGGTGTGCCGATCCCTGCCAACGAGTTCGTGTTCGTGTCCCTGTTGTCCGCCAACCGCGACGATGCCGGGTTCGAGGAACCAGACAAGCTCGACATCTCGCGCTCGACGAACGGCCATGTCGCGTTCGGCCATGGCATCCGCCACTGCCTCGGCGCGCCGCTGGCCCGTCTGGAAGGCCGGATCGCGATCGGGCGGGTGCTCGACTTGCACCTCGCCGTCGATCCCGACACGCTCACCTGGCGGACCAGCTCCTTGATGCGCGACCTCGAGGTTCTGCCCGTGCGGACCAAGTGACCACAGCCACGTCCCTGGCTTGTCACAGCGGGCTTGGCTGTGCCGTCCAAGCCTGTGAGAAGAGAAAGGGGACGTCATGCGCAAGATCCTGGTGGTCGGCGGTGGCTACGCCGGCTTCTACACCGCTTGGAAACTCGAGAAGAAGCTGCGTAAGGACGAGGCCGAGCTGATACTCGTCGATCCCCGCCCGTACATGACCTACCAGCCGTTCCTTCCCGAGGTCGCGGCCGGTTCGATCGAGGCGCGACACGCGGCGATCTCGCTGCGCAGGCACCTGCGCCGCACCAAGCTCGTGGCCGGGATGGTGACCCAGATCGACCACGAGAACCGCACAGTCACCGTCTGCCCCATGGACGGGCCGACGTTCGACGTCACCTACGACATCATCGTGGTCACGGCGGGCGCGGTCATCCGGAAGTTCCCGGTGCCGGGCATCGCCGAACACGCGATCGGGCTCAAACACATCGAGGAAGCCGTGGCCATCCGCGACCGGTTGCTGACCGCGTTCGACCGTGCCGCGGTGCTCGAACCGGGCCCGACAAGGCAACGGCTGCTCACGGTCACGTTCGTCGGCGGCGGTTTCACCGGCGTCGAAGGGTTCGCGGAGGTGTTCTCGCTGGCCAAGGCCGTGCTCAAGCGGTACCCGGAGCTGGAGGCGAGCGAGCTGCGGTTCCACCTGGTCGAAGCGGCCGGGCGGATCCTGCCCGAGGTCACCGACCGCCCCGGCTCGTGGGTCGTGCGGTCGTTGGAGAAGCGCGGCGCCCACGTGCACCTGAACACGACGGTTGCGTCCGCTGTGGACGGTCACATCGTGCTGTCGAGCGGCGAGGAATTCGACTCGAACCTGATCGTGTGGACGGCAGGCAACGCGGCGAACCCGGTGGTGCACAAGCACACCGACCTTCCGGTGGACGAGCTCGGCCGGATGATCGTCACCGCGGATCTGCGTATCCCAGGGGTCGAGGACGCGTGGGCAGCGGGCGACAACGCCGCTGTGCCTGACCTTGCGTCGGACAAGCCTGGTGCGCTCACGGTGCCGAACGCTCAGCACGCGTACCGCCAGGGCAAGTTGCTGGCCAAGAACATCGCGAAGTCGTTGCGGGGCCGTAAGCCCAAGGATTACGTGCACCACAGCCTTGGCGCTGTGGCCACACTCGGGATCGGCCGGGGCATCTTCCAGTGGCGGTGGATCGTGATCAAGGGGTTCCTTGCTTGGTTGATGCACCGCGGTTATCACGTCCTTGCCGTGCCGAGTTGGGAACGCAAGGTGCGGGTGCTGGCCGTGTGGCTGACGGCTGTGTTCTACGGCAGGGACATCGTGTCGTTGGCGTCGGTGGAACACCCCCGGCAGGCGTTCATTGCCGGGAGTGACCCAGAGTTCGGGCGTTAGTCAGTCTGTCCTCTGGTGAAGACGCCCGTTGAGGGGTGAAAATCGGTGTTGGCTGCCCGCTGACGTCGTTGTCTCTATGGTCTGTGAAGGCCGTGCGTTAGTCGGACGCTGGGAGCCCTTGGTGGGCCCTTGATTGTTGCTTCGAGCACGCGGATCAGATTCGTTGTTGCCTGGGCTCCCGCGGGTAGCCGCCCCGCCGGACGCTCGGGGAGAGGCCGATGTTGGAGCAGACACAGGACAACGAGGAGATCATCGCGCGGGTGGCCGCGTTGGATATCGGTAAGGCCGAGGTGATGTGTTGTGTCCGGGTGCCCGATGAGGCGCGTCCGGGTAAGCGGCTGCAGGAGGTCCGGCCGTACTCGACGATGACCCGGTCGTTGCTGGTGCTGGCTGATCGGCTGGCCGGGCTGGGCGTGACCCGGGTGGTCATGGAGTCCACATCGGACTATTGGAAGCCGGTGTTCTACCTGTTGGAGGCGCACGGGTTCGAGACCTGGCTGGTCAACGCCCGCGATGTCAAGCATCTGCCCGGCCGGCCGAAGACGGATCGATTGGACGCGGTGTGGTTGTGCAAGGTCGCCGAACGGCAGATGATCCGGCCCAGTTTTGTCCCGCCGTCACCGATCCGCCGGCTACGGGATCTGACCCGGTATCGGCGTGACCTGGTCGAGGTCTGCACCGCGGAGAAGCAGCGGGTGGAAAAGCTCCTGGAAGATGCCCAGATCAAGCTCTCGGTGGTGGTCTCGGACATCTTCGGGGTGTCCGGCCGGGCCATGCTGGCCGCGCTGGTCGCCGGGCAGCGGGACCCGAAGGTACTCGCGCAGCTGGCCCGCACCTCGATGCGGCGCAAGATCGGCAGGCTGGAAGAGGCGTTCACCGGGTTTTTCACCGATCATCACGCGTTCCTGTTGTCGACCATGCTGGCCCGGGTGGATGCCGGGATCGCTGACGTCGCCCGAGTGGATGCCGCGATCGAGGAGTTGATCGCCCCTTTCGCCACAGCGGTCGACCAGCTTGATGAGATCACCGGCGTCGGGCGCACCGCCGCCCAGGTAGCCATCGCCGAGATCGGGCTGGACATGGCACGCTTCCCAACTCCGGGCCACCTGTGTTCCTGGGCCAAGTTCGCTCCCGGGGTGTCGGAGTCGGCCGGCAAGAAGAAAGGCAAAGCTGCCACCGGGCACGGCAACCCTTACCTGGCCCGAATCCTGGGCGAGGCCGCAGTGTCCGCCAGCAGGACCAACACTTTTCTCGGCGAACGCTACCGGCGCATCGCTCGCCGCAGTGGCGCCAAGAAGGCCATCGTCGCGGTCGGCCGTTCCATTCTCGTGATCATGTGGCACCTGTTATCCGACCCCAACGCCCGGTTCCGTGACCTCGGCGCCGACTACTTCGTCCAGCACACCAACACTCAACGCAAGGTCCGCAACCACATCAGCCAACTGGCCGCTCTGGGCTATCGCGTCACCCTCGAACCCGCGGCCTGACAACCCAACTACCAACCCGGCTCCGCTGCGCTACGCCGGGTGCCTTCGGCCTGCCCACTCACCATCGATTTTCGGATCAGCTACGCCAGACCGTGCCTCGGCGCTCGTACTCCATGACGGTCTCGACCTGGGTGGCCAGTTGCGGGCCAAGAAACCGCTCGACCAGCCAGATCGCAGCGTCCAAACCGGACGTGATGCCGCCACAGGTGACGAGGTCGCCGTCGTCGACCACGCGCGCGTTGATCACCGTCGCGCCTTGCGCGGCGAGATCCGCCTTGGCGCCCGCGTGCGTGGTGGCGGACCTGCCTTTGGTGAATCCAGCCGCGGACAAAGCCATCACGCCGGTGCAGACACCGACCGTGACGGCTTCGACAGCCGCGAGGCGTCGCATGAACACCTTGTCCGCCAACAATTTGGCCAGTCCCGATCCCGGTCGGTTGGCAAACCCACCGCCCGGCACCACAAGGATGTCAGCGTCCTGCGGCGACCACCCGCGCGGTACTTCGATGCGCATCCCTTTCGATGCTGTGATCGTGGTGGGCTTGTTGGTCGAGACCAGGGTGGTACGGATGCGGTTGTTGCTCATGTGGCCAGCCATGGCCAGCACGTCAAAGGGTGCGACGAAGTCGAGTTCTTCCGCGCCTTCGTAAGCTAGGACCTGAACACGCAGTGTCGACTGCTCGGCTTCGGCGATCGGCGCGCCCATCGGCATCACGCCCGCGGACAGGGCGGACGCGCGCAGGAAAGTACGGCGTTGCAAGGTCTACCTCCCAGTGAAAGTCCTCTGCCCACTAGTCGGCTGAGACCCGCCGTCGAGTTCCCGAAATCGCCCATGCTTTCGTCGTACGTAGCTGGGGTGTGACAGCATCCGCTCGGGTGGGTACTCCGCAGTCATGGCACAGATGACGTTGACCTCAGTCGTCCTTGACGCACCCGACGCGGGTGACCTGGCCGAGTTCTACCGTGAACTGCTCGGCTGGGAAGTGATCGAGCGGGAGAAGACCTGGGTCACGATCAGGCCGAAGGGCGGCGGCACCGGGCTGTCGTTCCAGACCGAGGAGCTCTACGAACGGCCAGCATGGCCAGCTCATCCAGGACAGCAACTGATGATGTTGCACCTGGACATCGCGGTCGACGATCTCGAAGCCGCCAGCGCACACGCCTTGACAACCGGCGCCGTGCTCGCCGACTACCAGCCACAGGACAAGGTCCGTGTCTTTCTCGATCCGGCCGGGCATCCCTTCTGTCTGTACATCCCTGACTGAGTTCGCGTGCTGTCGTTCACGCTGCTGTGGACGGCAGGTGAACGACAGCAGCGGCAGCCGTCGATCACACGCACCTACGCCACCACCTCGACTGACCGGAACCGGCCTGCCCCACACCGAGTGGGCAAGGCTCCCAGCTACGCATGCCGTGGCCGCGGGCACGAGCCGCCGCTCAACCATGGACGGCTCGCTGGTTTAACGTTCTATCATTGCCGCGAACCAGCATCCCACCGCAGCGGATGAAGTCAAGGGGACATTCGTGTCAACCAGAACCACGATTCACGACGTCGCCCGCGAAGCAGGCGTCTCACACCAGACGGTGTCGAACGTCCTGCGCTCGACCGGGCGCGTGGGTTCGGCGACTCGCGAACGAGTCCTCGCCGCCATCGACAGCCTGAACTACCGGCCGCATTCCGGCGCGGCCAGCCTGCGGACCAGGCGCAGCGGAAGCCTCGCGTACCCCATCTCGGCCGGGGATTTCCCAACCGGCAAAACGATCATGCTCGAATTCATGTCGGCGCTGACGTCAGCGGCCGGGGCGCGGGGTCATCATCTCGTCCTAACACCCGGTGAAACCGACGAATTGCTGCAAGCAGGTGTCGCGGACGCGGTCATCCTCGCCAACATCGAGCCGAACGACGTCCGCGTGAAAACGTTGGCAGCACGCGGGGTTCCCTTCGCGTGCTTCGGCCGGACAGCACCTGAACAGCCGCAGAACTGGGTCGACATCGACAACCAAGCCGCGATCCACGCGGTGACAACGTACTTGATCGAGCAGGGCCACAAACGCCTTGCGTTCTTCGGATACGCGCCGCAGGGAAGCTGGGACGTGTCCCGCGAAACCGGATTCCGTGCGGCAGTAACCGAATCCGGCCTTCCTGCCAGGGTCGTGAGCCCATCGCCGGAACCTCGGCACGTCTCGGCCGCGCTCGACGTCCTGCTGGACGACCCGCCGACAGCCGTCGTGACCGGCAGTGATGTCCTTGCCAGCGCGGTCTATTCGGCCGCGGCCCAGCGCGGAATCCTTGTCGGAAGCGATCTTGCGGTGACCGGGTTCGACGGCAGCATGGTCGGAAAGCTTCTCACCCCGACGTTGACGACGTTGTCCATCCCCATTGGATACATCGCTGACACCCTTGTAGCCCGCGCGGTCGCGGAGATCGCCGGCCCGACAAGCGATCCCGGCGAACTCGTGATGCCGGAACTCGTGCACGGCGACAGCGCGTGAGTTAACACGTTCGCGTGCTGTGGCGACACTTCGGCAAGGAGGATGCGATGAAGGTCTTCGTTTCGTCGGAGCACGAAGAACTGCCTGCCATGGTGCACGCCCTTGGCCACCAGATCTCGCCATTGGCGTACGCCGACGTGTACCTGTTCACCAGCCGCGGCGCTGATCAGAACTTCGACGAGGCCACCCGGCTCGGCATTCCGATCATCGGGTTCCGCCAGGCAGGAGCGGCGGGCAACGGCCAGTTCGCCGAGTTCAGCTCGGTCCCTGACCTGCTCGTGAAGGTCGTCACGGCACTGCGAAACGTTCCGGCCAAGCGTGAACCACTTGTGTGGCAACCTTTGTCGAGAGTGCGCAGCCACAGCGGGCTGCTGATGTCGCAGGAGCAGTGGTCACGCGTCACGTTGGCGCTGCACGTGATCCAAGTCAACGCGCTCAAGTACACCGCTGCGCAGGTGCGCGACCTTCCTGACCGCATGGTCCGCGCCATCAGGGAGTCCGGACTCGTCGCCGACGCCGACGAGCTTGTCCAGCGCATCGAGTACTACGAGACGACCGTGTCATGTCCCAGCGCGCTGGCCGAGCCAGGCGGATTCGGCGGAGCACGAATGGCTGTCAACGCCGACATGGCCGCGTGGGAGATCCTGCCAACCGGTGGCCGGGCGCACATCGCGTTCATCGACGAGGACTCCGCGACAGCGATCCTGACCAGGCTGGTCGGCCTGATCGGCCGGTTGACCACCAATACCGAGCAGGTCGTACCGGTCGTCGAGCTCAAGCCGTTGAAGAACCTCGGGCTCGGCGATCCCGCGACCATGTTCGCCTTGGAAAACTTCCCAAGACCCCATCAGTGGAACCATGATTCGATCACCTCGAACGGCGACGAGGCACTGACAGCGCCCGCGCTCGCCACGAACGCGCCCGAGGTAGCACGGGAGCTGGCACTGCAACTGCTCGACCGGCTCCGCCGTACCGAGAACTGGCGCCGCTACTAGGCTGCTGGTCCCTCCTTGATCATCCTCCGAATCGGGTCAGGAGGCCTGCCACCACCTCAGCCGGGTTTCACGATGTTGAAACGTCGACATGGGAGCCGCCGTCGCGTGGCGCTGACACGGCGTTCATCCTCAAGGCAACCCGTCAGTAATTGTTAGGAAAGTTTCCTATCAGTATTGACCTGCTCGCTGTGACCGTGTCACGCTCATCGGAAACCGCCGCCCTGCACTCGGAGGTTTCCGCCCATGTCCCGAACCAGGGGCACGATTCTGGTCACCGCGACGGTGTTCGCCGCGTTAGTCGGTGTCACCCCTGCCGCGCAGGCAGCGCCGCAGCTGACCGCCAAGTTCACCCAGACCTCGGTATGGGACAGCGGTTACGGCGCCACGTACACGCTGACCAACAGCGGTGACACCGCGACCACGACGTGGACTCTCGAATTCGATCTGCCTGCCGGGAGCAGGGTCAGCAGCTCGTGGAGCTCGGTGCGGACCCAGACCGGCCAGCACTACAAGTTCACCAACGCCACACATAACGGCGATATCGCTCCTGGCGCGAGCGAAAGCTTCGGCTTCAACGTCGCAGGTCTCGGCACTCCCCTTGGCTGCACGGTGAACGGCGTCGCATGCGGCGCTCCCCCGCCCGTCGACAACCAGGCCCCGACCGTCCCTGGCAACCTGCGGTCAACCGGTGTGACGTCGAGTTCGGTGTCCTTGGAATGGGGCGCGTCCACGGACAACGTGGGCGTGACCGAATACCAGGTCCTGCAAGGAAACACTGTCGTGGCAACGTCCTCGACGACGTCCACAGCAGTCACCGGGCTCTCGGCCGACACCTCGTACACGTTCAGCGTCCGTGCACGCGATGCCGCCGGGAACACGTCCGCAGCGAGCTCGCCGGTCACCGTCAAGACCTCGTCGGGCGGCGGTGGCGGCCCGGTTGTCGACGTCAGCACTGCCGCGCAACTGCAGGCTGCGCTGGCCAACGCAGCCCCTGGCCAGACAATCAAGCTCGCGGCCGGGACGTACCGTGGATCGTTCCTGACGACCAAGCCAGGAACCTCGGCTCAGCCCATCACGTTGACCGGACCGCGAAACGCCGTTCTGATCAACGATGGTCCATCCGGTGAGGCGCCGTCCTGCCCGGCGCCGACCGCGGGCTGGGATTCCGGCTACGGGCTTTGGCTGTACAACGCGCCTTACTGGAACCTGACCGGCTTCACCGTTGCCGAGTCCAAAAAGGGCATTGTGATCGACAATTCCCACCACGCCGTGGTTTCCAGTGTGTACGTGCACCATGTGGACGAGGAAGCCGTGCACTTCAGGAAGTCCTCAGGCGACAGTGTGATCCGTGACTCGGTGATCACCGACACTGGTCTGGTTCAGCAGGGCTACGGTGAAGGCGTCTACATTGGTTCGGCGGGCTCGAACTGGGCGTGCCACGGCAACAACGGCGGCGTGGACAAGGCCGACCGTGTCCAGGTGCTGAGCAACACGATCGGCCCGAACATCGCGGCGGAACCGATTGATGTCAAGGAAGGCACCGCGAACGGCGTGATCCGCGGCAACACGTTCAACGGACGCGGGATCAGCGGCCAGAACTCAGCCGACTCTTGGGTCGACGTGAAGGGAACCGGGTACCTGATCGAGAACAACACCGGCACCTTCAGCAGCCCCGGCACCTTCGCCAACGGCTACGAAACCCACAATCCAAGCACGACACCGGCATTCGCCAACGGATGCGGCAACACGTGGCGTAACAACAAATCGGACCTCGGTGGAGCGGGCGAGTACGCCATCAAGATCACCTCGGTCTCGCAGTGCGCCGCGAATCCCAACGTGGTGTACGCCTCCAACACAGCGACGAACGCACCCAAGGGCCTCACCAACATCCCGGTGACGCCGTAAAGCAGCAGACGGCGCCTGGTGCTCCTGCTCACCCAGGCGCCGTCTGTTCTCATCAGACGGTCAGCTGCCAGACCTTGCCGTTGCCGGACCAGTCGGAAACCAACGCTTTCCCGTTGGGCTCAAGGCTGAAGTCGATAGCGTTGACCCCACGAAGCTCACCGAGCACAGTGTCCTGCTGAGTCCGGGGATCCACGTGGTGCAACAGGAATCCCGCCTCGATGAAGTAGACCGTGCCGTCGCCGAGGACGCCGACGTGCGTCGGATCGTAGGCTCCCTTGAGCAGGTCCTTTGTCGAGCCGGTGACAAGATCGACCTGCTTGATTTTGCCGCCAAGGTCTGCGACATACGCTGTCGTGCCGTGGATGGCGACGTCCATGCCCATGCCGATGGAGTTGCTGACCACCCGTGTGGCGGTGCCGATCTCGTACAAGCTGTTGCCACCAACGACATACGTCAGCTCTTGATGCCTGGCGACACCCTGCAAGGAGACGTTCAGACCACTGGCGATGACCTGACGTGCCCCGGTCGCCGGGTCGACCTTGAGGACCGTGCCGTTGAACTCGGCCACGTAGACACCGGTCGCGTCGGCGGCAATACCCCGCAGATTGCCGAGACCGCTGGCCACAACGGCCTTGGTGTTCACCTTGATCAGGTTGCCGTCCCAGGTGGTGGCGTACGCGTTGCCCTGACCATCACTGCCGACACCGTGCAAGGCGTGGCTTGTGTTGGTAGCGATGTTGACGCAGGTGGTGGATGGACAGGTGATCGCGGTGGCCGCGGTCGCGGGTGCCGCGACCGCGAGAGTCAGGGCCGCGGTTGCCAGGCCGAGTGCAGCGAGTCTCATCGAGTTCCGTCCGTTGATTGAACATCGGTCAGCGATCACTTACGCCCGCAGGTCACGACCGGTTCACGGCACTGGCGACATCTCGCCACAGCGGCGACAATGTCCCGATGACCGGGTTAGCAGACCTGATTGAGGCGGAGCGCGTCGAACACATCGAATTCCTCCGCACATTGATGCCCGCGGAATGGGAAACACAGTCCCTGTGTTCCGAGTGGACAGTGCAGGAAGTCGCCGCTCACATCGCCTGGGCACCGGCCGCATCGCCCATCGAGACCATGAAGTTCATGGCGCGCAGCGGGTTCCGTGTGAACAAAGGGAATGCGGAGGCCGCACGGCACTGGGCTCGCCAAGGCCCGGAGGCGATCCTGGACCAGCTGGTCGTGACGGCCGAGAAGGGCCTGCGGCCGATGGGCACTCCGGAGGCGGCCGCTTTGGCGGACGCGGTCGTGCACGCCATTGACATCCGCAGGCCGCTGGGCAAGTCGACGGCGCTGAACCCGGAGAGCTTCCGTCTGGTCGCGGAGTTCTTCGCCAAGGCACGGTGGCCGTTGACAATCATGACCAATCCTCGGAAAGACAAAGGCCTGCGACTGGTCGCCACCGATGTGGAGTGGTCCAACGGCACCGGGCCGGAGGTGCATGGAAGGGCGGAGGCCCTGCTCATGCTGCTGACAGGAAGGACAGTGGAGGCGGCTGAGTTCACGGGACCGGGGGCCGCACAGCTAGGTCAATAGTCCCTTCGAGACTCCTTCCCACCCCCAAGATGCACACGTTCGCCTTGCGGTCCGAAAAGGATCAACAGCTCGACGGGCCGATCGTCGTCCGGTATCAGGCAATGTGGGACGTGCGTGTCGAACTCCGCAACCTCCCCCGGCTTGAACACGTGATAGTGATCGGCCAGCAGCAACCGCAACCGCCCATCCAACACATAGAGCCACTCGTAGCCTTCATGTGTCCGCAGCTCCGGCTGGTAGCTTTTCGGCCTCGGCGGGATGACCAGCTTGAACGACTGAATGCCACCCGGGCGCTTGCTCAACGGCACGAACGTCATCCCGTGCCGCTTCACCGGCCGTAGGTGCACACGCGGATCACCCATCGCAGGCGCACCGACCAACTCGTCGAGCGGGACGCCATAGGCCCTGGCCAGCGGCAACAACAACTCAAGGTTCGGCCGCCTGCTGCCGCTCTCCAACCGGGACAGGGTGCTCTGGGAAATGCCGGTCGCCGCGGACAGGCCGGCGAGCGTGATGTCACGCTGTTTCCGCAGGCTACGCAGCTTCGGACCGACCGCGTCCAGCACGTCACGCAGTTCATCCATCCCTAGAATTTGCCGGATCGGCATGGAACTTTGCAAGTCCGGCAAGTCCCGGGCGACGCTCAGATCATGAACGCACGCACTTACTGGGAGAACCGCTACAACGGCGATCGGCGTTGGAAGGGCACGCCCAACCCCCTTCTGGTTGCCACCGTCTCAGGTGAAAAGCCTGGTCGGGCGCTGGATCTGGGCTGCGGTGAAGGTGGCGACGCCGTGTGGCTGGCACGCGAAGGCTGGCAGGTCACCGCGGTCGACATCGCCGAGTCGGCCTTGCGCCGCACCATCGAGCACGCCGAAGCCAATGGCGTCCACGTCACCACCGAGCGCCATGATCTCGGCGAAACCTTTCCCGGCGGCCCATTCGACCTGATCAACGCGCAGTACCTGCTGACACCGTTCGACTTCGACCGGGCTGCCGCGTTGCGCGAGGCCGCCGGAGCATTGGCGCAAGGAGGACTGCTGTTGATCGTCGACCATGGATCGTTGCACCCGTGGTCAACCGCACCGGCCGACACTTATTTCCCTACACCGCAGGAGGTTTACGACGGGCTCGGGCTGGACCCGTCGCGGTGGCAACCCGAACGTCTGGAAGCACCCCAGCGCGAAGCCAAGGGCCCGAATGGACAGATTGCCACCGTGACCGACACCGTCGTCGCGGTGCGATCCCGCGCTTGACCTGGGGAGGGCTCCCGGGCCGGCTGTTTAGGCTCGACGAGCGATCGTGGGAGGAGCTGTGCAGTGGGTGACGAATCGTTGTTCTACCGGCCGAAAAGCCCGCTGTTGAGCACGATCAACACGTACCTTGGCGGGCCGACGCCTGCCCGCAAGGATGACCCGGCTGTCCGGTTCGGACCTGACGGGATCGAGTATCACCAGTCGTACGGCCATGGAGTGACTGTTCGGCTTGGGTGGCAGGAAGTTCACGCGGTCGCCGTCCTTCCCGGACCGGTCCATGGCCGTCAGGCGTTGTGCGTGTATCCGTTTCGTCAGATGCCGGAACCCGAGGGTTCCGGGCCAGGTCTCCTACTCAGGTTCAGGTCGTTGTTCGGCACGCCACTCGCAGTGCATTGGCATCACGTGCGAGGTCCATCGTTGGCGAAACTCGACAGCCACCTGTCGGCGTGGACCGACGGGCGGATCGCGCTGACATCGGAACGCCCGTCTGAGGCACAGTGATCACGCGGAGTTTCTCGTGGTCAGGGACACCGATAGCACCAACTGCCGCTCTGTTGGCTCCTCGCCTGCCAGCAACTGCAGCAGCATCCGGATCATCTCGCCGACCTGCTCAGCCGGATCCTGATGCACCGACGTCAGCTCCAAGCTCGGCGCCACACGCGGATTGTCGTCAAACCCAACGACTGCGACATCATCGGGAACCCTGCGGCCCGCGGACCGCAGGGCCCCGATCGCTCCTGCCGCCATCGGGTCGGAAGCCGCGAACACCGCGTCCAGGTCGGGCACGCGCTCCAGGAGGCACTGCATCGCCACATCACCGCCCTCTTGGGTGAAGTCCGCGGCCTCGGCCATCCCAGCCGGATCCATCCCTGCAGCGGCAACGGTTTCCTGCCATCCGGCCAGACGGTCCCTTGCAGACCGTTGGTCTTGCGGCCCGGCCACAGTGACAATCCGCTTACGCCCCTTGCCCAGCAGATGTTCGACGGCCAGTCGGGCACCGGACCTGTTGTCATAGTCCACTGTGTATAGGCCGCTGATCACCGAGGATCCACCGAACACCACCGGAACGCGCAACAAGCGCAACGCAGTCGCAAGTGGATCGCCGATGTGTGGTGCGAACACCAGCACTCCGTCGACGTGCCCGCCGTCCAAGAACTTCATCGTTCGCGGGATGTCCTCACGACTGTCCACAAACATCACGATCATCTGACTGCCCAATGTGGCCAGTTCCCGGAACGCGGCCCGCATCACGATCAGGTAGTACGGATCATCCAGCACCATCGACTCGGGCTCTGACAACAACAGGGCCACCGCGCCGGTACGTTTCGTGACCAGCGACCGGGCGGCCTGATTCGGCGAATAGCCCAGGTCATGGACCGCCGCGAGGACCTTCTCGCGAGCTTGCGGGCTGACGTAGATCTCCTCGTTCAACGCGCGCGACACCGTCGAACGGGACACGCCCGCGTATGCCGCGACGTCCTCCAACGTCGGGCGCCCACCTTGATCCGGCACCCCGAGCCTCCCATCAGCAGTTCCCACCAGACTAATACGGCGTTGTGGGAGCGCTCCCGGATACCTGGGCCTTGACATGCGTCAGCACAAGGACCACACTCGCCGCACATCTGGGAGCGCTCCCAGACATCCCGTCCACTGAGGGGCACCAAGTGCGAAGAACAGTCATCAGCGCCGCCGCCTTGGCACTGTTAGCCGGCTGCGGCGGGTCGAGCGAAACTCCGCCGCAGGCATCGAGCGGCCCGATCGAGTTGACGATCGCCACGTTCACCGAGTTCGGCTACGAGGACCTGATCAGCCAATACGAGGCCACGCACCCGGGTATCAAGATCACCCACCGGAAGACCGGCCAGGGCGGGCCGTACCACCAGGAGATGCTCACCAAGCTGAGCGCCGGATCCGGCCTCGCCGACGTCCAGGCCCTGGAAGAGGGCCACATCTCGACGTTCATCGACAAGGCCGACAAGTTCAACGACCTTGCCGAGATCGGCCCGGAGGACCTGCGGTCCAGGTGGCTGCCGTGGAAGTACGAAACGGGTAAGGCCAAGGACGGCAAGCTGATCGGCTACGGCACCGACATCGGCCCGCTCGCCATGTGCGTGCGCACGGACCTGTTGCAGGCAGCCAACATGCCGACCGAACCAGCGAAACTCAAGGAAATGCTTGCCACGTGGGACTCGTACTTCGCAGCGGGTGACCAGTACACGAAGGCGACCGGCAAGGCCTGGTTCGACTCGTCGTCACAGATCTTCAACGCGATGGTCAACCAGCTGGACACCGGCTACATCAACCGGGACGACAGCCTGGCGATCGAAGCCAATCCCAAGATCAAGGAAAGCTGGGACAAGGTGACCGCGGCGGCCAAGCGTGGCCAGACCGCGAAACTGACGGCGTTCTCCAACGAGTGGAACAGCGGCTTCAAGCAGGGCGCGTTCGCCACGAAGACCTGCCCATCCTGGATGCTCGGCGTGATCAAGGCCCAGGCAGGCCCAGAGAACGCGGGCAAGTGGGCGGTCGTGGAGGCCTTCCCGGAGGGCGGCGGAAACTGGGGCGGCTCGTATCTGACCGTGCCAAAGCAAAGCAAGCATCCGAAGGAAGCCGCCGAACTCGCGGCCTGGCTGACCGCCCCGGAACAGCAACTCAAGGCGTTCAAGGCAACCGGCAATTTCCCGAGCCAGGTCAAAGCGATCGAGTCACCCGAGCTGCTGTCGTTCACCAACGACTACTTCGGCGCGACGAAGGTCGGCGAACTGTTCGCCAACCAGGCGAAGAAAGTCACCAAGGCACAGTACAAAGGAGCACGGGACGGGCAGATCCAGGAGAACGTGACCAGCCCCGCGCTGGCGGCCGTCGAGCAGGGTGCTTCGCCAGAAGACGGCTGGAAGCAGGCGGTCGACGGCGCGAAGAAGCTGGTCAGGTAGCGATGTCACAGACGACGGCGCGATCAGCACCGTCCACAGCAGACATCGCGACCGTCCCGCCACGGCGGTGGGTGCCGTGGCGGGACCGGCTGTCGCGATTGGACGTCAAAGCATCGCCGTATCTCTACATCGCACCGTTCTTTGCGGTGTTCGCTGTGGTCGGCCTGTTCCCCTTGCTGTACACGGGATACGTCTCGATGTTCAACTGGGAACTCGGCGACTCGAACCCGGCATTCATCGGAATGGACAACTACATCGAGCTGTTCGGCGACGACCAGTTCTACCGGACGCTGACCAACACGGTCAGCATCTTCCTGTTGTCCAGCGGGCCGCAGATCGTGATCGCGGTGTTGTTGGCGGCCTTGCTGAACGCAAGGTTGCGGATGCCAACCGCCTGGCGGGTAGGCGTTTTGCTGCCTTATGCGGCGTCGCTGGTCGCGATCGGGATCATCTTCGCGAACCTGTTCGGACCAAACTACGGCTTGGTCAACTCACTGTTCGAGCTGCTAGGTCTCGACCGAATCGACTGGCAAGCCAACCGCTTCGCCAGCCACATAGCCATCGCGATCATGGTCAACTGGCGCTGGACCGGGTACAACGCGCTGATCATTTTGGCGGCGATGAAGGCGATCCCGCGTGAGATCTACGAAGCAGCCGTTGTCGACAGGGCTTCGCCGATCCGGCGGTTCTTCTCGATCACACTGCCGCTGCTACGGCCGACGCTGATCTTCGTCGTGGTCACATCGACCATAGGTGGACTGCAGATCTTCACCGAGCCGAAGCTGTTCGACGCCATGCCAGGATCAAACAACGGCGGCTCAACGAACCAGTTCCAGACGGTGACGTTGTACATGTACCAAACTGCGTTTGAAAGCCAGCATTTCGGCTACGCGTCGGCGATGGCATGGGTGTTGTTCCTGGTGATCCTGGTGATCGCCTCGCTGAACTTCCTGCTGACCAGAAGGTTGGCACGATGAAGCGAGCTGGGTTCTGGATTTATGGCTTGCTGGGCGCCTTCGTGCTCGGATCCGCGTTTCCTTTCTATTGGTCGTACCTGGTGGCCAGCCGGGACAGCGGCATGCTCACCGAGCGACTGCCTCCGCTGATCCCCGGTGGCAACTTCTTGGCGAACGCGCAACGCGTGTTCGACTCCGTTGAGTTCTGGAAGGCGCTGGTCAACAGTGTGATCGTGGCGGGATCGGTGACTTTCTCGACCGTGTTCTTCTCGACACTCGCTGGGTTCGCGTTCGCCAAACTCCGGTTCCGCGGCCGCGATCCGCTGTTCCTGTTCATCGTCGCGACCCTCGCCGTGCCGACGCAGCTCGGCATCATTCCGCTGTACATGTCCATGGCGGACTTTGGTTGGGTTGGCGGGTTGTGGGCGGTGATGGTGCCCAATTTGGTGACTGCGCTTGGGGTTTTCTGGATGCGGCAGTACACAGTGGATGCTGTGCCGTTCGAACTCGTTGAGGCGGCTCGGATGGACGGTTGCAGCATGATCCGGGTGTACTGGCATGTCTGCCTGCCCGCTGTTCGTCCCGCTGCCGCCTTCCTTGGGATGTTCACGTTCATGACCGCATGGAACGACTTCCTGTGGCCGTTGATCGTGCTGGATGCGGGTAATCCGACTGTCCAGGTCGCACTGGAGAAGCTGCAAAGCGGCTACTACATCGACTATTCCCTGGTGCTCGCTGGGACGACGCTGGCGACCATTCCCATCTTGATCGTTTTCGTCGCACTCGGCAGACAGATCGTCGCCGGGATCATGCAGGGTGCTGTGAAGGGATGAACCGTGACGTTTCCTGACGGATTCGTGTGGGGTGCCGCGACAGCGGCGTTTCAGGTCGAAGGCGCGACCACATCGGACGGTCGTGTGCCGTCCATCTGGGACACCTTCTGTCGTGTGCCTGGCGCCGTAAACAATGGCGACACCGGGGATGTGGCCGCTGATCACTACCGGCGGATGGTTCAGGATGTCCGGTTGATGTCCGAGCTCGGCCTGCAGGCATACCGGTTTTCCATCGCATGGCCGCGAATGGAAGACCTGGGCTTCTACGACCGGCTTGTGGACACTTTGCTGGACAACGACATCGAGCCGTGGGCAACGCTGTACCACTGGGACCTGCCACAGTCTCTTGAGGACACCGGCGGGTGGGCCAATCGCGATACCGCGTATCACTTCGGCGAGTACGCCGAAAAGGTCGCCCGCCTGTTGGGTGATCGTGTGCGGAACTGGATCACGCTGAACGAGCCGTGGTGTTCGGCTTTCCTTGGTTACGCCTCGGGGATCCACGCTCCTGGGAGGACCGAACCGAACGCTGCGGTCGCCGCCGCCCATCACCTGTTGCTAGGGCACGGGATCGCGATGCACGCGATCCGGTCGTTCTCGCCCTCAGCACAGGCCGGGATCACGTTGAACTTGTTCCCAGTGCGCGCTGCCGATCCAGCGGACGACGCGGTCAGGCGGATCGACGGACTGCAGAACCGGATGTTCCTCGATCCAGTGCTGCACGGCACGTATCCGGTAGACGTGTTGACCGACCTGGCGCCTTACGGGCTGCCGGAGACGATCAAACCCGGCGACCTTGGGCTGATCGGTCAACCCGTGGATTTGCTTGGCATCAACTACTACCGCGATCTCTACGTACGGTCCGGCTTGAAGGTGCGACTGCCTTCGCCCTGGGTTGGCTCTGAGCATGTCGAGTTCCCTGATCGCGGGCTTCCGCAGACCGACAGCGGCTGGGACATCGTGCCTTCCGGACTGACGGATCTGCTGGTCCGCCTTCAGCGTGACTACCCGGGGATCCCTCTCTACATCACGGAAAATGGTGCCGCCTTCCCCGGCATCGACGACACCAACCGTGTCTCCTTCCTCGATTCTCACCTGCGAGCCGCGCTTGATGCGATCCATCGGGGTGTCGATCTGCGCGGGTACTTCCTGTGGTCGCTTGTGGACAACTTCGAGTGGGCCGAGGGTTACGCCAAGCGATTCGGCATGGTCCATGTCGACTTCACCACCCA
This sequence comes from Kibdelosporangium philippinense, assembly GCF_021390435.2. GTDB lineage: Bacteria > Actinomycetota > Actinomycetes > Mycobacteriales > Pseudonocardiaceae > Kibdelosporangium > Kibdelosporangium philippinense. The sequence goes on along the minus strand of NZ_JAJVCN010000004.1, from coordinate 971,283 downwards.
GGTCCGTACCGCGAAAACCAGCGCCCACTGGTACGCCCAGGTCATCAGCGCCAATGCCCTCGTGAGTGGTTATGCCGGTTAGAACCAGCATAACCACTCACGAGGGTTTAGCTGGGGTTGAAGCGTTTGATGTGGGCGGCTATCTCGGCGCTGTGGTCTTCCAGCGCGAAATGGCCTGTGTCGAGGAGGTTGAAGTCGATCTGCTTGAGGTCCTTTGCGAACGGATGAGCGCCCTCTGCCGGGAAGATGATGTCGTTCTGGCCCCAGACAACGAGTGTCGGAGGCTGGTTGGTCCGGAAGTACTCCTGCCACTGTGGGTAGAGCTCAAGGTTGGTGCGGTAGTCGTAGAGCAGGTCGACCATCGCTTCCTTGTTGCCCTCGCGATTGAGCAACGCTTCCTGCAGCAGCCAGCTGTCCGGGTTGATTCGGGCTGGGTCGGTCACGCCGTGAATGTAGTTCCACCGCAAGGCTTCTGACGACATCGCGGCTTCGGCGATCTTCGCGCGGTTCTCGTCGGATGGGTCTTTCCAGAGTTCGCGTGCCTGGCCCCAGAAGCTGTCCGGCAGGCCTTCCTCGTACGCGTTGGCGTTCTGCACCACCAGGAACGTCACGCGTTCGGGGTGCCTGTGTGCGAGCCGGAATCCGACCGGGCCGCCAAAGTCCTGCATGTACAGCCCGTACTTGGTGATCCCGATAGCCTCGGTGAAATGCTCGATGACGTCCGCGAGCCGGTCGAACGTGTAGGAGAAGTTGGTGGGTGCGGCGCTGTGGCCGAAGCCTGGATAGTCGGGCGCGACCACGTGGAATTCGTCTTCGAGCAGCGTGATCAGCTCGCGGTACATAAAGGACGAGGCCGGAAACCCGTGCAGCAGAAGAAGAGTTGGCCGCTCGGGATCGCCTGCCTGGCGGTAGAAGATCTCCAGGCCGTCGATCATGATCGTGCGGTAGTGGGTCATGTTTTCCCTTGTTGTGTCAATGCCCAGAAAACGAGCGCTGTCAGGCATATTCCGGCACCGAGGAGGCATACTCCGGTCCAACCGGCGTGCGTGTAGACGAGAGTGGACACAATGGCACCGAGGGCGCTGCCGATGGAGTAGAACACCATGTATCCGGCGGTCAGGCGGCTTTGGGCTTCGGGTCGTGTCCGGTAGATGAGGCTCTGGTTGGCGACGTGCACGGACTGCAGCCCAAAGTCGATCGTAAGCACACCGATGACCAAGCCCCACAACGACTGCGGCAACATCGCGATCGGTATCCAGGAAAGGAGCATCACCGCCAGGCCGATGCCCGTGACACGCTGCCCGTGCCCCCCATCCGAGAGTCGCCCCGCCCGGGACGCACCGAGCGCGCCGATCACGCCCGCGAGTCCAAACAGGCCAGTTTCGGTCGTCGACAGGTTGTACGGCGGCGCGCTGAGTGGCAGCACCATCGGGGTCGTGAGCACCGTGAACGCCATGAAGATCAACAGTGCGAGGACGGCTCGTGTCCTGAGGATGGGCACTTCGGCGAACAACGTGAACACCGATCCGATGAGCTTCGGATAGGACATGCGCTCGCGTGTTTCCCCGGCCAGCTTGGCGTACAGCAGTCCTGCGGTTCCGAGGGCTGCTGCGGCAGCCAGGAGATAGACCGCTCGCCAACCCGCGATGTCGGCGACAGCGCCTGACACCGCGCGTGCCAACAGGATTCCGATGATGATTCCGCTCGTGACGACGCCTACGACCCGGCCGCGCTCCCCCGGATTTGCCATGCTGGCCGCGTAGGCGACTTGGACCTGCGTCACGACCGCTAGCGCACCGACCGCGGTCAACCCGCCGAGGAGCATCGGTGCGGTTGGCGCTGCCGCGACTGCAATGAGGGCTACGGCCGAAAGCAGCGTTTGCCCGACGATAAGGCTTCGACGATTCAGCAGGTCACCGAGCGGGACGATGAGCAGCAGGCCGAGGCCGTAGCCAACCTGGGTGACCGTGCCGATCACACCGGCTGTCGCGTGGCTCATCCCCAGGTCAGCGCTAACGACTTCGAGCAGCGGCTGTGCGTAGTAGACGTTGGCGACCGCCAGCCCGCACGCGACTGCGAACAGCATGGGACTCGCCCGCGTGCTTGTCTTCATCACACCCCCTGGTTTCAACTTGCAACCAGCATTGCATAGTGCGGTTTCATTGTGCAACCACTATCGTTTTAAAGTGAAACCACGAGAGGCGGTGCCCATGCCCAAGCGAACCAGTCATGAGGACGCGACCTGTCCCGTCGCCCGTCCACTGGACGCATTGGGCGACGGCTGGTCCCTGCTGATCATCAGGGACGCGTTCGACGGCCTGCGCAGGTTCGGCGAGTTCCAGAAAAACCTGGGTCTCGCCAAGAACATCCTGTCCGCGCGCCTGCACAACCTTGTCGCGCATGGGATCCTGCACACCGTCCCAGCCAGCGACGGCAGTCCGTATCAGGAGTACGTGCTCACGGAGAAAGGTCGCGGTCTGTTCCCCGTGCTCGTCGCATTGCGACAGTGGAGCGAGGAGCACCTGTTCGAGCCAGCGGAAACCCGCACCCGCCTGATCGACAAGGAAAACCGTCAACCGGTCGCGAAGGTGAAGATCCTGTCGCAGGACGGCAGGCCTCTGACGCCCGAAGACACGACAATCACCAAGCGCCGAGGCGACGAGTAAACCCGCCGATAGTTTCGAAAGACCGGCCATCCACTTTCGCTGACCGCTGATCCGGCTGGCGTAGACTCCCCGCATGCCTGGCAAAGCGCGCAAGGTGACGATTGCCGACATCGCCACGGAAGCCGGGGTCTCGGTTCCGACAGTTTCGAAGGTGATGAACGGACGACCGGACGTCGCCGCCGCTACCCGGCAGCGGGTCGAGGAGATCATCCGCAAGCACGGCTACCAGCGCCGGACCGACGAGCGGTACCGAAAGTCGAACCTGCTCGAGCTGATGTTCCACGAACTGGAGAGCTCGTGGGCCCTGGAAATCATCCGTGGCGTCCAGAAAGTCGCCGTCGAGAACGGCATGGCAGTCGTCCTGTCCGAGTCGCAGGGCCTGCTGCGGCCGGGGCAGAGTTGGCTGGAGAACGTACTGGCCCGTCGTCCAGTCGGGGTGATCGCGGTGTTCTCCGACCTTGGCGCGGACCAGCTCGCCAAACTGCGTGCCCGCGACATCCCGGTCGTGGTGGTCGATCCGGTCGGTGAACCAACGGGGCAGACGCACTCCGTCGGCGCGACCAACTGGCAGGGTGGTCTGACTGCGACCCGACACCTTATCGACTTGGGGCACAAGCGGATCGCGATGATCGGCGGGCCACCGAACGTCCTTTGCAGCCGGGCCAGAGTGGACGGTTACCGGGCCGCGCTGGAAACCGCGGGCTTGACCGTTGACCCGGATCTGGTGCGGTACGGAGATTTCCACGTCGAGGCCGGGCACAAACAAATGCTTGCTTTACTCGCGCTGGACAACCGGCCGACCGCTGTGTTCGCGGGCAGTGATCTGCAGGCCGTTGGCGTGTACGAGGCCGCGCGGGCGGCCGGGCTGCGGATCCCGGAAGATCTCAGTGTTATCGGCTTCGACGACCTGCCTGTGGCCAGGTGGGTCGGGCCGCCGCTGACCACAGTCCGCCAGCCCCTGCGGGAGATGGCCGCCGCCGGTGCCCGGATGGCGATCACCCTGACAGGCGGCGGACAGGTCGAGCATCATCGGGTCGAGCTGGCGACGAGCCTTGTCGTGCGATCCAGCACCGCCGCGTACATCAGAAAGTAGCTCAGGGATTGCGTCGGGACGGCACGGGTGTCGGACACATTTGCGCGGCGCTCGGAGCAATCGTGACGACTGGCGTCGGTGTGGTGCATGGCAGCGGTGGCGGTGGCGGATTCTCGCCGCCAAAGGACATTATTGCCACCAAGACCGCGGCAACGGCTGCGGCCCCGGCCAAAGCGAACGGAACGACCCGCCGAGTCACCACCGGCGGCCGGACCGCCAGCGGAGCGATCGACGAAGCGAGCGGAAATGGTCCTGATGGCTCCAAGGTGAATTCACGCTCGTCAGCCAGAAATCGCCGGAACGTCTCCAGCGCTAGTTCCCGCGACCGCGACAGGTCCACTTCGGACGGTTGATCGATCGTGCCGTGTGGACTGACGAAGCCGTACATCAGGTGCAGGGGCCTGCTGTGCTCGTCCCTCGGTGCCTCAGCCGCATCGATGTCCGAGCCGGTCACGGTGTGCTCAGCCCAGACGACCGCCAACCCTTTGACGTTCGCGACTTGGCCGCCCGTCCCCGCGATTTCTTCCAGCAGCCCGTATTCCCGCGTCTTGATCAGGAAATCGGGCGCCAGCCGGACGGTGTAGCCGCTCTGCCGACCCCTCGCCACCAGAAACGGCCAGCCCTGCGCGGCGGCCATGTCAGGCACCACCCTGCAGCCGGGACGACGGCAGCTTGGCCTCCAGGATGTTGACCTGGTTCTGCATCGACTGCACGACCCGGCGCCTGGCTTGCACCAACTCCTCAGCCCTGCGGTCGGCGTCGCTCAACGCCGCGATCCGCCGCTGATAGTCCGCATCCGGCTCGGCACGGGAGTCCATGAACAGGGCCAACCCAGCCTCACCAAGCAAACCTCCGCCCACTGACGTCGCCAGCACCCTGCCCGCGCGTTCGGACAAGAACGCGGCCAAGGAACGTACCGCCTCACCGGGAGACATCCTGGTCTGCTTGTGCACCTGAGCCAGAATCGCCTGCCGTGTCGTGAAATCCAGGGACAACTCGACCTGGTTGAGCACATCGGGCACGACCGCGGCCAGCGCCACCTCCACATTGGACGGCTCGAAATGCCCGTCAGCCCGCTTACGGACAACACCGTTGCGCAACTCGGCGAAGTCATGCCCGACAGCCGAAACCGGAACCAGCCGGACAATCCGGCGCGTGCTGTGCACGTTCACCAGATCACGGAACCCCTCGATGCCCATCAGCACACGCTGCACGAGATCGAGCCGGATGTTCTCGTCCTGATGCAGTTGATCGAGCAGATCCCACTTCGTGATCACGAAGACGACCGGCGCCGGCGTGGTCAGCAGACAGTGGACCATGGCATCGAGCGTGGTTTGCAGAATCGACCGCCCACGCCGATCACCTTGGTACGTCTGAAGAATCCGCAGCCCGTCGATGATCGCGATCACCGCGTGCGCCTGGTTGATCGCGGTCAACAGGCGCTGCTGCGCGTTCGACCCAGGCGCGTCCGTGTCGGTCAGCAACTCGCCGGGGTACTCCAGGTAGCCGATGTCGAGCATGGCCGTGGCCTGCGTGCCGACCAGTGACATCACGCTGAAGTCGAACTCCCGCATCTCGCCCCTGGTCGTGCCGCGCGGCCAGTCTTCGTCCGTGCTGGCCACTTCCTGGTACCACTTGTTCAGCTCGATCAGCTGGGTGTACGGCACTTTCAGGAAGTAACCACGGTTGCCCGGCGCCTGCAGCCGCCGGTAGATGCTCGTGAGCAGCAATGTCTTGCCTGATCCCTGCAGGCCGAGCGTGACCACTCGGAATTTCGGTACCGGCGGCTTGACCACCACTTTCTTGTTGTTGCCCGCGCCAGGCCTGCGGGCCTTGACTCGGCGCATCACCCAGATGATGGCGACAACCACAGCCGCCAACGCCACGATCTCCACGGCTCACTCCCCCGTTCACCACTCGGAACGGCCGTATGGAAACCATGGTGGCCAGTGGGAAGCCGGTTGGAATCAGGGCCAGCCCTGATTGGCGCGATGGCAGTGGGCATACGGGGCGCGCGGCAGGCACAAGCCGCCGAACAACAGCAACGCCGACTTGATCGCCGTCCGGGCGACCTTCTTTACCGACTCATGACCCAAGATCGTGGCGAGGTTGTGACATGTGGACAGTGCCGATTGCATACACTGTTATGCCGTGGTCCGATGGTCAGGTGGACCTAAGTCGTGTCAGTGATTTTCTGATTCGGGTCGCCGAGGACAGCGGGGCGGCGTTCGCTGGTGTGTCCACGTCCATCGGCATCCGACTTGGCCTGTACGAGGCGATGGCGGGCGCCGGGCCGATGACGTCGGGGCAACTTGCTCGCAAGACCGGTTTGGTCGAGCGGTACGTGCTGGAATGGCTGACCGCGCAGGCAGCAGGACGCTATGTGGAGTTCGATCCGGAGTCCACAACGTACCTTTTGCCCGATGAACACGCCGCGGTTCTCGCGGATCCGACGTCGCCGACGTACGCAGCGGGCTCCTTCCCGATGCTGAAGGCTTTCTACGCCACCGAGGACGCGTTGGTCGAGGCGTTCAGGAACGTCGTGCCGCACGCCGGGATGTCAGCGGCTTGATCACTGAGCACGCGGGCCGCCAGCAGGCCCGCCATGCTTCCGCCGAAAACAATGGCGCGCTTCATCAGGACCGAGGTCTTCCCGTCTCCGACACGCTAAGGGTGCTGAGTTCGGTGAACGTCCGAACCGGGCTTGCTTGCCCCCACCCATCCAATTAGTTAGGTAGCCTAACCTAGTTCATTGGATGGGGTTCGATGTCGCGAGTCAAGCCGCCAGAGCGTAGAACGATGATCAGGGCCATGGTCGCCCGCACGGCCCGGACCAGCGAGAACTTCGTGACGGTCACAGTGACCGGCGACGAGAGCGCGATGCCCGCCGTGCTGGCCATTCTGGACAACGCGCCGGACACCCTGCATGCCGATGTGTACCTTGAAGTTCCGCACAGCGACGACTTCCGTGAACTGTCCACTCCGCCGAACGTCAAGGTGCATTGGCTTGCCCGCAACGGATCCGGCGACATCCCTGGCAGGCTTGCCCTTGAGACGGTCAAATCAGCCACGCTGCCCGACGAGTTGGACTACACGTGGGTCGCCGGTGAAAGTGGACTCGCGACCGGCGTGCGCCGATTCCTCGTGCAGGAACGCAAGATCCCGAAGTCCACAGTCACCTTCCTTGGCTATTGGCGTCACGGAAAAGCAAGCCCGCGTCAGGAACTAGGGCTACATTTGTCCGCCTTCACAGCGGCCGCACCGAAAACGGGGTCGGCGGTCTCGAACGACCCCAGCGGGTTGGTGGTATCGCTGACCGCGGCCTGAGTGGCGTCCAGTGCCTTGGTGCCCGGGTCCATCCAGCCGTCGCCCTTGGCCGCGTCGACCTTTCGTTTGCCTTCGGCGGCCGCGTCACGCGCGGCGGTGAACTTCGCCAAGTAGTCCTGCTTCACCTTGTCGCCACCCTTGAACGGCGAGGGCGGCAACGCGGTCAGCTCGGTGACCGTCTTTCCAGCCAGCTCGGCCATCTCGCCGAGGTCCTTACTGGACGAACCCTTGGTCATCACCTGTTCCCGTGGAGCGCCTTCAAGTCTTTTGTTGTTCGCCAGGCGATAGCCGTGTACCGCTCCGCAGAAACCGTTCAGCCACGCGACAGCGGCCGGATCCAGGTCCCGCCGCGCCGTGGACGACGGCGTGGATGGCGCCGAGTTGTCCGTCACGGTCGCGGGAATCGGCTCTTTGTACCCCGTGCACCCTGCCGCCAGTGCGCAGACGCTCGCCGCCACGGCTAGTTTCATTCCGATCTTCATCTCTTCTCCCCTTCCAGCGCCCTTTCAGGCACTGCCCATTCACCACTTCCGCACGGCCGGCCGGGCGTTCAGCGCCTCGATCGTCCGGCGGACGTTGTCCTCCCACGCGTGTGTCAGCACGTACTTCTCCTCATCCGGCAAGGAGGTCCACCGCTCGGCGAAGCCGTGGACCGCGTCAAGCACGTCCTCAGGCACAATGGACAGACGCAGAATCGCATCCAGTTCCACCGTGCCAGCAAGCACATTCCCGGCGAACTCCGCAAGGAAACCCTTGCCCTGAGCCAGGACGCCCAGCTGTTCTCGCCTGGCAGCACGGCCTTCCACTGTCGCCCACAGGTTTGTCATGACACTGCTGGGTGGTTGTATTCAAGCACCGGCCACTCCACGGTCCCTACACGGAACGCCGCCACGCCTTTGAAGGCGTGCACCGCGGCTTCGATCAAGTCAAGTGCGTCGTCCACTTTGCTCACACTGGCGAACACACCGGCGAAAACCTCGTGCGATATGTCCGATGCGCGCAGCAGGACGTCGATCAGCGCGTCCAACAGCCAGTCGATCGCGACGCTCAAGGCCTGCATCCCGTGGTACGCCGAGCGTGCGAAATTCTGTACCGCCACACCGGCCTGATCACAGAAGCCGGAGAACAGGCTGGCATTCCTGGCGTAGTCCCACAGCCAGTCCCGTGCGGTCGCGGCCGCGTTACCGTTCCATCGCGGGCCGAGATCGCCCCAGCCGCGCATCACGTTCGCGCCGATTCGGCCGTATGCCACGGAAACGTCCCGCAACGCCATGCCCTGTCGCATCAGTTCGACCCAGTCACCCTTGACGTACCGGGTGATCTTCTCGATCCAGTCGGTGCCGGTCACGGCCTTCAGCAAGTCCCTGACGTGCTGGGCGACCGAGATCTTGGCGAGGATCTTGGTGACGACACTGGGGATCTCGATGACCGGCCAGCCGTCGCTGTGGCCGGTGGGCGTCGCGGTGCCGACGTAGTCGGTGCCCGGTTTGCGCGGATCCTCTGCGGCGTCGTAAACATCCTTGAACGCGCGCCACGGCGGGTTGTACTGCATGGGAAACGTGCGCGCCGGTTGAACCGGCGGTGGGAAGGTCGCGTCCATGGCGGCCGCGTCTTCGGTTTCCCGGTAGTACTTCGCGGCTGTCGCCAGCGATTCCGAGCAGGCACCGGCGAGGTGCCAGCCGCGCTCGAGGCTGAAGCTGGCGAAGGCGTGGTACTTGTCCAACGCCTCGAACACGGTGTCGAGCAGCATCCCCTTGCCTGCTTTGGCGGCCCCGGTCAGGGCGTGCGCATGGAACAACTGAGCCGCGTCACACGCACGCCCCATCATGATCGCCATCGAATCGACGGCCTCGGAGTCGACCCTGAAACCCACCTTGCCAGTGGATCACGCTGGTCTTGCGTTTTTCTTTTAATGCCAGGGCTCGTGGTTCACCCGGACCGTCGTGTCCCGATCCGCGGCTTCCTCGATGGCCAGCGCGAGCCGGTGATCATGGATGCCGTCAGCCAGCGGATACGGTTCCGGCCCTGCCTCCTGCGCCCAGGCCGCGGTGTCCTGCAGCAGCGTGGCGATGGCGATTTCCTCGTCGTTCCACCGCTTGCCCTGATAGGGATTGCGGTACAGGACGTCGGAGCCGAACGTGATGTGGTCGGTGTCGTAACCGTCGAGGTCCAGGTCGTATCCGGTCTGCCTGCGGACGATCTCGGTACGCACGATCGTGCGGTCCTCGGTCAGCCGGACGACGTCCTGGTCACGCAGCTCGCCTTTGCTGCCTCGGGCCAGCAGACGCCGCATGAGCAGCTGGTTGTGCCACTGGTTGTCGGTGAAGTCGTACAGGCCGAACCCGCCGTCGTCGAACTCGATGGTCCCGATGGTCGTCACGGCCGGTTTGATCTCGACAGGGTCGGCCCATCCGTCACGCGACAGCGGATCAGCCAGGGGGGTGGTTGCCCGGAAAGCCCGGATTTCGGCCTGCCCGCGGCCTTTGCCGAGCAGTGCCCGGATGAGCGAGACCGCGTGATACTGGTGCGTGGAGGACACGTCCGCCCTGGTTACTTCGCCGATCACGCCGCTGCGCAGGAGATTGATCCGTGCGGCGTGCGCGGGCATCCGTGAATACTGCTCGGCGGCCTGGACCAGGTTCTTGTCCCCCACGTCGGCCCAGAGTTCGCGGAGGCCGTCGAGATCCGGCGCCGGCGGGGTTTCGGCGAGCACTTTCACGCCACGACCGGCCAATTCGGTGATCAAGCCCGGCGTCACGGACCACGGGACGGACGTGACCACGAAGTCCGGCTTGGCTTGCCGGAGGCACTCGTCGAGGTCAAGGCAGACCGGCACGGGAAGCTGCTTCGGGCGGCGGGAGACGACGCCGACGCAGTCAAGGCCGTCGAGCTCGGCCGCGAGCCGCCAGTAGAACTCGGCACGCCACCCCGACCCCACGATCGCGAACTTGGTCACCCCACGACACTATGCTGCCTGACCGTGGACGTCGGACTTCTCCTGCTCAGCGCGGCCGTGTTGATCGGTGCCGTGGTTTTGACCGCGACCAGTGGTGACCGCAGGATCGCCCGGCTGGATCGCAGGCTTGCGCGCGTTGAGCAGAAACTCGACGCCATCGCCGCTGGCGTTGGGGTTGAGCTGCCGGAGCCCGAGCTCGGCCACGTCAAGGCCCTGCTGGCGGAGGGCAAGAAGATCCAGGCTGTCCGGGCATACCGCGAGGCGACGGGCGCTGATCTGAAGGAAGCTGCTCAGGCCATCGACCAGCTCGGCACCTGAGTGCCTGGTCAGAGCTCGTGAGTGGTTACGCCGGTTAGAACCGGCGTAACCACTCACGAGGGGTGGGTGCACCTTCCTAGTCCGCCGTCGGCCGATTCCACAGGTGGACACCGGCGGGGTACGCCGAACGGGAAGATCTTTTCGCTGAGCCCGCTGACGTTCTGACCCCTTTGTCCACTGTAGCCACACTTCGGGCGGGTTATCGCCCCATTGTCGACTTGCGCTCCGGCGTCAGGGCGGGCGGAGAATAGCGGTATGCCGAAAGTTCTGATTCTCACCGGCGACGCCGCCGAGACACTCGAGGTCTTCTACCCGTACCAGCGCCTCCAGGAGGAAGGGTACGAAGTCGACATCGCCGCGCCGTCGGTGAAGAAACTCCAGTTCGTCGTGCACGACTTCGTCGACGGATTCGACACGTACACCGAAAAACCCGGCCACACCTGGCAGGCGGATGTGGCCTTCGCCGATGTCGAGCCGAATGACTACGTGGCCGCCGTTGTTCCCGGTGGCCGCGCGCCCGAGTACATCCGCAACGATCCCGACGCCCAGCGGATCATCCGGCACTTCATGAACGCCGACGCTCCCGTTGCCGCGCTGTGCCACGGCCCGCTGCTGCTGGCGGCGGCCGGGACCATCGATGGGAGGCGTCTGGCCGCTTATCCCGCCCTGGCCCCGGATGTCACGGTCGCCGGTGGCGAGTTTGTCGACGCCGCCTCGGTTATCGATGGCCAGCTGGTCACCGGTCGCGCGTGGCCCGACCACCCGAGCTGGATGCGCGCTTTCATCGAGCACCTGCGCAAGGTGGCACCGGTGGGGTGAGAGCCTGTCGTGAGTGGTTAGCCGTGTTCTAACCCTGCTAACCACTCACGAGCTGTTCAGGCGACTTCCGGGAGTCGATCGGCGAGGCGGGTTGCCAGCTCCGACCGTGTGTCGCTCAGTTCCACGGAACGGCCGTGGGATTGGGCGGCACGCAAGGCAACCCGCAACCGGGCACGGTCGTGAGTGGACAGTTGTTCCAGCATTTCGTCCGCAGCTTCCAAAGCAAGCAGTTGCTCCATCGGGCTACGTGGCTCGGTGATGCCGTCGATCACGATGTCCGGCGTGCCGAGGTCGGGACGGGCCTTCGTGATCACCAAGGCGATCAGCCTGCGGCCGTCGTCTCCGGTGTTCCACAGAGCTCGTGGCTCGTCGGAGGTGAACCTACGGCGGCGGGCGAGCGCACCGACCCGGGAGTCCAGTTTCCTGAACTCGGTCTCGTCCACCCGGCCAAGTTGTTGCAGGCAAAGGCGTTTGTACGCGCTGTGCAAGGATTCCGGGTTCTCGTAGCGTTCCACCCCGACCTTCTTGATTTTACGGGCCGTACGCAGCCTTTCCAGCAAAGGCACAACGAGCTCCGGCTTCATTCCGGTCTCGGCCAGCAGCGCGTCCAGCTCCAACGGGCCCCATTCCAAGGCATCGAGCAACTGTTGCGACCGGACCTGGAACAGCGCGGCATCCAGATCGAGTCGACCGTCGGAGGAAGCCGTTGAGACGAGGACCTGCCGGACATCCTGCGCCTTGAGGTTGCGGTCGGTCGCCCACACCAAGATCGCCGCTTCCAGCAAAGCCGACTGGTCTTCGGCGAACCGGGCGTCGCCGACCATGATCACGTCGCCGCGGACCTGGATGATCAACCGGTTCTCCGCAGCCGCCCGATCGAGGATCTCAGCTGGCAACGGACCGAAGTCATAGTCGACCTGAATCACGTTGGCGCCCGCGTCGAGCACCTGGATCACCCACGCCAGCACGTCGCTGGCCAGAGGCGTCGGGGTGTCGTAGAACGGCGTCCGGATCACCAGCAACTCGGCCAGCGACAGCGAACGGTCCGAACTGGACACTCCAGCCATCCGCCCTGCCACATGGTTTTCCGCGGCCACGCGGGTCATCCGTTCGACGAACTGCTCGCCCTTACGCACACTGTGCGGCCCAGCCACAGCGACCCTGACAACGTGCGGATTTACCGGGGAGTCGAACAGCGGCGGCGCCGCCTCTGGCCCACCAGCGTTGAGCGAGCCCGCGATCTGACGAACCAGGTCCGGCACCTCGTCGGTGATCCCGCGGTCCATGATCTCCTCGGCGAGCCGTTCCCACTGCTCAAGGTGCGGGAGCTTGGCGTAATACCCGCACAGCTCGGCCTTCTTGATCCGGGTCAGCACCGGGAGGTTTCGGCGGATCCACTGCCAGACCTCGTCCCACGACAACGCTTGCAGACGGATTGTGCGGGCCTCGCCGGGCCCGAGCGGCGCGGTGAGCACGCTGAGCTCGTCCGTGGCGATGACCGCGAGCCGCGCTGAGCCGCGGCGCATGGTGATCAGGCCGAGCGCGTGCGCCAGCCGCTCGCTGGCTCGCGTCGGGCTGCGCAACAGGTCGCCGTCGTCGATGACCAGGGCGAACGGGACCCTGGCGAGATCTTCGAGCAGACGTTCCCACCACGCGTCGGAGTCCAGCTTGCCCTGCCGCGACGGGGTCACGTAGCCGCTCGCGTCGATCCGCTCGGCGACCACTTTGGCCAGCTCCAGCACCGGGTCTTCGAAACTGAGCAAGCGTTTGGCACTGATGAACAGGCTGGCGATGCCCTCGTCGAGTTCCTCGATCGCCCGGTCGAGCAGCGAAGTCTTGCCGGTCTCCGGCGGGCCGATGACCACGAGCAGCCGGGAGGACGTGTGCCCGGAAAGCATGTCCACGGCCTCGCGGATCTGGTTCAGCCGGGCGATGAACCGCAGCTCACGTTGCCGGATCCCGAGTTTCAGCGCCAAATGGCGTCGTGGCGGTGGTGGTGTCGCGCGCGCGGCCGGGTTCATCACCTGGCCGGGCTCGCTGCCGCCGACGAACAGGCTCGGCACGGCCCAGTTGAGCAGGCGAGAACCGTCGTCAGCGATCGCGTGCCTGGCCAGCCGCAGCGACTGGGCGACGGTCTGGCCGCCGGTAAGGGCTTCGTAGAAGAACTTGGTGAAGATCCGTTCCGTCCCGAACGGCAGCACGGCCTGCATTCCCACGACCATCGGGCACGCGTCCCGGACGCAGACGTCCGCAGTGGAATACCTGTCCGGGGCATCCTGCGCGCCTGCGGGCGCGCGTGCCGTCTCGCATCCGGCGAACACCACGAGCCGAAGATCGGGCATTTGCTGCAGCAGCATCGCGAAATCCTGGCTACGCACCAACAATCCCCGGCCGCCGCGTTGCTGCAACCGGAGGCCATATGGATTGGCGTGTCCGAGGTAGTGCACGACGTGGAATCCGCGCCGCTCAGCGCACATCCGCTCACGCAACCGCTCGATCGTCGGCCGATCCTCAACGACCACGTTCAGCACGCCTCGGTCGACCAACGGCTGCAAAGTGCTGAGCAGGCTGCGTTTCTCGGCCCACAGGTCGAACGGAGTCTCTGTCTCATTAGGATCGGCGATCAACGGGCTGGACATCACCAGCAGGACGTTCAGCGGCGGGTCGACGGTCGTTTCCCGCACCGGATACGTCCGCGACCGACCGGCCCTGACCAAATGCACATCTCGCGCCATGGTCAGGAAACGGCTGGGCTGCTGGGGATCGGGCATCAGTTCCCACGGCCACGAGCTGACTTCCTGTGGCGCCGCAAGCACCCGAACAAGCAGTTGCGCGCCGTCGGCGGCCGCGACGCCACGGGTCTGAGCGAGCAGGTTGGCGATGGAAGGCTCGCCGAAAACCAAGTCGTGCAACACTTGCCCGACTTCCAGTGCACGATCGCCGACCTGGTGCGCCTGACGGACGTTGGTGGTCAGCCACTCCGCGGGAGTCGCTTCCCCAAGGCCCCATTCCGGTGGACGACGGGCGACGCCGAAAACCGAGCCCTGCCGCGACTGGGCGGACACCCAGACGTGTTTGCCCGCCCCCAAGACGCTGATGTCAAACGGTTCGAACATGACTCAGTCCTCCAGCGTCGCCAAATCGACGACGCTCACCACATGAGTCACCGGCCGCGCGCTGTCGCCGCCGATCGTCACGCGATAGTCAGCGGGCGGCAGGTTGTACAGCTCGGTGCCCCACCAACCATCGCCGGATTCGATCAGCGGCACCTGCGTCGTGCTGCCGTTGAGCACCGGGGTCACGGATGCGACGAGTTCGGTGCCCGGTTGGCGCGGGCGGGCGCGGATGACCATCGGTTCGGTTGTGGAGACGTCGTCCACCTCAAGGCAAACGGCTTCATCCTCGGCGGGGAAGACGTCCACTGGCGACTGTTCCGCGCTCGTCACCACGCCCGCGACGTGATCAAGGACCGAGTCGTCGTTCTGCAGCGAAGCGTGCTTCTGACTCACGAATGACGCGTTCTGGTAGCCCTTGAGCAATTCGTGTGGCGCCGCGGAGACCATCGGGACTGTGCCGTCGCCGCCTTCTTCGCGCAATGCACGCATCGACAGCGCGGTGATTCCGCCATTTTCCTGCCGCGCGGCCCATCCAGTTCGTTGAAAACTCCCGATCACCGGGCGGACGGTGTATCCGTGATCGTCACGGTCGATCCTGTCGTCCACCGCTTTACGCAATTCCCGATGCAGCGAAAGGGAATCGGTCAACCGGCCGGTGTCGAGGCCGTGCCATTCGGCCTCGTCCAGATTCAACCAGGTGTCACCCGGTCCAGCGAGGCACCGATAGGACGGCAGCAGTTGATAGACCGACGTAAAGGACCGGATCATGTCGGTCAGATCCAGCGTGAACGGACCCCAGCCCTTGGCGAACCCGTTCTCGAGGAACGTCAGCGCGTTGATCGATCCCGAATACGGCGTGCCGAACGTGATCAACGACCGGGTGTCGCGCCAGCCGTCGAGCAGCTCAAGGTAGAGCCGGGCGACCAGGCCGCCCATCGAATGCCCGACCAGGACAAGCTTGGCGTCCGCGTTGCCGGATTCGGCACGCCACGCGGCCAGCCAATCGTGGGCATTGCGGACCAGTTTCCTGGCCGCGACCCGGTTGTCGCGCCGCCAGTCGTAGGGCAGTTCGAAGTAGTTCTTGCCCGGCACGCAACCGAGGTTTTCGATCATTCGGCGCTTGAACCGGGTATATCCGTCGATCTTCCAGTCAAGGCCGGGAAGCAGGTGCAGATCCGGCATCACCCTGGTGGCCACCACGCCGTCACCGAGATCATCGACTGATGGATCGTCGCCGTCCAGCGTGAGGCGTTTAATGCTGCCGCCAAGCGAAAGAACGGCCCGCAGTGCGGCACCGGCCGATGGCGCCCATACCTCCTTTCCGTCGCGTTCCAGCACGGATCCGGAGATACCCGGAATGAGAACGACAACGTCCCCAATACCCTTCGGCATGACCTACCCCCTCGGCGGCGAGCTGATATCACACCCTCGGGGTCGATCTTTCCGTCGTTACGGTCTTCGCAATCGATTCACCTGATTTCGTACGCCGACGCCATGTGCGCCTCTGGTGCGACCTGTTCGATGCGGGTGACGATCCTGGTCGGGAGATGCGCCACGCCCTGGTTCTTGGCACTGGTCGGATAGGCATGCTGGGTGGCGTAGGCCGATGCGATCATTGTCGGTGTGAAGCAAGTGGTGCAGGTGCGTCTACTGCCCACACCTGCGCAGGCATCGGTCGACCCTGAAAGCCCGCAACGCTGCGGCGTCGTGGCTGTCAAAGCAGATGCACCTTGCCAAGATATTTCGGAAGTTCGAGGTGCAGAAACAGTTTTACGCCGAATTGCGGGAGCGGTTCGGGCTGGCGGCACAGCCAGCGATACGCGTGATCGGTAAAATCTGTGACGCCTACGCGACGTTGCGAGCCAACCTCGCTGCTGGGAACTACGGGCCACGAGGGTCAGCACGTCGCCTAAAGGTCGAGACAACCCCGGTGATGTTCCGTTCGCAGGCGGGCCAGCCGTTTGACGCCCGTTGCTTGTCCTGGCAGTTGGGTGGAGCAGGCCGCGTGGGCATGGTGTCGATCTGGACCACAACCGGGCGGCTGCGTAATGTGCGAATGGTGGGAAATCCACGGCATCTCGCCCAATTGCGTTCCCAGCCGGCAATCGGTGAAACGGATCTGCTCTGTCAAGACGGAGTCTGGGTCCTGCACGCCGGCATTGACACGCCCGAAACACCTCAACAGGAACCAGTAAACGGGTTTCTCGGGGTCGACCGTGGCATCGTCAATATCGCGACTACGTCCGATGGTGTACGGATGTCGGGTGCGCGGTTGAACCGTTACCGCAAAAGGCAGCAACGTCTGCGGAAACGGTTGCAGGCCAAGAAGACCTCCTCCGCACGGCGGTTGTTGAAGAAACGCCGCCGAAAGGAGTCGCGGTTCGCCGCTGATGTGAACCACCAGATCAGTAAGAGCATCGTGGCCGAGGCTGAACGCACCGGGCGCGGAATCGCCGTCGAGCAGCTGACGGGTATCCGCGAGCGGGTACGGCTTCGCAAACCCCAACGGGCCGGGGTGGCGTTGGTACAGGTCGATCCCGCCTATACCTCGCAGCAGTGCCATCAGTGCGGGGGTGGACCGACAAGAAGAACCGGCGCTCGCAGGCGTCGTTTATTTGTGGCCAGTGTGGCTTCGTTGGGCACGCCGACCACAACGCGGCACGCAACATCGCGGCGCGCGGTGTCGTGTGCTGGGGCGAAGTCATGCGCCCAAACGCAGCGCCCACCCTGGCAGCCAGTCAGGAAGGCAGCAGCAAGCCTATCGGCAGCCCTCAACAGGAGGAACAGGCGACAGCTCGTTCCTTCAGGACGGGCACATGACCGTAAAGAATCGGTCTCAAATATCGAACGGGGAATCGTTCTGCTCGTCGATGTCGAAGCCGACCCTGATCTGGATGGCGTGCGGTTCGGTGAGCTCGTCGAAGATCTCCAACGCTTGCCGCCACATCTGATGTGCCTCGACCATGTCGTCGGCAGCCGAGCAGACCACGCCAAGGTGGTGGCGGGTGATGGCCTCGCCGCGGCGGTCGTTGATCTCCTCGCGCAGGACGAGCGCCTGCTGCAGGAACTGCTGTGCGGCTTCGTGGTCACCGGCCCGGTAGTTGGCGCACCCGAGGTTGTCGAGGGTGTTGCCTTCGGCGAAGTGGTCGCCGAGCTCCTGCGAGATCCGCAAGGCCTGGTTGTAGTGCAGGATCGCGTCCTCGTGGCGGTTGAGGTCCTCGTAGACGTCGCCGAGGTTGTCCAGCACAGCGCCTTCGCCGTAGCGGTTGTCGATGTCGCGGCAGATCTGCAGCGCGCGCTCGTAACATTCGATTGCCTGCTCAGGGCGCCCCAGTTTGCGGTGGATGTCGCCGAGATTGCTCAGGGTCAGGCCTTCGCCGTAGTGCTCGCGCAGTTCATGCCAGATCTGCAGCGCCTGCCGGTAGTGATCTACGGCTTCGTCGTACCGGCGCAGTCCCCGGTACGCGCCACCGAGGTTGCGCAGCGTGCTGCCTTCGCCGTACCGGTCGCTGATCTCGCGGAACATCTCCAGCGCGCGTTGGTAGCACTCGATCGAGTCGTCGAAGTGCCGCAGTTTCCGCAGCGTGTTGCCCAGGTTGTCCAGCGTGCTGCCTTCGCCGTAGCGGTCGCCGACCTCGCGCCGGATCTGCAACGCGCGCTGGAAATACTGCGCGGCCTTGGTGAACCAGCGTAAGTCGTAGTACGCGATGCCGAGGCTGTTCAACGTCCACGCTTCCGCGTACGGGTCGCCGAGCTTGCGCGTGGCCTGTAAGGCGATCTTGTGCACGCTGATCCAGTCAGCCCAGTGCTTGCGCAGGTTGAAGAAGCCAAGCAGCGCGGCCGGAAGTTTCCACGCGACCGCGTACTCCCCCGCCTGCTCGGCCTGCATGGTCGCGGCGACCAGGTTGGCGCGCTCGGCTTTGAACCAGGTCAACGCTTCGTGATACGTCTCGAACGCCTCGGGTTCCTGCACACCGGTCAATGTGGGCAGCGCGGCGCGACGTCGTTGCGGGGCAAGGACGCGAGCGGCTGCGTCCGCGCTGTAGAGATACCAGTTCAGGACTCGGCGGACGGCTTCTTCGCGGTCCAGCTCGGTTTCGGCGTCGTTCGCGCACTCGGCCGCGTACATCCTGAGCAGGTCGTGCAACCGGTAACGGTCGCGGCCGACCTCCTCCAGCATGTGCGCGCCCGCCAACGTGCCCAGCAGTTGCCGGGCGTGCGTGGGCGCCAAGCCCGCGAGCGCACCGGCCGCCGCGCTGCTCATCTCCGGCCCCGGGTGCAGTCCCAGCAACCGGAACAACCTGGCGGCGTCTGGGTGTAAAGCGTTGTAGCTCCACGAGAACACCGTCCGCACTGCGGCTGACCCGTCCCCGTTGGACAGCTGGTCGAGCATGCGGTTCTTCTCAGCCGACAGCTCAGTGACGAGGTCAGCCAGCAGGACGTCGTCGTTGCCCGCGCCGCGCTCGGCCACGATCCGCAGCGCCAACGGCGTATATCCACACAGGGCAGCCAATTCGGCACAGGCCTCTGGCTCGGCGGCGACACGTTGTTTGCCGACGATCTCGGTGACCAGGGCGATCGCGTCCGGCTGCGGCAGGACGTCAAGGTTCACGCGGACCGCGCCGTCCCACGCGATCAGGTCTTCCAGCCGGTTTCGGCTGGTCACAAGGACAAAGCAGGTCGACCGGCCGGGTAAGAGCTTGCGTACTTGATCAGCGCTGCGGGCGTTGTCCAGCACGATCAGCATCCGCTGCCCGGCCAGCACCGACCGGAACATCCGGGCCTGTTCGTCGAGGTCAGCGGGGATCCGCTGGGCGTTCACGTTCAGCGCGCCAAGCAGTTTTCGCAGTGCGTCCGCCGGGGACATCGGCTGCTGGTGCGGGTCGAATCCCCGCAAGTTCAGATATAGCTGGCCGTCCGGGTATCGCCCCGCCATCCGATGCGCCCAATGCACCGCCAGCGCGGTCTTTCCCACGCCTGCCGGGCCGTCGATCACCGCGACGCCGACTTTGTCGATCAGCCCGTCGAGCCGGTCGAGTTCTGTGTTGCGTCCACTGAAACCTGGGACGTCGTTGGGCAGTTCCCTTGGCGAATGCCAGCCCACGTTGCGTGCCTTGGGGGTGACAACGCGGCCGACGACCGTGCGCATCAACGGCTGTAAGCGATCCAGCAGGCGCGGCCGCGATTCCGCAGGCGGCAGGGCTGGATAGTCTGCCGCCGACAACTCGTCCGGCCGGAAACCCCACTCTTCTTCCCGCAGTTCTTCGCCGTCGTGCAAGGAACTCGCGACGATCGAGTCCGATGGCAGGCCGTAGCGGCGGATCTCGACGTCCACGTCGGCCATCGCCTGACCGGGCTCGGACGTGGGCATGACGAGGTCGTCCGGTACGCGGATCCACGCTGGCGTCGTGCTTTCCTCTTTGACGCCGACAAAGACCTCGCGGTAATTCTCCGGCCGGATCGCCGGATCGTTCTTCACGACGTCGCGATAGAAGTTGTCGGACACCATCAGAGTGAACACGCCGCGTGAGGCCGCGAGGACCGCCTTGAGCGCCGGTGCTTCCAGCATCCGGCAGACGAAGTTGACGGTGTGCCCGACAATTCCCTTGCCGTCGGAGTCGATCTGGCCGACGTGCACGGCCACCCGCAGCCGGATTCGCGCTTCGACGGCGTAGATGGCGTTGTTGCGGCGCAACGCCGCGGCGAGCCGGTGCGGCAACTGGTCGACGAGGTAGACGTGTGCGATGTCCGGCGGGACGAGAATCAGCACGCCGTCGCCTCGGTCTTGGCTGGTATCGCAGCTGGCCCACGGAATTCCGGCTTCGGTGAACCCCTGTTCCAGCGACTCGTAGAGGTTGCGTCTTGTCGCCGCCTGAAGCAGATCCGTCCGGCTGGAGAACCCCTCGACATCGACCGCGACAATGGCCCGGTACATGACTGTCCCTCCCCTCACCCCAGGAAGCTACACACTAACTCGCTGATCCCGCGCTCACCGAACATTGCGATCTGTCAAGGTATGTCGTCACACAAGGCGCCAACAAAGCAACCTGATGACCGCAACCGGACACCCCGGGACGCGGGCTTGGGCGCCGCCGCCGTGTCCACCTTTGCTGAAGAGTGTGTCCACCATTCCTGAAGCATGAAATGTCCGCTCCGGCACAGTGAAATGACCAGTGGGCGATGCCGCGGGATTTCGGTGTGCAGGAACGGTGGACACGGTGTGCCGGAACGGTGGACACGGTGTGCCGGAACGGTGGACACGGTGTGCCGGAACGGTGGACACGGTGTGCCGGAACGGTGGACACGGTGTGCCGGAACGGTGGACACGGTGTGCCGGAACGGACATTTCGGTGTGCCGGAACGGTGGACACGCCACGCCCGGCACGAATTCGCCGCGTTCACCCGCTGTTCTATTTCCGGGCTTATGGTCGGGAAAGTCATCCCGGCACTGGTCACTTTGGATCTGGGAGGGTGCGTGGACGTTTCCCTGATCGTCCTGATTGTCGTCATCACCGCGCTGGCATTCGATTTCACCAACGGGTTCCACGACACGGCCAACGCCATGGCGACGTCGATCGCCACCGGCGCGTTACGGCCGAAGGTCGCGGTCGGGCTGTCCGCCGTGCTGAACCTGGCGGGCGCTTTTCTGTCCATCGAGGTCGCCAGGACGATCTCCAGCGGTATTGTCGACGAGACCAGAATCGGCCCAGCGGTCATCTTCGGCGGCCTGGTCGGCGCGGTTATCTGGAACCTGGCGACCTGGCTGCTCGGGCTGCCGTCCAGCTCGTCGCACGCCTTGTTCGGCGGGCTGATCGGCGCGACCTGGGTCGCCTCCGGCTCGGACGCCGTCCACTTCGGGACCGTCGTGGAGAAGGTCCTGATCCCGGCCGTCGCGTCCCCGTTGATCGCAGGCACCGTCGCGGCGCTGGCGACCTACCTGGCGTACACGATCACTCGCCGGACACAGGATTCCGTTCGTACGCGCGGATTCCGGGTCGGCCAGATCGCATCTGCATCGCTGGTTTCCTTGGCGCACGGTACGAACGACGCCCAGAAGACCATGGGCATCATCACGCTGACGCTCATCACCGCAGGTACGTTGCCCGCAGGATCGCCACCGCCGCTATGGGTCATCCTGTCGGCCGGGCTGGCAATCGCGCTCGGTACGTACCTCGGTGGCTGGCGAATCATCCGAACCCTGGGCAAAGGCATCACGGACATCGAGAGCCCGCAAGGCTTCGCGGCCGAAACCAGCGCGGCCGCGGTCATCCTCACCTCGTCGCAGCTGGGTTTCGCCCTGTCGACCACACATGTGTGTTCCGGTGGCGTGATCGGCGCGGGTGTGGGCAAGCGGCTCGCCGAGGTCCGTTGGGGCACGGCCGGGCGCATGGTGATCGCGTGGCTGCTCACGCTCCCTGCCGCCGCAGTCGTCGGCGCGCTCGCGGGTGAGGCCGCCGATCAGGGCACGCTCGGCACAGTCGTGGTCGCGGTCGTCGCCGCTGCGATCGCCGCGGGGATCTACCTGGCCTCGCGGCGTCACCCGGTGGACGCGAGCAACGTCAACGAAGTCCCCGCGCACGCGACGGTCTGAACAGGAGCAGCAGGATGCATGTCAACTGGGGTGCGCTTGGCGAGGTTTTCCTTGTCGCGCTTGTCGTCGGCGTCGGCACGATCGGCCTGTTCTCGCTCGGCATCATCGCGCTGGACCGCCGTGAGGCCGCCGTGACCAATGGTCGTTCCGTGGCAGGGCCGACAGTCGTGTCGGTGCTGTGTTTCCTCGCGTGCGCGGCGATCGTGGGCTACGGGATCTACCTGGTCATCGCGCGGTGACAGGATAGGCGCATGGGACGGTACTTCGAGGATTTCGTGGTCGGGGACGTCTACAAGCACCCGCTTGGCCGGACGGTGACCGAAACCGACAATTCCTGGCTCACGCTGCTAACCCAGAACACCGCGCCACTGCACTTCGACCGGCACTACGCCGGGCAGACCCAGTGGGGCAAACCGCTGGTCGACTCGACGTTCACCCTCGCACTGGTGACCGGGCAGAGCGTGGTGGACATTTCCCAGCACGTGCTGGCCAACCTCGGCTGGGACCGGGTTCGCTTGCCGAACCCGGTCTTCGAGGGCGACACGATCTACTCGCAGTCCGAAGTGCTCAGTGCACGCGAGTCGGCCTCACGGCCGGACGCAGGCGTGATCCAGGTCCGGACGATCGGCTTCAACCAGGACGGGGTCATCGTGATCACGTTCGAACGGACGCTGCTGGTCTACCGGCGCGGCCACGGGCCCGAATTCGCGTCCGTCGAGCCCGTGTGGGACGAACGGTCCCGTAAAGCCGCCGGTCTGGATCACTCGCCGGGGTAGCGGACGCCCAGCTGGGCGCGGACGTTGTCCATTGCCTCCATCACCCGCAGGGTGGCGTCGAGCGGGAAAACCGCTGACTCCGTCCGGCCTTCGGTGAGGCAGCGCGCGGCTTCGGCGGCTTGGTAGCGCAGGCCGCCGTGCCCTATGTCGGCGACCTTCTCGTGCTGGCCGACGAGCTGGTCATCACGGTCGTACATCTTGATCCAGTTCGGCTCGTAGAACGGGCCGCCGATGTCCAGACGCCCAGCCGTGCCGCACACCGAAGCCGTGGTGGCCGACCTGGCCAGCATCGACGAGTGCAGCACGCCCTGAGCACCTGCCGCGTTCGTGACGACAACGGTCTGCTGGCTGTCCACGCCAAGGTCGGTCAACGTGCCGACCGCGGTGATCGAGGTGAACTGGCCGAGCACGAACTCGGCGAACGAGATCGGGTAAACGCCCAGGTCAAGCAGGGCGCCACCGGCCAGTGCGGGGTTCGACAGCCGCTCGGGCCCGTTCGGGTACAGCGGCTGGTCGTGGTCGGCGTACACCGTGGTGATGTCGCCGATCAGGCCGTTCTCGACCACCTGGCGGATGACGTCGTAGTGCGGCAGGAACCGCGCCCACATCGCCTCGATCAGCAACAGGTTCTTCGAGCGCGCCAGGTCAACCAGGTCACGGGCTTCGGCGGCGTTGCGCGTGAACGCCTTCTCGACCAGCACGGCCTTTCCGGCTTCAAGGGCGAGGCGCGCCTGGTGGTGGTGCTCGGAGTGCGGCGAGGCCACGTAGACGATGTCGACCTGCGGATCGTTCACGAGCTCTTCGTACGAGCCATAGGCCGCGACCGCGTCGAATTCGTCCGCGAATGCCTTGGCACGGTCGTAGCTGCGTGACCCGATCGCGGCGATCTCCTGGCGGGTTCCTTGCCTGAGCGCGGTGCAGAACAGGTTCGCGATCCAGCCCGGCGCGAGGATTCCCCACCGCACCGCCGGAGCGTCCATCGGGTCCGGGGTCCGCGGCGCGGGAAGTGTGCTCATGGTCTGAAATGTCCCTTCACGGTGGACTGCGCAGGGTCTGTCGGCTCATCATGCTTGGTAGGGGAACCGCTGCGATCGACCGGGGGCGGGAAATGCTGCGGGTGCACTTCACTGCCGATGACCTGACCAGGATCCGGATCAGGGCATATCCGCATCCGTTGTGGGAGGTGCTGCTTAGCCTGCACCTGCTGCAAACGCGGCGTGGCGCGGCCATTTTCGGACCGTGGCGACGTGATGTGCGGACCGCGTTGCATCCGACGGGCGACATTCTGACCACTTTGGCCCCACCAAAGGGTTACTCGCCGGATTTCCTTACGCCTTTCGTGGACAGTCCTTCGTTGGACGATGGGCTGGAAGCGGTGCTGAGCACCAGCAGCGCCACCCTGCGTGCCGACATGACCAGGCTGGCTTCGCAGACCAGGTTGCCGAGCTGGGCGTGGCGGATCGCCGGTGGCGACGCGGAGATGATGCGCACACTGGCCGACCGGATCCGCCAGTACCACGCCAAAGCCCTGTTGCCGTACGCACAGGTGTTCAACTCCCACATCCGCGAGGACTGGGCGCGGCGCGCCGAAATGGCGATGACACACGGGCTTGAGCACGTATTGTCCACATTGCACCCATCGACCCGGTGGCGTGCGCCGGTGCTTGAGGTCGCGTATCCGGTCGATCAGGATCTGTATCTGGACGGACGTGGGCTCGTGCTCGTGCCGTCGTTCTTCTGCTGGCAGACCTCCATGACGTTCGCGGATCCGGCCTTGCGTCCGGTGCTGGTGTATCCGGTCGATCCGGTGATCGGCTGGGCGACTAAGCAATCGCTTGCTCCCAACGCCCGATCCCTTGACGCGTTGCTCGGCCGGACCAGGGCCACTGTGCTGCAAGTGATCGCCGACAAGCCGTACCTGAACACCAAGGAACTGGCCATCGCGACCGGAACCACGCCTTCCGGCGCGTCCCAGCACGCGGCGGTCCTGCGTGACGCCGGTCTGGTGAACACCCAGCGGCGCAACGGTTCGGCCGTGCACACACTGTCCAAACGCGGCGCTGCCCTACTCGCTCGTGAGTGGTTAGCCGTGTTCTAACCCGGCTAACCACTCACGAGGTCTGATCAGGCGGAATAGCCCTTTGGCGGGATGAGGGTCGCCAGTTGGTTGAAGGTCAGCCAGTAGATCTGGTTGCCGCCGAAGTTGGCCGGGTCGGCGATCTTGACGGTCATGTCCGAGCTGTCGTAGCCGATGACGGTGAAGTAGTGCCAGACCGTGTAGTTCGGGTAGCCAGGCGGGTGATTGTTCGGCGGGGCAACGATGTTCGCCACGATCGCGTAGCCGTTGTTGATGTCCAGCACGATGTCACGCCACAGCAGATCGCGCTGTGCTTTCGTTGGCGGGTCGTTCGGCATTTCCTTTGTCTCGTACCAGCCCGTGCCGATGTGGTTGTTCAGAACCCGCGTGACCTGGCCGATCCAGTCGGTGCCATTGGTCGTGGTCGGCAGTTGCTGCGCGAGCGTGGCCTGGCTGGGCGGGTTGCTCTTCTTCGCCGAGATCGCGATCCTTGTCGCCGCGGGCCCGCACCAGTAACCGGTTTGCTGGACCTGGTACTGGATGTTGAGCACGGCCAACGCGCCGACGCCCTCGACCTTGGCGGGCGCTGGCATGGCCTTCACCCAGTCCGGCGGCTGCACAACATTCTTCGTGTTCGCGACGGCAGCCAAAGGCGCGCACACGAGACCGGTCACAGTAGTCAGCGTCAAAACCAATGCCTTGAGTCTCATCTCGCCGATTCCTTCATGTGCAGGGACGAAAACGGCGGCGCGCCACATATCCGACTCTACGCTCGGACAGCAAAGCCACAACGAGATTCAATTCAGGATGAATCCGACTGTTGAGCACGTAAATCGGCGTACACGTGCCTTGGCGTTGGCACCATGACCGAGTACGACCGCCACGCGCTCGCTCGCGTCTACGTCGAGGTGCAGCGCGACTACAACCCGGCCGACGGGTACAAGACCGCGCTGCCTTTGGAACACTAACGTCGAGTGCCGTGAAGGCCACCCTCGCGGCGTTCAACGCGCCTAATCTTCCCCTCACCCCGATCCAGCCATGCTCGAGACCATCAAGCCAGCGAACAGGTGGTCAGCCCTCGTGTTGTTCGGCGAGCGCAACAATCTTGTGCACGGTGGCCAACGGCACCGTGACTGCGATGTCCCATGTTTGATCGTCATGGCCGACGAGAATCGTAACTTGTCCACCACTCGACACCCAGAACACTGGCACACCAGCGCAACGGCCGACGGCGAGGGCACGGCGAGCAAGCCAGTCGGCGCTGTCGATCTCGCGAAGCCGCATGAAGTCCGCTGCCGAAGCCTGGACGTTCAATTCCCAGGCGTCAGTCGCCAGCTTCATGGCCACTGCGGAATCGCCCGATTCGTTGATGGCCAAGCTCACCATGAACGGAACCCTAGCCGGGGATTTGTGTCTCGATGAATGTGATCAGCGAATCCACTGACGCGGCCGAGATCTCCTCGTCCGTCACCTCGATCAAAGCGTCCGCGTGCGCCCGGGTCGAGGAAAACTCCTTGCCAGGCAAGGCTGCGTACACCCTCGACCAAGCCGAAACGTCCTTCTCCAGGATGTCTGGCGGCAGAGTGCGGGCCGTCGAGTTCATGCAGGACAACCAGGCCAGTGTCGTGACCTACCGTTGGACGGACCTCGGTGGTGACCATGCGATTCCTCCTAGTTAGTTCAAATTCGAACAAGACCATAAGAGGAAGTGCAAATTTCAACAACCCGGGTTCCGCTGAGTGGAAAGGATGTCCACTACGCTCAGGACATGGCGCTGGATGACTCGGAACTCGCTGCGTGGCATGACTTCCTGCAGATCACGGCGACCATCAACCGGCGCATCGAGCAGCAGCTCAAGCAGGACGCAGGCCTGACCCATCCGCAATACGAAGTGCTCAGCAGGTTGTCCGAGGCGCCCGACGCCTGCTTGCGCATGACGGAGCTGGCGCAAGCAGCCGTGACCAGCAAGAGTGGCCTGACCTACCAGGTGACCCAGCTGGAGAAGGCAGGTTTCGTCGCACGCCGCGACTCACCCGGTGACGATCGCGGGGTGGTTGCCTACCTGACCGAGAAGGGTTGGGCGAAACTGAAGACCGCGGCCCCTGGGCATGCTGAGCTTGTTCGTCATTTGTTTCGGGAAGGGTTGACGGACAAGGAGTTCGACGGATTCGCCACTGCGATGGCCGCTATGCATCGTCATCTGGGGTCGTGAGGTTTAGCCTCGACGCATGGAACGTTTCGCCATGCTCATCGCAGGCAAGGCGGTCGACGCGGTGTCCGGCCGCACCTTCACGTCACAAAACCCCTATACCGGTCAGCCGTGGGCGCTCATCCCGGACGGCGGGCCGGAGGATGTGGACGCCGCTGTCGCGGCCGCGCGGTCCGCTTTGGACGGTCCGTGGGGCGAGATGACCGGATTCGCCCGCGCGAGCCTGTTGCGGACTCTTGGCGATCTTGTCGCACGGGACGCCGAGAAGCTCGCGCGCTTGGAGGTCAACGATTCCGGCAAGCTGTACCGGGAGATGATCGGGCAGCTGACCGCGCTTGGCAGCTGGTATCACTATTACGCCGGCCTTGCCGACAAGATCGAAGGCCGCCAGATTCCGTCACCCAACCCGAACTACCTCGTTTACACACGCCGTGAGCCTGTCGGTGTCGTCGCCGCGATCACGCCGTGGAACTCGCCTTTGCTGCTGATGACGTGGAAACTCGCGCCCGCGTTGGCCGCCGGGTGCACGGTCGTGGTCAAACCTTCCGAACACTCCCCGGCTTCCACGCTGGGGTTTGCCGCTTTGGTCACCGAAGCAGGGTTCCCGCCGGGCGTTGTCAATGTCGTCACGGGTTCGTCGCGTGAAACCGGAGCCGCTCTCGCCGGGCACACCGGGGTGGACAAGGTGGCGTTCACAGGTTCGTCCGCGACTGGCAGGGCCGTTGCTGTTGCCGCGGCGCAGAATCTGCGCAAAGTCACCCTCGAACTTGGCGGGAAGTCCCCGCAGGTCGTGTTCCCCGATGCCGACCTTGCCGCTGCCGCCAATGGGATCGTGGCTGGCGTGTTCGCGGCGACGGGCCAGACTTGCATGGCTGGGTCTCGGTTGATCGTGCATTCCGATGTGCACGATGAACTCGTGCGACTGGTGAGTGCTCGTGCGGCCGAGATCAAGCTTGGCGACCCCACGGATCCCGCGACCGAGATGGGGCCGGTCGCGAACACGCCTCAATTCGAGAAGGTCCTCGGTTTTCTTGAGGTGGCACGGGATGAGGGCGCGACCGTGGCATGTGGCGGCGCCACTCCCGGCGGCCTGTTCATCCAGCCGACCGTGCTGACCGGGATCACCCAACAGTCCACTGTGTACCGCGAGGAGGTTTTCGGCCCGGTTCTGACAGTTCTGCCGTTCACCTCGGAGGACGAAGCCGTCAAACTGGCCAACGACACACCTTACGGCCTTGCCGGTGCCGTGTGGACGAAGGACATCCACCGCAGTCACCGGGTTGCCGCCCGGATCAAAGCTGGCACCGTGTGGATCAACGCCTATCGGGTTGTGGCACCTTCGGTTCCTTTTGGTGGCTACAACGACTCCGGCATCGGCAGAGAGAATGGGATCCACGCTATCGACGAGTACCTTGAGGAGAAAGCCGTTTGGGTCGAGCTGAGCGGCGGCACCCGGGATCCATTCGTTGTCGGGTAAGGCCTAACGACGGCGGAAGTCCGCGTTGACCGCGGGCAGGTATGACCACACGATCGCGCCGACCGTGGCGAGCACTTGGATCGCGGCGAACACCGCGTTCAGTGCGGCCAGATCACTGACACTGCTGCGATCCAGCGCGTCAAGGACTTGAACCGTGGCGAGAACTGCGGCGACGACGCCAAGAACCGTCAACGTCACGCGCGCCCACTGCCTGGCGAAATAGAACTGCCGGGCGATCGACGCGTACGCAGGCACCAAGCACAGCAGGAAACTCGCCAGTAACGCGTCACCGAGCGCATTGGATCCCGTTGCCCAGCGTGTCCAACTGCGACCGTTGCTCGGCAGACTGTCAATGAACTCGGCACCGAACTGCAACGCGAGCGCCGCGATGCCAACGCCCCACAGCCAAGCGGGCCACCGCGTCGCTTCCCCCGGTGCGCCGCCTTGATCGAAGTACTTGCGGGCCCGTGGAGTGAACGCGAGAATCGCCGCCGCGATCGCGGTCGCTGTCCTGGCTGCCTCGATCAAGAAGACGACAATCAGGCCGTCCGCTTTTCCGGCGGTGATCACGGTCAGGCCGACTACCAGGGTCCAGGCGTAGTACACGGCCAACCCTGTCAGGACTGTTCTGGCAACAGGTTGGCCTCGGTCGAACTTCCTGATGGCCACGATCACCAGTGCCACGCCCAGAACGAAACCGATCAGTAACCGGTCGTTCCATCCGACTCGTCCGAGCGTGTCGTACAGACCGATCAACGCGGGCACCATGGTCAGGCCCGCGGCCGTCCACCAAAGAACAACGGCCATGTAGACCGCGTCCGGGCGGACTTGCCTGTGGTGACGCACGTTCAGTTCAGCCATGCCTCGCACGGTAAGCGCGCCACCTCGGGAGACCTCCCCGTTCGCCTACCGAACGGACGATCATCGCTGGACAGGGCATCTGAACCAATTCCGTAAACCCTCCATTGTGGACTAGGCGCCCGATTTGCCCACTTCGCCACGTCAGAACTGCCCAGTTCAGGCACGAATCGGACACTATAGTTAGGAAAGTTTCCTAACAGTATTGACCAAGGTTCTCCCCGCATGTCACGCTCACTGGCACTCGCCGCCACTGAGTTGACACCCTGCGTCGCATAACTCGAGCGAGGAGAAGATGCTGAAACCCCTGCGAACACTGGCTTTAACGACGGTTCTGATCGCTGGAGCCATCGCGACGCCCGCGACGGCCGCGGGCACGCCCTACGTGTCCGGCACGCTCCGGCCGTCGGCGTCCCAGGCCACCCAGGACGCCGCGGTGACGAAGTACTGGAACTTCTGGAAGGCCAACTTCCTGTCCACCAAGTGCGGTTCTGGCACGTACGCGGTGCTGTCGAAGGACGCCGACCACCCGTTCGTAGCCGAGGGCCAGGGCTACGGGATGACCATCGCCGCCATGATGGCGGGCAAGGACTCCCAGGCCAGGACGATCTTCGACGGAATTCTGAAGTTCGTCAAAGCTCATCCCTCGGTCAACAACAAGGATCTGCACGCCGCCGAGCAGGACGCGAACTGCAAGAGCGTCAACGGAAGCGACTCGGCGACCGACGGTGACCTCGAAATCGCCTACGGTCTGCTGATCGCCGACAAGGTGTGGGGTTCTTCCGGTTCGGTCAACTACAAGGCCGAAGCCACTCGGGTGATCAACGCGATCAAGGCCTCCGAAGTCAGTGCCAGCACCAAGTTCACGCTGCTTGGTGACTGGGGCAACTCCGGCAAGTACGCGACCGCGTCCCGCTCGTCCGACTGGATGCCCGGCCATTTCCGCGCTTTCCAGAAGGCGACCGACGACTCGACGTGGGGTCAGGTCCGGAGCAAGGCCGAAAACGCTGTCAGCCAACTGCAATCCCAGTACGCCTCGAAGACTGGGCTGCTTCCTGACTTCGTCATCAACACCAACAGCACACCCAAACCGCCGTCCGGCAAGTTCCTCGAAGGCAAGTACGACGGCGCGTACAGCTGGAACGCCTGCCGCGACCCGTGGCGGCTTGGCGCCGACGCGATCACCGCACCTGGCAGCGCCGCGCTTGCCCAGGTACGCAAGATGAACGCGTGGATCCAGACCGCGACCGGTGGTGATCCAGCGAAGATCGGCTCCGGCTACACCCTCGCCGGCGCACCGACCGAAAAGGGCGAACACCCCTGCTTCACCGCCCCCTTCGCGGTCGCCGCGATGACCGACCCTGGCAGCCAGGCCTGGTTGGACAAGCTGTTCACGCAGATCACCGGATTCAGCCCGGACGCGACGGACTACTACGGAACCGGGATCACCCTGCAGGTTCTGCTGATCCTGTCCGGCAACTTCGTCGCTCCCTGACCAAGAGAAGGAAGCCCCCATCCCGCCGCCCCGCACTGGAGGTTTCTTCAACCATGTCCCGACGCATCGCAGCTCTGGGTCTCGGCGCGGTCGCGGTCATCGCCGCGGCCACGCTGTCCCAAGGCGGAGCCCAAGCCGCTCCCGGCGCAGGCGCCATGACCAATCTGGACACATCGGCCGGCAACCGCCGGGCAGCCGTCAACGGCTTGTACGACTGGAGCAAGGGCGGATACCGAGGCGGGCAGAACCTGCCTGGTGCCGGTGATGTCAACTCCAACCAGACGTGCCAGATCACGCCGCAGGAGTTGAGCAGCCAGTACAACGTCAAGCCGAACGACGGCGCCGACGACTCGGCCGGTTTGCAGTCGGCCATCGACGCCATCAAGAGTTCCTGCTCGAACTCGGCCAACTACAACAAGTTGAGCCTGATCACGTTGCCAGCCGGTGAGCTGGTGGTGACGCGTGAGTTGCATGTGGACGCCGACTATCTGATCATCCGCGGTGCCGGGATGACGCAGACGAAGGTGGTCTACCGGCCGGACAACAACACCCTGTACGACGCGCTCACCGAGGACAAATCGGACTGGGACGAAGACGGGATGACGTACGGCCAAGGCAAAGGCGGCTGGCTGTGGCCAGGTCGCGGGTTGTTCCGGGTGCAGTCGCGTGGTGTGCACTCGAGCTACTCCAGCGACTACAGCTCGGCACCGGCCAACCGCAAGGACATCTTCGAGGGCACGGTGAACGTGCACTGGAAGTCCGGCGTGAAGCTGCGGGAAAAGGCCGGTGACAAGGGATTCTCCGCCCGCACCGGCGACCGGGTCGTGCACCTGGCCTCCAGCGGATCGATCACCGCCCTCAAAGCGGGCGAGTTCGTGAACATCCGTGCGGCGAACTCACAGAAGTTCTACCAGGAACAGCAGGCGTTGCCGACGACGTGGCCGTTGCTGAACATGCACATGCGTCAGCAGATCTTCACGATCGCGTCGGTCAACACCTCGCAGCGAACCATCACATTGGACAAGCCGCTGGAGTTCGACGTCCCGGTGGACTCCACATCGGACGGTTCACCGCCGCTCGCCGGTGGCGCGTACGACTCGAAGGCCGCTCCGCTGGTGGATCCCGTTGTGGGCGTTGGGTTTGAGAACTTCACGTTCACGCAGGACATGCCGAACCTGAACAAGGCCGAGGCCGTGAACAACTACGGCAACATGGACCCGCGTGCGGAAATGCACGGAATCGTGTTCAAGTGGGCCGCCAACTCGTGGGTCCGTGGCATGAAGGCGGAGATGACCGGCTCGCACCCGATCGTCACCGAGGAAGCCAAGAACCTGCAGATCGTGAACAACGAGCTGGACGGCTCGTGGAACAAGGGCAAGGGCGGCAACGGATACTTCCGTGGCTCCCGCGTCTGGGACTCCCTCTACTCGGGCAACACCTCGCGTAACCTCCGGCACTTCACCTTCCAGTGGTCGGCTTCCGGCAACGTCGTGATCGGCAACGACTTCGACTCGGACCTGAACCTGCACGGTGGGTGGGAGCGCAACAACCTGTTCGAGCTCAACACCGTGAAGGTCAACTACGGGCACCGCTCGGGCAACTGCCGCGCGAACTGCGGTGACGAGGGTGGCGGTGGTCCTGACGACTCGAACTGGTTCCCGATCTGGTGGGGCGCCGGTAAGAAGGCCGTCAAGTGGTCCGGCGCGTCCGGTCCGAAGAACGTCTTCTTCAACAACACCATGACCAAGCAGCTGGCCACCAACGGTCCGTTCCAGGAGTACTACCCGGACAAGCAACGGATCTACATCTTCGGCTGGAACGGCACCGGCTACAAGCACCTCGATGTGGGTGGTACGCCGATCGCCGACTGGGCGAAGAACGAACAACGCGACTACACCGGCGGTCACGGCATCGATGCGACCAAGACCGAAAACGGACAGTCACTGTTCCTGAAGAACGCGGGCCGCTGATGAAAGGCAAAGTCGCAGTCGCCGTGCTCGCCTGGACGGCACTGCTCGGCACCGCACAGACGGCTCAGGCGGAAACGGTGAACGTCAGTACCGCTGCCCAGCTCCAGGCGGCGTTGGCCAAGGCGGCACCTGGGCAGACGATCAAGCTGGCCAGCGGCACGTATCGCGGTTCGTTCGTCGCGGCGAAGGCCGGGACGTCGTCCAAGCCGATCACGTTGACCGGCCCGGCGAACGCCGTGCTGATCAACGACGGCCCGTCGGGTGAGGCGCCGGACTGTCCAGTGCCGACCAACGGCTGGGATTCCGGTTACGGACTGTGGCTGTACAACGCTCCATACTGGAATCTGAGCGGCTTCACGGTCGCGGAGTCCAAGAAGGGCATAGTCGCGGACATCTCGCACCACACCGTGATCGACGGCGTGTACGTGCATCACGTCGACGAGGAGGCTGTCCACTTCAGGCGGTCCTCAGCGGACAGCGTGATCCGCAACTCGAAGATCACCGACACCGGCCTGGTACAGAAGGGATACGGCGAAGGCGTCTACATCGGCTCGGCCGTGTCGAACTGGACGTGCCACGGCAACAGCGGTGGTGTGGACAAGTCCGATCGGGTTCAGGTGCTGAGCAACACGATCGGGCCGAACGTCACCGGTGAGCACATCGATATCAAGGAAGGCACCCAGAACGGTGTCGTGAAGGGCAACACCTTCAACGGCAAGGGAATCGTCGGCGAGCATTCGGCCGACTCGTGGGTGGACGTCAAGGGAACCAGCTACACGATCGAGAACAACACCGGCACGTTCACCAAGCCGGGTGTTCTCGCCAACGGTTACGAGACACACAGCATCAGCACCACCCCGAAGTTCCCGAGCGGGTGCGGCAATGTCTGGCGGAACAACAAGTCGGACCTCGGTGATGCGGGTGAGTATGCCATCCGGATCACCACAGTGTCGCAGTGCAAGGACAAACCCAACACCGTGTATGCGTCGAACACGGTGTCGTCGGCGAAGAAAGGGCTAACGAACGTGCCTGTCACGCCCTGATACCGCCGACCGACGGCGCCTGGCATCCTCCGGTCCAGGCGCCGTCTTTCTTTTATGCACGGGACGATCACATTCATAAATGAACAGCCCGGAAATACCTGACATTCGTTGGTAGCCAAGGAAAATCGTTTCGGAAAGAGTCTTGACGAATTACTCGCCGAGCGGTTGACTCAGTAACACTTCTCCCCCTGCAAGGAGGAATCCCTGTGAAAATGACGCGTACCCTCGCGGCTGTCTGCACTGCCTGTCTTTTCCTTCCGGTCGCCGGTGTGTCCGCGCAGGCAAGCCTGCCGGGTGCCGAGCAGCAGTCGGTGTCCGTCGCGGCCGTCGGCCTCGACGACCCGGCCAAGAAGGAAATCGCGATGAAGATCGTGTCCAGTGCGGAGAACTCCTCATTGGACTGGCGGGCACAGTTCAAGTACATCGAAGACATCGGTGACGGCCGTGGCTACACCGCGGGCATCATCGGTTTCTGCTCTGGCACGCACGACATGCTGGAGCTCGTCCAGGCGTACACCAAGCGCAAGCCTGGCAACGTCCTTGCCAAGTACCTGCCGGCGTTGGAGCGGGTCGACGGCTCGGACTCGCACGAGGGCCTCGACCCGAACTACACCAAGGACTGGAAGACCGCGGCGAAGGACAAGGTCTTCCAGGACACCCAGGAAGCCGAGCGGGACCGGGTGTACTTCAACCCTTCGGTGAACCGGGCCAAGCAGGACGGCCTGCGCACGCTCGGCCAGTTCGCCTACTACGACGCCATCGTGATGCACGGTGACGGTGGCGACAACACCAGCTTCAGCAACATCCGCAAGCGCGCGATGGCCAAGGCCAAGACGCCGGCTCAGGGCGGCGACGAGACGGCGTACCTCAACGCCTTCCTCGACGCGCGCGTGTGGGCGATGAAGCAGGAAGAGGCGCACTCCGACACCAGCAGGGTCGACACGGCCCAGCGGGTCTTCTTGAAGAACGGCAATTTCGACCTCAAGACGCCGTTGTCCTGGAAGGTCTACGGGGACTCGTTCTCCATCAAGTAAACGCGTGAGGGCCACTTTTCCGGCGTCTGACGTCGCGATAGTGGCCGTCACGGCACAACGGGCCAGCTCCGAGGGGGTTGGCCCGTTAGCTATAGAGGGCTTCGAGGACCTCGGCGACACCGTCATCTTCGTTGCCGCCGATCACATGGTCCACAATGGCCAGCACGTCCGGGTGGGCGTTGGCGACTCCATATGCCGTTCCGGCCCATTCGAGCATCGGCAGATCGTTGGGCATGTCGCCGAATGCGATCACGTCAGCCTGGTCGATGCCTTTGTGCAAAGCCAGATCTGCCAGTGCGGCCGCTTTGCTGACGCCCAGCGCGGTTGCTTCGATCAGGCGCAAACCGTTGGAATGGTAGACGTTTACGAGACCGGCGAGTATCGGTGCCGCGATGGTGAGTAGTTCGTCGTTGGACATCGCGGGATGCCGGGCCAGCAGCTTCGGCCCTGGGCGGCTCAACAACGCGGCGTCTTCGAGTCGTTCGATCGTGACGCCTCGATCCCAGTCCCAGGGCTCGTAAAGCGCGTCCGCCGCCAG
The DNA here is from genome assembly GCF_021390435.2 of Kibdelosporangium philippinense. GTDB lineage: Bacteria > Actinomycetota > Actinomycetes > Mycobacteriales > Pseudonocardiaceae > Kibdelosporangium > Kibdelosporangium philippinense. Next base: position 935,920 of record NZ_JAJVCN010000004.1, on the reverse strand, counting down.
TGAAGTCGCGTGTTCCACGGCGATTCCGATATCCGGGATCGCCGCGCGCAGTTTGCCGACCGCGTCGACCAAGTCGGCTGCGGTGATGGTGTATTCGGCGACGACCTGCCTGGTGTGCATGTCGTACAGGTAAGCGCCGTTGGAACAGATCGCGATACCCCGGTTGCCGAAGGCTTCCGCGACTTCGTCCATCAGTCGCGGTGGGCGCCCGGTGACCGCGACGAACTCTGCCCCAGCCTGTTCCACCTTCGCGAACGCCGCCACCGTGCGGCTTGAGATGGTTCCGTCAGAACGGACTACCGTGCCATCCAAATCGGTCGCTACCAACAGTGGCTTACAGATCTTGAAAGGCCAGGATTACGGCGGTTGTGGTTCGAGGTTCAGTCTGGTGTGGGCGAAGAACGCGTCGATCAGCCCGGGTCGGTACTGGATGCGTTTGAGTCGGTTCTTCACGATGGCGGTGAGCTGGTCGATGCCGTGCACGATGAGGTTTCCGAGGTTGCGTTTGACGTGGGACCACACGTGCTCGGTCGGGTTGAGGTCCGGGGTGTAGGGCGGGAGTTGGATCACGTGTAGCCAGTCGCGGGCCGCGACCAGTTTGCGCATCGCGTGACTGGTGTGCGTGTTGAGGTTGTCCCAGATCAACACAATCCGGGCGCCGAGCTGCTGGTGTGCGGCGTCCAGCAGGGCGGCGTAGTCGGTTTCGGCGAAGCTGCGCCGTTCCCCCTTGCGGCCGCGGTGGGTCCGGACACGGTAGATCAACCGGGGCCGGTGCCCGGGCCGGACGCATACCAGCCCGGCGACCGATACCCGGCCCGAACCCTTGCCCGACACCGGGATCTGTGGTGTCTGGCCCCGGCGGCCCCAGGTGCGGGCTTTCGGCGGGCGCAGCGTTTGCCCGGCCTCGTCCTCGAAACACAGCCAAGCACCTTGCTGCGCCGCTACCGTTTTCCCGCCGGCCATACCTCCCGCCGCCAGGTGGCGATCGCCTGCTCGTCGCGCTCGATCGCGCGGTGGGCGGGTACTTGTGGCGAGAACCCCATGCGGTGCAGCAGATACGACACCCCGCGCAGCGTGTAGCGGGTGTGAAACAGCCGGGCGATCAGATCGGCGACCCGAGCCAGGGTCCAGCGCTGATCCTCGCCGAACCCATGCACGGCTGGGCCTTGTTCCACAGCCTGGGCCAGCCTGTCCAGTCGTGGCTGGTCCAGCCGGCAGGACGATCCGCCCGGTCCCTTCGACGCCAGCCCTGCCTCACCCTCGGCACGCCATCGACGCCGCCAGGTATAGACCGCGTTGGTGGATACCCGCAGTCTGCGGGCGATCTCGGCGGCCGGCACGTCCTGGGCGAACCATTGGGCCGCCTGCAACCGGACAGCTTCGCGTGTGGCCCTGCCCCGCTCGGAAAGGCCACCTCCATCCGCGTACCTCATCCATCCCTGCGTAGATCATGAATCGATCAGGATCCGGGAGGACACGCCGCCCAAGGACAAGATCAACCCTGGCCTTTCATGATCTGTAGTCACTTGTTCATTGTTTCACCTGGATCAAGCATGATATGCGGACGACCGGTGACTGGATGCGAAGTCACAACGCCAGCGACACCGTAGACCTCGGCCAGCGTCGCCGAGTCGAAAACCTCTTCCGGTGTCCCTGAACGGACTTGCGAACCGTGGTGCAGTAAATGCAACTGGTCGCAGTAGTGAGCGGCAAGGTTCAGATCGTGCAACGCGATCACGGCCGTCACCCCGAGTTTTCTGGGCAGTGCCAATGCATCGAACTGGTGCCGCAGGTCGAGGTGGTTGGTCGGCTCGTCCATCACCAGCACCCGAGGCTGCTGCGCGATCGCACGCGCGATGAGTACACGTTGCCGTTCCCCGCCGGACAGGAATGCGAATTGGCGGTCTTTGAGGTCGCCAGCGTCGACGGCGGCCAAGGCGTCGGCCACGACTGTCCTATCGCGATCGTTGTCCCGTTCGAAAGCCTTCTTGTAGCAGGCGCGACCCATCATCACCACGTCCTGCACCGTGAGATCGAAGTCGCCGGTCGCGTCCTGCAACACGGCCGCGAGTATCCGGGCGCGGTCACGTGCCTTTGTCTTCAACACATCGAGACCGTCGATGCGGACGTTTCCTGCTGACGGCTGGAGAATTCCGATCATCGCACGCAGCAAAGTGGACTTTCCCGAGCCGTTCGGGCCGACGATACCGACCACTTCCCCAGGCTTCGCGTCCAGGGAGACGTCACGCAGCACGGGCCTGCCACCGAGCTCCACACTGACGCCGGAAACCTCAACGCGCGCGGTCATGCCTTCGCCCCTCGCCAAGTCTGGCGTCGAACCATCCACAGGAAGAACGGGCCACCGCACAACGCCGTGAAGACGCCGACCGGGATCTCCATCGGTGAAGCCAAAGTCCGCGCGGCGATATCCGCGAGCACAAGGAAAGAGGCTCCCGCCAACGCCGCTGCGGGAAGTGCTCGGCGGTGGTCGCTGCCCACGACCAAACGTACGGCGTGCGGCAGGATCAGCCCGACGAAGCCGATCGGCCCGCTGACCGCGACCAGCAACCCCGTCAGCAAGGACGTGATGACGAACATAGTGATCCGGAACCTGGGTACGTCCAGTCCCATCGAGATCGCGGCATCCTCGCCCGCGTACAGGAGATTGAGCGCACGGGCGTTCGCCATCAGGATGACAAGGCCGACGACAACAGCCACCAGCGGAACCCACAGCGACCAAGTCGCGCCACCTAGTGCACCGATCAGCCAGCTCAGAATCTGCCGAGCGTGCTGTGCGTTGTCGGCAACCAGAAGCATCAGGCTCGTCACAGCGGACAGCACGTACGCCACCGCGACGCCCGCGAGCACGAGCCCGACGGTCGTGAGGCGTCCACCGGCTCGCGCGACGAAGTACACGACCAGAAGTGCCGCCATCGCCCCAATGAAAGCTGCCACCGAGGTCGAAGCCGCGCCGAACAAAGCGAATCCCGTCAGGATGGACGCCACAGCACCAACCGACGCGCCGGACGAAATCCCGAGAAGGTAGAGATCCGCAAGGGGATTACGCACGAGCGCCTGCAGTACCATGCCCACAGTGGCCAGTCCCGCGCCGACGATCGCGCCCAGGATCACCCGCGGCCCACGAGTGTTGGTGATGACCGCGTCGACGTACGCCGGTCCTGTCGGCGTGACGAGATCCGGCATGATCTTGTGCAGCACAGCGGTGATCACGTCCATTGGCGCGATCGCGATCGATCCAATCCCGACTCCAGCGACCATCGAAGCAAGTAGGATCAGGGTCAGCCCTGCCATCGCGGCCGGGTAGGAGAGTTTCATGGGTGCAACTGCTTGGCGAGGCTTTCGACCGCGTAGGGCGCGCGGACGCCGAGAACCGTGTCCTGCAACGTCAACGTCGAGAACTTGCGGTTCTTGATCGCGGGCACCGAGGCCAGCTCCGGTTTGCCGAGCAGGAACTCGATTTTCTTGTCCACGGCCGGTGTGCCGAAGTAGTCGTAGATGACGATCACGTCAGGTGACCGCTGCAACACTTGCTCCCACGAGACATCGGCCCAGTCCTTCTGGGTATCGGCGAAGACGTTCTGTCCACCGGCGAGCTTGATGACCTCGTTGCCGATTCCCGTTCCGCCAGAAGTGAACGCGGTCGCTTCGCCACTGTCGAACACGAAGACCTTCACCGGCTGGACACCGTTGAGCCGTGTTGTCGTCTTGGTGACGGTCGCCTTCAGCTCGGTGATCACTGCTTCGGCGCGCTCCGGGATCTGGAAGATCCGTCCAACCGTGCGGAATTCCTCCCACACATCGTCCATTGTGACCGCACGGTCGTTGCATGCCTCGCGGCTGAGATAGGTCTTGATCCCGGCCTTGGTGAACGCCTCGCGCGAGCGGCCTTCCTTGTCGTCGAAAGTGCTGTCGTAACCGCCGTAGACCAGATCCGGCGTCTTGGCGAGCAGTTGCTCGAAGGACGCGTCCTTGTCGGAGATCTTCGGAATCGCGGTGTACACATCGGCATAACGCGGCAACGGATCGTTGTCCGGGTAGGCCGTGCCGACGATCTTGTCCTGGAGTCCCAACGCGACCATGATCTCGGTCGGATGCTGGTAGTAACCAATCACTCGCTGTGGCACGCCGTCGAACGTGATCCGCGTCCCACAGTTGTCGATCGTCACCCCCTCTGCGGTCGCGGCGGGTTTGCTTTCCGCGCAGCCACTGAGAGCCACGAGCGCAGTGAGCAGAACTATCCGTGCACGCACCATCACCACTCCGTCCGGGATGTCCACGTCCCAGCTGGGGCCGTCCGAACAGGTCAGTTCCTGACTTCCGTGACGAGGTCACGGTCACAGTGGCGGGACCGCGCCGGACTCACACCGGCTTCCTGATGCCTGAACGAAACCGGCCCAGGGCGGACCGGCGCGCACACCCTACCTCGGAACTGGTTCGAGCACGAAGACCCTGATCTTGCGGTGGTCAGCCCGGTCGGCATAGCTGTTGTACGCGGGCCAGTACGATGCGACGGCGTCCCACATCTCCTGCCGCTCGTCACCATCCAGCAACCGGCCATGGACGGCCAAGCGCTTGCCTCGGAGCGCGATGACCGCGCCCGGGTTGGCGAGCAGGTTCGACGACCACGCGGGGTGGCGTTCGCCGCCCCAGTTCGAGCCGATCACGATGTACTTGCCGTCACGTTCCACGTACAGCAGGGGGACTTCGCGCTTCTGGCCGCTTGACCGGCCGATTGTGGTGAGCAGTAAGGTTCGGAGCCCGATTGGCGTTCCCACGCCGAACCTTCCGCCGGTGGCCCGCAGCACCCACCGGTCGGCTGGCGCGAGGCGGCGGCCGATCGCCGCCAACGCCTTGGTCTTGCCAATACCGGCGAAAAATCGCCGCAATTCGGGCATGTGCTGTCCTCGCTTCATTGGAGTCCATTGTGGACTTTCAGCCGCTGAGCCGGACACACGGTAGCCGAGGGCATGACCTCCGACGTAATCGCTATGCGCTTGAGGGTGGACAAGCTTAAGTCATGACCGAATACGAAATCACCGCACAGCGCTACATCGACAGCTGGAACGAGACGGACCCGGTGAAGCGCAAGCATCTCATCGAGGAGCTGTACACATCGGACGCCACCTATACCGATCCCCTTGGCACAGCGAGCGGTCCGGCAGCGATCGACCAGATGGTTGGCGCGGTTCAGCAGCAGTTCGCTGGGCTGACGTTCAGCCTTGGGCCGGTTGACGGGCATCATGACATCGCGCGGTTCACGTGGGATCTTGGGGATATCGTGGTCGGCTTCGACGTGATCGTGCTCGCCGACGGCAAGATCAAAACCGTGCACGGGTTCTTGGACAAGGTTCCCATGTAGGTTCGGAGCCATGCTGGTCGGGAGACAGGACGAGGTCAGGCGGCTCGACGAGCTGCTCAGCGCGGCGCGCGATGGCAGCGGCGGCGTGCTCGTGCTCCGCGGTGAGCCGGGCATGGGCAAGAGCACCCTGCTTGACCACGTTCGGCAGGCGGCAACGGACTTCACCGTGATCGAGGCATCCGGCTCAGAATTCGAGTCTGAGCTCCCGTTTGCCGCCTTGCACCAGCTCTGCGTGCCGGTTCGGGCGGATCTGCCGGATGCGCTGCGGGTTGCCTTCGGGCTCGCGACCGGTACGCCGGAGCTGTTCCAGGTTGGCCTGGCCACGTTGCAACTGCTCGGTCAGGCCGCCAAGGACCGTCCTGTGTTGTGCCTCGTTGACGACGCGCATTGGCTGGATGACGCGTCGGCGAAAGCGCTCACGTTTCTCGCGCGACGGATCGCGTCCGAGCCTGTGGCGATGGTGTTCACGGCACGGCACGGTCTGGAAGAACTGCCCAGCCTGGTTCTCAATGGCCTGCCGGACGCCGAGGCGCGCGCGTTGCTCAAGGCAACCCTGGACGAACAGGTACGCGAGCGCATCGTCGCCGAGGCACGCGGCAACCCGTTGGCCCTGCTTGAGCTGCCGAAGGCGGGTGGGTTCGCGCCACCGGACAGCACGACGGTCACCACCCGGATTGAAAGCAGCTTCCAGGCCAGGTTGGAAAGCCTGGACGACGAGGTCCGGCTCCTGTTGACCCTCGCGAGCGCGGATCCGACCGGGGATCCGAACCTGCTGTGGATGGCCGCCAAGCAACTCGGCATCGACACTACGGCTGGTGGCGCGGCGGAAGCTATTGGCCTGATCGAGTTCGGTACCCGCGTGCACTTCTGCCATCCACTGGCGCGATCCGCCGTGTATCGGGCCGCGCAACCAGGCCAGTTGCACACCGTGCACCGGGTGCTCGCCGACGTCACCAACCCGGACACGGATCCCGACCGGCGAGCCTGGCATCGCTCCCAGTCCGGCACCGGGCCCAGCGAAGACATCGCCACGGAACTGGAAGCCTCCGCGTCGAGGGCGCGCTCGCGTAGCGGCGTGGCGGGGTTGCTGCCGCCGCAGCCTTCCTGGAACGCGCGGCCGCGCTATCCGCGGACAATGACAAACGCCTCGACCGGACGCTCGCCGCCGCGCAAGCGAAACTCGACGCGGGTGCCACGGACGCGTTGCTGACAACCGTGGAGCCCAGAGACGAACGTACGCACGCAAAGGTCGATCTGTTGCGTGGTCAGGTTTCCTTCATGCGCGACAGCAACGGTCCCAAGTTCATGTTGCGCGCTGCCCAACGGCTCGCGGACATAGACCCCGCCTGGTCTCGCCGATGCTTGACGGACGCGCTGGAAATGGCGATGGTCGTCGGCCGGGGCAGTGGCGTGATGGACACCGTGCTCGACGCGGCCCGCTCCGCCGCGCCCGCTGGCGACATCCTTGACGCTTTGGTCCAGCTGACCACGTCCGGGCACAAGACCGCTGCCCCCGCGCTGCGGGAAGTGCTTGCCGACAGCGAGATATGGACCCAGCGGCCCGCGCTGGCCACGATGATCGCCGGTGAACTCTGGGACGAGCACGCGCACGCCACGATCGTCGAGTGGCTGATGAAAACCGGCCGCAGCTCCGGGTCGCCGACCGTGCTCCGGCTCGGACTCGCCCAGCTGGCGGTCCAGAACGTCCTGACGGCGATGTCGCCGCGGCGACGGACGCGATCGCCGAGGAGGAAGCGATCGCGGACGCGGTGGGCGTGCCGTCGATGACCTATTCCCGGCTGCACCTCGCCGCGCTGCGTGGCCGCAAGGAGGAAGCAGCCGAGCTGATCGAGATCGTGTCCGCGGTGGCCTCGGCACGCGGGCTCGGCCAGTTGGAAGCGAATATTCACTGGTCAGCGGCTGTGTTTAACAACGGCCTCGCCAACTATCCGGTGGCGTTGGCCGAAGCACGCAAGGCCGTCGCCGCGGGCGATCTGTTCCTCACGGGAATCGCCCAGCCGGAGTTGATCGAGGCCGCGATCCGGTGCGACTCGGCCGACATCGCCGCGGCCGAGCTGGAGTCGTTCACCGAACGGACACAGGCCAGCGGTACCCCGTGGGCGCTTGGTGTCCAGGCGTACGCACGCGGCCTGGTCACCGGAAACGAGGACGACTACCAGGAAGCTCTGGGCCTGCTCGATACACCGCCCTACCGAGCCAGAGCGCACTTGCTGTACGGAGAATGGCTGCGGCGCCAGAATCGAAGGCTGACGCCCGCAACCAACTCCGTACTGCGCACGAGATGTTCTCCACCATCGGGATGGACGCCTTCGCCCGCCGTGCCGCGGACGAACTGCGCGCGACGGGCGCACAAGCGCGGAACCGATCGGCGAACACCCTCGACGAACTCACCGTCCAGGAGATGCACATCGCGCGGCTCGTAGCCACTGGCCAGACGTCCAAAGAGGTTGCCGCACGGCTGTTTCTGAGCCCTGGCACGACCGATGCCCATCTGCTGTGCGAACCACAGGCTGTCCGAGTTCACCCAGTACTCCGCGATCTTGCCGTCGACCACCCTGAGGATGTCGGTGCCGTAGAACTCGATCTCGCGGCCTTGTGCGTGCCACCGCAGGACGATGAACGGGTCGTCCACGAACGGGCCGACATGTGTGGTGAACCGCAGGTCGTCCATCGCGGTGTGGTTCGCGCTGACCCACGTACGCAGGTGGTCCCTGCCTTCGGTGGTCGTGGCCGGTCCGCCGGTGAGCGGGGCGGCGTGCGCGATGAAGTCGGGGTGGATCGCGCTGTCGATCAGCGCGAGGTTGCCGTTCCAGATGTTGGTCCACTCACCGACGAGCCGGTCGAATGGCATGATCATTCTCCGTGCTTTCCATGGGCAGCGCTGCCGGTGTATTCGCCGAGGTCGGCGACCAGCTTGCTGATGTCGGGCATGGTGTCGTAGCGCCTCTTGTGCAGCTCGGCGATCTTCGCGCCCATGTCGGGGTCGAGTTCGTCGGTGATGTCGAACGAGACGAACTTGTCGACAAGGGGCAGCCCGACCCGGTCGGTGTTCAGGTGCGCGGGGTGGATCAGGTACTCCCAGTAGCCTTCGAGGTCCTCGATGACGTACGTGGCGCCCCATTCGTACTCGCCGCCGTGATCGCGGCCGACGACGAAGGACTTCACCGACGGAATGACCCTGCCCTGGTTGCGCAGGCTTTCCATAGCGACTTCGACCTGCTCGGGTGCCGCGTACGGCTTGAGGGTGAACCGGTTTCCGTGGTAAATCATCGAACTTTCCTTTCCTTGAAGGTGAAAACGGTCGCGGCGACCGCGAGCGCCACACCGCTGTATGTGAAGGCGTCGGCGATGCCGATGGTCTGAACGAGTGGTTGCACGGCCAGCGGTGACAGGAACTGACCGAGGAAGATGCCGCTGACGAGTCCACTGAGGACTTTCCCGCGCCGCAGCGGATGTGCCAGCTCCGCCAGCCGCAGGTTCAGGTTCGGGACGACGAGTCCGACGCCGACACCGCCGACGAGCAGTCCGATCACGACCAGGACGACGTTTCCAGCTATCCCGATCAGCAACCATCCGACGCCAAGCAGAAGAACGCTGGCGGTGGTGATCATGCTGGGACTCAGCCGGTTGCGGACAAGCGGGAAGGCAAGCGCGCCAATGACTCCGGTGACCGTGCTGCCCGCGACCACCGCGCCGGTGAGTGCCGGGCCGACGCCGAATTCCACTAGTAGGAAAGGAAGTTGTGTCGGCGCCATGTAGAAGACAAGTGTGGCAACGAGAGCCAGCGCGTAGATCCCCAGAATCCGCTTCTGCTGCTCCGATTTCGCCTCGATCTTGGCTTCCGCGGCTCGGGTTCTCTGTGGGATCGCGACCAACGCGAACGGCAGGATGAGCGCCGACACGGCGTAGATCCAGAACGGCGCCTTTCAGTCCACTGCGGCTAGAACGCCTGCCAGTGGCAGGAAAATGACGCCGCCGAGGCTCGCGAAGGCCTGTTGCGGCCCGAGGAAGGATGCTCGGCGCGCGCCTTCGAACCAGTCGGTGATCGTCGCGCTGATCGCGGTCATGATCCCGCCGACCGCCACACCGAGCAGTGCCCTCGTAGCCAGCAGGACGTACAAGTCGTTGACGAAGTAACCCGCCGTGCCCGCGAGGGCGTAAAGCAGGAGGCTGCCGACCAGCAGCGGCCGCCGTCCGAGACGGTCCGTGACCGTTCCGCCGCGGGTGCGCTCGGCGCGATGATCGCCGCGGCCAACACCGTCGCTCTGGCCGTCCGGCTCGGTGTGTTCACGATGACGAGATTCGCAGCGGCGGCGGGGTGGTCGCGTCGGCGAAAATCGCCTATTCGCTGTCTACGTAGGCCAGCTGTAGTGGTAGCTCAGCGAGAACGTCCGGGAGACCCAGTCCGCGGTCGATTCTCCTGCCGTGGGCTGGGTGGGCGGGCCCGTTTCGCGCACCGCCGCCAACTGCGCGGAACGGTCGGCGGCGTCGACCAACGCGCCAGCCTTGAAAGTGAGCTCGTGGACTTCGCGGTACATCCAGGCGGGCTTGAATCCCATGTTGAGGTAGGGGCGGCCCTTGATGTCACCGTCGCCGATCAGCAGGCGCCCGGTGAACGCGACTGGGATTTCCAGATTCTGGTAGAGCCACTGCTGATCGTCCTCGTCCCCGTCCCGCACCGGCACGACCTTGCGGATCAGGGGTGGCGGATCCTCGGACGCGATGATCAGGTCCCGCAGCAGGAGGCGCCCTTCACTGACGGCATAGCCGCAGATGTGGCCGCGCCAGCATGAGGAGCTGACCGTCATCGGCTCAAGGTCGTGCGCTTCCGGGTCGAACAGGCCGGTACCGTCGACCGCGGTCAACGAGTACCAGCCTCGCTCGAAGAACACCTCATCAGGCACCTGCGCTGTCACAGCGGGAAACCTACTTGGCGCGACTGCTGCGGGCCAAACTGCCGGAACCTACTTGGCCGAGCCACCCGTGGCCAAACGCATCAGGTCCGAGTCGAGATCGATCGACAACTCCGTGCCACCGGCGCTGCCGAACTCGTGCTGGTACTTCTGCCACGACTCGCCCCTGACCTGCTTGGCGAAGCCGCTTTCCATCAGCAGCAGCAACTCGAAGGCCGCGCGGTCGATCCGCTTGGCGAGCGCCGGGTCACTCCAGTCCTCAGTGGAGGCGAACAACGAGGTCGGCACGGCCGTGGTCCGCATGAACGCGAACAATCCGCGCAACTGCTCGTCCACGACCAACGCGTGCCGGGCGGTTCCGGCGGTCGCCGCGAGGACGATCGGCTTGGCGATCAGCAAGTCGTTGTCCAGGATCTGGAAGAACGCCGTGAACAGTCCACTCGCCCCGGCCTTGTAGACCGGTGTGCTGACGATGAGCCCGTCAGCGTCGCCCAACGCGGAGATCGCCTTGGTCAGGCGAGGACCGGTCAGCTGGGACACCAGTGCCGTGGTGATTTCCGTAGCCAACTCACGCAGGTCGATGACCTGGAGTTCGATCGAATGCTGACGCTCCCCCGCCAACGCGGCGACGCGCTGAGCGGTACGGTCAGCAAGCAACCGTGTCGACGAAGGATCGCTGGTTCCCGCGGAAACCGCGACGACCTTGAAAGTGCTCATGAGTCCCCTGCCAGTTTCTTGCAAATCGCTTCAAGTTGCCTGAGTTCTTCGGGATTGAGCCGCGTGCTGACCGCGCGGGCGACGTCACGCGCGTGCTTGCGGCCGATGTCCTGCTGCACCTTGCGGCCGGTGTCCGTCAACGCCAACCGCACGCCACGGCCATCCTCCGGAGCGGCCAGCCGCTCAATGAAACCTCGCTCCACCAACCTGTCCACCATCCGTGACAGGGCGGGCTGGCTGAGCAGCAAGTGCTTGTGCAGCTCGCCGATCCGCAGCGGCGCAGGACATTTCGACAACGTGTAGAGCACGTCGTACTCGCGCATCGTCGCCTCGTGCCAGATGTCCTGCGCCGCGAAATCCCGCATCAACCTCACGTGGGCGGCCATCAAGGCCTCCCACGCGGCGTTGGCCGTCTTGCCGGTGTTCACAGCGCCGGGTAGCTGGCCTCGAAGGCCGGGTCGCTGTCCTGGTACGGCGAGGCTCCGGTGACGTTGTCGCCACGGTTGGCGTTCGGGCGCGGCTGGCGCGGCGGGTTGTCGCCGTACTTCGCCTTCACGAGGCTCTGATGCGTCGGCGCGTCCGGTACCTCCGGGGCACGCTTGGCTTCCAACTCCTTGCGCAGCACCGGCACGACCTCGCCGCCGAGCAGGTCGAGCTGCTCGAGCACGGTCTTGAGCGGCAGTCCCGCGTGGTCCATCAGGAACAGCTGGCGCTGGTAGTCGCCGAAGTACTCGCGGAAGGTCAGCGTCTTGTCGATCACTTCCTGCGGGCTGCCCACCGACAACGGCGTCATCTGCATGAAGTCCTCCATCTTCGGGCCGTGGCCGTAGACCGGGGCCTCGTTGAAGTAAGGACGGAACTGCTTGATGGCGTCCTGCGAGTTCTTCGCGATGAACGCCTGTCCGCCGAGGCCGACGATGGCCTGCGCCTCGGTGCCGTGGCCGTAGTGCGCGTAACGCTGCCGGTAGAAGTTGATCAGCCGGACGTAGTGCTCCTTCGGCCAGAAGATGTTGTTGGCGAAGAAACCGTTGCCGTAGAACGCGGCCTGCTCGGCGATCTCCGGGGTACGGATCGAGCCGTGCCACACGAACGGCGGCACGTCGTCCAGCGGGCGCGGGACGGAGGTGAAGCCCTGCAGCGGCGTGCGGAACTTGCCTTCGAAGTCGACCACGTCCTCCCGCCACAACCGGTGCAGCAGGTTGTAGTTCTCCAGCGCCAACGGCAGACCGTTGCGGATGTCCTGGCCGAACCACGGGTACACCGGCGCGGTGTTGCCGCGGCCGAGCATCAGATCCACGCGGCCCTTCGACAGGTGCTGGAGCATCGCGTATTCCTCGGCGATGCGCACCGGGTCGTTTGTCGTGATCAGCGTGGTCGCAGTGGTCACGATCAAGCGCTTGGTGGTCGCCGCGATGTGCGACAGCAAGGTGGTCGGCGAAGACGAGAAGAACGGCGGGTTGTGGTGCTCACCGATGGCGAACACGTCCATCCCGACCTCTTCGGTGTGCTGCGCGATCCGCACGACGGCGTCGATCCGCTCCGCCTCGCTCGGGGTCTCGCCGGACACCGGATCGCGCGTGATGTCGCTGACCGAGAACAATCCGAACTGCATGACTCCTCCACATCTTCGCTGCTCCTGGCTCCGCCAGTGCGCCAAGTATATGCATTTGCATGCAGTTGAACCAGCCGGGGCGCTGGCACATTCCCGCCGTGATCAGCGGCACAACTCGGTCTGTTTGTCCATATGGGACAGCTTCTCCGGGTTACGCACGGTGTAGAGCCCGGTGACCTTGCCGTCGTCGATCCGCAGCGTCATCACGCTGTCCAGCTCGCCATCGAGCCGGAACACCAGCGCCGGATAGCCGTTGACCTGGGCAGGCTCCAGCGTGAGCAAGTTGTGGATCCGCTCAAGCCCGACCGCGAGCACGCGAGCCACCCGTTCAGCGCCGACAATCGGCCTTAGCAGGGCCTGCTTGATCCCGCCGCCGTCGCTCATCAGCACGACGTCCGGTGCGAGAACGTCCAGCAAGCACTGCAGATCGCCTGTCTCGACGGCGCGCTGGAACGCGTGCATCGCGCCTTGAGTCTCGGCGGCAGACGCCACCCCACGCGTCCTGCGCGCGGCGACGTGAGCCCGCGCCCGGTGCGCGATCTGACGGACCGCGGCGGCGCTCTTGTCGACGGCCTCGGCGATCTCGTCGTAGCCGAAGTCGAACACGTCACGCAGCACGAACACGGCCCGCTCGGTCGGCGTCAGCGTCTCCAGCACCAGCAGCATCGCCGTCGAGACGCTGTCGGCCAGTTCGACGTCCTCGGCCACGTCCGGCGAGGTCAGCAGCGGCTCAGGCAGCCACGGGCCGACGTAGGACTCCTTACGCCTGCCGAGCGTGCGCAGCCGGGTGAGCGCTTGACGGGTCGCGATCCGGACCAGGTAAGCGCGATGGTCCCGGACCGTGTCGAGGTCCACGCCCACCCAGCGCAGCCAGGTCTCCTGCAGGGCGTCCTCCGCGTCAGCGGCGGAGCCGAGCATTTCGTAGGCAACGGTGAACAGCAGGTTCCGGTGGGCGAGGAACGCCTCGGTCGCGCGGTCATCCATGTCCATCCGACGCCGCAGCCCTCCGTTTTGTGACGTGCTCCACGTCACTTCTCCGAGCTGTCACAGGGTCCGGGCGGGCGGCATCTGGTGTTCGTCCAGTGCAGCAGAACGAGTGAGGACGAGACGATGGAAGCCCGATTCAACCTGTTCGACAACGAGCTCGCCGGCAAGTTCGGCAAGCGGTTCGCCAACACCGCGACGGTGCTCCAGCAGTCGTCGCTGCCGAAGACGACACAGGAGCTGGTCGCGCTGCGCGCCAGCCAGATCAACGGCTGCGGTTTCTGCGTCGACATGCACACCAAGGACGCCGAGGCCCGTGGGGAGACCTCGATCCGGCTCAACCTGGTCGCCGTCTGGCGGGAAGCGACCGTGTTCACCGAGGCCGAGCGGGCCGCGTTGGCGTTCGCCGAGGAGGGCACCCGTCTCGCCGACCACCACCAAGGTGTGTCTGACGAGACGTGGGCCCAGGTGCGCAAGCACTACGACGACGACCAGGTCGCCGCGTTGATCTGCGCGGTCGCACTGATCAACGCGGCCAACCGGATGAACGTGATCGTGCGCAACCCGGCGGGTTCGTACGTGCCGGGCATGTTCGAACACTGAGCGGGATGCCCGGGGCCTCGGCCCCGGGCATCCTTCGGGTCACTTGGCGGCTGCGTCGAGCTCGTTGAGTGCCGCTGCCAGCTTGAAGTACTTGTTGGTGCCAAGGTCGCGCACGGTCTTGATACCGAAGGCCGCAGCCAGCTTCTCCGCGTCGCCCTCGCTGACCCCGGACAGTGCGGCTACTGGCGCGTCCAGTACCTCCGCGACGGTCTTTTCCTCGTAGGCCTTGTCGAGTTGCTTCGCCAGATCAGCGGAAACTGCCATGGTCATGCTCCTGTCAGTGGGGACTGTCGAGCAGAACGCCTTAAACCATAGTGGTTAGGCGCCAGCGGGCGCGGGCCACCCGGCCCGCTCGACGGCCCATGCCAGGACGTAGTCGGCGATCTCCGCCCAGCCCTCCTGCGCGGGCAGCAGATGCGCTTTGCCTTCGTACTCCTTGATTTCCGTGATGGTGTCGGACTTGTAGTGCTTCGCGTTGGAGCGCTGCACTTTCGGCGGCATGATGTGGTCTTCGCTGCCGGACACGAACAGCAGCGGCGCGCGGTTGTCGTTGTGGTAGTCCACGTGAATGTCCTGCGGCCCTGGCTGAAGGTTCGCCAGAACGCCATTCCACAGAATCCTGCCGGACGCCGGGATGTGGTAGCGCTCGTACAACGCGCGGGATTCCTCGTCGGTGAAGGTGTTGGTGAACGCGTACGTCCACTCCTCAAGGGTCAGCCCGACGGCTTTGTGCCGGTTGGCTGGGTTCTTCAACACCGGGAATGTCGAGCGGATCTGGGACAACGGCGTGACCAGAACGCCTTCGGTCGGCGCGGAGTTCAGCACGACGCCTGCCGCGCCGTGCCCGCGGTCCAGCAGGACCTGGGTGAACGCGCCGCCCGCGGAGTGGCCGATGATGATCGGCGGCTCGTCCAGCCCGCTGACCACGGCCTCGAGGTGCGCGATGATCTGCGGGGCAGTGACTTCCTCGATCGGCGTCGGGTCGGCGTTGAGCGCCTCGACCTCCACTTCGAAGCCGGGGTACGCTGGCGCGACCACGTTGTAGCCAGCCTGCTGATAGTGCGAGACCCAGTGCTCCCAGCTGCGTGGGGTCACCCAGAAGCCGTGCACGAGGACGATGGTCTTCACTTCGCCGCCTTTCGGGGGAGTTCAAGCCCGGTTCCGTGAGCCTAGGATCATTCGCAGCACGCCGAATCGGCTCACAGTGCCGTGCCGTCGGCCTTCACCGCCGGTGAAAGGAAACCGCATGGCCGTTCTGCTCGACACCTCAGCACTCGCCCAACGCGACCGGCGCGACGCGTTGATCACGGCCATGCGTGACACCTCAGGCGCCTCCCAGGTGACATTGGCTGACGAACCTGTGCGCGGCCGCTTGGAGTTGTGGCCGTTCGGTGCCGCGGCGATCTTTCGTGCCGAGTCCAACGGGGTTTGCCTTACCAGGACGGCAAAAGCCGCTCGCTCGGCATCCGGTGAACACATCGCCATCGGCGTGCACGGAATAGGAACCGCCCGGCATCGCAGCGGACCGGCGACACGTGCGCTGTCGGCCGGTGAGGCGTTGCTCGTGGACGTCAGCAAACCGTTCGACTACGCGTGGAGCGGGCCGGGCGCTGCGCAGTCGTTCAACATCCCGGTCGATCAGCTGGGCATGCCTGCCGACCTGGTGCGACAGGCAAGCCTCCGGCTGACGGCCAGCCCGCTGTACGGCCTGGTCAGCAGGCATATCGCGGATATGGCGAGCCAGGCGGAGACGCTCAGCGCGAGCCCGGCGGCGCACATGCTCGGGTCTGCGGCGATCGAGCTGGCGCGTGCGCTGATCGTGACCGCGTTGGACGCGTCGCCGGACCGCCGTGACATCGTCGAGCAGACCTTGATCACGCAGATTCGGGCCTACGTAAGGCAAAACCTGCACGATCCCGAGCTGAGTCCGGCGAGCATCGCCATCGCGCTCGCGCTTTCCCCGCGCCATCTCTACCGCGTGTGCGCCGAGGCAGGCATGAGCCTTGAGCAGTGGATCATCAGTACTCGTCTTGAGCACGCCAAGGCCGAGCTCGCCGGCCCGGGCTCCCGGTCGATCGCGAGCATCGCGTTGCGGTGGGGCTTCCGGGATCCGACGCATTTCACCCGGCGATTCCGTGCGGCGTATGGCTTTCTACCGAGCGAATGGCGCCGGATGGTCAGTCGGTGACGAACCACTTGCCGTTCATCAGGGTCATTGTGTAGTCACCGAGGTTGGACGACGTGAACTTGACGCTGCCCGCACGCACGGCCGTGGCGGGGACCTCGACAACGCCCGGCTTCTCGATCACCTGACTTTTGTCCACAGTGGCCGTTCGCAGGGCGGCTTTCTGCTGTGGCGAGAACATCTTGAACATGATGGGCATCGTCGTGCGGCACGGGCCGAAGCCCTTCTGCTCGGCCTTCTTGGCGCCGGGCCCGGCGATTTCGCAGACCACGTCGAGGTTCTCGTTGCCGACCGCGTGCAGGTACTCCTCGAACCGTTCCAGCGCACCAGCTTGTTCGTTCGCAGGTTCGGTCCGCTTGTAGAGCTTGGCTGTCATCGTGATCCTGCCACCGCGGACGACGACCTTGAGCGCGTCGCCGTCGGGCGTCAGGTTGACAGTTCCTTCGGGAACGCAGTCGCCTGCGGACGTGGTCACGATCTGCTCATGCATTTGTACGAACTTGTCCGTCGCCGCGGTCGCCGCCCACGTGCCATCGCATGCCAGCTTGGGGTTCGAATCGGTCCAGGTCGTGCGGTAACGGACCGTGCTCTTGTCCTTCGCCAGGCTGACACGCATGTGGTACGGCTTCGACTCCGGCTTTTGCGTCGCGGGATCACGCGTCTCCCACTCGCCTTCGAACGCCTGCGGGAGCTGCGCGGTGATCTCCGGTTCCTTCTCGTCGCACTGCTTCTCGGGGAACACGTTGAGGCCACGCTGCGGATACGGGCCCATCGGCCCGTTGAATCCGTTGAACGGAATCCAGCTCTGCGGCCCCCACCAGCCCCGATACCCGAACCACGGCTCCTGCTCGACCGGGAGCAGCCGCTCCCACGTATTCCACTGAGTCCCCGCGGAGCGCCGGTCGTAGGAGAGATTCGCGGTGTCCGGATAGGACGCGTGCGACCCCTTGGCCGAGTAGATCTGCGGGTGGTCATCGATCTTGGCTAGCTGCTGGCTCTCCCACGGCAAGGCACACGGTGTGCGGCCGTGCCCGTAGAACGTCACCGCCGTCGGCTTGCCGCCTTGGACCTGGACCGCGATCCGTTCCCAGTCGCCTTCGTGCACGTTGACGGACTTGTTGTAGCCGTAGAAGAACCAGTACAGGTAAGCCGCCTTGCCTTCGTGCTCGTGGTACTCCCAGTACGCTGGCGCGCCCACGCCCTGCCCTGTGCGGGTGGACTCGGGCGGACGCAGGAAGAACCCGGTGTCTTCAGCCGGGAAGTCGGTGTCGTTGACCGCCACGGACGTACACCGGCTTGACCTGTAGAGATCCGGTCCCTTGCCGAGCTTCTGTGGTTCGACACGGCCAGCTACCTCGACGTCATCGCAGCGCGCGTCGGCGAACCACAGCGAGGACTGTCGCGCGTACTCGGTCGCGTCCATCGGCAGGTGCGATTCGCCGTTGGCGAGGAACACCAGCGGGGCGAAGCGCGCGGCCAGCGCGGGCTCGGGTTTCGTGTTCGGGCCTTTCTGTCCTTCCGGCTCGTCCTCGCAGCCCGCCAAGAGCCCGGCGACCAGCGCGAACAGCACAACCCATACCCGCATCGAGCTCACTCCCCGTCCATAGTGGCCGGTCCATTCGACCCGAGCGGCCTTGCGGTTTTCTTCTCACGGCTAATCTGCGGTGGTGGCCTGGATCACCTTGCGGCAGTTCGCCTGGACCGAGCGGCCCGGCTACGTCGATCCATATCCCGAGGTGGACGGCATCCACCGGGTCGCGGCCGACCGTCTGCTGCCCGTCGACCTGAGCTACGCGATCAGCGTGAACGCACTGGCAGTCCCGGCCAGCGGCCCGATCAGATACGAAACCCGCCAGCACGAGCTCCGCCCGGTGCTGTGCTACCTGGAGGGCAATCCCCTCCGGCTGCGCGAGGAGCCGTTCCGGGCCAGCGCCGCGCATATCCGTCGGTTCGTCAGCGAGTCTATCGGCCTCGGCATGCTCACGGCGACCGTTCAGGCCGCGTACCAATGGCAGGACGCGGCGACCCATATCGACGTCCTACCGACGGCCCTCGCCGGGCATTTGAGCGCCACCAAAACCCGCCCGGACCTGCTGTTCGACCGTCCGGGGTTGACCTTGGCCGGTGAGGCACGCGGCCGCTCGGAGGCGCCACCAACGCGCGTGACAGCCCAGCAACGTGACCGCTTGAACAGCCTGCTGCCGTGGTCGCATCACCATGGGACGTACCCACTGGCCATGTCCTGGGCATACGCGACTGGTCTGGGCATGACCATCGACTTGTTCACCAGGTCTGGACGGTTGCCTGGGATGACGGGCCCGATCGGCCAGCCGCTGCCGTCACCGATGCCGACGCAGACGGATTTGTTCGACCAGGACCAGCTCGACGCCCCCATCCAGCGGTCCGACCCACCCGTTCCGCCTGCCCGCCGTGGCGGTGCCAGGGATCTGGACCGCAGCTCCGCCCGTGAGCTCACGCTCCGGATTTCCCAACGGGTCGGCGACATCGCCGATCAGCTCTATGCGACTGCCCCTGATCATGGTGTTCGCGTCGGCGGCCAGCGTGTTCGAGGTGCGTGGGCCGCCCTTGATCTGCTCGGGGTTTCTTCCGGCTCGTTCTTGCTTGGCGCGCTTGAGGGCCCGGCCTCGTCGGATGTCAACGCACGCTTGCGCCCGTCGAACCAGTTCGCGGACGGATTGTCCGCGCATGTGTCACGCCGCCTTGTCGTCGCTATCACCGAGGAGCACGGTCAGCCCTGGCACCTGGTCGCCGACTGATGCAATTCAAGTTGCCCATAAATCCGCTGTTCGCGGGAAACACGCTATTCGAGGGCGTGAGGGCCGAGTTTGGTGCGTTGAGTGCAGTCAAGGTGGCCTTCGCGGCGTTGCGTTGCGTGATAGGTGAGGCTGATGTGGCACGTGTGACTGACGAGGCGATTTTATCCATAGTGGACTCTAACTCTAAGGTGCGCGCGAGAGCAGCCAACGCAAGGACGTGCTCGGTTCCTGGCACTGGCATCCAACGCGCGAAAGGAAGCCCTCGCGCGTCTAACGCCGCGAGGGTGGCCTTCACGGCACGCCACCCGCTCGCTGGCGGTCCATTTCGGACCTGAATGTTTATCCCGGTCCGCCCCTGGGCACCTTGCGGTGTCGTTGATCAACCCTGGGGAGGGCCGTGAGCTTCTGGGACTTCGTGCACGACCGCCGGAGCAGGCTGCTCAGCGAGTCGTTGCTGCACGTCAGCGCGGTCGTCCAATGTACGATCCTCGCCGCGCTCGTTGGTGTCACGGTCGGCGTCGCCGTCTACCGCAGCCCCGCCGGTTCGACCATCGCGACCGCGTTGACGAGCGCGATCCTGACGATTCCGTCGTTCGCGCTACTTGGGCTGCTCATTC
The DNA here is from genome assembly GCF_021390435.2 of Kibdelosporangium philippinense. Lineage (GTDB taxonomy): Bacteria > Actinomycetota > Actinomycetes > Mycobacteriales > Pseudonocardiaceae > Kibdelosporangium > Kibdelosporangium philippinense. The sequence continues at coordinate 916,111 of NZ_JAJVCN010000004.1, read as the reverse complement.
CCGTTCTCGGGCTTGGCGCGCCACCGACGGTCGCCGCGCTCGTCCTTTATGGCCTGTTGCCGATCGTGCGCAACACGATCGTCGGACTGGCCGGTGTGGACGGTGCGATCACCGATGCCGCCCGTGGTATCGGCATGAATCGGTTGGGCGTGCTCACGAGGATCGAGCTGACGCTGGCTTGGCCAGCCATTCTCGCTGGCATGCGGGTGTCAACGCAGATGCTGATGGGGATCGCGGCGATCGCGGCCTACGCCCGCGGGCCTGGGCTCGGTGTCGAGATCTTCGCCGGATTGACACGGGCGGGCAGTGCCAACGCGACCAACCAGGCCATCGCGGGCACGGTCGGCATCGTCGTACTCGCGCTCATTCTCGACGGCATCTTCGTGCTGATCGGCCGTTACACGACTTCGAGGGGGATCCGTGGCCAGTGAGATCAAGCTGACCGACGTGACCAAACGGTACGGTCGCCGTCCGGCCGCGGTCGACAACTTCTCGATCACCATTCCCGCAGGGGAAATCGTGGTCTTCGTCGGGCCATCCGGGTGTGGCAAGACCACAACCATGCGCATGATCAACCGGTTGATCGAGCCGACGTCCGGCCAGATCACCATCGGCGGCAAGGACACGTCCACTCTCGACCCCGACAAGTTGCGGCGCACCATCGGTTACGCCATCCAGCAAGCCGGGTTGTTCCCGCATATGACGGTCGGCCAGAACGTCGGCGTCGTCCCGGGTTTGCTTGACTGGGAGCGTAAAAAGGTCGCCGACCGGGTCGAGGAGATGCTCGATCTGGTCGGGCTCGACCCGGCCGAATACCGGGACCGCTTCCCGCGTCAGCTCTCCGGCGGGCAGCAGCAACGGGTCGGTGTGGCGCGGGCATTGGCAGCCGATCCGCCGGTTTTGCTGATGGACGAACCATTCGGTGCGGTCGACCCGATCACCCGGGGCAACCTGCAGGACGAGCTCATGCGCCTGCAGGCCGAGCTGCGTAAGACAATCGTGTTCGTCACGCACGACTTCGACGAAGCCGTCAAACTCGGCGACCGGATCGTCGTGCTCGGCAACCAGTCCAAGATCCTGCAGTACGACACACCCGAAGCAGTGCTCGCCAACCCAGCCGATGACACGGTCGCCGGGTTCGTTGGCGCCGGTGCGTCGCTGAAACAGTTGACGCTGCGGCGAGTTCGTGACGTCGAGCTGACACAGGCCGACGTCACTGTGTCCACGCAGGACGAACCGGCGGAGGTCCGTCGCCGTCTGCGGGAAGCGGGTAAGAGCTTCGCACTGGTGCTCGACGTGCGTCGCAGGCCGATCGCGTGGGTGCATGTGCGTGAACCACAAGTACGGCGCCCAATCCGGGACATGGTGTCGAACGAGTCGACCCTGCAGGACGCGCTTGAGGCGATCCTGACCGAGGGCGGCAACGCCGTCGTGACCGGAGCTCGCGGCGAGTACGTCGGACTCGTCGAGATCGACACCGTGATGTCGATGGTCCGAGAACTGCGGGAGACAGTGTGACAGCCGCAGTCGAGACCAAGCGGGCGACCGGCATACGGATGTTCGCCCAGCCGATCGCTGTGGTCGTGTTGGTCACGGCCGTGCTGGTGTGGGCGTTCACGCAGGACCTTGACCCCATCGAACGGCAGAGCATCAACGGCCCAGTCCTGCTCGACGCGGTCTGGGACCACCTGGTGATCAGCCTTGTGGTGACAGCGCTGGTGATGGTCATCGCGGTGCCGCTCGGGATCGTGCTGACCAGGCAGTGGGCCCGCCCCGCGGCGCCGTTCTTCCTGGCGGTCGCGACGATCGGGCAGGCGTCGCCGTCGATCGGCATCCTGGTGCTGTTCTTCCTGTTGTCCGGCTGGGAAGGCCTGTGGGCCGCCGTCATCCCGATCACGTTCTACTCACTGCTTCCCGTACTGCGTAACACAATGGTCGGCCTGCAGCAGGTGGACTACGCGTTGGTCGACGCGGGCCGCGGCATCGGGATGTCCGGGTTCGCGGTCCTGCGCCGGATCGAACTGCCGCTGGCGATCCCGCTGATCCTCGCCGGTTCACGTACATCGCTTGTGCACGCGGTCGGTGTGGCGACCTTGGCGGTATTCGTCAACGGCGGCGGGCTCGGCCTGCTGATCGACACCGGATACAAGCTTTCCCGGCTGACTGTGCTGATCACCGGCGCCGTCCTCGCCGTCGCCTTGGCGCTGCTTGTCGACTGGCTCGGCACGATCGCGGAAACGTATCTCGGACCGAAGGGGTTGCGGTGAAACGTCTTGCCGCGTTGGTCGCCACGGCCGGACTGCTCGCCGGTTGTGGCCTGGAGACCTCGTACACGCTGCCGTTCAAAGTCGGTCCTCGGTCCGTCAAACCGATCCCCGAACTGTCCAATGTGGCCGTCGCGGTCGGCTCGAAGGACTTCACCGAGAGCCACATTTTCGGCTATATCGCGGAAGTCGCGTTGACCGCGGCGGGCGCGGATGTCCGTGACATGACCAACATCCAGGGCTCCAACAGCGCCCGCCAAGCTCTGTTGACCGAGGATATCGACCTGTCGTGGGACTACACCGGCACCGGCTGGATCTCCTACCTCGGCAACACCGACCCGATCCCGGACGAACGCGCGCAGTACGAAGCCGTCCGCGACGCCGACCTGGCGCAGAACGGCATCGTATGGCTGCCGTATTCGGCCGTGAACAACACTTACGCGTTCGCTGTGACGCAGGAATTCGCGCGTGCCAACAACCTCAAGACCACCAGCGACATGGTCAATCTGATCAAAAAGGACTCGTCGAAGGGCATCTTCTGCCTGGAGACCGAATTCGTCAGCCGCAGGGACGGTTTCCCCGGCGTAGCGAAGGCCTACGACTTCGACCCACGATCCGTGCAAGTCAAGGTCTTCGGAACGGGCACCATCTACACCGCGACAGCGAACGGGAACTGCAACTTCGGCGAGGTCTTCACCACCGACGGCCGGATCCTCGCGCTGAACCTGGTGGTCCTCGAAGACGACAGGAAGTTCTTCCCGCAGTACAACGCCACAGTCACCCTGCGCAAGGACTTCGACGCGGCCCATCCACAGGTCGCGCAGGTGATGGCGCCGATACTGGCCAAGCTCGACAACGACACCATGCGCAAACTCAACGCGGAAGTCGACGTCGACGGCCGCGATCCCGCCGTCGTCGCCCGTGACTGGCTGGCTCGCGAAGGCTTCGTCACCTCGTGAGTGGTTGTCCGGGTTCTAACCCTGCTAACCACTCACGAGGGTGAACGACCTGGTGGTGCTCGATGCCGTGTCGTTCGACCTGCCAAGTGGACGCGCCGCGGCCTTGATCGGACCCAACGGCTCCGGCAAGACCACCTTGCTGCGTTGTGTTGTCGGCGCGGACATTCCGGACGATGGTGACGTGCTGTTCGACGGCGAGCGGCTGGTGGAAAGCGACCCGAAGGTGCGGGCCGCGATGGCGTGCGCGCTTGACGACGCCGACTTCTTCCCTGAGCTGTCGGTTGTTGAGCATTTGGAGCTGCTGGCACGGGCGCACGGGGTGGCCGAGCCCGGCGAAATCGTGGCCGAGGTGCTGACCGAGCTGGACCTCGAAGACCAGCGTGACCAGTTGCCCGTCACCCTGTCCAGTGGCCAGCGCAGGCGGTTCACGCTCGGCGCCTGCCTTGTCCGGCCGCACAGGCTGCTGGTCCTTGACGAGCCTGAGCAGCGGCTGGACGTGGCTGGCCGGGCGTGGCTGGCGGAGAAGCTCCAGGACGAGAAGGCGCAGGGCTGCGCGATCCTGCTGGCCTCGCATGATCCGCAGTTGGTTGACGCGGTCGCGGACATCCGGATCGAGCTGGGCTGATGACCACGGTCCGGGTGATCCGCGCGGAGATTCGGGCCGCGCGGCTGCGGTCGCGGCCGGTGCAGGCGCGCCGGGAACGTAACGACAAGATCTACATGGTCCTGCTTGGACTCCTGATCTACGGCGGGATTCTGGTGCAGGCCGTTCGGCGGATGATCACGGCTCCGCCGGTCGGTCCTGTGGTCACCAATCTGCCTGTGGCGCAATGGCTTTTCGTCGGCTGCGCGGTGCTCGGGCTTGGGCTGCTGATCCGTGCGCTGCTGATGTTCGGGCCGGTCGTGGCAGGTGGGCCGTTTCAGTTCTGGCTGCTGTCCACGCCACTGAACCGTCGTTCGTTGCTGGGCCGCAGGTTCTGGTGGATGGTCGTGATCGCCACAATCGTGGGCGGACTGCTTGGCCTGGCGTCCTCGGCGCTACTGCGAGCCGATCTGGCTGGCAGGCTGCTCAGCACTTCGGTCGGCGCCGGATTGGCCGCTGGGCTGGTTGCGGTATGTGTCCTTCTTCAGGAAAGCGGAAAAGACGGCAACCGTCTGTCCACTGTGCTCACTGTGGTCGGTGTGCTGACGGCCGGTTCGGCGGTGTTCGTGACGCCTCCGGCTATCGATCTGCCGATCATGGTCGCCGCTGTCGTGATACCGCCGATCTTCGCCGTGGTCCGTGCCTACCAAGTACTTGGTAGGCTCGATCGGGCCGCGCTCGCCGGTGGCGCGGACATGCTCACGGCCACCAGGGTCGCGGTGAGCTGGTTCGACATTGGACTGTTCACCGGGATCGCGGCTGCGCGCAAATGGCGTCGCATCGGCCGGGTTGCCAGCCGTCCGCTGCGTGGAATCCGTTACGTGGCAATGCTGTCCGCCGACATACGCCGGGCATTCCGTAACCGGGCCGCGTTCTACGTCTGGGCCGGGCTGTTGCTCACGCCATACGCCGCCGACCGGCTGATCCCAGAGGTGTTCGTGGCAACGGTCCAGCTGCTGATGTGCACGATCGCGGTCATGCCATTCGCGGCTGGGCTGCGCACTATCTGCAGGTCAGCGCCGTTACGGCGGAGTCTCGGCGGCAGCGACGCCTGGCTGCACCTGACCCACCTGGTGGTGCCCTCGGCGATGGCCGTGGCGTGGACGCTTCTCACGAGTCCAGCCACCGGCTTCGCGTTGGCGTTAGTGATCGTGCCCATCGGCGCGGTCGGGTTCGCGTATCGCCGCGCCACGCAGCCCTCCTTCGACTACTCCGGCGCCGCCGTCGACACACCGTTCGGCATGGTCCAACCGGACTTCTTCCGGCAGCTGATCCGTGGACCGTTGCTGTTGCTGTTCGTGGCCGCTGTTCAGCTGTACCTCTGATCGAGCTGGCCACGGATGGGCGCCGGAATCGGTTGCCAGACAAGCGATTTCTCGCGGAGGACCCGGCCGAACACCTGGTCGCCGAAATGGGTTCCGAACCCGATGGTGTCCGGCTGCTCCAGTTCGCCAAGCAGCCGGGCGCGCGCCTGCAGGACGTCCCTCGCGTCCGCGGCCGACTGCCAGTCGTAGTGGCTGATCTGCGCCGGAATGTGGAAGGCGTCGCCGAACGCGAGGATCTTGCGCCCGGCGGAGGTCGTGATGCGGTACGTGGTGTGGCCAGCGGTGTGCCCTGGCGTGACGATCGCGGAGACGCCCGGCGCGATCTCGTCGCCGTCGGTGAAGGTCGTCGCCGTCTTGCGGAACGCGCGGAGCACTTCGGGTTCGGGCGTGCCGACCGAGCGGACATCGTCGTCGATCTCCGTTTGCGCCACCCGGTAAGCCGCCGACGGGAAGGTCGGTTCACCGTCCACAAAGGCCCATCCGGTGTGGTCGATGTGCAGGTGCGTCATCGCGAACACGTCGATGTCGTCGGGTTTGACGCCCAACTGGGCCAGCGTTTCCGGCAGCGCGCCGCATTTGATCGTCGCGATCGGGGTCGTGGCCTGAACCGGGCCGTAGCCCGCGTCGATGAGCAGCCGATGCCCGGCACGCTCCACCAGCAGCCCGCCCGCGCTCATCGCGACGAATCCGCCATCGGTCAGCGCGTCCGGGGTGTCCCGCCAGAACTCCGCGGGCAGCGCCGGGAAGAACGCCTCCGGTCGGATCTCTATCGCCCCGTCGACGACGTAGGTGACCCGCACGTCGTCGAATTCGATCGACCGAATGGCCGATTGTGCGTTCAACTGCCCGATCTCGTCCATGCACTCCCCCTTGCGCGGCACTCTAAGCCACTCGACCGTACCCTCCAAGACATGAACTGGGGGTTGCCGGAGTGGACCGTGCTGGCGTTGCTGCGTGAGCAGCCACGGCACGGCTTCGCCATCGCCGCGTGCACAGCAGCCGACGGCGCGATCGGGCGCGTCTGGCACATCGCGCGGCCGGTGATCTACCGAGCGCTCAACCGGCTGCAAGCCGCGGAGTTTATCGAACCGGTGACCGTCGAGTCCGGTCCAGGGCCGCAGCGCACGATCTACGAGCTCACCTCGGCTGGCGCTCGCGCGGTTGACGGGTGGCTGAGTGAGCCGGTCATGCACGTCCGTGACATGCGGTCACATCTGCTGGTCAAGCTGGCTTTGCTGGATCACCGCGGCATCGACCCCCGGCCTTTGCTGCGGCGCCAGCGGGACGTGCTCGAACCGATCGTCAGCGCGCTGGCCAAGGAGCGTCAGGAAGCGGGATTCGACGCGGTGCTCGCGGCCTGGCGGCACACCAACGCCAGCGCGGCGCTGGGTTTCGTCACAGACCTGCTTCGCGCGCCCGGCGCCTGATCCAGGTCTGCGACTGCCCGGCTTCCTCGGCGATCGCTTGCCAGCTCCATCCCGCGTCCCGTCGATCGGCCAGGTAGGCGGCGATGTCACGGAACCCGAACCGCTCGGCGATCGCGGTCACCCGTTCCCGCAACGCGTTGCGCTTACGGGCGTGCGGCTGCTTGGCAAGCCCGTGCCTTGCCAGGGCTGACTCCACGGCCTTCCGGGAGAAGCCGGTTTCCCCGGCGATCGCCCTGACGGTTTCGTGCCGGATTTCGTGCCGGTCGGTCAAGTAGCTGGCCACGTCGGGAAAGCCGAGGTCACGGACCACGGGCAGCCATGGCGCGTCCAACCGGCAGTCGGTCTGTGCGGCGAATTCGGCGGCTCGGGGGTCCACAATGGCCAGTTTGCGCGACAGCCAGTCCTTGTGCAGACCGGCTTCCCGGCTGATCGCAGCCAGGCTCGCGCCTTGCTCGACCCGGTCGCGTACCAGCTCGCCGATGCTTTCGTAGCCCAGTCGCGCCGCCGCTTTGGCCGCGGTTTGCCGCAACTGTTCGACGCCTTGCCGCCGTCGGCCTTCGGCGCGTGCTTCCGGCCCGATCTCGGCCAAGGTCCGCAGGGTTTTCCGCCTGCGCTGTTCGGGCTGCGGACGCCCTCGTGCCGCTTCGGCGGCTGCCTTGGCCAACAGACCTGAGCGCGCCATGTCGACCCCGCGTTCGACGCCCTCGCGGATCTTCGAGTCCAATACTCGCCGCTTGCGCATGATTTCGGCGCGCCGTTTGCGGGTAGCGTCTCCTTCGAGCGAAACGCCTCGCTCGAGCCCGAAGGCCTCGCGGTACGAGAGGTGGTCCCATCCGTGCGACGAGAGATGCGCGGTGACCGACTTGAACCAGCGTTGACACAGGTGACACTGCACGAGGTCGCCCTCGCGTTCGACCGCGCCGACAGCCACCCCGGTCACCTCCCCGACTCATCTAGTCACAATGAGACTAGTCGGGTCTGCGAACTTGTCAACGGGAAACACCTGCCACCGGCGGCCGCGCCCGGAACAATCGTGAGTGGTTAGGCGTGTTCTAACCCTGCTAACCACTCACGACGTAAGCCAAGCAGTGATCCAGGTCACTCAACCGGGCAACCGCGGCATCCGTGTGGTGGCTGAGCCGATCCCAGCCGGGGTCGGTGAACCTCGGGGAAGGCCGCCATGTTTCGCATCATCACCGCGATCGCAGCAGTCGCCACGGTCGTCGCGTGCGCACAGGCACCCGCAGCCCCGAAAATCGACCTGCCAGTGTCCGGAGGGGACGGTGGCACGATCGACAAACTGGCCGCGGACGCCGTCGCCGACGTGCACGCGTTCTGGCAGGAAACGTTTCCCGCCACGTTCAACGGCGAATTCGCGCCGGTGAAGCGGTTGGTGTCCTACGACTCCACCGGCGCCAGCAAGGAGTTCTGCGGCACGAAGACCGCGGGCGTGCCGAACGCGTTCTATTGCCCCTCCGACGACTCGATCGCTTGGGACCGCGGCGAATTGTTGCCAATGCTGTCCGAATCCTTCGGTGAGGCTTCGGTTGTCGCGGTTTTGGCGCACGAAATCGGCCACGCCGTACAACTTCGGCTCGGCGAGCGGCAAGGAACCCCGACGATCGTGCGCGAACAACAGGCGGACTGCTACACCGGCGCGTACTTCCGCTGGACGACCGATGGGAAATCCAAGAGCTTCAAACTCGACGCCGGTGAAGGCCTGAACCCGATTCTGTCCACATTGTTCTTCATCAGGGACACGGTCGGCAGCGAGTTCGACGCCAAAGGCGCGCACGGCAGCGCGTTCGACCGAGTCACCGCGTTCCAGTTCGGGTTCAGCGAAGGCCCGGCGCGATGCGCGCGGATCGACATCGCGGAGATCAGCCAGCGCAGCACCCAGCAGAAGTTCAGCCCTCGCGACCTGGACACCGGGCTGGGCAAGGGAAACATCCGGGTTGACGACCCACAGTTGCAGGAGCAGCTGATCAGGACCTTGCGCGCGGCCTTCCCCCGTGCCCAGTCAACCGTGACCCGGGCGCGTGCCAGGTGCGCGGACGCGCCGCTGACCACCCCGGTCGCGTACTGCCCGAGCACGAACGTGGTCTCGTTGAACATGCAGGACCTGGTCAAGATCGGTACCCCGCCAAGGCGTGGACGCGAGGGCGGGATCGGTGACTTCGCGGCGTTCGCCGAGATCGCCTCGCGGTACGCACTGTCCGCGCAGAAGACGGCCGGGCTCCCGATCGAGGGACCTTCGGCCGGGCAACGGACCGCGTGCTTGACCGGCACATGGGCGGCCACGATCGTCAGCGGCGCAGGCGCCGCGCTGGAGCTGTCCCCCGGCGACCTGGATGAAGCTGTGGCCGAAATGCTCGCGCCGAAGAGCCTGATCGCCGCCGACGCGAAAGGCGTCAGCACGTCCTCAGGGTTCGCGCGCGTGGAGGCGTTCCGCGATGGGTTCCTGCGTGACGCGGAGACGTGTGTGGCGAAGTACCGCTAGTCCTGCTCGACGAAATCGACCGTCGGGCAGTAGAACAGGACTCCGGTGACCGGCGTGGAGTAGTCGAGAATGCGGTCGTAGTTGCCGGGCGGTGCGCCGACGAACATGTTCTCCAGCATGCGTTCGACCACGCTCGGCGACTTGGCGTAACCGATGAAATACGTGCCGAACTCGCCGTAGCCAGGACGGCCGAAGGGCATGTTGTCCCGCAGGATCTTCAGCTCGGTCCCGTCGGTGTCGGTGACCTGGGTCAGCGCGACGTGGGAGTTGTCCGGCTGCACGCCCTCCGCGAGCTCCACATTGGACAGCTTGCGCCTGCCGATCGCGTGCTCCTGCGCCTCGGTCGTGAGCCCGTTCCAGCCCGCCATGTCATGCAGGTATTTCTGGACGATGACGTAACTGCCGCCGTTGAAGGCCTCGTCGTCATCCACCAGGGTCGCCGCGTACGCCTCGGCCCCGACCGGATTCTCCGTCCCATCGACGAACCCCAGCACGTCACGGCCGTCGAAGTACCGGAACCCCTGCACCTCGTCCACGATGGCCACCGCACCGGCGAGCTCGTGCATGATCAGCGTGGCGAGCTCGAAGCACAGGTCCATCCGCTCCGCCCGGATGTGGAACATCAGGTCACCGTCAGTTGTGACGCTCTGATGCTTCTCCCCGGCGAAAACCGGCAGGTCACGCAGCTCAGCAGGCTTCGGGTCCCCGTACAGCCGGTCCCACGCCGACGCCGAGACACCGGCCACACAGGACAAAGCCCCGCCAAGCGACCGCGAGCCCACGGTCCGCTCCAGCCCGGTCACGTTCGCCAGCAGCTGCTTGGCTTCGTCCTCGCCACCAGGGTTGATCGTGACGATCAGAAAGACCGCGGCGTGCGTGAGGGACCCGAAAACGTTCTGCACCTCGGCCTCGAGCTGCGGACGACCACCAGTCATGGGCACAATTTAGCTGAGCCGCGCAGACCAGGCCGCTTTCAGCCGGTAGGCAGGACCAGGTCGTCGTCACACACCGCGTTCGGTGACGGCATGGTCAGGTTGATCAGATAGATGGTCATCTTGTCCCGGACGCACGCGCTGTTGCGGTACGCGATGTGGCCTTCGCCCTTGAACGTGAGCAACCGGGCGTTGGTGAGCGTGTTGGCGAGAGTCACTGAGTCCTCGAACCGGACGTCCGGGTCACCCGTGCTGCCCACCACCAGAATCGGCGTCTTCCCGCTGGCGTTGAACGCTCCCGTGTAGTTCGATCTGCGTTGCGCGGGCCACTGCACGCACGCGGGGCTGTGGGACTGGTCGTAGCTGGGCAATCCGTGGGCGAAGGCCGGGCCAAGCAGGGGCGCCGACTTCACCTGGGCGGCGTTCACCGAGCTCAGCATCGGCAAGCTCCGGGGGAACGGGCGGTCCGCGCACTCGATCGCGGTGTTGCGCATCAGGAACGCTGGGTCGTCAGCCACGGTGTTGGCCGTCATGAAGTAGCCCGTTCCCCGCTCGGCGTTGACCAGCTCGTTGGCCATCATCTGCCAGCGCACCTTTCCACCGCTGAGCCTGGCCATCACCTGGAAACTGAAGGTGAAGCCGTTGACGAGGACCGTCCCATCGCCCGAGCGGACCGGCGCGTCGTCGAACCTCTGCTGCAGCCGCAAAAACGCGGCACGTGGATCGCCGCCGCCGAACGTGCAGTACGTCGGCGCGCCCTTGCACCACGCAAGGAACCGTTCCAGGCCTTGGTCCTGGTTCACGAACTGGTCGTACTCGCTTCTGAAGATCCGGTTCGTGTGCACGTAGCCGTACGGGTCGACCGCGCTGTCCAAGGACATCGCGCGGACCTTGTCCGGGAACAGGTTCGCGTAGACCGTTCCCAGGTAGGTCGCGTACGAGAAGCCAGCCCGGCTGAGTTTCTCGTCGCCGACAGCCGCGCGCAGCAAATCCAGGTCGCGGGCGGCGTATTCCGTGCCGACATACGGAAGCATCTCGGCACTGTCACGCATGCACAGTTCATTGAACGTCTTCGCCTGGTTGACCGCTCGCTCGAAGCCGCCTGGCGTTGGTCGTGCGGTGTCTGCTTCCCACATCCGGCGATATTCTTCCGGTGTGCCGCAGGTGATCGGTGCGGTTCGGTCGGTTCCGCGTGGGTCGAAGGCGACGAGGTCGAACCTGGCCTGGAGCTCGGGTGTGGCGGTCGGATAGAAGAACCGGATCCATTAGTCCAGTCCGGCTCCCGGCCCGCCTGGGCTGAAGAACAAGGACCCGATCCGCCTCGTCGGATCGGGCGCGAGCTTGCGGGTCATGCCAAGGTTGATCGTCCGGCCATTCGGACGCCGGTAGTCGAAGGGCACCTCCGCGCTCGCGCACTGAAATCCATCACCGCAGTCAGTCCACTGCAGCTGGGGCACCCGAGGACTCGGCGGCGCGGCGTTCGCGGCGGGAACGGTTGCGAACACAGTCATTCCCACAATGCTCGCGACGCACAGTCGTTTCAATCTCACGAGGGTTGAGTAGACCTTGTTTTACGAATTATCAACCGGCGAAAACGAGCCATTTTGGACACTGAACACCAGTGAAATCCCATGCGTACCAATGAATTTCAGCGTGCCGCGAGGTAGTCCGCGATACCGTCGAGCACGCGGGCAAGGCCGAACTCGAACTCCTCGTCGATCCACGTCCCAGTTCGGCTGTCAGGGCCGACCGCAGCCGTGACGGCCACAAGACGCGGGTAGCGATCCCCCGAGTCGTTGATCCGGCCTTCCCACCACTCGGTCGTGTCGTCCTGCCGCTCGTGAATCCAAGTCAACGCAAGGCCTTGGCCAAAGGAGACAACGGTTCCCAGCAGAAAAAGCTGCTCACGGCCGGACAGCCCGAGGTTGTCGAATGAGGCCAGCGCCCACTCCATGGCCGCCAACGTGTTCGGGCCCATCGGCGGCCTTGAGGACGCCGTTGCCTTGAGCACCCACGGATGCGCGAAGTAGGAACGCCAGTCCTGACGTGCCACCGCTTCCAGCGCCGCACGCCAGCCGATCGGCCGCGGTTCCGGATACGCGAACTCGGCGACGACCGCGTCAACCATCAGCTCGATCAACGCGTCCCGGTTCGCTACATGCCGGTACAGCGCCATTCCGGTGGCGTTGAGCCGCTCGCCGACACCGCGCATGGTGACCGCGTCCAAGCCGCCTTCATCAGCAAGCACGGTGGCGGTTGACACGATCAACGGCAGGCTCAGACTCGGCCGCTTGTTCGCGGCCACCTCCCGCGGCATGGGCCTCCTTCACGGAACGACTACCGTGAAGTATACGTTGTCAACAGGGCGCGCACGCGGGCGGCAAGCTTGTCCACTGTGGTCAGCGCTTCGCCAGGGTCGTCGGGACGGTCGCTTTCGGACAGCGCAGCCGCGTATTCGTAAGTACAGCCCGCGTTTCGCCAGATCTTCGCGGCTTGCTGCCAACGTCCGGATGCCAGCATCGCGTACGGCATGTCCGAGCCTGGCGACGGCATGGCGACACCCGCCGCAGTCAGCCAATAGCTCAATTCTGCCTGACCTTTCCGCTCGGCCTGATCCGCCAACCACGACACACTAACCACGTCCACCAACGGCCGGTCACGCCACAACGCCAGCGCTGCCCGGAAGTGCGAGGCGCTCACGGCCGGATCTGCCGTCTGCCACCCTGCCTGATCAGGCGTTGCGCGGCTTGAAGGTCCGATCGCTGACGTTCAGGGCATACCCGGGCGGCCTTGCGACGATCGCTACCCGGCACCAAGCACACCCCGCAGGTACGACACGTGACTCTGCAATGTGTTCGCCGCGGTCCTGGGCGCTTCCTCGTCCCACACCACGTCGGTGAGCCGATCCGCGCTCACGATCTCTCCTGCCCGCAACGCGAGCACGGCGAGCACTGCCTTGCGCCGCAGGCCACGCACCGGCCGCGGGATGCCATTCACTGTCACGTCGACGGGTCCGAGAATCCGCACTTGCATATCCGCCCCTGATCCCCGTTGTCACTACGCGCCCGTGTGTCGACCGGTTCACTCAGGTCGTTTCGGTTTCGCAACCCCGTTCACCCGGATCCGTCGATGGGTTTTCGCGTGCAGTGTGCCGATCAGCTGAAAGCGCTGGATCGTGGCCGCGCCTGCCGTAGCCTCCCTACGATGTCCTTGGTGCTCCGCAACCGGCCGACGTGGTACCTGGAATTACCGCTGCTGATCGGCGGTTACATCGTTTTCGGTCTGGTCAGGGCCGCGGTGGACCGTGGCAACCCGGCAGCGACGGACAACGCCTTGCTCGTCCAACGCGTGGAGCAGACGCTCGGGATCGCGATCGAGCACCCGCTCAACCAGTGGATGCTCGACCAGCCTGCCGCGATCTACCTGACCGGCTGCTTCTACCGGCTCAGTCCTTGCCGTACCGGCCATGCCGCTTTGGCTCTATCTCGCACGTTCCGAGCACTACCGGCGCCTGCGGACCGTTCTCGTGGTGATGATGGTCCTCGATCTCGTGATGGTGTGGGCCTTTCCGGCCGCACCGCCACGATTCGCCTTGCCCGGGGTCGTGGACTACATGGCGACGTACGACATTCTCGGCGGCGAGTCACGCACTCCACATTGGACGAAGAACCTGCTGGCGGCCATGCCGAGCATGCACGTCGCCTGGACGGCATGGAGCGCTTATGCCGCTTGGACGATGCTGCGTCAACGCAGTCCACGAGCCGCCTGGCTGGTCTGACTGTTCCCTTTGCTCACCGCGCTCGTCGTCCTCGTCACCGGTCATCACTACGTCCTGGACATCGTCGGTGGAATAACCCTCGTCGCGTTTAGTTGTGCCGCCATCCGGCACGTATATACCCCTATTCGGCACGACAATACCGACATTTGGCACAACAATAACTTTACGTAACTATTCATAGCATCTCGACAGTATTCGGTCCGCCGATCCTTTTCGAGGTGCTGATATTGCCACGTCATGGCACTGCCGTGCTGGTCTTGGCCTTGGTCACGCTTGTCGCTGCCGCACCGGTGAACACACAGCTGCCGCCAGACAATTCGACGAGCCGGGTGCCGCTGGATTTCAAAGGCCGCGCGTTGGTGTCGATATCGGACGCGGACATGGTGGCGTCGGCTTACGTCGACCAATTGCTCGGCCCACGGGAAGGCCGGGACGCCCTGTCGATAGTCCCGCTGACCGGAAATGGCCGCCCTGTCCGGTCGTACGAGACCGAGGTCAGCAATTCGGTCGCTGGCGCGCCATCCGCGGTGTCCGTTTCACCGAATGGCCGCTACGCGTTCGTCGCCGAGACCTTTCGCCAGGCGACCCCTGCGCAACAGCGCTTCAACGAACTCCCCCCCAGGACAGACACTGACAGTCGCGGACATCAGCGATGCACGAGCACCCCGCGTCCTGCAGCGGGCGGATATCGGGAAACGCCTCGAAACCGTGGAAATCAACCCGGCCGGGGACATGCTCGCAGTACCGCTGCACCCCAGCGACGGGCGCGGGATCGCTTTCGTGCCGTTCCGCAACGGCCGCCTTGGCACGCCCACTTACCTGCCATTTCCCGGAATCGCGGCAGCTACGCGGATGACCCACGTGAGTTGGCATCCCAGCGGCAACTTCATTGCCGCCGCATTGGCCGATGTCGGCAGCGTCGCCTTCGCCCGGGTGCAGCGGCAAGGTGACACTGTGACGTTGCAACCGTGGGGAAATCAGGTGTTGGCCGGTAAATACCCCTTCAAAGCGGTGTGGACGCCGGATGGCCGCCATGTGCTGGCCAACAACCTGCAGTGGGGCCCTGATGTTGCCGGTTTCTGGACCGAGGCACCACGTGGAAGTGTCATCAGCCTGCGCTTGTCCGACAAGCCAGCCGAAATTCCGAACTCACTCGTCAGTGTCGCCGAAACCGGCGTTTCCCCCGAGGGCATCACGATCAGCCCGGATGGCCGGTTCGTGGTGACGACCAATCTCGAACGCAGCTACGTGCCAACCGGCGACGCCCGCAAAACCTGGCATTCATCGCTGTCGCTGATGGCCTTCGAGCAGAGCACCGGCAGGTTCCAGCGGATCGGCGACTACCCGTTCGACGGCATCCTGCCCGAAGCGGCCGTGTTCGACGCGTCCAGCCGGTATCTGGCCGTCACGAACTACGACCACTTCGACGACACCAAACCCGGCGGCACGATCGACTTCTGGCGCCTGGACAGCGATCCACTGAACCCCAGGCCCCTCCTGGTCCGCACCGAACACAGCGTCCCGGTAACCCGCGGCCCCCACAGCATGGTCCTAATCCCCTGATCAAAGCTCGTGAGTGGTTAGCCGTGTTCTAACCCTGCTAACCACTCACGACCCTGGCCACGCAGGCCAGCTGGCGTAG
Source organism: Kibdelosporangium philippinense (assembly GCF_021390435.2). Taxonomy (GTDB): domain Bacteria; phylum Actinomycetota; class Actinomycetes; order Mycobacteriales; family Pseudonocardiaceae; genus Kibdelosporangium; species Kibdelosporangium philippinense. Next base: position 900,641 of record NZ_JAJVCN010000004.1, on the reverse strand, counting down.
GTCGTTATGTCCTTGCCCGCTGCCGCGGATACTGGATCGCATTGGAAGCCAAGGACTTCCTCACCGGTGTCCAGGCGGATCCGGCCGAGCGACATCGGAGCAGGCAGCCCGGCGAGGAACGTGCCGAGAGCGGCCGTTGACAGCAGCCAGCGTTCGCCTCGCAGAGACGCGCCATCTTCCGACCGGACCACACCTGGTTTGGGCGGATCCGTTGGCAGCGCGAACATCCGATACTTCGGCGCGGTGGCGATCTCGCCGTCGAACCTCGCGCCAAGGCTGGTCAACTGGTGGTTCAACGGCCGGCCGCGTAGGTGTGCACCGAACACCGCGAGCCCAACGGAAGGAGCGAACGGCTCGGGTGCGACCTCGCCGGTGAGCAGCGCGGCGAGGTCGAGCGCCACCTGGTCGTCGAACGCACGGGTGATCACGCTGACCCCGAACGGACTGCCATCGGCCTGTCCCGCCGGAACCGCGACCGCGGCCAGATCCAGGAGGTTCACGAAGTTCGTGTACGTGCCGAGCTTGCTGTACACGCCAACGGGATCCGCCGCGACCTCGGCCAGCGTCGGATGCCCGACTGTCGTTGGCAACAGCAGCGCGTCGATTCCTTCCAGCACAACGGAAGCGGCCGTACGCGCGGCCGCAAGACGTGCCTGGTCTGAGGCGAGCTGGTGGGCGGGCAGCTTTCCAGCGGCCAGGATGATGCCCGACACGGTCGGATCGGCTTCGCTTTGATGCTCCGCGAGAAACTCGCCGACGGCCGCGTACCGTTCCGCGACAAGGGCACCGTCGTACAACAGCTTCGCCGATTCGACGAACACCGATATGTCCACTTCGGACACATGGACACCGGAAGAGCGCAGCGATTCGACGGCCGCGATGAAAGCGGCACGTGCCTCGACGGAAAGCGGCGCAAGGCCTTCCGGCGTCGGGACGGCCACCACAGGCCGCGGACCGGCGGCCAGCCGTACCGAAACGGGCCAGTCCCGGCTGCCTGGATCCGCCACGTCCGGGCCTGCCAGCACTGCCATCACGCGCTGCGCGAGCGCGAGATCCGCGGTGAACACGCTGACGCTGTCGTATGGACGCGCCGCCGGGACCACGCCGGTGTTCGGCAGCAGGCCAAGCGTCGGCTTGAACCCGACAATGCCGTGCAAAGCAGCGGGAACCCGGCCGGAACCGGCCGTGTCCGTGCCAAGCGAGAAGTCCACGATCCCCAGAGCGACAGCGACAGCGGAACCCGAGCTGGACCCGCCGGAAATCCGGTCCGGCCGATGCGCGTGCCGGACCGCGCCGGACGGACTACGCGTGCCGACCAGGCCCGTCGCGAACTGGTCAAGGTTGGTCTTGCCGAGAACGACCGCGCCCGCATCCCGCAACCGCTGCACGACCGTCGCACTCTTCGTTGGCGTGTAAGCGAAAGCCGGACATGCGGCGGTGGTCGGGATGCCCGCGACATCGATGTTGTCCTTGACCGCGCACACCAAACCCGCAAGCGGCAGATCCTGCCGGACCCCAGCCGCTTCGGCGAGGACCTCGTCCGAGTCGCGCAGCGTGATCCACACTTCCGGCCGGTCAACCTCCGCGATCCGGCGATACGCCGCCTTGACCCGCTCGACCGCACTCATGCGGGCCCCAAGACGACAACCGGAGTGCCTGGCGCGACCTGAGTTCCCGGCTGCACCAAGAGATCGACCACCACACCTTGCGCTGGCGCGAACAGTTGCGTTTCCGTCTTCATCGCCTCCAGCGCCACCAACGCTTGTCCTTTGCCGACTCGATCGCCTTGCTGAACGTCGACCCGCCAAACCGTTGCCGCGAACGGGGCTTCCACGACCCGGCCGCCTGGCGGCGCCGTCACCTTCGTGGCGGCGGCGAGCACCGGTTCCGGTTCGGGTTTCGGGTCGAACTCACCGGCCGCAGCCCACGCTTGCCGCTCGGCTTCGAACGCGATCGACTGCCGGGCCCGGAACTCGGCGATCGACTCGGCGTTGTCGTCAAGGAATCGCTCGTAGTCGGCCAACGCGAACTCGCCGTCCGTGATGTCCAGTTCGAGCTGCCCTGCGGCGCTGGCCGCGCGCATGTCGAGGAGTTCCTCCGCCGACACGGGATACCAGGAGATCCGGTCGAAGAACCGCAGCAGCCACGGCGATCCCGGTTCGAACGATCCGCGCTGCTGCCAGCCGTTCCACACCTGCACCGTCCGGCCAACGAACTGGTAGCCGCCCGGCCCTTCCATGCCGTAGATGCACAGATACGCGCCGCCGATGCCGACGGAGTTCTCCGCGGTCCACGTTCGCGCCGGGTTGTACTTGGTGGTGACCAGGCGGTGCCGTGGATCCAGCGGCGTCGCGACTGGCGCGCCCAGGTACACATCGCCAAGTCCGAGGACCAGGTACGAGGCGTCGAAAACGGTCCGGTACACGTCGTCCACACTGGACAGACCGTTGATCCGGCGGATGAACTCGATGTTCCACGGGCACCATGGCGCGTCCGAACGCACACCGGCCATGTACCGCTGGATCGCTTCGCGTGTCGCGGGATCGTCCCAGGACAGCGGCAATCGCACCGATCGGCTTGGCACCACCAGGTCACCGGTCGCGGGCAGTTCCTGTTCCAGTTCACGGACAAGACCAAGCGCCTTGCTGACCGACAGCTGGTCGGGATCGGTGTGCACCTGCAGCGACCGGATGCCGGGCGTGATGTCCACAATGCCCGGTACGTCGACCTTCGCCAGCCGCTCAGCCAGCGCGTGCACGCGCATCCGGAGCGCGAGGTCGAGCTTCATCGGCCCGTATTCGACGAGCACGTTGTCGTCGCCGCTGCGCCGGTAGGTCACGGCCGAACGGTCCTCAGTAGACGCCATCCGGTCGAGCACACCACCGTCCGACAGCTTGACAGGAGTGACCCTACCCGCGGGCCTGCTGCGCAACTCGGTGGCTTGTTCGGCATCGACAGGTACAAATCGGACGGTGTCGCCGGGCCGCAGTTGGCCCAGTTTCCAGCGTTGGCCCGTGACCACAGTCGCCGGGCACACGAACCCGCCGAGGCTGGGGCCGTCCGGTCCGAGCAGGATCGGTAGGTCACCGGTGTAGTCCACTGCGCCGACCGAGTACGGCGTGTCGTGGATGTTCGACGGGTGCAGCCCTGCTTCGCCACCGTCCTCGCGTGCCCAGCCTGGCCTGGGGCCGACCAGTCGCACGCCGGTTCGCGCGGAGTTGAAGTGCACGTTCCAGGTTGCCGCGTAGAACTCGTCGATGTCCTCAGGCGTGAAGAACTCCGGCGCGGCATGCGGGCCTTCGAGCGCACCGATCTCCCAGTGCTGCCCGAATTCCGGACGCTGATCGCTGGAAACGTCCCCACCCACAGGGGTTTCAGGTTCACCACCAGGCTCAAGAACGTCACCTGTGGCCAGCGCCCGGCCGCCGTGGCCACCGAACTTCCCCAGGGTGAATGTCGCTTTGCTGCCAAGGAATGTGGCCACGTCCAGCCCGCCACGCACCAGGACATAGGTACGCAGGCCGAGGCTGCTCGGCCCGATGTCGAGTTCGGCGCCAGCGGGAACGGTAACCGGTTTCCACTGTGGAACCGCTGAACCGTCCACAGTGATCTCAGCGGGAGCGCCCGTCACGCACACCACGGTTTCGTGGCTGAACTTCAGCGCAGGACCATCCACAGTGCACTCAAGCCCAGCGGCGCCTTCGTCGTTGCCGACGGCGACGTTGCCAAGCCGGAACGACAAGTCGTCCATCGGCCCGCTCGGCGGGACCCCGACGTGCCAATAACCCGTGCGCCCAGGCCATTCCTGCACAGTGGTGGACGTACCGCCGCGCAAAACCTCGATGTGCGGGTCCGCATCGGGCACGTCGTCCAAGGTCGCCGTGTCGTGCTGGACGTCAAGCACCTCAGGATGCCGCACGGCCGCGCGCAATTGGCCCAAGTTGGTACGAATGCCGTCAATCCGGGTTTGGGCCAGTGCTTCACCGAGCCGCTCAAGGGCCTCAGCCCTGTCCGTACCCGTGACGATGACCTTGGCCAGCAACGGGTCGTAGTGGCTCGTGACGGTCAATCCGGCTTCTACCCAGGTGTCCACGCGTGCGTCGACCGGGAAATGGACTCCTGTCAGCAATCCCGCACTCGGGCGATGGCCGGCGTTGGGATCCTCGGCATAGACGCGCGCTTCCACGGCGTGGCCCTGCGGCTGCGGGACAGTGTCGAACATTCCCTTGTCGCCGTTGGCCAGTCGGAGCATCCACGCCACGAGGTCGATTCCGTACACCGCCTCGGTCACCGGATGCTCTACCTGCAGGCGCGTGTTCACCTCCAGGAACGCTTCCTCCTGGCGGACCGGGTCGTAGACGAACTCAACCGTGCCAGCCGACCGGTACCGCACCGACTCACCGAGGGCGATCGCGGATTCGAGCAAGCGCTTGACCACGGTGTCGGGCAGCGCGGGCGCCGGACACTCCTCGACGACCTTCTGATTGCGCCGTTGCAGCGTGCAGTCACGGGTGCCGAGCGCGAGCACGCGGCCTTCACCGTCGCCGAAGATCTGGACTTCGACGTGCCGTGCCCGCTGCACCAGCCGTTCAAGGAACACGCCGGAAGTCGCGAAGCTCTTCGCCGCGATGCTCTGCACCGAATCCCAGGCCGACCGCAGCTCATCGCCGGTGTGGCAGGCGCGCATGCCGATCCCGCCACCGCCGCCGGTGGCCTTGAGCATCACCGGATAGCCGATCTCCGCAGCCGCGGACAACGCCTCGTCCACGGTCGCGAGCAGCCCGGTGCCAGGCAAAAGAGGAACTCCGGCCGCGATCGCTTTCTCGCGCGCGGTGTGCTTGCTGCCGAACACTTCCAGCTGTTCCGGCGTCGGGCCGACAAACCGGACACCGGCCGCTTCGGCCTTGCGTGCGAACTCCGCGTCCTCGGACAGGAAGCCGTAGCCGGGGTGGATCGCGTCCGCGCCGGTGTCCAGCGCGGCTTGGATGACCACTTCGGCCTTGAGGTAGCTGTCGCGGGCGGCCTCCGGGCCGATCCGGACGGCTTCATCGGCCGTCCGGACGTGCGGCGACATCCGGTCGGCGTCCGAATACACGGCAACACAGGGGATTTGCTGCTGACGTGCGCTGCGGATGATCCGGGTGGCGATCTCGCCGCGGTTGGCGATCAGCAGCTTCACCCGGCGCCGCCTTCGGTGACGACCATCCGCACCGGAGTCGGGTTGAACCCGTTGCACGGGTTGTTGATCTGTGGGCAGTTCGACACGATCACCAGCGTATCCGTCTCGGCCCGCAACTGGACTTCCAGTCCTGGCGCGGAAATACCGTCGACGATGCCGAGCGTGCCGTCCTTCTCGACCGGCACGTTCATGTACCAGTTGACGTTGCTGACCAGATCCCGTTTGCCCAGTCCCCAGCGGGCGCCCTCGATCAGGAAGTTCTCGACGCAGGCGTGCTGGAACCGGGTGTGCTGGCCGTACCGCAAGGTGTTGGATTCCTTGCTGCACGCGCCGCCGAGCGTGTCGTGACGGCCGCACGTGTCGGCGACGACCGTCATCAGCGGCGCGCCTTCCTGCGTCCGCAGCACGCTACCGGTGGTGAGGAAGATGTTGCGCTGAGCCGCGATCGTGACCGCCGCGCTGTACCGCTTGCTCGTGTCCGCGGCGTCGTAGACAAGGAAGTCGACGGCCTGGTTGCCACCGAGGTCGATGATGCTCAGCACCTGGCCTTGCCGGACGATCGTGGAGAACGGGGCCCTCGCGGCGACTTCGGTATCCAGCACTGTGTTCGTCACGCGATCCCCCTAGGGTCTGTTTCGAAAGTCATGGGAGCCACTCGTTGATCGCTGCGATGGTGACCGTGGTTTCGTAGCGAACGGCGAGCTTGTCGTATCTGGTGGCGACGGCTCGGTTTCGTTTGAGACGGTTGATCCCGCACTCGACAGCGTGCCGTTGCTTGTAGATCTCCTTGTCGAATGCGGGTGGTCGTCCTCCGTGTGAGCCCTTGTTCTTGCGGTTGCGGACCTGGTCGGCCTTGTCCGGGATGGTGCAGCGGATACCGCGCCTGCGCAGGTAGGCGCGGTTGGCGCGGGACCCGTAGGCTTTGTCGCCGAGCACCCGATTCGGGCGGCAGCGCGGCCGACCGCGATCCCGCCGGGGTACCCGGATACGGTCGAGCACCACCTGAAACTGGGGCGAGTCACCTCGCTGGCCAGCGGTGATCACGATTGATAAGGGCTTTTGTCCCTGCTCGACCGCCAGGTGAGTCTTGGTCGTCAACCCGCCTCGGGAGCGCCCCAGCCCGTGATCGGCCGGTTCGACCTCGACCCCGCCCGGAGACTCCTTCTGGAGATCCCCTTTTGACGCGCACCAGCCGCGTGCTGGTGCGCACGAGCCACCGTGGAGTCCACGCTGACATCCCAGGTGATCAGGCCCGCAGCGTCCGCGTCCGCCTGCAACGCGACCAGAATCCTCTTCCACGTGCCATCCCGTTGCCACCGCCGGAACAAGCCATACACCGTCTCCCACGGGCCGTAACGCTCCGGCAGATCCCGCCACGGCACACCGGTTCGAACCCGAAACCGGATCCCGTCAATAAGCTTCCGCTTCGCATGCTTCGGCGGCCTGCCAGGCTTCTTGCCCCTGGGCAGCAAGGGTTCCAGCTTCGCCCACTGCTCGTTGGTCAGATCACCACGCCCCACGAATCAAGATCATCTCAAACCTTGATCAACTTGTGAAACAGGCCCTAGCGGTCAGGTAGTCGGCGGTGTTCTCGAAGGCGCGGCGCGTTTCCGGGGTGGCGTTCCACTCCGGGCTGTCCGGGGTGGTCGGTTCGGCGCGCCAAGCCAGGACCTGCAACGGCGTCACGGTGTAGTCGGGCCGTGGGTCAAGCGGATGCGGCACGTTGACGATCAGCACGATCACCGGCATCTCGGTCCTGAGCACGACCTCACAGCCCGCGCCAGCCGAGCCTTCGAACTCAAGGGAGCCGTCGTGCTCGACCCGGACCCCTTGGAACAGCGACAGGCTGGGCGGAATGTCCCGTGGCGCGAGCCCGTGCTTGGCGGCGGCCAGCGTGAACAGCCCAAGCCCAGCCGGCGAATCACTCTGCGGACTGCCGTCGCCGTAGCGTTCGGTGTTGCCTTCGACGGTTGACGTTCCGCACAGCGCGTCGTGCTTCTGCGAGGCGTCGCTTACGACCGTGGCGAGGACTCGTGCCTGGTCAGACAGCAGCGCCATGGACCGGCCAACGTAAGCGTTCCACTGAACTTTGACTGTGTCAGCGACATTCAACCGCTCCCAGGGTGCGTCGGCGTTGTAGAACAGCAGGTGCGCGCAGGCGTCGCCGCGCACGTCGGTGAGCCGCAACTCGGTGCCACGGGCCAGGACCTTGTGCGTGTATCCGCCGCCAGCGACGGTTTCCGCCCAGACAAGCTTCTCGGCTGCCACGCCTCCCGGCGGCTCGGGCCAGTTCGACGCGGGGATGGTCGGCATGGCCTCCACAACGGTGCCATCCTGGGCGCGCGCGTGGTCTCGTGCGCCGTATGTGGTGGCGGTGGTCAAGGCAGGGCTCCTTCCGCAACGGCTACCTCCTGGCGACCCTAGTACCCCCGAACTCCGACGTCTATGCAGGTCAGAAATTTCAATCAAGCGATCGAAATAACGTTGACAACGACCGTGGTGTTGGTGCTCGGCGAGCGCGAACCCCGGGCAAGGCCAACGGCAAGACCCGGGGCGGACAGCACCCGCTAGCAGAGGGTGACGATCGACGAGCGAAGACACCCGATCATCGGCCGGGCCTGGCAAGATCTAGGTGTGACCAGCAGGGTGGGACGGCCGCGCGCCAGCGGAGCCATGGCAAGCAGCCATGACGCGAAGCGTGCCGTCATGGAAGCAGCAGCGGAGTTGTTCACGGCCACGGGATACGCGGCGACGACAACCAGATCGATCGCCGAACGCGCAGGTCTGCGGCAAGCGACGCTGTACTACCACTTCCCGGCGAAGGAAGACATCCTCTGCGCGTTGCTGGCCGAGACGGTGTTGCCGTCATTGGAGGTCGCCCGGTCGATGCCGGACGCTAAAGCGGACGCGGCCACGAAGCTGTGGGCCCTGGCGTACTCGGACATCCGGCTGCTCGGCGCGGGCAGGTTCAACCTCGGCGCCTTGTACCTCTTGCCGGAGGTGGCATCGCCCGGACTGGCGTCTTTCCGGGCCGAACGCGCGGAGTTGAAGGCGGCATATCGGGCGTTGATAGACCAGATTCCGGATGACGCGCCCGCATCAACCCGGACCGATCTGGCTTTCGGGCTGGTCGAGAGCATTGCCATCGTGCGGCGCGATGAGCCGGATCTCGACATCGACGCGCACGCTCACCACGGCGCGGACGGAGTTTTGCGGCTCGCCGGGCATCACACACCGACGGAACACCTGCGTACAGCGGCGAAAATCCTCGTGAGTGGTTTCGCCGGTTAGAACCGGCGAAACCACTCACGAGGATTTATCAGCGGTTATACGTTTCGCCTCGGCTACGAACGCGCGGATGAGGTCGTGGTCCTTCACGCCACGGCTGGACTCGACCCCACTGGACACGTCAACGCCCCACGGCCGCACCGCGTCGATGGCGGCCCGGACGTTCCCCGGGTTCAACCCACCCGCGAGCAGCCACTGCCCCTCCGGACGGGACGAGGCGATCGGCGTGAGATCCCACCGCTCGCCGGAGCCTGCCTGCGGCGAGTCCAGCAGGAGGAGCTCTTCGCCAAACGCGCCGACGGTAATGTCCGTTTCCGGGGTGAGCGAAGTCGCCCGCATCAGGCGGAATTCTGCCAGCTCCGCGAATGTCTCATGTGGATAGTCGCCGTGCAGCTGGAGTATGCCGACCCCGGTCGCCAGCGCGATCTCGCGCACCTCCTCGGCCGGTTGCTTGAGGAACACGCCAACCGTCAGCACGTTCGGCGGCACGTCAGCGATGAGTTTCCGCGCCGTGGGAATGTCGATCTTGCGTGGGCTCGCCGCGAAGACGAAGCCGACCGCGTCCGCACCCGCGCCAACCGCCGCGGCGACGTCACCCTCGGTCCGCAGACCACACACCTTCACATACACGGCAAGCAGGATACGTCAACGAGAACATCGGCATAGCATGAACACATCGACACCAGAAAGGCATCGAAATGAGCGTGCTTGACGGCATTGTTGCGGGTGTTCTCGAAGACCTGAGCGTGCGGCAAAGCGAAGTCTCGCTGGACGAACTGAAGGCACGCGCCGCGGACATACCGCCCACTGTGGACCCAATGCCGGGCTTCCGCACGTCAGAGGTGTCGATCATCGCCGAGGTGAAGCGCAAGAGCCCGAGCAAGGGCGCGCTCGCGGAGATCACCGACCCGGCCGCACTGGCAGGTGAATACGCACTGGGCGGCGCGGCCGCGATCAGCGTACTGACCGAGCAACGCCGTTTCGGTGGTTCGCTGGCCGACCTGGCCGCTGTACGCAAGGCCGTCGACGTTCCGTTGCTGCGCAAGGACTTCATCGTAACGCCGTACCAGCTGTGGGAGGCACGGGCGTGGGGCGCGGATCTCGCGCTGCTCATGGTGGTCTCGCTGCCAGGCGGGCAACTGGAGGATTTGCTCGGCCTGGCAACGGAGATCGGGCTGACCGCGTTGGTCGAGGCACACACCGAGGACGAACTCACGCGCGCGGTCGATGTTGGCGCGCAGGTGATCGGCATCAACGCCCGTGACCTGACCACGTTGAACGTGGATCGCACGGTCCTTCAGCGACTCGTGCCGCAGATCCCGGACGACCGGGTCCGCGTCGCGGAGTCCGGTGTCAGCGGCCCGGCGGACGTCGCCGACTACTACCAGTGGGGCGCCGACGTCGTCCTCGTCGGCGAAGCCCTGGTCAAGTCCGGCGATCCACGGTCATCGGTCGGCGAGTTCATCCGCAAGGCCGGTTCACGCTAGTGGCCCCCAGAAGGCGTCCTCCGCCTTCTGGTCGCTGGAGTACAGCCACACCTCGACGATCTGGTCACCGGAAACGCGCATCACGTCGACACCGTCCTGCGCCATCGACGCGTCTTCCTTCTCGCCGCCGAACCGCACCTCGGCGGCGACCAGATCGCCGTTCACCATCGGCGCCGACCGCAACGACAGTGCGAACGTTCCCCGGCTGACCTCCATCATCCCGCCGATCATGGCGTTGACGGCACCGGAGCCGCGGTGCGTGCCGGAGAACCGGTTGTCGCCCGGCTGATGCCAGACGATGTCGTCGGCGAACATGCCTGCGACCACGTCGAACTGCTTGACTTCCAAGGCGTCGAAGTACTTCTGAGCGACGGCTGCCACGCTCATGGCGCGTTCCCTCCGGGTTGATAACAATGCTGGACGCCGTTTATGGTGAGGATCAGTAACCAATTACCTCAACGTAACCATTGGGAGAGCGTGAGCCATGTCACAGCAGGTCGACTGGACCGTGCTGGCCCGCACCTGTCCATCGAGGACATCGCTCGCGCGGATCGCGAACAAGTGGACCGCGATGATCGTGACCGTGCTCGCGGACAACCACTTGCGTTTCACCGACATCCGCACGGCACTCGACGGCATCAGCGGCAAGGTCCTCACCGAGACCCTGCGTGACCTCGAACGCGACGGCCTCGTCGAACGCAAGGCGTACGCCGAGGTCCCGCCGCGCGTCGAGTACCGCCTCACGCCCCTCGGCCACACCCTTTACGGTCCACTCCGGACACTGGTCGACTGGGCGGAACTGCACATCCCGGAAGTCCTTGCGGCCCGCGAACACTACGACGGCCAACATGCCTGAAGGCAGCGACCGCCAGAATCAGCGCGGCGGCGGAAGTTATTGGCACCACAAGGAAAGCACCTTCGGCGCCGCGCTCGTCGGCGAGGTTTCCCGCGATCGCACGGCCTATTGCGGTGCCGAGAGGCCCGCCCGCGCAAAGAATGGTCACGGCGATCGCGGCTTTTTGCGGCGGCGCCAACCGTTCCGTCAACGCGTAGAGGCTGACCATGTACGGGGCAACCGTGATGCTAGCGACGGCAATGGCCACAGGCACGGGAAACACCAATAGGGACAGGGTGCCTAGGAACAGGGTCACGGAGAATGTCACATAGCGTTGGTGCTGCTTGAATTTCCGCGGCAACCACGCGCACGCGGCGCCAGCGAGGGCACTGCCGATGCCGAATTCAGCGTAGATGAGACCTGCCGCGGCCGGTTGTCCAATGCTGTCGGCGTACGCGGTGACGCCAGTTTGGACAGCGCCGAACACGGCACCGATTGCCGCCATGGCAAGGAACATCGCAGTCATCGACCAGCGCGGCAGCTTCTGCGCGGTTCGCTCGGCAGAGGCGACGTGCGGTCGCGCGTGAAGTAGCGCGAAGGGGAATGTCGCGAGGGTGAGCAGGACAGCCGTCGCCACTACCGGCGCGACTGGCGATATCGGAGTCAACAAACCGACCAGGGCGGGGCCGAGGACGAACGTGGTCTCGTCGACCGCTGCCTCGTACGACAAAGCCGTTGGCAGCAAACGGATTTCCGCAGTATGCGACCAGTAGACGCGCACCAGCGGACCGACTTGGGGCTGCGTGAGCCCGGTCAGCGTGGCCGTGAGGAACATCGCCGGACGATCCATCTGACTCGCTGGCAACAACGCGAGCGTCGCGATGACGTTGCTTACGGCAGCCGTCACGCCAACGACGCGATGGCCGTAACGGTCGGCTAGCGCGCCAACCACCGGACCGCCCGCGGCGATGGCGACACACTGCGCGGCGCCAGCAATGCCCGCGAACGTAAAGCTGCCGGTCGCGGATTCGAGCAGGATCAACGTTGCCAGCGGCGCCATCGCGTACGGCAGCCGCGCCAGCAGGCCAAGCGGGAAGAAGGCAGGACTGACTGCCCTGAGCAGGGCTCGGTAGGACATCGGGTCTCCAGAGCGCGCCAAAGACTGGCGCGCCTGCCCAACCACCTAGCGCGCGTTGCTACCCGATTCTGTGCCCGACCTTAGCCGAATTTGGGGGCTGGTACTGCCCATTTTCCGGCAGTACCAGCCAATCTTCCCCCCACCATGTCCGGTTCGCCGAGCGAACCTACCCCCTACTGAAGCGAACCCCCAGGCCGCTTCAGCGAAACTATAAAACACGAATAGGGGTTTGCGCTACGCTGAAGCGTGACAAAGATGCAGTAGTAACGCACACCGGCGACGCTGGGCTGGCGCGTGTTGTCCACAGCGCACGGCAGTGCTACTGATACTGCGGGAGATATGCGATGACACACGACGAGCAGCCACCAGGCAGTTTGAGCACACAGCTGAACCGCCTGTTCGAGGTGCTACGACCGGCCGACTCGCCGGACCGGACCTTCACCAACCGCGAGGTTGTCACGGCCTGCCGGGCCGAGGGCTGGGACATGTCCGAGTCACACCTCAGTGAGCTGCGCCGAGGCGTCAAGCAGAACCCCACCCTGCGCACCCTCAAGGCGGTGGCCTGGTTCTTCGACGTCCCCGTCGGGTACTTCACCGACCCCGCGGTGACTGCCCAAGTCGAGCGTGACCTGGACGAACGTGAGCAGCGGCTGCGTCAGCAACTCGCCGAGAGCCGTCAAGCACAGGACGAGCTGCGCGACGCCGCCCGTGAGCTGCAAGAAGCCCTGCGGGCCTCCGGTGTCACGCGGACCGCCCGCCGAGATGCGGCCGGAAACGCCAGGACCGCCCGTGAACAGGCCTCGATGATGCGCGCGTTGGCCAAGGCACTGGTCGACGATGACGAAGAGGAGGCGTGACCGCTCCCGGGTCCGTCGCTGAGCGGCTCAACTGGCTGTTCGAGGTCGTCGTCACGCGCGACCCAGCCACCGGTGCCTGGCGGCCCTACACAAATGAGGAAGCAGGCGGAGCTGCCGTCGAACGGCTGCGCGCGGGAGCCGCGCCTGAGCCTGGCCAATTGGCTGCCTTGGCCGAGTTTTTCGGCATCGACCCGGCGTACTTCGGTGACGACCTGGCCGTCGCCGACCGGATCCGCGACGAACTGCTGGTCCGTGGGTTGCGCGAGTGCGGCCTGCTCGCCTACTGGATCTGCCGGATTCCCGTCATTACCCAGCGCGAACATGTGCGCCGCGCACTATTGCGCGAACGTGCAGACACCGGCACTATCCGAACGTGGCATGATGCCGACGTACAGCCGGGGCACGACGGCGGGACTATGGGGATGACACCGACGCCAATGGACATGGCGCAGCTGCGTGAGTTGTGCTGCGGCCTGGTCGACAAACTCGGGTTGGCGCTGCCCTTCACCCCGCATGACCTGTGCGAACGGCTCGCCAAGCAGCGCGGGAGGCGGATCAAGGTCAAGGCGACCGATCTCGGCGGCACGTCCGGAGTCGGGCACTTGGCGCCAAGCCGGGACGTCGACCGGATCTTCGTCGAACGCGACTCCCCCGCTCCGCAGCAGTCGCTGGTGATCTTCCACGAGGTCATGCACATCGTCCGCGACCACCTCACCATGAGTGACTCTTTCACCTGCGGTGTCGGCGCGGCCGAAGATCCAGTAGCCGGTGCGTACGGCGACTGGCGTGAGTGGGAGGCTGAGGTCGGCGCCCGCGAGTTGGCGCGGCTGGCGCAGCAACGACCGAAGCCGAACCGGCTGCCGCATGCCGCGGGGTCGGCCGAGCAGAGCATCGCAGGGGCGTTTGGTTTCACGTATGGACGTTGAGCTGGTCATCCGGTGGGCCAAGGGCGTGGTCATCTGCGCCGTCATGATCTGGGAGATCGTGCAGCTGTCCCGCAGACCGAGAGATCCAGCTCTCCGGGTCCTCACGTTGGGGCTCGTGTTCCTCGCGTTCGCCGCGACGTTCGGCATCAAGACCCCGCTCCTGCAGCCGATCAAGGACTTCTTCGGGCCGGAGGTCTGGGGCTACATCCTCAACGGCTGCTGGATGGCGATGGCCTACTGCTGGGCCACGTTCTTCCTGCTGGCCAACACCGACCGCCCGGCCGCCCAGCGCAGGCGCAAAGCCCTGATAGAGCTGGGTTTCCTGGTGGCCGCGCTGATCGTCATGGTCGTGGTCAAGGAAATCTCGGTCGACGGGATCCGCCGTCCGGCCGCGAGCCCGGAGCGCTACAGCGACTGGGAACGCACCGCTTGGTACCTGTCGGTTTCGGGTTACGCGTTGACCGTGTGGTTCGTCGGTGTCCGGCGTGCCATGGTGTTGCGCCGGAAACTCAGTCACGTCTGGGCGCGGGCCGCGTTCTGGATCGTCATCGTCGGGTCGGCCGCGATGGCGATCGGTGTGGACGGTGTGGTGCTGGTCCGCCAGTTCGGCCGTCAGATCGACACCACCTTCGATCCCGACTGGCTGACTTCGTTGTACTCCATTGGCCAGCTGGGCGGGCAACTCGTTCTGGCGCTTGGTTTGGCGTTGGTGCCACTGGCAACGATCGTCGTGGCGGTTCGCGCGCGCCTCGACAATTCGGTACGTGCCCGCTTCAGCAAGCGGATGCTGCCGTTGTGGCGGACGCTGACCGCGGAGTTCCCTTATGTCGCGCTCGATGGCACACAGGGCGACTTCGACCGTGTCACAACGGAAATCACCGACGGGCTGAGCGAGCTGGCCAGGGACTGTCCACAGCCGACAGGGGACATCCGTGACCCCAAGGTGGCCGCGGAGGCCATCGCCGCGGGCTTGCGGAAACGCGCCGAACAACGCAAATGGGCTGGCTCCTCGGAACCGGCTGAGCCGCCGTATCCACGGCTGGAACCGGATTTCCCGGACTGGCGCAGCCGGGCCGAGTGGATGACCGCGGTGGCAGACGAGCTTCGCACCCGTGGGGTGCTCGGGAAGGACGACCATGAGCGGGCTTCGGCAGGCTGACGTTCGTCTGTCGGTATTGGACACCTCGCCGATCGTGCAGGGATCCACGCCAAAGCAAGCGCTAGAGAACACCGTCGATCTCGCCATCCTCGCGGATACGTTGGGCTACCACCGTTATTGGGTGCCCGAACACCACAGCATGCGCGGCGTAGCCAGCTCGGCCCCGGCCGTCCTGGTCAACCACCTCGCGAACCGCACGCAGCACCTGCGCGTCGGCGCGGGTGGCGTGCTGCTGCCGAATCACGCTCCTATTGTTGTGGCAGAACAGTTCGGCACGCTGACCGCACTCCATCCAGGACGGATCGACCTCGGGATCGGGCGCGCGCCAGGCGGTCCTAGTTCCGCGGTGGAACGGGTTCGTCCCGAGCGGGAGCGGACGGCGAAGCCGTTCCGTGAACAGCTGGAGGAGCTGCTGGGCTGGCTGAATCCTGCCCAGGATGCCCGGATCAAAGCTATTCCTGTTGTCGGAGGCAATGTTCCGCCGGTGTGGCTGCTCGGTTCCTCCCCCAACAGTGCGGAGATCGCCGCCTCGCTTGGATTGGCGTATGCCTACGCCGGTCACCTGAACCTGGAGATGACCGGCGAGGCTGCGCGCGTCTATCGGGAAAAGGCCTCCTCGCCACGGCTTTTGGTCAGCCTTTCGGTGATCGTCGCCGAGGATGACGAACGCGCCGAATGGCTCGCGGGCTCGACCCGGTTGAAGGTGCTCAGCCGGATCCGGGGCAACCGTATCCAACTGCCGAGCCCTGAGGACGCGGCGGCGTATCCGTACACGGAGGACGATCGTGCCGAAATCGCCGTACGTTCCGGAAGTGTGCTTGTCGGCAGCCCGGACACCGTGACCAAGCAGCTGCAAAAGGTCCTGGATGACACCAGTACCAACGAAATCATGGTGACGACTCCGGTGTATGACCACGCAGCCCGCCGCCGGTCGTACGAGCTGCTCGCATCCCTCGTTGAGCGGCTCAGCGTCACCGGGTGATGGCGTAGATCCGGTTCGTCGGCGTTTCGACGGCGAGCTTCCAGCCGGTCAGGCCCGCTTCCGCGGCTATCTCGCGCAGCTTCTCCTCCCCCGCGTGATTGCCCAGCGCGTGCGGGCCGTTCTGCGCCAGGGCAGCGGGAAGGCACAAGCTGACGGACGTGGCCGTGAACGCGCGGCCGATCGGATTGCGGTTCTCAAGGACGTTCGCTGACACGTTCGGCTCGACCACCATGCAGACGCCGTCGTCAGCGAGGGTTCGCGCGACCTGCCGGAGCGCGCCGACTGGGTCACCGAGGTCGTGCAGGCAGTCGAAGAACGTGATCAGGTCGTAGGACGGGCCCGGAAAGTCCTGCGCGGACGCCTTCTGGAACCTCAGGTTGAGCACGCCATCGGCATACTTTCGCGCGTTCACAATGGACGGTTCATGGAAGTCGTACCCGACGAAACTGGACAGTGGAAACGCTTGCGCCATCAGCACAGTGGAATGCCCGAACCCGCATCCGACGTCCGCGACCGACACCCCGTCGCGCAGCTTCTCAACCACACCAGGCAATGCGGGCAACCACTCGGAGATCAGCGAGGCAACGTAACCAGGCCGGTAGAACGCCGCCACACCTTCGAACAACTCCGGACCGTGGTCCTGCCAGCCAACACCACTCCCGGTTTGGAACGCGTCGACCAAGGCATCTTCCGTGGCGTACAAGGATTTCAGCATCGTGAACCAACCGGCGGCGTACGCGGGTGATGTCGGGTCAGCAAGGACAGCGGCATGCGCCTCCGGCAAGATGTACGAAGTGGACTCTGGGTCGAAGTCCACGTACCGCCCGGCCACCTGGGCCGCCAGCCATTCCACGACGTACCGCTCGACCAGGCCGGTCCGGTCCGCGAGTTGCTCGGCGGTGATCGGCCCGGCACCAGCCATCGCCTGGTACAGACCAAGCCGGATGCCGATGGACGTGCTCACT
Organism: Kibdelosporangium philippinense; assembly: GCF_021390435.2. Taxonomy (GTDB): domain Bacteria; phylum Actinomycetota; class Actinomycetes; order Mycobacteriales; family Pseudonocardiaceae; genus Kibdelosporangium; species Kibdelosporangium philippinense. Next base: position 883,825 of record NZ_JAJVCN010000004.1, on the reverse strand, counting down.
CCCGCGAACGCGGCACCGCTGTCCTCGACAACCCTGGTCAGAAACTCGCTAACACTGTCCTCAGCCATGCCTTATCCGTACACGCGCGCACCAGGCCGGGCAATCGCTGACGGACAACCATGCGCAAGCTCGCCAACTTATGGTTACACCGTACACACCACCCGAGCTGAATCCGCTTTACATCCGCCCTGACCTTGCGTATACGTTGTTCACATCGCCTGTTTGCAACGTAAACATCCAAGGGGGATTTCATGGACCTGGTGGCATCACGCCAGCTGGCCACCCGGCGCGAGTGGTTCGGGCTGGTCGTCCTCGTTCTGCCGTGCCTGCTGGTCTCGATGGACCTGTCGGTGCTGTTCTACGCGCTGCCGTTCCTCAGCGCCGACCTGGCGCCGAGCAGTTCGCAACTGCTGTGGATCCTCGACCTGTACGGGTTCGTCCTCGCCGGTTTCCTGATCACGATGGGGACACTCGGCGACCGGATCGGCAGGCGCAAAGTGCTGCTCGCCGGTGCGGCGCTGTTCGGTCTCGCCTCCATCGCCGCGGCCTACGCCCAGTCGACCGAGATGCTGATCGTCGCACGCGCACTGCTCGGGATCGCGGGCGCGACGCTGGCGCCGTCCACGCTTTCGTTGATCCGCAACATGTTCCACGATCCACGGCAACGCCAGGTCGCGGTCAGCGTGTGGACCCTGGGGTTCGCGGGCGGTGCGATCGTCGGGCCGATCATCGGCGGATTCATGCTCGAGCACTTCTGGTGGGGATCGGTATTCCTGCTCAACGTGCCAGTCATGGTGTTGTTGCTGGTCCTCGGCCCGATCCTGCTGCCAGAGTTCCGTAGCCCGACGGCTAGCCGATTCGACCTGTTCGGGTCAGTGCTGTCGCTGGCGACGATCTTGCCGATGATCTACGGCGTGAAGAAGCTGGCGGCCGACGGGTTCGCCTGGGGCTACGTGGGTTCGATCGCTTTGGGCCTCGCGTTCGGCGCGCTGTTCCTGCGCCGCATGTCGACTGCCGAACATCCAATGATCGACGTTCGACTGTTCCGCCGAGTTCAGTTCAGTGGTGCCGTCGTGGCGTGCGCGATCACGTTTCTTGTCCTTGCGGGACTCGGGATGTTCGTCTCGCAGTACCTGCAACTGGTCCTCGGCTACGGCCCGCTCAAAGCAGCACTGTGGAGCCTGCCTGGGATGGCCGGGATGTTCGTCGGGGTGAGCGTGGCGACGGGGATAGCGGCGAAGATCAAGCCTTCGCTGATCGTCGCAACAGGACTGACGCTGGGCGGCTTGGGTTTCGTCCTGTTCGCTCAGGTCAGCGTGGAGTCCGGCGTGGGTTGGGTGGTGGCGTCACAACTCGTGATGGCCGCCGGGATCGGTGCGGTGGCAACAATTGCGACAGATCTCGTACTCGCGACCGTGCCCAAGGAAAGCGCTGGGGCGGCTGCGGCGATCTCCGAGACAGCCAACGAATTCGGCGGCGCGACCGGCATCGCATTGCTCGGCAGCCTCGGCGCCGTGGTGTACCGCAGCGAACTCGAACAGACGGCGCCAGCGGGCCTGCCCGGAGAAACCCTTGCCCAGGCAAAGGAAACACTCGGATCGGCGTTCGAGGTAGCCGCAACCCTGCCCACCGCACTGGGCGACGCACTGCGTTTCGCTGCCAGCAGTACGTTCGTCGACGGTTTGCGTTGGGTGGCGTGGATCGGTGCGGGCGGGTCGGTTCTGATCGCGGCCTTCGTGCTGGTCGTGCTACGCCGGGTGCCACCGACGGCGCCAAACACTCCGTCCACTCATACTGTTCCGAATGGCGGAGGTCCCGACCCGGCTCGATGATGGCGGGTATGACCTTTGTGGAGGCGTTCAGCATCCTGATCGCTGTCGTCGGACCGCCGAAAATCCTGCTCGCGTTCGTTGTGGACACTCAGAGAGCGGATGCCCGCGGGCGCTGGCGCGTCGCGTTCACCACGACCGCGACCGCCATCGCCACCGGCCTGTTCGTGATCGTGGCCGGAAGGCTGCTGATCCAGCTGTTCCACATCAGCGGCGGAGCACTGATGCTGGCCAGCGGGGTCATCCTGTTCGTACACGCACTGGACCTAGTACTGGGGCGCAAGCAAGAAACGGGCCACGACCAAACAGGAGGAACACACGAGCTCGCCACCTCGTTCTACGCAAACCCAGTGGCAGTCGCCTACCTCTTCCTGATGGCCGACGCGAGCACGTGGTCAACGACCTACGTGCTCGCAGGCGCCTATGTCGCGGTCATCGCACTGGACTTCGCAGCCATCGCCATCCTGGGAATCCTCCTGCGCTACCTGAAGATGACGTATGCCTGGGTGCTCGTGCGCATCCTCGGCGTCCTACTGGCGGCGCTGGGCGTCGACCTGATCATCAGCGGCCTCGAGCAACTGCACATCATCGAGGAGATCAACTGACGCAACAGCGGGCCGTGACGTGCTGGGGTCACGGCCCGCTGGGGTTCAGAGCAGCTTGTCCTGTGTGATCGGCAAGTCGCGGATCCTTCGCCCAGTCGCGTGGTACACCGCGTTGGCGATCGCCCCAGCCGCGCGCCACACGAGTCCCCAGCGTACGCGCTGATCACCAGGAGTGGTCCGCTCATCGAGGATTTCCCTTCGTCTCCTTGAGGGCTTCGATCACGCTGCGCAGGTGTGCCCGCGCCGCCGCCTCGGCAGCGTCCGGGTCGTGATCGGCGATACCGCGGATGATCGCGAGGTGTTCGGCCAGCGACTGCCGCGGCCTGCCGGGTCGGAGCGCCAACCGGAGCTGGTGCCGGACGATCTGCTGTGCCAGCCGCTGAAGCAGATCGTTGGCTACTGGCTGGTCAGCGACCTCGCGGATGAACTGGTGCAGAGCACGGTTGAGCGACGAGTACTTGACGGCATCGCCCACCTCGACCGCGTGGGACATGGTCTCGCCCAGCGTCTGCAGGATGTCGATCTGGGCGGCCGTTGCCTTCTCGGCGGCCTTGCTCGCGCACAGGCCTTCCAGTGCCATGCGGCATTCGGTGATGGCCACGGCTTCTTCGACCGTGATCACTCGGACTCGGGCGCCCCGGTTGGGGATGCGTTCGGCCAGCCCTTCCGCGGTCAGGTCGATGAGGGCCGCGCGGAGGCTGGCTCGTGAGACTCCGAAGCGTTCGGCCAGCTCTGTTTCCACGAGGCGCTGGCCTGGGGCTACGTCGCCGTTGCCGATGGCGGTGCGTAGCGCGTCCAATGCGGCTTGCTTGCCGATCTCACCTGCGCGTGTCACGTGTTTGACGGCAGGAATCGTCTACACGATTGTCAACAATCTTGTAGACAGCATAAGGAGGTGGCATGGCCGGTATGCGCCAGGTGCACGAACCTATGGCCGAAGCCCCCGCATGGCATAAGCGGTGATGTCAGCGGCAAAGGAGTCACTCAACGGCTCATGCCCGACAAGCAGCCGAAAGTAGACCGGCCCATAGATCAGGTCGATCGCCGTCTCGATATCGAGATCGGTCCGCAACTCCCCGATCTCCTGAGCCCGCCGGAACACGGCCCGCCCGGCAACCCGCCGGGGCTCCAGCCACCGCTCCCGAAAGCCCGCGGCCAGATCCGGATCAGCCTGCGACTCGGCGATCAGCGCCCTGATCACGTCACCGGCAGGATCGTCACGGAAGATCCGGACAAGCGAAGTGACCTGATCCCGGATCACTGCCTCGAAGTCACCTTCCGCGGGGAAAGGCACCTGGGGCTCAACCGTCGCCAGCAACGCGTCGAGCGCGACCGCGCCCCGCGATGGCCACCAGCGATAAATAGTCGCCTTGCTCACTCCGGCCTTCGCCGCCAGCCGCTCGATCGTGAACGCCGCAAGGCCGCGTTCGGCGAGCAAGTCCATGGCTGCGACCAGGATGGCTTCGGTTGTCGCGGCGTCGCGCACACGGCCTCGGCCACGCCGTCCGGAGGACTGCTGGGTTGTCATGTGCACAGAATAACAGAACGGACCGTCTTGCAAAACGGTCCGTTTCGTATTAGAACTGGATCACCACACCGGAGACCGAGACGAGACGGCCGTGACGATCCAGTTGACCAGGCAGGGCGGCGCTCCCCTTCCGTTGCCCGCCAAGCCAAGGCGGTTCACCGCACGCGCCGTCGCATGGTGGGCGGCCTGCCTGCTCTGTGGCGGGATCGTCGGCCTGGTGTTGGCGATCGTCGGCACGGCACACAACCACCGGCCGTCCCGGCGCCGGGCTGTGCTGGTCGTCGCCGCCGCCAGCCTGCAGGTCGTCCTCGCCGGGTTCTTCGTCACCACGACGGTGGCCACGAGGCCGCCGATCTGCCCCGAGGTGGTCAACGTGACCCCGACGCAAATGGCCAGGTGGGGAGTCGATACCGGAGGCACTTGGCAGACTATCCGGACCGTCGTGAACGCTCCAGTCTCCGGCGGCGTCCTGCTCTACTCATCCCTCAACGACGGCACGGTCTGCAGGTCAGCACTGAACGGACTCACGCTGGCACGCGCCAACGACGGATTCGCCCGGGCCGGAACCATGTACGGCACGGTCTACCTGACATCGACCGAGAACGACATGACCCGACGCCAGGTCATGCGGGCCTCGGAGCACGAGAGCGTGCACGTCACCCAGTGGGCCGTGTCCACGCTGTTCAGCGGCCCGCTGACCTTCCCGGTTCTGTACGCCGCCGACGAGGCGTTCTTCCCTGGCTCACACAACCACTTCGAGCAAATGGCTGGCCTGCAGGACGGCGGGTACGACGAGCCGGAGGACGCTCCGCCCGCACTGGAACGACTGCTCTTCCTGGCCTGCGGCCTGTTCGCCGGTTACCTGGCACGCCGCCGGATCATCGCACGCCCCCGCCCGGACCGCGTCAAGGAGACGACGGCATGACCGACATCGTGAGCTCATTGGCCGAGTCGCCGTGGGCGTACCTCGCAATCGCATTGTTCATCCTCGGCGACGTCTACCTGCCGATCGTCCCGACCGGCATGCTCGTCGTAATCACGGCCGCGAGCGTCGATCAGCCCGTCGACGTCCTTGCCTTAGTGGTCTACACCGCCGCGCTCTCATGGATCGGCGACCTGGCCGCGTACCACTTCGGAGTCCGCCATCGCGAACGGCTGACCCGCCTGGTGTCAACCTTCGGTCCACTCAGGAACGGACATCACGCACTGACCGAAGCCCTTACGTCGCAACCATTCGCCGTGGCGCTGGCAAGCCGGTTCATCCCAGCGGGACGGTCGGCGGTCGTGTTCACAGCTGCCCAACAGGGAATGGGCACACGCCGGTTCGGGTCAGTTGTCGCCGTGGCCGCGCTCGGTTGGACCACGTGCGCCATCGCGGTCGGGTACGTCGTGAACACGTTGTCCGGCGGCAACATCTTCGCGGTACTCGGCGTCAGCCTGGCAGCACTGGGCATCGCGACCATGCTGGCACGCAAGGTCCTCGTGCATCCCGCACCGCATCAGGGAACGTGACGGCGGGTCGATCGGCGCTCGCAGTCGCATGGGCGTTGCACGGAGTCGAGCAATACACCGCTGGCGTCCTCGATCCACGGTTGCGCGAGCAGTTCGTGGCGTGGGCACACAGTCCGGACAACAACCGTGCGCCGGGATGACGTGTCTACGCGCATGCGGCGGGCTGGCGGAAGGCGAGCCATGGGTCGACGCGACCATCACGGGTTCCAAGGGATGCGGCGCGAACATGCGGGTCACCCCGGTCGGTTTGCTGCCCGAGGTTGACCTCGACACCCTTGCCGGGGTGTCTGTCAATCCCCTCAGATCGTGGAGACGGTTTATGCCACTTCGGTTCTGACCTGCGTCGCTGATACTGCTCGTGCGTGTGCCATCTGATGCTCGAACGGGATCGGGGCCAGGCCGTCGTTGGCGCTGTGCCGGCGGGTGGTGTTGTAGAAGTCCGCGATCCAGGTCGCGACCTTGATCCGCGCCTCAGCTCGGGTAGTGAACCGGTGTCGGTGTACGAATTCGACCTTGAGTGTGCTGTTGAACGCCTCGGCCGCGGCGTTGTCCAATGCGGACCCGACCCGGCCCATCGACTGCACCACACCCAGCGTCCGGCAGGCCGCCGCGGTCGCTGCGGCGGTGTATTCCGATCCGCGGTCGGTATGGAAGATCACCCCGTCCACGTCCCCGCCCCGGGTGGTCGCGGCCATCCGCAGCGACGCCACCACCACAGCCGCGTCATGGTGGGCGGACATCGCGTAACCCAGCATCCGGCGGGAGAACAGATCCTCAGTGGTCGCGAGATACAGCGGCCCCTCATCGGTGTCGATCTGCGTGACATCCCCGCACCACAACACATCCGGTGCCACCGCGGTGAAGTTCCGCCGAACCAGATCGCGAGCCACTGGCCGTTTCCCCGGCCGGGTCAGCGACCGCCGGCGTTTCGGCGGTCGTCCGGCCAGACCGAGCTCGACCATCCGCGCCGCCACGGTGTTCTCCGAGACCTTCCAGCCGGCCTCCCGCAGGTCACGGGTGATCCGGGGACTGCCATAGGTCTCACCCGAAACAGTGAACAACCTCCTGATCTGCTCATCCAACTGCTCCCGCCGCTGATCACGGGCAGTGGGCTTGCGGTTGATCCACTTGTAGAACCAGGACTGCGAGACCTCCAAGGCCCGGCAGGCGATCGCATGCGGGACACCGTGCTTGGTCCTCTGGGACGCGATGAACTCCGCCACGATCACTGGTTCATCGCGTCCTTCACCCACAGGACCACGGAGCGCTTGAGCACATCACGCTCCATCTCCAACTCGGCCTTCTCCTTCGCCCACTGTGCTCGTTCGGCCCGCAGCCGGGCCAACTCCGCACGCTCGGCCTCGTTCAACCCGTCTGCGGGCTGCCCGGTCTGGCGCCGGTCGGCCTGTACCCAGTTGTGCAGGGTGTACGCGCTGATCCCCAGATCCCGTGCGACCTGCGCCACCGACTTGCCGGTCTCGGACACGATGCGCACCGCACCCGCCCGAAACTCCGGATCAAACCGGCGCCTCTTATCTCCCACGACCTGATCATCTCTCTTGGTTCAGGTCTCCACGCTACGAGGGGAAGCACATGTCGCAACTGCAGGCCGCGATGACCCACGGCCACCCCACGGCGTTGGCCGCCGCCGAGCTCACCGCCTACGCGACGCGACTGCTGGTCGACGGGCTCAACCTCGTCGACGTGCCCGCCGCGCTGCTAGCCCGCTGCAAAGAACGGCGCACGGTCTACCTAGCGGATTGACTGGGATCCCTGTGGCAGATGCCGGGCGCGACCACACCAGCCGACTTCATCGCCCGCGGCTGGGATGAATGTGCCGCGATCATTGAGCTGCTGATGGCTGGCCTCGCGCGGCCAGATGATGGCATGGACGCATGCCTTGCCACCGGCGAGGGCTGGATCGCCGAGGAGGCGCTGGCGACCGGTCTGTACTGCGCGATCCGGCACGCCGACGACCCAGTGCGATGCCTGACGCGGGCCGCCCGGACCAGTGGCGACTCCGATTCGATCGCCGCACTGGCCGGAGCGTTCGCGGGCGCCGCGCACGGTTTGGCGGCGTGGCCAGCGGACTGGGTCGCACGCATCGAATACGCGGACCAGTTGGCCGAGCTGAGTTCTGGCGCACCGGAGCGGGACTAAGGGCAAGTGGTGGCCCAGGGCCAGCTGTTGCGCGCTGCCTATGCAGCTAGAACTTGTCGACGTCGAGGATGGCTTTGGCGAACTCCTCCGGTGCTTCCTGCGGGACGTTGTGGCCGATTCCATTGAGGACACGGTGTTCGTACTTCGCCGTGAACTTGCTGCGGTACGCCATGCCGTCGGCAGCGGCCCCTTCGAAGTCACTGGCCATGGTGATGGTTGGCACCGTGATCGCCGGAGCGTCCGCCAGCTTCTGCTCGAGCGCGTCGTAAGCAGGCTCGCCCGGTGCAAGGCTCAGCCGCCACCGGTAGTTGTGGATCACGATGGCGACGTGATCCGGGTTGTCGAACGCGGTGGCGCTGCGCTCGTAGGTCGCGTCATCGAAGCGCCACTTCGGCGAAGCGCCTTGCCAGATGAGCTTGTTGAAGTCGTGCCGGTTCTTCGTATAACCCATCACGCCGCGTTCGGTGGCGAAGTAATACTGGTACCACCAAGCCAATTCGCCCACTGGAGGCAGCGGCTGCAGGTTGCCTTTCAGGCACGTGATGATGTATCCACCGTCCGACACGAGTGCCTTGACCCGCTGCGGCCACAGGGCCGCGACCACGCACGCAGTCCTTGCACCCCAGTCGAATCCGCCGAGGACAGCCTTGTCGACCTTGAGCGCGTCCATGAACGCGACGATGTCCGAGGCGAACGTGGTCTGCTGGGCGTTGCGGACCGTGTCGCCCTTCAGAAACGTCGTCGTGCCGTAACCACGCAGGTACGGCACCAACACCCGGTATCCCTTTGCTGTCAACAGAGGTGCAACGTCCACAAAGGCATGAATGTCGTACGGCCAGCCGTGCAAGAGAATGACCACTGGTCCGTCGGCAGGACCGGCTTCGGCGTATCCGATGTTCAGCACACCGGCCTGCACCTGTTTCAGTGGGCCGAATGAGGTGTTCTTCGACGTTGTTGTGGTCGCGGGCGCTGCCGCTGGGCCGGTGTCCGATGACGAGCACGCGGCGAGCGAAGCTGTGGCGATGAGGGCCGCGCCACCCGTGGAGAACTGCCTTCTGTTGATCATGTCATTGCTCCTTCCAGTACCGTTTTTTCCTTGCTGACTGGCCCTTGCGGAGCCTCACCGATCCCGAAGAGCAGGCTGGCGATGATGAAGGCGAAGCGTGTGTCCACCGTTGCTGAAGCGTGTGTCCACCGTTGCTGAAGCGTGTGTCGACCATTGCTTGCGACTGTGTCCACCGTTGCTGAAGCTGGCAGCCCACACCCGCATCACCAGTGCCTCCGTGCGGCCAGCGCGTCGGCCAAAGCCTGGGCGCAGCCGTCGAGCAAGCGTTCGCCCTTCTCGGCCGTTCCTTTGTTCCCGTTGCCTGCCACTCCTGATTCGGTGATGGCACGGAATGGCACCGCGAAATACACCGGATCGGTTGACTCGGCAGGCAACGTGATCGCGGGCCCGACCGCGTTGTCCAGCTCCTGGGTCCGCACCAGTTCGGGCAACGCAGCCATGATCATCGAGGTTTCGCCTTCGCAGGCGTGCATCAGGCCGTCCTGGGTTTCCAGGATTTCCCGGATCACTGTGCGCCCGGCGGCGAAGTAGTTCGTGAACCCGACCGGGATGTTCAGCTCGGCGGTCAGTTCCGTGGTCAGAGCGTGCAGCGCTGTCATGGTGCCGCCGTGCCCGTTGACGATCAGGATCCCGCTGAATCCAGCACGGTCGATGGACCGGCATAGGTCTCGCAGCAGTGCGTGCAGCGTGGTCAGCGACAGCGTCAGCGTGCCACCGAAGAGCATGTGGTGCTCGGCGAGACCAAACGGGATGGACGGCGCCACGATCACCGGCGGGCCATCGTCGATCAACATCGCGGCCCGGCGGCAGACCTCGGCCGCCATGAAGTCGTCGACACCGGTCGGTAAGTGCGGGCCGTGTTGCTCGGTCGACCCGATCGAAACAAGCACGACTGCGCCGCGGGCGGCGAGTTCGTTCAGCTCAGCGGCCGTGAGGTGATTCCACCTGACTTCTTTCGTTTCGGGCACGGCCGGACGGTAAGTACTCGCGGCGTCGACCCGCGTCCGTCAGGTGACGGTCCCCCTGTACGTCACGCGGATTTGAGCGCGGCGCCGAGTTCGGCGCGGGAACTGATGCCCAGCTTGGGAAAGATGCGGTGCAGGTGCGTGCTTACCGTACGGTGCGAAAGGTAGAGACGGTGGCCGATTTCACGATTCGTCAGCCCCTTGGCCGCTAGCTGCGCGATGCTCAACTCCTGGGCGGTCAGCTGGTCACGGGCATCAGGGCTACGTCGAGGGCTCGCCTCACCAGCGGCACGCAGCTCGCCACGTGCGCGCTCGCTCCACGCGAGGACACCGAGCGCGTCGAACGTCTCGCGAGCGGCCCGCAGATGAGCGCGGGATTCCGCGGCGCGGCGGTGCCGTCTTAGCCATTCGCCGAACGCGAGCTGGATGCGGGCGCGTTCGAGCGGCCAGCCCGAGAGGTCGGCGTTCAGCGCGGCCACGTACGCATCCTCCTGCTGCGTGAGCACTGCGTTGGCGTAGCGCAGGCCGATGTGGAGTGCGGGCGAACCCGCAGACCGCCCATATTCCTCCATTTCGGACAAGACTGAGTCCAAAGGCTGGCCGGTTCGGACGGCCGCGTCGGCCAATTCCGGCAAGGTGTAGCAGCGCAAGGCAAGTTGGTACGCCGGATCGGCGGGGTCGTGCAGCCGCTGGAGATCCGCGAACGCGTCGGCGTATCGCCCCTGGCCCAGCGCGGCGATCCCACGGGCGATCTGCACGGTGGCAAGAACTGGCCGCGCGCCAACCGCGAGCCCGATCTGCTCGGCCTCGGCAGCAACCGCCTGCGCCTGGCAGTCACCCCGAAGTGCGGCGATCTCGGCTTGGACAGCCAAGCTCAGACCCCGCATGAACGGCTGGTCCGTCTCCTGCGCGAGCCGCCCAGCCTCCACAGCCGCCGGTAGCGCGGTCGCCACATTGCCCAGGCGCACCGAGCTCCACGCGTGCACGGCCAACGCCCTGGTCAGCAGCCCAAGCCTGCCCTGGGCACGCAGACCGGAAGCAGCCGACGCGGACAGCCGCGCGGACTCCTTGAACGCCCCGAACTGCATTGCCGCGCTGCCGAGGAACCGTTCGACCAGGGGATCTCCACCGGTGTGACCAGCGAGGTGGCGCAGGCCAGCGTCGACCGCCTCGCCACGCGAGAACGGGCTGATGTAGGCCGTGATCGCGACCTTGCGGGGATCAAGGTCATCGGGGAGCAAGCAGTCCGCCGCGGACATCACCCGCTGCCGGGCGGTCGGTCCCGGCTCGACCCAGAAGCACCGCATCGCGCCGCTCCACAGGATACGCGAGCCGAGGTCGGTCCGGCCGTCCGCGGCGACCGATTCGGCGAGCTCGGCCAGCTCCATCGGGCCGGTCGTGGAGCGCAGGCCGTCCTCGAAATCGCTCAGGATCAACGTCGCCCGTGCTTGCTGCTCCGCGGTCAACTCGCCAATGTCGCGCAGCAGCCGCACGACGACGTCCTTACGACCGGATTCGACGGCCAGTTCGGCGGCTTGCAGGAGCCGTTCGGCCCGCTGCAGCGCGTTTTCACTCAGCTGCCCGGAAAGTTCGAAGGTGGTCACGGCTCCCGCGACGTCACCGCGACGCAGCGCGTGCTCGGCCGCGGCTTCCAGATCGGCTGCGACGGCGTCATCCGGCCCGGTCGAGGCCGTCGCCCGGTGCCACGCTCGCCGCTCGGGCTGCCTGTCGAGCACCTCGGCCAGTGCGCGATGCGCGGCTTGTCGCTGCCCGAGATCCGCTGCTTGCGGGATCGCCGAGCGCATCAGCGGGTGCCGGAAGGTCAGCGTGCCATAGTCGATTTCGATCAACCGCGCCTCGACCGCGGGCGTCAGCACCGAGATGTCGACGGCCGCGGCGTCCAAGGTTTCCTTGAGCGAGCCGCTGTCGTTGAGCGCGGCGATCAACAAGGTTTCGCGGGTCTCGTCGGGCAACCCCGCGACCCGGGCGGTAAAAGCCTCTTCCAGCCGCACCGACATTCCACTACGCGGCAATTCAGTCAACGCCAAGGGATTGCCCGCCGCCTGGGCGAGCAATCGCGCACGGACCGGCGCCGTGAGATCGGGCGCGACAATGTCGAGCAAGTCGGCGGCCGCGTCGTCGGGTAGACGTTCGAGCATCATCGACGGCAGCCCGGCTTCGTCAAGCCGGGTGCACTCCCCTGACCGGACCGTGGCGATCAGCACGATCGGCTCGGATTCCAGTCTGCGAGCGACAAACGCGAGAACGTCCACACTGGACGGGTCGAGACTGTGCACGTCCTCGGCGATCAACAACAACGGCTTGCTGGCGGCCAGATCGGCAAGCAGGTTCAGGGTGGCAAGGCCGACGAGATAGATGTTCGGCGCCTGCGTGTCAGCAAGACCAAGCGCCGCACTGAGCGCGTCTCGCTGCGCGGCGGGAAGTGTGTCCATCTCGCGCTGAACCGGATGCAGCAGCTGGTGCAAACCAGCGAAGGGCAGATGCTGTTCCGAGTCCGCACCGGTCGTTTTGAGCACCCGCATATTGGCCGTGAGCGCGGTCACCTCGGCGACGAGCGCGGATTTGCCGATTCCGGCCTCGCCACGGACGATCATGGCGCCGCCGTGGTCACGGACCCCGTCGACGAACTCCGACAGGGTCTTTTTCTCCCGCTCTCGACCGATCAGTGCGCCCATCTCACTCATTCTGGTACGAAACCCGGCTCACCACCGCTCATTGTGGACCACGTCGCGACAAGCCCGCCGGGGCCGAGAAACCGCGCTGACGTCGCCGAACCGCCGGGCGTCCGCGGCCTCGTGACCGAGCAGGGCGGTACCGATCCAGACATAGTCGCCGGGAATGCCCAGCATCTCCCGCACGTCCGGCGCCGGCGAACGCGGCCGCGACGCCCTCGTTGACCGCGGCGAGCAGCAGGAGCATCAAGGCCGCGCCCGCGTCGGTGTACCAGTACGGGATCGCCCAGAGATCGTCATCCGGTACGTCCGAGACCGCCTGCATCTTGTCCGGTTCGCGGTATCGGGACCGGTAGATCTCCGGGCTGACACAGATCGCGATGTGCACGGGTGCCTGTGCCACGAAATTGTGGTGCCCGGACTGCGCGAAGAGCTCGTCGGACGGCTTCGCGATCGCGTTCCGCGTGGTTTCCTCGGTGATCACCACGAACTCGACGCCCTGGCTGTGCCCGGCGGTGGGCGCTCGGCGCGCGACATCGAGGATCCGCTCGACCACGTCCGCGGCGACCGGCTCGGCCGTGAAGGACCGGACCATCTTGCGCCGGCGCACCACTTCCCGGAACTCCATGGCAGCGACCGTACTCTCAGCCGCATGCCCGACAACTTGACCGCGCCGCCGGTCGATGAACTCCTCCGCCTTCGTGACCGGACGGTCCTGGTGACCGGCGCCAGCGGCGGGATCGGCGCGGGTGTGGCCGTCCGCCTCGCCGAAGCCGGAGCGACCGTGATCGCACACGCCAACGCGCATCCCGAACGGCTGCAGCCAGTTCTGGCAGCTTGCCGTAAGTATGGCGTTGCGGCGCACGGAGTTCAGGGCGACCTGTCCGATCCGGACGTTGTCGAGGCCATAGTGGACGAGGCAGGCACACTTCATGGTGTCGTCAACAATGCCGCCCTGCAACCGTTGTCGCCGTTGACGTCCATGGATGTCACGGAGTTCGACCGTGTTTTCGAGGTCAACGTGCGCGCGGTTTTCCTTGTGACTCAGGCTGTTTCCAACCGTGCGATCGCCGAGGGAACGCCACTGAGCATTGTGAACATCGCGTCCATCGAAGGTGAGGTGCCCGCACCCGCGCACAGCCATTACGCGGCCTCGAAAGCGGCCGTGATCATGCATACCCGCGCGGCCGCGCTGGAGTTCGGCCCGTCGGGAATCCGGGTCAATGTCGTGTGCCCAGGGCTGATCAATCGTCCCGGGCTGGACGAGGACTGGCCGGACGGGGTCGAACGCTGGCACCGGGCCGCGCCGCTCGGACGTCTCGGCACGCCAGCGGACATCGCGGATGCTTGCCTGTTCTTGCTTTCCGACGCGGCACGGTGGATCACCGGCGCGACTCTGCGGGTCGACGGCGGCGTGACCGCCAATCATCCCTTCTGAGGATGTGTTATAGCGCCAAAAGGGTGATCATCGCGACGTGTTGGCGCCAGTCGGTTGGCGAGGCCTGTTGATCACGGAAGACTGCTGATCATGCGTCCATCGCTTCGCGGAGTGCTGTCCACTCTGGTCATCGCCGTGTCGGCCGGTGTCGTGTCCATGCCTGCCGCCGCAGCGGGCCAAGCCGACGGGTGCACTGTCGCGCCCACGATTCGGCTCGGAACGACAGTCACCGCGAGGATCGCGTCCGGCGGCGTCAACCGGTCGTACCGGCTGCATGTGCCGACCGACTACCGGCAGGGTGAACCGCGGCCGGTGATCCTGGCGTTCCACGGCCGCGGCCAGACACCCCAGTCGATGGAGAAGTACACCGGGCTGAACGCGTTGCCCGCGATCGCGGTGTATCCGCAGGGCACCGAGACGGGTGACGACCAGCTCGGCTGGCAGGGCGCGCCGTACTCCAACCCGGCCATCAACGACGTCCAGTTCACCTCGGACGTCCTCAACCAGCTCGAATCCCAGTTCTGCGTGGACAAGCAGCGCGTGTACGCGACCGGGAAGTCCAACGGCGGCGGGTTTGTCGGCGTACTGGGCTGCCAGTTGTCCGGTCGGATCGCGGCCATCGCTCCTGTCGCGGCCGCTTTCTACGACCTCGGCGACCCATGCCTGCCGCAGCGCGCCGTGCCGGTGCTCGATTTCCATGGCACGTCCGACTCAGTGATCCCGTACAACGGCGTCGCGTCCAGGCACCTCCCGTCGATCCCGGCCTGGCTCGGCCAATGGGCCCAACGTGACGAGTGCACGACCGGCCCGGACACGTTCTTCACCAAGGCCGATGTCACCGGGCAGCGCTGGTCTGGCTGCGCGCAGGGCAGTGTCGTCGAGCACTATCGGATCACCGGTGGCGACCACACCTGGCCGGACGCGCTGGCCACGAGCGGCCCAGGTAAGACCACTCGTACGGTCAACGCCACGCAGCTGATCTGGGACTTCTTCACCACTCACCCGCTGCCCTGACGATGCGGCATGCCCGCGGCCAAAGGCATATCGTAAGGCCATGAAGATCGGCTACAAGGCTTCCGCGGAGCAGTTCGGCCCGCGTGACCTCGTCGAGTACGCGGTACGCGCCGAAGAAGTAGGCCTGGACAGCGTCTGGGTCTCCGACCACTTCCTGCCATGGCGGCACAATGGTGGACACGCCCCGGCAGCCTTCGCGTGGATGGCGGCGGTCGGCGAGCGGACGAAGCGGGTGCAGATCGGAACGAGCGTGACCACCCCCACGTTCCGGTACAACCCGGCGGTCATGGCGCAGACGTTCGCCACGCTGGCCCTGCTGTACAACCACCGGATCATTCTCGGTGTCGGCACGGGTGAGGCGCTCAACGAGATCGCGGTGTCCGGTCTGACGTGGCCCGACTTCAAGGAGCGGTTCGCGAGGCTGCGCGAAGCGGTCCGGCTGATGCGGGCGCTGTGGACCGAGGACGAGGTCAACGCGGACGGTGACTACTACAAGCTGGTCGGCGCGCGGATCTACGACCGTCCCGACGAGCCGGTGCCGGTGTACATCGCCGCCGGTGGCCCGGTTGTCGCGAAGTACGCGGGCCGCTCAGGCGACGGCTTCATCTGCACGTCCGGCAAGGGCATGGACCTTTACACCGAGAAGCTGATGCCCGCGGTGGCCGAAGGCGCGGCCGCCGCCAACCGGGATGTCGCCGCGATCGACAAGACCATCGAGATCAAGCTGTCGTACGACCGCGATCCGGCGGCAGCGCTGGAGAACACCCGCTTCTGGGCTCCGTTGTCCCTGACCGCGGAGCAGAAGCACAGCGTCGACACCGCGGACGAGATGGAACGGCTCGCCGACGAGCTGCCGATCGAGCAGGTGGCCAAGCGGTGGATTGTCGCCTCCGACCCGGACGAGGCCGTCGCCCAGATCAAGCCGTACCTGGACGCTGGGCTCAACCACCTGGTCTTCCACGGGCCAGGCCACGACCAGGAACGGTTCCTCACCCAGTTCACCGAGGACATCGTGCCAAGGCTGCGCGCGCTCGGCTGAAAGCCTCGTGAGTGGTTAGCCGGGTTAGAACATGTGTCATGTCCCGGGAGATGTGTCAAGGATGTGTCTCGGTAGTTGTGTCACGGTTTAGGTGTGCTGGTTAGGCGGCGTGGACGACTTTTCCTTGGTATTTCTTGGTTTTGTCCAGGGTGAGGTGTCCGATCGGGTCACCGTTGGTGGTGTAGGCGGTGACCCGATCGCCGTAGCGCAGCAGGGTGACGGTGCTGCCGGCGTGGTCGCGGCCGACGCTGATGCGGTAGTCGGCCAGGGCGACGGTGCCGTTGGGCATGACCTTGATCTTGTGGATGGTGGCGTCGTCCTGGCGGGGCAGGTCGCCCGGGCCGCCGTGACTGGGCGCGAGCGCCCAGGCCTGGGCCGGGGTGGTATCGATGGCCGAGTGTCGGCGGCGGGTGTTGTAGTGCTCGCGGACGGTGTCCAGCCGGGCTTGTAGCTCGGCGATGCTGCCGGCTGGTTGGGGCCAGCGGTGGGAAAGTAGCCGGTCGGCGGTGGCGTGCAGGCGTTCCACCTTGCCGCAGGTCTGTGGGTGATACGGGCTGGAGTGGATCACCCTGCTGCCGTACTCGGCGGACACGGTTCGGGAGAACTCGCTGGTCAAGCTCTTGTCGCGGGAGCGGTGCGGGTGTGTCCAGGCGGTACCGTTGTCGGCCAGGATCAGCCCGGGTGCGCCCCGGTCGCGCACCGCGGCCGCGATGGCCTCCAGCGCGGCGGTGGTGGTCTCCATGGGCGCGACATGGCTGGCCAGCCAGACCCGTGTGCAGTCGTCGAGCACATCGATGGCCACCACGGTGGTGCCGTCCGCGAGGGTGTGCTCGGTGCCGTCGATCTGATAGCAATCCCGCGGTCGGGCATAGGAAAACCGCCGCCAGGACGCTCGTGGGCGCTTCTTCGGGTTCTTGTCCAGCAGGCCATGCCGGTCCAGGATCCGGTTGATCGTGGCCCGGGCCGGCACCCGCGCACCGGCCGGCCAGCCGGGGCTGTTCGCGCGTGTTTCCAGCTCGGCCCGGATGTTGTCCGCGCCGTTGTCCGGCGCCAACCGCTCACGCAACCCCAGGATCAACGCGACCACCGGTTCGGGTGTGGCGGCCGGGCTCGAGTGTGGTCGACGCGAGCGAGGCCGCCACTCGCCCTCGGCCCGGATCCGGGCGCGGTGCCGGTAAAACGTGCGTGGATTCACGCCGTTGAGCCGGCACCACTCGGCCACGTTGTCGATCTCCGGGTCCACGATCAAGGTCGCGTCCATGAGTCTCATCTTCGCCTGCTTTCCCGCCATGACGCGAGGTCATAGCGTGATCAAGCGACACATCAGATGAGACACGCTTAGCGACAACTCTCATGAGACTGAAGACGGGTTAGAACATGGCTAACCACTCACGACAGACCGTCAGTTGATCGGTTCGATCCAGATGTTGCGGTATCTGGGGTTTTCGCCGGGATCGCCGTGATCCTGCAGCCTGATCGCGCCAGGATTGGCGTTCTCCGGATCGCCGGCGCCGGTCGGGCCGTTGATTTCCACGTTGTTGTGCACTGTCACGCCATTCCAGACGACCGTGACCCTGGCGTTGTCGGTCTTGACACCCGCGCTGTCGAAGCGCGCCGCCCGGAACGTGATGTCGTAGGTCTGCCAGGTCAGCGGCGCGGTCGCGGCGTTGACGTCCGGCGCCTTCTTCGAATAGATCGAACCGGCCTCGTCATTGCCGAGACTGGTGTCCCCATAGGAGTCCAGCACCTGGATTTCGTAGCGTTCCTGCAGATAGACCCCGCTGTTGCCCCTGGCTTGACCGGTCACGTCCGGCGGATACTGCGGTTCGTACCACTCGACGTGCAGCTTGAAGTCACCGAACTTCTGCTTGGTCCGGATGTCCCCGCCGAGCGTTTCCGTTGAGCCACCGGCAATCGGCCACGGCGCGGCACCACCCGAACGGAGTTCCCACGCGTTCAGGTTGGCGCCATTGAACAACTGGACACGTGTGCCCGCGGTGACCGTGATGTTGTCGAGGTTGACGTGGCCAATGTCGCCGTCATCGAACCGGTAGGAGATCGAGTTCGTTCCCGCGACAAGGGGCAGTTGTTCGGGTTGTACCGCCCAGTTGTCCCAGGTGGTTGTGCCGGCCAGCCGTACTTGCCTGATCTTCGTGTTGTTCACGTACACGCTCACGGACTTGGTGCCAGCACTAGGATTCGGGCCGCTGGAGTACCGCAGGCCAACGTTGTAGGTACCGGCGGTTGGCGCGTTCACGGAGAAAGTCGTTGCGGCGCCTTTGTTCCAGTAGCCGTCGACGAAGCCCGTGCCCTGGTAACCCAGGTGGTCGGTGTTGATGGCCGCGCCACCGCTCAGCGTTGCCCGTTCGGCCTCGTAGGTCACGCTCGCCGGCGGGCCGCCGACCTGCGAGTTGAGGGTGTACCAGGCTTCCGTGCTCCACAGCGTGGTGCCGGATTCCGACGCGAACGGCCTCGGTGAACGGACGTGCACAACCCGCCCAGCCTGCAGGCCGGGGATCTGCAGCGTGACCTTCTTACGGTCGGCGGACACCGTCGCATTCGCCACAGCAAGCGTTTGCTCGTCGACCTTCGGGCCGCCGTAAGCCGGGGTCGGCGCGTAACGCCATTGCGAGACCCGGTACTTCGTCGTCAGGTTCTGCGCGGTCTCGGTCGACAGCGGCTGGGTGTACTCGAGTTCGAATCCACCTTGGACAGCCCGCATGGCGAGGATGTCGAAGGTGTTGGTGCCGTTGGGTGTCAGCTTCTGCAGGCCGTACGCGAGCTTGCCGGGCTGGCCCCAGTTGCCGCCGCCGTGGATACCGCCGGTGTAGATCGCGCCGTCCGGACCGAGGCTGATCCGGCTGACACCGGACTCAAGTCCTTGTGTCATCCGGAAAACCGCGCCTTGGTATTCGCCGTTGACCTTCTCGAGGAACGCGCGCTGCAGGCCACCGTAGGTCACGTCGCCGTAGACGAGCTGTCCGGCGAAGGTTCCTTGCTGGAGCATCACAAGGTTGCTCGGCGAGTTGGCGATTTCGTTGTGCGGCAGCCAAAGCACGGGCGCGGTCACCGGTTGGCCGTCGAACGGCCCAGCCGGGTTGGTGTAGTGGTTGAAGAACCGGTTTTGCTTGATCCGCACAAGTTTGTTCGCCGGCAGCCAACCGCCTTGGTTGTCGGTGACGAAGATGTCATCTTCCGGTCCCCAGCCGATGCCGTGCGGCGTGCGCAAACCACCGGCGATGTACGACACTTCACCGGTCGCCTTGTTGATTTTGATGGTTGTGCCGCGGTTCGGCGCGGGTTGCGGGTCGGTCGTGGCGCCGCCGTAGTTGATCGACACCGACAGGTTGGCGTAGAAGAAGCCGTCCTTGTACAGCAGGCCGAACGCGAACTCGTGGAAGTTGCCGCCGAACGGCCAGGTCGCGACCGTCCGGTAGTCGTCGGCCACACCGTCGCCGTTGGTGTCGTTGAGTTCTACGAGTCGCTGCTTTTCCGAGACGTACAACGTGCCGTCGACGTACTTGACGCCCATCGGCTCTTTCAAGTTGCTCGCGACACGCTGCGCCTGCACACGCGACGGATCCGTGTTGCCCGTTACGTTGCTGAGCAGATAAACCTCGCCGAGCACGTTGTTCGAGCCGCCCCACGTGGCGATGGCCAGCCTGCCGTCGGGAAGCCAGTCCATGCCGGTGACTTGCGGCTGGAAACCGTTGGGGCGCAGGTTGGTCAGCGTCATCCCCGGGTGCACGGACGTCAGCGGAAGCCCGTCACCGGGTGAATCCGCTGCGCCCTCGCACTCTTTGCGTCCCGGCGAGGTCACGCGCACGACGTCCGCGTCGGTGCTGAGCACCGAGTTCGGCACGATGGCGAAGCCCGATGCGCCGGGCGGCTGCCATTCCAACGTGACCTGCTGGTCGTAGAGGTTGTCGAAGTGGTCGATGCGTAACGCGTGATAGCCGGGGCTGAGCTGGATCGACCCGGTGACCGGGGTCGGCCCGTGCAACCCGTCGTTGTTGATCACGAGGTTGCCGTCGATGCGCAGCCGTGAACCGTCATCGCTGGTCAGCCGGAACTGGTAGGTGCCAGCGGTGGCGATGTTGATGTTGCCGGTCACCTCGGACACGAACCGATCGGCGATGCCGAAGTCGGCCGTGCCGGTCCAGTTGATGACCGGCATCAGCTTGTCGACGTTAGGAGTTTGACCCGACTTGATTGTGCACAATTTATCCAGGTCAGTTTGAATATCGAACACCCGAAGTGTCACTCCGGGCTGTTGTGGCGGCGGCGCGGCCGCGTATGCCGGAGCGGTGACCAACAGGGCAAGGAAAGTGAACAGGGCTAAAGCCGCGACGAGCGACTGGCGGCATCGTTCGTGGACAGCGAGAAGCATCATTGCTCCTTGAGGAAGAGGCAGGATCTCCACCTGGCGCCCAGCGAACGTACGAACGCTTTTGTCGCAAGTCAACGAAAGTATGCAGGGTTCAGACCAAAGTTAGGCCGAACGGCCTCGCCCAGCAGGGGTGAGTCGTCCTGGTACCGCATTTCGTACACGCGCTCGGCAAACCGCCAACCGTCGGACGTACGCAGATAGCGATCGTGATAGACGGAATAGTTCCGGTGCGACCGGCCATCCTTGAACCGCCCGAACTCCTCGACATAAACCCGGCCGGTCGCGGTGTCCCCCTTGAGCTCGACGGCGCCAGGGTGAATGGACTGCGTGAAGAACTCCCACCCGCCCTGCAACCGCTCGATCCCAGCCCGGATATCGGCCCGGTTGAAGAACTCCGCCGCACCGGGAATCCGCCACACACCGTCCACAGTGAACAGATTGGCGAACCGGTCGTAATCCCGTGACATGGCCGAATCGGTGAACTCGCCCCGCAGCGCCTCGATCTCGACGCGATCGGCGATGGCCTGAAGATCCCTCATTTGTTTCCCTTCTCAAGGGCGGCCGCGATGTCCACGGCACGCCTCGCCTGATACCGGGCTGCCTGCAAGGACACTTCGCCCGGCGGCCCATCGGCCACGACATGCGAGGTCCCGTACGGATTGCCGGACTGGAACTGGATGGGGTCGGTGTAGCCAGGCGGCACGATGACGCCACCCCAGTGGTAGAAGGTGTTCGCCAGGGCCAGCAGCGTGGACTCCTGGCCACCGTGCGGGGTGTTGGACGCGGTGAAACCCGAATACACCTTGTTCGCGAGCTTCCCCTGGAACCACAACACGTTTGTGGTCTCCATGAACGCCCTGAGCTGGCTCGCCGGGTTACCGAACCGCGTCGGCGTGCCGAACAGGACGACATCGGCCCATGCCAGGTCGTCGAGGTGCGCCACGGGCATGTCAGCGGTGTTCTCGACGTGCTTGGCCCATTCCGGCCGTGCCTGGATGGCTTCAGGCGTGGCCGTTTCGGCGATCTTGCGCAGCCGGACGTCCGCGCCCGCCTTCTCCGCGCCCTCGGCAGCGGCCTGTGCCAAGGCATGCACGGTGCCCGTGGCGCTGTAGTAGATGATTGTCGCGTTGACCATGCCCGTACGACGAGACAGGCCGTCGTAGTGTGAGGTCCTCACAGTTGGGTGCGCTGTTTCGTCGAAATGGTGACCACAACCAAAGGGGACCTATGACCAGCGCGATCATGAACGAGCGGCGTCAGCTGATCAACCTGGCCTATCGCATGCTCGGGTCACTGGCCGATGCCGAGGACGTCGTGCAGGAAACCTACGCCCGCTGGTACGCCATGACCCGTGAGCAGCAGGAAGCCATCGAAACCCCGGCGGCCTGGCTGACCAAGGTCGCCAGTCGCATCTGTCTGGACCTGCTTGGCTCGGCACGCGCGCGACGTGAGCGTTACGTGGGCGAATGGGTCCCTGAGCCGCTGCCGGAAGCCTCAGCCGCTGACCCGGCGGACCGGATCACCCTCGACGAGTCGATCACCATGGCGTTCCTTGTCGTGCTCGAATCGATGACCCCGGCCGAGCGTGTGGCGTTCATCCTGCACGACGTCTTCCGCTATCCCTTCCCGGAAGTCGCGGAAATCGTCGGCCGCACCCCGGCAGCGTGCCGTCAGCTGGCCACCTCGGCCAGGCGCCGGATCGCCGAGATCCCGGCGACGCCACGCGAACAGCGCGCCAACGTGATCCGTGACTTCAAACTGGCATGGCGGGCCAAGGACATCAACGCGCTCATCGGCCTGCTCGACCCGAACGCGACGGTGATCGGCGACGGCGGCGGACTGGCAACCGCCGCACTGCACCCGATCCACGGCAATTCGACGATCGCGCACTACATGGTCGACCTGCTGACCAAAGCACCCGACGCCGTCTTCCTCGAACAAACCGTCAACGGCCAGCCCGGCCTGGTCATCCAGTACGACGGCATCGTCGCGGCTGTGATGGCCTTCGACATCGCCGACGAGCGGATCCGGCATATTTGGGCCGTTCGAAACCCCGAGAAACTCCGGCCGTGGACAATCGAGAAGTGACCTCAGAGATCCCCGGACCGGTTGGCACGCCACCGAACGGCAATCTGGCGGACATCGCGGCAGCGGGCGGCTTGCATACGTTCCAATTGGAGCTGCACGCGAAGTTCGGCCCGGTTGCCCGGTTCGAGCTGCCGGGAACGCGCGTTGTTTCCGTCGCGGACCCGGAACTGCTGGCGGGCACGTCCAGGATCAACCGTAGGCCGCATGAGCTCTTCGAGTTCCTGTCCCCGCTGTTCGAAGCCGGAAATCTGCAGACCATCGGGGAAGCGGAACACGTGCCGTGGCGGCGGTTGCTGCTGTCCGCCCTTGGCAACCACCGCTCCCACGAGGCACATTTCGGGCAGTTCACCAGGCTCACCGCCGAACTGGCGGACCGTTGGGCGTCCTACGACGGGGAAATCGCGCTGCAGGAGGACCTCAGCGAGCTGTCGTTGCAGCTCATCTGCGAGTTCGCGATCGGAACGGAACCGGGATCGGCGCGGCAGACCAGCGCGGCCTTCCGTGACGTGATCGCCGAGCAGGTGGGGCGGCAGTTCGGCCTGGACTCGGGCATCTCCCCGGAGCGGGCCGCAGCGGCGTTAGCGCATGTCCGGGAGACGATCACGCGAATCCTGAACGCCGGTCGACCGGACGCGGGCCTCGTGACCAAGTTGGCGGAGACAGACTGGGATCCGGCACGGATCAGGGACACCGCGCTCTCGGTCGTCATGGCCGGGTATCACACGTCCGGAGTGGCGGTGTCCTGGGCGCTGCACCTGCTGGCCCAGCATCCCGAGATCGCCGGGCGGCTGCGTGACGAACTGGATCGCGTGCTTGGCGACCGGCAAGCGCCGACGTACGACGAACTCCGCTCGCTCGACTACCTCGAACGGGTTGTGAAGGAAGCGATGCGGCGCTACCCGCCCGGTCCTTACGCAGCCAGGGAAGTGCCGGAGGATCTGGTACTCGGCGACTACCTGATCCCGGCGGGAACAACGCTGCTGTACCCGATCTGGGCGATACACCTCAATCCGGAGTACTGGCCGGACCCGGAAAAGTTCGATCCCGACCGGTTCACCACCGAGGGACGGCCGAAGTTCGCGTTCATCCCGTTCGGTTTCGGGCCACGCAGCTGTGAAGGCGCCGCACTGGCCATGGTCGAGATCAAACTCATCCTCGCGGTTCTGATGAAACGCTTCGACTTCACGCCAGTGCCCGGGCATGAAGTCGTTCCGGTTGAACGATTCGTGCTGTGGGCCAAAGACGACATCCGGATGACGGTGTCACCGCGCCCGGCCTAGCGTACGAGCGTGGACTAGCAACGCGAGGACGATCAGGATCCCAGCGGCCAGCCAGTCCGGGGTCCTTTCGGCGTAGCTGGACGTGGGCAGCAGCCAGGCGAGATCCGGTTTCACGTTGTGCAGCAACCCAAAACTCAACCACAGCAACACAGCCGTCACGCCCGCGGAAAGCGCGCCGATGAACGGCGCCAGCACCTGCACCACAGCCACAAGAACAAAGGCGTTGGTCAACACCCACACCCAAGGCACGAAATCCGGAAGGCCAGGAACCAAAACCAGAACACACGCCATCGGCAAGGTGATGCCCACCGCGGAACTCACGACAGCGATTACCCGGGCACGCATGCCAATGCTGCCGCGATCCCATTCCCAGAAACGCGGACGCATCAGCACAGCCGTGATCGTCGCCGAGACGATCGCGCACAACTCGGCTACCGGGATGCGATTGGGGTTCACCGGCGAGAACTCGATGTCGATCACATGCGAGCCGATCACCGCACTCACACCGGCGATCAGCGCGGCTGCCAGAATGACCAAGGG
Source organism: Kibdelosporangium philippinense (assembly GCF_021390435.2). Classification (GTDB taxonomy): domain Bacteria; phylum Actinomycetota; class Actinomycetes; order Mycobacteriales; family Pseudonocardiaceae; genus Kibdelosporangium; species Kibdelosporangium philippinense. The sequence continues at coordinate 859,678 of NZ_JAJVCN010000004.1, read as the reverse complement.
GATGCCGCGGCTCAGCAGCAAGACGCGGATCATGCGCGCGGGATATCGGTCGGTTTGAGCGTGCATGCCCTGAGCTTCTCGCCGTGGACACGCAACCAGTCCTGAATCTGCTTCTCGGACATCCCTGTCAGGCTGCGGCTTGGCGGGGTCCCATCCTTGAGATAGTCGGTCAAATCGACAAGCAGGTTCACCATGGCCTCGGTGTTGGTCGCTTCCGCAGGGCACAGATAGATGCCAAGAATCGCCTCTGGTAGGCCAGCGGGCACGATACGGCCGTCGCCGGTCAAGCGCACCGCGATCGTGCCTTCGGTTTCCGGTACCCGCGAATCACCGTCGATCAAGAGCGCTTCGTCCCAGACTCGGCGGACGAACGGCGGCGGGGCGCCATATCTGGCGAACACCGTGTCCACAGTGGAAATCATGTCGGGCAGCTGTGGCGCGATGGCTTCGTGCACGCAGTAGTTGACGCCACGCACATCCCGGCACACCCGCGGCGGCGATTGGTCCACTGTGAACACAATAGGTGCGTTGGACAGTGCGATCGCGATCAGCGCGACCGGGGCGGCCACGTGCGCGGCAATGTCCACAACGACACCACGGTTTCCGTTGCCACGACGACGCATGGTGCGCGCGGCCAGACTCACCGAGGCGATGGTGATCAAGGCGAAAAACGCGAGGCGGAACGCGACCAGCTGCGCGGATTCCGTCTGACCCATCTGCGGTTCCGCATAGAGCACAGGAGAAACCGGGCCGACCACGTCACCGTAGATCCCACTGATCACGAAGGACGCATACAGCAGCAAAGCGGTGATCGGCATGATCACGGCCGACGGGACCAGCGTCCCGAGCACGTACCCAATGGCGATCGCCGCGGCCATCGCCAACACCCCGGACAGCATCACCAGCAACGCTGGCGAACCGATCCCGCCCCGGACAGTCAGCGGCAGCAACGCGAGCACGTAAGCGCCAAGCAACCAAGCCATCAGCAAAGCCAGATGCGCAAGCACAACCCGGATACCGAGCCGAGGTGCCCGCGGCTGTGTCCACATGCGATCGGCGGCATTGAGCCTGAAGGCGTAGTAGCAAGCCGTGGTCCCGGCAAGCGCGCCGGTCCACATGAACTGCTGGTGCCATTGCGCCGAGGTCTGCGCCCATCGCGGATACGGCCACGTCAGCATCGGCCACGTCGAGACCAGCACGATCACGGCGATCACGACAGCCGGTAGCACCACGACAATCCGCAGCGGACTGCGCATCAGTCGTCGTCTCCAAGGGTGTCGAGCAAAGTCCGGTAGCCACGCTCCAAAATGGACTCCAACCGGCTCGGCGCCGAACCGTCACCCGCGATCTTCGCCTCGATTTCCTCGACCGTACCGTCGAAAGCGAGCTTGCCCCGAGCCAACACACCCACCCGCTGGCACAGGAACCGAACGTCCTCAAGCACATGCGTTGACAACAGAACCGTCCGGGTCTCGCCGATCTTCGCGATCACCTCACGGATCCGGACGCGCTGGGAAGGGTCCAACCCGACCGTGGGCTCGTCCAGGACCAACACGTCCGGGTCGTGCGCCAATCCGGCGGCAACACCCAGCCGTTGCCGCTGCCCGCCGGACAGCGACCGGACCCGAGCAGAAGCTTTGTGGCTCAAATCCACCGAAGCAAGCGCTCGCTCAGCCGCAGCCGGAGCGGCAGCACGGGACACCCCATTGATCCATGCGGTGTATTGCACACAATCGGCGGCGCGCATTTCACCAGGCAGTGAGAACCGTTGCGGGACGAAACCGAACCGGGGTGTGGTGTCGCCAGGCAGGGTGATTGACCCGGATTTCGGCCGGAGCAAGCCGACCAGAACCGAGAGCAGTGTGGTCTTGCCGGCCCCGTTCTCGCCGAGCAGACCGGTCACGCCAGGTCTGATCGTCCAGTCGATGTCCCGCAATACCGGCTTACGGCCGTAGCCGAAGCTCACGCCGTGCAGCGTGATATCCACGCGCTCCCCCCGGAGTCCTGCCAAGAACTGCTACACAGGGGAACGAGTGTATCCACCTCACCAAGGACCGCGAGACGGCCTTTGGTCGCGCTGGCAGGCGTCCTTGTGCAGCTTGCCGGTCTGCGGCTGGGTCAGCGTCTGTTCGTCGTTTCGCTGGCCGGGCTCACGCTCTGCTGCCATGGATCCTTCACCACCTTCGTCCGGTCTGAGAGAAATCGTTCCGGAGTACGCCGCCAGACGCCAGACGAATATCCGCATTTTCGGCCTTGCGGACCGAATTTTCGGCGGCGATATGCGACCTATTGCCCGTTACGTGGCGAGTGTGACCGCTGGACGGTAACCCACGCGGCGATCGCGGCCCGCCGGGTGACGCCGAGTTTGCCGAACAGCGACTGGATCACGCCTTCGATGGTCCTTGTCGAGAGGTACAGCTTGGCCGCGATCTCCTTCGTGGTGTGGCCGTCCGCGATGAGCAGCGCCACTTCCAACTGCCGCTTGGACAACCCGTCGATGCTGCCGCTGTCCGACGTGGGAACGCCGAGATTCAGCACGCCCATCAGGAACTCCTCGGAGTCCTTGCGGGCCTGCGCCGCGCCACGTTCGTAGGCCGCGTTGTACTCGGCCTCGTCGAGCAGGCCAAGCATCGACTTGCGGACCTGCTCGCGCTGCCGTCTCATCGGGACAAGGCCGCCGATCGCGATACCGCAGTCCTTCTGCAGCTGCTCAGCGCCGCCCTGCAGCTCGACCGCCCGTTTTGCCGCCGCGTTGTCCAGCTGTAGCAACGTGACCAGGGATGCCATCGCCCAGCTCATGCCCTCGACCGACCACAGTGTCCCCCACTTCTCCCGCAGGGTGACCTGACGGGACAACGCCTCCCTCATCAACGCGAACGCGGTTCTGGGGTCGCCGTGCATCAGCGGCGTGAGGCCTTTCGCCCACAGTGCCCAGCTGATCGCCCATTCCGCGCCGCTGGCTTCGGCGTTGACAAGGCATTGGTCGGCCAGTTGCGCGTCATCAGGCGTGCCGACGAGCCCGCCCGCGATCGCCGCGAGCAGCTCGGCCATCGCGTGATCGCCCCGGAAAGCGGGCCCGGCCTCGGCGAACTGCGCGCACGCCCGCTGGAGTACCGGGATCGACTCCTCGGACGCGTCGAAGAACAACGCGTGCGATCCCGCGAAGAACGTCAGCGCCGGGTGGTCAGTGATGCCTGCCTGGCGCGCCATGTCCTGGCACAGGTCAAGGCATTTGGCCGCGGCGGCCTGGTCACCACGGCACAACAGGCCGAATCCCATCAACGCGGTGACGCCGATGCGTTCCGGCCCGACCGGCAGGTCCGCGAGCTCGAGCATCCGGTCGAGCAGTTCGGTGCCGTCGTTGAGCATGCCGAAGAAGAACCACGACCGCGCCCTGGTCAGGTTGAACTGGATCTCCAGCCCGGCAGGGACGGTCTCCGGCGAGAGGGCGCAGTAGTTGACCGCGGCGCGGAAATTGTGCAGATCCGCCCGGATCTGGTTGAGCCACCGCACTTCGTCGGCACTGAACCATCCGGTCGCGGCACCTTCGGCCAATTGGCGGAAGTACGCCCAGTGCGCCGTACGGATCCGCGGTTCCTCGCCTGAGTCAGCGAGCTTTCGCAGTCCGTACTCACGAATCGGCTGCAGTTGCCGGTATCGGCCGGTGGATGTGGCCGCCACGAGCGACTGCTGGACCAGTTCGCCCATCAGGTCGACCACCTCCTCGCGCTCGATCGTGCCGCCGGAGCACACGGCTTCCACCGCGTCGAGGTCGAAACTGCCGCCGAACACGGCGATCCGGGTGAGCAGGACCTGCTGTTGCTCGGTGCAGAGGTTCCACGACCAGTCCAGGACGTGGTGCAGCGTCTTGTGGTGCGGTTGCACGCCACGGCTCACCCGCGCGTTGGTCGCGCTGAGCAGTCGACCGCCGTTCAACCGTTCGAGGATCTTCGCCGAGCCGAGGCCGCTGCCCAGCCGGACCGCGATCAGCTCGAGGACCAGCGGCAAACCCGCCGACCAGCGCACCAGCTCGGCGAGGGATTCGTCGGCGGCCACATCCGTGACGACACCGGCCGCCTGCATCCGGTCGACGAGCAACGTCATCGCCGGCGAGTGTCCACTGTGGTCTACGGCGGTCAGCGACAGCGGTGGGACTTGCACAAGGTGCTCGCCGGCGACACCGAGGTAGGACCGGCTGGTCGCCAGGATCCGCACGCTGGGGACGTCCTCGATCAGGCCGCCGACGAGCTCGCCGACCTCTTCCCACAGGTGCTCGCAGTTGTCCAGGATCACCAGCACTTCGCCGCGGCTGCGCAGGTGCTCGACCAGACCTTCGTACACCGGCCGAGCGGAGTGGTCGACCATTCCCAACGCGGCGGCCATTTCCCGCTCGACCGCGCCGGCCTCGGCCACCTGAACCAGCCGGACAACCGCTACCGCGCCGAAGGATTCGCCGTGCCGCCGGTCGAGTTCCGCGGCAAGACGTGACTTGCCGACCCCGCCCGGTCCGACGAGAGTGACCAGCCGGGAGCGTCGCAAAAGGTCGTGCAGATCGGCCAGCAGCCCGTCACGGCCGACAAAGCTGGTGACTCGACTCGCGAGCTGGTTTCGTGCCCCGTCGCGCATTTGAGTGATTAAATCAGACGGCCAGCGTTCGAAACGGTGGCAATGGGCACATTGTCTTCTCTTCGCCACCGGCCACAAGGGATTTGACCTTGTTAACATTGTGACATGGCTGGCAAGGTCGCTCCCGCACGTCGCAGGGGGCTGGCAGACGAAGTGGCAGACCGGATCAGGGACGCCATTTTCGGCGGCGCCTACCCGCCAGGAAGCCAATTGCGCGAGGTGGAACTGTCCGAGGCACTCGGCGTGAGCCGCGGGCCCGTGCGCGAGGCCTTACTCCGGCTGGAACGCGAAGGCCTTGTCCGCAGCGAATGGCACCGCGGGTCAACCGTGACAACACTGTCCGCGCAGGACGTATCCGAATTGGACAGTCTGCGTGCGGCATTGGAACACCTCGCTGTCGGGCTGGTGATCGCCCACGCTCCGGATGAGGACATAGCGGCCATCGCGGACGCGGCGCGGCGGATGGAACGGGCCTCGGACGAACACGAGATGGTCCGCTGCGACATCGAGTTCCACGACGCCGTTTATGCCGCCACACACCACCAACGCCTCCAGGACGCGTGGCACGCGATTCGTTCGCAGGTCCATTTGTTCCTGCTGACGCGGGTCGGCCTCAATTCCGACGGCTACTTGTCAGCAATTCCCAATGAACACCGCGAGCTCGTTGCCGCCCTACGTGCGCGCGACACCGAAACGGCTCTCGACCTTTTCGCGGTGCATCGCAGGCGCGCTTTTGACGTCCTTCAAGGCCACATCGGCGATTCCGCTGACTGATCAGGCAGCGTCGGCCTGCGCCGCGGGTGCCTGTGCGTTCACCCGGCGCGTAAGGCGTCACTGGACGTTGCGGGGTGCGTCGAGCAGCAGGGAAACCGCCATGGTGGTCGCGTTGTCGCGCGTCCAGATGTCGACGCCGCCCAGCTTCGTGCCCCAGCGCTGGATGATCTCGGGTTCCACGATGTCGGCGATGGCCTGGTAGTACACCTTGAAGGCGCCCCATTGGTTGCCGGGCTCGACCTGCGCGAAGGCGTCGGCGATCTTCGTGTCGGCGACGGCCCGCCGCGTCGTGTGCCACAGGTCGTAGGTGAAGTCGCGCGAGTCCTTGATGTCACGCGGGGTGCCGAGCCGGTGGATGTGCCCGCCGACGAACGTCTCGATGGGCAGCTTGGCCAGTTGGTCGTGCGCGGTAAGGATTCCGGGCACACTGTCGGCCGTGGTTGTTGCCGGGGTAGGACAGCTCGAAACGCTCGCCGCCGACGTTCAGGTGGTAGCGGTCGCGGAAGGTCGTGGTCGGCATCGGCCGGTTCGGGTCACGCGCGATCCGCATGGTCTGCGCGGTTTCCTCGTGCGCGATCCGGAACACGTTGCCGAACGCGGCGGCGCCCGCGATGTGATCGGCGTGACTGTGGCTGTAGATGATGTGAGTCACGCGCTTGTTGGTAACCCGGCGGATAGCGGCGGGCAGGAAGTTGGCCAGGCTCGGCGGAGCGTCGATCAGGACCACGCCGATCCGCGTGACGACGAACGGCGTCTGGTTCCCGCCCGCGGTAACCACATACATCGCGTCGCCGACGCGGTCGAGGATGTAGCCCTCGGGCGGTACCGGGCGCGGCTTGGACTCCAGCGGCAACGGCAGAAACGTCGGTTTCGGGGTCGTCTGCGCGTGCGCCGAACCGGCAAGAGCCGTCGCACTCAAGCCTGCGGCAGCACCAAAAGCGAGTATTCCTCGTCGGGTCAGCTGGTCGGACATCTCGATCTTCCCTTCCCTCGGTCCACTTATTGAAGAACCGCAGTCTTCTGGATACCGGTATCTGTATATCTGTATGCCGACAACGTACACATCAGGCCAGCTCAGAGCACTGTTGAACGTGTCACAGGGATTTCGGGAACACAAAAAGACCCGTTGATGACGATCATCAATGAGCCTTTTGATCTTGTTCAGGAACGCGTGAAACCACCGAAGTGCTCGGGCAGGATCGTCACGGAAACTCCGGCCCCGGCCTGCTGATTGAGCATTTCCAAGATCGCCTCGGACGGCTGGCCGTATATCCGGATGCTCGTCGTGCCGGACAGCGTATCCTTGAAGGACATGTCAGACTCGGCGACCACCCGCAGGTGGTGCTCGAACGAGTCGGTGTCCGGGTGAATCTGGACGAACTCCACCTCGGTGCCGTCGGCGCTGCGGTACTCGTGGAAGCCGATCGTGCGCGGCTCGCGCTCCTGGATGTACCGCACCCAGCCGGGCATGCGGTTCTTCTCGTCTTCGAGCTTGCGGTCGAGCACCTTGTTGGTGGCGATGAAGATGAACGGGCCAGACATGAGAACTCCTCTCAGCGTTGAAACTCCTTATGCGTCCAGTGGACTCATATTTCACGTTAACAGTCCACCGGACTCGTAACAAGAGTCCAGTGGACTGTTATCCTGAATGTGGTGGACGAGATATTCCCTTTTCAGCGGGCCCGACGGCCGGAACAGCAGCTCCTGCGCCGCAAGGCGATCCTCGACGCGGCGCAGGAGCTGCTGGCCGAGCGGCCCGCGCAGGACATCAGCCTGCGCGAGATCGCCCGGCGGCTCGGCGGCTCGAAGTCCGGGATCGTGCGGTACTACGAAACCCGCGAGGCCGTGTTTCTGGAGTTGCTGCAGCGAGCCCGGCAGGAATGGCTCGACGAGCTGGAGGACCGGCTGCCGCCGCCGTCTCACCCCGACGTGGTGAGCCAGGTCGCCGACGTGTGGGCGACTTCGCTGGCCGAGCGCCCGATGTTGTGCGAGCTGTGGAGCGTGCTCGCCGCGGTGCTGGAACGTAACGTCTCGCCCGCGGTGATTCGCGAGTTCAAGCTCGGCAACCGCCAGCAACTGCTCCGCCTCGCCGAGATGATCGCCTCGCGTGTGCCCGGCCTCGACTCGGAGGCCGCCATTGAGCTCGTCAACACTTCGGTCGTCGTGATCGTTGGGCTGTGGCCGTTCGCGAATCCCGGCCCCGCGGTTCGCGAGGCGATCGACGACCCCCGGCTGACCTCCTCACACGTCGACTTCGCGCAGACGTTCAGCCGAGATGTACGAGTTCTGATCACCGGCCTGCTGACCATTCGCAACTAGGCGGACAACCGAGAACCTTCGCAGCGGACAAATCCAGCCGCCGCAAGGCCTAGGCAGCGTCCGTGGTGGTAGCTGGCTCAGGTTCCGGGTCGCTCAGCTGCTCACGGATGTAGCTCCACACCACGCCGATCATGGCGGCGAGTGGAACCGCGACCAAGCTGCCAGTGATGCCCGCCAACGTGCCGCCGAGTGTGACCGCCAACAGCACGACGGCCGCGTGCAGGCCAAGGCTGCGGCTCTGCAACATCGGCTGGAACACGTTCCCTTCGAGTTGCTGCACAACGACGATGATGGCGAGCACGATCAGCGCATCCGTCGGCCCGTTAGACACCAACGCGATGAGAACAGCGACAAAACCCGCGAACAACGCACCAACAATGGGTACGAAGGCCGCGACGAACGTCAGCACAGACAAGGGAAGTACCAACGGCACGCCGACAATCCAGAGCCCAAGCCCGATGAACACGGCGTCCAGCAGACCAACGAACGCCTGCGACCGTACGAAGGATGCGAGCGTCTCCCAGCAACGCGACGCCACAGTCGGGACGTCGTCAGCAAGACGGCCGGGCAGTTGCCTCGTCAGCCACGGCAGAAACCTCGGGCCGTCCTTGAGGAAGAAGAACATCAGGAACAACGCCAGCACTGCCGTGATCAGACCGTTCGCCACCGCGCCCACGCCCGTGACAGTGGCGGAGAGAATGTCGCCGATGCTGTTCTGCACGCGGGCGACCGCGGTGTCGAGGGCCGCGCTCACCTGATCGTTGCTGATGTTCAACGGTGGCCCGGCCGCCCATTCACGGAGTCGCGTGATGCCATCGATCACGCCTTGGGTCAGCTCGTCAGCCTGAGCCGCGACCGGGACTGCGATCAGGGCGATCGTGCCCATTGAGCCGAGCAGGAACGTGACCGTGACGGTTGACGCGGCCAGGGCAGGTCGCCATCCGTGGCGTCGGAGGAAGCGGGTCATCGGCCAGGTGAGCGTGGCGAGTAGGAGGCCTATGACCAGTGGCCAGATCACCGGCCACATCCAGCCAAGGATCCAGAGTCCTGCCGCCGTCATCAGCAGGACCAGCAGTATGTCCAAGGAGACGCGTGCCGAGATACGCAACGCGGTCCGGGTCTTGGTGGCGTTCAGCGTGACGCGCATTCGGTCACTTTAGACATCCAGGGGCCGGTGAGGAGGGAAGGACGCGGTGGTGGGGCCGGTGTTGTTGCGGCTCTGCTTCGCTTCTGGTGTGTGCCCTTCATGGTTTGGCTTCGGTTTCCAGCTGGGTCGCTGTGGCCGTGTTCCTGTTCCAGCGTTGTTGCTGTGGCTTTGTTCCTGTTCCAGCGTTTCGGTGGTCACCGCGACTCGATTTGATGTGATGAAGGAGCGGGGCCTCGCTCCTGGTGGGTTCCGAGCGGACACTCGGGTTTGCCTTAAATCTCACGCAAGGGAGGCCCCTGGTGTCTGAGTATGACGGACAACAGTACGTCGGGATCGATTTACATCGGCATCGGTCGGTGATCGTGCGGTTGAACGCCGCTGGTGAGCGACTGGACGCGGTGCGGATCGACAACGACCCAATGACGTTGATGGCCGAGATCGGCAAGGCCGGACGGTGCCCGGAGGTGGTGCTGGAGGCCACGTATGGCTGGTATTGGGCCGCGGACGCGCTGGCCGAGGCGGGTGCGCGGGTGCATTTGGCGCATCCGCTGGGGATCAAGGGCTGGACCACGCGGCGGGTGAAGACCGATTGGCGCGACGCGGCGGATCTGGCCGAGGTGTTGTGGCGGGGCCGGTTGGCTGAGGGCTGGATCGCGCCACCGCGGGTGCGTGGCCTGCGGGAGCTGGTGCGTCACCGCGCGAAACTGGTCAACCTGCGGACCGGGGTGAAAGCCGGGGTGCACGCGGTGCTGGCCAAGCAGGGCGTCCGGCTGCCGGTCAGTGATGTGTTCGGGGTCCGGGGCCGGGCCCTGCTGGCCGAAGCGCCGTTGGATCCGCCGTTCCGGGCGAGGGTGAACAGTCAGTGCCGGTTGATCGAGGCGTTGGGTTTCGAGATCGCCGTGGTCACCAGTCTGATCACCCGCCACGTCGCGGCTGATCCGGGATACCTGGTGCTGCAACAGATCCCCGGTGTCGGCCCGATCCTGGCCGCGGTCCTGATCGCCGAGATCGGTGACATCACCCGGTTTCGCTCGCCGCGGCAGTTGTGTTCCTGGGCCGGGCTGACCCCGAAACACCACGAATCGGACCGGAGCGTGCGCCGGGGCCGGATCACCAAACAGGGCTCTCGGCTGGTGCGCTGGGCGGTGGTCGAAGCCGCCCAGAAAGTCCCCGCCGGCACAGGCTGGCTGGTGGCCACCCGGGAGGGGATCCAGGAGCGGCGGGGCCGCAACATCGCGACCGTCGCGGTCGCCCGCCGCCTGCTCACGCTGGTGTTTTATGGCCTGCGGGACGGACACATCCGCGCCCTGCACCCGCGGCAGGCCGGATGAGGACTGGTCGTGACCAGGCGCGGATCGGCCCGTGTCTGACCCCCACCCCCGGGGTGGCGTGGTCGTCGATTTGATTGATCCCGCCTGGCCACGGTCGCACCTCACCATGCACACACCCAGCGGATAGATGACCGACAACCAGCCCCCGAGGGTTGGTCTTTGTCACCCGGACTATTTCCGGGCACCGGCGAACGCGACCACACACCTCACACGAACCCACCACGAAAAAAGGGGACCACACCACACAATTTTCCTGGCTTGAATAGCGTGACATCTCCGACGGTATCGGCGTCAAGACCACGCCCCTTCCTGCGGAAGGGGTGGCCCTCCGGGCCAGTCATTGACCCCCACACCGCGGACCTCCCTGCCCGCGATCGCCAGAAAAACCCAGAAAAACAATCCCCCGGACTTGACCGGCCCCGCTCCTTCATAGATGACACGGGAACCCAGCGCGGCAATGCCGCTGACTTATTTTAAGGGCGTTCTCGCACCTCAGAGGTGGCCTGCGGGCGTGGGGCGCGAGGTTGATCTTGAGAGGTGCGGAACGCGAGTGGCCCGACCCGCAAGCACCGCGTACCCGCGCCACCAATGGACGGGACTGTCCACAGTGGCCTTCATTCACGCCCGCCACGATCCACGAGGGGAACCTTTGGCGCGTTGGACGCCGCGAAGGTGACCTTCACGGCACCAACCCGGGTAACAGGAGTGACGCACGGGGCAAGTGAGACTCATGCGACGATCAAACGTCCATTGTGGACATCAACGCCACCGACAATCGACCCTGCGCCGCTTGCGACCAGCCAGAATACTTAAGTCAGTGGCATCGCCCCGCGCGGCAATGCCACTGACTTAAGGTTTGGTGGGGAGTTGATTGTTTTTAGGGTTGCGGATAGACGACGGGTTGTTCTGGTGAGAATGTTCTTACTAGGGAAGATCTGGCGTGGATGGCGATGACGAATAGTGTCCGTCGGCGTGGATGGCGTGATTGATGACAGTCGGTATCGAGTGGTCGATTCCATCGGGATCGGCATTCTGACGCGCCTGTTCCATCGAGATCTGGTCGATGAAGTACTGATGGCCACTGACTGAGGTAATCTCACCAAGATTCTGGTTCGTTTGTTGAGCCGCGAAGCTGCTCGGACGAGCGCTGGTCGATGTACTGGGGAGTGGTGAGACCCGGGGAAAGATGGGCGGGGAGCCCTTGGTAGAACTGGATTGCGAAGATCAAGTCCGGACCAGAAGGCTCCCCGTGATTGCGTATCGTGCCATGCTCGATGTCCCGCGTGAACTGGCCCTCTACCTCAGCCGGCTGCTGCACGCCGAACGCCGCCGACGCGGCACCCGCAAGAACAGCAGGGCGTTGACCTGCTTTCGCCACGCGGTGCTGGGCCTGCGCTGGTTCCGGCAGAACACCGACGTCCCCGCCCTGGCTCGCGATCACGGCATCTCCCGCGCCACCGGCTACCGCTACTTGGATGAGGTCGTCATCGTGCTCGCCGAGCAGGCGCCGGACCTGCATGAGGCCCTGCAGCGGGCCAAGGATGAGGGCACGGCCTACGTGATCCTCGATGGAAAGGTCTTCTCCGCCGATCGCTGTAGCGAGAAAACGTTGAGCGTGAAAGGCGAGCCGATCGACCTGTGGTACTCCGGCAAAGCCCGCGAGCACGGCGGCAACATCCAAGCGCTGTGCGCGCCGGACGGTTTTCCGTGGTGGGTCTCGGATGTCGAGCCCGGTTCACTCCATGACTTGACCGTGGCGCGCGAGCATGTGCTGGGTGCGCTGTACTGGGCCGCCTCGCACCTTGATCTGCCGACGCTGGCCGATGGCGGCTACGACGGTGCCGGCATCGGCGTGCACACCCCGGTCAAACAGCCTGCCGATGGCCAGGTCCTCGACGTGGACACCCGCACACGCAACGCTCTGCTGCGTGGCCTACGGTGTCTGGGCGAACGTGGTTTCGCCCTACTCACCGGACGCTGGCGCAGCCTGCGGCATCTCACCGCCAGCCCCAGCAAGATCGGCGACATCGTCAAAGCCGCCCTTGTCCTCACGCATTTCGAACACGGCAAGATCGCGTGAAAGTCGCTGAGATCACCTCACTGCGAAGGGCAACGGACACGGCTGCTACCAGGTCGTGTCACCATATATTTCGTACTCGCGCTGTGTTTGTTCAGCGGCGAGAGCCACGAGGAAGTCATGCGCAAACTCGTCCAGGGACTGCGATATTTCGGCAGCTGGACGGACAAGTGGCATGTCCCCACCAGCGGCGCGCTCACCAAAGCTCGAGCCCGGCCGGGAGAAGACCCATTGCAGATACTGTTCGAACGGGTCGAGGTCCCCCGTGCGCAGCCTGCCACCCGGGGCGCGTGGCTGCGTGATTGGCGACTGATAAGCCTCGACGGAACCGTGCTCGATCTCCCCGCCACCAACAACCAAGGTGACTTTGACACACCCATCAACCCACGGCAAAGTCATCACCAGTTGAACAGGTGACGATCGGGAGGAACGCGTGGTCACGCTGGTAGTCGCTGGACTGCTCGCTGGCATCGTCACGAGCATCTCTCCCTGCGTCCTTCCCGTCCTTCCCGTCGTTCTGACCAGTGCGGGAACCCGAAAGCCGTACCGGATCGTCGCTGGACTGGTCCTCAGCTTCGGCTTGACCACACTGTTCGGCGCGATCTTGCTCAACTCGCTGAACTTGCCCAATGCCCTGTTACGCACCGCGGGAATCGTCGTCCTGGTCCTGCTCAGCCTAGTACGGCAGCAGCCATTCGGGTTGTGACCTGTGGGGATGTGTAGCTGGGGCCGGTGGCGACATGGGGCAGCCGCCTGTTGATCATGTGTTTGTGAGAACTACAGGATCGCAGGCGGCTGCGGCTGCCAGGATAGGTGCTCGGTTGGCTGGGCGGAAACTGGGTGAGCTGTCCGAACGGCTGCGTTCGTGTTTTCGGCGGATCGAGCCGTTCGTGCAGGCGCGTAAGTACGTGCGGGCGGTGACAAGCGAGCTGCCGAAACGGAACGGCTGGACCATCGCTGAGTATGTCGGGGACCGGACACCGGATCGGACGCAGCGGCTGCTGAACCGGGCGGTGTGGGACGAGGCCGAGGCGATGGCGCAGATCCGGCGGTTCGCGGTGTCCGGGTTGGAGGAAGCGGCCCGCAAGGGCGGGCGCCGGCGCGGGAAGTTGGTGATCGGGGCGCTGGATGAGACGGGGCAGCAGAAGAAAGGTGAAGCCACCGCGGGTGTCAAACGGCAGCATCTGGGCTGCGCGGGTCGGGTGGAGAACGGGATCAACACGGTGCACCTGTCCTATGTGCGCGAAGGTGTCGGGCATGCGTTGATCGGGTTCCAACAGTGGATTCCCGAAGAGCACATCAGCGACCCGGTGACGTCGCTGCGCTCGGCGCTTCCCCTGGATCTGACGTTCCGCACCAAAGGACAGTTGGCCATCGACATCTGCACGACGGTGGCCGCGGACGGGTTCCGGCCTGATTTCTACTGCGGGGACGAGGTTTACGGCAGCTGCACCGAGTTGCGGGCCCACTTCGAGGCCGACAAGCAAGCCTATGTGCTGCGGGTTCAGAAGAACTTCCGGATCATCCTGTCCAGCGGCATGGAGCTGTCCTGCGACCAGGCCACGAAGACATTGCTGAAACGCGAGCGACAGTGGGAAATCCGCTCGGCCGGCAAGGGCTCCAAAGGCGACCGGTGGTATGCCTGGGCCTGGATCGCCACCAACTCGGCCCGCCACTACCTCCTCATCCGCAAACACCTGCGCACCGGCGAGTTGGCCTTCCACTACTGCTACGTGCCCGAAAGCGCACTGCTCACCAAGACCCGGCTGATCCGCGCCGCCGGGCTGCGTTGGCCTGTCGAGGAAGGATTCGAGTTCGGCAAAGACTGTTTCGGCCTGGACCAGGCTCAGGTCAGGCTCTACACCGCGATCGCCCGACACGCCGTGCTTGTATGCGCCGCTCTTGCGGTCTGCGCGGTCACCGCCGCACTGCTCCGCGACCGCACCGACAGTCAAGCCCCCGAACCCCTACACCCCGACCAGCTCCCACCCGCTGATCCCGGCCTGATCCCGCTCACCATCCCCGAAATCAAGCATCTGATCGCCGGCACCACCACACCCCGACCACCTGGACACGCAACCCACTGGGTGAACTGGCGCCGCAGGCATCAAGCACGATCACGCTGGTTCCACAAACGCGCCAGACTCGCCCGCGACATCAAGATCACCCAGGTCAGCTAACGAATGGCTGCTGCCGTACTAGGCCTGATCTCCCGCCGAATCGGCGAGCTGCTGGAACGCCCATTCATCCGTATCCGCGGGAAAAAGCCCAGCGGAAACGGCTTCCTCACCGGCCTCGCTCTAGGCGTCTTGTACGTCCCGTGCGCAGGCCCAGTCCTAGCGACGATCACGGTTCTCGGAGCGTCCGGCCAAATCGGCCTCGACCCCTTTTACTCACCGCAGCCTTCGCCATCGGCGTGGGCATCCCATTGCTCGTAGTAGCCCTGGCCATCAGTCTCAACCTCACGGACGGCCTGCAGCTCACGGTCCCCGACTACACAGCCGCTCTCCAAAAAGCGATCGAACTTCCCGGCGCGCCACAGCAATTGAAAGAGCTGACAGCCGCGCCTGAACTGACTGGCATCACGGCATGGCTCAACACCCCCAAGCTGAGCATCGCCGACCTGCGGGGCAAAGTCGTCCTCATCAACTTCTGGACCTACAGCTGCATCAATTGCCAACGCGCACTGCCGCACATCCAAGCCCGGGAACAGACCTACAGGGACTCGGGACTCATCGTCATCGGTGTGCACACCCCGGAATTCGCCTTCGAGCACGACATCAGCAACGTCACCGACCAGGCGCGAGCCCCCGGCATGCGGTACCCGGTAGCGATCGACAATGACTACGCCACATGGAAGGCGTACAAGAACCGGTACTGGCCGCCGAGTACCTGATCGACGCATTTGGCCAGATCCGGCACACCCAGTTCGGTGAAGGTGATTACGCCCAAACCCAGCAGCAGATCCGTCAGCTCCTCCTGGAAGCCAACCCCATCGCCAAGTTGCCCGCTCCAACAGACGTCCCCGACAAGACACCGACCGGAGCCCAGACCCCAGAGCTCTACCTCGGCTACCGGAACGCTGAAACACAACTGATTCCCGACCAACCCACGAACTACCAGTTCCCGAAAGCCACAAGGCAGAACGAGTTCGCCCTGGCAGGGACATGGACAGCTGGAGCCGAAAGGCTCGTCGCAGGCGACGGTGCCGAGCTGAAACTGGACTACCAGGCCAGGAAGGTCCACCTCGTCGTCGGTGGCACGGGAGCGGTCACCAGTGAAGGCAAGACGATCCAAGTGTCCGGCGCGCCAACCCTGTACACCCTGGTCGATTCGGACACTGCGAAGCACGCGGTGCTGGACCTCAAACTCACGCCCGGTGTCGAGGCATACGCCCTCACCTTCAGGTGACCGGAAACACCGGTGCGGCACAACGAATGCGTGCTATCTTCGAGACAGAACCCGGACGAGCGCGTCGTACCCGGTCAAGCAAAGACGACGCAGTGATGTTGGAGCTACATTGCTGCGGAGGTCGTCATCATGGGGTGGATCGCTCTTCTGGTTTCCGGACTGTTCGAGACCGTCTGGGCCGCTGCCCTCAGCGCGTCTCGCGGGCTGACGAAACCTTTGCCTACCATCATCTTCGTTGCCGCGCTTGTGATCAGCATGCTTGGCCTTGGGTACGCATTGCGAACAGTCCCAATTGGCACGGGGTACGCCGTGTGGGTCGGCATCGGCGCCGTCGGCACCGCTGTGTACGGCATGGTTGCGATGGGTGACCCGGCGTCGGCCGGACGGATCACTTGTCTCGTGCTTATCGTCGCGGGCGTCGTCGGGCTCAAGGTCTTGCACTGACGTAGGTTGTAGTCATGGCAGAACGTCGCGGCCGCAAGGCGAGGACAGGTGTGGTCTCCCGCGTGGAGCAGCTCACGCCGCACATGGTGCGGGTGGTTTTGGGCGGTGAGGACATTGCCGAGCTGACTGTCGGCGAATACACGGATCACTACATCAAGATTCTCTTTCCGCCGCTGGGCGTGAGCTATCCCGAGCCGTTCGACGTCGGCGTCATCCGCGAGACGATGCCCGCGGAGGCTTGGCCGGTCATTCGGACGTACACGATCCGTCGCTGGGTCGCGGAGACTCCGGAGATCTGGGTCGATTTCGTGGTGCACGGCGACGCCGGGATCGCTGGTCCGTGGGCAACGCAGGCCAAGCCTGGCGATCTCGTCCGGTTCATGGGTCCCGGCGGTGGCTACGCGCCGGATGCCGATGCTGACTGGCACCTTCTTGCCGGTGACGAAAGCGCCCTGCCGGCCATCGCGTCCGCGTTGGAGAACATGCCGTCCGGCGCGCGTGCCAAGGTGTTCATCGAGGTTGAAGACGCCGACGAGGTGCAGAAGCTGGAGACGCCAGCCGACGCCGACGTCAAGTGGCTGTACCGCGAAGGCCAGCCTGTCGGCGAGCACCTGGTGACGGCGGTGCGCGCGGTCGAGTTCCCGGCAGGCCGGGTGCAGGCGTTCGTCCACGGCGAGGCGAACTTCGTCAAGGAGCTGCGCCGCTACCTGCGCGTCGAACGGGAAATCCCGATGTCCCAGCTGTCCATCTCGGGCTACTGGCGCCGGGGCATGGACGAGGATGGCTGGCAGTCCAGCAAGCGCGAGTGGAACCAGCAGGTCGAGGCGGAACAGGGCGCCTGAGTGGACGTCCTCCTGTTCCGCGCGCTGTGGCTGGACGAATCCGCGTGGGATGACGTCGTGCCTGTGCTGGAGGAACTCGGCCACCACCCGGTGCCGATCGCCCTTCCCGCGCAGGCGTCGACCACCCTCGACGACCAGGTGTCCACTGTGCTCACCGCGGTCGACGCGGCATCGGAAAAGCCTTTCGTCGTGGGACATTCGGCCGCATGCACGCTGGCGTAGCTGGCTGCCGACGCGCGACCGGACAAAGTGGCCAAAGTGGGCCCCGGCTACTGACCGAGGATCTCGCGCAGTCGGCGATGTAGCGCCTCCCGCACCTCGTCCGGGGAGATCACCTGCAGCGTCGTTGCCCGGCTGATCAGATACGTGGCCAGGTCGTCGGCGTCCACACCACCGATGGTGACCAAAGTGGAGCAGTCGGCAGCGGGTTCGTGCACGCCGCGTCCTGGTGGGACGATCCGTTTCGCCTGGTCAACCGGGACAGGCAGGCGAATGGTGGTGTAGAGCGGGTAATCGCTGACCAGCATCTCGGCGACGAGACGCGCGGCGTCCGGCGGATCCACCAGATGCACCGCGTGTCCGGTCGTACGCGCGTCGATCACCCGGTCCGCGCGGAAGGTCCGCCACTGTCCTTTCGCGACATCCATGGCGACGACGTACCACCGATGACTGGTACGCACCAAGCGATACGGATCGATCTCCCGGATCGTCTCCCGCGCGTTCATGTCCCGATAGGACATTCGAAGCCGCTCGCCACGACGGCACGCGGAGGCCAGTTCAAGCAGAACCGCTGAAGAGACAACGGATTCACCGATTCGCGGGGTGTGCTCGACGGCCGCGTTCAATCCAGCCAACCGGTCCGCGAGCCGCGGAGGCAAGAGGCGTTGCAACTTCAGCAATGCGGACAGCGCGGCCTGATCCCCGCCGAGCACCCCGCTCAATGCGGCTTCCCGCAAGGCAACAGCGACGGCGAGCGCTTCCTCGTCGTCAAGGCGTGACATCGCGAAGTTGCGTGATCTCGGTTACGGCATCGAATCCGACCCGGGTCGTCCTTACCAGGACAGAAGCTGTCCTGGTTTCGTCATACCGTGGCGCCAGTCAGGGCAAATCCCATGAACAGGAGCCGAAAATGACCGTGGCGAACCTCGATGACTTCAAGGCGTTGGAGCCGTTCTTCGATGTGATCAAGGAGGGACTGAAGGGCAAGGTCGATGGCGAGCAGTTCTTTGACCTGCTTGCCGACGACATCGTCACCGAATTCGTGGTGACCGTGCCGAGCTACCCGCGACGGGTCGAAGGCCGCGACGCGCTTGCCGAGCTCTATCGGCCCTACGGGGACACGATGCAGCTGGAAAGCGCGGGTGACCTGGCCGTGCATTACGACCGCGAGGCCTCGGTGGTGGTGCTGGAGTACTCGGTGCAGGGGCACGTGGTGGAGACGAATCGCCCGTACACCAACCGTTTCGTGTCGGTGATCACCGTGACCGACGGGAAGGTGACGCACTGGCGCGACTACCTGGACAGCTACGCGGTGATGCAGGCGTTCAACGACGACCTGCCAGCCTGGGAGTGAACACACTACCTGCGTGCACGCAAACTTGCGTGCACGCATATTTTCTCCTAGCGTGGTGCCATGCGAGCACACGGCAATCACCTATGACACGGGATTCGTCCGCGACGGGACGATCTCTCGCCAGAATTTCGACCTTGACCTGGTCAAACGCGAGCTCGGCATCATCCGCGACGACCTGCGCTGCACCGCCGTGCGGATCACCGGCGGCAACGCCGAGCGACTGGAGCAGGCCGCCAAAATTGCCGCTGACCTGGGCTTAGAGGTCTGGTTCTCGCCCTACCCGCTTGAACTGACCGCCGACGAGATGCTGGCGCTGTTCACCGATTGCGCCGAGCGCGCGGAACAGCTCCGAGAGCAAGGCGCGGAGGTCGTGTTCGTCGCCGGAGCCGAGTTGACGTTGATGAACAAGGGATTCCTGCCCGGCGACACGCAGGAAGATCGGCTCGAAGCGCTGTTGACCGAGCGGGACCGTCTGGCCGAGCGGGTCAGCGAGATCAGCGCGCGCGTGAACGAGTTCCTTGGCAAGGCAGTTCCGCTTGTGCGGGAACGATTCGGCGGCAGAGTCACATACGCGGCCATACCACTGGAGCGTGTGGACTGGTCGCTTTTGGACATCGTGAGCGTGGACCTCTACCGATCGGCCGAGGTCGCCGACCAGTTCGCTGACGGCGTCCGAAACATTGTCGCGCAAGGGAAACCGGTCGCGATCACGGAGTTCGGCAGCGGCGCCTACCGTGGCGCGGGTGACGCGGGCGCCCGCTTCATGGAGATCGTCGAATACGACAACGGCCAGCCAGCCCGGCTGAACGGCGAGTACGTCCGCGACGAAGCTGGCCAGGCCAGATACATCCGCGAGCTACTGGAAACGTTCAATGACGGCGGCGTGGACAGCACCTTTGTGTTTCTGTTCGCCCTCGACGGCTTCTTCGATGAGCTCGACATGGCCAGTCCCAGCATCGTCAAGATGCTTGACGGCGAACACGGCACGACCTATCCCGACATGCCTTGGGAGCCAAAGGCCGCGTTCGCCGCCATCGCGGACTACAACAGGAAAGCCGTCAACGCGGCCACCAGCTCAACAGGAGCCTCTTCGGGAACCCAGTGACCACAGTTCGGAACCACTACACTATGGACATCGGACGCGCCGAGTTTCATTGTGTTCGCAACACCTTCACCGGCGCTGCCCGCTCCCCCGACCGCCAGGACGGGCAACGTCAGCAGCCGGGTTTTGCGCCGCTCGTTCTGCGCGATCGTCTCGTCAAGCGCGCGGTACCACTCGAAACTTCCGCGCAGCGCCTCAGGATCACGCGCGAGCGTCCTGATGTAGTACCTGACGGCGTAATCGGGCAGTTTCCGCACGGCTGACCCGGCGAACTTCGCTCCAAAGTAGACATCTTCCCTGCCACGGACAAGCCTTTCGTTCACCTCGGCGGGAAGCCGGTTGAAGCCGAAATGTGACAGCCGCTCGTTTGCCTTGCTGGGCAACAACAATGGCGGTGATTCAGTCAAACCGGGGATGATCGCCTCGGCAACGACGAGGCGATCAAGACGGTCCGGGTGATCGGTGGCCACGGCATAGCCGATCGACATCCCGGTGTCATGCCCGACCATGGCAAAGCGCTGGTGGCCAAGGGCGTCCATCAGCGCGACCATGTCGTTGGCAAGAGTTCCGGTGTCGTAGCCGGTTTTCGGCTTGCTGGTCAGGCCCATGCCCCGCTGGTCGACGGCGATGACACGGAACTTCTTGGCCAGCGCGGGCATTGTCAGGCGCCAGGCGTACAAGGTCTGCGGCCAGCCGTGCACCAGAAGCAACGGCGGGCCGTCGCCGCCGACGACCACGTGCTGACGCAACGCACCCGTATCCACGAACCGGCTCACAAAGCCTGCTGGAAGTTTCGGCAGGTCAGCGGCAGCCACCGGAGCGTTGGCGGCGCCTAGACCAAGCGATAGGGCACCTGCGCTTGTGCCACGGATCAGCGTGCGTCTGGATACGTTCGGCATAAGCCGAACCTATGACGGCCGCGTTGCTCTTTTGTGGACAGGCTGTTGACGCCTGGCAACCCGAAAATCGGTTGCTTCCCGCGATGGGCTGCGAGATCGTGTGCGCATGACGTTCTGACGGACAGATCCCAGTGATCAGTGGCCTCATGCCATCCCCTTTCCCTGAAGTGAGCGTCTTTGTCTACCCAGCCTGTGAAGCAGTCCACCGTTACCGTGTTCGCTTCGCCGACGAGTTGGATCGAGTCCGATGCCGTCGCGCAGTGCCACCAAGTGGCCGCCCTCGACGGCATGCTGCACGTCGCCGCCATGCCGGATCTGCACCCCGGCAAGGGCGCGCCCATCGGCGCCGCCATGGCATCGAGCGTGCTGTATCCATTCCTCGTGGGCTCCGACATCGGTTGCGGTATCGCTGTTTTCCCCATCAAGCTCAAGCGCGCCATCCCTGAACGGCTGGCCGCGCGGTTCCCAGATCTCGACAGCGAACCGGACCCCAACGACCCCGCTTGGTCCTTTGTCGACACTGACATTCCCGGCGGCCACACCGAAGGACTTGGCACGTTGGGCCGAGGCAACCACTTCGTCGAGCTGGCCCGGATCGACACCGTGTTCGAGCCGGACCACGCCTCCCGGCTCGGACTTGCCGCCAAGGACCTGGTCCTGATCGTCCACAGTGGATCACGTGGGCTCGGCGAACGGATCCTGCGCGCCCACACCGAAGTCCACGGTGCCGGTCCAGCCGCAGACCCACCCGCATACCTTGCGGCGCACGACAACGCCGTGCGTTGGGGATCGCTCAACCGGCGGTTGATGGCGGCCAGGGTCGCCCTTGCCCTGGGAGCCGAACCTACCGAGCCGATCGTGGACGAATGCCACAACCTGGTGGAGATCCGTGACGGTATCTACTTACACCGCAAGGGAGTGGCGCCTGGTGACGGCCGTGACGTGCTGATCGCTGGCACTCGCGGCACCCATTCGTACCTCGTGGCCGCACACGCCGGAGCGGAGGCCAACTACTCGGTGGCCCACGGCGCCGGCCGGAAGATGTCGCGTGCCGACGCTCTTCGGCGCGGCAAGGTCAAGCACACGGTCGAACAGTTACGTAAGACGCCAGTGGGGTCTTACGTGGTGTGCGGCGACCGTCAGCTCCTGTTCGAAGAGGCGCCGACTGCCTACAAGCGCATCGAGCAAGTGATCGGCGACCTCGTCGAGCACAAGCTGGCCACGCCCGTGGCCACTACACTTCCCCTGGTCACCTACAAGACGCCCGACGCGGCTAAGCGCGAGCGGCGATCCCGTCGTACATGACGCGACGGATCGCGGCGCTCATCCGGGCTTGAACCCCTGGGCCCGGGTCGCGCAATGACGTGAGGACCCCCGCGATGACCATCCCGTTGATGGCTCGCGCGGTCGCGTCGACGTCGAGGTCCGCGTGCAGGTAGCCCAGGTTGACGCCGTGGTACAGGTACGCGGCGGTCAACTGGGCTGCCGTCTCGTAGAAGTCCAGGACGCGTTCGCGCATTTCGGCGTCGATGCCCGCGGCTTCGAGCAGCAGGAACCGGGCCATCCGGGGGTCGTTGCCGAAGATCACGCCGAGCGCGTCGCCGATCCGTGCGCTCTGCACGCGGTATTCAGCCAGGCTGTTGACCGCTTCTGGCGCGTTTTCGGCGGCGAGCGCGGCGACCACGGTTTCGACGAGGTCGGTGATGACGTGGTCGACGATGTCCCGCTTGTTCTGGAAGTACCGGTAGAAGGTGCCGTGGCCCATGCCAAGGCGGGCGGCGATGTCGGCGATGCCGGTGGCGTGGTAGCCGCGTTCGGCGAAGCAGTCGAACGCGGCCTCGATGATCTCGCGGCGTAGTTCCTGCTTCTTCCGTTCGGCCCGGCTGACCGGCGTCGTCTCCGTCGTCATGGCTCCCATCCTATTGCCGTGGACTCAGGAATGACATATCGTTCTGAAAATGACACACCGTTCCGCACGGGCTGTGGTGGTCGGATGTGGCGGCACGCTGGGCTTCGCCTGGACCGCCGCGATCCTCGACGCGCTGCCGACGGACCCGCGGACCGCTGACGTCCTGGTCGGGACCTCCGCCGGGGCGGAAGCGGTGGCCATGCTGGGCGCGGGCATCTCCAGCGCCGCGATCCTCGGCGCACTCACCGGCTCTTCGGACGCCAATCCCCTGGTCGCGGCGCAT
This sequence comes from Kibdelosporangium philippinense, assembly GCF_021390435.2. Classification (GTDB taxonomy): domain Bacteria; phylum Actinomycetota; class Actinomycetes; order Mycobacteriales; family Pseudonocardiaceae; genus Kibdelosporangium; species Kibdelosporangium philippinense. Next base: position 836,941 of record NZ_JAJVCN010000004.1, on the reverse strand, counting down.
GTGGGCCGCTCGCCCGGACGGTTCCCTCCGGTCCCGTCGCCACGCTGGCCAGCAGTTGGGCTGACGCGGGCAGCACGCCGTGGCGAAGTGGACCGGCTCGCCGGTCTCGCCGGTCTGCTGCCCCAGGGACGTGGAGACGCGACGTGGTTGCGTGACCTCGGTGCCGCCTTGGCGCCAGATGGCTGGGTTCCTCATCCAGCGACTTGGTGCATCGCCACGGATTTGGCCGGGCATCGCGTCGCGTTCGGCTCTCCAGGCGCGCCTGAGGCACGGCTTGGCGAGGCGATCGCTGCCTCCTGGGCAATTCCAGGCTGGTTCCCGCCGGTTGTTGTAGGCGGACAGCGTTTCCTCGACGGCGGCACGGTGTCCACGACCTCGGCCGACCTGCTTCTCGGGCGCGGGCTCGACGAGGTCGTCATCATCGCCCCAATGTCAAGCGAAGGCGGCGCCCCTGCGAGCGGTCTGTCCCGTGTGGAACGTCTACTGAGGACAGCGATGACCAGACGCGTGGACAGCGAGGCACGAATGCTGCGAGCAGCCGGTATCCGGGTGGTGCGCATCGAGCCCGGGCCGGAGGACCTCGATGCGATGGGCGCGAACTTCATGGACGCACGGCGCCGCGAACACGTGCTCAGCACCGCGTTGTCGACCGCGGCCGTGACCGTGGCTCAGGCATTTGAGCGACAGGGAGTGAAGGCATGACTCGATATCCGGTGATCAACCTGTCCGGCGCGCACGTGGCGATCACTGGCGCCGGTCAGGGCATCGGCCGTATGACGGCCCAACTCATGGCCGCCAAGGGCACCCGTGTGTCCATTGGCGACATTGACGTCACGTCCGCCAAGCGCGCCGCAACAGAGATCGGCGGCACCGCGCACCATCTCGACGTGACCGACCCCGTCTCCTTCGCAACGTTCCTCGCCGAAGCCACCGAAGCCAACGGCCCTTTGACAGTTCTGGTGAACAACGCCGGAATCATGCCCAACGGCGCTTTTCACGACCTGTCCGACGAGATCAACCGAGCGACCATGGACATCAACCTGTTTGGCGTGATCCACGGCATGCGCCTGGCCCTGCCGGGAATGCTGGAACGCGGCCGGGGGCACATCGTCAACGTCGCGTCCCTCGCCGGAAAGTTCCCCGTACCAGGGCTGGCGATCTACAACGCCAGCAAGTTCGCCGTTGTCGGCCTCACCGCCGCAACCCGCCTTGAGTACGCGAAGAACGGCATCAGCGTGACCGCGGTGCTTCCCTCCGCAGTGGACACTGCACTGTCGTCCGGATTGGACATGCGTCCCATTCCCAAGGTCAAACCGGAACGTATCGCGGGTGCCGTGGTGGACACCGTGCGGACGCGTGCCGCTGAAGTCGCTGTTCCTGGCTATGTCGGCGGCCTTGCGACCCTTTCCAACCTTCTGCCTGAACCCGCGCTCAACGCCGTGCGCAAGCTCGTCCGAGGCGACCGCGCGCTGCGACCCGACACTCCTTCACGGGCGGATTACCGAGCCCGCCTCAACCAGCACGCCAACCGGGAGGAAGCATGAGCACGCAGTACGACGCCGTCGTCGTCGGCGCGGGGTTCGGCGGTATGGGTGCGGCGATCCAGCTCACCCGGCTCGGCTTCGACAACCTGTTGATTCTCGAACGTGAGTCGGACCTCGGCGGGACGTGGCACGTCAACCACTACCCCGGCCTGGCCGTCGACATCCCGTCGGCCACGTATTCGTACTCGTTCGAACCGAACCCGAACTGGTCCCGCCTGTTCGCGCCCGGCCAGGAACTCAAGCGCTACGCCTCCCACGTCGCCGACAAGTACGGCCTACGCAAATACATGCGGTTCAACACCGTGGTGACGGGCGCGGTGTGGGACACCGACCACTGGGTCGTATCGCTGCGCGACGGCATGCCCGTCACCGCGAAGTACCTGCTCACCGCAACCGGCTTCCTGTCCCAGCCGAAGATGCCGAACATTGCGGGAGTCGACACATTCGAAGGCAAGGTCATCCACACCGCTGCCTGGGATGACGGTTACGACCTCGCGGGCAAGCGTGTCGCCGTGATCGGCACAGGAGCCACCGCAGTTCAACTAATCCCAGAACTTTCGAAAGTAGCGGCCGAACTAACCGTCTACCAGCGAACCCCAATCTGGGTCAGCCCAAAGCTGGATTTCCCCGTGCCACCCGCTTTGCGGCGCGCTTTCGCAACTGTCCCGCTGACTCAACGTCTCGCCCGGTTCACCGGAAGCGCCATCCTCGAGTTGCTGATGGTGTCCGGCGTACTGCACTACAAGCAGCTCCGTGCGGCCAACCGGGTCGGCGAGCTGTGGTGCCGCGCCCACCTGCGCCGCCAGGTCCGTGACCCTGAACTGCGCCGGAAACTGACGCCGGACTACTCGTTCGGCTGCAAACGCCCGACATTTTCGAATACCTACTACCGCGCGTTCACCCGCCCGCATGTCACCCTGGAGACGACCTCGATCGCCAAGATCGACCCAACCGGAATCGTCACAACCGACGGCCAGCGCAGAGATATCGACGTCCTGGTCCTCGCGACCGGCTTCGACCTGTGGGACGCGAACTTCCCCGCGTTCGAGATCATCGGCAAAGAAGGCCGTGACCTCGGAAAATGGTGGCGCGACAACAGGTTCCAAGCCTACGAGGGCGTGACGATTCCGAAGTTCCCCAACTTCATCTCCCTCAACAGCCCATATTCGTACTCGGGACTGTCCTACTTCACCACCATAGAAACCCAGATGCGGCACATCGACCGCCTGTTCACCGCGATGCACAAGCGCGGCGCGACGGACTTCGAAGTCACCCAGTCAGCCAACGACGCGTTCCTCACCCGGATGACAGAGAAGCTCGGCGACTCGGTATTCGTGCTTGGCCACTGCGCCACGGCGAACAGCTACTACTTCAACCCGCACGGCGAAGCCACATTGCTCCGGCCATCGTCGACCGTCAGCGCCTTGCGTGAAGCGGGCAGCTTCCCCATCGCCGACTACACCCTGACCCGATGAAGCGCGCGGGGTAATCGTCGTGGCCGCGATGCTGGCACTCAGCCCTCCCGCGCTCGCCACCACGGACTTCTACACGCCACCGCCCCTGTGGCCTGGCAGGCCAGGCGACATCATCCGCAGCGAATCGTCCCCGCTCGGCGTACCACTCCCCGCGAAGGCAACGCGGATCATGTACCGCAGCACGGACGTGCACGGCGCCCCGATCGCGGTCACCGGCACCCTGCTGCTCCCACTCACGCGGTGGTCCGGCCCGCTGGTAAGCCTCGCCATCGGCACCCACGGCCAAGGCGACCAGTGCGCGCCGTCAAAACTGCTGAACACGGCCGTGCATTACCAGCCACCGTTCGACCTCATGGTCGGCTACGAATTGCTCGCCATGGACTCCTTGCTACGCCTCGGATACGCGGTCGTCGTGACCGACTACCAAGGCCTCGGAACACCAGGAACGCACACATATCTGAACCCCATCGCCGAAGCCCACGCCATGATCGACGCCGCCCGCGCCGCCCAACGCCTGACATCCCGGGTTGGCCCAGTGGCATTCTGGGGCTACTCGCAAGGCGGCGGCGCCGCAGGCGGCGCAGCCCCAACCGACATCGCCGCACTTGCCGACAAGGCGTCCGGCACCCTGCTCACCGGTGCCATCGGCTACTACCTCAACGGAATCATCGCGGCATACCCCGAAGCCAAACCGGTCATCGCCGCGGGTCTGAACGCTACGGGCAAGACCATGCTCACGAAGACTGCCACCCAGTGCATCGTCGAAACCGCACTCACCTATGGCTTCCGCCGACACAGCGACTTCACCACGAACGGCCAGTCCATCACCGCCATGCTGACCGCGTCGCCGAAAACTCGCGCAATCCTCACCGCCCACAAACTCGGCACCACCAAACCAGCCGCCCCCGTCTTGATGGTCACCGGCAACAACGACGACATCGTTCCCGCACATGCGATCAGGGCCACAGCTGTCGACTGGTGCCGGCTCGGGGCGACCGTGCAGCTGCATGAAATCCAGGCCCCGACCGTGCTGCCAGGCACAGCCATCGGTCACATCGTCAACTACCTCGCCGCGATGCCCACCGCACTCGACTGGCTAGCACACCGCTTCACCGGCACACCCGCGCCCACTACCTGCCGCTAACCAGCACGCCGACGCGGCGCCACAGACTTCGAGGTCACCCAGCGAGATCCCCATCCTGACCGGACGAAGGGGTGGTTCGATCACGCATGCTCGCGGGCAGTCGGGGAAACGGCCCGCGCCGGATGTAACGCCAGTGGGATACGAACGTGATGACGGTCAGCACGAGGCTCAGTGAGCCCGAGACAAGGTACGCCGTCCAGTCGTCGTCGAGAACCATCCCCGCGACGATAGCGGCGCCAAGGATCGCGCCACCGATCACCACTCCCCGCCAGGTCAACAGCTTGAGGGCGTGCATCCGCTCGCGCTGTTCATCGTCCATCTCACGCTTCCCCACGCACCAACTCTCCCACATCAAGCGGGACACAGGTGCGCGTCCGCGATGCCGGTCACGCGGCCCCGCCCATAGGCCTGGCGGCATGGTCCGGCGCTATTGGCCTGCCGCTCCCAGCGAAGACAATGCGGACCATTCATCGCAGCGCTGCCGCGCATGACACTCATCGTGATCACCGGCGCTCGGCTCGTCACGAATCCGTCTGCTTCGCACACGTCACTGGCTCACCAGTCGCGGGCGCGGTAGCGCGGGCGAGTTCCTTCGTGCCGTCCAACAGAATCCGGCAGGTCAACCGGAGTTTCCCGGTCGGTTTGGCGGTCACCTCGGCCCTCTGGCCCGCGGTCACCACCACCTCCATCTTCCACGGCACGCCGACCGGGCCGGGCACGGCGCTTTGGGTGACCTCGTCCTGATAGCGGTTGGGCGATTTCGAGTAGTTGACCTCCGACAACGTGCCACCAGCCTGGTCGGTCACCTCGTAGGTGATGGCCCACGACTTGCCGCTGGGATTCGAACACGCCGAAGCACCGACGAGCACGCCGATGACGGCGGTGGCGCCCAACAACATCCTTGCGTCCATTCGACCATCTCTCCTCAGTCCGGGACTCCACATCAGACACTAAAGACACCATCGGCGCGGGCGCGTCGCCCTGCGGCGTGAAGCAGGATAGATCGATAGTGTTAAGCCAGAATCATTCTGCGGGATGAGAACCTCTGACGTTCATTGAATGGTGGTCCATTATGGCCGATCAACGCTACGAGCCATGGAGCTATACGCACGAGGAGCTCGCGGCCATGGTGCCCACCCCGCGTCCGGAGGACGTGGCCTCGCCGGAAGCGATCGTGCGAGCTCTGCACGAGTCGGTGAACGGCCCCCAAGGCCCGTGGAACAGCGACCGGTTGCGTTCGCTGTGCCTGCCCAACGTCCTGTTCGCGTACATCGGCCAGAACGAGCAAGGCCTGCCGGTGGTCAACAACCGCCCGCTGGACACGTTCATCAAGGACGTCCAGGAAGTGCACGACCAGACCGGCTGGTACGAACGCATCACCAAGATCATCAGCGTGTCGAAGGTGGACAAAAAGGGCGGCGCGCTCGCCGTGGTCCACTATGCCGGTATCGCGGCGAAAACCCCTGGTGGCGAGCCAGAGGAGGAAGGCGAGACGCAGGCGATCCTGATGCACGACGGGCAACGCTGGTGGGTGGTCAGTGATACCTGGTGAGCGGCGCCCTACTTACGGGCAACCCCGGCGTAGACACCTTCGACAGGTTCTTGAATCCCTGAATCAGGGCGCCACAGTGGAGCACTGACCACGCCTGGCTCGACGAGTTCGAACCCGTCGAACAAGGCCGCGACCTCGTTGTACGGCCGGAAGTACATCGGATCGCGGCTGTTGCGCATCGCCTCGACAACCCCGGCCATCGCCTCTGGCGCGTGGTCGGCGGTCAAGTGCGACAACGCGAACAAACTCCCTGGCGCCAAGGCATCGCGGTATCGAGCCACGATCGCGGCCGGATCACGTTCATCCGCAACGAAATGAAACACCGCGACCATCAGCAAACCAATCGGCTTCTTGAAGTCCAGCAGCCTGCCAACCTCAGGCGTCTCAAGCACTTCGCTCGGTTCACACAGGTCGCCGCGGACAACAGTCGCGTTGTCGTTGCCCGCGAGTATCAACGCGCTATGCGACACCGCGACCTCGTCGTAGTCCACGTACACCACACGGGAATCCGGATTGGCCCGCTGGGCGACCTCGTGGACATTCCCCGCTGTCGGGATACCGGAGCCGAGGTCGAGGAACTGGGTGATGCCCTGATCGATCATGTAGCGGACCGCGCGGCCCATGAAGGCCCGGTTCGACCCGGCGATCTGCCGTCCGTTGGACTGCACGGCGAGAACCTTCTCACCGACCATCCGGTCGATGGCGAAGTTGTGCGCCCCGCCAAGGAGGAAGTCGTAGACCCTGGCGGCGCTGGGCAGGCCTTGGTCGACACCGTCGGGGATCCACGCGTTCTCCTCGATCACCAGCCGATGATCTCACGACGGACACCGTTTGTCCTTTGTTGAACAGGATTCGACGAATGCCCGGTTAACTTTCTCCGCCGTTGCTGCGAATGAGCACACAACGCCTCGCGACGACGAAGGAAAAAGTCATGGATCTGGACCCACAACTGGCCAACTGCCGGGACTACTGGCTCGGCTGGGGAATCGCCGACCGCTCGGCCGACAGCCTCGTCTACTACCGCAGCGGATTAGCCAATCCCATGCTCAACGGCGTCCTCCGGTTATCGGACGACAACGTGGACGACGCCATCGCGCAGCTGGCAGGCGTGCCATGGGTGTGGTGGGTAGGCCCGGACAGCGCCCCGGAAACTGCGCGCCGCCTTACCGATCGAGGAGCGGCGAAGATCCTCACGTGGCCCATCATGACAATCCGGCTCGACCGTGTCGCCGAGGTCGAATGTCCGCCGCGCGTGAAGATCGAAACCGTCGACGACAACGTGGGCGAGTTCGTGTCCACCTGGGCGCCTTCCCTTGGCGTGGCGCCGGAACTGGTCGACGACTGCGTGCGTGTCGAGACAGAGTGGCAGAACACCGTCCGGGTCGTCGCACGCATCGATGGTCAAGCCGTCGGCACCGCCCAAATGCTCGACGCACACGATGTTGCCGGGATCTACGTGGTCACCACCGCCGAGCCGCACCGCTGCCAGGGCATCGGAACCGCGCTGACCGTGGCCGCGTTACGCGCCGGGCAGGAACGCGGGCTTCGAATCGGCACGCTGCAGTCGACCCCCTTAGGCACTCCGGTCTATGCCCGGATGGGTTTCGAAACTGTCGGCGAATACAACCTATTCCACGTGCCCAGTTGAAGCACGCACCACGAGTTCCGTCGGCAGGACGACAGTTTCGGGTGACAAGTCAGCTTTCATGACCAGTCGCGCCGCTTGCACGCCCATGTCGTACTGCGGCATTCGCACTGTGGTCAGCGCCGGACGAAGATGAGCCGCCAGCGGCATGTCGTTGAAGCCGACCACAGAGATGTCCTCGGGACAAGAAAGCCCAAGTTGTTCAATGGCTTTGAAACAGCCGACCGCGAGCATGTCGTTGCCAGCGACGATCGCGGTGACTCGGGACCGCTTGAGCAGGCGTAGCGCCGCATCGTGTCCGGCCGGTGCGGTGTACGCCTCAGCGAGCACGACGTAGCCGCGCAGCCCGAGAGCCTTCATGCTTTGGGCGTAGGCGACGCGCCTTGTCCGCGTGATCGACAGATCTCGTGGGCCTGCGATGTGCCCGATCGCGTTGTGCCCCAAGCCGTGCAGGTGATGGACCGCCGCGGCGATGCCCGACTGGTCGTCACTCACGACCGCGGATGCCGTCGTGTCGTCGAGGAGACGGTTGATCAGCACGACCTTGTCCCCCGCTGTCACGAGTTCGCGGACAACCGGGTCATCGCGCATAGCGGAGGCAATGATGAAGCCGTCACATTGCCGCGCCTTCAACGTCGCCACAAGCTCGGCTTCCCGCTCGACCTCGTTGTCGGTATTGGCCAGCAGTGCCGCGTAGTCGTGCACGCGCAACTCGTCCTCGATGCCCCGGATCATTCCAGGGAACGCGGGGTTGGTCAGATCGGGGACAAGGACGCCGATCGTGCGGCTTCGCCCGGTCCGGAGGCTGCGGCCGACCGAGTCGACAACGTAACCGAGCCGCTCAGCGGCCTCGCGGACCCGTTTCGTCGTCTCCTCCGCGATCCGACCGCGCAGATCGGGATTCAACGCCCTCGATGCCGTTCCCGGATGCACGCCAGCCGCCCGGGCGACATCAGCGAGGGTCGGTCTCGGCATACTCACTCCTTGGCAATCGATTGCCAACATACTATGCTAGAGGTGCAATCGATTGCCACAAGGAGGCCGACCATGCCGAGGATCAGCTACGTACCGCCGGAGTCGGTAACCGACCCAGAACTGGCCGAAGCGCTTGAGCAGTCCCGCAAGTACGGAACTCCACGCCTGGAAAGCCAGGCCATCCGCGCGCACGTGCCGGACGTCCTGCGCACCTTCACCAAGTCCTGGCAGCTCGTGTTCAGAGAAGGCGTCCTCGATCACAGCATCAAGGAACTGGCACGAGTCTTCATCGCCAAAACCCTCGATTGCGGCTACTGCGCAGGCCAGCGATCGCACCTGGGAGCCGAGGCTGGCTTGACGGAGCGTGAATTCGACGAGGTCATCGAGTTTCGAAAGTCGACCGTCCTCGGCGACCGCGAGAAGGCCGCACTGCGTTGGGCGGAAGCGATCGCGTGGGACCCGGCCATGGCCGACGACGAGGTGTGGGCGGAGCTGCACAAGCACTTCACCGAGCCCGAACTCGTCGAACTTGGTTACTTCATCGGCCTGACAATGGGCCAGCAGAAGTTCCTCAAAACCTTGGGCCTCAAGCACGGCGAACTCGGCACCGAGTCCCTCGCCGGGCTCACACCGGAAGTCGCGGCCTCACTCCACCGTGACTGACGGGGCATATCACGATTATCTATCCGAGGATGAAAGGCTCGAATGATTTGCCGCGCTTGGACATGTCCACGCCGAGATGTTGCCTTCGCTTCAACTAATCGCGAGTTCGAGCAAGATCGCCGTCATCGACGTTTTCATCCTCGTCCAGCCATCCGGGCTGCGTCTGCCCTAACACAAAACTCGCCACTCCTCCGGATCACCGGTCTACGCCCGTATCGGCTTCGAGACTGTCAACGACTACAGGCTATTCCGCGTAGCGCGGTCACAGTAAACCACCGGAACCGATCAACGATTGCTCGATGAATCTGTCAATAAGGCAGGAATCCCGGATGACGGGACACATCCCAATGCATTATGTTGCGTTCGCCGCGACTGGTCACGAGTTCGAGGAGCACTCCCGTCATCGTCGGCTTCGTTCTCGTCCACTCGGCAGGATTGCCGCGAGCCTGATGCTCAACGGACCACTCGTCTGGGTTTGGTGACCGTGGAACCCAGAAGAGCGTCCCACCCTCCGCGTCATCAGCGAAAGGAACGACACCATCCGGCTCAGGGAACGGCGGATGCATGTCATCCTCTCGCCCCTCGCGGACCACTCGAAGCGCGTTCAGCTTTCGCTCGAAATGCCTCTTGAACTCGGCAAGACTGCCGACATCCTGCACCGGGTTGTACAGCTCGATCGAGTTGCGAAACTGCCCAGAAGGAAATCGCGCCATAAATTCTTTATAGTCGCCAGGGAATTGAAACCCCAGATCATGCTCGACCGTAGCCCAATCGAACGCAGGGGAAACAGAGTCAGTCCAGCCGACGACAAGCGCGATTCGGTCGACAATCTCGCGATAGTCAGCCATCGACACACAACCCCTTGAACTTGGCACGCAATGATGATGTCGACACTATCACGCCTGACCGACGACTAGCATCGGCCAGGCGTGACGACATGCTATACCATTTCAACCCTATCGACAGACGGGCTGCTTCGGATTGGGATTGTTCTCAACAATTGCGATGCACCGGAACTTTTTCTTTCGATCCATTCCCCAAGCCTTGATGTACAGTTTTTTAGGCTCGACGTCAGTCTTTTTGTCATACACGGGAATGACTCGCATATACACTTGATCACGCCGCCCGTCTTGCACATCGAGAGCACGTCTAATCTTCTCTTCAATGTGAATGTTCATGACAGAGTTCGCTTCCTTGTGAAGCAAAACGATGTTCTTGAGAACAAACTCGCCGCCGAATGTCGACGCAATGAGATGACCTCGGTTATGCCGTCCCGATTGATAACCAACGGGAGTAGCTGGCTCCCCCCACCGATGAACGACATGGGTTGTACACGCAAATCCGCCAGTTGCGCGCACTTCGTTGTCGCGTCCACCGTTGTAGTCGAAGGGGGCGACGTCACTGTTCGTCGACCACGGAGCACCACCCTCGCGGCAATTGTTGTCGTCATCCCACTCAGGTTCGGCCTTTGCGATGTAGAGATTGTGCGGGTGAGGAATTGGCAATGGGTCAGCCGGCAAATCGTCGAAGGGTTGAACATTGGCGTCACGAATGGGAGGCCATGGTTCTTCTCCCAGGTCACAGTCGGAAGCCGCGCTGTTCTTCCCACCGGTCTTGTTGCATCTGATCCACTTCTGTGCCAGATCCCTGAGTTTTGTGGTCACCTTGCGGGCGGCGACCATGACGTCCTTAAAGGTACGTAGCCCCTTGACGATCCGGATCGTGGCGGTGACGGCGTCGGGGATCTGGGTGAGGACCCTCGCCAGCTTCAGGATGGGTATCGCGTTGATCGCGGTCAACACGCAGGAGATGAAGTCGCCTTCCATGAAGCAGCGTTTAGCGTCGGGCCAGCCGATCAGATCGAGGAGGATCTGCCCGCCCTGCTCGACGATGAACCTCTCGAGCTTTTTGTTGGCCTTGCCCCTGTTCGCGCGAAATTCGTCGACAGCCGACTGTCCCTTCGCCTTGCGGAGCGCGTCTTCCTCCTCCGCGGTCAGGTCCAGAACCTCGCTGTCGTCGTTGATCGCCTCCTCCACTTCGCGCCGCTGGCGTTCCTCGTTCTCTTTACGGAGTTCCGCGTCGATCTCAGCTAGCATCGCCATGACGTCCTTGGCACTGGCCTCGGAGTTCGCGGCTTGCTTCTCGGCGTTCCTGGCGTACTCCTCTGCCCTCTTGGCCGCTTCCTCAGCATCTTTGGCATGCTGCAGTGCGCGATCGGCCGCTTTACGGGCTTCCTCGGCGTCGATCTGTGCCTGGTCGGCGGCAGCCTTCGCCGCTGCAGCGGCCTGTTCCGCGCGGGTAGCGGCAGCGCTGGCTTCGTTCGCCGCACGGGTGGCCTGATCTGCGGCTTGCCGGGCCGCGCGAGCGTCGGCTTCGGCTTTGTCCGCGGCACGACCGGCCAATGCCGCGTCCGCCGCTGCCTGGTTCGCCGCCGATCGAGCGGCACGGGCATCAGCCTGCGCCTCGGCATCAAGGGAGTTGGCTTGCGCAGCCGCCGCACGTGCCGCAGCCGCGTCAACCGCAGCCGCCGCTGCCGACATTTGTGCTTCTGCCGCGGACTTAGCTGCTTCCGCCGCCGATTTCGCCGCAGCGGCAGCAGCCTCGAAGGCCGCTTTCGCTTCACCCTGGGCGGCCGCTGCTGCCTCTGCCGCGATCCGCGACTGCTCGTTCGCCCGTTGCGCCGACTGGTTCGCGGCCTCGACCTGTGAGTTGCCAATGTCCTTGGCGCGCGCGGCCACCATGGCCACGAAGTCGGAGTCCAGATCGTCCGCGGCGAACGGGCTGGTCAGCTCGATCGCCCGGTTCGCCGGATCGGCGATACCCGACGAGGCCAGCCGCGCCGCAGCCGCCGCACGAGTAGCGATGCCTGCCTGGCTGGCTGCGGTGGCTGCCTCGATCGCCGACGCGTTGGCCTCGTCCTGCGTTCGATGCGCCGCGTCCAACGCCTTGGCTGACTCCCACGCCGCCTGGTTCGCCAAATCAGCGGCCTTGCGGGCGTGCTCGGCCGCACGCGCTTCCTGCGCGGTGGCTTCCTCCGCCGCAGCGTTGGCGCGCATCGCTGCCGCGTGTACGGCTGCCGCTTCAGCCTCAGCCCGGTCAGCCGCGTGATCCGCGCGCGCCGCGGCGGCTCGCGCTTCATTGGCTGCTGAACGAGCCTTTTCCGCCGCAGCCTCAGCCTCATTCGCAGCAGCCCGAGCCGCCGATGCGGCCGCTTGTGCGGCATCCGCGGCCGCTCGCGCACGACCTGCGTGGGCGTCGGCTTCGATTGCAGCCTGACGTGACCGCTGTGCGGCCACTCCCGCTTCGCCAGCGGCGATATCTGCTTGGCGGGCTGCTTCGTGTGCGGTGTTGGCCTCGGCGCGGGCCTGGTGTGCCGCAGCCCAAGCTTTGTCCTTATCCGCTTGGGCGATCTCGGAGGCCTGCGAGGCCCTACGCGCCAACTCTTCCAACCCCTTGGCCTTCTGCTCCAAGGTGTCTGCCGAACGCCTGATCTCCAGAGCGTTCTCCTTGGCCTGCCGGGCCTTGGCGTCTTGAGCTTGAGCATCCCGATCGGCGTCCATGGCTATCTTCTCTTGCGCACGGGCATTGCGCGACGCGTCCGCGGCGATCTGCTCCTGGCCCTGTGCGTGCTGCCGCTTCTCCGCGGCAATACGTTGCTGCGCCTCGGCTTCCCGCTGCTTCTGCTCAGCGTTGTCAGCTTCCCTTTGTGCGACGTCGCGATGCTGCTTGGCCTCTTGGGCCTTGGCTTCGGCCTCCGCGCGCTTGCGCGCGGCCTCGTCCCGCCACCGCTCCGCCTCAGCCCGCTTGGCCGCAGCAACATCGCGCTCACGTTCAGCGTCCGCACGCGCCCGCTTCACGTTCGCCGCATGCGTCTGAGCACTGCGCAACGCGGCTTCCGCGTCCGCACGAGCTTGCTTCGCGCGAGCTGCCGCGTCTGCCGCGGCCACAGCCTCTTCCTTAGCAGCCGCAGCAAGTTTCGCTGCCGACGCGGCGTGAGACTCAGCGGTTTCCCTCCACCGCTTGGCATTTTCCAAATGCGCCTTGGCCTTCTCTGTGGCGTCGGTGGCCGCGGCTTCCGCAGCGATCGCGTCCACCGCGTGCACCGCTGACTGCGCAGCCAACTTCGCCGCCTCGGCCGACGCGGCCATACCCTCGACAACCTTGGCCCATTGCGTGCCATGCGGCATCTGGTTCTCGACCAGAATGGCGGCTTGCGTGCGTGCTCCGGCTGCTGCGACCCGGGCTTGCTCGGCATCGGTCACCGCGTAACGCAGCTGCCGCGCCACCTCATCCTTGGCCCGCTGGTACAACTCCGGGTGATACGTACCCCCGGCCACATCCGCGGCCAGAACTCTGGATGCCTCCCGCGATGCGATCGCCGCTGAGGTCATGTCATTGGCCGTACGCTCAAGCGCCTTCACACCATCGGCGTGGGCCGCCAGCAGGTTCTGCCGGGCACGCATCGCCCGCGCGGTCCGCTGCGCCAGCTCCGAGGCGGCCTCGGCTTCCTTGCGCTGACGCTCCAACTCCGCGAGATGCTTCTCCCGGTTCTCCGCATCCCGCGTGGCTGCCGCGATGTACCCGGTCTTGAGGAACTCCGCGATCGCCGCGTCCCCCTTCGCCAACGCGGCATTCGCGGCAGCTGTCACCTCTGGGCCACCGAGTGCAGCGGCCATCTGGACAAGTGACCGCCGACGGTCGGCGAGTTCTTTCTCGTGCGCACCGGCTTTGCGGTCCTGCTCTGCGGCAAGGTCGCGTCCGTACTCCAGGAAGGACTCGCGTTCCCGGGCATCGCCTTGCAACGCGCGCTCGACCGCCGCACGAAATGCCGGTCCACCTGTGCCGCGCAGGGGTTCGATCTGTGCCCGGTTGGCAGCGTCGGCCGCTTCCTTGCGCTTCTTGGCCTGTGCCTTGGCTTCCTGGTACTTCTGGTTGAAGAAGACGTGATACGCGCCGCGGTCGCCTGCGTCGATCTTGCGCAGTGTGTCCTGCGCGGCCGCGCGGACTTCCGTGTCCTCGTTGTCAGATCCGACGATGTCGGCGATCAGGTCGCGCTCCAGCTGCGCGATCAGCCGCTCCAACTCGGGGTCTGGTTCCGCGGCTGCGGGCTGCGGCGGTTGTTGCCGCTGCTGTTGTTGAGAGGCCTGTGGCTCCGGCGGTGCCGCGGCCGCGTCCTGGCCGGCAATTCCCGCCATGAGTGCGAACACCACGGCGAGAATGACCGATCTTTTAGGTAATTTTCTCATGCGAAAGCGACCCTGCTCTCCAAGCCGAAAGAGGGAATGAGTTATTCAGGAATGAAAGAAGTTGACGGGTTTAGACGGGGTTCGTCATACGGTCGTAGCCGTCTTGCGCCTGCTGCTGAACTTCGCCGAAGTGTGTCGATTGACCGTCGGCAAAGTTTCCTTCCGTCGCCCAGCTGCCACGATTCTTGTCGGCAGTTGTCGCGATCGCCGCCCACTCAGGGCCGATATTGGCCTTGGCCCGTTCGATGATGGTTCGCCAGTATCGTGCCTGCTCAGCACAAGCCGCTGCTTCGTCTTCCCAGGTCTGACGGGCCGCTTCAGCCTTTTCCTTTGTCGTCGCCCACGCCCGGGCCGCGACCGCGCGTGCCTGTTCGGCCGCCGCGCCACTGGCCGCCAGCGCCTCTCGCTCAGCGTCTTGGGCATCTGCGATCAACCGGGGAATCACCGCGTGATAGCGAATACCGGCTTCCTGGCTGCGGAGCCGGAAAACGTCGAGATCCACCGCGGCGGCCGCCATCCACTCGGACGCATAGAAGGCGCGGAGGTCGACATCCATGCCACCGGCGCGCATCGCGTGCTGGGCCGCCAGCCGCACATGTTCGCCTGGATCCTTCACGGCCAACGACGACACGAAGTCACGATCGGCTTGGAGAATCTGCTGTTTGCGCTCTTCATCGGCCTCACGCGCGGCTTCGTCCATCGCCTTCGCCGCGGCGAACCCGGTGCGGACGAACTGGTCGCGATCCGCGTCCGTCCCCCGCAGCGCGCGTTGCGCTTCGCTATGGACCTTCGGGGAGTACCGGGGGCTGTAGGTGTTCACGACACGCTGGATGAAGTCGCGATTGCGCGCGTGGTTCTGGCTGGCGCGCTGCCTGGCTTCGTTGTAGCCCGTAGCGATGTATTCGGGTAGCGCCGTTTCCCACTCATCGGACCATATCGCGTGCCATGCGGCTACTCGAACGAACGCCTCGGGATGATAGACCGCGTTCTGCCTCACGATGGGATACAAGGGTGAATCTTCGACCGCCGAAAAGCCTGACAAACCGCCTTCGGCTAATCCATTTGTCGCAGTAACTGTGGTCCCTATGCCGATGCTCAATACTGCGACAAGGGCAGCATTGAGCATCGTGCGCCTATTCATTCCAAGTCCCCCCTGGAATTGTGTGCGTACACAGCGCGCTGACTATGACACAGTCACGCTACGCACGTAAAGCGCGGTGATGTGCATCACGATGCAGATCACGAAATGGTTACATCTGACCTGAAATGATTTGCCTGGGCACAGCTCAACGGAAAGGCTTCTCGAAGCGCGAGTGAGTAACCGACAAAGTTCGGTCGCACGCGTTGTCAAGGGGAGGTTCGTCCGTGAGTAGACGCAGGGGTTCATCCGCCGTGCCCAGAGCACGGCGCCGGGGTGGCCTGAGAAGGCTCATAGCCTGCACCGCGATCGCCGCGGCTGCAGGCATGACACTGTCCACAGTGATCGCTACGCCGGTTGTCGCCGCAGTCCGGTCCGCAGCCGCGGTGCAGGCCTCGGAACGGGAGAAGAGCGAAGCGGCCAGAGTGCTTGGCATTGTTGCGGGCCCTGAGTTGCTGGTCCTAAACGATCGCGACTTCGTCGCCGCGATGTACTACAAGGCCGACGATCTGGACAAGCAGCGGCCGCTCGAACCAGAACACCAGAAACTGAGGGAAGCGGCCATCGCGGCGCTCGCCGCCGATGACGCCGCGTGCAACGAGTTCATCAAAACCGGGATCTACACCGCGCACAACGAGGATCTGCGGATCGTCGACGAACGGCGGCAGCGGCAGGCCGAAGAGCGCGAAGCCAAAGCCAAAGCCGCCGCGGCGCTGAGCATCCAGGTCGACAACACGATCTTGGCAAAGCCCGTCTTCGACTTCATCGTCCACCTCGAGCTCAATGCCGACAACCACAAGGACATCGCCGTCAAGGAAGCCGCACGCGTCGCGCTGGCGGGCAGCGCCGAGGCGCAGTGGACCTTCCTCACCGTCGGCATCCACGACGAGCACCGCAAGGACCTCGACCGGCTGATCCGGGAGGACAAGGAGAAGACCGAGGCGGAAAAGGCCGCCGCACTGGCGCGGGAGGCCAAGGCCAACGCCTGGTACCACGCACTGGGCAAGGTCGCGGACAACCGAGTACGTGACCTGAGCGACCAGGACTTCGTCATCGAGGTCTGGAATGGCGCACCACGCTCCTCCGAGGTCTACGGCGCAGCCGAAGCAGCCGTCCGCAGCCGCAACCCGGTGGAGTGGAAGAAGTTCATCGACACTGGTGCACGCGACGCACGCCTGCGCGACATCGAGATCGAGCTTGACCGGCGCGACAAGGAGTACATCCGCCAGATCACCGAGGTACGCACCCGGGCCGTCAACAGCCTCGTATACCTCGAACTGGTCAAGGCCGCCGACGCCGCACTCGCAGGCAGCCCGATCGACCGCGAGAAGTTCCTGCGCACAGGCCAGTACGAACACCAGACCCAGTCGTTCCGCCTCCAGACTCACCAGGGTCAGGAGCACTACATCTTCGACTCCGGCACCTGGGCGCGCTGGAACCCGTCCAACTATCAGCGGGGACTCTGGAAGATCGAGGCAGGCCTTGCCAACCCGGCCTGTTTCTCGTTCCAGTCGGTCACCCGCCCCAACCACTACCTGCGGGTTGGCCCGCGGCCCGAGGCCAAAGCGCAGGCAGAGGTTCCGGCACAGGGCGGCCCGCCTGCCGAGTCCGACCCGGCTGCGGGCGAGGCCAGGTCCGAGGCTGCGGACGATGCCGAGTCCGAGCCTTCCGTGCCGCCGAAGTACCGCGTGGGCACCAAGGTCGAACCGATCGATGGCACCCCTGAGTTCAAGGCCGAGTCCACGTGGTGCGTGAAGCGCAACGGTGCCGGGATCTCCTTCCACCCGCACACGGACCCGTCGAGCTACCTGCACATCAGCACCGCACTGGACAACGAGCGCGCGGGCCAGTCGGCCGTCTACTTCGTCGAGCCGCCGCAGCTGTTGCTGCCCATCCAGAGGCGCTACCTCGCGGACGCGAAGCTGCGCGAGAGCCTTGGCAAGCCCATCGGTGACCCGGTGATCGACTGGCCGGGGTGGTATACCGGATACCAGCAGTACGAGAAGGGGCGGCTGTTCCAGACCTACGAGTTCCACAGCCCGTATCCACTGTGGGGCGCGAACGTGGCCTACAACGGCCCAGTACTCGACAAGCTGCTCGAATTGGGTGGCCCGCATCCGTTGACCCTCGGCGGCTTCCTCAGTGACCAGGCCCCGACCAAGGACGGCAAGGGTCAGGTGATCCGCATCCAGAAGCCGAAGGCAGGCGGGGACAACCTGTACTTCATCTGGAGCCCGGACACGGGCGCCCGCATGATCTACGGCATCGTCGGCAACACGTGGACCGCCACCGGCGGGGAGACCGGCACGTACGGCTACCCGCTGAACGACCCGACTTCCCACGGCGACAAGGGAATCGTCTTCCAGCGGTTCGTCAGCGGTTCCATCTACCACGTACCCAACGTCGGCAACCTGGTTGTCAACGGCGACATCCACAAGAAGTTCGCCGAGATGGGCTTCGAGACCGGCATGGGCGCTCCGCTGGACAACGGCTTCAACACGCTTTCGTTGTTCCGGCAAAAGTTCGAGAAGGGCCGGATCGACAAGAACCACTCGGGCGGTCTCACTATCGCCTACAGCACGGTCGATGTCGCCGCGAACGCCGTTCAGATCAAGAGCTTCGAGTCCGGGCACTGCATTCAGGCACCCAACGTCGCGGAGGACGCGGGACTGGCTAGCTGCCAAACTGGGCCACTGGTGCGCCGCCAGACCTGGAACCTGCAGAAACTGGGCAACAACCAGTACAAGCTGCAGAACCGTGAGACTGGGAAGTGCCTGCTGTCCAGGACGAACATGGCAGCCACACCGTCTATCCGGCTGGTGACGACCGATTGTGCCGACGCGTCGGCAGTCTTCGAGTTCACCACCGCCCCTGACGGCACGGTGGCCTTGCGCGACCTGCAGGGTAACGTGGCTGAAGCGCAGCAAATCTCGGTCGACGGCCCGCGTGTCGTTATGGGTGTCGACCTGGTCAAGCCGAACCAGCGCTGGACGATCGTCCCTGTCAGCTAACAAAACCTCGTGAGTGGTTAGCAGGGTTAGAACACGTCTAACCACTCACGAGGGCTGACCAGGCACTTTACTGGCGGGCTTCCACTTCATGGTTGTCGGAGATGAAAGCCAGTGCTACCAAGGCGATTACTGCGAGCACGGCGACGTACACGGCCACCGACATCGAGCTTCCGGTGGATTCCAGCAGCAGCACCATCACGAACGGGGCGAAGCCGCCGCCGATCACGTTGGCGATCTGATACCCCAGCGAAGCCCCCGAATACCGCAGGTGCGCCGGGAACATCTCAGCGAACAACGCAGCCTGCGGCCCGTACATCATGGCGATCGTGGTCATCGTGATCACCAGGCCGAGGATGGCGAGTCCCACGTTCAGTGTCTCGACCAACGGGAACACGGCGAAGATCGATATCCCGGTGGCCACCGCACCCACCGCGAACACAGGCTTACGGCCAACGCGATCCGACAGCGCCGCGAACAGCGGCAGCGTCAACACCATCGAGCTGACGCTGACCAGAACCGCAAGCAGCATCGAGCTTTTCGGGATGCCGAGCGTTCGGGTGCCGTAGTCGAGCAGACCGGCCGCGAGGATGTAGAACGCGGCACTCAACACGATGTACACACTGGACGCGAACAACACTGCCTTCGGGTGCTGGCGGACCACTTCGATCACCGGTGAACGGCGCTTGCCCGGCGGTTGGGTGTACTCGTGCGGGTCGTCGATCCGGCGGTGGACGTAGAAGGCGACCAATGCCGTCACCGAGCTCAGCAGGAACGGCACTCGCCAGCCCCAGGCGTCGAACTGGGCCGGACTTACGAAGGCCGCGACCACCAGGAAGACCGTGTTGCCCAGCACCATTCCGATCGGCACGCCCACCTGCGCGAAACTTCCGTACAGCCCGCGTTTTCCTGGCGGCGCGGACTCGATCGCCAGCAGCATCGCTCCGCCCCACTGGCCGCCGATCGCCAGTCCTTGGCAGATTCTCAGCAGTACCAGTGCGAATGGCGCGAACACACCTATCGTCGCGTACGTCGGCAGCAGGCCGATCAGCGTCGTCGACACGGCCATCAGCAGCAGGGACGCCACCAGCATGGGTTTTCGGCCGAGCTTGTCGCCGAAGTGTCCGAACACGACACCGCCCAATGGCCTGGCCGCGAACCCCACACCGAAGGTGGCGAAGGAGGCCAGGATCGCCGAGACCGGGCTGACTCCGGGGAAGAAGACCTTGCCGAACACGAGTGCCGCGGCCGTGGCGTAGATGAAGAAGTCGTACCACTCGATCGACGCCGCCGCCATCGCGGCGACCGCGGCTTTGCGGCCGCGGGTTGGCGAAACTGTGCTGCTGCTAACGGACATGAATCACCTCGGTGCGAGCGGGTGGGATCCTCTCGAACCGTAGAAGCGGCGACCTGCTGTGGCCCATGTGTCGCGCCACAGCATCCACGTCGTCCGGTTGTCACGTCATGCCAAGGGCGGCGGCAACGGCTCCCCTTTCGGGTACGTCCCGATCGCGCGCAACGCGGTCAGCAGCTCCGCCTGGTGTGCCGGATTTGTCAGCGAACGTCCGGTTAGGTCCTGCAGCCTGCGCAACCGGTACCGGACGGTGTTCGGGTGGCAGAACAGCCGGTCCGCTGTGTCCTTTGTGGACCCCGCGCAGTCGTACCATGCCTGCAGGGCCTCAAGCAGGACAACGCCTTCATCTTCGAGCCGCAGGACCGCGCCGAGCACTTGGTGAGCAAGCTGGGTCGCTTCCTCTGGCGCGCTGGCCACCAACGCGGTCAGCGGGGAATCGTCGAACTGGAACACGCCTGGCTGGGTCGACGGCAAACCGGCGACCGCGACCGTGGCGAAATGCAACGCGCGCGGCGTGTTCACCAGGCCGCTGAACGCGGGACTCACGCCGATGCGCGAGGTGGCGTGGCGCCGCAACAACTCGAGCACGGAGGCCTGCGCGGCCATGGAACGCAGGGAGATCACGCCGACCTGCGCCTCCGGCGTCAGCCGCCACGCGGAGCCCAGGTTGCTCGCGTCCAACCTGGATTCGATGCTCGGCAACGCTTCCTTGCCCAGCTCCGGGGACTCCGCGGCAACCACGAGGAACACGCCGTCGATCGGCATCTGCAGCAACTCCGAGATCTGCCACAGCGCGGCCTGATCGAGCCGCTGCCCGGAGAACAACGCTTCCAACAGCGCCGAGCGCTGCTCACGCTCCCGCGCCGCCAGTTCGGCGGCGGTCGCGCGATACGTCTCGCTGATCGCCTCGGCGAAGTCGTCGGCGCGGTCCCAGAGGATGGTGGCCGCCGACACCAGTGTCTTGACCATGCCCGGTCCGCCGCGTTCGGCTGCCTCGACCAGAAGTTTCCAGACTTCGGCGAACCCGATCCGGAACGCGCGTACCACCTCAGGCAGCGGCAGGCCTTGCTCGGCACGGCGCTTGCCGGTCGTGCGCGCCATGGTCAGTTCGGGTTCACCCGGCGCCAGCAGGCCGTTGACGATCTCGCGAAGATTGGCTTCCACGAACTGCCGCAGCTCGTCGGACGGTACGGCGACGCCGGCCCGGTACACCTTGATGGTCGTCTGGACCTTCTTGAACGTGCTTTCGGACAGCTCGGGCAGCCGTCGTTCGGCCTCAGCCACCAGCTTGGCCACGTCCTCGTCGGGAAGTCCTCGTTGACTGCTACGCACGGACCAAGTGTGTCATCGCCGCACACCGAACTCGTGGATGTTTTGTACCGCTGAACATAGGCGTGGCGTGCGATCTCTGTCGACTATGACCCCCGTGAACCTTGCCGCGAACCTTGTCCGAACTGCCGCCCTGCATCCGGATCGCCCCGCGATCAGGCTGGATGACACCGTGCTGACGTACGCGCAGCTCGACGACGCCACCAAACGCGCCGCTGGACTGCTTGCCAAGCTCGGGGTGGGGCCAGGTGACCGGGTCGGCATCATGTTGCCGAATGTGCCGCAGTTCGCGGTGTTGTACTACGCGACCTTGCGCGCGGGCGCGGTCGTGGTGCCGATGAACCCGATGTTCAAAGAGCGCGAGGTGGCGTACTACCTGAGCGACTCCGGTGCCAAGGTCATCTTCGCTATGACTGACGTGCCGGACGCGCCCTGCGTCGTAGTCGATGAGTCGTTGACCTCGGGCGCGCCCATCGAAGGCGTGGTCGACAGGTCCGATGAGGACACCGCGGTCATCTTCTACACCTCGGGCACCACCGGACAGCCGAAAGGCGCCGAGCTGACGCACGCCAATCTGGTTCGCAACGTGGAGATCGCGGTGCGCGCCCTCACCCAGGCCGTCGCCGGGGACGTGGTGTTCGGCGCGTTGCCGCTGTTCCACGTTTTCGGCCAGACCGTCGGGTTGAACGTGGCCGTGGCCGTCGGCGGATGCCTGACGCTCCTGTCCAGGTTCGACGCGGTGAAGGCGATGGAGGTTGTGCAGCGGGACAAGGTGACGGTGTTCGAGGGTGTGCCGACGATGTACGTGGCGCTGGCGAATCATCCTTCCCGGGCGTCCTACGACTTGTCGTCGCTGCGTGTCTGTCTCGCGGGTGGGGCGCCGTTGCCGATGGACGTGATCACCGGGTTCGAGCAAGCGTTTGGTTGCGCGATCATGGAGGGCTACGGGCTGTCGGAGACCTCGCCGATCGCGTCGTTCAACGTGATTGGCAAGCGCCGGGCAGGCTCAATCGGCACACCGGTCGATGGCGTTCAGTTCCGGCTCGTCGACGAGGACGGCGTTGACGTGCCGCGTGGGGAGATCGGCGAGATCGTGATCAAGGGCCACAACGTGATGAAGGGGTACTGGGCCAAGCCCGACGAGACCGCGAAGGCGATCAGGGACGGCTGGTTCCACACCGGCGATCTCGGCCGCCAGGACGAGGACGGCTTCTACTACATCGTGGACCGCAAGAAGGACATGATCATCCGTGGTGGCTACAACGTCTATCCACGGGAGATCGAAGACGTCCTGCACGAGCATCCCGCGGTCGGTGAGGCGGCGGTGATCGGCGTGCCGCACGACTCGCTCGGCGAGGAGGTCGCCGCGTTCGTCGCGCTGAAGCCCGCAGCCACGGCGACCGCCGACGAGCTGCGGGACTTCGTCAAAGGCAAAGTCGCCGCCTACAAGTACCCGCGGATCGTGCGGATCACGGCCGAACTGCCCCGCAACGCCACCGGCAAGATCCTGAAACGCCAGATCAAGCTCGTGAGTGGTTAGTCGTGTTAGAACACGACTAACCACTCACGAGGTAGTTGGGCGCATGCGCCAGAGCACGAGCACGAAGTACGGCGTGCCGACGAGCGCGATCACCAGGCCCGCGGGTATCTGAGCGGGCGCGATCACGGTGCGGCCCAATGTATCCGCGGCACTGACCAAGATCGCGCCCAGTGCCGCGGCGACGGGCAGGACGCGCGCATTGCGTCCGCCGACAAGGGATCGGGCGAGATGGGGCGCGACGAGGCCGATGAACGCCACCACACCGATCCCGGCCACGGCGGTCGCGGCGAGGATGCCCGAGGCGATGAGGATCAGCGTGCGGGAACGTTCCAATGGCAGGCCGAGGATCCGCGGGGTGTCCTCGTCGAGGCTCTGCAGGTCCATCTCGCGGTGCCGCGTCCACAGCAGCGGAACCAGCACGAGCAGGGCGATCGCGCTCGGCAGCACCTGCTCGATCGTGCGGCCGTACGTCGAACCGGACAGCCAGGTCAGGGCTTTCGCGGTATTCCACGGGTCCGAGGTCACGATCAGCAGCGTGATCAGGGCCATCCCGCCCGACCACAGCCCGATACCGATGATCACCAGGCGGTCCGTGTCCAACCCCGAACGCCACGCCAAGCCGTAGACCAGGGCGAACGCCACGGCCGCACCCAACGCCGCCGCGCCCGTGATCTCCAACGCGCCAGCCAGCGGCACGAACGTGATCAGGGCGATGGCGCCGAGACCGGCACCGGACGTGATACCTAGCAGGCCCGGTTCGGCGAGCGGGTTACGGCTCACCGCCTGGATGCCACAGCCAGAAACCGCGAGCGCGGCACCTGCGGTCAGAGCGGCGAGGACCCGAGGCAGACGCTGGTCCAGCACGAACGTCAGCGCGTTGCCGGTCTTACCGGACACCCAGTTCACCAGGTCTCCGAGCAACACCATGCGGTCGCCGAGCATCATGCCTACGATCGGCGCGATCACCAGCAGAGCCACGATGACCGTGCTCGTGACAGCAAGGCGCCGCCGCGAACCCGCGACGCCCACCCGTCCGGCCGGGGCCTGCGGCCGGGAACCGCTTGATCGGCCACGACGCGCCAGCCATATCAGTACAACCGCCCCCACGACGGTTGTCGTGACTCCGGTGGGCACGCGTACGGCCTGCGCCGAGCCCATCAGGGCACGCAGCAATACGTCCGCGCCAAGCACAAGCACGACACCGACCAACCCGGACAACGGCAAGAGCACGCGGTGTCGGCCCTCTCCGCGTGTCAGCAGGCGCGTGATCACCGGGGCGCACAAGCCTACGAAGCCAACCGGTCCCGCGACCGTCACAGCCGCGGCGGTCAGTGCCACGGTCAGCAACACGGCGCCGATACGCGTGCGCTGCACGTTCAGCCCCAGCACGGTCGCGTTGTCATCACCCAACGCGAGCAGGTCCAGCGACCGTCCCATCACGACCAACGCGATCGTCGCGGCCAGCACAATGGGCGCCATCTGTGCCGTGGCATCGAGGTTCGCCACACTCAGCGACCCGCTGCCCCAGGCGAACAGACCGGACGTCTCCTGCTCGTACATCAAAATCAGCAGGATCGTAAGTGACTGCAAGGCCAGCGTGACGGCCGAGCCGACCAGGATCAGCCGTGGCGTGGTCGAGCCCGCACCGGACAGTCCAAGCACGACAGTGGCCGCGGCGAGCGCCCCGACGAACGCCGTCGCGCCCGCTGGCAATGTCGGCAGCGTGATGCCGAACGCCGCGACTCCGGCGACGGCCAGCCATGCGCCCGCGTTGACCGCGAGCGTGTCGGGCGCGGCGAGCGGGTTGCGTGCCACGGACTGCATACCAGCGCCCGCGACACCCAGCGCGACGCCGAGCAGCAACGCCGTCAGCAGGCGCGGCACGCGGGAGCCGGAGAGCACTGCGCGCGTTTGCTCGTCGCCATCGCTGAAGATGGCTTTGAGCACATCGAGCACGCCCGCGTCGGCTGTGCCTTGAGTGAGATGGACAGCGGCGAGCGCGGCGATTGCCACCACGGTCACCGCCGTCACAACGGCGCTGCGCACGGTCAGCCGAGTGCCTTCGTGAACTGGTCAGCGATGTAGCCGACGGACTTCGGGCCGCCGAAGGTCCACGTGCCTGGCTGAAGCTTGTAGATCTTCTTGGACGTCACGAACGGAAGCCGCTGCCACACGGCATTCTGCGCCAGCCCGGTGGTGAAAACGTCGTCTTCGGAAGCGCTGTAGAACATGACGGTGTTCGGGTCGCTCAGCGCGGACAGGCCTTCGACGTCGGTCTGGCCAAGCCCCCACTGCGCGTCAACCTTGCCGGTCCACGCGTTGCGCAACCCAACATGCTCGGCGATGTCAGAAACCAGCGATCCCTTGCCGAACGGGCGGATGCTGACCGTACTGCCCTCCAGCCAACCGTCGGCCATGAAGAACGGCGTGCCTGCTTTGCTTGCCAGCGCGGTCTTCGCCTGCGCCAGCTTGGCATCCATTTCGGACAGAAGCTTGTCCGCTTCCGCTGGTTTGCCGACGGTCTGCGCGATCAGCTTCATGTCCTCACGCAGCCGGTCGAAGTTGCGGCTCGCGTCGCTGGTCTTCGTGAGCACGACCGGCACGTACTTCTCCAGCTGCGGAACCAGCGCCGAGTCACCTTCGTGCGCCATGATCACGACGTCCGGGTTCAGCGCCACGATCGCGTCGACGCTCGGCTCACTGCGCTTGCCGATGTCCTTGACCGAAGCATCAAGCGGCACAATGGAATTCCACGTCTTGAAACCCTGGACATCAGCGACGCCGACCGGCATCACGCCAAGCGAGGCGACCATCTCGATCTCGCCCCACTCCAGCGCGACAACGCGCTTGGCCGCGGACTTCAGCTCGACGACCTTGCCACGCGCGTCGGTGACTTTGACGGGCCCACCAGTGTTTTCAGCGGGCTGAGTGGTCGGTGTCTCCGTGGTTCCACAGGCAGACAACAGGATCGCCGCGGCGGCGATCAGGACGGGGATGCGCATGGCTTTGTTTCTCCGTGTTCTGGGTCAAACTCTGGGCGTGTGCCTGCCGACCGGGCGGCAGTGCAGCGAGCCAGTCACCGGATCGTCCGCGACCCGCACCGCCACACCGTAGGCCGCAGTGAGGTTCTCGGCCGTGAACACGTCCTTCACGGCACCGCTCGCCAGAGCTTTCCCTTGGGACAGCAGGACGACGCGGTCGGCGATGATCGCGGCGTGGTCAAGGTCGTGCAGCACGACACCGACCGCGACCTGGTGATCGACGGCGAGGTCACGTACGACATCGAGAATTTCGACCTGATAGCGCAGATCGAGGTGATTGGTCGGCTCGTCGAGCAGCAAAACGGATGTCTGCTGGGCAAGACAGGACGCGAGCCAGACGCGTTGCAGCTCGCCACCGGACAGCTCATCCACGCCACGGTCAGCCATTTCAGTGACACCAGTCATTTCCATCGCGGTTGCCACAGCTGCCGGACCATCGGGATCGACGCCACGCCAACCAGCGCGATACGGATGCCGCCCATAGCCGACAACGTCCTTCACGGACACTCCAGCAGGCGTCGGCCGTTGCTGGGTCAGCAATGTGACGTTGCGCGCGAACTCTTTGCCAGACAACGCGGACTTGTGCCAGACGGCCTGATCGCCGAGCTGGACGTCACCGCTCTTGGGCTTGTGCAAGCGCGCCAAGGACCGCAGGACCGTGGACTTGCCGGATCCGTTCGGGCCGACGAGTGCCAGAATCGTGCCCGGCGTCAGCTCGAGGGAGACACCGTGCACGACTTCGTGGTCGTGATGGGCGAGTACCAGCTCTTGGCCAGCCAGCAGCGCCCCAGCAGCCCGTGACATGAGGGCAGCCTAGCCTAACTTCCATCATCCACAATGAGTGATCTAGTCCACTCACCTGGCGTAATCCTTCATGCCTTGATCGTGAGCCCGCGAGGTCAGGTCAGATCGGATCCACAGCCGTCGTGTGGGACCGCGGGCCGATCAGGTGGACTGCTGCCGCTGGCGGCGAATGCCTCACGTATCCCTTGTGGACTGTCTTCCCCCGAGGCCCCTTGGTGGCAGATCTCAGGGCCTGACTCCGGGCGGTTCCCGATGTCCCGCGACTTTTGGCACGGCAAAGTTGATCTTATGCGTCGTATGTTGGTAGCCACTGCGGTCACCGCGCTCGGACTGTCCATTCCCACCGCCGCTGTGGCCACTGTGGACTTGTCACTGCCCGCGCCCACAGGGCCATACGCGGTTGGGCGCAACACGTTCGCGCTCACCGACCGCGGACGTGCCGATCCCTGGGTGCCCGAATCCGGCCCGCGGCAGCTCATGGTCACCATGTACTACCCGGCTGTGCCGCATACCGGCGGCCGTTCGCCCTATATGGACCTGACCGAGGCGACCGCGTTCGTGGACTGGGCCCAACTCGACCCGAAGTTCACCGCCTCACAACTGGCCAACACGCGCACGTGGTCGCGTACCGAGGCAGTGCCGCTTCCCGGCCGACGCCCGCTGGTCCTGCTCTCCCCCGGCTTCCTGTTCTCCCGCCACACAATCACCGCACTGGCCGAGGACCTCGCGTCCCGCGGCTACGTGACCGCCGCGGTCGACCATGCCTACGAGTCCGTCGGCGTTCGGTTCCCCGGTGGGATCTTGCCCTGCACAGCCTGCGAGCTGCCCGGCAAGATCGGCCATGCGCCGATCGCGCTCAACCGAGGGACCGACTTGTCCTTCGTGCTCAATGAATTGCGCGGGCACCCGCTGGTCGATCAACGCCATGTCGCGGCTGTCGGGCATTCAATGGGTGGCGCGGGCGCCGCGACCGCGATGCGCGCCGATTCCCGCATCGATGCCGGCGTCAACCTCGATGGGCCGATGCTGCCGTCCGATCCTTTGGACCGGCCGTTCCTGCTGATCGGCACCGATGAGAACCATGAGCCTGGCAACGTTCGCGATCCGTCGTGGGATGCCGTGTGGCCGCGGATGTCCGGGTGGAAGCGGTGGCTGCACGTCACCAAGTCGGATCACAACATTTTCACGGACCTGAATCTGCTCGTGAAACAGTCTGGTATCGAGGTGGACATGCCCGTGGAACCTGTTCGAGGTCTGCGGATCACGCGTACTTATGTCGCCGCTTTCCTCGACCAGCATCTTCGCGGCGTGCCTCAGCGCCTGTTCACGGGTCCGGCCGCGGAGTTCCCTGAGATCACTTTTCAACGGCCGCCCCTGGGTTAGGATCCGCTGGCTGTCTATCGCTATCGCCGTCGCAGAAAGGGAGCCATGTGGCGGACGCTGGTCAGTGCGGTGGCCGCGCTGCTCGTGCTTTTCCTCGGCAGTCTCGCGTTCAACGCCGCATCGGGGCAAAGCCGCTGGCCAGGCCCGCTCGACTTCGTCCGGACGAACCCGTGGGTAGTGCTGCTTCTGCTGATTCCGTTGGCGTTGCTGGGATTTTGGCAGGCACCTCGCCGCGAGCGTAAGGCCAAGGAACTGCCCGCGCCCGCGACCTACCGGCTGCCACCGCGCAACCCCAACTTCACCGGCCGCGACGCCGCCTTACGCGAGCTTCGACAGCGTCTGACCTCGACGAACGATGTCTCGACGCAGGTCGTGCACGGGTTAGGCGGCGTCGGCAAGACACAGCTCGCCGTCGAGTACGCCTACCGCTACCGGCAGAAGTACCGGTTCGTCGCTTTCGTGGACGCCGAGGAGCCCGACTTGGTGGCGCCCCAGTTCACCGCGTTGGCCAGGGAGCTCGGGCTGACGGAGGTGAGTGCTGAGCAGGCCATTCCGCAGGTTTACGGCAAGCTGCTTGACCGCAGGCCTTGGCTGATCATCTTCGACAATGGCGAGAAGCCGAGCACCCTCACGCACGCGTTGCCAACGGGCGACCTGGTGAGCAACGGGCACATCATCGTCACCACCAGGGTCAGCGGCTGGTCGAGCAGGGCCGGGGTCATTGACCTGGATGTGTTCACCCGGCGGGAGTCGGTGGATTTGCTGGTCCGGCGGGTGCCCGGGATGACCGACGCCGTCGCCGACCGGATCGCCGAGCAACTGGGCGACCTCCCCCTTGGCCTGGAGCAGGCCGCCGGGTACATGGACTACAACCAGACGGCGCCTGAGGATTACCTGGCCCTGCTGACGTCCCGGTTGGAGGAGATGATCGGGCACGGCGAGCTGGCCGACCGGCCCAGCGTGGTGGTCTCGACGCTGTGGCAGCTCAGCGTGCGTACGTTGGCCGCAGAGCTGCCGGATGCCGTGCGGCTGCTGGAGTTGTGCGCTTTGCTGGCGCCGGAGCCGATTCCGCTGAACCTGTTCGATGGTTCTTCCACTTCGGGCCCTGACCCGCTGAGCCTTGTCGACGGCTCGACCCCGCTGGACGTGGCCGACGGCCCTGCTGCCCGAGGCAGCTCCGGTGCCCTTCCCGCGAGCTCTGGCCTGGTTGCGGGCTTTGCTGACCCGGTTGCGTGGGACCGGACGGTCGGTGCACTGGCTGGCCTTGGGCTCGCGAAGCGCACTGATGCTCCGCTGCCACCCGCACGCCTTCCGACTCGGCAACGAACGCGGCCGCCATTCGGTTCCAGCAAATCCTACCTACTCCTCCACCGGCTGGTGCAGGCTGCCGTCCGAGCTGGGATGTCGCCGGAAACGCACGCCGAAACGCGGGCAATTTTGTCGATCATCTTGCTTTCGGCTGTTCCTCATGATATTCACGGCGATCCGGATGCGGGGGCGCGGTGGCAGGAGCTGCTTCCGCACGTGCTGGCGGTGACCAAGGGTGAGCCTCCGGCGGGGGCGGAGCGGGCCGCGAACACGGCAGTGTTGCTGAGGTTGGCGTCGGAGTTCGTGCTGCGTATCGGGGATCGGGCGATGGCGCTGCCTTTGGGCGAGCGGGCTTTGGCGATCGACGAGTCTCTTGCGGGCAGGGACGCGGAGAGAGGCTTCGACCTGATTGTTCTTGCGCAGATCTACCGGGACTTGGGTGAGTTTGAGAAGGCGCGTCCTCTGGCGGAGCGCGCCCTACGCCTGCACGAGGAGTCCCTGCCGGCGAACAGTCCCGCTATCGCGACGGATTTGGCCACGCTGGCGCGGATTCTGCACCTTGCTGGTGACTACGCGGCCGCTTTGCCGTTTGCTGAGCGGGCGTTGGAGATTGACGAAGCGGCGTACGGGCCGGACGACCCGTACGTCAGCTTCGACTTGGTGGCGTTGGCGAATGTGCATCTCGCGCGAGATGACTACGCGACGGCTGTGCCGTTGATCGATCGGGCGTTGCGGATCCGGGAGGGAAAGTACGCGCCTGACCACCTGTACATCGGGTACGTCTTGTTGCTGAAGGCGCGGGCCGTGCACGCGTTGAACGATCCGGCGGCCGCCGAGCTCGCGCGCCGGGGTGCGCGGATTTTGCACGGTCAACTCGGGAAGACGCATCCTAAGACCGAGGAAGCCTTCAGGTTGGCTGAGGATCTGGGCCGCGCGAGGGCCTAGGGCTCGGGTGGGGGTTCGTCGGCTGGCACCAGGCGGTCGCTGATCCACTTCAGCTTGATTTCGAATTGGCCCTGCATTCCTGTTCGTGCGATCACCGCGCCTGCTTGGGCGTCTAGTTTCAGGCCGAACTTGATTTCCAGTTCGTCGGGACGGCGGGGCATCTCGAGGAACTCCGCCACCGCTGCCGCGGCGGCGTCCCGGACTTGCTGTACCGCGCGTTCCAGGGTCGCTGAGGCTTCTCTGAGCACTCCGCCTGGTCGTGCTGCGCGGTGGGGGCCTGGTTCCGGTTCCACCTCCACCAGCACCGATCCACCGACTTCAAGCGGAAACCGCACCAGTTCCGGCATCTATCCTCCTATTCATCCACACGAGACAGTCAGCCGTTCGGTCGCGGCCGTTTCCTTTTTGGACAGTTCGGACTGGATCTTGTCCAGTCCTTCAAGGACTTCGCCCAACTGGTTGGGGTCGGCCACGTATGCGAGCACGCCACGGGCGAAAGCCTCAGCAAGCTCGCTTGGCATCACGTCCGAGGCGTCAAGGCACAACTCGCTCTCCGCGAGGATCGTCGCGACGCGTGAGCTCACCGGCCGGTTGGCGTACAGACCGCCTTGGCGCACAAGCTTGTTCACGGAGAACGCGGTGCCGCTGAGCTGTGGCCAAATGGTCTGGGCCTCACGCGAGGCAAGGAAAGTCATCAGTTGCCTTGCCGCTTCACTATCCCTGAACAACCCGGCCAGGTTCACGCCGACGTGAAACGCGGAGTTCGCGCTGGCCGCTGGGAATGGGAAGAAGTCGAATCTTCCTTGATCTTCTGGCGGATAGTCGCCCATCGCGAACGATGGCAAGTGTTCCATCAGGCAACCGGGTTCCGAGTCGAACATCGTCTTGCGGGCGTCCCGGAAGTACGTCAGCAAAGCGCCAGTCCGGCCGCCGCGCACCGCGCCAGGCACGGCGATCAGCTCACCCCACCGCAGCCACGCGTCACGGACCACGCCCGATGTCCACGGCAGTTGCCCGGCGGCCCATCGGCGGTAGGTCTCCAATCCGGCCTGGCGCAACAGGATGTCCTCGATCCAGTCGGTTCCCGGCCAGCCGGACGTCGAATTCGCCTCAAGGCCAAGACACCATGGAGTACGGCCCTGACCGGCCAAGTCGCGAGTCAGCTGCTGCAACTCTGGCCACGTCTTCGGATCGGCACCGGGCAACGCGCCGGCGTTGAACCACACCACACTTTTCAGGTCCGCCTTCACCGGTACCGCATACCGTTCAGGAGTACCCAGGTTGAGCAGTTCCTGCCACTGTGGACCGTACTCTTGCTCGGAGGTGGCCACGTCCCTGAGCGCGATCAGGTCATTCGACTGCGCGTAGCGGGCCAGCTCTCCTGGGCTCGACAACGCGGCAACGTCCGGCGCGCGTCCTTTTTGGACGTCGGCGCGCAGAACCTGGTTCACCGCCCTGGTTCCCTGATACCGCACCTGGATCCCGGTCTGCGTGGTGAATTTGCCGAGTACCGCGAGGAAAGTGCGCTCCTCGGGTCCGGTCCACGGCCCGATCATGGTGATCGTTGGCGCCGCGAACGCACCGCATCCGGTTACCATACCGGCGCACAGCAACAAAACAGCGATGAGCACCTTCATCACGGGTACCCGTATTCGCTGATCCTACGCTGAAACCCAAGCAGTGCAAAAAGGACGACCGCACTGCCGAGCACTGGGATCAGGACAGGAAGCCATCCCGCGTCGCCCGCCTCCGAGAACCCGGCAGTCACTGCCGCGGCTTCAGCCGGATCGATCTGCGGTGTCGCGGCCGCAACGGTTCCCTGCAATGCCACTGTGTCCCCGCATTCCGCAACGCAACGACTGCTCACCCATTGCAGTGCCGCAGCCTCGCCAGGCGCGAGCACTTCCGGTTTCTGCGGGTCTGGAACCAGGTTTTTGAGCGCTTCGGCCGCAGCACGGGTATCGCCGCCAGGCTGCGCCCATGGAGCACTCGACAGCATCAGCGCGATCAACAAGGCGGTCGCGCCAACCAGCCAAGGACTCAGTCGCCGCCGGAACCGCCGAGCCAGAAACACCTGAGCACGGATCAGCGCTGCCAGCAACAAAAGTGCGGGCACCAACCAGATCAACGCCGTCAACGGGTCCAACCACCCGGTCGTCAGCTGCTGGTCCATTGTGGCGCTCTGACTGGCGGCCAGCTCGTCCAGATACTTCAGGATTCCCTCATCGTCGTTGTGCAGCAATCTTGAGGCGTACCACAGATTCACCAAGCCAGCGAGAGAGTCTCCCGAACCGCGGGAATAAGCGTCCGCCTCGCCCATCCAACCACTGTAGACAGTCAGCAGCCCGGCAAGGAACTGCACTCCAGCCCCACCCGCAACGCCGTTCTGAGCCGCACGAGCCAGGTCCTGGTTCGCGACAGCCAGCGCGTTCTGATACTCGCTGCCCGGCCCAACCTGTTGGGCTGTCCCACTTCTGAAACTGTCGACAGCGGCTTGATCAGCCGTGACAAGCGCTTCGCGGGCCGACGCGACGTCAAGCAGTCCCGGCGCGGTCCGCGTCCGTACTTCATCCACTGTGGAGCGAAGCCCTGCCGTCGACCAGACCGTAGTCACCAGAACAACGAGGGAGAGCACGAACAACGTGATCCGCATACCGTGCATGGCGCGCCGGGTACTGTCGTCGACGCCAACAGCAGACCGCGCCACCTGGCCGAAGCGGCGGACCCACTTCACGAAGCACCACCAAGTGGGTGCCCGTTGGCCATACATACCGCGGAGCCCGCCGGGGACAGCGTTTTACACTGTGGACACTTCACGGGTTCACCGACAGGCACAGGTTCGCGCGCCGCGTCGGACTGCCACGAAAGATCCGACAGGATCAGCGAGAACCCGTCCCTCGGCCGCACCGACTCCTTGAGGTGGACGAGCCCGCGTGCCGCGTCCTCGATGTCCACCAGCCGCCGCAGCCTGCGCAGGACTTCCTCGTTGCCCAGTTCCGTCGCCATCTTCGCGGCTTCGCCCCATGCTCTGGCTGCGGCGTCGCGATCGCCTTCGCCGAAGTTGGCCCAGCCCTCGCCGAGCTTCTCGGTGAGCTTGGCCTGCACGGTGTGCCGCGAGACCAGGTCATGGATCTGGGTGGACAGCGTCACGTCGCCGGTGATGTGCCCGAGTATCGGCAACTCGGCTGGCAGCGTGCCGATCGCGTCTTCGGTCGCCAGTCCCACCCGGCCCAGCTGCAAGTCCTCCAGCTGCGGACGGCCGCTCAGATCGTCAAGCCGCAGGCCGATCAGGAATTCCCTGGTCTCCTCGCCCCACGGCCCGGTGGCCACCTCGACGCCGCCGTCGGCCACGTCCGCACTGACAAGCGGAAGCCGGGTCGGCGCGACCTGCCAGACGAAGTCGACCTCGACGAACGGCGGAGTGTGAATCCGCAGTCGCAGGTCACGGACTACTTTGCCCATGGACGACTGGATGATCTGGCCGAAGTCCGCCACCAGTTCCTCGTCCTCGACCACCGCGTCCGCAGTGCCCTGCAACACTGACGCGATCGTCCGCAGTTCCTCCGGCTTCCAGTCGTCGCCGATTCCCCTTGCGTCACAGGTAAACCGGCCCCTGCATTGGTCAAGCACCCGGTGCAGGTCCGCGGGAGCCTCGCCCTGGTTGACCCCGTCGGTCAGCAGCAAGGCGTGCCTGATCGCGTGCGGATGCTGGCCAAGCAAGCG
Source organism: Kibdelosporangium philippinense (assembly GCF_021390435.2). Lineage (GTDB taxonomy): Bacteria > Actinomycetota > Actinomycetes > Mycobacteriales > Pseudonocardiaceae > Kibdelosporangium > Kibdelosporangium philippinense. The sequence goes on along the minus strand of NZ_JAJVCN010000004.1, from coordinate 803,124 downwards.
GTTGGCCAAGGCCAGCCAGGTGCTCATCGCGGTTCCGCCGTTGGCGACCAGGTTCGCGGCGACGGCTTTGGCCCGCGCGCGTGTGTCCGGATTGGCCGCGCACAGCTCTTCAGTGGCAGGGAATCGCATTGTCGCAGTCGCGGTGCCCGACACGATCGCGAACATCGTGCCGTCCCTGAGCGAGTCGATCGCCGCTTCAGCGGCCTTGCGGGCGTTCGCGATCTTCGTTGGCGGCCAGTCCATCGAGCTCGAACAGTCCACAAGCAACACTTCGGCCGCGGCAACTGACTGCTTCGCCACGCCGTCGATGCGCACAACGAGAACCGCGTGCAGGTATCGATCTGAAGTCGACAGATACTTGTTCTGGTACAGATCAACGGAGAAGGAGGTCACCACCAGCTCCACGGTCGAATCGAGTTGGCACGGTCGATCAACACGTCGTGCGCCTGCTGATCGCGGGCGTGCTTGGCGAGTTCCTGATAGGACCTTTCCAGCAGATTGCGCAACCCATCCTCGCGGACATCCTCAGCCACGGCGTCGCTGAGCCGCGACGCGCCGCGCCAAACCCGCCTCAACGCGGCCTCATGCAACAAAGCCACCATCCGCTGCCGGGCGTCGCCGTTCTCCTCACCACCGTCGAGGAACAGCTTCGGCAACCGATCCGCGGCCTCATTGACGTCCTCGGAATCTGGCGCCTGGTCAGCCAAACGGGCGAGCAGGATGCGGACCGCCGCGATCTTGGTCGCGTAGTAGTGCCGGGAGACCCGTGGCAGTCTGTCCAATATAGACACCGCCTCACGCCGTTCGCCCTGTCGCAGAGCGATTCTGGTCAGTCCGAACACGACACTCGCCTGCCGGTCGTCACGGCACCGCACGGCTTCGTAATACCGGTGGGCGCCTACGGTGTCTCCGCGTTGCTCCAAGCAGAATCCGATGGCCAGCTTGGGGATCTCCTCGCCGGGCAGCAGCCGGTAGCAGGCGTGGAACCATCGCTCGGCAGCGTCCACTTCGCCCTTCGCCAGCCGTAACAAGCCTTGGTGCCAGGCAATGCGCCAGTCGTAAGCCACCCGGTCACCGAGTCTTTCCTGTGCCTGCAGGATGCATCGGTCGGCCTCGGCTGGCTCGTCCAGTTCCAGATACGCCCTCGCTGCCGCGAGATTGAGCTCGACAGAGCGCCACAAGTGTTCTCCGCGCTCGAAATACTCACGCAAACGCTTCCTGGGCTCGGCAAGCACCCGAGTGTCGGCAAGAAGGTCGGCTGCTGGATCGTTCTCGTCGATCCTGGGCAGTGGCAGGCCGCTCGCGGCCGAAGCAGGGCCGGGCAGACCGTCACTGATCACGTCATCTGGCACACCGTCATCGACCTTCCGGTCAAGGCCCGCAGTCCACCGCTCCGCGCTCGGCACCGCGCCGAGACTGGCGTCCAGCAGCTCGACCATATCCTCGAACCGGGCAGACGGCACCGCCCGCGGTTGGCCGTCACGCAACGAAAGCAGCTCGCGGTGCACGCCATCCAGCTGTTCGAGCATTTCCTTCGCGGACACGAATCTGGCGTCATACGGCGCCGTTGCCCTGGCGATCAGGTGCTCGAGCGACTCCAGTCCCACGCGCATCCGGTCGTACTCCGGTTCCCGTTGCATGGCGACCTCAAGCAGCTTCGCCAGCGTCTTGCCCACGGTGTACACATCGGACCGGGCGTCGAGCCCCTTTCGTTTCTTCTCCGCCAGTGGCACCGCGAAGCCGCGCGTGGAGACCCATTCGCTTGCTTGGTCGTCGATCGCCCGTGTCCCACCGAAGTCGATGATCTTGACGCGCTTTCCAGCGTGCATCACGTTTTCCGGCTTCATGTCGCAGTAGAGCAAGCCCTCATCATGCATGTACGCCAGTGCGGCGAGGATGCTCTGGCCGTAAGCGGTCACCTCTTCCAGCTTGGTGATCCCGCCATCGAGGCGATGCTGCAAGGTCTCGCCGACCACGCACTCCATCACGATGTAGTGATCCGGATCGCCGGTCCGCGGGTCGGGATGCTCGGCGTAGCCGACGATCCGCACGATGTTCGGGTGATCGAGCCGGGTCAGCGCGTCGCGTTCGACGTGCGCGAGGTTCAGCCTCTGCACGTGCGTCGGGTTGATCATTCCCTTGAGCGCAACGTAGGTGTCGTTCAGTTCGCGGTCTTTGGCGAGGTAGATCCAGCCCATCCCACCGACGGCCTGCAAGCGGCACACCTCGTAGCGGTTGCCGATCATGTCGCCCTGTTTCAGCTTGACCTCGAAGCAGAACGGCGTTTGGCAGAACGGGCAGAACCCACGTTTCATCCTCGGCTGGCTGCCGATCCGCCTGCCAACCGGCTCGCGGCAGACAGGATTGGCGCAGAACTGGCGGTTCTCCGGGTAATCCGGGCTGATCTCGGGGGCGCTTTCCGGATCGATGCCGTCGACGGAAGGCAACGAGTACAGCTCATCCGCCGCGAACGTGCCACTGTACTGGCTCGGGTCGGTCCGTCTGGCCTCGGTCGGCGCCGACGTCACTTCCGTCTGGCTCTCCGGTGGCACGACCCTGCGGCGGCCACAGACATCACAGAACCCCGTTGCACCAACTGGCATACCGCAACAAGTCATGCCCGCTCTCCCCCAAGACGGCGTCGCACGGCACCCACGTAGACGTCAACACGCGCTTCCGCTGTTCTCAGCTCGCACGGATGCGCCTCAAGCGCAGTGCGCGCGGCGAGCAAGAGGGCGTCGAGTTCTTTGTCCTCCACCAGACCGTGCTGTACGGCCCTGGCGTTGTAGCTGGCCAACAAGCCGCGCAGACGTTCGTGCACGAGCATGGCCGCGTCAGCTTCCTTATCGACCTGATCGACGAGGTCACGGCTGCGGTCGAGCTTGCGCTCGTAGCGTTCCACGGCGCGCCGCACGCGGTCTGGGTCCTTCTCTTCAACGCTGCCACGCAATGCGGCGACGGGCAGTTGAAACTCAGCGGACAGCGCGGGTAACTCGGTGATCTCAGGCGGCGGAAGCAGCCGTGATCGTGCACGGCGACGATGTGTTCTGGCAAGGTCTTCGCGCTGGGCAAGGTCCGTGACGCCTTCGGTGAGGGCCTCGATCCGGGCCAGCAGCGCTTCCCGCTGCGTTTGCCGAACGAGTTGGGCCACGGGCGAGTCCGCGTCGCTCAGGTGCAGCACGACAGTGTTTCCGTCGCGGACAAAGGGAGCCACCGCGGCGGTGAATGTCTCTTTTGGGTCTTGAGATTGCTCGATGCCGGTCACCCCGACCGGCTCGGAGCCGCGTGGTTTGTCCACCGGCGGTGGGAGATGGCGCAGGTCGCGATACGCCTCGTCGGGCGACTTCTTGGTCAGGTCCACCTTCATCTTGATCTCGGCGATGCCGTTGGGACTGAACTCGATCAGCAGATCGCCGCCCGCGGTCCGCTGCCCGCACGGGATCTCCTTGCCGATGAACGAGCGGATCTTCGGCAGGTACTTCGCGACCACCTCGACCGGGATCATCCACGCCAGATGGGAAACGTCGTCGTGATAGGCCATGGTCACAATGCCGACCACAGCACCGGTTTCCTCATCGACCACGCCCGCGCCGCTGAACCCTTTGCGCAGCAACTCCCGGTGGGCCTGTGAATCGATCTGAACCCATTCGCCGCCAGGACCCGCTGTGCCAGACAACTCAGCCGAGGCGAAAACGCCGTAATCAAGGGGCGCGGGGAAACCGTATGCGTGCACGGCTCGGCCACGTGGGCAACGCAGGTTACGCAGTCGCGGCCGCGATCGCAGCCACACTGGACGATCAAGGCGCAGCAGGGCCAGATCCGCCCGCTCGTCATGCTGCGGCGGCGCCCAGCAGTCGGGCAGGACAATGGCCGTGATCAGCTGTTGCTGCCCGACCAATTCGACGTGGACCGGGCTGCGCGCGTCCGGGATGACGTGGGCGCATGTCAACACCACGCGGTCACTGAGGACGACCCCCGCGCCCAGGATCTCCCCCGTGTCTGTGTCGCGCAGGCACGCACGCCAGGGTTCCGATTCGTCCCGTTGCGGGCCTGAGGCGTTCTCCCCTGTGTTACTCACAACACATCGAACCTTATGAGGGTCGCCCAGGTCGTGGCCGTGTTTTGGCTAACCGCCACCCAAATGGCGCACGCTATGCAACCGCTACCAGTTCGTAGACGTTGCCGTCCGGTCCACGGAAGTGCTGCCATGTCGGACCGGGCTCGCCGAGCAGTTCCACGCCCTTCGCGCGTAGTTCCGCCACGGCCGCGGGCAGGTCGCGGACCGCGAACCCGGCGACAGGGCCGGTGTCGAAGTGTTCCTTGCCTTCGTAGTCATCGCTGAACACCTCGACGTTGCGACCGTCGGGCAGGTCGACCACCCAGAAACCCGGCGAATGGTGGGTCAGCGGCAGCCCGAGCACAGTGCCGTAGAACTCCGCGAGTTCGCTCGCGTGCTTGGTCCGCGTGCCAAGCCAACCTAAACCGATGATCTCCACCAGCCACTCTTTCGATATAGTTCAACGTTGAGATACATACTGCCGGCGGCCGGAAGTGCGGAATGGGCGTCGACGCGGTGATCGCGCAGTGGCGCGCGGAACGACCGGATCTCGACTCGTCGCCGATCGCCGTGGTCGGCCGGGTGATGCGGCTTTCCCGGTTCTGGGACGCCGAAATCAAGTCCTTCCTCGCCGGACATGGTTTGGAACCTGGCGAGTTCGACGTGCTGTCCACGCTGCGCCGGATCGGCCAGCCGCACGAGCTGACGGCCAGCGCGTTCATGAAGACCTCGCTGGTCACGTCCGGCGCGATCACCAACCGGATCGATCGTATGCAGGCCAAGGGTTTGGTGACGCGAACGCGGGATGAAGCCGATCGACGATCGGTCCGGATCCGGCTCACCGCAACGGGATTGGCCGTGATCGACGGGGTTCTCCCGCTGCACCTGGCCAATGAGAAGCGCCTTATCGAGAATCTTTCGGGACCCGACCAACGCGCTCTGGTTTCCCTGCTGTCCCAACTGCTTGACCCGTTTGAAGAATCCCCTTAGCTCGCCGCGAGGGCAGGGCTTCGCGGCCAGGCCCGGTCAGCAGGCGTTGCTGTGCAAGGTTTGCTCGATCCAGTCGTGGTAGGGCTGGACTTCGACGGCGAGGGTGGACTGGGGATTGTCCTCAAACTCGGAGATGACGCCGACCAACTGGTTTCCAAGCATCACCGGACCGCCGGAATCGCCGTTCTGGGTGATTCCGTTGCCGCGGCGCAGATCCATCGCGTCCGGAACGTTGTCTATTTCCCGGTTCAGCGCCTGGACTCGCATGGTCGCGACCTTCATGTCGCCGCGATGGCCCCAACCCTTGACCGCGACATTGTCGTTGACCGCTGGGAGCTGATTACCGACCGGTGCGATCTGGTTGGCTTGGTTGACATCCTCCCTGAGCTGGATCACGAGAATGTCCGAGAACGCACCCTGCGCCTGTCCGCCAGGCCCGTCGCCAGTCGATACACCGACCTTCTCGTAGGTCTCGCAGACATTATGCTGATCGCCCTGCCCCAAACGATGGTCCCCGACGCGGACCCGGAAATTCCGCAACGACAGCCGCCGGCCCGCCGAGCTGAAGAAACAATGCCGCGCGGTGACCACAAAACGCCGGGCCACGAGCGTTCCGCCGCAGGTGAGATTCTGGCCGTTGAATATCTGAACCGCCCCTTGCAGGTGCCTGCTCTCGACGCCGTCGACGATGGCCTGCGCAGGTGGCGCCGCCATCACACCACCGAACGCCAGAGCCGCGGCCAGCATTGGAATCGATTTCATGAATCGCATTCGTCGAACCTCATTCCTTCACGAGAAGATACCCGTCAGGAATAACTGAACGCCCATGGGTGAATCGACAGCAACCATCCCTGCGCGAAAGTACATCGCGCGCTGCACGCCAAGTGGAAAACCGGTGATTTGCCCCGGACGGGCCGTATTAGACAAAGTAACTGTCGTGGTCGACGAAGAACTGCGTCCGTTCGATATCGGCGAGTCCGGCCAGCCCCTCGAAGTAGCTTTCCCTTGGCGCGCCCGGGGCGAAGAGCATCAGCATGGACACGGGTTCGTCGGTCTCCTTGCGGCACGCGTGCAGCCCCACCGGGCGGGACGTAGAAAAAGTCGCCAGCGCTTCCGTCGCGCCACTTTTCCCCGTCGTGCGAGCGAAGCGTGCCGGACAGGACGAAGAACGACTCGGACATCGTGCGATGGAGGTCAACGCCAGGAACTTAACCACGCGGGGCTGTCCGCTTCCGGCCAGCTCAAGGTCCACTAAGGACAACGATCCGCCGCGTCAGCCACACGTGCCACACCAGCCCCACCTACCACGGGAGGTTAAGTTCCTGGGATTGGCGATGGAATCGGAAAGCCAGGCCCGCCACCCTGCGGCATGTCGACGCGGTACAGACCGAAGTCGCCGTCGGCGGATGCAGTGGCCGCCGGGTTCGCTTTGATGTCAAACAAGCGAACGTTGAGGTATCCGCTGTCGGCTGATCTGCCCACAGCAGCGAGGCCTGCGGATAGCACCGCGGCGGCGGCATCGTCATGAACATGACGAACCACGACAAGCAGCCGCTGTTCGACCATCGGCTCCGCGAACGCTTCTTCAGCCAGCGGGTGCTGGTCCTGGACGGCCCACTCGACGACGACAACGGGACCGTGCTTGCCACCCAACTGCTGTCGCTGGCCAGTGAGGATCCCAAGAAGGACATCGCGTTGTGGATCCACTCGCCCGGCGGCTCGGTCCCGGCGATGCTGGCCATTCGTGACGTGATGCGGCTGGTGCCGTGCGACGTGGCCACGCTCGCGCTGGGGCTGGCGTGCAGCGCGGGGCAGTTCCTGCTGTCCGCGGGCACGCCGGGCAAACGTTTCGCCCTGCCGCACGCGCGGATCCTGATGCACCAGGGCTCGGCGGGAATCAGCGGGTCGGCCGTCGAGGTGGAGGTTCAGGCGGACGACCTGCGGCACACCAGGGACACGGTGCTCGGGCTCATCGCGCAGGACACCGGCCAGCCGATCGAACGGATCTTCACCGACTCGCTGCACGACCGCTGGTTCACCACGGCGGAAGCACGTGAATACGGCTTCATCGACCACGTCGTCGAGGCCATGGAGCAGGTTGTTCCCGTGCGCACGCACGGGCTGGGGCTTGGAGCACGCGCATGAGCACTTACACCATTCCCAACGTCATCACGCGCAGCCCGGCGGGCGAGCGGATCATGGACATCTACTCGCACCTGCTGGCGGAACGGATCGTCTACCTCGGCACCGCGATCGACTCAGGCGTGGCGAACGCGTTGATCGCCCAGTTGTTGTTCCTGGACGCGGACAACCCTGAACGGGAAATCAACCTGTACATCAACTCCGAGGGCGGCGATCCGTCCGCGATGCTCGCGTTGTACGACACCATGCGTTTCGTCCGGGCGCCGGTGGCGACGACGTGCGTCGGCCAGGCGGTTGCGGCGGGCGCGGTGTTGTTGGCCGCGGGCGAGGCTGGGCATCGCTTCGTGCTGCCGCACACTCGCGTGGTGCTGCATCAACCCGCCGCTCAGGGGCGTGGGGCCATTCCGGATTTGATTCTGCAGGCCGACGAGGTTGTGCGGGTGCGTACTCAGCTGGAGGAGATTCTCGCCAAGCACACCGGCCAGGATGCTGCGACCTTGCGGCATGACACCGATCGGGACCGAGTGTTCGACGCTACCGGCGCGGTTGGGTATGGCCTTGCCGACCGTGTGCTCGAAAACCGGTCCTAGGCGGCCAGCAGCACGGGGCCTGCCGGGCGGGCGGTATTCGCGATGTCGATGAGGAGGTCGGCCAGGTCAATGCCAAGGGCTCCGGTGACGGCGGCGATCATCTCACTGGAGGGTTCTTTGCGGCCGCGCTCGATTTCCGAGAGGTACTGGGGTGAGATGCCTGCTCGCTCGGCGATGTCGATCAGGCGGCCACCCTGGTCCTCTCTCGTTGAGCGGAGGGCACTGCCCAGCAGTTCACGCCACAGGGGTTCCGGCTGGTGGAAGGGGAGGATGTCCGCCATGGTCCCATCGTGGCATCTTGACGCCTTCGGCTCCGAGGATTCCGCTGTCGGCGGACAGCGATGAGTTTCTGCGCGCCGAGTGGTCCATCTGTCGACGCGACCAGAAGGAGTGATCGAAGTGGACTTGTACAGCATCATCCCGGCGAGCGACCTGACGAGGACACTGCCGTGGTTCGAGGTTTTCTTCGGGCGGCCCGCGGATGAGGTCATCGGCGAGGAGTACCTGTGGCAGGTAGGCGAAAACGCGTGGGTCGTACTCGATGATCGAGAAGTACGGGCGGACGGCGTCGGCAAGGCCATGATCACACTTGGCGTGACCGACCTCGACGAAATCCTTGCGCGCCTCGCCAAAAACGACATCGCGCACGAACCGGTGGAGACGTACAGCAATGGCGTGCGCCACGTCGTTGTCCTTGACCCAGATGGGAACGCGGTGTCTCTCGCGCAGGCGCCGCAGGACTGAACGGCCAGTTCTCGCCGCACGGTTGATCCTGCACCCCGTGAAACATTGTCATAGATTCGCGGGTGAAACCGAGTGTCGGGAGTGGACAGTGCTCAATCGCCGCAAAATACTCACCGCGGCCGCCAGCCTCGCGGTCGTGCCTGCTGCCACAGCAACATCCGCGTTCGCGTCGTCCGAGCGATATGTCGAGGTTCCGGGCGGCAAAGTCTGGGTGAACGTCGTCGGAAGTGGCCGGCGCCCGCCGTTGCTGCTTCTGCACGGCGGTCCAGGCGCCGGGCACGACTACCTGGAACCGCTAGGCCAGCTCGGCGAAGACCGGACTGTCGTGTTCTACGACCAGCTCGGCTGCGGACGTTCGGACAAACCTGACGACCCGTCGCTGTGGACGCTGGACCGGTCCATCGCCGAGCTCGACGCGGTCAGGTGTGCGCTCAATTTGGACCGGTGCCACCTGTATGGACACTCGTGGGGCGGTTGGCTGGCCATCGAATACCTGGCGCGTAAACACCGTGGCGTGCATGCCGTTGTGCTGGCCAGCACGTCGTCCAGCATGGAGGAGTTCGTCGCGGGCACCAGGTATTTGCGCACACTTCTGCCGCAGGACGTACAACAAACTCTGGATTACTACGAAGCGAAGGGCGAGTTCACCGCGCCTGAATACCTCGATGCGGTGAATGTGTTCTACGCGAACTTCTTGTGCCGCCTGCCACAACCGTATCCAGCGCCGCTACAGCGGAGTTTCGACAATCTCGACGGCAATCAGGTGTACGCCACGATGAACGGCCCGAACGAGTTCGTGGTGAATGGCACCCTCAAAGACTGGGACCGCACGGCACAGCTTGGCCAGATCAAAAATCCCGTACTGCTGACGCGTGGACGCTACGACGAGTTCGCCGAACCGTGCACGGACACGTTGGAACAGGGCATTCCGCACACCAAGCGGGTCGAGTTCCCGAACAGCGCGCATATGGCGATGTGGGAGGACCAACAGGCGTACATCAATGCGCTGTCGTCATTTCTGGCCGATGCTGAGTGATTGCCAGCTCAGCACGGAGACAAAGGAGTCACTGTGCCACTTGAGATCGACCCGGAGGTCGTCGCGGCAACCGTGCGACTCTTCGGTGAGGGCGTCGAGCTCAAGCCCGTACCGGTCGGGATGTCTACACGCGACGGACCGCGATGAACGCCGTTCACGCCATGATCGACGTCGCCCAGCCGATTCCCAAGGACGTCACGAAGACCGACTATCACGCCAAGTCGGCGGACGGTTCGTCCATCCTGGTCCGTTGGTACACAAAGGACGGAGCCGAGCCTGGCCCTGCCGTCGTATTCCTGCACGGCAGCGGCATGATCCTGAGCAGCCTCGAACTTTACGACGGCACGGTCAGCCGCTACGTCTCCGCCAGCGGCGTCTCGTTCCTGTCGGTCGACTACCGGCTCGCACCGGAGTACCCGCATCCCAAGCCGCTCGAGGACGCTTACGCGGGCCTGACCTGGCTCGTGGATCATGCCGACGAGCTTGGCGTGGACACCAATCGGATCGCTGTGATGGGCGACAGCGGTGGCGGAGGCGTCGCCGCTGGGCTCGCTCTGCTGGCCCGCGACCGTGGCGGGCCAGCGATCGCCAAGCAGATCCTGATCTACCCGATGCTCGACGACCGGACCACCACACCAGACCCGGTGTTGGAGGGCCTGACGACGTGGTCCTACGACGACAACATCACCGCATGGCAAGCGCTGCTCGGGGACGCGTTCGGCAGCTCGGACCTCTCCCCCTACGCGGCCCCGGCCCGGATGAACGACGCGACCGGCATGCCACCGCTCTACATGGAGGCACTGGAGCTGGACATCTTCCGTAACGAGAACATCGAGTACGCCAGCCGCACGATGGCCGCCGGAATCAGCACCGAACTGCGCCTGCACCCGTCGGTGCCGCACGGATTCGAAACCGTCGCGTTCGACTCAGCGGTCGCCAAGCGCATCAGGGCCGACCGCATCCGGGTCCTCAAGACCCTGTAAGGCCGCACAGACGTTCGAGGGTGCCGGGGCTGGACGGCCGTGCGACCATTCAACGGGTCAGAAGGAGTGACCCATGGCTGAGCAGCAGGCAAGGACCATGAGGCGGGTCGCGTTCGCCAGCCTCACCGGCACGACGATCGAGTTCTACGACTTCTTCATCTACGGTACCGCGGCCGCACTGGTGTTCAACCAGATCTTCTTCCCTGCCCTCGGCGCGGCCGCGGGCACCGCGCTCGCTTTCGCCACGTTCGGCGTGGCCTTTGTGGCTCGCCCATTCGGGTCGATCCTGTTCGGACACTTCGGCGACCGGATCGGCCGTAAACGCACGCTCATCTCGACTCTGCTGCTGATGGGCATCGCCACGGTCGCTGTCGGCCTGTTGCCGAGTACGTCGGCGATTGGCGGACTGGCGCCTGTGTTGCTGGTGATCCTGCGTATCTGCCAGGGGCTCGCTGTGGGCGGGGAATGGGCTGGTGCGACGCTGCTGGCCGCCGAGAACGCGCCGTCGAATCAGCGTGGCAAGTATGCGTTGTACCCGCAACTGGGTCCATCCCTGGCCTTTATCCTTGCCAGTGCGACGTTCCTGGACACTAGCTTGTCCATGAGCACCGCGAGTTTCCTTGCTTGGGGATGGCGGATTCCGTTCCTGGCCAGTGTTCTGCTTGTCGGGCTTGGGCTTTACGTGCGTCTGTCGATTGAGGAGACTCCGGTTTTCCGTCAGGCCAAGCCTGTTTCGCGGCGCATTCCGCTCGTGGATGTGCTTGGCAAGCAGCCGAAGGAGATCATTCTTGGCGCGGGCGCGTTGACGATGTTGTTCGCGTTCTTCTACATCGGCGTGACGTACTTGACGAGCTATGGAACCCAGCAGCTGCAGCTGTCCCGCCCGACCGTGCTCGTTGTCGGCATCGTGGGCGGGTTGTGTTTCGCGGCCACGACTGTCGTTTCGGCCATCTACTCCGACCGGGTAGGTCGCCGCAAACTCATGCTGCTGGGCAATGGAATGGCGGTCGCGCTTGGGTTCGTGCTGTTCCCCATCATGGACATCGGGACAGCATGGTCTTTCGGCCTTGGGGTCTGCCTCGCACTCGGAGTTGTCGGCGTGGCCTACGGTCCCGCCGGTGCTTTGCTGCCGGAGATCTTCGCGACGCAGTACCGGTACACCGGCGCTGGGATGGCGTACAACCTGGCCGGTGTGCTCGGCGGCGCGATCACTCCACTGCTGGCCACCCAGCTGGCGAGTTCGTTCGGCAGCTATTCGATCGGCGTCTACCTGTCCGCGACCGGCCTGCTCAGCCTCGTGTGCATGCTGGCTATCGCGGAGAGCAAGGACAACCAGCTGACCACGCAGCCAGCCGTGGCCAGTCCATGAACGCAGGCCCGGGGACCGATCTACCGGACTGGCTGCGGTCCTGGTGCGTTGACCAGTTAGGACACGAGCCGATCAGCGTCCTGTTCGAGCTGCGGTCGATTTCAGCGGTCTACGGGCTTCGGTTAGCGGGTGGGCGCGACATCGTGGTGAAAGCGCGCGAGGACGAGGGCCGCGAGGCGTCGTGCGTCGCCGCGCAAGCCTGGCTGGCGGAACGAGGATTTCCTTGCGCACGGCCGATCACGCTCGCCGTTAGCGTCGGCACGTTGGTTGTCCATGCCGAGGAGTCGTTGCCTGGCGGCGAAATGCTGCTCGGCGAGTCCTCGGATGTCGCCGAGCGTTACGCGGCTGTGTTCGCGCGGCTGATGACCGAACTGGCTGACCTGGCTGTCGATCCGCCGCTGCCGAATCCTCGCTGGATACGGTGGGATCACGCGGATTCCGAGCTGTGGCCCGCGATTGGTTTCCTGGATGAGCAGGACCAGAGCGTGGTGCCCGAGCACGTGATCGAGACGGCCAACCGGGTCCGCAAGCGGCTGCTGGCCGCGGACCTGCCGTGCGTGCTGGGTCACGGCGACTTCGAAGCGCAGAACCTCCGCTGGCGCAATGGTGACCTGTGGGCCGTCCATGACTGGGACAGTCTGGCATGGCAGCCAGAGGCGGCCTTGGTGGGTGCGGCGTCTGGCGCTTTCGCCAACTCCGGGCCACCGACGCTTGCTCCGATCGAGAGTTCGGCCGCGTTCCTTGCGACCTATCAGGACCTTCGGGGTCGCCGGTTCACTGCGGAAGAGCAGGAAATCGCGTGGGCGGCCAGCCTGTGGACGCCAGTGCACAACGCCCGTTGGGAGTCACTGCACGGTACCGCCCCGGTGTCCCGTGAGGCCGTCCGAGAGCAAGCTGCCGAACGCCTGCGGCGTGCGAACGCCTAGCGTCCTGGTGTCGCGGGGAGAGCAAGGGAAAGCGCGAATACGTCGTCGAGGAACATCAGGCCGCGGTCACGGAACTGGTCGAACAATCAGATCCGGGATCGTGGCGATCACGGCACCGGGTCGCCCTTGTTTCAGTTCGACCTCACCCCATCGGACGATCGCGTCAAGGCGGCGCCAGTACCAGCTCTCCCGCACCTGCGTCACCCACTCGCCGGATAGCCCGGCAAGCGGCGTTCCGCGCCATTAGCTGAGCGCCTCGGTCAACGCCGCCGCCCGGTCCGCGTCGGTTCCGCGCGTGTCCACCAGACGGGCGAACCTGTGCGTGTCCACCACGTCCGGATCGATGTCCAGCACGTAACCCGCGTTCCTGCGCTCGATCCTCGCCGCGGCCCCAGTGTTCTTCAACAGCGCCCGGATCCGGCTGAGATGCGAGTGGAGGACGTTACGGGCCTCGACCGGCGGCGCGCCGCTCCATACCCGGTCGACCAACGTCTCGACCGGCACAGGGCGGCCCACGTCGACCGCGAGCACAGCCAGAACAGCCTGTTGCCGCGGCGTTCCCACATCCAGCAACCTGCCGCCTGCCTGCAGCTGTACCCCCCCAACAGCCGGAACTCCATGCGGTGGGCTCCAGGTGATCGTCAGGCCAAGCACGCCGAACCCTCCGATGCCGCCTAATTCCCCACCGCAAGGTCGTTTCCCCCGGCCGGGCGGGCGGTCAGCGGAATCTCGGCACCGGCTCACGCAGGGCGAGCAGCCAGCGTCAAAGCAGGGCCGAGAACCAGCCCAAGAACGGCCCGCAACCGTTCCGCGTGATCAAAAGCGAACCAGCCACTCTTCAACCGGCTGCGAAGCACGGGATTGTCCGCGTACAACTCTCCAAGAGCCTTACGCCCCTTCGCCAAGCTGTGCGGCTGAATCTGAAACCGGGCCTCAGGAGGAACATTGCCCCACTCATCCCGGCGGGACCGGTCCTCGACATCCAGCAAGAACCCCCACCCGAGCTCGGGATCCCAGCCGAACTTGTCGAGCAGCACCTTGACGTGCACCCCGTCAGCGGTTCGGTAGTTCCCACGGCTGCCGGTGAAACCGGAGTCCCGCACGACATCCTCGAACTCGCGCAGCACCGCGTCGACATCCGCCCGTTTCACGCAACGCAGAATACCCGGGCTTGCCCCAGGTCAGAGCCCTGTCAGCCAAACGACGGTGTGATCCTCGGATGTTTCGGGGATAATCAGTGTCTACCGATCGCCGTGCGCCGACCAGACGGGACAACATCGTGACTGAGCAGGCGAAACGCGCGAACTTTGACTGCGTGGTCGAGCAGCAGGAGCACGCGGTCGTCGTGTCCGCGAGTGGAGCCATCGATCTGGCCACCCAGACCACCTTTGCCGAGAAGGTGCACGAGGCTTTGCACCGGCAGCCGACTTCAGTGGTGATCGACCTCGCCGGCGTCACCTTCCTTGCCTCGCCCGGCCTCGCGGTTTTGGTTGAGGCGCAGGAGAAAGCGATGCGGCTGCGAAAGAAGCTGCATATCGCGGTGGGCAGTGCGGCCGTGAAACGGTCGATCGACGTGACCGGACTGGGGCAGATTCTTTCTTTGGTGCCGGACGTCGGCGCGGCCCTGCGTCTTGAATCCGGCGCCTTGTAGCCACTTCGGTCATCGCTGAGCTGATGTCCGAAGGTCCTTTTCGGCCCGATATCATCCAGCCAGGCTTCGAACACCCGCCGCGGCGTTCATGACGCGTAACGGGCCCAGAATCCCGAACGTGGATGGATGTCTGCTTCGAGTGCCCGAGATAAGCGTCATGGCAACGCACCCCCTTAGGTCATTCGCTCCCCGCAACCCCCCAGCTACGCGGAGCAACCCAACCTTCCATGCTAGCAGGACTTCAAGCTCCTGACATTGACGCCAAAAACGGTTTCAGCAATCGTCCAGGAGCGCCCTTGCGACAGTCTTGTAGAAGCCTGACGGCTGGGTTTTCCGCCCGCTTTTGGCCACGGATGGACTGCGCAATCCATCTCCACTGTCTACTTCGGACTGCGAATCGTCGCTCCCATTTCACGTCCCGAAGATGGGGCGCCACATCCAGACCCACGCGGGTAACACAGAGGTCACCAACGGCAACCGCAGACCACCACCGCTGATCCCAATAAACCAGAGCCGAAATCCAACTCTCCACACAGGACAAAGAAGTACCGCAGGACCGCTGGTCGACATCACCCGGCCGTGCACCCGCTAAGCACGACACGCCGACAGGCCTGCACGGCGTTCACGACACACCGGATCACCTAGAACGTATGTTCGACAGCCGCTACGATCCATCCCCATGACGACCTCCGCCACCACACCGCATGCTACCGCCCGCTACCGCACCACGGCGCACGGAACCCAAGTCGTCATACCCACCCGCTGCCGCCGCGGCCAACACACACTTTCCGCCGAGACCAGCCGCATCCGCGAGACCGATGACCAGCTTCACGTCACCTGTCTCGCATGCCTGGCCAACGCCGAAACCGACCACACGTGGTCACTGGCAACCCATGGCCGGAAGGCCATTTCGGCCGAGTTCGACGACCAGCCCTACCACGACATCATCCGGACCGCGCGATGATCAACAGCCCCTACAGCCGCCTCACCGGCGACGACTTATGTCGATATCGGCATAAGGCATCTTATGCCGATGGTCTGTTTATGCCGATCTTGGTTGTGTTGTGCCTGTTCGGAAGTGCGGCCATTCGAGTGAGGTCCGCATAAGTCTGCGTCATGCGCCGTGGGTTTTCCCGCCTGGGTCAGTGCCAGGTTCAGACGGGAGGAAAGATCGTGACGTGGTCTCGTGCACGGCTGGAGATATCCGGCCCGTTGATGCCGTTTGAGGAAGGTTTCACCAAATGGTTGGGGCATAAGGGGTACGTGCCGACGGCGGTGCGGACACACCAGCGACGCGTGATCCACCTGAGTCAGTGGATGCAGACAACAGGGCTTGAGATCACCGAGTTTGGTCCGGCAACGGTGGAGGCGTTCATCGCGGCGCAGTGCGTGGACGGGCGGTTCAAGGATTGGAAGGCTGGGTCGTGGGCGGCATTGTTGGAGTATTTGCGGTCGATCGGGGTGCCGCTGGCCGCTCCGGCCGGCCACGTGGTGACGGCTGCTGACGCGCTGCTGAGGCGGTATGCGGAGTACGAGGCAGCGGAGCGAGGTCTTGCTGCTCGGTCTATCGAGCGGAACGTGTGTGCGGTCCGGCCCTTTGTGGAGTGCCGGATGCGTGATGGCCAAGGCGGGCTGGAGCAGTTGACCGCCGGTGAGATCACCGAGTTTGTGGTTGAGCAGGCGCGCCAGGCTCCTCGGTCGTTGGCGCATCTGGTGCCCGCGCTGCGATCGTTGTTGCGGTACCTGCAGGTTGCCGGGGCTATTCCGGTTGGGCTGGCTAGCGCGGTGCCGACCATGGCTCGGTGGAAGTTGGCCGGGCTGCCGAAAGCTTTGCCTAGCGGGCAGGTGAGGGCCCTGTTGGCGTCGTGTGACTTGGAAACCGAGATAGGTCAGCGAGATTTTGCGATCCTGACCATGTTGTCGCGGCTGGGGTTGCGCATCGGAGAAATCGCCGCGCTGCGGTTGGAGGATATCGATTGGCGCCGCGGCGAGCTGACCATCACGGGCAAAGGCCCACGCTGTGAGCGTCTGCCGCTGCCCAGCGATGTCGGGCAGGCGATCGTGTCATACCTAGTTGGCTGGCGCCCCAAGACCGATACCCGGCACGTGTTCGTCTGTGCTCGTGCGCCGTATGGTCACATGAGCAGCACCACGGTCACCAACGTGGTGGCCAGGGCAGCCCGCCGGGCGGGCCTGGGCGTGCTGCATGCGCATCGGTTGCGGCACAGCGCAGCCACCGCCATGCTCGGTGCTGGCGCCTCGCTGGAAGAGATCGGCCAGGTCCTACGGCATCGCACTGCCCTCACCACAACGATCTACGCGAAGGTCGACATCGGCTCGCTGCGCAGAATCGCCCGCACCTGGCCAGGATCGCAGGTCGTGGCATGAGCGCGGGCGCGACCACTGGCGTGAGCATGTTGCGGCAAGCCCTGGCCGACTACCTGCGCTTGCGCCGGGCTCTGGGGTCCACATTGGACCGCGCGGAGAAACTGCTGGCACAGTTCGTCACCTACCTAGAACAGCACGACGCGGACGTGGTCACTGTGGAGCACGCGGTGGCGTGGGCCACGCTGCCGGGCGGAAGTGGTTGGTGGCACGCACTGCGTCTGATCGCAGTACGACGGTTCGCCGTTTACCTGCGCAACCTCGACGACCGCACTCAGATCCCACCACCCGGGTTGCTTGCTCATGGCAAACACCGGGCTACGCCATACTTGTACTCCAGCAGGGAGATCGACGCCCTGATCGCGGCGGCCCGCATGCTGCCCACCCCGATCGCGGCGGCCACCTACCCTGCGATGATCGGTCTGCTCGCGGTCACCGGTATGCGATTCAGCGAGGCGATCGCCTTGGACGTCACAGACTTCGACGACCACAGCGAGACGGTGATCGTCCGGGCGGGCAAGTTTGGCAAGAGCCGCCTGCTCCCGGTGCATGCCACCACAGCCGACGGGTTGCGTCACTATCTGGTCCAACGCCAGCGGCTCCTGCGCACGAGGAAACTCGCTGACCGCGATGTCCTGTTCATCTCCGCGGCCGGCACCCGCCTGGATCACAGTGCGGCACAGAAGAAGTGGCGCACGATCCGGGACCTGGCAGGACTGACGCCGCGATCGGCCAACTGCCGACCCCGCATTCACGACCTTCGCCACAGTTTCGCCGTCGCGACTCTGCTGGACTGCTACCGCCGCGGCGCGGACATACCTACCATGCTGCCCACGCTGTCGACCTACCTCGGCCATGTCGATCCCAAGAGCACCTATTGGTACCTCTCGGCAGCACCGGAACTGCTGCAACTGGCCAGCCAACGCCTGGACACCTACCTGACAGCGGGTGACACGTGAGCGCACTGGCCCCCACGCTGCAAGCGTTCTTCACCGACCGGCTGATCCGGCAACGTCAAGCCAGCCCGCACACCATTGCCGCCTACCGCGACGCGTTCAAACTGTTGCTGGCCTTCACTTGCCATCGCACCGGCAGCACACCATCCCGGTTGCGGATCGAGGAGCTGACCGCTCCGCTGATCGGCGATTTCCTCAACCATCTAGAGACCGAGCGCGGCAACAGCGTCCGCACCCGCAACGCTCGCCTGGCTGCCATCCACTCACTGTTCCGCTACGCCGCGCTGCGCCATCCCGACCACGCCGACTCGATCCAACGCGTGCTCGCGATCCCACCCAAACGGTTCGACCGCGCTATCGTCACCTACCTCACCGAACCCGAGATCGACGCGCTGCTGCAAGCCCCAGACCGGAACACCTGGACCGGCCGCCGCGACCGGACCATGCTCGCGGTGGCGATCCAAACAGGGCTACGCGCCTCCGAGCTGACCACATTGACTATCAGTGACGTTCACCTGGGCACCGGAGCTCATATCAGCTGCCACGGCAAGGGCCGCAAACAGCGCATCACCCCCTTGACCAGCGGCACCGTCACCATGCTTCGCACCTGGCTGGCCGAGCGCGCAGCCAGCCCACCGATCCAGTGTTTCCTACCAGCCGCGGCCGTCAGCTCAGCCGCGATGCCCTGGAACGACGCGTCACAAAACACGCCCGCGCAGCCACACAAGCATGTCCCACACTGACCGGCAAGAAGATCTCGCCGCACGTGCTACGGCACTCCACCGCCATGCGACTGTTGAACGCCGGCGTTGACACCACCGTCATCGCTCTCTGGCTCGGCCACGAAAGCGTTGCCACTACACAGATTTACGTTCACGCCGACCTCGCACTGAAAGAACGCGCCCTTGCTCGCACCGCCCCGATCGAAGCAACTCCAGGCCGCTACCAGCCAACTGACACGATCATGGCGTTCCTTGACAACCTGTGATTATGTTGAACCGCAATCTTCGATCGGCCGCGTCACACCCTGATACCAACACCAGACAGCATAACGGGATAGTCCGCATAAGACGACTTACACGGCTGGCACGCCGAGGTGAAACCCGCCTGGGTGCGGCTGGACGCGATTTGCCTTCGCACGCCAGGGGCTCCCGTCAGCACTGTCACCGACGGCCTCGACATGACCGGCCAGGTGCATGGTCATGTCTCTGGCTGGTGGCGCACCGTTTCAGGTGACTGGCTTGGCGTCGTGAACTACGCCATCCCTTATGCCGACGGACGCCAGGCCAGGCTTGAGTTGCGGGACCAGCTCATCCCCGGTTACGCGTTACGCAAGAGGGCGGACGCTAGCCAGCAGTGGGGTGAGGGACCGGGCTCCTCTGAACTCCGAACCAGAGGAGCCCGACAATCACTCTTTCCACTTGGTGACAAATTTGAGGTCCAAAGCTTCGACGAACGGGGCGCAACTATCGCATGGCCCCATCTCATGACCGTAATTCCGATTGCCTGGAGATCTCACCATATAGGCAGCGACGGTCGCGCCTCTCGGGTCGACGCCATCTTCATACATCGCGGAGAGACATTGCACAAGGCCACATTGCCCATGCCCGTTTCCTCGTGGCCCGGTGTGACGATCCAGAATATCGCTAACCTTGGGCACCAGGTAGGGCTTGAATCCCGTCGCACTGCCGGCTTCGTACTGCTCGCCGGTGACCGCGATCACCACTTCACTTGCCCCAGAGCGCTTTGAGTTGGGCACTTTCGCCAGTATGTCCGCGTGGAACATTGCTGCAGCCTTGACGTCGCAGTCTGCTGGACCAGATCCCTCATCGTCATTGTGGACAAGGACAGACTGTGTGCCAGCGACCACGTAGTACGTGTGGTCGGTGTCGACGGTGAGGTTGTAGACGAGGCGAACCTCGGACCAAGACCGTGTGCCAGTGACGGTGGCGTCGCGGTGGTCGGCAGTTTCCAGGCGGTGGCCGGGTTTGAGGTCGATGGCGTGGGACCAACGGTTGTCCGAAGCCACCCAGAACGGGTGTTCATCGGTAGCGACAACCTTGCCATCGCCCACATTGACTTCCACCAGTTGGCGTTCGCTCACGTGTGAGCGGACATCCGTGACCTCACGGCTCGCGGTCCGGCCGGTCGTGGGATCTGTTGCCAGCACACGGTCGCCGACCTTGATGTCGCTGATTGCCTTCTGCGATCCGTCGGCCATCAGGACCGGGGTGTTCGGGTCGAAGCTGTTGCTGTCGCAGGAAGTCTTCTTCGCCTTGCCCTTGGCGCGTAGACCCGCTGCGGACGCAGCTATGTTTCCTCGGTGCAGGGCTGGGCCGGCGAATGCTAGGGCGTCGCCCAGACCTGGCTGTTGGGAGTTGGCGTAGTCCGTCACGGCCTGTTCGGCCACCGACTGGACGACCACCGTGCCTGGCTTGATGATCGTTGCCTTCACGATCGCCCAGACTTTGTTGCCGTCTTGGACGTTCTCGGCGATCGATGCGACCTTCCGCGCTGGCAGGGTTGCTGCCGAGGAGATCAGGTCCTTTGCCGCGATCTTCGGTGTCGTCGCCGCTTTCAGCACGGGCAGGGGGTTGTTCTTCGCGGCGTGGGCGATTGCTGCCTTTGCCTTGTCCGTGACCGCTTTCATCGCGGCCCTGCGGGCTGCCGCTGCCCTTGCCGCTGCTGCCGCTCTTTCCGCGGCGCGTTCGGCTGCTGAGATGGCGAAGTATCTGCCTGAGGCGCTCTTGAAGTCTGAGCCTCTGCCCCATTTGCTGTTACTTCCGTATTTACGGCCGGAGGAGCCTACGTCGTCTCCGTACTTCCGGCTGTAAGAGGGCATCTGATCTTAGTTAGGCAAGAATGTCTGCTTTGGGTGGATCGTTTCGCCAGGTTTGGGTGGATTCCCCGGTCAGGGTGCGGCTCATTATGTTAGTCATCGCCCAGTGGACCATCGTGCGCGACCGCTGGGGCAGGGCTTCGTAGTCGCGCGCGAGTCGGCGGTGTTGCATCAGCCAGCCCAGACTGCGCTCCACTACCCACCGCCGGGGCAACACGTGGAATCCCTTGGCAGAAGGGCGTTTGACGACCTCAACCCGGATACCCCGCTGGGCTCCATGACGGATGACTGTGTTGTTGTAGCCACCGTCCACCCATGCCGCCGACACGGTCGGATGCGCAGCGGCGAGATGATCGAGAACCTGTTGCCCGCCAGCGGAATCCTGCACCGACGCCGCGGTCACGATTACCGCCAGCAGCAGGCCGAGCACATCGGTGGCGATGTGCCGTTTGCGGCCCTTGATCTTCTTGCCCGCGTCGATACCCTGACTGGATTCGCTGACATTGCAGGAGGTTTTCACGCTCTGCGAGTCGATGATCGCCGCCGTCGGGGCAGCAGCGCGGCCTTTCGCGACGCGGACTTGGTCACGCAACAGGTCATGCAGCGTTTCCGTTGTGCCATCGGCTTCCCACTTGGCGTAGTAGTCATAAACCGTCTTGCAGGGCGGGAAGTCGTGCGGCAGATACTCCCAGGCGATCCCGGTCCGGCACACGTACAGGATCGCGTTCACGATCTCCCGCAAGTCATGCACGCGCATCACGGTTCCCGGCCCACGCCGGGCAGCACGCCACGCCGTCAGCGTTGGCTCGATCAACGCCCAGCGAGCATCGGACAAGTCGCTGCGGTACGCACGCCGGGACCCCACAAGTTGATCAAGGTATCAGCCGTCACCCGACACAGACATATCGCCCCAACCAAGATCAGATGCCCTCTAAGAGGCGACATCGTCTCCGTAACGGCGCGCTCCGGATGCTGCGTCGTCGCCGAATCTACGGGCTGCCGATGCCGCGTTGCTTGCTGCGCGGGACTTCTTGAGCGCCTTCGCTCCCTTGTAGAGGTACTTCGCGCCCTTCGCCAGTTTTCCGAATGGGACGAAGTTCGATGCCGCCCAGAGGAAGTTCCCGAGTGAGGGGTTACGGATGAAGTTCGCTACGTCGTTGTAGCCCGAGACCTCCTTCACCACCGACACCGTGATGGATGCCGCTTTCTTCATCCACTTTGGCCAGTGGCCGTCTGGGTCGTTCATGTCCATTGGGCGACCGGCGGCGTAGGCGTATCGGTTGTACGCAATGGACGGTCCGGATGCTGCCGTTACCGAGTCGCGGGAGATGAAGCCGCCTGGTTGGTACCAGCGGGCTCCCATGTTCACCAGATCTGTGTCTGGGTCTGTCCAGTCGCCCTGGAAGCCGACCTTGTGCTGCGTTCCTGTTGTCGCCGTTGACATTCCGAAGGGGTCGAATGCGGCCGAGTCTGCCATTCCGGTGCCGGATGGGTTCATCGCGCCGACCACGTCACCGTGCCGGTCGGATACCGCCAGGCGTTTGTTGGCGTTCGAACCGATCGACAGCAGGCCTCCGGACGCGTCGCGGCCGTAGGTCGAGGTGCTGTCCTTGACGGGGTCGATTTCGAATCCGGCGTAGGCGAACGAGTCTGAGCCGCGGGACAACAGGCGGTCGTTGCCGTCATATGCGTACGTGGTTTGGCCGACCTTGATCAAGCGGTCGAACGAGTCGAAGGTGAACTTCTCCTCGAAGCCGGACGATGTACGGGACGCCATAGCGCCACCGGGCGTGTGCTTGTACGTGTAGTCGCCGTCGCCCATGATGCGGTTGCGTTCGTCGTACTGCGCGGTCTTGGCGCCGTTACGGACGCGGTTGCCTGAGGCGTCCCACGCGTATTCCGTTGTGTTTCCGCCGACCGTCCATGTCTTGAGGCGGCTGGCGTGGTCATAGGTGTATGTGTTGTCGCCTGCGCCCGCGAGGCCAGCTGTGGTCTTGCGGGTCAGTTGGTCGTTGTTGTCATAGCCATACGTCAGCGACGAGACGGTCGTGGCGCCCTCGGCGATCACGTCGGAGGTCTCGCGGCCGAGGTTGTCGTACTCGAATGTCCGTGTGCGCGTTGTTCCGTAGCGCATGGACTTGAGGTCGCTGGCGGCGTTGTAGTCGAACGACATGCTGACGCCGGTCACGCCATCGACGGCCGTGTTGATGCGGCCCTTCAGGTACGTGAACGCGGTGGTGCCTGCGGCGTCCGTACGACTCGTCAACCGCCCATCGGCGTCATAGGCATACGTTGACTCGCCTGACGATCCACCGGCCCACAGCAAAGCGCCACGGTCGTTGTACGAGTAGACGTTCTTGACCCCAGACGAGCCAACCTCGCGAACCCGGTCAACCTCGTCATAGGTACGCGTGCGCTCAACGGTGTTAGCACCCGTACCGACTTCCTTGGTCATACGGTCAAGCGCGTCGTATTCACGGGTGCGCGCGATGCCGCCTGGCGCGGTGATGCGCGTCGCGTTGCCTGCGACGTCATACGACCCAGTCCACGTACGGTCCGCGGCAGCCGGGTGTGCGGTGGTCGCGGGTTCGATCACCGACTCGGGCAACGACCATGCGTTGTACGTGGTGATGAAGTTGTTGCCGCGGCCGTCGGTGTAGCGGGTCTGGTTGCCCTTGCTGTCATAGCCAAACGACGTGGTGATCGACTCCGTGTCGGAGACGGGTTCCGTCTGCGTGGTAAGCCGGTTCAGCGCGTCGTATTGGTAACGGACCGTGCGGTTGAGCGGGTTGGTCGCGGTCAGCACATTGCCTGCGGCGTCGTGCGTGTAGCTGCTGTTACGCAGGATCCGCGCCTGGCCGTCGAGGTCGAACTCGCCGGTGACACGACCGGCAGCGTCGAGACGCGCGAAGCTCGTACGTCCCAATGGGTCTCGCTGCCAGACCGAGCGGCCCAAGCCGTCGTAACCGAGTTGCGTGACGCCGCCGCTCGGGTCAGTCACCGAGGTCTGCTGCTGCAGCGAGTCATACCCGAGCGATACGACATCGCCTGACGGAGCCGTCGTCTTGAGCAGGTCGCCAGCGTCGTTGTACTCGTACTTCGTCGTATACGCGGCCGACGACGGCTTGGTTTCCAGGACCGTAGTGGTGTCGACGCGACCAAGCGCGTCATACGTGGTCTCGCGGCGCGCGCCGGTCGGGTCGGTGACCGACAGCGGCTCGTTGTTGTGCGTGTAGGTGTACTTCCAGACGCCGCCGATCTCAGTTCCGTTGTCGGCCTTGGGGTCCTGGCGCTCGACAAGCCTGCTCATCTGGTCATAGCGCATCCGCGACACGGCACCACGCGGGTTGGTCACCTCGATGGCGTTGCCCAGCGCGTCGTACTTCGTCGTGATGACGCCCTTGATGGGCTGTGCGGCGCCCGGTGGGGTGTAGTCCGGTGTCTCGACCCGTACCGGCCTGCTGACCTTGTCGTACGCCACCGTGCTGACGCGGCCGTTCTCGTCCTTGTTCTGGACCTCGTCGCCGAAGACGTTGAACCCGACGAGTGCTTGCGGCCGGGTTGTGGCCGCCGCGCCGCCGCCGCTTTCCGTCTTGACCGCGGGCATGGTCACCGCGACCTGCCGCTCAGCCTCGTCGTAGCGGTACTCCGTGGTGAACGCCGCAGGGTCGGCACCAGCGACGTTGCCGCGCGGGTCTGTCTCGGCGACGAGCAGACCGCGCTTGTCGTAACGGCGTGTGGTGGTCAGCTTGTTCGTGCCGCCGTATTGGACTTCCTCACGGATCTCGTTGCCGACCGCGTCGTACGCGTAGTCGACAACCGAACCGGCCGTCGTCTGCATGCCCGGCGTGTTCGACCCGTTGCCCGAGGTGGCGACCTGCGTGATGTTGCCGTTCTCGTCATAGGTGTACTTGGTCCGGCGAGCCAGACCGGTCGGGTCTTCGAGCACCTCGGTCTCACGGCCGACAGCGTCCACCGTGTACTGCGTGGCCACGCCGTTCGCGCCGACGCGTTTGACGAGGTTGCCCGCGCCGTCATACGTGTTCTGCTCAAGCACGATCCGGCGCGGCCCAGAAGCCCCCGGAACCTCGGCCAGCACACGGAACACCAGGCCATTGGGCGTGTAGTCGTAGATGGTCTTGCGGCCCATCGCGTCGACCTGACGGATCAGCCTGCCGCCAAGGTCATACGTGTTCGCCTCGACCGTCAGCAACTTGCCGTCGTCGCGCGCGTCGCCTTCACGGTTGCCGCCGGTGACGGGTTTGCCATGCCAGCCACGGATGCGTACTTCAGCGATGTTGTTACGAGCCGTGTACGCGTACTCGATGCGCGTGCCGTTGGCGTCGACAACCCACATACGGTTGCCGAACACGTCGAAGCCATAAGTCGTCTTCGCGCCTTCAGCGTCCGTGACGGAGTCCTGCCGACCGAACTCGTCATAGGTGTACGCGATCGTACGAGGCGCGTCGCCGCCGGTCAGATCGCTGATCTCGACCTTCTCCGGCTGCCCGTCGGCGTTGTACGTCGTGCGGGTCAGCTTGGTGTGCTTCGCGTTGGTCACGGCGTTGGTGGCCTGCGGATCGGTCACCTCGACGAGCCGGTTGAGCTCGTCGTACACGAACTTGGTCTCCAGGCCCTGCGGGAAGGTGTCGGAGATCTCTATCTCCGCGACCTGCCTGCCGAGCAGGTCGTAGCGGTACTTCGTGATCAGGCCTTCCGGCTCGGTCGTGTACGACAGGTCGCCGGTGCTGAAGTAGCGGTACGTCGTCACCTTGCCGCGCGCGTCGGTTGTCGACTTGAGCAACCCGGCGGGCTCGTTGCCTCCACCGTCAGCGGCCGACCCGCCGTCGGTGTACGTGTGGGAGACGGACTTACCGTCCGGCATCGTCTGCTTCTTCAGCTCGCCACGATCGTCGTACTCGGACGTCGTCAGATAGCGGTTGTCCGTACTGCTGGACGAACGCCCATCGCGTGCGGTGAGTTGCTTGTCGATACGCGGGTCGGTGTCGTTGCCCGCAACCGGCGTGTAGTAAGTGAAGTACTCGGTGTCGCAGACGCCCGGTTCGCGGCATGTCTTGCGCCAGACGATGTTGCCGCGCTCGTCATTGCGCAACTCGACGCGGTGACCGTTCTCGTCCACGATCCCTTGCGTGAAGCCAGAGGCGTCGTAGTCGTACGTCCGCACACCGACTCCCTGGACCGGACCACCCTGCCAGTTAGGGTCGTTCTCACCGTTGCCACCGCAATACGTCGGGCCACCATCGGGATCCGTCGGAGGTTGCTCGGAGCACGGCGGCGCAGTGGGAGGCGTTGTCGGCACGATCGACGGATCAGGCCGATCCTCCAGCCGCGCACCGGTTCCCAACGGCGCGACGAACCGGATGATCCGCCCGCGGAACCCGTCGTAGTCATAGAACCGCGAACGGTTGCCCGGGTCGGTGACCTCGATGGTCCGAACCAGGTTACGAATCACACGGCCGGACGCGTCCTTCTTCTCCGTGCCACTGACATGCGGGACGCTCAGCTTCCACAGCCCGCCGTTGTCGTCGGTGTACTCACGGACGCGGTCGTTGACCGTGTCGTACGCCAGCGTCGCCGCGACACGTCCACTGGGGACAGTGATCTTCGTGAGCTGGTCAGCCGGCGCCTTGGCGTTGAAGTGGGCCCGTGCCGTCTCTTCGCTCACTGGGTGCTGGTAGATGGCTACTTCGTCGATGTCACCGGCGAAATGCTTCGTCCGCTGGCCCGTCCACCAGCCAGCCGGTTCCCATGCCGACGGACCGACCGCGTGCGCGGCACCGATCTGGCCGGAGTTGAACGGAGCGTTGACGATCTCCCCGGAGAGCGTGCCGACCTTGCGGCCATCGAGGTAAAGCGCCTGCGTTGCAAGCGAACCGGACAGCACGACGTGGTGCCATTGCCCGTCGTTCACCTTGCCGGGCGTGGTGATCGGCGCGACGCTGCCGTGCCAGAACTGACCGCGCAGCTTGCCGTCCTTGTCCACGTACAGCGCGGGAATCGCGCCGCCCTGGGTCTCCTGAGAGTCGTACGGCTTGGTCTGGAACCCGATCAGCGGACCGCCGGAGGTGGTACGGAACCACAGCTCAATGGCGAGATCGCGGCTCTTCTTCAGCG
Organism: Kibdelosporangium philippinense; assembly: GCF_021390435.2. GTDB lineage: Bacteria > Actinomycetota > Actinomycetes > Mycobacteriales > Pseudonocardiaceae > Kibdelosporangium > Kibdelosporangium philippinense. The sequence continues at coordinate 776,321 of NZ_JAJVCN010000004.1, read as the reverse complement.
TTCCTTCGGCCAGTTTCACGTACGAATCGGTGCCGTTGAAAGTAGCGGCCGTGTCCGTACCACCCGCGAACGGTCCTGGCGTGCCGCGTGTGACGTTGCGGTAGATCCCCTTGTCCATGTTCAGGTTCGTCTGGATCTGGCTGACTGCCTCAACGGGATCGTCGCTCGGTGGTTCGACGGGTTCACCGAGCCGCCAGTACGACTCCGGAGCCGTGTCGAGCACAGCGGTCCGATAGTGCGAGCCCGCCGCGTATTCGTACTTGGTGCAGCCGTTCTTCGGGTCACAGACTGACGTCAGCCGGTCGCCCTGGTAGATGTACTTCCACACGATCGGGGTGCCACCGGCGACCGGCGCGTCGGTGCGGACCTCGGTGACGTGCTTTCCGGTCCACGTGAAGTACAGCGTGCGGTTGGCGCTCGCCCGGCTGATCGCACGCTTGATCTGGCCGTTCTCGCCATAGTCAAGCTCAAGGATTCGCCCCGCGTTGTCGGCGACCGTGATCAGCCTGCCGTCGAAGTCACGGAACTTGTAGACCGAGTTCGCCTTGTCCACCAACACGTAGTTACGCGTGGTGCCCGTCTCCTGATAGAAGGTGGCGGCGCGGCCAGGTGGCGGGTCGAAGGTGCCGTTGTTGTTGCGGCCGAACCGAACCTGCTGACCGTCCGGATAGGTCACCACCACGTTGCCCGACCCGTCCTGGTCAGGCACGACCCGCATGTCGTAGCGCGTGGACCAGCCAGAGCCGAACAGGTTGTCGGTTCGCGGGTCAAGGCTGTTGTACGTCCGGGCGACGTTCAGTTCCGGGCCGGTCACGCTGACCGTGGCGTCGACCGCTCCGCTGACGTAGTTGCCGGTCTGCGGGTCGAAGTCCAGATCGCCCGCGCTGTAAGGAGCTCCGCCAAGGTGCGCGGTGATGTCCGGCTGTGGCACGGCAGGCAGCAGCGCGCTGAACGGCACTGCCTCACTGGTCTTCCCACTCGCGTCGATCGCGAACGCCCGCCAGTGGTATGTCTCGCTCCAGTCCAACCGTCCCTTTGGAACGGTGAACGTCTTGCTCGGCGCCGGAGTGCTGTTGGTACACACGGTGTCCGGAGTGCCGTCGTCCTTGCTGTCACAGATCTCGAACCGGTACTTGATACCGGCGCCGATCGGCGCGTCGACGTCGACCGCCTCGGCCCACAGCTGCGGCGTCAGGGTCGGCACTGTCTGCCCGGATGGCGGGTACTGCTTGGTGAGCACCGGCGGCAGCTCGAACATCGTGATCGTGATGCGGGCCGGTTTGATCTGCTGGTCGGTGAAGTAGACGTTCTTGTCGACCATGCTGAAGTCGAGGATGTAGTCACCGGGGTTGGCGAACCGGTAGATCCACGCTTCCAGCGTCACGGTCTTGCCTGGCGGCACATCCTTGGTGAGCAAGGCGGAAATCCGGGACGTCACCGGCTTGCCCTGCGAGGTGAACGCGCGATAGGCCAGCTTGAAGTCGTTCTTGGTCCACGTCTGGGCACCCCGGTTGGTGACCTCGATGCTGATCTTGCCGTCCTGCTGGCGGTGCACCGGCGGTTCGGGCACGCCGCGCACGATCCGGTAGGAGGCGTCGTAGGGCGTATGGGTCACGTACAGCCGCGGCTTGTTCGCGGCAGCCGTCCTGCCGACGAAGATTTTCGTGCCGCTGCTGGCCTTGACCGCCAACCCGTTGTTGGCCCCGCCACGAACCCAGCTCTGCACGAGATTGCGGCCAGCCTCACCGAGCGGGATCATGTCCGGCCCCATCGGGCAGGCCGACTGGGACTGCCCCAAAGCGACATAGCCGTGCGCGAACGACGCGGTGGCTATGGATCCACCTGTCGACGGCTTGCCAGAACCGGTCTCGGTCCAGTCCTCGGTCACTGGATGCACTGTGACCGGCTCAGGACGGCACGACGTCGCCCCGAAGCTGGTCAGGTACAGCTGTGCATCGAAGATCTTGTGGTTGGTCAGGCCGGTCGTCGGGAACCTCAGGTACATGTCACTGGCGCTGTTCACCAACAGTTCGCTGCCAGTGGTACGCGCCCCGCCCGAAGTGGACATGGCCGCGTTCGCGGTCAGCTCCTGCACTGTCGGGTCGACGTTGACCGGGTACACCCGGGCCGGATCACGTAGCCAGGCCGAATCAGCCGACATCCGCAACGCCGTGCCGCCGTCGATCAGCTCGTAGCGCACGCCATTCGAGGCCGCGGGAGTCCCCGCGCTGTCGACCATGAAGCCCGCGGGGATCCGTGCACGCTCACGACCCTCGGCGCCGATGAGCGCGACCGCACCGTCCACAATGCGCGCGGTGAGCCCGTTGAGACGCAACGGGAACACCCAGCTGTGCGGCGCGTCCGGCGATGCGAGGACGAGGGTTTCCTTGATACCGCCGGGAAGCACGTCGATCCGCAGGTCAGTCTTGTCGGCCGCACCCGGGTAGGTGATCGTGCTCCCGGTGACCTGCGCGGCGGAACGTGCCGAACCGGCCAGACCGAAGGACATCTCCTGGTTGCCTGGCCAGCGCAGGCTCACGAACGGCTCGGCCGAAGCGTGTCCGCCGAACCGGGTTTCGACCTCGTCGGCGGTGTTACGCCAGCCGTCGCCGTCCTTGGCCAGCGTGGTGTCGATCGGGTGCCAGGATCCGTCCGGCCGCCGGTAGTTCATCGGCGTCTGGCTGAACTCGGTGGTCTGGGTGCCGTCGGCGTTGGTGAACGTGCGCGAGTCCGCCCGCCGGTTGCCAATGTCCTCTTTGGAGGTCGCCGCGTCGAAGCCACGGAAGGACGTCGGCGCGTCGCCTTCGCTCACCGGGTTGGCCGGTGCCTTCGTGTCGAAGAAGGCGGGCTGAGGGTACTTCGCCATCTCCGACAGGGGCAGGTCGCGGTTCGCCGTGTCCGTGGCGACCTCGCCGGACTGGCCTTCCGCGCTGCCCCAGACCTGGTCTGGCGTTTTCGGCGGTTGCTGGCTTGCCGAGTTCTGCCACGGCAGCAAGCCGAACCCACCAGCCACCGTGGTACCGGCGATCAGCGCGATAACCACGGCGAGCGTTATCGCGACACGGGTGCGTCTGACTCGCAGAAAATTGATCACCCGGCGCGAACGAATAGCAGCCATTGGTCGACTCCCCATCAGGACAACAGCTACAGAAAACCCAGACCGAGGAGGCACGATTCCACGGAATATCAATTTCGGCAACCACATCCCAGCATTTCAGGGGCCGTCGATGTAGGCCGTCCGGACTAATCTGAGGCATTCCGCAAGAATTCCGCAAGAGCATCGCAAGCGGCGCGTCTGGCGTGCGTGCGGGACACGCGGTTAGCATCCTCGGCGCCGGTCACCTTTTTGAGGGGGTATTTCATAATGCGGATACGTGGGATCAGACTGTCCAGAACAAGACTTATTCTCACGACCGTGGCCATGGCCGCTGTTTCGGTTGTCGCAACGCAGGCAAATGGCCAGGCGGCACCCACATTCACCTGCAACACGGCGGCGAATGTGTTCAGCGTGCGGCCAGGCGGCGGTCTGTATCTCTATCCGCATGAGGAGCCCGAGACCGGTGTGGCCGAGTGGGGCACGGTGAACCACATCGGCAGCGGCTGGGACGACGCGAAGGCCCTGGCGGCGCCGAACGGCGTGATGTACCTGCTGAGCAAGACCACCGGCCAGATGTTCCGGTACCGCTACAACGGCACCGGGTGGGACAGCTGGGGCGGCGACCAGTCGCGCCTGGTCGGCAGCGGCTGGGCCCGGCACGCCACCGACGCGACAGGCCGCAACCAGGTCACCGTCGATGAGAAGGGCAGGCTGTACCACATCGACGCCGAAGGCCGGCTGCGCGTGTTCGAGTGGATAGGCGACAACGCGACTGGCAAGTGGAGTGCCGCCCAGGTCCTGGACACCGGCTGGGCCAAGTACAACCTGATCGTCGCCGCGGGTGATGGTGTGCTCTACGCCCGTGAAACCGACGGCGAGCTCTACCGATACCGCTGGGACGCCAACTCCGACCGGTTCACCCAGTACGGCAAGCTCGTCGGGTCCTCGTGGAACGCGTTCACCCGGATAGCCTCTGCAGGGGCCGACGTTCTCTACGGCGTGCGCGCCGCGGCTGGCGGCGGCGTCGACAAAGGCGACCTTCTCTGGTATCGCTACCACGAAGACACCAACACGTGGGACGCGCGCAAAGTCGTTGGCAGCGGCTGGGATGACGAGCTCGACGTGGTCGCCGACCCCAACGCCTGCCGGATCACCGGCTTCCCCCGGCCGGTCCAGCCGCTGGTCGTGCAGCGCCATGACGGGGCGAATACCGCTGTGCAAGGCTCCGACGGGTTCGTGACGTTCTTCTACGTGAACACGGCAGGCCAGCTGACCGCGGCGAAACAACGGAATCCCGGCGACTACGACATCCTTGAGTACCAGGTCATCGCGAACGTCGACGGATTCAACGGCAAGCCAGGCGCGGCGGTCCGTGCCGACAACAAGCTCGAAGTACTGGCCAACAGCTACAACCTGGGCACCTACCGAGGCAGGGTGCAGCCAACGGCCAACGGCACGTGGGAGCCGATCTCGGCTGTCAGTGCCTACAGGGGCTGGATGATCAGCGACCCGGTGATCGTTCGTGAACCGAACAAGTCGCTGACCACGTACGCTGTGGACAGTGCCGGAGCGTTGTGGCGCAAGGCGAACGACCTCAGCGCGTGGCGCCAGATCTCCGCACCTGTTGGCCTGACCGCGGACTTCACGGCCATCCTCAACGGCACCGCGGTCGACATCGTGGCGCGCACGAACGATGGCACCATTCAGACAGCGACGTACGCGGCCAACGCGCTCAGTGCATGGCGGACCATCGGAACCAACGGCACCGGCCGTCCCTCGGCTGTCGCCCACGTGAATGGCGACCTGCAGGTGTTCGTGCGCACCGCAGATGGCGTGATCTCCACGCAGCGCGAGACGAACAACACGTTCCCGCAGACCTGGCAGGCGATCCCGGGCCTGACCGCGATCGGTTCGCCCGCGGCGGCGCTGCGTACGTCCGGCCTCATCGACATCGCCGCTCGCGGTGAGAACAACCTTGTGCACCAAACCAGCCAGGTGGCACCCGCGGGCGGTTTCGGTGACTGGAAGGTCTGGCACGTCGAAGAAGCGGCGACCGACCCGTCATCCCTGCTGCTCACCAACGGAACCCCGATCTTCACGTGGCGTTCACCGAACGGGACCATCCAGACGGTCAAGGATCGAGACGTCACCGCGCGCACATTCACCGGCCAGACAGGGGAATCACGATGAACACGACACGTCGGCGGCTGTTCACGATCGGCGCGGCAGCCATCGGGACCACGTTCCTGACGGCCGAGCAAGCGTTTGCTGACGGCTACGGCTCCGGTGCGTTGGGGCCGTGGCAGAACCTGTCCAAGCAGATCTCCACTATGGACCAGATCGGCCCAGTGCTGCGATCCAACGGCTTGTTCATGTTCGGCGACAGCATCTCAGTCCAGGATGGACGGGCGCTGGCCGAGAGGCTGTTGCCCAACAACCAGATCGCGGTGCACAACTGGTCCGGCAGGCCGACCGAGCCCGCGGTCGACGCGTTGGAGCAGTGGGCGCAGGCGTACGGCCTGCCGACCCGGATCCTGATGGCGACCGGCTCGAACGACATCTTCACGCCACCGGTGTTCGGCGCACAGGTGGCCCGTACGATGAGCATCGTCGGCCCGAACCGCAAGGTCTTCTGGGTCAACGTGCAGGTCGCCCGTACCTCGCAGTCGACGGCGGTGCAACTGGCCGATCAGCGCAACAGTGCGTGGATCAACCTCCAGCTGGCCGACGCCCAGCGCAAGTACCCGAACCTGGAGATCATCCGCTGGGCCGAGTTCCTTGCCGGAAAGCCGTCCCGCCTTACGGCCTATCTGCGGGACGGCGTGCACACGTCGGTGCCAGAGGGTCAGGCTGCCCGCAACGAGCTCATCGCCGACGCTATCGAGAACGGTTGAGGCGTCTCGGCAAGGAGATGCGGGATGGCTGCGTCGCATCGTGCTGGATGACGTGCGACGCGGCCTTCATCGCTGTGCCGGTTCCCGGATTCTCACCGGTGCCGAGGTTTCGCGCGAACCGTGGAAACGCCCCGCCGGAGATCTGCAGCCGGATGCGGTGACCGGGCTCGAACCGATGTGCCGTCGGGTCAAGGGTCATCCGGACGGTCCGGACCTCGCCCGCGACGGTGTCCCGCTCGGTACATCGGACGATCCGATCGGTGACGTTGACCGAGCGACCGCTTGGATCGACATCGCAGATCCTGGCGAACAGGTCGGCATTGGCGTTGTCCGACGTGACATGCAGCTCCACCACCGGTTCGCCGTGCACCTCCACCGCTTCGGCCAGTGGTTCCGTCGTGAAGACGACGACATCATCCCGTGCTTCCAGTTTCCGGTTGTCCTTCGCCCCACCGCTCAATGCCATCACTCGTCCACCCACTGAGGGCGTGGGATTCTCGGGGTCGTACCGGAATCCCGTGCCCGATGATTCCTCAGTGGACACTGAACCGGCGAGCCGATTGTCCGATTGCAAGTACCAGGTCTCGGTTCTCATGTCCGCGGGTGGCCATGTCTGGTGGTTCTGCCATTGCCCGCTAACGAACACCTGCACCGGAGCTGCGCGATGGACCGGGGCACGGCCCGCGGCGTGCTCGTCCAGCCACGAAATGGCTTGTGGCATCGCGATCTTGTTGTCGACTGTGAGATGTGTCCACGGTCCGATGGTCACCGCGACTTGGACGTTCCGTGCGCGCAAGGCGTCGTACTGCGCCAACGTCTGCTGGATGAAGTAGTCGTGCCACCCACCGATCAGCAAGGTCGGCACCTCGACGCGATGCAGGGCATCCGTGACCCGGAAGGAGTCCCAATACGAGTCGGTCCTATCAGGATGGTCGACCCAGTCGTCGTACCATGGCGCCCCAGCGCCGCCGAGACCATCGACAGTCCCGCGCAACGGCAACCGTTTCAGTGCCCCGGCGAGCCTGCGTTCGGCAAGGAATGTCCTGATCAGACCAACCGCCGGGCTGACAGTTTCCTGATGTGACAACAGATCGGACCAGCTGAGCGCGTTGTACAGGTCCATCGGCCCCTGCTGATAGGCAGCGAGGCTGATGTCGTGCACGCCAACCATGACGACCATCGCGGTCAGCTCCGGCGGCGGGTCCATCGCGAGCGCCCACTGCGTATAGCCGAGATAGCTGCCACCAGCCGTCGCCAGCCGACCGTCGAACCATTCTTGTTCACGCAGCCAAGCAACGGTGTCCTGCGCATCAGCGGGTTCGCTGACTGCGGGCACGAACGTGCCGCCGGATCCATACGTACCACGGGTGCTCTGGAACAACACGTGATAGCCACGTGAGGCAAAGAGCTGAGCCGACATCAGGCTGTACGGAAATCCTCTGCCGTACGGACAACGCACCAGAATGGTGGGCATGGGCGAATCGGTGACCGGGATGTAGTGGTCGGCCAGCAGCGTCACACCGTCCCGCATCGGCACTTTGACGGCTCGTTCCACCTTGACGCGGTTGCGCCTTGCTGGCAACCGCCACAGCTTGCCGACTGCCGCCTCGGCCACAGTGCTCATCATCAGTATCGGGTGGTGGAGGTCTGGAACAGGGGCAACATCGCCGACGGCCGACCGTCCACTGTGGCGCCAGCGAACTGCAGGGTCGGCGCGAGCAGCCTGTTGTTCTCGGCCGGGAAGTTCAATGCGGGAACGGACACGTCATCCAGTGTGGCACGGTGGGCATCGGTGAGCGTCACGTCCAAGGCACCCAGGTTGGCCTCGAACTGGTCCATCCGGCGCGCGCCGATCACGATCGAGCTCACGCCCGGCCGTCCATGCAACCAAGCCAAGGCAACCTGGGCCGAAGACACCCCGAGCTCCTCGGCGATGGCGTTGACGGCATCGATCACCACCAGGGACGCCTCGTCCGGCACCCGCCCGCGAGTGGCGTCGTCCGGCGTGGTGTTGGCGCTGGAGTACTTGCCCGACAGGAACCCACCCCGCAACGGCGACCATGGCAGCACGCCCATGCCCATGGCCTGCGCCATCGGGATCAGCTCTCCCTCCGCGGTGCGCTCGAGCAGGGAATACTCCACCTGCAGCGCGATGATCGGCGACCAGCCGTGCCAGCGTGCGAGCGTTGCCGCTTCGGCTGTCGCCCACGCGGGCACGTCGGAGAAGCCGACATACCGGATCTTGCCCGCCCTGACCTGGTCGTCCAGCGCTCGCATGGTCTCCTCGACCGGGGTGACCGGGTCGAAGTTGTGCAGCCAGTAGATGTCCACATAGTCCGTCTGCAGGCGCCGTAGCGAGTTCTCCAGCTGTTGCACGATCGCCTTACGGCTGGGTCCGCCGCCGTTCGGGTCCTTCTCGTACATATTGCCGAAGAACTTCGTCGCGAGCACGAGCCGCTCACGCGACGACGGCCGTCCGGCGAGGTAGTCGCCGATGATTTTCTCGGCGTGGCCATTGGTGTACGTGTTCGCGGTGTCGATCGAGTTGCCGCCACGGTCCACATAGGCCGCGAGCATCTTCTCGGACTCCCCGGCACTGGCGCCCCAGCCCCAATCCTCGCCGAAGGTCATGGTGCCGAGCGTGATCGGGCTGACGCGCAGGCCAGAGCGGCCAAGGGTGACGTAGGAATCGAGCGACATGCTTGGTTCTCCAATCTCGGATACCTCCATTCAAGGCCGAGATCTCGTGATCACCTAGACCGATGCGCGCGATCGAGTGCACGATCCGCTCAATCTTGCCTGGATCATCGTGCCCGTGGTTCACTCGGCCGATGAGCCAGCTAGCCGAGCTCGCCAGCCGGATCGCACGACACGCCGTGACCGATTCACGTCCACAGTGGATCGAGGGGATCCTTGTGTTCTCGGCCAAGCAGGTGACCGCCCCGATGGGCTCGGTGACCGAACCGATGTTCACGCTGGTCGTGCGGGGAGCGAAGCGCACCATCCTCGGTGACCATGTCTTCGAGCACGGCGCGGGCAAGGCCGCGGTGGTGACCGTCGAGCTCCCGCTGATCGGGCAGATCGTCGAGGCACCGTTTCTCGCGCTCGGGATCCGGCTCGAACCCGCGACCATCGCGCAGCTGATGGTGGACGGTGGCCCGACCACGATCCGCCCACATGAGGGTCCTGGCATGGCGGTGAGCGACGCGGACGAGAAGCTGCTCGACGCCATCGTGCGCCTGATGCGACTGCTGGACGACCCCCGTGACCTGCGGGTGCTCGGCCCCGCGGTGCGCAGGGAGATCCACTGGTGGCTGCTGAACGGGCCGCAGGGGCCGATGATCAGGCAGGCCGGGATCGCCGACAGCAGGCTGGCCCTCGTGGCCAGGGCGATCGCGTGGATCAGGACCCGCTACGACCGGGTGATCCGGATCGACGACCTCGCCTCGGACATCGGTACGAGCGTGTCCTCGCTCAACCGGCATTTCCGCGCGGTGACCGCGATGAGCCCGCTGCAGTACCAGAAACAGATCCGGTTGCAGAAGGCTCGCCTGCACCTCATCGCGGCGCCGCACGACGTGGCCGCGATCGGATACTCCGTCGGATACGACAATCCCTCGCAGTTCAGCCGCGAGTACCGGCGCATGTACGGCGCACCGCCGGGACAGGACGCGATCCGCCTGCAGACGATGGCGATCGTCCAGGAGTAAACCACTCTACAGAGCGTCGGCCAATGCGCGCTTTCCACCGACGATCGGCAGCTGAAGGGCGGTGTCGTCGACCTTCAGAGAAATGCCCGCACCGGGTTTCGGCCGCAAGGTGTAGTCGTAGTCGCTGGACAACAGGACGAACTCGACCTTGTGGCCTGCCGCGAAGACGTAGTCCTTCGGTTCGAACTGAACCTCGACCGAATAGCGCTGGCCCGGCGTGATCGGCACGGTCAGCCACGGGCTGATCCGGTTCTGTGGGTCGGTCCAGCCCCTGGTGACGATCTTGCTCGTTCCGTCGGGTGCTCGATCGACGAGCAGTGCCGTCACGTTCGCGGCCGGGCGGCTGAACGACACACGCAGGTCGACTTTTGCCTGGCCGGACAACCGGATTGACTTACGCGTCGCACTGGTCGAATAGGACAGACGGTTGGGCGAACTGGCCTCGTTGACGAGAGTCTCGGCTTTCTTCGACGCATCGTCGGTCAACGATTCGACGATCGAGTCGTGCTTTCTCTGCACACCAAGGGTTCCGTGTGCGGGACCGCCGGCGCCGAGGTACAGCGAACCGGTGGAGGTACCGGGTGCGGGCCATTCGGCTTCGTCCACCCAGGACCCGTCCTCGCGCTGGATTGTCGCGCGGGGCTCGGTTTCCACGCCGTTCTGCTGCTTGTACAGGTAACGGGTGAACCAGCGGTTCAGCGTCTTCAACCATTCGTCCTTGCGGACGGTGACGGGGTCGGTGTGGTCCTTCTGATGCCACCAGATCTTGTGTGGCGCACCGGCTTTCTTGATTGCCTCGTACCACTGCGCTGCCTGCAAGCCCTTCACGTTCCAGTCGTTCAGGCCGTGCACGACAAGGGTCGCGGCACGAACGTTGTGCGCGTCCTTGAGGTAGTCGCGTTCCTGCCAGAACGGACTGAAGTCGCCGGTGACGCGGTCTTGGTCCTTCCGGAGCTGCTCGATGAGCGGCTTGCAGATTTCTTGGTCCGCTCGGGTGTAATCCGATCCGGCGAGCACATCGACGTCTTCGCCCTGGAACGTGCCGGGCGCGACGACCGCGCCGTCAGCGCGGTAGTAGTCGTACCAACTGGAGATCGCGGCGATCGGGACAATCGCGTCGAGGCCTCGCACACCGGTCGTCGCCACCGCGTTGGGGAGCGTTCCGTTGTAGGAAACACCCATCATGCCAACACTTCCGGTCGTCCACTTGGCACTGACCGGAGCACCGGCGGCGTCCTGCGCTTCGGCCCTGCCGTTCAACCAGTCCACAACGGACTTCGCACCGATGGTTTCGTTGCGCCCGCCCACGGTCGGGCACCCGGTCGACTGACCACTGCCCAATGATTCCGAGTAAACCATGGCGTAGCCACGTGAAGTGAAGAACTCCTCGTAGTGCGAAGTCATCTCCGGGGTCGGACCGACCCGGCCGTCGCCGGTCGCGGTTGTCTGATACCCAGGCGAATACAGCTCGACATCCACATTGTGGTTCGGGAGATTCTTGAACCCGCCATAGTACGGCGAGGCCTCGTACACGACCGGGACCTTCAGCCCCTGCTCAGTTGCGCGTGGCCGGACGACCTGGACATGCACGAGGTCGTCCTCGCCGTCACGATCGCTGTCCACCGGCGCGGTCACCCACAGGTCGTCGCGCACCACATCGGCCGGATCGAACACCGGCTGCGCCTGACCATCCTGGAAGACCGGCTCCTGCGGCTCAGCACGGCCCGGCGTCGCCGATGCCAGCAAAATCGCCGTGACAACAGGAAAGAGAGACCAAGACCCGAACCGCACCGCAGGACCTCCGTGGGATTCACTGTTGCGGCAACTACGACCGTGGATCACGGATATACTGTCAGTCATCGACTGGCAGCGGTGCGCAATGACGTAAAACAGCCACAAGTGTGTGAATCCTCGGCCGCCAGAACGCCCGACCAGTTGGTCCTGAACAGACACGGGGGCCTGCCCCAGACGGGTCAGGCCCCTGCTCGATTACCAGGTGTGTCAGAACTTGCCAGCCACCACGTCAGCCACCGTGACTCGCTTCGAGTCGTACGTCGCCACGGCCGCGGGGCCGTCCGACTTCGGGGCAGGCTTCGTGTCGGAGCGCAGCGGCAGTCCCGTCTCGGCGTCGATGGTCAGGATTCCCTCGCTGTGGCCGCCGAACACCGAAGGACCAGCCGTGATGACCAGCGTCGGACGGTCCTTGACCGTCGACTTGTCCACCTTGACGTCCGAAATGGACGAGATCAGGCGCAGCACGCCCGCCCGAACCTCCGGGTTGGCCGCACCGAGGAACAGCGCGTTGGTCGCGTTGGTCCGGACGTTGTTGCTGATCGCCTCTTCCAGTGCCTTGCCAGTGGGGCGCGGCTTCGGCTGCGGGTTGGCGACCCCCTTCTCCTTCAGCAGCTTCATCGTCTCGGCCTGGGCCGCGTCCCAGATCTTCTGCTGCTCGGCTGGGCTGAGGTCCAGCCCCCACACGTTCTTCGTGGCGTTGACCATCTGCACACGAGCCTTGTCGAGGTCACCGGATGCCGCCGCACGCGCCGCCGCCAGAGTCCGGGCGTCCGACGGGTCGGCGAGGTCGGCGCCACGGGAAACCGCCCCTGGGAGATCCTTTTTGGACTCCGCGAAGAAGACCGCGCCCTTGTCGGTGTAGAGACTGTAGACGACGTAAGGCTTTCCGTCCGGCGCGGTCGTCGACCTGATGACCAGCGACGCGTCTCCCGGCAACTGGCCGCCACTCGCCTTGATGCTGGTCGCCAGCTTCATCAGCGGGGCTTCGACGACGGCTTCCTGAGCGGTCGCCTCGGTCGGTGCGGGGGTGGGCACCGAGGTCGACGCCACCATTACGACGGCAGCACCCGCGGCGACGGCGCCAGCCACACCGATGCCGATCCGGCCCTTAATTCCCAAGCGTGCCAACGAAAACCACTTCCTCGATAACACAGCGGCGTCCGGCCGCTGCAAGGTCTGTGTCTGCGCCATTGCCGTGCCCAGCGTCGCCCTGGCGCGCTCGTACGCCTCTGGTCGCAGCGGCGGGACATCTTTCAACTGCTTGACCAGGTCCAACTCATCCATGATCACGAGCTCTCTTTCACACTGCTGGAATGTTGACTAAGGCAGCCACTTCGGGCGCGTTGCGCAGCGCTTTGCGGGCCTGGTGCATCAGCCTGCGCGCCGTTCCGGCAGGAATGCCAAGCACGCGTGCGGCATCGGCGACGGTCAAGTCCTCCCAGGCGACGAGGGTCAGTACCTCTCGTTCCTCCGGCTTGAGCTTCGCCAATGCCGCCCGCAGCGACGACTGGGTGTCCACTCTGGCCTCAACCGCGGGCCAGGGATCCCACCCGGTCACCATGCTGGTCGCGTCCGGCACGAGGTCCTCGGCCGGACGATCCCGCCAATGACGTCTCAGCTTGTTCAGCGCCACCCCGTATAACCACGGCCGTGCCTCATGGAACGACCGGTTGAAGGTTCTCCGGGACTCGAAGGCCGCTGCTACCCACACCTCGCCGAGCAGGTCCTCCGCCGCCGCTGAGCCGACTCGCCGCGCGAGGTAGGCCCCGATCGCCTGCTCGTGGCGGCAGATCACCTCCACGAACGCTTCCGTGTCCCCGGTCAGCGATCTGCGGATCAGTTCCGCGTCTGACGTCATCACGCTCCTCGCTGCTGCCTTGCCCCTTCCACCCCGCCATTGCCAGCTGGCGGCAAAAGCGTTCAGAGTGGAGACGAACAGCAGGTCGGAAACGATGAGGCGTCAGCGCCTCCCGGTGGCCAGGCCCCGGCTGACGAGGTAGTCGTAGCAGCCGCGAAGCAGCTCGAACATGTCGTGGTGCGAGCGGTCCATCTCGACGATGTTCCACCGGACGGAAGGATTGGCGCGGACCACCCTCGGGATGTCGATCACGCCTTCGCCGTAGGGAACCATGTAGTCGTCCATGCCGAGGGCAGGCCCGTCCTTGAGGTGGGTGAACTCGAGCCGCCTGCCAAGCGACGCGGAGACGGCCGCGGGGTCGACGCCGCCGGTCTGTGCCCAGTAGGTGTCGAGTTCGATGACGACCCGCGGGTCCAGTTCGTCAAGCAGGATCCGATAAGCCTTGCGTCCGTTGAAGGAATTGCGGAACTCGGCGAAGTGGTTGTGATAGCCGATCCGCATGCCGTACGCGGCAGCGTTGTCCACAGCCTTGTTGATCCGGTCCGCGCCTCGTCGAATCGCGTCCAGGGAGGTGAATTCCTCCGGTTCCAGGCTCCACACGAGCGTGCGCGCGCCCAGCTCGGCATATTGGTCGAGGATCTCTTTGGCGTCTTCTCCTGACGGGAAAGGCGCGTGGGAGCTGCACAGGCCGAGCCCGAGTGCGTTGAGGCGGGCTTTGACCGCTTTGGGCGAATGTCCATAGAGGTCGTAGGACTCGATGGCTACGTAACCGATGTCCGCCACCCGTTCCAGAACGCCCTACAAGTCCTTTTCGGCCTGTTCGTGCAGAGACCACATCTGCAACGCGATTGGCGCGGGCTTGCAGGTACTTGCGTTGGCGGTCGCGTACGGCAGAGTGGCGCCTGCGGCGACGAGCGCCATCAGGACGGCGCGTCGGCTGGGGTTGTGAGTCATAACCCTCAATCCTCGTATCCGACAAGGCCGGTCGCTATGGTGACCGAGTGGCTGCAATTCGCCGTTTGGCCGTTGTGTCCACAAAGGGTCAGATGGGTTTGGCTTCCGCCACGCCGGGCGCGAAGAGGTCGGCGACGAAACAGGCGAGCGTGCCGTCCTTGCCGTACCCGAGCCACGATGCCGGTGGCGTCGATCAACGAGATGGTGGCCGTGTTCACCGGGTTGCCCGCGAACTGCCCTTCGCCAAGGTCCAGTTCATGGTCCCCATCGCGCAGCGCGAGTTTCCACGTAGCGACCGGCACATCGGCCACGGTCACTCGGCACGCGGCGGTCTCCCCTGGCTTCCCGTCCACGATCACCTGGAACACATCCACCGGGTACGTGCCAGGTGTCGCCGTCGCGGCCAGTGGTTTGGGATCGGTGTGCAGCCATGCTGCGTCCGCGACGAGCAATTTCCCGCTGGGCAACCGAATCGTGCCGGCAGAGGTTCGTTTGATGGTCAGGATGCGACCGTCCTCTGTGCGCAGTCGCGCGCCGTCGGTGACCATCTCGGTGACGTTCTGCGGACGCAGTGGGTACGGCGATCGATTGGATCGCGGCAGCGGGGTCGCGCTGGAGCTGGGCCTTGAACGTCGGCTGTTCGCTGTGCAATTCGGGGGTGTCCCGCGCGGGGTAGTTCCAGCTGCGGACCAGGAACAGCCGCAGGTGCCCGTCCGGCCAACGCCGATAGGAGACCCCACGGTATCTGCGGCCGTCGGAGTCGACGTTCCACAGCTCGGCGTGGTGGGCTGACCAGCACACTTCCACGACCGCCCTGACCACCCCGCCGACGAGCAGGACCGCCGCGTACTGGGCGCTTGCGGTGTCCTGTGCGCGTGCGACCGATTCGGACGTCGGTGAGACCGGGACACGCGCTTTGTAGTCCCACCCGGCGCAGTACACGACCTCTACCGGCTCGTCTGTCGGGTCGGGCACGGGCGCGACCGGCAGTTCCCCGTTGAGGAACGGGTCCTCGACCGGCGGCTTGCGAAAATTCGCCACCGCTATGGCTCCACCCGCCGCCAGCGCCGCGACAGCGCTGGACACCAGCAATGTTCGTCGCCTTATCCGCCCCGCCATCTCGCCCCCTGTAATGCCAGCGGACTGCGACCCTACTTCGACAAGCCTGATCACCGCGACGAGCATGCGGCTTGTAAGGACTTCGGCGCGGTAGGGGCTATGACCGAAGCGAGCCGACGAGCCATCGACAGGATGTTCCGCGAACTGGTGATTCGGGCAACGGTCGAGCCTCAGATCGCGTAATGCCACCCTGTCAGTGAATAGGCGCTGAACCAGCTGCCTACCAACACAAACGCCGCAGCACCGGCGATAGCGGTCGCGGGCCGACGGTTGGCGAGCCCGATTGCCAAGGGCAGCAGGAGAACGAAGCCAGGCAGCAGGAACCGTGTCTTCGCGAACGGAAGACCGGCAGTCCCAGCAACCAGAATCACCATGCCGATGCCGAAGAGGGCAAGCGGCCATCGACCTGGTCGCGACCGCAGCACGAAAGGCAGCAGTGCGGCGGACACCGCGGCGAGGAGCAGGATGAACACGGTCAACGTCTCCATGACGGACGCCCCAGTCACCAGCTTGTCCCAGATGAACTCCGCGCTCTCGGCGCCCGCGTCGAACTTGGTTCGCCAGCCGTCCCATTCGAGGTTGAACCACCCGCGGATGTCGCCGGTCCGGTCGGCGACCCACGCCCAATAGCCGAGTAATCCCGACGGGCACACCACAGCACACGCCAGCGGCTGCCATTTGTCCTGCGAACGAAGGAAAACAACCACCGCGGCGAGCGCGACCACGCCGATCAGCACCGCGGCGGACGGTCGCGTGAGCCCGGCACCAATGCAGCAAAGCGCCGCCAGTAACCAACGCCGCTCGACCACACCGACCAACGCCCAAGCGGCAAAGGCCGTGAACAGCGCTTCGGTGTACACCATGGACAGCGTGATCGCCATCGGCGCGCCTGCCCACAGCACCACCAACAACAGGCCCACACGCGGGTTACCGCCAGCCATCCTGCCCAGCCGGAACAAGGCACACGCCGCAGCCACCCCAGCCAGAACGCTAACCAGCAACCCAGCGAACACCGTGCTCGTACCGGTCAACGCAGCGACCACACGAAGCAGCAACGGGTACAAGGGAAAGAACGCCAGCGGCGTGTGTGGCGCGAGTTTTCCCTCCGCGTCAACCAGTCCTTTGGTGATACCGCCGTAGCCGTCGTCAGCGATCGCGAGGTACCACTGGCCGTCCCAGGCCGTCAGCCGGTCGAGCAACGAGTGCTCGGTCGTGTCAGCGAATAACGCCAGAACAAGCACTCCGAACGCGCGCACGGCGAGGTACGCGGCAACCGCCCGAACGTACGGGCGTGTCAGGAAACGGGCGCGTGCGAGCACAACAGGTTCTGCGAGGGTTGTCATCGTGGTCTTTCTAGTGTGGATCGCTGCGAAGCAGCAACCGCCTCAACGACCAGTAGCGGTGAACGTCGGAGAGTTGGTGGACTGGGTCGTGCCCGCCGTGGGCGGAGGAGTTGTCCAGGTCCTGCCCACCGTCGGGGTAACCGACGGGGTCGGCACGGGTCTGTCGGACGGGGGCGTCGCTGGGTCGATGTACTGCGGCACGGGCCGCTGCATGGCGACCAGGACGACGAGCAGGACCGCAGCGGCCGTCGCGACGGCACTGCCTGCCACCAACGCGGTTGTACGGGTCGCGCGGGACCGTCGTCCACGCGCGATGATCAGGTCTAGGTCGGGTGCGGGACCGGGTTCGGACGTGGGCCCAGCGAGTCTGAGCACTGCGCGCGCTTCGTCGTCGTTCATGCGTAGGCCCCCTTCAGTGCTTTCCGCAGCGTCGAGAGCCCGCGTGCCGACTGACTCTTCACGTTTCCCTCGGAACACCCCAGTGCCGCCGCGGTGTCCTCCACGCTCAGGTCGTTCCAGTACCTGAGCACGAGCACGGCACGCTGTTTCGGCGGCACCGACGCCAGCGCTGCTCTGACCACCATGCGTTGCTCGTGATCCGGGTCCCGTTCGGCCTGTATGTCCGGTAGCTCCGCAGCGCTGTGCTCACGCGAGCGCCATTTCCGCCGGTTCTCGTGCAGGAACGCCCGCACGAGCACGCGGCGCGCGTAGCCGTCCAACTCGCCGTGGCGCACGAGGCGTGGCCACACGAGGTAGAGCTTGAGCAGCGTGGTCTGCAGCAGGTCGTCGGCCCGGTGCCAGTCACCGCACAACACGTACGCGGTCGAGCGCAGTGCCGGTGTGCGCGACCGTACGAATGATGCGTAATCAGCCTCCCAGCGCGCACCACGCTTCGGCGGACCTTCGAACACAGACGCTCCCATCAGCTCCCGCCCGGCACGGCGAGTGCTCTCACCCCGAACAGGCCCCAAGCCCCACTATCGGTTGCATCCGGTCGGCGAGATCCAGATCACACCATGTCAGGGCCCATGTCAGCACGGTGGCGGGGCCGCGTCAGTGCCCTCGGCGAACGTCATCGCCGTACCGAAGACCGCTGGAGAGGGACTCGAAATGGCAGAGGGAAACGTTCGACGCAGGACTCTTCTCACCGGTGCACTGGGTGTCGGCGCGCTCGCTGGCCTGGCCAGTACCGCCTCGGCAGGTGGGGACTGTGTAGAGCGCGGCTGGGGCAAGGTCGCCGACGTGTTCCGCGCGAACTTCAAGGATTCCGGCGAGGTGGGCGCGGCCGTCAGCGTTTACGCAGGCGGACGCCAGGTCGTCAACCTGTGGGACGGCCTGGCCGACCGTGAGGCGAACCAACCGTGGCGCAAGAGCACGATCGCCCAGGTCGCGTCCACCACGAAGGGCGCCACGGCCATCTGCGCCCACATGCTGGTGCAGCGCGGCCTGCTGGACCTGGACGCCCCGGTGACCAGGTACTGGCCGGAGTTCGGCGCCAACGGCAAGCAGAACATCAAGGTCCGCTGGCTGCTCTCGCACCAGGCCGGTCTGCCCATCGTGGACGGACCGCTGACGTTCGAGCAGGTCTGCGCGTGGGACCCGGTCATCCGTGCGCTCGAGGCACAGAAACCGTTGTGGACGCCGGGAACCGAGCACGTCTACCACTCCGTCACCTACGGGTTCCTGGTCGGCGAGTTCGTGCGCCGGATCACCGGCAAGTCGCTCGGCACGTTCTTCGCCGACGAGGTCGCCCGTCCGCTGCGGCTGAGCGCCTGGATCGGGCTGCCGGAGCAGCACGAGCACCGGGTCTCCAAGATCCACTACGCGGCGCCGTTCAGCCTCGACGAGCTGATCGCCGGAATGATCAAGCTGACCGGGCTCGACGCGGACACGGTCACCAAATGGGTCACGGCCCTGTGGGAGCCGGGTTCGGTGCAGGCCCGCGCCGGTGAACTCGGCGGCGCGTTGGATCCCGCGACCCCGTACTTCACCACGCGTGCCTGGCGCGCGGCGGAGTTCCCGGCCGCGAACATGGTCGCGGACGCGCAGTCCATCGCAAAGATGTACGCAGCCACCGTGAGCACGGTCGATGGCGTGCGGCTGCTCAATCCCGCGACCGTCAGGAGGGCGACGGCCGTGCAGACCGACAAGACGCCGATGCACGGGCTGCCACCCGGACTCAACGTTCCGGCTGACCGATCTTTCTACATGTCTCTCGGGTTCTGGCGGTCCTGCCCGCCAGCGCCGCTGCTCGGTCCGGGGTCGTTCGGCCACCCGGGTTCCGGTGGATCGGTCGGTTTCGCCGACCCGGAGGCCCGGGTCGGGTTCGGCTACGTGACGAACCTCTGGAACTTCCGGCCAGACGACCCGCGTGCGGCGAACCTGGCCAAGGCCGTTCGAGAGTGCCTCGGCTGACGGCTTCTTTACTTCTTCGGCTCGATGGTCACGCGTACTTCCATCCGCAGCCCGGAGTCCGTCGTGGCGACCATCGTGCCGTTGACCGCCTTGGGACCGGCCAGCAACCGGAAGACGAACGTCGCCGAGTCACCCGGCGCCAGTTGCTGGTCGGCCTTGCAGACCACCGTGCCCTTGCCAGCCGGGCAGCCGATGGTCTGCGGGGCGCCGTTCAACCGCAGCAAGGGCGGACCGAGCAAGTTGTTGCCTGGTCCGACCACTTTGACGTCGTCGGGCAGGGACAACGTCAGCGTCGGGGGTGGCGCGGGCGCCGTGCCGGTGTTGCGGATGGTGATGGGGAATCTGGACGGCGGCCCGCCGGTGGAAGTGGTGAAAGTGCTGGGAGCGTCTGGTGTCAGGGTCGGGGCGCCGGCGCGCGCGCTCGATGTACCGGTTGGCGTGCCAGCGCTCGTCCCGCCCGACGCAGGCGGAGCCGATGCCGATGGGGACGCGGATCCCGATGCGATCGGGGCGGATGAGCTAGACGGCTGAGTCGACGAGGTCGTGGTGGCGTCGGTGCTGCGTGCGGGCGGTTCGGCGACGGACGTGGGGCCGACGGCCGGATCCGGCGCGCCCGTTCCCAACACGACGGCGAAAACGACGGCCGTTGTCGAGATTGCCGTACCCAGCAAGGGAACCACTGATGACGTGCCGCTCACCGCCAGCGATACGGCGGCACCCCCCTTTCCCGCCCCGGCCAGGTAGCCCGCCGCACCGGCGCCGAGTACCAAAGGCGCGACCACGCCGCGCAAGGCGCCGTTGACGTCGGCTAACTCCGCCGCCACGGACCGGCAACCGACACACTGGTCCAGATGCACCTCGACCTGGGCGGTCTCACGCCGGGACAGACCGCTGCGGGTCCACGAACCCAGCTTCGCGGTCGCGGCACGGCAACGCTCGGGAAGGTTGTGCGCGACGTGGGCCTGGAGATAGGCCTTACGTAAGCCCTCGCGGGCCCGATAGGCCGTCGCTGACACACCATTGGCGCTCAGGCCGAGCAGCGGCGCGACTTCGGCGGGCGTCTGGCCCTCGATCTCGGTGTGCCACAACACCGCCTGCCATCGCTCAGGCAAGCTGGCGAACGCTTTGGCGATGAGTGACCGGTCCAGTTGCGTCACGGCCGGGTCGTTGAACGACAGGATGGTCGCCCGTTCGGCACCCGAAATCGCGCTGACATCGTCGGCCAGTTCGAGTTTCCGGTCCCGCTTCGTCTTGTCAAAAGCCGTGTGCCGCAACGCAGTGAGCAGATACGCGCGGAATGCCGTGTCCGGCCCGCCGCCGCCCTTCAGCGCGGAAAGGACTTTGGCGAAGGCATCCGCGACCAGGTCGTCAGCCTCGATGGGCGACCGGGACAACTGGCGCGCGAGGTTGTTCGCGGCATGCACATGCCGCATGTACAGCTGGCCGTAGGCCTCGATTGTCCCCTCGCGCACGGCTTCGATCAGCTCAGCGTCCGACGGCGGCCGCTCCGAACCGCTCTCCGCCCCACCGGCGAGGGCGCGGTCGAGGTCGGCACGCATGACCGCCGGGTCACTTGACCGCCAGCGTTCCACGTCACCTTCGTCGGGATGCCCGATCACCGGCTGTTTCCTTCCCGATCCCTACCCGTTGAAGGAGCACACTATCGGGTGACCACTACGGTGGTCCTAGCCGCGCGGATCACGGTGAGAATGACCAAGCCCTCGGCGAGTTCGTGCACGAAAACAACGGTGGCCAGACCGAAGGCGGCCACCGGGATGAGCACGCGACCTTGCGGCTGTTGCGTAAGCCCTGGACCAGTTCGGCTTTGTCCTCAGGCACAAGCTCGGCATGGACGGTGGCTATGCCGGTTTGACGGCAAGTGCGGTGGCGGTTCTGGTGTTGTCACCGGTGAGCCTGACCAATGCGCCCTGTCCACTGGCCGCACCGACCGCGGCAACGACGGTCAGTGGAATGGGGATGGCCAGCACGCACGGCGATGCGGCATAGCCCAATAGGATCGGCCCCTGGTCGAGGGAGGTGGGGGTCGTGGCCACGTATGTCCGGTTGCTGGGGCTGTTCGAGGTGGTGCGCGACGGGCGCCAGGTGGAGGTCGGCGGGCCAGTCGGAATGGCGATCGTGGCGGCGCTGGCATATCCCCCGGACACGAAGGTGCTGCCCGACCAGTTGACCACTGCGGTGTGGGCAGCATCGGACGCGGTGACGGCGGACAACTTGTATCGACACATCACGCGGTTGCGCCACGCACTTGCCCCAAGCGGCCTGGGAATCGTGGGACACCGTCCCGGTTATCGGTTGCCGATCCAGCCAGACCGAGTAGACGCCATCCAGTTCGACGAACTGCTCCGCGCAGCCGAAACCCGGGCCGACTTCCACTGAAACTGGCGTGCCGAGCCAACTGACTCCATCCGCCCATCGGCACAAGCCGCCAGCGCCCCCTCGAAGACTGTCTATTATGGATAAACACAACCCCGCTCGTAAACGCTTCAACAAATTCTTGCTCAACGCCAAGGCGTAACACCTTCGATGTCAAGCACCTTCGGTCGCTTCTTTTTCCCTTTTGGCTGACTGGCAAGGCAAGACTTTGCCAGGGTGTTGCCATCTGGGTGCGCGGCAACACGTTTCGTGACAAGACTGGACAATCGTTCGATCGTCACAAGTTCGCATTCAAGGGGCAAACATATGCGTTCACTGACAAGATCGGCGGTCACGGTTGCCGCAGGAGTGCTGCTCGGCAGCTCTCTGCTGACCGTTCCCGCTGCCGCTTACGGCGGACCTGCCGTCCCTGTCATCGCTTGGGAGGGGTGCGGGCCGGAGTTTCCCGGTTTCGACTGCGCGACTGTCGAAGTCCCGCTCGACTACGACAAGCCGCGTGGCGCCACGACCAAGCTCGCGATGGCGCGCAAGACCGCCACTGACAAGAACAAGCGGATCGGCACCCTGTTCATGAATCCGGGCGGTCCCGGTGGGTCCGGCAAGTATTTCGTGCTAGGAGCTGCCAGTTCGTTCGCCAAGCTCAACGAGCGGTTCGACCTGCTCGGCTTCGATCCGCGCGGTATCAACGAATCGAGCCCGGTACGCTGTTTCCAAACGGTCGCCGAGCTTCGCACCTTCTTCACCAACGAGGCCATCGGCAAGGTTCCGTACGAGCCGGAGCAGAAGCGCCCGTACGTCGACCACTTCCGCAAACTCGGGCCGCACTGCACCAGCAACGCCCAAACGGCGTCGAAGCACGTGAGCACCGCGGATGTCGCACGGGACATGGACTTGCTCCGGCAGGCGGTCGGAGACAAGAAACTCTCGTACCTCGGCTTGTCCTACGGCACGTACATCGGCAACACCTACGCCAGTCTGTTCGGCAAGAACGTCAGGGCGCTTGTCAACGACGGCACTCTTGACCCGCAGCTGTGGTCGAGCGGCTGGCAGATCGCCGACGACCGCACCAACAGTGGCCGCTCGTTCGACGAGATGCTCAACGTGTGCGACCAGGCCGGGCCGCACTGCGTGTTCCACTCACCGGACCAGACCGCCAAAGCCCGGTGGGAGAAGCTCGCCGATTCGATCAGGGCAAAGCCCGTCGTGGTGGACGACGAACTGGTCGACTACGACTACCTGATCGGCTTCGGCGCATACAGCACGTACGGGCCCGGCATCTGGCGCCCGTTCCTGAACTTCCTTGTCCAGGTCGAGAAGGCGGCGTCGAGTGGCACGCCGGTGACCACCAACGACCCGGAGATCAAAGCCCTGCGCCAGAAGCAGGAGGAGTACAACAACGGCAACGAGGCGTACTACGTCAACCAGTGCGCGGACACCGAGTACCCGCGTCACTTCGCCGAGTACGACGCCATCGGGCGGTGGGCCGAAGCAGGTTCCCGGTTCGGGCCGTCCTGGTGGTGGAGCAACGCCGCCTGCGCTGACTGGCCGGTGAACGAGGACCGGTTCGCTGGTCCGTGGATGACCAAGACCGCGGCCCCCGCGCTCGTGGTCGGCAACTACTTCGACGGCGTCACCGGATACAACGGCGCGAAGGCGAGTTCCCGTTACATGCAGGGCAGCCGGTTGCTGACCTACGCGGGCTGGGGTCACACCGCATACGGCGCAACCGACTGCGTCACCGACCACATCGACAACTACCTGATCGAAGGCAAGTTGCCCGCGGAGGGAACCGTGTGCCCGGCGGCGCCGAACCCGTTCCTCCCGACCACGCAGCTCAACACCAAGCCAGCGGTCTCCGACCTGCTGATGACGCTGCGGAAGTAACACCGATCGCGAGGCTGCCCGGAAAACCCCGGCAGCCTCGCGGTCACGCGGCGGCCAGTATCTTCGCCAGTTCGAGCGGACGCGCCAGGTGCGGGAAATGCCCACCGCCGCCGTCAAGAATCGAGATCTCAACGCCCGGGCTGACTGTCTCAAGCCAGTCCCGGTAGGCCGGATCCAGTTCGCCGCCGCTCACGTACTCGTACGGGATTCCCGCTGCCGCGAACCGGGCCAGCTCAGCCGTGCGCCGCGCGTCGAGCTCCTCCGCGGACAGGACGAGCAACTCGTGCCAGTAGCCGAGGAGCAGGTCCTGCCGGGGCGTCGTCGCGGTACGCACCAGCTTGCTCAGGTTCGGTGGAAGCTGGTCGATGCCCATCCGGCTCAGCAACGACTCCCACACTTCGAGGTAGCCGGGACCGCGCAGGACGGGCTCGACCGAGCGGAGCATGGCGCTGAAGCCGCCGACCCGCAGCGGTTGGTCCACATTGACCACTCGCCGGACCGGATAGTTCCCGCCATAGATCGTCATGATCGCGCCGCCGAGGGAGTGACCAACCACGACAGGCGCGGTCAGACCGGCCTCGGTCACCGAGTCGTTGATGGCCGCGGCAACCTCCTCGAGGTCATACGACGCCCGTGGCGGTGACTCACCGTGCCCTGGCAGGTCGAGCGCGAGTACGGATCTGCCGGGATCGATACGCGCCAGTTCATTGATAAGCGGTGCCCATTGCGTACGGTCGTAGGTCAAACCGTGCAAAAGTACAAAACCGGGCCTGTCGTCGGCGGCGCCGTATTGGTCGCCAGCCAGTTCACCGAAAGTTGCCATAGTCGTCACTCAATCAAGATGCTTTGCGGTAGGTGGTCCAGGTATCGACTGTACGGAAACCGAAGGTGGACAGCAGCACGTCGTTCTCCGGATCGGACACGGGACAACACGCCTTTCACACCCCGCGAGAAAGAGTCACGCAACAACTGCTCGGTGGGCATCACGTTGTACGTGCCTGCGCTGCCGGGACCGTCGTCAACATGCTCGCACCAAGGGCGACGACAACGGCAGCCGTCAGCACATTCATCCTCTTCATCGACACTCCTCACAGTGGATACCGCAACCACCGGAGAAGGTAAGAGGAAACGCACGATCGGAACAGAGAAGAGCACGGACGGGCACGAACATCTACACGTTTACACCCAAACATGTATTCCTATATATGTTTGGCTGCGTTCCGCTGGATCGAGGACACGCTCAAGGGCTCGCCGACAGAAAGGTATCGGCGAGCTCCTGCCAGCAATGGCCGCCCAGCTCACTGTCAGGGCGGCAGGTGATCAAGCTACTTCTTGCCCTTGCCCGCGTGCGCGGCCTCGAAGGCCTCGATCACGTTGCTCGGGATCCGGCCGCGGTCGGAAAGCTCGTAGCCGTTCTGCCTGGCCCAGTCGCGGATGGCCTTGGTCTGCTCACGGTTGGCAGCGGGCGCGGCGGCCTTCGGCGACGTGCCACGCTTGACGCGGCCACCGGTCCGGCGGGCGTTGTCGACGAAGTCACCGAGCTGGTTGCGCAGCTTGGCGGCGTTGTTGGCCGTCAAGTCGATCTCGTAGGTGACGCCATCGAGTCCAAAGGTGACCGTGCTGATGTCGTTGGACGCCGTACCGTCAAGGTCGTCGACGAGCTGGACAAGAACTTTCTGAGCCATGGCGTGCTGTTTCCTCTTGCTCGGTGCTACGTAGTAACGCTCAGGACTGAGCGTGGACAAGTCCGATGAGACTATAGATTCCGGGCCCGCGAATCGATCTGACATATGCCTGTATCGGCGTGGCGTGCGGGCCTGCCAAACAGCACCAAAGCTGTCCTGAAATGCCGGGTAGGAGACCCCCTCAGACCCCTGCTCGGCGACGCACCACCTGTGCACACACAGGATGCAGCACCCTGGCGGCCGCTGGGAGGGGTTTCCCGTCGACTACCGCGCACGGTCAACGTGGCAACAGATCGCCATATTGCCGGCTGACCACACAGTGTCACTGGTTTCCCGGGCGCCGGTCACAGTGGGTTTAGGATCAGACCCCTGTTCGAGGGGAAGCGCAGGTCGTGGCCGCGTCGGGGTCGTATGTCCGGTTACTGGGGCCGTTCGAAGTGGAACACGACGGGCAGCCGATAGTAGTAGGCGGCCCGGCCGGAATGGCGATCGCGGCGTTGGCGTACCCACCGGACACGAAAGTATTGCCCGACCAGCTGACAGCAACGGTGTGGGGAACATTGGACGCGGTCACATCAGACAACCTCTACCGTCACATCACCCGCTTACGCCACGCGCCAGCACCGACCGGCCTGGGAATCATCGGACATAGACCCTCCATCGTCACCTCGGAATGGAGTCATCGACTATGCGTGCACGCAACATCATGGTCGGCCTGGCAGTCGCCGCTTTCACCACGCTGGGCATCGGGGCCTCGGCGAGCGCCACCCCGAAGGTGCCGGACGCCCTGCAAGTGCCAGCTGGCAACAAGTTGATCCTGTTATCGCCTGCCAGGGGCGTGCAGACCTACCAATGCACCGGCGACGCTTTGACGTTCGTCCAGCCTGATGCCATTCTGACTCATCGCGGGCAGCTGGAGATCCTGCACACCAAGGGTCCAGTGTGGACGTCCGTGGCCGATGGGAGCTCGGTGACCGGTGCGGTCGTGGCCAGTTCCCCTGTCCCCAACGCGATTCCCCAGCTGTTGCTGAGGTCCGTCGGCAACCGGGGTCCCGGCAAACTGGCCGATGTCACCGTCATTCAACGTCTGAAGACCACCGGCGGCCTCGCGCCGACTGGCCCGTGCACCGAGGGCGCCACAGCTTCGGTCCCTTACACCGCTGACTACGCCTTCTACGTGGCTCAGTGACCATCGAAGCCTGACAGCGGGCCGTAAACCGTAGTCACGGACACGTCGAGCACGGTGGCAATGCGGCAGAAAGTCCAGTAACAGCCGCAAACCTGAAGCGCCTGACAACCTCGCGGTCGCTCAGAAACCCGCGCACCTCGGCGAACAACGCGTCCGAAACCCGAGGCTGAGCGACCACCTCGGCAGCGAACTTGATCAGCGCCCGATCATTCACCGCAAGGTCAGCGCTGTCGAAGTCCTGCCGCGTGATGATGTCCCGCACCGCGTCCGTGACTCCGGCCCGCCGGCGATCGGCCCATGCTGGGCCGTGACAAACGGACAATTCGTCACCACGGCAACCGTGAGAATCAGGAGTTCACGTGAGCGCGCGGGAAGCAGGGTTGTCGTGAACAGCGCCTGGGCCTGCCGGATGAACCCTTCGACTGTGGTCACGGCGTGCGTCAGCATCTTGACCATCGGGTCGGCCGGGAGCTGGGCAAGGAACTCTTGGACGTCGGCGGGAACATCGGCCGGGTCCGGATCGGGCAGGCGGGTCCTCGCACCCATCGTCCCGAAGGCCGCGGAGACCAGCCAGATGGCCGCGCGTCCTAAGAGACCTGAATGATCGTTTTGCCCGGTACGCGGCGGTGACGGGCGAACGCCGAGGCGGTTTCGGACAGCGGCCGTACGGCGCCGACGATCGGCTTGAGCCGACCGGCCCGCACGCGCTGCGCGAGGTCGGCCAACTGCGCGCGGTCAGGTTCGACGACGAAGAAGATGGCGCGCCCATCCTTTGGCTGCACGGTTGGTGGCGCGGCGATGGTGACCACGGTGCCGCCCGCGCGTACCAGTTCTGTCGAACGCTCCAGGACGTCACCGCCAATGACGTCGAACACCACATCCACCTCGCCGACGGTCCGCACGTCCTCGGCACCCAGGTCGACGAACTCGTCCGCGCCGAGCTCAAGCACGACGTCACGGTCGGCGGCGCGGCCGGTACCAATTACGCGCGCACCCGCCTCCCGCGCCAGCTGTACGGCAACAGAACCCACGCCGCCCGCGGCGCCGTGCACAAGGACGGTCTGGCCGGTCATGAGACGGGCGTGGTCAAACAGCCCCTGCCACGCGGTTAGTCCAGAAATGGGCAGCGCGGCGGCCACGGTGTGGTCGATGTCAGCCGCGAGAGGGGCGAGGTTACGAGCCTCGACGGCGGTGTACTCGGCCAAGGATCCGTTACGTGTCCAGTCCGTCAGCCCGAACACTCGCTGGCCCACGGTCAGGCTGGTGGTTCCATAGCCGAGCTCGGCCACAACCCCGGACAGTTCGTGCCCAGGGATACTCGGTGTCCGGTCGCGGCCAGCACGGTCTGACCACGTCCCCGGCCAGTCGAGTTCGCCTGGGGTGAAGCCTGCGGCGTGCACACGCACGATGACGTCGTTCTCGGCGGCATTGGGGTAGGGCATGTCGGCCAGGGTGAGGCCGTCGACGCCCGCGTCACGGTCCCGCACGATGATCGCTCGCATGCGCCAATCCTTTCCCGTCAGCTCTGCCATGGCGAGCCGAGGACGCGGTCGACCATCGTCGTACGGTGGAACCCGGGGATGAAGTGCTCGAGCACGTCCGAGTTCACGGTGCCGTAGGTGGTGTCCGGGCGATTGGCGAGCCCTTCGAGGAAGACTCCCAGAAACTCGTTCTTGAAATCCCCGCGTGGATGGGCGGCGACGATCTCGTCCAGCTGATCGCGGTCCAGCTCGGCAAGGCCCAAGCCGATCGCGTCGGTCAGCACGCCGAGGTGCGTCGTCGCGATTTCCGGCGCCATCCGGCCGGGGATGCCTGGCGTGGTGTGCAGCGCGATCGCGGCCCAGACGGTCTCGGCCGAAGCCGTGGGAAAACCCCGTTCCAGCAGGAACTTGCGGGCGTGGTCGGCGCCGTCGACCTCGAAGCGCTGCTGGACGTCGGAAAAGGGAGTCAGCAGGCCGAAGTCGTGGAACATGGCCGCGAGGTAGAGCAGCTCGAGATCCGGTTTCACGCCGAGCTTCTCGGCATGCATCAGGCCGAAGAGGAACACCCTCCTGGAGTGGTGGTAGATGAGCGGGCTGGTGGTGTCCTTGATGAACCTGGTCGCTTCGGCGACCGCCACTGTCTCAGGAATCTCCAGCCCCGCGACGACTTCTGCCATGACTCTCCCGCACGTATGTCTTCTGTGGACACAATGGTGCGCCGGGGGTGACGCGCGGCGCTGCCTTTGTCCGGACAGGAACCCCTTAAATCCGGACATTGTTGTGCTACCAATGGACTGTGTCCCATCGCGTCGCGTTCCTCGTCTACGACGGAGTGACCTTGCTGGACCTGGCCGGTCCAGCGGAAGTGTTCAAGGAAGCGAACCGGTTCGGCGCCGACTACCGGATCGAGCTGGTATCCCCGACCGGCGCGGAGGTCACGTCAAGCCTCGGGGTCAGGATCGCGGTTGACGGCGCCGTGGCCGCTGAACCGGCTTTCGACACGTTCCTGGTGGCCGGGTCCGACCTCTATCCGCGCGCCTGGGTCCCCAGCGAGTTGGCGGAGGCCGCGCGGATACCGGTGGCGACCAGGATCGCGTCGATCTGCACGGGAGCGTTCGTCCTGGCGGCCGCTGGGTTGCTTGATGGGAAGCGTGCGACCACGCATTGGCAGGTCACTCACGAGCTCGCCGTCCGGTGCCCGACGTGTCACGTCGAACCCGACGCGATCTATGTCCGTGACGGAGGCACGTACACCTCGGCAGGGGTCACGGCTGGCATCGATCTGGCGCTCGCGCTCGTCGAAGAGGACCACGGTCCCGGCCTTGCACGCGATGTCGCCCGCGCGTTGGTGGTGTACATGCAGCGTGCGGGCGGGCAGTCCCAGTTCTCGGCGCCGCTGCAAGGACCGCCGCCTCGGTCACCGGCTCTTCGCACGATCACCGATCTGGTGACGGCGAACCCTCGTAACAACTATTCCCTGGGTGAACTCGCGAAACACCTCAACGTCAGCACCCGGCAGCTGACCCGGCTTTTCCACGACGAGCTGGCCACCACACCGGCTCGCTATGTGGAGAACATCCGATTCGACATGGCGAGAGCCTTGCTGGACCAGGGACACACGGCGATCCTCGCCGGATTCCCCGGTTACGAAAGCATGCGACGGGTTTTCGCCAGAAAGCTGTCGATCAGCCCCGCCGCGTACCAACGCAGATTCAGTACGGCTCGCCGCTGAGGATGCCAGCCGTGAAGCCCGCGGTTGTGGCAAGTGAGACGAGTTCGGTCGCGCGCTCCGCTGGTAGCAATACCAAGGGATAGCAGTCGGATTCGATGTCGAGCACGGCAAGGGCGGTGCCTGCCGCACGCAGTTGGTCACCCGCCAGCGCAAGGAATTCGTAGGTGTCAAGGTCGGTGATCGTGATCCGATCCACGGCCGCCGAGCTGGACCGCAGTCCACGAAGCTGAGCGACGATCTCGTCAGCCGATTCCTTCCAGTCGACCTCGGCGAGCAGGCCATGGTCGGCGAGGGCGTCGACCAACGCGATCCAAGCGAGCTCGGGGATCGGCTCGTCAATGCCTCGGTTGTCGAGCTGGTCAGCGTGAGCCCGCAGGTAGGAATCGGGATCGGTGTACGCGTGCACCACCCGGTCAGCGACATCCGGCTCATCCGGCGCAAGCAGTGCGGCAATGGCGACTAAGGCGTCTTGGGACACGGGACAGCAGCATATATAGGCGGAAAGTCGTACATGGACTGTCGTCCGGTTCGATGTGGCCCGCCGCCCTTCCGGCACACGATGAACAGCGTGATCGGAAGGAGGCGCCGGTGATCAACGCCGAGGGGTTGACCAAGAGGTACGCGGGCGGGGTCGGCATCGCGGACTTGTCGTTCCAGGTGCGGCCGGGGGTGGTGACCGGCTTTCTCGGACCGAACGGCGCGGGCAAGTCGACCACGATCAAGCTGATGCTCGGCGTGATCCACGGCGAAGGCCGAACGACGTTCAACGGCATCGAGTACAAGCACTTGCCAGATCCATTGCGGACAGTCGGGGTGCTCGTCGATCCCGGAGCCGTGCATCCGGCGCGCACGGCAGCTGGCCACCTGCGCATGGTCGCCGCAGGCGGCGGGATCTCGGCAAAGCGTGTGCACGCAGTGCTTTCCACCGTCGGGCTCGAATCGGTGGCGAACAAGGCGGTCGGCAAGTTCAGCCTCGGCATGCGCCAACGGCTCGGTCTGGCCACAGCCCTGCTCGGCGACCCCGAGTACCTGATCCTTGACGAGCCAGCCAATGGTCTTGACCCGGAAGGCGTGCTGTGGATCAGGCACTTCCTCAAGCGTCTGGCGGCCGAGGGGCGCACGGTGCTGGCGTCATCGCACCTATTGGCTGAGATGTCCCAACTGGCCGATGAGCTCGTGGTCATCGCGGCCGGGAAGTTGGTGGCCGCTGAGCCCTTGGCGCAGTTCGTGCGGCAGTACACGCGCGGCGAGGTCGTGGTCCGAAGTGCACAGATCACTCCATTGATGGTCACGTTGGGCCAGGCCGGTTTGCGGGTGCGCCAGGAAGTGGACGAACTGGTGGTCGACACCGACGACTCGGACGTGGTCGCGACGGTGGCCGCAAAGGCCGGAATACCGATCAGGGAATTGTTCGTGCGGCGGAGCGGCCTTGAAGCCGCGTTCATGGCCGCAACCGCAGACTCAGTGCAGCACAAAGGAATTTGGGAGTCGTAGTGAAGTTGGCGATGGCGTATGAGTGGCAGCGCGTGCGGTCCTTGCGCTCCACATGGGTGTTGCTCGCGTTGAGCGCGATTCTGACCTTCGCGTCGGGCCTGTATTGGGGCGCGAAGACCGATATCGGGGACCTCGACAGGTTCTCGTCATCGCTCGCGGTGACGGTCAAGCTCGGTGTTCTGCTGATCGCGTCCGTCGGGGTTTGTGCGTTCAGCCTCGACTACCAACACGGCACCATCACGACCACCCGGCTTGTGGTGCGGTTTCCCGCCCGGATCGTGGCCGCGAAGGCCGCGGTCGTCGGTGCCCTGAGCGCCGCCGCTGGCGTGGCGATGGTCGTGTCCACCTGGGGCGGCATTCTCGCAGGCGGAGCACGGCTGCCTGACGACGTCGGTCACGTGGTCGGTTCGGCCCTGGCGCTGGTGTTGCTCGCGACCCTGTCCGGGCTTGTCGGGGTGGGTCTGGGTGGTCTAGTCCGGAACACCGGCGTGGCAGTGGGCGTGTTCGCTGTGTGGGTATTGCTGGCCGAGACGTTGCTCGCGTCGTTGGCGAACGTGCCGCCTGGCAGGCTGCCGTTCAACGGCACGCAGGCGCTGCTGCACTCCGGTCCCCCTGGCTGGCCTGGGGCGGTTGGCTTCGTTGTGCTGGCTGTTGTGGTGCTTGGTGGCGTACAGGTCGCACTGGCTCGGCGGGACAGCTGACCGGTCGCTACCGTTTCCCCGATGCAGGTCAAAGAGAAGCTCAAGTGGTGGGACGGCAGACTCAGGCTGCTGTTCCTCGACGTGGCCGTCTTTTGCGCGGTGGTCTCGTTCGAACTGACCAGAGTGGATCGCCCCGACGGGTCCGGCTACTGGGTCGGTATGGTCGTGGTCAGTCTGGCTTTCCTGCTACGGCGTCCTTTTCCGGTTGCCGTCATGGCCGTCGTCGCGGTGGGCACGGTAGCCGCGTCGCTGACATTGGTTCCGCTGATGGTGGCGTTGTACTCGGTCCCAGCCCGACGTGGGGTGAGCTGGGCGACGCTGGCTTCGACACTGACCGGAGTCGGCGCCTCGGGTTTTCTGTTCTCCAGCAATGGCCCCGGCGAGCTTGCTGCCCTCGCCGCGGGCCTCGGGTTGATCGTCGTCATGCCGACGTTGGCTGGGTTGTGGCGATACCAACGCATCGCCCTGATCAGCGCACTGCGTGACCGGGCCGAGGAAGCCGAGCGCAACCGAGTGCTGGTAGCCGACCAGGCCGTGTCTGACGAGCGACGGCGCATCGCGCGCGAGATGCACGACGTGGTCGCGCATCGGGTCACAGCGATCGCGCTGCAGGCAGGGGCGTTGTCCGTGAACGCGCCGGACGAACGCACCATGCAGTTCGCGGAGACGATCCGGTCGGTCAGCGCGGCCGCGTTGACCGAGCTACGCGGGATGCTGAGCGTCCTGCGTGGTGCCGATGACGCGGACACACCAGCCGAGACCGACTTGATGGCCTCGATCGGACAGTTGGTCGACGACGTCGTGGCCACCGGCGCGGTGGTGGAACTGGTGTTGCCGAACCCGGTTCCGGACGTGCCACGCCAGGTCGGCCGCGCGGTCTACCGAGTTGTCCAGGAGTCATTGACCAACGCCGGGAAGCACGCGCCGCACGCCGCGGTCGAGGTTCGGATCGACGTGACCGCCACCGACCTGTTGGTTGAGGTGGTCAACCGGCTCACCCCGCGTACCGCGGAGGTGCCCGGGGCGGGATACGGTCTTGTCGGCATGCGGGAACGGGTGGAGCTCGCCGGTGGCTGGCTGAGCGCCGGGCCGACGGACGGCAACCGGTTCCGAGTCACTGCCAGTTTCCCGCTGGACAACCCGGAGTCGTTGTGACAGTGAAAGTGTTGCTGCTGGAGGACGAGGAACTCGTTCGCGGCGGCGTCCGAATGATCCTCGAGTCCGCTGAGGACATCGAGGTCGTCGCCGAGGCGCCGGACGGCTCGCAGGCGGTGGAGCTGGTCGACCGCTACCGGCCGGACGTCGTGCTCACCGACATCCAGATGCCGAAGGTCGACGGGATCGAGGTGACCAGGCTGCTGGCCAGGCGCACAGCCGTGGTCGTACTCACCACGTTCGACGTGGACGAGTACGTCTACGCAGCGCTAAGGCATGGTGCGGCAGGGTTTCTGCTCAAGGACACGCCGCCGCGAGAGCTTGTCGCCGCGGTGCGTGTGGTCGCCCGCGGCGACGCGATGATCTCACCACGCATCACCAAACGCTTGCTTAGCAGCTTCACCGCTGGTGGCGCGATGGACAAGGCGCAGAGCAAGCTGGCCGCGCTGACCCCGCGCGAACGCGAGGTCGCGATCCTCATTGGACGCGGACTGAGCAACGCCGAGATCGCCAAGGAACTGTTCCTCAGCGAGTCGACCGTCAAAGTCCACATCGGACACATCAAGGCCAAGCTCGACGCGTCGAACCGGACCCAGGTCGCCATCCTCGTGCACGACGGCGGCCTAGTATGACCGCCCGTCATAGTTGATCCTGCGGCCGACCACGAACCACAGCAACGGCCCAAGGAACGGCGCGGCGAACGCGACGAAGACCCAGAGCAGTTTCGTGCCGCAGCCCTGCCTGCTGGCCAGAATGCTGATCAGCGCGCTGATGAAGAAGATCAGGTAGGCCACGGCGGCGATCCCGATCACAACGACGGCCGACACACCCCAGATCTTCTCCGACTCCGGGGACATGGCTGCGGCTAACAGGATCGGCATCGGCCCATCCCCTTCCTGGTGGCTGACTGACACCACCAAGCATGCCCGTCGAGCACGCACGTCCACATCAGACTTGTCCGCATCCCGGGTAAGACGAAAGTACTAAACCAGCGACCGGGTCACGGTGCAGCGCCTGGAAAGTGCGTGGAACTGGTCAGTACGGGTGACGACCCGCGCCGGTCCAGTTGACCGGCGCGAGCAATTCCTGCGCGGTGATCACGGGCACCGAGTTGACGGGCTGCCCCACCACGGATCACGGCAAGATCTCGACGTATCCGTTCGTCCCATTCACCCGAATGCGCTGGCCATCCTTGATCAGCCGGGTGGCCTGTTCGACCCCGACGACGGCAGGCAGGCCGTACTCCCTCGCGATCACCGCGCCATGGGTCATCTGGCCGCCGACCTCGGTCACCAGGCCCTTGATCGAGACGAAAACCGGCGACCAACTCGGGTCGGTATAGGCCGTGACCAGGATGTCGTCCGCGTCGAGGTCGGCATGCGTGATGTCGAGGATGACCCGGGCACGCCCCTCGACGATCCCGGTGGACACCGGCAGGCCGACCAATGCGTCATCCGGTGCATCTTCGCGCCGGTACGACCCGGCGATGGCCTCACCATCCGACGTGAGCACGCGGGGCGGCGTAAGGGCTTGGTAGGCCTTGAAATCCTCCTTGCGCGTGCGGATGAGTTCGTTGTCCGCCTGGTGCGTTCGTGCGACTTCGTGCAACTCCTGGAATGAAAGGAAGTAAATGTCCTCCCGCGCACGCAGCACACCTGCTTGCACAAGACGGTCGGCCTCTTGCAACAAAGCCTGCTTGTAGACGAAATAGCGAGCGATCATGCCGTATTTCGGGTATTCCCGATATCCGGTGAAGGTCCGGAGGCGATCAATCGTCTGCTTGGTCTCGTCGGCTTTCTGCTCGCCGTCCGGCAGCGCCCGCAGGCGTTCCAAGAGCTCCTGCTCCTTTTTGGACGCTTCCTGGCGGCCCTGTTCGAACCTGCGCTCGCTGGCACCGGGCTCGAAGTTCTCGATGTTGCTCAGAATCGCGGGCACGAGCGTGGTGGGACGCTCACTCCAGCGCGGCCTGGTGATGTCGATCTCGCCGACGCACCGCATGCCGTACTTGTCGAGGTAGGCCCGGATCGCGTCGCGCGCTTCCGGCCCACCCGCGAGATCGTCCATTTTGTCCAGGAAGCCGTCGTCTTCGACATCCCGCAGAAACGCGACCACATCCGGGTACGGCCGGATGACGTCGGCGACGTCCAGCAGTTCGAGCCCCATCTCCGAGGTGATGTTGTCCGGAGCTGACTGCGCGAGCGCGTCCGCGGCGTTCTCCTCACCCAGCCACGTCCGCAGGTGGTCGTTGAGCCACCACGTGGCGTTCATCCCGGCCATGATCGCCGCGTAACTGCGCCGGTCGAACAAGACCCGCCGCAGTTCCTGCATGTCAGCGAGGATGAAGTCGAACAGCTCCACACCGGACTTGGCGCGGATGTCGTTTTTGGCGGCCGCGACGGACGCCTGGTTCTGCGCGATCAGCTCGGCGACGATCGCCGGGTCGTTCTCGATCGGAGCCTGCTCGGGCAACACGGGCACAGGCGCCTGGTCCGGCACTGTGGGGACGAAGTCGCGGTCGAGGACCCTCCGCATCGCGTCCGCCATCAGTGGGTCGGACTTCCCCATGAGCTCAACGAGTTCGTTGCGGCTGGTGGCGGATGCCAGGCGCGGGGTGACGTCGACGAACAACCGCCCACCAGCCACGGCCATCGGCACTGGGGTCGTCATCTGCCAGAACGAGATGCCCAGCGGCCTCATCGCGTCTGTCATCATCTGCTGATGGCCGACCGAAACGTAGACATGGTTGTCGCTGTCCGCGGTCTCGGGGATGGGGAACAGCGTGGTGATCGGGCGGCTCTGAACGATCTGGAAGCCGCCGTCGGCCAGGCACCATTCAATGTCCTGCGGCCGCCCGAAATGCGCTTCGATCTGCCTGCCCAGCTGTGCGAGCTGCAGCACCTGCGCGTCGGTGAGTGCTTGCCGCTCCCGTTGCTCGGGCTCGATCGTGTGTTCCCGCGTACCACCATCAGGTGAAGCCAGGATGGCCAGTTGCTTGGTGCCGATGACCTTGTCGATGTGGTCGCCCGTGACCTTGTAGACGTCCGCGTTGACCAGGCCGGAGACCAGGGCTTCGCCAAGGCCGAAGCTGGCCTCGATGGTGACGATCTTGCGGTTCGAGGTGACGGGGTCGGCCGTGAACAGAATGCCGGAAGCCTCGGAGGAGACCATTTGCTGCACGACAACGGCCATGTGGACCTTGCGGTGGTCGAAACCGTTGCGCAGACGGTAAGTCACGGCCCGCTCGGTGAACAATGAGGCCCAGCATCGGCTGACGTGCTTGAGGATCTCCTCGGGGCCTGTCACGTTGAGGTACGTATCCTGTTGTCCCGCAAAGGAAGCCGTCGGGAGATCTTCGGCCGTCGCGCTGGATCGGACTGCGTAGGCGATGTCCTTGGTTAGCGGCCTCGTGATCGCTGCCGCTAGTTTCTCAGGGATCTCTACTTCTTCGATGCTCTTGCGGACTTCCGCGCTCAGCGTGCGGATCGCGTCCCGGTCTTCCGGGTTCAGACGCGACAGCTGGTCGAGCTGCTCATCGATCGACGCCGCCGCCATGACCCACCGGAAGGCTTGGGTGGTCACGCAATAGCCAGCCGGTACGTGGATGCCCTCGACCCGTGAAAGCTCTCCGAGGTTCGCACCTTTGCCACCGGCCAAAGCGACCTGCGTCTTGTCGATTTCCTGGAGATCCGCCACGTAGGTGTCTTGCATTCGCTCGATCCCCCATGCTTCGGTTCGTACTTGTCATACTTGGCTACGGTGGAGGATTCTGCGGCACAACCGGGGTCTTGCCACAAGCCCCCAGGCCTGCTATATGTTAAACATGGCAGGGAGATACTTCTCCTTGCCATTCGTCGTTTTCGCCGCCTTCAACTCCGTGCGCGATCGTCCGCGCCCAGTAGCTCGTCTCATATCGTCGACCATGTAACCGAGCTTCGGGTCTGTCCATAATGGATGATCAATCGTCACCTGAGTCACACCTGTCGCACATGCCACACCTGTTACCCACGTTCATGCCGTGAAGGTCACCTTGACGGCGTTGAACGCCACGAATCTTCCCCTCGCACCGGCCTACCGCCCACACGGCGCCGTGGCACGCCAGCGTGACCGCGGCCATGACAGGCTTCCGCACTGGGTCACCCAGGAAACCTACAGGTCACCGACCCGAACACCGGTCCAGCAACGCCCGATCAGCAAGCCTGACTCCTGGCATTGGCGTTCAACGCCCCTCACGCGGCCCTCGCGAACAGTCGCGACGGCAACGTTCCGCACCACTAGCCCTGCCCCGCAGGGCAATGTGATCGCCCGCACGGGTCGGCATCATCGGGACATGTCCAGTTCGACGTTCAGCCGACGCGCGGCACTCCTCGGGAGCGCCGGGGTACTCGGCGCGCCGTTGGTGTCCGGCCAAGAAGCCGACGCATCCGTTGCCCCGCAGGCAATGGGGCCGGATTGGCAACAGCTCGCACCTCGGCCAGCGGATCTATACCGGTTTGTACTTCGCCGGGCCGCCCAATCCGTCCTCTGTTCCCCTGTTCACGCGGCATCCGCTCAACGCCGATCAGTTGGACTGGACTAATCCGGACGACATCCGGTTCTCCTTGCAGCAGCTGGTGAAAGCCGGTCTCAATACGGTCAAGCTCTCCTATTTCGGGCACACCGCGGAATCCGATCTGTACGCGCCGACATGGCTGTTCTCCAAGAAGATCTGGCCACATGAGGGGCGGCTGGGCACGTACACCGAGGCCGAGTAGATCGATCGGGTCAGGCAGCTGTTCGACATCGCCAGGCAGCTCGGCCTGCTGGTCGCCCCGTTGATCGAGGTGACCACGATCAACGAGTTCTACGCGTATTTCCCGGACAATCTCAACGAGCTCGTCCATCGAGCCGAATGGTTGCTCAAAACCTTCGGAAACGAGCCCAACTACCTACGGGTGTTCGACAAAAGCGGCACCGCACGCCATGTCATCTGGCAGATCGAGGCGATCCACGGCAGCCCGATCGATTCACGCCAGTTCGCCGCCGGTTTCGATACGGCGGCGAGGATCCTGCGTGAACGAACCGGTGCCCTGGTCGGCTGGGGAATCGATCCCACTCCGCTGCCGCCGTACGGTACGCACGAGGGACCGGACCCTGTGGCGCTGCGCAATGCCGAGAGCATCGTCATGATCAACCCGTACAACATCACCTCGCAGGGGCCTGGCGCACCAAAACCCGAGAACCAGATCACCGAGAACGAGCGGATGGCCTACGCCCGCAACATCACGGCGACCTGG
Source organism: Kibdelosporangium philippinense (assembly GCF_021390435.2). Taxonomy (GTDB): domain Bacteria; phylum Actinomycetota; class Actinomycetes; order Mycobacteriales; family Pseudonocardiaceae; genus Kibdelosporangium; species Kibdelosporangium philippinense. The sequence continues at coordinate 738,149 of NZ_JAJVCN010000004.1, read as the reverse complement.
ACGAACTCCGGGATTCCCTATGTCGCGACGATCATTCCGGGTTTCGACGCACACCTCGTCCGCCCAGGGCAGCCCGCATACGGGTTTCACGCGGAATGGCTGCGCCAGCAACGAATTCTGGCGGTGGACAACGGAAACGCTGGTGTCGCCTTCGATCCCGTGAACGGCTTCACCGAGGGACGCACCATCTATCCGACCGTTGAAGACGGCGACACTATCGCCCGGTGGGCACGCGAAACCGTGGCAGCGCACCACATTCGCTGGGACTCGATGCCGTGAGGGAGAGGCCCCTCACGGCATCGAATCAACGCTCCCGTCGCCGTGAAAGCACGGCGACGGCCACAGCGCACAACACCAAGCCGACGATGAGCACTGGCCATCGGCCGAACCGCCACGCGATCACGAAATACGCGACGAATCCGACCGCCAGCCCAAGGAACGGAACCACGTACTGCCACACCGCGCGGCCGAATTTCGCGACAGCGACGAAGGCGAGGACATAGGCCGCGACCCACGCCAGCAAACCCGCGACATCGACAACGAGGTTCACGCACTGTCCCTTTCGGTCATCTCGGCCGCCAGCCTATCAACGGTGTTCATGGATGTTCTGGCCAAGCGCGGACGTGAACGAGTCCCATTTGTCCAGTGCCACTTCCCGGTTGATCACGTCGGGCGCCGCTGGGTCAGCCACGTGCGCGGTGACCTGCATGACGAGCATTCCCTGGGTGTTGTTGTAGAACCGGAACTCGATGACCGAACCGGCTCCGTCGAAGTGCCCTTCCTGTGCGATGAAATAGAACCCGCGCCATTTCCCGTTCTCGGTGATGGTGTACGCCTTCACCGGCGCGCTCATACAGACGAAACCGAGCAAAGGCAGGCACGCGTCGAGCGGAATGCTCTGGCCGTCGGCCGGGTAGCCGGCCGGGGCGTTCTTGATCGGGAAGCTGCAGTTGAAGCACCGCTGCAGCTCCTTGTGCACCTCGTCGGCGGACACGTACAGCGGCAGGTCGTCGTCCGTGGTCACGACGAACCCGTGCTTGTAGAGCTCGCGCAGGTTGCTGCCCGGCTTGCCCGCTTCCCGCTTCTGCCGTTCGGCCTCCTCGATGCCTGCCCTGGCCCGTGCCTCGGCGGCCTCAGCGGCCTTCTGGGCCTCGACAGCCATGCCCATGGCGTTGCGGGCTGCCTCTGCCGCGGCCAAGGCGTGCTTCTCCGCGCTCTGCGCCGCGACCTCGGCCGCTGCTGCGTCGGTTTCCGCACGACCGGCGGCGTTTTGCGCGGCCGCGGCGTCCGCCTCGGCGGCACTGGCGGCGGACCGGGCGATGCTGGCTTCCCGTCCTGCTGCGGTCGCGTTCTTGCCCGCGATCGCCGCGTTGCTCGCCGCGGAGTTGGCCGCACGACGGGCTCGGAGCGCGTCGGCCCTGGCCTGCGCGTCGGCTTGGTTGGCGCGAGCTGATGCGGCACGAGCCGCCGCGCCGTCGGCTGCTGCTTCGGCTGCGGCCTGCTGTGCCTCGGCAGCTGACCGTGCGGCCGCGGCGGACGACTTCGCTGCGGCCGCGGCGGCCTCGTATGCGGGCTTGACCTCGGCTGCTGCCCGATCGGCGGCTTCCTGGGCCAGACGTGCGGCCTCCATGGCTTCGTCGGCACGACGCTTGGCCGCCGCGGCCTGTTCGACGCCGACCTTCTGCGCCTGCTCGGCCACGAGGGCCACGAACTCCGCGTCGAGGTCCTGCCCGGTGAACGGCGCGACCACGGAGATCGCGGTATTGGCCGGATCAGTGATCGCCTGCGAGGACGTCTGTGCCGCGCTGGCGGCCTGGGTCGCCAGTACCGACTGGGTGGCGGCGGAGACGGCCTCCTGGGCGGCCGCGTCCGATTCGGACTTGGTGCGCTCGGCGGACATCTGCGACTGCAGCGCTTCGGACGCGGCCTGGTTGGCCAGGTTCACCGAGTTCTGTGCTGCCTCAGCGGCCTTGGCCTCTTCGAACGTCGCGTCCGACGCGGCTGCGTCGGCCCGCATCGCGGCGGCGTGCGTCGCCGCTGCCTCGGCTTCGGCACGGTTTGCTGCCGCGTTGGCTCGTGCTGCCGCCGCAGCTGCGGCTTGTGCTGCCGCGCGTGCCCGTGCCGCGGCACGGGTTGCCTCATTGGCTGCGCCACGCGCACCAGCCGCCGCACCGGTCGCGACGTTTGCTGCGTTGCGTGCGGCGCCTGCGGCCGTACGGGCGTTGTTCGCGTCCGTGCGTGCTTGGCCCGCAGCCTGGTTTGCGGCGTGTTCCGCGTCGGTGCCACGGACCTGTGCGGCGTACGCTTCCAGCGCCCGCGCCCGGGATTCCTTGTGGTTGTTGGCATTGTGCGCTGCCACGGCCGCGTCACGGGCCGCGGTGGCGTTGCGTTCCTCGGCACGCGCCCGGTTTTCCGCCTGCCCTGCGATGGCGTCCTGTGCCTCGGCGCTCTGCCGCGCGCTCAAGGCAGTTCCGGCCTGGCGCTCGGCTTCACCTCGGGCTGCGCGGGCCACAGCGGCTTGCTGTTGGGCCCGTGCCCGTGCGGCCGATGCGTTGGCACGCTCCCGTTCAGCAACCGCACGCGCCGCTGCCGCGTTGGCGGCTTCGCGTTCGGCGATGATCCGCTGCTGGCGGGTACGCTCCGCGGCCGCCCATGCCTGCCTCTCGGCGGCTTCCGCGGCCTGGCGTGCGGCCTTGGTGCGCGCTGCGGCGTCCTTGGCCGCTTCCATCTGCACGCGCGCGGCTTCGGCCAGGTCAGCTGCGGCCCGGGCGTGGGCTTCGGCGGTCTCGCGCCACTTCTTGGCCTGGTCGGCGTGGCGTTCCGCGCGTTCCTGGGCGTTGCGAGCCTGGTCGGTGAACGCGGCCGCGTCGACCGAGTGCGACGCGGTCTCCACCGCAGAGGCCGCTGCCTTGGCTGCCTGGGACATGCCGTAGGCCATCTGCGCCCACTGCGTGCCATACGGCAGGCCAGTTTCCACCAGCACGTCAGCCTGGACCTTGGCCTGGACGGCTGCGCGGTTCGCGTCGTCCGTGGCTGCGCGTGCGTTGCTCAGCTGGCGTGCGACTTCGGCCTTCACGCCGTTGAAGGAGTCGACGGGATGCTGGCCGCCCGCATCGTTCGCGGCAAGGATCTGTTCGGCCTTGCGGGCCTCGTTTCCGGCCAGGATCAAGGCATTGGACGACCGCTGCAGTGCCCGGATGCCGTTGCCGTGCTGCACCATCAGAATCTGGCGGGCCGCATTGGCGCGCGCGGACTTCTTGGCCAGTTCGGACAGTGCTTCGGCGGCCTTGATGCGTGCTTCCTCGTCGGCGAGGACCTTCTCGCGGGCCTCAGCGTCCTTTTTGGCCGCTTCGAGGTATCCGGTGGCCAGAAACTGCTCGATGGCCGTGTCACCAGCGTCGAGTGCGGCTTGTGCGGCACGCTTGACCTCAGGACCACCTGCGCCAAGGACCAGCTGGACCCGGGCGCGGCTCTCGTCAGCCCGCTGTTGGGCACTTTGGACGGCCGCCGCGTCGCGTTGCTCAGCTATTGCCTTGCCGTAAGCCAGGAACTGCAATCGGTCGAGATCGGTTCCCGCGAGCACACGGTCCACTTCGGCCCGCAAGTACGGGCCACCGGTGCCACGCAACGGCTCGATGGCTGCGCGGTTTTCAGCTGCGACACGGGCCTTACGATCTGCGGCCTTCTGCTGCGCTTGTTTCAAACCCGTGTTGAGGAACGCCATGATCGCCGTGCGGCCGCCGTCCAGCGCGGCCTTTGCGGCATCCCGGACTTCGACATCCTCGGCCAGTTCAGCGTTGTCGGCCACCAGTTGCCGCATCCGCGGATCCCCGGTGTCGGGAACGCCGGTCTTGCCATCCCATCCCGGGTACGGCGGCGGGTCCTCAGTGGACGATGTGGTCGGTGTGGTTGATGTCGTCGGTGTGGACACGACGGGCTCGGCGACCGCGATGTTCGCGGACTGCACAAGTCCCGTGAACACCACGGCGGTCAGCGCGGCCGCCATCGCTCTGTGGACAAGTCTCATTGCTCGGGTAACCCCCAATAGAAGCCAAAAAGAGGCCCGGCGCTTGAACAGCTCGTGAGTGGTTAGGCGTGTTCTAACGCGCCTAACCACTCACGAGGCTTTTCGTGGTGCCGGGCCCCTTGTGTCAGACGATCGGTCAGAACTTGGTGTCCCAGGTCCTGCCGGTCGCCGGGTCGTGGTAGATGTAGCCGCCCTGGAAGGTGCTGCGGCGCAGGTTTCCGACCTGCTCCTCGTCCGTCTTCGGGTAGCCGAGGTACGAACGCTCCCAGTCCATTGCCTGCCAACGGTCCCGGATCGCGCCGTAGACCAGGTGCGCACCCGTCTCGGGGGTCCAGTAGATCGACAGCCCGTTGAAGAAGTGGGTGTAGGTCCCCTTCTTGTCCGGGGTGGGGGTGGTGTCGATGACCGGCATCCGCATCTTGTGCGCGCCGGAGGCAAGGAACTTGGTCAGCGCCTCGCCGGTGATGCTGCGCACGCCGGTGTCCTTGCCCCAGTAGATGCGGGCGTTGTTGGCGTACTCGCGGTACCGGATGCCGTCAACCAGGACCTCAGGGGCCTTGGGGGCGCCAACGATCGTGCGCAGTGCGCTTTCGTTGAGCCAGCGCAGCTGGATGTGGGTGCTGATCAGCGGGTCGGGGTCGACGATGTTCCAGGTGGCGTCCGGCTTGTACAGCGTGGGGGTGTCCCATGCGAACTGGCCGCTGTCGTTGGCCAGCCAGATCTCCGAGTTGATGTGCCGCATGAAACGGCCGGGCACGTTCTTGGACTCCAGCGCCACACCGGCGCCTTCCAGGCCTGCCTTGGCACACCAGGTGGCGGAGGCCTTGAACGCGTCGGTGCCGTCGTTGGCGTGCAGCTTCACCCGGTAGTCCTGGTGACGCACGAAGCTACCGGCATGCGTGGCGGACTCGAGGGAGAAGCAGTTCTCGTCCGCCAGACCCGGAACGACCTTCCAGCTGGCCTCGCCCAAGGGAGCGTCAGCGACCGTGCCGCTCTGCACACCTGGGGTGATGAACGCGTCACCGCCGCCAGCACGCACGTACCAGCCCTTCGCGGCGGTCGCGGCCGTGGTGGCCATGATCGACTGAGTCTGCACGTTGTACTGGGTCTCGGTCAGGAACTTCGTCACGTCGGCCGGGGTCCCGGCCAGTGCCGCGTTCGCGGCGGCGACCAGACGCGGACGGACCAGGCTGACCTCGGCCTTTGCCCGGATGTCCCGGACCTTCTTACGGTCGGCTTCCTCGCGGATCGCCTTCTCCCGTGCGGCATCCCGGTCATCGGCGGCCTTCAGGCCGGTGTCGATGAAGGCTTTCCAGTCCGCCGGATTGCTGCTGCGCAGCGCGGCCTCGGCGGCGTTGCGGACCTCAATGTGGCGCGGGTCAGCCAATTCAGCCGTGGTCAGCAACTGGCGGATGAAGTTGTCGTCCGACAGCACAAGCCAGCCGTCCGGCACGACAATGCCCAGCACCGCGGCGGCGTTCTTCTTGGCCTGCTTGGCCGCCAGGATCCTGGCCGCTTCTTCGCTTTCCTGCTTGGCCTTCTCGATCGCGTCCCGCTGGTCGGCGATGTGCAGCGTGAAGATGTCCGTGCCGATGAACTTCTTCCATGCGGCGGAGTCGCCGCCCCACGCGGTCATGGCGCCGTCTTTGACCTTCGGGCCGGTGGAGCGGCGCCACACCTGGTACACGAAGTTCTGGTCGTTGCCGTCCAGCATCGCCGCATCCGCTGGGATCTCAGCGAAGGCGGCGGCCTTCTGCCGAGCCTCGCGGGCCAGGCGGGCTTCTTCCTGGCGGCGGGCGTACTCAAGGTGGTCACGGTCAACGAAGTCGTGAATGCTGGTACGGATGAACGCGGTCGCGTCCGGTGCGTCCGCCTTCTCCACCACGATCTTGTAGACGCGGTAGGCCTCGGCCTTGGTCAGCGGGTACTTGTCCGCGTTGATCTTGTCGAAGACCCGGAACACGAAGTTCTTGTCCGACAACATCAACCACTCGTCGGTCGCCTCGCCGACCTCGATCGCGCGGACCGCGCGAACCTTCTCCACCTCAGTGGACTCAGGAACCGCGGTCGCCGCCGGGTCCGCCGCGACCTGCGGAATCGCCAGCGCGCTGGCAGGGTTGCCTGCCGCTGCCGGAATGTCAGACGGTGCCGCGTGCGCGGCAACCGGCGCCATCAGGCCAGTGACCACCGCGACGGCGGCAAGACCGCGGGCTAAACGTCTACCAGGGACAGTTGTTCTTCGCATTACTTTCCTTTTCTGGGCATGGCAAAGCGATCGCCACCTACTGGCGAAGGCCGGTCACAGATATGTCAGTTGATGTTCTTGACGCGCTGTTCCGCGTCAATTGCCTGCTGCAGCAACGCATTCCAGTACGCCGCCTGCTGCGACGCCGAGTCACGCTCGGCCAGCCACGCGGTCTCCGACGAACGCGCCGGATCGATGATCGACTCCCAGTTCGGACCCATCGCAGCCTGCGCCGCGGCCAACACAGCCCGCCAGTTCTCCGCCTGACGCACCGCGACATCCTGCGCCTGCGTCCACCCCGACCGGGCCGGTTCCGTCTGCGTGCCCACCTGCTGCCACGCACGCGCCGCAGCATCCTTGGCCTGCTGCTTGGTCTCCTCCGACGCCTCACGAGCGGCGTTCTCAGCAGCCTCGGCATCTGCGATCAGACGGGTGATCGTGCTGCGCCACTTCATGTTGTCGTTCGCGTGCCGCATCCGGAAAACCTCAAGATCCAACCGCGACCCGGTTGCCCAGCCGTAGGCGAAAAACTCGACCAAGTCGTCATCCGTCGCACCCAGACGCACGGCGTGGGCTGCCGACAGGCGGACCTGCTCCCCGGGGTCGTTCGTGGACAGGTTCCGGACAAAATCCCGGTCGCGCTGAACAAGTGCTTGCTTCTGCGCACCGATCTCGTCGCGATACACCCGATCACGCGATCGCGCGGCCTCATAACCCGTACGCACGAACGCCTCACGCTCAGCGTCCGTCGCATTCGGACCCAACAGCCGCTGGGCCTCGTTGTGGATTTCGGGCGAATACTCCACAGTGGTGGTCTCGTAGACCCTGCGGATGAAGTCCATATTGCGTACCCGACGCTGCTGCGCGCGTTCGACCGCATAGTCGAATCCGGACTCCAGGAACGCGGCGATCGCCGCGTCCGGGTTGCTGCTCACCAACGCTGACCAGGCTGCAGTCCGCACAGTGCTGTACGGATGCGCGCTGGCCAGATACCGCACCCAAATCCAGTCGTCCGACGGCTGTTGCGCCTGGATCGTCACGGACGGTCCCGCATAGGCAACAACCGGTGCTGCCACAGCGAAAGACGCCACAATGCAGGCAGCACAAACTAGGGCACGTCTCACCCTTGATCCCCCCAGAATCACAGAGCCCCCCGGCTCAGTTCCGGACGGACGTTAACCCACAGGGTGCTCGCCGCACAAGAACTTCTCAGACGCTGTCATGGACGCGTGACGAATTACACCAAATGCAGCAGGCAAACTCCTTCCTGCCTCACACCCAATAGGACACGCGAGCGCGGTAGCCGCGCATGGCGACGAACGCCAGCAGCCAGCCGACCACGGTGACGCCGACGACAACCACCCAGTTCAACGGGTTCACCGCCTGCCCAATCAGTGGCCCGCGCAGGATCTGTACGAAGTGGTACAAGGGATTCAGCTGCACGATCGACACCAGTTCCGAGCGGATACCGTGCAACTGGTCGATCGGCCACACGATCGGGGTCATGTAGAACAGCAACTGGATCAGCGCGTTGATCACCTGCGGGATGTCGCGGTAGCGCGTCGAGATGATGCCGAGCAGCAACGTCACCCACCACGCGTTGAACGCCAGCAGCAGGAACGCGGGGATCGCGGTCAGCGAGTACCAGCCAAGCCCGGGATGGCAGATGCTGCCCGCTTCACAGATACCGTTTCGCAGGCCATACGGATGATCCAGGCTCGAGTAGAAGATCGCGACGACAACGACGACAACGATCAGGTTGTGCGCGAACATCAATGTCTGACGCCACACCGTACGCAGCGCGTACACCGTCAAGGGCGCGCGGATCTGCTTGATCAGGCCTTCGTTGACGATGAAGGTCTCCATACCCTCGATCAAGCAGTTGCTGATGAAGCCCCAGACGATGAACCCAGCCGCGATGTACGGCAGAAACGTGGCAACGTGCAGGTCCCACAGCGTCGAATACAGCACGCCGAGGCCGAGCGCGATGATCCCCTGGCTGATCGTGATCCAGAACGGGCCGATCACCGAACGCCGGTAGCGCTGCTTGATGTCCTGCCAGCCCAGCTGACTCCACAGCCCTCGCTGGCCGAAACCTTCTCTGATGTCATCGAACGCGCGGCTGAACGTGTTCACGCGCTCACGCCTTTGTACGCGGCGAGCACCTCGTGCACGCCGCCGCTCATCCGGATTCTGCCTTCGTCCATCCAGATGGCTGTGGTGCACAGCTCCAGCAGGAGTTCGTCGGAGTGCGAGGCGAACATCAGCAGCCCGGACCGGTTGACCAACTCCACCATTCGCCGCCGTGCCTTGGCGATGAAGGCCGCGTCGACCGCGCCAAGTCCTTCGTCGAGGATCAGGATCTCAGGGTTGATCGTGGTGACCACGCCGAGCGCCAGCCGCACCCGCATACCCGCGGAGTACGTCCGCATCGGCATGTGCAGGAAGTCGCCGAGTTCGGTGAACTCCGCGATGTCGTTGGCGCGCTTGTGCATCTGCTTGCGGCACATGCCGAGGAACAGCCCGCGGACCATGATGTTCTCGTAACCGGAGACCTCCGGATCCATCCCGACACCCAGGTCGAAAACCGGCGCGACCTTGCCGTCAACCCTCGCAGTCCCGCGTGTGGGTTCGTAGATGCCCGCGAGCAGGCGTAACAACGTCGACTTGCCTGCCCCGTTGTGCCCGACCAGCGCCACCCGGTCACCCTCGGCCACCGAGAGCGTGATGTCGTGCAACGCCTCGATGATCGGGACCTTCGCACCTGTGCCAATCGTGCCGCCGACCTTGCCGAGCACCTCCTTCTTCAACGATCGCGTCCTGGCGTCGAAGACCGGGAAGTCGACGTATGCCCCGCACACCTCGATATTGACCACGCGCTGTCACTCACTCTCGCCACCGGATCGTATGCGAACCGAAATTATCATTCGCATTTGCCCGGCCGGTACCGTACCCCGGGTGAGCGCTCAGCCCGGCTTTCGTCCCCCGCAGCAGGCCCGCAGCCAGGAATCCCTGCAAAAGGTGCTGACGGCGGCTGAACACGTGCTGAACACCGGCGGCATCGACGAATTCACCATCGCCTCGGTCGCCGAGCACGCAGGCGTGTCGGTCGGCGCGATCTACCGCCGCTTCACCGGCAAAGAACAGCTGATCAGCGCCGTCAAACACCACCTGCTCGAACAGCTGGAAACCGGCGTCACCGACGCACTCCACGCGGCCCCAGCCGGGCTCCACGGCATATTCAGCGCCTTCACCCACGCCATGGCCCACACGTTCTCCGGCTACACCCGCGCCTTCCCCCAACTACTCAACGGCCAATCGGCGCAAGGCCTCGAACGCGGCCTGCAAGCCCTGGAAACCATCCAGCAGGCCGTGTTGGCAGCCGCCGACCCTTACCTGGACGACATCACCCGTGAGGCCGCCCAGTTCGCCGCCCGCACAATCATCGGCTCATGCGTGCACCGCGCCGCCACCTGCCATTCGTGGCCAGACGGCCTGACCTGGCCTGCCTGGGCGGATGCGACCACCGAGATGACCATGACGTACCTGAAGTCCTCTTAGGACGGGAAACTCACCCGGGCCCACTAGGAGTCTGCTCCCTGGCAATCAGGAACACGCCACAGCACCATCAGGCGAGGGGTTCCAACGGGAGGCGAAACCATGCGATTCCTCGCGACAGTGGGCGTTGCCGCGCTCCTACTCGCCAGCGGCGGCACGGCCGAGGCAGCAGACGAGACCAACTCGTGGCGCAGCGTTGTCACCGACTTGTGTCTCGACGGGACATTCGACAAGCAGCTCAAGGTGTCCATCGCGACCCAGGCTCCGTGCAACCCGGACAACTGGTTTCAACAGTGGACTCAGCGCGACCTCGGCAACGGTTACTGGATGCTGGAAAGCGTCTACCAGTGCCTGCGCAACGCCGATGGCGTGCACGCCGAGCCTCCGCCAGCGGACAGGGTTGTGCAACTGGTGCCCTGCGACCCGGCCAACGAGCGGCTTTGGTGGTCGCTTGTCCCCCGTGGCAACGAATGGACTTGGCGGCCGAAGGTGCCACGGATCATCGGCGGCAGCCAACTGTGCCTGAGCGCGATGTCGCCTTCGGACACTGGCCGGATGACCACGACCTACTGCGATCCACCGGACACCAACCGGGTGAGCTGGCGCAAGGTCTAGATACCTTCTGAGAGGGCCCCACGCCGCCGACCTACCGTCGGTGGCGTGGGACTGATCATCGAACCGGACCGGTTCGAGGCTGAGATCCACATTGGAGTGCCGAACACCGCAGGCCGCGCGGAAATCCTTTCGGTGCACACAGGCGAATGCCGCTCGCCGCCGACGTCAAGATCGAAGCACTGGCCGAACGGACACACGGGTTCGTCGACGCCGGCAGCCCACGTGATGTCAGGAGTTCAGGTTCGGCAGATACGTGTCGCCGTAACTGACGAGGACAAGACCGTACGGGTTGGCCTCTTGGTCGAAGGCGTTCTCCAGTGCGACCACGGCACCGATGAGTTGCGACCTGAAGCCGCCGCCGGGCAGCGGCAGCCGGACGAGGAACTCGATGAACAGCGCGTTGACCCGTTCATCGTCGATGGCGAATTCCTGCCCGAAACCGTTACGCCGAGGGACGAGCTTGGTGGCCGTGTTGGCGAAGACGGCGGCATTGGCCGCTCCTTCGGCGCCCATCAGGCTTTCGTATCTGGTGTCCGTGCCGAGCCCCAACGCGTACGCCGGGTACCGCTCGTAGGTGTTCTCCCAGTCGTAGAGGTCATCGGGGTCGTCAAGCACAGCACCCATGTACATGCCGAGGATCTGTCCGTTGAGGAGGGACGGCCGACGGCTGGTTAACCGGTTCGGTGGCCACTTGGCGAGGAACAGTCCCCATTGGCCAACAAGCACCTTTTCGTGTTCGGGAACGTGTTCGGGCTCCACCCTGGCGATCCGCACCGGCGGCGACTTCAGTGCTTGACCGCGGGTCAACCGCTTGATCTCGGTCGTGACCGACGCTTCGAGCACCGGCCACACGGCCTCGAGTTGCTTGTTGGTCACGGTGTCAGGCAGCCGGTGGTCGTCGGGATCCCTGGCTATCGCCTTGAGCGTCGCCTTGTTCCGCAGCATCTTGGCGGTGATCTCGTCCGCGCGGGCAATGACCATCGGATGGACCTTGCCGTTGGCGTCGGCGAATGGTTCGTACACCCGGTTCATGGGATCGCGCGGGGAACGCCATGGGAATGCCTTCTCCAGCGCTGGCGATGGCGATGGCGCCAACTGATGCTTCACGATCCGAACGATACGAGGTCGATCGCGTCCGCCAGGCGTCTGGACCACTTCTCGATTACCGTTGCCCACTGTGCTTGAGATCAGCGGACTGACATGGGTCCTCACCATTGCCCTGATCCTGGTGTTGCTCGCGGTCGATCTGGTGCTGGCAACCGTGCGGCCGCATCGGGTCGGGTTCCGTGAAGCGAGCCTGTGGTCGGTGTTCTACGTCCTGGTCGCGATCGCCTTCGGCGTGTGGTTCGCCGCCGTGTACGGCGGTGGAGCCGGTGCGGAGTACTTCGCCGGTTACATCGTGGAGAAGAGCCTGTCGGTGGACAATCTCTTCGTCTTCGTCATCATCATGACCACGTTCGCGGTGCCGGAGGAGCACCAGCACAGGGTGCTCACGTTCGGCATCGTGCTCGCACTGGTGATGCGCGGGATCTTCATCGCACTCGGCGCCACGTTGCTCGCGCTGTTCTCGTTCATGTTCCTGTTGTTCGGCCTGCTGCTGATCTACACGGCGGTGCAGTTGTTCCGGCACCGCAACGAGGATCCGGACATCGAGAACAACATCATCGTGAACACGGCACGCCGGGTCGTGCCGGTCACTGACGAATACGTCGGCAGCAAGATCTTCACCCGCGTCGACGGGCGCAGGCTGGCCACGCCGCTGTTCGTCGTGCTGGTGGCGATCGGCGGCGTGGATCTGCTGTTCGCGCTCGACTCCATTCCCGCGGTGTTCGGCGTGACCGAGGAGCCTTACATCGTCTTCGCCGCAAACGCTTTCGCCCTTCTTGGCCTGCGGGCGTTGTTCTTCCTTGTGAAAGGCCTGCTCGACCGGCTGGTGTACCTCTCGGCCGGGCTTTCGGTGATCCTGGCGTTCATCGGCGTGAAACTGATCCTGCACTGGGCGCATGTGGACATCGACGAGCGGGTGCCGGAAGTCTCGACGCCGGTCAGCCTCGGCGTGATCATCGGAATCCTGGTGATCGTGACCGTGGCCAGCCTGATCAAAACCAGGCGTGACCCATCGGCCAAAGCCCACCCAGGCTCACTCCGGGCGAACCGGCCGGAGAAATAGCTGGGCCTGTTCTTCGAGCAACGCGGACGCCATCAGTTCCCCATCGACCGGGCCATAGCGATCGAGGGCTGCCCGGTGCAGTTCGGCGATGACGGACGTGAGCGGGTGAGGTGTGCGGGCTTGACTGGCGGTTCGTTCGATCGAGTCCAACTCTTCGACGCACCGGTCAAGCCCGAAGTCGCGAAGGTAGTCACCCTGTAGCAACGCGGGCAGGTGGTGTTGCACGTAGGCACTGTCACCGGCGCTGCCTCGGAGAAGGTGCCGCATCCGATCCGGGGACTGCCCGTGACGTTGCGCGAGTAGCAAAACCTCGGTTGTCAGGGTTGCGTGTCCGAACCACAGAAGGTTGATCAACAGTTTGGTCAGGTAGCCCATTCCGGACGCACCCGCGTGGTGGACCGCCTTGGCGAACGAGGTCAGGACCGGGGTATTCGCCTCCAGCACGGCCGGATCTCCGCCCACGTACAGGGTGACCGTGCCTTCTTGCATTGCCGCTACGCCACCGCCAATCGGAGCGTCCAGGTATGCGACTCCGTTCTCCCTGGCTGCTCGGGCGCACTCCTCGCCGAGTTCCAGCGAGGCGCTCGTCAGGTCGATCCAGACGCTGCCTTCGTCCATATGCGACAGAAGGTCTCCGGCAAGGTCGTGCAGCTCCTGGTTTCCGGGCATTACCGTGAAGACGACCTTGGCCGTGACCTTTGTGGCGTCCGGCGCCCACTGAGCACCTGATTCTTCAACCAGAGCACGACATTCGGGACGAATGTCCGTCGCGACCACGTCGTGACCGGCCGCGACCAGACGCGCCACCAGCGGAGCACCGATCCTGCCGACACCCACCACCCCGACCGACGCCATTCGTGCCCTCCTCTGATGAAATCCGTCGCTCATGCCACAGCATGCGTCATAGGGTTGCCGAATGGATCTGAGCGCCCTTGCCGTCCCCCATACCCTCGCCCACCTCAAGCCGCTGCTCCCGGCGCTTCCGGCACGCATCCTCGAAGCTGGCTGCGGTCGCGGCGCATTGGCCGCTGCCCTTGCCGACCTGGGCTACGAAGTCACTGGGGTGGACCGCAACGCTGAGATGGTCGCCGCGGCCAGCGAACGCGGCGTGTCCGCCATCCACGCCGACGTCAACGACATCTCCGGCGAGTACGACGTCGTGCTGTTCACCCGATCTCTGCACCACGCCGAGGACCTGGATGCCACGCTGGCCCACGCAGCCACCCTGCTTGCCCCGAATGGACAGATCATCATCGAGGAATTCGCGTGGGAGCGCGTGGATGAGGCAGCCGCCGACTTCGTCTACGACAATCGTGCCCTGCTGGTCGCGGCTGGCCTGCTCGACGCCGAAACCCCCGCCCGTGACCTGCTCGACGCATGGATCGAAGGCCACAACCACCTCCACCGCGGCTCAACCATGATCGACGCCCTCAACCGCGTCGGCTCGGATTTGACCACGGTGGCCACAGCTATGTTGTGGCGCTTGGTTGACGGCCGCGGTGGCACCTGGAACGTGCCAGCGGGGGCTTCCGGCGTCCTCGATGCCATCCGGCGGTTTGAGGAACGTCGCATCGCCGCCGGGACACTGCCTTCGGTTGGCCTCTACGCGTCCGCCCGCCGATGAAGCATTTCGGAATCCTCGCGCACAGCGTCGAAGGGGCGGCGTTGTGCCTGCGCACGTTCGCCAACGAAGGCGCCCGCGAACTCGGCGCGCACCAGCACCCGGACGTCACGCTCGACTGCATCGCGATGGGCCACAGCATGCCGGCGTGGGACGCCGAAGACTATTCGCCGATCCGCGCGACGCTGGCGATCAGCGTGCGCAGGCTGGCTGCTGCCGGGGCGGACTTCTTCGCCTGCCCCGACAACACCGCACATCTCGCGCTCGAAGCCCCCGGCGAGGGCTTCGAACTGCCCGGTCTGCACATCGCCGAGGTCGTTGCCGAACGAGCCGCACTCGACGGCAGGCGCCGAGTTGGAGTGCTGGCAACGAAATACACCATGGACAGCACGCTCTACCCGCGCGCCCTTGGGGCGCACGGGATCCAGGCTGAGGTACCGCCCGAGGCAGAGCGGGATCGCGTCAACACCATCATCTTCGACGAATTGGTCAACGGGGTGTTCACCGATTCCGCGCGAGCGGAGTACGTTCGCGTGATCGAAGGGTTGCGTGACCGAGGATGCGACGCGGTCGCGCTGGTGTGTACCGAGATCCCGCTCCTTGTCACCCCCGATGTCTCGCCGTTGCCCACGTTGGACTCGACGCGGCTGCTGGCCAAAGCCGCCTTCGAGGTTTCCGTGGGCAGACGCGCACTTCCTACCTGGCGTGGCGGTCAACGTCCATAGCGGACATTTACCAGCGCAAGCCGATGTTCAACGGGTTGCTTCCACCGCTGACCACTGCCCGGAGGTGACCGGCAGGCACGTTGTGGCAGACCCAGGACTGCGGGGGCGCGGCGGCGTCGAAGCCCGTCGAGCAGACCGGCTGCATACCGTGGTCCACAGCCCAGCTGGCCCGGCCGGTTCCGTGCGCGTCGGCGTCGATGGACAACGTCCCGCCGGGGAAGATGTCAATCTCGATCTCGCAGATCGGTTCCTTCTTGCACGTCCTGCCGGTGGGGACGGACCCCGACGCGGCCGGTGCCATTGCCAGCACGCTCGCCGCGATTACGCCGAGCACGGCTGCCCGCTTCATCGATCGAAGCACTTGGGTTCTTCCTCCTTGTTGACGCCCATCCCGCAGTTATGGGCTGCACACTTCCGCAAACCATGATCACGTAACGTGGTTTCAGAACGGCAACAGCGCGGCTTCAGCGGTTGAAGTCCCCAAGGCGCTACTTCATCGTCCTCCAGACCACCCTTCTTCGCCACAGCGTCCCGCCCACCGGGAACTTGTGTCCTTTGTGGAATGCACGTCAACTGGAACACGACAGATGGCGCAACTTGGAACGAATCGGTCACGTTGCGCACGATTCCACTGCCGAGGAGCAGTTTCTAAGGGGGAAGATGGATGTTGTCGGCTCGCGCCTTCGCGCGCTCTCTGATCACCACAGCGGCTGTCGTAATGGCTGTGGTGTTGGTGCCTGGAGTGGCCCACGCGAAACCACCGTCCAACGACGACTTCGACAACTCGACGGCGATCACGGCCTTGCCGTACACCGTGCAGCAGGACACAAGCGAAGCGAGCAAGGCGCCCGACGATCCCTATGGGTGCGATGGCTACAACCATGACAACAGCGTCTGGTTCAGCTACACAGCGGCCGAGAGCGGGTTGTTGCGCGCGACAGCCGGAGTGACGTACCACTTCATGGTCAGCGGGTTCCGCGGTTCAGTCGGCGGCCAGTTGTCGTTCGCGGTGAACACAATCGCACCGGCGGCGAACGACAACTTCGCTGCCGCCGAACGCATCACCGCGCGGCCGTTCACACAGAACCCTGACCTGACAACGGCTTCGGTCGAGGCTGACGAGCACCAGCCGTCGGTCTGGTATTCGTACACCACGTCTGGACAGGCGAGGTCGCTGACCGCACGGATCGAAGGCGACAGCTTGCACTCCGTTGTCGCCGTGTACACAAGGAACTCGCTGCCGGAGTTGCGTGAGACGACCTGCCATCGGCCCCAAGGCGACGGTCCCGCTGTGTTCCGCGCGAATCCCGATACCACCTACTACTTCCGGGTCGTTTCACGGCATGGCGATTCGGTGCGGTTCACCTTCGACGAAGCTCCTGCGCTGCAGCCGCAGATCTACACTTCGTCCGAGGCGACGATCTACGACAAAGTCAGATTCGAACCCACGTCGTGGCAGGCGATCGACCGGCCGTTGAGCGGCGAGTGGGACTTCGGCGATGGCACGACGGCGCCACGTACGACTGGAGCCGTCGAACACCGCTACACCGCTGACGGCGTCTACAAAGTCACGCTGCGCGCCGCGTCCCCTGACGGTCGCACCGGCACGGTGTCCCGCGAGATCACGGTGAAAACGCACGACGTGTCCATAGAGCGGTTCGAGGTTCCGGACAAAGCGCGTGCCGGCGTCAGCAAACAGATCAGGGTGCACGTGGCCAACACGCGGTACGCCGAGCGGGTAACAGTCAAGCTGCACAAGAACAGTGGGTCGTCGTGGACAGACGTTGGTGAACTCACCATCGAGGTGCCCGCACACCCCGACAACACCGTGCGGTTCCCCTTCTCCTACACGTTCACTCCGGAGGACGCTGTCGCGGGCAAGGTGACGTTCCGTGCCGTGGCCCAACTGACTTATCCGGTCCAGGACGCACTGCAACTGGACAACGAGGCGATCTCGTTAGCCACGAAAGTCCGGCCCATGGCCTGCTTTTGACGGGTTGTCAGCTGGCCGATGCCGCTGCGAACATCGTCCGGACAGCTGAATATTCCTCCCCCTGCAGGAGGTTGGAGCGTGAACCGACCACGTTTCTCGCTTGTGGCCAGCGTGCTCGTCGCCGTGGCCACAACAACGATGCCCGTGGCCCAAGCCCAGTCGCAGCCTGAAACATCAGCCGAGTACCGCGTCGAGAACGTCAGGACTCTGGCGCAGCGTAACCAGATCGCCCGCACCGGTGCCGCCGTCAACGGAGCCGAGCACGGCGGGTTGAACATCACCGCGACCACGAGCGAGGTCCGTCACATCCAGGCCCTCGGTTATCAAGTGCAGCAACAGGATCTGCTCGATCCACACGGCTCGCACGACGCGGCCCCGCCGGACTTCCCGCCTGCCGACTCCGGCTACCACAACTACGCGGAGATGACCGCGGAGATCAACAAGGCGCTGGCCGACCACCCGACTTTGATCAGCAAACGGGTGATCGGGCAGTCGTATCAAGGCCGGGAGATCTGGGCGGTGAAGATCTCCGACAACGTCGCGACCGACGAGGCCGAGCCGGAGGTGTTGTTCACCCACCATCAGCACGCCCGTGAGCATCTGACGGTCGAGATGGCGTTGTACCTCATCAACTTGTTCACCGACAGCTACGCCAGCGACAGCCGCATCCGTGGCCTTGTCGACAGCCGGGAAATCTGGCTGGTCCCGGACGTCAACCCGGATGGTGGCGAGTACGACATCGCCACTGGCTCGTATCGCAGTTGGCGTAAGAACCGTCAACCGAACACGGGCTCGTCAGCCATCGGTACCGACACCAACCGCAACTGGGCCTACCAGTGGGGTTGCTGCGGCGGCTCTTCAGGCAGTCCGAGCAGCGAGACATACCGTGGCGCCGCGGCGGAATCCGCTCCCGAGGTACGGACCGTGGCCAACTTCGTTCGTAGCCGGGTGGTCGGCGGACGCCAGCAGATCACCACCGCGATCGACTTCCACACCTATGGCGAACTGATCATGTGGCCGTACGGCTACACCACCGCCAACACCGCACCTGGCATGACGCAGGCCGAGTACGACACGCACGCAAGGCTTGGCCAGCAAATGGCGCAGACAAACGGTTACACGCCACAGCAAGCCTCGGACCTGTACATCACCGATGGCGGGATCCGTGACTACCTGTGGGGTTCGCAGCGGATCTACTCGTACACCTTCGAGATGTACCCGACCAGCGGCAACCCGGGCTTCTACCCTCCAGACGAGGTGATCACGCGGGAGACCACCCGCAACCGTGCGGCCGTGCTGCACCTTCTGGATCACTCCGACTGCCCGAAGCGGGTGATCGGCCAGACCTGCTAACAGTCGGACGGAGTGGGCGGGGCCAACGGATCCAAGGAGATCGCGCGCAGTACCAGCTTGGTCACCAGTGGATCGGCGGGCAGTTGGGAATGCGTGGTCTGGGCAGCCGGGCAGATCGACTGCAGGGACACGTTGACAGCGCCGTCCACTCTGGCCGACTCCGGCGGAATGACGGTTTGGTCCAGTTCGGTCCAGATCGACATCCACGGCACTGGCACGGGCTGCTGGGCGAACGACTGCAACAGCGAGCTACCGGCCGCGAGTTGCTGGCACGCGACAGGGCACGCGTCCGGCGCGAGCGCGCTGCCGCCGGTCGCGAGGCGCGTTCCGTGTAGCGGCGATCCGAGCGTCACCACACGCCGTGCTTGGGGTTCCGAGCGTGCCGCCCATAGCCGCGCGACCACGCCGCCAGCGGAGTATCCGATCAGGTCCACGGACGGCGTGCCACGTTCGTACGCGGCCTCGACCTCGCGTTCGAGCACGGAAACCTGTTCTCGCAGGTCACCCGTTCCATCTCCGGGCAACGTCAGCACAACGGCTTCGCGCCCGGTCGACCGGATCAGGCCAGCGAGCGCCTGCAACGAGCCCTGGTTGCCGCCGTAGCCGGGAATCAGCAGCACTGTGCCCAGTTTCGAGCGGTCGGTGCCAGCTCGACGATCGAGCAGCCGTGGGATCGCGATCCAGCAGGCGAGCAGAACAAGGAGTACGGCCGAACTGGCCAGCAGGCGCCGCCGCCGACTGCTCAACCCGAGCCACCACTGCTTCGCGTTCACACTCACATCATGTCGAGCGTGGATCGTAAGAGGGGTGGGACTGCCGAAACATGGACGCTGGCTGGTGGTCGCGGCGTTGACAGCGCTCGGGGTCGCGGTCCCGTTCGTCCGCGACACCCTGCCCGCGAGCACGGGCGAGCTGGATCCGCAGCGATTGCGGGACCTGGTGATGCGCTCAGCGAATGTGCCGCACCAGGGTTTCGCCGAGAGCAGCGGCCGGTTGCCCATCCCTGAACTGCCCAAACTCGCCAGCGTCACGTCTCTGCTGACTGGCACGACCCGGATCCGCACCTGGTACGCCGCTCCTTCCCGCGAACGGTTCGACGTGGTGACCGCGACCGGCGAAACGGACGTGTACCGGACGGCTGATGGCGAGCTGACGTACAACTCCGGCGACAACCGGGCGACCGAGTTGTTCGGCGAGGTGCCGGTCCGCTTGCCGAGAGCAGGCGATCTTCTGCCACCCGAGCTGGCTCGCAGGATCCTCAGCGCGGCACCGGGAGACGCGATCAGCAGCATCCCGTCCCAGCGAGTCGCCGGAATCTCCGCAGCGGGCCTGCGGCTAACCCCCACCGACCCGGACACGACCATCGGGCATGTGGATATCTGGGCCGATCCGACCAGTGGCCTGCCGTTACGCGTGGAGCTGACCGCCAAGAACGCGGCCGAGCCGATGCTGATCACCCAGTTCCGTGAAGTCAGCCTGACGCCTCCGGCCGACGAGGTGCTCCGGCCCAATTTGGCGCCTGACGTCGGCACCGGCAGCGTCGACTCGTCCGACATCGAAGCGGCGCTTGGGCGGTTCGGCGTGGTCCGGCCGCCTGCCCGGCTCGCCGGCCGTGAGCTGCGCATGACCGACCTCGCCGGGATCGCTGTCGTGTACGGAACGGGCTTGTCGTCTTTCGTTGTCCTGCAGCTGCCGCGTGACGTCGCGAACTCGGCGTTGAACGCGGCGAGCAATGCGGGCGCGCGGACCGTCGGCACCGGGGTTCACCTCGAAATACCTCCGCTGTCGCTTGCTGTGGTCCGGTCAACCACGGGACGGCGGGCGTACCTGCTCGCTGGTCTGGTTTCTCCGAAGGTGCTTGAGCAGGCAGGAGCCGAGTTGGCGACGTTACGGCGGGGCCCGCAGTGATCACCACGAAGGCGCTGACCAAGCGCTTCGGGTCGATCGTCGCGGTCAATTCGGTCGACCTGGACGTCCAGGACGGCGACCGATACGGCTTTCTCGGGCCGAACGGGTCAGGCAAGACGACCTTGGTACGCATGCTGCTCGGGCTGGTCTACCCGACCAGCGGCGAAATCTCCGTACTCGGCTCGAAAACCCCAGCGCACGTGCTGCCGCAGATCGGCTCGATGATCGAGGGGCCTGCCGCGTATCCGCACCTGTCCGGCCGCCGCAACCTCACGCTGCTGGACCGGGCCGGTTCTGGCGGAGCCCGCCGGACCCGGAAAGCCCGGATCGAGGAAGTCCTTGAGCAGGTCGGGCTGGCTTCGGTGGATGCACGGCCGGTGAAGACGTACTCGCTCGGCATGCGCCAGCGGCTCGGTCTTGCCGCCGCGCTGTTGCGTCAACCTCGGCTCCTCATCCTTGACGAGCCGACCAACGGCCTTGACCCGCAAGGGATCCGTGAGATCCGCGAGCTGCTGACCGCGCTGAACGAATCGGGCACAACGGTTTTCCTGTCAAGTCACCTGCTGTCCGAAGTGGAACAGCTGTGCACCAAGGTCGGCGTGGTCGATCATGGCAAACTGGTGCTACAGGAGGAGTTGGCCGCACTGCGGGCACCGACCGGACGGGTCGTGGTGGAAAGCCCGGACGCGGACAAGATCGCCGGAATGCTGAACGGACAGCTGGACGACCGCGACGGACCGCGGCTGTTCATCCGGCACGCCGACTCGGCCGAGCTCAACGCATGGCTCGTCGGCAGCGGCGTGCGGGTGTCATCGATCACCGCCGAACGCCCGTCACTCGAGCAGGTCGTGCTCGCCGCGACCGGCCCCGGCGCCGACCGAGTCGACGGGACCGCGTGATGATCACAGTCGAGTTGCACAAGCTGATCCTGCGGCCGAGGGTCTGGCTCAGCGTCGCGTTGCTCTGCGGCTTGCCCGCGATCGTGGCTGTTTTCCTTGCTACCACAGACATCGCGCCACCACCGGGGCAGGGTTCCGCGTTCCTGTCGGCTGTGTTGACGAATGGTTCGCTGTATCCCGCGGCCGCGTTGGCTCTGGTGCTGCCCGTGTTCCTGCCGCTTGCGGTCGCGGTCATCGCTGGCGACTCGATCGCTGGCGAGGCGTCCACGGGAACGTTGCGATACTTGCTCGTCCGGCCTGTTGGACGGACGAAGTTGTTGCTGGCCAAGCTGATCGCGTTGGCAGCTTTCGTGCTCGGCGCTGTGGTGCTGGTTGTGCTGAGTTCGTACCTGATCGGAACCAGTTTGTTCGGCACGGGTGCGGAGGCCATCGGCGGGCAAACGGGCGCCGCGGTGACTTCGCTGTCCGGCGCCTCACTTGAGCCGGTCGATGTCGCGCTGCGGATGGCTGGCGCGGTCGGCTACATCGTGCTGTCGATGCTGGGTTTCGGTTCCATCGCGCTTTTTCTGTCCACGCTTACCTCTTCGGCGCTTGGCGCGGCGCTGGGTGCGCTGGCGGTTCTGGTGACCAGTTCGGTCCTTGAGGCCCTCGAAGCGGCTACCGTGATCAAGCCCTACCTGCCGACACACTACTGGCTGTCCTGGATCGACTTCTTCCGTGACCCGATTCTGTGGCGGAACATCGAAAGCGGCGTGACTCTCCAGCTGGTCTACATCGGACTGTTGTTCGCGGCGGCATGGGCGAACTTCGCCACCAAGGACATCACAAGCTAGGGCTTACGCGCGACCGCGCCCATCACCAGACGTTGCATCGCGCCGAGCGGACCGGTCCTCGGGGCGTCCGGGCGCCAGTCGCCGACCGGGACCAGGCCAGGTTCCAGCAGGTCAAGGCCGGGCAGCAGGTCACGGATCCGCTCAGCGCTCCGGGGCCAGCCAGTGCCGACACCGGCCCGGTAGACCTCGCTGACCTTGGCCATCGTGTCCGCGAGTTCGTGGCCTTCGCCGGGGTCGAGGAAATGGATCAGCACGACGTGCGAACCCGGCGCGAGGGCGTCGACGTATCGCTGCATCGTCAGCCAAGGGTCGTCGTGGTCGGGCACGTGATGCAGCGAAAGAACCTGAAGGAGACCGAGTGGCTTGGTGAAATCCAGATACTTCGTGACGATCGGGTCGGAAAGCACCCGGTAGGCATGGCTGAGGTTCACTTCCGACACGTGCGCCCGATCGTTGTCGTCCAACAACCGCCTCGCATGCGTCAACGCGAATTGGTCAACGGATACGTAGACAACAACACATTCCGGGTTGACCAGGTGCGCCACCCGATGAGTGTCATCAACAAGAGGAAGCGCGAGCCCGCAGTCCAGCAACTGCGTCAACCCGGCCTCGCCGACCAGATAACGGACCGCACGCGACAAGAAAGCCCTGGTTTCCCGCGCGGCAAGAGGAAAGTCCGGATCGATGGCAACCAAACGATCACGAACCGCCTTGTCGGCGGCATAGTGGTCCGTGCCGCCGAGCATCGCGTCGTGCACGCGGGTGATGCTCGCCTGGTACGTGTTCATGGCGAGACCGAACCTACGTGATCTCCGCCGAATACACCCAGCATGAATCGGTGAGCGGTCGGAAGTCTGCCCATCTACGCCATTCGGACTTACCCACTTTGCCCCTTGCGCGCTTTTGCGCGGGGCTGATCAGGGTCTTAGGTTCGCGATGACATAGGAGCCGAACTCGAAGGGGATCAAGATGACCGATTCAGAATTGTCCGACCTGCGCCGCAGAGCGAACGAAGGTGACAAAGACGCGGCCGACGAGCTGATCGAACTTGCCGGAGAACGCCAAGACCTCGACGAACTCCGCCAACTCGCCGCCGCTGGCCACAGCGACGCGGTGGACCAGTTGATCCAAGTGGCCACAGAACTAGAGGACCTCGACGAGCTGCGGCGGCTAGCCGCGGCGGGCCACAGCGACGCAGCAGACCAACTCATCGAACTCGCCACCGAACGCCAAGACCTCGACGAACTCCGCCAACTCGCCGCGGCAGGCCACAGCGACGCAGCGGACCAACTCATCGAACTCGCCACCGAACGCCACGACCTCGACGAACTCCGCCGCCTTGCCGCCGCAGGAAACCGCACCGCCGCCGAACAACTCGAAGAACTCACCGCCGAGTGACCCGGACAAGATCTTTGACCCACCGGCGTGGCAGGGCCATCGGCATTAGGGCGTGTTTCGAATGTCCCGGTCGATGAGAGGCAGGATCGGGGTGGTTCCTGGCGACGCCGCGGTGACGCCGCGAATACTGGTTGTCTTTGGGCGTTGCCGCGGTGGCGTCAGGGGCCGCATCCGGCCTGGCTATCGCGATCGGGCATTTGAAACACGCCCTAGACGCGCGAAGGCCTCCCCTGACGCGTCAGATGCCAATGCCAGGAACTTAAAGTTCGGAGTTTAGTCGAGACTGAGACAGGTTCGGTCCGTTGACCTGCGAGTATCTGTAGTTGGCACGGGTAGGTCGACGCTGGGGACCGGCTGCCGTGGCACGGGCGCGGCGTTGGAGGGTGTGAGGGCCGAGTTGAGCGCGTTGAGTGCAGTCAAGGTGGCCTTCGCGGCATCGCATTCCGTGATAGATGGGGCTACTGTGACGCAGGTGACTGAAGAGGCGACTCTTTGTCCATAGTGGACCCTGAAATGCTCGAAAGCAGCCCACGTGGACTTGGTTAAGTTCCTGGCATTGGCGTCGGATGCCGCGAAGGTGAGAAGACCTTCACGGCATCCAACCCGGTCACACGAACAAGCGGCTTCGCTTTTCGCCGCCGCCATCGCGACGATTCTGGTTTCGGCCGCGGTCGTCGTCATCGTCGTCGTCATACTCGGAGTACTCGGACA
The DNA here is from genome assembly GCF_021390435.2 of Kibdelosporangium philippinense. Classification (GTDB taxonomy): domain Bacteria; phylum Actinomycetota; class Actinomycetes; order Mycobacteriales; family Pseudonocardiaceae; genus Kibdelosporangium; species Kibdelosporangium philippinense. The sequence goes on along the minus strand of NZ_JAJVCN010000004.1, from coordinate 714,093 downwards.
CTGGCTGCCGCATCCGGCGCTTGCGGCCGGTGGCCATCCACAGCAGGAAAATCGCGACTCCTACCAGCAGGGGCAGCAGGGTGACCGCGATGATCAGACCCGTGCCTTCGGAGTCCGAGTTCATTGTCAGGCCGGTCGCGTCGGCCAGCTTCTCGTAGTCGACGTTGTTGGTGCTTTCCAGGATCGTCATGTGCTTCATCACGACCGTGTTCGCGGTTGTCGCGTAGTCGCGGATCACCGGATCCTGCGTCTCCGCTCGAACCTGCGCGATCAGCGGGAAGATCATGCCGTGCGCGGCACGCAAGCGCATCGCCCAGACCTTCTCGAACTCCGCCCCCGTCGCCGAGGCCATCTCGGTGAGCCAGCTCTTCTGCGAGTCGTTCGGCACCTGCGGCAACGGGTGTCCGTACTGCGCCGCGAGCTGGTTGGTCACGTCGTCGAGCATCGTGTGATCGCTCACCAGCGTGCGGCCGACTTCTTGCACCCTGGGGTCGGCCGAGCGGTCCTGCGCCATCTGGCCGGACGGGATCTCCCAGAGCCCGGCCAGCTTGACCTTGGTGAGCAGTTCCGCGTCGAGCGGGCTGAGCGGTGGGTTGCCCTGTTGTGCGGACGCGACCGTCTGACCAGCTGTGAACAGCGTGACCAACACCAAAAACAACGACGCGAGTGACCGTTTCACCGCACCCTCTCCCTGCCGCTCCAAGCCTCGCTGACTCCATTGTGGACATCCGCATGGCGTACTGGGTCCCTGCCAGACCTGGTTCATGTGTTCACCGGAGGATACGAGCCAGCTGGCCGACGGGTTCAACCGCGGCCAGACCAAGATCACGAACACCCAGCGTGATATCGGCATCACTGGAACCCGTTGGACAGCGGTAACCAGCGGCTACGATCAGCTTTCGGCCCAGCCGTGGATCAGATGACCGCCGACAGTCCTTGGCGCACAGCGTCAAGCAATCGACACGCACAAGCCGGACGACCTTGCAGCGATCACCACCTGGCGACATCGTTGCCAGGCGAGGCAGGCCGAGCCCTGCGGGAGAGCCCGCACGGACAACCGTACCCAACCGGGACAATTCGGTGAATTGCTCACTCCAACATCGGTATCCAGGGTAATCCCTCCCTGATTCACTCGATCGTGTGATCACTCTCTGCAGAGCAGTCGTCCTCGCCCTCGTCGGACTGGTCTTCGCCTCCGGTGTCGCCACAGCAAAGCCAGACCGCTACGACCACTGGGCGCGAACAAGCGGAACGGTCCTCGCCAGCTGGTACAACCCCCAGACCGGCCTATACAACACAACAAACTGGTGGAACGCGGCCAACGCGTTCAACGCCGAAATCGACCTTTCCCGCCAGCAGCGACTCGACATAGGCGCCCGGCACGCCGCAATCACCTACGAACGCAACATCGAAGGCGGCTTCTTCAACAGCTACTACGACGACGAAGGATGGTGGGCACTAGCTTGGATCAACGCATACGACCTGACCAAAGACAACAGATACCTAACCGTCGCCCGCTCAGTCTTCGGCGACATGACAACCGGCTGGGACGAAGTCTGCGGCGGCGGAATCTGGTGGAGCAAAGAACGAACGTACAAGAACGCGATTCCCAACGAGCTTTTCATCTCAGTCGCGGCACGACTCGCCGCCCGTACGAAGGGCACGGCCAGCAAGGAGTATCTGGACTGGGCGCGTAAAGGCTGGAAGTGGTTCGCGGCAAGCGGCATGATCAACTCAGCCGGTCTGGTGAACGACGGCCTTGACGACTCGTGCAAGAACAACGGCAGACCGACGTGGACGTACAACCAAGGCGTCATCCTCGGCGCGCTGACCGACCTCGCAGCATTGACCCGGGATCCCGAACTACTGCAGACAGCGCACCGGATCGCCAACGCCGCCATCACAACCATCGTGTATCCAAACGGGATTCTGCGTGAGCCTTGCGAACCCGCGATCTGTGGCGCGGATGGCCCGCAGTTCAAGGGTGTCTTCATGCGAAACTTGGGCTACCTCAACAAGTTCTCGCCACGCCCGCGGTATGCGGACTTCATCCGGCTCAACGCCACATCCATCTGGGAGCACAACAGGAACTCCGCCAACCAACTCGGCCTGGTCTGGACCGGCCCGTTCGACTCCGCTGACGCCGCAAGGCAGAGCTCTGCCCAGGACGCCCTGAATGCGGCTGCCGCCTTGTAAGGCACCTGATGGCGCGACGGGCCGGTGACGCTCGGGACACGCTTGTCTTGCCACCCTCAACCAGTGCCACCGCCCCCAATACGGGCCCTGCAGCAACGGCCTGCGGTGTCCACGACGACGCCTGCGGCGAAACCACAGGACCGGCCCAAGCCGCGCGATCACCGTGGCACGCCAGGCCGTCTTCCGGCGTCGAACGCGCAAGCCTTGGCCGCGTTCAAAACCGGGACGAAACCGCTCCAAGGCGCGCCAGCCGCGGCACAGGATCAAGTAGGCAACGGCGCCGTGGGGGCAGCGGCCAAACGTCAAGGGCCTGCCGCAGACCCGAAGTTCGCGTCGCTGAAGAAGGACGTGCAACGCAAGAAGCGCAACGTCGCACGTTCACACCCGCCTGCCCGAGCGGAGGCGGATTCGGCGCAGGGCGCGGCACGTCCGCCCAAGGACGACGAGGTGGCGCAGGGCAAGACCGCGAACTCCGAGAAGATGGAGAAGGCGGAGCCCAAGCAGTTCGACCAGGACGCGTTCATCGCGGCGGTCGAGCAGGCGATCAGGGACAACGCACCGAAAACCCTGGAGGACGCCGACAACTTCCCCGACTCGACCAAGCCACAGGAAGTCAAGAACGACGTCCAGCACCGGGTCGGCGAAGGCAAGCAGGACTCGGCCGAGCAGATCGCCACCACCACCGCGGCTCCCCCGGACACGTCGAAAGCGGAGATCAAAACCGTCGTCCCGATGACGCCGGACCGCCCGCCCGGCAGACCCGCGACGCCCAACCCAGCGAACGCCGTACCGGACAAACTCCCGGCGTCGGCGACCGACATGTCCGCCGGGCCTGCCCGAGTCAACCAGCAGATGGCGGACGCCCAGGTCACCGAGACCCAGCTGCAGAAGTCCAACGAACCCACGTTCAACAAGGCGTTGACGGAGAAGAAGACCGCCGAACAGCACTCAGACACGGCGCCCGGCCAACTCCGCAAGAGCGAAACCGCACAACTCCGCGAATCCACCGCCGCCGCCAAACAATTCGGCGCCGCAGCGATGGGCGCGATGAGCGCACAACGCGTGCGAACCGGGCAGAAAGTGGGCGGCGGCAAGAAGACCGCGAAGGAACGCGGAAGTACAAAGCGGACCTCTACGGCTCACCGATGTCGCCATGGGGCGCCTTCAAGTGGGTCAAGGACAAGCTGTTCGGCATGCCCGACGAAGCGAACGACATCGTCACGCGGGCAAGGGACAACTACGTCCGCAAGATGCGTGACGTGATCCGTGACGTCGCGACATTGATCGGCGCAGAACTCAACCGTTGTCTGGACCATCCAGCGCACCGGACTACCGGGGTTCACTGTTTTCGCATGGTGCATCGCTGGCCGTTGCGGTGGATGGTCGGGCTGACTGCGACCAGCACCCTTCCAGCGCAACGGAACAGGAGTGATGTTGTCCACAATCCTCAGGGTGATCGCGGTGTTCGCCGCCACCATCGCCGCCGTGGGTTCGCTCACGACGGCGGCGTCCGCGACACCCGGGTCAGGCATGTCCATCACCGTGATCTCGCAACAGAGCGTGGGTGAGACCAACTTCGTCGTCGCCGAGGTGACACTGCAACCCGGCGGCACAACCGGTTGGCATTACTACGATACCCCGGTCGTGCTTCAGGTGCTGTTCAGGCTGCCCAAGTGCGACCGCGGTTAGCTAGAACACAAGCAGCCCTTGGGAATGATCCCAAGGGCTGCTGCCTCAGGCCAAGTCGGCTTCGGTGGGCAACTCCGGTGGTGCCTGTAGATCGTGTGCACGGAACAAGACCGCGTGCTTGACCCCCATGGCCTTGCCGTTCATCGCGGCGAGGATCGGGATGAAGTCCTTGGGGGCGGGGTGGTTCGGCAGCGCGGCCAGATAGGCGGCGTGGGCCTCGAGCGAGGCGACCCCACGGCGCAGCGGTTCGCCGGTGACCTCGACACCGTGGGTCGCGCCGGACCCGGCGGCCTTGGGAATGATGAACCAGCGCACAGAGTGCGGTTCGAGGTCCTCTTCGTCGATCTGTTCCGGGAAGACCCACCGGTTGCCCGCGTCACGCAAGGCGTCGAGCGTCGCGAGCCCGACCGCGCGGTGGTCGGCCTGGTCGAACCCAAACGGTGTCTCGATGTCAAAACTCCCGCCGAGCACGACGTCAGGCTTGAACCGGCGGATCTCCCGGCAGATGTCCCGCCGCAGGTCCAGGCCGTAGACGAGCACACCGTCCGGATGTTCGAGAACAGTCAGATGCTTGACGCCAACGGCTTCGCAGGCGGCCTGCTGCTCGGCGACGCGCAAGCGTGCCGTCTCCTCTGGAGGGTTCGGCATGCCTGCCTCGCCGCGCGTGAGCAGGAGATAGCCGACTTCGATACCGCGCGCGGTCCAGCGAGCGATGGCCGCGGACGTGCCGTACTCCATGTCGTCGGGATGCGCGACGACACAGAGCACACGCTGAAAGGACTCCTCGGGAAGGACAGGCAATGTCATGTCCGCCATCTTTGCGCGTTTCAGCGCCCGCCGCCTAGGACGATCTCCGCCGCCCGCTCGGCGATGGCGAGGACGGTGGCGTTGATGCCGTGCACCCGCAGCTCAGCGTCCACCACGGCACCCATTCGTACAGTGCCTACGGGATGAAAGTATGTCCCAATTGTACGGTTGTGGTGTTCACGAATGTCCTTGGCACCGAACTGGGGCCGCAAGTCCGACTCGATCGCGGACAGTCAGCGGATCGAGCCGTGTCCGTGGAGACCGGGCCACGACAGCGACGATCACGAGAGCAATGGTCGCTATCACCGCGTGTGATACTGGGGCAAATCTCCCGCGCTGGAACGACCGACCATGTGCTCCTCGCGGTCCTCGATCCACTTCACCGGACGCCCGGTGCGCACGGCGGCGAGGCAGACCAGCAACTCGTCGTCATAGACGTGCACCTTCGCCCCGAACGCGCCGCCGACATCCGGGGTGATCACGTGAACCTGCGACAGCCGCAGCCGCAGGGTTTCCGCGATCTGGTCCCTGGCATCCTGTGACGCCTGGGTGGAAAGCCACACTGTCAACTCTTGCCTGGCTTGCGACCAGTCCGCTCGGACAGCCTGGAGTCGACGGCCGCGCAGGTCCCAGAACGGATCGCAGTGGTCGACGGCGAGCTGCGGCTGAGTTACGCGGCGATCGACGCCCTCACCAACCGCGCCGCCAACCTGTTGAGCTCGTTGGGTCTGCAGCCTGGCGGCACCGTGGCCCTCTCATGCCCCAACTCGTTCTACTTCCCCGTCGTCTACCTCGGAGCCCTGAAGGCCGGGCTGACTGTCGTCTCCCTCAACATCTTGCTCAAAGCCACAGAGATCGCCTACCACCTGAAGGATTCGGGTGCGAAGGCCTACGTGGCCTTCGAGGGATCGCCCCAGCTGCCAGTCGGCGACGAGGCCTTGAAGGCCTTCGGCAAGATCGACACCTGTGTCCACTTCGTACACATCGCAACGAGCGAAGCAACCACTGACGGCATCGTCGACTTCGTAAGCGAGTTGGCTGAACATTCCGCAGAATTCACCACCGTCGACATGTCCGAAACGGACACTGCGGTCGTGCTCTACACTTCAGGCACAAGCGGGCAGCCAAAGGGCGCCGAACTGACACACCGTGGCATGCGCCTCAACGCACTCGCCGGTAACGACACGTTTGGCGCAGACCTGGACCGGCCAGACGTGTTCTTGTGTGTCCTCCCGTTGTTCCACTCGTTCGCCCAGACCGTAGTCCTGAACGCGGCTTTCGCCTACGGTGGCACAGTCGTGCTCGTGCCGCGGTTCGATGAGCACGTGGTGCTCGAACTGATTGCGCGTCACCAAGTCACGATTTTCGCGGGAATGCCCACAATGTACTCGCGGGTGCTCGAAGTTCCACAACAGGAGAAACTACAGCTGCGTAAGGCATTGTCCGGTGGCGCCGCGCTGCCAGCAGATGTCCACCACCGGATGCGTGAGCATTTCGGTGTCGAAGTGCTTGAGGGATATGGCCTTTCGGAGACGTGCGGTGTGGTGAGCTGCACATCATCCAGTATCGAGCCACGACAAGGCTCTGTCGGTGTACCGATCGCCGGTTTCGGGATGCGCCTTGTCGACGACGACTGGTCGACGATCGAAGGTCCCGGTGAGATCGCGGTCCGTAGCCTGAGTATGTTCACCGGATACCGTGGCCGCCTTGCCGAGACGGCAGAAGTGTTGGCAGACGGGTGGTTTCGCGCCGGTGACATCGGACGCCGCGACGAAGACGGCTACTACTACCTCGTCGACCGGAAGAAGGACCTGATCATTCGCGGTGGCTTCAACGTGTACCCGCGAGAGATCGAAGAGGTGCTGATGGATCATCCCGATGTGACACTGGCAGCCGTGATCGGGATCCCAGACAAAGACCGCGGCGAAGAGATCAAGGCTGTGGTTGTCCGCTCAGGAGACCTGACCGAGGTCGAGCTCCGCACGTGGGCCACAGAACGCCTCGCGGCCTACAAGTACCCGCGGATCATCGAATTCGTCGACACGATGCCGCTGACAGCCAGCGGGAAAATCCTCAAACGCGCCCTGCCGCGGTGAGTTCAGTCAGAGGTATTGCCCGACCCGGATGGCGGCGCCCTCCGGTATGGCGACGCCGGTGTCGAGCAGCGATGCCTCGTCGTAGATGCCCTTGTCCTCAGCGAAGTACATGTTCCACGCGACCGCGTAGCCGCCTTTGAAGTCGTCCGCTTCCAGTGAGAACACGTAGCAGTCTGGCAGGCAGCCGCATCTCCGTCACGCCACGGAACATCACGTCGATCCTGGTTGACCTGTCGACACTCATGTTGCTGCGCAACAACAACACCTGATGCGAGACATTGTAGTACCAGAGCTGGAACGGCCGCTCGAACCTGACCGCCATACTGACGTCCTCGTAGTGGTCTGCCATCTCATCCCCCATTTCGCCGATGGTCTGCCGACCATCGTAGAAGCCGACCTCCGCGCCTTGGCCAGCGGGTGACGGCCGGATGACAGTGGAATGAAGACGGCCCGTGGTCTGCTGGGACAGTCCCGAAGTTCGTTGAGATTACGGAGTCCTGATGAAACTCGGCAGGAAGTGGGCGGCTGCGGCCGTTGTACTGGCTACCACGATCGCGCCATTCGCTGTCACGGCGTCAACTGCCAACGCCGATGATGCACCGTGCGGCTTCTACAAGGATATCAACGCCTACTACAACCACTGCGGCGACAACTGGGTGACCATCAAGGTCGACAACTGGAACGACAGAGACGAATGGACATACTGTTCCGCCCCGTGGCAGGACAAGTATCTCGGCCCGTCGAACGTTGTCAGCTTCGCACACTTCGCGAAAGTAGGCTGCTGACATAGGAACCGGCCACGGGAAAGCTCCCGTGGCCGGTTGTCAGACCGATCGGCAAAGAATCGAATGGTGCAACGCCTGCAGCTCGTCACCAGGGTCAAGGCCGAGTTCGTCGGCCAAACGGCGAGAAATAGTCTGGTAAGCCTGTAAAGCATCCGCCTGACGGTCGCAACGGTACAGCGCCAGCATCAGCTGAGCCCAGAACCGTTCCCGCAGTGGATGATCCCGGCTGAGCGATGTCAACTGCGCGACCACACGAGCGTGCTGCCCGAGGCGCATGCGGGCGTCCATCAGTCGTTCCACGGCGTGCAAACGCTCCTCGACCAACTGAGGAAACGCGTCCCTGAGCAAGCGAACGTCAGCCAGGGGTTCGTCCCGCCACAGCGCTAGCGCTTGTTCAAGAAGTACGACCTTCGAAGCACAATCGGCCACACGGTCTGCTTGCTCGGTCAGCCGTCGGAAACGCGTCAGGTCCAACTGGTCCGGCTGAACGTGGATCACGTATCCCGTCGAAGTGGTGTGCACGAGCCCCTCGCCAAGCACCCGGCGAAGACGGCCAGCATGTGTCTGGACGGCCCCACGCTGATGGACCGGCCGTATTCCCTCCCACAGGCAGTCGGCCAGTTCCCCCACCGTCACCACCTGGTTGGCCCGCAACAAGAGTACTGCCAACAGTGCCCGGACCCGGCCTGCCGGAAGCGGCAGCGGCCGGTTGCCGTACAGGACCTGGACGGACCCGAGTACCCGGAATTCCACGTCAGCCGCGCGACTTCCCGCCATGTCACAGATGGTTCCACAGAACACCTGGTACACAACCATTTCACGCCACGCTGAAACAGCCAAGTGGCGTTTGACAGTGGTTTCCGCGACCATTCGAAAAGCACCTGCCTGTTCAGGGCCACAAGGCCGAGCCATGGCGTGACTCAGGTGTCACGGGACGGTCTGGCATTGACGCTTTCGTCGGCGAGGACGCACGCTGGCCGACGATTGCCTGGCCCGGCATTGCGGTCATTGGCGACGCGTCACCACTCGCTGGTGATAACCTTGCATGAAGCGATCAGTTTACTGATCCGCATGGTGGTGGGAGGTAGTCCGTGACCAAGAAGCAGCCGGGCCCGCAAACCCTGGCCGAGAAGGTGGACTACCTGTTCAGGGAAGTACATCCGCGTAATCGCAAACCTTTCACGCATCCCGAGGTGGCACAAGCGACCGGCCTGTCCACTGGACTGCTCTCCGCACTGCGTTCGGGCAAGAACGTCAATCCGACCAAGGACACCCTGGAGAAACTGGGGAAGTTTTTCGGTGTCTCGGCCGCCTACTTCCTCGACGACGAGCTCTCCGAACCGGTCAGTGCTCAGATCGCCTTGGCCGCGTTGCTGCGTGACGCCGGCATCGCTCGGGTGGCCGCTAGAATGGTCGGTCTGTCCGATGGCAGCCTTGAGACCGTCACGGCCATGACCGAGCAGCTTCGCAAGCTGGAAGGGCTCGACTCTGACCATGCTGGGAGGCGCCGAAGTTGAGGTGGCACCGCGGGCTCCGCCAGGTCGAACGGCGGTGCCGGCGCGTGGTGAGCCAACTGGCGCTCCCGGAAACTCGCGACGTACAAGAGTTATGCCACTCGGTCGGCGAACGGCGGGGCAGGCCGATCGTGCTGATGGCGGTACCTATGTCGGCTTCGGGCGCATGCGGGCTGTGGATGGCTGGAGCCGGCGTGGACTACATCTGTTACGAGCGTGAGACCACGCCTGTCCACCAAGACCACATCGTGTTGCACGAACTGGGACATATTCTCTGCGAGCACCCGGGATCCGAGCCCGTCGAGCAGGCGCTGGCCACCATCTTCCCCGATCTGAGCGACGCAACCCTCAAGATCATGCTGGCCCGGCAGCACGCGGGTTTCTCCGACCAGCACGAGGCCGAAGCGGAGACCATGGCTTATCTGATCTCGGAGAAGATCGACACACGGCCACGCCGCACGCACGGGGAACTCACCGAGATGAGCGACCGGCTGAGCCAGGCGCTGGAACCGTAACCGAATGCCCCTGGCCAGCATTGTCCATCTCGTCGCGCTGGTGACCATCGCCATCGCGGTCGCCTATCGAGCCACGACCTGGCGTGAGGATCACAAGGTTCCCGCGGGCAGGGCGCTGTCGCTGGCGATGGTGAACCTGTTCGTGGTCTATCTGCTTGGCTGGGCGCCGTTCTACTGGTTGGCCTACGACCTGCTCGGGCGAATTCCCAGCCTGCCTCAGGTCATCCAGCACATCGCGTGGATGGCCATGTCCTGCTACGCCCACCTGTTCGTCATCCGTGTGTCCACACCCATCGGCCGTATGCGCAAACGCCTGCGCTTCGGTCATGGGCTGTTCGCGGTGGCACTGCCATTGCTGCTGATCGGGTACGTGATCGGTCCGCTGCGTATCGGACTGCCCATTGTCGGGCCGAGCGGCACGCACGATCCAGGCGTGCTCGTCTACGACCTGATCTGGGAAACCCACAACATCATCGTCCTTGTCGACATCATGCTCGTCCGTTGGCGAAGCATGGCCATTGAGCGCACCTTCCTGCGGGTCGGCGTTCGCTTCATGGGTCTTGGCTGCCTTATCTGGCTGCTCATGCTGATCCACAAGGTGATTTACCAAGCGATCGTCAGCATGGGCTACACTTTGCCCTACGAGGAGAACGGGGTGCATGGCATCCAGTTCCTGTTCTCCGCGCCGGGAGTGTGCTTCCTGGTGACAGGTATGACGATCCCGTCATGGGGACCACGCGTGGCCAGGTACTGGCACCGGCTTCGTGCCTATCACCAGCTGACGCCGCTGTGGGAGGCACTCACCCCGGCCCGGGCGGCCATGCCAGGCGCGGCCTTGCGAAGCCGGAATTCCCGGCTACGCCAACGAGTTATCGGCATCCGCGACGCACTGGTAGGCCCGCTGCGCGACCATCTGGACGAGAACACCATCCATCTGGCCAAGCAGCGGGCCATGCGGTCGGGCCTGACCGAGGATGACGCGCAGGCCGTCGCTGAGGCCGCCGTCATCGCGGCAGCGGTGTCCGCACACACCAACAGCAAGGCCGCCGCACCCCCGGACCACCGACCGCCACAACTGCGCTGGGCACAGGACTTCGACGCGGAAACAGCCTGGCTGGTCAAGGTCAGTCAGGCGTACCACCGCTCGCCCATCGTCTCCGCGATCGTGGAGTCCCTGCGTTAGTCAGTCTGTCCTCTGGTGAAGACGCCCGTTGAGGGGTGAAAATCGGTGTTGGCTGCCCGCTGACGTCGTTGTCTCTATGGTCTGTGAAGGCCGTGCGTTAGTCGGACGCTGGGAGCCCTTGGTGGGCCCTTGATTGTTGCTTCGAGCACGCGGATCAGATTCGTTGTTGCCTGGGCTCCCGCGGGTAGCCGCCCCGCCGGACGCTCGGGGAGAGGCCGATGTTGGAGCAGACACAGGACAACGAGGAGATCATCGCGCGGGTGGCCGCGTTGGATATCGGTAAGGCCGAGGTGATGTGTTGTGTCCGGGTGCCCGATGAGGCGCGTCCGGGTAAGCGGCTGCAGGAGGTCCGGCCGTACTCGACGATGACCCGGTCGTTGCTGGTGCTGGCTGATCGGCTGGCCGGGCTGGGCGTGACCCGGGTGGTCATGGAGTCCACATCGGACTATTGGAAGCCGGTGTTCTACCTGTTGGAGGCGCACGGGTTCGAGACCTGGCTGGTCAACGCCCGCGATGTCAAGCATCTGCCCGGCCGGCCGAAGACGGATCGATTGGACGCGGTGTGGTTGTGCAAGGTCGCCGAACGGCAGATGATCCGGCCCAGTTTTGTCCCGCCGTCACCGATCCGCCGGCTACGGGATCTGACCCGGTATCGGCGTGACCTGGTCGAGGTCTGCACCGCGGAGAAGCAGCGGGTGGAAAAGCTCCTGGAAGATGCCCAGATCAAGCTCTCGGTGGTGGTCTCGGACATCTTCGGGGTGTCCGGCCGGGCCATGCTGGCCGCGCTGGTCGCCGGGCAGCGGGACCCGAAGGTACTCGCGCAGCTGGCCCGCACCTCGATGCGGCGCAAGATCGGCAGGCTGGAAGAGGCGTTCACCGGGTTTTTCACCGATCATCACGCGTTCCTGTTGTCGACCATGCTGGCCCGGGTGGATGCCGGGATCGCTGACGTCGCCCGAGTGGATGCCGCGATCGAGGAGTTGATCGCCCCTTTCGCCACAGCGGTCGACCAGCTTGATGAGATCACCGGCGTCGGGCGCACCGCCGCCCAGGTAGCCATCGCCGAGATCGGGCTGGACATGGCACGCTTCCCAACTCCGGGCCACCTGTGTTCCTGGGCCAAGTTCGCTCCCGGGGTGTCGGAGTCGGCCGGCAAGAAGAAAGGCAAAGCTGCCACCGGGCACGGCAACCCTTACCTGGCCCGAATCCTGGGCGAGGCCGCAGTGTCCGCCAGCAGGACCAACACTTTTCTCGGCGAACGCTACCGGCGCATCGCTCGCCGCAGTGGCGCCAAGAAGGCCATCGTCGCGGTCGGCCGTTCCATTCTCGTGATCATGTGGCACCTGTTATCCGACCCCAACGCCCGGTTCCGTGACCTCGGCGCCGACTACTTCGTCCAGCACACCAACACTCAACGCAAGGTCCGCAACCACATCAGCCAACTGGCCGCTCTGGGCTATCGCGTCACCCTCGAACCCGCGGCCTGACAACCCAACTACCAACCCGGCTCCGCTGCGCTACGCCGGGTGCCTTCGGCCTGCCCACTCACCATCGATTTTCGGATCAGTGCTTACATTGGGTGGAACTGCCACTGGCTGTTGATGGCGCCATCACAGTTCCACAGGATGACCCGTCGTCCTTCAACGATGCCATGGTCGACATTGAGACACTTACTGGTCGGACTGTGGAATGGCACGATCCATGAACCGGCAAACCCGAATCGCTGGTTATGCGCCCCGTTACAGGCGAAGACGATCAGCGGGGTGTTGTTCACGTACTGGCCATTTGGCACGTCGAGGCACTTCGTTCGGTCGTAGCACGGATGCAGGTACGAACCACCTTCGGCGGCAGGCTCCACCACCCACGTTTGATTTGTCCCGTTGGTGTCACGCCAGACGATGACATCCCGGACCGCGTTTTTCACGTCCATGACGAGGCCGCTGTCGGCTGCCTCAAATTCCCAATGGCGCCAGGACGGATGCATCCTTGAGTCACAATCCGGTCTGTTCACTCTTGGGTCTGACGTGCCGACCGGCGGGCTCGCGCTGGGGCCCGGCACGCCTGGTTCAGCGCTGGTGACCCCGCTCATCGAGAACAGCAGTGCCAGCACGGCGACGGTGAGCGCCACGGGAGCTCCGGCGCTGGCGAGAAATCTGTTTCGCATGGTTGGTTTCCTCCATTGGTTCGTGGAATGACGGCAGACTCGTTTGGCCGGCTACGTCGCCAGGGCCCGGACGACGGTCATGCTCCGTTGTCGCTGTCCGCGCAATGCTCTTGGCGCCCAGGAAGATCTGCGTCTGATCGGGTGTGTCTGGCGGACGCCCGCCAGACACACCCTTGATTACTGACGATTAGGGGAAGGAGCAGCCGGTTATGGTGACGAAGCTGGCTGGCTCTGGTGTGATTTCTTTACGGGGCGTGTCCCAGTGCACGATGCTGCCCGCAGGAGACGCTTTGCACTGATGGAGCCAGGTGTAAGTGTTTCCCTTCCCGTTGGAGAGGACCGGCGCCACCGGGTAGAGGTTGTCGCCCCAGCAGTTGTGCCAGGTGAGTCTCCAGCCGTTGCCCCATGACGTCACATTCGCACCGCAGGCGAGTGTGGTGTTGTCGGCAACCTGAGTTCCTGCCGTTGCCGGCTCTGCCGAGGCGCTGCTCGCAGCCGGGATCGCGATCGCCGCCAACGCGGTGGTCACACCAGCAAGGATCTTCATTTTCATAGTGTTCCCACTCCTTGGTTGTGTCATCTCAGTGAACGGCCAATTCGGTTCGATCGACTTCGTGAGGCGCCATTCCCGTCGCCAGCGCGGACTACCTTCCACTGTGGACAGGCGAGGCATTCCATCGACATCAACCGGTAAACGATGTGGCCAGGCGGGCCGAGATCAGTATGGACGCGTCCGGCGCCGAGGATCGACAGACCGACGTCGTAGCCGAGGTAAACTTTGGCGGTACCGCTTACCCGTCGTCGCGAACGAGCGCGTTCAGCTCCATCTGGCCAGGGACGACAAGTCCGCTTTCGTAGGCGAACACAACAATCTGCGCCCTGCTGGAAATATGCAGCTTCGCCATGGCGCGGTTGAGATGTGTCTTGACGGTGGCCGCACCGATGAACAGTTTCGCCGCGATATCCCCATTGGTCATGCCCATACCGGCCAACCGGACCACTTCGAGCTCTCGCTCGGTCAGCACGTCCAGGCGCCCGGCGAATCCGGTCGAATGGATTCCACGCCGGGTATAGGCCTCAACGAGTCGTCGTGTGACGGTCTCCGCGAACAGCCGTTCGCCTTTCGCGACAACACGAATACCATTGTGCAACATGTCGACAGAGGTATCCTTCAGCAGGAATCCCGCCGCTCCAGCGCGAAGTGCGGCGTAGACATACTGGTCGACATCCAGCACCGTCAGCATCAGGATCGCTGGTTTGTCCACACCGGACTGTGACAGGATTTCCGCAGTGGCTTCGACTCCGTCAAGCGCTGGCATCCTGATGTCCATGAGCACGACGTCCGGGGTCAGTTGTTCCGCCATGGCCACGGCTTCCTTGCCGTTTCGTGCCTCGCCGACCACGTACGCGTCCGCGCTTGTGTCCACGAGCGCCGCGAAGCCAGACCGAAGCAGGTCCTCGTCGTCGACGACCAACACGCTGATCACGGGGATCTCATCGCCTCCGGCATCAGCGGCAGGCGTAGGTCCACGCGGAAACCCCCGCTTGCCAACGGTTCACAGCGCACGACGCCACCGCACTGGTTTGCCCGCTCTCGCATCCCTGCCAGACCGCGGCCGGTACGCGGGTCTGCGGAGGACGGCAGGCCTGTGTTCGCCACACTGGCCGCGAAAAAGTCGTCCTGATAGTCGAGACAAACATCCACTGTGGCCTGTTCCGCGTGTTTGACGACGTTCGTCAGCGATTCCTGGATCACCCGGTAGGCACACAGTTCAAGCGCTGGCGGCAACGCACGAGGTGTGCCGACCACTCGCACATTCACAGGCACACCTGCGGCCTTTATCCGCCGCACGAGCCGGTCGACAACGGTCGATGTGAGCAATCCGGTCGAAACACTGGCTGGACCGACGAGTTCGTCATTCGAGCGAAGCGCGTGCAGCAGACGTCGCAACTCGTCGAGCGATTCGTTGCTGGTGGAGCTGATCGCGTGCAACGCCCTGCTCGACGCGCCCGAGTCGGACTCCAGCAAGCGTTGCGCGAGGTTCGCGTGTACCGAGACCACCGCGATGTGATGGCCGACAACATCGTGCAATTCACGGGCAACCCACGCACGCTCCTCGGTAACCGCGCGCTTGGCACGAGATGCGCTGTGCCGACGCGACCGAACCGCATGTCCGATCGCGACCGCAAGAATCCCTTGCGTGAGCAGGTGCGGAAGTCCATCAAGCCAACCCTCTACATGCCCCAGCACCACACTCAGTTTGGTGATCACGAGCGACACCGCGACCATCCCGGCCGAGACAGGCAACGTGTAATCGACCGCAACCGTATACGCGGCAACAAGAGGACCGAAGAAACCGACCGAAGTCTGGAACCGGAGCACAAAGAACGCGCTCAACGCGAGCACGGTCAGAACCAGGACCACAGCGGGAAAGCGCCTTCGTACCAACAGCGGCAGCCCGGTGAATGCGGCAAGTCCATAGCCCACGGCTGCGGGGGCACGGCCAATTGGATCGGCGACCTGTATGGCTGCCCCCGTAACGGCGACCGTCAGCACCACATCGCCGACGATCGGATGACGGCACAACAACAATGCCCCCTCACCTCCCCCTGATCAGCAAGATAATGGTGACCGGCAAGCCTGATCACTAAACTGACCGTGACGAGAGCATAGCCACCACCGTCACGCTCAGTCAACAAGATGACCAGCCATCGACTTGTGATCAGTTTAGTGCCATGCACACCTTCCGGTTCAGCACCGAACTCATTGTGCTGGAACGGAGAACTCGGTATGTAGGTACGTACGACACGGCTCAGGAGGTGCAGGTGGGTAGCGCACACCGGATCAGCTTGCTCGGCACCGGGCTCATCGGTGACTTCTACGCGACGGCGTTGTCCGGACGGCGTGGCATGGACCAGGTCACGGTCGCATATTCCCGGTCAGCGGAGCGTGCCGCAGCGTTCGCGCAACGCTGGGAAATCCCGCACCACACCACGGATCTGCGCGCGGCCATCGAGCACCCCGATACCGACATCGTGGTCATCGGCCTGCCGAACGATCTGCACGAGGAAGCCGTCGCATTGTCCGCGGCGGCAGGCAAGGCCGTGTTGTGCACCAAACCGTTGGGACGCACGGCCGAGGAGGCAAAGCGGATCCTAGACATCGTTGAGAACGCGGGAGTGTTCGCTGGGTACCTCGAAGACCTTGTCTACACACCGAAGACGCTCAAGGCCGTCGAAGCCGTGCGCCGTGGCGCGGTCGGCGATGTGCTGTGGGTGCGCTCCCGCGAAACGCATCCTGGTCCGCACAGTGCCTGGTTCTGGGACACGCGGAAGGCAGGCGGCGGCGCGATCGTTGACCTTGGCTGCCACTGCGTCGAGATCATTCGCGGGTTCGTCGGCAAGGGCAACCGGCCGGTCGAGGTGATGTGCTGGGCGGACACTTTGGTGCACCCCATCGAGGCCGAGGACAACGCGGTCGGGCTGGTGAAGTTCGACAGCGGCGCGATCGGCCAGTTCGAGGTGTCGTGGACGTTCCGCGGCGGGATGGACCTGCACGACGAGGTGCAGGGCAGCGAGGGCACGATCTGGCTCAACCACTTCCTGCGCACCGGTTTCGAGATGTTCTCCAGCGGCGGTGGCGGTTACGTCGCCGAGAAGGCCGAGTCCGAGTCCGGCTGGATCTACCCGGTCGGCGACGAGATCGGCGAACTTGGTTACGTGGACATGTTCACGGACATGTTCGACGCGCTCGACCAAGGCACCCAGCCGACCGAGACGTTCTACGACGGGTACGTGGTCAACGCGATCATGGACGCCTGCTACCGATCGGTCGCCTCGCGGTCATGGGAGCCCATCGATGTCCAGTGGCGCGCGGGCAGCACACCGCGGGTGACACGCACCGCCGCCACGCACGACGGACGTACCGTGATCAAACGGGAGACCCTGCCGGATGGCCGAATCAAGCTGATCCTCAAGGACGAACAGACCGGCGAGTTCGAAGATCGCCTCGTCTGCGATCAACCAGATGGTCCTTGACCTGCTCAAAAACCCGGCCCTACGCTGATCGCTTCGCAGGTCTGGACAACTGCTCCCCAAGGGAGGGAAGCGGAGATGGTCTGGAATGGCGCACGTCGGGCAGTCACCCCCGCGATCTTGGGGCTCGTCACGGCAGGCCTTGTGGCCTGCGGCGAACCGAACAGCACTGACGGTGACCGCAAGTACGTGATCGGGGTGAGCAACACGCTGGTCGGCAACGGCTGGCGGGAGGAGATGATCTGCGCGGTCAAGGCCGAGGCACTGGCCAGCGGCAAGGTCAGCAAGGTTGTCGTCGCCAACCGCAACGGCGGCCCGACCGAACAGATCGCCGATCTGCGCAGCCTGATCTCGCAAGGGGTCAACGCGATCATCGTCAACCCGTCCGATCGGGAGAAGCTCAACCCGGTTATCAAGCAGGCCAAGGAAAAAGACATCGTGGTGGTCTCGGTGGACCAGGCGGTCAGCGAGCCGACCGCGTACACGGCAACCAACGACCAGGTTGCCTACGGCAGGCTCGGCGGCGAATGGCTCGCCAAAGCATTGGGCGGCAACGGCAACGTGGTCGAAATGCGCGGCATCGCCGGTGTCCCGGCCGATGACGACCGGCACAAGGGGTTCACCGAGGCGATCGCGAAGTATCCCGGCATCAAGGTGGTCAAGGAGGTCTTCACCGGCTGGGACTACTCGAAGGGCGGGCAGCAGGCGCTGGATCTGCTGAACTCGTCAACCAAGATCGACGGTGTCTGGACCTCCGGCATCGACTACACGGTTGTCCGGTCGTTCCAGACGCTGAACAAGCCGTTCGTGCCGATCGTCGGCGCCGACAACAACGAGTTCATCAACCAGCTGCTCACCTTGAACGGCAACGGGCTCAACGGTGCCGCGGTGACCAACCCGGCGACCATCGGCGGGGTCGGCACGTCGATCGCACTGGATGTGTTGGACGGCAAGCAGATGCCGCGCGAAGCGTTGCTCACCCCGCAGGTCTGGGACTTCCAGTCGGCCAAGGACCAGTTGCGGAAGAACTACTTCCCCGACCGGGATCCGACGTACAGCTCACAGGTCGAAGTGAAGCCGTACACCGACTACACGCCTGAACAATTGTTTGCTTGCAAGGGCCCGGGAGACTGACATCACCGAGTCACTTTTGGACACTCGCGGGGTCGCCAAGCGGTACGGACCGGTGGCGGCCCTGCAGTCGGTCGACCTCACAGTGACGCCGGGCGAGGTCCATGCTCTGGTGGGCGCCAACGGGGGTGGCAAAAGCACGCTCGTCAAAATCCTGAGCGGGGTGCTGCAGCCCGACGGCGGAGTTGTCGAAGTCGCCGGCCGCCCGGTCCGGCTCCGCTCCCCCCGCCAAGGCACGCGCAAGCGGCATCGCGCCGGTCTTCCAAGATCCGGCGTTCGTCCCCGACCTCACGGTGGCCGAGAACCTCCGGCTCACCGGTACCGATCGGGGCGCGTTTCGGCGCAGGCTTGGCGAACTCGGCCTCGACGATGTCGAACTTGGTTCGCTGGCGCGCGGATTACCGTTGCCGTTACTGCGAATGCTCGACCTGGCGCGCGCATTGGCACACGAACCCAAGTTGCTGTTGCTCGACGAGATGACGGCTGCCCTGCCCGCCGACTACGCCGACCGCGTGTTCACCGCGATCCGACGGGCCAGGGACACGGGCCAGTCCGTGCTTTTCATCTCCCACAGGCTGTTGGAGGTCCAGGAGATCTGCGACCGGGTGACCGTGCTGCGTGACGGCCGCAACGTCGTCACCCATCCCACCGCCGAAGCCACCGAGCAGCACATCGTGGCGGCCATGCTCGGCGAGCGTGCCGCGTTGGCGGTCACCCAGCCACAGCAAGTGGTGCGTACTTCCCATGTACTGCCAGGCGAACCGGCGTTGCGGGTGCGCGAGCTGTCCGGTGCTGGGTTTACTGGGGGCCGGCGGGTGCGTGACGTGTCCTTCACGTTGGCCAAAGGTGAAGTACTGGGCATCACCGGGCTGGAAGGACAGGGCCAGGACGAGTTGTTCGCGATGTTGGCTGGCGACCGTCATGCCGCGGGCGGCGAGATTTTCGTTGACGGGCAACGGTTGGTCGCCCGCCATCCCCGGCAAGCGATCCGGCACGGACTCACCCTGGTACCGTCCGACCGTCGGCACGCGCTGTTGCCCCAACGTTCGGTGCGGGAAAACCTCGCGATCGCCCGCTACGCCGCGCCACGCCGTTGGGGATGGATCAACGCTGACCGTGAGCGACAGCAGGTCACCGAGACGATCGACCGGCTGTCCATCGACACGAGGGCGCAGGATCAGGTCCGCCGGTTGTCCGGCGGCAACCAGCAGAAAGTGGCCATCGGGCGCTGGCTGGTCGGCGGCTTCGCCAGTTTGCTGTGCTACGACCCGACCCGCGGCATCGATGTCGGCACCAAGCATCAGATCTACGACCTGTTCGGCGAACTGGCCGCCGCGGGCAATTCGGTGCTGATGTTCACCAGCGAACTACGTGAGATCCCACTGGCTTGCGACCGGGTGCTGGTGCTCTTCGATGGCCGCGTCGCCGCTGAGATGCCTGCGAGCGAGGCTGACGAGGCCACGCTGCTCAACGCGGCACACGGCCTCGCCGACACGCTTGCCGATCCGCGATGACAGCCCCCGCCGCGTCGCGCGTCATCCACCGGCACGCGTGGACCGGTGCCGTGATCGTGTTGTTCGCCATGCTGCTGGCGTGGAACGCTGGCCAGACCGCAGGTTTCGGCGCGTTCGAGATCCAGACAATGCTCGCTTCGACGCTGGCATTGGCGTATTTGGCCATGGCACAGGCGATTGTCGTGATCGGTGGCGGCATCGACCTGTCCGTCGGCGCCGTGATGGTGTTGGTCAACTGCCTGTCGGCGCGGTTGATGGAAGAAACCAGCCTCAGCGGTTCGTTGTTGATCGCGGTCGGCTGCTTGGTCGTCGCCGCCACGATCGGCGCGCTCACTGGCCTGGCCATACGCGCTTCCGGGATCCCGGACATCATCGTGACGCTGGCAACGAGCTTCATGTGGGGCGGCGCGGCACTGTTCGTACTTCGGGCGCCTGGTGGCGGAACTTCCGAGGGATTCCAGGCACTCGTGCTCGGTTCCGGCAGCGACTGGTGGCCAGCTTTGCTGTGCTTGCTGGTCCCGCTTCTGGTGATGTGGACGCCATTGCGCCGTTCCCGGGCCGGGATCGCGATCTACGCTGTCGGCAGTGACAGCGATGCCGCGTACCTGTCCGGTGTGGATCCCTTGCGTACCAAGGTGATCACATACACTGTAGCCGGCTTGTTCAGTGGGCTGGCCGGGATCGCTGTCACCGCCTTCACAGCGGGCGGCAGTCCACAAGCGACCATCGCGATGACGTCAACGCTCACCTCCGTGGCCGCCATCGTTTTGGGCGGAGTGGCGTTGACCGGCGGTGTCGGCGGGCTGCTCGGGCCGGTGATCGCCGTCTGGTGCCTGTACCTGATTCCGAACATCATGCTCGGCCTTGGCGTCGATCCATCCTATGGGCAGGTCATCAACGGGCTGCTGCTTGTGCTTGTCGTACTGGC
The DNA here is from genome assembly GCF_021390435.2 of Kibdelosporangium philippinense. Classification (GTDB taxonomy): domain Bacteria; phylum Actinomycetota; class Actinomycetes; order Mycobacteriales; family Pseudonocardiaceae; genus Kibdelosporangium; species Kibdelosporangium philippinense. Next base: position 693,536 of record NZ_JAJVCN010000004.1, on the reverse strand, counting down.
CGGTGGACTCCTGCGGACCAGGAGGTCGGCATGACCACGCTGAACCGAGTCGCTGGCGCCGACCGTTCGATGCTTGCCCTTGCCGGGGTTTTGGTGGCTTTGATCGTGGCCAACGGCTTGATCGACAGCAATTTCCTCAGCCTGGACCAGCTCCGCAACACCCTGCTGGTCACCGCGCCGCTCGCGTTGCTCGCCGGCGGGCAGACGCTGTGCATGCTCACCGGCGGAATCGACCTGTCGGTCGCGATGACCGCCACCGCGGCTGCGTATGTCGCGGGCGTGCAATCCTCGCAGGGGCCCGCCATCGCCATCACGTCCGGGCTGCTCGTCGGCCTCGGAGTCGGCCTGGTGAACGGCTTGGCCATCGGTGTGTTCGGGGTCAACCCGTTGATCATGACGCTCGGCATGTCCGGCATCCTGACGGGTCTGCTGACCGTGGGCAGCCAGACTTTCCTCGGCGGCGCGACGCGGATGTCCGAACTCGTGCTCGAACTCGGCGGCGGCACGATCATCGGCCCCATCCCGTGGAACCTGTTGGTGTGGCTGCTGCTGGGAAGCGCACTCGTTGTCGGACTGCGCCGCACGGGCCTCGGCAGGCTGATCTACGCCGTCGGCGCCAACCGGGAAGCGTGCAGGCTCGCAGGCGTCCGGATCTGGCAAGTTGAGACAGCTGTCTATACCTTGTGCGCCCTGCTCGCCGCGGTCGCCGGGATCCTCATCGGCGGCCGCAGCGGATCAGTCGACCTTCAGCTCGCCGGAACATCGCTGCTGCCGTCCATCGCCGCCGCGGTGATCGGCGGCACGTCGATCTTCGGTGGCATCGGCGGCTACACCGGGACGATCCTTGGCGCGCTGATCCTTGCCGTACTCGACACAATGCTCAACCTGCTCACCGTCGACGAGCCGGTCAAACAAATCCTGTACGGCGCCATCATCCTGTCCCTCGCCTGGGTTTACGCGCGGAGTGCAGCATTGCGGCAGTAGGCCCTCCGACCCGGTTTTTCCACCGTGCCGGAGGGCGCATGCGACACTAGGCGCAGGCCATGAACTGTTCGACCTGGATCGGAGCACTCGTGCCGGAGCCGTATCCGACGGTCAGCAGCCGCTGCCCCGTGAAACCGCAGGGCTCGGTACGGACGATGGTGTCGGAGTCGATGGTTTGCTGCTGACCAGCGGCGAGCGCCACCGAACCCGAGTCGTCGTCGCGCCACGGAGCACCGATCCGGCTCCAGTCAAGGTTCCACCTGACGGTCCGGGCACTCGACGCGGTGTTGATTACACCGAGGTACCCCTGATGGGCACACGCGCTGGCGTTGCAGGTGTACCGGACACACACTTGGTAACGGATCACCCCGTACCCCGCAGTGCCGGAGCACTTCGAGGACGCCAGGACTTCCTCATCGGCCTGTGCAGGACGGCTTGTGTCGGTGGCGCCAGCGGTACCAGCGCTGAATATCATCGCCAGGCACGCGATCACCATGAATCCCAGAGCTTTCCTCACCATCGGAACCTCTTTCCCTTGGCATCGTGGACAGCGTGCGTCGGCCATGGACGCGCGCGGGAGGGGTTTCCCGTCGACCTCGGCAGTGGGAAACGGTCAACGTGGCGTAGTCGTGCCGCCTGATCGCCCCGCTCGACCGCCAGGTCACGGCGCCGCCGTACTCCCGAAAGGGCTATGCGGATAAAGAAGAACGCTTATCCGCCGCTTATCTCGTTCCCGATAGAACTCGCGGCGGTCCGCACGGGCCGTCGACGAGAGGATTTTCGCGATATGCGAACAAGATTTGCGATGATCGCAGCGGCAGCCGCGGTGGCTGTCGGCCTCACCGGTTTGCCGGGCGTCGCACACGCCGCCCCGCCACCGCAGACGAATATCGTCGGTGGTACGGAAGTGCCAGACGGCAAGTATCCGTTCATGGCGTCGTGGCAAGTTCAAGACAAAGAGCGTCATTCTGGCGACTTGATCACCTCAAAATAGGACAACGACCCCAGGCAAGTAAGATCGTTTTCCTGTCGCAGAAGACAACTTACAGGCGGGGTCGTTGCGTTATCAGTGAGGTAATCTCACCAAGATTCTGGTTCGTTTGTTGAGCCGCGAAGCTGCTCGGACGAGCGCTGGTCGATGTGCTGGGGAGTGGTGAGACCCGGGGAAAGATGGGCGGGGAGCCCTTGGTAGAACTGGATTGCGAAGATCAAGTCCGGACCAGAAGGCTCCCCGTGATTGCGTATCGTGCCATGCTCGATGTCCCGCGTGAACTGGCCCTCTACCTCAGCCGGCTGCTGCACGCCGAACGCCGCCGACGCGGCACCCGCAAGAACAGCAGGGCGTTGACCTGCTTTCGCCACGCGGTGCTGGGCCTGCGCTGGTTCCGGCAGAACACCGACGTCCCCGCCCTGGCTCGCGATCACGGCATCTCCCGCGCCACCGGCTACCGCTACTTGGATGAGGTCGTCATCGTGCTCGCCGAGCAGGCGCCGGACCTGCATGAGGCCCTGCAGCGGGCCAAGGATGAGGGCACGGCCTACGTGATCCTCGATGGAAAGGTCTTCTCCGCCGATCGCTGTAGCGAGAAAACGTTGAGCGTGAAAGGCGAGCCGATCGACCTGTGGTACTCCGGCAAAGCCCGCGAGCACGGCGGCAACATCCAAGCGCTGTGCGCGCCGGACGGTTTTCCGTGGTGGGTCTCGGATGTCGAGCCCGGTTCACTCCATGACTTGACCGTGGCGCGCGAGCATGTGCTGGGTGCGCTGTACTGGGCCGCCTCGCACCTTGATCTGCCGACGCTGGCCGATGGCGGCTACGACGGTGCCGGCATCGGCGTGCACACCCCGGTCAAACAGCCTGCCGATGGCCAGGTCCTCGACGTGGACACCCGCACACGCAACGCTCTGCTGCGTGGCCTACGGTGTCTGGGCGAACGTGGTTTCGCCCTACTCACCGGACGCTGGCGCAGCCTGCGGCATCTCACCGCCAGCCCCAGCAAGATCGGCGACATCGTCAAAGCCGCCCTTGTCCTCACGCATTTCGAACACGGCAAGATCGCGTGAAAGTCGCTGAGATCACCTCAGTCTACTACAGGGCTTGCTGCTGACCAGATCCAGGAGCTTGTCGCGCGCATCTGGCAGATCATCCAATGCCATGAGAACCAAGCGTGGCCTCCGACCGTGGGACTGTATCGCGCTGTCGTGATCACTTTGGTGTACGTCCGACAGAATCTGAACCAGGCGGCCGTGGGCGATCTGTTCGGCGTCAGTCAGTCGACCGTATCGCGGATCTATCGAGGCATTCTCCCATTGATTGGGCAGGCCCTGTGCCTGCACATTCCAAACCTCAAGGAGGCCATCCGCGGCCGGCTCGTCCTGGTCGACGGAACCGATGTCCCGACCGGCAACCGTGCTGGTCACGAAGACAACTTCTCCGGCAAGCGGCGCCGCGCGGGGCTGAACATCCAGGTCGCCGCCGATACGGAGGGAGGCCTGCTGGGAATATCCGCCCCTCTGCCTGGCTCGATGCATGACCGGAAAGCGTTCGCCGAGTGTGACTGGGAAGATCTTCTGGCCGAGACCTCAGTCATCGGTGACCCTGCCTATCAGGGCACTCACACGATTACGCCTCGCAAAAAGCCACAGGGCGGCGAGCTCTCGGCTGGCGACAAGGTGAACAATAAATTCATCTCCTCACTTCGATCCGCCGTCGAGCGATGTATCGCGCATATCAAGAACTGGAAGATGATTGCGACCGGCTATCGAGGACGCCTTTCCGAGCTCCCCAACATCATCCGGATCATCACATCGCTCGAGTTCTATCGACTCGGCTGGTAACCCTCATGAATAACGCTCTACCTTTGAGATAATTGTTACCTTCACCTTTCCTTTCAGGGAATTTCGGGCAGAGTGGAATGTTTGTTCGGGCATTACCTTGCGGTAGACGTTGCCAGTTTAGGGACGCTCGGGTAGCTTGTCATTGTTTTTACACGGAAGCCTTCAAGGGAGGTGGGAGTCCATGGGCGGAGGAGGCAAGAACCCAGGCTGGTGAAATTCGACGTACTGATTGTATGTTCAAGACAGGGCAACCATGGTTAGAATTCCACCACTGCTCAGAGAGAGTGGTTTTCGGCGGCTATGGCTTGCCGCGACCGTTTCCGTCATTGGGGACGGGGTGACGACAGTCGCAGTTCCACTGACTGCGGCGGTCGCCCTTGACGCCAGTGTTGCTGAAATGGGCATTCTCGCCGCCCTAGCATGGTTTCCTAGTCTGCTTTTCTCAGTACATGCAGGAGTACTCGCGGATCGTTTCGGGCGACGCCGGGCTGTGATGATCGCATCCGACGTCGCCCGACTCGCGCTATTGGGGAGCTTGTGGATCAGCCACGCATTCGACGTGCTAACCATGACGCAACTATTCGTCACGGTTTTCGTGTTTGGCATTTTCTCGACGCTTTTCACGGTGAGTGAGAACACCGTTTTTGTTGCGTTGGTACCGCCGGACCGGTATGTCGAGGGCCAGGCCCTAACAGAGGGGAGTAAATCCCTGGCATTCCTGGTTGGTCCAGCTCTCGGCGGGATGGCTGTCTCGGCATTATCGGCCCCGGGGGCGTTGCTTCTCGACGCGGTGTCGTTCTTGGTGTCCGCGTTCCTGATCGGTGGAATCAGAGTACTTGAGCCACCGCAGGCAACAGAGCGGACATCTGTCGGTGCGGGGTTCAGGTACATTGCGCGCACACGAGATATCCGCGAAGTCCTGTCAGTGACTGCGACGACTAACCTGTTCCAGATGATGTTCAGCGCGATAGTAGTGCTGTACCTGGTCGAGCAGGTGCACCTGAGCCCCACACTAATCGGGCTGTCACTTGCGGTCGGTTCGGTCGGCGGCCTGCTCGCGTCCGCGTCCGCCGCCCGCGTGGCCCGCCGCATCGGCGTTGGCAGAACCTTGACCTCCGGGGTTCTGCTGTCTTCGTTGCCGTTGTTGACAATCCCGCTGATTGGCTGGCCGGCGCTCATTCTGATGGCATACGTAGTGGTCGACTTCGGGCACGCCATCCGGGACATCAGCGTCGGCACGATATTTAGCGCACGGGTCCCTGACGAGCTGCGGTCCAGGGTCAGGGGGGCCTTCATGGCCGTCAGCTTCGGTACCCGCCCACTTGGCGCCCTGCTCGGCGGCGCACTCGGCAGCGCCATCGGACTGGCCCCAACCCTGGCCATCTCCGCACTCGGCGCAGCATTGCCCACCTTGTGGCTGTGCAGGTCACCGCTACGGAAGTTCGCCCCTGTGTGACCACGCAGACGCAGGTCGGCGATTGCCGACGTCCTGGTCCAGATTATTCCTTGACGGCCGCGCGGGCGTGGTGAAGGCCATCCACGAGGAGATTCTCCTGCCCCACTGGCCTCGCCAGGCCACCAGCACCAGATCCCGTGTGGTGGCTCATCGAGCAGACGCCGCTTCTGCGGTGGTGTCGGGTTCTCCCTGGCTGGCCGCTGGGTCATCCTGCGTTTCGAAGCCGGTGTCATGTCAGTGCTCGACCCGACCGATCGCACCCTGCTGCGCACTATGGCCAGCCCCGCTGACCCCCCGGCCGTGGCCTCCCTGCGCGGAGCCCGACCAGCCGGACCACCAGCAGCCCAGCCGCTCACCGTCGAACTAATCGTCCCCAGCAGCGGCGGCATCATGGTCGCCCGTCAACGCATCCTGATCGGCCGCCAGCACGCCCGCAAAGTCCTCACCATCAGCCTGGACGAGACCACCATCCACGTCCACGACGGACCACACCTGCTGGCCACCGTCCCCCGCACCACCGACCTCGTGGTCACCCACAAACGAGCCCAGAACCACTACGGTACCAGCGACAACACCTCAAATATCACAAGGTGCGGCTGCCGTACTAGACACTTGTGCCCTCGTGGGGTAGGAGGCTGGTGCATCCGTGAGCAAGGTTGATATGGACGAGGCCGATGTCGGCCGCGACTTGATGACGACCGGTTTGAAATCTTACCATTTCTTTTACCGGGAGCGTTATTCATGAGGGTTACCAGCCGAGTCGATAGAACTCGAGCGATGTGATGATCCGGATGATGTTGGGGAGCTCGGAAAGGCGTCCTCGATAGCCGGTCGCAATCATCTTCCAGTTCTTGATATGCGCGATACATCGCTCGACGGCGGATCGAAGTGAGGAGATGAATTTATTGTTCACCTTGTCGCCAGCCGAGAGCTCGCCGCCCTTTGGCTTTTTGCGAGGCGTAATCGTGTGAGTGCCCTGATAGGCAGGGTCACCGATGACTGAGGTCTCGGCCAGAAGATCTTCCCAGTCACACTCGGCGAACGCTTTCCGGTCATGCATCGAGCCAGGCAGAGGGGCGGATATTCCCAGCAGGCCTCCCTCCGTATCGGCGGCGACCTGGATGTTCAGCCCCGCGCGGCGCCGCTTGCCGGAGAAGTTGTCTTCGTGACCAGCACGGTTGCCGGTCGGGACATCGGTTCCGTCGACCAGGACGAGCCGGCCGCGGATGGCCTCCTTGAGGTTTGGAATGTGCAGGCACAGGGCCTGCCCAATCAATGGGAGAATGCCTCGATAGATCCGCGATACGGTCGACTGACTGACGCCGAACAGATCGCCCACGGCCGCCTGGTTCAGATTCTGTCGGACGTACACCAAAGTGATCACGACAGCGCGATACAGTCCCACGGTCGGAGGCCACGCTTGGTTCTCATGGCATTGGATGATCTGCCAGATGCGCGCGACAAGCTCCTGGATCTGGTCAGCAGCAAGCCCTGTAGTAGACTGATAACGCAACGACCCCGCCTGTAAGTTGTCTTCTGTGAGAGGAAAACGATCTTACTTGCCTGGGGTCGTTGTCCTATTTTGAGGTGATCAAGTCGCCAGAATAACGCTCTAAGAATGACTCAGATTGGTCAGGTGCTCCTATTACATGTAGCTATGTATGCCCACCGGGCCCGGCTCGCACCCGCAGCCTGAAACTTGACACAGATGTGAAGAAGCCTGCGACCAAAGATCACTAGCCGGGCGTCCAAGCCAAGCTGTATGACGCTGGAGTCGGAAGAGTCAACACACCTTGAAGGACGAGATTTTGTTGTCGATCCACCATGGTATGGTCGCCCACTTTTCCTTCGGGCCGATCTTGAACTCCACGCCGCCGAAATCCTCGAGGTCGTAGAAGCAGAGATGGCCGTCGTACGTGCTTATCAGAGACGAGATCCGGTTGTCCATGTCGTCGAACGCGCCGATCTTGCGGCTCTTCATCCTCCGCTCTTCACGAGCGTTGCCGAAATAGATAACACGCTGGGTGTATCCCTGGCTCTCCCAGACACACGCCGTGCTCCCACTCGGGCATGACGGTTCCGCGTTGGCTGAGCCAACGCCAAGCGACAATGTCCCTGCCGCCATAACCACTGCCAAGATGCTCCGACCTGCGACTCGCCAACCAGAACGCCTACTCAACGCCGTCTCCTTCACTGTCATTGGAGTAATTCAGGAATAATACGAAGGACTCGGGATCACCGTCCGGACGGGTCCACAGCCGTAAGTTTACCCAGTTCAGTGACGTAATCACAGCGACTTTCACGTGTGTCGAACTCTTTCGAAATGGGTGAGTACGAGCGTGGCTGACGCGGGCTGGACCAGCAATCCAGTAGCGGCGGTGATTGCTGCGAATGCCCGGCCCGACATGACAGTCAGACCACCTAATGACAGAAATGTCACGAGGAGCGCACAGATGACACGGCGGGTAAACAAATCTTGCCCCTCCGATCAACAAGAAACAACAGTCCCTCTATTGCTCCAAACGATCTTACGGGCACGCTTCTAAATCGGCGATTTAGATCTGACAAGTCTACACTTTCGAACAAACAGGAATGCCCGAAAGTCTTATGCTGCGCCCCATGGGCAAGGGGCAGGCTGTCGGTGTATAAGGCCACCCAGGCGGCCAACACCGCAGGGCCGATCTCGTCCAGATCAGCCAGCTCGCCGACCATGTCGTGGATCGTGTCGCGGGAGCGGTTCTCGACGTTGGCCTTGAGCTTGTTGCGCAGGTCCCATTCCCGGTCACCGCTCCGGCCGCGACGCCCCCGGGCCTGCACAGTGCGCCGAGCTCGGACCTTGTCGATCACCGCGTTGGCCAGCTGCACCACGTGAAAGTTGTCGACCACGAGCGTTGCGTGCGGCAGCGCGGTGGTGACAGCGACGGCGACAGCGGCCTTGAACACAGCGCACATGTCGATCACGACATGGCGGCTCTTCGAATTTGACCGGGGTTTGAACTGGTCGTGATGTTGCTGGGGGCAGCCAGTGGCAAGGGCCCGTGACTCTGTGAGTGATCATGTCTGTTGTCGAAGCAGAACGATCACAACAGAAGAGCCACGGGCATGGTCAACGATACGACCCGTCTGCTGGGCCTTGCCGGTCTGGCTGTCGTTCGGGTCGAGGACGCAGTACATGATGGGCCGGTCGTGCACCTGGTTACCGCGGACGAGCAGGCTTGTATCTGCCCGGGATGTGGAGTGCGGGCGAGGCGGGTCAAGGGGTGGGTGACGACCAGCCCGAGAGATCTGCCGGTGGCCGGCCGGCCTGTCGAGCTGCGGTGGTGTAAGCGTCGGTGGCACTGTGACCAGCAGGGATGCGACAGGAAGACGTTCACCGAGGCGATCGGGGAGATTCCGGCTCGAGCCCGGGTGACCACTCGGTTGCGGCAGGCGGCCGGTGCGGCGGTGGCCGATGGTGGGCGCACGATCGTGCAAGCCGCGCGTGATCACGGCCTGTCCTGGCCGGTGGTCTCGGCCGCGTTCACCGCACACGCCACGGCGGTGCTGCCGGACAAGCCGCAACCGGTGGCGGTGCTGGGGATCGACGAGATCCGCCGGGGCCGTCCACAATGGACCTGGAACGACGAACAGCAGTGCTGGGAGATCACGGTGGATCGCTGGCATGTCGGGTTCGTGGACCTGGCGGGCGGGCAGGGGCTGCTCGGGCAGGTCGAGGGCCGCACCAGTGTGGCCGTGCGGGACTGGCTCACCCAGTGGGATGAGGCCTGGCGTCAGGGCGTCCGGGTCGTGGCGATCGATATGTGCACGGTTTTCAAGGCCGCGGCCCGTGCCGCGTTACCGCAGGCCAGGCTGGTCGTGGACCACTTTCATCTCGTGCAGTTGGCCAACCAGGCCCTCACCGAGGTACGTCGCAGGGTCACCCTGCAGGTGCGGGGCAGGCTGTTCGGCGGCGTTGAAGATGAGCACCTGTGGGTAGGGCTCCGGCGTTGAGCGTGAGCATGGGTTGGTGTGCGGCGCGGGTTGGTTGCTGTTGATCGTGTTCGGCGGCACGGTGAGCACGTCGGTGTAGGCGACGGCCCTCCCGTGTCTCTTGCCGGAGTCCCGCGGGAGGGCCGTGCGGTGGCGCTCGGAGGCGCTGTGGTCACGGTAGAGGTGGACGCGGACGCCGTCGAGCGTCGGCTTGTGAGTGGACGGCTGGCCTGTCCAGGCTGCGGCGGGATGCTGACCGGTTGGGGTCATGGTCGGGAACGGACGGTCCGCGGTCCGCACGGCCCGGTGCGGGTGCGGCCACGCCGGTCGCGATGCGCCGGTTGTGGGGTGACGCATGTGTTGTTGCCGGTAGTGCTGCTGGTGCGGCGGGCGGACGCGGCGGTGGTGATCGGGTCGGCGTTGGCGGCGAAGGCTGCCGGTGGCGGGTATCGGTCGATCGCTGCGGCGTTGAGCAGGCCGGTGGACACGGTGCGGGGCTGGATCCGCCGGTTTGCCGGGCGGGCCGAGCCGGTGCGGGGTGTGTTCACGGTGTGGTTGCGGGCGTTGGATCCGGACCCGGTGATGCCCGAGCCGGCGGCAAGCTCGTGTGCGGACGCGCTGTGCGCGATCGAGGCGGCAGCGCGGGCTGCGGCCCGGCGGTTCGTGCTGCCCATGGTGTCGGTATGGGAACTGGCGGTGGCGATCTCGGGCGGGCGGCTGCTGGCTCCGGGCTGGCCGTGATTGTGGATCAACACGAGTTGCCTCTGCCGCGGGGGTGATCATTCGTGGTCCTTTTCGGCTCGTCCTTTGTGGAACGAGCAATGGAGGGGCACCGGCGTGACGCCAGCCGACGATGAACAACAGGTGCGCACCGATCGAGCGCGGGCGATCGGACTGTTTCGCTATCAACTCATCCGCGAGGCCGCGGATGAGGCGCACTCGACGAAAGAACGGGCCGGCTGGTGCGGGCGATCGCGGCAGCCGAGCACACCGATCCATTCGGCCGAAAGACACGGGTATCGCGTCAGACCCTGGATCGCTGGATCCGGGACTGGCGGGCTGGCGGGTTCGACGCGCTGGTGCCCAGTCCCCGCCAGACTCATCAGCGCACCCCGGTCGAGGTGATGGAGCTGGCGGTGGCGTTGCGGCGGGAGAATCCGGAGCGGACCGCGGCCGGGATCCGCCGGATCCTGCGCGCGCAGCTGGGCTGGTCGCCGGACGAGCGCACCTTGCAGCGCCATTTCACCCGCCTCGGCCTGACCGGCCCCGCCGCCGATGCTGGCCCGTCGGTGTTCGGCCGGTTCGAAGCCGCCCGCCCCAACGAGTTATGGACCGGAGACGACTTATGCCGATATCGACATAAGTCGTCTTATGCGGACTATCCCGTTATGCTGTCTGGTGTTGGTATCAGGGTGTGACGCGGCCGATCGAAGATTGCGGTTCAACATAATCACAGGTTGTCAAGGAACGCCATGATCGTGTCAGTTGGCTGGTAGCGGCCTGGAGTTGCTTCGATCGGGGCGGTGCGAGCAAGGGCGCGTTCTTTCAGTGCGAGGTCGGCGTGAACGTAAATCTGTGTAGTGGCAACGCTTTCGTGGCCGAGCCAGAGAGCGATGACGGTGGTGTCAACGCCGGCGTTCAACAGTCGCATGGCGGTGGAGTGCCGTAGCACGTGCGGCGAGATCTTCTTGCCGGTCAGTGTGGGACATGCTTGTGTGGCTGCGCGGGCGTGTTTTGTGACGCGTCGTTCCAGGGCATCGCGGCTGAGCTGACGGCCGCGGCTGGTAGGAAACACTGGATCGGTGGGCTGGCTGCGCGCTCGGCCAGCCAGGTGCGAAGCATGGTGACGGTGCCGCTGGTCAAGGGGGTGATGCGCTGTTTGCGGCCCTTGCCGTGGCAGCTGATATGAGCTCCGGTGCCCAGGTGAACGTCACTGATAGTCAATGTGGTCAGCTCGGAGGCGCGTAGCCCTGTTTGGATCGCCACCGCGAGCATGGTCCGGTCGCGGCGGCCGGTCCAGGTGTTCCGGTCTGGGGCTTGCAGCAGCGCGTCGATCTCGGGTTCGGTGAGGTAGGTGACGATAGCGCGGTCGAACCGTTTGGGTGGGATCGCGAGCACGCGTTGGATCGAGTCGGCGTGGTCGGGATGGCGCAGCGCGGCGTAGCGGAACAGTGAGTGGATGGCAGCCAGGCGAGCGTTGCGGGTGCGGACGCTGTTGCCGCGCTCGGTCTCTAGATGGTTGAGGAAATCGCCGATCAGCGGAGCGGTCAGCTCCTCGATCCGCAACCGGGATGGTGTGCTGCCGGTGCGATGGCAAGTGAAGGCCAGCAACAGTTTGAACGCGTCGCGGTAGGCGGCAATGGTGTGCGGGCTGGCTTGACGTTGCCGGATCAGCCGGTCGGTGAAGAACGCTTGCAGCGTGGGGGCCAGTGCGCTCACGTGTCACCCGCTGTCAGGTAGGTGTCCAGGCGTTGGCTGGCCAGTTGCAGCAGTTCCGGTGCTGCCGAGAGGTACCAATAGGTGCTCTTGGGATCGACATGGCCGAGGTAGGTCGACAGCGTGGGCAGCATGGTAGGTATGTCCGCGCCGCGGCGGTAGCAGTCCAGCAGAGTCGCGACGGCGAAACTGTGGCGAAGGTCGTGAATGCGGGGTCGGCAGTTGGCCGATCGCGGCGTCAGTCCTGCCAGGTCCCGGATCGTGCGCCACTTCTTCTGTGCCGCACTGTGATCCAGGCGGGTGCCGGCCGCGGAGATGAACAGGACATCGCGGTCAGCGAGTTTCCTCGTGCGCAGGAGCCGCTGGCGTTGGACCAGATAGTGACGCAACCCGTCGGCTGTGGTGGCATGCACCGGGAGCAGGCGGCTCTTGCCAAACTTGCCCGCCCGGACGATCACCGTCTCGCTGTGGTCGTCGAAGTCTGTGACGTCCAAGGCGATCGCCTCGCTGAATCGCATACCGGTGACCGCGAGCAGACCGATCATCGCAGGGTAGGTGGCCGCCGCGATCGGGGTGGGCAGCATGCGGGCCGCCGCGATCAGGGCGTCGATCTCCCTGCTGGAGTACAAGTATGGCGTAGCCCGGTGTTTGCCATGAGCAAGCAACCCGGGTGGTGGGATCTGAGTGCGGTCGTCGAGGTTGCGCAGGTAAACGGCGAACCGTCGTACTGCGATCAGACGCAGTGCGTGCCACCAACCACTTCCGCCCGGCAGCGTGGCCCACGCCACCGCGTGCTCCACAGTGACCACGTCCGCGTCGTGCTGTTCTAGGTAGGTGACGAACTGTGCCAGCAGTTTCTCCGCGCGGTCCAATGTGGACCCCAGAGCCCGGCGCAAGCGCAGGTAGTCGGCCAGGGCTTGCCGCAACATGCTCACGCCAGTGGTCGCGCCCGCGCTCATGCCACGACCTGCGATCCTGGCCAGGTGCGGGCGATTCTGCGCAGCGAGCCGATGTCGACCTTCGCGTAGATCGTTGTGGTGAGGGCAGTGCGATGCCGTAGGACCTGGCCGATCTCTTCCAGCGAGGCGCCAGCACCGAGCATGGCGGTGGCTGCGCTGTGCCGCAACCGATGCGCATGCAGCACGCCCAGGCCCGCCCGGCGGGCTGCCCTGGCCACCACGTTGGTGACCGTGGTGCTGCTCATGTGACCATACGGCGCACGAGCACAGACGAACACGTGCCGGGTATCGGTCTTGGGGCGCCAGCCAACTAGGTATGACACGATCGCCTGCCCGACATCGCTGGGCAGCGGCAGACGCTCACAGCGTGGGCCTTTGCCCGTGATGGTCAGCTCGCCGCGGCGCCAATCGATATCCTCCAACCGCAGCGCGGCGATTTCTCCGATGCGCAACCCCAGCCGCGACAACATGGTCAGGATCGCAAAATCTCGCTGACCTATCTCGGTTTCCAAGTCACACGACGCCAACAGGGCCCTCACCTGCCCGCTAGGCAAAGCTTTCGGCAGCCCGGCCAACTTCCACCGAGCCATGGTCGGCACCGCGCTAGCCAGCCCAACCGGAATAGCCCCGGCAACCTGCAGGTACCGCAACAACGATCGCAGCGCGGGCACCAGATGCGCCAACGACCGAGGAGCCTGGCGCGCCTGCTCAACCACAAACTCGGTGATCTCACCGGCGGTCAACTGCTCCAGCCCGCCTTGGCCATCACGCATCCGGCACTCCACAAAGGGCCGGACCGCACACACGTTCCGCTCGATAGACCGAGCAGCAAGACCTCGCTCCGCTGCCTCGTACTCCGCATACCGCCTCAGCAGCGCGTCAGCAGCCGTCACCACGTGGCCGGCCGGAGCGGCCAGCGGCACCCCGATCGACCGCAAATACTCCAACAATGCCGCCCACGACCCAGCCTTCCAATCCTTGAACCGCCCGTCCACGCACTGCGCCGCGATGAACGCCTCCACCGTTGCCGGACCAAACTCGGTGATCTCAAGCCCTGTTGTCTGCATCCACTGACTCAGGTGGATCACGCGTCGCTGGTGTGTCCGCACCGCCGTCGGCACGTACCCCTTATGCCCCAACCATTTGGTGAAACCTTCCTCAAACGGCATCAACGGGCCGGATATCTCCAGCCGTGCACGAGACCACGTCACGATCTTTCCTCCCGTCTGAACCTGGCACTGACCCAGGCGGGAAAACCCACGGCGCATGACGCAGACTTATGCGGACCTCACTCGAATGGCCGCACTTCCGAACAGGCACAACACAACCAAGATCGGCATAAACAGACCATCGGCATAAGATGCCTTATGTCGATATCGGCATAAGGCATCACCCGCGGAAAGCGCGAACGTGAGCTCCCCTGTACCGCCGGCCAGGGTCGCTGGGTCGCTGTCAACGCAGGTCACACTGAACTGGAGGATGACCCAGATGGAATCCGCTCCCGAGCGCAGTTCTTCGACGACACGGAGCTGCTCGACGCTGATGTAGCCCGTCAACCTGAACTCGGTCGCCACCTGCGCCGGGCTGACCAGGTGGCCTGCCACGAGAGGCGTCAGAAGTTGACGATCTCCGCTCGGGTTCTTCCCAACGAGCATGGCAGCCGAGATCTGGTATGGAGGAGCATCCTTGCGTTCGGTCGTTCGCCTGATACTGAGGCTCAGCTCGATCTGCGCGCCGCCGACGGCCGGCCAGAGTCGCAGTGTCTGACGAGCCGGTTCAAACACGAGTGACTCAGTCGACGTGATGGCAAGGTTGAGCGTCATGGGGCCAGCCGTTCATGTCCGGTGGAAGTCAACCGAACAGTATGCGCCTCGTAAGGCGCACGTGCTCCTCAATTTGACGGCATGTCACGGTCGAGGTAGTGCTGCCGCTATCAGCGGACCTACAGGTCAGAGTGCGTTTCGTAATCGCATCGTCACAAGACGCGTCGCCCGTACACGCCCAGGTAACGAAGCACCTGCGATCTTGATTCAGCATGCCAGCGTCACGCTCCGGCATCTACTCTAACGGACTGTGGATGATCTGAGCGGCGGCGAGGCGGGCAATGACCGTGGTCCAGTCACGAGTCGCGAACAGGACGCAGTCCGGATCCTCCTGTTGATCGACGGTGCGGCCGAACCGCTGCCAGCGCCGGTTGCCGACGACATACCACTCGCAAGTGCGGTCGGAGTGGTGGAGAGCCAGGTCCGTCTCCAGAAGCTGGACTTCTGGGTACGCAATCCCGACTTCCTTGCGGACGAGTTGCTCAACGACTTCGAGGCGAGCCGCGAACCGGGGCTCCTCGACTTGGCCGGCCAAATCTTGGATTCGGAGGAGCCAGAGGTACGCAGGTATCCGATGCTTCGCCACCACTTTGGCGCGTACGAACCTCTGGACGACGCTCTGGCGGTACTCCGCAGCGCTGGTCTGGTGGTTCGCCGACGCCGCGGCACCGTGGATCGGACCTGGCGTCACGACTACTACCTGCTGGAACGCGGACGGGAGGTCGCTCGGACGGTCGTAGTGGAAGCACCGCCTTTCCGATACTACGTAGAGCGGATCGAGTTGGTGCTGGACTTGGCGGACGGGCGTGGAGGCAACGAGTTGAAAGACCGCCAGTACCTACAAACCGAGTACGCCACCGCCGAGCGCGGCACACGGATCGGGAGCATCAGCGCCCGAGCACGTGACCGTCTGCGGCGCCTGCGGTCGGAGTCAGACGCGACGGGCCGGGAGGGTGTCGTCGCATGAACTCGTCCGCTGCGGATAGGCCATCTCACCAGGATGGATCTCTTGCTGCTCGGATCGCGTCTCGGGCGAAAACCACCCGCGAGGACGTGGAGGACGTCTTCACGACGCGCGGACTGCCGCTGGCCTACCCACCCGCTCGGCCCCGCCCTGTTCGTATACATCGCCTCCGGGTTGATGGAAACCGCGTCGGTGTCCAGCCGGAAGGCCCGATCGACCAGACATTCACCTTCAACGACGGCCTGACGGCCCTGGTCGCCTCCAACCTGAAAGGCAAGACCAGCGTCCTGGAACTGATCACCTGGTGCCTCCGCGGGGCACCTCGGGCCAAGCTGCAAGGAGACGTCCGTCGCTGGCTGACCCGGCTCGAACTAGACGCGACCATCGCGGGCCAACCCATGGGCTTTCGACTCAGCCTGACTCCCGAAGCTCTGCTCTCCGGGGTGGTATTCACGGCTTCAAGCGTCGACCAACTCACTGACACAGACGGGATCGCCGGTGGCAGCGGTGTCTCGACGCTCATCGAAGCCGATAACCAGGATGACTTCGCCGTCAAAGTGGCCGAGCTGATGCTCGACCGCCTCGACCTCCAACCCATCGTCAACAAGCTGACTACCAAGGAACGCGTCCGAACCCAGACACACGGCTGGCCCTCCTACTACTCTGCGATCTATCTGCAGCTCGGCCGGGACCGTCCTCTGCTCGGCAACCAGAACATGGCAGGGTTGGCCGGGCGGCTCCTACAGGTTTTCCTAGACCTCCCAGCAACCGCGGTCCTCGCACGTGTTAAGGCAACGTACGACGTGCTCCAAGCCGAAGCCGACAAACAATCCGAGAACACCAAACGTGCGGTCGCCGAGCGTGCAGACGAACGCGCTCGTGTTGAGGAAGCCCTCGCCGAAGCGCGCAGGTCACTCACTCAGCTTCAAAAAGCCGCGCCAGGCCCCGACTTGACGGAACTCGCGGACAAGTCCGCCAGGCTAGCCCGCCAGGTCGCCGACGCCCAAGACGAACAGGACGAGATTAACCGCGGCTATCGAGAGGCTCGGCGAATCCGGCAGCTCGACGAGAAGGCACTCAACGACATACGTGAGAGCGAGGTCGCACGCCTACTCTTCCACGGCCTGAATCCCAGCGCTTGCCCCCGCTGCGAAACCCCGATCAGCGGAGACAGACGACAAGCTGAACGAGATGTGCATCGCTGCGCCGTGTGCACCACCGAGGTCACCGGAGCCGAGGGCGAGGACGAAGCCGTCGAGGCCGAAGCGCGGGACCGCGTCGAAGGCAGCAAAGCAGCCGAGAAAGCCGCCAAGCAAGCGCTCGGTACCGCCGAGGCGAATCTCGACCGCTTGACAGCTGAACTGGAGACAGTGCAGGCCAACCTACGAACCGCGACGGCGGCGACGGCATCGCGTGACCGGATCGCGGCGGAGATCGAGGTGGCACGCTGGGAAGGAGCACTTCAGGTGCTACCCAATCTGCCGGACACGCCGACAAACAATGGAGATGTGACGCTCACCGTCTTGAAGTCCGCGTCCAAGGTCCTAGAGGACGAGAGCAAGGGCGCGGCAGCCCAGCTCTTCGCTGACCTGAACGCGGAGATCGTGGATCTGGCGCACCAATTCGGCATGACCGCGTTGGAGAGTGTGGAAATCAACCGAGCTGCCCAGCTGAAAGTGATCAAGGGTGGTGGCGCCGAGAAGCCATTCGTGGACCAGGACCCGGGCGCGCAGCTTCGCCTCCGCGTCGCCGTGATCGTTGCTTTGCTCCGGGTTGGAGCACGATACGGCATCTCGACGCACCCCGGTCTAATCCTCATCGACAGCCCGAAAGCAGAAGAAATCCAAGACGCCGACGCCACCGTGATCTTCCGTGAACTCAACCGCCTCGCAACAGCTGAGGGGCTGCAGGTGCTGATCACCACCGCCGACTTCCACCTTGCCGCAGAGACGCTCCCAGCCGAGTGCGTCATCGCGGCCAAGCCAGGCGATCCACTGTGGTGAAGCAAACGGGAAGAGGCTGCGCCTCGCGGTCGGGAGCAGTCGACGCTCGAATATGGACAGACCAGGTGCTGCCACCCGCTGGAGCCACCAATGACTGCACTTACTGACCGGCTCGCCGTGATCGCGGGGGACGGTGCCGTCGCGTCCTGGGCTGAACTCGACGAACTTGCAGTTGCCGACCACGCGGAAGAGATCGCAGCGAGTCCGCTCGCACCGGTTCTCGCCCAAGCCCTTGCGGCAGCGGCGGGCGCGAGCCCACCAGGCTGGGATGGCGCGTCAGCCAACTTCGTCACAGGACTGTCGAATCAAACCAGCCTGTTGGCACTCGCCAGCAGCCTGGAGGAATTGCTCGCTAGCCCCATCACAGTGCAGACGTACGGTACACGCCTGCACGATGCGTTGCTCGACGGACTTACTGTCGCGATCGCCGATACTCCTCTCTTGGCGGCTAGCCGGCTGGAGGGCGCAATTCGCCTCGCCATCGCCGACGCAGTGAACCCCTTCGCGGTACTTGGTCGTATAACGTCACTCAGCAGCGACGTACCTGAAGAGTTCGCCGAGCGACTTCCGCGGCTACTCGGCGCCGCGATGGACCGTTGGGCGGACAATTCCGCTGTCGTGGGGCCAATCCGTCAGGCTCTGGACCAACTCCGTCACCACGAGGCCGCAGCCGTTGACGCGATGTTCGAACTTGCATGTGACCATCTGCGTATGGCGTTGTCAGCCGAGACTCTGCCCGCCGCAATGGAGTCGCTCACGACAGCACGAGCCGGTTTCGCCACGGTGGACGCCGCCGAAGAAGCTCGCCATGACGCCCGCGCCTACGCGGCAGCCTGCGATGCAATCCTCGCGTTCAGCGCGCAGGACGCATATCGCCTGACGGATGCGAAGCAGCGTCTTTCCGAGGCGCTCCAACAGCGAGGCGCCTGGCTGACCGCCATGCATCAACCCTCATGGCTCCGTCCCAGGCTCGCAGCCGAACTCGCTTGGCACAGACTGGCCCTTGTGCTGGATGCTGCCACTGACTACTTGTCCCACCCCGTCTGGTTCAACGTGTGGGAAGCACTCGATGCGGTACTCCAGGCATATCGACAAGCCCGTTCCATGCGTCCGCTACCGAGCAGCAAGGACAGCACAGGCCTTGCGGCAATCATCGAACCAGCCATCGAAGGCGCGATCCTTCAGAAGCAAAGCCAACTCGCGGCGCTCAGTCGCTCCATCACCCAAGCCGCTAAGCCCACGGCGCCCGCGTTCGACGTGCCAACCGCTGAACTGCTGCTTGCCCGTATCGAAGTGCTCGCCACAGGCGCTCGGGATCGGCAACCACGATCGTCCTCGTCAGGTCCTGCCGACGGCGACCAGGGCGACGAGGAACCGCACCCACCAGACACCACAAGGCTGTACGCCCTTGCTCCCGCGCTGACCCGCGTACTCGGAGAGCAGCAGGCGGCCGTGCTTGCCGACGGGCTCGACGACGACAAACTTCGAACCGTAGAAGGACTGGCGTACAGTGGCGATCTCACGCGGTCCAGAACCTCGCACCCTGTACTCGATCCGCTCTTGGACGAGATTCTCCGAGAACTGGCCCAGTCACCAGCGTTCACTGGCGAAGCCAAGAGCACCTTTGGCCTGCTTGTCCAGCAGACGCTCTTGTTCCTCTTTAGTACGGCAACCGCACTGTGTGATCTTGGTGTGGGGTCGTGATCATGGACGCGGCCACCGCGTGATCAACTTCAAGGTGTGTTAGGACTCGAAGCAGACGCGGTGGCCGCGTCGAAGACTGTAGTTGATGATCGCCTCACGCGGTGGCGAGCGGGGTTCGATGAGATGTTCGCGCTGGTGGCCGGGCGTTTCGCGCAGGCGGACTCACGTCGCCGGGCACGGATGTACCTGCTGGGACTGCTCTCGGCAGCCGAGCGTAAGAACTCCTGGACCATCGCGGAGCAGGCTGGTGACCTGACTCCGGATGGCATGCAGCGGTTGTTGAACTTCTACCGCTGGGACGCCGAGGCGGTGCGGGATGATCTACGTTCCTATGTGCTGGACACTCTCGCCGACCCCAGCGGGGTCGTGGTGGGCGATGAGACAGGTTTTCTCAAGAAGGGCACCAAATCCGCCGGCGTGCAGCGTCAGTATTCCGGCACTGCCGGGCGTATCGAGAACTGCCAGCTCGGCGTG
This sequence comes from Kibdelosporangium philippinense, assembly GCF_021390435.2. Lineage (GTDB taxonomy): Bacteria > Actinomycetota > Actinomycetes > Mycobacteriales > Pseudonocardiaceae > Kibdelosporangium > Kibdelosporangium philippinense. Next base: position 673,926 of record NZ_JAJVCN010000004.1, on the reverse strand, counting down.
TTCCTGACCTACGTGTCGTCGCGGGGGCGGGCGTTGATCGACCGAGAGCTCTACCTGCCGAAATCCTGGACCGGTGACCGGGAGCGGTGTGCCGAGGCGGGCATCGCGGACACGGTCGGGTTCGCGACCAAACCGAAGCTGGCGCGGCGGATGCTCGAACGACTCATCGCCAAGCACGGCAAGCAGACGGTGGGCTGGTTCACCGCCGACGAAGCCTACGGCGACAACCCCGGACTGCGGGACTGGCTGGAGGACGAGGACATCAACTACGTCATGGCGGTCTCCTGCGACGACCGGTTCACCACTCCAACCGGGCCTCAGCGAGCCGACGAACTCGCCGCGACCGCGCCGAAACGAGGCTGGCAACGACTCTCAGCCGGTAAGGGCAGCAAGGGACATCGCCTCTACGATTGGCTGCTCATCGACCCCGGCGCTGACGAGCACCTCCTGCTGGTGCGTCGCTCGATCTCCAAGCCCAGCGAGCTGGCCTACTACATCTGCCACAGCACCCAACCAGTACCCGTCGCCGAGTTGGTCCGGGTAGCCGGATCCCGTTGGGCGGTCGAGGAAACGTTCCAGTTCGCCAAGAACGAGACCGGACTGGATCACTATCAGGTGCGCAAGTACGACGTCTGGTACCGGCACATCACCCTGGCGATGCTGGCCGCCGCGTTCCTCGCCGTCACCGCATATCGAGAACGCGGCCGCAATGACCAAAAAGGGGCGATCTCGCCACCTTAAGCCAACTGATTCCGTTGTCCTGTAACGAAATTCGACGACTCTGGGCCACCCTCACCCACCCGGTCCACCCCGAAACCCACACCAACCACTGGTCAGACTGGCGACGACGCCACCAAACCCGAGCCCGCCGCAGCCACTACCAGCGACAACACCTCAAATATCACAAGGTGCGGCTGCCGTACTAGATCAACTAGGCCCATCGAATCTTGACATTTGAGTCAAGTTTTTCCGTGGCGTAGCGTCAGGTGTGCCCGCTCCATATCTGCAGACTCCTTGTCTGACCAGCCACTTTGGAGTGGCGCGGCCGGTCATCACGGATGATCGGACTTCGGCGCAGCGGGCGGCGGCGGTCTGCCGATCATGACCGCAGGTCCCTGCGTGAGCGTGGCCAAAATCAAGTCGATCACCTAAAAGCCCAGCTCAGCCACCCACCTCGGCGGTCCGAGGCGGAGCCTCACTACTACTCCAGTCGTAGATCGTGATCTTCACGGGGCGAACGGGTCGTGAATGACCACGTCGACGCAGGCGGCCTCGCGACGAGTGAGACCAAGAGTTGTGCTGGATAAAAGGGGTTCTGTGTGTGGCCCGCACCCGTCTGCGAACGGGTGCGGGCCGAGGCTCGCTGTGATATCGGGGTGAACAGCAGAGCCTCACCGAGCAGCTGTGGGGATGTCACCACAGCACAGGCGACCAGCTGCTCGGCGATCAGGATTCGAGACGGCGAGTACGCTTGCCCAGTAGTCTCGAATTGTGTCCAGGCCTCCGTGCGGCAGGTCTGGACACTTATGGACTTGATATCGGTGTGGTGGTCAGTCATATCGGGTGGTTGACCGCCCGCATCGGGTTAATCTGTCCGATTAATGACGCTTGACCAGCGCTGATCTTGAGTACAGGTATGACCATACATGTGCGTGAGGTCAGGTCAACGGCCATTACTTGCCACTCGACTGGAGTCTCCTCTCGCGGCTGGCCGCGATCCGGTGGCGAACGACGGTCTTGAGCAGCTTGAGTTCGACATCATCGGGTGTCAATCCCATGTGCTCAATCCGGTGGGCTCTTGTGCGGCGGGAGTATCGATCCATGCCGGCCGGCCACGCGAGACGGTCTTTCACAGCACGGATGTACAGCTGCGCCGACCCGGTTGTCGATCGCGGATCTGTCTGCCGCACGGGGAAACCGGTTTTGCCTCACCACCGGTGGTCCGAATGCTGGCTCGTATCGCGGCGTCACGACAGCGCGCGCTGTCAGCTACGGGGAGGTCGACCGAATTCGGTCGACAGTTGTTGTGTAGGGAAGCTGCACTCGAGTATGCCGATCATGGCAGTCAATATTCGATAGTTTTGTGCAAAAGAATCATTTTGGTCATGGGTGTAGTGGTGTTGACTGAAATCTTCTGACGTGACTTGTTGCCCTTTTGGTGCATGCGGAGTGCGCGATAGACTCAACTTTGCCGCGTGGGGGTATTGCTGCGGTATTGTCTGCCAAGAGTGCAACGAGGCGTCCACGTCGGGTTTATAGTCAGGTATTCAGTGAATGCAAGACTCGCTCTGATTGTCGGTTGCGGTGCGCATGCGAAGCGATCCTGATGCGATGTCTTCGCGGCGTTACATCTGGGCCCATTTGTCCTGGTCTGCCCGCTTGGTCTGCATGGTGGGCTTGGTCTGCATGGGCTGGGTGTTGGGGCCGTGTTGATTGGGTCAGTGCTCGGATTGTGATGGCGTAAGGCTCGAAGAAGGAGAACCGCTTCGGATGATCAGTTGGGATTACTGCGGTGACCGGCTCATTACGGTATTCAGTCCGCGACAGGTTCGGTGGTTGCGTCGACAGCTGACCGACTATCAAAGCAGACTTGACAGCGCGCTGTGTGGTAACAGGGTTGATCCTGCGCTAGGGGTTGTGCTCGCCAACCTTTCGGGCGGCCTTGATTATTGGCTGAAGCGGGCACGGTCCACGGCGGCGATGTTGCTCGGCGATTTGCCTGATTGTGGTGGTGTGATCGAAATGGTCGACGTCGCGCGCCGTGTGGCATGGGTATGGATTTTGCAGGAAATTCGTATCCTTGTCTCCGCGCAGCTGGGGGTGTCCGTTGGTGACGCGTCGGTCAAGCTGGATGCCTGGCTGGCGGAAATAGTCGAAACTGTGGCAGTGGCGGGCGATTTTCTCTTTGTGTCCGACGGTCTGCATGACTCTCATTTCCTGTATTGAGAAGGGTGTTCTGCATGCCTCAACGGCCTGCTACGCGGCAGCGAAAAGGCGAAGATGTAGACCCGGTGAGCGAATCTGAAGTGACTGCAAGAAAGGATGGTGACGATGAACTCGACGCGCTCATCAATGATATAGATCGGATCCTTGACGACACTGTGGTGGTTGAGCGCTATGTTCAAAGAGGTGGCGAGTAGATCGGTTATTTATTTTCGCTGTCTTCACGGTTTCGTGAGCGATACTACGTCCTTTAGGTGATTGAGGCTGCGTCCTATGTCAGAACCGTCTGGTGATCAGAGCCATTTCGTTTCGGATGGGTGGCAGGGCCTGCCGATCGTCATCGCCGGTGGGCCGTTGCCGCCTGGGCAGATCGACCTGATGCGTGAGCAGGCCGCGGCATACCGGGCCTATGCGCAGCGGATTCTTATGGCCGGCGAAGGCCTGCAGCATCTGGTGGACGGGGTCGCGGACAACATCAGCCCCAGTGTCGCGGCGAAGTTCCGTGTGCACATGGCTGAGCTGAACGACGGCAGAGGCCAGGCGATCGCGGATATCGCGAACATGCAGGCGTGGAAGCTCGACGAGCAGGCCACCAATATCGACGCCGGCCGGTACGGGATCTATGTCCAGGTGGTGTGGACGCTGACGGAGTTGTCGTATATCGCGGCGAATATCTTCTTGTGGGCGACGTGGCCGTTCGTGTTGGCGCTCGGGCAGTTGATGGTCCGGTTGGTGCGGATGGGTATCAGTTACAAGACCGCTGCGATCATCGCGGCGAGGGTCGGATGGGAGGGCTTCAAGAAAGGTTTCGACAATGTCGCCGTTCAGATCACCAAGAACGGTTTCGACGATGTGCTGAGGTCGGTGTCGAAGGGGCTGGGTGAGATTCCCACGTCGGGGTACACGGTGCCGAAGCTGATCAAACAGATTCCACCGGACAGCTGGTGGCGCCGCAGCCTCAATGTCGTCGATGAAGCGGCCGAGGAAGCCGCTGAAGAGCCAGCGCAGGACATCATCAGTATGAAAGCGGCAGGTGGGAACCTCACCGCCAAGAACCTGGCGACGGCCGCGGGTCTGGGCGCGGTGGGTGGTGGCGCGGCGTCTGTCTCGGGTACCGGTGGCCGTATCGCTGGTCTGAAGGGGTCTCACAACAAGAAGCTGGTCAACGGGATTCAGTCCGGGATCGTGGCCGAGGTGGCTGCTGGTAGTGCCGGGTTGAGTGTCGGTGGCTCGCCGTTGGATATCGGGTTCGGCATCGTCAACAGTGTCGCCACCGATCCGGTGATGCACGAGGCGGAAACGAAGGCTCACACCGCTGTCCATGAGCGGCAACAGCAGGCAGGCCTGCACGGTGAGGCAGGGCCACCGCCCGCACTGACCAACCCCGACAGTCCACTCAGCAACCTCGGCCTATTGAGCGCTGTCGGCGCAGCCGGTCCAGGTTCAGTTGGTGTCACAGACCCGGTGCGTAGCGCTGGTAATCGGTCGAACGTGAGTGGTGACGGCAACCAGCCACCGGACGGTGGCGCGTCGGGCACTGGTGGTGGCAGTGGAAGTGGTCCGGTGGGGCCGCATGCCCAGCCGATCACCTCGCCGCCCAGCACGGGCCCGCTGGCGCCGGGCAACGCGTCGACGAATCAGCCGCCGCTGTCCGGCGGTGGGCAGCCAGTCACGCCGGCCGCGCCCGGCACTGGCCCGTTGGCGCCGCCCGCTCCGGGTGGCGGTCCAGTCGCGCCGTCGGTCGTGCCGCAGGGAAGCGTCGGGCCATCGGCTGGTAATTCGGGTGGCCCGATTGGTGGACCGGTTAGTGGGCCGACGAGCCTGTCGGGTGCTGGCCCAGGTTCGACCGGTGGGCCCGCCGTGTCGTCGGGGAGTCAGGGCGGTCCTGGACCGTCGGGCAATAGCCCTTCGGTGTCGTCGGGTGGCCCGGCTGGGGTGAACGGTAGTGCTGGTCCGGCGTCCACGGACGCGGCGGTGAGTGGCGGGCCGGGCACGTCGTCGAATGCCCCCGCGGTGAGTGGTTTCGGCGGTTCGGCGGGTGGGAATGGTGGGCCGGGCGGTGGTTCCGCGGGGTTGTCGAATGGTCCGGTTGGTGTGAGTGATGCGTCGGGCAGTGGTTCGGCGGCCGTTGGCGGGCTGGGTTCGTCGGGCACTGGTCAAACGGTGGACAGCGGGCCTGGTGCCGCGGGAGGTACGCCGAGCACGTCGTCGAACGGCCCGGCGGTGACTGGTGGGCCGAACTCGGCTGGTGACGTCAGCACGTCGGTCAACGCGCCTGCGATGTCTGGCTCGAACGGTGACCCAGCCAATGGGCTCGCGCATGGACCGGGAAACGTGGCCACGAGTGTCAACGGACTAGCAGGGCTGGATCCCAACAGCAGTCCCGCGGTGTCCTCCGGTCCGCAGACCCCGGCGCACGATAGCCCGAGCACGACGATCAACGACCCGAGCACCAGCCCTCCGGCGACGCCGGCCGCAAATCCCAACCCCGCCAACGTCGCACAACCGTCCAGTGGACCGGCTACGAACGCCGTCAGCAATGGTCTCGCGAGCGCTGGACAGAACACGCCAGCCGGCAGCGGCCCCACTGCCACGCCATCGGCGCACCTTCCCGTGTCCCAGACTGCCAACGGTCCAACGATGGACGAAGGCGGCCTCCCGGGGCTGGAGACAGCGGTGGTCGGCGACAACCTGCCCACTACCGAAACGGAGGCCGACTGGGACGACAACGCCTCGACCCTCCTCGGCGATGACGACAACGCCGCTGAGGATCACAACGGCACGGAACCGCAACCCATCGACAGGGACCCGGACGTCGGCGCGGAAACGCGGACGTTGGTCGGGGATGCCGGGTCGAAGAGCCTGGACGCGCAAGCCGGGCCGACAAGCCCCCTCGGTGTGCTGGGGGGGCAGTCGCTCGGCGACCGGCCGGGCAACGAGCTGTCATTCGAGCGCCCCGATGAGATGGTGTTGGACGTCCCGCCGGTCCAGGCGTACCCAGTCAAAGCCGGGTACGGCGGCACGGACGACAATGTTTCCGCGACGGGCGACGGACCGAACCCGCAGCAGCGAGGCCTTACGCCAGCGCAGGAAAACATGCGGCAGTACCGCGAACGGCCTGGCATGGAAACACCCGCGCCCGAAGCTGCTCAGCGCGCCGCGGCCACCACGGAGTCCGCGCAGGACGAACGGGATCCGGTCAGGGAGGAGCTCATCCGCACTGCCGAGCGGGTGTTCGGCAAGCGGCGTGAGGAGGACGTGGACGAGCTGCTGCGCCAGGCCGACGAGCTCATGCTCCGGGCCGGGTTCACACCACCCCCGCACTTCTTGGTCGGTCTCGACCCGGAGCAGGCCGCGCGGCTCGACGAGCGGAACCAGATCCGGTTGCAGGTCGCCTACCGATTGTTCCAGCTGCGCCAGGACCGCGATTCGATCCTCACTCCCGCGCAGGAGTTGGCCGACCAGTTCCGCCGGGAGTCCGAACTGCCACGCCCGATGTTCGGCGCCGGCGCCGGTCCGCGCCGACGGCCGGCCGATCCTGACGACCACGGCGCCCGGTTGCCTACCGCTGGCACCAGTTCGGCGGGCCTCGAATCGAAGCCGGTGGCAACACCGAACACCACCGCGATGACCACGAGCGATAACGTCATCACAGAACCCGAAATAGTTGGCTCGCCACACCCCGGACTCGCGACGGCCACCAACACAGCGTTGACGAACATCGCGCCGAAGACCGAGCCGTCAGGGACCGGGACCACGGTGAAGCCAGAAGCTGTTGCAAAGGCTGAATTCGCTGAGCACGCCGCCGGTATTCCGCCGGTCTCTCCGGTGGATGGGCGGTTCGGGAGTCCGATCACTCTGGCTGGAACAGCTTCGCCCGACACGAGCGAGGCGTGGACGGCGTCCGCGCCTCCGGTGGATGTGGCTGGTCTCGTTGCTGGAGTGGCAGGGCTTTCATTGCAGGCACAGGCAGCACCGCCGCAGAACTTCGCCGGTACGTGGTACTCATATTCCGGCGGCAACGTGAATTTCACCTTGGATCAGGTGGAAGCCCATGTTTTGAATGATCACAACGGCTCGGTGGTTGGCCTTGTTTTCCCCGTGAAGGACGGCGACCTGAGTGATCTGCGTACGTGGGCGAGCAAACGTCACCGCCTGGGTGATCACAAGTACAAGGCCGAGATCTATCCCGAGAATACTGACGATGACGGTCCTGCGCAGCTCAGGTCGCAGATTCTCGATACCCCATGGAGTGTACGCCAGCCTGGCCGTACTCCGTTCTGGACACTCATCCATTCAGTGGAGAAATCGCATGTGATCCGCATCAACGTGGCGCCGGAGGAATATCTCCCCGACTATCGATCTGTTTCCGTGGATGGGCAGACATATGGCCGAATTCTTTCGCAAATGCACGCATTCCGTGAAGCGTACGGAGCGGACCCGGACAGGCCTTTCGTCTTGATGTCGTGCTGGGCCGGTCATCCGGTGGCGTCGAGCGGGCGCGATTCCGTTCGCGCGCTCGCGGAAGCCGGATATCCGGCGGTTGTCTATGCGCCGACTGGCATCGGATATGGTCAGTCGATTAACGCGAACACCTCGAACTTGGGCGCTAGCCCGGCGTTCGACAACTTCGACTATTCGGAGCGAGCGAGTCGGGAGCAGGGCGAAGCGGCGAATCCGCCGCTGTCCAGCCGGTGGGTTCCTGGGGTGTACCGATTGGTTTCCGACCCGGTGATCACAGGGTCGCGTAAAGCCGATGGTTCGCCGATCACCTTCCAGGCGTCACAGGCTGTTTATGGCACGCTTCGTGACGACCGTGGCCGCGTGCTTGGAGTCTCCTACCCTCCTCATCCCAAATACCGAAAGCAGTTCAACGAGTACTTTGCCGTCAAGAACCGCGTGATCGATACCTCGTATGCATTGAGCTTGCAAGGCGGAATCCGCGATACGAAAAACCATACGCAGGCGCCATGGCAGGGGCGTAAACCGTTTTACCTGATTGGTCCCGGCCGAGGAGATTCCTTCCGCGTGACGATCCAGACGAATAGTCAGTTCGTCGAGACAGTCTTGTCCGGTGACCAGTACGCGACCCTCACGCACGCCATCCCGTACTTCCAGATCATGTCGAGCATCGACCGCACGCGTCCGGTCGTGGTGTTGACCGGTCAGTCCGGATTTCCCGGTTCGGGGGCCGCAAGACGCGCTGCCGGGGTGCTCGCCGATCTGGGACACCTCGGTGTGGTCTATGCGCCTACCGGGCTCGTGGATATGGACGTCAACAGCGCCAAGACCGACTCGTGGATCGGGGTGAAGGCTACTCGGCGTCCGAACGGACGGGTGGTGCCCGGTGAGTTCGTTTCGGTTTCCCGGCATGCCGAGCCGCACACGGCAGCTCCAGGGCCAGCAGGCGTTCTCGGTACGGGAGATGACAGCAAATACAGTCCGACGCTTGGCGGCGACGGGACATGGACAGCAGCGCCATCCGGTTTCTCGCAGCACACACCGTGGAACCGCGATCCCGTGACGCAATCGGACGAGCAAGCGCTTCTCGAGACCGCCAAGGCGTCGAGGCACGCCGCCCAATCCAACGTGACGACCACGAGCAGCGGCCAGCCCACCGTGATGCCTTCTTTGGCTGGTAATGCCGTGGGCTCGGGGAATGTGCCCCTGGTACCCGGTGCGCCGAAGTCAGCGGTCACCGGACAGGTTCGCCGTTCGATCTCGCAGGCTGACAGCGGCGCGCCGGGGCGGTCGGCTGGTGTTGCGGTGCCGAATCCGGCGGATTCGCAGGGTTTGCTCGTTGACGAGGACGACTTGGTCGAGTTCTCGTCGGATTCCAGCTTCGGCGGAACGCTGTCGGTCAACGGGCACCAGGCCTCGGGTCTTCCCGCCCACGGCCGGCCACTGACCGATGACGGTGGTCCGCCGAGTTCGTGGTCGAACAGCAGCACGAGTACCGGAGTGACGGAACAGGCGCTGACGGCGGACACCTCGCAGATCAGTTCCGCGGAGACTGTCCAGGGATTGTTCTCGGATGGTTCCGTGACGACCTTCACTGAAGACCAGTTGCTCCATGAAGGTCTCTACAAGCAAGCTTGGGCTGCAAAACCGGTGCTGGAGGCCGACTACAGCTATGTGCCGAACATGACGACGGAGTCGGTTCGGGAGCCTGGGACGCGAGCGGTGACTCCGATGAAGCCGGAAGCTGTTACGAAGGCTGAATTCGAGTCAAGGCCGGGCTCAGTCTCCAGAGCCGAAACCTCGGCAACGTCTGACACCGCTGGGAGAACCGACGCGACGCCGAAGACCGAGTCCGGGAAGGTCGATCCCAGCAAGCCGGACACCGAGCCAGCAACCAGAATCGAATCCATCAAGAACGAGACCAGTCTCCCTCCCATCTCCACAAGCAGTGACATTGATCGCTCCGCAGATGCGAACGTGGACCCTAGGACATCCGACCCGAAGCCCGCCTTCAGCTCTACAAGCGCGAACACGAACATCAAGGCCCCCACAGAGCTGAACCCGATCCCCCGGGCAGTGAGCAACACCGAGTGGGACCAGGGGCATTGGGAGACGGTCCGCGGCCGGGATGATTTCCGGACGCGGCTGGAGAAGGTGTCCCAATGGTTGTCACCGGGCCGGGGCCCGCTGACGGCGGACGAGCTGCGGTTGGACGAACACCGGGACAAGCCCGCGGCTCAGGTGGCGTTGAGTGTGCTCCACCGCTGGCACGAAAGCGACGAGCTCCGGGCTCGCGAACTCGCCGACCGGCTCGGTAGGGGCTTGTCCCGGCTGCGCGGCGGGGCGATCGGGATCGAAGCGGAGAGTGGCAAGAGTGTCAGGGGCGTCACCGAGGACGCGACGTTGCTCGTCAGGTCCGACTGGTACGACGTCGTCGTCGACGACGGTCGCGGTTACCCGAAGTTCGAGATCATCACGAAACCGATCTGGGCGGTACGAGGTGATGACGGCAGGCTGAATCGTGATGAGGCGCTGAACAAGGTACGAGAGGTCTACAAGAGACTCACCACCGCGCCGGATCGCACGCCACTGTCGCAGCTGTTTCCCGCGCACGAACTCACCGACGCCGGACGGAAGGCCTCGGCCGGCCACCTGGTCGAGGACCGCAGGCTTCTCCTGCATTACACGGTGGGTGTGCCACCGGCGGGTGTGCCGGCGATTCTTGAGGAGCTCAGGCAGAACACGAACCGTTTGGGAACGGACGTGACGCTGCACCGGTACGAGAACCTGAATTCCGGGCTGCAGTTCGGAGACTGGCTCGCGGCGCGTTTCGCGAACGTGCACCCAGCAGGGCTGCAAGCGCTGCGCGGTGATGCGGAGGTTCAGGCGCTGCGTGGTTTCGGCGCCGTAACTTACAACCAGGTCGCTGCCGCTGCCGCTGTTCAGGTGGTCGTCGACGAGTCGAATCCCAAGAGTTTTACCGCGGTGACGTCACGTCTGCGGTTGCAGGCCTATCGGGCGGCCCTGCCGCCTAGGGTCCGGGCCTTCCTCGACGCCCACGCGGCTGAGATCAAGGCGGAAGCCGGGCGGAGACTCAACCAGCACCGCTGGGCTCGGCCGCGGTCAGCGAGGCAGAATGTTCTCGCGTGGCCCGGCGGGCACGGTGACGGTCCCAGGTTCACCATCGGCGACTACCTCGACAACGCTTTGCGCGCGCACCCGGCCGTGCACGTCAGCCAGTATGACGTGCTGTATGTGCACACGGAATTCGACCATCTCGACACCAACGACGGCATGCGGCGAGGCGACGGCCTGGTGTTGTTGGAGCTGCGCAACTATTCGTACCGGAATCCGGATGCCCCCGACCTGCTGGGCGCCCAGTACCCGCGGCTTGAACACGTCGTCCAGCAGGCGGATCTTCTGTCCGACCGGATCAGGCGACTCGAACCGACCGCTACGGCCGCCTCGCACATCGAGGTGCCGTTCAACAACAAGCGCGACGTCTACAGTGGTCAGTCGGATGCGGAACTGCGTGACTTCGTGGCCTTGGTCGCGAAGCAGGCGGCTCTTGCTGCGGCGCGTGGGACGCATCGGACTGCGGTGTACTTCGAGGGCGGCGGCAACAAGGCGACGTTCGGCGGTCGCGATCCCGAGATGAAGGGACGCAACCGCGCGAACTCGGTCCGCACGACGGTGACCAACATGGTCAACACGCAACTGGGAGAACGCGGAGTCGATCCGGACGCTGTGCGGTATGTCACGACTTCCCGGGCGGACGGGAATTCGGCCAGCCCCTATCCGCCGACCGGCGGTGATGCGGCCGACCGGCGGCGCCGAGTGGTCGTGTGGACCAATGACGAGCAGTTGCCGCAGCCGAGTCAGGGGCCTTCTTCTGGCAGCTATGGCGGACCTGGCGGGCCGTTGACGAGTAGGCCTCCTGGCGGTGGACCGGGCGGATCCGGCGGCGGCCGGGGACGGGCGGCGTTCGCGCCGGCCGAGTCGAGTGACAGCAGTTGGACCGCGACGGACAGCAGCGGCTCGTACACCAGCAACAGCCAGTCAGACCGGGATCAGCGCACACGTCCGGGCCGCACGGCGTACACGCGGTCGTCGAACGCTGACGTCGCCCCAATCGCCGGCAGTACCACCACGGACATGATCACCGGGCAGGACGCCGACCGGAACGTGGTGACGTTCTCGCCGGCCGAAGTGCACAAGTTCCCCCTGCTGAACCACAATGGCGAGCAGGTCGGAATCAGCTACCTGGAACCGGTGGAGCAGGACAGGGCGCAACGTTGGGCTTCCCGTGCCGCGCGACTGACCGACACCATGTACCTGTCGAACCTCACCGAGGACACGTACGAGCACCCGGATGACAACGTTGTGGCACCTTGGGTCGTTTCGCAGGGTGTCCGTACGCCGTTCTATGTGGAGGCACATGGAACGCGCGCGCACTTCAGTGTTCAATTGCGGCGCACGACACCGACCGGTCCGCAGTACACCCAGATCTACTTGAATTCAGCGCAATACGCCAAGCTGATCTCGGCGGATCAGCATTTCGTGGCCGCGGCGGGTGGTGGCACCGGCCGTCCGATCGTGCTGACGTCGTGTTACACCGGGCATCCGGACGCGACCTCGGCATCCGGTCTGGTGGGACTGCTGCATGAGCGCGGTTTCGGCGGACCGTTCTACGCCCCTGCCGGAGTCGACACCGGAATCGGCTGGAAGGACAGCGAGGGGAGCTGGGGGCAGATCTCGATGACCGGGGTGAAACCGGATCGGGATCGGGCGGGCCGGGAGGTGCCTGGCGTTTATCGGCTGGTGACGAATCCCACGATCGTGGGCCGCTTCGGCGGGGTGGATATCTCGTTGCGGGCCGGCGATGTGCTTACCGTGCCGTTGGTCGACGATGAGAACAACGTCATCGGCATCGCCTTCCAGCCACATCGAGGCATAGGGGTGAATCTCAGCCAGTTCGCCACAACCGGCTACGGCAAACTTGGCCAGGAGTTCCGCGACAACGCCACGGAGGAAACGCTTCAGACGCCGTGGTCCACTCTGGATACGCCGTTCTATGTGGCCAGCCATGGTGATACGGACGGGTTCCTGGTCTCGGCGAACCGCGGTGGCGCACGAGCGATGGTGTCATTGGACGGGACACAGTTCGGGAAACTGGTGACCGCCAACCCGTGGTTCCAGATCGCGTCCAGTGACAATCCGAACCGGCCAGTGGTGTATCTGACTTCCGGTGCGGGCCGGAACCCCGAGTCGTCGATCGCTCGCGCCGCGGCCGTTGAAGCGGCCGCTGCCGGTCATCGTGGTGACTCGTTCGCGCCCAACGGCAGGTTGTTCTCGCCGACCAGCGGATCGGGCAACGATTCGTGGCACAGTGTTGCCCGGCCCGCGCTGGGAGAGCAGGCAACCTTCGAGCAGGTGCACACCGGCGTGCCGTGGGACGGCGAATTCTCCCTTCCCCCGGAGCAGCAGAAGGTCGTCGACGCCGCCGTGCAAGAGGATCGCGAAGGTGACGCTGTCTATGTCACGCGTTCCTCCCAACACGCCGCGATGCCGTCGCTGACCGACCCTTCCGGTCCGGTGGTCATCACCGGGCACGACCCGGCGACTGGGCAAGCGGTGCGGTTCGCGCCGGGTGATGCGTACAAGATTGTCCTGCAGGCCGGTACCGAACCGGTGGGCATCGGCTTCCCCCAGCGGGGCGAGGACGACAGCAGGCTCGCGACATGGGCATCCCGCCCGTTGCGCCTGTCCGACACAGCGTATGTGCCGGACTACGACGCGGAGACCAATGGCTTCAGGACCGGTCGTGTTCCCACGCCGTGGGCGTTGCAGACAGGAGTCGGGAAGCCGTTCTACGTGTGGGCGAACGGCAACGGGAACGTGTTCACCGTGGAGCTTCCCGCGCCGGACGGCTCGGACCAGTCCAGGCTGGTAGACCTGTCCAATGCGGAATACGCGAAGCTGCTGATGGCCGATCAGCACTTCGTCGCCGCTACCGGTGGTGCGCGTCCACGGCCGATCGTCTTCATGTCGGGGCACATCGCGCATCCGGACGCGAACGCGGCCACGGAACTGACGCGGCTGCTGGAAAACGGCGGCATACGAGGGCCGTTCTACGCGCCCAGCGGGGCGGATACCGGGAGGCTGTTCGACTCGGAGGAGACGCCGTGGTCGGACATCTCGTTCTCTTCGGTCGACCGGCCGCCGTTGCTGGAGGGCGACGAGCAGCAGGCTCCGGGTGTCTACCGGCGCGTGGTCGACCCTGAGATCGTGGGACACGGACCGGACGGCGAGATTCGTCGTTTCCGGGAAGCCGATGTGAAGTCGGCGGTGCTGACCAACAGAGCTGGTGAGGTGATCGGTGTCCAGTACCCCGGTGCCGATCCGGCGAACGCCACCGAGCTGAGCCTGTTCACCACGACTGCGCATCAGAACACGGGCATCGAGGTTCTCGAGAACTACGCTCGCCGCGGCCGTTTCCCCCAGTTCGACGCGCGTTTGCCGTTGTGGTCGAACAAAAAGCCGTTCTACGTGGCCGGTTATGGTGACGCGGGCGGGTTCCGGGTGACCCTGGACCCGGCTGACGGGCAACCGGGGCCGGTCACGCTGAGCGGGACGGAGTTCGGGAAGCTGGTCGCCGCCAGCCCGTGGTTCCAGATCGCTTCCGGCGCCAACCCGGTCAGGCCGGTGGTGTACCTGACGTCCGGAACCGGGCACGGGCCTTCGCCGGTTGCCGGTGCCGCAGCCGCTTCCGTTGCGTCGTACGGCCATCGCGGGGCTTCGTTCGCCCCGAACGGCGAGCTGTTCACCGAGATCGATCAGCGGGGCTCGCGGTCGTGGCACGGCGTGGGCAGGCCGGCGCCCGGTGAGCAGGGGACTTTCGTCTCGGTGCGCAGCGAAGGGGCGACGGCCAATCCCGCGCTCTCACCCGAGCAGCAGGCACTTCTGGACGCCGCCGACGCGCAGGAGACCAGCCCGGCGGTCGTGCAGGTGCGGCCGAGTCAGGCTGGTACCGAGGCCGAGCCAGAAGTGCCCTCGGTGGAGATCACCGGATTCGATCCGGAGACCGGCGACGCCGTGACGTTCTCCTCGGCCGATGTGCTCACCACCGGTTTGCGTAACCACCGAGGCGAACCGGTGGGAGTCGGTTTTCCCAAGCAGGATGGCCAGGAAGAGACTAAGTTCGTCTCCTGGGCCGCGCGGCCGTTGCCGTTGACGAACTACAAATACTCACCTGACTACGGCCAGTCGAGCCGGCTGGTCGCGACGCCATGGGCGACAAGGGGAATCACGAGTACACCGCTTTACGAGTCGGTACACGGGAACCCGGAGAACCTGGGGGTCTCGGTCCGGCAAGCGGACGGCACGTATGCCACCGCGGGCCTGTATCCGGGTGAGTACGCGAAGGTACTGCTGGCGAACACCCATTTCCATCGCGCGATGAGCGTCGATCCCAGTAGGCCGATCGTGTTCGTGTCCTGCAACTTGGGCGCACCGACCGGGGAGGCGGCGGCCGAACTGGTCAAACACCTGGAGCGGGGCTGGGTTCGCGGGCCGGTGTTCGTGCCTACCGGCATGGCCCAGATGATTCACTACAACGAGAGCCAGGGACCTTGGCAGAACATCTCGGCGGCCGGGGTGCAGCCGGGCAACGATGGCCGGGGACGCCGGGTTCCGGGTGTCTTCCGGCTGGCGGTCAACCCCCGGATCACGGGGTCCCGAGAGGGGCAGCCGTTCCGGTTCCGGCACGAGAACGTGCTCGTGCAGCCGTTGACGGACGACCTGAACAACGTCATCGGCCTCGCCTTCCCCACTGACGACTCGGGCCGGGTGACGGACCTCGACCGCTTCACCAGGGTCCTGCGGCGGGGCACAGACCGGCACATCATCAAGAACTCCGCGGGACAGGGCCGAGTCGATCCGAGTCGGGCGCCGTGGTCAGGGAAGAGTCCGTTCTACGTCGCCAGTGATGGTGGTGCGAACGGGTTCCAGGTGTCGATCCGGACGTCCGCCCGGGGCTTCGACGTGGTGACGCTGGACGGTACCGAGTTCGGCAGGCTGGTGGCCGCCAGCCCGTGGTTCCAGACGGCGTCGAGCGTCGAGCCGGACCGGCCGGTGGTGTATCTGACGTCCTCGGCGGGGCTCGGCGGGGCTTCGTCGATCTCTGGCGCGGCGGCGTCCGAACTGTCGGCGATGGGCCACTACGGGAATTCCTATGCCCCCAACGGTGTGCTGACGACACAGATCGACGAGGAACGGTCCCAGTCGTGGCATGCCGTGAGCAGGCCCGCACCGGGCAGGACCGGAACCTTCGAGACCGTGCACACGGGTACACCGTGGACGCGCGATCCCGTCATGTCCCCGGACGAGCAGGCGATCTTCGATGCCGCCAGGTCGTCAAGGCGTGCGCCGAAGGCCGACGTGACGACGATGAGCACAAGTGTCCATACCGCTCTGACTCAAGCGGCTGCGGACCATCGGGCCCAGCGTGGCGTCCACGATGTCGGCCTGCACTTGCGGATCGAAGTGCCCCTGCCGGACGGTCGTACGGTCCGCTGGACGGACCTGGTGCGGGACGCCACGGCCGCGCAGAACAGGCGGGGTCCCATGTCCCAGCGGGCTTACGTCGGCCAGGCCAGGCGCGTCGTGAGCAACGGCACCCGGATCCCGCGCCCGGCCCCTGGGTCAACTCGGGTGACCGTAGACCCGATGACCAGGCTGCACGAGGACATCGTCACCGTGATCGCCGGCCAGTTGGCGCTCGACACCGGGCGGGAGAACAACGCCAAGCAGTTGCTGGGCACTCTGCGGAGCACCTTCGGGTTGGCGGAACCGGAGTCCGCCCTGGGCGGCTGGTTGATGCGGGACAGTGATCACGCGGGTTCCGGGGCGGGCGCCGCCGTCGCGGAGCCGGCCACCCGGATCGCTGGATCGGCGACGGGGTTCCAGGGAACATTCGAGGACGGGACCCCGGTGAGCTTCACCGCGGACCAGTTGCTCACCGTGCCGCTGCACGGCGCGGACAACCAGTTGATCGGTCTAACGTTCCCCGCCGACCCTGAGACCGGCCGCAGGGCGCAGGACTGGGCTTCCAGGCCGATACGCGAGTCCGACCGCGCGTACGTCCCCGACTACCGGGACGACAAGTGGCTGGAGCCGGAAGCCCGGGTGGCGACTCCCTGGTCCGCGCGGCAGCCCGGACGTGTTCCGTTCTACCTCAACATGCACGCGACCCGGGGCGGCTTCGTCGGCGCGATCAACGTCGCGCCGCGTGGGGCGACGCCACAGTGGCGAAGCGTCGAGATGGCGGGAGCCGAGCACGGCAGGGTGATTGCCGCCAACACGAATTTCGCCGCGCTGTCCGCCGATCCCGGGCGGCCATTGGTCTACATGTCCTGCCTGAGCGGCCACCCGGACGGCGAAGCGGCGATGCAGTCGGTCCGTGTGCTGCGCGAGTCCGGGTACACCGGTGCTGTCTACGCGCCGACCGGCAAGAGCATCAGGCTCATGAGCGAGCCGAACGATTCCAGCGAGCTGCCTGACTACCAGGGCGAGCGACCGGCCAAGTACTCGTTCTACGGGGTGGAGGCGACGACGGACCGGGCGGGTCAGCCGGTCAGCGGCGTGTACCGGATGGTGGTGAACCCATCTCTGACCGGGACGGTCGCCGGCTCCGAGGTGACGTTCGACGCCACCCAGGTGCTGTCGGGCCCGTTGCGGGACAACCGCCAGAACGTCATCGGAATCGGGTTCCCGCGTGATGCGGTGGAGTTGGCGGACATGCGGTCGGCGGCGGTCAAGGCCCAGGACACCTCGGCCACCCCGTTCTACGTAGCCAGTACGGGCGGCAACCGTACCTTCGACGTCACCGTGATGCTGCCTTCGAACCAGCAGGCGAGGGTCGAGATGACCGGCGCGGAGTTCGGCAAGCTGGTGAGCGCCAGTGGGTACTTCCAGATGGCATCCGGTTCGGACATCAACCGGCCACTCGTGATGCTCCGCTCGAACGAGCCCGTCCATGACGCCGTAGCCACAGATGTCGTCGATTCGGTGCGTTCGTACGGCCACTTGGGCACGCTGTACACACCGAACAGCCACGCGGTCGCCGATCCCACCAGGCCTGCCGACTCGTCACCCGACACCACGGTCCCCGGGCCGGTGCGGGACACCGACAGCGGTGGCTTCGAACTGGAGACCGGGATCGCCGTCTCCCTGGCCGACAAGCACGACCAGTTCGCGACTGTGGTGACGGGACCGCACTTCGACATCAAGCTCGACTGGTTCAGCCACGACATCGTGGAGATCGTCAGCCATCCCGCCAAGGACTTCCCGGAAGAAGAAGCCTTCCCCGAGCCTGGTGTCGTGCACGCCGAGGTCCGCAAGGCCTACGAACTGCTGCTGGGCGCCGAGCCGCGCAAGCTGCTCACGGAACTCTTCCCGGTCGGGGACGGCTACGAGCATCCGCCGACAGCGGGCGAGGTCAGGATCGCGGCACCGGCGCCCGGCCTGGACCGGGACCGGCTGGCCTTGCACTTCACCTCGTCGGCACCGGTGATCCGGCTTCGCGACGTCTTCCGGCTGGCCGGGGACAACGCCGCGATGGCGCCAAGGAAGGTCAAGGAGTCCAACGACTTCGCCATGGCGTTCGGTGACCGCGTCGCCGCCAGGATGCTGGGCATCGACAGCCGCGCCGGGAACTTCACGCTCGACCGCTCGCTGGCCACCGAGCTTGACCGGCGGGGCACCGACGAGGTCGTCAACGGCGTACGAAGCATGGCCACGCTGGTCGCGTCCCATGGCTACATGGTCATGAGGTCGTTGTTGCGTCCTCACAAGAACAGGACGAACTACTCGCTGTTGGCGTCCCGGACCTCGTTGGCGGCGCTCTACGAGACACTGCCTCCCCCGGCACGGGAATACCTCGCCCGCAACGCGGACCAGATCCTGATGGACATCGAAGACCATTTCCGCGCCGTGCACCGAGAAGACCACATGCGTGAGATGGCGGATAGGTACGGGAAATCGGTCCGGGAGCGAGGTGGCATCCTCGCACTCAACCTCAATCCCGACAGGCAGGGGCATCCGGATCACACGCTCGCCCTTTACCTGCGGAACGGCCTTCAACCGGTCAGCCAGGACCAGGTCATCGGTCAGGACGAGGCGATCCGGATGCACTCCGTCTACCTGGACGCCTATGACCACTTCGGACGGTTGCCGATCCCGCAGGCGCTCGTCGAGTTCCGGATGTTCGGGCAGCGGCACCGCACTCTTGACGACATCCGCGCGACCAGCGACAAGATCGGCGCGTTCGCCCGTGACATCTACCTGGAAACACTCCGGGCGCGTGACATCGCGACCGGTGACACGGCCCCCGAGCCCGAGCCGTCCGCCGGGGATTCGGATTCGGATTCGGCCGCATACGCGGTCCGAGTCGGCCAGACTCCAGGTCTCCGTACGCGTGGCTGGCTGTTGACCGACGAGGACGGCCCGGCATCGCGCCATGGATCGCCGCGGTGAGCTTCGGGTTGAGGATCCGCGTCTATGTCCCTGACGGCCGCTCGTACGAGTTCGCTGCTCCCAATCCGGCAAGGGAGGGCAGCCTGCTGCGGGTCGACCCGCCGGGCCACCCGAACCTCGAACACTGGATGGCCACCGTGCCCGGACCGGGAGATGACCCCGGCCCGATGGCCGTTCAGTTCGTGCCACAGGGCGCCGCGGACCCGAATGTGAGTGGGATGCGGGAACAGCCGGCGTTCACGGCAGGGCAGCGCTACAACGCCGTGAGACGCCTCCTGATGGACCACGAACGTGCGGAGGACGTAGCCGCTGACATCGGTGCTCAGGCGGCGACGGTACGCAGGTGGCTGTCCAGCTACGACGTGTCCGCTGAGCGAGCCCGTGCGACTGTGAGCCGGCGCGGAATGGTGGTGTCTTTCGTCCCTGAGAGCCGGGCGAAACGATCGTTACGAAGAACAGGTAGGAGATTTCTGATGGCTGAGAACATGACCCCGGATTCGAACTGGGCGCTGCTGGTGGATCCGGTATGGCAGGCGGAATCGCCGGACGACATGCCTCCTGCGGAGGTGATGGTGGGCGGCTGGTTGCTGGACGACAACGGGGTGCCGGGACGGTTCACGCCCAACCCGGACTACGAGCCCGCGGCGCAGGACGGGGCGACAGATCCGACTGACGCGGTGATCCAATTGGTGACTCAGGGGATGGAGAGCGCCGAGTCGTTGATTCCGACGTTGCGGGACGCGCTCGTGGAGCTGGCTGTGACCGAGGACGGGCAGTTGCTGGTGGGACCGGCGCCGGACGGGGTTTCGTGTGTCGCGGTTGCGACCGCCGGTGTGCAGCGGCGGCGGACTCCGTTCGAGCACTGGCGTCAGGTGACAGTGGAACGGATCGTGGAAGCGCTTCCGCAGGACGTCGACATCCTGCTCAACCCGGCGGGCGCGCGACCGTTCCGTGTGGTGGCGGATACGTTGCGAACGAGCATCGCCGAGGACCCCGAGAACGATCGGGCCCGTCAGCCCCTGGAAACCAGCGACCAGTGAGCCCGGCGACAACCTTCTCGGTGATCGAGAAACTGTCTCCTCAAGGCAGGCCAGTCACAGCAACATGGCTGATTACCTCTCGGATCAGGGCAGAGTGGAAGTTGACCAGGTTGGATGATCAGGATGGGCGAGGTTCTGACGCATGCACCCCTTGCTCGCGAATCTGGTGCACCTTGAACACCCAAGAGGTGTGATCCGGGCGTCGATTCGTCTTATCCGCCTGCAGCGTTGTCGCTCGATGGCAGGGGCGCGTCTCGATGCCGATTCAGAAGTTTCGAGTTCGCATGCTGACCTCGTGGTCTTCCTGGGCGGCGGGTGGTGTACCGGTCAGCGGCGGCCCATTGCTGTATATCGGGCCAACGCTGGGGTGACCAGCCCCGGGTGACTCGGCCGCCGGTTTCGGCGATCTCGACATCGGGCGGTGGAAATGGTGCACCGGACGCGGCGAACCGAGTGATCCACTTCGTCACAGTGCCCGTGCTGACCCCAAGCTGACGAGCGATCTGGGAGGCGCCAAGGTACTGAGTCATCGAATTATCCTGTTCTCCTGTTTCTGATCTTCAGAAGTTGACGCCGGTCGGACTGCCCTTCAAATTGTCGCGTTAACGGACGTAATAGTCGAGAGATTCGCGAATCTCTTGGTCACACGGCGAGTGGGGTCGTGATGTGGATCTGTCGGTCGTGCCGCAGGTGGTCAGACCTGACGACGCGACCGACAGAGACAACGCAGACCTGTTCAGATGATCACTTGGTGTTAGAGGTCAGTCCTGGTCATCCTCTTTTGACCGGTGACGTTGGCGCACGAGTAACGCGGCGATGATGCCGCCAACGGCGGTGATGACAGCGCTCCCAGCGGTGATCAGCGCCGCAAGCACGGTGGGGTCGTGCATTTATGCGGTTCTCCTGTCGAATATCGATGCCCTGGAGAGCCCAGTGCGTTCAACAACGGGACGGTCGAGCGCTTGACGTACGACGTCGAATCCGTTCACCGATTCGGGTGAATTTGTCGAGCAGTCTTGGACTGACCTGGACGTGTCGCCTGCCACGAGCATGGGACCACCTGAGCGCTCTCTTTCCGTGAGCAGCGTGTCCAGCTGAGCGGACGCGGTGCGGATGATGGAGTCGACCCAGCTGCGAGTGGCACCCCACATGGCGCCGAGCACGCCTGTGGTGTCACGCAGATCAGGCCACAGTTCGCCGCGTTCTGTCACGAATCGGTGTGTCACGTCGAGTGCCATCAGTTGACTATTGTCGATCGCCACCATCACGCAGGAGCGAGCTTGCTCGCGACGAAGGATGGAGCCGGATAACGCTCACCGAAACTGTGCGCGGGCGCGTTCTCGCCAGTGGCCAGCCAGTCACGGACCTGCGCCGGATCGGGTAGTCCAGGCAGCCCGTCTAATCTGGACTCAGCAGCCCGACATTCATGTCTTCCGATCTGCCGGAGCGGCATCGAAGCGGCAGCAACCGACCACAACCACGGTCATGCCCTGCGGAGTGGTGTAAGAGAAGGCTCCGCGTGATCCAGTGTGGACTTTAGGCGGTCATGGTCTCGGTGGCCATGATTTCTTTGGTTTCCGTGGCCGTGTCGTCGTTGGGTAGCAGGTGCATTCTGCTGCGGGACAACAACTCCGGCCCGATGTAGCGGTGTCCTTCGGCCCATTCGTCGGTCTGTTCGGCCAGCACCGCGCCGACCAGACGGATGATCGCCGCGCGGTTCGGGAAGATCCCGACCACATCGGTGCGGCGGCGGATCTCCTTGTTCAGCCGCTCCTGCGGGTTGTTGGACCAGAGCTGTTTCCACAACTCACGCGGAAACACAGTGAATGCCAGCAACTCGTCCCGGGCGGCGTCCAGATGCTCGGCCGCGGCCGGCAGCTTGTCGGCCAGCGAATCGGCGACCTTGCCAAACTGCTCACGCACTGTCTGAGCGTCGGCCTGATCGAAGATCGTGCGCACCAGCGTGGCCACGCCCGGCTGCGCCGACTTCGGCACCTTGGTCAGCAGATTACGCAGGTAGTGAAGCCGTAAAAGATCAAGTTGTTGCTTTTTGATCTTGGGTTCGTTGGTGTTGTATGGCGATCTTGGAAGAGGCACTGTCCCAGCTCAAGTGCCGGTTCGCCGTGCTGCTGCCGCACCTGAACGAGCGGCAGCGGCGGTTAGCCGTGGCGGTCCGCAGAGCAATATTTAAAGCGAAATAAATAGCGAGGCGCCTCGCCTGAGTTATTATACCCAGCCATACAGGCTCTTCGAAGTTATGCGGGGTTGAGGCATCCTCGGCCTTTGCGGGTGGTGGCGCAGCGGGTGCGCAGACGTTGACTGACCGGGTTACGGAAGCCGTAGGCGTCGCGGGCGACGGTTTTGATGACCCGGTTGGTGCCCTCGGATCCTGCATTGGTGATGCCGGTGTCGAGGAAGGCGAGGATTTCGGGCCACCAGGCCGAGACCGTGCTGGCCAGTCGCTCCAGTTCGGGCAGGCCGGCTGTGGCGCACCGCTCGTAGAACCGCGACAGCCGGGGCCAGATCACGGCCCGGTCCGGGTGGGTGCGCGCCAGGTCGAGCAGGTCGAGCAGGTCTTCCTTGGCGTTCCACGCGGTCAGGATCGGTGTGCCGATCCCCGTCGGGAGTGCCCGCAGGTCGTCGATCATCGGGTCGAGGTGTTTCTCGTGTATCCGGGCGGCCGAGCGGGTCAGCCGGTTGCGCAGTTCCCACTCCCGGTTGCCTTTGCGGCCTCGCCGGCCCCGCACCTGCAGGGTGACCCGGCGACGGACCTCGGTGAGGGCCTGGTTGGCCAACTGCACGAGATGGAAGTGGTCCACGACCAGCCTGGCCTGTGGTAACACGGCGCGGACCGCGGCGGCGAAGACGGTGCACATGTCGATCGCCACGACCCGGATGCCCTGGCGCCAGGCCTGGTCCCACTGGGTGATCCAGTCCCGCACGGCCACGCTGGTGCGGCCCTCGACCTGCCCGAGCAGGCCCTGCCCGCCCGCGAGGTCCACGAACCCGACATGCCACCGATCCACTGTGACCTCCCAGCACTGCTGGTCGTCGTTCCAGGTCCACTGCGGACGGCCCCGGCGGATCTCGTCGATCCCCAGCACCGCCACCGGGTCTGGCCTGTCCGGCAGCACCGCGGCGGCGTGGGCGGTGAACGCGGCCGACACCACCGGCCAGGACAAGCCGTGATCCCGAGCGGACTGCACGATCGTGCGCCCACCATCGGCCACCGCCGCACCGGCCGCCCGCCGCAACCGACCGGTCACCCGGGCCCGCGCCGGAACCTGCTCGACCGCCTCGGTGAACGTCTTCCTGCCGCAGTCCTGCTGGTCACAGTGCCAGCGACGTTTGCGCCACCGCAGATCGACCTGTCTGCCAACCACCGGCAGATCCCTCGGCTGTGTGGTCACCCACTCCTTGATCCTGGTCGCTGTCACGCCGCATCCCGGGCAAGCACGGGCCTGCTCGTCTGCGGTGACCAGATGGACCACCGGCCCACCGTGTGCTGCTTCATCGACCCGAACGACAACCAGGCCGGCCAGGCCCAGCAGACGGGTCGTATCGTTAACCATGCCCGTGGCTCTTCTGTCGTGATCTTCCTGCGTAGACAACAGAAATGATCACGCACAGAGCCACGGGCCCTCACACTGGGCAGAAACCTCACGACCCAGTCAAACCCCGGCCAAGTTCGAAGAGCCGCCATACAGGGCCCAGTCGGCATGGATCGCATGACAGTGAGGTGATCTCAGCGACTTTCACGCGATCTTGCCGTGTTCGAAATGCGTGAGGACAAGGGCGGCTTTGACGATGTCGCCGATCTTGCTGGGGTTGGCGGTGAGATGCCGCAGGCTGCGCCAGCGTCCGGTGAGTAGGGCGAAACCACGTTCGCCCAGACACCGTAGGCCACGCAGCAGAGCGTTGCGTGTGCGGGTGTCCACGTCGAGGACCTGGCCATCGGCAGGCTGTTTGACCGGGGTGTGCACGCCGATGCCGGCACCGTCGTAGCCGCCATCGGCCAGCGTCGGCAGATCAAGGTGCGAGGCGGCCCAGTACAGCGCACCCAGCACATGCTCGCGCGCCACGGTCAAGTCATGGAGTGAACCGGGCTCGACATCCGAGACCCACCACGGAAAACCGTCCGGCGCGCACAGCGCTTGGATGTTGCCGCCGTGCTCGCGGGCTTTGCCGGAGTACCACAGGTCGATCGGCTCGCCTTTCACGCTCAACGTTTTCTCGCTACAGCGATCGGCGGAGAAGACCTTTCCATCGAGGATCACGTAGGCCGTGCCCTCATCCTTGGCCCGCTGCAGGGCCTCATGCAGGTCCGGCGCCTGCTCGGCGAGCACGATGACGACCTCATCCAAGTAGCGGTAGCCGGTGGCGCGGGAGATGCCGTGATCGCGAGCCAGGGCGGGGACGTCGGTGTTCTGCCGGAACCAGCGCAGGCCCAGCACCGCGTGGCGAAAGCAGGTCAACGCCCTGCTGTTCTTGCGGGTGCCGCGTCGGCGGCGTTCGGCGTGCAGCAGCCGGCTGAGGTAGAGGGCCAGTTCACGCGGGACATCGAGCATGGCACGATACGCAATCACGGGGAGCCTTCTGGTCCGGACTTGATCTTCGCAATCCAGTTCTACCAAGGGCTCCCCGCCCATCTTTCCCCGGGTCTCACCACTCCCCAGCACATCGACCAGCGCTCGTCCGAGCAGCTTCGCGGCTCAACAAACGAACCAGAATCTTGGTGAGATTACCTCACTGGAAGCCGACCTCACCACAACCCGGCTGGCGCTGGACATCATGGGAAAAGCACACGCACTCTTGGAAGAACTTTCCGAGAGTGCGGGCAACGACGAGCCGCCGACGACATCCTGACGGCCGCGTTCACCGAACTGCGCCACGCCCAGATATCCGTGCAGAAATCCTGTGCGCTGACCGGGATGTCCCGAGCCACCCGCTATCGACGCACCAACCCGAAAGCAACCAAACACGGTCCGTGGCTACCCCGCCGGCTACCGCCCGCGGCGCTGACCGACACCGAGCGGATACAGGTGCTGGACCTGCTGACCAGCCCGGCCTACGCGGATCTGGCCATCCCGCAAGTCTGGGCCCGTGAACTGGACGAAGGCCGGTAATGGTGCTCAGTGTCCACGATGTACCGCATCGCCAGAGCCACCGGCCAGGTCTCCGAACGCCGCCGCCAGGCGACCCATCCACCCCGGATCCGCCCGGAGCTGGTCGCCCATGGCCCCAGCGAGGTGTGGTCCTGGGACATCACCGCGTTGAAAGGACCCGTGAAAGGGATCTGGTACAAGTGCTACGTCATCCTCGATATCTTTTCCCGGTATGTCACCGGCTGGCTGGTCGCCGCGGCCGAGGACGCAGTCGTGGCCAAGGACTTCCTGGCCGATGCCGTCGCACGTAACAGATGCGAGCCGCACACCATTCACGCCGACCGTGGCGGGGCGATGGTCTCCAAACCGGTATCCGAACTCCTGACCGATCTCGGTGTCTTGCGGTCTCATTCCCGCCCTCGAACCTCGAACGACAACCCTTATTCGGAAGCCCAGTTCAAGACGATGAAGTACGTGCCCGATTTTCCCGACCAATTCGGATCACTCGCGGACGCCCGCGCGTTTTGTGAGGGTTTCTTCCTGTCCTACAACCACGAGCATCGGCATTCCGGGATCGGAATGCACACCCCGGCCTCGGTGCACTTCGGCACCGCCGAGCAGATCCACCTCCAGCGGCAGGTCACGCTCAACCGAGCCTACGCGGCGCATCCGGAGCGCTTCGCCCGCCGACCTCGGCCACCAGCGTTGCCCGAGGTGGCCTGGATCAACCAGCCTATCGAGCAACAGCAGCCCCGTAGGCACTAACCGTCTCAATTGGACTTGACAACTACCGCTCAGCCGTGACCATCGAAAAGGTGGATTGTGCCACCGTTTGTCCACGACCGAGCAGCCGTATGGCTGTTCGGTCGTATCCGGATGGCCCGAGGTTGCTATCGAGCATGATCCGGTCGGTCCGCTCCGGGAACGGCTGCGCGTACACCGCGCCGAGATAGATGCCCGTTGGAAAATCTGTGGTAGGAGATCGTCGGCTCGCCAAGGGCTCCCGGATCGGATCCAGATCGCGAGCCGCGTTCGCGGTGGTGACGTGCGGCAGCTTGTCCTGGGCGTACGACCCGACAGACGAGGCGCTTCGTGGTCGGCAACGTCGCGTGAACCCGAATGGTCTGGACGCTGATCATTAGGATGCGGTTGGCGTGGTGGGTGATCGTCAACGGCACAACCGCATCCTTTGCCATTGCCGAACTCAGCAACTGGGTGACGTAGGGGCCGTCGCTTCAGCCGGGCTGAGCATGAAGCGCCTCGGTTTGTCCTTGGTTTTCACGGCAATGCCTACTCGAACCAGCTTGTCCAGCGCGTTGCTGACTGCACCCGATGATTTCCCACCCAACCCGTTCGCGACAGCGACCGGACCGAACTCCTCACTCGGATGGTCACGCAGGTAGTCCTCGACCATCCCGCACAGTGCGCCGGGGGCCAACCGCGAAGGCGTCTTCGCTGCCGCTCCCGCACGGTGCTCCGGCTCGGTGGCGGCGGCCCCAGTCGTAGCTTCCTGGTCTATGGGCCCGCTCGGTCCTACGACGAGTGGAACGGTTGATATTTGTGGTGCAGTGTCGGTGGCGATCGCCTCTTGCGAGTCAACGGTTGAAGCGTCTGTCTCCGTCGCGTCGGGATGTTCGATATCTGTTGGATCAGTTCCCGTTGGCGATGTGGCGTCGCCCTCGGTGGGTGTGACGTCGGCGGCGGACGATGTCTCTGAAACCGCAGTAGTAGGGGCGGCATCGGTGTCCGGTTCCGCATGTGCAGTAACCGTCGGTTTGGTATCGCGGGCCAAAGACGTGTCCGACGGGGCAGGTGCTTGCTGCGCGGTGGTGCTTTCGTCAATTGCCCAGAGGTCGGCGGCGCGACGTGTGCCTTCGGCGATTCCGGTGGTACGTGTGACGAGGTGGTCCGCAATCCACCTGGCGAGGATCTTCTGCGCGGTAGATTTCCCAATCTTCGCGGCTGCCGCCAGGTCGGCGGCAGTACTGGTCGGGCTGGCGTGCAGTGTTCTCCACAGCTTGTCCTCGGCGTCTGTACGGGTGATCGTGGTGGTCTCAGGTTCACCGGCGGGTTGCCCGGCCGACCAGACGATGCCAGCAGTGCCAGGTTTGCGGGTGTCCGTGGAGCGTGGTGCGCGGTTGCGGGTCTTACTGAACATGATTCCCTCGATTCGCTTCTGGTGATGTGGCTGTCATGCCGCGGCCGGAGTAGGTGTGGGTGGCCCCCGGTGCGCTGCCGGTGTGTTCGGGCTACGCGACTATGAACGCTTCCTTCAGCCGTTGAAGTCAAGCAGTATGTGCGAAACAAGACGCTCTGTCTTGTGTAGACGATCGACGCAATCGGGAACTGTTGCCCCATATGGGTCCATTTCGCCCGTTGACGCGCATCTGGGTTGACATCGACGGGCCAACGAAGCGTCCATACATGTCGGCTACTTCCAAGCCATTACGCCGCAACGAAGGGACGCGCGCTCATGTCGACGGAACAAGTTCCCACGACAACACCTGTTAGGTCATCGCAGTCAACCCACGAGGGCCACACACAGGTACGCGTAGCGTTGCAATCGGACAAGATAGTCCTTGTCCCGTCGCAAGGAACGCCACCAATGCGATGCCCTGACAACGTCTGGGCGATGCTCGTAACTGCGGTCGAGATCATCGGCAAAGCCAGTCCCGACGAGGACGACGTGGCGTTGTTCACCGGAATGTGGGTGGAGGAAAGGACTCCGGCCGACAGGTCGTTCGACGGCGACCTCGTGGTACGTCTGACCGCCCCGCATGGTTCTGCCTATGAGGTGACAGGGAGCCGCTCGGTCGACGTTGAAATGCTGCGCGCTTGCCAGGGCCGTTGGCAGCGGGTCGGCCAGTGGCGCGGCCTCGACGACGGCTGGCCATGCGTCGTCGCATTTACCCTGAGTATTCATGGCGATCTTGATTCGGGCGCCGTGTCGGAACAGGGAAAAGTGCTCCTGAGCTGGGAAGATGAGGTTGCTAATGCCTGTTCTTACCCATGAAGCTCTGGAGCACTTTCGACGTGGATGTTACTGGGTGGTCGCGGGATCTGGCGGTAGAAGTCGGTGGGCGTGGCGTGGTCAGTCATGCCGGGACCGCGGCGGTGCGGTTGCTGGCCGACCGCACCGGGTTGACGGAAGGCTTGTCGCGGGCGATGGCGCGGCGTGGGTTCATGCCGGTGCATGACCGTGGCCGGGTGTTCGCCGACACCGCGGTGTTGATCGCTGACGGCGGGCGGGTCCTGTCGGATCTGGCTGTCCTGCGCGATCAGGCCGAACTGTTCGGGCCGGTCGCCTCAGATCCGACGTTGTGGCGCACGTTGGACGCGGTCGGTCAGGTGCAGCGCAACAAGATCGCCCGTGTGCGTGCCCGGATCCGCGAGCATGTGTGGTCGTTGATCGAGCGACGGCACGGCCGGATTCCGCCGTCGCGGGTGGCCGACCGTGATCTGGGCACGACCGTGGTGGTCCGGTTGGATGGTTCGCTGGTGATCGCGCACTCGGACAAACAACTCGCCGCGGGAACCTACAAGGGCAGCTTCGGTCATCATCCGCTGCTGGCCATGTGTGACAACACCGGCGAATCGCTGGCCCTGTTGCTGCGCACAGGAAGCGCCGGATCCAACACGACAGCTGATCACCTCGAGGTCCTCGACGCCGCGATCGCCCAGATCCCGGCGAAACATCGAAGGAACCTTCTAGTCACCGTGGACGGCGCGGGCGCCTCCCACGGTCTCATCAAGTACATCACCGCGCTGAACGCCAAGCCAGGCAGGCAGGCGCACTACAGCGTCGGCTGGGAACTCGGTGCGCGGGAACGAGCCGCGATCGGCCGTGTCCCCGCGAAGGCATGGCAGGCAGTGCTCGATCACCACGGCGATCCTCGGCCGCTGGACAAAGCCGGCGTGGTGGAACTGACCGCGCTACTACGTCACCACCCCGACGGGGACCAACTGGAGAACTGGCCGGCCGATCTGCGGATCATCTGTCGTCGTGAGAAACCCCACCCCGGCGCACAGTTGTCCCTGTTCGAAGAAGCCGACGGCTGGCGCTACCAACTGGTGGCCACCAACACCCCGGGCAGCGGTTCGGGCGCCACCGTCCAGTTCCTGGAAGCCCGTCACCGCCCGCACGCCCGAGTCGAGGACCACGTCCGCTGCGGCAAGCAAACCGGCCTCGGTCACCTGCCCTCCACCAAGATCGAGATCAACCGGGCCTGGTGTCTGGCCGCCACCATCGCCATCGACCTGCTCGCCTGGCTGCGCCTGCTCTGCCTTGAGGGCACCCTCGCCAAAGCCGAACCCAAAACCCTGCGCTACCGGCTACTGCACACCGCCGCCCGCATCGTCCGCGGCCAACGCAAACGCAAGATCAAAATCCCGGAAACCTGGCCCTGGGCCGACCCTCTCGCCGCCTGCCTCCGGGCAGCGCTGGCCCTGCCACCACCAACTCGATGACCCCTGTCCCTGCCCCTCGACCTGAAAGGCCCGCCCCCCAACCCGGCGCCCAGCCAACACCGGCGGCCGGGCTCGAACCCTGACCATCACCACACAGCAACCAACTCAAGATCAACATCCGAACCGGCACAGGCGGACACGTCACCCACGTGAATGATCAAGGTTTACAGCTGCCGCAATGATGAACTTGCACGAGGAACACCACTGAGTCCGCGGCAACGGGCCCTTGTTCAACAAGAAGGATTCGTCCATCCTTTTTGGATAAAGGTCGAAGGACTGAAATGTCATCGCCGCATGCGTCGACGTCGTTCCGGAACACGCATGCGGCGTTAACACACAAGCTTCCTGTACCCATATAGCCGCGCCACCGGGTTCGTTGTACGGCCGCACGATCATTCGGGAGAAGAACTGTCGTGACTTGGTTTGAGTCCATAGTGGATTGCTATGTGTTGCAGGGCGCGTGTGCCAGAGTCGGTCTTGGCTACACCGTGGAGGCAGCTGCGGTGCGACTGGCGGACGACATTGCTGAACTACGCAACGACGGCGGCCCCTGGACACGCGCGGACTTTGATTGCCGTATTGCCTCAGTCACGGATGCTTGAGATCCGGGTCATGGGCCTCTCGATCGATGCCGACCCTGACTTCACAACCATCCGTGAAGTGACCTACGCGCTCTTCGAACTTGCCAGCGCGCACAACGTGGCACCCCTCGATGCGTCCACGCCGCCCATGTTCACCCAGCGCATCCTGCTTGTTGATGCCCACGGCCAACCAACTTTCGCACTGATGGGTACAGGCATCAGCGAGGTGGCGTTCGCTAACCCGCATGTTCCTGACATTCCATCTTGATCGCTCGGCCAAGTCCGATCTGCCGCGACCAATTTGGTCAATCAGCCAAGGGATCCGGACGAGTGAGTCGATCGCCCCGGGAACGACGCGTCCACACATCGGTTGCACGAACAATCACACCTGGAAACCCCAGGGGACACATAGACAATGACGACTGACCATGATGCCAATGAACCACCCGAACGGCCCTCGACGTGCCCGTCGTCGGCTTGCGATCGGGCCTAATGCCCAATCACACTACGACGATGGCCGTGGCCCACAGTCGTACGGCGAGGCAGCGATGCGAGCTCGGAAAAGGCTGCCGCCGGATGCGGTGATCCTGCTCGGTGTTCCCCACCACCGATGTTGAGATGCTGCTTGCGTACCAAAACCGTTGGCTACGTGTCAGCCACTGGCCCGGGGTTGACGACCGCTGGCCGGTATCGGGGAACTGCTGGAGGCCGGATTGGTCAGGACTCGCGAGGAAATTGGCCTGGAACCGCAGCCATCTAGTACTCCAGCTGTAGATCGTGATCATGCGGGTTCGTGATCGGATTTTCGCTGGTAATGGGCTTGTTGGGCTCGGTATTGGTGTTCTCGTCGCCAGCGGGACCAGGCCTCGGTGTCCACGGCGGCGCGGGCTGGTTCGACAACGAGTCTGATGTAGAGGCGCCTGATTTCGTTGAGTGTCAACGGGATCAGGCCCTCGACAGTGGCAGCGGCGCGGGTCAGGGCAGTGCTCACGGCGAGGAAGGCGTGGGCGAGCACGGCCAGGGTGGTCCACCGGTACCAGGAGATCCAGGTACGGACTTGGTGCTGGTCCAGGCCGACTTGTCCCTTGGCGGTCTGGAAGGATTCCTCGATGCTCCAGCGGCGTCCGGCCACCCGCACCAACTCGCCCAGCCGGACCCGGGTGGGTGCGTAGCAGCGGTAAAACGCCAGCTCGCGAGTGCGGCGGTTGCGGCGGATCAGCATCCACCGATGCCCCGGCTGATCGTGGTGCTCGGTGTTGAGGTCGATCCATGCCCAGTCGTAGTAGCGGTGTCCTTTCGCGCCCGGTCCGGCCGACAGGCGTTGCCATACCGCGTCGGGAAGGTTCGCGGCGATCTGGTCGATGCGGATCTTGACCCGCCCAGCGGTGATCTGGTGATCACAGGCCACCGCCAACACATAACCCAACCCTTGCTGTTCAAGAAAGGCCCTCAGCTGACCGTCTTTGCCGTAGGCCTCGTCCCCGGTTGCCCACCGCGTCGGCGTCCCCGCATCGATCGCCCGGGTGATCATCTCTCGGGCCAGCACCGATTTCGTGGCAAAGGCCGTGTCCTCGGGCACCCCGGCCCCGGCCCGCCGGGCGGGATCGGCGGCCCATGAGGCGGGCAGATACAACTCCCGGTCGATCAGCGCGTGCCCAGCGTCGCTCGCGTAGACCAGGAACACCGACATCTGACAGTTCTCGATACGGCCCGCGGTCCCGGTGTATTGGCGTTGCACCCCGACCGATTCGGTGCCCTTCTTCAGATCCCCGGTCTCGTCGACCACCAGGATCGCCCCGGGATCAGCCAACGCCTCCAAAACATGGTCCCGAACGTCGTCGCGGACACCATCGGCATCCCACACCGCCCGCGACAGCAAATGCTGCATCCCCGCCGGCGACGCGTCACCGACATGCTCGGCGATGGTCCAACAGTTCTTGTCCGGCAACTCCGCCAGCAATCCCGTCACGAACCGAGCCGCACGACGGCGGGACTCGACCCGGCAGAACCGGCCCGCGACCTGGTCCAGCAACCGCCCCACACTCGCCTGCACGATCCGCAGGTCTACGCTAGCGGCTGCGGCCACCACGCGATCTTGGTATGTCTTCACAAACAATCATGATCAACGTGGTGGCCGCACCCATGTCACCGGGTCCCTCCAGCAACATCACGAACTACAGCTGGAGTACTACAACCTCACACCCGAAGGACACCGCGCGGCACTTCACGAAATCCACCACAAATTCCACGAGCAGAAAGCAATGTCGAACCCATGAACAACATCAAAATCCTCAAGACCACCACAAGCACCCCGAAGCAAACGCCCACTGCGAACGAGTCATCGGCACACTACGCCGCGAAATCCTCGACCACGTACTGATCCTCAACCCAACGCACGCCCAACGCGTTCTGGTACGCCACCTGCGGTGTGGCGCAGATGCGCAACCTGGCCATGACCAGCTGATCGACCACATCGCACGGCAAGCAGCACCGCTCAACCGCCCACGACCAGCACCCTTGATCATGACAGGACAACCTTGAGATCGTGTGGAGAGCACCACACGCTTGTTGGCGCGCTTACGCCAACAAGGCAATCACCTCCTGGTTGTCGAGCAGCACCTCCCTTAAAGTGTCACTGGTGTTTAGCTTTTCACGCTTTACCGACCATCGCTAGGAGACCGTGTTGCGAAATCGGAATCGTCGCATCGGCAAGTTTATAACTGCTGCCGTGGTAACACTAACGGGAATGACTGCAGTCGCGGCACCGGCTGCCGCCGCCGCTCCGTGGAAATGCGGCAGGGACCTATGTCTGTACGTCGACGCCAATTACAAGGGTGGCGGAATGTATACGAACACACTCCAAATCCCGGACTTGGCCAAGCACGGGATGAACGAGAAAATCTCGTCTGTCTACTACAAGGGATCATCTATTCCAACCGATCACTTCGTTTGTCTGTGGAAGGACACAAACTTCCACGGCATGATGATCGCCCGCCTCGGCCGTGGAACTTCCATCAAGGACATGGGGAGGTACAACGACGCGGCTTCATCGGTCAATACATGCTTCTGAATGACGCGACCATGGGCTCGTGTCCGCGAATAAGCCAGTAAGGCGAGCCACTTACATGGAGCGTTATTCTGACGACTTGATCGCCTCAAAATAGGGCAACGACCCCGGTCGAGTAAGATTGTTTTCCCTCACAGAAGACAACTTACAAGCGGGGTCGTTGCGTTATTAGTTTACTACAGGGCTTGCTGTCCTCGATCGCGTTCGTGGAACACAACACACGCCGAATCTCCACACACGTGAAGACCAAGCAACACAGACTCGTACAGCTCACAGTCTCAAACGGCTCCGTCGCGGCGGCGCGGGCAACGTCGGCCACTCCGCAACCGGTCCTACAAACCCGCCATTGTGGACCTGCTCAAGCGCTTCATTGTTCCCACAGGGGGTGCAGATCGGCAGACACGCGTCACCGATCGTGTGAGAGATGTCCGGCCACTCGGGCAAACAATCACCGCACCGAAGGCAAACCCCGCTGTCCACCATCGACTGGATGGCCTCAACGCGCGCCCTCACTTCGGGCACAGTCAACAAACCTTACCCATACAGCGCCGTCATCACACACCGTGGATGCATGACGGCCACCTTCACATGCCCCACGGTCAGGAACGAACGGACCCACGGGAGCACAACAGAGTTCCCTCGACAGAGTGAACCTAGCGCCAGGACCGGAGCGGATAGCCGAGCGTCCACATTCACCCACACGGACCCGTCGACGCCACACGCCAGATATCTGCGAGGAAAACGAAAAACCGTTGAAACGGCACCAATGTAAACTAGATGAGAAAACCAGCATCGTGCCTGCGGAATCGAAGATCAAATGAAGAAAAACCTAGGAACCTACACTTATGCTGTAGCTTCCGCACACAGATGACCAGTTCCGTGGCCAGATGACCACGACGTGACCACTTGATCAGGTACCGCGCGGAAGTTGCACATCGACCGTTTTATAGCGGAATGGACAGGATTGATTGTCTGACGGGTTGATCTAAAGGGTGCCGTGCACCGATGCTGGAGGAGACGATTGCACCGCTGGCGTCGACCACCGACCAACGGTCCTGATCCTCGGAGATATAGCGTTGCGTGAGTAGTTACACTCAGCGAGTGAACGATGAGTTGCTGGCAGAGGAGGAAATCTTCAGAGATCTCCTCGAAAGGGTCCATGCGTTTCATGCCTGGTTTTCGAGATTCCCGGAACCCAGGCCCGGCAGCGAGTTGGACGTCAAGCGATCCAGCGCGCATGGGGTTGCACTCGCCTCGCCGGTTTACGGCGCTTTCTACATGGCTGCCGATCATCTCAACGCCTTTCGCCGACTCAACCAGGATGTGCGCAACTCGGAGCGCCCGCATGCCGCGGGGTTCACTTTGCTGCGATCGGCCAACGAGAACCTTTGGCGCATCATCTGGTTGCTGGCATCCAATGATCATGACCAGCGAATGCGCAACCTCGCGCGAGTCTGTATGGAAGAGGCTGATCAGCAGCGCAAGCGGTACACGACCCGGCGCAACTACATTGCCGAGCGCCGATACCCCTTCCTGGAAGAGGTAAACCAGGACAGTGATGTACGCGAAGAACTGGCGCATGGGGCAGATACCATCGTGCAGCAGTTGAAGGACTATTGCGACGACATCAAGGACGAGTTGCGAGTCCCCACTGGCAGACTTCCGCCCAAACTCACGATCCACGAAATCATCAGCGAGGTCGAGACCGCACTGAATGCTCCGGAATGGAAATCTGAAACACCGATCTCCATTCCTCGGCACATCTACCAGTGGATGTACAGTGATCAGAGTTCGATTGCGCACGGTCGGGTACAGGGCGTCTTCGATCGCGTCCACGTTTCTGAGCACCCGGACGAGGCAGGCCTTCTGGTGCTGGAATGCAACTTGAAGGTTCTGCGTGAGGATCTCGATGCCACCGTGTCCCTTGCCTGTACCGCGACCCAGCTATACAAGCATCGTGCCGGTATCCCCATCATGGAGGATGAAACCGATGGATCGGACTTAGCCGGTGATGCTTCGGCCGCCACCAGCTGAGGCCGGCGCAGCGGGAGAAGGTGTGGCGAACACCGACTCCGAGGGCATCGCATGAATGATCTTCCCTTCGGCGGTGTCGGGTTCGGGAGCGGGCGTCCCGATGCCCAAGGACCCGGCGACGGCGGCGAACTGGTTGGCTAGGTGCGGCGGAAACGGCGCGCCGGACAGCTGTTCAGAGCGGGCGATGGTTCACGTTGTGGTGACCGGCATCAGCGCGGGGATGATCGGCGTGTCACAGCCCGCCGCCACGACCCGATCCCGTAGCCGCAAGTAGTCGTCGGCGTCGAACAGCATCTGGGTGATCGCGTAGTCCGCGCCGGCACGGGATTCGCCACGAAATGCGCGGTGTCATCGTCCAAGGTTCGTCACCGAAACCCGTTGGTCAGCAGGGTCCGTTGAAGTTCCAATGGCGGCTTGCTCCGCCTGTTTGCGCAGTGGCTCCTACTGGTTCAGCGGGTATGGGGCTTGGTCAGATACATCCTGATGACCACGGCCGGCATCGGGACGCGTTCGTACGGCGCGAGGGCCTCCGCGATGGCCTGGGCCAGCTCGTCGATCGTCCGCACCATGTACTTGGGCGGCATGATCCAGATCCGGGGCGCGGCATCGCGGTTGTCGCTGTTGTGGTAGAGCTGCGCGTAGTAGTGGCCGAGATGGTCCTCGTAACCCCAGGTGCTGAAGTGGTCCCAGCCCGGCACTGAGAAGGCGTTCAGCCCGCCGACGTTGCCCTCGGCGATGACTGGGGGCAGAGGGGCTGGGAGCTGGCGGTCGGTGTACGAAGGCCCGTAGACGATCTCCCACACGCCGTCGTCATGCTCCAGGACATCCATCCGCACATGCTGCCTCAGGCTCCGCAACTGGGCGCGGAATCCTTCCGGGTCGAGGCCGATCTGGGCAGCGAGCACGGGGATGTCAGCGGGGCCGACTTCGAGCCCCATGACCTCGGGCAGATCCGAACCCCACGGGCCGCTCATGATCTTGGTACGCTCGGCTAGCAGCAGGAACACCTGCTCGGCCCGCTGGTCAGTAATGCCCAGCCGCTGCACGTAGGTGACGGCCTGCTTACTCATTCGGGTTCCCCAGGTCTTCGTATGGCTACGAATGGTGTGCAGCGGCCACGCTACCGGTACGAACTGCGGATCGCCGGAGATTCGGCCGAGTCCGCCCGCGACGGTATGCGACAGCCGACGGCCGCGCGGAGGACTGGAACGAGCTTGAACGTTGCACCAAGGTGATCAACTACCCCGGACATCAACTGCGCACCGAGTGGTCACGTCGCGTGGAAACACCACCTCACGCCGCCAAGACTGCTCATGTTCGCGCGGAACCCACATATGCGTCTGACGAAACATCGGCTGGAGCTCATGACCACTTCATCGAATGACGACGGCGTACCGGGGATGCTGTCCGCGCCGCGCGTGAAGTTCAGCCCGCAGGTTGTTCGATGAGCGCCCCTCAGATACCCGGCGAACCTTTGCCAGCTCTGATGGTTGTGGCCCAGTGCGCACGGGTTTCTCTACGCTCGGCCGTCTGCGATGTCGGACCGGACACGGACAACATGTCGATGACCTAGCTAGTGTGTCGCGTCTGAAATTCTAAGGATTAGTTGTTACCGTTCGGGCATGTCGCACAGAGGACCTTCTGCTGTGGGGATCGCGCTGTCGGAGACTGAACGCGCTGAGCTGTTGCGTCGTGCGGGTTCGGCGGATCGACGTTCGGGTGAGCGGGCTCGGATTGTCCTGGCGTGCGCGGAGGGTATGTCGAACGTGGCTGCCGCGCGGGCAGTGGGTGTCACCGAGAAGACAGTGTCCACATGGCGCCGAAAGTTTGCCGCGCAGCGGTTGGCCGGGCTTGCCGACGGTGGGCGCGGTGGTCGGCCGAAGGCTGAGCTGGTGCTCGATGAGGAAGAGCGGGAAACGCTGCAGCGGTGGGCGCGGCGAGCGACGTCGTCGCAGGTGCTGGCACTGCGCTGCAAGATTGTGTTGGGATGCGCGGATGGCTTGTCCCACAAGCGGATCGCTGAGGATCTGCGAGTGAATCCGACCACCGTGACCAAATGGCGTCGTCGGTTTCTCGAGCGGCGCCTGGAGGGGTTGGTCGATGAGGAGCGTCCAGGCAGGCCACCGTCGATCACCGTTGATCAGGTGGAAGAGGTGATCGTGGCGACGCTGGAGCAGACGCCGCGTAATGCCACGCACTGGTCGCGCACGTCGATGGCGGAGAAGTCGGGGTTGAGCAAGTCCACGATCGGGCGGATCTGGCGTGATTTCGGGCTGAAACCACATCGGGCGGACACGTTCAAGCTTTCGACCGATCCGTTGTTCATCGAGAAAGTCGTGGATGTTGTTGGCCTGTATCACAATCCGCCCGAGCGGGCGGTGGTGTTGTGTGTCGATGAGAAGTCCCAGATCCAGGCCTTGGACCGCTCTCAGCCCGTGTTGCCGATGATGCCGGGTATGCCCGAGCGACGCACGCACGACTATCACCGCAACGGCATCACCAGCCTGTTCGCTGCCTTCGACATCACCGATGGGACCGTGATCAGCGAACTGCACCGCCAGCACCGGGCAGTCGAGTTCCGCAAGTTCTTGACCACGATCGACAAGACCGTGCCCGCCGGGCTGGACGTGCATCTGGTGTGTGACAACTACGGCACCCACAAGACACCCGCGATCAAAGCCTGGCTGGCCAAACATCCCCGGTTCCACATGCACTTCACACCCACCGGATCGTCCTGGATCAACCAGGTCGAGCGCTGGTTCGGGTTCCTCACCGACCAGATGATCCGCCGCGGTGTCCACAAAAGCGTTCAGGCACTGGAAAAAGACGTCCACGCCTGGATCGCGAACTGGAACACCCACCCACGACCGTTCCTCTGGACCAAGACCGCCGAAGAGATCCTCGAATCACTCGCCCGATTTTGCAGGCGAATTTCTGACGCAGGACACTAGATCAACTAGTACGGCAGCCGGACTTCGTGATCTTGGCTGGTGAGGGTCCCTGAATACGGACGCGGCCACCAGTTGATCATGAGCAGTTGTGTGGACAACTCAAGATCGTGTGGTGGCCGCGGGCGCCATCGTAAACCCCGTTGAGGGTGTGGATCCCGTTGGCTGGCGGGAGAAGTTCGACGGGCTGATGGCTCGGGTGGCGAAGCGGTTTAAGCGGGTGGAACCGCGCCGGCGAGCACGAGCGTTCGTGGAGGGGCTGCTGGCCGACCTGCCGCGCAAGAACTGCTGGACGATCGCCGAGCACGCCGGGGACGCGACGCCGGACGGGATGCAGCACCTGCTGTCGCGGGCGGTGTGGGATGCCGATGAGGTGCGCGACGACGTGCGGGATGCCGCGGTGGAATATCTCGGTGACACCGACGCGATGCTGGTCGTGGACGAGACCGGCGACGTCAAGAAAGGGACGTGCACGGTCGCGACCCAGCGCCAATACACCGGTACCGCCGGGCGGATCGAGAACGCCCAGGTCGGGGTGTTTCTGACCTATACCACCAAGGTCGGGCACACACTGATCGACCGTGAGCTGTACCTGCCGCGCTCCTGGACCGGTGATCCTGATCGGTGCGCGGCGGCCGGGGTCCCTGAGGACACCGGGTTCGCGACCAAGCCCGCGCTGGCCTCGCGCATGATTCTGCGTGCCCTCGACGGTGGTGTGCCCGCCGGGTGGGTCGCCGCGGACGAGGTCTACGGCAGCAATCCGACGCTGCGTGGCGATCTGGAGAAACGGCGGGTCGGGTACGTGCTCGCGGTGGCCTGCGACCACCGGGTCAGCACCGCCACGGGCACCTATCGGGCCGATGAACTGCTCGCGCGGCTACCGAAACGTGCCTGGCAGCGACTGTCCGCGGGCAAAGGCGTGAAAGGACACCGGTTCTACGACTGGGCCTGGATCAGTCTCACCAGCGGTGATGACGAGCCCGCCGGGCATCGGTGGCTGCTGGTCCGGCGCAACCGCCGCACCGGCGAACGTGCCTTCTACCGCTGCTACGCGCCCGAAAGGGTGCCGCTGGCCACGCTGGTGCGGGTGGCCGGGCGCCGATGGACCGTCGAGGAGTCCTTCCAAACCGGCAAAGGCCAAACCGGTCTGGACGAACACCAAGTCCGCACGTGGACATCTTGGTATCGCTGGACAACCCTGGTGCTGCTCGCCCACGTCTTCCTCGCGATCGTGACGGTCACCGCCCGCGCCAGACCCGCTGCGGACGGGCTGATTCCGTTGACACTCAACGAAATCCGCCATCTCTACAACGCACTGGTGCTCACTCCGGCCACAGACATCCGGCACGTCCTGCACTGCTCACACTGGCGCAGGCGACACCAATACCGAGCCCAGCAAGCCCACTACCAGCACCAATCGCTCCAGGAACCATGAAGATCACGATCTACGACTGGAGTAGTAGTAGGTGCGGCGGCGTCCAGGGCCGCGTCCGGGTGGCGCTCCGGCGAGCCAGGATTGTTCGTCTTCGAGGTGGCTGGTGAGCCATCCAGCGCGGTGCAGGCGGTGGAGCATCGGGTAGAGGGTGCTTTGGTCGATTCCGGTGCGGTTGAACACTTCTAGGCCGTAGAACTCGCCGGGGTGGTCGATGATGTCGTGCAGGACGGTGCGGACGTGGGGGGTGATTCGGATCTGGTGAGCGGCAGTACCGCGGGGTTGTTTCCGTGGAGTGGTTGTGTGTGGGATCGGTGTGCGGGGTGGGGGTTTGCGTGGCTGTCGGGAGAGGTGTTGGTGGGCGGCGGTGATCGTGTCCGGGGCGGGCATGGGCCGGATCTGGTCGCCCAGGGCGGCGGTCATCAGGTGCTGGATGTGCTGGTGGGCGAGGTGGCGTAGAAGTGCTTGGCCCCGTGGGGTGGGGCGGTGGGGTTTGTGGAATGTGGCCCGGCGGTAGAGCTGGGTGCCGATGTCGCGTTCGAGCCGCTGGAATTGGTGCACCAGGGAGCTTTGGTGAGCGCCGAGGTATGTGGCGGCGGTGTCGATGCTGGGGAACGTCATGGCGATCTGGAAGCGGTGTAGCCGTTGCCAGCCGTGTAACGCGCCTTCGACCGCGGCGCGGATATCGCGGGGAACGTCTTTGTCGAGAACGGCGATCATTTGTGGGAAGCTGCCGACGCCGGACGGGCGAGTGGGGATGTCGAGCCGGTGCAGGGCGTGGTTGACCGTCATCTGGTCGGTGCCGAGCTCGGCGGCGATGTCGGCGGTGGGACGCAGGCGGTCGCCGTACTGCTCGCGCAGCCAGTCCGGGTCGATGGGAAACGGGGCGCGGCCCTTGTTCAAGGGGACGTCGAGTTGTTTGGCGATGCGGGCGATGATGTGCCGGCCGATCCCGGTGGTCTCGGCCAGTTCATTGAGTGTGCGTCCTTTGTGGATGTATTCGCGGTCGAAGAAGTCGCGAGTGAGCACGCGGGCGGCGTGTTGTTCGGTGTGCCAGGCGGTAGGCGTGGAGTTGTGGGCCCACTGCCGTTGTGGGCGGTCGAGGCGTTCCAGTGCGAGCCGGATGTGTTCGAGGTGGACACCCAATTCTCGCGCCGTGTCACCGGGCGAGCGGTGTTGTTCGACAACGAGCCGGTTGACGGTGGTCATGTCGAGTGTGTGGATGTCGATTCCGGGCAGCTGCAGGCCGTCGGCAAGGCCGGCTGGTGGTGACCACAGCAGTGGTTCGTCAATCCCGAGTTCGGCTAGCACAGCAATGGCGTGCTCGTGCAGTGCTTGGCGCAGGGGTGTGGTCAGTTTCGTGGTGAAAAGGATGTAGCGGTTGCGATCATGTGCGTTGCGGAAGGCCAGTGGGTGGCGTGGGTCGGAGAGATCGGCGCCGGTGATCAGCTGGTGGAGATGGCGTTGGGCCAGCAGAAGCCGTCCGTTGGGGTTGCGGTCGCCGGGATGCGCTGCGGCGGAGCAGACCAGGTCGCGCCATTGATCCCAGGTGAGCGTTTCAGTGAGGATCTGTTCACGGCGGCGTTGGTAGTCAATGGGTGCGCCGATCTGGTCGAGGTGCTCAGCGATGCGACACAGCAGTGTGAGCACATCGCGCAACCCGGGTGATCCGAGTTGGTCGGCGAGTTCGGCGAACATCGTGGTGATGTTGGCGCGGCGGACCCGCGGGTTGAACTGGGTAGTCAGGGCAGGCAGGTCCCGGCCGGGCTTGCCGGGATGGCCGGGGATGAGCAGGCTGATGCTGAACGCGGCGCGGAACAGTTCGGGGTGGAACCCACTGACGGGCAGCAGCCGCGCGGACCAGTCGGGCCACAACAGTTGCGGGATCTGCCGGATGCGCCCGCCGATCTTGCCGCCGGGTTCGCGGGCCGCGGGAGTCACGGTCCGCAGCCGTAGCCGTTCAGTGGCCAATAGGTCAGGATCCGCGGCGCGGAGATACCGGTTGCGGAACCGGGTCGACAGGGCCTGCCAGTGCGCGGTGGACATGCCCGGTGGCGGAATCCGGCGTTTGGTGGGGAGCTTGGCGAAGATCTCACGTAGCGCGGTGACGGCCGCCTGGTCTGCGCCGTCCACTATGGTCCTCGCCGCCGCCAGAACAGCTGCGGTGAGTGCGGCATCGAGACTGTCAAGACTGTGCCACCCGGTGTCCCGGTCGGTGGGGCGATTCGCGTTGATCCGGCCAGCGGTGGCCAGCAGTGCGGCGCGATGGTCCAGCAGCAGCCAGGACACCACGAGCGGGAGATCGGCGAGCACGGTGGTCGCGTACTCGCGGTTGGGATGCCCGTCGGGCTGGCCGATGCGGGTGATCAGATCGTCGATCCAGCGTTGGACGTCGAGGACGTCGTCGTTCACTGGAATGACCGCTGCGGTGGTCAGGTCCGTGCCGCATCGTTGTCGCCGGGACGGCAGGAGAATGTGCGTGCAGCTGCCCGGCGGGATCGGTTTGACTCCTCCGGGCAGTTTGCGACGGGGCGTGGCGTGGCAGGCCGCACAGCTGTCGTGCAACAGCATCCGGTGAGACCGGCAGGCGACCGTCCAGGTCCGCCGCCAGGACAACAGCCAACGGCCGTGGGTGTCGGCCAAGCAGCGCGGGCAGTACCG
The DNA here is from genome assembly GCF_021390435.2 of Kibdelosporangium philippinense. Classification (GTDB taxonomy): domain Bacteria; phylum Actinomycetota; class Actinomycetes; order Mycobacteriales; family Pseudonocardiaceae; genus Kibdelosporangium; species Kibdelosporangium philippinense. The sequence continues at coordinate 631,652 of NZ_JAJVCN010000004.1, read as the reverse complement.
GGATCCGCCTGGCCGCAACCGGATCGCTGTGACACGCGGGTCACCGACCGCTGTGTCCAAGCGTCCGGGGACCAGCCCGGTCACCTGTTCGATCTGCCGCCAGAGCCGCGGATCGACACCATAGATCAGCTTGCTGGTGAATGCAGGGAGAGCGCTGATCCCGAGGGCGGGCAGCAACGCTCGTGGGGTGAGTCGGTGGCGGCGAGCCAACTGCTCAAGCCAGGAGTCCACGCTCTCGCCATCGGTAATCGCCGTGCGCAGTGGCAGCGCCCTGACAGCCGTGTGCGTGTTCATGACGCGGCCCGCTGTCGGCGGGTGCGGGTCGGGGTCCGGGATGTTGTTGCCTGAAGCCGTTTGCGGGCTTTCTCCGATGCTTCGTCGATGCGCACCGTGTCGAGCAGGTCACGGGAGAGCTTCTCGTCGCCGGTCTTGATCGCTTTGAAGCAACCGCGCGTGATCAGGGTTATCAGCGAGCCGATGTGACCGCCGGTGCGGGTGAACAGGTAGTCGGCCAGACGTGCGAGTTGCCCAGGGTGCCCGTGGACCAGGACGAGCTGTTTCTCGATCGCTTTGAGCAATGCCTGCCAGTGCTGGCCTCGGTCGAATGGGCCGACGTCCAGGCGGGTCCAGCGGCGTGCGGACTGTGCCAGTGCCACCGACGGCCCGGACAGGCCCTCCTCGAAAAACCGCCGTTCGGACAATCCCACGCCGGCGTAGATGAATGTGATCGGCAGTTCGTTGGCCAACCATTTGAGGTGGTTGCTGACCGCCAGCCCGTCTTTGCTGTGCTGGTCGATGAAGTGGATGTCGTCGATGATCCCGACCCGGGTCTGGCACTGCAGCACGCAATCCAGGGCGTAGGTGGCCAGCTGGGCGGCGGTTCCTCGGGCAGCGCCCGGATGAGCGTAGAACTCGCAGATCATCTTGTTCAGCGTGCGCAGGGTGGTGTTCGACGTCAGGCCAACCCGAAACACCGGAATCCGCTCGTCACCTGTGTCGGTCAACGGTCCGTGTCGACGTCGCGCGGCACGGTCGAAGTCTCGGCCGAAGAGGTTGGCGATCGTGGTCTTGCCCAACCCGGGTTGCCCATCGATGACCGCGGCACCACGGACCCGATCCGGGTCTTGCCGGTTCGAGGCGACGATCAACTCCAGTTCGTCGCGCACCGCGGCCAGCTGTGGGGTGGCGATCGTGCCGAAGTTGGCGTGCCAGTCGTGTCGGGCCTCGTCGTAGTCCAGGCGAGCGTCATCTCCCAGTCGCAGCAACGCACTCGCGGTGAGCGATTCTGGCCGGGTGCGGGGTGGGGTGTCGACGAACCGGCGCCAGCCTTCCTTGCGGGACAGGCTGTAGGCCGCCTGTGGTGCCGTCATTCCAGCACCTCCAGCGCGTCGTCGTAGAAGCCGTTCATGTCTGCCACAAGGTCGGTTTCCTCGTCATCATCCCCCGTCACCGCAACGAGATGGGGCTGCGCGTCCGGTGGCGCCGAGTCATGTTCGTGCTGTGGTGGCGCTGCGATCCCGTCGAGTCTCGGGTCGGCCAGGCCAGGGATCGCGGCTCGCTCGGCGGACAGCCGAGCGGCCATGCGACGTTCTCGCCGATCGGTGACCGCGCCGCTGCTCCACCGCTCCAATACTTGTGCGAGTGCAACATTCGGGTCGGCGAGCCGGTCGGTCCGGGTGGCCAACGTTCGGGCGTAGCGGGCCGCCTCGGCTGAGAACGGGGTGCCCAGCATCGGAGAGTGCTCCCAGTCCAGCCGATGCCATCTGCTGTCGTCGGGGTCTTGGAAGTAGACGAAGCGGACATCGTCGTCGTTGACCCGGATCGGCCACTTTCCCGCGGCGACACCGCAGTGGGGGCTGGGGGCGTTGCGGTACCCGTCGAGCGCCGGGCCGTTGTAACGGCGCCCATCGACCTCGACACCGTAATGCTGGATGGTGCGCCAGGCCACCCGCAGGAACTCGAACACCAACTCCGGTGTCGCTGGAATCCTTAGCAGGCCGGCCTTCGCGATCCCGGCCGCGAACATCTCATTTGGACTGACCGCCAGATTGGGCCAGTCCGCGACTGCCAGCCCGGCGTGATCAGTGGGGTGATAAACCGAGACGATCCAGTCGCGAATCACATCTTCCAACTCGTGGAGGAACAAGAACGCCTGTTCCTCCACCCGTAGTCCACGGCTGTGCAGGTCCGGCCCCTTGTAGGCCGGCAGATGCTGAATCAGGCCTTCCCGCAACGACTTGAAAAACCGTTCCACTGTTGGTTTGGACCGAGTCGTCGAATGCACCCGATGGAGCCGGTGAGCAACGAGTTGTGCGGGTGACGCATCCGTTCCATCCGTTGCGTGGGCAGGAGTTCGAGTTCGTGGCGCGCCGCAACAACTGGGGTGAGGATCGGGTCTGCTTCCATGATGAGCGCGGTGAGCTGAAGTCCCTGCCCACGGCTTGGACCGACGTGGTGGAGCCGGATCCGTTCGTGGTGATGGCGGCCGGCCGTTCGCCGTTCCGGATCCAGGACCTGCTCGCGTTGGCCGATGTGCTGGCGAGCCTGCGTCCCTGACCGTCTGAGCTTGATCCACGTGTCAACCAGATTGCGCCGCGAATGTCAGGGCAACTATGCCGACAATGGTCATCATTCGTTGCTCACGGAGGCACACGACCGAGTGAATAGCGGTTGTCCTGCTGGAGAAGTACAACATCGCATGGTTAGAGTCACCGCCCATCGCGTCAAAGTTAGATAGACAAGATCATGGTGGTGGAGCAGGCATGGGCAGGCGACGGGCAGACCCGAAAGCCGAGACGTTGCGTGAGTCGCGAACACTGAACCCGCATCCGGAGTCGGTGGCCGACGAGCGGTTCACCGACTCGGAGTTCTTCGACGCCCGCGACCTCGTGCAAGTCAAGTACGAGATGGTGCGCCGGGTCGAAGTCGACGGTGTCTCGGTGACGACCGCGGCGGCGGCGTTCGGGTTCTCCCGGCAGAGCTACTACCAGGCCGCGGCCGCGGTGGCCGAGAGCGGACCAGCCGGCCTGGTTCCCGCCAAACCGGGGCCCAAGGGTCCGCGCAAACTCACCGACGAGGTCGTCGACCATCTCGAGGAACTCCTGGCCGCCGACCCCACGCTGCGATCGTCGGCGCTAGCAGAGCTGATCCAGCAGCGGTTCGGCACGCGCGTGCACCCACGCTCGATCGAGCGGGCGCTGGCTCGCCGCCACACGGAATCCAAGGAGCGACCCAAAAGCAGCCCCTGACATCCCCACCCACGGCGCGGACACCGCCGCGCGATACGAAGAACTACGCGCGGCGGTGCTGTCCGGCCACGGCGAGGGATGGCGGCTGGGCTGGGGCGTGCTGACCGGCCGCGGCATGGCTGCCTGGACCACGGCGCAACAACAGATTCCCGTTGCCGCACAACAGGATCCAGAACCTCGCCCCGCCCCGACGACGGCCGCGCTGACCGGCCATGCCACCGAACTGGTGCGGGTGTTGGCCGGCATGGCACTGGCAGCGCTGCGGCCCGAACACGATCACCCCGCACGCGATCAAGGAGAAGACTGTGAACACCAGCGCCGCCAGCGCGGCGGGCAAGGTCACCCACGAGCACCTGCGGCGTGACGCCTACCTCTATGTCCGTCAATCCACGCTGAAACAGGTCCTGTCCAACACCGAGTCGACCGCGCGGCAGTACGCGCTGCGCGGCCGGGCGGTCGCACTCGGCTGGGCCGAGTCGCAGATCATCGTCATCGATACCGACCAGGGCCAGTCCGGCGCCTCAGCCGCGGACCGGGAAGGGTTCCAGCGACTGGTCGCCGATGTCGGCATGGGACACGCCGGGATCGTGCTCGGTTTGGAAGTCTCCCGGCTGGCCCGCAACAACACCGACTGGCACCGGCTGCTGGAGATCTGCGCGCTGGCCGGCACCCTCATCCTGGACGAGGACGGCCTCTACGACCCGGCGAACTTCAACGACCGGCTCCTGCTCGGTCTCAAAGGGACAATGTCCGAGGCCTTATGTGGACGTCCACATAAGGCCTCCTATGCGAACCCGTCCGTTATGCCGACCTGGCGGGGGAAGTTGTTTGCTCCCAGCAAAATCTGGCTACCAAGTTCGGCGTAATCAGCGTCCTTGATCAGCGTCTCCTTTTCGCTCAACACCTTGATGGAGAGGAGAAGGTCATGACGACAGTTCCGTGTTGGGCTCGGGTGTGCCTACCGTTAGCTCCTTATGCTGATGGTTACCGGGCTGAGCTGGAGCGATTGGGTTACACGCCGCTGACCGCGGCGGCGCATGTGCGGTTGATGGCGCACCTGAGCCGATGGCTGGCTCGGGAGGGTCTGGAGACGTCGGAGTTGACCCCCGCGACGGTGGATACCTACTTCGTTTACCGCCGCGCGGCCGGCTACGTCAACGAGCGCACCGCACGAGCGCTGCGGCCGCTGGTGGGCTACCTGCAGCATCTGGGGGTGGTTTCAGCGTGGGTCCCTGCGGCCGCGACAACCCCGGTGGAGCAGTTACTGGTCCGCTATCGCGACTACCTCACCACTGAGCGAGGACTGGCCCAAACGACGGTCGCGCTGAATGTGCGCCTGGTACAACCGTTCCTGCTAGAGAGGGCGAACAAGACCGAAGATGACGTTGATCTGGAGCGCTTGACCGCGGGTGAGGTGGCCGCGTTCGTGGTGGTGCAGTGTCGGAAGCGGCCTCGGTCTGCTCAGCGGATCGTGACGGCTCTCCGGTCCCTGCTTACGTTTCTGTATCTGGAAGGTGTCATCGACCAGCCGCTGGCCACAGCCGTGCCTTCGGTAGCGGGCTGGACGCTGAGAGGTCTGCCTCAAGCGCTGGAAGCCGACCAGGTGGTCGCGTTGCTGGCCTCGTGTGATCAGCTGTCGGCGTATCCGGTGATGTGTCCAGGTGAGTACGAACTGATGTGTCCAGGTGTCAAGCGACGGTGGCGGTGTCCGTGATGGCGGCGAGTCGGTTCTTCAGCCGGTAGCTGGGGCCGTTGATGGGGATGACGTCGCAGTGGTGCAGGAGCCGGTCGAGGATCGCGGTGGCGAGGACCTCGTCGCTGAAGACTTGGGCCCATTCCCCGAAGTTCTTATTCGAGGTCAGAATGACGGAGCCTTTCTCGTAGCGCTTCGAAATAACCTGGAAGACCAGGTTGGCTTCGGCGCGTTCGAGGGGCTGATAGCCCACCTCGTCGATCACGAGGACGTTGGGCCGTAGGTAGGTGCGCAGAGTGCTGGTGAGCCGTCCGATCGCGTCGGCGGCTTTCAGGCGGCGGACCATGTCGTCCAGGGTGGTGAAGTAGACGGTGTAGCCGGCGCGGCAGGCAGCGACCGCGAGAGCGACGGCGATGTGTGTTTTCCCGACTCCGGGCGGCCCGAGCAGAGCGGCGTTGCCTTTGTCCTCAATGAACGAGAGCGTGGCCAAGTCTTTGATCTTCCGCGGATCCAGCTCGGGCTGGAAGGAGAAGTCGTAGTCGTCCAGGGTCTTGTGGTGCGGCAGTTTCGACAGGCGCAGGGCGCTGCGGAAGCGGCGTTCGTCGCGGACGGCGGCTTCCTCTTCCAGGACCAGGTCGAGGAACTCGAGGTATCCCATCTGGTTGTCCTCGGCGCGGCGGGCGAAGGTGTCGAGCTGGCTGGGCAGGTGGTTCAGGCCGAGCCGGGTGGCGGTGGAGCGGATGCGGGTGGTGACCAGCTCGTTCAACGGTGATCCTTCGTCTGCGGTAGTGCTGTGGTCCTGCTGGGTCCGGTGCCGGTGAGTTGTTCATAGACCGACAGCGGGCGGTGTTCGACCTTGATCTGTGCGGCGGCGGTGCGGGTGAGCAGCGCCTCCAGTGACCGGGGCCACGACTGTTCAGGCGCGGTATTGGGCCGCAGCGGGATGACCTTCCCGTCGTGGTCGTCGTCCTCGATGCTGGTGGTAACCGCGCGGGTGTGGCCGTCGGGCAGACCGTCCCAATGGGTTTCGTCGACGACCCGCTGGCCTCTGGTCGTGGCCCGGGGATGGACGGCCAGCAGGGTGCCGTCGGCTAGGTTGCCGGTCGTGGCCGCGTCGATGGATGTGGCATGCAGGCTGATGGTGTCGGCGGTGGCGCGGATCTCGACCAGCTGGCGGTGACGGACCTTGCGGGCAGGAACTGAGTAAAGGCTGGCGTCGAACGCGACCAGGCAGTCCTTGCCGACGTGCCGCAGATGCCGCTGCGTGACCAGATACGGACTGACTGGGATTGGGTGCAGGGCCGAGTGGTCACGGGCGGCGCGGTGGCCGATGACCTCGCCGTGCGTGCTGTGGACGCGCTTGCGCCGCAACGGGACCCAGGCGGTGAACGCCGAGTCCATCTCCTCCAGGCTGGCGAACCCACGACCGGCCAGGACGTGATCGCGCACGATCGCGACTTGGCGCTCGACCCGGCCCTTGCCGGTCGGGCGGTATGCGGCCAGCACGTCGATGTCGAAGTCGTAGTGCCCGGCGAACGCCACGGCTTCCGGATGCAACGGAACGGCCTTGCCTGGGGCGACATGCCGACGCACCACGGTCTTGGTGCGGTCGTAGACGATCGCCCGAGGCACCCCGCCGAAGTGCTCGAACGCCCGGCGATGGCAGGCGAAGAAGGTCTCCAGGTCCTGACTGGTGGTAAAGCAGCAGAACGGGTCGCGTGAATAGGACAAGGTCATGTGGAACGAGTAGACCTTCGGAATGCCGACATGCGCGAGGATCTGACCCTCGTCCCCCCAGTCCACTTGGGCCTGCGCGCCTGGGATCACCTCGAACCGGCGGTGCAGGAGCCCCAGCTCGTCCGGGGCGATACCCAGCTCGGCCGCGATCCTGGGACGGGCCTCCTGCAAATACAGCTTGACGCGCTGATAGTTGCCGGTGAACCCGTACTGCTCGACCAGCCGCTCGTGAATAACCGTGCCTTTCAGCAGCAGCTCTGAGCGCAGCCACGCATCGATCACCGGCGCCATCGCGGCGATCACCGGCGTGCGGGTCCCCTTGCGGCTGCTGCCTCGCGGCGGTCCTGGCCGCGCGTCGCTGGCCAGGTATTTGCGGACAGTCTGCCGGTGCAGCCCGGTCTCCCGCGCGATCGCAGAGATGCTCATCGCGCCGGACTCATACAAGCCACGGAAGCGACGCAGCTCCGCCCACCGCTCCTCGTCCAAGATCACCAGTGCCGTCCCTATACACACCCGCCAGGTCGCACGACAGCTTGACGATCACCAGCGCGTACCGACACCCCGACACGCTACAAAGTGGACACATTAACCCGTACGTGGCTGGTCACATGAGTCCGTACGCCGACATCAGCAGACCTCGACAGGGCGGCGGGATCTGGCGATCCTCACGTTGCTGTTTCGGCTCGGGCTGCGCGCTGGTGAAGTCGCCGCGTTGGGATTAGACGACATCGACTGGCGACTCGGTGAGATCACGGTGTGGGGCAAGGGTAATCGGCGTGATCGGATGCCGCTGCCGGCTGATGTCGGGGAGAAGATCGTCGCCTATCTGCGCAACGGACGCCCTGCCGCTGCCCAGGGCCGGACGGTGTTCGTTCGTGCGCAGGCTCCGTATCGGGCGTTGAGCACCGGCGCTGTCACGACTGCGGTGGCCTCCGCGGGCCGACGGGCTGGTATTGGCGTGGTGCACGCTCATCGGCTGCGGCACTCGGCGGCCACCGCCATGCTGCGTGGAGGTGGCTCGCTGAGCGACATCGGCCAAGCTCTACGACATGTTCGCCCGCTGACCACCGCGATTTACGCGAAGGTTGATACCGAGGCGCTACGGGCACTGGCCCGGCCTTGGCCAGGTGAGGCGGCATGACACAGTCACGTCCCCCGCTGCGCCGCGCGCTCGCGGACTACTTGGATTTGCGTCGCGCTGTGGGTTTCCGCTTGGCCAACGCCGGCCGCTTGCTGGGTCAGTTCGTCGACTACCTCGAACACGACGGCATCGACACCATCACCACCGAGAACGCGTTGGCCTGGGCGACGCTACCCGCTGGGACATCCCTGCATTGGCTGGCGATCCGCGTCAGCGTGGTGCGCGGCTTCGCCGCCTACCTGCACAGCCTTGACCCCTGTGTGGAGGTTCCGCCGGCCGGGGTGATCCACGCCGTGGGGCCCTGCCGGGCTACTCCGTACTTGTATTCCGAGGCTGAGATCCGGTCACTCATCCAGGCCGCGGCCATGCTGCGTCCGCGCCTTCGGGCCGCCACCTACCAAAGCCTGATCAGCCTGCTGGCGATCAGCGGCCTGCGGATCAGTGAAGCGATCGCCCTTGATGACGAGGATCTCGACGTCGAGCACGAATTGCTGATGGTGCGTGACACCAAGTTCGGCAAACACCGCCTGGTTCCCTTGCACCCCAGCGCGATGCGAGCCCTGACCCGCTATCGACAGTGTCGGCAGGAACGGCTGCCACGACCGGCCAGCCCAGCACTGTTGCTCTCCAGCAGGGGGACACGGTTGCTACACAGCAACATCAGCCTTGTCTTCGCCCGCCTGGCCGAGGGGTGCGGGATCACACGCCGCTCAGCGTCCTGCCGGCCACGAATCCACGACCTCCGGCACAGTTTTGCGGTCGCGACCGTGCTGGACTGGTACCGCCAGGGCGCCGACATCCCGGCCATGATGCCCAGGCTGTCGACCTACCTGGGCCACACCGACCCGAAACACACATTTTGGTACCTCTCTGCCGCACCGGAACTGATGGCCCTGGCCGGGCAGCGCCTGGCCGAACACCTGGCAGGTGGCGCATGAGCGGCACTCTGGCCCCGACCCTGCAAGCATTCTTCACCGACCGACTGGCCCGGCAACGCCAGGCCAGCGGCCACACGATCGCCGCCTACCGCGACACCGCCAAGCTATTGCTGATCTTCACCGAGAAACAGACCGGCAAACAACCCTCCACTATGGACATCACCGATCTGGACGCTCCGCTGATCGGCGCGTTCCTGACCCATCTGGAAACCGACCGCGGCAACAGCGTCCGCACCCGCAACGCCCGACTGGCAGCCATCCACTCGCTGTTCCGCTACGCAGCGCTGCACCATCCCGACCAGGCCGCGGTCATCCAGCGGGTCCTGGCAATCCCACCCAAACGGTTCGACCGCACCCTGATCACCTACCTCACCGAGGACGAGATCACCGCGCTGCTGGCCGCCCCGGACCCGAGCAACTGGACCGGACGCCGCGACCACGCCCTGCTCATGCTGGCCTGCCAGACCGGGCTGCGCGCCACCGAACTCACCCGCCTGAGGATCAGTGATCTCCACCTGGGCACCGGCGCGCACGTCAGTTGTCTGGGCAAGGGCAGAAAACAGCGGATTACCCCACTCACCGCTGGCGCCGTCATGGTGCTTCGTGCCTGGCTTGCCGAACGCGCTGGTTTGCCTGCCGACCCGTTGTTTCCGACCCGCCGCGGCGGCCCCATGAGCCGGGATGCCTTGCAGCGCCGGGTTTCCATACATGCAGCCACTGCAGCGCGATCCTGTCCCACCTTGGGTGAGAAGAAGATCTCACCTCACGTCCTGCGGCACTCCGCCGCGATGCGGCTGCTCCACGCCGGTGTTGACATCTCCGTCATCGCGTTGTGGATGGGACACGAAAACACGGCCACCACGCAGGTTTACATCCATGCCGATCTTGCACTCAAGGAGCGGGCGTTGGCCCGAACCGCACCCCGCGACGCACCACCAGGCCGCTACCAACCCCCCGACACCATCCTCGCGTTCCTCAACGGTCTGTGACTATAACGAACTTGGTAGCCAGATTTTGCTGGGAGCAAACAACTTCCCCCGCCAGGTCGGCATAACGGACGGGTTCGCATAGGAGGCCGAACTGCATTTCCTGAAAGCGCGGTTGCGGGGCGGGGTGTTGTCCAAGGCCCGACGCGGCGAGCTGGTCCAGGCCCTGCCGGTCGGCCTGGTCTATGACCCCGTCGGCAACGTCGTGCTCGATCCCGACACCAGCGTCCAAGGCTCAGTGGCGCGCGTGTTCAGCACGTTCACCACCACCGGTTCAGCGCTGGCCGTGGTCAAGGCGTTCGCCGCTGACGGGCTGCTGTTCCCGCGCAGGCTGAAAACAGGCCCGCGCAAGGGCGAGCTGGTCTGGGGCCAGCTGCAACACTCCCGGGTACTGCAGGTGCTGCACAACCCCCGCTACGCCGGTGCGTTCTTCTACGGTCGGCGCACCGATCACCGCCGCGCCGACGGCACCATGACCACCCGCGTCCTGCCGCGCGAGGAATGGACGGTGCTGATCACCGACTCCCATCCCGGCTACATCAGCTGGGAACAGTTCGAGGTCAACCAGACCCGTCTGGCCGCCAACGCCACCGCCCACGGCAACGACCGCCGCGCCAGCCCACCCCGCGAAGGCCCCGCCCTGCTGCAAGGGCTGGTCGTCTGCGGCAAGTGCGGCGGCCGGATGACCGTGCGCTACCACACCCGCAAAGGCAACCACGTCCCCGAATACGTCTGCCAATCCGAGGGCATCCAGCACGGGAAAACGATCTGCCAACGCATCCCCGGCGCCGGGATCGACACCGCCGTCAGCCGATTGCTCCTGGACACGGTCACCCCGCTGGCCTTGGAGACCGCTCTGGCCGTCGCCGACGAGCTCACCGCCCGCGCCGACGAGGCCGACCGCATCCGCGCCGCCGCCGTGAAACGCGCCCAATACCACGCCGACCTGGCCCGCCGCCGCTACCTCGCGGTCGATCCCGCCAACCGGCTGGTCGCCGACCAACTCGAAGCCGCCTGGAACGCCACCCTGCGCGAGCTCGGCGAGGCCACCGACACCTACGAACGCGCCCGCGAACAGCACACCGGACCACTGAGCCAAACACAACGCGACGCCGTCACCGCGCTGGCCGCCGACTTCCCCGCACTCTGGGCGAATCCAGCCACCCCGATGCGGGAACGTAAACGCGTCATCCGCCTGCTGCTTACCGACGCCACCCTGGCCAGGACCGACAGCACCATCACTGTCCATATCAGACTCAAAGGAGGACAGGATCGCACCTTGTCACTACCGATCCCGTTGGCAGCATGGCAAATCCGTCAGACACCGGCCGAGGTCGTATCAGCGATCGACACCCTGCTGGAGGAACACACCGACTCCGAGATCGCCGCCATCCTCACCAGCAAGGGCATGGTCAGCGGCACCGGCCAGCCCCTGCACGCCCGACTCATCCGCCAGATCGGCAAGGCCTACCACCTACGCAGCCACACCCAGCGCCTGCGCGACGAAGGACTGCTCACCCTCAACGACATCGCACGCCACCTCGGAGTCGGCACCAGCACCGTCAAAACCTGGCGCAACCAAGGGCTGCTCACCGGCCGCCGAGCCAACGACAAGAACGAATACCTCTACCAACTCCCCAGCCCCGACATCGCCCGCCCACGACGCGGACGACCACCCCGCAAACCAGCCCCACCCACCGAAACAACCACCACATCAACCACAAGGAGCGCAGTCTGATGCCAACTGTTTATCGGTAGGTTTGCGTGGCTGCGCGGGCTGTATGGAGATCCCCAGCCGAGCGCATACGCCGATCACATGCGCGGACAGGAAGGCCTTGCCGTGATCGACCACCAGAGTCTCAGGTGGACACCACACCGGCTCATCCGCACCGATCTCGATGAACACCAACCGCTCCGGCAACCCGTGCATCGGGCCCAACGCCGGGCGGCCGGAGCCACGGCCAGTCACCGCCTCGAACAGCACACCGGCGATATCGACTGCCTTGGTCGACACCGGGGTCACCTTCAGCCCGAGAATCTGCCGATCGAACAAATCCTGCGCGACGGTCAACTGCGCCCGTACCCACCGGCAGGTCACCGGCTCCATCGCGAACACATCCAGATCCTGGGTATCCAAAATCAAGTACTCACCGGGACGGGTCGCCCGCAGCCGCCCATAAACACCTTGCGGTCGCTCCGCGATCGACCGGCGGCCCGCCGCCGACCCGGACACGGCGTTTGTCCCCCTGGTGAGCGACGCCAGCCGACGGTAGGCCGTCGTCTTGGATGGGACAGCAACTACGCCCGGCCCGTGCTCCCGCTCCAGCCGTGCTGCCGCGCGCATCAGCACCGCGCTTCGGGTCGGTGTCGACGCGGACACACCAGCCGCCAGTTCCGAGCGCACCGCCGCGTCCCACCTTGGATCCACAGTGGACCAGCCACGGCGATGTCGGTCGTCGACCAGCGCGGCCTCTCCGCCGTCGCGGTAGGCGGCTACCCAGTTCTGGACTGTCCGTGCCGTCACCGACAACTCAGTAGCCTTGGCCGCATAGCGGACGGTTAGCGGGGTTCCCTTGGCGAAGGCGGTCCGGGGTTCACCGGGGCGCGCTGTCTCGGCATGACCGGAGGTGTACCCGGTCAGCACCTCGCGGACGTGTGCGGCCCGCTGTGCCACTCGCTCGCGCTCGGTCGCCGACAACCCGGCCAACACCACACCCGGGTCGTTCCCACCACCGGCACCGCTGGCGACATGATCCGGGCCACGCGCCCGCCGCACCAGCTCGGCCACGGCCATGCTGCTGTAGCGGCCATTGGACAACTGCAGTGTCACTGCGCGGCCATCGAACTCCACGACCCGCGCCATCTCTCCGTCCACCAACAGTGATGCACCGACCGCGATCGTCACCGTTCGTGCGCTCACGCGGCCACCCCCGTCCGCACGATCGTATCGCCGTCCAGTGGGCGGAACAGATTCGCAGTCAACCGCGACCGCCACAGCAAATGCAGGATTACTGGACGAATCCGGTCCCACCGCGCCGGGCCAGCCAGCTGCCGCTCCAGCTCGGCGATCGTGCACGGCGACACCGCTGCCTCCAGCACCAGCGGCACCAACTCCTGAGCAACTAACGCCGGTCGACGGAAGCCAGCCAGGAACCGCACATTCTCCAACAGCACCGGATCCGTGCCCGACCACACTTCGAACCGGAAACCCTGTTGCTCGCACAACCGCTTCATCCAGGCGAACTGTGCCGACACCTTCGGATCGTCCAATCGCGACGCGGCCTTCACATCGACAACCGTCACCGCCCTATCGGCGTGCCCGAGCAACACATCCGGCACATGCCGCCGCGTCCGCTCACCGTCAAACCCATCCACCAGGAACGGTTGTGCCGCGATCGCCACCACATCGGAGTCCTTGTCGGCCAACAAGATCCGAGCCAACTCCAGCCGACTCTCGTACACCACAAGGCCACCTGTTGTGGCTGACCAATACCAGCCCGAATAGTGCCGACGGCCGCGATACGAACGGAACTCCCGCACCGGCAACCCGGCCAACACGTCATCCACGGACAGCCGATCCAGCGACGTATCCACAAACCCGCCATCGCTACCGCGATAGCGCACCAGAAGATCACTCTCGCTCCGGACGGACGCAACGCCCACCGGCATACTGCGTACCTGCCTCATGCGGCGACCATCCCGCCAGACCACGATCAACAGTCGAAGGCACAAGCAGAACATCACCCGAACGGCCGAACGGCATGACGTCCGCGACGGTTCCAACATCGCTGTCCCGCCCGTCAACATTCCCGCCGATCTTTCATCGACGAAAACCAGACGAAGAATCACTGGGAAAATGAAGTCAAACATGGGAACCTACAATAAGCCTATTTAACTGGTGAAGTAGCAGTATTCAAACCCTGCCTTATTCCAACGGTATTGCAGTGGTTGTGCCCAGCAGGCTCGCGACCGGCGGACGAGGCGCGAATCACGGTGAACGCCCCTCGTGGCTCACTCGCGAGACTGCGGAGTTGAAGGTAATGGTGTAGCCGTGTAGCTCGTGTTCTGTTGTCTGGTCAGGTTTCGCGTGTAGTGCCGCGCACGATGCAGGCTGTTCGTCGAACCACGCTTGCAGTTCCGCTGGGAGGAGCGGCTCCTGCGGGTGCATAACGCGTCGTTACTGCGGCGGCAGAGGAGATCGTCATATCATCGGGTGCCGTTCGGTCAGCGGCCTGCGTCGAGAATTGCCTGGGTTGTGCTCGCGCCCCAGGCGTCCCAGTCTTCCGGTGGGCCGGTCTCCAGCCGAGGCGGATCTGTTTCAGTTCGGTGCGGTCGTGGCGGCGGTGTATCGAAAGGCTTGTTGAGCGCGTTGTTCAGATGGTCGCCAGGGGTAATCGACAGCTTGTTGCCCGGGTTGAAACTGGTGTGCAGACCGCCTTTCACACCGTTGAACGCACCGTTCTGGGCACCGTAGACCTCGTCACCGGTCAGTCCGGTGGCGGCGTCTTGGGCGGCGGCTTCCGCCGCACCGGTTGCGGCACCCCAGCCCACATTCGCTGGCGCGTTGACGGCGAACGACGTCGCCGCGCCCTTCCACGAATTGGGCGTGCCGCCGATCTTGGCCAGGCTGCCCAGGCCGCCCATGCCGAAGCCCACCGCGCCACCGACGGCACCGTTGATGGCCGCAGCTCGGATGTGCTGGCCGTCGATTCTGTCCCGCTTGCCTTCCCAGTATTGGATCAGCTGGGCGAAGAACGTCACGCCAACCTGTGCGAGCACGGAGTTCGCGCAATGGGTCACCAGCCGGGTGATGGCCCGCCGGATCCAGGTGAACACCTGCGCCCGGGTCGCCAGTTGACGGGTTGCGGACGTCGCGCTGGTCGTACCGAAGGTGAACCACGCGGCGATGGCGTCGGCCATCAACTCGATCAGCAGGATCACCAGCAGGATAATGATGATCTTGCGGAGCAGGTCGCCTTCGAGCAGCATGGCCTCCAGTGCGTCAGCGAGCGCGAAGCAGACCTGCCGCAGGACGTCCAGTTGGCCCCCGGGCTCGATGAGCGGCGCGATGAACCCGCGGAACGCCTCGTAGGCTGTTCCGGTCAGGCCCCGCTCGACGTGCGCCGCACCCGCCTCGATCTGGGCGATGACGCCGGCCACATGCTCACCGGCGGCTCGCCATTGTGAGGCCATCGCCTGCAGGTCGGCGGCGTTGTATTCGGGCCAGTTGTTGCCCACGACCACGGCGAGCAAGCCCTGTACCGCGTCCGGAACCTCCTGTGCGGCCACGCTTCAGCTACTCAGGCTCGTGGCGATGGTGATCGCGTTCTGCTCGGTCGTCTCGGCATTGCGCCGGATGGCGTCGAGTTTGTCAGCTGTGTCCTCAAGCAACCGGGCCAATGCGCTGACAGCATCCTGCACGCCTTCGGCCGGTCCGAGGTACTGCCCTTCGAACGACTTGCCTAACGGATCCGTGCCCCACGGGGTTCCTGTTGCGCTCGGCATACCGGCCTGGGCAGCCACGGCTGATTCCGCAGCGCCGCGAAACGCGGCAACGGCTTGCGCCAGTTCTCCCGTATCGACTGAGAACTGCCCACTTGGCGACCACGGCGTGGAGCCTCCGGGAACGGCAGCGCCAACGGCCGGTGCTCCAGTCGGCGCGTTGCGGTATCCCCCGGCGGGGCCGTCGATGTCGGGTTTCGGCATGGTGACCAGCCAACCAGGTCAACGACATTGTGGTGTCTGTCCTTAACCGTTCCTTGGCATCGGAAGCGCAGTTCTTAACGCCGCGATGTCAGTGGCCAAGCCACCGTGCAGCCATGAGCGGGGTGCCGGGCTGATTCGGTTTGCCAGAGGACCTTGCCGGTCAACGGCGGCACGTCGCCCAGTCCGGCATCAGGCTGTGCACGGGACGGTAGCGCTGCACGATGTTGAGCTACTCGGCTGGCCCACGTATTAGCCCGACTTTGTTTGTCAGACAGGGTTTCGTGTCCGTGGTATTGCGGCGTGCGGCGAGGTAGGCGGTCCAGTCGGCTTGCGTATGGCGCGTCCATGTGAGGGCGGTGTTGATGTTGATGTCCAGTAGTTGGGCGAGGACTGCGGCGGGAAGTTCCGCGGCCAGCCCGGCGAGGGCGGCGCTGCGGGCACGCCGTAGGTGAACGTGCAGATGGAGGCGGAGACCTCGATAGAGGGCGTCACGTGCGGGCCGCCCGGGAAAGCCACCAGGGAATAGCCATGCGACGCCGCCGGGGTGGCTGCGGCCAACCGGGGAGACGGTCGTGGCTTGATCGCGTTGGGCGAGCACAACTGCGGCAACGGCGGGCGGCAGCCGGAGCCGGTGGCGCCCGTAGTGCACCCAGGCACATTGGTCGGTGTCGATGTGGATGTCGTCGCACCGTAGGAGGGCGACTCGGCTGACCGGCAGACCGTAGAGCAACACCAGTGCCCCGGCCGCCCGCACCGGAGTGGGCAAGGTGTTGTCGTGCAGGCAGCGCCGCAGCTGTTGCCAACGTTCGTCGTCAGTGATCGGTGCCAGTGTGGTGCGCGAGCGTTTCTTCGGGATGGCTACGGCCCCGGCAAGTCGTCGTTGCCGGGCCCAGTGCAGGAATTCCCGCGCGGGGTAGGTGGATTCCGGACGGCCGGTGAGCAGCCACTGGTCGATGTGGTCCTGGCGTATCGAGCCCAGCTCCAGTCCCTGCTCGTCGATCCAGCACAGCAGCCGTAGCGCGGCGCGCAAACGGGATCGAGCCCAATTGTTCGCGCCGGGAGTGAACTGCTTGCTGCGGGCGCGATAGCGGGCGCGGCGCAGCACAGTCCAGGTGGCGTAGGTGCGCAGCAGGTGGGCGCGCGTGGCTGGCTGGTCGGCGAGCAGATTGTCCAGCCAGGGCACGAGCCGTTCCAGGTACTCGTCGCGTTCGGGTAGGACACCGGTGTGTACAAGAGTTTGGCGTAGCCGATGCACCGCGAGCCCCGGTGGGAGGCAGTCGAGCAGGTCGTGGGTGACTGGTACGTCGATGGCGTGGATCCATTCCAGCAGGTGCGCGGCGGGTTGGCCCGGCCGTAGCCACTGCAGGACGGCGTTTGGGGAGTCGACTGTGGCCAGGGCGGTGACGAACGGCTGGAGATCCAGTCGTAGGACGCCGTCGGCGTCGGCGAGCAACTCGTGAATGCGGTCACCGACCTCGCAGCGCAGGCAGCGCCCGATGGTTTGGGCGAAGCCGGACTCGCCGCATCGTGGGCAGGTGTAGTCGCGATCGGACTGTCCGGCGCAGGGACCACAGATCGGTGTGTCTGCGGAGTCAGTGCCGATCAACGGTCGGATCGCACCGCAGCCGGTGCACGTCGCGGGGTGTTTGCGGACCCAGGCATAGCAGGCGGCGCACACGTCGCCAATCGGCCAACGAGTCAGAATCGCCTTGACCCGCTGACAGCGGGCACAGACGCGCCTCGAACGGGGCCAGCAACTCGCGCACGTCGCCTCACCTTGGCGTGCGGAGCAGCGCTTGGTAGGCCGGACTCTTCCGCACGTCGTACAGGTTGCAGATCGTCCGCGATAGCAGCCGGAACACAGGGCAGGCAGCACGTCGGTGCGCCGGGTTTTCAAGGGCCGGATGCGTCCGCATCCGTCACAACGCTGATCGGGTGTGCGGTAACAGCGCTCACAGACTGGGCCATCCGAGGTGCGGGTGGCCGGCACGCGGTCCTCCCCGCACCGGCAACATCGCTCGGGCACGCGCCGCGCCTGGTAGCAGCGTCGGCACATCCCGGCACCGTCGGCGGATCGGGCGACGATCCGCTCGACCTGCCCGCAGGTGCCGCAGGCGCGGTGTGTGGCGTGATCGCGTGCGCGGCATGTTTGGCAGACAGGCCCATCGCTGTCGCGGGTGACGACCGGACGCAATCGCCCGCACCGACTGCACGGCTCGGCGTTCTCGATGTCCACACAAGACGGACAGATGCGCCCACCATCGACCGGCTTCGGTAAACGCCTCGCCGGCCGGTGGCAGCGGCTGCACTCCGGCAACACCGCGCCGGTCCCAGCGTCGGCCAATGCCCGGATGAACCTGCACACCACTGGTGCGACGTCCGGATGTCCAGAGGTCAGTGCGTCGGGATGCTGCTTTAGATGATCGCGCAGCACCGCCATGCCCCGCGCACTCCTCGCCGCCACGCTCACTGCGGCCCGCGCCACGTCTCCACTTGCTATGGGAAGCGCGGTCCGGACGTGGGTAACGATCCACTCGGTCACAACCCCAGTCGCAGTACCAGGTTGAGAGGACAGACGCGGCGCCATGACCAGCTCACGTCCCGTCCGGGCGGCGGATCGTGGTGCGCCGGGCCGTCGGCGCCCGGCGGGTCCCGCGGCCGCTTGCGGTCTTACGAACCTGGTTGGCCGCCGCGGTGATCTCGATCAGGTCATTCGGGGTGACGTCAAGGATGTCGCACAACGCCGCGAGGGTGTCCATCGACAACCGTTGCGGCGGTTGGGTCACCAACCGGTAGACCTGCTCCCTCGACAACTGGATACCACGCTCGGCCAGCAGCGGCACCAGCTCGGAGGTTTGAAACAGGCCCCTCTCCGCCATCTTCGCGCGCAGATGCCATACATAGCTCATGGAGCGCGTCACGTTGTCTCCGTCCATAGCTCCGGGTGGGTTTGCAGGGACTGTTCCAGCAAGCGGTTGCGGAACTCGTCCGACACCGACGTATACAGCGCGGTCGTGCTACCCCAGGCGTGCCCAACCTGTTGCTGCACCATCAAAGCCGGATAACCGAACTCCAGAAGATGCGTGACATAGGAGTGGCGCAGCGCATGCAGGTCGAGTTCCTCCGGCAGCCGGGCATCCAGGCGGGCGTCGCGGAACGCCTCGTTGACCGACCGCATCGATATCCGACTCCGCCGCTCGGTCACCCACAACGCCGGATGCGAGCCCGGGAACAACAGCGGGCGGATCTCCTCGCACCATTCGGTGAGCACGTCGACGATCCAATCCATCTCCGGTACGGTCAACACCGTTCGCCGCTTCGGCGGACTTCCCTTGGATGCCTTGCCATACCGGACCTGCACCGACCCATAGGTGCCATACTGCACGGCACGCGGGTTGCGGCGAAAGTCCACAGTGTCCAGTCGGGCGAGTTCACGGCGGCGCAACCCGTAGGCGTATACTGTCTTCAGGATCGCCGCGTCCCGCCACGCCGCCAACACGCCCTTGCGACCTCGCCGGCGGACGCGTTCGACACGCGCGTCCGCCGCGTCGAACAACGCCTGCACCTCGTCGTAGGTCAGCGCTCGCCGCCCCGGCTGGCCTTCGTAGTCAACCACGTGTGCGACGGTGTTCCACTCATGCGCAATCTGCACTGGAAACTGTCCGAACCGCTGCTCACACTCGGCCAGCCACCCATACCGGGCATCGGCAACGAACTCACAGAACATCCGTAAAGCCCCGTGATACGACCGGATTGTGGACTGCACGGCAGGATGCGCACCCGACATGATGTCCACCGTGAACGCCTCCAACTCGCCCGGTGTCCACTCCCACGGGTACTGGTCGGTGAACCCCGCGAAGCGTCGAACCAGCCGCACCCGCGGAACAATCGTGCCCGCCTCGCTCAGGAACCGACTCTTCTGCTGCCGCGCCCAGCCTTCCAGCATCGCTTCGAACACCGCCGGCGCCGGATCCAAGTAACGCACACCCGAATCGAGTACCAGGTGCGCCGCACCCGGCAGATCAACCTGTCGCACCATCACCCACCTCCAGGTTGTATCGGATACAACATCGTTGCACCCGCTACGGCCGTCGCAGGTCAGCGACACGCCGACACCCACCGCCAGAGGCGTCAAACTGTCCCGACATGGGACTATTCAACGGTCCCCAACCGTGCGCAATGTTGCATCTAATGCAATAAATCCCGGTTGACTGGGCGGGTAGCACCTGCGTAGTCATCGCTCGGGTACCGGTAGGGCTCGATCTTCACGACCTGGCCTCGGTCCGGCGCGTCGATCATGAGTCCTCCCCCGATGTAGAGCCCGACGTGGCGGATCTTGGTGTTGGGATTGCCGTAGAACACAAGATCGCCTGGGAGCAATGGTTGCCCAACGGGCACGCGTGGACCGGCGTGGAATTGAGTGTGTGCGGTGCGGGGCAACGTGATTCCGGCCGCACCATAGGCGGCTTTGGTCAGTCCGGAACAGTCGAAGCCGCCTTCGTGCGGGCCGTCTCCGCCCCATACGTAGGGCAGTCCTCGTTGTCCACAGGCGTAGTTGATCGCGGCGAACGCGGCGCGGTTCGGTGTCTGGATCGCGTTGCAATCGCCTGTGCCCACAAGGGCATTCTCGCTCGGTGTGCAGTTTGCTCCGAGGACCGCGGCGAGCACGGCGCGTGCTGCGGGCTCGTGTTTGGCGTAGGCGTTCGGTGTTCCGGATCGTTGGACCGCCTGTGCGGCGTCGTTGACGGTCATACTTTGCCAGCCGGGAACGGCGAGTAGGTGTTCGAAGAACTTTGTGGCGGCGTAGGTGGGGTTCATGATCTGCGCTGGCGTGCCCCAGCCTTGACTCGGACGTTGTTGGAAGAGGCCAAGGCTGTCCCGGTCGCCGTGGCCGAGATTGATCAATGTGGACTCTTGCATGGCGGCGGCGAGGGCGGTGACCAGTCCATGTTCTGGCACGCTCATTTTTGTACCGACAGCGACAATCGTGGCCGCGTTGGCTAGTTGTTCTCTGCCATACCCGGCAACGCCGTTGGACGTGTCTCCGGTGGGAGTGCAGTCCAGGCTGCTGCTGCTTCCGAACACCGCGGAGATCGCACCCTGCACACCGCTGCCGATCAGTATTGGAATGAGCACAATCACGCCGACCATGGCACCGGCAACTTTTAGAATCATGAGGTTTCACCGCCTGACGATGTATGGCCGCGTGAGGTTGCGGGCGGCGGCATCGGTGTGGGTGCTGGCGAGTCGGTTCTGGCCGCGGAATCAGTGCCTGGGGCCGAGTTGGGAGGCGGGACGTACGGCCAGGCATCGAGCAACCGGTGCAACATCCGGCGATAGCTCGTCCCGCCGACGGCGTCCAGGGGCAGCCAGATTTCGTCTGCGGGGCTCGGATGTGCGATCTGAGGGTTGAGTAGTTCGGCCGCGGCGGTGGCGACCGGGACGGACTGCGGGTCGTCAAGTTCGCGCCAGGCCCGGTGTAGCAGTCGACGGGCGGCGGCCTCGCGTCGCGAGGTCGGGAGCCACACCAGCAATGGTGTGGTGATGCCAGTGGCCTCGGCGAGTGCCGCGTAGCCGGCTAGCTTTCCGGCGAGTTTGGACAGGGCCTCGGTGCCGAAGTCGTATTCGAGGAAGAATTCGATCTGTCCGCCAGCAGTGCTCCAGCGGCCGTAGGCGTCAGGTTTGATCAGGTCCCCGAAGTGACGGCCGCAGCGGGCTTCCGACCACCACGCGGCGAGCGCCGTGCGCTCGTCCGGGTCGCTGTGGCGGGCTCGGTCGACCAGTGCGGTGAACCATTCGGCGACGCCGACGGTGTGGGCGAGCCGCAGCGAGTGCGCGACGCCGAAGGCACGATCATGGCGATAGCCAAGGTCTTTGACATCAAGACCGTCCTCCGCGGCCAGCACCGATGCTCCGGCGGGTGCGAGGACGTAGTGCATGGGTGCGGTGCCTACGGAGATGAACGGCTGAAATCGGTCCACTACGCTCCACAAGTAGAGCTCCCGCAGCCGCATCCGGCCGGACCGGAACGACGGGAAGGCCAGGGCGGTGATCTGGTGGGAAGTGAGCACTCGGTGCTCGTGCAGCATTCGGATGATCCATCGGTCGCGTGGGGTCAGTCGCCACGCCAGCGCTGCCTGGTGGTCGGTGGTGTTCGCGGCGCGCGGGTTCGGGCGGGTTGCCTTGTGTCCGCGCAGTGTGCGCTGCTTGGTTGGATTGGTAATCATGGTCCGATCTTCCGGGAGTCGTTGTGTGGAAAGAGGATTACGTCAGGTGGACTGTCAGGGCTGTGTTCGCCGCGGGTCGGCGGTCTGTGTCCGAACAGGTTGTGTCTGCGCTGAGCTGGCGGGTTGAGGCCGACGTCGTCGGGGAGGTTGGACACCGACCGTGGACGTCGCATTGGTGCGCGAAGTGTGTCGCGCGATTTTGCGAATTTCCTTTGCACGGCCTGAAATCGCACGCGGAAGCGGTTGTGTGCGCATTGTGAATGGCTGTGCCTGTTCGCCGTTGAGCACCAGCCGGACAGCGGCGTGGTAGACGCCAAGGTGGGCGAGGTCGTGGTCGGATAGTCGAGGTGTGGTGTGTCGGGATAGTTCGCGGGAGTCCTCTGGAGACGCGTTGAAGAAGATCTTGCTGCGGGCATTGGTCGACATGCCCTCGCGCAACTCGCGGGGAAGCTGGCCGAGATGTTGATGTGCCAGCGTCATCGCGACTCGGAAGCCGCGTGCCTCGGCCAGCATGTCTTCGATCGGGTACGGCAGGTTCAGGAAGTTGTGACATTCGTCGATGACCAGCGAGGCGTCCCGGCGTTGACGTTGCGGTGTGCGTGCTCGGCCTGTGGTGGCCTGCCAGGTGCGCGCGACGACCAACGATCCAACCAGCCGGGTGGTTTCCTCACCTAGACTGCCTTTGGGGATGCGCACGAGGCAGATCCCGCCGTCGAGCACATCAGACATGTCCACTGTGGAGTGTCTGCCTGCGATGGCGTCGCGCACGAAAGGGCGTAGCAGGAACGCGCGCAGCTTGTTCATCAACGGTGAGATGACTTGGCTGCGGGAAGAGTCGGTGAGTTCCTCGTACCAGGACCAGAACCCGCGCAACACCGGATCGGTGATCCCCGCCGTGACACGTGATCGGAAAGCAGGGTCGGCGAGCAACTTCGGCAGATCCGCGAGAGTGGCGACCCCTTCCTGCGTCCGCAGAGTCAGGCAGGCGGCGCGCATGACGTCATCGGTGCGTGGTCCCCAGAACGCGCTGTACACCCGTCGGAACACTGATACGAGGTTGTCGACGGTCAAGTCGGTTTCTCCGCCGTCCAACGGATTCAGGCACGGTGGCCGTGTCTTGGAGTCGGCGTCGAAAATGACGACGCGGTCGCCTGCCGATTTCGGCAACCGGGACAGCACATCGGTGACAAGGTCGCCTTTGGGGTCGATCAGCACGATGCCGCGTCCGGCTTCCGCGTCAGCAAGGATCATGTTGCCCAGCAGGGTGGATTTGCCCGAACCGGTCGCGCCGATGACGTGGAGGTGATGGCGCGCGTCCGGGACACGCAGTGCGACAGGCCGTTCGTGTCCGGTATCGGTGACACCGATCGGCTTAGCCTCAGGGCCGGGTGTAGCGATGCCCGGTGGCGGGGCGATGGCGCGGGCTCCGGCGCGCTGGACGCCGGGGATGGCTTCGTCGGTAGGCAGGTGTGCGAGTGCCGCCAGTTCCTTGACGGACAGCAGGTCGCCTCGCCCGAGGCGCCGATCGGCCAGGGTTGTACCGGGGTGGCGGACGCGGAGGCGGGTGTAGTGGTTGTGCTCGGTATAGGAGGCGAATGACGCGGCGAGGGCGTGCGCCCGTCCGCGGGCGATATCCCGGGCCGTGCGGATCTCGGTCTCGATGGCGTCGGTTGGCAGCAAGGTGGCGACGGCGTAGCGGATGACTGTTTCGTATTGGGAGCCGCGTTGTTTGGCCACGATGGCGCGGTTCTGTGCGGCGTATTCCAGGGAGGTTTGTGGATCCGTGTGCAGTGCTCCGGATTTCGTTGTGGTGCGGCCGGAATTGCTTCTCACGCCGGGCGTGACAAGATCCAGCAGGCGGCCGACGAAGCCTCTGGAGCTTCCAGTGTGGACTGTGCGCGCGGCGCGCCGGGCACGCACGGCGCGGCGGCCTGCGACGGGGCGAGCCAGGATTTACACGCAGGCGTACTCGTTGCGCCCGAGCCCGACTGGGGCGCCGATCAACGCGCGGATCGGGTCGGCGTCGAAGTCGGTACGGATCGGTAGCGCCTCGGAGCGGGCCAGCCTCAGTACGCCACCGACGACCACCCGCTTCTGGAGTGCCGATGCTGGCGGCAAGGGCGGTTCGGCTTTCCCGACGCGGGTGTGCGCGCCGGGCCAGGCTACCTCGATGGCGCGTTCGACCAGACCCGGTGGGATCACGCCGGGCACCCACAACCGGATGGCGACCCCTGCCTCGGAGAACAGGTACTCGCACACCACGTGTGGTTGGCCGGTGAACCACCGGCGCCAGGCGGGACGCAGCAAGCCGACGAGGTTGGACCACAATGCGGCGCCGCCCGCGGGATCCACGATGGGTGGGGCCAGCACGGTGACCTGACGGGCGTCGGCGAGAAGGCGCGTGTGGCAACGCCGCGTCCACTTGTGTCTGCCGATGACCAGTGCCGCGGTACAGACGGCGAGCACAGGAATGGCGATCGGCCCCCAGGTGATCGTCGCCTCTCGGAGGTGCCCGAGCAGTGTCAGCAGTGCGCCGCCGGGGTCGCGTAGATAGTTGCCGAGCCAGCCGTCGGTCATTACTTCTCGTGCGATTCCGAACGCCAGGGACAATTCGGGCTGATCGAGGGCAGGCGGTATCCAGGGAAGCATTGGGGTTCTCCCAAAATGCGGAGTTGCTTAGTCGACTAAGCGGCTGCCGGGGTCACGCGACGTCGAGCGGGATGTGTTCTGCCGCACCGAATGCGCCGAACTCGTCCTCCTCACCCGCGAACTGCGGTTCGTCAGGGAAGTCCACGTCGACGAAAGGGCGTTCCGTGTCGGATTCACTGGCGTCCGGATCGGCGGCGTATCCGGCGAGTTCGGCTGGGTTGCTGGTAACCAGGTAGTGCTCGGTCGGTGAAGCGATGCTTTGGAAAGCCACGCGCTGAGTACCTGCCGACAACAGTCCTTGCCCTCGGTGCGGCCAAGGCGCCCTTGCGTTTGGCCCGGACCGCGCGATCGACCTGGTCGTCGGCGTAGTCAAGAAACCGCTGCAATTCCTCGCGGGTGAACGGGCGTGCCTCGGGATCGCCTTCGTAGTCGTTGAGGTGAGCGATGGTGTTCCACTCGTGGCAGATCGGCACCGGGTGCTCACCCGGCCCGAACTCCTGCTCGCACGCAGTAGCCCAGCCGTAGCGGCCGTCACAGAGGTATTCACTGAACAGTCGCAAATCCGTTTGATAGCCCCGAATTGTCGACAGTGCCAGGTGCTTCTCACCGGTCAAAGACTGCGTCCACTCGTCCACATGCGACGGACCCCAGCGCCACGGATACTCGTTGGTGAACGAGATGAACCGGCGCACCAGCCGCTCCCGCGGCACGATCGTCCCTTCCTGCAAGCCACGCGCCGTCTGCTGCGCCCGCCAACCGTTCAGCATGGCTTCCACCATGGCGTCCTCGGGCCGCAGCTGCACGACTCCAGAGACGAGCTGCAGGTGCGCCGCACCCGCCAGATCTCCTCGCCTCATCCCTGCCTCCAGTCACAACACACGCGACCGTCTGAGGCCAGGATCATGCATCTAACGGGATCATCAAGCAAGTCACGCAGACTGCACGGCGTGTCGAGCCGGTCAATCGAACCCATTGCCGAGCAGCGTTCAGCAGGCGACCTGCGGTTTCTCGCCCGTCTGATGCAATTTCTGAGAGTTCACATACCGCATGGTGGTGGCGATCCACGCGTGTCCGAGCGTCTCCTGGATGGCCACCAAGTCCATCCCGTGCAGGTAGAGCTGGGACGCGCAGAAGTGTCGCAACACATGCGGGGTCAGCTTGTCCGGCCAGTCCGGCAGATACATGGCAGCGGCCTCCGCCAGCCCGGTGCGCAGCGCGTCGGCGCCGAGCCGGGCACACGACCCGTCACGGGTCTTGCGTTCGGAAGGAAACAAGGGGACGCCGGGTCGAGTGTGGTCACCGCCGAAGTGGCCCCACACGTCCTCGACATACCAGCGCAACGTACGACCCGCGTCGTTGATCAGCGGCACCATCCGCTCCCGCGGCCCCGACCCACGCGCTCCCTTGCCCAGCCGGACATGCAGCTTGCCGAACCGGCCCAGGTCCCACTTGATGTCAGCGAGGTCGAGGTGACGCAGCTCGTTCACCCGCAGCCCGACCTCAGCCATCAACCGTGCTGCCGCATAATCGCGCGCAGTCGGCGCGAACTTCCGGCACGTCGCCATCTCGGCCGCCCACCCGGTGAACATCGCGGCAACCTGGTACTCGTTCGGCGGGATCCGCAGCTTGGCGTCCTTGCGCCCGCGCGGGCGGTTCATCTCATCCAGCGGGCAGGTCACGACGCGGCCGGTCATCCGATGCAACTCGGCCTGATAGCGCAACTCCAGGAACGCGAAATACACAGTCAGCGCCTGCGATCGCGCCAGTCGCGTCCCGCTCGGCGAAGTACGCAGTATCCGTCCAAAGTAGTCGTCGGCGTCCGACGCGCCCATCTCCCACAGCGGCCGACCGAACCAGGACCGGATCTGTTCCAGCTGCCCGACTTCCTTGCGGATGGTGCCGTCGGCCAACCCCGCCGACGAGCGGGCCAGTACCAGCCCCGCCAGCACGTCGGTCTCGAAATCTGCGAGTTCCTCCTCGCCCGCTAGCGACCGCATCTGGCTCAGGTCGCTCACCACGGCTAGCGCCAACCCAGGTTCCTCGCCTTCACAACCCCAGTGATCCTTTCGACTTCACGGAGATCGGCTCATGAATCTTGAAATTGAGTCAACGCATACCAAGATCACCCAATCGGGCACGAAGCCCTTGGCCCAAGACATATTCCGCCCCATCGGCTCACAGCAGGGACACACGAACTCGCGGGATGCCGAACACGACCACGAGCCGCGACCAACGACCCCCGCTGCTGCCGCCCTTGAGACGGGAGTCATCCAATGAGGACAACGCCCGAACCCGTGACGCCGGCCCCCG
Source organism: Kibdelosporangium philippinense (assembly GCF_021390435.2). Taxonomy (GTDB): domain Bacteria; phylum Actinomycetota; class Actinomycetes; order Mycobacteriales; family Pseudonocardiaceae; genus Kibdelosporangium; species Kibdelosporangium philippinense. The sequence goes on along the minus strand of NZ_JAJVCN010000004.1, from coordinate 605,017 downwards.
CGCTGTCGGTGTGGACTACGGCGCAAACCGCACCAACGACTCAGCGCAAAGGCCGCTATGTACCCGAGTCAACTCCTCACCCGGCCAAGATGCTTCCGGCCGTCGCGGCCTACGCCATCAGCCACTACACGCACCCCGGCGAGTTGGTTCTGGACCCGATGTGCGGCATCGGCACCACCCTCGTCGAAGCTGTCCACCTTGGACGCCGCGCCGCCGGTGTGGAGTACGAGCCTCACTGGGCCGACGTCTCTCGCGCCAACCTTCAGCTCGCTGCCGAGCACGGCGTCAAGCACAACGCACGGGTGTTCCGCGGTGACGCCCGCCAACTCACAGCGCTGCTGCCGCCGGAGTACATCGGGCAGGCCGCGCTCGTCGTCACCTCACCCCCGTATGGGCCATCCACCCACGGACGAGTCGCCGTGGCGCCCGGCGAGGGAATCCAGAAGTACTATCACCTCTACGGCAACACTCTCGACCGCGGAAACCTCGCCAACATCGGCCACCATCGACTCCTCGCCGGCTTCATGCGCGTCCTGACCAACGCCACCGTGTTCCTCCGGCCAGGCGGGCACATCGTCATCACGATCCGTCCTTGGCGCGAGCATGCCGAACTCATCGACCTGCCCGCCCAGATCCTCGATTGCGGCCGCGACGCCGGCCTGATCCCGGTCGAGCGTTGCGTCGCCCTACTCGCCAGGGCAGCCGAACACGACCTCGTCGCGCGTGGAAGCTTCTTCCAACGCGACTTCGTGCGCAAACAGCGCGACGCCGGACTGCCACTGCATTTGATTGCGCACGAAGACGTCCTCGTCTTCCGCTCACCGCTTCAACGCCCAACCGGGTGTCGCGAAGCGACAGCAGACGCCCCTGCGAGCTGGGCGGCATGAAACCAGGACTCGACACGCTCGCCATCACCATGCGCCCTGGACCGATCCTGGGATCGCTGCGCACCGGCTATGGCGGCTTGGATATCGGTGTGCTCGCTGCTCCCGGCGGCGGTTGCCGGCCAGGGTGGGTCACGACGCTTCCATTGCCCCGCACCGCACAACTCCGAGCGCTCGACAACGGTGTCGTACCCCAGCTAGCCGTCCACGCGATCACACTGTTGCTGAACGACCTTCACGAGCTGCTCGCCGCCGCTCCACTGGCTTTCAAGGACGCGGCATGAGCACCGAACGACCCCGAGACACGACGCCGCTGAGAGGGCACCAGCACCAAGCGACGGACACTCCGGAAACCGGCGATTCGAACGAGCCGATTGTGCCGCTCTACACGCCCGCACAAGCGGCCCAGCTCCTAGCCGTCAAGGAAAGCTGGCTGCGAAGGAAGGCAAGCGCACGCGCCATCCCGTGCACCTTCCTCGGCAAACATCTCCGCTTCTCCACAGCAGACATCCGCGCGATCGTGACCGCGAGCGCACGCCCCACCCGCGCACCGGCAGGACGACCACGCCGCCGCTGACAACCCATTCGTGCGACAACAACTTCGCCGGATCCCCTTGCTCTCTGTCCGCAATGGAGCGTCCATATGTCCGTCAAACAACCCCGCCCAACCACTCCAAGGAGAACCAAATGGCCTGGGTAGAACAACGCGGCCCCAAGTCATGGCGAGTCCGCTACTGGCGCGACGACAGCACCCTCGGATCCATCCCCGGCTTCCCCACCAAAACCGCCGCCGAAGCCCACGCCGGAACCCTCGAATCCGAACAACGCCAAGGCACCTGGATCGACCCCGCAGCAGGAAAAATCACCCTCGCCGAATGGACCGTCGACTGGCTCGACGCCCTCGACGTCGCACGCACCACCGAAGCCCAATACCGCAGCCTCATCAAAAACCACATCCTCCCCCGCTGGGGAACCACACCCATCGCCAACATCACCGGCATCGCCGTCGCCGCCTGGAAAAAGAAAACCCGCGCCGCCGGCTACGCCACCACCACCGTGTCCACCATGACCAAAATCCTGTCCATGCTGCTCGCCGACGCAGCCGACGAAAAACTCATCCACACCAACCCATCCGCCCCAACAGGCGCGGCAAACGCCACCACATCAAGAAACGCGAACGCCTCTGGGCCACACCCGAACAAGCACTCCGCATCGCCGACAACGCCGCCGCACTCGTCGGTAGTTGGGCTGGGGTCCTCATGGTGACGGCCGCATGGACCGGCGCACGCTGGGGCGAACTAACCGGACTCCAACGCATCAACACCCACCTCGACGACGGCACCATCGTCATCGACCCCGACATCGGCGCCCTGCACGAAATCAACGGCCATCTCGAACTCGGCCCACCCAAAACCGCCGAATCCGCCCGCACCATCACCCTCCCACCGTTCCTGATCGACCTCAATGCCGCTTAGTTAAGCGATCTTGCTGAAGACGTGCAGCTCAGCCGGTTTGTCGTAACGTGCGCCGATGTGGTTGGGGCGTTTGATGAGCTTGTCACCGACCTGACTTCGTTTCACCACTCGGGGATACGAGCGATGTCGACGTCCACGGGTGCGGCGTTGTCTGATCTCTTCACACGTCTCGATGATCGCCCTCTTCAGGCGATGAGGGGAAAAACCCGCCTGGTTGGTAACCTGGCGGCGGACAGCGTTGAGGCTGCGAACGAACGACAGCTCGTCGACATCCAGCCCATCATCAGGTCCGGCGTCATCTGCGGCCTCATGCATCAGATCCCGCACCGCGTAATGTGTCAGCAGCAGAGCCCAGATTTCTTGCCGGACTAGATCGGCCGATTTCGACCGTAGCACCCTGCTATGGGATATCTGATGGGTTTCGACCTCGTCCAGTGTCAACTCGAACTCCCATCGCTGCCGATACAACGCCGCTAGCTCCGCCGCGGCCGCCAACTCGTGATCCATGATCGTGGTGATCAACCGGATCGTCTCGGGCTGATCACCACGGTTGGTCACCATGTACTCCACCACGCGGATTGGCAGCCGCATCTCTGGACGCACGGTGCGTTGCTTGCCACGCTTGAGATCCACCTTGACCTGTCTGGGCAACAACTCCGAGCGGAACGAGCCATCCGGCAACCACTCCAGCACCGGCACCTCAACGCTATTCTTCAACCGCCACAACAAATCAGCACCGGTCTCGGTCGCCTGTTTCCACAACTCATAGCCAAAGAAACCACGATCAGCCACCACTAGCATGCCCGGCTCGAGATCATCCAGAATGCGCGTCAGCAACTCGCGCTCATAGACCCGCCACGAGTCGATCGCCGCGGCCACGATCGCATGGGTGCCGCACTCGCCCAAGCCGACGACGCGCACCTGCGGGAACGGGCTTTCCCCACCACCATGCGATTTCTTACCGAACACCGCGACGTTGTCATCAGTATCCGGCACGTCCAGCACCAGCCCATCCACGGCCATCACCCGCCACCCGTGAAACCAGGCTCCCTTCGTGCCTGGCCGAGCCATCGGCACCGCGACCCGCTCGAACAAGACCTGCAACGGTTCCGCACCCAGCCGTTGGCGTGCTTGGGAAAGCGCACTCGTGGTCGGCACATGCCAGTCATCCCGCCAGGTACCCAGAAACCGCAGACCGTTGACCAGCTTGCGCATCACCTCTTCATAACTGTCTTCGAAGAACAGGCATAGCGCCAACACCCAATAGACAACCACCCTGGCTGGCAGCAACCGTGTTCGCTTCTCCCGTCGACCCGTGTCGGCCAGCACCTCGTCCACCAGATCACGATCCAACAAACGTGTGAGAACACCGATACTGATCCCGTCGGTGAAGCGCCGGGATGGTGTGGCGGGCACGGTCACATGAGCAACGTATACGCCACTATTTCCATGCGCTACAAGGGGTTTTCTCCGAAGCCGTACACGTCATCGATCCACAGGAGACAGAAATATTTCATGTCTCCGCACCACTCACCACCCGCTTAACTAAGCGGCATTGTGATCGACCTCCTCAGCGCTCACCTCGACATCCACAACCACCCCACGTATTCATCACCGCCGAAGGCGAACTACTCCGACGCTCCAACTTCAGCCGCCGCGCCATGCGCCCCGCCACCGACGGCAACCTCCACCGCACACGCCCACCCGTCCTCATCCAGCCCGTCAAACCACACCTGACATTCCACGGCTTCCGCCACAGCCACAAAACCTGGATGATCGCCGACCGCGTCCCCGAAATCGCCCAAGCCCAACGCCTCGGCCACGTCCTCCAAGACGAAATCCGCGCCGTCTACTCCCACGTCGCTCCCGAAGTCCAACACCACCTCCTCGACACCCTCCAAGACCGTTGGGACAAAGCCACCGCCAACAGCACCACCGAACTCGACACTCGTTGGCGGGAGACAGCGACGGTCACTTGACGACGCCTGCCTTGCCATGTCGCGTTAGTAGCCGGACATGCGGGCAACGTGTGCGGACGAACTGTGTGAGCCGCAAAGTACAGTCCATCGTGCACAAATAGGCCGCTTTCCACGACCAATCGACGACTGCACGGAACAGTGTTCCGTTTCCGGCAAGCATGACAGCGACAGACCTCACAAGATGGACAACGACACCGGACGAAATCGTTCTCAACATGCGTGTTGTCGCATATCTGTGCACGTGGTGAAGGCGGGCCGAGGTCGTCCCGACCCGCCGGCATCGAGTTGGGTTTTAGCGGAGCCCAAGTCGTCGGGCGCAGGTAACGATCTGCTGCCAGGACGTGACCAGGCCTGCGATGGCGACGGCCAGCATCACGAGGTTTTTCACCTGCTCCTTCATCATATTCACCTCCCATTCCACGTAGGTGGGTGCGCAACTGCCGAGCACCGGGCCAGTGTCGTCACCGCCGTCTCTTCAAGTCGACCAAATCGCGGGTAGGTGATCTAACCTGCACTAATGCTGCCCCGACGTGAGTACTCGGCTGATGCCGAGGTCATCGAGGCATGCCGCGCCCGCGGGGTGACCGTCACGGCCCGCCAGCTGGAGCGGTGGCGACACTGCCTGCAGCAACGAGAGGTCGTGTACGTCCGCGGCGTTCGCGGGTCACGCACCGCCAACCCGCCTGGCTACGTGGATCAGGTCATCGCTGTCCATGACCTCGTCGCGACAGGTGTGTCACTACGCGAGGCGCCGATGGTGTTGTTTGCCAGCGGCTATCCCATCGAACTGGAGTCGCTTCGGGCCGCCTATCTGGATTTGTTTGGTCGACTATCTCAGGCAGTCAACACCGTCGCCCCCAGCATCAAGGGCGCAGCGTTGGATCCCGGCGAGCGGGCGGATGCGGTCGCGGTCGCAGTGGTCGGCAAAGTCCGACGTGGTTCACATCTGCACCGCTGGGAACAGCGAGCGCGCCAATCTATGCAACATGGCAAAAAACGGGCGGACGTGCGCGCGTTCCTCGGTGGGGCGGTGAGCGCCGCGATGGCAGGCCTAATCGAAGGGGAAATGGCATCGCCGAAAGGTGCACACGAAGCATTGATTGTCGCTGGGCTCGATGTCGTGCAAGACCCTGCTGCTGTCGCCGAGAGTCTGGCCGCGATCGACCTGCACGCACTGATTGACGCCGTCGCGTCGGCCCAGACAGCCGACTGGGTCACAGCCCGCCAGGATCTCCAAGATGTCCTGCACGTCGCCGCCAGTTACCAGCGGGTTGAGGCAACTATCCGGCCGAACAACCCCCGCCTCCCTGGGCTTGCAGACACCAGTGCGGACGGCACCACTCTCTATGTTCACATCCCAACCCTGCTTGTCCTGGCCACCGACGAATGGCGCACAGCGCTACAGCAGCACCTCACGATGCTGGAGGCAGTCGAGCGGCTGCTGGCCGACCTCCCAGCCGAGTTCCACAGCTATCTCGACCAGCAAAATCAGGGTGAGCTGGCCATCCAGTCCGCAAGCTTCCGCCACGAGCTCGTCGCGCGACTTGTTGCCTGGTACGAAGCACATCCTGAGGACGCCAGAATTTTGGGTCTTGCACCTCCCGACGTGGCTTTGTCTGTGCCCACGAAATCGTCAGCAATTACCTGATCAACAACGCGATCGACAGCCTGACGCATGGCGAGCCCGAATACCTGTTGACAGCCTCGACGTCCAGTGTCTTTCCGTCCGCCAGGTGCGAGGCCCATCGTGCCGATCGAGTTTCACTTCGGCGACACACAGTGCGAGCGTGTACCTGGACTGCGTGCGCCGATTTATCCTTTTTGGTCGAGCGGCGTCGGCGAGCAGGGCGTTTGCTATAGAGATGGGAGCGGGCGATGTGGGCGGACAACGAGGCTGACGTCGATCTGCTTGGGTTCGACTTCCTGGTGGATAGCCTGTACGTGGCGGTCACGGAGCCGAGGCTGCTGCCGGTCACGGTTGGTTTGCTCGGTGATTGGGGTTCAGGTAAGAGCAGCCTGATGGCGATCACCCGCCGCGAGCTCGAACAGGCCGACAGTGACGGTGTCGCATCTCCGTACCTGTGCGTGTGGTTCAGCCCGTGGCAGTACGAGGACTACGACGACGTCAAGGTCGCGCTGATGACGACGATCCTCGACGCGATCAGCACTCGAATCTCAGAGGATGCACCCGCGCAGCAGGAGGTGTCCCGGTTGCGCAGGTGGGCACGTGGCTTCGGCCGGGCAAGTCGACGAACTGTCCGTGGAGGGCTGCCGGTCCTGCCCACTGCAGCGGTACTGGCCGCACAAGGGCTTGATCCGACAATGATTCCCGCATTGCTAGAGATGATCAAGGCAACTGCCAACGCGACCGCCACCGAGGGCGCCAAGCTTCTGCAAGACAAGCCAGCGAATCCCGCGAGCACGGAGTCGATCACTGACATCGGGCAGTTCCGTACCGAGTTCCAAGCCTTGGTGAAGGAACTGGCAGGCGTCAATGCCATCGTGGTGTTCATCGATGACCTCGACCGCTGTCTCCCTGAGACAGTCGTGGACACGTTTGAGGCGATCAGGCTCTTCGTCAACACCTCGAAGACGGCCTATGTGATCGCGGCGAATCAGCCGGTGGTGGAATCCGCGATCGACTCCCGGTATCCCGAACTGGTCCGTGACGGGGTTGGCATCGGCGCGAACTACCTGGAAAAGATGCTGCAGCTCAAGGTAACCATCCCGCCGCTGTCCGCCCCGGAGGCCGATACATACATGAACTTGCTGCTGGCTGAGCTCCACCTTGCCGGCGACCAGTTCGCCAAGGCCGTCGCCGCGACCCGAGAGCGACGCTCGGCGGGAAATCTGCAGGTCGCCTTCAACTTGGGCATCTGCTCGGACGTTCTCGGCGACGTACCGGATGCTCTAGTCCGGGATTTGACGTGGGCAGCTGATGTCGCCGAGGTGCTCGGAAGCGGACTACGCGGAAACCCCAGGCAGCTCAAGCGTTTCTTGACCAACCTGCTTCTCAAGCAACGCAGCGCCGCACGACGCAGTATCGAGCTGGAGCTACCGGTCCTGGCCAAGTTGATGGCCCTGGAAGAGCAACACATCAACGAGTTCCGGCGGCTGTTCAGCTGGCAGCTGGGAGCCGCAGGACCGATCCCCGAACTTCGTCTGGCAGAAGAAGCGACGCGAACGGGGTCTGCCACTGCCTCGAATACTTCGGAAGACCCTCCGGATGTTTCGTCTGACCGTCGGCAACGCAGATCCGTTGCAAGGCAGGACAACCCCGATTCCGATACTACCGATCGAGGTCTGGATGGTGGCATGCCCGAGGATGTACAGGCGTGGGTGGACAAGCCTCATGTCCGCGCATGGCTGCGCCTCGGTGTGTCGCTCGGCGAACACGACTTGCGGTCCTACTTCACTTACTCGCGAGACAAACTGACACTCGGGGTCGCGGTCACTCGCCTACCCCAGCATCTGCAGGAGTTGCTCGCCAAGGTTCAAACCGAGGTGGAGGCGACACGGCTTAGCCTGAATCCACCGATAGACCTTGTGTTGATCTTCCGGGGTGTTCTGGTCATGTGTGGATCTTGGGTTTTGGTGGTGGGCATGGTGAAACGGCTGGCTTGTCCAGCGTGTCCACGGGAGGTCTCCGGTCGGGCCCTGGCGGGCGGGTGGTGAAGAAAAGGTCAGGCGGCGGGTGGGCTGGCGGCGGTGTGCAGGGTGGTGAAAGCCTCGGCCCAGGGCCAGTGCTCGGGTAGGTGCAGGACCGGGCGGCCTTGAGGGCGGGCAAGGCGGGCTGGGACGCAGACGAGGTGTTTGCGCAGTGTCGCGCCGCGGGCTTTGGCGTGGAAGGTGCTGGTGAGGCTGCCTGCGGCGCGCAGCAGGTTGTGGGCGAGGGCGGTGCAGACGACCCACGCGGCGTTGGCGTCGAACTGCCCCGATGGCAGATGCGCCAGCGGGCCGTCGATGAGGTCGGCGAAGGTCGTTTCGACGATCGCGTGCTGCCGGTGGGCGAGATCAGCGTCTACTGTGGATAGTTCGGTGTTGGTGAAGAACGCGTGGTAACGCCAGATCGGGAACAGGGCGTTCTCGGAGTTCTTGTCCTTCACCCGGCGTACCACCAGCCGGGCGGTGATGACGTGGCGGGTTCCGGCGAAGGCGGTATAGCCGGTCTCGGCGACCTCGGCGTCAGAGATCAGCTCGCCGGTATCGGGATCTTCCACCGAACCCGGGTAGCGCACCGCGACCCACGCGTCCTCGGCGATCGCCGTGATGGCGGCCTGGATTGACGGGTTGGTCGCCACGGTGATCGAGAACATCGCCCCGGCGCGGCGTGCGGCACTGACCACTGTGCCGGCGTAGTAGGCGGAATCGCCGCGGACCAGGATCCGTCCCGCGCGTGCCCCGGCGGCTTTCGCAGTGTTCAGGGCTTGGGTCAGTAACCTCGCCGCGCCCCGCGCGGAACCGGCGTTGCCTGCCCGCAGACGGATCGCGGCGACGAGGGGTGCGGCCAGCCGGGTGGAGATCGTGACCACCAGCGGCGAGAGCCCTCGCAGCAACAATTGGTAGCCACCGACTTTGGCCGGCCCGAACCGCGCACCTCGTTTCTGGGTGCCGTACACGCGGCGCAGCAGCGAGTCGATGTCCACAAAGGTCATCTGATCCGCCCCGGCCAGCACCGGGGTCTTCGCCGCCAGCGACACCAGCATCGCGCGCAGCACCGCGGCCAGTTGCAGCGCATGGCCGTGGGTGAACGAGCGCAGAAACGATCCCAGCGTCGAGGGCGCGTACACCCCGGTGAACAGACGTTTCATCCCGCCGTGGCGGATCACGTCCAGGTCATCGATACAGTCCGCGCCCGCGAGCATCCCCGCGACGATCGAGGCGACCTTGCCTGCCGGGCTGGCCCCAGTCGACGGGATCGGAGCGTTCGTGATCTCTACCTTCTGCGCTACCAGTTCCGACATGCCCGCCCGCTCGGCCAGCGCCATCACCGGCACGATCCCGGCGCAGGACACGAGATTCTCCTCATCGAACCGCACCGCCGCCCGCGACCACCTGTGCGATAATTTCACTGAAAGTGCCTTCCATCCCCGGGTGATAATCGAGCCTCAGTAACTCGTATTATCGCAGGTCAGAAGGCACTTTCACTTGTAACACGCCGCCCCGAACACCCACTCATCAGTGGATTCAGGCTTAGTGCCTGCGACCTCATTGCAGCGCTTCCTGACAGCGAACGGCTGGAATTGCTGGATGCCTTGCTGGATACGTTGAACCGCAACCCTGGCGGGCCAGCATTCATCGCGGCCCTTGACCTTGTCGATCGCGCCTCCGACACCCTGACCGCGGTGTGCGATGCCCTCATGCGGATTCCGCCCAACGCAGTGCCACTGAGGTGGGTGGCTCGAGCAGTCATGCGTTTGCCCAAGTCGGACCAGGGCGCAGTCGCGGTTCTTGACAAGTGGGAGACCAGCGACGTGGCAGCTTTGAAGAACGTGGTCTCGCGGGCACGTGAGGCCCAAAGCCGCAGTGGCCAACGGTAATGGGCACGTCGACGGATCGCACAGCAGGCCGCGGTGGCGCGTGGACCCCTCTGAAGCACGCGACGGCCTCCTATATCCGTGGTCTGAAATCAGGTTCGCCTAACACACGCAACTACGCGTTGCGTGTGCTCGCGCGCCACGTTCCAGTGCTGGGTGGTAGCTCTGGTGCGGCGTCAAGTGCTCGGGCTGGCCGAACCGGCATTCAGCGACTCGGGGCGCTACTCGGTGGAGTTGGCGACGCTGGTCTCGAATCCACGCTCGCATCGCTGGGCCTTGCCAGTCTGATTGGGCGCAGTAGGTATGACGTTCTCGACGCGCTGGTCACCTTCGTGGCGGGCGACGGCGGCGATCTCGAATCCCAAGCGGCCCGTGACGCGATGTGCGTCGTGCTAGATCACGTCTTCGTCGACGCAGACATGTGGGATGAGTTGGCCGACGCCGCTGATACGGCGGTGTCGCGGGAAAACCTGGTGTCACTGCTGGAAATGTTCTTGGCTCAATACGTCTACAACCGCGTGCCTGTCGTGGCCGAGGCGCTGAGCCGCATCACCGATCCACAGGCCGCTCGACGAGCGGACGAGAACATGCGCCAAATCATCCAAGATCTTGTGTCGCTGCGCCTTCCCGAGGATCCGTTCACTGTGGACTGGTCAGGTCCGCAAGGCCAAGAGATCGCTGAGGACGCCGTTCGGATCGCATACGAGACCCCTCCAGAGTTTGGAAGAAGGCCAGCGATGACTATCTACCTGGTACGCACCGATCTCTCTACGCCCGTCACCGAACCGGACGATGTGAGGCTTCTCGATTGGGCGCCCGCACGTACCGCCGCCACCATTCAAACCGGTGACGCGGGAGTAGAGTTCTTCACGGGTTGGCGCGCTCCACGTGCTGCGGCCGATCTCATGATGTTGGGAGCAGCAACCTATTGCGCGGACAAGGTCACTCTTCGCGGCGACACACCAGATTGGTGGACTAGAGACATCACCGTACGGCTTCCCGTGGCCGACACCACAGCGTGGCGTGAGGCCAACTTCGGCGAAGTATTGGGGTTTCTCACAGGTGACCACTGGCAGATCAACCCCTACAAGGCCGCCCGGCATCCCGTCGCCGGTCTTCCGGGTGTGCCGCGAAATGTGCAACCTGTCGGACTCGACATCGATGGCGTCTGCTTGTTCTCCGGAGGTCTCGATTCGCTTTGCGGGGTAATCGATCTCCTCGAAGAGGACCCTCAACGCCGCTTGTGTCTGCTGTCCCACAATGAAGGCGGCAAAGCATCCACCGCCCAACAGGATCTTTTCAGCGAACTGGGCGCCCACTATGGCCATGGGCGTATCACGCGGCGCCCCTTGTACCTGCGGCCAGCGCCAGCCAACGGCTACCAGACACGCCCGTTGCCACATCCTCGCGAGAACACCACCCGCTCCCGCTCCTTGCTGTTTCTGACCACAGCACTGGCACTCGCCGCAGCACATGGTCCCACGGTGCCGGTCTACGTGCCAGAGAACGGTTTCATCGGCATCAACGTGCCCCTCACGCGCGCACGCGTGGGAAGTGCAAGCACCCGCACCACCCACCCGCACTTCATGGCGCAACTCGGTGCAGCTGCACGGACTGTCGGAGTCGACAATCCGATACTCAACCCATACCGGCTGCAGACCAAGGGCGAAATGCTTGCCGGATCACGGAACCCGGAGCTACTCAAACGGCTCACGCCGATGAGCATCTCCTGTTCGCACCCAGAGACCGCCCGCTTCCAGCGTCGCCTGCAAGGTAACTGCGGCTACTGCTTTCCTTGTCTCATCAGGCGTGCCTCGCTTGCACACGTGGGGTGGGATGACAACGAGTACCCGTGGAACGTCCTCACCGACGAAGCGCTCTTGCGTAAGCGTCGCTGGCGGCGAGGCGCCGACCTTCGGGCCGTGATTACCGGCGCATTCGCTGAACGTCCGGATCGAGACGTCCTACTCAACGGGCCGCTCCCACTTGGAGAACGGTCCGCTTTTACCGATGTGTGGCGCCGCGGAACCCAGGAGCTTCGTGACTGGCTTGTCGCTGGCGCCCAAGGCGAGTTGGCAACGCTCGTGGACTCCTTGGCGTGACAACACAAGGACTCGTCGACACTCATTGTCACATCGACGCCTACGACGACCCCGTTGCGGTACTGGAGGAATCCGCTGCGGCTGGTATACACATCATCGCTGTGACTGAAAGCCCTGACAGGTACAGGTTGCTGCGCACCCGCTTGGGCCGACGCTCTAAGGTCGATGTCGCTTTGGGCTATCATCCCCTCCGAGCCGGCGATCTGACGCCGCACGATCTCGTGCGATTCTTCCGTCTCCTGCCCGATGCCACATGGATCGGCGAGATCGGCTTGGACTTCAGCCAAGTCGGGCGGGCAAGTCGCCAGCAGCAACTCCGTGCTTTCGACGCCATACTTGCCGAACCCCTCCTGCAAACCAGGCCAGTCACTGTCCACAGCCGCGGCGCTGAGCGGGATGTCATTACCCGCCTCGCTCAAATACGCGTTCCCGCGATCATGCATTGGTTCACTGGACCACTCGGCGCTGCGGAGGACGCACTCGCAGCCGGGCTTTCGTTCTCCGTGAATCCCGCAATGGTCAACACCCAGAAGGGCGCGGCCCTTCTCCAACGGCTTCCCCCGGACCGAGTCCTGCTAGAAACCGACGGCCCGTTCGCCACTTACACCGGCCGACCAGCCCGACCACCTGACCTCGTCAGAGTCGTGCGGATTCTGGCGCACACGTGGGCGATGTCAGAACAGCAGGCCACGGCAACCATTCTCGCTAACCAGCAGAGGCTCCTCGGCTACCGCACGTGAACAGCCAGCCGTGGGTGGGTAGGACCCGAACAAACTCCGACCGAGACCTCACGTTGTCCCTTTACCCGCCGATCGTGGTGCCCGCCCGTATCGTCGGCAGAATCCATCGCTGTGTTTCCACATCGTCGTCAAAGGCGCACTTCAGGCGCTGGTCAGACAGCCCAGCTGAGTGATGTGCGACAAACTCACGGGAGTTGTAGATCGTTGCCCGATTGAACTCAACTGGCGTGATCCTTCGCGAGAGTTGCCCACGCGGTGTGAGAACCAAACCCAACTCCGGTGCGAGCGGCACGGTGATCCGAGCACAAGTGTGAAGCGCAACGCCAATGCCGTGCCGCGTCCATGCTTCGGGCATCGAGGCAACCTCACCGATAGCTACGCCCCACATCGACACCACATTGTCTGCGACGACCAGCTTCGGTCCGGCCGGCCGATACACCCGCCAGTGCCAGCCCGCGAGCATGCCTTCGATTGAGCAGAATCGCTCCTTCGGGTCGAACGCGTCTCGCTGCCGAGCGAACCAGGGATCCAACACATTAGTCACGATGTTGAGCAGCCCGATCGAACGGGTGAAGTCGTCGACCGGGGTATCACGCCCTAGCACTTCTCGGCGCACGACCTCCAACAGGAACCGGCTGCGTGACCACTGCAGCGCGATCAAGAAACCCAATACCTCGCGCTGAGCGGGTGTCACCGAATGGACTCGGCTGGAGCGCAGCTGCGTGACCACTCCGGCAGCCGCGCTCTCAATCTCGGCCATCCCGATCTCCAAGGAGGTGTGGTCAGGTTCCCGGTGCGGCCAGAACAGGCTGTGACCGAAGTTCCTGTGCCCAACATCTCTGGCACTGGCAAAGAAGTGCTGCGGCCGATCGGTCCGGTGCACGACAAGTTGCCCGCGGTCGTCGGCGAAGTTACGCAACAGGAACTGCGGCACGTAGTGATGCTTCTTCGGCACGGACATGGCGTCCTTCACGCAAGCTGGGAGACAAATCCTGCGACAGTAACTACTTCCCCACGGTTGACGCTGACTATTTCGACCGCTGCCCTGGCTCCCACCCGCCGTCCACGAACTTGACGCCCACGGCACCTACTAGGCCGTGTCTCAAAGTCGTAGCCACTCGTTGATCGCTGCGACGGTCACCGTGGCCTCGTAGCGAACGGCGAGTTTGTCGTAGCGTGTGGCGACGGCTCGGTTGCGTTTAAGGCGGTTGATCCCGCACTCCACGGCGTGACGTTGCTGGTAGATCTGCGGGTCGAACGCAGGTGGCCGACCACCCGCCCGGCCTTTGGCCTTGCGGTTGCGTTCCTGGTCGACCTTCTGCGGAATCGTGCATCGAATGCCGCGAGCGCGTAGATAGGCCCGGTTGGCGCGGGAGCCATAAGCCTTGTCCGCCAGCACCCGACGCGGCCGGGTCCGAGGCCTGCCGTTGCCCACGCGAGTGACTCGAATCCGGCCCAGCACCACCTGAAACTGTGGCGAGTCTCCCCGCTGACCAGCCGTCACCACCAGAGACAACGGTTTCTGTCCCTGCTCGGTGGCCAGATGCAGCTTGGTAGTCCATCCACCTCGTGACCGTCCGAGCGCGTGATCAGCCGGTTCCGCGTGGCCGACACCACCCGGCGGTTCGTTCTGCGCATCCCCTTTTTCCGTGCCCCGGCGGCGTGCTGATGCGCGCGGGCCACGGTCGAATCGACACTGACATCCCAGGTAATCAGCCCTTCGGCATCGGCCCGAGCCTGTAACCGGGACAAGATCCGAGCCCAGACACCCGACCGCTGCCAGCGCCGGAACAACCCATACACCGCCTGCCACGAACCATAAGCCGCGGGCACGTCCCGCCACGGCGCACCCACCCGGACCCGCCATCGAATACCGTCGATGAGTTGACGTTTCGTCCATTGTGGTGGGCGGCCAGGTTTCTTCCCGACCGGCACGAGGGGTTCCAGGATCGCCCACTGCGCGTCGGTCAAGTCTGCCCGCCCCGTCACCGCTACGCTGGCCACGAGGTCTCCGGTGTACTGGTCTTCTTGGTCGACGACCGATCTACCGGAGACCTCATCTATTTGATCAACAACACGCCGACACAGCCACCACTCGCCATGTCAGCTGGTCAGCACTTCGAAACACCGCCTAAAACGCGGTCCTAAGGATCACCCGCCTGGATGCAGGTTTCGCTTTTGCGAACGCGACCCCATTTCGCCGCTGGCGACGCGATCCTCCCAAAATCCTCCCAATACCCCAGTTACCCGCCAGTACAGACCACTGTGGACGGTCAAGGCATGATCAAAACGCGAGCATGAAAAAGCCCTCTGACCTGGTGAATTGTCCAGATCAGAGGGCTTACCTTCGACCGTCGGGACGACAGGATTTGAACCTGCGACCCCTTGACCCCCAGCGGGACAAGGGGTTTCCGCGGGCATCCCGCCCAGTCCATTTCGGCCGGTCAAGTCCGGAGAAAGTCCAGGGAAGGGCCTCCAATCCGGTCCCGTCCCACAAGTCTGTGAGACGTGCGTGAGACGGGACCCGAGCCTCAGAGGTCCTTTCAATGAAGAACACCACCCCAAGTCCGGCGGCCATGGCGTCGCTGCAGCAAGCGCCCCGCCGCATCCGCCCACCGTTCAATATGGACAGTCCCGAGCCCTCGATCGAGCACCTCGCAGGCGACCAATGGCGCGCTCATCGTCACAATGATCGAGTCGCCGCGTTGCTCGAAGCGTTGGACGGCGTCGAGTTGGGCACGTACGACCGACGCATCATCGAATGGTTGGCCGGCTGGGACGTATCGACAGTTGGCACCGTCGCCAGCCTCTTCTACCGCGCCCGCGCCCTGGACGGTGCCCGATGAGCATCGAGGCGATCAACTGGGCGCTCAACCACGCCCCCATCCCCACCGACCGCAAGGACGCCTCGACGCTGGCGATCACTCTGTTGGCGCTCGCCAACCATGCCGGCCCCGACGGCCGTGACGCATACCCGTCAGTCGACCGGATGATGCGCTACACCCGACTGTCCCGACGCACGGTCCAACGTTCACTGCGGTCGCTGGAGGAACTGGGTTTGATCCGCCAGGGCAACACACGCGTACGCGACGCCCATATCCCGGAAGCCAATTCGCGGCCGCAGGTCTACAACCTGGTGCTGTCTACCGGGTTGTCCACAGACTCGGGCGGGGAGCGTCGGCATGACGCCCCTCTGACCAGCAGGGGGCGTCAACAGAAGCGACTGGGGGCGTCAGCAGCGACGAGCGGGGGCGTCAGCATGACGCACAAACCGTCCTTTAACCGTCCAAGAAACCATCCCGCGTCGAGCGCGCCCGATGGGCGCTCGACGGTGCCATCGGAGTGCGGACAGTGCGACGCCCGTCCCGGTGATCCGATCTCCGCTCGCGTGATCTGGCTCGATCACGACCACATTCGCTCGACCCCATGCCCGCGCTGCGCACCGCAGCGGCTCGGAGGCTCACGATGACCATCACTGCGCCGACACCCGAGCCAAACGACGACGATGTAGAGCGCGCTGTGGCGCAGGTAGAGAAGTACGTGGCCGACCACGCTATGCCCGGCAACAGCAAGCGGGTTCAAGAACTCCGCGCCGAAGTCGACGAAGCGCACGCTTTGCTTGCACTTCAAGGAGACCCTGCCCCGCTGTTGGTCGACACCAATCGGGTTCGGCGCTCCCGCAAACGAGCCGCTGAAGCTGCACAGTTGCATGCGCTCGCACGGAATCCAGCGGCGCGGGCGTGGCAGGCCGCCCGCGTCCGGCTCGTGCTGACCGCCGTCACGTTGGCTGCGCTCGTAGGCGCGCTCGGTTGGTCGACTACCGGCGTGCACTACACGCTTACCCGAACCATGACCGAACGCAACGCGGCATGGTGGGGTGCGTGGGCAGTTGAGCCAGTCATCTCTGCTGTGCTGTTGGCAATAGTGACGGCCAAGGCCTATCTCGCGACACACGGTCTGGTGTTGAAGCACCGACATCTGACCGCGGTCGAGTTCGGCGCCCTGGCCGTGACTCTCACGCTCAACATCTGGCCGTACACACCATGGCAGGTCGACCGCTTCGATTCCATGCAACTGCTTGCCCACGCCATCGGCCCACTCGTCGCAATCGGTGCCGTCACCGTCTTGCCGATCATCTGGAGCGCCTTCGCCAGCCTCGAACTTAATTCCCTACCGGTAGGCACTACACCCCAGGAGTACAGCGAGAACGTCGCTGAAGATGGCGCACCCACCGAGCGAGCTACCAACACCCGTACTGCCCTACTGGTGAAGCGGGCCCAACTGATGATCGCCACCGGTCAACTGCCAGCCGACCCGTCTGCAACTCGTCTGCGCGGCACCTTGGGGTGCGGCACCGACACAGCCCGCGAAGTACGCGACGCACTACGCACGACGGGCCTGCCATGACCTGACTCCAATAAGGGTAGATGGATCTTCAGCACCGTTTCGCTGGCCGATACTGGGACAGCCGTAACCCTTTCGGGGTATGTCATACGCCCATTCGGGTGACACTTCGGTCGTCTAGATAACGTCCTGTCACAACGATGCGAACGAGTCACCAATACACCGAACGGCCTAAGAGGTAGTCGGATGAGCGACTCTGACACTCCCCCAGCGGAGCCACTTCGTTGGACAGCCCTGAACCCCTACTTGTCGGTAGTAGTACTCGAATGTACGACTAATGATCCAGTCAAGGCATTCGCAGAGCTGACCACACTCCTCGCCAAACCAGCACGTCGCCGTGTCGGGCGCCTTGTCAGAGTGGTGGCAACTGGAGCGGCTGGCCCACTCGCCACCGATACTCTGAACGGGCTCGGTCCCGTGTCTGCCCTAGGAATAGACCAAG
Organism: Kibdelosporangium philippinense; assembly: GCF_021390435.2. GTDB lineage: Bacteria > Actinomycetota > Actinomycetes > Mycobacteriales > Pseudonocardiaceae > Kibdelosporangium > Kibdelosporangium philippinense. The sequence continues at coordinate 587,454 of NZ_JAJVCN010000004.1, read as the reverse complement.
TCTGGGCCTCAATCCGGCAACACAGTGAGCCACCACCGTGGGCAAGCGTCGACTCTCCTCACATGAACACGATTCATCTACTAACAGTGGCTCTCAGACGAAACGGCATGGTAGCCGTACATACAGACGAGAGCACTCGCTCGCGGCTCCAGCGGTGGCTAAATCGGGATAAGACGGCTCCATTTCGACGCATCACCCCCGAGATCATAGAAGCAGCTTTGCTTAGCGGCAAAGCCAAAGCGTTGTGGCTGCAGGGTACCCATGCTCGGCGTCACACAAAGGCTGACATCAAGAATATCTATGGACTTGACCTACGGGAGGCACTCCGCCCGCATGAAGACGCGTCCTACGCGCTGGGTGCAGGCAGGTCCGAATTGACAGATCATCCCGATCGAAAAGTTTTGACCGGCACCGTCGGCGCAGCACCGGGGAGTTCCTCTGTCTGGCTCAGGACAACACCAGACTTTCCAACTTTCGTCGCGGGAAACGTCGAGCTATTCGCCGCGCTCGAAGCTGATCAAAAGAACGAGAAGCCAGCGGGCCTGTCAATGCTTGCTCGACCAATTACCGATCTGTCGCGCGTAACTAGCGCTTATGAGGTTATGATCACTGATCCCGCCATGCTGGCTCTCGACATCGACGATGACACTTTTGCCGCAGCCAGACTTTTCCAGGAGAATGCAGTTAAAGTGATTGGCGACCCATCGTCCGCTAGGGCAACCTTGACGATCGGCACACCGGACGGGGAGCAGTACACCTTGACTCTTCAGCCACAAGCCGCACCTAACGGCTTTGTCCTAGTACGGCAGCAGCACAGTGTTATGTCTGTTGATATGTGCGGTGTTGTCGCTGGTAGTGGCTGTGACGGGCGCGGGTCTGGTGGCGTCGGCGCCAGGTAGACCAGTGCTGGATGTGTGCTCGGGGGTGTACTGGACGGGTGAGGGTGGCCCAGAGTCGTCGGATTTCGTTGCAGGATAACGGGATCAGCCGATCAGGATCGGTTCTGGCGCCCCCTTTTCCGGTGTCCTATAGCGTGGTGGTGGGGTGCGGATGCGTTCAGTATGGGCGGTCACGGCCAGGAACGCCGCGGCGAGCATGGCCAGGGTGATGTGCCGGTACCACGCGATGTACTTGCGGACTTGATAATGGTCCAGCCCGGTCTCGTTCTTGGCGAACTGGAAGGTTTCCTCCACCGCCCAACGGGATCCGGCCACGCGCACCAGTTCCGCGAGTGGCACCGGACCGGCGGTGTGGCAGACGTAGTAGGCCAGATCGGTCGGATCGCTGATCGAGCGACGCACCAGCAGCTGATGCCGCTCGCCGGGACCGGGATCGATCAGCAGCCAGTCATACAAGCGGTGGCCCTTGCTGCCCCGCCCGGCCGAGAGCCGCTGCCAGCCCCGCGCCGGTGCCCGGCCGGCCAGCACGTCCGCGCGCGCCGGCCCGGTCGGCGTGGTCACCTGGTAATCGCAGGACACCGCCAGCACGTAGTTCACCGCCTGCTCGGCCAGCCAGTCGCGCAGGGCCGGGTTGTCGCCGTAGAGCTCGTCCGCGGTGAACCAGCCCACCGTGACCCCGGCCTCCAGCAGCCGGGCGAGCATCCGGCGGGCCAGCTCGGGTTTGGTCGCGAACTCGACCTCGTCGCCGATCCCGGCCTCGCGACAGCGATCCCGGTCGGCACACCAGGACTTCTGCGGCAGGTAGAGCTCCCGGTCGATCAACGCCCGGCCATGCCGGGAGACATAGGTCAGAAACACGCCGACCTGACAGTTGTCGATCTTGCCCGAGGTGCCGGTGTACTGGCGTTGCACACCCGCGGATTTGGTGCCCTTCTTGATGAATCCGGTCTCGTCGCCGACGAACACCCCACTCGGGTCATCCAGATGCGCCAGCACGTAGCCACGCACATCGTCGCGCACCGCCTCGGCGTCCCAGCGGTAGAAGTTCAGCAGGCGCTGCATGCCGTCCGGGCTGCTGTCCCCGGCGAGCTCCGCCAACGACCAGGAGTTCTTGCGCTCCACACCAGACAGCAGCCCGAGTAGGTACTTCTGAGCACGGGCACGCGAATCGGCCTGCGCGAACCGGCCAGCTACCAGCGCGAACATGTCATCAAACCCGGCCCGCCAGCGGGCGAAACCCTCGTCTACTACAGTCTCTGACGCGGCCACCGCGTCTTCCTCGAGTCCAATCACACCTCGAAGTTGATCACGCGGTGGCCGCACCCATGATCACGACCCCACACCAAGATCACACTGTGCGGCTGTCGTACTAGACATAAACTCCAAGGAAGGGGCAGCCAACCCGGTACACGAAGCAGCAGAGTCACTGCAGGACGCAGGTCTGATCGCCGTATATTACCGCTCCGGCCACACATACCGAGATGGCAGAATATTCCAAGAGCGGATACCTCGGACATCATTCCCCAACTGGCGATTCTGCGATTTTAACGGCTACTACGTCGACCATGAAAAACCATCCGCCCAGGGCACGCAAGAGATCCACAACAAAACAGGAGTGGACGGCGATAAGTCGCTGTTTGCATGGGTCGTAGAGAACTACAAAGACGGACACCTGATCTGCGACGATCAGTCAGGCGAAACGGCTGACTTCCTTCACATCTCAGCTTCTTCGAGAACCCTAAGCTTCATCCACGTAAAGAAATCAGGGAGCAGTAGCGAGCAGCGCAAAATCTCCGCCTCAGCGCATGAAGTCGTCATAGGCCAAGCCGTCAAGAATCTGATATGGATGGATTTTACTGCGCTTCGCACACGACTTGAATCGCCGCCCATAGAAGAACCAGCCTGCTGGAACTCGGGAGTCAAAGGGTCAGACCGAAGCGCATTTCTCGCCGCATTCGATCGCCGCGACGCGACCAGTCGAACAGAGATCATTATTGTCCAACCTCACGTCAGAGAAGCACACTACAAGCACCTTCACGAAAACGGGTTGGATCATGAACAGATAAGCGAAGATACCCTGCGCCTACACCTACTTGAAGGCCTGCTAAATGCTGCACGATCGACAACCACCAGTGTCGGAGCAGACCTTTTTATCATTGGTAGCTCCGATTGACGAAAATCCTCAAATGACCCCATCGGTATAGATCATCATAACAAGCCGTCTATACACCACGAGTGTCCAACGGTTTAGTAATCTAGTCATCGGGCCTTGACATCATCGATGAATGAGTGCCACGCGGCAGATGTGAACGCAAGAATTGGGCTTTCAGCTCCAAGTTTTGTGTCACGTACACCAACCACGTCGGTCACAGACCCAACCTCGACACAGCCGTTCTCCTGGCCCTGGCTGAAGCTGGCTTTGTGCCAGTTGGTCGCGGTGGCGAGGGCGGTGATGGCGTCCTCGTACCTCATGGTGATCACAAATCCTTTGCTATCTGGCGGATGAACGCCGGGGAGTCTTCGGGCTTGATGGCCTGCACGCGCAAGCGAGTCAGGGCGTTGCGGTACCTGGTGATCTCCTCCAACTCCTCGTAGTAGTAGCCCTTGACGAGAGTCTCCACGTAGACGCAACCCGGATAATTCTCCAGCTCCGGCGGCGCGGACAGCAGCGTGAACGTGCCCTCGGTTCCAGTGTGCGCGCCCGCGTCCAGCGGAACGATCTGCACATCGACGTTCGGTCGCTCGGCGAGCGAAGCCAGGTGCTCAAGCTGAGCCTTGGTCACCTCACGACTGCCCACGATGCGCCGCAGAGCGGCTTCATCGATCACTCTCCATACCCGTGCCGGCTGGTCGCGCTCCAGAACCTCGCGTTGACGAGCCATGCGCAACTCAACCAACGGCCGGATGTCCGAACCAGGAAGATCTACGTAGCCAGCTCGGATCACGCCCTCGGCGTAGTCCGCGGTCTGGAACAGCCCTGGCGGCACCAACGCATCCCAGCCCTCAATCTGCGGTGACGAGGACTCCAAACCGAGGAACAGATTGAAGTAGCTGCGGACCGAAGGGCCGAAGCCGATCCACCAGTCCTTGCCCTTCTTCGCCATGTCGCGCAAGTCGTGGAAGAACTCGGCCCGCTCGGTCTGGCCGTACAGCTCCAGCAGCTTGTCCAGCTCCAGGGGTTTCGGCAACGAGCGACCCGACTCGATGTGCCCGACACCCTGCGTACTGCCCTTGATCGCACGTGCGGCGTCCTCGCGGCTGAGGCCCTTGCGGTCGCGCATCCGCCGCATCTCGACGGCGAACCACCACTTGAGCGCAGTCGGACTCTGCGATGCCGCCACTGCGACCTCCTCTCGTCTCAAGCATCGGTCTGCAGTGCTCCGATCTTCATCCGATCGGAGCACTTACATTTTGAGCGCGCTCAGTTGTAGCGTGCTCAATATGACTCGGCTCACTGTCTAGCGTGACGCTACTCGGTAGTTGAGGCCTTGCCAGGGAGGACCCGCCCACACATCCAGGGAGTCGTGATGGCCGAGGACCAGCTCATCACGCAGCACGATCTGTTCGTCGTCACCGCCAACGACGAGCGATTTGGTGCCCCGAGCGCTCAGCGAGCCCACAGCGCGGTGAACGAGCTGCGTCATCGGTTCCCGGGCAGCAACTTCTCCTGGATGCTTTCGCCGGATGCTCCGGCTCCAGCAGAGTTCTGTGGACGGTACCGGCGCCTGAACGGACTGGCCGAGTCCCAGAGGGTGGCTCACCTGTTTCTGCTCACGCCTGGCTTCGCCATCACCGAAGCCACTGTGCTCACAACGTTGTGCGGCGCATCGATTCGCGCCGACATCCTGGAGATCTTGCCTGGATTGGCCAACGGGATGCCGTGTTACTCCTGCCTCGCTCTCATCCCAACTCCAGATGGGCCGAGGGCTGAGATTGACCAAGGCACATCGGCGTTGACCGAACTCGGCCAACGACACACTGAGCCCCGCTGGCCTGAGGTCGACGGCGATCCCGGCCCTGATACGCCGATCGCTCGCGCAGTTTGGGCTGACATCACCCAGAAGCAATGCGAAGCCGATGATCCATATCCGGTCCCGGTGCAGTCGTCGCCTCCCAGCGCACCTCCGGACAACGACTGGTTCAGCCCGGTTGTCCCAAGTCCTGCGGGCCTCGATGCCTGCGGCAAAAGTTCGTGCTCCCAGAAAGGAGAAGACGTTTCAGGCACGCAGTGGTACGGCTAGTGATGCTGCCGTTTCCGTTGCGAGTCAGGCAATCCAGCGTCATCTGATCACCTAGGAGGAACGTCATGCCAGCAACCAGTGCACCTACCGTGGCCGTTGCCGCGGAGTTCGATCTCGACCTTCGAGTCATCACCGACGTCGACCCAGGTGTAGCCGCACCATGCGCCACGGACGACGGGTGCGATCCCACGTGTGCGTCGTCCTGCACCAGCAACGCGTGAGTTGACCGCTTCAGGTTGGGCTGGGGTCTGCCCAGCCCAACCATTACCACCGTTCGAATAGCTGGAGGCAGGATGCGTAGTACTTCGAGCAGAACGCCGCTGTACCAGCACTGCGGCGTCGGTTTGCTCCGCGCCGCAGCGACACCCCTAGATCGACTCCCTGAACGATGGCCCGATCCAGCGGATACTGAGGCGTGCCGCGCCTGGCTGAACGAAGTGTGGTCGGCCGCGGAACTCGCCGACCCGATCCGCCACGCCAGTCCTGGACTTGCCATGCAAGTCGACACCATGGATGACGCCGTTGCCGCCAAGCAAGTCCGGCGCGCAACGCTGGCCACGATCAGATACTTGCTTCGCGCCGCAGGACGTCACACTCCGTTCGGCCTGTTCGCTGGCGTCGCTCCGGTCATGGTGTGTTCTGTCGCAGCTCTGGATTGGGGTACCGAGCACCGAGCATTTGCTCGCGCGGATACCCAGTGGCTCGCCGACGTCATCGATCAGCTGGAGGCTTGCCCTGAACTACTGGAGCGGCTGGATGTGGTGTTCACAAACCTCGCTACCGTCCGAGGCAATCGGCTCGAAGCGCCACACGGTCCAAACCGGGTGACTGCTCGGTACACCAGCGCGGTACGCGCAGCATGGTCGGCATCAGCATCGCCTGTCCGGTTTGCGGACCTGATCTACAAAGTCGCCGAGTCCTTCCCTTCCGTCGACATCAGCACGATCCGTGCAATGCTTGAATCCCTTGTCCAGCAAGGTTTCCTTATCACTTTCCTGCACGCACCAGTCACGATCACCGATCCGCTCAAGCATCTGGTTGATCGCCTGCAAGAGGTTGACGCGCACACAGTGCCTGCAGCCGCACCGATTCTTGAGGCATTGGAAGCTGTCCAAGCGGATCTGCAGCGCCACAACGATCGGCGCCCCGATCAAGACGAGCAAGGTCATTTGCGCGCGCGTGTGATCCGGCAGATGCGGGTGATCTCGACGGCCGGCCGAACACCTTTGGGCGTGGATCTGTGCCTGCATGCCGACGTTCAGCTACCGGAAACTGTTGCCCGCGAGATGGAGTGGGCAGCCACCGCACTCGTGCGACTGACGCGGCAGCCGACCGGACACGCCCTCTGGCGCGAGTTCTACACCGCTTTCTGCGACCGATACGGCACTGGAACGTTAGTACCGCTGGCTGACGTTGTTGATCCTGATACCGGCCTCGGCCTTCCAGCCACCTATCCGGGAAGCGTCCTGCCGGAGCCGACCGCCACCCTGTCCGACCGCGACGAGAGACTTCTTGCCTTGGGCGCGAACGCAATCGCCAATAACAGCAGGGAGATCATCTTCACCGAAGAAACGATCCAAGCGCTGACCGTCGGCGATCCGGACGCAGAGCGGCGCATTCCACCCCACGTCGAACTGGCCACCCGCATCCACGCCCCCAGCGCCGAGGCGATCAAGCGCGGTGAGTACACGATCACCGTTGCGCCTGCTCGGTCAGCCGGAACCTTCACGTCGCGCTTCACCACCGTCGTCCGTGGCTGCGGCCTGGAGCAGGTGTACGCAGCCGCACCGACCGCCGTCGCCGGTGCGCTGCCAGTGCAGCTGTCGTTCCCTCCGGTCTACCCGAACGGCGAGAACATCTGTCGCGTCCCGGCGTACCTCCCGCACGTACTCGCCCTCGGGGAACACCGCAGGCACCAAGACGAACAAGCCGTTATCCAACTGGACGATCTCGCGATCACCGCGACTCGAACCGGACTGCACTTGGTCAGCCTTTCGCGTCAACAGGTGATTGAGCCGCAGGTGTTCCACGCGCTGGCGCTGGAGAAGCAGCCGCCACCGTTGGCGCGATTCCTGGCCCATCTGCCCCGTGCCCTGAGCGCTACGTGGCACGAGTTCGACTGGGGACCCGCGGCTCAACACATGCCGTTCCTACCGCGGATTCGCTTCCGCCGAGCCATTCTCAGCCCAGCCCGATGGCGACTTGATGCCGTCGACCTGCCCGCCGACGTACCGCCGAACCATCCGCAGTGGATCAGCGCACTTCGACAATGGCAAAGCCGATGGCGCTGTCCGGCCACGGTCGAAGTGCGCGACGCTGATCGGTCACTGCGGCTAACCACGGACGTGCCCGCACACGCCGCAATCCTGCACGCTCACATCAACCGGCACGGTCACGCTGTACTCGTCGAGGTGCCCGAGATAGCCGACTTTGGATGGGCTGGCGGTCACGTCCACGAGATCGCGCTCCCGTTGGTTTCCACGCGGCCGCCCGCACCTTCCCCACCGATCGTCGCTCGGCCGGTGATCACTAACAGCGGGCACGGCCAGCTGCCAGGGTCGGCCGAGACCAATTGGCTATACGCCAAGGTGTACACCCACCCAGAACGAGTCAACGAGATCATCTCCGACTGGATGCCTAGATTGCTGGCAGATCTTGATTCTCAGACACCGTGGTGGTTTGTGCGGTACCGCAGTCCACAAGAGACCGACCACATCCGGCTGCGCCTCCACGCATCAAACCAGGACAGCTACTCGCATTGCCTCACAGCAGTGGGAAACTGGGCTCAACAGTTGCGCCACAAGGGCACCGCTGCACGATTGGTGATCGATACCTACCTGCCTGAGGTCGGCAGGTACGGACACGGTGCAGCATTAGATGCGGCCGAAGCCGTCTTCGTCGCCGACTCTGCAGCAGTGGCAGCGCAGCTTCGGCGCCTGTCCCCGAAGACCATCGATTCCACTTCGTTGGCGGCGCTGGGCTTGGTGGCCACAGTAGAAGGCTTCCTCGGCGGCCGCGACGCCGCAATGGACTGGCTGCGCGCCCGTCCCGCACCAACCGGAACCACGGTCGACCAGACGCTGTCTCGTCAGGTGACCCGCCTGGCATTGGCCAATGAACTTCATGATCTGCCCGGCTGGACCGAGGAGATTGCCACGGCGTGGAAGGCTCGCGCAGACGCCCTGGCTGTCTACCGCACGCGCCTACCTGACGATGCCGACGCAGTGCTGGAGTCGCTCCTGCACATGCACCACAACCGCGCAGCCGGGATCGACCGCGACAACGAGACGCTCTGCCGCCGCTTGGCGCGGCAAGCCGCGTTGGCCTGGCACGCCGGACGCGTCGGAGTCAGCCGGTGACACAGTCCGAAGACGTTGTGCCACCACGTGATCCCGCGCCTGGCTGGGGTCAATCATTGGCAGCCGGAGCTGCGGGCATCGCCCTGCTGCACGTGGAGAACGCCCACGCCGGGACCGGCAGCTGGGAGACCGCCCACCAGTGGATTCGCGCCATGACTCGCGAGCCGGTCAGCGCCACCCCTAGCTCGTCCGGTCTCTACCGAGGAGCACCAGCTGTCGCGTTCACGCTGCACGCGGCCGGACAGTCGGCCTACGCCACCGCGTTGTGCACTCTCGACGAGCACATCGCCGCGATCACACGACACCGCCTGCACAAAGCACATGAACGTATCGACCACGGGCAACTCCCGACGCGACGAGAGTTCGACTTGATCAGTGGGCTCACCGGCATCGGCGCGGCGCTGCTGCACCGCGAGAAGCACACCGACCTGTTGAAAGACGTCCTCACCTACCTGGTGCGCCTCACCGAGCCAGTCAACACCGACGGCGACGTACTGCCGGGATGGTGGTGCTGTGATACGCCTGGTGGACAGCCTGAAGGTTCGTGGCCAGGCGGCTACGCAAACCTCGGGCTAGCGCATGGCATCGCTGGCCCGCTCACGCTGCTCGCCACTGCTGCACGACGTGGCATCGCTGTAGTGGGCCAATCCGAGGCGATGGACCAGATCTGTTCCTGGCTGGAGCGCTGGCGCTGCGGCGCGGACCGCACGGCATGGTGGCCCGGATTGCTCTCCCGCGCAGAGTGGCAAGACCAGACTGTTCGACAACCAGGACCGCAACGCCCGTCGTGGTGTTACGGCACTCCTGGCCTTGCACGAGCCCAACAACTCGCCGCTCTGGCGCTCGCCGACCCGCGGCGCCAGAAGCGTGCCGAACAGGCCCTCGCCGGATGCCTGAACGACGACAAACAGCTTGCTCAACTGCGCGACGCCTCAGTGTGCCACGGTTGGGCTGGACTGCTGCAAGCAACTTGGCGCACCGCGGCCGACGCTACCGACGGCGAATTAGCCAGTCGCCTGCCGATCCTACGCGCACGGCTGAGCCGGCACCTGGACGAGCACGGGCAACCAGCTGACCCGGGGCTTCTGGAAGGCATCGCAGGACTACGCCTGGTCCAACAGGCCCTCGACAACGACACCACACTCGTCACCCGATGGGATGCCTGCCTGCTTCTAGGCGATTGAACCCGACCACCTGTCGGTCCCACCGACTAACATCCGCCCCGCCGGAACGGAAGGAAGCAATGAACACCACCACTGGTACCTCACCTGAGGCCCTGCGCGCATCGATGGTCGACAACATCCGCAACGTCGGCCACGCCCGTCTCAACGCGGTCGAACAGGCCATGCGCGACGTTCCCCGTCACCGCTTCGTTCCGGCCGCCACGGTCACGGAGGCCTACGCCAACATCGCCGTAATTACTAAACGCGCAAGTGACGGCTCTGCACTGAGCTGCGCCTCTGTACCGACCGTGGTCGCGATGATGCTGGACCAACTCGACGTCCAACCCGGTAACCGCATCCTCGAAATCGGCGCCGGAACCGGCTACAACGCCGCCCTCCTGTCGCAGCTGACCGGCCCGTCCGGCCACGTCACCACCGTCGACATCGACCCGGAAGTGACCGTTCAAGCCCGCGCGGCACTGGACGAGACCGGATATCCCGAGGTGGAAGTAGTCACACGGGACGGATCACTCGGGGCAGAGGAACACGCTCCCTACGACCGCATCATCGTCACCGTCGGAGCGTTCGACCTCCCACCCGCCTGGTGGAACCAGCTCGCACCCGGCGGCAGGCTCGTAGTTCCGCTGCGCTGGCGGGGCCAGACCCGCAGCGTCGCGTTCGTCCACGATAGAGACCGGCTGCGGTCCGACTCCGTGCAACTATGCGGATTCGTGCCCATGATCGGCCAGGACAACGAACAGTCCGGGCACATCGACCCGGACGGCCTGGTCACTCTCTACTGGGATGCCGACCAGAACGTCAACTTGGACGCCTTGCAAGGCGCGCTCAGCAAACCCAAGACCGCCGTGTGGTCAGGCGTCACTGTCGGCAACACCGAACCTTTCGATGGCGTCTGGCTACGCATGACCGGCGCCGAACCGAGCACCTGCCGGATCGCCGTCGAGCCAGCAGCTGTCGACTCCGGGCTATGCACCCCAGCGATCCCCTCACGAAGCCCCGCGCTAGTCGAGGACGATTCTCTGGCGTACTTCACCTATCGCCGGCTTGAGCACGAAGGCAATGAGCGCCGATCTGAACTCGGCGCAATCGGTCAGGGCCCTTCTGGGCTCCAGCTAGCCCAGCGACTCTGCGATCAAATCAGTGCATGGGACGACGCGCGCACTAATATCCCAATCATTACCGCCTACAGGACGGGCACTACCGTAAGCGAACTCCGCGAATCAAACGTCATCGAGAAACGGTTCAGCTGTCTGGCAGTCATTTCCTGAGCCCAAAAATATCCCTCGCACCGAAGGTGCATACAGCAGTGGAAACCGTTCCGAATCTCTCCAGCTTCTACCACAGCCAGAGAGCATGACGGCGCCTAGGATATGACTCCGACGTATTCCACTATCGAGCATTTCCATGAATTTGCCAAAAAATTGCGATAGTACATGAGACTTTCCGTGGATATCACTACGGGAGGCCCGACTCGCCCGGTCGATTGAAACCTGAGCGCACCGATCGAAGAGTGTCCGTGTGGCGAACCAATCCTGTCGTCACATGCGCTTACCGTGTTGCTGCCACAGCCAAGGAGGTGGGAGATGTTCGACCGAGACGTAAACTACCCGACTGCTGTCGCGAGCTACGACGATGAAGGTGTGGACGCGGCCATAGATTGGTGCTGCGAGCATCTGGAGGATGGCGACATCCTGACAGTGTGGACCAGCCTGAAGTCCAACCTACGGAACTGTTCGCAACTGGAACAGCTCGTGGTTCGACACTCCAACGTCGAGCATGTGACCGGCAGAGGTGGCGGGTTCGTCCACGGTAGAGGCCCAGTGTTGATGGCGTGGGCGGACATGGACGACATCGGAAAGTTGACGCGGTACGGCGGCCAACGCATCCGAGCACTATGTGTCATTACGTGGAACGACGATGCGATCAGGCCTTGGGTGTCAGCTGTAAGGCCAACCGTCCTCGGTGATGACTCAGCCTGGAAGGACTTGACGCCCGCGCTCGACCCAGTCGTCGTCGAGGCAATGAAACGCCTCACCCAAACCGTCAACCACAACAACACCATCTCGGCAGGATTCGAGAAAGACATGGTGGTAAGCACCCTGTTGGCGTTGCACGACGCTGAAGTGCGGATGGATGGGGAGGCGATACAGGGATGGGCCCTCGCAAACGGATGGTCTGGTAAGAACCCCGAGCGCCTTGCCCAGTACGTGAAGGACATCAACGCAGGAAAACGACCGCGTTGCAGACGTGTACTCCGAGCGGACTACATTGAGGTAATCTCACCAAGATTCTGGTTCGTTTGTTGAGCCGCGAAGCTGCTCGGACGAGCGCTGGTCGATGTGCTGGGGAGTGGTGAGACCCGGGGAAAGATGGGCGGGGAGCCCTTGGTAGAACTGGATTGCGAAGATCAAGTCCGGACCAGAAGGCTCCCCGTGATTGCGTATCGTGCCATGCTCGATGTCCCGCGTGAACTGGCCCTCTACCTCAGCCGGCTGCTGCACGCCGAACGCCGCCGACGCGGCACCCGCAAGAACAGCAGGGCGTTGACCTGCTTTCGCCACGCGGTGCTGGGCCTGCGCTGGTTCCGGCAGAACACCGACGTCCCCGCCCTGGCTCGCGATCACGGCATCTCCCGCGCCACCGGCTACCGCTACTTGGATGAGGTCGTCATCGTGCTCGCCGAGCAGGCGCCGGACCTGCATGAGGCCCTGCAGCGGGCCAAGGATGAGGGCACGGCCTACGTGATCCTCGATGGAAAGGTCTTCTCCGCCGATCGCTGTAGCGAGAAAACGTTGAGCGTGAAAGGCGAGCCGATCGACCTGTGGTACTCCGGCAAAGCCCGCGAGCACGGCGGCAACATCCAAGCGCTGTGCGCGCCGGACGGTTTTCCGTGGTGGGTCTCGGATGTCGAGCCCGGTTCACTCCATGACTTGACCGTGGCGCGCGAGCATGTGCTGGGTGCGCTGTACTGGGCCGCCTCGCACCTTGATCTGCCGACGCTGGCCGATGGCGGCTACGACGGTGCCGGCATCGGCGTGCACACCCCGGTCAAACAGCCTGCCGATGGCCAGGTCCTCGACGTGGACACCCGCACACGCAACGCTCTGCTGCGTGGCCTGCGGTGTCTGGGCGAACGTGGTTTCGCCCTACTCACCGGACGCTGGCGCAGCCTGCGGCATCTCACCGCCAGCCCCAGCAAGATCGGCGACATCGTCAAAGCCGCCCTTGTCCTCACGCATTTCGAACACGGCAAGATCGCGTGAAAGTCGCTGAGATCACCTCATCGAATACCTCCGAGACCGTGCACAGGAAAGCGAGTAGGGTCGCCCCGCTTGGCTTCCCCCAGAGGAGCAATTGAGCAAATTCGCTAGCGCTGACGCGAGGCTGACAACGCGAATCATACGGATCTGATATAGAAAGTGCCGCAATGTCCGCGCTTGCTGAGGAGTTTGTGTCCAGCGACGGACTCGCATCACAAGTACCTCCGACGTCCTCAAAGCTGGAAAGATGTCGATGTCGCCCGTCATAGGCAGAACGCCTCGCTACAAAGCGACGAGGCACTGTCAAGATCCGTGACCGTCCGGTTACAAGAGGGCGGTCAACTTGAGATCGCTCGACCGGAGCAACGCCAAGACACGTCCTGAGCGCGTATAACAGTGGGTGACATGACGTGGGAGGCGTGGTGGCTGAACCCGACATTGCGAACGGGCCTTCACCACCGAGTGTGGTCGTGCCCACGGACGACACAGGGGCACCGACGTCCAGCAGGTATCGATACCAATACCAGCTCGCAGCAGCTCACTGCATGTCGATGCTCCGCAACGATGGCCGGGCGGTGGTCTGCGAGTGGCACGCCGACTTCTTGCTCCACCGGGCCGATGGCCAATGGGAACTGGTGTCGGTCAAACACCTGGACGAAGGCTCGTGGTCGTTCAGCAAGCTGTTCGATGATGGCGGGCTCGCTCTGCTGTTCGACACCTGGATTGGCTTAAAGCGACCAGCAGGCGTGCGGCTATGTACGAATGGCGGATTCTCCACGACGAAGTCACCTATTTCCGCACGTGCGATCGAGGATGTGTGCGGAGAGCAGCTCGCGTTGGTCGTGATCAGCGACGAAATGTGTTGCGCCGTCGCATGGGCGGTTTTAAAGGTGGCTGCCAAAAACAAACTGGACAACCTGCCCAGCGTCGAGAAGATCCCGCTGATCGCCGAGTGGACCAGTCCAGATGGTCTACCAGCAGGCATGATGGATGCCGCCCGAGAGTTCCTCCAATCGCTCCGGATTGAGAAGTTCCCTGCCCGACAGAATATCCATGACCACGTGATACGGAGATACGTCGAGCCTGAGCTGCGGAAGCTTGGTAGAGATACCAGAACAGCCGACGTGTGCTATGAACGGCTCCTGACTTTGATCGACCGAGCGAGTCGCGACAACGACGGCGTTCCACTGGATCCTCTAGACCGACTCACCGATCCGGCAACAATGACCTTGTCAGGCAAGCTCGATGAGCGAATGCAGCGGCGGACCATCACCATGGAGCAGGTGCTTGAGTGCCTGGCCATGGCCCACACCGACGTGGCGCCGCTTCTGCCGGCTGGCAGGCGGCCGCCGCGTGCCCCTGGTGGGCGGAAGCTGACCGCGAAGTTGCACGACGGAGGTATCAGCGACGAAGACAAGCAACAGGCTCTCGACCTGAGAGACCTGTGGCACGACTCTTGGCCGCGGGTGACCACCGGCTTTCCGCAGGATATCGAGGTCGAGTTCGCGCTCGAACAGGAAATCCTCGATCTTGTCCGTACGCTGCGTCTCGAACTTGCTGGGCAGGACCGCTATGGCGTGCGGTTCATGGCGGCACTGCACCAGCGACTCCGCCTGGATACGCTAAGGGGCCGCCCCGCGTTGCCGCTTCACGACCGCCACCTCGTTGGCCTCGCCTACGAGCTGAGCGACCAGTGCCGATTTGGCTTCGTCGATGAGGGAGCCGCCCAGTGAGCGTGCCACTACCTCGCGACGATCGCCGCACCGCGCAGTTCCAGCAGCGTTTGCGGACGGAGTCGGACTACCACCAGGCCAGGCTTCTGCTCCTGCTATCCGGGTTCACTGAGGACGAAGAAGAGTTCGTCGGCCTGACTCGATTGGTCAAGCTCGACTTCCTACTCCGCTATCCCGCGATGACTCGTCGTCTGTTGCCGGAACCCGGAAACTGGCCGGAAGGCACTGAACCGACCCGCGACGAGTTACTGGCAGTGGAAAGCCGAATGATCCGCTACCGCTATGGGCCGTGGGACGACCGCTATTACCCGATGCTCGGCGCACTAGTTGGACGTGGACTCGCGGTGTTCACTGGCGGACGTCGGTTCGCGGCGCGCGTCACGCCGCGAGGGCGGCAGCTCGCGACGCAGTTGTCCGAGGTCCCGGAGTGGCGGCTTACCGCGGCTCGGATACGGCTATTGCGCGAACACTTCGACTTCTCGGGCGAGCAGTTGAAGTCCCTGATCTACGAGCACCTCGACGATGTGGCCGCTCTTGCGCAGGGGGCCGAGATCTGACATGGCAAAGAGGCTGCGGCTGCGCGCACTCACGATCACCACAGAGACAACGGAGAAGACCTACCGGTTCGCCAAGGACCTCACCGTCATCACCGGCTCGGTGTCAACCGGCAAGTCCTCGTTGCTGATGTTGATCAAGTACGCATTCGGCGGCAGCGCAGTACTTACCCCAGCGGTGCGCGAGCATGTTCAGCACGTGACTCTCGAGGTGCAACTGAATCAGAACCTGCTACGCCTGCGCCGGAACGTGACTGGCGATCGCAGTAAGGTGCAGATTCTCGAACTCGGGTCGGACGTTCCAGAACGCGAGCTTCCGGTCAAGCCGTCTCCAGGCGAAGAGAGCGCATCCCGTTTCCTGTTGAAGGAACTGGACATCCCGGTCCACCGTGTGCCGAAGAGCCGAAGCAGGCGCTCAACCGACTTTGTGCCTATCGGCTTCAGTGACGTTTTCGGCTACTGCTATCTCCAGGCAAAGACAATCGACAGCTCTGCCACTGGCCATCACGACCCCGGACGGGACTCGAAGCGGCAGACGATGTTCGAGATCCTCCTCAACATCATCGACCCGGAGATCTTCCAGCTCAAGATCGAGCGGAACGCGGTTGCAGAAGAGATCCGCACACAGGAGAGATCGATCGACGCGATCCGAAACTTCCTCCATGTCAACGGATACGCCGACGTCGATCAACTTCGCGCAGAACGATGGGATACCCAGGAAGCGTTGCGGGGCAGTGAGCGTCGGCTGGACGAAATGAGGACCGGTGTCGAAGCGCTGATCCGCCGGGATCGCGAGCACCGCAACGAGTTGAGCCGCGTCCTCAGCGAAGCAGCACGCGCTCGTGAAGTGCTGGCCGTGGCCCGAGACACGGTTCGAGCTCGGGAGGCGACCCTGGCACAACGCCGACTCGACCTCGCACACAGTGACAAGGCCGCACTCGCAGCAGGATTGCTCAGCCCGTTCGAGTTCGTCACGTGTCCTCGTTGCCTGCAAAGCCTCGCCGGCCGTGAAACCGACAACGGGCAATGCCTTCTCTGCCAACAACCCGAACCACAGCTGCTCCACGAATCCGACGATGAGCAGCGTTCGTTGCTCAGGGCACAGATCACGGAGACCGAAACACTGCTGGTCGAGGAACAGAAAGCTTTGCGGGAAGCAGAAGGCATGGCCTCGATCACCGAGTTGAACGCGGCCGAAGCGCAGCGCCGCTATGACGAACTGACTCGCGAAGCCGTATCCCCTCGGGTGCAGGCGATAGCCGAGGCAAGCACGGCGGTGGAGAGCCTGCGGCAGCATCTACGGGCCATCGACCAGCGCATGGCTACGTGGCACAAGCTTGGCGAGTCCGAAACCACAGTCGTCGACCTGATCCGACGCAGACGGCGGCTTGACAACGACATCAAACAACTTGAGAGGGACTCCCCGGCTCGACAGGAACGCCTTGATGAGATCTCTCAGGTCTTCGCAGCCGAAGTCCGCCGTATTGGCGTGAACGTCAACGGACGACCGACCATCAGCCCGGACAAGTATCTCCCCAAGATCGGCGACAGTGACCTCGACACACTCCAGGCTAGTGGTGGAGGAAGCACAACCGCGATCAACGTCGCCTTCTCCCTGGCGCTCTTCAACTACTCCATCGCACATGCTGATGTGTTGCTGCCAAGCCTGTTGGTCATCGACTCACCACGCAAGGGAATCGGACGAACTGAACAGGCTGACCAGGAACTTGCGACAAGCGTCTATGGCCGCCTCAAGACCGTTGCACAGGCCCTCGGTGGTATCGGGCAACTGATCATCGCTGACAACGATGCCGAACTTGGCGACGAAGAGGACGTCACACTCATCCGCTTGACAGAAGACGACTCCGCCGTGCCTGGCGTGCCCAACACCGGGGTCGGTACCAGAGTCAAGGTCGAGGACTTGGCAGAACCTGAGGACGAGTGACATCCCCTCCGTCGGCAGGCGCCGGGGAGCTCAGATGGTGAGGCTCACGGCGTAGCCCTGGGATTCCAAATAGACAGCCGCGTGGGAAAGGATGTCCGGGTCGTCATAGTCGAACGGCTGGAAGCTGAACTCCAGCAGCGCTGCGATAGCGGGTTCAAGCTCGGCGCCTCGCACAGCTGGTTCAGGCGCCAGCCATCGGGCGGCGACAGGGATCAAGCCATGCTCAGTACGGCCCTGCATCTGCTGTTCCTGATAGGGGAAGCGGTAAAGCAGGTGTCGGCCACGGGCCGCCCACAGGATGTTGACCGCAGGCTTCGGTCGCAGCGGCGGCAGGTCGCAAGCGATCGCTATGTCCTGTGTCTCCCATGCGACGACGACCTCGTCGGCGCCAGCAGCTGAGGCGAGGCCCGACATCTCAGCGATCCCCTTGGCGGCGTCCATTCCTCGAGAGACCGGCCACAGTTGTACGAACCCGTGCAACCTGCCACCCGCGAACGCGAATAACTGCGGCTTCATCACCAAGCCATGCTTCATCATCTCGACGTGTCCCGTCTTGATCGACTGGACTATGCCATCCCAGAGCTGACCGTCCACTCCATCTCCCCTTCCCGAGTGGTGAGCGAACAGCGTATTGCCCTTGATCTACCCGAGCACCGCAGACCCGCGACAAACTGCAACCTCCCGGGAGGGGCTCCACACGCCATCAAGGGTGCTGTTCCGGCGGGAACAGCACCCTTGTCGTGCCTGGTTAAAGGGACGCTGGAGCCTTCTTATACCAGCCCGTGATCACACCTACCAAGTGGACGATGTTCTGGGTCCTCATGATTGGTGCAGCGGCGTTGGGCTCGAAATCCACATTTGCCTCTGTGCTGCGCCAAATGCTGGTCTCAGTGACGGGCGCGGCCATGTGTGGGTCGAGGCGCTTGAAGAACTCCGTGATGTCGTCGAGCTCCACCGGATTGTCACCCGCGCGAAGCTCACGGAATACTCCACCGAGGACACGCAGCATGCCCACCGAGCCGAGCAGCGAGGTGCGACGCAGCTTCTGCGCCATGGTCAGCTCGTCGGCGTTTCGCTCCGCCTCCGGATCGTCCTCAGTGATGGCGGCGAGGTCGGTGAAGGCGTTGGAGATGACGTCGAGGAAGTCCTTAACCTGCTCGATAACTTCGCCGTCGGTCAAAGTCTGTTCGGCCTTTTTGCTGATCCGCCCGCCTGCGCCAGCAATTACGGAGCGAGTGATATCTGCGACATGCTTGGCGCCCATCAGGTTGGGGTTCTTCAGTGTCATGCGGTCCTGCTCAGCGTCCACCCGTCCCTTGAGCAATGGGTGGTCGATGACGTCGGACAGAGTGCGGTTGGCAACCTTGTAGCTATCGAAACGGGCACGGACGGCGCTGCTGATGCCCTTAGCATTGTCCGCGACGTCGACGAACATCTGCTGAGCCTTGATTGGATCCGGCTCGACGTAGATGTCCAGGCCAACGTACTCGGCCTTCAGCCGATTCATTTGGCCGATAAGCTTTTCGCGCTCCGCCTGGAGCTTCGCAGCCTTGTCCACGCTGACCTTACGCGCCAACTCCCGGTCAACGTTGGATATGGCGTCGGTGATGCGCTGTTTCTCGATGGACACACCGAGCACCCGGTGCTGGCCATCGATGGTACGCAAGGACGAGATACCACCGATGGCCCACGGCACGGTGAGGTAGCCGACGGCGCCATGCTCGTCAACTTTCTCGAAAGTGCAGCCACCACCGTCCCGGGCCAACAGGGCAGGGGCAACCCAGTCGTGCTTGGTATCCAGGTACTCGCCGAAATGCTTGGCGTGCAGGCGATCGACCTTCCGGTTGTCCTTGTCGACGTTGTTCGGGTCCGGGACTGGCAGGATCGTTGGCAAGTCGAGGAGCGGTACGCGTGTGGTGTAGACGTCGCGACCCCCTTGCACGGTCTTGATCGCCAGATACGTGCTGGAGTCCTGTGGCTTTGACAGGCGCAGCGGGTCAATGTTGATACTCACCTTAACCTCCTACGGGAGACGTCCAAGCTCCTGTCGGAGGCTGGTTGCAAGCAACTCTACGAAGTAACTGCTAGGTTCGTCAAAATAAGAACTTAAATTCACGGCGAAGTTCTAAGATGGCCGGTCTGTCACTAACTAACACCACCGACCCGTCGGCCGGATTCGACGTCATCGCCAGTTCCGGCCCGCTACCCTCAGTCACTGGCCTTGATACAGTCGAGGGTGGGCGCCTACCTGTGCACCGAAGCATTACTACCGCTAACGCGCACGGCCGCTACCGCGAACTTCGGCACCGAGGTTGGGTCCTCCCACGGCTGGAGGACGCAGGATCGCCTGCTTGTCGCTGGTTGCACACACCTCTGATACATCCCGTTGGGACGGCACAAGGCGCACGCCTGCAATACGCTCCGGGCGCACTGCTGCGCCGTTCTCTCGTAGATCTGTCGCGCTCTGCAATAGATCTGCCGCGCGCCGCGCGGCGTCGGACTGCTGTCGTTGCTGGGTCAGTTCTCGCCACACGCTGACTTCAGCAATTAGCGAAGCCAAGGCGACAATCAAGACAACCAACGCGACGCCGGTACTGCCGCGCCTTGACAGCGCACCAGCCTGCGCGAGGCGTCGAGCAGCAGCCCGGAGCTCGACTGCTGTAGGTGCCCAGCGGGTCGGCTGAACTCGACGCGGCGTAGCAGCGGCCAGTTGATATGTCGTCGCGGCCGCGGTGATGGGGCCGGCATCCGGGCCTTCCACGCCACGCGCGGTTGCGGTCAGCAGGTCCAGGGCTGCATGGGCGATCCCGTCCACCGTGTCGACGCTGGCTGCATCGTCGGTGTTGAGGTTGGCTGCCAGAACGTCGCGCGCATGAGTCACTGTGTCGGTTGCCGCCGTGATTGCTTCAAGACGTTCGGCGCGACTGGCTGGACGCGGACTCGCGAAGCTTGGTGAACCGACTGCACTCGCCCACCGTCGGGTCAGTTTGGGTGCGGACAGATCACGAGCGAGGCTGCTGCCGCTGAACCAGATCTGCGCGTCCGACGACTTGCTTCTATCGCCCATCTGCGCCACTCGGTAGCCAGACAGCTCCCCGTCGGCACCCCATCGCGGCTCGATGGACACGGACATCTGCTGGCGTACCAGGCCGACGAATTCCTTCGCCGAGGTTGCCTCAAGAGCAGCGGCGCGAACGACCTCGCGTAGATACTCCCGGCTCGGCTGCTTCCATCCCAAGCGAGCCGCTTTCTCGGTTTCGGCACGTGTTGGCCGAAGCGGTGCGGTCTTGTTGGCTGGCGAGGTTGGCGTCAGGTCAAGGTGTCGTTCCACCTCCATGCACCATCGACGCCAGCGCGGCCAGTCCCGGTAGGTGTCGGCAATCGTGCCGTCGCCGCGGACCAGATTCAGAGCGAGATGAACGTGGTCGTTGCCGTCCTTGCTCGGACCGTGGTGCACAGCGACCCATCGGCACCCGGCGCGCCCCTCGCTGTCGGGACCGAAGCCCATGCGGTCGATTGCTTCCTCGACGAGTTCGCGCCACCGAGCATCGCCGAGGACCCCGTCTTGGCGAGGAACCGACAGCACCACGTGGTAGACATGGCCTCCTGGCACTTCTACGTCGTGGCCGGTCATCGGCGCGTCGATCTCGCGGGCAAGGCGAGGCAGCCAGCCGCTGTAGCGATTGGCGAAGGCGCCGCCGGCAAGCCACTCCGGATCCCAAGCGGCGACGAGGTGTTGGTCGCGGTGTTCGTTGGACTTGCCGGGGCCGAACAGATACCTCAACAGGCCGTAGGTGTCTGAGCCGTACTTGCCCTTGGCCGGCGCCTTGGCGATCACGACTTCGGTTCGCGTGACCGGTCGGATGGATCGATCGCGGCGAGGATCTGCCGATGCTGCTCCAGGGTCGCCGTGAAGTAGGCCAGCGCGGCGGTCAGTGCTTCTGGTGGTTCTCCGGTCGCGTTGAACGACGCAGAGATCTGGTTGATGTTGGTTCCGATTCGGACCAGTCGTGTCTCGACGGTGTCGAGGCGTTCGGCCCACCAGCGTTGCTCGCGTTGGCTCCAGCCGCCAGCGGATTCGCGTAGCGCAGATTCGATGAGATAGCGCGGCACCGAGAGGCCTGCCCGTGCGGACTGGACGATCAGGCGAGCGTAGGTCGTCGTGGTGGTGCGGACGTGAATGCTGATAGGTGAGCCACCCTCGACGCGGCGTTGGCGCCGCACTTTGTTGTGTGCCATCAGTTCCCCCATGTGGTGTTCGGCGTGCCCCTGCACGCCTCCGTTGTCCGCCATGGCATCCAGCCGTGGCAGGGGTCCGGTAACCGGATCCCTAACTTGCTGACCGTGGCCGGGCTTCCCGTTCGTCGCGCGAAAGCGAGGATGGGAGCGGCTTTGTTCGCGCCGCTCGCTTGCCGAGTCGACGATGTTCAGCGTTAGTCCGTTGCGGACAGTGCGCGGATCAGTGACTCGGTGAGGACCTTGTACCGGCCGCCAAACTTGACCACCTTCGCGGGAAATTCCCCGCGTGCCACCAGCTCGTAAGCGTGGCTACGACTCAGCCCGAACGCCGCGCCCGCGGTCGGTACGTCGACGGCCGGTGGCCACGTCGCTTTGATCTCTGCCAAGGTTGGCGGTGCGCTTCTACTCTGCATCGTGCTCACCCTCGCGCTGCTCTAACTCGATGAGGCGAGCCAGGAAGCTGTGGTACGCAGTGATGTTGCGACCGCGGGGCGGACGATCGCCCACTTCCCACCGATGCACTGTTGACGCCGTGACCTCACAGTCCTGAGCTACCAACGCTTGGCTGAGCCCAGCAGCGACACGAAGCTGACGTGCCCTCCCGGTCCTGATCCATGTCTGAAGCTCTGCGGAGCGGTCCGCCAGAGTCTGTCCCCCGATTTGCATACCCCCCATGGTAAGCTGCGTGGGCATTGCCTGACCATCGCCAAGGAAATACGGTGTGTCGTGTCCGTTCAGCTACTCAGGATGAGGGGGGTGCGTATCGTTCTGCCGTGCCTCGCCTGCCGAAGAACTTCCAGATCGACTGGGTGTCCGTTGAGGAACTGACGCCCGGGGGATACGTGTCCACCGGCCCTGACACCGCCGTACCGACGCGCTTTCAAGCCAACTTCGCGCTCAGCGAGCCGGAGTCATCGGTGAAGATCGAAGTAGTCGTCGGTGCGGACCTTCGTCCGCTCGTGCTTGAGGTGGCCGTTCGCGGGAAGGCGACGACGCCGATCACGACATCCGTGATGAGGCACGTGCTTGTCGACCAACTTCTGCGGGCTGCCATGGACAAAGCCACGGTCCCGTCATCTGTACGAGACGAGTGGCTTGCCACCCTCCCGCCTGGCGTTCAGCCGATGGACCGCAGTCAGGCCGACCCGGTACCTAGTGCGGACCAGCGTCTTCGCAGCCAAGCCGATGAGGATGCGCGACGAGCGGCACAGATCTACTCAGAGGCCGTAGCCGCGGGAAACAGGGCTCCCGGCCTGGCCGTGGCAACTGCCATGAAACGGTCCCGTACGCAGGTGTCCCGGTACATCCGCAGGGCTCGTGACATGGGTCTACTGCCTCCCTTGGGCTCTTCTGAGGGGGCCTGACTATCGAAGGAGTACCACGTCAGTGGGGGATCCGATCAAGAAGATCGAGTTGAAGGACGGTACGACCAGATATCGGTTCGTCATCGACATCGGGCGTGACCCGGCGTCGGGACGGCGCAAGCAACTGACCAAGACGTACGACACCAAGAAGGAGGCTCGCGCCGAGTACGCCAAGATCAAGCACCAGACCGACGAGGGGACGTTCGTCGGACCGGTCAAGATCACCGTGTCGGAGTGGCTCGACACATGGCTCAAGTCGGCCACCATCGACGTGGAGAAGGCGACAGCATCCAACTACGCCGACGCGCTCCTGCCAGTACGCAAACGGCTCGGCGACAAGCGGCTTCAGCAGATCACCGAAGAGGACATCGACGACTTGGTGACCTGGATGCTCACGTCTGGTCGTAGACGTGGCGGCAAGCCGGGCACCGGACTCAGCGTGAGATCGGTGAAGCTGACGCTGGGCAGGCTGAGGTCGGCGTTGAACGTGGCCGTGCGGCGGAAGTTGGTCGTGCGGAACGTCGCGCAGTACACCCAGATACCTCGCGAAGCGCGCCGGAAAGCCGCAGCCGCGGCGGCTGAGCGCAAACCCTGGAGTGAGACGGAGGTGAGACAGTTCCTCACCGCAATCCGCGATTATCGGCTGTACGCGCCAGTTCTCCTGTCGCTGATCGGGATGCGACCGGCCGAGGTCTGCGGGCTTCGTTGGTCAGCCGTGGACCTTGAGGCGGGAACCCTGTCAGTGGAGCTGACCCGGACACTTGTGGACGGCGAGGTCGAGGAGAAAGGGCCGAAGTCAGAGAAAGGCAAGCGGAAGCTGCCACTACCCAAGCCTCTGCACGCGGCTCTGAAGACGTTCAAAGCCGAGCAGGCAGCCGAAGCCATCCACGCTGGCGAGGCGTACGAGCGGTCCGGGTTCGTGCTGGTCGACGAACTGGGAGCGGCGTGGAAGACGGACAAGTTCCGGCGGGCGATCTACAAGCTGATGGCCCAGGCAAACGTCCGCAAAGTCCGGCCCTACGACGCCCGACACGCCTGCCTGACCTACCTCGCCACCTCGGGCGTCCCCGACGTCGTGGTGAGCGCCTGGGCCGGTCACGCTGACCTGAGTTTCACCAAGCGTGTCTACATCCATCCCGACGTCGAGCACCTCAGAGAGGCAGCAGACCAGCTCGACGAGTTGCTCGGCTGAAGAAGCAGTACAAGCGTTCGTGTGAAAATGTGAGACGGCGTGCCCAAAAACGACTTCAGGGCCTTGTCTCACCGTAGTGATCCAAGGCCCTGACCTGGGCTTTCGCCCTACTTCGACCGTCGGGACGACAGGATTTGAACCTGCGACCCCTTGACCCCCAGGGTCGTCCACAAAGGACGCTGATCTGCTGATTCCGAGAATCCCCTACTAGCAATCAGTCCGTTGAGGACTGTTGAACGCAGTCGACAACAGGTCAAGCGCGTTCGCCGCTCCAGTTTCGCTCCTGCTCCAGGTTGACCAAATCCGTGCCCGTTCCCCTGTCATCATTGGCTTCTAGATCAAAAGACATCTCACCAACAGCCGCCGAGACACCCAGCGCACCGGCCATGTCGAAAGTCATCCGAGTTCACTGCGACACGCGCCTTAACGTCTACATCGGACGCCAACACGAGTCCATCGGCACCCAAAACCTGGCTACGCGGCGAGGAAATCAGCAAACCTTCGAGTGACGCTCATGCAGGTCCCCACGGCCAACGCCTCATGGATGCCTCAACAGCGCTCTGGCATGAAAACCCTTCAGCCAGTTGACTGCCCCAAGGAGGTGCCACACGGCACCCCACTGATCACTACGACTCACCCGCACGGAGACCACGGTGACAACTCCCGACCGACCAAGCACCCAGGTAAAGGGCGACCAGAGTCAGCCACGGGACAGAAGTACGCTACTTTCGCAACGAAGCGCGCTGATCTTGTTCATCGCGCTGATGGTCGCCGCCTGTATCGGAACTCTTACATACCTCGCGAGCAGGGATCTACCGATCGCAGCAATCGCGGCGATCAGCGCTTTCCCCACAACAACCTACTTCGGCGCTAGGATCATCGAGTAGCAGTCGGAAACCCCTCCATGTGCAGGCACAAACATTCTCGCTTTGACGTCCCGGCCGACCTGTCCACCGAAGCCCAAAGAACCGGCATCGAAGCATCCGCCGAAGCTAGCCCGAACGAGTGAGTCACTGCGGTTCTCCAGCCAACGCGCATCGATAGGCATACCGTGAGCATTCGTTACGGGAGGTAACCGGTCGTGAGGGGTGGACATGACGGGACCATCGGACCACGTGCGCGTGAATCCGAACGATCTGAGGGCTGTAGCCGACGAGATCGTGGACGTGGCAGACAATGCTCATCATGACGCTCGCAAACTCGGTGGGGCACAGGACGCGTTGAACGGCGCACCACCCACGTTCGACAGTCCGCGAGCACATGCCGAGATCGAGTCCGCGTGGCAACAAGCCCTGCACACAATGACCACGAAACTCGCCGTAGCGGCGGACACCTTGTCGCTGTCCGCGGAGTCCTACGCCTCGGGCGAGCTGCACAACGTCCGCGGATTCACGAACTGAGCGGGCCTGATCGTGATCACATACGACGACCTCATGCGGCTGGATCTCAACGCATACAGCGAAGAAGCACGTAACTGGAAGACACTGGCGGACGCGCTAGCTACCCGGGCGACCGAGCTCGATCAAAAACTGAAAAAGCTGGACGGCTGGACAGGTGCCGCGGCCGAGGGCGCCAAAGCCACGTTCGCCGGGCATCGCAAGCAATACCAAGATGTATCCACAGCAATCGCCAGAATCCCACCAGTTCTTGATCAAGCTGCACTTCGGTTTGGCGAGATTCGTACCGAGGTGAATCGCCTGCTGGACGAAGCACGGCATAACGGGTGGACGTTTGACCCGGCCGGTGCTGTTGTCGCGCCAGGACCGCCTCCGGCACCAATGTCGAATCTGGAGCCGGAGGCACGCCGTCTGCAGGACACGATGGCCAGCGTGTTGGATCGAGCCCGACGTATAGACGGCGAAACCGCACAAGTGTTGCGGAGCCTGCACCCAGGCCACGCTGGCTTCGCTGGTCCTGATCAGGCGACGGTGGCCGCGGCCGCCACACCGATACCACCGCGCACCACGACACCCACTGAAGTAAAGAAATGGTGGGACTCGTTGTCACCGATGCAACAGGAATCATTGCTCTACACCCATGCCGGTGAGATCGGTGCCTTGGACGGCGTACCAGCCACCGCGCGTGACCGCGCCAACCGCAGTAGGTTGACTGAGATGAAAGCGCAGCTCGTCGCCGAGCAGCAACGCCTCAACGGTCTCGGCGACCGACGGATCGGGCCAGACAATGACCGTCTGGCCGAGATCGACGCGAAGCTGAAGGGGATCGAATCCATCGAATCACGACTCGGCAAAGGATCCCCACCACACCAACCGGCTTTCCTGCTCGGCATCGATACCAACGGCAACGGCAGGGCGATCGTCGCCATGGGCAACCCAGACACGGCCGCCAACGTCTGCACCTACGTCCCCGGAACCGGCGCCAAACTGGCCGGCGTGGATGGCGAGATGGATCGCGCGGACAGGATGGTCAACGCGGCCAAAGCAGTCGACGAAGGAAAAACAACCTCGGTCATCGCCTGGGTTGGCTACGACGCGCCCCAACATCCCATCCTCGAAGCCGGATTCGACAAGTACGCCGACAACGCCAAGCAAAACCTCGACCGGTTCCAAGACGGACTCCGCGCCACACACGAAGGACCTCGATCCCACAACATGGTCCTCGGCCACAGCTACGGATCCACAGTCGTCGGGCACGCCGCACGAGACGAACGCCTCGACGTCGACGGCGTCATCTTCGTCGGCAGCCCAGGTGTCGGCGTCGACAAGATCGACGACCTCCATCTGCCACACGACCAGGTCTACGCCACCGTCGCCAAAAACGACGCCATCAACATCACCAACAACCCCCGCAGCTTCGAAGACCCCATTGAGATGAGCCTCGACATCCACGGCCCCAACCCCGCCGACCCACGATTCGGCGGAAGACCATTCGAATCCGACCCAGGCGAACCCGCGTGGCCCATCGGCAGCGAAGCAGCACACAGCGCCTACTGGGATCCAGGCAACAGGTCCCTGGACAACATCGGCCGCATCATCGTCGGACAACCAACCCGATGAAAGCCAACCACATCAATCCACGACCGGGCATCGCCGCACTCGCACTCGCGATCGCGCTTGCTCCAACAGCATGCACCACAGGCGGAAGCGAGCCACCCGTGAACACCATCACACAGCAACAGGCCAACGAGCGAACCGAACAATACATACGCGATGTCGTATCCGTGATCTCACCAAAGCCCCGCCTCGAACCACTCAGCCACGAAGAAGCCGGCGACTGCTCCGACCCAACAGACAACGGACCACAGGGACGCGTCATCGCCAACCGAAGCCATTGGCTACGCGACATCCCCAAGAACGACAACCCTGCTGTCATCAACACAGTGCTCACATGGTGGTCCGACCACAACTTCACGATCATCACCGACGACCGCCCTGCCGCCAACTACGTGCAGGCGGAGAACAAGACCGACGGCTTCAGGATGTACCTCCGCGAAAGCGCGCAAGGCGGACTCTCTCTCGGTGCGACGTCACCATGTGTCTGGCCCAACGGCACACCGGAACCCAAGCCCTAACCAACGTTGCCAATCAACCCCAAGCGTGTACGCAGCGAACCCGCCGCAAGTCAGTCGTCGATCAGTGGAACCAGCTCCTCCGCGAGAACAAACCCAGACGCGCGACCGAACTTCTCCTGGTCATATTCGGTCTCGAGCACGTCGATCGCTTCCTCCGGCACAAGTCCTTGATCACGAAGGTCCTGAGCGATCCGCCGGATTGGACGTGTGAACCCCTTCAACTGCCGCTCTGCGCCATACCCACCTAGTGCCGCATCAAGCAACGTTGGGTAGGTAATCGGGTCTGCGGATCTTGGAGTTGGCCGCGAAGTGTCGTTTCGGGGTGGCGTGCTTGTTGGCCCAGCGGATGTAGCGGGCGATCGCTGTCTCTTGGGCGGTGTGGGACGGGTAGTCGCTGCCGTCCAGAGTGAAGTAGCGCAGCGCGGTGAACTCACACTCGATCCAGTTCAGCCACGAGGCGTTGGACGGCGTGAACACCAACTCCACGTTCTGCTCAGCGCACCAGGCTCTGACCTCCGCCTTCTGGTGGGCTCCGTAGTTGTCGCAGATCAGATACAACCGTCCGGCCGCCAACCGGGCCCGCAGTTGTTTGCAGAAGGCGAGGAACTCTCGCCACCGCTTGCGGTCCCGAAACCGGTAGAACAGCTGACCAGTGGCCAGATCCAGCGCGGCGAACATCTGCCGCACTCCCACGGTCCGCGTGTAGGTGGCCCGCCGCCGCCCCGGGTGGCCGCGTGGAAACCAGCCACGACCAGGCCGCGGCTGCAGATTCAATGGGCCGAACTCATCAACACAGATCACCCGTCCGTCTGCGGGTGGATCGTCATACAGGGCCAGGATCCGGTCCATCGTGGCGGCGAAATCGGGATCCCGGCTGGCTTTCCAGGTCTTGGTGCGCTGCCAGGTGACACCCGCGGCGCGCAGGATCTGGCGGATGGTTTCCGTGCTCACCCGTAACCAGTGATGCTCGGCCAGATAGGCCGCGAGCTTGGACAGGCTCCAGGTCGTGAACGGCTGCCCCAGGCCCGCTGGATCGGCTTGGGCGACGCGGCAGATCAACTCGCGGGCGGCCGACCCGAACTTACGAGGTCGGCCGCCGCTCCATTTTGGGTCCAGCGCCGCGAACCCCAAGTCGTTGAACGCGTGGATCACCTCCCGCACATACCCGTCGGTCGCGGCGAACATCACCGCTATGTCGTCGGCGCTGCGACCCTGCATCGAGGCCAGCACGATCCCGGCCCGCCGCAACCGAACACGATCCCGCGTGGACCGGGTCACCTTGACCAGACGCTGAGCCTCCTCGGGCTCCAGCGAACGCACGAACACCTCAGGCCGACGTCCCACTCGACCACCACCTCCAGCGGCCAAGCCTGGACCATCACCAAGCACCACGTCCACGCGACGCGATTACAACGCCAACGTTGCTTGATGCGGCACTAGCTCATACACCTCGTCGCGGCTAATCCGGCCGCCCTGCTTGCCGGCCTTGCGAATCGCCGCCGCCTGCACCCGATACTCCTGATCAAGACGGCTCAACAACTCAGTCAGGGTTTCCGCACTCCAACCACCGGTCGACAGATCCTCTTGACCAGCAACAGAACTACCAACTCTGGCGACTGATTCCGACGATCCTTCGTGCACGGAAACTTTCAGCGCTGCCATCGCATGATCAAGCAAACGTTGGGGCTGAAGCATGTAGATGTCCACGCCTGCGCGCGTTCGAAGCTCCTTGATCAAGTCTGGATGTGGGCTACGCAGCTCGCCTCGCACCATGCGCCACCAGTCAGGCTTGTTCTCCGCCGTCACGAGGAGCACGTCACGCCCCGTGAGCTTGGCCTGTCTGAGAACCTGCTCCCATACGAGGAAGTCGCCGACAGCTCCATCGACTCCTTTGGCCTTGACGTCTTTGAAGCCAGGTGCGATCTCAGCTTCGACCCGTCGCTTCCCTTCCTCGATCAGATGGGGAAGCTCTTCCTGAGGCAACGGCGGGCCAACCCTGCCATCCAAGATCTGTTCCAGCTCACCGATGAGCGGATCAGCGTTAGTGTCCTTTGCGAACAAGTCGTTTTGATTGTCTTCATGCTCCTCGATAGCATCGCGGACGGAGTCGAACGCCACCCGCAGTGTGCGCACCACCGTGGATATGTCCTGAGTGGACAAAGAAGCGATTTTCACCCACTGTGTGATCTGGGTTAACGCTTTACTGCGCTGGTTATCCAGTTGCTTCAGCGTCTCGGGAGTCCCACGTGGATTGCGCAATACCGACTCACGATTACGCCAGAACTCGTGAAGCACCTCTCAGAAACCCAGAGGTTGGGGCCGGAGCGCACGAAGCACTCCCAAGAAAGTCGGTTCGCGCCTGGACGCTGTACATGTACATGTTGAGCAGAACTTTTGTGTCCGGCACTGCTAGTCGGACACGACGGCGACACGCTCCTGGTTCTGCAGGCACATGCCAAGAATTCCACTCTTCAAGTAACATCCTTGAGACCCTTCCCATCTGACACAACCGACCGACATCCCACAGGGCAACAGCTCCGGGTTCTAGGGTCTGACTGCATGTCCAGTTTTGCCTGCGGCGATGCCATCTTCTACGAATCTAGGTGTTCGCTCCTACTGGGAACAGTAGATTAAGGTCAACTGCGACGTGAGCCATGAATATGGACTCGGCCCAGGAGTTGACAGATGGAGAGAGCGGGTCGACTGCGCCCGCCATCACCTCGATCTCATGGGAATTGTCAAGGCGCACCTTGACAGGGATACACAGCGAGCCGCATTCTAAGCGGCTTTGAACAACACATGTCACGCGTTGATTCGAGGGGGTAAGGGGTGTCAAACTCGCCTGATGGGGCCGATCCCGTGGGTGGCCCGGCTTCGCCGCGCTTGTCGGGTAGCGCTCGGCGGGCAGCGCGACCGATGCCCGTCATCGTGCTGGCCGATATCAGCGGCAGCATGATCGGCGACAAGGTCGCGCAGCTCAACAACAGCATCGCGATGATGTTCCGCAGTTTCGCGGCCGAGGATTCAGCTCGTGGTCAGATCTGCGCTGCCGTGATCACCTTCGGCGGTGCCGGAGCGATGCTCCACCAGCCGATGACACCGGCCGGCCAGTTGGACTGGACGGACATGGTGGCGGGCGGGGGCACGCCCCTGGGACAAGCGCTGCAGCTGGCGACGAGCCTGCTGGAGGACCAGGAACAGGTGCCGGTACGGGCTTTTCCCCCGACGCTGGTGCTCGTGTCGGACGGATCACCGACGGACAAGTGGGAGCAGCCGCTCGCGGCCCTGCTCGAGAGCAAGAACGGACGATCGGCGCTCAGGTTGTCCGTCGGCATCGGCGTAGACCGGACCAGTGACTCCCAGCGCGTGCTGGAGTCCTTCAGCACACCTGGAAAAGCTGTGATGACCACTGAGCACACTCACGAGATCGCCGCGAACTTCCGTTGGGTCACCGCGACGGTGACAGGCCAGTTGCTGGAACGAACGGGGCAGCGGGCCGTCCAGCTGGAGGACCTCGCCTGACCATGGCTGAACCCAGTACCGACTCACCGTCGACTTGGCCGTCCGAGGTCCGCGGGCGCAGCGGACACAACCTCAGGCTCATGACCGATGCGCCACTCGGCGAAGGTGGCGAAGGGGTCGTGTTCCGGACCGATAACGACCAGCTCGCGGTGAAGATCTTCAAGCATACGTCGGAGACCTCCACCGAGGACGTGGCGGGCAAACTCGACAGGCTCAGGTGGCTACCCCTCGACGACGTGCCGATCTGCCGTCCACTGGAACCGCTGGCCACGCCCCATTTCGGTTACGTGATGGAGCTTCTCCACGACATGGTCGCCTGGAGAAGCATCAGCAACGCTCCCAAAGAGAACATCGAGCAGTGGTACGCCGAACACGGTGGCTTATCTCGCAGGCTGGTGCTGCTGGCGCGGTGCGCCGAGGTCCTCCGCACCCTTCACGAACGCGGCATCGTCTACGGTGACGTGTCCCCCGGCAACATCCTCGTCTCCAGCACCGCCGCCTTCACCGAGGTGTGGCTGATCGACGCGGACAACTTGCAGACCGAAAGCACCACCGCCGCAACACCGTTGGCCACGCAGGACTACACGGCACCAGAACTGCTGCGGAGGCTCAGTGGGAACACCGCCTCTTCGGACATGCACTCGTTCGCTGTCATCGCCTACGAGACGCTCACCACCAACCACCCCCTGTACGGCGATCACGTGATGGAAGGGCCGGTCGAGTACGAAGTCGACGCTCAATACGGCCGCATTCCGTGGATCGACCACAGCTCGGACGCCCTCAACAGGACCACGTCGGGCTTTCCGGCAGTGGAAGTCACCACAGCGCGATTGCGCGACCTGTTCGCCCGGACCTTCGAAGCCGGGATGACGGATCCGCACGCCCGTCCTTCGGCAGGCGAGTGGGCGGACGCGCTCTGGACGGCCGCCGCACGCACCGTGCGGTGTGTTGCCTGCCCTCACACATACTTCGCTGTGTCAGCGTACTGCCCGTGGTGTGAGATGAAGCGTCCCGCTGCTCTGGTCGTGACCGTTGAGGAGCGCTTTCCCAGGCTCGGCGAGTTCGCCTCCGTCGTACTCCCCAGGAACGAACTGACCCACGTGCTTCAGAAAGACGTCGAGCTCGTGATCAGAGCGCGCACGACCCACCTGGCACCCGGTGACCCCAATCGCCCCGTGCTCTCCCTCAAATGGGACGGCGGCGAGAACATCCGCGTCCAGAACCTCGACACGCGGGCCATCAGGCGCGTGCCGCCCAGAGGGGGCAACGGAATGCAGTTCTTCCCCGGCACGAAGGCGAAGGACAACGCAGCCGCGCCGTGGAGCATTCATTTCGGCACCGAGCACCGTCCACACCGGATTGTGCGCGTCAGCCCTGCCTCGAACGGGAGCGGTCGTGCTCGCTGAACAACTCACCACGGGAGACTCCTGGCTGGCCGAGGTAAACGATCCCGGCTCCCGTCCCCTGCCAGCACTCTTCACGAACATCATGAACAAACGGACCGTGCCCAGCAGAGAGGTGGCCGTGTCGGTCGTCAGCGGCGGGCTGGTGATGACGCTGCCGGACCGGACATCGCTACCGGTCAGAGCCGATCGCGCGGTGGTGGATTTCTTCCAGGCACCGGGAAAGACCGTCGTCACCTGGGTCACCCACGTGACTCGAGCACGGGAGATCGGCCTCCAATGTCACCAGTTCGCTGAGGCCCAGGTGCCCGGCAAGCTGGTGGTTTCGGTCGAGGACGCGGTCGCCGAACAGGTCAGAACCGCGTGCCGATCGACCACGACGGACTTCCGGACCGTACGGGAGTGGCTCTGCGAGGAGTTCACCCTTCCTCCCCAGGAGGAGGGAGGTTTGCCGCGTCTGGTGCACACCAGCGGTCCCGGCGAGACGGGCTTCGCCTCCGGCTTCCGAATGCACGGCCGGCGGTGGGTGGCGGACGTCGCCGTCCGCGACGACCAGATGCGCATCGTGCGCATGACAGATGCCGCGAACAGGTCCGATGTCCGCTGGCCGCGGATGAGCGCCGTCAACGTCGAGTTCGTCGACCGCACGTCGACCGCGGTCACGTCGGAGATGATCCGGGCAGCGCTCGCCGGACTCGACGCCGGTGGCCAGTCGTATCTGGAGCTGTGGAACGACTACAACGAGATCGAGCGCGAATCACTACTCGACGACGCTCGATCGCTCGGGTGGGTGAGGTACCGGGGTTGCACTGTCCACACCGCAGGGCGGTGGCGCTTCGACCTCGCTGAAGGCAGCCAGAGCGAGACATTCCTCGCCCAGCTCTCCCAGGCCTCGTCCACAATCGAGCTGGAGTGCTCGGACTTGCTCCCCGGCGAGTTCAAGGGCGGCAAGGGCGGACGGCTGCGCTCGGTGCACGGCTCGCTGGCGGGAGTCGGTCTGTCGGATCGGACGGTGTTCCTGGCGATCGACGAGGATCGGGTTCCCGAGCCGAGCGGATACCTGTACAAGTCTCTGACCGGGGACCGGACTCGGCTGGTCAGGCGCGATGACGCGCGCGAGCGCATCGAGAACAACCAAGCAGAGATGCCGGAGCTCCGCCTGCTCTTGGAGGGCGCGTCGATCCCCCGTTCCCTGCGGGAATTCAAGAACACGAAGCAAGTCCTCACCTCTGCCGTGAGAGCGGTGTTCGGGGACAACGAGCCGACTCGCACTCAGCTCGACGCGTTGCGGATGGCGGTGGCTACACCGGACATCCTTCTGGTGCAAGGACCTCCGGGAACAGGCAAGACCCAGTTCATCACCGCGCTCCTCGCTTGCCTCGACCGGCTCGGCGACAGAACGATCCCGATGCACCGGACGCTCATCAGCAGCTTCCAGCACTCCGCTGTGGACAACGTGACCGGCCGAGCGCGACACCACGGGTTGCCGCCCACCAGGGTCAGTCCTTCGCGCGACGTCAACCTCACGAACGTCCGCGAGTGGCGCGACGAGGTGCTCACCGAGTTAGACGCCTACCTAACCGAGCACAAGCCGGAGGTCATCGGCCGGGACAAAGCGGTCCAGGTGCGCCGGATGGTGTCCGCCTACCACACCCAGCCAGCCAACGACGCGGATCTGGCCGACCTGCTGCGGGAGGTTCGAGAGGCCGCTGAGGACGTCCTGCCACCGGTTCTGCTGAGCAAGTTGAACAGGATGCGCGCCGAGGTGGTCGCCCGATCGCAGTTCAGCTCGGCACTGCCCGCCGCGGACCGTCGCGAAGCGGCCGGGGTCATCCGGTCACTGCGCACCACCAAGACGGCGTTCGACGACGACGGCCCTCAGCGAGCCGCCTTCGCGTTGCAGGCCCTCGACCGGTTCGGTCTGCTGGACGCGACCGGGAGGGACATTCTCTCCGCCGCGTCCGCCGCCACCGGCTCGGAACCAGAGGTGCTCGCGAAACTGGAAGCCCTGCAGGGCCGGCTCTTGGACAGCCTGCGATCAGGACTGTTCATCGGGCGCGCACCGACTTACGACCCCGACGTCGACTCGCTTCTGCAGGACGTCGCGGACGCCGTCGACGAGGCGCACGCCGAGTCAGGCGACGGGGTCGACGAGGTCCTCCGCACCTATCGAGAGGTTCTTCAGCAGGACCTCGGTCTGGTGGAGGAGACGCTGACCCGGTACAACGCCGTACTGGCGGCGACCGTGCAGCAGGCGAAGTCGGACGAGATGAGCCGAATCCTCGACGCGCCACTCCCGGTGTTCGACACGGTGATCGTGGACGAAGCCGCGCGAGCCAACCCGTTGGACCTGATGATTCCGCTCTCCTGCGCGCGCAAGCGGATCATCTTGGTCGGTGACCACAAGCAGCTGCCGCACTCCCTCGAGCAGAAGATCGAGCGCGAACTCCGGCAAAACCGAGGAGCCGGAAGCGCCTCCTTGACGAAGAGCTTGTTCGAGAGGTGGTTCGACACCTTCTCAGCCGAACGCCCGGCTGTCCGCACCATCCGGCTCGACATGCAGTTCCGCATGCACGAGTCGCTCGGCCGCTTCGTCAGCCGAACCTTCTACGGGGGACCGGAAGCGATCTCTTCCCACCCGTCGACAGCAGAACTGACACATCGTTTTGTCGACTACGCGGGTAAAACCGCCGCCTGGATCGACGTTCCCGGCAGCAGCGGCAACGAGGAGCGGGTGGGAACCAGCTACGCCCGCCCGGTAGAAGCAGCCCGGCTCACTGCCGAGCTGCGCGACCTCGCGGCCGCCGACCACGAGCGGAAGATGACGTTCGGGGTGATCACCTTCTACCGGGAACAGCAGAACGAGATCGAGGAACAGCTGATCACCGCGGGTCTCGGCTGGAAGGACGACCAGGACCAGTTCAGGCCCGTCACCGGGATGGCCTTCACCTCGGGCAGCCGGCCAAAGCCGAGGCTCAGCGTCGGCACGGTGGACGCCTTCCAGGGAATGGAGTTCGACGTGGTGTTGCTGTCCGTCACGCGCAGCAGCAAGCCCGCCAAAGATCCCGGTGACCGGGTGGAAGCCATCCGCCGCTACGGCCACCTGCTGAGCGACAGCCGCATGTGCGTCGCGATGAGCAGGCAACGCAGGCTGCTCATCGCGGTGGGCGACGCGGCCATGGCTCGCCGCGGGTCGATGCCGGACGTGCCCGGCGATCCTGACCGCTCGATCGCCGAGGGCATCGTCGGCTTCCTCGAATTCTGTCAGGGGGTGCACGGTGGCGGTGTTCGGTCCTGATTCCCCTGTTCTGCTCCCGAAGCACGTCGATTACGCCGGACCGCAGCGGTGGGTGCTCTGGCCGACGATGCGCTATCGCGTTGTCTCACCGATGATGCGCGACCCGGAGCTGAACGTGTTCCAGTCGGCCGTGCTGGGGTTGTCCCGCTCGGGCCTGCGCAGCTCCCTCGAGATCGCGGGGTTGTTGAAGCTGCAGCCGGACCTGGTCGACTTGGTCGTGTCGGACCTCAAGGCGTACCAGTACCTCGACCGTCACGGTGGGGTGACCCTGGCCGGGCGGGCAGCCCTGCGGGACGGCTTCGTCGATCCGACTTCCAACGTGGTCACCTACGTGTTCCAAGACCTGTTCACGGGCAGTCTGCTGCCCATTGCCACGTCGACACCGACGTGGGTGAGATCGAGCTGGCAGAGCGCCAGGACCGTACGCCTCAACCTGCGCACCACCGGGTCCCCGTTGACGAAGAACGCCTTCTGCGTGGATCTGGCGGGCGCCGGTGACGTCGCCCCGCCTGAAGCCGAACAGATCCTGGATGCCGTCGCCAGGAGCTCGAGTTCAGGGCGGGACAGGGGACGTCGCCGGAGAGCCGGGGTGATTCCCGACCGCGTCGTGTCGCGGGTGTCGCTGGTCGGCAGTGGTGATGCCACCTACGTGCCGTTGGTTCTGCGCCTCGAGAGACGCCGCGACGACACCGTCGACACCGTCAGCTGGTCGGCCTGCAACACCATGACGGGACAACCGAGCAACTACCTACGACGGTTGATCGCGACCAGGATGCAGCACTCCGAGCCGCTGCGCCTGCGCATCGAGAGCTTCGTGGGCAGGCGCAGCGACGCGCTGTTGCAGGACTACGATCGAATGGACGTGGACCTGCGCAGGCAGTTCGCCGAGACGCTCGAGGCGCGGTTCACGGTCCGCATCCGGGAGTACCCCGTGCTGGTCGAGCTGCTCAGTCTCATGGAACGCGACTTACAGCGCACGAAACTTCCCGGCGACCACCAAGCGGAGATCAACTCGGTGGTGCACAGAGCCTGGCAAGCGCACGAGACCATCCTGCGGGACATCGTGGTGCGGCACCCCGCGCCGGCGTCGTGCCTCGACGGCCAGCGCGAGCCGCTCACCGCCTTCCTAGGGAACTGCTGCCGGCAGCTGAGGATGC
This sequence comes from Kibdelosporangium philippinense, assembly GCF_021390435.2. GTDB lineage: Bacteria > Actinomycetota > Actinomycetes > Mycobacteriales > Pseudonocardiaceae > Kibdelosporangium > Kibdelosporangium philippinense. The sequence goes on along the minus strand of NZ_JAJVCN010000004.1, from coordinate 550,572 downwards.
CGTTCTCCGAGCAGACACCGATCCGCAAGGCCGAGCTCTCCTCCCTCAAGAAGAACCTGGACCGGCTCCAGCACCCCAACACACCCGTGCTGCTGGCCCTGTGCGTCCTGTCCGCCGTCCACGGGGCTGCCGACCACCCGGTCCGGCGCCTGGCTCAGGCGCATCCCCACCTGCTGACCGAGCTGACCACGTTGTCGGGCGACCGCAACGACGTGGCGCACAGTCCGGTCAAGCTCAACCACGAGTACGCGGAGTCCGCCTCGCGGTTGACCCAGGACACCGTCGCGGCGTTCCTGGGCCGGCCTCTCCAAGCCACCACCACCAAGGAACCGAGCGTTGTCCCGTAACAAGAAGAGCGCCTCGCGCAGGCGTGCGAACCCTCCCATCCCGAGGAACCACCACGGCGGGGCACCGTCCAACTCGGCGGCCGACGACGCCGCTGAGGTGCAGATGTTCCTGAACCTCGCGAGCACGCAGGATCCCAAAATCCTCAATGCCGCCAAGGCGGAAGAACTGCCTCCACCGGTGTGGTCGGAAGACGACCCGGAGGGTTCTTTGCAGAGGGCGTTCGACGTCATGGATCAAAGGCGCAAGTTCTACGAGGTCGCCGCGACCGCTGCCGACGAACGCACCCGTTCCGCGAAGCAACTCCAGGAGCGTCTCGCGGAACGTGAACTGTCCATCGACGCGGATAGAGAGGATGCGGCGCAGGCCAGCTCCGACGCGGAAGAGCTGCGCACTCAAGCCGCCGAGAAGATCGCAGAACTGCGCGAACGCGAGGAACGCGTCCGCGTCCTCGAAGAGGATGCTGAAACAGGTTTCCGTTCCGCCGCTCAGGCCGCGCGGCTGAAACTGGACAAGGAGTTAGCCGAACGGCGTGCGAAGTTCGACCAGGAGCTCGATCTGGAGCGCTCCAAGTCCGTGGAGCGCCTGGAGGAGCACGAAGACCTGATTACCGAGCAGCTCAACAGCATGCGGGCGGAGGTAGAGCGTGCTCGCGCCCGGCTAGCTGACGAACAGACCGCGTTGGAGAAACAGCGCGAGGAGATCACGCTCGACCGGCGCACCGTCCTCGGGCGTGAGATCGCTGTCAGCAGGCGCGAATCAGCACAGGAAGCCGAAGTCGAGGCGCTTGCGGCCGTGGCAGTCTCCGACGCGCAACGCGAGACGCACCTGACCGCCATCCGCGCGGAGGCGGCAGAACAGCTCAACGCGGACCTTGGCCGGCGGCTGACCGAGCTGGAAAAGGCGCTGCTCAAACTCGGAACCACCGATCCCGTTCGCCTGCTGGACGAGCTGGAGAGCCTGCGCACGGCCAACTCCGAGCTGCGAAACCAGATCGCCGCGCGGCTAAACGACGACGACCTGGCACGCCTGCGTTCAGTGGAGGAACGCAACCGCGAGCTGAGCAACGAGCGCGAACGCCTGTCTCTCGCGCTGCAGCAGCTCAAGGGGAACGTGCTGGCAAACAGCATCAACAACCTCAAGGTTCGGCAGCTGGAGGACGCCGAGCACCACTACGAGGTGATGTCCCGCGGTTACGAGTCCCGCATCGCCGAGCTGCAGCGCACCATCGAGACTATCTACAAGGACCGCCCCGACCCGCGTTCTCCCCTGTTCCCTCAGTGCGTGAGCATGGACGACAACGCGATGTTGAACGATCCGGGTGTCCTGCTTGACGACGGGATCGACCTGTCCTCGTTCGCTCGTTCCCTCCAGTCCACCATGTTCCGCGAGAGCGAACGCGCCTACCGCGTCAACGACATCGCCGTGTTCCTCGGCGGCCTCGCGATGGCACGCCTGCACCTGCTGGAAGGCATGAGCGGCATCGGCAAGACGTCGCTTCCCAAAGCGTTCGCCACGGCACTGCACACCGACTGCGCGGTCGTCGAAGTCCAGGCGGGGTGGCGGGATCGCACCGACCTGTTCGGCCATCACAACACGTTCGAGCACAGGTTCGAGGAGAGCGACTTCCTCCAGGCGTTGTACCGGGCAGGAACGCCTCGCTATCGCGACAGGCCCTTCTTCATCGTTCTGGACGAGATGAACCTGTCCCGTCCTGAGCAGTACTTCTCGGTGTTGCTGTCGAAGCTCGAAAACGAAGACGGCAAGGCCATTCAGCTCGTGAGCTCGAGCGCCGGTCGCCCACCCGCGCAGTTCGAAAACGGCATCGGGCTGCGCCTGCCAGGCAACGTGTGGTTCATCGGCACCGCGAACCAGGACGAGTCCACTCTCGAATTCGCTGACAAGACCTACAACCGCGCTCACCTGATGGAGCTCCCGTCCCATCGCCCGAAGGTCCCGAACCAGAACAGCGGCAGCGTTCAGCCGTATTCCTCTGACGCGTTGTACAAGGCCTTCACGAAGGCCCGGGACGTGCACCAAGACGCGGTCAAGAAGGTACGTCAGCTGATCCACGACCTGTCTGGCGATCTCTGGGAGCAGGGACGCGTCCAGATGAGCCCTCGTGTCGAGGAGCAGCTGCGGAAGTTCGTCCCCGTGGTAGTCGCGGCGCGGCAAGGTCAGCACCCCTCGGAGCACCACGACTACAACGATGCGGACCAGGACGGACTCGCCCTGGCAGCCGACCACTTCCTCGCCTACAAAGTGCTCCGAGCGATCAGGGGGAGGTACGACGTGACGCCGGAACGCATTGAGGCGCTCCAGGATTCAGTGCTGCTGCACTGGGAAGCAAACGGCATGGCTGGTCTGCCCACTCGGAGCACACGCGTGTTCGACGAAGAACGCCGGCGACGGGAAGGCTGACGTGTTGGAGGCGTACGACCGCTTCAGGGGCGAGGTCAATCCGGTCGACGAGCACCCGTTGCTCGGCAGGTACGTGGGGCGAGCCGAGGACGGTCCCCCTGTTCCCTGTGATGACAACGGGCGCCCGGACCCTCTCGTCATGACGGTTGTCGTCACCGTCGTAAACGAGCTGAGGCAACACGACTCGTCGGGGAAGTGGCTGGGCGCCAACCTGTTTGTTCCCGATACCTCCGCGAGAGCATCGTTGACCGAGCTGGACTTGGCGGCGCTGGAAGGGATCGACATGTTGGCCGACGTATGCCGTCGGCCAGAAGCCCGGTTGGACCACAAGACGCACCTGGTGCGCACGGGTCTGGCGCGCCGTGTGCCGCCCGCCGGCCTCGCCCGGCTAGCAAGCCACTCGGAGGACTGGGGTGGCATCGAGCACGGTGAACTAAAGCCGTTGCGAGTGCTGTCCACTCGATACGTGGACGACTTCGACTTCTACGAGAACCGCGTGGCAGCGCAACTGGTCGATCGGCTGGACGAGCACCTGCGAAAGCGGCTGCGGGAACTGGCGCTCCTGGCTGCAGGCATAGCCGATCTTGAGGAATACGACCGTGCACTCGGCAATAGGCAGTCTTGGCGCAAGCACGAGCGCACGGCGCGACTCATCGCGACGGCCGTGGAGGACCGCACAGCGTCCACCGCCGCCATCCGCGAAAGTGCGGACACGTTCACCAAGCTGCGGACCCGCCTTCGCATCCTCTTCGGGTCCACGGTCATGCGGCAGGCGAACCGCCGGATCCGCCTGCCGCTACGTCTCGTCCGCACGAACCTGTTCGTCAACGAGCGGCGATACCGCAAGGTCGGCGAACTATGGGAGACGTGGGCGGTACACGAAACGGCAACAGCAGATCGTCGCCGCGAAGATGATGCGGGCTTCTTCAGCGCCTACAACACCTACGTCGCGCTCTTGACCATTCGGGCGTTGATCATCCTGGGCTACGCGCTGGACGGGGACACGCCGTTGCCTGGAGTCGACGTACCAGTCCGTCTGCACCGCAACGGAGAAGTCCTCGTCTGCACGATCGACCGCGCAGGGTGCCTTACGATCTCGGTCGAAGGCAAGGCTCTGACCAGAGTTGTCCCGCTCTGCCACAATCTCACGGCGCCAGTTCCCGACAACACTCGGCGGAAGTGGATCGACCAGATCTGCAGCGTGGAGAACGCGATCATCGTGTACCCCGGCGTTCGTGACGAACGCCGTCAGCTCACACCAGAGGTTTGGTCGGTGCTGCACTCGTCGCAGCGGGGGATCGTGCCGATCAGCCCGGTGGAGATCGAGGGTGAAGAACGCCTCGCTCGCGCACTCCGCTGGCCACTTCAGGCTGCCCGCTATGTCTCGGGATACCCCGTCGTCCTGCTCTCCCAGGTCAAGCTGCCCGACGCGGACTGGTACCGCGTCGGCGCGCGGGGAAAGGTGGAGATCCTGCGTCGGCCGGACGACGCGGAATTTGCCGCGCTCACCACAGCGAACAAGTCAGACCCGCCACGAATGCGCGGAGACAACGAACTGCGCCACTTCATCGACCAACTGGACGAAGCAGACCGACGGCTGGCCGTGCTGAACACTTGTCCGTTGTGTCCCAACGGCCGCGCCGTGATGACGGCGCGCCCCGATGACACCTTCGTCTGCCGATGCGATTCGTGTTCCACGACTTGGGGGCTGAACCCGTGCGGTAACTGCCACGAGCGGTACCCGTTCCTCTGGCCTCGCAACGCGGTGGTCGACACGGAGCACGGCGACCGCCTCGACATGACCGCCGGCGCCGACCTGTTGGCAGAGCCCTGTGCGGCGCCGAGCGATCACCCGGTTCCCCGCTTCCGCTGCTGCTGGTGCGACCACTGCGCCGACGCCCCTAACTGTGGTTGCACACCGCGCCCGGGCCACACGTTCGCCCCGCCCGGACGTTCCGGAGGGGACCCGCCGAAGCAACGACGCTGAACTATCCGCCACGGATCCGATGAACTCCGCCGCGAAACCGGCCGCTCCTAGGCCATGCAAAGGCGCTGATCTCGATCCGGCCACCGGAACACACACAGAGCCAAGGGCCCTGCGCTTGCCGAAAGTCTCATGCGCGCTGGTCAAATGCAGTACACGGTGAATCAGCACCGCCCACTTACGGTCCTACGGCAGGATGACCGGCGGTGCTGCTTGCGACTCGCCTACCTCGGCCTTTCCAACACCTTCGCCCTAGTGCGACTGCTCCCGATGAGCACCCAGGACAAAGACACCGAGTTCCTCGGGTTGCGCCATCAAATCGGGGTACTGCAAACGGCAACTCGGCGATACCAGGATGCGCTTCGAGCCGCTGACCGGGCATTGCTCGCCGCGCTGCGCACCGCCTACCCACGCCCGATCCTGCACAGGCTCCGGCTGCTGGTGCACCCAGACACGATCCCTGCGCTGGCACCGCAATCTGCTCCACCGACGCCCACGCGAAGATGTCGCGACCGACACGCCCGGGTCGACCACGCGCCATCCGATCCAACCGAGTCTTAGTCCTCCGCCTGGCCAAGGAGTCGTTGGCTCACGAACTCGACGTGGTCGCATCGCGACAACGGACTGACTCCGCCAGTTGGCGTATTGCATCCCTCTGTCGAACGGGCGTTCGATAGAGGGATGCAATACGCAGGCCAGAATGCGAGTTGCCCCTTAGCGGGCGAGCCTGGCACGCGTAGGGAAGGATCACGCCGTGCGAACCGCTCCCTGTCCCTTCCCCGCAGCATCGAGCCGGCGACGATGAGCTCACCGCTGGCGAACACGATCCACGTGGAGCCGGGCACCGCACTTGACCTGCGCGAGGCGCACTCGGTGAAGGTGCGGATCTTCGGCACCACGGCGACGGTTGTCCACCGGCGCAACGACATCGAGCACGAGCGACGGCGGCGCGCCGGTCTGGCCGATCTCAGGTCGATGGAGCTGCTCGATGTCCTGATGGATCTCCCGACAGACGTCGCGGTATCTCTCTCGTCCCTGAGCTCTGCGGTCCTTCGGGTGCTGCGCCGGGCTCCGGTCGGCGTCGTGCAGATCGACAACGCCTCTGTGACGCGGCTCGTCTCACCGGCCGTCACACCGGCGCTCGCGGTCGTGTACGCGTCGCGGTGGCGCGATGGCTTGGAGCGTGCGTCCGAGTTCGCTTCCTACGTCCCTCGTATGTTCGTCGTGCCGGAAACGCCACCGAACGCGACCGAGGCACTGGCCGAGGCGTCCTTCTACGGTGTCGGAGTCGCCATCGGCCCGCGATCGGCGCCAACTACCGTGCTCGAACCGGAACCGTTGTCCGACTGGCAACCCACGACCGCGTGGTGGTGGTTCTGCGAGCAGGTCTATCGGTATTTTTCGATCAAGGCTAATCGGTCAGCCACAGCGGCAACTGGGCCCACACCTTGAGCGGCGTCTGAGGCTTGATCGGCTTCGGCCGCTTGAGTTGCTTGGCGAACATCACGTGATTTTCCAGGGCGGCCGTGCAGATGTTCTTCCAGTACTGCGCACGCAGCCGCATTGTCGGCGCGTCCAACATGTCAGTGGCATAACCTGACCAGGTCGCCACCGCGTGCGCCACCGCTTCGTTCTCGTCAGCTTGGCGCTGAAAGCGGGACAATCGTTTCGAGCCGCAGACTGCACACGGGCACCGCGGGATCAAGTTCTGCCGGGCACCGAACAACTTTCCCAACTTGCTGCCCTTCCACCAGCACATCAGCTCCGGAACGAGCACGCTGGGAGACGGGTCGCGCACGATGAACAACGCGGGCTGTGGTGGCTCCACAGCGTGGCGAACCGCTCCACTAATGCCGATCGCTCCGGCGAACGCTCCGTGCGCCACCAAGTCGAACGCGTTGAAGTCCGTCCGCATCGGGAAGAGATCGATCGTTGCGGCCAGCAGTCGCAGATTCTGGATGATCCGGCTCGCCGCGTGGGTCAACGGATCCAGCTGCCCGCCCAGCACCAGACCAACAGGGCGTCCGACGTCGACGAGGATCGCCGTCACCTGGCGGATGTACCGGCGGTCCAGCAACGAGACGTCAAGCGGCACGGCGAAGATGACGTCGTTGCGCCCCAAGGCCTTCACCTGCCGGGCGGCCGCCTTCAACGAGTCGGTGTCACCGGCTCTGATGAACTTGGTTGGTGTGATCGCCGCCGTTACACCAGCCACCAGCTGCTGATTGAGCATCTCGTCCAACGTCATCGGCAGCATCTGGTCTTCTGGGATCCAGAATGGCGCGTCAGGCGTGGCGACGTGCTTTTCATAGGCCGCGGGATCGACGAGCACCACGCCGTCGTAGCCCGAATCCTCCAGCAGTCGCATGCGGCCGTTGGTGTTCGCACCGGCGAGGACGAACCCGCTGCGTTCCGTGCTGATGTGCGGCTGGAGGTTCGGCACCTGTTTCGGGCGGGTGTAGACCATCATGCGGTTGAGCAGGACGCCTACGCTGCCATCCGGACGTCGTGGTGAGGCACGGTCGGCGAGCTGTGCGACCACGCTTCGGGCGTCACCGCCCGGAGAAGCGCTGACACCTTCCAGATCAGTCATTGAGAACCCCCAACAGCTCGTCGCCGAGCATGTCACGCAGCTTCGAGGTCGTGGTGCCAGCGATCGCTGCCGCGCGGTCTACACCGCCAGCCGCGTCGACCGCCGCCTTCACCAGGGCTGGCACAGCGGTGGCGGATTCGGACGCGAGCGGCTCGGGCTCAGCCTTCTTCCATCCGAGCGCTGACATCTGCGTGTTCAGCGAGCGGTACCTGGAATCCGTGATCACGCCAAGGTCGAGAGCTCGCCGCAGCAGGGCGGCCGCGGAGATCTGCCACCGCGCCTTGAGCTGCAGCAGCCGCGCGGGCGTGATCGGAGCGGCCAGCAGCTCGGGACGCACCTGGGACGCCGGAGCGAGCAGCTCGCTCGCGAAAGCCTGTGCCATCTCCTCTGCGTCCATGTCGAGCGCGGGCGAGCAGGCGATGTGCCCGAGTTCGTGTGCCTGGGTGAACCGCTGGCGGTCAGTCGGTGCGTCGGTATTGATCACGAGCACCGGGGCCTCACCTGGCGGATGAAGGCTGGTCGCGTCCACCTCTCGCCCTCCCAGCGACATCGGCACGACCAGCGCGCCGACTCGTTCCGCGACCTCGGTCACGGAGTCGATCGGCCCGTCCGGGAGTTCGAGCTCACGACGCAGCGCCCGCGCGGCGTCCTCAGGACCGTCGAGTCCGCCGACCGGCATCGGTGCGAGCGTGAATTCCCTCAAAGTCACCGTTGAGCTGGCTGCAAGCCGCCGCAGGAACAGCCGCAGCAGGTTGACCTGAGCGTGCAACCTGCGCAGTGTCGACGCTTTTGTGGACGCGCGGTTGCGGTGATATAGGCATCCCTCGCCCAGCGACCACAACTTCGCTTCGCCAGCCAAGAAGTCCGGCGTGACGTCCAACGCCGCGCTGAACAGGTCGAGGCGGTCGCCAGAGACCGACAGCAAGCCCTTTTCCACCCGGGAGACGTAGCCCTGACTGATCTCGGGATTCACCCCCGACAGCCTCGTCAGCTCCTCGGCCAACCGTTTCTGCGTCCACCCGAGCGCTTCGCGCGCAGCGACCAAGAGATCGGGGTTGCCGTCCCCGGTGACCAGATGCGCATCCACGACAGCAAAGATACGCAAAATTATTCCGCCAGTCCACACCGCAGCGCGCCGACGCGTCACGGCTGCTGCCGAGTACACGGACTTGGTCACGCTGATCACAGGCGCCGGGAATTACGTGAGCGCCGACAGCTCTCACCAGCACACCCTCAGAAGGCACACCCAGTCTGCAACGCGACGCCGAACAAGGGACACCCTCATGCGCCACAACCCTCACCGCGGCCGGGTCTACCGCCGTTGCGCCTGCCGAGGGCACAGACGGCAAACAACTCGGCACCCGCTGTCCACAACTGGTCACCAGCACCAAACACGACACCTGGGTATTCGCCGTCGACGTGCCCTCTCCCAACAGTAAACGCACCACCATGCGCCGCAGCGGATATCCGAGCGAAACCGACGCCCGCAACGCACTAAGCACCGTCCTAGCCCGCGAACGCGCAGGCCTTACTATCGACGACCAGCAAACCGTAGCTGAGTACCTCATCACTTACTCAACGCGTCCACAAAGGACATTTGACCTGCGTATTCCGAGAATAGTCTGCGAGTAATCAGTCCATTGAGGACGGCTCAGCGCGGTTGACGGCAGGCCAAGTGAGTTCGCCGCTCCAGTTTCGCTCCTACTCCAGGTGAACCCAACCAGCAGCCGCGCGCCTTTCCACCGTTGCTGTGTTTGAACCAAAGCACGTCTCGCCAACGGCCGCCGACACCCCCATGCACGCCTGTCGCACGGAAAGTCATCGGAGTTCATTGCGGCGACTGAGAACCTGGATAGACAAGTCAGCACTTGCTCCTCGGCCGACCGTCTGGCCGGACACCATCGATGCCCCGGACTCGAGTCGGTCATCAACGCGCACTTGCTGACCGACTCGAGTGCGCGTCACTGCAATTTGCTTTGCAATAGCACGAATGGATCCATTGCAAGGTGCTCGCCAACTGAGCTGTTGTCCGCTGCGGGGTAAGCACTTTAGATGCCCCGGCCGTCGTCGTCCTCGACCGCAAGAGCAGTACGAGGGCGCCAACGTGTGCTCCCGCCACGGTCACCGACCTGGTCCTCTTAGGACCTTGTCGAGGATTTTGTTGACATAGTTCCAAGGTATCCGCTCCTGCTCGAGGCGGAGTTGACCGGCTTCATGGGTAAGTGCAGCAAGGGCTTCGCGCTCTGCGATGGTGAGGGTTGAGTCGGGCGGATCGATGCGCCCTGTGGGGTCTATGACGGCAAGGTCGATGTGCTGACTGAGGGTGTCGCGGTCCATCAGGACAGAAGTGAGGCCTGGAAGACGGGTTCTCGCCCGGGAAAGCAGTGTAAAGCCAGCTCGGTCAAGATCGCCCCAGTACCAGGCCTGGGCGCATGCGATCCACGGTATGGCGACAAGTGCGTCCAGGAAGTTTCCGAGCGAGTGGATGACGACCACACCCGGCCAGTCAGGAACCGGAAGGGCCGACTGTTTGTTCTCGATGACGAGAATCTGTCGTGGGCGCAGCCTAAGGCCGGCAATTTCCGCCAGCGGTGCTCGAATGTGCCGAAGGCCGCTGAGCGACTGTTGGTCTTCAGGGTCAGTCAGGATGATGTCGATGCTGGTGGGTAGGGGCCGCAGACCAAGGGCGTCAAGATCGCGGACATCGACGTCGTCGCAGTCGTCGGCTTCGCTCAGCTGAGGTAGGCCCAAGAGTGCCAGGACGAGGGATCGATGCCGCGCTAACCATTTGGTGTGCAGCCCGGGGACGGGTACTTGGCGTATGGTCAGCCCTGACTTCGGGTTCTTGATGAACCATTGGGCGATGCGGATGAGCAGGCTGAAGTCGTAGTCGTCGAGAGCGACGATTTGGGCGAGGTAGGGTTTCAGCTGTTCCTGCGGTACGCCGAGCACGGACGTGTCGGAGTAGCGCTGTGTCGCTGTGTACCACCGTTCCTCAAGAGCAGGGATCAGCGTGACCAGAGAATCGACACTGTGTAGATCCACGTGGGTGTAGACCTGTTGGGTACCGATCAGGGTGCGACGAGTTACCGTGCGCATGTGGACTGTGGGGTGGTCGTGCGCCCATTCTTGCCAGGCGCGCAGCCATGTCGCGACGGCGTCCGCGTTGCGGGCAATCGTGTGGGCGGTCGGCGGAGTGAGGGAGAACGACAGCGCGTCGGGCGGTGAGACAAGCCAATCACGCCAGTTGTTGTCGTAGCGGATTCTGATCTGATCGAGGATGTAATCGGGGGTTCGCATCAGCGGGTCACCTCCTCCTCGACCTGGAGGGCTTCTTCGATGGTCATGGCGAAGATCCGCACCCCGTCGTGATTGTTCGGGTCGGTGTTGATGTAGGCGACGGTGTCGACATGGTCCTCGAAGGCCGTCGCTTTCTCACGTGGGGCGCCAACTATGAGTTGGAAGCCGAGCGCACGAAGCGCCGCAAGCGCGCGGCCGGTGTAGTCGCTGTCCGCCTTCACGAAGCCCTCGTCGAGGACGAGCGAAGCGTATGTTGGTGGGGCGTCGCTGCCCTCACCAAGTCGATAGCGCAGTGCGGCTCCGAGGATGAACGCGATCAACTCTTGTCCTTCGCCGCCGCTCATCCCTGAGACCCCTTCGTGGAGGATCTCGGCGCCATCGATCCGAGTCTCGATAGCGCGGAACTCGACGTGCTCACGGGCGTCAAACACTCGTCTGCGCCAGGCCTCGCCAGTGCGAGAGCGGTCTTCGAGGTGGGCAAGGCCCCGCCGGAGCCGGAGGAAATCCTTCTCAATCTGGTCAGCGTCGCGTACGACGTTCTGCAGGAGGGTGTTGCTGGTGTACCGAGCGACGATGTTCTTGAATTCCGTGAGGTCAGTGCTCGGCCTGTCAACCGTCTCGATGCTCAATGAGGAGCCTTCCCGGAACGGGACGTCGTCGAGCACGGAGTTGATGGGGTTCAGGCCGCGCCGGATCTGCCTTCCGTCCTCGTCGATCTGCACCAGCAGGGCATGCAGCTGCCGATTCATGTCCTGATCGACTTTCTCGAGCCATTTCTGTTTGGCCCTGGGCAGGTCGTCGGCGACCAGCTGCTCGTGGATTGCCAGCAGCGCAGGAAGGCTGTCGATCGTCTCGTCGATCTCGCGGGCGGTGCGCTCGTCGATGTTCCGATAAGCCTTGATCGTCGCCAGCACCGACGTCTCATGCGACTGGCGATCCTTCACGTGCTGTTCTATCTGACGGCCGAGGTCGTTTTCTGCGATATGGCGGCTGTGTCTGACCGCCGACCGGCTGGCGTCGGTCGGTGCGACAAATGGTAGGCGGGCGAGGGGGAGGCGTTCTTCTTCGGTCAGCCGTGGCTGGCCATCGATAATCCTGGTCGCGTCGTCCTGGGCGTCGACCAAGCCTCCCCACTCATCGTTGAGTTCTTTCTGCTTGTCCTTGATCTTTTCGGCGGCTGTGGCCGTCGTCGCAGCCTTGATACGCGCGTCGTCCAGTTGTTTTCGCAACTGCCGAGATTCGGGGGTATCGGCGCGGGCAAGCTGATCTTCGAGATCACTTACCCGCTCATGAGCCGGCGTCACGTCAATGCTCGACCACGTGATTTCGGCGTGTAGTGCTTCAAGCCGTTTGATACTGTCTCTGCACGCGTCCCGAGCGGCGCTCGCTGTCTCAGCCTTCTGCTCGGCTGTCGGACGCTCGCGTTGCAGTGAGTCGACCTCACCGGCCAGGTCGGCGCGCAGTTGCTGGTTGTCCCAACCAATCCAGCCATAGGGACTCTTGCGGTCGTTCTTGACGAACCGTCCGCGATCCCCGGTGCGCATTCCAGCGCGAGTAACGGCTCCGCGTACTTCGGCAGGTTGCGGGCCGTACAGGTCTGTGTCGCTTTCAACGCACCAGTAGGAGTAGTGCTCGACGAGCTCCTTCAAAAGCCAGTCGCGATAAGGGGAATCTGCGATGTCGAGCAATGCCGGGACGGTGTTGTCGAGAGGGTACGCCGCTGCTTGAACGCCTGGAACGCGTGCGAGCGTTATGGCTCGGCCCATGTCATTGTTGTTGACGTAGCCACGTACCGCGGTCAGGTCATGCTCGTTGACGGCGAGATGGGTCGCCAGCCCGCGCAGCACGCTGAGTACCGCTCGCTCCCAACTGCGGTGTTCTGGCTTGATCTGGATTAGTTCGCCAATGTATGGAAGCCGTTCGATCGAAACTCGGGCGCCGCATGCAATTCGAACACGGAGTTCATCGGCGTCTGGTGGAATATTACTGCGCCGCCGTTTGAGCTGTTCGATCTCCGTGGTCAGTTTATTGATGCGCCGCCGGAGATTGGCCAGGTCCGCCTGAGTCCCGTGCGCATCCTGATCGAGTTGGCTCAATCTGCTGCGCAGATCATCGAGGATCTGTGTCATGCTCTCCCGCAGTAGGGTCAAATCTCCTTGGGACGTCGGCAAGTTCAGTCGGAATTCGTTGAGACGGGCGATGAGGTTCGCGCGGTACTGCTCGACCTGGCGGAGCTCCGTGTTCGCCACCTGCAGCTGAACTGTCAGCGTTTGAGTCCGATCGCCCCCAGCGGCCTTCAGGGTGTCCAGGATGTCGTTGAACGCGTTCTGGGCCTTCCTGTCCAGGAGTTCCGCTTCCTGGAGTTTCTCGTCGAGTTCGGCGTGCGCGAGCCTGTTGTCGTCGATCTTGGTCGAAGCCCAGTCATAGACTCTTTCCGCGTGCCAGACACACAGCCGAGACGGTTTACCCGGTGCCAGCTCCGCGAGTAGACGCTGCTTGAAGACGTAATCGGTCCCCGCAGTCCGGTATCGCTCCGCCAGACTCGGGAGGCTGTCGAGGGTGTTCAGGCGTTTGCGGGCGTACTCGAACTCGTCGTAGAGCTTGGCTGCCTCTCGGTAGGCTTCCAGTGCGGTGTCCCACCGAGCCATGGCGAGCGGCTCAGTCAGCACGAACTCCTTGAATAGCGCGTTGATGTTGAAGATGCCTTTCGACGCCTGAGCTCTGCGCAACAGGTGCATGGCTAGCCGCTGTGATTCGTCGGTGCGGCCCATGGACATTGCAGTGCGCATCTTGGCGTGGATACGCCCCTGGGAAGAATCGACGACGTCACCGCGCGCAGTGTCGATGAGACGTTCGAGCGAGGTCTTCGACAACGGTGATGCGCCAGCCCGCACGCCGGTCAGACCGTTGAGACAGGCCAGATCGAAGCCGTCATGCACGAAGCCATACATCGTGCCGGCGCCGATCGCCTCGGTTCCGTCCGTATCCGGCGCCACCCACGCAAGACGGAAAACCGTCACCCGCCCGCCGGTCTCGTCAGCCCATGTGATCGCCGTGCCACTGACGAAGCCCTGTCCTCCCGGTGGTCGCAGGTAGGTCGTCGTACCGGAGCGCTTGTTCTCGTCCCGCCTGTGGTCGGTGTGCCCTCGGGCATAGCTGTAGACGGTTCGTTCCCGTTTCCCGCGCTTGTCGTCCCTGGCCGCCTGGTTGAACTCCTGCGGGTTCGGCATGATCACCGATGCCATCGCGTCGAGCAGCGTTGATTTGCCGCGGCCGGACGGACCCAAAATCGCCGTACCGACCCTGCCCACGTGCATCACCTGCAAGCCTGAGTACCCGCCCCAGTTCAGGATCTGGACCTTCTCGATGCGGAACTGACCACGGTCGCCGCCATGTGTCATGCCTGCTCCTCCGGCTCAAGAGGGCCGTTGTCGGCATCCAGTGCCGACGAACCGGCTGCGTCCATCCCGCGCAGATAGGCGGCCTCGAGCTGGGTGAATTCATCCACTCCGATCAACGGGACCACCACCGGGGACACCGTGAACAGGTAGTCGGCGTCCTGATCGACGGACAGCAGCTTCATGTCGCCGAGCACGCCAATCGCCGCGTTCACTCGGCGCTCGAACTTCGCTCGGTCGCCGTCGCCTTCCTCTCGGTACGCGCGGAGAAACTCCTCTACCTGGGAACGGTTAACTACCACAGGGCCGTCGGCGGCATATGCCCACTCCTGCCGAAGGAACACCAAAAGGAACGAGGCGTCCCGCGACAACGGCTTCTCTCGGCGCAAGACCTTCGGCGCGTCCTCATCGAGATTCTGCCGTTTGAACGCGACCTCCAAGTCCCGGTCGATCACCAACTCCAGGAACAGGTCGCCGAGCCGTCCAGTGATCTCCTGCTCGTACGCCAAGAGCGAATCCCACGTGGGCCGGTTTTGCGCCCGCGACACGAACCGCGACTTCAGCAAGACGACCAAGGCGCGCTTGGCTTCTAAGGGAAGCCGTGATGGGTCGCCGTCGCGTTCCCCAAAGGCATCCACATCCTCGTCGACATCTCCCCAGTCAGAGCTCACGGGCCCTCCTCAAGGTCAATGACGCGATCAAAAACCAGATGGGGAAACACAACCCGCAATGCCTGCTCGCGGACGCCAGAGATAATCACCTGGTCATCGACGCGGATATTCACCCGACCATGGGTGATCGCGAGGTCAAGCAGAGTCACGACAGCACCCAACCGCTGGAACTCCGCTGGCGTCGCCTCGTAGACCTCTACCCCGGTGACGAACGGCCGGTCCCGCAGCAAGGTATTGACGGTTCGTGACACCGCACGACGACTCGTACCTGCCGCCAGGCGCAGCGCCGCCCTGTCCGTTTCCGGGAGTGCAGCCGCCTGTGAAGCAACATCAACTGTTATTTGCTGCGGACCGAGGTCTCGCCACAGTTGGGTCTGCGAGATGTCCGTAATCGCGTACGGTCCTATCCGCAAGACATCGGTGTCGAGGGTACGAGCACCAGGATCGCTTGCCACCCAAGCAGCACCAGTATGCAGTGCACGATCAGCCAGGCTCAGCAGTCGACGGTAGCGACCATGCGCCGAACGGGTGAGAAATCGGCGCAACGATGCCGTCCAACGCACGTAGCTTTTCTGCACGCGCAGTTCAGCCGCGAGCAGCGTGGCGAACATTGTTTCCAGTTGCTCGCGCTGCGTTGGCGTCATGTGGTCCCTGGCGAAATCCTGCAACAGAATCTGATCAACGTCGTCACGGATCTCATGTGACCGCCGCGTCGACATCAACATCTGGGAAAAACCAAGATAAGCCGTGCCCTCGGGCGTCTTGACGAGTAGGTCGTTCTCGTGGAGGTACTCCTCAACTAGTTCCGCCTTCGTCGGCCCGTCCCTCATCGCATGCCGCACGACGCTCTGGTGCCGATCCTCGATCAGCGTATGCAGTTGCTGAAAGTCCGCTGGCAGCGAACGAGTCATGGCAAGGATCTCGCGCAGTTGCTGTCGCATTTCTTCCATAGTCGCCAGCCTCGCTCGACCGGTGACGATCTCCTCGCGTCGGCGCTGCAGCTCCTCGATTTGTTTATCGATCCGACGCACGTGCACCTCACGGTCAGGACTCGTCATGTCCGCGAGCAGACGGACCGCATGGGCGATGCTGCCCAACCGCGCCCCGGAAACGCTGCTCTCGCCCTCCACGATCTCCCGCACGATCCGCAGCGCCCGCAAGGCATGCGGCGATAACCGGTAACGCAGGCGCCCCGACTCCGTCTCAGTTTCCAGCCAACGCGACTCAACCCACTTCCGGCAGTGCTCCGCCGGCAAACGATCGCCGTGCCAATCTGGAATTTGATCAAGAGCCTCAGTGACGCGCTCGTGGAACCACTCCGCAGACACCGAGCCATCGACACGCTCAAGATGTTCGGCGAACAGGGGAAGAACCCAGTCACGGCTGTAGGCCTTCAGCAACTTCAGCGTCGCATTGCCCAGCAGCGCGCCCTTTATCTCCTCTGGAGTCACACCAGTCGACGCCACGCCCCTGTCTCCTAGCCTCAGACCACGAGCCAACCCTTATGTGCACCTAGTAGCCACGACACCCAAGCACGTTACATTCGGGCACCGACATTCCTCTGTTCCGAATCGTCCACGCCTTGATCAACTACTGCGAGCCCGCACCGACATGCCGTACGCCTGCGACACTCCCTCGTAAACATCACCCAATAGGGTGAATGCAAGGTCGAACGATTGCTTGCAGTCGCACTGAGCGACTTTCTCGGAGTTGATCGGGTTCCGCACGAGCGATCCTCGCCAGCTGGACCAGTGCTCTGACCAGATAATTGCCACTGGCGCACGGCTTCAGTGCAAGGTCGGCCGACATTGCTTACGGACAATTGCGGATTCAAAACGCGCACAACAAACACCACGTCCGCGAATCCATTCACAGACAAGGAGCTGCACATGTCATGGGTAGAGCACACCAGTGGTCAGCATTGGCGCGTCCGCTACCGTCGCCAGGATGGCTCTGTCGCGTCCGAATGCGGGTTCACCAACCAGAAAGCCGCGTACGACCGAGCGCACGAGGTCGACGTCGACCGGCGACGCCGCACGTTCCACGACCACACTCGCGGTCGCATCACCGTGAACGAATGGCTGCCGCGCTGGTGGACCACACTCGACGTCGACGAGGTCACCCTGGACAACTACCAGTACCTCATTGACAAACACATCATCCCGCGCTTCGGCAGAACCCCGCTCGGAGAACTCCAGTCCAGCGACATCAAGCAATGGTCGACGGACTTGCACACCGCCGGATACGAACACTCCACTGTGGAAGGCATCGTCAGCCTGTTCAGCCGCATCCTCGGCGACGCCGTGGAGGACGAACTACTCGCTGCCAACCCCGTTCACCGGCATCACAACCGCGGCAGACGCGCGTTCCGCATCCACCGGGAAATGCTCTGGGCCACACCCGAAGAAGTCCTCCGCGGCGCTCAACAAGCCGAACGACTCCACAACCGCGCCAGCGCCCTACTGATCATCACCGCAGCCTAGACCGGATGCCGATGGGGCGAACTCGCCGCCCTGCAACGCCACAACACCCACCCCGACGACCGCACCATCGTCATCGACCCCGACACCGGAGCACTTAAAGAAACCGCCCACCGCCAATGGCTCGGCTCACCCAAGACTCCAGCCAGCGCCCGGACCGTCACACTTCCCGCATTCCTCGCCGTACTACTCAAGCACCATCTCACCACCCACAACTCACCTGTCGTGTTCCCCAGCGACTGCGGCGGTTTCCTCTGGCGCCACACATGGCGCAGCCGCACCTTCAACCCAGCCTTCGACGGCAACCTCGACCAACCACACCCCATAACACGCCTGCACCCCATTCGGCCCGGGCTGACCTTCCACGAACTACGCCACAGCCACAAAACCTGGCTCATCGCCGCCAGCATCCCCGAAATCGCCCAAGCCCGCCGCCTCGGCCACCGCATGGATAAACGCGTCGTCGAGGTCTACAGCCACGTCGCCGACGAAGTCGAAGCCCGCATCCAAACCGCCCTAAAAACCGCCTGGCTCGACGCCCGTCACACCATCGCCAGCAACCCCACACCTCAACCCGTCACGCCTCGTAAAGGACTCATCCGCCGACACCTCACCTGCCCACCGAACCCCACAAGCACCGTCAAGCAGCCAGCGGCCCACTATCTAAGAACATCGGCGCTGACCAGCACAAACGCACCCCGTGAACCCAGCACCCCTTGATCACAAATGGGGCACACTGCCCCACAACCACCCCATGTCCGATCAAGACCCACCTCACAAGACGATCAAGCAAGATCGAAACCAACACGCGAAAAAGCCCTCTGACCTGGTGGTTCAACCAAGTCAGAGGGCTTTCTTGCGACCGTCGGGACGACAGGATTTGAACCTGCGACCCCTTGACCCCCAGCCGTCAGTCGCTCCAGCGCTCAGTCACGACGAAGGCCGTGCCATCAAGTACCCCACCGACTGGTGTTTCTATCCACTCGTCAAGCTGTTCGTATCGACCGCTGCGGTTCAGCAGTTCCGCGATCTCGGCGGCGGTGGGTGATTCCGATCGGACGCAACGAAGGATGGGTTTCCCCGTGGCGTTGCTCTCCTCGTCCTCTGGATCGTCCGGGACCCATCGGATTACCTCGACGCGCCAGTCATTACGACCGTACGCGCTGTTGGGCATCGGTGCCTCCACGCTGAGGAACAGTCCGTCTGGCCCGGCCTCAAAGCGGTCGTCCGCGATGCTGAAGTCTTCAACACTCAACCGCGCTTCGTCGTTCTCACAACGTATATAGGCGTCAAGAAGCAACCGTAGATCTGCGATCCCGTCGCTGAGCCGCTCACTGGAGATATCCCGCTCCACGGTGTTCAACAGGTCACGAACCTCACCGCGCAATCCATACTGATTGGTGAATATCACGAACGGCGCGTCGAACTCGCAATGGCGACGGTCTTCCGTCGCAGGCGGATCGATTCCCTCCGAGTACTCGGCTACGGCGTCACGCAGTCCAGCGGCTTCGGCTTCCAACTCTGCCGTGATCGCTGTCTGGACGGGTGCGGGCACGACAATGAGTGCCTCGTCCAAATCGGACAGTGCGAGGTGAAGGCGTGCCTTGACGTGCTCGTACCACAAGCTGTGTGCGCCGTCGAGCAGATCAGCTCGGGCACCCCGATCAGTCAGCGCGGCAAGATGCCCCGCCGGGTAATGGCCAAATTGCCCGTCGCGGGTGTCGTGCACGCTGACGGGTGCCGTGGCATATGCGGAGATCTGGTTGAGCGCGTCGACGATCGGTGAAGCGAGCGCTGCGTCATCAACACTCGTAACAGTCGACGACACGACCCCAGCACATCCACGGTAGGTAGCCAGGATCTGGATCTTCCCCCGGTTCGGATGTTGAGAGTAGATAGTCACGAAGACGCCTTTCAGTCGAAAGGTCCAGCACAAGGACACTCATCGACGAACAGTGGAAGCAAACAGGCGGTGGCGCAGGCGCTTTCCAACGCTCCATGCCTCGAAGAGTCCGGTGGTGGCTCAGATCCGATGCCAAGCTCCCTGCCTATCCAGACCGTACCGCACCGACGACGCCACTGACCGGAACCTCATCGAGATCACCTCAACGTGAAGGGCGCACGCGGTGTCACTGCGAATTCGTGAGTTAAGAAACCACGCATGCACAGAATGATCCGTCTACATCGGATGGTCCTACCCGCTCGGACCTGCAACTGGACGCCCATTGGGAACCGTTCCCATGGCGAGCACAGCCCGATCGCCGACGCGTCCAACGTCCCGTTTCCCAATTGCCGCAGACGTTCGCCGACAATCGTCTCCACCCGGCCACCGCCGACAGGCATACTGCAACGGCCACATCATCGAGACCCGGGACCGAGTCCCATCCGGCTTCGCACCGCCCAATTGAGAACAACCCGAGCACTACCCACGCCGCGATTCCCAATCCGGAAAATCGAACGGCATGACCTCGAAAACCCGATGCCGGAGTGCATCGAGTCACGGACAATCCTCGGGTGTCCCACTTCGATATCCAGGGCTACCGGCCTCGGTGGCTCAACGGCTTGCCAGCCATTGCCGTCGCGCATGACCTGCGGCTTCAGTCCCTGGTCGGCCGCCACCTGCGATACGCCTGGCTACTCTGGGACCTCGACGCCGACGAG
This sequence comes from Kibdelosporangium philippinense, assembly GCF_021390435.2. Taxonomy (GTDB): domain Bacteria; phylum Actinomycetota; class Actinomycetes; order Mycobacteriales; family Pseudonocardiaceae; genus Kibdelosporangium; species Kibdelosporangium philippinense. Next base: position 530,719 of record NZ_JAJVCN010000004.1, on the reverse strand, counting down.
TGGTTCGCCGACGCCCCAGTCCTACTGGACTTCGACCACGAGCAGGTCGAGATCAACCATCAGAAGTTCGACGACCTGTCCATCACCTGGAACACCATCGACCCCATGGGACAGCAGGCCTGGACCTACGGCGACTGGGGCCACTACGACGACTTCGTGTTTCAGCTCGCCTGGCGACACGATGCGCAAGCGCAGTTGGCCACTCTGCAAGGCCAACAACTCCAGGAGGTCAAGTTGCTCGAATACACCGGCCAGAACCTGGCTAACGGCATGGTGGCCGTCAGTTTCGCATTCTCTGACGGACAAGTGACGATCTCCAATGGCCTTGACGAAAACAGCCTGGAGTTCGGCGATCCCGACTCCACGTACCTTCCCTGGTCGAAAGTGTGACCATCCGGTTTAACCTCGGCGATCGCGACAGCCGATGATCGGCGGTCGTGTCTGTTCGCATGGCCTACCGGCTCTTGACATCAGATCACTACCCTGCGACGGAACACCCCGCAGCGTCGCCTGTCACGGCCGCACCGGGCGATCCTGACCGCAGTTGGCCGGATGCTTCCGAACGGCGAGCATCGATCCCGCTTATGCCGGACACATGCGGAAAGATCTTGATGCTGGAAGTTCGTATGTTGCCGTGCCCACCGGAGTTGCCTAGTGTCGGCGCCCCGGCCGGCACGGAAACCTCCCCGGCAAAGGACACAGTCATGCCGCTCCAGCACAACCACCACCGCGACGAGCCCCAGTGGGACCTGGCCCTCGTGCGCCGCACCGGTTTCGGCCATCTCGCCGGAGAACTGGTCGACCAACAATCTCGCACCGCGCGAGCCCGCGTCCGCAGCCACACCATGGTCAATTTGGCGCACGTATTGGGCCAGACCGGCACCGGCGCCGAAGTCATCGTCTCCGAAAACGACGGCTCCGGCTGGTCAATCACCATCCCACCGCGTTCGCCGGGCTCAACCGCGTGAGGCTCCCGCCGACCACCGACAGCGAGGACCGCCGCGTCGCGGTCCTCCGGGACGTCTGGGCCGAGTTCTACGCCTACGTACGGCGTCTGCTCCCCGGCGAATACCACCTGGTCGAGGACTTCATGCAGGAAGCCGCCGCCGACCTCACCCGATACTGGCGAGACAGAGGCGAAGTGACCCGCAACCAGGCGGCCGCGATCCTCAAGCAAGCAGCCAAATTCGACGTGATCAACCACCGCAACGCCAAGGCACACACCACGATCAGCGCCGGGACGATCGACGACGAACTGATGCTCACCGCCGCAGACCCGAACTCCGAACACGAGATCCTCGCGGTGATGGGCCGCATCGACCACGACCGGCTCATCCACCTTCTACCGCGGCTGCTCACCGACCGGCAACGCCAGATCGTGGTCGCCGTAGACGTCGAAGGCCTCACACAATCCCGCGCCGCTCAACAACTCGGCATCAGTGTGCGGGGCCTGCAAAAAGCCCGCGACACCGCACTGACCCGACTCCAGCACCACCTGACAAGTCCGCCAGCACCGCACGCTGAGCAGATGTCGCGCCCGAACAGGGAGGTCCCACAATGACCGACCCCACCGCAGGCAGCCCGCCGCGGCTCGACCTGGACGCCATCGAGAACCGGGCGGTCACCCGGACTCCTGAGCAGACCGCCGCCCGCCAAGCACGCTTGGACGCGTGGATTCTTGGCCGCGATGCCATGACGATCGGCGAACACCACCTCGCCGCTGGCGACCTCGCCCGCGCCCACGAGTTCTTCACCATCGCCGCCCGGCACAACGCCACCGACGCGCACGTCATGCTCAACACCGTCAACACCCTGATCAACGCGGCCAACGACCCGGAAATCACAAGCATCACCACCGGGACAGTCCTGGCATTCCACCAGGCCGACTCGCACGCGGATCGGGACCTCAGCATCCAGCGCGCCCAGGACCTCGCTCAGCGACTCGACACCGTCGAAGCCCACCTCGACCTGATGACCCGCGACGCTGACGCCGCCGCAGCGGCCACCATCCGCAACGCCGCAGCAACAGTCGCAGGCCTACTGGTGCTGGAACGACCATCGCCGGGCACCTCACAAGCACAGACCCACCACCTGCCAGCGACACCTACACACATCGACAGTGCCCCGCAACAGAGTCCGATCGAGTCACCGCCTCCTGCCAAGACCCCCACGCCATCCCCAGAACCAACCAACCTGCTCAACTATCTAGAAGCATTGGTCAGCCCCGCCGTCGCCGGAGATCCCGAAGCCGTAGGCCGGCTACTCACCACCATCCGGCCCTTGGTGGTGCAGTACTGCCGTGTCCGAATCGGTAGAGCCGAACAGTCCCTTGCACGTGCCGACGACGTGGCCCAAGAGGCCTGCCTCGCTGTACTGACAGCGCTGCCACGCTATCGAAGCCAGGGACGGCCGTTCCTCGCGTTCGTCTATGGAATCACCGCACACAAAGTAGCCGACGCACAACGCGTCAGAGGGCGCGATCAGCGTGAATCCGCACCAATGTCCGACGCCGAGCGCGACCAAACCACCGCCAACATCGACCAGATGCTCAGTGGCTTGACGCCTCGACAGCGCGACATCCTCATCCTGCGCATCGTCATCGGCCTGAGCGCCGAGGAAACCGCTGAGGCTGTGGGGTCCACACCTGGCGCAGTACGAGTAGCCCAGCACCGCGCCCTGGCCCGGCTCCGCAAAACCACGAACCTAAACACCACCAACCGATGACACCTCAGGTGCGTTCCAACTGGCCTGCCCTCGTTTTCGATTTTGTGGCCTCTTCACGACTGATCAAGCGCATTCGTTGCTCTGGTTACCGTTGAGTCGCAGGCCATGTGCGCGTCGTTGTCGATTGGCCCTGAATTTTCACCGTCCCATGCGAGGCTGGTCGTCGTGAAGCAGGCTGACCTCCTCGTCGGGAACGAGTATGCATTCCAGACTTACAAGTCGTACAACGCCGCTCCCCTCGCAGCCCGGGTTCGTATTGTCTCCGTTGACGGCCGCGGTAAGGCGACTGTGCGAGTGGTGGACCCGGGCAAGAAGCCTCCAAAGAACGCGTGGGGCGCGCGACCGGTCAAACGGAACGAGCAAGTCCAGGTCGCCACCCGCGACATAGTCTGCCCCTGGGACGAGTGGGCCGATCGTGCTGCGTCCATCGACGCTGATCTAGCGGCACGCGCCGCCAAACAGCGGGAATGGTGGGACGACATCGAACGGCAGCAAGCCGATCGCTTGGTTGTGAATCCTGAGCGTGCGTTGCCGGAGGAGTACGACGAGGAACATGTTTATGCAGAAACAGATGCCGACGAGCGGGCCGCTCTGGGTAAGGAATACATCAAGGCGCGTGGGCTTGGCATCTATGCGACTCCCGACAAGTTGACGCCACTGCTAGTGGATCTCCCAGTATTGGTGCTCCGAGACATCCTCGCCACGAACCCACATCGGCGCATCGGGTCAGCCGACACCGTCGCGGCCACCTTCATGAGGTCGGCTGAACTTCTCGAACAAGCTCGTGTCGCGGCGATGGACCGGCACGGTCACGCATCCGGTGACATCCCACAACCTGACAGGTTGCTCGGCGAGGCCGACATCGCCTTCGTCGACGCGATTCACGAGAACATCGCCGTTTCGGGCGGCGAGTTGCTGTTGCCACCAGTCCCTGCCCTACCAGACTGGGTTGATGAACACGAGCGGTCCATGGCTCCGTCATTCGGCTGGCTCCGCCTAGCCGTTGGCGACACCAGCGGTGAACGCCTCCACTCCCCAGGATGCAGGTCAGTGCGATCCCGCCATGTACTGGAGGCCGATCACATGCCGTGGTGGTTGTTGATGCTTGAGAAGCCGCAACGGTTGTGCGGGCGATGCGATGGTCCGGGAGTGCGCGATCTCGTTCCCATGGCAGGGTTTGTCGCCGCCGTAGACGTATGGCACGCCCGCGGACGCGACCGAATCGAACGATGGCAACAAGCAACATTTCAGCGACTGCTCTCAACGGCCGCAGCCGCTCGAACACAGATGTTGGAACCGGACATCACACTCACCTGGCGGATCGTCGCGGCCCTGACAGACAACGCACCAGGCGAGAACGGTTGGGCCGCATACGCGGCAGTGGCCGCTACGCGCTGGAACCGCTTCGACGAAGAGCTGGGAAAGCTTACGCCGCCAGAGCTCGAAGCGGCGCGCGTCGTCGCACGTGATCGGCTAACTACCTTGGCAGAGGCGTTGCCGTCATCACAGCGACCGCTGCCGTTGCCACAGGCCGCCGACCTGAACGTGCTGCGCCAGCGGTACACACACCTCAAAAAACTCCTCCAGGACACCGTGCCCCAATTGGACCGGCTCCTATTCACACTGCCAGGAGCGATCTAACACTCACCCATAGATCGCGATCAAGAGACCTCTAGATGGGGATCGTTGTTGACGACGGGTCCATCGAGCGCGGTGGTTGGGGCCAGACCAGCGGCGCTCGGATCAAAACGGTGACCTCTACCGTGTCAACGTACGATGTCAAGAGCTCTGACCTGCGAAAACCCGACTTCTGCATGTCATGACAGGTCGTTGACAGCCGTTCATCGCAGTCGGGAGCAATCCAACGCATCGGATTGCTCCCAATCTGCTCCCAAGGCTTTGCTCCCAACCTCGGAGGACGCCCGAACGCGCCCCTTGACCCAAGAGTGATCCACAAAGGACATTGACGAGCGCGAACACAGAAACTCGACGTCAACCAGGTGCCGTCCCCTGCACTTCAGCGGAATTCGATACACTTACCTCATATTCCGGTTGAGCCTGGGTACTGCTCGCCCGTTCTGTCGCTAGATGACGACGACGCCAACGACGTTCGATGTGGCCGAGGCGTACAGGTGCGTGCCGGGGAAGTACAGCCGCAGGTCCGCGGAGACCTCAACGGTCAGCTTCAGGTTGAACGTCGAGTTCGGTTGGCAGGACTTGGAAGTCAGGTCCGCCCAACCCGACGCGCCGATCTTGATCTGCGCGAAGACGTCCAGGCCGAGCGTCAGCTCGCGCGACTCGCCTTGAGTGCCGAGCTTGCCCTTGACCGAGAGCTTGTTGCCCTTCTTCAGCTTGACCTGTGTGTCGCCGGCGTCCAACGTGAGCGTTGTCGGCTTGGCCATCGGCGCGGTGGCGGCCAGCGCGACGGCAGGCGTGGCGAACAGACCCAGTGCCGCGCAGGCGACTACGAGGATCCGTGCGAACTTGGTGATCATGACGGCCATGCTCGACCGCACAGGACGACTCCGCTTGTGGAGACGCCCGGAACCGCCTGATCAGGTGAAGTGACGCCCAAGGCTTGCACCCACCGCTTCACCTCGTGGTTTTGTTCGTCAGATGTGGCTCTGGCTCCTCGCGAAGGAGAACCCGAACTGGGGCTACCGCCGGATCCACGACGAACTCCTCGTTCTCGGCATCAAGGTCGCCGCCTCCACCGTGTGGCAAATCCTTACCACTTCTTTAGGTGAAATCGTGGACGGGACTGAGCCCCATGAGAAAAAAGGGGCGCTTCGCATCCTCCACACACTGTTGACTGACTGGGAGCAGCGCGGTCACTCGGCGGAGATCGAGGACGACAGTCATGGCGTCACCATGGTCATCGACAAATCTCGCTATAGCCTGCAGATCTCCGAGGAGTTCGAGGTCGTTGAGCAGTATCCGACCGCGGAAGAACTCACCCAGAAGAAAACGTATGTGTGGCAACGAGTCCAGCCGTCCGAACGCGAGGTCGGAACCGGTCGCCTGGTGGTAGAGCTTGCGCATGACTGGAGCTACAACGGCCGTCGCCGGCGTTGGGCAGATCGTGCCAGGTGGACGCTTGACGACAAGCTGCCGGACGTCATAGCCGAGCTGGAAGGGCGCGCCCAACTCGACGAGGAGCGCCGCATCGCCAAACTCGATGCGGAAGCGCGCCGTCAGAGGGACTGGGAAGCCGCGATGGCGACTGCCCGATTTCGCTTTGCTGAGGACATCCGGATCCAAGAACTCACCAAACAAGTCAGCTCGTGGGAGCACGCAGCCAAAATCCGAGCATACTGCGATGTGCTGGAGGCAGCGCAGTCAGATAACACTGACGCCACAATGTGGATCGAATGGGCGCGTGCCTATGCTGATCGCATCGATCCCTTGCACCGCACGACGTTCCAGCCAGAGATGCTAGAGCCGCGGCCTCAAGACTTGAAGCCGTACCTCGGCCGCTGGAGCCCATATGGGCCGAACAGTGGTTACTGATCTTCGCGACGCTGGCTGCGCGCAATGTCTCAATGGGAACGCCGAGTTCCTTCTCCAGGTCCCGTGCAGTCGCTTTGTCGTGCTTGGCCAAGGCAGTGACGGCCTGTTCGACCAGCTTGCCCAGCCGGAAGACTTCGTCGCGAAGAGCGATCAGTTCTGTGTGCCGCTCGACAGCGTCCTGCCCGCACCACTCTCGCATCAGCCGCCATGCCGGGACGTAGCGGACGTCGACTTCAGCGCAAACCTCTGGCCTGAAGTAGTACCCGTCCCCGCGGCGACTGGGTTGGTATTCCCCATGGATGGCCCGCTGCTGAGCCCTTCTTTCTTCCTTTTCTATCTCGGCAAGGATCTCGTCAGTGAGTACCTGCGCGGCTCGCTTGGCGACGGTGAGCATCACGGAGAAGGGACAGGCCCAGGTGCCGTCGTCTGAGCGAATACACAACGGGTCACTAGTCAGCTCAGTGCCGTCCAGGCCGAGTCTCTCAGAGAGCGCATCGACATCTTGGATGTACAGAATGCCGTTGTCGCTGGTCCCTCCGATGCTGACACAGCCGAGAGACGAGCGGCCGTCAATGATGAGCTCCGCCGCGAGAAGTTCTGCATCGTCGCTATCACGCCACGAGGCGTCGTGAAGGGCAGTCCAGCGAGCCTCGTTCGCCAGCCAGTCGTCGACTTCGCTCCACAAGGTCTTTAGCCGAGCCGGGGGCACCCATTCCTCCCGCCCTTCGAACTCGTCGGCCACGAACTTGACGAAAACGCGAGGTGGTCGGTTGGTGCCGATTCGCAGCACCTTCACTTGGGTGACCCGGTCGCGTTGCTTGGCCCTGTATGCCCAGTCCTCTCCAACCTCCATGGACACTTCCTACCTTGGCTGCCCTGCTCGGGTGATCCTATTGGACAATACTCAATCGGCGAAGATAAGACGCCGTGGGGACGAGCGTAGGACGTGACAATGCAGAATCACCTGATAAGAGCATTGAGCGCTTCTTCGGCGGCGTCAATGGCGAACACCACATTCGACGAACCGCGCACGTGCGCCCAGCCGACGGCAATGTTGAAGGCCGACGCCCCCAGTTCATTGCTACCCCAGTACATCCAGCCGCTGCGATCGCTTCCACTACGACCACGGGTAGAGGCCACCACACCAGCATGCTGACCGCGATCCAGACATCCAGGACGCCAGCAGCAAGATAGACGACCGCCAGCACCCACCACAGCGCCAGCGAACCGCGGCGTCCGACACTCCAGCCTGCGCGCCACGGAGCGATACCTGCACACTCTCGCCGCATCAGACGAACACGCTCTCGAGGCCTTCGAACGTGTCCGTAACCACCGACATCTCAGAACCGACTGACCACCACGCCAGGCTCGACACGCCACAGCCTGAGGCGAGAATCACGGTCAATCAACGGTCAAAAGCCACAGGCCTTGCCGACGACGAACGTCAACAAGGCCTCTGAACTGCACTTATCGGGTGGGCGATACTGGGATTGAACCAGTGACCCCTACCGTGTCAAAAAAACGTACAACGCCCAAAGGCCCAACCTGCAAGAACGCGACTTCTGCATGTCAAGACAGGTCCGTTGACAGCCGTTGAACGCAGTTGGGGACAGTCCAACGCAGCGGATTGCTCCCAACCTGCTCCCACATCGTGCTCCCAATTAGGGAGAGCGCCCGAACCTGCGAGCCCTTGCCCCCGACAGGTCCACAAAGGAGTATCCCGGCGAGAACAGAGGAGTCGACGTCAAACCGGTTCTGTTCCAAGCACTTCAGCGCAGTTCAGGCCACTCGCGACACATTCAATCCTCCCATTTGGCTCCCGCTACCCCAACACACTTGACGAGCCACCAAGTGTGCCGTTTGGTCCAGGTCCACCGCCCTGACCGTTCGGTCTTAGCCTGAATCCACTGATGAGTGGGTGTTCGGGGCGGCGTGTTACAAGTGAAAGTGCCTTCTGACCTGCGATAATACGAGTTACTGAGGCTCGATTATCACCCGGGGATGGAAGGCACTTTCAGTGAAATTATCGCACAGGTGGTCGCGGGCGGCGGTGCGGTTCGATGAGGAGAATCTCGTGTCCTGCGCCGGGATCGTGCCGGTGATGGCGCTGGCCGAGCGGGCGGGCATGTCGGAACTGGTAGCGCAGAAGGTAGAGATCACGAACGCTCCGATCCCGTCGACTGGGGCCAGCCCGGCAGGCAAGGTCGCCTCGATCGTCGCGGGGATGCTCGCGGGCGCGGACTGTATCGATGACCTGGACGTGATCCGCCACGGCGGGATGAAACGTCTGTTCACCGGGGTGTACGCGCCCTCGACGCTGGGATCGTTTCTGCGCTCGTTCACCCACGGCCATGCGCTGCAACTGGCCGCGGTGCTGCGCGCGATGCTGGTGTCGCTGGCGGCGAAGACCCCGGTGCTGGCCGGGGCGGATCAGATGACCTTTGTGGACATCGACTCGCTGCTGCGCCGCGTGTACGGCACCCAGAAACGAGGTGCGCGGTTCGGGCCGGCCAAAGTCGGTGGCTACCAATTGTTGCTGCGAGGGCTCTCGCCGCTGGTGGTCACGATCTCCACCCGGCTGGCCGCACCCCTCGTCGCCGCGATCCGTCTGCGGGCAGGCAACGCCGGTTCCGCGCGGGGCGCGGCGAGGTTACTGACCCAAGCCCTGAACACTGCGAAAGCCGCCGGGGCACGCGCGGGACGGATCCTGGTCCGCGGCGATTCCGCCTACTACGCCGGCACAGTGGTCAGTGCCGCACGCCGCGCCGGGGCGATGTTCTCGATCACCGTGGCGACCAACCCGTCAATCCAGGCCGCCATCACGGCGATCGCCGAGGACGCGTGGGTCGCGGTGCGCTACCCGGGTTCGGTGGAAGATCCCGATACCGGCGAGCTGATCTCTGACGCCGAGGTCGCCGAGACCGGCTATACCGCCTTCGCCGGAACCCGCCACGTCATCACCGCCCGGCTGGTGGTACGCCGGGTGAAGGACAAGAACTCCGAGAACGCCCTGTTCCCGATCTGGCGTTACCACGCGTTCTTCACCAACACCGAACTATCCACAGTAGACGCTGATCTCGCCCACCGGCAGCACGCGATCGTCGAAACGACCTTCGCCGACCTCATCGACGGCCCGCTGGCGCATCTGCCATCGGGGCAGTTCGACGCCAACGCCGCGTGGGTCGTCTGCACCGCCCTCGCCCACAACCTGCTGCGCGCCGCAGGCAGCCTCACCAGCACCTTCCACGCCAAAGCCCGCGGCGCGACACTGCGCAAACACCTCGTCTGCGTCCCAGCCCGCCTTGCCCGCCCTCAAGGCCGCCCGGTCCTGCACCTACCCGAGCACTGGCCCTGGGCCGAGGCTTTCACCACCCTGCACACCGCCGCCAGCCCACCCGCCGCCTGACCTTTTCTTCACCACCCGCCCGCCAGGGCCCGACCGGAGACCTCCCGTGGACACGCTGGACAAGCCAGCCGTTTCACCATGCCCACCACCAAAACCCAAGATCCACACATGACCAGAACACCCCGGAAGATCAACACAAGGTCTATCGGTGGATTCAGGCTTAGCTGCCGTGGTCAACTGAACCACTATGCTGTACGCCGTACCAATGCGAGGCTGTGACACGGTCGACGCGAAAAATGGAGCAAGAGCGTTCCGCGCTACTGACCAGCACGGACGAAGCCTTCAGCACTCATACGCCGGTCTGCCTCTGAACTTCGGACTCGCGATCTTCATGGAACGTACTGCCTGAGCAGTCCAGCGAACTCCTCGAGTGCAGCCAGGCTGGTTGCTGCAAGTGGTTCCGGCCGAAAGTGGGCGATCTCGTTGCGGATTATGCGTACCTTGTCCAGCCGATGGATGAACTGGTCCCGCGGTACTCCCGGCCAGCCGATCAGCTTCCAGTTGGCGTCGTTGTCGATGAGGTTCTTGTACTCGCCGAAGGTCAAGTCAGTGATCTTTCCGCTCTTCCTTCTCTGCACCGCCGCGATCGCGTCCTCGTTGAGGACAGCCAAGCACTTCCGCAGGCGGGCTTCGATATCGCCCACGAGGAAGAACGGCCTGGCCATGGTCTCGAAGCGCCCGCTGACGTCTGCGCTGGTGATGATGCCGCAGAACGTGCCATTGTTCGCCCGAACAAGGAGGTATCCCTGCTTCGTTATCGCAGGCAGATGGGCGAGCAGTTGCTGATGCACTTCAGCAACCGGGATGGAGTCCGTGGTCATCGCTCTTGCCAGAGTCGGTCGTTTTCCTGTCTCCAGGTTGAGGGCGACACTGCTCCACGTGAGCACACCACGCAGGTCCGATGTGCCGTCGATGACCGGCAGTTGCGAGTAGTTCTTTACTCTCATCAGCATGGTCGCCGCAGCCAAGTCAGTACCTGGTGAGACCGAGTCGAGTCCGTTGCGAGCGCTGGGCAGATCACCGACTTGGAGCGCACGATGCGGCATTGCCGACGAGGACAGGTCGTCCTCATCGGGCTCGACGGCTGCGGGAAACGACTTCGCCTTGATGATGTGAAGTTCCGAACCTGTCGGGCACGTGCTGAAGGACGGGATGGTGGCAACTCCAACATCTGCGAGGATCGCGTTTATCCGCGCCACGTTGTCGTGGTTACGTACGCGGACACCAAACAGCGCCAGAAACTGTGCCGCTGAAACCGATCTGCCCACCATCTGCGCGAGTACCGGCGACTCAACAGCTTGAAAACCGTCCATCATGACGCCGCACCGGTACGACGCACCACCCGTTTGTTCATCGCCATTTCAACCAGGGAAAGGAGGCGTTCGTAGCGACTTGCGTAGAACGTGGTGAAGTCGTCGGCTCGAAGGGAGACTGGGTCGACGAGGTGGGTCGTGAGGATGTCATCGAACCACTCATCAGGTGTTCCTGATTCTCGAGCCAGTACGTTGACGTAGGCCGAGGGGGCACCCGTCATGCGCCGACTTGCGGCATGTGACATCGGCGTCTTGTTGACGATGGAGTCAGCGCGAGACTTAGGATGCCCGTTCCTAGTAATCCAAGTCGCGGGGAAGATCTGCCGGATTGCCACGCCCTGCCCGATGACGAAAGCGCCCGTCATCCGGTCTTCCGGGTGACTCCAATCGACCGCTCCCTGCTTGACGATCAACGCTTGAATTCCCTTGTAAGCAGCGCTGTTGCGGGTCGTGAGCGTCGTGAGCCGCTCGGCGAGGAACACCGATTCGACGACCGTGTCCGGCTCGTCGGGAGAACCGTTGATCCAGGCGACAAGCTGCTCCACGTCTCGAGTGAACCGGCTCTCGACTGACCCGCCGTACATCTCGCCGAGCACTCCACACCAGAACCACCTGTCAAGCCGCTCCATCACTTCGGGATCGTCGGCTCGGTTCCCAAGCAAAGCCTTGACCGCTGCCAGTGGAACAAGTTGGGTGCGGTAAGGCAGGTCCCGGACCGTGAAGATCGACTGGGTGCTGAGGAACCGGCCTACCCAGGCGAACGCCTCCGCCAGGACAGGCTCCAGCCGCCGGAACTCCACCAGCGGAAGTGCAAGCAGGTCACGTCGCTTGCAGGCCACCGCAGTTGCGCTGCCACCGGTTTTACGCTCGTAGGACAGCACCAGACTCACCGCCTGCAAGAAGTCGACGTTGGTCAGTCCTTCGTCGCGACCGCTTTCCACTTGCCCCAGTACCGGGTACAGACCTACCAGCTTCTCCTTGGTGCTGCGCCAGACTTCGGGCAGGCTGTATTCCGTGCCGTGCTCCTCAGAATGCTTGCGGTCACCTGCATAAGTGGCTGTGAGAAGTTCGAAGACGTTGAGAACAACACCACCGGTGTTGACCCGCTCGAAGACGGAGCAGACTGCTTCGTTCGGCGTGGTGGAGTCGAGCCGGATCATGGGGACCAAGCACTCACGGACGTTGTTCAGGACACGGGCATTGAACATCGCCCATCGGTCCCAGTTCTCATCCGTCAATCCCACGAACGACTTCTGCCAAGCACTCACCGCATCGTCGTCGAAGACCAGCCTGAGAGGGAAATAACCCACCCCGCACTCGCCCTCACGCGTACTCAGATCAAGCCGAACACGACGCGCGAAGTCTTCTCGAAGCACCCGATCAGCCGGCACTGAGACCACTGCCTCGTCCCGATCAGCATTCGGATCAACAGCCCTGTCGATGTCCATGTAGTACCAGCGCTCAACCTTACGGCCGCGGGTATCCACAGTCGCCACAGGCTGGTCGAGATGCAGCGCCTGGACCAACGACGTCAGCCGCTGCTGGCCATCAAGCAACAACAGGTCTGGCACAACTACAGGATCAACTTTCACGCCTGCGAGCGTTCGCGCTCGAAACTGGGCGACACCACCCGTCTCGAGAGTCATGACGACCCCGAGTGGATAGTTCAGCGTTACCGTCGCGATCAGCGCTTTGATGCGCTCGTCATCCCACTTCCACTCACGTTGGAAATCCGGCAGCTGGATCTTGCCTACAGCTACGTTCTTGAGCAAATCGCGTAGCTTCGGGCTGTCAAGGGCCATTACGGCTCTTCCCCTTACTCCGACGACATGTCGCATCCGGCGGACATGTCGTTGCCGAAGAGCGGAAGGTTACCCGACCAGCTGGCCCGCGTCGTCTCCGGCCAGCGGGCTTCCCGGCTGGACCGCGAAACCGTCCGCAGCCCCGGTCGACCAGGCTGGCCGCATGCTGAGCGATGCAGTCCGCCTGCTCGCGGATCTGCTCGTTAGTCAGTAACACCGCCACATCCCACCACGTCCTCGCGGCCGATGCGGCCGCTTCTCAAGTTCCCTGGCTCAGACGGGCCGAGTACGGATTCTGCATGGCAGGGACATCGCTGTGCCGTGCAACACTCCACGTCGTTAGATCTTGTGTCGGCATGGTGTCCAACGGTTGGCGGGAATCAGGTCTTCAGGGTTGTACGCCATCTGAGTAAGCGACAAAGGATATGAAGGTCTCGAAGTCATGCCCCTGGTCTCCGCCTGCCCTCACGGTCCAGTCGGCAGAACAAAGTCGGGATGAAGGCGTGCCCTGGCGAAATCCAGGCATAGGCGCTCAAACACGTGATGCTCATTGAGTCCGCGCCAGCGGCTCAACGCATCACGGATCACGCTCACGGTTTGCGGTGCCACGACATCGTCAATGTGCACCGGAGAAGACTATCGAGGGCTACGGACATTCGCGTTCGACGGAGTACCTTCCGCCCTCGCCGGGGGTGCCGATCGTCAAGGACTGAAATAGCGGGCTTGAGCACCGGCGCGTCGGGCCGGAAATACCGATCGTGAAACAGTCCCGGGTGTTGATCATGGCGATTCTTTCTGCCGTGCTGGCGGTCTCGGGTAGCTGGTCGGTGGTAGCCGCATGGTGATGGTGACGTAGTCGGTGCCGCTGTGCAGGCGGATGCTGAGGTGGGTGACCTCGAACAGTCTGCGCAGCAAATGCTCAGGGACGTTGGCAAGGTTGGGCGCGAGGTAGCGCAGCGCATCCAGCGGGGCGATGTCCGTTGTGGCGAGGCGGCTGGGTTCGGTCTTGTTGGTTGCATCGAACTGGGTAATGGCGGCTAGCGCTGCGGTTTTCTCGGCGTCGAGATCGTGGTAGGTGCCGCGCAGGGCTTTGGTGAACGGGTCGTCAGGGTCGCCGCGCTGGGCTTGACGGAGGATCGAGTTCTGCCGTCGTGCCACGTCGACGACGATCCGTTGCAGCCGTGCCCGCTCGGCCTCGGCCTGTCGTGCCCGCTCGGCTCGGTCGTCGATCCCGATGAGATCGGCCGTCACAATCTGCCGCCTCCGTTCACCAAAGACCCGGTCGGCGAAGAACCGGGACACCACGTCCCGCACGGCATCCTCACGGACGTAGACCGCCTGGGGATGGTCGGCGTATTTGCCTGGGTGTCCCCCGTCGTTGCCGCGTGGCCAGCAGCTGTAGTAAGTCGAGTCGTGACGGTAGCTACCGAACATCCGTCGCCCGCACTCACAGATGAGCATCCCCCGCAGTAGGTAGGTGCGGCGCGTTTGAGGATGGATGTTGGCGGTATGACCATCACGGGAGCCCTGCTTGGCCGCTCGACGGGCGTCGAGTTCGTCGTACATCCACGTGGGGATCAGCGGCTCGTGCGCGGGCTCGGTGGACCAGACCCATTTCACCGGGTCGTTGACCGCGCCGTGCCGGGAGCGGCTCGCTCGGCGGTTGAACACCTGGTAGCCGGTGTACTTCGGGTTGCGCAGGATCTCGTAGACGCTGGTCTTGACCCACGCTCCCCGCGCCCGATCCCGGCCCGGTGGTGTGGGAGGCGGGTATGTCGCCGGGTCGGTGTTGAGTCGTTCGGCGATGGTGGCGTAGCCCAGCCCATCGTGGTAGCGCCACAACGCGATCTGCGTGACGGTCTCAGCGCGTATCCCGTCGGGCTCCAGGCGGGTCTTGGTCTGTCCCTTGGCCGCCTTGGTGGGGTTCGGATGGCGATAGGTCTTCGCCCGGTAACCGTACGGTGGTTTGCCGATGTTCCAGCCCTCCCGGACGTGCGTGCACAATCCGCCCCAGGACTGTTCGAGCGTATTGAGGACTTCGTACTCAGCCACTGACTGGTTGATCCGCCGTTGCAAGATCCGTTGCGCCCGGCTGCCGGTCAGTGTGATGGGCTCGTTAGCGGCGAACAGCGGCACGTCGCACTGTTCCAACTCGCGCTCGACGGACAGCCCTTCGTAGGCGCGACGGGCCACCCGGGAGATGGACTCGCAGAGCACAACGTCGAACCGTCGACCGGGATGCCGTGCTTCGTCCAGCAGGTCGGCGATCCCGCCGTCGCGGGCGATCGGGATGTCGAACCGCTCGTAGTTCCCGCCCTGGCCGCGTTGGTCCAACTCCATCCGGCCCGACTCGACGTCGTAGAAGTGCGCCACGATTACCCATGACTCAGGAATGGCGACCTTGGCGTTGCCTAGTTGGCGCAGCAGCGACTGGCGTGGATCTTGCTGATCCTCCGTGGACGTACGGCCGAGGAACGCCACCCGCACTTCATTGCGCAGCAATGCCACCGGGACACCCAACGGCGAAACGGCGTAGTCCGACAGCCCTGTCGGCCCAGACACCAACACGGTGGCGGACAACAAGGCCGGCGCAAGAAGGTTGGTGGTCACCTCATCCGCGGTCATACGGCTTCACCATCCTTAGTGGACTGTTCGCCGGGTTGCTGTTGTGCGGCCCAATGAAGAAGGTCGCGAATTACGTCGGTCAGGTCTGCGCGGTTCTCCTCGCGGTTCGGCTACCGGGGCTTGTCGAGATCGGCGAGTTGGCTTTCCAGCTCGTTGATGCGCGTGCGAACAGAGTCGGCCCTCTTCTGCACACGTTCGTGCTCGAGGCGAGCCTTGGCAAGGTCGTCGGCCAGTCGGTGTTGCTCCGCGTCACGACGCACCACGCTCGGCGGGAGCCTTTCCGTCGTCACGATTCCCCGTATCCGCTGACAGTCAGGACAGGTGGCTACGCTCGCGGACCAGTAGGTGTGTGAGTGGTGCTGAGTCTTCCTGATGACGTGATCGCACGTCAGTGTCAGCTGCCACGTGTCGAGCTCCGCCGGATCTTTCGGCCTAACGCGAGTCAAGACGGAGGCGACCGCCGCCAGCTGGTCCTCACTCAGTGGCGGCGGTGGACAGCAGAATCCGCAGTGCGCCGTCGCCGATCCCTCCATGCTCCAACGATGACTACGGCAGTCCGCGTGACGTTCCTTGAAGTCCGCATCCGCCGCTTCATACTCCGCACGCTGCTCGTCATCCATCGCGAGCAGAGCCGGCCAGCCCCCACGTCCGTCGATGACCGGAAGCCCGCATCCGCGACAAGGCACCCTGGCCACAAGTTCAGCCCACGTCAGACGCGTTCCGTTCGCATCCCATTCGCGCTGCTTCTCCTCCCACCGAATAGCGTCCTCCTCGGCCTCCAACGCGGCCTTGCGACGCCGGTTCAGCGCGCGACGCGCCTTCTCTTCCTCCGTCAGCTTCGCCATCGCGATCTCCCCGGTCTTCACGAGGCGGATATGGACTCGTCCTGCGCACACGAGCGGTTGCCCCTCGGGATCGACGGATACCCAGAAGGGCTGAACTCGCCGACGGTCTGCGGCGCCCAAAAGAGGACAACGCGCGAACTGCGCCACAAGATCGCCAGGTCACCGTGCCCACAACAGCGGCGTGAGCCGGTCTTTCCTCCAGCGAAGACTTGAACACCCCGAAGAGCCACCCCTTCACCAATTTCATCCACAAAGGACACCTAAGGGTGTCGCGTAACGCTGGCGAGCCATGATCGTGATGGTCGATGATCACGGTGTGGAACAGGCGTTCAGCGCGAACACGCCGGCGGGGGTGCTGACATTCACCGGGTTGTCGATGCACCATTTCAACAAGCCGGTACGGATCGTGGCAGCGGCACGACAAGAGCATCCAGTCGCTAGAACACGTCCTCGTGGCGTTTGAGGCGGACGCCCTGCCGGAGGAGCCGTCCTATGCCCACACTGCGGTCACCCGGCTCGACCTCACCCTGGCACATCTCCAGCAGGGAGACTTCGACGGTGCCCGTGAAGCGCTCAGTCCTGTCCTTGAGCTGCCGCCGTCACGACGGCTGGCCGGTGTCGTGCTCCTTGTCCCAAAGGACCACATTCGGTCGAGCACGGTCGCGGCGACGGCGAAGCTGCCCGCGTCGTCGGCGTCGGCCAGGGTGGTCGGCGTCGGCAGGAAGGACGCGTCGCCACGGGTGATCGCGATGACGCGGACCTCTAGCTCGTGCAGCGGACGCCCGGCGAACCAGGCCGGAAGTGTCTCGCGCACCAAGAGGGTTTCCCCGTTGCCTTTCGACCTAGTCTGTCTGGACTGTGGGGCGAACCATCGTTCGTCTACCGACCGCAGTCAGCACTTTCTACCCAAACATCGTGCATGGTGCGCTCGTCGCAGGATGGTTCCGGCTCGAACCTGTAGCAGCTCGTCGCTGCCTCGGAGTCCGTGACTCAGTTCGCTTCGGCCAATCGGGTGACAATGCGCGAAAGCATTGGTGCAATCAGGGTATACCGAGGCAACGTTGCCCGGTGGCTGAAGTGAACTTCGAGCGTCGGCTTCAAGCGCTCGCATCGGGCGCCTTCGCAGATTTACGTCCAACGCAACGGCATGTCTTATCCGAGTTCGCGACGAACCATTTGACCAGCTCAGATGTTGGAATCGAGTTGCCAACCGGCGAGGGCAAAACGTTAATCGCACTGCTGATCGCTGACTGGGCACTCGACGAGGGCATGTCCGTGGCCTACCTGACTGGCACCAAACAGTTGGCTGAACAGGTGGAGCAAGAAGCGACCGGCTTACCTGATCTTCCCGTTCATCGCTTCTATAGCGGCCACTACCCAGGCGCTGCGGTCGATGACTACCACCAAGCTCAAGCCGTCGGTGTCATGAACTACTGGGTCTACTTCAACAGCCGTCCCAAGATCGAACCAGCGGACCTGGTGATCTTCGACGACGCGCATCTGGCCGAACAACCGCTAACGAGCTTGTTCACGATGCGTATCCCGCGCAACCCTCGCGGCGGCACGACCCTTTACCAAGAGCTGTGTGATCTCATTCTGCAACAGGCACCGGACGCGTACCCGACGCTGAAAGCTCTGCGCGACGGTGCGGCACCACCCGCTAGCCCACCAGAGCTGATCGCCTTCAATGACTGGGCTTCCATCGCCGATACCGCCAGCGATCTCGTCGACGAGTCGATTTTCCTTGCCGCTGATCGGAGCGCACGGATCGTCTGGCAGGAGGCTCTCCGCAGCCATATCACCAGGTGTGGTGTCCTCATTGGACCATCTGCGCTCGAGATCAGGCCGTACCATCCTCCCACGCACACGGTTTCCGGCTACTCAGCGTCGAAGAAGCGCATTTACTTGTCCGCAACGCTCGGTCGACCAGGAGATCTTCAGCGAAGGTTGGGGACCCGGCCGCTCGTAGCGATCGAGACTCCAGATGAACTGAGAGTCACCTCTACCGGCCGCAGGACATTCCTCATCAACCCGCTTGCCGACGAGGGCTTGGACACGGACCCGTTCGACTTCGCTCTTGACCAATCTGACTCGGCAGCGGCTGACGGCCCTGGCCGCGTCGCATGGTTGTGTGCGAGTAACCCGGAAGCTGATCACATCGAGAATCGGCTCGTCGAAGCTGGCCGCACCGTGTTCCGCCTCCAGGCAGGCGATGACTCACCGATTGACCAATGGCGCGTGACTTCCCGCGCCCATCTCGTTACCGCAGGCCGATTCGACGGCCTTGATTTTCCTGGCGAGACTTGCCGGCTAGTCATCATCCCGAGCGTCCCAGCGGCTTCCACCGAATTCGAACGCTTCGTGATGGCGTATCTCGGAGACGCCGCCTACATGAGGCACCGCGTCGGTCAACGAGTAACCCAAGCGCTGGGTCGCGCCAACCGTAGTGAGACCGACTCAGCCCTATACCTAGGCCTCGATGCAGGTTTCGCCAACGCATTGGCGGACAGCACGGTCCGAGCTTCCCTCGGCTCAGATGTTCAACAAGTCGTCCGAAGAGCGCTCGAACTACACGGCAAAGGCTGGAGCGCCGTCATCGCCACCGCACAACACTTCTGGCGAACACACCGGGACCACATAGAAGCACCGGAAACCCCAGCGTCTGCTGCCAGCCGTTCTGGCCGCGCCAGGCCTGGCCGGAAGGTCACTGGAGCCGCTGGTGTCGACAGCGCCGACAATGAAGTCGAGGCAATCAACCGGCTATGGCTCGGTGACTACCGGAGCGCAGCAGACTACGCACAGACAGCCGGAGAGAAACTGGCGGACGGCAATGAACCCGAACACAGCGCATTCTGGCGATACGTACAAGCACACGCGCTTTACCTCCAGCACGACAACCGCAGCGCACGTGCAGCCCAAGACGCGATCAAACAAGCGATCACCTCGGCACCAAGGACAGCATGGTTCGTTCGACTCAGCCGCACTGCCGACGAACTGAAGGGCAGCAACATCGCTCCAGCCACACACGACAGCCTGTTCCTCGAGTGGGACAAGTGGATCCGTGAGGTCGGCAGCAAACTACCCGGCCGCTTGGCACGAGCACGGACAATGCTGATGGGCACACATGACGAACGCTGCGAAGCATTACAAACCCTCGCGCAATTATGTGGAGCCACAGGCGACCGCCCGAAAGGACCTAGTGCCACCGACGCGCGCTGGGTATGGGCGACATCCCGCAAGGGACAACGCCGGGTATGGGAAGTGAAAACAGGTAGCGGCCCGGAGGCCGTACCACGTGACGACATCAACCAGTTGCTGGGCCAGCTACGCGTCGAGCAAGACAAACACCCAAGTGCGGTAGTGACCGGGTGCCTCCTGACCGTCCTGGCAGACGTCGAGCAAGACGCAGCCGATGCAGCTCGTTCCGCCATCACACTCCTTCACGAGGATGCCGCAGAGGCACTCTTCGACCAGATGCAGGAACGCTTTATGGCCTACCACGGTGCGTTCGGAAGTGGTAGCGCAGCAGAGCGGGGCGAGGCCCGCGGAATCGTGGAAAAGCAGCTACCGCAAGGTGAGTGGCTCGCCAGGCTGCTCTCCCCAAGTAACGGCAAGTTAGTGCGGAAAGCCAGTGTTCTCCGGATCTTCGGCTGATCCAGCGAGTATGGACCGCGTCCCAGCCTCACAACTGAGGTTGGGACGCCATACGGGCTCTTCGAACTTGGCCGGGGTTTGACTGGGTCGTGAGGTTTCTGCCCAGTGTGAGGGCCCGTGGCTCTGTGCGTGATCATTTCTGTTGTCTACGCAGGAAGATCACGACAGAAGAGCCACGGGCATGGTTAACGATACGACCCGTCTGCTGGGCCTGGCCGGCCTGGTTGTCGTTCGGGTCGATGAAGCAGCACACGGTGGGCCGGTGGTCCATCTGGTCACCGCAGACGAGCAGGCCCGTGCTTGCCCGGGATGCGGCGTGACAGCGACCAGGATCAAGGAGTGGGTGACCACACAGCCGAGGGATCTGCCGGTGGTTGGCAGACAGGTCGATCTGCGGTGGCGCAAACGTCGCTGGCACTGTGACCAGCAGGACTGCGGCAGGAAGACGTTCACCGAGGCGGTCGAGCAGGTTCCGGCGCGGGCCCGGGTGACCGGTCGGTTGCGGCGGGCGGCCGGTGCGGCGGTGGCCGATGGTGGGCGCACGATCGTGCAGTCCGCTCGGGATCACGGCTTGTCCTGGCCGGTGGTGTCGGCCGCGTTCACCGCCCACGCCGCCGCGGTGCTGCCGGACAGGCCAGACCCGGTGGCGGTGCTGGGGATCGACGAGATCCGCCGGGGCCGTCCGCAGTGGACCTGGAACGACGACCAGCAGTGCTGGGAGGTCACAGTGGATCGGTGGCATGTCGGGTTCGTGGACCTCGCGGGCGGGCAGGGCCTGCTCGGGCAGGTCGAGGGCCGCACCAGCGTGGCCGTGCGGGACTGGATCACCCAGTGGGACCAGGCCTGGCGCCAGGGCATCCGGGTCGTGGCGATCGACATGTGCACCGTCTTCGCCGCCGCGGTCCGCGCCGTGTTACCACAGGCCAGGCTGGTCGTGGACCACTTCCATCTCGTGCAGTTGGCCAACCAGGCCCTCACCGAGGTCCGTCGCCGGGTCACCCTGCAGGTGCGGGGCCGGCGAGGCCGCAAAGGCAACCGGGAGTGGGAACTGCGCAACCGGCTGACCCGCTCGGCCGCCCGGATACACGAGAAACACCTCGACCCGATGATCGACGACCTGCGGGCACTCCCGACGGGGATCGGCACACCGATCCTGACCGCGTGGAACGCCAAGGAAGACCTGCTCGACCTGCTCGACCTGGCGCGCACCCACCCGGACCGGGCCGTGATCTGGCCCCGGCTGTCGCGGTTCTACGAGCGGTGCGCCACAGCCGGCCTGCCCGAACTGGAGCGACTGGCCAGCACGGTCTCGGCCTGGTGGCCCGAAATCCTCGCCTTCCTCGACACCGGCATCACCAATGCAGGATCCGAGGGCACCAACCGGGTCATCAAAACCGTCGCCCGCGACGCCTACGGCTTCCGTAACCCGGTCAGTCAACGTCTGCGCACCCGCTGCGCCACCACCCGCAAAGGCCGAGGATGCCTCAACCCCGCATAACTTCGAAGAGCCGCCATACGACGGAACTCGCCGCGCTGGACAGCTCCAGTAAATAACCCGGATGACCGGGACGCGGGCAAGCGCGGTTTGGTGACCTGCAACGATTACCACCATCGCCTTGGTAGTCAGTCTAAGACCAGCGGAAATGTCGTCACCACCTCAGTGGACACAACCCGAACACGGGGCCCATGGGCACTACTGATCAACTATGTCCCCGCGGTCTTGCACGCCGCTTTGCCGGTCTGGTCAATGGATGACGAACAACTTGAAGCCACCGCCGATCTTCCGTACAAAACTGCGCGACCGACGAGTCCGGCACCTTGTCGGCGAAGTCGACTGGTCTGCCGAACGAGAATGGCGCATCTGTTGGGGCGCAGGACCGACACCGGGCAACGTTGACCTTCGCTTGTCAACAGCGCCTTAGCTGGTGTTATCGTCGGGGAGCCCGACTGGTTCTCGCGTCGGTCCATCAACCCGCTGTACTATGCGTTTGTCTGTCACGGTGTGAACCGCTGGCTGTGGACGGGCACTCAAATAGTCCAGGACGGCGTATTCGACATCGCCGGACAAGAACGCAGCGACAGAGAAGAGTTGGATGCGATGCACGCCGATCCCTGGGGTTAACGACGACGAAACTTAGCCACGACACCGGCAACCGAGTTTTTCGACCAGGACAGTCGCGGCGGACACCGTGCGCAAACGCCTCCTTGAACGCGGCGTCACCATGCGCGACACCCATGGACGCCCGCGCGCCGGAGCACGTGATCCTCGATGATCGGTGAGCCGACCGGCGAGATCACCCCGCGCTGCCAGTAGTTCTCCGTGGCAACGGTCGCCTGCGGGCTGAGATGCTCGATGGGGACCGACCTGAGCCGGGACATCTGGCTCATGCGGATGGGCACAACATCGCCTTCAACCCGATCAGCGCACTCACCACGGCGGCCATGGCCGGCATCTGCCGACATTTGACCACTCGCGAACTGGTCATCCAGATGATAAAGGAAGCCCTGGAAGTCTCTGTACCCCCAACGCACACTCGGAGATCTCCATCGAAGGCCGCCTGGCTGGCGCGGAACGCGCCAGAGAGCATAAGACCTCCCTCTCCAGGACTTTGAGAGGAGCGGCCACTCGAAATCGACGTCGTCCTACACACGGTGGTCCAACTCGCCGACTTCACCGCAACCGCTGCGCCGACCCTGCGGGGTCGTCTGCGTACCCGCAGACCTGCTCAACCAACAGGGTCGCCACGACTCCACTCGCACAGCTGTGACCCTCAACAGCAGTACATTTTAGCAAGGGACTACTGTGTGCAACTGTACGACACTCGGGGACCCGCTTTTGTAACCCGAAGGGGATGCTGACCGATAGCCTCGTGCGTGTGAATCTGCGAGAGACTTGTTTGCTCGTGTCGAGTGTCCAAGCTGATCGCAGCCAGGGTGAAGGATACCGCAGGACGGTGCGATGGATGTGTTCCAGGTTCGCGACGAGCTAGTACGCGACTACCGCGAATTCACCGAAAGCTTCGTCGAGATCCGAGACGACGACATTCGCGGCCACGTGAACGCACGAATGGCCGAAGGGTACCAATGGCCCGCCCCCTGGCTATCGCTGAACCCTAACTTCGCCCCGGGGGGCACCATCACCGAACTGGTCGCAGCGGGCGACCTGCACCCTGACTGCGAGCGGATCTTTCGACTAAAAGATGAGTCGGGCAGCGGCAGGGTGCTCCGGCTTCACCAGCACCAGCGGGAAGCCATCGAGATCGCCCGCGACAGGCACAGCTATGTGCTGACCACAGGGACCGGATCCGGCAAGAGCCTTGCCTACTTGATCCCAATTGTGGACCGGGTCCTTCGGGCGCGTTCTGAGGACACGTATCAACCAGGTATCAAGGCTATCGTCGTCTACCCAATGAATGCGCTGGCGAACAGCCAATACCGTGAGCTGCACAAGTTCCTTCAATTGGGATTTCCTGACGGCGCCCCGGTAACCTTCGAGCGATACACCGGTCAGGAGAGCGATGCTGACCGCCAGCGGATTATCGAGAGTAGGCCGGATATCCTGCTGACCAACTACGTGATGCTCGATCTCGTGCTAACCCGTACCAGGGACCGCGGGCTGATCGGAGCGGCACGCGATTTGTGGTTTCTCGTCCTAGATGAACTGCACACATACCGCGGCCGCCAGGGTGCCGATGTCGCGCTCCTGGTGCGCCGGTTGCGTGAGGCATGCCGAGCAGACGACGTGCAGTGTGTGGGTACGTCGGCCACCATAACCACGGAGGGCGACCAGGCGAGTCAGCGTGAGCAGGTGGCAGCCATCGCCGGTCGCCTGTTCGGCACACTCGTCAAAGGTGAGCATGTCATCGGGGAGACGCTGGCCCGGGTGACTGACGAAAACGCTGTCGAAGCGGCGGCCCTGACTGCGGCGGTACGTCGAGGTACGCCGCCCGACGTCTTCGAGTCATTCATTCGCGATCCCTTGACAGCCTGGGTCGAGCAGACTCTCGGGTTCGAAGACGAGCTCGTCGACCGGAAGCCGGTCCGGCGCCGCACGCCGTTGACGATCCCCGAGGCGACCCGTCGGCTGGCCGAGGTGACCGGGCTCGCAGAGCAGACATGCCAGCACGCGATCACCGGCGTCCTCCAGACTGGCGCCACCATCGACAACCCGGAGACCGGCCGTCCGGTCTTCGCATTCCGGTTGCATCAGTTCTTGTCCAAAGGCGATGACGTCTTCGGTACGCTCGAACTGCTTGGCCAACGGCATATCACCAGCAAATACCAGCGGATCGCACCGATCGTCGGCGCACCCGACAAGATCCTCGTGCCGTTCGCGTTCTGTCGAGAGTGCGGCCAGGAGTACCTGTCAGTGCGGCGCCGTCGTCAGTCCGGCACGACGATTTTCGAGGCGAGGCGTGACACTGACGACGGCGGCGATGAGACGCAGATCGGCTACCTCTACATCAGTACGGACGCGCCGTGGCCTACGTCAGTCGATGCGGTCTTGGCTGATGGACGTCTGCCGTATACCTGGGTAACGGCCGATGCGACGGGTGGGCAGATGCTGCTGCCCAGCAAGGTGGGGCATCTTCCCGAGTCGCTGCGTGTCGCGCCGGACGGCCGGCAGGTCTTTGGGGACGAAGGTACGGCCGCCGCGTTCGTCCGCAGCCCGTTGCCGTTCTGCCTTCAATGCCAAGTCTCGTACGAGCAGTCAGGCAGCCAGGACTTCGGCAGGCTGGCGAAGCTCTCTGCCGAAGGCCGCAGCTCGGCCGTATCGATCGTCAGCACTAGCGTGGTCTCATCGCTCCGCGAGGTCGGCTCCAATCTGGACGATGAGGCTAAGAAGTTGCTCGCGTTCGTGGACGCTCGCCAGGACGCATCGCTGCAAGCGGGTCACTTCAACGACCTGGTGCAGGTGGCTCAGCTGCGCAGCGCGCTTTACCGCGCAATGCGCGACGAACCCGACGGCCTTACTCACGAAGTGCTCGCCCAGCGTGTCACCGAGGCTCTGGATCTCGATGTGACCGAGTTCGCCCGTGAAGAGTCACAGGGCAAGTATGTGCGCGACGATGCGTTCCGCGCCCTGCGGGAGACTGTGGGGTACCGGCTCTACCTCGACCTGGAGCGCGGCTGGCGGGTCACGATGCCGAACCTCGAGCAGACGGGGTTGTTGCGCATCGGCTACGCGCGGCTTGACGAGGTCGCCGCTGACGAGAACCTGTGGTCCGAGAAGCACCACCTGCTGCGCAACGCCGACGATGCCTTCCGTAGCCGGGTCGCCGCGGCGCTTCTCGACGAGCTGCGCCGATTCCTCGTCATCGACGTTCCCTATCTCACCGAGCCCGGATTCCGGACCACGCAGCTGCTGTCCGAGCAGCACTTACGGGAACCGTGGGCGGTGCCGCCGGAGGAACGTGCCCCGCTGGCGCGCGTCGCCTACGTCGGCTCACGGCCAAAGGGCGCGAAATCCAGACGACAGCGCGACATGTACGTGTCGGGCCGGAGTGCGTTCGGCCGATACCTCATCCGCGTGTACACGGCACGACGACAGCGGCCGAGCCGTGATGACGCGACGGAGATGATCCAGGATCTGCTGGAGGTGCTGCAGGAAGGCGGCCTGCTTATGCCGGTGCCGTCGGAGCACACCGGTGAGGCGACGGGATACCGGCTCAAGTCAGCGCGGATCCGCTGGCTGGCCGGTGACGGCGAGTCTGGTGCCGTGGATCAGGTCCGCCGGACCTTGAAGCGGGGCGAGAGGCCGCGTGTCAATCCGTTCTTCCGGAACCTCTACCGCGCCGACGCTGTTGCGCTGCGCGGGCTGCGCGCTTTGGAGCACACCGCACAGATCTCCGCCGAGGAGCGGCAGCAGCGGGAACGCGAGTTCAGCGACGCGCTGCTGCCGATCCTTTACTGTTCGCCGACGATGGAGCTCGGCGTCGACATCAAGGGGCTGAACGCGGTAGCGCTGCGTAACATTCCGCCCACGCCGGCGAACTACGTTCAGCGCGCCGGTCGGGCGGGCAGGTCCGGACAGCCCGCCCTCGTCGTTGCGTACTGCGCGACCGGCAACGCGCACGATGAGTATTATTTCCGTCGCCCTACTGACATGGTCGGTGGCGTGACGCGGCCACCGCGGCTCGATCTGGCCAACGAGGACCTGGTCCGTTCGCACATCCACGCGTTGTGGCTGGCTGAGACGGGAGCCTCCTTAGGGGACTCGATGACCGACGTGGTCGACGTCACGGGCGACCGGTCGAGTTACCGCGTGAAAGAAGACACCTGGCGTGACCTCACCACGCCTGGCGCTGCGCGCGGGGCCGCCGCCCGCGCCCAAAGCGCGCTGCACGAGCTGACCGGTGAGCTGAGGCGATCCTCCTGGTGGCGGGAGCATTGGATCGAGGAAGTGATCAACGAGGCACCCGACAGGTTCAAGAGCGCGTGCGACCGGTGGATCGACCTGTACCGGACCGCGCTCTCCGAATACGAGAGCCAGTCGAGGCGAGCCGTCGACGTGTCGATAGGACAGAACGACCGCCGCCAGGCCGAGGACAGGGTACGAGTCGCCAAGAGCCAACTCAGGCTCCTGCAGAATGAAGACCGGGGCGACCTGCAGACGGACTTCTACCCATATCGGTACTTCGCGTCCGAGGGGTTCCTGCCTGGCTACTCGTTCCCACGGCTACCACTCGCCGCGTATGTGCCGGGGCGGGGCAGCAGGCGACGCGGAGACTACATTCAGCGGCCCCGGTTCATCGGCATCAGCGAGTTCGGGCCCGGCTCGATCATCTACCACGATGGCGGCAGGTACATGGTGCACAGCGCGCAGCTCACCCCAGAGCAGCAGGGCGCTGACGGCATCGCGACCGCGAGTATGCGTCGCTGCGACGGCTGCGGCTATCTCAACGACGAGACCAAGGATAAGTGCGATGGCTGCAACGACCGCCTCAGCACCACAGTGCATGGCCTGCTGCGGCTGACCTCGGTCAAGACTCGACGTCGCGACCGGATCTCTTCCGATGAGGAGGAACGGCGGCGCTCGGGATTCGAGATCCAGACCTCGTACAGCTACTACAGCAGAGACGGCCGAACCAGCCGGGTCAACGCGGTCGCGCGTACTGGCGAACGCCCCGTACTCGATCTTGCTTACGGCGACTCGGCCACCTTGCGGATGACCAACTTGGGCCGACGCAATCGCAGAACCGCTGACGGATTCATCATCGATGCCGCCACTGGAGAGTGGGGCGGGGAGCCCGGCTCCAGCGACACTCAAACAAACGGCTCTGACGGGTTGCCGGACCCCGGCGCGATCAAACGCGGCCAACGAGTGATCCCCTATGTGGAGGACCGGCGGAACATTCTCGTGATTCGCCACCCGGGCGCTCTCGCAACCGAGACCGCGATCAGCTTCGCCATTGCACTGGAACGCGGCATCGAAGCAGCTTTCCAGCTCGAAGACACCGAACTGACCAGCCAGCTCATGCCCGACCGAGATGGACGCGGGCGGGCACTGTTCGTCGAGAGCGCCGAGGGCGGCGCGGGTGTGCTGCGCAGGCTGGTGGACGACGAGACCGCGCTGGCCCAAGCGGCCGCTACAGCGCTCGAAATCTGCCACTACGACCCCATAACCGGTGCGGACCGCAGCCAGGAGATCGATCCCGGCGAGCCGTGTGTCATGGCCTGCTATGAATGTCTACTGTCCTACGGCAACCAGCACGTCCACGGGCAACTTGATCGCCGTCTCGTCAAGGACCTGCTGATGGGGCTGGCTGGCGCGCGTACCTCACCTCGCGATCAGCCAGCGCCTGCGCAGCCGATGTTGGACGAGGTGCCAGCGCGCGCCGAAGCGTTCATCAAATGGCTACGCGAGCGGAACCTTCGGCAACCTAACGGAGCACCATCCGATCTCCCGGCCTTGGAAGCGCCGCCCGATCTGGTGTATCGGCTCGAGAACGGCAAGGCAGTGGTATACCTGTCCGACGACGGCGATCCACGGGAGGACGAACGCCTCCGGGACGACGGCTGGCTGGTGATCCGCGTCGGCCGCCCAGAAGACTGGGAGCAGACGGTCGCCCGGTTCCCGACAGTATTCGGCAGCCTCGGAGGGGGGCGGGGTGACCAGTACCTATGACGTCGGCACGCTCGTGACCGCGCGTGGGCGCGAGTGGGTAGTGCTTCCCGGCTCCGACGACGAGTTTCTCCTGCTCAGTCCACTCGGCGGCGGCCGGGATCAGACGGCCGGGATCATCCCGGCATTGGAACCGGTCGTCTCGGCAAAGTTCCCGTACCCCGACCCGGCCGACGCCGGGAACGCCACCAACGCCGGGTTGTTGCGGACCGCGCTGCGCATCGGCTTCCGCGCCGGAGCAGGACCGTTCCGCGCGCTCGCGGGCATTACCGTCGAGCCGCGGCCCTACCAGCTCGTACCGCTGTTGATGGCGGTGCGGATGGAAACCGTTCGGCTGCTGATCGCCGACGACGTCGGTATCGGAAAGACCGTCGAGGCCGGTCTGATCGCAGCCGAGCTGCTCGCTCAGGGCGACGCGACCGGTCTCGCGGTGCTCTGTGGCCCCGCGCTCGCCGAGCAGTGGCAGGCCGAGCTCGCGACCAAGTTCGGCATCCACGCGGAACTGCTGCTCCCGAGCACCATCACGCGGCTGCAGCGGGGACTGCTCCCCGGCGAGACCGTCTTCGAGAAGTACCCACATCTGGTGGTGTCGACCGATTTCATCAAACGGCCTGGCCTGCGCGAGATGTTCTGGCGTGACTGCCCCGACCTGGTGATCGTCGACGAAGCCCACACCTGTGTTTCCGACGGCACCGGTGGGCGGTCGCGCATGCTCCGCCACGAACTGCTGACCGGCCTGGCGAAGCGACAGGACCGGCATCTGCTGTTGGTCACGGCCACCCCACACAGCGGCAAAGACGAGGGCTTCCGCAACCTGCTCCGGCTGCTCGACTCCGCGCTCGGCGATGTCAATCGCGAAGAGTCCGCCGGCCGGGAGCTGCTCGCCCGCCACTTTGTGCAGCGCCGCCGAGGCGACATCCGCACCTACCTCGACGAGGAAACCCCATTCCCCAGAGACCGGCTCAGCCAGGAGCGGCCCTACAAGCTTCACGCCGAGTACAAGGCACTCTTCGACAACGTGCTGTCCTACGCACGAGAAACGGTGCGCGACGCTGCGGGAAACCGGCGTGACCAGCGGATGCGGTACTGGTCGGTGCTCAGCCTGCTACGTGCACTCGCGTCATCGCCCGCAGCAGCCGTGGCCACCCTCGCCACCCGCGCCAGCGGGAGCGACGCCGCCAACGCCGAAGAGGTCGACCAACTCGGCCGCGCCGCCGTGCTCGACCTGCCCGATCAGGAGATCCTGGAATCCGCCGACGTGTCACCGGGTGCCAACACCACTACCGAACCGGGCAAGCTAGACCGCAGGCTCGCTGGGTTCGCCAAGCGCGCCAAGGCGCTGGCCGGAGCCAAGGACACCAAGCTCACCGAACTCACCAACGTCGTCACCGAACTGCTCCACGAGCATAACTGCAACCCGGTGGTGTTCTGCCGTTTCATCGACACTGCCGACTACGTTGCCGAGCACCTCGCTTCCGCCCTCGGCGACGAGTTCACCGTCGCCGCCGTGACCGGTGAACTGCCGCCCGAAGAACGCCAGGCACGCATCGCCAAACTGGTCGCCGACGAGGCCAAACGCCCAATCCTGGTCGCCACCGACTGCCTGTCGGAGGGCGTCAACCTGCAGGAGCATTTCCAAGCCGTCGTCCACTACGACCTCGCCTGGAACCCGATCCGGCACGAGCAGCGCGAAGGCAGGGTCGACCGGTTCGGCCAGCGAGTCGATCAGGTTCGCGCGATAACGCTCTACGGCAGCGACAACGGTGTCGATGGCATCGTGCTCGATGTGCTGATCCGCAAGCACGAGCAAATCCGCAAGGCTCTGGGCATCACCGTCCCGGTCCCCGATCGCAGCGACGACGTGATCGAGGCCGTCCTCGAAGGGCTGATCCTGCGGGAGGCCCAGGGCACCAACGTTGACCAGCTGACTCTCGACGGGTTCGGCGAGGAGCACACCACCCGGCTGCACCACGAGTGGGACAGCGCCCGGGACCGGGAGAAGCGTTCCCGCACGCGGTACGCACAGGACGTCATCAAACCCACCGAGGTCGCCCGCGAAGTCGCCGCGATCCGCGCTGGTCTCGGCACCGTCGGCGAGATCACCGGGTTCGTCCGCGAATCCCTGGCCGCGCTTGGCTCCGGACTGCTCACCACCTCCGACGGCTTCACCGCCGAGACCGGAGGTCTGCCCGCAGCCATCGTCGAGGCGCTCCCATACCGGCACCCCGAACCAATGCCGTTCCACGCCGCGCTCCCGGTGCCACCACGCACCGCGCACCTTGATCGCACCGACCCAGTCGTCGCCACCGTCGCACGGTACGTGCTGCAAAGCGCGCTGGACCCAGCAACACCGGCACACCAGCGCCCAGCGCGCCGAGCTGGGGTCATGTACACCGCGGACGTGTCCAAGCGCACCACCCTCATGCTGATCCGGCTCCGCATGAGCGTCGAGCTGCCGGCGCGCGCCGGGGTGCGCAAGGCGATCGCCGAGGAGGCAAAGCTGCTTGCCTACCGCGGGTCGGTATACGAACCCGAATGGCTGGACGAGGCTGCCGTCGCCACCCTGCTCGACGCGGAGCCCAGCGGCAACGTGGCACCGGACCAGGCGCGCGACTTTCTGGAGCGGGCGATCGCTGGGCTCGACAACCTCCAGCCCCACCTGGCGTCCGTCGCGGACGACCATGCCGTCGCGCTGCGCGACGCACACATCAGGGTCCGCGAGGCCGGAGGGCAAAGGGTACGCCGCAAGATCGCGGTGACCGCGCTCAAACCTGTTGACGTGCTCGGCATCTACGTCTATCTGCCCGGGAGTATCTCGTGACGGCCACACTCGGCGTCTTCCCCTCGGTGAGCGTCGTTGGTGGACTACTCCCCGCCGAGCTGTTCGACCGAGTCGCCAGCGGCGACCGCGAGATACCCGGCCTCGACCCGGCGGCATACGGGCTTCAGCCGGGCGAGTCGGTGCGGCGGCAGGCCGCCCGCTCCTGGGAATACCTACTCGGCGTCTGGCGCGACTTCAAAGACAGCCTGTCGACAACACCCGACACCCGGCACACCGAGCTCACCCGGCAGAGATGGCTGCACATCTTGCTGCGCGAACTCGACTTCCGCAACCTGGAGACCAACCCGGGGTTCGAGGTCGGGGGCACCACATTTCGCGTTAGCCACGCCGCCGGGCAGACCCCGGTCCACTTGCTCGGCTGGCTGACCGATCTCGATCACCGCACCCCCGGTCGCATCGCCCGCGCCCCGCAGTCAATGCTGCAGGAGCTGCTCAACCGATCAGATACCCACCAGTGGGCGATCCTGTCCAACGGTGCACGCCTGAGGTTGCTCCGCGACTCGCGCGCCCTGGTCGGCTCCGCGTACGTCGAGTTCGACCTAAGCACGATGTTTGACGGCGAGCTCTTTGCCGACTTCGTGCTCTTCTACCGGATCTGCCACACTTCTCGGTTCACCACGGACGACAACGACAAATGCCTGCTCGAGCGCTGGTGCGAAACCGCCGCGTCGCTGGAGACGCGTGCCCTGGAACAGCTCCGTGGCGGCGTAGAAGCAGCGATTTCCATCCTCGGCACCGGGTTCCTCGCTCACCCCGAGAACAGGGACCTGCGCAAAGCTGTGCATACCGACCACACGTACTCCATCAGCGACCTCAACCGGTCGCTGCTGCGGCTGGTCTACCGGTTGCTGTTCTGGTTCGTCGCCGAAGACCGAGACGCGCTGCACGCCGAGCACGCGCCATCGCTCGCGCAACAACGCTACGCCGAGTACTACTCGTCCGCCCGGCTGCGTCGACTGGCCCGTGGCCATGGCACACGCCACGGCGACCTGTGGGAGGCCGTGCGTTTTGTATTCCGAGCACTCGGCACCGAGGGCGGTGTAACGCAACTCGGTCTGCCCGGGATCGGCGGCCTGTACGAGCCAGGACCACTCGACACGCCGCTGGAAGGTGCTCGGCTGCACAACGTAGATCTGCTCGCCGCAGTGCGGGCACTGTCGATCGTCCGTGACACTGCGGGTGGGGGCCGGCGCCGCGTCGATTTCGGCCACCTCGGCGCCGAAGAACTCGGCAGCGTCTACGAGTCGTTCCTCGAACTGATTCCACGCCACGACCCGGACACGCGGCGGTACACGCTGGAACGACTCGCCGGCAACGACCGCAAGGAGTCCGGCTCCTACTACACGCCGAGCTCTCTGGTCGACTGCCTGCTCGATTCCGCGCTCGACCCGCTGCTCGACCAGGCGGCGCGCACGGACGACCCGGCCGACGCACTGCTGTCCATCACCGTCTGCGACCCAGCCTGTGGGTCCGGACACTTCCTTGTCGCGGCGGCACGGCGCATCGCGAAACGACTCGCCGCAGCCCGCACCGGCGACCCCGAGCCGCCCGATGCCGCGGTACGCACGGCCCTGCGTGAGGTCGTCGGCCGCTGCATCTACGGAGTAGATGTCAATCCGATGGCCGTCGAACTGGCCAAGGTTTCGCTCTGGCTCGAGGCCATGGAACGCGGCAAGCCACTGGCGTTCCTCGACGCCAACCTCAAGGTAGGCAACTCGCTACTGGGCACCACCCCGCGACTGCTACGCGAGGGTGTACCCGACGCCGCGTTCGCCGTGCTTCAGGGCGACGAGGCCCCGGTCGTGCGGTCACTGAAGCAGGACAACACCAAAACACGCGACAGGCAAGGCAACCTGTTCAGGATCGATGAGATCCAGGTTGACAACGCGGCCGAGGCTGCTACCGCAGCACAGATCGTCAGCACACTGCCGGACTCGTTGGAGGACCTGCATGTGCAGGCCGCGCGGGCCAAAGACGAGCTACTGGAGTCGCCCAGCCACCGGGCCAGCAAGCTGATTGCCAACACATGGTGCGCCGCGTTCGTACAACTCAAGACCAAGGCGACCCGAGGGGCCGCCATCACAGACGCGGTGCTACACAGCCTGGCCGCCGACCCGTCGAGCGCATCGAAGGACCTGGTCGAACTCGTCGACGGCTTAGCCCGTGACTACCGCTTCTTCCACTGGCACTTGGAATTCCCGCACATATTCCCCACCACCGGACCCGACGTCGACCACGAGACCGGCTGGTCCGGCGGATTCTCCTGTGTGGTCGGCAACCCGCCGTGGGAGCGTGTCAAGGTCCAGGAGAAGGAGTACTTCGCGGCCAGGCACGAGGGCATCACAGCAGCCCGTAACGCTGCCGAGCGCAAGCGACGAATCGCCGCCCTGGAGCACAGTTCCGACCAGGCTGACCGCGACCTGTTCGCCGCCTTCGCGCAGGAGTTGCGAAAAGCCGACGGCATCAGCGCCCTCCTGCGCAACTCGGGCCGCTACCCGCTGACCGGCAAGGGCGACATCAACACCTACGCCGTATTCGCCGAGACCGGCCGTATGATCCTCGGGCCAAGCGGGCGGCTGGGAATGATCCTGCCCACTGGCATCGCGACAGACGCGACGACCGCACCGTTCTTCCGCGATGTGGTGGAAGCCAGTCGACTCGATTCACTTCTGGGCTTCGTGACCAACCCACGGATCTGGACCGACGTCGGCAATCGACGGTATCCCTTCTCGATCTTGGTGTTCACCGGGCGAGCCATGGGGGTCGAACACGCCGAGTTCTGGACCCTGGCGAAGCACCCCGACGAGTTGCCGCCACGCGGCAAGCGCATCAAGATCCCGCCGCGCGACCTGCTACTAGTAAACCCAAACACCGGCAACTGCCCTCAGTTCCGTACCCAGCACGACGCGGAGATCACTCTCGGCGTCTACCGCCGAGTACCAGTGCTCTGGCATGAGGGCGCCCACGGCGGGAACCCATGGAGGCTGAATGGAACGTCGTTCCTGCGCATGTTCGACATGACCAACGACTCGAAGCTGTTCACAAGCGCCGACGACCTCACCCGCGATGGCTGGACCCTTGACGGCAACGTGTTCACCAGCGGTGAGGAGCGGATGCTGCCACTGTACGAGGCCAAGCTCCTCCACCACTTTGACCACCGCCTCGCCTCCTACGACAAGCGCCCCGAAGGCAGCCAAGACACCGAACTACCGCGGCTGGACCTCGACGAGAAGAACAACCCTGCACGCGTCCCCATACCGCGCTACTGGATCGCCGAAGCCGAATTCGCGGAGCGGCTCGACGAGCGCGGCTGGGACAACGGCTGGCTCCTCGGCTGGCGTGACATCACAAACCGCACGAATGAGCGAACGGTGATTGCTGCAGCAATCCCTCGCACCGCAGTAGGCAACAAGTTTCCTCTCGTGTCGGTACCGCAGAAGAGCGCACTGCTGCAGGCCAACCTGTCGGCATTTGTCCTCGACTACGTCGCTCGACAGAAGATGTCCGGTACCTCCCTGAACTATTTCATCGTCAAACAGCTTCCCGTCCTTCCGCCGGAGACCTACGACAAGCCAGCACCGTGGGCGCCTGAGTCAACGATCGACGAGTGGATCACGTCCCGGGTGCTCGAACTGTCCTACACCGCCTACGACATGCGTCCCTTTGCTGTGAACCTTGGCGACGAGAAGGAACCATTTCGGTGGGATGAGTACCGCAGGCAGCTGATGCGCGCCGAGCTAGATGCCGCGTACTTCCATCTCTATGGTATCGGACGCGACGACGTCGACTACATCATGGACACGTTCCCGATCGTCCGCGGCAAGGATGAGGTTGCACACGGCGAGTACCGCACCAAGCGGCTGATCCTCGACGCGTACGATGCGATGGGCGCGCCCCAGTACATAACCCCGCTCGACCCGCCTCCCGGGCGCGGGCCACGCCACGAGAACGCTACGAGCGCTCCAGCGTCACATAGCCCTCGCGAGTGATCAGCATCTCAACCCGCCTCTCCACTCGCGTGAGATGACCGGTGAACTGGAAGGTCAGCTGTGGGTTCTGATGCTCCCGACTGGCGCGCTCGTACTGTTCGGGGTCGAGGCGCACCCAGATGGTCGCCTCCTCGCCACCTCCTGAACCTCGCACCAGGCTTCCCTGCACCCGCACGCGGTGCGGTGCGGGGGCGTAGTGCATCTCCCTGATCTTGCCGGTGATCGTCGCCTTGCCGCTGGACGCAATCTCCTTGAGCCGTTTGGCACCGCTATCGATCACCCGGATCGCCTCGGCGGTGAAGCCGATCGATTGTGTGGGCAGCTCGGAGGGCAGCCTTCGGGCCCAGGAAAAGCGGACGTCGAACGGTCGATTCTTCTCAGGACCAGCGAGTTCTAGCAGACCCTCGCACAGCTGCTGCGTGACGCCATACTCGATCGTGCTGTCGAAGACATCGATTGCCGCGCCCTCGTCGACGACCCGAGTGGCTGCCCGGTGCGCGGCGTCGATCGCCTGATGCAGCCGTGTGACCACCTTGCGCCCTAGTGGATCATCACTGTTGCGGTCAGACAACTGGAGCGGCACACGCACGGTCATGATGTAGCTGCCCGGGGCAGTCGTATCCAGCAGCACATCACTCAAGAAGGCTGTTACCTCGGCCGGACGCCGTCCCTTGAACGACGGGGTGGCACCCTCGTCGAGGCTGCGCCGCGCAGCCGCCAACAGGTCGCTGATACCGCTGAACGCTCTAACGGCCATCGGCAACGGGATGGTGCCGGACGGCGTCGGCGGACGCGTCCGGTACTCCTGCTTGTCCACCAGCGGATCCGCGATGTCCCTCGCGACCTCCAACGGCGGGCGCCCCTCAGCCTTCGCGAGTTCGTCGAGCGCGAGTTCCAACAGCCGCTGGCTGTCTCGATATCCGCGCTCCAATGGGATCAGGAGTTCCTGCGGGTCGTCCTCACCGTAACTCCAGACGCCTGTGCCACGCCAAGTTCCCGGCTGCCGCCGCCAACCTGCGGCGTCCAAGTAGCTGACGATGTCCGAAACATCCAGATCGTACGGCGCCTCGGTCACAGTGTCCCCCCTGAATGGAGCTGGGCAGCGGGCATGGACACGTCACCTGAGTCAAGGTCGAACATGGACAACAGCGACTCTACCGTCAGCCGATTGTCGACCGGGATGTCGACGGTTACCTTCCGTTTCCTGCTCGGATCCACGATCCGCTGATGGGTGGCCAGCGAGAGCCAGTAACCGACATGACGCAACTCCAACGCCTTGTCGGTTACGCATGCGTAGTCGCCGTGGTCACTCGGCACCGCAATCATCACCAGAAAGTGTGGCAGCTGGTACTCGCCCGCCAGGTCGTTGAACTGGACCTCATCGAGGCCACGGAACTTCCAGACAGACCCGTCCGCCGACAGGTGCGGCGCGGAGGCTGTCTTCACCTGGACCTCGATCTTCGGGTACCGGACCCCGCGGACCTCGCGGGGCAGGCTGACGTAGAAGTCTGTCCCTTCGATATCGTCCCCGCCCTTCCTGGCGGTGGCGACCGCCCCGGCCGCAGTCGCGAGGGCATGAAAGTATGACTCACCGTACCGCCCCTGGTGGTTAAGTTCGGCTTCCCCCACCGGTGAGACCACCCCTTCGCCTCGATATCGCTGCTTCTTCACCCAGCCGTTTGACGGACATCACGGTACAACTCAAGCAGTGAAGGTTGACGAACGCTTGACTCACGGGTGGAGACTGTGCCTCAACCGGCTGATCTCCCGACCCGATCATCATGGTTAACTTCGCGCCCGGGCGCATGGCCTGCACCGGCTTGGCCGCAGCGAATACCCGAACTCAGCGACGGTCAGTGATACAAACACAGCGGTAAGTACGTTGTGCCGAAGGGTACTGGCGATCCTCTTCGTACAAGATCACACCCCCCTGCAGCGCAGTCGCTTGCCATCGATGACCGAGTTGGTGGACCACGTGATTCAGTACATCGTTCACGGTGAGAGGTGTGTTGCCGAAGTCAATGGTCAGCGGAGATTCCCGAAGCTTCCGTTCGTACCTGAACATGTAAGGAAGCGCACCCTTCAATCTGAACACTGCCTTGTCCATCGGCAACTCGCCTGCCAGATCAGACACAAACAGCTCAAGGTCTATGGGGTACAAGCAATCGAAATGATCCATCTGGACCGGGGCTACGTCGCGAGCGCGACCTGGGTCGTGGTTCCCGAAACCGTTTCGGTTCCACGGCACTCCGCCAACGTCCCGATGACGTTGGATCAGCACGGCTTCCGGCGCGACCGCAGCAAAGTCCTCGTCCATCCGGATGCAGTTGAACGATACGTCTTCCACCGCGATGTTGCGACGTTGTCAATCCCCTCAGATCGTGGAGACGGTTTATGCCACTTCGGTTCTGACCTGCGTCGCTGATACTGCTCGTGCGTGTGCCATCTGATGCTCGAACGGGATCGGGGCCAGGCCGTCGTTGGCGCTGTGCCGGCGGGTGGTGTTGTAGAAGTCCGCGATCCAGGTCGCGACCTTGATCCGCGCCTCAGCTCGGGTAGTGAACCGGTGTCGGTGTACGAATTCGACCTTGAGTGTGCTGTTGAACGCCTCGGCCGCGGCGTTGTCCAATGCGGACCCGACCCGGCCCATCGACTGCACCACACCCAGCGTCCGGCAGGCCGCCGCGGTCGCTGCGGCGGTGTATTCCGATCCGCGGTCGGTATGGAAGATCACCCCGTCCACGTCCCCGCCCCGGGTGGTCGCGGCCATCCGCAGCGACGCCACCACCACAGCCGCGTCATGGTGGGCGGACATCGCGTAACCCAGCATCCGGCGGGAGAACAGATCCTCAGTGGTCGCGAGATACAGCGGCCCCTCATCGGTGTCGATCTGCGTGACATCCCCGCACCACAACACATCCGGTGCCACCGCGGTGAAGTTCCGCCGAACCAGATCGCGAGCCACTGGCCGTTTCCCCGGCCGGGTCAGCGACCGCCGGCGTTTCGGCGGTCGTCCGGCCAGACCGAGCTCGACCATCCGCGCCGCCACGGTGTTCTCCGAGACCTTCCAGCCGGCCTCCCGCAGGTCACGGGTGATCCGGGGACTGCCATAGGTCTCACCCGAAACAGTGAACAACCTCCTGATCTGCTCATCCAACTGCTCCCGCCGCTGATCACGGGCAGTGGGCTTGCGGTTGATCCACTTGTAGAACCAGGACTGCGAGACCTCCAAGGCCCGGCAGGCGATCGCATGCGGGACACCGTGCTTGGTCCTCTGGGACGCGATGAACTCCGCCACGATCACTGGTTCATCGCGTCCTTCACCCACAGGACCACGGAGCGCTTGAGCACATCACGCTCCATCTCCAACTCGGCCTTCTCCTTCGCCCACTGTGCTCGTTCGGCCCGCAGCCGGGCCAACTCCGCACGCTCGGCCTCGTTCAACCCGTCTGCGGGCTGCCCGGTCTGGCGCCGGTCGGCCTGTACCCAGTTGTGCAGGGTGTACGCGCTGATCCCCAGATCCCGTGCGACCTGCGCCACCGACTTGCCGGTCTCGGACACGATGCGCACCGCACCCGCCCGAAACTCCGGATCAAACCGGCGCCTCTTATCTCCCACGACCTGATCATCTCTCTTGGTTCAGGTCTCCACGCTACGAGGGGAAGCACAACGTCCCGAGATCTTGCGGGCCGCGCGGACAAGGCCAGTGGGCAGTGACCTGTCCTTTCCCACGTACGTAAGTTGACCGTGATGAAAGAGCTGATACACCCCTGGCCTCGGCTCGATTGTTGCAAAACTCTCCGCCGAGAGCGCCTGCGTTGGCATAGAGGCGAACGCCTCCGTCAGTTGATCAGCAAGCGCTTTGGTCATGTTCAGCGAAAAGCGAGTACGCCCTGTGGCTGGCAGCCAACTATCTCTGTGGTCGCTGGTTTGCTGTACAGACAGCTCAGCGGGCTTCGGGAGCTGCGCATCTCCTCTGGCCTCACGTAGCGCGGACCGCCACAAACTCCTGAAGTGTTCCAACTCGGTTTCGCAGGGGCCGCGGCCAGCATCTGGACACAGCACGGTCACGAGTGCCTGCACCAGGTCCCAACTCGGCAACGTCAGGTTCGAAAATGCCGATCGGACTCGTTCGTGGCTTGCCGTTGTGGACAGACGGTCGTCCAACAGGATTGCCTTACTCAGGTTTCGCGTACTAGGCAGGCCAGCGCACTCGTGGAGGTCATGCAGGGCATCGTTGAGATCCCGCATGCGTGGTGGCAGGTCTGTCGGGCGTCGATACGAAGGCATGTGATCTCAGGTGTCCGTCAAAACGGGGCAAGCCCACTGTCTAAATGTGCCAACCCTGTCAAAGCCGCCGACGCTCATCGTCTAAGTATGGCCGAGCCCGTCAATGATCGTCTACCTGCTCTGCCGCGGATCGCATGGTTGAACCACAGCGGCAAGATCGAAGATTCGAGAACGGAGCGTCAATGGACCTACCTGCGGCCGGATCACTTATGTCGGCAGGTTTCCTCATCCTCTTGACCATTGTTGTGGTCGGCGTCGTAACACCCGCGGTGTGGTCGCGCAATGAACGACGACGGAAAGAGGCGGTTCACGTGCTGAGCCTGATGCTCACATGGCACCGCCACCTCGCTCTCTGTCGACAGTGCGAAGAGGTTGGGGCTGTGAGTCCGGGTGCGGAGGATGAGGCCACTCGTATAGCGAGGTCCACAGCACAGTCCGGCCAGGAGTAGCTGCCTGACCTCAATGCCGCCCAGTGGTTGTGCGGCCAGTCCCTCACGCGCACTGATGCGGAGCGAAAGGGACGACATCCGCGTCGAGAACCGGACGGGGATGTCGTCCCGGACTTCGCGAGGTGTCGTCACCACAATGCATCTCGTCATTCCCCGGTCGGACGACCAGGGAAACCAGACTATCCCGCTGAACGTCTGTCCGTTGAGGACGGATTCGAGCTGCAGCCACCCGCGGGCGGAGGCTGTCTTGATGGCGGTGAGGTACGTGCTTTCGCTCATGCGGTTCAACGAGCGGGCGCGCATCAGCAGGGCGGCGAGGAGACTCGCCAGGACCGTTTCAGCTCAGGCCCAGCCGGAGGCCGGGGAGGCGATCCGGCGGGTGGCAGCCAGAGCGAACCATCGGGTAATAACACGCCCTAAAGTGGGCGTGATTCGTCTAGTTTTCTCCAACGCGGCGAACGGCCCTACACCTACCGCTGGTCGAACGCGCAGGTGACGATAGGCGGCATCCTGCCGGTCAAGGTTTGGGGATGGGCGTGCCATTCGGCCACACGCACGGCGAGTCCGTCCCGATCGACAGGTTGCCGTTGGGGCTCTCCTCAACCGACATGCGAAAGCTGTCAGTCTTGTTCTCTACGAGGACAAGGTTTGCTCCAGGTCGTTTGTCGCCGGTGACGACAAAATCGTGGGTAGTCCACCATTTCACCACCGCGTCGATGACCTCTCCATTTCTCTCGGTGGGAACATCTCGGAGCCAGTACGACCTGCTGACGAACACGCGTCCTCGGGGACCGTGGTCAGACGGGTCATCGCACGGGCTGTTCTCGAACTTCGAGAGGATCTCCAGCCGCGGCGGAGGTTGCAGACTGGCGACAGCGTCCTGAATGTACTTCTCTGCCCGGTTGTTGGCTTCCTGCAGCGTAATCGTATTCACTGGACCATCCGAACTTGAACAAGAGACTGCAACAACAGAGAAGACCGCTGCGGTGACCGCAGTCAATCGATACATGATTCGACTCGTCTTCATGGGTTAGACCGTTGGCTTGCCAGCGATGATTCGCCCCATATTCGCCAGCCCGATATTTCGTGATTCCCAGTACTCGCTGTGTGCCGCGCCGCTACCGAACGGCCAGCTTGGCGTGCCAGGATCGGATGCGAAAACGTGACCACCGAAGCGCGCATCAGCCGGGTCCGGTCCATGGATGTCCATACTTCTTTCGATCGGGTCATCGAAACTGTGCGGGTTGTTGGACTGCCGGATGATGTCGTTCTCGGCGACGGTCGCATGTACCTGGTCGGGCGGCAGGTGAAGTTCTTCGATCTTGTCGACGCCGACTCCTGGGCTGCCGACGAAGATCACGCCATCGACGTCCAGCTGTTCGTCCCGGGCGGTATGCCCGATGACGGTAGATCCATAGCTGTGGCCGAGGACGACGTTGTGGGACTTGGGGCCTTCGTGGGTTGCCCGCAGGCCGTCCTGGAACCGGTCAAGGTCCTTCTTGGCGCCGTCGGCGTAGCTGTCGAAGGGAGCTTCGAAGATGGGATGTTGGGGTGCGTCGTATCCGATCCATGCGATGACGGATGTCGATGGCGAGTCGGCTTTCTTGGCTGCGTCGGCCATTCTGTCGGCCCGGTCCATCTCACGTTCCACGTCCGCCAGCTTGGCCCCCGTTCCGGGAACGTAGGTGCAGAGGTTCGCTGAGGTGTCGGGGTTGCCCATCGCGACGATGGCTCTACCGGTTCCGTTGGTGTCGATCCCGAGCAGGAATGCCTGCTGCTTTGTCTCGGTCGCGGCCCTCAGGCGCTCTTCGATCTTCTCGATTCCGTTCAGCTTGGCGTTGATCTCCGCGAGGCGATCGTTGTCGGGGCCGATCCGGCGCTCGCCAAGGCCGTTGAGACGTTCTTGTTCGGCGAGCAGCTGGGCTTTCAGCTCGGTCAGCCGAGTGCGGTTGGCACGATCCCGCGCAATGGCGGGCACACCGTCCAACGCACCGATTTCGCTGGAGTGCGTGTACAGCAAGGATTCCTGCTGCATCGGGGACAGCGAGTCCCACCACTTCTTCACTTCACTCGGCGCGGTGGTTCGGGGCGGGATCGCAGTGGCCGCAGCGGCTACTGTCGCCTGATCCGGCCCAGCGAACCCGGCCGTCTCCGGGCGCAGGCCCCGCAACGCGTAGGCCGCGTCGGCGTCCGCCCGCCGCGCTCGTTCGAGTTGGTCCTGTACCGCGTCCTGCAGGCGGCGGGCCTCGGGGTCGAGGCCCGCCATCGGTGCGGGCGGCGGTCCCGGTGTCACGACTTTGCCGTCGGGGTCGAATGCCCATCCGTGCGCTCGGACTTCATCCTGTAGGCGGTTCAGCTCGGCTCGGATGCCGCCAAGGTGGTGTGCCGCGTCGTTCAGGACTGGGGGGATGCGTGCGATCACAGCCGATACGTCTGCGTACTGCTTGCGGTGGTTGGCAAAGGTGGCCTTGGCCGAGTCGGCCGAGGCGCCAGTCCACGCCTCGAGTTTCTTCAGCTTCTGGTCCAGGTCGTTCGCCCGCGTCGTCAGCGCGTCGGCCAGGGTCTTCCAGTTGCGGGCTTCCTCGGTGTAGGCGTTGAGGTCCAGCCGCATCACGTCGTCGTAGGTGACCACGATTCCCCGGCTCAGTTCGGAAAGCGGCGGACGTTGTCCTGCTCGGTCGACGCGTAGGCCTCCGCCGAGAGCGACAGGGTATCCGCGGCTACCGCCAGCTTCGTGGTCATCGTGTGCAGCACCTGCTGCCACGCCGACTCGATCTCCGCATGCGCCCGCGGACTATCGAACGCGCGTGGCGCGCCGTTCATGGCGTCCTGCGCCCCACCCAACTTGCGCGCATCGTGATGCGCCTCGTCGGCCACGTCCACGATCTCGTCTGCCACCGACCGCAAGTCCTCCGGTGTCACCCGCAGGTGATCGTTTGGTGCTGGCATCCCCACCCCTTGACCCTGTTACTCCCCGTAAGTCGCTGCTCACGATAGGACCGCCGAGGTAAGTGAGTGGTGAAACCGAGACGCCTCACTCGTTCAGGCTAGTCCCCGGGCATCGTTTGCCTGGGGACTAGCTCAATTGATCACCGGCCGAGACGACCAGACTTGATCGCCTCAAGGAAAGGGCCGATGTCGGCACAAAGAACCACCGAGGGGTTCTTGCTGTCCCGCAACACATTCAGGTCGCGGTGTACTTCGATACAGTTTCCCCCTTCACCTCCGCTGTGGCTGCTCTTTCGCCACGCGGGCAGGCGTCGGTCCGGGGCCATCCCGCACCCCTTTCAGTCACTCTCACAGGTTGATCGCCACTCTATCGATGAGTTCACGAGACGCCTGTGGTTCGAGTGCCTGGCGGCAAAGCTGGTCGAACATCGTGGTGTAGCGGTGGACGTCGGCCGGTTTCTCCAGATAGAGCGAGCCACGCCCGTTCTCCAGGTAGACGGTGTTCATGCGGGGTTCCTGTTCGAAGCCCAGCAACGAGAACGGAGCCGTCATGGCGGGGTGCGCGCCGGAGTCGAACGTGAGGACCTGGATGGTGACGTGCGGGAGTTCGGCGAGTCGTGCGAGGTGTTCCAGTTGTTCGCGCATGACCGCGTGGCCGCCGGTGAGCCTGAGCAATACGGCCTCGTTGAGCACGGCGCGGACCGTCGGTGGCTCGGTGGTGAAGATCCGCTGCTGCCGTTCGCGTCGGAGTTCGACCTGCTTGTCGAGCTCAGTGTCGCTGCTGTCCGGTCGCGTGGCCAGGGCGACGGCGCGGGCGTAGTCGACGGTCTGCAACAGGCCAGGGACGAGTTCCGACTCGTAGGTACACAGGTCGGATGCGTCCAGCTCGTAGCCGAGGTACAGCTTGAACCAGTCCGGTACGAGTTTGCCGTAGCTGACCCACCAGCCGGGCTGATTGGCTTCGGTGGCGAGTTCGAGTAGCCGTGCCCGCTCGTCGGACG
Source organism: Kibdelosporangium philippinense (assembly GCF_021390435.2). GTDB lineage: Bacteria > Actinomycetota > Actinomycetes > Mycobacteriales > Pseudonocardiaceae > Kibdelosporangium > Kibdelosporangium philippinense. The sequence goes on along the minus strand of NZ_JAJVCN010000004.1, from coordinate 487,195 downwards.
GCAGGTTGTACATGGGCGCGAGAAGCTTGACGTAGGTGCCTTTGATCGCTTGCTTGCCGCCCTCGATCTTGGACAGGGTCGCGGGCTGGACCTCGATCTCGGCGGCTGCGGCCTTGATCGAGACGCTGGCGGCTTCGCGGTGTTCGCGCAGCTCATAGCCAAGTTGCCACCGGCGGATGGTCGGACCTGGCTTCCTGGGCATAGTCATCGCTCCTCTGTGCCTCGTCGCGCATCATCTTGCCTTGTTCACGGAGCGTTGTTCACCAGGTTCACCCGTCTGCGGAACTTGCTGTAGGAACTTCCTGCGGTAGATTCCTGTGGCGCTTGACGGTGGATCCACGTCGGGTGGCACCTGCTTCGAAGCGCCGCACTCTCACAGGTCAGGCGCTTCGAAGCAGGCACGACTCAACGGAAGGACAGGTGATGACCAAGCCCGCGGGAGCCAACCCGACACTCAACTACCGGACCGGCTTGCAGACATCGACGAGTCCGGCGGTGCTGCGCGCGGAGCAGGACATGATTGCCCAGTCCGTACCGCCGTTCCGGTTTCGTTCACCGACTCCAGCGTCATCACCGCGGGCGCTGCCCTTCAACGCGTGTCCAAGCAATGCTCCGTGTCGAGGTGTCACAGCTACACCTTTGGCTGGACGGGAACTGAAGCCACACAACAGATGACCAGGCACATGCGCACATGCCATGGGCTGGAACCATCATGCCCCTGTCGGAGATCGAAGCCGCGCTCCTTGCGCTGGCGGAATCACGCACCCGCGTTAAAACCGACGCTCCTACACCCGAGCAAGTCGACCTGGCCGCGGCAATGCTTGCAGTTGACCAAGCGAGCACCGGCCACAGCCCTGCAAGTCCACTCGCGACACATGACTATTGAAGACTGGCAACAGATGTCCAGACTTTACGTGGCTGTCGCCGAACAAGCCGCGCTGCAGACAAGGACCATCGAGGCGCCACCTGCCCAGGAAGGGGAGCGGGATTGACGCCATGCTCGCCACCTGTGTCTTCCGGCGATTGGTGCACGTCATCGACGACGACAAACCGATCGAGTTCGCCGGCATGCCCCTTGCGGTTCGCCCGGATGCGGCGCCGTCTTACCACTCAACGGCGCACCCACCACAGTCCGGAACCAATGTCCCCGTATGCAGCTGCGAGCAACATCGCCGCAACGATCCCCGCGAGGACCAAGGACACCAATCCATGACCACAGACCTGCCCAGCGACATCCCGCTGTTCTGGGGGCGCGGCATCATCGAACCCAACTGCGCGCACGTCCGGGAAACCCGTACCGGGCAACCCGTCACCGACCTAGCCGAAGACGGCTCGATCATGGGATTCGCCATCTGTGGCTGCCTGCTTATCGCGGACGTCACCGATGAACAGGTCACCTCCGGCGTCCATCGACGGTGCTCCCGCTGTATGGAGCTGCTGGCTAACCGAAAGCCCGGCGTCGATTATCCACTCTGGACACCAGAGTAGCGGGGGCATCAGTCGGTCAGTGACCGACGCGCATCCAGGAGCCGGGCAGTCAGCGCATCACGATCTGCTGGAGCGATGAACATCTCGACCTCACCACCCACTGTCCTGGCCAGGGTGACATACCGCCCCACAACAGTGTCCACATAGGACACCGTGTCCGACGTGACCTGACGGCGCCCGACCCGATCCCGGATCGCGACCCGGAACTCGCCCGCCCCAGTCCGTGCAAGCGCGGCGATCTCGTGCAATCGCCGAACCTCCAACGGCACCGGATGAACCGCCACTCCACCGTGCGACCGGCGCTGACCGCCGTCGAAGGCCAGCACGTCCGCGCGCCGCACCCGGAACGGCTCGCCTCTGCCCATGCCGACGTCCGGTGTCTGTGCTACCACTATCCGGGGGAGACTCGCCGACCCGACCGACCGCAGCGACACCCAACCGTCTAGGCCGACGGCCAGCAGCGCCGAACGGCCGGTCGCGGCCGCGATCACCCCTGCCGTGGAATCCCCGACAGTGATCCACCCCGCGAACTCGATGCTCGGGCGGCACAACACCGCAAGCGCCGCCGCCACGTCAACATCCAAGCGGCCGCGCCGGTCCAGCCACCCCAACCGGGTGCATTCCTCCCGCAGCTGACGATCCAAGGCTTGATCTTCAGCCAAGGGGCGCCAGCCCACGTCCGGAGCCAGTACCTCTGGCAGTTCGCCGATGTTCTCGGCGCGAACCAGCCGCGTGAGCGTGTCCAGCGCCACCCGCCTTGGCCGTGGCCACAACACTCAGTCAATCCTTCCTCGCGTGTGAACCTTGGCCCCAGAGTTGGTCAGCCTGACCGCTACGGCTGGCCGCCGATCACCGGCGGCGCCGTGATCTCGTCGGTGCCGAACACACCTTCCGGGTCTGGCTCTCGTAGAAATGACGGACGCTCGTGCTCCTCGTCCTCACCGCCTTGTCCCTTACCGGGGACGGCACCCAGCGGCATCCCACCGGGACCACCACGACCAGCGACGCCGCCGCTTCGTGCCCCGGCACTCTGTCCCGCGATCGGCTCGCCGACCGGACCAACACCAGGCCGACCACCCACGCCAGGCCCTCCGGCACCTGGTCCACCTGCGCCCGGACTGCCGCTGCCTGGTCCTCGGCCGCCCGCTCCCAAACCAGCACCAGCGCCCGAGCCGCCTCGCCCACCCGAGCCCGCACCAACATCGGAACCACCGAGAGGGCCGATCACGCTACCCAGATAGCCCGATCCCGGACCTCCTTGCGGCACACCGCCCACCGGAGCACCCGTGCCACCGCCCGGCACACCCACCGGTGGCGCAGGAGGTGGTACGTGGCCGCTTGGAGTCGTCCCCTGTGGGGGAGACCCCACCACAGCGGCGCCACCGCCACCCGACGTACCGGGCCCAGCGGGCCCACCTCCAGCGGCTGAACCACCGCCACCAGCCGGACCGAAGCCACTACCGCCAGGCTGGTTGCCTCCATCGGGAGGATTCGGGTTATCCCGTCCGGAGCCTGGGCCACCCGACTCGCCGCCGCCACCAGGATTGACCGGCGTCGCAGTGGCAACACGGATCTCTGACTGGTCACCGGTAATCTGCCCGTAGGACTGGGGCATGTTCATGTTGTAGACCGACGCGTTCTCATACCCACGCATCACGTCCACATTGTGCTGAGCCGCAGCCTTATGCGCGCCGAGTTGCTCCCCATAGGTAACCATGGCACCCGGGTTCATGAACGCCGCCAACGGATCAACTTTCTCCGGCGCGGGCGGTACCGGAATCACCCTGTTCTTCGCGTCATCGAACGATCCAACCTGACGGTTCGTCAGATCCTGGGCGCTGCTCAGTGCGGGAGCTGCCAACGCGTGCTCGACGGCCAACGGCCCCAAACCCCGCTGCGCAGCGCCAGAAGCGCCGCCTTTCCACACCGCCTCAGTTTCACCGACCAGTTTCTTAATCTCGTCAGCCTGCTCGTTATAAAGCTTCGACAGCTCATTCACCAGCGCGGCGGCGCTACTGAGTTTCTCGCCACCCTGCCCTTGTTGAAAGTTGTTGTAAATCCCTTCGCCGGACAGGAACATCTCACGCACCCGCTCTCAACGTCTGGATTCCCAACGCCGCTGCCTGCTTCGCGCGGTCACATGCTGCTGCCCCCGTGAACCGGCTTCCCTGATGGCTCACGCGGAGTGTCAGTGTGTCGGACACACCCACGGTAATCGTGCAGTCGCCGCCTGCTCTACCATCGCTGAGGTCGTTGAACACGGCTGGATACCCATCCACCGAAGTGGGCTCAAAATAGCCAGGAAACGCTCCCTGCTCGTGTCCTCGATAAGTGTCTGACAGGCCGCGCTTGTTTCCTGTCAGAAACCCGATACTGATAGCGAACGAGGGGGTGTCGTTGTTGATCCAGAGACAACTGGGTCCTGCGGTTTTGGCAACCTGACTGTCCGTGTCGGGCTTGCCCTGAACCGGAAGGGTCAAGCTTTGCAATTGAGCTGGCGTAAGCACAGTGCACGGTTGTGACAGGAATTTACTCGCATCCAATGGCGTCGTCACCCTGGGAGCGCCATAGTCCTTTGGCTTGCTGGCAGAGGCCGTGGTGGACTGCGCACCCGTCGTTCCCGCCTGAGGCGTCGGAATACCGTTGTCCGTCGGCGTACACCCTGCAGCCCCTACTGCGGTCACAACCGCCGCGATGGCAATGAACCTCACTGATCGCATGCTGTCCGTTCAACCCCTGTACTGGCTCTTCAGATCCGACGTGACGCTATGCTCAGTGCTCGCGTATTGCTTGCGACTCGACTCGAATTTCGCGATCGCCGCGTCCGCTTCTCTCAGCAGGGCCCGGTTGTGTTCCAAGCCCAGCTGGAGCGAGTTCCTGGTTGCGTTGGCCTGCAGCACACTCAGGACGTCCTGGGCAGGCGGCTCAACGAACCCAATCGCCTGTGCGAACTTGTTCCTGGCATCGTAAATCTTTTCTCGCACGGCTTTGAGTCGAGTGATGATGCTGTCCAACTCGCCGAGGCTGGTGAACTCGTAATAGCCTCCAGCACCTCCACCGCCCGACTGATGGTGATACTCGCCGCCGAGCACGCCCGCGATGGCCCGGCCACTTTGTGTAACAGCGATCTCCGTGTCGATCTGCTGCCCTGCGGTTGCCGGCTGGCCCTGATCCTGTTCAAATCCTGCGGGCATCCGTCCGCTCCCCTCGACGACTACCAACCAGCCGAGCCTACCAACCGTTACAGACCGGCCACAGCCAGTTGGTCAGACGTCGAGGAGGTCACGTGCGTTCCCTCTTCCTGGACCACCACCCGAATGGACCGTGTCATTCGAGTCGAGTAGCTATGGTTGCCCGTCATGGGCGACTTCGAGCTTCCGGACGAGCTGCGGCAAAGCTTCGCCGAACGTGCGGACCACTGGGACGACCTGGTGCGCCGATACCAGCAGCTGCTGGGGCAGCAGGTCAGCGAGCAGGCCCAAGAGTGGATGGGTGACCAACTCATGACCTGGGCACTCTTCGCCGATGCCGACCGGGCTTGGGCACGCGGCGACATCGAGGCTGGCAACCAACTCATGGAGATCGCCAAGCCCTACATGGAGCGCGCTGGGCAAGGTTTCCACCTCATAGTCCGACGTCCTGATCATCCAAACAGGTGACCGCCCACGCCGGCCTCGTATTCCGAGTCCGGATATTCCGCGTCGCAGCACCAGCAGGAATCCATCGATGCCGTGTCTCGTTCGGGTTACGCGCTCATCCTGGTTCACCACCGGCCAGCGGCCGACCCTGGTTACCATGCCAGCGGTCGGCGACACCGCTCACTTTGCCTCATGATGCCCCTCAGGCCCCGGCGGACGCCTGATATTGGCCTTTCTCGGCTGCTCGGCGAACACCTCGAGCTGGTCAACGCTCGGCACATCGTGACCGACTGACCAGGCACTTTCCTCAGTCTCCGTGATCGGATGCCCGCGCTTCAAACAAGACCGCCAAGTGGTCTGAGCCTGCAGCGTCCAAGACCTTGGCATTCAGCACGATTCCCGGTGACGCGACGCAATAGTCGATCGCTTCCACCGGTTCATCGGCTGGATAAGTCGGCACTGCCGGTCGCGGCGCCACCGACACCGAATCCGAGCTACTCAGCCACGAAGAAGCCGGTGTGTTGAAGTCCCCGCACAACAACCACTCGCCATCCAACTCGCCGGTGATACTGGTGAGCCGCCGCAGCGCAGCCGCTCGCGCCTCGGCATCGCCGCGCGGCAGATGCGTCGTGCCCACCCACAACGAACCGAACTTCGCGAACGTCACCGATCGAAGTTCAGAAGGCTCGCTACCGTCATAGACCGTCGACGGCCACACAAGCTGACGCTGCCGAACGATCGAGAACGGCAGTCTACTCAAGAGAGCATTACCAAAACCGCCACGCGGCCCATGCTCTTGTCCATACTCAAAAATGGGAGCGAAAACCGACGTGTACCCGCATTGCTCAGCTACAGCCTCGATGCGCGAAGTGTCACCCCATGTCTCGTCAACCTCGACCAGCGACACCACCTGTGGATCAGTCTCACGAACCAGATCGACCACGTTGTCCACATTAGACTCACCAGTGGCATCGAGCCACGAGTGGACGTTCCAATGCAGGATCCGCAACTCTCCCCCGTCGAACGGACGCGCCATCGCGCTGAAACTTCCCTTCAGTTCAACAGATTACAGCGACCAGCCAGTTCACGAACTCCCGACGAGCGACGCTCCCGGCTGAGCAAGTCGCGCAGCAAATCATGCGTCAACCGGTGTTCGCGTACCTCGTCAGCTGCGATGTGTTCCGCTTCAAGCAAGGCACCGACAGCCGCTTCGTCGTCACCTTGTCCGTGGTGACTCCTCGCCACGTCGATCAGGAATCGCGCCCGCCGTTCTGTCAGTGCGGCGGGCATGCGGTTGAGCTTCACAGCCGAGACGTGATGCAGTGCTTGCCGAGTGTCACCCAGTTCCACCGCGATGGCGACTTCGTGGATCGCGACATTCGTGGGCCCGAAGACCGTACCGAGGTCGATGCGATCGTCGCCGAGTTCCTCTGCGCATGTGGCGGCAGCCCTCAGCGCCGCATACGCCTCACGGCTACTTCCGCGGCGAGCGGCAGCTGCGGCACCACTGAGCAACGCGGCACCCCGCAGGCTCAGCGCGGTCTGTCGTTGAGCGGGCTTTGCGGTGTCGAGTTGAACCGTGGCAAGGAACGCTGTTCGAGTGGCTTCTTCGAAGTTCGAAGCCCGCATGTGCACCTCGGACAAGCAACGCGTCGCAGCGGCGATTCGTAGGACATCATCGGCCTGCTCAGCGGCTTTGATGGACCGTTCGGCGGCGATCCACGCCGCGACCGGACTGTCCGCCTTGATGAGGCTCCATGCAGCAACGCCGTATGCGTCCGACAGCAACGTCTGGATGTCGGGCGAATCTGTTCCCTGCAGGCTCGCCCATTCCACGCGACCGATCAGCGATGGCAGGTCCGTCGCCAATTTCGCATAGTCGGATGACAAATGTGCCGTCAAGGCATCGTGGGCTGACCTCTGAAGCTCAGGGACGTTAGCCACACGACCGTCGTCGGCGGCCCCCACCGTCCTGATCGCGTCGGTCGGACTGAGAACCGCGTTGTGGATCTGGATCGCCCAGGACGTTGACGGGAGCGAAGCTCGACCTACATCACCGGGGAAACTGCTGCCGGGAGACGGAGGTGAAGCCGAGCCTGGCACGGCAAACCAAGGCACGGCCGCAGCGCCGACACCGTGCCGCAGCAGCAAGCGGCGGTTGAGCGGACTCATGGCCTCCCATCCGTCTGCGGCGCCGTCGATCTTCCCTGCGCCGGAGGACGACTCCTGCTGCCTGCCTGTGGAGAGGTCGACAGCGTGCAGCGGCACATATGCTGGTTGACCTTCAATCAGGACCGGCAGTAGCACACTATCTGTAAAGAGGCCTCCGGTGTCATCACGACCCAGCGAAAGTTGATGCCCTTCCTTAATACGACCGCTCAACATCGTGCCGAGCGAAGTCGACGGATGGCCAGCCGCTCCGGTTCGAAGCGCTCGACGTTCGGCGTCTGCCTGTCCCCACAGCTGTAGGAGGGCTCCGTGGGCACGCAACGCGTCGTCCAGCGCACGAACAAGCGCAATTGAGGGGAGGTTTCCGCCGACTCTCTCGGCCGCGCACACGTATTCTCTGGTGTAGCCCGTCAGACTAGCGAGTCGCTTCTGGCTGAGAGGCGCATCCAGGCGCAACCGTCTGATCTCTCGAGCAAGCCGCTCAGCGGCTCCTTGCCCGTCGCCCTTCGGGGCTTTCTCGTTCTCCATGTCGAATCCCAAAGGTTACCGTCGGCTTCGAAAGATGAACGGCCTTGATTCCGGTTTAGCCAATTCACAGTAGCCGATCAGACCACAGTGGAGCGTGGATCACGTGTCTACGACCTGATTGGAGTAACTGCAACTACCGCATGCGGCATCTCTCGGGTGATCGTCGATGAGCGCCAACCCGGTCGGCGGGACGTCGCCCGCTCGCACCAAACCCGTTGTCATGTGCGGAGTCGCGATCCAAACCGCCAGGGGGTAAATGCATTTACCCGCTTCCACCAATCACAACCTGGCTGGTCGTATGTACGGGACGTAACCCGAACGCACATCCCAGGAGTGATAACCGTGAACGTAAAGCCCTCAAATTCGCGAATCTCGGTCACTGCGGTCCTGTGCGTGGTGCTGGGAACCATGGCCGCATCAGCCCCTGCAAGCCCAACCAACACGGAATGGGGCCGGCCAAATTGGCTGTTCATCACGGTGACCTTCGGCATGCAGGCGCTCATCGTGGGCGTGCACGTCTTGTTGCTCAGGCATCGGATAGCCCAAAAACGCTGCGGCGAAATCCGAGACAGGGCGACCGCGATCCTGGGAAAACCTTGCCCACAAACCGAAACCAGCGACGGCCATCGTTCCTTCGGCCGCAGTCCACCGGTGCGACAACGCATTCAATACGTCATCGCTGGTTGCTGGGAAGACCCTGTCGTCACTCGTGCCTCAGTGTGGCGACCTGCGGCGGCAGCGCGTCCTGCCGCGCAGCCGGGTAGGCGCCACGGCCAGGCGGGTAGTGGCTCCGGATGAGGATCGCCGCGTGATCCCGTTGAGACCACCCGCTACGCGCCACCCGCCGATCCGCATGGCCAACGTGACTGACGTTAAGTCGCCGCGGCCATGCGGATCGGGCACAACATCCACCCTCCACTGTGTACAAGGGAAAGCAAGTCAGTTCAGGTGATGACATGTCGACAGCAGAACTTGTGTTGTGGGGCACCAATCCCAACAGCAGCGTGTTCTACGCCGCTCGGGTCCACGTGGTGTCGCCCGACTACCCGTGGGCCGCCCTCTGCGGTTTGCCCGTCGAACTAGTCTGGCAACAGCGACCAGCCACACCCCACCACCAGTGTCCCGAATGCTGCCTGATCGCGATCGCTTGGTTCTTTCCAGCGTCCGACCAGCAGTCGCCGTTGCATAGCTTCATCAACAGCACAGACGCGGCTCTCGCGCTACAGAACACATTGCCACAGGCCGGGTAGACGCTTGCCCTGATGGGGTTGCGGCTCCGGAGTTCGATCCCGCCGATTCCGTTGAGACCACCTGAAGTGCGTCGCCCGCTGGTCTGTGTGGTCCGGTGCCGGTCCACACAGACCAAGTTTGCCCATCATCGCCGCCGTTCCACACGGCGAATCGACAACCACCACAAGGAGATCGGCATGTCCAAGGTGACAGAACAGTCCACTGTTGACCAGTTCGATCGGACTACAGGCTCCCAGCCTTCCATCGAAGAAGTCGCGGTCACCAAAACGGTGAGCGAGATGGCCGCAGACCAAGCGCCGAAGATGTTCGCCATTGCCCTGGAGTACCATGTCGCATTCAAGATCCAGTTCGTAGCGTGGGGCATGGCGTTCGACGGATACGCCTACGTGGTCATGTACGACGGCAACATGCAGTTCCTCACGACTGACGCCGATGGGGCGCTGAAATGCTTCCCTAAGACGGGCAACGTCACTCCGCGCCTGATTTGGGTTGGTCCTTCACCTGCCACTGGTCAGGGCTAGTTCTGCCCCGGTACACGACAACTTGCCATCTTCGGCGATGGCGGAGCCAACCAGTGCTCGCCGTCGCCGATGGCACACAAGAACACACCGTCAGCCCTCATTCTCGTTCCACTACACAGGATCCACAGCGCCATGAGCATCGTCATGTGGGGTTCAACATCCGAGCCCGGTCGTCCACCGTTCCTCCGCAGCAGGCTCGGAGTCAAGCTGCGCCGCATGCGGGAAGCTGCCAACCTCACCTTGGACGAGGCAGCGTCCCGGTTGGACAAGACGCGAAGCGCGCTGCACCGCATTGAAACAGGTGAGACCAAGCAAAATATCCACCTGGTTCGTTCGATGATGGACGTCTACGACTGTCCAGATGCCACTCTGATCGACGAAGTCCGCAAAGCCCTCAAACGACCGTGGCACCATGCGTACGGCGCACAGAACCGGTACCACGTCGACGCCGAGACCGAGGCCGCCGTGGTCTGCGATTTCTCGACGCTCGTCGTGCCCGAACTCCTTCAAACCGAGGAATACACCCTGGCACTGCTCAAGGATTGGGATCACCCCGCGCCGTTCGATGAGGTGATCGTCCGGCGGATTCGTCAACAGCGGCTCACCGCTGGAAAGCCATCCCTGCGATTGATCGCCGTCATCGACGAGATGGTGCTGCGTCGCATTGTTGGTGGGTCGGAAACGATGCGCGACCAGTTGCAGCGCCTTATCGACGCGGCGGCCATCCGCACTGTCGCACTGCACGTACTTCCCACCGCAGGGCAAAGTCCTTGCACAGCAATGGGACCGTTCACACTCATGATGCTGTCCGACTCCGCCGACCCCGACTTGCTGCATATCGACCAGCTCGCGGGCCCTCTGGATTTGGAGGACTCGCAGAAGCTGGCCGACGCTCACGACGTGTTCAAGCATCTGCGGAGTCAGGCACTTGGCGAGGCCGCGTCAATCCAGTTGATAGAGCGCGTTCTTACCGAAAACCATCGACCATCAGCAGTATCGACCGACGCCGAACCTGCGCCGTCCTCATCGCACGGTGATTCCGCCGACACGGCATCGCTCCGATACTCGCCAGCTACGGGCACGTCCGAGAAGCCCTGAAGCGGCATGATCAGTACCCGGCTCCCTCCGACGCACTGACAGTCTTCCCGTTTACAGCTCAATCACGCCTCAACTCGTGGGCATGACACTGATAGCAACCACTGCACCGAACAGCAGGAACGGACCTCCGGGCACAATGCGATTTTCTGGGAGGCGATTGATCAGCCGAAGTAGCAAACATACGGTGCTTCCAACGCACGCAGCGAGGAACACACCAAGCGCCAACGCGGACCAGCTCAACCAACCGAGCACCAACCCCAGCAGAGCGCCCAGCTTGATGTCACCAGCCCCCAGGCCGCCGTCAGAAGCCAGCGCCATTACGAGGTAGAACCCGGCTGACAGGATTGATCCGACAAGTGCCCGGACGAGGCTTTCACTGTCGGAGTGCGCGATCGACAGCACACCGAAGAGGGTGCCGAGCACTACGGCACTTGTCAGGATCATCTCCTTAGGGAGTCGCTGCTTGACTATGTCCACGATGGACAGCGACACACCAATTGCGGCGAGATAGCTGTAGGGCAGCAGTTCGATGTTCCAGCCGATCCGCCACGCCAATAAGCCGAACAAGACGGCGGTGAGCAATGAAGCAGTTGGTGGCGCAGTGAGCCATCCTCTGCGATCTGCAGCGAGAAGTCGTCGTGTCCAGACATGAATCAATATCGCGACAACGGCGCCTACTCCCGCCCACAAGACGATCAACATGTCGCAGGTCCTTGTTGCGCCTCATGCGTTCGCAGCGGGATCACCGAGTCACCTCCGCAGGTAGTTGAATGCTCCGTCAGTGTGACCTCACAGCATTGCGAATCGTGGAGTTTGTAGTCCGAAAGAGTGAAAAATTTACTAATCGTCCCATACGGACTGCAAAGTCCGTTCATACGGACTTTGCAGTCCCTATGGGGTAGAGGTGTACATGTGGTCTCTATCACTTGATAGCAATTGATCTCTGCGAGGGTTTCGGGGGTGGCGTGAGGTGCGGCGCACGACTTTGATCACGTGGAATCGCCTGGCGATGTTCGCGGCCGGCGCGACTCTCATGCTCGCCGCGTGCAGTGCAGAACCTACGCCAAATCCAGCTTCCACAACGACAACGGCGGCCACCTCGGCGACGCCGACCCCACCAGCGTCCCCTGTGGACAAGGCCACGCAGGATGCACTGACGGCTTACAGAGGTATGTGGCGGGACTTCGTGGTTGCTGGCGCGACGTCGGATTGGCAGTCGACCAAGCTCGGCCAGAACGCGACCGGTGTCGCGCTCACCAACCTGACGCGTGGGCTGCATACGGACAACACAAACGGCCTGGTGACCAAAGGGGAACCCAAGCTGAATCCCAGCGTGTCGTCTGTCGAACCGCAGGACAATCCGAAGAAGATCATCGTGACGGATTGCGGAGATTCGACGAACTGGTTGAAGTACCGCGCCGACAATGGACAACTCGCAGACACTCCCGGTGGTCGCCGATTGATCAATGCCATCGTCGATAAGCAGGCCGACGAGTCCTGGAAGGTCTCCGACTTTGGCGTGCATGACTTGGGGACGTGTTGACCATGCGACGTTCTGCAACCATCACGGGTATCTTGACTGTCGGCGTACTCGGTATGCCAGCGCCCGCTTTGGCTGACGGCTGGGGGATCACGAACTGCAGCCAGGTTCCATCACCCGCCTGTGACATTGCCGCTGGTTCCGGTGGAGGCAGCGGGTCAGGCGGTGGACCGCACCATGCAGGAGGCGGATCTGGCGGCAGCGGAAGCGAGACTGATCCCTTCGCGTGCAGGACGGTGCCGGCCGATCCTCCATCAGGTGCGCAGCCGGAAGGCCCTGGAGGTTGGTTTTGGGTGTTGTGCTCGGCTGATGGGAAGAACCGCCAAGGTCCTATCTGGATATCAGCAGGAAGCGCCGCGCCGATCCTGTCTCCGGCTCAGGTTGCCGAGATGGCTCGCAAACGGTTGCGCTTGCCGAGTCCCACCATCGCCGCGAGCCCATCTGGAACTCATCTGGTGAACTTGCCGACCTGGTTGTGGCTTACGGGTGGTTGGGCGCCTTCATCAGCGACAGCATCGGTACCAGGGGTTTCGGTGACGGCCACGGCGACTCCGAAGTCGGTGTCGTGGTCGATGGGTGACGGTACGACGGTGAGTTGCAGAGGCCCCGGCACGGTGTATCGCACCGATAGCGACCCGAAATCGGGCTCGCCTGATTGCGGACACACGTACCACGCTTCCTCGGCAAGGCAGACGGGACAGGCGTTTCCGGTCTCGGCGACTGTGCATTGGACTGTCACGTGGTCCGGTGCCGGTCAGAGCGGAACCTTCCCTGGCATGACGACTACCAGCAATGCGGCCTTCCGTGTGGCTGAGGCACAAGCGTTGAACAACGGCGGCTGATTCACGCGGCATCGGCCCCTGCATCGCCAGAACAGAACAACCTCTCAACTGCTCGTTGTCGGAATGGGCGACGCGGCGTACTACACCCATGCTTGGAGGCGATGGCATGCCAACCTTCATGAGGATACAGACCGATGGCGATAGGCCGTCCATATCGGACGATGCGCCGTGGGTGAACAACGGCAAGAAACCGGAAACCACATCGCGACTACGCGCCGCAGGCCGTCGCAGAAGCCTTCCGTATCTCTTGTTGGGTGTGTTGCTCATCGTCGCCTGCACGGCAGCGTTCCTGTTGATCTCGTTGAATTCCGGCGACCGCCAGCCAGTTCTTGCGTTGGCTCGCCCGGTCACTGTCGGGCAGGTGCTGTCCGCGCAGGACCTGCGACTGGTCAATGTCGCCGTTGATCCCGGGGTGGGCGTGATCGACGCCGGGCAGGCCGCGAGCATGGTTGGCCAAACGATGTCGGTCAGCCTGCCTGCAGGGGCGTTGTTGACGCCTGAATCGGTGGGCATTGCCGCTGTTCCCATTGCGGGACAGGCAGTTGCGTCGTTGGCGTTGAAGGCTGGCCAGTTCCCGCCGGAGACCGCTCCGGGGTCGCGGGTCGCGGTGGTGTTCGTCCCCAACGGCGGCGCGGCGGCAAGTCAGCCTGTGTCGGATGCTGTGTGGTCGGGGGTTGTCACTAGCGTGACGTCGGCGCTCAACGAGCAGGTGACGGTGGTGTCCGTGCAACTGACCGAGGTCGCCGCTCGGCAGGTTGCGGCGGTTCCGGCGGGTCAGTTGTCGTTGGTGTTGTTGTCGGGCGGTGGTCGGTGATGTTGGTGTCGGTCATCAGCATGAAGGGTTCGCCTGGCGTGACGACGTTCGCAGTGGCGTTGGCTGCGCGGTGGCCAGCGCCGGCTCGGCCCATTGTGGTCGAAGCGGATCCGTCCGGCGGGGACATCGCGATGCGGTTCTCCCTGCAATCGTCGCCGGGGCTAGTGAGCCTGGCCGCAGCCGCGCGGCGCGAAGCCGATTCTGGGTTGTTGTGGCGGCATGCCCAAGCGTTGCCGGGTGGGCTGCCGGTGGTCGCTGCGCCGCCGGATGCCGACAGGGCGCGAGGCGCGTTGCTGGCGTTGGCGCCGAGTTCGCACTCTCACACTGGCGTTCTCCGTAACGCGGCCAACGCTCCGGACACAGTGGTGGTCGCGGACTGCGGCCGGATTGATCATGCCACCGCGGCGATGGGCATCGTGCGCGAGTCCGACGTGCTCGTTTTGCTGACCCGTGCTCACGCGGACGACCTTGCCCACGTGGCCCGCCGGCTACCCGTGGTCGGGCGGTGGACGCCGCGGCCGGTGTTGCTCTTGGTCGGCGAGGGTTACTCCCCGACAGAGGTCGGCCGGGAGCTGGGTGTGCTGCCGCTGGGGCGCGTTCCGCACGACGAACACGGTGCGGCGGTACTCCGAGGCGGCCGAGCAAGGTTGCGTTGGACACGCAGCGGACCATCGCATTCCGCGCTGGGAAAGTGCGCGCACAGGATCGCCACCTTCCTGGCACCAACGAGTCCTTCACTACCGCCACGGATTCCTGTTTTGCCACCCCAAATGCCACCTCCGGTCGCGATGCGCCCGGTTGACGAGCACGCCGTGCGGGGAGGTAGGACATCGTGACCTACGCGAACAACGGCTACGCCTCCCACGTGCCCGTCCAATCCCGATCGCATTCGGTAAACCAGGGCGAAGACGTCCCCGCGGCGGCAGGCCGACTGCGTCAGCACCTGCGGGATGCCCTGGCAACCCAACTGCCCAAGCAGGTAGACGCTCTGCAGCTGCGAACTGGCACGCCAGTGACACGAGAGGCGCGGCGTGAGCAGGCGCGGATGATTCTGGATACCGCGGTCCGGATACACAGCGAGAACGAGCTCACTGCCAACCGTTCTCTTGTGCCGCCGCAGATTGAGCAGCAAGTCGTCGGCGAGGTGCTCAACGAACTGTTCGGAATGGCCGGCTTGCAACCGCTGCTGGACGACCCGACCGTGGAAACGATCAACGCCAACCGCTACGACCGTGTTTTCGTTCAGCACACCGACGGCCGTCGAGTCCAGGTCGCCCCGATCGCCGGATCCAACAAGGACCTGACCGACCTCGTCCGGCTGCTCGCCGCGCGAGCATCCAGCCAAGAACGACGGTTCGACCACGGCTCCCCCGCGGTCAATCTCCAGCTGCCAGGCGGCGAACGGTTGTTCGCGGTCATGAGCCTGACGGCTGGCGGGGTGACCTCTCTGTCGATTCGCCGGCACGGCTACCTCACCGCGACTCTCTGTCAGCTGCGTAAGCGCGGCACTCTCGACGCTGGCTTGGAAGAGTTCCTGCGTGCCCTGGTGCGGGCCAAGAAGAACATTCTGATCACCGGCGGGACCGGAGCGGGAAAGACGACCTTGTTGCGTGCTTTGGCCGCGGAAGCCGATCCGATGGAACGGATCATCACCATCGAGGACGCCTTCGAGCTCGGCCTGGAACGTGACCCGAACATTCACGCCGACGTGACGGCCTTCCAGGCTCGCGAACCGAACGTCGAAGGCGAGGGCGCGATCTCTCAAGCCGAACTCGTGCGATGGGGACTGCGGATGTCCCCTGATCGTGTCATCGTCGGTGAGATCCGCGGCGCGGAAGTCATCCCGATGTGCAACGCGATGTCTCAAGGCAACGACGGATCCATGGCCACCTTGCATGCCTCCAGCTCGCGCATCGCCTTCACCAGGCTCGCCTCGTACGCAGCCCAAGGCCCCGAGCGGCTCTCCCTCGAGGCCACTGCGCTGCTGGTCGCCAGCTCTGTGCACTTCGTGGTCCATTTGGCCCGCAGCGCCGACCGCACGACACGCGTGGTGTCCTCGATCCGCGAGGTCGTTGACGCCGACGGCCACCAGGTGGTCTCCAACGAGGTCTATCGGCCCGGCATCGACCGACGTGCTCGCCCTGTGCCAGGTGCGCTGCGGACCGACACCCTCGATGATCTGGTCGAGGTCGGGTTCGAGCCTGCAGTGTTGGAGAACACCGAAGGGTGGTGGCCACAATGACCTTTCCCCTCAGCCCGGATACCGGATTCGCCGCCCTGCTGGGAGTGGGTGTCGGGATCGGCCTTCTCCTGCTGGCCATCGGCTGGCGGGGCACCGAGAAGGACCGGCCACGCCTCCACAGGCAACGGCACAACCGGCGGGTGGCCATCCGGCTCAGCGCCGCCATCGCGGTCGGTGTGCTGACCGGGCTGGCCACCGGCTGGTTCGTCGGCGCGATCCTGGCCGGACTGGCGTGTTGGGCGTTGCCCCGTGTACTGGGCAGCGACCCGGAGCACACGCGCCGGGTCGCGCGCATCGAAGCGATTGCGACGTGGTCGGAAATGTTGCGCGACACGCTATCCGCCGCCTCTGGCTTGGAGCAGGCCATCCTCGCCACCGCTCCCCTGGCTCCGTTGCCGATCCGCGGCGAAATCACTGCGCTGGCCGCACGGCTGGAGAACGGCGAACGGCTTGCGCCGTCGTTGCGAAGGGTGGCCGACCAGTTTGCCGACCCGACCGGCGACTTGGTGATCGCGGCTCTGGTCAAAGCAGCCGAACAGCAAGCCAAACAACTCAGCGAGCTACTCGGTGCACTCGCGCGCACCGCGCGCGACCAGGCCTCGATGCGGTTGCGCGTCGAGGTCGGTCGAGCCCGCACCCGCACATCAGTGCGCATGATCGTGGGGACCACGCTCACGTTCGCCATGGCCGTTGTGATGCTCAATCGCTCTTACATGGCCGCCTACGACTCGCTCACCGGGCAACTGGTCCTTCTCGGGGTGGGGCTGCTGTTCGCGGCCGGATTCGCTTGGCTGATCGGGATCTCACGGGTCCCGGAACCAGCGCGCTTCTTCTCCATCGGCAGTACGCCGACCGACAATGACCGCAGGCAGGTGTGACATGTCTTCATTGGTCCCTGCTGTGATTCTGGGCATCGGGCTCGGTGTTGGGCTCTGGGCATTGGTCGTGTGGGCAGTTCCGCCGCGTCCATCACTGGGCATGGTGCTGGCCCGTGCCGCCGCACCTCCAGCACCACCGCCCATCCTGCTGACGGCCCACACAGGATGGGCGGCGAAACTCGGGCGCCCGTTCATCGCTTCCCTTCGTGCCCTCGGGCTGCCTGGCGTACGTCTCAGCCGCGATCTCGCCGTGATTGGGCGCCCGATCGCCACTCACCTCGCGGATAAAGCCACCCTCGCGATGGCTGGGCTTCTGCTCCCTCCAGTCATGCAGCTGTTGTTCACGTTGGCGGGGCAGGAGTGGGGATTCACGTTCCCGGTGGTCGCTGGGCTCGTATTGGCGGTCGCGGGATTCGTCTTGCCCGACGTGCAAGCTCGAGCCGAGGCAACGAAGCGTCGGGCCGAGTTCCGGCACGCTCTGTCGTCCTTTCTGGACTTGGTGTGGATCACCTTGGCTGGTGGCGCGGGTGTCGACAGCGCGCTGAACGACTCGGCCGGGATCGGTCAAGGATGGGCTTTCAGCCAGATCCGGCGGGCCTTGGACACGGCACGATTGACCCGCACCACCCCATGGTCGACATTGCGGCAGCTCGGCGAGGAACTCGATGTCACCGAACTGGCGGAACTCGCCGCCTCGGTCAGCCTTGCGGGCACCGAGGGTGCCAAGGTCCGTGCCAGCCTCGCCGCGAAGGCCGGCGCACTGCGTACACACCAGATCACGGACGCCGAAGCCAACGCCCAGTCGGCAACCGAACGCATGTCACTACCGGTCATGGCTCTGTTCCTTGGATTCCTCACGTTCGTGACATACCCCGCGGTAGACCAAGTCCTCAATGGACTCTGACTGCATCTGCAAGAGAAGGAGATGACGATGAGAGAGTACTTTTCTACTTTGTGGACCATGATCTCGGCACGATTCGAGACACTCCGCCGCAACCCTGATGCCGGCTACTCCACGGAAACCGTATTGTGGATCGCTGGCTTGGCCGCGGCCGCACTGCTGCTCGCCGGGATCATCATCGCCAAGGTGGTCAGCAAGGCAAACAGCATCACCCTCTAGTGCCATGGTTATCGCGAAAGCACCTCCACACAACCGCTACGCCCAACGGCTTCGCCAAGCACTGCGCGGAGATCGTGGGGCGGCCAGCGTAGAGCTCGTGCTGGGCTTCCCCGTGGTGCTGCTGATGCTGCTTACCATCGCGCAGTTCGCGCTGTGGTCTCACGCCATGCACATCGCGCAAGCCGCTGCGTCACAAGGGCTTGCCGCCGCGCGAGCACAGAATGGAACAGCCGCGGCCGGCACCGCGAGCGCACGGCAACTTCTCGACGAACTGGCACACGGCCCGCTCGCCAGTCCCACTGTCATAGCCCAACGCGGCGCCGAATCCGCTTCCATAAGGGTTTCCGGCACGGCTACATCCATTCTCGGATTCCTCACGTTGCCCGTGCACGCTGAAGCAGATGGCCCCGTTGAACGGTTCGTACCGGACGCCGGGGCTGGACGGTGACCCATGACGACGTTCAAACGGTGGTGGCACAATGACCGCGGCTCAGTGGCCGCAGAGATTACGCTGCTGACTCCGGCCCTGATCTCCTTGCTGGTATTCGTTGCCGTGGTCATCCACCGAGGTGTCGACGCCCGTCTACGGCTCAACGACGCGGCACACCAAGCCGCTCGCGCGGCAAGCATCGAGCGCACCAGCGGGCGCGCGTCTGCAGCAGCGCAGTCAACAGCAGCAACGGCGTTGGCCGCAGCCGGTGTCTCGTGCCGCTCACTTGATGTGAACGCGGCAATCGGTGGCATGGCACCAGGCAGCGCCGTGACAGTCACGGTCTCATGCACCGTTGACTTCGGCGATGCTCTCATGCTGGGCGTCCCCGGCACGAAGCGGCTGTCCGCCACCGGAAGCGCGCCCGTAGATACATGGCGTGGGAGCAGAGCATGAAGAGCGATTGGTGGCGGGACGATAGCGGCTCGGTAAGCGCGTTTGTCCTCGGCGTCACGATGGGCATCCTTGCTTTGGCTGGACTGACACTGGACGGTGGTCTCGCTCTGGCAGCCAAGGTCAAAGCCAACGGGCAGGCTGAGGCTGCGGCACGGGCAGGTGCCCAAGCCATCGACCTCGCGGCCTACCGAACCAGCAACCAGCTGAAGCTCCTACCGACTCAAGCCGTCGCCAACGCACAGAACCATCTCGCGTCCAACGGCGCATCCGGCACGGTCAGCATTTCGGGCAACACCGTGACAGTCACCATCACCGCCTCCCAGCACACGCAACTGCTAGGCCTGTTCGGCGTCTCCAGCTTCACCGTGCACGGCACCGGTCACGCCCATCCTCAACGAGGAGTACTCACCATCGAACCTTGACCTGTCAGCCCGCGATGAAAGGAAAGGCAATGGCCACAAACGAAGAGATCGAACTCCGCGTCAAGCAAAGCGACACAGCACGCAGTGCAAAGCGATCCATCACCGCGGTGCGAGTTGGGGAACTCGCGCAACGCCGAGCCGCAGTTGCCGAACAACTCGCCGATATCGAACGAGAACTTGGCGATGTGTTGGCAGGCGCCAGCGATGTCATCGACATCGACGAGCTGGCCCGATTCACCGACGTACCAGCTGCTGACCTCGCTCGCTGGCTCACCAACAGAAAGTCCGCACGAGGCAGGCGAAAGAGGCCCACAGTCGCTCGTACTGACAGCAAGCCCGATGACAACAAGGAACTGATCGCTGAAGAAGAACCTAAACGTCGCCATGCGCCCTCGCTGCAGGAACGTGCCGTAGCCCGTACCGACTCTTCGGAGACAAGCGCACGGGTCGTCGCGACGGTGCCGTGACATGCGAATCCTGCGAGGTCTGATCGCGGCCACCATCCTGCTCGGGCTGGTGGCGGGTCTGCCTTGGGCCCTGTGGTACTACGTCGGCTGGCCCTTGCCTGATCACATGCCGACCTGGGTCGAAATCGAGACGCTCCTGCTCAGTCCCATGACCGCGACGTTCCTGCTGGACTTCCTCGCCTGCCTGTGCTGGCCCATCTGGGCGGCGTTCGTGATTGACGTGGTCCGCTGTGCTGTTCAGGCCATCCAGGTCGGTGTACACGCCCTACGCTGGCCTCACGTCTCAGCGCGCCGGCCCATGCACGCCCTCGCGGCGGTGCTCATTGCCGCGATCATGCTGTCCGTCGTCGGCAAACGGACTGCACCGACGGCAGCCCATACATTTTCCATCACAGGCGATACAGGGATGGTTGTCGCGACTGCAACGGCGCGGCCCGATGTGTCCACTGTGGCCTCGACACGAACCGTTGTTGCGCCCGAGGCGCGAACCAACTTCGCCCAGACCGCGACCCCGCGGTCAGTGGTTGTGCGTGCTCGTGATCCGCAGACCGGTGTCTACGACTCCTTGTCGCGTATCGCCGAGCGCACGCTGGGTACACAAACACGATGGCCTGACATCTTTGAACTCAACAAGGGAAAGCCGCAACCCAACGGCAAACCCTTCACCAACCCGCACCTAGTCTTTCCCGGGGAGGAACTCACGCTTCCCCCCGACGCCGCAGCTCCGGTCGCTCTTCAACCAGATCCACCGCCGCCACCAATTCCCGCAGCACCGCCACACACCACGACAGCCCCGACACCGCCACCTGAGCCGACACACGCTCCGGCGGCATCCCCAACGCACGAGCCCGCCGTCGCCTGGGAACTCGAGCTGTTCGTGGGACTCGGACTGGCCGCTGCGGTTAGCACGGCGCTGCTGGTCGCGCGGCGCCGTCGCAACAGTCGCTATCAACCGGGCAGTGGCCGACGTGACGACATCGACCTGCCTGTTGCGCCGGTGGTCTACCAACTCCAGCTGGCGCACCTCCAAGCGTCGCAGGACGAGTTCGAACTGGACAACGTCGAACAGATACCCGAACCGCATAACACATCGCTAGAGCACAAGCTCGGAGTACGTGACGGCCGGGAGATCGCGTTGGACCTCGCCGCGGCGCGCGGTCTCGGGCTGATCGGTGCTGGTGCCTCAGCCGCAGCGCGAGCGCTGCTGCTAACCGCTTTGGCCACATCGACCACCCTGAACGTCCTGGTCCCAGCCGACGACCTTCCGCTACTGCTCGGCCATAGCGCGGCCCGTGCCCAATTGCCACACCGTCTGCGGCTGGTTGACAACCTCGACGCGGCGCTGGATGAACTCGAGGCTGACATCCTGACTTGCGCGCGCGACCATGCCTGGGACTGTCGACCTCGGGTAGTGCTTGTGGCACAACCACAACTACACAATGTCCAGCGGCTACAAGCTGTTCTGGACAACGGAGCTGCGTTCGGGATCATCGGGGTCCTGCTCGGGCAATGGCAGGCTGGCGTCACGGCCTATGTCCGCGAGGACGGGACCATTTCGGCCACCAGTCCGGGCCGCGGCGAAGCCCTTCGAGGAACACACATGTTCCAGATCGGCTCCGACCACACCACGCACCTGCTCGATCTGCTTCAGCAAGCCCAACGCGAATCCCCTGTTGAAGACAACGCAGTTCTCACAACCGAAACAGGCCTGGAAGTCACCGCCGCGAACAACGTCGGAGGGGACGTCCCCAACGCGGTCGAAGCTGTTGATGCCCCTCCTGCAGAGGAACCCAGACCTGTAGCGGCGACCGCGATTCGCCTCAGTGTGCTCGGTAAGCCGCGTGTGTTCTGGCGTCCTCCAGCCGCAGACGAGGAGAAGGACATCACGGGCGCGTTCCAACCGCGACAGCGGGAACTGCTGGTGTTTCTGGGACTGCATCCTGAGGGTGCCACGCGCGAATCACTGACCGCGGCATTGTGGGCCAACAGCACACCGGACAAGACCACCAACGCGATGAACACAGCGCTCTCACGCCTGAGGACCGCGTTCACCAAGGCCACAAACGACACGCTCGCTGACATCGTCATTACACGCGAGGGCACCTACCGATTGGACGCCGACGTAGTCGACGTTGACTACTGGCACTTCGACCGCGCCATCACAAGACGCCGTATGGCCGCAGCCACACAGGGGCGAATCGCCGCCTATCGAGCTGTCGTCAACTCATACACCGGTCCATTGGCCGACGGGATGTCGACAGAGTGGATCGAGTCCGCACGCGAGGCCATCCGCCGCGACGCCCTCGACGCTGTTGCCGCGCTTGCCCGCGCGCTGGTCGACGACGACCCGGAACAGACACTAGATCTTCTCGAGACCGCGCGAGCCTTCGATCCGTACAACGAGCTGCTCTACCGCGACATCATGAGACTGCAAGAACGCCTTGGTCGCCTGGACGCCATCCCGCGCACTCTCGCCCTGCTGACCACCCGCCTGGCCGAGTTGGGTGACCAGCCCACGCCGCACGCGATCAGCCTGGCCACGAGGCTGCAGCAGCGCCACGAAGAATCGCTGTCACGGGGCTTAGGGGTAGAGGTGCGCCAACCGTAACGGGCCGAATCTGAGAGCGCTCAACCTCAGCACGTTCTGTGCGCTTACGGAACGGCCATTGGAGCTTGCCGTGTCAGAAACGCATGCCAGGAAGCCGGACGACATGGACTTGTGCAATCCCAGCATGGCCCGGATGTGCGACTACGCGCTCGGCCGCAGCCACAACCTTGGCAGCGACCGTGAGCCGGGCCCGATCTACCGCGTCGGCCGGGCAGCGCAAGACGGATTGTCAAGCGCCTGGGCAATCTGCACGGTGTGGCCACCGATGGCACGGGGAACGGAGTCGCGCTCGTACAAGACTTCGAGCTCGGCGCCAACGGCGTATCGCTGGTCCTCGGCGTGAAGCACCTCTGACGGGTCGCCAATTACGGCACCTGACGAACTGGATTTCAGCGGCCTGCAAGGGTTGTACATGCGCGGCGGAGAACTATTCCCCTTGTCGTCCAGCACGTCAGCCAGACGAGGGGAATAGTTCTCATGACACGAAGACTCTGGACCAAGATCACAGGCGGAATCGCCGCCGTGGCCATGACGCTGATGTTGGCACCCGCTGCCACCGTGATGGCCGTCGAACGCCCCGAAACCACACCCACACTGGGAAACGAGGTAGCCGGCGTCGAGCTCCCCAAACCGGTGGCCGTCGACGCCTCCGGCCACTGCGATATTTGGCGCGGCATTCATAAGGGCCGGACGATGTGCGAGTCTTTCATTTGGCGAGAGGCCAACTTCCAATGGCCGGACGGCCGATTGGAGACCTTCATCGTCGGCATCGACCTCACCGTGCACCACATCTGGCAACGGTGGGCCGGCGACACCGAATGGAGCGGATGGGCGCCCCAGGGTGGCATCGCCCACTCTGGAGTCTACTACTTCGGCTTTACCTCGACCGGACCATTGGTCGGGGTTGTCGGCCAGGACCCCAATGGACACTGCAAGGTTTATAACGGCGGCTGGTCCAATTGGTTCCACTGCTAGCCTAGTCCGTGACTGCGGCCCCGGAGCACACTCCGGGGCCGCGTGATCGCATCATCCGCGACATCGCGAAGTACGGCGTCCGATTGCTGAAGAGATGGCGGATCCAGCACGATTCGTCCCGCACCATCACGCGCAACGAGCCCGGATGATTGCGTGCCCAGAAGAATCAGCATTCTGTGCCCCGCCATCATCGAGCGGTACCAGGCCGCTCGTTCCGCCATGCCCAGGGAATCACGATGCCGGTCAGGCCTATGGCGCGCAGGAATCCACCAGCATCTCGTTCGTCTTGGCCGGGACACCCACGGGTCGAAACTTCGTAGATCGGAGTAAAGAAACCGGTCGCGGACCCCGACGCCCGCCCAGTTCACCGCGAGCGCCGCTCTGCCGATGCCGGCGATCACGGCGATCTGCTGTCTTGCGAGCAGGCCCTGCAATGCGGCGAGTTCGCTGTGCGTCCGGTGACGTGGTTGGAGCTGTCGGGTAGTTGCCGGAGTGTTCGTGCCGATGCGGACTGTGGCACATCGAGTGCTGGATCTGCTGTCAGGAACTGATGATGGAGCGTCTGCAGCAGGATGCTGGGGCTGGCGCCCAGTTCGGTGGCCAGCCGCAGCCGAGTCTCCTGGTAGTGGTTCAGCGCGTCGGCTTGGCGTCCACTGCGGTAGAGAGCGAGCATGAACTGACTGACCAGGCCCTCGTCAAGCGGATGTTCGGCCATCCGGGCGGGAAGTTCGGCGAGCAGGTCGAGATGCTGGCCAAGACGGAGTTTGACCTCGCCCCTGGCCAGCTCGGCAGCACGTCGTTCGGCGTTCAGCGTGTCACGGGCCTGGTTCAACCACGGCGTGTCCAGGTTCGCGAAGGCTTCGCCTCGCCACAATCCCAGTGCCTGTTCGAACAACGCGAGCGCGCGCTCGCCATCGGCGATGCGGGCCTGCGCGATCAAACGACGGAAGTGGTGCACGTCCACCGCGAGTTGCTCCAGAGCAATCAGGTAACCGCCGGACTGCTGCACGATAGACACATCATCGGTCCCTGCGAGGGCCTTGCGAAGCCGTGACACGTAGGCGTGCAACGTGCCACGAGCGCTGCGAGGCTGGCGTTCGCCCCAGATCCGGTCCATCAACCGGTCCAATGGCACGACTTGCGTGACGTTGATCAGCAACACAGCGAGCACAGACCGCTGCCGCCGCGGTCCAAGATCGATGACCTCGCCGTTCGCACGAGCATCGACAGAGCCGAGAAGCCGGAACTCGATAGCCACCCGCACACCCCCTCACCGCCACGGAATCGGACCCTGGGCGGATGCCGGTTATCGACGCTAGGGGAAGGAGATTGGTAAGAACCTGGGTGGAGGGTCTTTGGGCCCTAACAGGGCTAACAAGCGCGGCGCGATGATGATCAGCGGCAAAATTGCCGTTTGGGGGGCGAAATGGCGAATCCAGACGTGCGGAGACTCGGGGCCGCGTTGCGCGCGCACCGGGCAGGATCCAGGCTGACCCAGCAACAGCTGGCGGACCTGGCCGGGGTCAGCGTGCGCACGATCCGATACATCGAACAGGGGGATGTGCAGCGGCCGCGAGCAGCGTCGATCCGGCAGCTGGAAGCTGTATTGAGTCGAGCAGACAAACCGGAGCCCAGTGGAGGATTGCGTATTGGTGTGCTGGGACCGTTCATCGTGGATCGCGCGGGCGCGGCGGTTGCCCTGACTTCCACCCAGCAGCGGTGCCTGCTGGCGCTACTTGCCTTGCATGCCAACCAAGTGGTGCCATACACCGAAGTCGTGGACGTGCTGTGGGACGGCGGCCCGCCGGCCACGTACCGGGATCTGCTGCACGGGCTGGTGTCGCGGTTACGCAGGAGTCTGCGGGACGCGGGCGCGATCGTCCGGCAGGACTCCGGTTACCTGCTTCGAATCGCTCCCAGCCAACTGGACCTGCTGCGGTTCAACGATCTCGTCGAGCGGGACCCGTTGGCGGCAGTCAGCTGCTGGCGCGGTCCGATTCTTGAGGGCATGCCGCAGCAGCTGCGGAATCATCCGACGGCGATCGCGGCTCAGCAGCGGCGACTGTCCGCCGCGCTCGCGATGGACCTCGGCGAGGACCAAAAAGCCCAGCTCGAAGTGCTCGTCCACGAAGAACCGCTGCACGAGGCCCTGCATGCCCGGCTGATGCTGGCACTGGCCGCGGGCGGGCACCAAGCGGCGGCGTTGACCTTGTTCACCCTGATCCAGCAGCGGCTCAGCCGTGAACTCGCAGTCGAACCAGGCGCGGAACTCAGGAATGCACACGTGAAGATCCTGCGCGGCGACATCCCCGCACCGCCGCGCCCCCACCATCCGATTCCCGCGCAACTGCCTGCCGACATCGCCGGATTCACCGGCCGCACCATCGACCTGGCGAGGCTCGACTCGTTGCTGGAAAAGCGGATCACGGTGATTTCCGCGGTGGACGGCGTGGCCGGCATGGGCAAGACCGCTCTCGCGGTGCATTGGGGCCACCGCGTGACTCATCGATTCCCTGACGGCCAGCTCTTCGCCGATGTGCACGGCCACGACCCTGGGCAAGTGCTTGGCCGCTTTCTGCGGGCGCTTGGCGTCGATCCGCACCGGATCCCGGACGACACCGACGAACGCGCCTCTCTCTACCGATCCGCGCTCGCAGGCAAGCGGGTGCTGATCGTGCTGGACAACGCGGAGACCGAGCAGCAGGTACGTCCGCTGGTGCCGGGCCTGTCCTCGTGCCTCGTGCTGGTCACCAGCCGCAGCAGGCTCGGTGGGCTTGTCGCGGTCGAAGGTGCGCATCAGACGACCCTCGACGTCCTCGGGCCCGCTGAGGCGATCGAGCTCATCGAGCACGTCCTTGGCCGGTCCAGGGTCGCTGCGGAACGCTCCGCCGCGGCCGAATTGGCCCGCCTCTGCGGCTACCTTCCCCTCGCGTTGCGGATCGCGGCAGGCAAACTCCGGTTGCACCCGAATAAATCCATTGCGGACGCTGTCACTGAACTGAGCGGCAGCCACCGGTTGCAAGCGCTGGAGTTTAATGGCGATCGGCGCGCAGGCGTACGCGCGGCATTCGATCTGTCCTATGTAGCCCTTCCAAAGGCCGCGCGTCTGCTCCTGCGCAGGCTCGGGATTATTCCCGGGCCGGACTTCACCGCGGCGGCCGCGGCCAGCCTGATCGGCCGGGACGTGGCCGCCGCGCTTGATCAGCTCGTCACCACGAACCTGGTGGAGTCGTACGCCGCCGGCCGGTACCGGCTGCACGATCTGGTCCGGCTCTACGCCAAGGAACGGTATCGCGCCGAAGATGCCGCCACAGTGGACTGTCCGCTGACCGGTCTGCACGCGTGGTACCTGCGGGGCGCGCGGGCGGCCGCTCGTTTGCTGTACGACTATTTCCAGTACCTCGACGACGAGGTCGCGCCTGCCGAGGTATTCGCCGGCAAACAAGCGGCATGGGCCTGGCTCGACGCGGAACACGTGAACATCGCCGCGGCGGTACACGAAGCTGCCGAATTCGAAGCTCCCGCGATGCCATGGCTGCTCGCGGACGCGACAAGTGGCTTCTTCATGCAGCGAACGTCAAGCCCGGACGACTGGGAGATGTGCACCCAGGCCGGTCTGCGATCGGCGTTCGCGAGCGGGGACGAACGTGCGCAAGCGGCCATGCTGCTCAGCGCGGGAATGGCCTACGCCGACACGGGAGATCCTCGCCAACTCGTCATCTACAGTGAGCGCGCGTTGCGTCTGGCCCGGCGTACGCATTGGGAGGTGGTCGAATCGCGGGCGCTGACAATGCTCGGCTTCGGACAGCTGGCCTTGGGCAACGCACGCGCGGCGCACGAGGCGATGGATCAGGCGTTCCCGATCACTTCCACACCAACGGGCCTTGCACACAATCTGGTCATTCGCGGACTGGCCCATGGCCAGGACGGCGACCTCGCCCAGTTGCTCAACTGCCTGGCCGAAGGTCTGCGGCTCGCCGAGGAATCCGGATCAAAGATCGTGATGGCCCAAGCACAACACGCCATCGGATGCGCCTACTCGATGCTCGGCCGCGTGCATGACGCTGAACTGAGCTACGCCGCGAGTCTCGCAACGGCAAGGGATCACGGTGCGCATCGCGACGAAGCACGCAACCTCGCCGCGATCGGCGAGCTCATCTGTGCACGAGGCGATTGGACAGCGGCGAAGGTCCTCGTCCAGCAGGCGATCGAAATCAGCCGCAAAGTCCGCAACGTCGCCTGCGAGGCGGATGTCCTCGCCATTGCCGGCCGGGTCGCACGCAAAGCCGACGACTTCGACACCGCAATCGAGCAGCACACCAGGTCCCATGCCCTGGCTGTCAAGGTCGGGTTCCGCTACGGAGAGGCCGATACGCTGATCGGCCTGGCCCGGACCTTCTTGCACACTGGCGGTTACGCCGACGCCATGTCTTATGTCGACGCCGCACTAGCGCTGGCTCAACCGGCCGGCTATCGCCTGTTGGCCGGCCAAGCTCTGACCACGGCCGCGGAAGCAGCACTGCGCCAAGGGAATTCAGTGGCTGCCCGAGCACACGCCTGGCAAGCATTGGAATTACATCGCAGCACTGGGCACCTGCCCGGCGAACAACGAACCGCCGCACTGCTCAAGCAAATCTAACGAAGGAGCTGCGTCTATTGCATTCTTTTCGTCTTTTCTGACTTAAGTCATCGTCCAGCGAAGACGTATCCGTGTCGGCCTCGCCATCATCACCGTGGTGCCGACCGTGCGCCTGCGCCCGTTCGACGAGCTCCGGGTTCCGCCTTACCCACTCGGCAAGCGGCTCTAGAATCCTCATAAATTCAGCGACTTGCGGAGTCAGCGAGTAAAAGACCTTCGGCGGAAAAGTCGACGTGTCACGCTGACGCACCAAAAGACCTTGTTCAGTCATCTTTCGCAGTGTTCGCGTCAGGATGCTATCGTGCAAAACGACCGGCTTACCCGACCATTCTTCACCAAGCGAATACGACTCGATCGTGGACAAAATCTCAGACCGCCGCATAGGCCCATGCGTCAGCGTCACGTTGATCGCTGGCGCCCACTTGTCACTAAAAAGGTACTTCACGTTATAGAGGTCCCGAAGGAACTGTTCGTCCGCCTGGAACCGCTCATCCCCTGTCGCCATGATGCCTCCCCTGTACATCGGCCCGGCCGCCCGGCCGCACCCGCGTCACTCTCCCCGGCCTCAGTGCTCCACCACGTTCGAATGGACCACCATCGGGGTCGCCGTGTTCGCCCAGCAAGCTGCCGCAGTCACTTCACCGCCTCATCTACGTGCAATGACACTTCTACGCTACGCCGAACGGCCTAACAGCTCCAGGGTATGTCTACTCAATCCGATCAAGCGTCAGAGTGTCACGAAAAGTGATCAACCGGTGACCATCTACACGCACGGTGACATCCGCCAGAGGTTCATACAAGGGATCATCTTGAGGCTCAGAGCGGGGCTCACGTTAGAACGCCACCTCTTGCGCAGCGGTAAAGCCCTGCTCGGCGGCATCATACGGGGATCCACCGATGTCCCAGACTCGCTTGGCCACAAGCAGGTGATCACATCGGGGCGGCTTGGGCCGCGGGGAATACGCGCCAATCGGCAAGCGCGCCAATACCGTGAATCTCTAAGTCACCACCCTCACCTTCCAGCCTCATTTTATTATATTTTTTCAATCCCTTCCAAACTGTATCGCCCACGCGTCAGCGCACGGAAAACGATAGATAAATGGTTTGCTTTCGATTTCAACCTCAATCGGGTCGCACAAAATCGGGAAAAGAGTCTTGAAAAGACTCGCCGTTTCTATTGATTTGGGCATGTGACAGAGTGATAATTGATGTGTCGCCAGGAAAAGCGGAACACAATCACCGAATACCACACCTGGCGCGAGCCATGCCCGAACGTTGCCACCGGGAAATGGCGGAACATTCCAGCAGCATTGAAAGGACTGCCCGCGATGACCACGCCCACCCACACGACCACCACTACCGCAAGTGGTTCGATGCCCCGGTTGCGCAACGGCGAACTGCGCGCGATGGTCGCCAAGTTTCTGGCCGACCACCCAGATGACGCCCTGACCCCGCGCGCCATTGCGCACGCCATGAACCGATCGTCCGGCGCAGTTGGTAACGCGCTGAAGGTATTGGCGGACCGTGGCCAGGCGGCAGTCGTCGAAACAGCGCCGCTGGCCTATCGGGCCACGGCAACCACCACGTCCGTTGCCGCAACCAGCATCACACCCGGCGCCACCCCAACCACCAGAACCCGGTCACGTCGCACGACAACCACGGCATCGTCACCTACCCCGCCCGCGTCAGCGGCGGTGACCGGACCGGTGATGCGTCCCAATGGCACCGAGTACCACCCACGCCTGTTGTCTGGCGTTCCCGATGTGACCGCGCTACGGCGGTTGCGCGGCGCCGGAGTTGCCGCACTGTTGTACGGACCGCCCGGCACTGGGAAGACTTCTGTGGTTGAGGCCGCGTTCCCGAACTTGCTGACGGTCCAAGGCGACGGTGACACCACAGTTGGCGATTTCGTCGGCGAGTACACCCAAACCGACGACGGACGTTACGTGTTCGTGCACGGGCCACTGGTACGCGCGATGCGCGAAGGCGTGCCGCTGTTCATAGATGACGCGACCCTGATCCCACCCACCGTGCTCGCAGTGGTCTACCCCGCAATGGACGGCCGCCGCCAAATCATCATCAAGGCCAACAGCGGCGAAGTCGTTGACGCCGCACCCGGCTTCTACGTGGTCGCCGGACACAACCCCGGTGTGCACGGCGCGATCCTCACCGACGCCCTGTCGTCCCGGTTCTCCGCACAGATCCACGTGTCCACCGACTACGACCTCGCCGACCAACTGAAGATCGACAAGCGCGCGGTGAGGGCTGCCCGTAACCTCGCCACCCAACAGATCAAAGGCGAGATCGGCTGGGCACCACAACTGCGGGAACTGATCGCGTTCCAAAAGATCGCAGGCGTACTGGGCACCGAAGCCGCCGCCGGAAACCTGGTCGGCATCGCCCCCGAAGAAGACCGTGACACCGTCGCCGCTGCTGTCAGGGCTGCCTTCGGCACCGCCGTCAAACCTCTTGCACTCGGCGCACGCATCTAACGGTCAACTGTCTGGAAAGGACACTCAGCATGACCACCCATCTGGTAGCCGACCCGGACGCGACCGGTACCGCCGTGTTCCCCGCCCGTCCCGAATGGCTCACATTGTCAGCCGCACTCGCCAACGAGGCACCGATGATCGCCGACCGGGAAGACCTGCTAGTCACTATCGCGCCCGGCGCAGGCGGCGGTGCCCCGGCATGTTTCTACCCTGCCCGTGCCCTGATCGAAGTCGACGGCACCTACCTCGGCGTGGATCCCGGCACCGTCCGACCAGCCGACCTCTCCGACCGCACCCGATACGCGCCAACGTGGGGACTCCTGACCCACGAGTGTGGGCACGCCGCACACACTCGCTGGGAGCCGCCCGACGGCACCCCGCCCGCCGTGGTCGAGGCCGCGTTGCTGTTGGAAGAGCCCCGAATGGAGGCTGCGCAGGCCCGCCGCCGACCCGATGACCGGCATTGGTTGCGAGCCTCAGCGCTAAACATAGCCGTGGCCGACCTGAACTTCACAGCCGACAACCCCGCCGACGGACCAGGATTGACCACAATGGACGCTGCCCAAACCGCCGCGCTGGTATTGGGCAGGGTGGACGGCGGCATCCTCACAGCCACCGAAACCGCACCGCTGGCACGTCTCCTCGTCGACATACTCGGTGCCAGGATTTTGGACACCCTACGCGGATTGTGGCGCCAGGCATTGGAAGTATCCGATGATGACGCCGACACCATGATCGACCTCGGACGGCGATGGTGCGGGGCTCTGGGTATCGACCCCGACAACCCGACTGCCGCGCCAGGCGGTTACGTGGATCCGTCGGCAGGCTCGGCGTTGGCCGACGCCCTCGACGCTGTACTCGGCGCGGTCGCGCAAGCGGTGGCCGACGAGACACCACCAACCCCCGCCGTTGACACGGACGCGGAACAAGCCTCCGAAGATGCCGCACGCGAAGCAGCCGAAGCGGCCGCCCGGACGGTGTTTTCCGGCGGGCACCACCGCAGCAGAACCGGAGGCACACGGACAACGGGCACGCGCAAACCCAATGCCCAAGAACGCAGCGCCGCGCGTGTGTTGGCACGCGCCCTGTCCACGGCCGGAGTCCGCGAACGCGTCACGATCAAGTCCACGTCCGCAGCGCCACCGGGGCGATTGCGCATGCGTGGCGCACTCGCCGCCGACGCCCAGCGCGCCGCCGGAGCGATCGTCACAGCTGAGCCGTTCACCCGCACCTCCCGGCGAATCGCGCCATCCCCACCACTGCGCCTAGGGATCGCATGCGACGTGTCCGGATCCATGAGCCATCTGCGCGGGGCTGTCGCCTCGACAGCATGGATCCTCGCGCACGCCGGACACCACGCCACAATCCCCGTAGAGACCGCCACCGTCATCTTCGGCGAATACGTCCGCCCTATCACCTATCCCGGCAACGCCCCCGACGTCGTCACCACCTTCGCCGCTTCCGACGACTGGGAAGACATCACCAAGGCAACCGACGCCCTCGACGGCGCACTCAGGCTGTCCCGCCCAGGTGCCGCACGGCTACTGGTGATCGTGTCCGACGGACACTTTGCCTACAACCAATACCGCGACGGCCAGAAACGCGTCAACCGCCTACGCGCCAACGGTTGCGCCGTGCTGTGGCTGACCACCGACCCTGACGACAATCCGTTCGATGGCGTGACCGTGCACCAACTGACCGACCCCACCAACACCGCCCAAGCCATCGGACGCGCCGCCACCACGGCACTACAGGCCACCGCGCGCCGCTGAACCGCCAAGCCTTTTCGAAAGGAAACGCCTACCATGACCACGAACCGCGCCCTGTTCTTCAACGGCCGTCCCCCGGAAGCAGCCCTGCTGTGTGTGTTGTCGTCCAACGAAACCTTCGGCACCCCAGACTTCGAACTAGACCCGGCGTCCCTGTCCATCCTGCCTATCGCCCGCGCTATCTTGAGTGCCACCTCCGACGAGGCGTACGAACACGCCGTGCACCGGATGATCATCGGATGGGATGCCGCTGGACTTGGGTCGGCCCAAACCGCCGCCGACGCCGGACGACTAATCGGGGACTGGTGCCCCGACCCCAGCGAGCACTACGACGAAGCCTTCTATGACAGGTGCTTCGACCACGCCTACGCCTTCGACGACGGTTATGTGTGGTGGTGGCACGCTGGCGACTGGCACCGCGTCAGAGACGCCCTGTCTAGTGTCAGCAACGAAACCCGGCTCACCACGCATCGCCAACCGGAAGTGTCCACAGCTGCCAATACCCACACTGGATTGGCTGCCCGCGCAGTGCAAGCCGCATACGCCCACCGTGCCGCCGACCCTGACGGATTCCACAACCGTCACGACAACTGGAATCAATGGGCACGACGGGCCCGAGTCGCACGCACCATCGCTGCCGCCCTACAAGTCACAACCGACGCCGTACTCGTCACTGATGACCCACATCGCACCTACCACACCCGCACCGGACCGGTACCAGGCGACCTCATCACCGTCACCGACCCATCAACACAACAAAAGTGGCGTTTCATCCCCGACGACAACACTCCGGGGATCGGGTGGCAACTCCTAGGCCACTGCCTCAGGTGTGCCGCCCACATTCCCGTTGGCCGCATCGCCACGCTCGCCGACCTCGGCGACCACCTCGATCGGTCGAGTACACACGACCACAAAGGACACCACCAATGCTGATAGAACAACACTGGACACCGGGCGTATGGATCGACGGACACCAATCGACCAACACCGACACCACGGATGCCTTCGGCACCTTCGCTCACCACGTTCACGAAGACCTTCTTGCTGCCCAAGTCGTCGGGGACATCCCCGCCGATGTCGAGATCACGCTCAGCGCCTCGATACTGACGCCGCTATGGGAACCCGAAGACGGCCCAATCGTACTGCTTCTACACATCCGATTCACCGGGCTCACCGAACCCGAGCACACCATCGCGCGCAAGAACGTCACAGCTGAAACCCTGTACAGCATCGATCATCACAGCACGAATGACCTTACGCCCGAACAACTCCGCCAATACTCTGGCGCCCTGTTCTTCGTCGATCAGAACAACAGACCACGATACATACGGATGCACCACCTCCTCCAACCGACCTCATAACACAGGCATCATCCCGTCTACAAGAGACAGACATCTTGCATCGAACTGCTTGACTTCACGGCCGAAGGAAGCGTCCATAGTCATGTGGCCCAGCACACCGGCAGCGCAACCGGGGGCCGCACCGCCCTGGCCAGGGCATGAACTACCCACCAACAGTCACACGAGAATCGAGGTAGTCATGTCCACGAAAACCTCCGCCTCAACGACCGAAACCGCCAGCCCGAATGGCGCCAACCATCCACAACGGACGATCGATCAAGGCGCCGACGCCACCGTACGCACTGGCACCGAAGACAAACTGTGGAAAGCGCTACGCGCCCACCCCAACCACACCACCACCCAACTGTCCGTGATCGCCGGGATCGGCAAATCCACCGCAGGCAAGATCCTTGCCCGCTGGGCGAATGAAGGTAGCGCCACGAGAACATCCGGCACCGCCGAAGGCAACCGACGCGCAGCCGACTTGTGGTCAATCACCGAAGCCAACGACGTCTCGGCAGACCAGCTGGCCCCAGCCGTCGAACAGCAACCCCTTGCGAGCACGCCAGAGCAGAACGATGAGGGCCTGGGGAATGACACGGCAGACGAGGTTGAGGACGTGGCAGTCACAGACGCCGCCGATTCCAGTGACACCGACATGAAATCGGAGCCCGACGACTCTGCAGGTGAGGCACCATCGAAGCAGCTACGGCTTCCTCCTGGAGGGTTGCGAGGATTGGTCGAGGACTGGCTACGCGATCACCCCACCGAAGAGTTCAGCCCGAACAAGATCGGCAAAGAATTGACTCGGTCTGCAGGCGCGGTACACAACGCTCTGGAGAAACTCGTCCATGACGGCTACGCCGTAAGGACCAGCGACCGCCCGAAGCGTTACACGCTCGCACCAACCGGCACCAGCTAAATCAACTATGACGGCAGCTTCGTGTGCCCTAGGCGAACCAATGTAGCTTGGGGCACACGTCAACAACGGTTGGCAGAACGCGACAATAACCCGTCACTGCGTGACGCAGCGAGCCAGCCGCTCGTCGATGAGCACGCCAGGCCGTAGCCGGGTGACAACGCTAGAACGCGTACACGCCATGCCTTTCGGCCAGGAGCGCCCGCCACTGCGGGATGGGAATCCGGGCTCGGGCAAGAATCACCCAGCCTTCGTGGAGAGCGCGAATGGTCACGCCATCGAGGTCATGCCAGACAGCCTGCTTGTGGCAGGAAGGGCACGAGTTCGGGTTGAAACTGGCTCCGCGCGCACCCGGTGGACGTGGCAGGAGCTGCGCCGCAAGGTCAGCCCATCCGGCCTCGTTGAGGATCGAACGCGCGGTGGCCACGGCGTTGGGCTGGTCGCATGTCACCAGTTCGCCGACCTTCGGACGATGCCATGGCCGCAACCCAAATACCCACGTCATCTCGCTGCCACAGGATTTGCATGGATAGTCATAACCCCAGACTTCGACAAACAGTCTTCCGTCGCTCAACGCTAGCCCCCAATGACCTTCAAGCCATTCCGACGAACGCTATCTTGGCAGTCTTCAGCGACCGACAGCTACAACTCGGCTGACGTGGCAGGTCGAGTCGCACCGAGGTATCCGTCTCGGTTCCACCGGTAGGAACCGATCTGGACGCGCTCGCCGAAGGTGGGTGCGTGGATCATTTTCCCAGCGCCGATGTACAGGCCGACGTGGCGAACTTTGCTCGGTGGACCGTAAAAGACGAGGTCGCCAGGCAGGAGTGGTTGTCCGGCGGGAACTCGCGGGCCTGCGTGGTATTGGGTGTGGGCGGTGCGTGGCAGATTGATTCCGGCGGCGGAGTATGCCGCTTTGGTTAGGCCGCTGCAGTCGAAGCCGCCTTCGGAAGGGCCGTCGCCACCCCAGACGTAGGGCAGGCCGCGTTGGCCGCAGGCGTAGTTGATGGCGGCCGCAGCGGGGGCGTTGGGTGCTTGGATGGCGTTGCAGTCACCGGCCCCGCCTGCTGCCGCTGCGGCGTTAGAGTAGGTTTCTGCTTGCTCGAGAACCTTTTTGACGTACCAGTCAGCATGGTTGTAAGCGAAAATGGCTTTGTACAGGTCGCCTGGCGCACCTGAGTCGCAGAGGTAGAACGCGGCAGCGTGGATGGCGTCGTGCGGGTTGTAGCGGGACGGTGGGTTCGCGCCTCCCGGCGGGATGGTGTGACGCGAGACGACACCGTTGAAGGTGGCGTGGAGAAACTGCATCGGACCGCCAGCACCAGCGAAGTTCTCTCCACTGTGGACTCCTGGCAGGTTTGAGCGGCCGTGGTCGGTTTCGATCTTCCCGATGGCGGCGAGGATGCTCCAGTCCAGTCCGGGGCAGACCGCGGAGGCCTGAACGTAGAGGGCGCAGTAGTCGGATGGGATGTCGGCGATCGGCGTGCCGCAGTTGACGATCGTGCCGTTCGACGTGCTGCCGAGCACAGCTTCGACAGCTCCCTTGCCTGCCGCGGCGATCAGCACAGGCACAAGCACCAGCAGGGCGATTACGCCGATGACGGCTTTCGAAGCCATGAGTTGCCCTCCTCGGTGCCGTTGGGCCCGCGTGTTGGTGGCATGGGATGCGGTGGCGGCGACTGCGCGGCGGTTCGGGCGGGCGCGAAGTCGGGTAGGACGGGTGGGACGTAAGGCCATGCGCGTAGAAGGTGATGCAGCTGCTGGCGTCCCGTGTGGCCAGTCGAGTCGAGGGGCAGCCAGACCGCGTCTGCCGGGCTGGGATGCGAGGACTGCGGATCGAGAAGCTCCGCTGCGGCGGTGGCAACAGGGACCGTGCTCGGCTTGTCGAGCTCGTGCCACAGGCGATACAGCAGCCGGCGGGCGTTGGCTTCGCGCCGTGAGGTCGGCAACCATATGAGCACGGGTGTGGTGATGCCGGTGGACTCGGCGAGCGCGGCGTATCCAGTGAGTTTCCCGGCAAGCTTGCTGAGCGTCTCGGTGCCGAAGTCGTATTCGAGGAAGAACTCGGACTCGTGGTCGCCGTAGCGCCAGCGGCCGTAGGCGTCGGGTTTGATCAGGTCGCCGAAGTGTTTGGCGCACCGGGTTTCTGACCACCACGCTGGCACCGTGGCGTGCTGGTCATGCCGTGCGCGTTCGATCAGTGCGGTGAACCATTCGTTGACGCCGACGGTGTGGGCGAGCCGAAGACTGTGTGCGACACCAAGGGCGCGGTCGTGCCGGTATCCCAGCTCTTTCACATCGATGCCGTCTTCGGCGGCCAATACCGCCGCTCCCGCTGGAGCGAGCACGTAATGCATGGGTGCGGTGCCGACCGAGATGTAGGGCTGGAATCGGTCGACGACCGACCACTGGTACAGCTCGCGCAGTCGCATGCGGCCTGACCGAAACGACGGAAAGGCCAGGGCGGTGATCTGGTGAGAGGTAAGCACGCGGTGCTCATGCAGCATCCGGATGATCCACCGATCCCTCGGCGTCAGTCGAAAGGCTAGAACCGCTTGGTGCTCGGCGGAGTTGGCGATGCGTGGTGTGGGACGAGCGGGTTTGTGGCCGCGCAAGGCGCGCTGCCTGGTCGGGTTGGTGATCATGTGCAAAACCTCCGATGGTTCAACTGCTGCGACGTGGGTCAGAACTGTGAGGCCGCTGGACATTCCGGGGATCTGATGTCGTAGGCAAAGGCGATGTGTGGGCACGCAAGGCGCGACGGGCCATGCCGCGGATGTCGCGAGCTCGGCCGGGGATGGCGCGTGCCAGCGGCTGGGTGAGCAGCGTGAACGGCTGTGCTTCTTCGCCGTGCAGAACGAGGCGTGCGGCGGCGTGGTAGACGCCGAGATGTGCGAGGTCGTGATCGGTGAGTCGCGGTGCAGTGTGCCGCGACAGTTCGCGGGCGTCCTCCGGAGAGGCATTGAAGTAGATCTTGCTGCGGGCGTTCGTGGAAATGCCTTCGCGTAGTTCGCGTGGGAGCTGGCCAAGGTGTTGGTGCGCCAGGGTCATGGCGAGCCGGAATCCGCGGGCCTCGGCGAGCATGTCCTCGATTGGATAAGGCAGGTTGAGGAAGTTGTGGCACTCGTCGATGACAAGGCTGGCGTCACGGCGCTGGCGTTGCGGAATACGGGCGCGGCTTGTGGTGGCCTGCCAGGTTCGAGTGACGACCAACGAGCCGACGAGCCGTGTGGTTTCTTCACCGAGTGACCCTTTGGGGATGCGAACCAGGCAGATGCCGCCGTCAAGCACGGCGCTCATGTCTACTGTGGAAGGTCCACCGGCGATGGCGTCACGGACGAACGGGCGCAGCAGGAAGGCGCGCAGCTTGTTCATCAAAGGTGAGATGACTTGGCTACGGCCAGAGTCGGTGAGTTCTTCGTACCAGGACCAGAATCCACGCAAGACCGAATCGGTGATACCTGCCGTGATACGGGACCGGAACGCGGGATCGGCCAGTAGTTTGGGGAGATCGGCCAGGGTGGCGACGCCTTCTTGGGCGCGCAGGGTGAGGCAGGCGGCGCGCATGACGTCGTCGGTGCGGGGTCCCCAGAACGCGGAGTAGACGCGTCGGAACACCGAGACGAGATTGTCGACGGTCAGGTCCGTGTTGCCACCGTCGAGCGGATTGATGCACGGCGGACGGGTGCGGCTGTCCGCGTCGAACAGCACTACCCGCTCACCCGCTGATTTCGGCAGCCGAGACAGGATGTCGGTGACGAGGTCGCCCTTGGGGTCGACTAGCACGATGCCGCGGCCTGCTTCGGCGTCGGCCAGGATCATGTTGCCGAGCAGCGTGGATTTGCCCGAGCCTGTCGCGCCCAGGACGTGCAGGTGATGACGCGCGTCGGGCACGCGGAGCGCGACAGGTCGCGAGTGTCCGGTATCGGTTATGCCGAGGGGTTTGGCTTCGGGACCGGGTGTGGCGATCCCGGGTGGTGGTGCGACGGCTCGGGCTCCGGCGCGTTGGATGCCCGGGATGGACGCGTCGACGGGCAAATGCGCCAGCGCCGCGAGTTCCGGGACCGAGAGCAGGTCGCCCCGACCCAGACGGCGAACCTCGAGGACGGCGCCTGGGTGCCGCAAACGTGTGCGCCTGTAGTGGTTGTGTTCGGTGTAGGCGGCGAATGCGGCCGCGAGTGCGTGAGCCCGTCCGCGGGCGACGTCGTGGGCTGTGCGGATTTCGGTGTCGGTGCTGTGTTCGGGCAGGAGGGTGGCGACGGCATAGCGGATCATGGTCTCGTACTGGGAGCCGCGTTGTTTGGTGACGATGGCGCGGTTCTGCGCGCCGTATTCCAGGGACGTCTGCGGGTCGCTTCGGGGTTTGTGGTCGGGCGGGCGGCTGCTGGTCTTGACGCCGGGGGTGATGAGGTCGAGCAGGCGACCGACGACGTGTGCGGATCCGCCGGTATGTACTCGTCTAGCTGCCCGACGCGCTCGGGCAACGCGGCGGCCGGTGACGGGCCGGGCGAGGATCTGCAGACAGGCGTAGTCGTTGCGCCCGAGTCCGACTGGTGCGCCGATCAAAGCGCGAATGGGGTCGGCGTCGAAGGCGGTACGGATCGGCAGCGCTTCCGGGCGCGCCAGCCGCAGCTCGCCCCCGACGACCAATCTGCGTTGTCCCGACGACGGTGGCGGCAGTGGCGGGTCTGGTGGTGAGCTGGTGCTGGTGTGCGCGCCGGGCCAGGCCGCCTCGATGGCGCGTTCGACAAGGGCGGGCGGGATGACACCCGGGACCCACAGCTTGATGGCGACGCCTGCTTCGGAGAATAGGTATTCGCACGCCACGTGTGGTTGCCCGGTGACCAGGCGGCGCCATGCCGGGCGGAGCAGACCAACCAGGTTGGCCCACAACGCTTCCCCACCTGCAGGGTCGACCTCGGGCGGTGGCAGCACGGTGATCTGCCGAGCATCCGCGATCAGCCGCGCGTGGCAACGTCGAGCCCAGACTCGACGGCCGAGCGCGACCATTGTGATCCCGACGGCAAGCGCAGGTGCGGCAACAGGCCCCCACTCAAGTGCCCAGTCCCGCAGACCCGCGACGAGCGCGCGTACCGTACCGCCTGGGTCGCGAAGGTACTCGCCGATCCATCCGTCGGTGGCGCTGCTGGCGAAGCCGCCGAGAAGTGGTCCCGTGTTCGGGGCAGTAGGTATCCAGCCAGGCATCATTGGTTCCCTTTCACCGAAGGGCGAGAAGCGGGGTCAGGCGGCGTCGAGATCGATCTGCTCGTCGTCGGCCTCAACGAGACCCAAGTCCACGTAAGGCTGATCACCGTCCGCGGTGTGCGTGTGCTCGGCGTACTCGGCCAGCTCGGCGGGATTGCTGGTGACCAAGTAGTGCTCGGTCGGTGAAGCGATGCTTTGAAACGCCACGCGTTGCGTGCCTGCGGACAACAATCCCTGTCCTCGATCCGCGGACAGCAGAAACTGCCGCTCCCCCGCCGACAGATCAAAGGTCCGGGTGATCTCGTCGATCGCCTGCGACGCTTGCCGGAGCAGGATTTGTGTCGCGGCGTTCGCGACGACGGCCTTGCCGAGATCGCTGCCCAGGACGTCGGCGGTATCCTGCGTGGCGACAGTCAGTCCGGCCCAGTGTTTACGGGACGCTTTGGCCATTCTGTACAGGAATTCCGCCCCCGCCTGGTCTCGCATGAGCAACCACGCCTCGTCCACCACGACCAGCCGTGGGCGGCGGATCGCGGGATTGCTGACCCGACGCCACACCGTGTCGAGCGTCAGCAACGTGCCGATGGACTTGAGTTCGTCCGGCAAGTCCCGCAACGAGAACACCACCAAGTGACCTTCCGGCGTGGTAGTCGTCGGACCGTCGAACAGCTGCTTGAACGCGCCGTCCACATAGGAGTGCAGCCGTGCGGCGAGCTCGCCTGCTGCGGTGTCGCCGGCGGAACCGGCCGCGGTCAGGATGTCGCGCAAGGTCCGCAGAATCGGCGAAGGCCGCGTCCATGTGCGCGGGTCGGCGGTGATGCCGACGGACTGGTAGGTCGCGGCGATGCCTCGATCCAAAGCGGCGCGCTCGGCAGCGTCCGGTTCCCTGCCGATCAGAACCGCGATCACGGTGTGCAGGAACAAACTGCGGCGCACCAGCGCGTCCTTAGGCGCGGTCCGCCGCCCATCCGCGCGAGTGTGGACAGGGAGATCGAACGGGTTGAGCCTGACAGCATCGCCGCCGAGGTGCACGTAGGTTCCGCCGACCGCGGCGGCCAAACGGGCGTACTCGTCCTCGGGGTCGACCACGGCGATCTCGATGCCGCGGTACAGATTGCGCAACAGCTCCAACTTGACCAAATAGGACTTCCCGGCACCAGAGCGACCGAGGATCACGCTGTTGTGGTTGTGCATGCCCTCGCCGAACCGATCCCAATGCACCAGCCCCTGGGAACCAACGTTGTAGCCATAGAGCACCCCGGACGGCGCGGCGACACTGGTCGGATCCGGTGCGGGCAGATCGGGCGAGGTGAACGGGTAGGCCGCGGCCAGCGCGCTGGTGTCAAACGTTCGGCGCATGCCAATCAGGTCCAGCCCCATCGGCAAGGTCGAGACCCAGCCTTGCAAGGACCGATAGGTGGTGTGCTTGGCATCCAGCAACAACGACGCGCACAGCGATCGCAGCGCGGCGACCTCGTCAGCCAAGCTCCGCTCGGAGTGGGCGTGGATGGTCAGGTACAGGCCAACACGAAACAGCTTCCCTTCGCCGCGCGCGACCCGCGCGGACAGCTCGTAGGCGTCTTCGGTCGCGGCCTCGACGTGGGGATCGTGCAACCGACCGTGCTCGGCGGTGTGCCGACGACCAGACTCCAATTTGGCCAGTCGCTTCTTCAGCCGCGACGCGGCCGTTGCCGGGTCGATCGGCTCGACATGCACCGACACATCCAGGCGCCCCGGATAGGTCAGCAACGGCGACAACCAGCCGGGGTGAACCTCCCGAGGGAAGCCAGTAATCGCGAAGCTGGCCACCCACTCGCCACCGACCTCCAGATGACGTGCGCCAACGGACAGAGCGTCCGGGGTAAACGCGCTGGACGCGTGCAGTGTCGTGGATCGGCGCGTCATCGAACTCGCCCGCTCTCCTCGGCGTCATCCCAGTCGTCCGTGGCGGTGGTGATGACGTCATCCGCTGCGGCGAGTCCGGCCGAGGGCGATAGGAACGTGTCGGGATTGCACGCGCTGGCCAGCACGGCGGTGGCCTGCCCGGCATCCAGCGGTGTGATCACGATGCCGGCCGGTGCGAGCAGTTCGATCGCCTCGCTGAGCCGACGAACCAGCCGGGATTCGGCCGCACGCCGTGCCGCGACGGGAATGCTGGCTTGCTCGCGACGCCGTCGCGATCGCGCCTTCAATGTCGCCAATGGTGATGGTCCGCCGAGGCCGTCAGTGGGTGTAGTGGTGCCGATGGGCTCGCGCAGCACAAGCAGGACCTGGCGGCGCAAGAGGTCGCTTTGTTCACCCAGCTGGGCTAGGTAATCGGCGTGCTCGTACGCGGCCTGTTCCAAAGCCGGGTGCGGCAAGCCGCCAGCCTGCTGCCGTAGCTCGGCGATCTGCCCAGACAGGTCCAGTCGTTCCGTGCGCACCAACACCTGGACCGGCGCGGTGAGGCTGTGCAGGTAGCGGCCGAAGCTCGCGACGAGCGCTTCTTGCTCGTTCGGTGTGCGCAGAGCGAAGTTGACCGTGCTGGCCACCGCGACCACCGCGAGGCCGTCCTTGCCGAGGTCGACCACGCCCGTGTCGGTGACCGCTTCCGCCGGCAGCCGCAGCGCGGATGGCGAGATCTGCTCGTCGACCGCACTCGCGGTGTTCGCAGTGGTGGTGAGCCAGTCAGGCGCGGGACGCACGCCCTCGGGTGCGGCGACCTGATGTCGCGGACCGAGGCGCTGGCGGATCGCGGCCAGCACGACGCGATCCAGCGACACGCCATCCCGCTGGCCCACGGCGAGCATCGTCGCGGCGGCGCCAACCGGAACCGCGAAGGCGAGGAACACCGGCAGCGGCATGAACGCACGTGTAACTATCCACAGTGCATAGAGGACGAGACCGGTCACCGCGAGGATCGCGAGTTGTCGGGCGGTCAGCGGGCCGATGACCCGGTCGGCCATGTCGACATCCGCGGGGATACGCACTGCATAGGACCCGCTCGTCCGGGTCTCGTGGTAGCTCATTGGTGGTCACCCATCCGTTTCATCCGTTGTGTGGCCGAGAGTTGCCGGTGTTGTTCGAGCGGCGCACGCGGCAAGGGCTGTGGTTCGTGTGCGAGGTCGACGGCAAGCAGCGGGCGACGCTGCGGCAGGAATGGACCGATCGCGGCGTGCCGGCGGCCGATCAGCGGCTCGCAGCCGAAGGGCTGACCGCGTTGCGTGCGGTGATCGACGCGATGACCGCCCACTGTTCGAGCGACCACCGGGTGGGTGAATGATGATCTTGATGGTGCTCGATATCGACAGCGACGGTTCAGCCGAGCCGGGAGTGAGGCGTGGTGACCGCGGCCCAGGGCTGCGAGGCGGTGATGGCCGTCGCGAACATGGTCGAATCGTTGCTGCGCAAGGAAAGCCGCAACAGTCTCGGTGGTGGCGATGAACGGCGCGTCGAAGATCACCACGGAACACCGGGCACGGTCGGCGGTGGTGTACGTGCGGCAGTCGACGGTGATGCAGGTCCGCGAGCACGCCGAGTCGACCGCCCGCCAGTACGGCCTGTCGGGCGTGGCGGTGGAGCTGGGCTGGACGGCCGAACAGGTCATGGTCGTCGACGCCGATCTCGGCGTGTCGGGCCGGTTCGGGTCGGAACGCGACGGGTTCCGCGAGCTGATCTCGCGGGTGTGCCTGGGCGAGGTCGGCGCCATCTTCGGGCTGGAGGTGTCCCGGCTGGCGCGTTCGTCGGCCGAGTTCGCGAGGCTGCTCGAACTCGCGCGCCTGACCGACACGTTGCTCATCGACGGCGACGGAGTCTACGACCTGGGCGACGTCAACGACCGCTT
This sequence comes from Kibdelosporangium philippinense, assembly GCF_021390435.2. GTDB lineage: Bacteria > Actinomycetota > Actinomycetes > Mycobacteriales > Pseudonocardiaceae > Kibdelosporangium > Kibdelosporangium philippinense. Next base: position 443,521 of record NZ_JAJVCN010000004.1, on the reverse strand, counting down.
GTTGTTGGGGCTCAAGGGATCGATGTCGGAGGCCTTATGTGGACGTCCACATAAGGCCTCCTATGCGAACCCGTCCGTTATGCCGACCTGGCGGGGGAAGTTGTTTGCTCCCAGCAAAATCTGGCTACCAAGTTCGTTATAGTCACAGACCGTTGAGGAACGCGAGGATGGTGTCGGGGGGTTGGTAGCGGCCTGGTGGTGCGTCGCGGGGTGCGGTTCGGGCCAACGCCCGCTCCTTGAGTGCAAGATCGGCATGGATGTAAACCTGCGTGGTGGCCGTGTTTTCGTGTCCCATCCACAACGCGATGACGGAGATGTCAACACCGGCGTGGAGCAGCCGCATCGCGGCGGAGTGCCGCAGGACGTGAGGTGAGATCTTCTTCTCACCCAAGGTGGGACAGGATCGCGCTGCAGTGGCTGCATGTATGGAAACCCGGCGCTGCAAGGCATCCCGGCTCATGGGGCCGCCGCGGCGGGTCGGAAACAACGGGTCGGCAGGCAAACCAGCGCGTTCGGCAAGCCAGGCACGAAGCACCATGACGGCGCCAGCGGTGAGTGGGGTAATCCGCTGTTTTCTGCCCTTGCCCAGACAACTGACGTGCGCGCCGGTGCCCAGGTGGAGATCACTGATCCTCAGGCGGGTGAGTTCGGTGGCGCGCAGCCCGGTCTGGCAGGCCAGCATGAGCAGGGCGTGGTCGCGGCGTCCGGTCCAGTTGCTCGGGTCCGGGGCGGCCAGCAGCGCGGTGATCTCGTCCTCGGTGAGGTAGGTGATCAGGGTGCGGTCGAACCGTTTGGGTGGGATTGCCAGGACCCGCTGGATGACCGCGGCCTGGTCGGGATGGTGCAGCGCTGCGTAGCGGAACAGCGAGTGGATGGCTGCCAGTCGGGCGTTGCGGGTGCGGACGCTGTTGCCGCGGTCGGTTTCCAGATGGGTCAGGAACGCGCCGATCAGCGGAGCGTCCAGATCGGTGATGTCCATAGTGGAGGGTTGTTTGCCGGTCTGTTTCTCGGTGAAGATCAGCAATAGCTTGGCGGTGTCGCGGTAGGCGGCGATCGTGTGGCCGCTGGCCTGGCGTTGCCGGGCCAGTCGGTCGGTGAAGAATGCTTGCAGGGTCGGGGCCAGAGTGCCGCTCATGCGCCACCTGCCAGGTGTTCGGCCAGGCGCTGCCCGGCCAGGGCCATCAGTTCCGGTGCGGCAGAGAGGTACCAAAATGTGTGTTTCGGGTCGGTGTGGCCCAGGTAGGTCGACAGCCTGGGCATCATGGCCGGGATGTCGGCGCCCTGGCGGTACCAGTCCAGCACGGTCGCGACCGCAAAACTGTGCCGGAGGTCGTGGATTCGTGGCCGGCAGGACGCTGAGCGGCGTGTGATCCCGCACCCCTCGGCCAGGCGGGCGAAGACAAGGCTGATGTTGCTGTGTAGCAACCGTGTCCCCCTGCTGGAGAGCAACAGTGCTGGGCTGGCCGGTCGTGGCAGCCGTTCCTGCCGACACTGTCGATAGCGGGTCAGGGCTCGCATCGCGCTGGGGTGCAAGGGAACCAGGCGGTGTTTGCCGAACTTGGTGTCACGCACCATCAGCAATTCGTGCTCGACGTCGAGATCCTCGTCATCAAGGGCGATCGCTTCACTGATCCGCAGGCCGCTGATCGCCAGCAGGCTGATCAGGCTTTGGTAGGTGGCGGCCCGAAGGCGCGGACGCAGCATGGCCGCGGCCTGGATGAGTGACCGGATCTCAGCCTCGGAATACAAGTACGGAGTAGCCCGGCAGGGCCCCACGGCGTGGATCACCCCGGCCGGCGGAACCTCCACACAGGGGTCAAGGCTGTGCAGGTAGGCGGCGAAGCCGCGCACCACGCTGACGCGGATCGCCAGCCAATGCAGGGATGTCCCAGCGGGTAGCGTCGCCCAGGCCAACGCGTTCTCGGTGGTGATGGTGTCGATGCCGTCGTGTTCGAGGTAGTCGACGAACTGACCCAGCAAGCGGCCGGCGTTGGCCAAGCGGAAACCCACAGCGCGACGCAAATCCAAGTAGTCCGCGAGCGCGCGGCGCAGCGGGGGACGTGACTGTGTCATGCCGCCTCACCTGGCCAAGGCCGGGCCAGTGCCCGTAGCGCCTCGGTATCAACCTTCGCGTAAATCGCGGTGGTCAGCGGGCGAACATGTCGTAGAGCTTGGCCGATGTCGCTCAGCGAGCCACCTCCACGCAGCATGGCGGTGGCCGCCGAGTGCCGCAGCCGATGAGCGTGCACCACGCCAATACCAGCCCGTCGGCCCGCGGAGGCCACCGCAGTCGTGACAGCGCCGGTGCTCAACGCCCGATACGGAGCCTGCGCACGAACGAACACCGTCCGGCCCTGGGCAGCGGCAGGGCGTCCGTTGCGCAGATAGGCGACGATCTTCTCCCCGACATCAGCCGGCAGCGGCATCCGATCACGCCGATTACCCTTGCCCCACACCGTGATCTCACCGAGTCGCCAGTCGATGTCGTCTAATCCCAACGCGGCGACTTCACCAGCGCGCAGCCCGAGCCGAAACAGCAACGTGAGGATCGCCAGATCCCGCCGCCCTGTCGAGGTCTGCTGATGTCGGCGTACGGACTCATGTGACCAGCCACGTACGGGTTAATGTGTCCACTTTGTAGCGTGTCGGGGTGTCGGTACGCGCTGGTGATCGTCAAGCTGTCGTGCGACCTGGCGGGTGTGTATAGGGACGGCACTGGTGATCTTGGACGAGGAGCGGTGGGCGGAGCTGCGTCGCTTCCGTGGCTTGTATGAGTCCGGCGCGATGAGCATCTCTGCGATCGCGCGGGAGACCGGGCTGCACCGGCAGACTGTCCGCAAATACCTGGCCAGCGACGCGCGGCCAGGACCGCCGCGAGGCAGCAGCCGCAAGGGGACCCGCACGCCGGTGATCGCCGCGATGGCGCCGGTGATCGATGCGTGGCTGCGCTCAGAGCTGCTGCTGAAAGGCACGGTTATTCACGAGCGGCTGGTCGAGCAGTACGGGTTCACCGGCAACTATCAGCGCGTCAAGCTGTATTTGCAGGAGGCCCGTCCCAGGATCGCGGCCGAGCTGGGTATCGCCCCGGACGAGCTGGGGCTCCTGCACCGCCGGTTCGAGGTGATCCCAGGCGCGCAGGCCCAAGTGGACTGGGGGGACGAGGGTCAGATCCTCGCGCATGTCGGCATTCCGAAGGTCTACTCGTTCCACATGACCTTGTCCTATTCACGCGACCCGTTCTGCTGCTTTACCACCAGTCAGGACCTGGAGACCTTCTTCGCCTGCCATCGCCGGGCGTTCGAGCACTTCGGCGGGGTGCCTCGGGCGATCGTCTACGACCGCACCAAGACCGTGGTGCGTCGGCATGTCGCCCCAGGCAAGGCCGTTCCGTTGCATCCGGAAGCCGTGGCGTTCGCCGGGCACTACGACTTCGACATCGACGTGCTGGCCGCATACCGCCCGACCGGCAAGGGCCGGGTCGAGCGCCAAGTCGCGATCGTGCGCGATCACGTCCTGGCCGGTCGTGGGTTCGCCAGCCTGGAGGAGATGGACTCGGCGTTCACCGCCTGGGTCCCGTTGCGGCGCAAGCGCGTCCACAGCACGCACGGCGAGGTCATCGGCCACCGCGCCGCCCGTGACCACTCGGCCCTGCACCCAATCCCAGTCAGTCCGTATCTGGTCACGCAGCGGCATCTGCGGCACGTCGGCAAGGACTGCCTGGTCGCGTTCGACGCCAGCCTTTACTCAGTTCCTGCCCGCAAGGTCCGTCACCGCCAGCTGGTCGAGATCCGCGCCACCGCCGACACCATCAGCCTGCATGCCACATCCATCGACGCGGCCACGACCGGCAACCTAGCCGACGGCACCCTGCTGGCCGTCCATCCCCGGGCCACGACCAGAGGCCAGCGGGTCGTCGACGAAACCCATTGGGACGGTCTGCCCGACGGCCACACCCGCGCGGTTACCACCAGCATCGAGGACGACGACCACGACGGGAAGGTCATCCCGCTGCGGCCCAATACCGCGCCTGAACAGTCGTGGCCCCGGTCACTGGAGGCGCTGCTCACCCGCACCGCCGCCGCACAGATCAAGGTCGAACACCGCCCGCTGTCGGTCTATGAACAACTCACCGGCACCGGACCCAGCAGGACCACAGCACTACCGCAGACGAAGGATCACCGTTGAACGAGCTGGTCACCACCCGCATCCGCTCCACCGCCACCCGGCTCGGCCTGAACCACCTGCCCAGCCAGCTCGACACCTTCGCCCGCCGCGCCGAGGACAACCAGATGGGATACCTCGAGTTCCTCGACCTGGTCCTGGAAGAGGAAGCCGCCGTCCGCGACGAACGCCGCTTCCGCAGCGCCCTGCGCCTGTCGAAACTGCCGCACCACAAGACCCTGGACGACTACGACTTCTCCTTCCAGCCCGAGCTGGATCCGCGGAAGATCAAAGACTTGGCCACGCTCTCGTTCATTGAGGACAAAGGCAACGCCGCTCTGCTCGGGCCGCCCGGAGTCGGGAAAACACACATCGCCGTCGCTCTCGCGGTCGCTGCCTGCCGCGCCGGCTACACCGTCTACTTCACCACCCTGGACGACATGGTCCGCCGCCTGAAAGCCGCCGACGCGATCGGACGGCTCACCAGCACTCTGCGCACCTACCTACGGCCCAACGTCCTCGTGATCGACGAGGTGGGCTATCAGCCCCTCGAACGCGCCGAAGCCAACCTGGTCTTCCAGGTTATTTCGAAGCGCTACGAGAAAGGCTCCGTCATTCTGACCTCGAATAAGAACTTCGGGGAATGGGCCCAAGTCTTCAGCGACGAGGTCCTCGCCACCGCGATCCTCGACCGGCTCCTGCACCACTGCGACGTCATCCCCATCAACGGCCCCAGCTACCGGCTGAAGAACCGACTCGCCGCCATCACGGACACCGCCACCGTCGCTTGACACCTGGACACATCAGTTCGTACTCACCTGGACACATCACCGGATACGCCGACAGCTGATCACACGAGGCCAGCAACGCGACCACCTGGTCGGCTTCCAGCGCTTGAGGCAGACCTCTCAGCGTCCAGCCCGCTACCGAAGGCACGGCTGTGGCCAGCGGCTGGTCGATGACACCTTCCAGATACAGAAACGTAAGCAGGGACCGGAGAGCCGTCACGATCCGCTGAGCAGACCGAGGCCGCTTCCGACACTGCACCACCACGAACGCGGCCACCTCACCCGCGGTCAAGCGCTCCAGATCAACGTCATCTTCGGTCTTGTTCGCCCTCTCTAGCAGGAACGGTTGTACCAGGCGCACATTCAGCGCGACCGTCGTTTGGGCCAGTCCTCGCTCAGTGGTGAGGTAGTCGCGATAGCGGACCAGTAACTGCTCCACCGGGGTTGTCGCGGCCGCAGGGACCCACGCTGAAACCACCCCCAGATGCTGCAGGTAGCCCACCAGCGGCCGCAGCGCTCGTGCGGTGCGCTCGTTGACGTAGCCGGCCGCGCGGCGGTAAACGAAGTAGGTATCCACCGTCGCGGGGGTCAACTCCGACGTCTCCAGACCCTCCCGAGCCAGCCATCGGCTCAGGTGCGCCATCAACCGCACATGCGCCGCCGCGGTCAGCGGCGTGTAACCCAATCGCTCCAGCTCAGCCCGGTAACCATCAGCATAAGGAGCTAACGGTAGGCACACCCGAGCCCAACACGGAACTGTCGTCATGACCTTCTCCTCTCCATCAAGGTGTTGAGCGAAAAGGAGACGCTGATCAAGGACGCTGATTACGCCGAACTTGGTAGCCAGATTTTGCTGGGAGCAAACAACTTCCCCCGCCAGGTCGGCATAACGGACGGGTTCGCATAGGAGGCCGAGCTCCACCTGCTGGCTGGCCGCCTGCACGGCGCGAAACTGGCTGCCGCACATCGAGGTGAGCTGCGTGCCCAGCTCGCGGTCGGGTTCGTCTACGACCTCGACGGACAGGTGGTGATCGACCCGGATGAGCAGGTCCGCACCGCGGTGGAGGACCTGTTCGCCGAGTTCGCCCGCACCGGCTCGGCCTACGGCGTGGTCAAGGCGTTCGCCGACACCGACCGTCTGTTCCCGCAACGTGCCTACGGCGGGGCATGGGCCGGGCGGCTGAAGTGGGGAAAACTGGGCCACTATCGGGTGTTGCAGGCGCTGAAGAACCCCGCCTACGCCGGTGCCTACACCTACGGGCGCAGCTACGACAAGCGCCGGGTGCAACCGGACGGCACAGTGCGCTCCGCGCGGCGCAAACGCGCCCGCGACGAGTGGACGGTGCTCATCCACGACCATCACGAGGGCTACATCAGCTGGCAGCAGTTCCTGGACAACGAGGCCAAACTCGCCGCGAACCACACCGCCCGCGGTGCTCGCCCGCCACGCGAGGGCAGCGCGTTGTGCCAGGGCATCATCTACTGCGGCGCGTGTGGTGCGCGGATGGGCACCCGGTACGGCAACCGCCACTACGTGTTTTACGTATGCACCAGCGCCAGCGACCAGGCGAGCACCACGGGCTGCCGTTCGGTCGCGGTGGCCACCGTGGACGACGTGGTCGGCCGGTTGCTGCTTGAGGCGGTCACGCCCGAGCAGATCACCGCGGCGTTGGCGGTGGCCGACGAAGTCACCGAACGACACGTCCGCAGCCATCGGGCCGCCGAACTCGCGGTCGAGCGCGCCCGCTACGAGGCCGACCGCGCTGAGCGCGCGTTCAGTCAGGTGGAACCGGAGAACCGTTTGGTGGCACGGAGTCTGGAGTCCCGCTGGGAGGCCAAACTCGCCGCGCTGGCCGAGGCGGAGACGGCGTTGGAGACCGCACGGGCGGCCAAGCCGCCGCTGCCGCCCCGCTCGACGCTGGAGGCGCTGGCGGCGGACCTGCCGCGGTTGTGGGACGACCCCGACACGAGCCCGCGGGATCGCAAGCGACTGCTGCGCACACTCATCGCCGACATCACCCTGCTGCCGATCGAGCAGCGTGGGCAGGTGCGGATCGGGGTGCGGTGGCACACCGGCGCTACCGACGAGATCACGGTCAACCGCAAGGGCCCCGGCCGCACCCCCACCACCGCAGTGGAGATCATCAGCCGCTATGGTGCGGCCAAGACCAGCGCCCAACTCGCCGAGCAGCTCAACGCCGCCGGGCTGACCACCGGCAAGGGGCGTCCGTTCGACACCGCGGCCGTTGCGAGGATCCGGGACACCTACGGCATCCCCGCCCCGCGCACCGCAGCCGTCCAGGACGGCGAGGTCAGCGTCACCCAAGCAGCCAAGCTGCTGGGCGTGTCGACCAAAGCGATCTACTACTGGATCCGCCACGACCTCGTGCCCGTCCGGCGCGTCGAGACCAGCCGACGATGGTGCATCCCCTGGAACGAGGAAACCCAAGCCATCTACCGACAGCAAGCCGCCAAACCCACATCGCGCGGCAAGCGAACAACCCCAACAATCGCAGGAGGTGCAGTATGAAACGACCGTCGGGATACGGACAGGCGTGGTCATGGCTTACCTCCAGGCTTGGGTGGTGGCGGAAGCGGCCCGCTCGGAGGCGACGCGCGTCTCCTCGGCGGCGTGTGTGGCTTCTTCTTGGGCGGCGTTGCGCGGCGGTTGGGCCGCCCGTCGCGCATGAACAGGCCAGGCGCCGTCGGTGGGCTGGGCGGATAGCCCGTGGGGCGGGCGTCGAACTCGTCGCCCACCGTGGTTCGAGGGGTGATCGGGTCGGCGTGCCGGACGTACATCGGCAGCATCCCGGGCTCGGGTGGGATGAGCGGGTGACGCACGTGCGGTGGCCTGGCCGCAGGGTTGACGTGCCCGTGTCGGGTCACCAATCCGGGCGAGTGGGGCGGCATCGGTGCACTGCCGGGATGAGCTCGATGCGGGTTGGCCAGCTCGTCGGCGAGCGTGGACCTTGTGGTGCCGGGCGCGGAGGACCGTAGTCGCAGTGGGAGCATGCCCGGCGTTGGCGGAATCAGTGGACGATCGACTCTCACGGGTCGCGCGTGCCGCCGGACTTGACCTTCGGGTCCGAACAGGTCGGGATGGTCTGCTGGCGTCGGGCGCTGCCCAGGCGTGTCACGGCCGGGATCGTGCAACTCGTCGGCGAGCGTGTGCCGTGGCTGCCCTACCGCGGACGCCCCGCGGCGCAGTTTCAACGGCAGCATGTTCGCATCGGGACGGATCCACTTCGCCGCACGTCGGCGTCGCCATGACCACCACGGCAGTGGCTGCGACCATGCCTTGCCGTCGCTGCCGCCGTTAGGTGCCGACGGTGCGAGGCGCCGCGGCTGCGCGGACCCGCCATGACCGCGGCTCATGCGGCCGAGCAGGCCGAAGGTCTTGTAGGCGATGAAACCGCGTACGAGGCTGCTCAACAGCGACCGTCCACCCGAGCGCATCGGGCTCAAGAACCAGTACGGAATCTTGAACAAGATGAATAGCAGCGCCAAGACAATGAGCAGGTTGACCAACCCGGACACGGTCGGGCCGAACAGCGTGAAGCCACCCGGCGTGAAGAAGACGTTGATCGCCGCGACCAATGCCAGACTCTGTCCAACCTGGATCGCCAGGCAACCGCCGAAGACTTTCCACCACCACTGCGCGATGCCTTCGGTCTGCGGGAGCGCGTGGCCCATCAACGCCAACGGCGCACCGGCGATCAGGATGATCGTGATCGCCACCCGCACGATGTACGTGATCAAAAGGAGCACGAGCATCACGGCGACGACCAGTCCAATGAAGACCAGCCACATGCCACCATTGGTGAGCGAACCCAGCACAAGTTCAGTGAGTGCCTTGCTCGCTCTGGCGGGGTCCATGCCGTCGCCCAAAACAGCTTGCGACAACCCGTTCGCGATCTGAATGGCTTTGGTCGCCACCCACAAGCTCAGCGCTCCGGCCACGAAGCCGACCACCAGCCGAGGCGCGATTTCCTTGACCGTGTACCGGGCTTGCAGTGTCTGATAGCTCATGATCAGCACGCCGCCGATCATCACCAGCAGCCCGTAGCTGACCAGCAGGATGTCCCACGAGTTGTGCCACAACTCGCCGACCCGTGGCAGCGAATCCGGTGTCGGTGTGGTCAGCAGTGTGCGGCCCAACAGGTCCAGCAACGGGTTTAGCGCAGCCTCAACGAGAGTGCGGAAGAAGTCGTTGATCGCTTCGGTGATGCACGCACCGATATTGGTGAGCCCGCAGTCATCTTCTTGTTCGCCTGGAGGAACGGGTTGGCCCGAACCGGGGCCGCTCGGCGGCGGGGAACTCGGCGGCTGCGGGATACAACCCTCGCCGGTGCACGGCGGCCGAGGTGTCGTGGTGGTCTGGTTGAGACACTCGTACTGCAGTGATCCCGGAAAACACGTCACCGACGTCGGAGGCCCTGTCGGGATCGGCAGGTTCGGTGTCGACGTGCTCGAGCTTGGCGGCGGAGTCGGCAAGGGTTGCGCGTGCACCGGGCCGAGCGGCGCCGCACCGGCGTTGACGGCCAGCGCAGCTCCACACAGGACAGTCAGACTCACTGTCAGCAACCACGCGATTGCCCGGCCACGCCACGGACCGTGCATAGGGGGAGGCGCGAGCATCCTTCGGTAAGGCTTGGCCGTGGGCATCGCCTACGCCCCCACGATGCCTTTGAGGACACTCACGACCAGGGGCGCCAGCGCGGCCAGCCCGTAGCCGATGGCGGCGCTTTTGAAGCAGGTCTTGGCTTTCTCCTGCTCGCCAGGATCTCCCCCACCCATCACCCGACGGACACCACCAACTGTCAGGAAGACGGTCGCGAGAGCGGCCAAGATGCTCATCAACCAGTTGCGGATGTTGTCCAGCACTTGATCGACCGATCCCGCCAACGCGAGCACAGTGCCTTGTGCGTACGCGGGTTCCGCCGCGGCGAAGGCGAGAACAGCAACGTGAATCAGCAGCGCCCAATGCCGACGGCGAGCGGGCGTGGGCTGGCGTGGAGTCAGGCGCATCGCGGCACCTCCGAAGTCGTGGTGTGCGCGGGACCGGCCGGTTTCCTCCCGCAGCCCCGAACTCCGGTTTCGGAGCCCTTCGGGGACACGCGACGGCGGACTTTCTCCACCTCGACGCCGGTCACGCTCGGTGAACCCGAGGCAGTGCGCGCCGCGCTGGTGATGACCACCGCGTCGGCCGCCTGACGGGCTACATCACTGTCGGCGTGACTGCTGGGGGCGTCGCCCAGCAGGTACGCGACCAAGCGGTGCTCCGCACGCAGCCGGGCCTTCTTGACCGCCTGATACGTGGCACCGCGCAACTCCGCCGCGACCTTGAGCGGTGTGCCTTCCAGCCGAGTCGTACCGATCAGCTCGGCTTCCTCAGCGGTTATCGCTCGTTCGGCAACGGCGCGAGCAAGGACGAAATCTGGGTGGCCCCATGGCGGTGGTGGTTGGTGTGAGCGGAACGCGCTGAAGGACGGCGCCGGGGCGTCGAAGGCTTCGCGTACCGCGACGTATCCAGCGCGGTAGGCCGCCCACCGCAGCCGCAACATGATCCGCGGTTTGCGCAGATCGATTGTGGTGAGTTCGGCGAGGAAACCAGTCAGCACGGCGGCGTCGATATCGGCGGGATCCCCAGCGAACCGGGCCGTGAGTTTGCCGGCGATCGCGGTGAGCGCCGGCAGCGCTACGCCCGTGGCACCGACTGTCCAGGTCGCGCCCTCGGTGCGTGAACGCAGCACAAGATGCGCCCAGACCGCGTCGCGCAAAGTCTGTGGACAGCGGCGCGCGAGCAACCGGTCACGCAGCTCGTTCAACGGCACTCGACGGTTCGGCAGACCGGGGAACAACTGACCGTCCACAGCGACGGGATGAGGCCCCGTGATGAGCCACTCGAAGGCCGTTCGTGCGGCATCCAAGGGTGCTGCGTCACGCCTGAGTCCGGCACGTGGAATTGAGTATTTGGAAGTCATGTACGACTCCTCGTGGAATGTGGAAACAGCAACGCCACAAGGAGGCCATGAGGGATATGACCAACCGCTGACCGGATTAGTACAAACCAAATACCAAACTGGTACTGACGCTCGCAATGCCATGGCATCGGCGGACTTCAAGATCGACAAGGTGAACGATCGAAGATCGACTTTTCGATCTCGATTACCGGCGACTACCAGGCGATTTGTCGATCCAGTACTAGTTCAGTACCACTCCGGTAAGACCGAGGTTCACGAGCCCGGTGAGCACTGTGAGTATCACGCCGCCATGCCGTGGTTGACCCCAATATTGCGTCTATTCGCAAATAACTTCGGTTGCACGGTCTCCACCGAAAAATTCTCGATCGGCCTGTCCCCTGCACGGTCTTATTCCGGAGTTCGGAGGTGTCAGCAGGCGCCGCGTACATCGCGTGGCGCACCGGCTTCGCGGAGGCACCCGTGACCCACTCCGAACAACCCGCTCGGCGGCGGCGCAGCACCGCCGCACGGGCAATAAGTTCCCGACCATCATCACGGCCTGGCGGTGACCGCAGGCCCTATCCCACCGCGCCAACAACCACCCGCGTCAGCCTTCCGAAGACCGGCAAGACGAACACTCAAACGCGCTCACGAAGGTCGGCGTCAACACCAACCCCCGCGACAGTGTGGGCGTGTGACACAGCGACGAATCCCGATGCGAACTGGCCCGCACCGATCATCGCCAGAATCGTCGAGTCATTCAGCAAGCCACAGGAACACGTCACCGTACTGGCATGGCCAACGACCCGGGACGCATCGACCGAACCCGACAACGACGCCATCAGGGCGGCCGGTCGGGACAGCCTCACAGCCGTTATGAAGATCGCCGAAGACCTCGACCGCGCGGCTCGTGTGGTCCACGTTCCACGAGCATCATCGCCCACCGAACAGACCGCTTCGTCGATGTCTGGGAACCTCGCCGTCAAGCGTGCCGACCTCGCGGATCCGTCGCATGATGACGTGCTCAACATGATCGATACCGAGCCCGCGAGTACGGATCTGCTCATCGCCAGCGTGCGTCCCGAGCACACCGACACCAGCGAACTGCTGGCACATCTCGCAGCCCACTCGTTGCGCGTCGGCGGCATCCTCACCGTGTTCACGCACTGTGACTGGTCACGAGGCGAGTTGACCGATCCGACCGGCCGGATCGTCACAGCAGGCCAGAACGCAGACCTGCTCTACCTCCAGCACATCATCGCCTTGCACACCCCTATCCGCGACGGCCACATCGCCACCACAGTGGACGGACGCGATGCCGCTGAACACGCCCGCACGCGCCATCGCGCGGTCGTACGTGGATTGCCCGCACCACACCTGCGCGTGCATTCCGACATCCTCGTGTTCGCCCAACCCCACGACCACAAGCCGCCACCCATGACGCCCGCCACGGCCGCCCGCGAGACGGGAGTCATCCAATGAGGACAACACCCGCATCCATAACGCCGGTCCCCGCACTGTCGGTGTGGACCACAGCGCAAACCGCGCCAACGACGCAACGCAAAGGCCGCTACGTACCCGAGTCGACCCCACACCCCGCCAAGATGCTTCCAGCTGTCGCGGCCTACGCCATCAGCCACTACACGCACCCCGGCGAGTTGGTTCTGGACCCGATGTGCGGCATCGGCACCACCCTCGTCGAAGCAGTCCACCTCGGACGCCGCGCTGTTGGCGTGGAGTACGAACCACACTGGGCCAACGTCACTCACGCCAACCTTCAACTCGCTACCGAGCACGGCATCAACCACAACGCACGGGTATTCCGCGGTGACGCCCGCCAACTCACAGCGCTGCTGCCGCCGGAGTACATCGGGCAGGCCGCGCTCGTCGTCACCTCACCCCCGTACGGGCCATCCACCCACGGACGAGTCGCCGTAGCGCCCGGCGAGGGAATCCAGAAGTACTACCACCTCTACGGCAACACCCTCGACCGCGGAAACCTCGCCAACATCGGCCACCACCGACTCCTCGCCGGGTTCACTCGCGTCCTGACCAACGCCACCGTGTTCCTCCGGCCAGGCGGGCACATCGTCATCACGATCCGTCCTTGGCGCGAGCATGCCGAACTCATCGACCTGCCCGCCCAGATCCTCGATTGCGGCCGCGACGCCGGCCTGATCCCGGTCGAGCGTTGCGTCGCCCTACTCGCCAGGGCAGCCGAACACGACCTCGTCGCACGCGGAAGCTTCTTCCAACGCGACTTCCTCCGCAAACAGCGCGACGCCGGATTGCCTCTGCATTTGATCGCGCACGAAGACGTCCTTGTCTTTCGTACACCACTTCAACGCCCGGCCGAGTCGGGCGAAGTACGCCACGCTTCTGAAAGCCAAGCGGCATGAACTCCAACTCGCTTTTCATCACCACGAGCCCTGGACCGATACTCGGATCGCTGTGCACGGGCTATGGCGGCCTCGACATTGGCGTGCTCACCGCGCTCGGCGGCGGGCGAATCGCTTGGTGCGCCGACACCGATCCACACGTCGCGAAGATCATCACCGCGCGGATGCCGGGCGTACCCAATCTCGGTGACATCCGTGCCATCCAATGGGCTGCGGTAGAGCCGATCGACGTCCTCACCGCGGGCTTCCCTTGTCAGGACATCTCCGCCGCCGGACGCCGCGTCGGCATCGAGAAAGGCGAACGCAGTGGCCTGTGGACCAACATCATGGCGGGCGTTCGCGTACTACGACCCGCGCTGCTCATCGTGGAGAACGTCGCCGCGCTTCGCTGGCGCAACGGAGGCCTCCACCGTGTACTCGGCGACCTGGCCGAAACAGGGTACGACGCGCTCTGGCGTAGCCTCGGCGCCGCCGAAGTCGGTGCCGCACACGAGCGACAACGAGTGTTCCTGCTCGCGTGGCCACGACATGTATGGGACCAAGATGCTCCCCACACCGACCGCGCACGACGGAAGCTCCAACGGCATCAGCGCGCTGAGTCGTCAGGGTGGCCCATCTCTGCTGGAGCAGTGGCCCATCTCTGCTGGAGCAACTGCGCCTGCTGCCAACGCCCCGAGCGACCGACGGCACCAAAGGATGTCCCGCCCAACGTGGCTCCAAAGGCGACTTGATGCTGCCATCCGCAGTCATCCGACTGTGTCCTCACCGAACAACACCACGTCCAAAATAGACCGCAGCCGAACGTCTGCCAGCCTCATCGACTGGGGCGTATACGCAGCAGCAGTCAATCGCTGGGAACGGCGACTCGGCCGACCGACACCGCGACCAACACAGCCAGGACAACACGGGCGCCCAGTGCTGGCCCCCGCATTCGTCGAACACCTCATGGGCCTCCCCTCGGGATGGGTCACGTCCCTGCCATTGCCGCGTACCGCCCAACTCCGCGCACTGGGCAACGGGGTTGTGCCACAACAAGCTGCCTACGCCATCTCACTGCTCTTGGACGACCTCGCGGCACTCACCATTAACGACGTCCGGCAGGTGGTCGATGCAGCATGACTTCAACTCCTCAGCGCCGGTCACGAGGCATCATTCGCCCCAGCCCTCAGCCGGCGCCAGCCGAGCAAGAACAGCCGCGCCATCACCAACCGGACAGCGACGAGCCCTTGGTCTACACCGCCGATCAAGCGGCTGCTCTGTTGCAGGTGCCCGCCTCCTGGCTTCGCCGCAAAGCGGCAGCCCGCGCGATCCCATGCAGGTACATCGGCAAACATCTCCGGTTCACCCGAACCGACTTGCTCACCATCACAGACATCAGCGCGGCAAAACGAAACCAAAGATGACCGCACACCTTCGACACACCAAAACATCTTCGCACGAACCGCTTGATTTTTGACGCACACGGAGCGTCCATGTGTTCGTCAAAACAACCACCGCGCCAAGGAACAACATGGCTTTCGTAGAGCAAATCGGCAAAAACTCGTGGCGCGTCCGCTACACCAAAGACGACGGCACGATCGGGTCGATCCCAGGCTTCACATCCAAGACGACCGCACAGGACAAGGCCGACGAGATCGACGCGGACCGACGGCGAGGCACCTTCCTCGACCCCAGCGCAGGAAAGCTGCTGCTCGGCGAATTCACCACACCCTGGTTCGACAGCATCGACGTCGCCCGCTCCACCGAGGCACAATATGACAGCCTGATCCGCAACCACATCATTCCCCGATGGGGCACCACCTGTCTCGACAGCATCACCGGGATCGGGGTCCGCAGCTGGAAGAAGAAACTACGCACCCAAGGCTATGCGGAATCGACCATAAAGACGATCGTCAAGATTCTTTCGATGATGCTGGCGGACGCGGCCGACGAACAACTTATCGCCGCCAACCCCATCAAGCCCCAGCGCCGAGGTAAGCGACAGCACGCCAAACGCAAAGAGGCACTGTGGGCCACCCCCGAGCAAGTCCTCCGGATCGCACTACAAGCAGCAGGACTCGTCGGAATCCGCGCCGCGATCCTCATCATCACCGCCGCATGGACCGGCGCCCGCTGGGGAGAACTCACAGGGCTGCAGCGCATCAACACCCACCTCGACGACGGCCGCATCGTCATCGATCCCGACATCGGCGCGTTGCACGAAGTCGGCAGCTCGCTCTACCTCGGACCGCCCAAAACCGCCGAGTCGATCCGCACCATCACACTGCCGTCATTCCTCATCCGGCTACTGCAGTGGCTTCTCGACAGCCACGACCACCCACACGTATTCGTCACCACCGACGGCCAACTCCTCCGCCGATCCAACTTCGCCCGCCGCGCGATGCGACCCGCCGCCGACGGCAACCTCAACCGCAAACGCCCACCCATCTGGGTCCACCCAGTCGTCCCCGGCCTGACCTTCCACCAACTACGGCACAGCCACAAAACCTGGCTCATCGCCGACGCCATCCCCGAAGTAGCCCAAGCCCTCCGACTCGGCCACATCATCCAAGACGAAGTCAAACGCATCTACTCACACATCGCCCCCGAAGTCGAAGTCCGCCTTCTCAACGCACTCGAAACCCGCTGGGCCAACGCAGTCGCCACCATGCTCGACACTGCCAACACGCCAGACACAACACACCGCCCGAACATGCTCGAACTCCTTCCTTCCTTGACCCTCACCGCAGCCTGAAACCCCAAATCTAACGGGGCAACGACGTCACGTTCGACCCGATCTCACCTCGACTCAACAAACAACCACGCGAAGCGGACACCGCCATGTCACATCAACCACGCCCCCGCATACACCTCCACGACGAGGGCGACTTCATCGCCGCAGTCCCGTACATGCTCGGCTACCGCCCCGAGAACTCCCTCGTCGTCACCACACACACCAAAAAACCACAACAGAACATCGCTCTGTGCCTGCGGTCCGACATCCCACCGGAACACCTGTACCAGTCACTCGCCGAACAGCTCAAGATTCCCATCACCGGATCAGACGCTGCCAGCGCAACGATCCTGGTGATCTGCAACGACTCAGCCAAACACGCCCCACCACACAGAGCTCTCGTCAACGCCCTCACCGAAACCTTCAACGCCAACAGTGTGACCGTCCACGACGCACTCTGGGCCCCAGACATCACAGCGGGAGCACGGTGGTCGTGTTACTCCAACCCAGAACGAAGCGGCCAGATCCCCGACCCGAAGGCCTCCGCCATAGCCATAGCTTCCACGATGTCCGGCTCCATCACGTACGACAGCAAAGCGGACATGCGCGCATCCCTGGAACCCTGCGACGCCAACCTGCTGAGCCACAGAAGCAAACGAATCTCCGCCGCACTGCGCCACAGCCCCAACGAGACCAGCTCGCTCAAACTTGTCGACGACACTCTCACCCAAGCGAGCGACGAGACACTCAACTTGGACGACAATCGCATCGTGGACCTCGCCGTCGCCCTGACACACGTCCATGTCAGAGACCACTGCCTCAAACCGGAAGTCACCCGGCGGGATGCTCGTATCGAGCAGCTTTGGGTCGACCTAACACGCGCACTGCCCGCCCCCTACCGAGCCGAATCAGCCTTCCTGCTCGCCGTCACCGCCTACCTGCGTGGCGACGGAGCACTCGCCGGAATCGCGCTTGACGTCGCCCGGCAAGCCAACCCTGCTCACCGCGCGACCCGCATTATGCGCCACGCCATGGACATGGGCCTGCGACCCGACGCTGTGGCGGAGGCGCTGGCAATCGCATTCCCTCAGCAGAAGCCATAGTTGATCGCGGCCGCGCTGATCCCCTTGGCTGTCTCGGCAGGTTCACGGACGAATCTGACTGCTTCGAGGAGACTTCGCTCAAGGATTGATCGTGTCAGACCGCAGATGCCGATGGTCCAACTCCAGTGGGCTTCGATGCATGCCTCTGGAGAGCAGAGAACAAGGTCAGGTCCCAGCTTGCCGCTTGATGCTGCAATGGAAGGCCAACCGACAACCACAAGTCAGCAGAGAACAACCTTCCTCTCGGCACGTGTCAGCGCGACGTACAACACTCGATCGTCGAAGCGGTGCTCCTCCAGACCTGCGGCAAGCCGCGCCAATTCGGCCTTGCCGAGTCGTACGCCGACTACAGGCCATTCGCGTCCCTTCGATTGGTGCACCGTCATTCCAGGAACCAAGTGCGACTCGCCCATGCGCCGAGCTATCGCGAGTAGTCTCGCCTGTTGCACAGCTTCTCCTGCTTTGGGTAAGCGGCGAAGTCGGCTGGGACTACCTAGTACACGTAAGATTGCTCGCAAAGCTGTGATGGCTGCTGTGGCTGCTTGCGGAGTAGCCGGTCGAAGGACTTCTAGGATCGATCCCATCACAGCTCCATTGGAGCGAAGCACATCGAAGTCGAGCCCCAGTATGGCTGCTGCTTCGTCGGCGTAAATCGCCGAGTGTCCAAAGTGTCCCTGTATCAGCCGGTCCAACAGGAGAGCGATCGCCGCGTCAGTTTGGTTGTCGAGACGTCCGAAGGACAAAGGCAGTACGCAGGCTGGACCTGTCCAGAGATTGTCCCACTTGTGAGAGAGGACCACATCGCACTCGGTCGGGTCGGAGGTGGCATCCAGCATGATGGACTGTCCAGCTCGAGCCTTCTCCGCGGTCTCGACCATGCCGGAGGTCTTGAATCGAAAGGATGTTGTAACGGGGAAAGACTCAAAGCCTTCGTTCTCGACGAGTTGCGGCACGAGCTCTGGTCGCGCGCCGCGGAAGTCATACAGGGCTTGCCAGGGATCGCCGATCAGCGTGGTGTTGACTCCGGCGGATGCCGCCAAGCGTACGAGTTCAAGGTCAAGTTCGTTGGCATCGAACACCTCGTCGACGATGATGGCCTTGGTGGTAGAAGTTAGGTAGTTCGCCACCTCAGCCCGGAGTTCGGCTCGGTCGAGGACCGCAGCGATCACCTGCCGGACTTCTGCGTGGGTACATCGTCCGGCCGCTAGGTGCTTCTCAAAATCACCTTTCGTCCCTATGTGGTAATCGGCTCTCGTGACCTTCAGCGAGCCCGAATACACACTCGTCTCGCACAGGACGGCAATTCGCCGATATCCCATACCCTGTGACATCAACCGGGCGCCCTGTTGACCTCGCCAAGTGTCGAGCACCGTGAGTTCAGTATGACCACCCATCCACGAGATCACCCTGCGCCGCAAAAGAAACATCAGTATTTCGCAATGCAGTGTGTCGATTGTGAGCGCTTGTTGCGGCCAAGACAAGGCACGGCTTCCCCACCGCCGACGGATTCGGGCCGCGAGCTCGCCTCGTGCCGATCGAGTGAAGCTTAGAGCAAGTATTCTGCGGGCGTCTAAAGTTGAGTCGTATCGAATCACACCGAAACGCTCAGCAGCAACGGTGGTCTTTCCCGACCCTGGCGCAGCCACGATGAACGTCCGGGTGGCCATGGTCTCCGCGGCCGTCCGCTGCTCAGCGGTCAGCGGCGAGCGGATCGGCATCCTCGTCTTCGCTTTCGTTAGCGCCTTCATAAAGAAAGTCGTACATCGTTGCCACGTGATCCGGCACAACGACAGGCTCGCCTGTCTCCTCACGACGTAACAGCTCGTCGGCGAGCGCGAGCGCGAATTCCGCCTTGCGTGGCCTAGCGGTCGTCGAGAACAACGCGTCGATTGTGGTCACGTTGAACGGATCTGGTACATCTACCCCAATCTGTGTCAGGGCCGCGCGCACAGCCTGATCATTGCCGATCATGATGGCGGGTTCGAGGGTCGGCCAGTTGTAGAAGCCTTGCACAGTCGCGCGATCGCATGCAGTGATCCATTTGGATTCGGTGAAGGATTCGGGAGGTCTCTTGTCGGTATCCGTGAACACAGCAATCCGGCCGGCGATCTCGTACCCTGGAGCCGCCAAGAGATCAACCG
The DNA here is from genome assembly GCF_021390435.2 of Kibdelosporangium philippinense. Classification (GTDB taxonomy): domain Bacteria; phylum Actinomycetota; class Actinomycetes; order Mycobacteriales; family Pseudonocardiaceae; genus Kibdelosporangium; species Kibdelosporangium philippinense. The sequence continues at coordinate 424,253 of NZ_JAJVCN010000004.1, read as the reverse complement.
GCCAACGTCCTGGCTTGCAGCCCATGACAGTGATGGTGAGTGCCTCGACGAACCGTCGTTTGAGATCATCGGTACCTGCCCATGCACGTCCAAGCTGTCGCAGGATCGCACCTTCGGTTACTCCTTCTGTGATGATCATGCGTTCGGCGAACAATGCTGATGAACGAGTGGCGTCAAGGTGTAACCGCGCCATTCGAAGTGTGCGCTTCTTGTCGTGAATGGGCATGGTCGCCAACACGCGGGACACTCGTCGCCCGTCTTGCTGCCGCCGCAGTACCACAAGTTCTTCGGGCTTGCAGGCAGAGATAATGTCACCCGCGTGACTGCTGATGATCGTCTGGAGTTCTGGTCGTGCTGCTGTGATGTGTCGAAGGTACCGGGTCAGACCATGCTGTAGCTGGGGATGCAGATGGGCCTCGGGCTCTTCAATGACGACCGTGACATGAAACCGATCAGGGAAGAACGCGTCCTCTCTCGACTCGGCCTCCGCTTCACGCTGAACAGCACGTTCGGTCTCGGTTGGTGCACCTGCTTCAACGTCGTCACTCTCGTCAGATCCAACCGACTCATCGTCGTCGGCGCCGATATTCGTTGCGGACTTGGCCAAGTCTGGGATGGCCGCAAGTGTGACAGCGATGTGCAATAGGTTCACGTAGCCTAGACCAGACACTTCCAACCTCTGCGCGAAAGCTCTGTCGTCAATGGTGCCGAGAAGCAGTTCCAATACTCTAGCGAGATACGCGTCGTCGACAACTTGGCCTCCAACGAACGCAAACTGATGACTGACACCCGAAGACAGTGCGCTGAGGTGTCCGCGAACGCGCTGTTCCACAGCCGCGATTAGGCCGGTCTTGATCAGCGCATCCAGCAAACGGCGGGCACGAGAACGAAGGTCGACCAGATTTCGGTGCCCCTGGCGCGCCTGTTGTTCTGCACGGAAGAGCTCGATCAGGACTTGCGCTTCCCGACGTGCCAGTTCGTCGAGCGGGTTGCGGTAGGCCGGGAGATAGATGACCCGCAACGCGTCGAATGCTTCCGGCTCTGTACCCACCGTTCTAGCGCGGACCCTCCCGAGGTTCCGTTCAAGCTGTCGGGTCCAAGTCGGCGCCGGCATGGCGAGGTTCTGCAGCATCTGCCCGACAGGCCCTTCGTCATTCGCCTCGGCGCTGAAGGTGTACGCAACATCGATCTGCCTCGATGTGTCTACGGAGAGGGTGGCGACAGTTGGCCGAGGAATCTGCGGAAAACAGTGTGGATGAGCGAGGTACAAAGCATCAGCCACTGTGCTCTTACCCGCGTTGTTCGCGCCCACCAACAATGAGAACCGCCCCGGAAACTCGCAGACGATCTCCTCGTCCACTGCCGCCCGAAAACCGCGGACAACGACCTGCCGTAAGTACACCCGTCCTCCATGAACGAAGCTAAACCGATGCCTTGGACCGCAGCAGGTGCCCATCTACCACGCAAGGCCAGAGCCCAGTCACCACGAACCGTAGGATCCAAGAACGTTACACAATGCACTTAGCGCTTGCCGTGACGACCAACTCAACACGGGCATCCTGCTCTACATGTCCTTATCCTCCTATCAGAGCCCTGCTGGATCAAGCAGAGCTCGAACTCCGGCCACTTTAGACGCAACGCCCTCGACCTCGAGTACAACCTTTAACACCGGCGTTTTCGGCTCATTCACACCGATTTCGGCCTGGCACTTTACAAACAGCGCTGGCCACAGGAGTTCAGCAAGCTCAACCTTGTCCTCTCTGATGCGCAACCGCCCCATGGGCACCTTGATGTCCGCGTGCACCGCTCGCGCTTCCTGGAGTTTCGCTCGCAGGTCACGTTCCCAACTCGGCGAGCTGACCAGTTGGTTGTTTTGTCGAACTGCGAGTGTCGTGAGAGCGGAAACAAGTTCGTCGTCGCTGAAGTTCGCCAGTTCGTACTTGTCGTCACCCCACACTCGGACATGTACCAAGGCATCGAGGACGTCGTCGCCGATGTCCGCTTCTTGATGGCGAACTTCCTCACGAATGGCTTGCTGTAGATTGCGGCGGATCTTGTCCCGATCTACCTGGGTCGCGAAGTCGTTCTCTGGATCCATTGCTATGGCAAGCGCCGTGAGTGACGCGTCCAGAAGCCATCGATCATCGATTCGACGACCGATGCGGGGTGTGATCCCGTAACGAGCGATCAGGTGTGCGTTGATTCGTGAGCTCTTGGTCTGTTGGACGCGAACATCTTGAGGTTGAGTCATGCCGATCTCGGCCAACAGCCGCGGGATGTGGCAGAGCTCTGTCTCACCTTCGACCAGGAGAATGACCTTCGGATACGGCGAGAGACCAAGATCGGCAAGCGCCCGTTCGAGCGTCGACGCCTCCTGGTACCGAGGCGTCAGCCTGTCGTGCTGCGCCGTCCAGACACGCGCTCCGGTGAGATCAGGCAGCGGATCCACAACACTCGCCACTGCGAGATCTTCGTGTGCCCTCAACAGAATCTCAGCAGCGATTCGTCGCCACATCGCATCGAGCGGCTCGCCGCGCAATCTCGACCACGCGTCATAACTGGCGTACCGCAACAGAGACAGCCACTTCGCAAGCGGTTCACGATGCGCCTGGACGAGCAGCCTGTCAGCCTGCCGCGCAAGGTCGGCAGGCTCAGACCCTGTCACTCGCAGAAGTTCTGCTACGTCGGAAGCAGCCCGGGCCTTTTGCAGCTCTTCCCATTCCGTGAGCGGCGGCAACTTCAACTTCCCAACTACGGCAGGAAAATAGTGTGTCGCCAGTGCGGCCAAGACGAGAGCTACTCGCCGGCGGACGACTCGCTGTTTGTGAAAGTTCAGCGGCACCAAGTGTCCTCTTCGGACGTACCGGTACTCGTCCATCGCATCTCGGACGTGAAGTAACTGCCACGAAGAGTAGATGAACCCGTTCCACCACCGGCGAGGATCTTCGCCCGGAGGTCGTTGATACGGCCAGGCGACGGAGTAACCTTCGTCGGCCGAGTCGCGAAGACGCCCCTCAGCCGCAGCGTCCAACATCCAGCCGTGCGGGTTCTCCCCCATGCCCCGTCGGACCTCGATGCGACGGCCCTCAACGGGAATGCGGCTCACTCGGTATAGCGGCAGAAACAATCCACAGCGGTGCAACTCCGCCAAGTCCTCGATCTTCAGGTCCAGACCGCGTTCCTTGGCCTTCTTAACGAAATCTCCCGATGAGAGAAGATCATCCTGCGTGAAGACAAAGGGAATTCTCAGCAGCGCAAGCGCACTGCCCAGACAGGGATAGTCACGTTGCGATGACAAGCTTTCTTCGTTGTTCATCAGTACGTCCTGACAGAGCCCGCGACCCGCGCCTCAAGGCTTGCTACGGCAGCGGCCAGGCTAGTCACGAGACGCGCGCCGCCATTCCTACCCCGCCAGGCACGAGTGAGATAATCGCCCGCCTTCTTCTCGCAGACCACGACATCCGCATATGCGCTGGCGCAAGCCAAGTAGAACACATCCGTCAGATCGTGACTGTTCCAAGCATCCCCAGCATTGCGAAGCCGAACATGAGTGGCTTCGTAGACTGTCCCGACGAACGGCACTGATGACACGTCTTGTTGGGCGTGTTCAAATAGCCATGTGCGGTGTTGCTCTTGCGTCATACCGGTAGTTGTCAAGTCCAATTGAGACGGTTTGTGTCTACAGGGCTGGTTGTGACTGTGGAATGGGTTGGTTGATCCAGACTGCCTCGGGCAGTTTGGGTGGCCGGGGTCGGCGGGTGAAGCGTTCGGGGTGTGCGGCGTAGGCCCGGTTGAGGGTGGTTTGGCGTTGGGTCTGGATCTGCTCGGCGGTGCCGAAGTGGACCGAGGCCGGGGTGTGCATCCCGATCCCGGAATGCCGGTGTTCGTGGTTGTAGGCCAGGAAGAAGCTCTCGCAGAACGCGCGGGCGTCGGCCAGTGACCCGAACCGGTCGGGAAAATCCGGCACGTACTTCATCGTCTTGAACTGGGCTTCGGAGTACGGGTTGTCGTTCGAGGTTCGGGGGCGGGAATGCGACCGCAGCACGCCGAGATCGACCAGGAGGTCGGACACTGGTTTGGAGACCATCGCCCCGCCGCGGTCGGCGTGGATGGTGTGCGGCTCGACCCCGTTGCGGGCGACCGCGTCAGCGAGGAAATCCTTGGCCACGACCGCGTCCTCGGCCGCGGCGACCAGCCAGCCCGTCACATAGCGGGAGAAGATGTCCAGCACGACATAGCACTTGTACCAGACGCCTTTGACCGGTCCTTTCAACGCGGTGATGTCCCAGGACCACACCTCGCTGGGGCCGCGGGCGATCAGCTCCGGGCGGACCCGGGGTGGATGGGTGGCCAGCCGGCGGCGTTCGGACACCTGCCCAGCCGCGCGGGCGATGCGGTACATGGTGGAGATCGAGCAGTGATATCGGCCCTCGTCCAGCTCGCGGGCCCAGACCTGTGGGATCGCCAGATCCGCGTAGGTCGGGCTGGTTAGCAAGGCCAGCACGGCTGTGCGTTCGGTGTCGGTCAACGCCGAGGGCGGTGGTTGGCGCGGTAGCCACGGACCGTGCTTGGCCGGCGGCGGGTTGGCGCGCCGGTAGTAGGTCGCGCGGGAGATCCCGGTCAGCGCGCACGACTGCTGCACCGAGACCTCGGCTGCGCGTAGTTCGGTGAACGCGGCCGTCATGACGTCCTCGGCGGCTCGTCGTTCTCCGCGCTCTCGGAGAGTCCTTCCAAGAGCGCGTGTGCTTTTCCCATGATGTCCAGCGCTATCCGGGTTTTCGCCAGGTCGGATCGCAGTTTCTCGTTCTGGCGGCGGAGTTTCTCCAGCTCGATCTGCTCGGCTGATTTCTTCGAGCGTTTCGCCGGTGTCGACGGGTCCGCCGGGCCGCTGGTCAGGGCGGCCGCGTCGCGGGCGCGTGTCCACTCGATGATGTGCGAGGAATACAGGCCTTCCCGGCGCAGGATCGCGCCTTTCTCGCCGTTGGGGGCGTTCTCGTACTCGGTGACGATCGCCAGCTTGTACTCCGGGCTGAACACCCGCCGGGACGGACGCGGCGCGGGATCGCCCGCCGGTGTCGACGGGATGGGCTGGTCGTCAGCGGGAGTGGACACGTACACAAGGATCTCCGATCCCGCCCTTGGTCAGGAACCCCGGTACTCACACCGGGTGTCTCACACGATCCTGACAAAGAGGGTACCGGCCGCCAATGCCGCCCACACCACATCGTCCCGCATGTCCATCAGCACACGCACCAAGACGACTTCACGCGAGTGCTCGCGCGCAGTCAGGTTGTCGCGAAGCTGCTGTGACAGTTCGTGAAACGAGGTGGCCCATCGGTCGGCCATCTCCATCGCAACAGTCGCATCAACCGGCTCTTCATCGAGAAGCGCTGAGTACAAAGCCGTAACCCAAGTAAGCCGACGATGCAGGTCAGCCAACGCATTCGGCAACGAACTCGTCACTGGTTCGTACTTATCAAACAATGCACCCGGCTCTAGAGTGAACACCGAGCTAGCACGGCTCGAGTCTGCCGACGTGCCACGTTGGCGCGCCCGGAACATCGCCGTCAGCTCGTCTCGCCGAACTTGCAATGGGCAGCGCATCTGCCAGCCACTTGAGAGCTCAAGCATCAGCGGAATGAGGGTGGCTCGGTACGTGGGACGCGCCGAACCGATCTCTGACGTATGCGCACTCGACAAGGGAAGGATGATCTGCTTATTGCGCGCCCATCCGATCACCGTGGCTGCGGCATGCCGCTCAGTCTCGTTCAGTTTCTCCGGACTGTGCAGGCATCGAGCAAGACTGACCCAATGACACTGATCCAGGTAGACCACATGCCTGGCCGCGCGAGACTGGTCATCGCGGCCGTGGCCCACCTCCACGGTCACATAACGGCCTTCGACAAGATGGAGAATCAGCGTCCGGCTAGCAACCTCATAGACAGTTGAGCGGATCCCCAGCCTCGGATCGAAGGATTGCTCGCTTGGTTCGGACACCTCGCGACCGTCGGCCAACACGATCGTGTGGACACCACGCTCGTGGTCCTGCTCGAACCGAACGATCTTCGAACCGAGGCTCATTCGCTTAGTGTGAACCCCGCTGCCAACTGTTTTTGCTTCATCACACCCGCGTGTCTGTAGGAGCTAGTGCCGGTTCGAAGTATTCAAACGGAGGCGAGCTTGGTGGCACACGACTACAGCGATAGTTGCTTCGCCTAAACATCTTGTTGCGTCAGGAGCCCTGTCCAGCCTCCGATCAGTGGTGCGATATATTCATTCTGGAGTCAGGACGCGCAAGCTCCCGGCCGCTGTCATCCCGTCCCACGCCGGACCGATGCATAGCTCGGCCAGAGGTCCCACGGTCCAGCGCTAGCAGTGAAACCTGTCCGGATGACCATCGTCTAGGCGCAGGCGGGCGTGGGCGCCGGTGCTGGAACAGGCGAAGAACCATGTCGGACGACAAGAACCATGCCCAGAATGCAGACATTCAGATCCTAATGCTCTTGTTGGGCGCCAGTCGCTTGGAGGCCGCCCAAACTCTGCGTGGCCAGTTGGGTGAAGAGGCTCTCGGACATGCCAAAGGGATGCTGCAGCGGGTACACAAAGTTGCTGCGGAGCACAAGACGGCACACGGTGGCACGTACACCAATGCCCTGAATGAAGTGCTCTGTAAACCGCACGTCCTCGCTCCAGAGTCAGCGCCCTCTTTGTCAGGATCGTGTGAGACACCCGGTGTGAGTACCGGGGTTCCTGACCAAGGGCGGGATCGGAGATCCTTGTGTACGTGTCCACTCCCGCTGACGACCAGCCCATCCCGTCGACACCGGCGGGCGATCCCGCGCCGCGTCCGTCCCGGCGGGTGTTCAGCCCGGAGTACAAGCTGGCGATCGTCACCGAGTACGAGAACGCCCCCAACGGCGAGAAAGGCGCGATCCTGCGCCGGGAAGGCCTGTATTCCTCGCACATCATCGAGTGGACACGCGCCCGCGACGCGGCCGCCCTGACCAGCGGCCCGGCGGACCCGTCGACACCGGCGAAACGCTCGAAGAAATCAGCCGAGCAGATCGAGCTGGAGAAACTCCGCCGCCAGAACGAGAAACTGCGATCCGACCTGGCGAAAACCCGGATAGCGCTGGACATCATGGGAAAAGCACACGCGCTCTTGGAAGGACTCTCCGAGAGCGCGGAGAACGACGAGCCGCCGAGGACGTCATGACGGCCGCGTTCACCGAACTACGCGCAGCCGAGGTCTCGGTGCAGCAGTCGTGCGCGCTGACCGGGATCTCCCGCGCGACCTACTACCGGCGCGCCAACCCGCCGCCGGCCAAGCACGGTCCGTGGCTACCGCGCCAACCACCGCCCTCGGCGTTGACCGACACCGAACGCACAGCCGTGCTGGCCTTGCTAACCAGCCCGACCTACGCGGATCTGGCGATCCCACAGGTCTGGGCCCGCGAGCTGGACGAGGGCCGATATCACTGCTCGATCTCCACCATGTACCGCATCGCCCGCGCGGCTGGGCAGGTGTCCGAACGCCGCCGGCTGGCCACCCATCCACCCCGGGTCCGCCCGGAGCTGATCGCCCGCGGCCCCAGCGAGGTGTGGTCCTGGGACATCACCGCGTTGAAAGGACCGGTCAAAGGCGTCTGGTACAAGTGCTATGTCGTGCTGGACATCTTCTCCCGCTATGTGACGGGCTGGCTGGTCGCCGCGGCCGAGGACGCGGTCGTGGCCAAGGATTTCCTCGCTGACGCGGTCGCCCGCAACGGGGTCGAGCCGCACACCATCCACGCCGACCGCGGCGGGGCGATGGTCTCCAAACCAGTGTCCGACCTCCTGGTCGATCTCGGCGTGCTGCGGTCGCATTCCCGCCCCCGAACCTCGAACGACAACCCGTACTCCGAAGCCCAGTTCAAGACGATGAAGTACGTGCCGGATTTTCCCGACCGGTTCGGGTCACTGGCCGACGCCCGCGCGTTCTGCGAGAGCTTCTTCCTGGCCTACAACCACGAACACCGGCATTCCGGGATCGGGATGCACACCCCGGCCTCGGTCCACTTCGGCACCGCCGAGCAGATCCAGACCCAACGCCAAACCACCCTCAACCGGGCCTACGCCGCACACCCCGAACGCTTCACCCGCCGACCCCGGCCACCCAAACTGCCCGAGGCAGTCTGGATCAACCAACCCATTCCACAGTCACAACCAGCCCTGTAGACACAAACCGTCTCAATTGGACTTGACAACTACCGGCGTTCCCCGTCGTCCAACCCATTGGTGTGCAATGGTCTGCGTTGTACGGTATGTGCGTCGCCTTCGAGCGAAGCGTCGACGGCTTCACAGAGTCGCTTATGGGGGTCGTTCTCCCGGAAGTTAAGGGAAAACCAGCCAGGCCATTGCTTCGACTTGCTTTGGTGACCCCACCATCAACTCGTCAAGCGGGTGACGTCATGACCCTCGAAGTACGGCGCTGGCAGATGAATCCGACACCGACAGACCTTGATTCTTCACAATCGGGGCGAACGCACTGCCCCGTCGGCAGGCCGATCTACGAGTCCAGCGACGTACCCGCTGTACTCGCAACAGAGTCGACACTTCGGCTGCGCAGGCTCCGGCCCGGCCGCCTACAGGCGCCAATCGCAACGCAACGCTCAACTCGGCGCTCAGGGCGATCCATCCCGCTGTACGCCATCGCCGACACCGAGCCGATCCCCACCACATCCAGCAAGCAGGCCACACAAATACAGCGACGCCGAACGTGCGCACAATGCGGCCATATCTCTCAAGAGCCGTTCACAGAGGCCCGGGACGGCAAACGGTACTGCGACAGCCACATCGACGAGGCAAACAAGCGAGCACTTGCAGCAGAACAAGCTCGTGACCGTGTTTCATGCGCTGATTGGGCCCGCGAAGCGCTTGAGGACGATTCAACCGTGCTCGTAGCGATGCTCGGCCCGTCAGGGCCTGCTCCATTCCGGATCCGGATCGAAGACGTATCGGGGACCGTAGTACTCGACCAAACCGTGCCCGCCGAGCAGTTCCCCGACGAAATCGAGATCCTCATGGGTACAGTCGCCAACGAGGACCTCCCCGATTGGCTTTTCACCCGTGAGGCACAGCTCCTGTGCGACCACCGACTTCTGCTGATCGCGACTCTAGAGGCAGAGAAGATGTACACGTCGCTGCTCCGAGCTGCAGGCGTCAAGGCGAACCTACGGCACCTACGGAGTGACTCAAACAATAACATTTTGCGGCGCTATCGAGTTTGGAACGGCCAAGCGCCAATGAAGGAATCCCGGCGACATCGTCTTCTCACCGCAGGACTGGACAGCTGGTTCCCACCACCCCGCCGCTTCAAGGACCTCACCGCCGAGGAGATCGTGTTCGAGATGCGAACCATGCTCCTTGAAATGGCCGAGGCCAGTTCGGCGATTGAGGATTAGTCAGCGAGCCTCAGCCACACGTCGCCATTGAGTCGAGCAGCGAAGCCAACAAGTCGTTTCGCTGCCCGACTCAGTGGGCGTCACGCTCTATCAAGCGCCTCGTCGCCAGACTGCGACCCACATTCACCAACCCGGTCAAATCGGATGCCAGGCACGGCCGCGGTTCATTGGCTTCACATGACCAGACCTCTGCGCACCTCACTGGCCGCGCTGGACCACCACTCCGGCTGAGGACGCAGGACCACCAAAGGCTCATCAGCAGGTTCACCACTGGCCCGATGCCACGACAAACCGTCAGTAAACGGTCTCAACGAGCCCGAGGACCCGTGAACGACTCACAACGTTCCGCCGGGACGGCCAGTACGCGGCAACCACAACGAACCGACCAAACCGACGCACGCGTTCAGCGCAGTTGATGACACTCTGGGACTGTTACCGAAATGACACCCTGGAGCGACCAGTTTGGCGACCCTGTTTGGCCGTTGGGTCAAAAAGTTTCATGATCCACTCCAGTTTCGCTCCAGAATCGGCCTGTTGATCTTGATTCAGGCCACTGTGGACAGTCGGAGCATGATCATCACGCGAGCATGAAAAAGCCCGCTGACCTGGATGTTTACCCAGAGTCAGCGGGCTTCTTGCGACCGTCGGGACGACAGGATTTGAACCTGCGACCCCTTGACCCCCAGTCAAGTGCGCTACCAAACTGCGCCACGTCCCGGCCGCATCCGGTTTCCCGGTGCGAGGAGAAGCTTAGCGCACGCCCGCAGCCGCCTTACACCGGGTTACTTCTTGCGCTTCTCACGTACGCGCACCGACACCCGGACTGGGCTGCCGACGAAGCCGAACTCTTCACGGAACTTTCGTTCGATGAAGCGTCGGTAGCTTGCTTCCAGGAAGCCCGTGGTGAACAGGACCAGTGTTGGCGGCCTGGCCTGTGCTTGTGTCGCGAACAGGACCTTTGGCTGCTTTCCACTCCTTACTGGGGGTGGGGTTGCTGCGATCAGGTCGCTCAGCCAGGAGTTCAGCTGGCCTGTCGGCACTCGGGTGTCCCAGGACTTCAGGGCGGTACGCAGATGTGGCGCAAGTTTGTGGACCGACCTGCCCGTCAGGGCCGAGATGTTCACGCGCTCTGCCCACGGCACGCGGACCAGGCCTCGCTCCAGCTCCCTCACCAGTTGGTGCCTGCGGTCTTCGTCCACCAGGTCCCATTTGTTCATCGCTATTACGCAGGCTTTTCCGGATTCGACCACCATCGTCAGGACTCGCAGGTCCTGCTCGCTGATCGGGGTTGCCGCGTCCAGCAGGACGATCGCTACTTCGGCCGCGTCGATCGCTGCCTTTGTCCGCAGGGAGGCGTAGTACTCGGCTCCGCTTGCTGTGTTCACGCGTTTGCGAAGGCCTGCTGTGTCCACGAAGCGCCAGACCTCGTTGTCCAGGGTTACCAGGGAGTCGACTGGGTCGACCGTCGTCCCTGCTACCGAGTCCACTACGGCTCGGTCTTCGCCGGTCAGTTTGTTCAACAGTGAGGACTTGCCTACGTTCGGCTTTCCTACCAGCGCCACCCTTCGCGGGCCGCCGACTCTGTTGAAGTCGTCGCGGGGCGTTTCGGGCAGGACCTCAAGGATCTTGTCCAGCAGGTCTCCGCTGTTGCGGCCGTGCAGGGCGCTCACCGGGAAGGGTTCGCCGAGGCCAAGGTTCCACAGTGCCATCGCGTCTGCGAAGAGCCTGTCGTCGTCCACTTTGTTCGCTACGACGAGCACCGGTCGCTTCGATCGGCGCAGGATTCTGGCCGCGGCTTCTTCCGTTGCCGTTGCTCCTACCGCCGCGTCAACTACGAGCAGGATCGCGTCCGCTGTGGACATCGCGTATTCTGCTTGGGCCGCAACGGCTTTCTGCAGTCCTGCCGCGTCTGGCTCCCAGCCTCCGGTGTCCAGCACCGTGAATTTCCGGCCGTTCCACAACGCGTCGTACGCCACGCGGTCGCGTGTCACCCCTGGCACGTCCTGCACCACCGCTTCACGGCGGCCCAGTATCCGGTTCACCAGCGTCGACTTGCCGACGTTCGGCCTGCCAACCACCGCGAGCACCGGTTGGGCCGCCGCACCTTCGGCTTCTTCATCGGCACCGGGGGTGATGTCCCAATCGGACTCATCGACCCAGGTACCGTCCAGCTCAGTCATCGCAAGTCTCGCATTCGATCCAGTTCACCGACCAGGTCCGCGAGCGCGGTCCTGATCTGTTCGGTTCCGGCGACAAGCCCGGAACGGCCAGGTCCCACGGTCAGCTCAAAGGGCTTGCCGACCAGCACGTCCACCGTCGGCCGGAACCGCCTGCCCGATCCCTCGGGCCTACGGGTCCCGCGCACGGCCACCGGCTGCACGGTCGCACCGGACTGCCGCACGAGCCAGGCGGCGCCCTGCTCAGCGTTCAGCACGTCGCCGTCACCACGGGTTCCCTCGGGGAACACGCCGATCAAACCGCCTCCGCGCAGTACGCGCACGGCAGCGAGCAACGGCTTGCGATCCGGTTCTCCCCTGCGGATCGCCAGTTGCCCGATCGCCCGCAGGCCACGACCCGCTATCCCCTTGAAGAGCTCACCTTTGACGAGGAACACCGCTCGCCTCGGCACTATTCCGAACAGCACCTGCGGCTCGATCATCGAGCTGTGATTGGCCACGAGCACAACCGGACCGGTCCTCGGGAGCCGGTCCATGTGGTGCACCTCGAACCGGAATGCCGGCCGGTACAGGTACCTGCCGATCACCCTGCCCACTTCGTGCAACCACGGGATCGCGTCCTCTGGCAGGTCTGGCGCCGTGCTCACGGACTCACCGCCTGGCCCGTCCGCAGCCCTCGACTGTCCACAATGGCCAGCAGGGACGTCAGCACTCCGGCAAGGTCAAGGTCTGTCGTGTCCAACTCGACCGCGTCGTCAGCCTTACGCAGCGGGGACACCGCGCGCGACGAGTCATAGTTGTCGCGCCGTTGCACGTCCGCGAGCGTGCCCTCGACGGTCGCGGTACGTCCCGCAGCGGTGTCCTGGCGGGTGCGGCGCTGAGCACGCGCGTCGGCTGACGCGGTGAGGTACACCTTCAGTTCGGCGTCCGGTGCGACGACGGTTCCGATGTCACGCCCCTCGACGACGATGCCGCCCTGCGTGTTCACGACCGAGGCGATGATCGCGCGCTGCTGGTCGACAAGGATCCGCCGGACCTCGGCCACCGCCGACACCTCGGACACGGCCAGCGTGACCTCGGGGCCACGGATCTCGGCCGCGACGTCGACACCGTCCAGCAGGACTGTCGGGTCGAGCGGGTCGGTCCCGATGTCCAAGCGAGCGGTTCGGGCGACCTCGGCCGCGTCTCCCCCGGTACGCAGCACCGCGAGCGTCACTGCCCGGTACATCGCGCCCGTGTCCAGGTAGCCGGACCGCAAAGTACTGGCTAGCCGGCGCGCCACGGTGGACTTGCCGGTGCCGGAGGGGCCGTCAAGCGCGATCACCCCACGCAAATCACCCAGTACCACCCTGCCGCCTCCCGTCGAAAACCGTCCTCAGCCGTCTATTCTGCCTGGCCGTTGTGAACGCGAGCCGGTCAGGACGGCTGCAAACGTTTGCACCGCATCGCTGTGCCAAGATCGCGCCATGGAAAGCGCGATGCTCAAGCCGTCCGACGCCCAGTTGATCCTGGCGATGAACAACGCCGCGGTGCCGAACGTGAACGAGGCCACAGAGGCGGAACTGGCCGCGTTGATCGAGATGTCCGAACTGACCGTGGCGCTCAAGGACGGTGAGACGGTACTCGGTTTCGTGCTCACGCTGCCGCCAGGCGTGGACTACGCCAGCGAGAACTACGCCTTCTTCAGCAGCCGCTACGACCAGTTCGTGTACGTCGACCGGATCGTGGTCGCTGAGGAAGCGCGCAACCGCGGCATCGGCGTCAAGCTCTACGACATCGTCAGCGAATTCGCGAAGGAGCACGGCGGCGAGCGTGTGCTGTGCGAGGTGAACCTTGAGCCGCCGAACCCCGGCAGCCTGCGGTTTCACAAGCGGATCGGGTTCGTCGAGGTCGGCCAGCAGCGCACAAAAGGCGGAACTTACCTGGTCTCGCTGCTGGCAAAAGAGGTCTGACGACCGAGCGCGAGTTCAGCCGCGATGGTCCCGGTCAGCGGAGCCAAAGTCAGCCCACTCGGGCCAAGGCCGGTCGCGACGACCAGGCCGTCAGCGGGCGACGAGATCTCCGGCCGCCCGCTCGTGCTCAACGGCCGGAATCCGATCCTGATCTCCTCGATGGTGGCGTCGGCAAGCCCCGGCGCCACACCGAGGGCGTCCGAAAGGATCTTGTGCACGCCACCGGCCGTCTGCCGGAAATCGAAGCCGGACCCAGCCTCCCGCGTCGCACCGACCACGACCTTGCCGCCAGGAAAGGCAAGCAGGTAATGGTCACTCATCGACCGAATAACCGGCCAGTCCGAAGTGTCCACTCCGGACAGGCGAAGGTGCGCGATCTGGCCCCGCTGCGGCTCAACGGCGACCTCGACACCGATGGCCTGACATAGCTTGGCCGTCCAAGCGCCTGCCGTGACAACGACAACGTGCGCACCGACCACCTCACCGTCGATCTCGACGCCAGTCACCCGCGAAAGCGCACGGACAAGCCTGGCCTCGCCATGCATCCGGCGCGCGCCGTGACGTTCCGCCGCGCGCAGCAACGAATCCCGCATCACCCGCCCGTCGACCCGACCGACGCCACTGACATACAGCCCAGCAAGATCCTGACGCAGCACGGGAAAGCGCCGCGCGGGTTCGCCCGTTGACAGCACTTCGACGGCACCGATGGACGGGTCACGTTCCTGAATCCCGCGGATCATCGTGGCTGCTTCGGGCAAGCCGCTCTCGTCATCGGTGATGGTGATTCCGCCGACCTGCGCGTAACCCGGCTCCGATTCGCCGTCACAAGCCAATTGGTTCAGCAAAACGGGGTACTGGGCCGCCGCGGCCCACCAGAAATCCGTTGTGCCAAGCGAAGGCTCGCCGAGCGGCCACGGCCATACGATCCCCGCGCCCGCCGCTGTTGCCTGGCCGTCGTGCCCAGCGTCCACGACCAGGACTTCCGCGCCATCGGCAGCCAGCCGATACGCCGCCACCGCGCCAACAATGCCGCCACCGACCACGATCACGCGCATATCGACCAGCTAACCGCACCACACGCCAGCAGGCCAATGGTCACAGTGTGAACATCCCGGCCCTCGGGGTACCCAAGGCTTCTACCCGAGACGGAAAGGCGACGAGCGGTGAGCGAGTCCGAGTGGCGACACGACAAAGCCGAGTTCGTCGCGGGCCGGGACGACATTCCCGGCCCGCTTGGCGAGCAGTTCGCGGCGTTGACCAGGTCCCTGCTGACCACGAAAACCGTCGGTGGAGTGCTGCATGAACTGGTGATGACCGCGGTCCGGTTCGTCCCAGGCGCCGACTTGGTCAGCGTCACGCTGCGTGACGCTGATGGCAGCCTGCACACCCCGGTCTCCACCGATCCGCTGGCCGTGCGGCTCGACGAGGTGCAGTACGACAGCGAGCGCGGCCCGTGCATAACCGCGGTCGATCCTGACGGACCCGCGTTCTCGCTGAGCAACGACCTCACCGCCGATGAAACATGGCCGGAGTTCGCCTCGGCCTCGACAGACCTCGGTTTCCACGCCGTACTGTCCACCGCGTTGATCCGTGATCCACAGCCACCGGCGCTGTCTGGCGCGCTCAACGTCTACTCACGCCATCAGTACAGCTTCAACCGGGCCGATCGGAACATCATGTTGCTGCTGGCCACCCACGGATCACTGGCACTGTCGACCACTCGCGCGATCACCCTCGCCCAGCTGCAGGAAGCACACCTGCGCAAGGCCATCGACAGCCGTGACGTGATCGGCCAGGCCAAGGGAATCCTTATGCAGCGCCGGAAAATCACCGCCGATGAGGCGTTCGACGTGTTGCGGGAGACCTCGCAGTCGCTCAACGTGAAGCTGAGCGAGTTGGCCAAGACGCTAACCGACCGGCATATGGAACTCGATGCCGATCAGCCGTAGCACGCGCCGACGGAGATGTTGACCTGGGTCGAGGTGATGCTGCGGCCCTTGTCCGACGCGACGAACGCGGCGACGCTGCCCACGTCGGCCATGGTCGCGGCGCGCTTGAGCGGCGACGCGTCGATGATGCTCTGCCTGGCGGGTGCCATTTCCGGAATGTCCGGGAAGGTGTCGACGATTCCGCCGGTGAGCAGGGTCACTGTGCGGATGCCGTGCGGCGCCAGCTCGACCGCCCACTGCCTGCGCAGCGACTCGACGGCGTCCATGCCGATCTGCACGTTGCCCATTCCGGGGAGGCTGTTCGCGTGGTCCGACCCGCCGAAGAACAGCAGGACTCCCGATTCCTGCTTGACCATGTGCCTGGCTGCGGCCTTTGTGGTGATCAGCTGCGTGGTCAGGCCCTTGCTGATGGCCGCGACGAAGTCGGCCGTGGAGATGTCGGCAAGCGGTTGGAAGATGGCATCGAGGCCGATCAGGTTGATCGAGATGTCCACGCTGCCGGACTTCTCCACAACGGCGTCGATGTGGTCGTTCACAGCGGACGCGTCCAGCGCGTCGACCACGGCCGTCTCGGCCTGGCCGCCCTCGGCGCGGATTCTGTCCGCGACCGTCTCGAGCGTCGCCGGTGTCCGGCCTGCCACAAAGACCCTGGCGCCTTCGGCGGCGAAGCCAGTGGCCATCGCGCCACCGATCGATCCGCCGCCCCCGTAGATCACCGCGGTCTTGTTCTCAAGCAACATCAGCTGCTCCTTTCGTTGCCAGACAAGCTATGACCTGGTCACATCCGTTCACATCGGTCACGCGACTGGCGTGCGACCGGCGCCAAGGCCGGCGGCTAAGTCATCCGAGGCCGAGCTGTGTCAGTTCGATCCGTCTGGTGACGCCCAGTTTCGGGTACGCGCGGTACAGGTGGTGGCCGATCGTGCGCGGGCTGAGGAACAGCTGCGCGCCGATCTCCTTGTTGCTCAGCCCGGTCGCTGCCAGTCGAATGACTTGCACCTCCTGCGGCGTCAGGTTCTTGAGCGGGTCGTCGGCGACGGGGTCGAGCGTCGGGCGTTCGCCCAGGGCGGTGAGTTCGCTCGTCGCACGTGCTGCCCAGATCGACGCGCCCATACGCTTGAACCCGGTCAGCGCGGCTTCCAGTGAGGTTCGTGCCTCGCTGCGACGGCGTCGGCGGCGTAGCCATTCGCCGTACAGCAACTGGGTCCTTGCCTGGTCGAATCGGCCGCTGTGCAGGTCGAGCGCTGCCTGGTAGTGCTCCTCCGAGTCCTCGAGCATCGCCTGGCAGCGCCGTAACAACGCGGAAGCGACCGGACTGTCCACATGTTCGGCCCACCGTTTGAACGCCGTGAACTGATCGGCGCTCCGGTCCGGATTGCCGTCGCGGACCGCCGCTTCCACCAGGTCGGCGACCGCGCGGATGAGGAAGTCGTACTTGGCCGGGCCCACGCACACGGCGTGCAGCGCGTCGAAGGCCGCGCCATACCGTCCGGCAGCGAGGTCGAGCAGGCCCAGGCCCCAGGACACCATCGCAGTGCCGACGGCGTGACGCCCATCGAGCACCGGCAGCACCTCGGCGGCCAGTTCACGGCATCGCGGCTCGTCGCCCGTCACCGCGGCCAGCCATACGGACGTCGAACGCAACACCGCGACTTCCATGTTCATCCCGAACTCGGTGCTGAGCCCCACTGCCTCGGCCAAGGAGGTCTGTGCCGTGAGGAAGTCACCGCTCAGCGCTTGGGCGAAGGCGATGACTTCCTGCGCGTACGGGATCCACGTCAACGCTCCGCTGGCGCGTACTTCGGCCAGCATCAGGTCCATCACCGCGATGGTTGCCTCATCCTCGGCCAGCATCAGCCCGCTGAACCCGGCCACGACCCGATGCATGAGATCCGCCTTCTCCTGGCGGCCGATCTCGATCATGGCGCGGAGCGGGCCGACCGCGTTCTCTGGTCGGCCACTCAGCAGGTCGCCCCAGCTGATCTGCGCGTCGGCGGACGCACGCGTCGCGGACTCCGGCTGCAGCCGCAACTGCCCCATCAGCCGTCCGCCCTCGGCGATCAGCGGCGACGCGCCCGCGTCGCGACCTGTGCAGATCATCTCGGTCAACATGACGACCGCTCGTTCAGGATCACTGTCCATGACCAGCCGCGCCGCCTCGCACGCGAGCGCGGCATCCGCTTCGGGTGAGGTTCGCTCGTACTCGATCTGGCCACGTAGCAACGTCGCCTCCGCGACAATGCTCGGATCGGTGGTGAGCGACGTGGCTTCAACGGCCAGACGCGCCGCGCGATCGGGTTTGCCCGCGTCGTAGGCGGCGAGCGCGGCCTTGGCGATGCGACGGGCTTTGAGCTCCGGATCCACACTCAACCGGCCAGCGCGGTCGTACGCGGCCGACACGGCCATGGCCCCGCCACGGCGTTCTGCCCGCAGGGCGGTCCGTTCGAGTTCGGCGGCCACGGCCTCGTCCGGCTCGGTGGTAGCTGCCGCGAGGTGCCAGGCCCGACGGTCGAGGACGTCAGGGGCGGTGAGTGCCTCGGCGAAGGCCCGGTGGACCGCGATCCGCTGGTGGTGGGTGGCGCACTGATAGGCAGCGGCGCGCACGAGCGGATGCCGGAACGCCAGTTCCCCATCGGTCACGCTGATCAGACCTGCGCGTTCGGCCGCGTCGAGGTCGGACGTGTCCGTGCCGACCACGCGGGCGACGCGCAGCACCGTGTCCATCCCGGCGAAGCGGTCGGCTGCGGCGACCAGCAGGATCGACTGGGACGCCTCGGGCAGGCTGACGATCTGGTCGCGGAACGTGTCCTGCACACGTCGGGTCACCGGCAACGGTCCGACCTGGTGCGCGGGCTCCGCACGACCTTCACGCTGCGCGGCCAGACGTGCCGCACCGAGTTCCAGCAAGGCAAGTGGGTTCCCGTTGGCCTCTTCCAACACCCGTGCCCGCATCGGCGCAGTCAGCCCAGGGCTGTTGTGGTCGAGCACCCCGGCCGCCGCTTCTGGCGACAGGCCCGACAGTCTCAGCTCCTCGATGCCGGGTGTCTGAAACGGCACTGCGGTGTCACGGACCGCGAGCAGCATCGCGACCGGGTCCGCCTGGAACCGTCGAGCGGCGAACAACAAGGCGTCCGATGAACCGCGGTCAAGCCATTGCGCGTCGTCGACCACGCACAACAACGGCTTCTCCGCCGCCAACTCGGCGAGCAACGTGAGCGTCGCCGCGCCAATCAGGAAAGGGTTGGTCGCGGCGTCGTTGCTCAACCCGAACGCGCCCCGCAACGCGGCTGCTTGGGGGCCGGGCAGCAGGTCGAGCCGATCCAGATACGGGTACAGCAGCAAGTGCAGAGCACCGAACGCCAGCTCCGCCTCGGATTCGATGCCGACGCCGCGCAGCACACGCATGCCTTGAGCCGTCGCCACCGCATGATCAAGCAGCGCGGACTTGCCTATCCCCGCGTCGCCGCGGATGACCAGTGCCGCGCTACGACCGGAAGACGCCTGCTCCAGTAATCGCTCGACGCGGTCCCGTTCCGCATTCCGGCCGACCAACATGGCCAAGAGCCTAATGCCACGTGATCCCGTCGCTCGTCCTGACAAGCGTCAACCATCATGGCCGCATGAACCTCTCCCGTGCCGTGGTCGCGGTGTGTGGCGCGGCGGCCGTTCTCACGGCCTGCACTCAGCCAGCCGACCCGCCAAAGGAAGTGGCGTCGCTGCCGACGACCGGGCCTAACAGCAGCACCGCCGCGCCTAGTTCGGCGCCACCGTCGGACGAATCGCGGCGACCACAGTTGCGTTTGGACAGTAGCGACGAGGAAACGCAAGCGGCCTGGGCGACTATTACGTCTGCCTCAAGCAAAACGGCCATGTGATGATCAACGGCCGAGAGCGCACGACGCCGGGAGGCAGCACCGTCCAGACGCCGGACATGAACGACCAGAGTCCGGCGAGCAAAGGCGCCGTGCAGAAGTGCCAGGGACGCCTTCCCCTTCAGCCACCGGAGATGGACGAGGCGAAAAACCCGCACTACCTCGACGACTACCACGAGTGGATCACGTGCATGAACGAGCACGGGGTGCCGGTCGAGGCGACGCAGCCGCTGGGCAGCGGATGGACATACAGTCGTCAGTCGACCGTTCCGTACGACCAGGAACGCAAGATCGAGAACGACTGCAAGAAGGCCGCGTTCAGCAAGTGACCCGCCGCGGAGAATCGTGCTGCGGTACAAGCGATCCTGATGAAGGCCGAACAGTCGGCAATGAACCTGTACCTGGCTACGATGGCGCGCAAGGCGTTGGCGGGAACCAATGTGGACGTACACGAGTTCCTGCGGGTTGGGCCGGGCACAGCCACGCGTCGGCCTCGTGACGTTTCGCACGTATCCGCGGTGGTCCGGTGAGCGGCTAGAATGCGCTGAGTGATCATCGACCACGACCGGCTGGTGCCGCTTCGGCAACGCCTGACGTCATTCATCGGTCGTGAAGCGCTGCTTGAGGAATGCCAAGAAGTGCTACGGGACGACACCATCAGGCTGTTGACCCTGTGGGGGCCTGGCGGGGTCGGCAAGACCAGGTTGATGCAGGAGCTGGTGAAGCTCGTCAACCAAGATCGTGAAGACGTGCGGGTTGTTTATCTGGACGAGGTCGCGGCCGCGGATGATGAACGGCAGCTGGCCGCCACGATCGCGGTCAGTGTGGGACTACGCGACAACAACGCCCGAACGCCCATTGTGGCCCGCTTGGTTGAGCATCTGCGCGATCGCCGCCTTCTTCTGGTGCTGGACAATTGTGAGCACCTCGTGGGCGATGACCTGGATGGACCGCTGCCGCGGGTTGTGCGGAACTTGCTCGGTGGGACGAATTCGCTGCGGGTTCTGGCGACCAGCCGTGACCACAAGATCGGGGTGGAGGGCGGCGTCCGGATCGCGGTACGCCCGATGTCGGTCGCGGGTGGTGAGCATTCCGAGGCAATGGCCCTGCTGATCAACCGCGCCAAGTTGGTGGGCAGGGACATCACGAAAAACCCGAGAGACCTTGAGCGCGCGCAACGGCTTTGTGTCCTCTTGGAGGGTCTGCCGCTGGCCTACGAGCTGATTGCGACGCGGCTGTCGTCGTTCAGTCTTGCCAGGATCCTTGACGATGTCGAAAAGGCTGGCACGCTCGGGGTTTTGGTTGGCGGTGAGTCCGATCGGGCGCAGCATCGGACCATGCTGTCCACGATCGAGTGGAGCTATCGGCTTCTCAGCCCAAGCGCGCGGCGGATGTGGGCACTGCTTTCGTTGTTCGAGGACGGGATGAACATCGACGATGCCACCGCTGTCTGCACCCGGATGGGGATCGGCGCAGGGAAAGTGTCTGGACTGATCACCGAACTGATCGACAGTTCGATTGTCCGGATGGAAGTCAATGATCACGATGATCCCCGCTACCGGCTGCTCAAGGTCTTGCGTGACTACGGCTTGGCTGTGCTCAAGGAATCCGGCGAGATGGCCGCGGCGCGCATGGCACATGCTGATCACTTCCGTGATCTCGTGCACACCGGTGCCCGCGCGTGGTTCGGGGCCAATGAGATCTACTGGATGAAGCGGTTGGATCGGGAGACAGCCAATATCCGTGCGGCACACCGGGTTTTGGCGAGTTCCGGACGGATCGAGGATGCCGCGGACCTCGTCGCCGACGCGGCGGAGAGCCGTTTCCACTTCTACGGCTGCAAGCTTGGGCAGATTCGATCGATGCTGACGCTCAGCATCGAGGTATTGCCGAATGACTCCGAGCGACTGGTCACGATGCTGTCGATCTTCGCGCATCTGGCGGAAATCCAGGGTGATCCGGCAACCGCACGGCCGTTGCTGGCTCGAGCCGAGGACGTCGCGCGTGCACTCGGGTGCAGCGAGTCGCATCCCGTGCTCCAGCAGGCGCGCGTCGGGTTCGCCTGGATGTCCGATTTCGACACTCCGGACCTTTCGTGGGAAACGTTGATCCCGCAGATGCACGCCGTCGAGGACGGTTTCCCGACGGAAGGCCTGAAAAGCATGGCCATCCTGTTCACCGGGGCCGTTGGAGCGCTGTACGGTGATCGCGCCACGGCGATGACCGAGGCGCCGCGGGTGCTGGCGAACGCCGAGCGGGTCGGCGCGGTGTGGGCAATCAGTTGGGGCTATTGGGTTTACGCGGTCGCCGAGACGTTGCATGGTGACCTGGCCGAGGCGATGCGGTTGCTGCGGCGGGCACTGGACATCCAGGTCCGGATCAGCGACATGTGGGGCGTGGCGTGGACGGTCTTCTGGCTCTTCGTCCTGTTGTCGAAGCTCGGCGAATACTCGTCGGCCGCACAGGTTTTCGGGGCCGCGAAACAGCTGCTCCGGGAAGGGAGCGCGGACATCTCCGGGCTGAAGCCGTACCGGAGGTGCGAGCGTGCGGCCGAAGAGCGCGCGAAACAGAATCTCCGTCCCGGTGAATGGGACAGGCTTGTCGCGATCGGCGCGGCCAAGACGGACCAAGAGGCCATTCAACTCGCCAAGCAGGCCATGACGTTGCCCGTCAAGGAAAGGAACGTTGGCGGATTGAGCAACCGCGAACGGGAGATCATCGGGTTGCTCACCGACGGCTTGTCCAATAAGGACATCGCGCAGGCCTTGCACATCAGCCCGCGCACAGTCGAGACACACGTCAGCAACATCATCCAGAAAGTCAACAACACCGGCGAGGCCTGGGTGTCCAATCGCGCCACACTCGCCAGATGGTGGCAGCACAACGGAATCAGCCACTGATCAGGGCTGCCGCGCGTTCCGCGATGGCAACAACCGTCGCATTGGTGTTCGCGGACGGAACCGAGGGCACCACCGAGGCGTCAGCGACGCGTAACCCGCTGAGACCACGCACACGAAGATCATCGTCGACAACAGCCATCTCATCCGTCCCCATCCGGCAAGTCCCGGCGTAGTGGTAGTAGGACTCGATGCTCGCTCGGACAAATTCACGATCGTCGGTTCCCGGTCCAGGCACGACCTCCGCGTCCCGCCAGGGCACCAACGCTGACGCCTGCCCGATCTCCCGCGCCATATTCAATCCGACAATCAGTGCCTCCAGATCACGACTGTCGCCAAGGTAGTTCGGATCGAGCAAAGGAGCCGCGTGCGGGTCTGAAGTAGACAGTCGCAACTGGCCACGGCTGCGCGGTGTGATGGCGGAGACCCCGATCATAAAGCCGTTTCCGAACTCTTGTGGGACAGGAGCCATGAAGAACACCTGTACGTCCGGCGCGGTCAACGAAGAGTCGCTGCGGGCCAGCCCAATTGCCTCGATGTCGTTGTAGGCACCGGCAGGCACGGGCTGCTTCGCCGTGTAGACAAGCACGAACCGCGGATGGTCGTGCAGGTTCGTTCCCACACCAGGCAAATCCGCGACCACATCGACCCCGACCTGTCTCAGGTGGTCGGCAAGCCCGAGGCCGGACAACAACATCAGCTTGGCTGAGCCAACCGCGCCAGCACACAGCACCACCTCGCCCGAGCATTCCGCTCGGAGAAGCTGGTCACCGACGGAGTACTCGACTCCGGTACATCGATCACCGTCGATCCGCAAACCGGTCGCGACCGCATCGGTCACGACTGTCAGATTAGGACGGTCGAGCACCGGCCGGAGGTAAGCGTCGGCCACGCTTTGCCTTTTGCCGTCAACGATGTTGAGGTCGACCCAGCCGAACCCTTCCTCAAGCCCACCACTGATGTCGGCCGCACGACCATGCCCGGCCTCCACCGCGGCCTCGATGGCCGCGGCCGTGGTCGGGTGTGACTGTCCGGCCGGTTTCACAACCAATGGCCCATCCGTGCCGCGGACAGCGGGATCGCGCCCCTCGGCTCGTTCACTGCGTTGGAAATACGGCAGCAGGTCGTCGAAACCCCATCCCTTGGCGCCATATTCCGCCCAGGCGTCATAACTGGATCGGTGCCCACGAGCGAAAACCATTCCATTGATGCTCGACGAACCACCAAGCGCACGGCCGCGCGGCCATTCAACAGACTTCCCCAATGCGGACTGACGCACGGTTGTATCGGCCCAATCAAGGGGGCCGCCACGCAACGACAACCACTCCCCCGGTGTCGCCATAGTCTCCGACACCTGGCCACTACCAGCCTCGACCATTAATACCCGCGCGTCGGAGTTCTCCGACAGGCGCGTGGCGAGCACGCAACCAGCCGATCCCCCGCCAACCACGACGTAGTCATATCCGTCCACAACCTCACCCTTCTGCGCAACGGCACGACCCGCTGACTACCTTCGGCGCTTTTCACCGGAAACACCATGAGCGGGAGCATGTATTTGTCGGATGCCGAAACACCTAGCCCGAACGGACGAACCACTTATGCCCGTACGCGGTTACCCCTAGCCGATTCGAGTGGTCTGAAACACCGTGATGCAGAAGAGTTGACATGACATCCCGGTGCCATATGGTTCCCCCATCGGGGGATCTGTCGCTGGCGAGTAAGGGGGAGTGTGGACTTTCGGCTTCTTGGTCCGCTTGAGGTGGCCACGGACGATCGGACGATCCCGATCGGATCAGGGCGCCTGAAGTGCCTGTTGGCTGTTCTGGTGGTCAACGCCAACACGTTCGTCGGATTCGACGAATTGGTCGAAGCAATTTGGGGCACCACGGTTCCGGTGAATCCGCGACCGGCTGTCCATACGTGTGTGGCACGGCTCCGCAGCGCGCTTGCCGGAGAAGTCCGTATCGAAGCAGGCTCCGGCGGATACCGGATCGTCGTCGGCGAGTCCAGAGTGGACGTGAAGCGGTTCGAGGCGCTGATTCTCCGCGCGCGGACGGCTGGCTGGCGGGAAGCCGAGATGCTGACGGAAGCGCTGGGCCTGTGGCGTGGCGAGGCGTTGGCCGACGTGCCGTCGGATTACTTGCGGCAGCTGGCCGATCTGTGGTGGGACCGCCGATTGCAGGTGCTGGAACGGAAACTCGAACTGGACCTGCGAGCCGGGCTGCATGACAGCGCGCTACCGGATCTGCAGAAGCTGGCCGTTCAATATCCGTTGCGGGAGCGGTTCTGGGCCTTGCTGATCACCGCATTGTCGCGGTGTGGCCGTCAAGCGGACGCGTTGCACGCTTATTCGACTGTGCGGCAACGGCTTGTCGACGAGCTGGGCGTGGATCCAGGACCGGGCCTACGGCAGGCACACCAAGCTGTGTTGACCGGACAAGCAAATCGCCTCGTGAGTGGTTATGCGGGTTCTAACCCGTATAACCACTCACGAGGCCTGATCTCGGTTGGGTTTGCGACCCCGGAGGCTTTCGCAGGCAGCTCCCCGGGGCCGCAATGTCTATCTAGTTGAGGCCATTGCGGATGGCCGTGATCAGTTCACCGTTGGTCGTGTCGCCGGACAGTTCCCAGAAGAACGCGCCGCCGAGACCCTGCTGCTTGGAGTACGTCATCTTCCCGCCGATCGTCGCCGGGGTGTCGTAGCTCCACCATTCGTTGCCGCAGTGGGCATACGCCGTCCCGCCGACCGTGCCGTTGGCCGGGCACCGGGTCTTGAGGGCCTTGTAGTCGTCGATACCGCCAGAGGGTTCCACTGAGGACGGTGCGGGTCCGGTCGCCGAGCCGCCCGGTGCGCTCTGCGTCACACCGGTCCAGCCACGGCCGTAGAAGCCGATACCGAGCAACAGCTTGTTCGACGGCACACCCTTGCTCTTCAGCTTCTGGATCGCGGTGTCCGAGTCGAAGCCCTGCGTCGGGATGCCCGGGTACGACCTCAGCGGCGAGTGCGGTGCCGTCGGGCCCTGCGCGGCGAAGGCGCCGAAGTAGTCGTACGTCATCACGTTGTACCAGTTGAGGTACTGCGCGGCGCCGCCGTAGTCGGCCGCGTCGATCTTGCCGCCGTTGGTGCCATCGGCCGTGATCGCCGCGGTGACCAGGTAGTTCTGGCCGAAGCGGTTACGCAGTGCCTGCGCGATGTTCTTGAACGCGGCCGGACCGCTGGTGTCGCAGGTCAGACCACAGGCGTTCGGGTACTCCCAGTCGATGTCGATGCCGTCGAAGACGTCGGCCCAGCGCGGGTCCTCGACGAACTTGTAGCAGGACTCGGCGAACGCGGCCGGGTTCTGCGCCGCCTGGCCGAAGCCGCCGGACCAGGTCCAGCCACCGAACGAGTAGAGCACCTTGAGGTGCGGGTACATCTTCTTCAGCTTGCGCAGCTGGTTGAAGTTACCGCGCAGCGCGCCGGCGTCCCACGAGTCAGCCACGCCGTCCACACTGGACGCGGCGTCGTAGAACTTGTCGATGTCCGGGTCACGCTCGCCCATCACGCACTGGCCGTTCTGGACGTTGCCGAACGCGTAGTTGATGTGCGTCATCTTGGCGGCCGAGCCGCTCGTGTGGATGTTCTTGACGTGGTAGTTGCGGGCGTAGACCGTCCACTGTGCGAAGTAGCCCAGGTTGATCTTGCCGGACGGCGGGTCGGTCGGCGGAGGATCGGTTGGCGGCGGGTCCGTGGGCGGCGGGTCGGTCGGCGGCTGGCCGGTTGCCGAGCAGGAGCCACCGTCGAGCTTGCAGTTGGTCGGCGCGGTGAAGGCACCGCTGTAGTTCACGTTGAAGCCGAAGCTGACCGACGCACCCGGTGCGATGGTGCCGTTCCAGGTGTTCTTCACCGTGACGCGCTGACCGCTGGTGGTCTGGTTGCCGTCCCACAGGCCCGAAAGGCGGTGGCCGGCTGGCAGGTCGAATTCGACCGTCCACGATGTACGGGCGCTGGTGCTGCCGTTCGTGATCGTGTACTTGCCCTCGTAGCCGGTTCCCCAGTCGGAACCCTTGCTGAAGGTGGCCGAGACGCCACCGGCGCCCGCGGCCGGCACGACGGCCAGGCCAAGCACCACCGAAGCCGAGACGGCCGTTAAGGCCGCGGCGTGGTGCCATCGAAACTTGAACATCAGTCTCCTCAAACGGCAGGGGTCGGAGCGATGCAAGAAACGATGTGGTTTAGACCACGTTGAGAGCAAGGGTCTAGACCAACCTGTTACCCGAATGGAGTAACAGAGGAAAATCCCAGCGCGTCTGGGATGAGTACTTCGTGCAGTCTTAACGGTACAAAGCACTCACGTTCTTGACTTCTGGCGCCAGATCTGGTCGTTCGACGACCGTAACGCCTGCCGCGGCAAGCATCTCGAAGCCTTCGCCGACCACGAACCGGCTCGGCTCACGCAGCGCGAACACCACCCGGGGAATACCGGCGTCGATAATCCACTGTGAACAACTACGCGGCCTGGACATGCGTTTGCTGCATGGCTCAAGCGAGCTGTAGATGGTCGCGGTCTTGAGACGCGGGTCATTGACCGGGATCTTGCCAAGCGCTTCCTCTTCGGCGTGCGCCTTGGGATCGGTCTCCCGAGAGTAACCCCGCGCGATCTCCCTGCCTTCGCTGTCGACGATCACCGCGCCGACCGGATACGCCGTTTCCGACGGCGGACACTTGCGGGATTCCTCAATGCACTCCCGCAACCAGTACCGATCGGCATCAGGGAAGAACCGCATCACCGTACAGTCGCCGACCTGTTGGATGCCGTCCAACACCATCCGATCGGCGCCGAACTGTCCATCTTGGACAAACCGAGGCGCGCGACTGTCCCCGACGAAGATCGGGG
The DNA here is from genome assembly GCF_021390435.2 of Kibdelosporangium philippinense. Taxonomy (GTDB): domain Bacteria; phylum Actinomycetota; class Actinomycetes; order Mycobacteriales; family Pseudonocardiaceae; genus Kibdelosporangium; species Kibdelosporangium philippinense. The sequence continues at coordinate 397,086 of NZ_JAJVCN010000004.1, read as the reverse complement.
CGACGGCGAGCTGAATCTCGTCGGCCAGGTTCTGAGTCAGAAATGCTGTGTGCACAGCACTTCCGCCCTCGACCATCAGCCTTCGCACACCACGTCTGGCCAGGTCTTCAACCACTATGGACAGTGGGACCGCAGGCGGTCCGTACACGACGAAGTTGTCGTCACGGAAGAACTCGGCAGATCTGTCAAGCGCACCTGACGCGGTAAACGTTACGCGCAAAGGGTTACTCGGCAGCCCGCGCGCTTCCCGCTCGGCACGACGCTTGTCCGAACGGACGCCAAGGCGCGGGTTGTCACGGCGGATTGTGTTGGCGCCCACCATGATCGCGTCAACGCTCGCGCGCAGCTCGTCCACCCGATCCCAGTCCTCGTCACCGGACAGGATCAGGCGCTCGTCGGTCGCGTCGTCGATGTAGCCGTCGACCGACATCGCCGCGCTGAGGATCGTGTACGGCCGGTTCACAGGCCCACAGCGGAGTAGAGGGCGCCGATCTCGTTGCGGTTCAGCGCCCGCATCGTGCCCGGCCGCTGATTGCCCAGTCGTACGTCACCGAACGCCGTTCGGACAAGCCGCTCCACGGGGTGACCGACGTGCTCAAGCATCCGCCGGACAATCCGGTTACGCCCCTCATGCAGGACGATCTCGACCATCGCCTTGCCCGGCATCGAGTCGACGAGCCGGAAGGCGTCGGCGCGCGCCCAGCCGTCGTCCAGCTCGACGCCTTCCTTGAGCTGCTTGCCGAGCTCCCGGGGAATCGGCCCGGGGACTTCGGCAACATAGGTCTTGGGCACCTCGTAGGACGGGTGCGTCAACCGGTGACCGAGGTCGCCATCGTTGGTCAGCAGCAGCAGGCCCTCGGTGTCCGCATCGAGACGGCCGACGTGGAAGATGCCCGCGTTGGCGTTGCGCTCGTACTTGTGGACCCAGTCACCGACGCACGGGCGGCCGCGGTCGTCAGTCATCGTGGTGTGCACGCCAAGCGGCTTGTTGAACGCCAGGTACACCAGGTCCTCGCTGAGCACGACCCGGACACCGTCCACATGGATCACGGCGTTGCGCGGATCGACCCGGCGGCCGAACTCGCGCACGATCTCGCCGTCGACGCTCACCCGGCCCTCCGCGATCAGGTCCTCGGCCGCGCGCCGGCTCGCGACTCCCGCTTTGGAGAGCACCTTCTGCAGCCGGACACCTTCCGGACTTTCAGACATCGTCGATCGCATCCACTTCGGGCAACAGGGGGGCGATGGGCGGCAGATCCTCAAGCGAGGACAGCCCCAACCGCTCCAGGAACAGCTCGGTCGTCCGGTAAAGGATGCCACCTGTGTCCTTGTCCGTGCCGGTCTCCTCGATCAGACCACGCACAAGCAGGGTACGGATGACACCATCGACATTGACGCCTCGGACAGCGGCGACCCTCGCCCGAGTGACAGGCTGGCGATACGCGATGACCGCCAGCGACTCCAACGCGGCCCGGGTGAGTTTGGCTCGTTGGCCATCGTGCAGAAGTTTCTCCACGAAGGGGGCATATTTGTCGCGGGTGTAGAACCGCCATCCACCGCCGACATCCCGGAGGTCGATGCCCCGGTTCTGCTCGGCGTACTGAGCGGCCATGGTTTTCAGTGCGGCCCGGATCCGCTTGACCGGCTCGTCGAGGGCGTCGGCCAGGGATTCGACCTCGGCTGGGGAGTCGACGACGAGCAGAAGTGCCTCAAGGGCGGAGTGGAGCGTTTCGTCGTCGGTGAGGTCAGGGAGGCGGGAGGCGAAGGCTGTCGGGTCCTCGTCGTCGCCAGAGGATTCCTTTCCGCTCTCGGCTTCGGGTGCCGCCGTGGCGTTAGGAGCGTCTAGCAGCTCGGGGGTTTCGCCATCGATGGCTCCCGCTGAAGCTTCGGCCGACTGAGAGTCGGCGGGCTCGGCTTCAGGGCTCGACTGACCAGCTTCATTCGGCCCGGTGGCAGTCTCCGGCTCGGCGAGAGACACCACCCCCACCTCAGGCCCAGCGTCAGCAGCGGGGGCCTCGGTCGGCTCCCCCACGGACTCCGGCTCAGCCGTACTATCGGCATCGACCTGGCCGCGTTCGACTTCCGCAGCGGCCTCGGCCGCCTCGGCTTCGGCAACCGCTTTGCTGCGCTCGTCGAACGAGGCCACCAAGGCCGCGATCCGGGCACTGGTCGCCTCGGCTTCAGTCGGCTCGGTTCCCTCGGCTCCGTTTTCGGGCGTCGTCACCCGTATTCCTCCTCCTCGGCGGAGGTCTTGGCGGCCTCGGCGGCTGCCTTGGCCTCCTCGACGCTGCCGCCGGTCCACTTCACCCGCAGTTCGGTGAGGGGCTCGTCCTGTTCGAACAAGACCACAGCCTCGCGGTACAGCTCGAGCAACCCAAGGAACCGGGCGACCACCTCGGTGATGTGCTCGCAGTCCGCCACCAGCTCGGCGAAGGTCAACTCGCCTGCTTCGGCCAGACGCACCCGCAGGATGCCCGCGGTCTCCTTGACTGACACCGCGCGTACGTGCACGTGCGCCAACGACACCGTAGGCGGCGGCTTCGGCCGGAACACCGCGGCCGCGATCTCCGCGAACTTCTCCGGTGAGACGCCGAGCATCACCTCGGGCAAGAGCGACGTGTAGCGCTCCTCCAAGGCCACAGACCTGGGGTAACGCCGCAAAGCGTTGGCTTCGAGCTCCGAGAACAGCGCCGCCACCTGCTTGTACGCCCGGTACTGCAACAGTCGGGCGAACAACAGGTCGCGGGCTTCGAGCAGGGCTAGGTCTTCTTCGTCCTCGACGTCGCCCGCGGGCAGCAGGCGGGCTGCTTTCAGGTCCAGCAAGGTCGCCGCGACCACCAGGAACTCGGTGGTCTCGTCGAGGTCGAAGTCTTTGCCTATCGCCCTGATGTACGCGATGAAGTCGTCCGTCACCCGGTGCAACGCCACTTCCGTCACGTCCATCTCGTGCTGCGAGATCAGCTGCAGCAGCAAGTCGAACGGGCCTTCGAAGTTCGACAGTTTCACCGTGAACTTCGGGGACGCGGCCTGGTCGGGGGTGTCCAACGCGGTCGTCACTGCCCGTTTTCCTGGCGGAGCCTGCGCACCAGCAGCGACTCCTCGCCGTACTCCTCAAGGTCAGCCAGCAAAACCGCGATCGCTTCCCGCACGACTCTGCCTCGATCCACCGCGAGCGCGTGTTTCGCTCGCAGCGTCAGGCGGGCGTGCTCTAGTGCGAGCAGTTCTTCGTCGGACACGTAGACCGTGATCTTCGTGTCGTGTTTCTGGCGCGGCGAGCCACCCCGGACCACTTCTGGCCGGGTCTCCGGCTTTGGTGGAGTTGTCGGACGGAAGAGCTCGGCCGCACCCGGCAAAGGGGCGCGGCGGGTCACCTGGCGATCACCTCGCGAGCAAGCGCCCGGTAGGCCTTCGCACCGGCCGACCGCGGCGCCCAGCGCGTGATCGGCTCACCGGCGACAGTCGTCTCCGGGAAGCGCACAGTCCTGTTGATCACGGTGTCGAACACGATATCCCCGAACCTCTCCACAACGCGGGCCATCACCTCGCGTGAGTGCAGGGTACGGGGGTCGAACATGGTCGCGAGAATGCCGGTGATCTCCAGCCTCGGGTTCAGCCTCTCCTGGACCTTCTGAATCGTGTCCATCAGCAGCGCAGCTCCACGCATACTGAAATACTCGCATTCGAGCGGGATCAGCACACCATCGGCTGCCGCCAGCGCGTTCACTGTCAGTAGTCCAAGCGAGGGCTGGCAATCCACCAGGATGTAATCGTATTTGTCGATCACTGGACGCAGCGTGCGCAGCAACGCGTGTTCCCGACCAACCTCCGCGACCAGTTGCACTTCGGCCGCGGAGAGGTCGATGTTGCTCGGCAGCAGGTCCATGTCCTCGACCGTGGTCCGGATGACCACCTCGTCGAGGTTGGGCCCGTGCTCGATCAGCACGTTGTAGATCGTGCGGTCCAGCTGGTGCGCGGGGATGCCGAGGCCGACGGACAGCGCGCCCTGCGGATCGAAGTCGACCAGCAGCACGCGACGGCCGAACTCGGTCAGCGCCGCGCCGAGGTTGATCGTCGATGTCGTCTTGCCGACACCACCCTTTTGGTTACAGATCGCCAGCACCTTCGCCGGACCGTGCTTTTCCAGCATGGCCGGTTCGGGAATGTGCCGTTTCGGCCGACCGGTCGGGCCGATCGAGCCGTCAGGCCCGGTCGACGGGTCGTCTTCTTCGGCGTCTGTCGCGGGTTTGGCGGGAAGACTCAATGGATCCTCGGTGGGGCGCACGACCGGAACTGCAGTGACGGGCGGGCGCTCCTGCGGTTGATAAGTCGGTGGGGACGGTTGGGGCTGTGGCTGCGGATAAGGCGCTGGTGCGGACGCGGTTGGGTAAGGCGGTGCCGAGGCGTGCCCCGGCACGCCGAAAGGCTGCGCCGCTGACTCGAATGTCGACATGCCGACCTAGCTCCTTGTCGTCCGGTCTTGGCGCAGACTAAGGGCGACCAACCCAAGTGGCAACGCGCCTCGCCGGTAAAGCGTCGTATCCGCAGATCAGGAAACGAACGCCGCCGCGCGGGCGTGCGCGGCCAACACGGAGTCCAGAAGGTTCGGGAACTGGCTGTCCAGTGCTGCACGACGCACCGACAACCAGCGTTGGTTGCCATCCGGTCTGGTATGTGTCACGCCTGCTTCCCGCAGCACGCGCAGGTGCTGTGACAACGTTGATTTGGCGACGGTGACCTCAAGACAGCCGCATGACATCTCACCGACGCGGTCAAGCTGTGCGACGACGGCGAGTCGGGTTGGGTCGCTGAGCGCGTGCAGTACGTCGGTCAGGGTGAGCTGCTCATGGGCGGGCTCATCTACCCCAAACATCGTCCGCAACACCTCCGTTTTGTCCGGCCTCTGTCAGATTATCCGCTGGCGCGAGGGTGGGCGGTCGCGTAGACCTCGCGGAGCGTATTCACCGTTACTAGCGTGTAGATCTGCGTTGTGGTTACGGAAGAGTGGCCAAGAAGTTCCTGAACCACCCGAACGTCTGCCCCGCCTTCCAGGAGATGTGTGGCAAAAGAGTGACGAAGTGTGTGGGGGGAAACTTTTTTGTCGATGCCGCAGCGCTCCGCCGAATCCTTCAGAACCTGCCACGCGCTCTGTCGCGACAACCGTCCCCCACGCTGGTTGAGGAACACTGCGGGCGTGCCCCGCTTGACCAAGGACGGTCGCGCTCGTACGAGGTATGCGTCGAGCGCCGCGAGCGCGGGACGCCCAATTGGTACGAGCCGTTGTTTGCCGCCCTTGCCGTCGAGCAACGCGGTTCGCTCGATCGTGTCAATGTCGTCGAGGTCGAGCCCAACGGCTTCGGAGATACGGGCGCCGGTTGAGTACAGCAACTCCAGCAGGGCCCGGTCGCGGAGTTGGGCCAGGCCGTCGCCGGGGATGTCGAGCAACTTGAGCACATCGTCGAGGGGCAACGCCTTCGGCAAGCGTCGTGGGGTCTGCGGAGGTTTCACCTGACGCGCCGGATCGTTCTCGACGAGCCCTTCTCGTACCGCGAACTTGTGCAGGCCACGCACAGCGACCAGTGCACGCGCGGCTGACGAGGCTGCCAACGGCGGGTGGTTTTCGTCGCCTTCGCGCAGGACCGCGAGAAACTCGGAGACGGTCTGTTCGGTGATCGCGGCGAAGTCGGTCGTGCCCAGGTAGTCCTGGTACCTGGCGAGGTCGCGGCGGTAGCTGTCGAGCGTGTTGCGCGCGGTTCCACGCTCGACCGCGAGATGATCGAGGTACCCGGCGATCACCCCGGCGACCGACATGAGCAGACCTTACAGTTGATCACCTTTGAATGCGGTCCGGTCCAGTTGGACCTGTCGGTTGCCTCAGCGCGCCATGACCCAGTGCGTACCGACCCAACTGCCGAGGAACCGTCGACCGCCCTTCTTGACGGTGCCGACTTTGCTGAACCGTTCCCCTTCGATGACGCTTCGCGCTGGTGACAGCTCGCGGCAGACATGCGAGACCATCGCATGCACTGTCCCCGCGAGGTCGAACTGCTGCTCGGGCGGGCAAAAGCTGAGTAGGAAGATCGCCTGCCGCCACGCGTGAGCCGCGTTCTTCGCCCCGATCCGCCAAGCCGAGTTCGAACACCTGCGTTGCCAGGTTGTACGTGGTCAGGATCTGGCCCCGCTCGATGACCGTCTCGGTGCCTGCCACGGCCGCGCAGCTCGCCCGGCCTGCTTCCTTGGCACGTGACGTGCACAAATCGCCGAAATCCGCGGTCGCCCAGAAGGACTCCGGCGGCAGGTCGTAGTAGTTGGCGTACAACGTGCCTGCCATGGTCCGGCTCGCCAGGATCGCCTCAGGAGACTCGGTGATCGCACCCAGGACCGCCTCAACCAACGCCTGCCTGGCAGTACGGATCACCTCGAACTCCCCGACCCACAGTGTCCTGATAGGACGTTTGAACCGCCGGGTGATCCGCACCAGGTGGACATGGAGGCGGGAATCGAACCCGCGCCACCCCGGTGTTCAGCCGGACGATCTACCACTGATCTACTCCACGACGCAGCGAAGATCGTAACGGCCCGACAGACGCGCCGCACCCGAATTTCCGCACTAGGCTCCTGACATGGATCTCAAGCCGCGTAGCCGCGATGTCACGGACGGGTTGGAACGGGCGGCGGCCAGGGGCATGCTCCGGGCAGTCGGGATGGGTGACGAGGACTTCGCCAAGCCGCAGATCGGCGTCGCGTCCTCGTGGAACGAGATCACGCCGTGCAACCTCTCCCTGCAGCGCCTTGCCCAGGCGAGCAAGCAGGGTGTGCACGCGGCCGGTGGGTTCCCGATGGAGTTCGGCACGATCTCGGTGTCCGACGGCATCTCCATGGGCCACGAGGGCATGCATTTCTCGCTGGTGTCCCGTGAGGTGATCGCGGACTCCGTGGAAACCGTCATGCAGGCCGAGCGGCTGGACGGCGCGATCCTGCTCGCCGGGTGTGACAAGAGCCTGCCGGGCATGCTGATGGCGGCCGCGCGGCTCGATGTCGCCGCGGTTTTCCTGTACGCCGGTTCCATCCTGCCGGGCACTGTGGACGGTCGGGAAGTCACGATCATCGATGCCTTCGAGGCGGTCGGAGCGTGCGCCCGCGGCCTGATCACGCGGGAAGAGGTCGACAAGATCGAGCGTGCGATCTGCCCTGGTGAGGGCGCGTGCGGCGGGATGTACACGGCGAACACGATGGCGTGCGCGGCCGAAGCGCTGGGAATGTCGCTGCCAGGTTCGGCGAGCCCGCCGTCGGTCGACCGGCGCCGTGACACGTTCGCGCGCGCCAGCGGCGAAGCCGTGGTCGGCATGCTCGCGAAAGGCATTACCGCACGGGACATTCTGACGCGCGAAGCCTTCGAGAACGCGATCGCGGTCGTGATGGCCCTCGGCGGTTCGACGAATGCCGTGCTGCACCTGCTGGCGATCGCACACGAGGCCGAAGTCGAGTTGACGCTGGCCGATTTCACCAGGATCGGTGACCGCGTACCGCACCTCGCGGACGTGAAACCCTTTGGGCGCCACGTGATGACCGCTGTCGACCGGGTCGGCGGCGTGCCTGTGGTGATGAAAGCCTTGCTGGACGCCGGTTTGCTGAACGGCGACTGTCTCACCGTGACCGGAAAGTCGCTGCGGGAGAACCTGGACGCGCTCGCGCCACCGGAGCTCGACGGCGACGTGGTGCGCAAGCTGGCCAACCCGATCCACCCAACCGGCGGCCTGACGATCCTGCACGGCAGCCTGGCGCCGGAAGGCGCGGTGGTCAAGAGCGCGGGCTTCGACTCCTCTCGGTTCGAAGGCACCGCAAGGGTTTTCGACGGCGAGAAGGCCGCGATGGATGCGCTCAACACGCTGAAACCCAATGACGTCGTTGTGATCCGTTACGAAGGACCGCGCGGCGGCCCGGGCATGCGCGAAATGCTGGCGGTCACCGGAGCGATCAAGGGCGCAGGCCTGGGCAAAGACGTCCTGCTGCTCACCGACGGCCGTTTCTCAGGCGGCACAACAGGTCTGTGCATCGGACACGTGGCGCCTGAGGCGGCGTACGGCGGACCGATAGCGTTCGTGCAAGACGGCGACCGGATCGTGCTCGACATGCAAGCCCGGACCCTGGACCTGGAGATCACGCCGGAAGAGCTGGAGAAGCGCAAAGCGGGCTGGACAGCACCAGAGCCGACGAGGCGGACCGGTGTTCTGGCCAAATACGCCCGTCTCGTCGGCTCTGCGGCTCAGGGAGCTATTTGCTCTTAGAGGGCATCTGATCTTGGTTGGGGCGATATGTCTGTGTCGGGTGACGGCTGATACCTTGATCAACTTGTGGGGTCCCGGCGTGCGTACCGCAGCGACTTGTCCGATGCTCGCTGGGCGTTGATCGAGCCAACGCTGACGGCGTGGCGTGCTGCCCGGCGTGGGCCGGGAACCGTGATGCGCGTGCATGACTTGCGGGAGATCGTGAACGCGATCCTGTACGTGTGCCGGACCGGGATCGCCTGGGAGTATCTGCCGCACGACTTCCCGCCCTGCAAGACGGTTTATGACTACTACGCCAAGTGGGAAGCCGATGGCACAACGGAAACGCTGCATGACCTGTTGCGTGACCAAGTCCGCGTCGCGAAAGGCCGCGCTGCTGCCCCGACGGCGGCGATCATCGACTCGCAGAGCGTGAAAACCTCCTGCAATGTCAGCGAATCCAGTCAGGGTATCGACGCGGGCAAGAAGATCAAGGGCCGCAAACGGCACATCGCCACCGATGTGCTCGGCCTGCTGCTGGCGGTAATCGTGACCGCGGCGTCGGTGCAGGATTCCGCTGGCGGGCAACAGGTTCTCGATCATCTCGCCGCTGCGCATCCGACCGTGTCGGCGGCATGGGTGGACGGCGGCTACAACAACACAGTCATCCGTCATGGAGCCCAGCGGGAGGGATTCCACGTGTTGCCCCGGCGGTGGGTAGTGGAGCGCAGTCTGGGCTGGCTGATGCAACACCGCCGACTCGCGCGCGACTACGAAGCCCTGCCCCAGCGGTCGCGCACGATGGTCCACTGGGCGATGACTAACATAATGAGCCGCACCCTGACCGGGGAATCCACCCAAACCTGGCGAAACGATCCACCCAAAGCAGACATTCTTGCCTAACTAAGATCAGATGCCCTCTTAGGGATCGCGACCGCGTTGTACGTCGTGGTCGGCTCCGGTGGCGTGTTGAAACGCGCGTTCGGCAGGTAGAGACGGTTGCCGAACGACGCCACCGTGGTCGGCACGTCGAAACGCGTGTCCGTGATCTTGGTGACCAGCGTGCCCGTGGTCCCCGACCAGTTGAGCTTGAACACGCCAACAGTGTTCAGGCGGTTCTGCACGACATAGAGCGTGTTGCGCTCGACGAGCAGGCCGTCGCCGTTGGTCAGCACCTCCGCGCCGAGGTCGACCCGCTTGGCCACGCCGGTCGCCGGGTCGACCCGGAACAGGAACCCGGTGTTGCTCTGCACGATCAGCAGGGCTTTGCCGTCCGGCGTCTCAGCGATGCCGTTGGCGTTGTTCACGCCGGGTGCCAGCACGAAATCCCCGGACAACGGGATCGGCGTGAAGGTCTCGGGCAGCTTGCCGTGCCGCCCGAACGGGATCTTGTACAGCACCGCCCTACGTGAGTCGGTGTAGTACGCGGCCCGGTCGGTCACGATCACGTCGTTGACGAACGTGTCGGTGTCGGCGAACTTGTAGCTCTTGAGCACGGCGCCGGAACGCGCGTCCACCACACGCGCGTCACCGCCGGCACCGCCGGAGACGAACACCCGCTTGCGCGAGTCGATCTTGACACCGACCGACGGGGTACCTGGGCCTTGGGAGAACACCTCTCCCTTGCCGGTCCGCAGATCGACCCGGAAGAGCGAACCGTCACGCCGTGAGCCGAAGTACGCCGTCGATCCGCCGATCGCGATGCCTTCGGGCATGAACCCGTTGGGCAGCGCGAACTCGGTCGGAAAACGATCAGACCGGTCAGTCTCGGCGGCCGCCGCCGGTGCGACGAGGGCGGCTCCCGCCAACACCACGGCCAGCACACCAAGTCTTCGGTACATGCTCACTCCTATCGTTTGCATGTGGAATGACCCGGCGATCCTTCCGTAGTCACGCTCTTACCGGGCGAATCGACAGCAAACCGACAGGCCACACATATCCACAATTCCTTCACACTTCGCCCCGGCCGCGTCCATACCCGGCGCATATGGTCGTGGCATGCGGGAGGGGCAACGGCGGGTTCTTGTCGTCGAGGACGAGTTGACGATCGCCGAATCGATCGCGGCGCGGCTGCGTGCGGAAGGGTATGAGGTCGACCTCGCGCACGACGGGCCGTCGGCTGTGGACAAGGCCGTGCAGGTCCAGCCGGATCTGATCGTGCTCGATCTGATGCTTCCGGGCTTCGACGGCCTGGAGGTGTGCCGTCGGGTGCAGGCGCACCGCCCTGTGCCTGTACTGATGTTGACGGCGCGAGACGACGAGACCGACTTGCTGGTCGGTCTCGCCGTCGGCGCCGACGACTACATGACCAAGCCGTTCTCGATCCGCGAGCTCGCGGCACGTGTGCACGCCCTGCTGCGGCGCGTGGACCGTAGCCAGCGGCCTGGGTCCACGATCGTGCTCGGTGACCTGGAGATCGACCCGGTGGAACGCCGGGTGCGGCGGGCCGGGGAACCCGCGCACCTGACGCCGACCGAGTTCGAACTGCTGGCTCACCTGGCAAGCAAGCCGCGTGCGGTGGTGCCGCGCGAACGTTTGCTGAGCGAGATCTGGGGCTGGACGGACCCGGCCGCCACCCGGACCGTGGACAGCCACATCAAGGCGCTGCGCCGCAAGCTCGGCGCCGATCTGATCCGCACTGTGCACGGTGTCGGTTACGCCCTTGAGGTGCCTAAATGAGAAGAAGCCTGCCGCGGCCGCTTGACCCGATCCGTTCGATCAAGCTGAAGATCGGCCTGCTGGTCGCCGGTGCGGGCGCGGCCGCGCTGGCGTACTTCCGGCTGCGGCTTGGCTGGCTGCCGACGTACACCTCGCTGATCGCGATCTTCGTCGGCATCGTGACCTCGCAGATCCTGGCGCACGGGATGACACGGCCGTTGCGCCAGATGACGGCCGCCGCGCGGGCGATGGCTCGCGGCGACTACACCCGCCGGATCAGGGCCACATCCCGCGACGAGGTCGGCGAGCTGGCCAGGGCGTTCAACACGATGGCCGCCGACCTGGCAGCCGCGGATCAGCAGCGCCGTGAGCTGATCGCGAACGTGTCGCACGAGCTGCGTACGCCGATTTCCGCCCTGCGTGCGGTGCTGGAGAACGTGGTCGACGGGGTCGCCGAGCCGGATCCGGTGACCATGCGTACCGCGCTGTCCCAGACGGAACGCTTGGGGCGCCTGGTTTCCGAGCTGCTCGATCTGTCCCGTGTGGACGCTGGTGTGACGCCGTTGCACCGTGAGTACTTCGAGATCTCGCCGATGCTCGACGAGGTCGTCGCCGAGGCCGAGGTGTCCGGCCGGGACGCCCGGTTCGTGCTCGATGTCCGGCCGGGCAAGGTTTTCGCCGACCGTGCCCGGCTGCACCAGGTGATCTGGAACTTGCTGGACAACGCGATCCGGCACGGCCCGCACGGCGGGGAGATCGTCATCGTGTCCCGTCCGGTCGGCGACGGCGGTGTGGTGATCGAAGTACGTGATCAAGGCCCGGGCATCGCGCCAGCCGACCGTGAGCGCGTGTTCGAACGGTTCACCCGAGGGGAGAGGGCGGGCGGTGGCACAGGTCTCGGCCTTGCCATCGCCCGTTGGGTGACCGACCTGCACGGCGGCGAGATCGCAGTCGTCGAACCAGCCGGCATCCGCCTCGTTCTGCCTGGTCAACCCTCGTGAGTGGTTAGCAGGGTTAGAACACGCGTAACCACTCACGACCATCTACCTGGAGTAATGCATGCATCCCCCAGCTGTGATCACCTATTCGACCGTCATGCACTGGGAGAAGCCCGCCGAACCCGCGCCGCCACGAACCCTGCTGGCCATAGGCATCGCGGGCGCCGCGGGTGCGATTGCCTTACCCGAGACCTCATCGGGGATCGGGTTCTTCATCGTCGCGATTGTGTGCGCCATAGTCGCCTGGCGGGCCATGGGCAGGCTGAAACCGTGGACGATCGTCTGGGGCACGCTGTCGCTTTCTTTGGTTGCTGTGACGGTGTTTCGTGACGCGGGCTGGCTGTTCGACGCGTGCCTGCTTGGCGCGATCGCCGCAGCATCGCTGGCCGTCACCGGCGGCCGGTCGATCTGGGGCATGCTGCTCGGCTCGGTCACGATCGTCCTTGGCAGCGTGCTCGCGTTGCCTTGGGTCGTACGAGGTGTGGGTGCGTTGCGCCGCAAGACAACCAGGAAAACCCTCCGGCTGACCAACTCGCTGCTGATCAGCGCGGCCCTGCTGGTCGTGTTCGTGCCGCTGCTCGCGGGTGCGGATGCCGCGTTCGCCAAGATCCTCGCGAACATCGTCCCCGAGGTGGACGGCGACTTCACCGCCCGCACAGTGTTCACGTTCGTCCTGGTCGCGGTGGGTACCGCTGGGGCAAGCCTGGTGATCACGGCACCGCCCGAGCTGCCCGACGAAGGTCGGCCCGCGTCCCGGCTTTCGGTCATGGAGTGGGCGATGCCCGTGGGAATCCTGGTGATCCTGTTCGCCGGGTTCGCGGCCGTCCAGTTCACCGCGTTGTTCGGCGGGATCGACTACGTCCTGGACACCGCGGACGTCAGTTTCGCCACGTACGCCCGTAGCGGTTTCTGGCAACTCCTCGCCGTCACGGTGTTGACGCTCGGCGTCGTGGCCGCCGTGATTCGTTGGGCGCCGCGCCGAACGTCCAACGATCGCGCCTGGTTGCGGGGCCTGCTCGGTGGTTTGTCGCTGCTCGTCCTTGTGATCGTCGCGTCGGCGCTCGGTCGCATGTGGACGTATCAACAGGCCTATGGCTTCACCGTGCTGCGCCTGTCGGTCGAGGCTTTCGAGCTGTGGCTTGGCTTGGTGTACGTGATGATCCTCGTCGCGGGTGTCCGCTTGGAGGCGCGGTGGCTGCCGCGCGCGATCATCGGCTCCGCGCTGGCGGGGCTGCTGGTTTTCGCCGTGCTCAACCCGGAAAAGCTGATCGCACAGCACAACGTGCAGCGGTTGGACGCGACCGGGCATATCGACGTCGAGTACCTGTCCCGGCTTTCCGCGGACGCGGCGCCAGCCCTGGCCAAGCTTCCGTTGCAGCACCGGGCGTGCGCGCTGTCCGGAGCCGATATCCGGATGGCCGACCGCTCGTGGCAGAGCTGGAATGTCAGTCGCGCGACCGCGCGGCCAATTCTCGCCACGAACCCGGGGCGCTGTTACTAGTGGTTGCGATCACTAGGACAGGAACCCGCGCAGCAGGGACGCGGTGCCTTCGAGGTGCTCAGCCATCGCGTCCCGCGCGCCGACCGCGTCACCAGCGAGGATGTACTCGACGATGGCCGCGTGCTGGCTGTGTGAATGGTCGATGTTCGTGTGCAGCAGGGGGATCGCGTCCAGCAGCTGGTTGAGCCGGACCCGCACGTCGGCCAGGGCCGATGTCAACGTCGGTGACGCGGCAACCTCGGCGATCGCCAGGTGCAGCCGGGAGTCCTTACGCCGGTACTCCGACAGGTCGTCGGTCCTCGCCTCGGCCAGCTGATCCCGCAGGTGAGCGCGGTCGGCGTCGGTCAGCGGACGGGACGCGGCCGCTTCCGCCGCGCCGACTTCGAGCACGCGTCGCATGGTCAGCACGTCTTCGAGCTCGTTCGGCGCGACGCGCCTGCCTGCGGGTTGGGCCGCTGGCAGGGTCTCGTTGACGAACGTGCCGCCGTACCGGCCGCGTCTGGACTCGACGTACCCGGCTTCCTGCAGGGCGCGGATCGCTTCGCGCAGCGTGACCCGGCTGATGTTCAGCCGGGTCGCCAGGTCACGTTCGGCTGGCAGCCGCTCCCCTGGCCCGGCCACGCCGAGCCTGATGGCCTGAAGCAGGCGTTCCACCGTTTCCTCGAACGCGTTGCCCGTCCGGACAGGCCGAAACAGCGCCTCGTCGGCGCTGGCCAGTGTCGAAACGTCCGAATCGGTCACGGCAGCAGTGTAGGCATCAACACTCGATGACGTTCAGCGCGAGGCCACCACGGGCGGTTTCCTTGTACTTCGTGCTCATGTCCGCCCCGGTCTCCCGCATCGTTTTGATGGCCTTGTCCAGGGGAACTATGTGCGAGCCGTCGCCGCGCAACGCGATACGGGCCGCGTGCACGGCCTTGGTCGAGCCGACCGCGTTGCGTTCGATGCACGGAATCTGCACGAGCCCGCCGACCGGGTCGCACGTCAGGCCGAGGTGGTGTTCCAGTCCGATCTCGGCGGCGTTCTCGACCTGCTGCGGCGTCCCGCCGAGCACCTCGGCGAGGCCAGCGGCGGCCATCGCGCACGCCGACCCGACCTCGCCCTGGCAGCCGACCTCGGCGCCCGAGATCGAGCCTGTCTCCTTGAGGATCACGCCGATCGCGCCGGCCGTGAGCAGGAACCTGATCACGCCTTCGTCGTCCGCATCGCGCACAAATCGCTCGTAGTAGTGCAGGACGGCCGGGATGATGCCCGCCGCGCCGTTGGTCGGCGCCGTGACGACACGGCCGCCGGATGCGTTTTCCTCGTTGACGGCCAGCGCGTACAGGCTGATCCAGTCCATGGCGTGCAACGGATCCAGCGCGCCATCCTCGTGGATCAGCTTGTCGTGCAAGGCCTTCGCACGCCTCGGCACCTTCAAACCACCAGGCAGCGCGCCTTCCTTCGCGCATCCGTTGCGGACGCACTCCTGCATCACGTTCCAGATCTTCAACAGGCCGGACTTGATCTCGTCTTCCGTGCGCCATGACAGCTCGTTGGCCAGCATCACCTGGCTGATCGGCAATCCTGTTGTCGCGCAGTGATCGAGCAGCTCGGCACCGGTCCGGAACGGGTACCGCACGGCTGTCGTGTCGGGCACGATCCGCAGCTCGCCGGTGGTTTCGGCGTCCACGACAAAGCCGCCGCCGACCGAGTAGTACATGTGCGCGGCGATCTGCTCGCCCTGCGCGTCGAACGCGGCGAACTTCATCCCGTTCGGGTGCGCGGGCAGCGACTTTCGCCGGTGCATCACCAGATCCGTGTCCTCGACGAACACGATCTCCTTCTGCCCGAGCAACTTCAGCCGCTGGCGGTCACGGATTTCCGCGACGCGCACGTCAACCGTGTCGGTGTCGACGTCCTCCGGACGTTCGCCTTCCAGTCCGAGCAGGACGGCTTTCGGGCTGCCGTGCCCGTGACCGGTCGCGCCGAGCGAGCCGAACAGCTCGGCGTGAATCGTTTCGGTGTTCTCGATGAGACCGTGTTCAGCCAACCCGGCGGCGAACGTGCGCGCCGCTCGCATCGGGCCGACCGTGTGTGAGCTGGACGGCCCGATCCCGATGCTGAACAGGTCGAAGACGCTGATGGTCATGACAGGCCAGGGTAGAGCGGATACTTGCCGGCCAGCGCCTCGACACGGGCCCGTGCCCCGGCGAGGTCGGCTCCTGGGTGGAGTACCTCTGCGATCACGTCGGAAACCTCCGTGAACTCGACTGTGCCGAATCCCCGTGACGCCAGGGCGGCGGTGCCGATCCGCAGGCCGGAGGTGACCATCGGCGGCCTCGGGTCGAAGGGCACGGCGTTTCGGTTGACCGTGATTCCGGCACTGTGCAACAGATCCTCGGCCTGCTGCCCGTCCAGTGTGGACTCCCTCAGGTCCACGAGCACCAGGTGCACATCGGTGCCGCCGGTGAGCACGGTGAATCCTGCACCGAGCAAGCGCTCGGCCAGGATGCGTGCGCCATCGAGGGTGCGCTGCTGACGCTCCTTGAACTCCTCGCTGGCCGCGATCTTGAACGCCACCGCTTTCGCCGCGATGACGTGCTCCAACGGCCCGCCCTGCTGGCCGGGGAACACCGAAGAGTTGATCTTCTTGGCCAGGTCCTTGCCGGTCAGGATGACACCGCCACGCGGGCCGCCAAGGGTCTTGTGGGTGGTCGTGGTGACGACGTCGGCGAAGGGCACCGGGTTGGGATGCAGGCCAGCGGCGACAAGACCGGCGAAGTGCGCCATGTCGACCATCAGTTTGGCGCCGGTCGCCTCGGCTATCTCCTTGAACCTCGCGAAGTCGAGGTGGCGCGGGTAGGCCGACCAGCCCGCGACGATCAGCTTGGGCTTGTGCTCCTTGGCCAACTGCTCGACCTCGGCCATGTCGACTAGGCCAGTGTCCTTGTCCACGTGATAAGCCACGACGTTGTACAGGCGGCCGGAGAAGTTGATCCGCATGCCGTGCGTGAGGTGGCCGCCGTGCGCCAGGTCGAGGCCGAGAATGGTGTCGCCCGGTTCGAGCAGGGCGGACATCGCGGCGGCGTTCGCCTGCGCGCCTGAGTGCGGCTGGACGTTCGCGTGCTCGGCTCCGAACAGGGCTTTCACCCGCTCGATGGCCAGCTGTTCGATGACGTCGACGTGTTCACAGCCGCCGTAGTAGCGGCGGCCAGGGTAGCCCTCGGCGTACTTGTTCGTCAGCACCGAGCCCTGTGCTTCCAGCACGGCAAACGGTGCGAAGTTCTCCGATGCGATCATTTCCAGCGTCCCCCGCTGCCTCGCCAGCTCAGCGGCAAGCGCTCGGGACACCTCAGGGTCTACTGTGGACAATTCGGCGTCGAACATCCGGGAGCTCCTCCTTGTACGGTCGGGAACTCCCCCTCTGTCCTTTTTGCCTGAGAGCTTCACCGCGGTAGCGCGGTTTTCACCGTTGGCGAGGCATATCGCAGCCTTCTTTCCAGAGTGGCCTGGCCATGGCGGTAGCTGTACCTGAGAGATTGCGGGGAGGCTTGCTCCTTCGGTGCTTCTTGCGAAGACTCTCCCGCCGCGGCTCGTAGCGGCCCCTATGAAGTTGTCTAAGACCCTGGTCAACCTACGCTCAGACGCCAGGCCGAGTCCACCCAGAGAATGATGGACCGTAGTCCGATGCCCATTCTGACCAGCCCCGATAAGTTAACTCTATGCCCGAACACCGCCCCCTCCTAGCCCGAAAACTGAACCTGTGGGAACTCGTGGCGGTGGACGCGGTGGCCGCGGGAGCGATGCTGGTCGCGCACATCTCGTTCCTGTCGACCGTGGACGACAGTCAGCCACCCTTTACCGGGCCGCTGTGGTTCGGCTGGCTGATCTCAATCCTGGCAACCGTCCCGATGGCGGCCCGCAGGCTGTGGCCAGTGCCCGTATTCGCCCTAACCCTGCTCGGCGCCGTCCTGACGACGATCTTCAACGCCACCCGCGAGCCATGGGTACCGGCAGCGGCCGCGCTCTACATCCTCGCAGTCACCAACCGCAGACCTGTGCTGTCCCTGGCAACAGCCCTAGGCAGTGGCGTAGTCGCATCGACAATCACAGCCGTCAACAACGGATCCTTCTGGGGCATGCCCAGCGACATCCTCGCGTTCGTAGCCCTGGTCATGGTCGCCACCTGGGCCGTAGGCCGCTGGGTGGAAGCCCGCCGGTCATACGCAACCCGCTCAGCCCAACAACTAGCCCATTCGATGGTCAGCGAAGAACGCCTGCACATAGCCCGCGAACTACACGACATAGTGGCCCACAGCATGAGCCTGATCGCGGTGAAAGCAGGCATAGCGAACCACGTAGCCGACCAACGTCCAGAGGAAGCCCGCGACGCACTGAGGGTGATCGAACAGACAAGCAGAGACACCCTCAACGACATGCGCAGAATGCTCGGCGTCCTGCGCTCCTCCAGCCCGGAGCTCGCACCCGCCCCCGGTTTGTCCGGTCTCCCCGACCTCGCCGAACGCGCCCGGACAGCGGGCGTGGACGTAACCATGACCACCCCATCGATCCCACTGCCAACCGGCCTGGAGATGTCGGTGTACCGCATAGTCCAAGAAGCCCTGACAAACGTCGTCAAGCACGCCGGTCCGGTCCCGTGCACGGTGGATGTCAGCGCCTCCGATGGCCTTGTCCGCATCTCCGTCACCGACTCCGGCCCCGGTCCCAACGCACTCCGTGTACGCACTGCCCCCAACGGCACCGCCGGTACCGGCCACGGCCTCATCGGCATGCGCGAACGCGTCATGATGTACGGCGGCCAATTCACCGCAGGCCCATTACCCACAGGCGGCTTCGCCATCACCGCCACTCTCACGTATGCAGGCAAAACCCCATGACCACAGCAGGCACGGCCGCAGTTATGGGTTTCACCTGCATGCCACATCAGCCGCCATCCCAGCGAATTCCTTCGCATGCCCACAACTCACCCACACCACCAGCCACCCCACGTCGGCCACTCCCCCAAGCACGGCCATCCCCAGGTTCCCCAGTCACCGACGCCACCAGCCCGTCGGGAGCTTGCCATGCTCATCCCACCCCCAAACCACCGGAGATCGCCCGCTCCCTACACACAGCCCATCCCACGAACCATTTCTTTCACCCATTGCCCAGCCACGCCCACCCACCAGCCTCCGCTGGCCACCCACAGCTCCCCACGCCACCAGGCGACACAGGGGCGCCGCGTCTCCCAGAAATGGCCGCCTACGGCATAGCGCCCCGGTCCCTCAACCCGGGCTCACCGTGTCGCAACGTGCCAACTCACCCTGCTGGAACGGACATCTCACGGTGCCGCAAAGTGCAACTCGGTGTGTCGCAAAGGTGGACACGGAGTGCTGGAATGGTGGACACACCAATGAACAACGTCATGCCTCAGGAGTGCTGCTGTGATCCGTGTTGTCGTCGCTGATGATCAGGCGCTGCTGCGCGGCAGCTTCCGGATGCTCATCGACACCGCCGACGGCCTGCGAAGTGTCGGCGAGGCGGGCAATGGCATCGAGGCGATCGAACTCGTCCGCCGCGAACAACCCGACGTCGCGCTGATGGACGTCCGGATGCCCGAGATGGACGGCATCGAGGCGACCAGGCAGATCTGCGCCTCGACAAACACTCGAGTCCTGATGCTCACAACGTTCGACTTGGACTCGTATGTCTACGGCGCCCTGCGCGCCGGGGCAAGCGGCTTCCTGTTGAAAGACACCCCGCCCGCGGACCTGCTGTCGGCGATCCGGATCATCGCCGCGGGCGAAAGCCTGCTGGCCCCGACCGTGACCCGACGTCTGATCGCCGAGTTCACCAACCGCCCGGAGCCAGCGAACGTCCCCGCCCGCGAACTCGAAGGTGTCACGGACCGCGAGCGCGAAGTCCTCGCCTTGATCGCCCGCGGCCTGTCCAACACCGAGATCGCCGAGCACCTCCACGTCGGCCTGGCGACAGTGAAGACGCACGTCAGCCGTTTGCTGTCCAAACTCCAAGCCCGCGACCGCGCCCAACTCGTCATCGTCGCCTACGAAACCGCCCTCATCACCCCGTCGACGAAGTAAGGGTACCGACGACAATCCCCACGGCCAGCCAGATCGCGCCGACGATCAGCGCTGTCGTGCTCGACAAAGCCAGCACCGCAATCATCACCAGGGCGCCAACAACCGGCACCACAAGGTGCGCGAAAACCCTGTACCTGCCCCGAAAATAGCCAATCACCGACAAGTGCAGCAATGTAAAAGCGGCCAGCGCGCCAACGTCCACAATCGACACGAGGATGTCCA
Organism: Kibdelosporangium philippinense; assembly: GCF_021390435.2. GTDB lineage: Bacteria > Actinomycetota > Actinomycetes > Mycobacteriales > Pseudonocardiaceae > Kibdelosporangium > Kibdelosporangium philippinense. The sequence goes on along the minus strand of NZ_JAJVCN010000004.1, from coordinate 377,360 downwards.
GGCCGTCATCACGACCGGCAGCCCAAACCGCGATCACCAACGTAACCGCAGCGGAAACCAAGATCGCCGTCCACGGCGTCTTGGTACGACTGTCCACTGAGGCCAGTTGCCGAGGCAGCCGAGACTCACGGGCCATGCTGTAGAGCAGACGGCCAACCGCGGCCTGCGCCACCATCGCCGAGAAAGCAGGCCCGATGGCTTTGACAGTCGTGATCATCACCGCCAGCCATGGACCAATACTCGAACGCAGCATTTCATAGAAAACCTGACCGTCAGGTCCAGAAGGATCAACCGGTGTCAGCAAAGCACCGAGATACGTCTGAACCACAAACAAAACCCCGGCCAGCACAAGGCAGAACAGCGTCGCACGCCCGACAATTCGGCTCGGCCCCACGTTCTCCTCAGCGAAGGAAGCAATCGCGTCAAAGCCGAGGTACGACAGCACCGCGACCGACACCGCGCCGATCACAGCCGTGGTGTCGAACCCAGCCACACCAGTGAACGGCGACAACCACGGCCGTTGGGCGCCCTCGGAAACCAACACCGCCACGGCAGCAACGACAAAAACAGCCAACAACACGATCTCGACGACAAGCACAACGAAACCAACGACCGCGGCCAGCCGAACGTCAAGAAGGTTCACCGCGGTCGTCACCAGGATCGCCACACCAGTCGCGAGCCAGATCGGGATCGAGGACACCAACGCATTCGTCGCGATCCCGGTGAACAGATAAGCGACGCTCGGGATCAGCAGGTAATCCAGCAGCACGAGCCACCCGGCGAAGAACCCGGCCGTCTTGCCAAGACCCGCCGAGGCATACGAGAACACGGAGCCCGCTTTGGGGATCTCCGCCGACATCGTCGCGTACGAGTACGCAGTCAGCCCCATGGCGATCGTGGCGATCAGGTAGACCAGTGCGACCGCGCCACCGCTGCGCCCGTCGAGGACGCCGAACACGCCGACCGGCGCCAGCGGCCCGATGAACAGCAGACCGTAGACGATCAGGTCACGTAGAGTCAGTGTGCGTTTGAGGGTGGGGATCTCGCTCACTGTGCCCCCTGTTGGTGGAACATGTTCGGACCTCACCACGTTCGACGCGGTGAGGCCACCGATGACCACCTGATGGGAGTACGTTCCATGAACCCGACCCCGGTCCAGATCCGGCGGGCCGCACCGGCCAAGTTCGTCGCCACCAACGCCCGCGGCGCCGAGATCACCATCGGCCGTTCGCAGGACGGCGCGGACTTCTCCCCGGTCGAACTGCTGATGGCCGCGCTCGGGGCATGCGCGACCCTGTCAGCCGACAGCATCGTCACCCGCAGGCTCGGCGAGGACGCCCCTCTCGACATGGTCGTCACAGCCGAAAAGGACGAGGAAGCCGACCGCGTCACGAGCGTCGACACCAAGTTCGACATCGACGCCTCGTCGCTCAGCGAGGCCGAGCAGGCAAAGCTGATCAAGCTTGTCGCCAAGGCCGTCGAGCTCACGTGCACGGTCAGTCACTCGGTGGAACCCGGCACGCCGGTTACCGTCACTTTCGCCTGATCACGCCGTCGCGCCGCCATCCACCACGAGGTCGTGGCCAACGACGAAGCTTGCCTCGTCCGAAGCGAGCCAGAGCACGGTCGCCGCGACCTCAGCGGGGTCGCTGACACGGCCAGCGGGCACGGCTGAGGCGACCCGGGCGTCACGGTCCTCTTTGGTCTCTCCCGGCCGGTAGGACATCGGGGTGTCGCTGGCCCCGGGGCTCACCGCGTTGATCCGGATGCCGTCCGCGATGTACTCGCGGGCGGCAGTCTGGGTGAGCACGCTGACCGCGGCCTTCGAACTGGCGTAGGCGCTCAGTCCTGGACGGCGGCCGTGGGCGCCGATGTTCGATGCCAGGTTCACGATGGCGCCGCCGCCGTTGTCCTTCATGGCAGCGATCTCGTATTTCATGCACAGGAACACGCCGGTCAGGTTGACGTTCACCACCGACGTCCATGTTTCAACGTCCAAAGAGGCCACTGGCCCGGGTTTGCCGAACACCCCTGCGGCATTCACCGCAACGTCGAGCCGGGAGTACCGCTGCACCACGGTGTTCACCATCCGGGCAACATCGTCGGGGTTGGTGACGTCCGCCTCCACCCAATCCGCTTTGCCTTGCGCGGCTTCGGCGAGTCGGGAAGCGTCACGTCCAGCCAGCACGACCTGAGCGCCAGCATTGACGAACGCGTCGAGGATCGCCCGCGCGAGCGCGCCCGTACCACCCGTGATCAGAACTACCTTGCCATCAAAAGACATGCGTCCACGCTATCAGCGGTGAACACTCCTGATCGCGGCAACATCCGAGTGCGGCAACAATTCCGGCAACCCCAAGGCGATTTGCCCGAGTTCGCGTTTCACTCGCCGCGCGATCCCAGCGCCAAGAACGAATCGCGTCGCACTGGAATCTTTCCGCTCACCGCCAAGCAACGCCAGCGCACCGCGGCTGTCCATCCCGGTGTGTCGAAAATCAAAGTGCCACAACCGATGCGCGGAAGCACACAAAGCGTCGGCGATACCGACGGCATCGAACCGATTGTCGCCCGCGCCAAGCACACCAGCCGTCTTGACCCTACCCATGTCCAGAACTTCAACCCCAGAAAGAGCCGCAGCACGAACAACTTCAACAGCAGCCGACGGTCCGATTCTATTGCTTGCGAAGGAAAGGCGCCGTATGCCTGGTTTCAATCCTGACGCAAGCACCAGCGCGCCATTGTCACCAAGCCCACACGCCGACAGATACAACTCCTCCAGGCCACAGTCCGAAACCAGGCGTCCGAGCACATCGGCAGAACCCAGATGATTACCGGACAGGAACAAGCGCTTGACCACACGAGTTGACGCGAGCGCATCAACCAAGCCACTGAGGACCGGCGCCGCAATTCCTGTTTGGACAAGGTCGATCGTTGCGGGCGCATGCCCGGTCGCGATCAGATCAGCAATCGCGCGAACTCCCTTAGCACCAATGGGATTGTGCTTCAACCACAGTCCGCGAACGACTCCCGGCGATGCCACGATCCGCTCCGCGATGGAACACACCCGCCCTCACCAATCCCATTTCATCCCAAGTAGACAGTCGAGGGGCCAGCCTTCAACGCGCCCTCAGTCGCCGCGGTCGCCCCAGCATCACCCAAACCGTCGGTACCAAGCAAAAGATGCCGAACCGGGCCACCATGCGGCAACGCGTCCACAACAGACTGCGCACCAATCGGCCCAAGGTTGGACTTGCACAAGTCAAGGCGCCCATCCGGCAACGCAGTGCCGATGGGGAAATCGAGGCGGCGCGAGGCCTCTTCGCCGCTACGCAGCCAGGCAAGCAACGGTTCCAGACTCACCACGCCACCTCCCGGTAGCCCTTGAGGAGCACACCCGACGGCGGGTCACCAGCTTCGCCACGCACGATCGGGTCGTAGATCCGGGCAGCGCCGCCGACCACGTCAAGCGGTGTCCGCCAGCCCTCGTCAGCGATTCGTTCCTTCGTAGGTGTGGGGTTCTCGTCCGTGATCCACCCAGTGTCCACGCTGGTCACATAAATTCCCTGCGCCGCAAGGTCTCCAGCGCTGGTTCGGGTGAGCATGTTCAACGCGGCTTTCGCCATATTGGTATGCGGATGCGCGCCGGACTTGTACTTCGCGCGAACCACCGCTCAGCCGCGGAAACGTTCACAATGTATCGGCGCGCGAACCGCGACGCCTGGCAGTCCACGAATTCCGCGACGCCGGATCAACCAACAATCCACTCGCGTCAACCAATTCATCACCAAGAACCGCAGCCAATCCCGGATCAGGCAGCGCGGGCTGAAAACCAGGAGCGGCGTCAATGCTCAACCGCGTCTCCCGCACCTCAGCCTCGATGAGTTGCGCGTAAGTCCACGCTGGACGCTCAACGGTCTGCGCGGCATTGTTGATCAGAATATCCAACGGCTCGCCATCAGCCCGAAGTTTCTCCGTCAGACCAACAACCTGACAAGGATCCCGCAAATCGATACCGATGATATGAACCCGATCAAGCGCTTGCCCAAGGACAGCGTCAGCAGCGAACCTCCGCGCCGCATCTCCGGGAAACCGAGTGGTGACAAAGACTTCGGCGCCATCCCGAACAAGCATCCGGACAAGATGAAACCCGATCTTCACCCGCCCACCGGTGACAAACGCCCGCCGCCCAGCCAAGTCAGCGGAAGCCTCCCGCCGCTCCCGGTTCTCCCCAGCACAGTCCGGGCACATCCACTGGTAGAACGCATCGAGCTCGAAGTACGGCGCCTTGCAGACATAACACTGTTTGCTGCGCTTCAAGATGCCGCCGATACCGTCGGCAGAGACTGAAACATCCTCGACCCGATCGGTGGCGCCCATGCTTGTCTGCGCGATCAGGGCCCGGTCGGCGGCAGCCGACTTGCGGCGCCGTTCGCTGGTACGACGGCGTTTGCTGTCCTTGACGAAGCCGTCGACGGCCCGCTCCATCGCCAGCCGCTGCGGGTGATCAACCGGCAACGCACGCACCTGGGCCAGCATGGCCAAGCACGCCTCGAATTCCCCGTCATCGATCACGCGGGGTCTGCTGGAATCGAACCAGCGTCCTCCGCTTGGGCAAAGCGGAGCGACGACCTCTGCGCTACCCAATCCGCGCGGGAAGGGTAGCGCGTGGGTGAAGCCGAAGCGCAGGCCAGGGCTGGATTCGAACCAGCGTCTTTCCCGATGACGTCGAGACGCGACGACCTCTGCGCTACCTGGCCTGCGCGAAGGACCTTACATCGGAGTCACGTACGCCGAGCTGATGCCTCCGTCGACCAAGAAGCTGGACGCGGTCATGAATGACGAGTCGTCGCTTGCCAGGAATGCCACCGCGGCCGCGATTTCCTCTGGTTCGGCGAAACGACCCATCGGCACGTGGACCAAACGGCGCTGGGCACGTTCGGAGTCCGAAGCGAACAGTTCCTTCAACAAGGGCGTGTTCACCGGCCCTGGGCACAGGGCGTTGATGCGGATGCCTTCGCGGGCGAACTGGACTCCCAGCTCTCGGGTCATCGCCAGTACCGCGCCTTTTGAGGCACTGTAGGAGATCTGCGATGTCGCCGCGCCCATCACGGCCACAAAGGACGCCGTGTTGATGATCGAGCCTTTTCCTTGGCGCTGCATGTGCGGAATCGCAGCCTTGCAGCACAGGTAGACCGAGTTCACGTTCACCGTCTGCACTCGCTGCCAGACGTCCGGCTCGGTGTTCAAAATGGACTCGTCTTCCGGCGGCGAGATTCCCGCGTTGTTGAAGGCGATGTCGAGACTTCCGTATGTGTCCACTGCGGACTGGAAGAGGGCTTCTACTTGCACTCTGTCCGTCACGTCCGTTCGGACGAACAGGCCGTCTACTTCTTCCGCCGCTGCTTTTCCGGTGTCCGTGTCAATGTCGGCGACTACTACCTTCGCGCCTTCGCTGGCCAGGCGCCGCACTGACGCAAGGCCGATGCCACTGCCGCCTCCGGTGACAACCGCGACCCGGTCCTGCAACCTCATTCAAGCTCCTCAGTCGTTGGCAATGAACACGTTCTTGGTCTCGGTGAACGCCGCGACCGCGTCCGGCCCGAGCTCCCTGCCGAGGCCGGACTGCTTGAAGCCACCGAAGGGCGTCCAATACCGCACCGACGAGTGGGAGTTGACGGACAGGTTGCCCGCTTCGACCCCGCGCGACACGCGCAGCGCGCGTCCGACGTCTCGCGTCCAGATCGAGCCGGACAGGCCATACTCGGTGTCGTTGGCCAGCCGCACTGCCTCTTCCTCGTCATCGAACGTTAGCACGGCGACCACCGGGCCGAAGACCTCTTCGGTCACCACCTTGTCCGAAGGCGACACCGGGGCTAGAACCGTTGGCGGGAACCAGAAGCCTGGGCCGGTCGGCGCGCTGCCACGGAACGCCACCGGGGCGTCACTGGGCACATAGGACGCCACCGACGACCGATGCGCCGCCGAGATCAGCGGTCCCATTTCTGTCTCCGGCAGACCGGGATCGCCGACGACGACACCTTTCACCGCTGGTTCGAGAAGTTCCATGAACCGGTCGTAAACGCTGCGCTGCACGAGGATCCGGGATCGCGCGCAGCAGTCCTGACCCGCGTTGTCGAACACGCCGTACGGTGCCGTGGCTGCTGCTTTCTCCAAGTCGGCGTCGGCGAAGACGATGTTCGCGTTCTTTCCGCCCAGCTCCAGCGTTACCCGCTTCACCTGGCGAGCGCAGCCTGCCATGATCGATTTGCCAACGTCGGTCGAGCCGGTGAACACGATCTTGCGGACCAGTGGATGCTCGACGAACCGTTGCCCGACAACAGATCCCTTGCCTGGCAGGATCTGCAGGACGTCCTCGGGGATACCAGCGGAACGGGCCAGTTCGCCGATTCGGATGGCGGTCAACGGCGTCAGCTCGGCGGGCTTCAACACCACCGTGTTGCCCGCGGCCAACGCGGGCGCGAAACCCCAGCCTGCGATCGGCATCGGGAAGTTCCACGGCACGATCACGCCGACCACGCCGAGGGGCTCGGCAAAGGTCATGTTCACGCCGCCCGGCACCGGGATCTGCCTGCCGAACAAGCGCTCGGGCGCGGCCGAGTAGTAGTCGATGACGTCACGGACGTTGCCAGCTTCCCAGCGGGCGTTGCCGATCGTGTGCCCGGCGTTGCGGACCTCCAGCTGGGCAAGGTTTTCGATGTCGGCGTCCACAGCGGACGCGAACCGCCGAAGCAACCTGGCCCGGTCAGCCGGAGCAAGCGCTCGCCAGGCTGGCCACGCGGCGTGCGCACGGGCGATCGCCGCGTCGGTTTCCTCCGCGGAGGTCGGCCGGACTGTCTCGACGATCTCTTCTGTGGCCGGGTTGATGACGTCGAACCCTGTGGTCACTGGGACTTCCTCCGAATGGCGGCCTGAACGAGGCCTTGGAACAGGCGGACATCCGTACCGTTCTCTTCCGGATGCCATTGCACGGCAACGACAAAACTGGCTTCGGGCAGCTCGATCGCCTCGACCGTGCCGTCCTGCGCCCAGCCGACGGCCGACAGGCCGGAACCGAGCTGGTCGATCGCCTGGTGGTGGTGACAGTGGACGGTCGTGTGCTCGCCGACAAGGCCCGCGACCACACTGCCGGGCGCGAGCTTGATCTCGTTGGTGCCGTACACCCCCGGCGAGGGGTTGTGCGTGTCGGAACCGGCCACTTCGGGCACGTGCTGGTGCAGCGTTCCGCCCGAAGCGATGTTGATCAACTGAAGGCCGCGGCACACGCCAAGTACCGGGATGTCAGCTTCCAGAGCGAGGTGGTACAGCCCGAACTCGGACATATCCCGTTCCAGCCGCAAAGTTCCGGTCGCGGCGTGCGGCGACTGTCCATATCGGCTCGGGTCGATGTCCGCGCCGCCGGAGAGCACGAGTCCGTCCAATCGCGACACGTGTTCCGGCAGCCAGCGGCCCACGGGTGGCAGCATGACCGGCATCCCGCCTGCAGCGACAATGCAGTCCAAATAAGACCGCATGAGCACTGCGGATGGCAGATCCCACAGGCCGAATCTGGCCTGTTCCAAATAGGACGTGATGCCGATCAAAGGCACCTTAGAGCCGTTCGAACCCACGCACCCTCTCCCAGTCGGTCACCGCGGCTTCATACGCTGTCAGCTCGACGCGCGCCGCGTTCAGGTAATGATCGACCACGTCGTCGCCGAAGGCGGCCCTGGCCAGCTTGCTCTCCGCCAACAGGTCGGCCGCGTCCCTGAGTGTATGCGGTACGTGTGGCTTGTCAGAGTCGTAAGCGTTGCCGGTGAAGACCGGTTCCAACGGCAGTTCGTTCTCGATCCCGTGCAGTCCGGCCGCGATCAACGCCGAGACCGCCAGGTACGGGTTCACATCGCCGCCTGGAACACGGTTTTCGACCCGAAGCGATGGTCCATGGCCGACTACGCGCAGTGCGCACGTCCGGTTGTCCTCGCCCCACGCGACCGCGGTCGGCGCGAAGCTGCCTGGCACGAAACGTTTGTAGGAGTTGATGTTGGGCGCGAACATGTATGTGAACTCGCGCAGGCATGCCAGCTGCCCGGCCAGGAAGTGCTCCATCAGCTTGGAGAACCCGTGCTCGCGATCTCCTGCCATGACGGCGTTACCGTCTTTGTCCCGCACACTGATGTGGATGTGGCAGGAATTGCCCTCACGCTCGTTGTACTTGGCCATGAATGTCAGGCTCTTGCCATGACTGGCCGCGATCTCCTTGGCGCCGGTTTTATAGATGCTGTGGTTGTCACAGGTGGCCAGTGCGTTCGTGTACCGGAAGGCGATCTCGTGCTGGCCGGGGTTGCACTCCCCCTTGGCCGACTCGACGTACAGGCCCGCGCCGGTCATCTTGTTGCGGATGTCGCGCAGCAGCGGCTCCAGCCTGCCGGTGCCGAGCATCGAATAGTCCACGTTGTACAGATTGGACGGCGTCAGGTCGCTGTAACCCTTGTGCCACGCGGCCTCATAGGTGTCTTCGAAGACGATGAACTCCAGCTCGGTTCCGACGAACGCTTCGAGCCCATGCTCGGCGAGCCGGTCGAGCTGGCGGCGCAGAATCTGCCGGGGCGATGGCGCGACCGGCCCGCCCTGTACCCATTCCAGATCCGCGAGCACCAGCGCGGTGCCGTCGTACCAGGGGATGCGACGCAGGGTGTTCAGGTCGGGGCGCAACACGAAGTCGCCGTAACCGGTGTCCCACGAGGAGATCTTGTATCCACCGACCGTGTTCATTTCGACGTCGACGGCGAGCAGGTAGTTGCACGCCTCGGTGGCGTGTGAGAGGACTTCCTCCATGAAGTACTCGGCCGAGCACCGCTTGCCCTGCAACCGGCCCTGCATGTCGGTCACGGCGATCAGGACTGTGTCGATCTCACCGGAATCGACGAGCTCGCGCAGCTGCTCGACGTTCAAGAAGCCGTCGGTGTGTCGCATCGGCACCCCTATCCAAAGGATCGCTCCCGATCCATTGCTGGTCATTGCTACCCGAGTGACAACGTGCATGTCAACGGCGCCACTTATACCCCTGAGCACACTCTTGACATGAAGATGTAACCCGTATCACTCTTCCGGGCAACTAAAAGGACTGACGCTAACCCATTGGTCCGCGAGCAGGGAGCACCGATGTCCAAGCAGTACGAGACGGTCGATCAGCAATACCTGGAAAAGCGGCAACTCAAACGCGGCGCCGCCGGGTGGGTGCTGCTCGCCGGTCTCGGCGTCTCCTACGTGATCTCCGGCGACTTCGCGGGCTGGAACTTCGGCCTGGCGCAAGGCGGCTGGGGCGGGTTGCTGATCGCGACCGTGCTGATGGCCGTGATGTACACGTGCATGGTCTTCGGCCTCGCTGAAATGGCCTCCGCCCTGCCGGTCGCGGGAGCGGGGTACGGCTTCGCCCGGCGTGCCCTCGGTCCCACGGGCGGATTCCTGACCGGGATCGCGATCCTGATCGAGTACGCCATCGCGCCGGCCGCGATCGCGGTGTTCATCGGCGGATACGTCGAAGCGTTGGGACTGTTCGGACTCACCAGCGGTTGGCCGGTGTTCCTGGTGTGCTACCTGATCTTCGTCGGCGCGCACATGTGGGGCGTCGGCGAGGCGCTGCGGGCGATGTTCGTGATCACCGGCATCGCCACGGTCGCGCTCATTGCCTTCGTGATCGGGATGATCGGCAAGTTCGACGCGAGCAAACTGTTCGACATCCCGATGACCGACGCCATCGGCGCCAGTTCGTTCCTCCCCTTCGGCATCGCGGGCGCGCTGGCCGCATTGGTCTACGGCATCTGGTTCTTCCTGGCCATCGAAGGCGTGCCGCTCGCGGCCGAGGAAGCCCGTGACCCTCGCAAAGACTTGCCACGCGGGATCATCGCCGGGATGACCGTGCTGCTGCTGTTCGCCGCGCTCATCCTCGTCTTCGCGCCGGGCGGCGCGGGCTCGGCGGCATTGGCCGAGTCGAAGAACCCGTTGCCCGACGCGGTCCGCACGGCCTTCGGCGGCGACAACTTCCTTGCCCAGTTCGTCAACTACGTCGGCCTCGCCGGTCTGGTCGCGAGCTTCTTCTCGATCATCTACGCGTACTCGCGGCAGCTTTTCGCCCTGTCGCGCGCCGGGTATCTGCCGCGTTGGCTGTCGGTGACCGGTCGCCGCAAGACGCCGTACCTCGCGCTGATCGTGCCGGGCACGATCGGGTTCGTGCTCGCCGTGATCATCCAGAACGGCGACAAGCTGATCAATATCGCGGTGTTCGGCGCGACCGTGTCCTATGTGCTGCTCAACGTCTCGCACATCGTGCTGCGCATCCGTGAACCGAACCTCGAAAGGCCATATCGGACGCCTGGTGGCGTGGTCACGACAGGCGTCGCGGCGGTGCTCGCGGTGGCCGCGGTTGTCGCGACTTTCTTCGTCGACAAGGTCGCTGCGGCGGTCACTGCGGGGATCATGGTCGTGGCGTTGGCATACTTCTGGTTCTACAGCCGGCACCACTTGGTGGCCAATGCTCCTGAAGAGGAGTTCGCTGCCATCGCCAGGGCGGAGCAGGAGCTGGGTAGCTAGCGGGAGGTCAGCCATCAACGAGAGCCACATCGCGTTACTGCGGGCTTTGCATGACGAGCACGCGGCAACGCTGTTGCGGTACGTGCTGCGCCTCACCCACGACGAACAACGCGCGCAGGATGTCGTGCAGGAGGTGTTGCTGCGCGCGTCGAAGAACCCGGACCTGCTTGGCGAGCACGACGTCGCGACCTCGCTGTACACCGTTGCCCGCGAGGTCGTCGGCGCCGCCGACCCCGCGCTGGATTCATGGCTGATCTCCGACGCACTGGCCCAGCTGACTTCCGAGCACCGAACGGTGATCATTGGCGCCTATTACATGGGACAATCGGTGTCGCACCTGGCTGCGGAGCTGGACGTACCGGAGGGAACCATCCTTTCGCGGCTGCACTACGGAATGCGCGCGTTGCGCCTCGCACTGCAGGAGAGAGGGGTGACCGGGCCGTGAAGTCCTACCGCGAATGGGATGCCGCGTACGTCTTCGGCGCGCTCTCCGAAGACGAGCGCCGCGAGTACGAAGAGCACCTGGAGACCTGCGAGTCCTGCAAGGGCCAAGTCGCCGAGCTGTCCGGGATCCCGGCCATCCTGTCGACGCTGCCGCAGGAACAGGCCGTGCAGCTGCTGGATCCGCCGGAGCCTGTCCCGATGCCGACGCTGCTGGAAGCGGCCCGTAAATCCCGTCGGTGGACGCGGATCCGGATCGCCGCGGCGGTTGTCAGCGCCGCGGCCGTGGCTGCTGTGCTCACGTCTGTACTGGTTCCCAGCGACGAGCCGCCTGCTGGCGTGACCACACAGCTGGCGCAAACGATTCCGAGCCCGGTCACCGCGTCGGTCACGTTGGTCGAGGAACCGTGGGGCACGCGGATCGACGTGAAGTGTGACTACGGCGGCGAACCCGGCGGCCGGGCATTGCCGTACACGCTGTTCATCTCCGACGCATCCGGTGGTTCCACGCGGGTCGGCAGCTGGAGCGCGGGCCCTGGCACATCGATGACGCCAACGGCAACGACCGACGTGCCCCGCAACAGGATCACCCGAATCGAGATCCGCCTGGCCACCATCGACAAAACCGTCCTGGAAGCCAAGTTCTAAAAAGACCTCGTGAGTGGTTAGTCCGGTTCTAACCGGACTAACCACTCACGAGCTTTTACCTGCGGCGATGGGCGAACGCGGTGGGTTTGTCGTCCCATGGGGCGTCTGCTGGGCGGGCTTGCGCCTGGCCGTTCAGGACCGCATGGGCGGCCAGCAAACCAGCCACAGTGGACGCGTTGACGATCTCGCCCGCGAAGACCTTGGCGACCGCGTCAGCCAGCGTGAACCGTTCGACGACGATGTCGGCTTCCTCGTCGCCCTCGGGCTCGGTCCGGTTGGCCTCGGACAGGCCGCGCGCCAGGAAGACCCGCACGACCTCGTCGGTGAACCCGGGCGAGGCCGCGACATCCACCAGCACGGCCCACTCGGACGCGGCCAGGTTGACCTCTTCCTCGAGCTCACGCGCCGCAGTCGTGGCGGGGCTTTCGCCGTCGACATCCAGCAGGCCCGCAGGCAGTTCCCACAGCCTGCGGCCGACCGGGTGGCGGTACTGATGGATCAGCACCACCTTGTCTTCCTCGTCCAGCGCGACAACGGCGACGGCACCGAGGTGCTCGACGACCTCACGCATCGCCGTTCCGCCGCCTGGCATGCGGACCTCGTCCATCCGCAGGCCGACCACCCTGCCGATGTGGATGTCCTTAGTGGACACCACATCGAACGTGTGCCGCTCGGTCACGAGCCCACGCTCACGACGTGGTTGCTTTCCGGGAGCTCCACTGGCAGCCGGTCAGCCGTGCGATACGCCAGCGCGGCCTTGACGAAGCCCGAGAACAGCGGGTGCGGGCGCGTCGGGCGGCTCTTGAGCTCCGGGTGCGCCTGCGTGCCGACGTAGAACGGGTGCTTGTCGGTTGGTAGCTCGACGAACTCGACCAAGTGACCGTCCGGCGAGGTGCCCGAGAAGACCAGACCGGCCTCGGACAAACGCTTGCGGTAGGCGTTGTTGACCTCGTAGCGGTGCCTGTGGCGCTCGGAGACATCGTTGGAGCCATACGAGTTGGCCACGGTCGAGCCCGGGATCAGCGAAGCCGGATAGGCGCCGAGCCGCATCGTGCCGCCCATGTCGCGCTCACCGGCGACGACGTCTTCCTGGTCGGCCATGGTGGAGATGACCGGGTGCTCGGTGTTCTCGTCGAACTCAGCCGAGTTCGCGCCGGTCAGACCAGCCAGGTTGCGGGCAACGTCGATCACCATGCACTGCAGGCCGAGGCACAGGCCCAGCAGCGGGATCTTGCGGTCACGGGCGAAGCTGATCGCGCCGAGCTTGCCCTCGATGCCACGCACGCCGAACCCGCCGGGGATCAGCACACCGTCCACACCGGACAGAGCGTGCGCCGCGCCGGACGGCGTCTCGCAGGAGTCCGAGGCGACCCAGACGATCTCGACCTTGGCGCGGTTGGCGAACCCGCCCGCACGCAACGCCTCGGTGACCGACAGGTACGCGTCCGGCAGGTCGACGTACTTGCCGACGACTGCGATCCGGACGGTCTCCTTCGGGTTGTGCACCCGGCCGAGCAGATCGCCCCACACGGCCCAGTCCACGTCACGGAACGGCAGGCCGAGGCGACGGACCACATAGGCGTCCAGGCCCTCGCCGTGCAGCACGCGCGGAATGTCGTAGATGGACGGCGCGTCCGGCGCGGCCACGACCGCGTCGGTGTCCACATCGCACATCAGGGCGATCTTGCGCTTCAACGCGTCCGGGATCTCCCGGTCGGCGCGGCAGACGATCGCGTCCGGCTGGATACCGATGTTGCGCAGCGCGGCAACGGAGTGCTGCGTCGGCTTGGTCTTCAGCTCACCCGAGGGCGCCAGGTAGGGCACCAGCGAGACGTGCAGGAAGAAGCAGTTGTCCCGGCCCACGTCATGGCGGACCTGACGGCAGGCCTCCAGGAACGGCAGCGACTCGATGTCACCGACCGTGCCGCCGACCTCGGTGATGACCACGTCCGGCACGACGCCGTTCGCGTCCGGCAGGGCCATCGCCTGGATGCGGGCTTTGATCTCGTCGGTGATGTGCGGGATGACCTGCACGGTGTCGCCGAGGTACTCGCCGCGCCGCTCCTTGGCGATGACCGTCGAGTACACCTGACCGGTCGTCACGTTCGCCGTACCCGCGAGGTCGCGGTCGAGGAACCGCTCGTAGTGCCCGATGTCCAGGTCGGTCTCCGCGCCGTCCTCGGTCACGAACACCTCGCCGTGCTGAAAGGGGTTCATCGTGCCGGGGTCGACGTTCAGATACGGGTCGAGCTTCTGCATCGTGACCCGCAGACCACGGGAGGTCAGGAGCTGACCGAGACTGGAAGCGGTGAGTCCCTTACCCAGGGAGGAGGCGACGCCTCCCGTCACGAAAACGTGCTTTGTCGTCCGCGCTTGAGGCAGCCGCCTACTGTTTTCCACGGGGCTTCACGGTAACACCTTCTTGCCGTCCAGTGGGGAACAGGGTATAAGCGTGTCCCGGTGATAACCGTCAGTAACGGTCAAGGCACCACGGATTGGGCGGTGCCAGCGGTGCCGTAGCGCCCGGCTTTGCCTTCCAGTTGCTCGCTCAACGCCAGCACGGTTGCCACCCGGCCCGCGTTCAGCTCAACGTTGTCCACAGTGGACAGAATGGACGTCGCGGCGGTGTCGGCGCGCACCATACCGACCGCGCCCGTGGCGTCCGCCGAACCGGTATCACCCGCCAGCACAGCGCCAGCACCTGATCGGTCGACCTGTGCGGCGAACCTGGCGATCGTCGACGCGCGGTCCCCGGCGCCATTGCCCGCCATGGAACTGCCCGTGAGGATCAACGCGAGCTGCCCCGGCCTCAGGTCGGCTGGCATGTGGATGAAGCCGCCGTCGGACAGGCCGGTGAACGCGGCGGTCATCTCGTTCGGCTTGGCCTGTGGCTGGTTCGTGTCCTTGTTGATCACTAGGAGTGACCCGAGCAGACCGCCAGCCAACGTGCCCGGATCCGACGCGGTGGGCAGCTGCAGCCCGGCCGGGAGCAGGCGCGTCACGACGTCCCTGAGCTGATCGGCCTTCTGGGGGTCGGAGAACGCGTCGGTCAGCTGGAGCTCGCCCGTGACCGTGCCGCCCGCGTTGCCGATGAGGGATTTCACCGCGTCCCGGTCCGCTGGGCGCGCGTCGTGCGTGGTCACGATGACGACCGTGCGCTGGTCGAGTTCGCCACGCACAGCCATCGGGCCGATCGAGCCCGCGAAACCGTCCGAACTGGTCAGTTTGGCGTTCAGGCCGTTGCGTTCGGCCTGCAAATCGGCCACTTGCTTGGCCAGCTCGTCCCGGTCGTCGGACAGACCGGAGAGCAGGGTGCGGCTCAGGGTGCTCGACCCGAGCACGACCCCGACGGCAAGGGCGATGAAGACGGCGGCGATCGAGACGATGTGGTAGCGCAGCGAGATCACGTGAACAGCCCCTTGATCCATGCGGCGAAGTCGTTCCAGGTGCTGACAATCCAGTCGATGTACGTGCCACCGACTCCAGAGACCGCGAGACCCGCGACCACCGCGATCAGCGCGGCGATGATGAGCAGCACGATGGCCGCGGTGGAAACCCTGGTGCGGTGCAGGCTCGCGGCGGCCTTGCCGTCAACCAGCTTGCTGCCGAGCTTGAGTCGCGTGAGGAATGTCGACGGGTTCGAGCCCGACCGGCCACTGTCGAGGAATTCCCTGAGCGTGGCCTGGAATCCGACCGTGACGACCAGGCATGCGCCATGCGCGTCGGCCAGCAGCAGGGCGAGGTCCTCCGGGTTTCCCGAGGCTGGGAACGTGACCGCGCCGATGCCAAGGTCCTGAATGCGCTCAAGGCCAGGGGCGTGCCCGTCGGTGTCCGCGGGGATTACGACGTCCGCGCCGCCGATCAGGGCGTCGGTGCTGATCCGATCGGGGTCGCCGACGATGATGTCCGGCTTGTACCCCTCGTCCCTGAGAGCATCGGCGCCGCTGGAGACGCCGATCAGCACGGGCCTGTGCTCGGAGATGTAGCGCTTGAGCCGCTTGAGGTCCTCGACATGGTCCACACCGGACGCGACAATCAGGACCTGCCGGTCCTTGAGCGCAATCTTCAAATCCGGCACACCGATGCCGTCGAGGATGAGCGACCGCTCCCGCCTGAGGAACTCGATTGTGTTGGCGGAGAAGGCTTCCAGCTGAGCGGACATGCCAGCCTTCGCCTCGATCATCTGATCAGCGATGGTCTCGGCGGTCTGCTGAGTTCCGCGCGCAACCTCCCTATCTCCACAGTAGACAATTCCGGCGTGCAGGCGGAGTTTGCTGCCCTCACGGATTTCCCGCAGTGCGTGCACTCCGACGCCGTCGATCAGCGGAATACCTTTTTCGACAAGGAGCTCCGGGCCGAGGTTTGGAAATCGCCCTGAGATGGAAGGAGATGCGTTCACGACGCCGGCGACACCCGCGGCGACCAACGCGTCAGCCGTCGCCCGGTCGATGTCGAGCTGGTCAAGGACCACGACATCGCCAGGACCGATCCGGCGCAGAAGATCCCCAGTGCGCCGGTCGACCTTGGCCACCCCGGTCACCCCGGGCTCACTCTGATTCGCACGGTTGAGCACTCCCGGAAGCTTCATACTTCCGATGGTGACAAATGGACAGTCCACAGTGCTCACGCCACGCCGTACCATGTGGACGGTCACTCACCTGAGGGATACCGGATTACACCAGGTCACCACCCCGCGCGTGTCCACCGTTCCAGCACACCGTGTCCACCGTTGCGGCACCCTGAAATTCCCTCGCCTGGCCGGTTCGGGGATTTCAGGGTGCAGCAAAGTGCATTTCGGTGTGTCGCAATGGTGGACACGACCGTTGGGGGCAGGGCGTTGCCTGTTCAGGAGCGCTTGCGGCGCCCCTTCTTGCCGTTGATGGCTTCACGTTTCACTGTCTCGGCCAGGCCGAGGAGTTCTTCGGCGTGTGCGCGACCGGTTTCCGTTGACTCCATGCCAGCGAGCATTCGGGCGAGCTCGACAACACGCTGCTCGGAAGACAAGGTTTTCACGCCGGACTTCGTCAACCCGCCCTTGGCGGACTTGTCCACAACCAAGTGCCGGTCGGCAAAAGCCGCCACCTGAGCCAGGTGCGTGACCACGACGACCTGGTGGCTGCGCGCCAAGCGCGCGAGACGACGGCCGATCTCGATGGCCGCGCGGCCACCAACACCGGCATCGACCTCGTCGAACACCATCGTGGGCACCGGGTCGGCGTGCGCGAGGACAACCTCGATCGCAAGCATCACCCGGGAAAGTTCACCGCCGGAAGCAGCCTTGTGGATCGGCAGCGCCTGGGCACCATCGTGCGCCCGCAGCCGGATCTCGACCTCGTCGACGCCATCCGACCCTGCGGAGAGCAGGACATCACCGACCTGCAGCGCATGAGCGTCATCCGCCGCCGCAACCTTGGGCCGAACAGCGACGTCGATACCCGCCGCGCCCATCGCGAGGCCAGCCAATTCCGTGGTCACCTCGGAAGACAGCTCCTGCGCGGCCCGCTCACGTTCCTCAGACAGCGTCGAAGCGTGCCGTGCCAACTCCGCCGCGAGCTCGTCACGGCGGTGTGCCAGCGCGGCCAAAGCCTCTTCCGAGGTGTCCAAGCCCGTCAGGGTTTGCGCGGCGTCCGCGGCCCACGCCAAAACGCCGTCGATGTCCGTGGCGTATTTGCGGGTCAGCATTTTCAGCTCGGCTTGGCGAGCAAGCACTTGCTCCAAGCGGGCTGGGTCGGCCTCCAAACCCTCCAAATAGCCGCTGAGCTCGTTGTTCACGTCGCTCAACAACACCGCGGCCTCGGCCAAACGCGGCTCAAGATCACGCAGTTTCGGGTCTTCCGATGCGGCAAGGCGCCGCCGGGCCTCGTCGATCAACGCCATCGCGCCCGCGCCGTCGGATGGGTCCTCCGGCGAGCCGCTCAGCGAGAAGTGCGCGCCAGCCGCTGCCTCACGCAATTGGTCCACGTCAGCGAGCCGTCGGGCTTCGTCGACCAGTGCCGCGTCTTCTCCCGGCTTCGGGTCGACGGCCTCGATCTCCTTCAGGCCATGCTGCAGCATGTCCGCTTGCTTTGCCAGTTCACGGGCGCGCTCGGTCTTCTCGCGCAGCTCTTCGATCACGTCGAGCCACTCGGCTCGGGTTGACCGGTATTCGGCCAATGCCTTCGCGACCGCGTCACCTGCGAACGTGTCCAGGACCGCGCGCTGCTCTGCTGGGTGCAACAGGCGCAGCTGGTCGTTCTGGCCGTGGACCGCGATCAGCTGCTCGGCGATTTCCGCGAGCACGCCCACCGGCACCGATCGGCCGCCGAGGTGGGCGCGCGATCGTCCGTCTGACCCGACCGTACGCAGCGCTATCAGGCTGCCGTCTTCGTCCGGATCCGCCGCGGCTTCTGCCGCGATCTTCGCCGCTGCTGAGTCTGGCGGCACGTGGAAACGGCCCTCGACCACGGCGCGGCTGGCACCAGAGCGCACTCTGGACGCTTCCGCACGGCCACCGGACAGCAGATGCAGCCCGGTCACGACCATGGTCTTACCCGCCCCGGTCTCACCAGTGACGACGGTGAATCCGGGGTCCAGTTGCAGGGTCGCCTCGTCGATGACGCCGAGGCCCTGGATGCGCATCTCGGCCAGCACAGTAGGAACCCTACCTACACCCTCCGACGGTCAACGCTTCCGCCACCCCTGTACGGGCAAACCGAATTTATTCACAAGCCGGTCGGTGAACGGCCCGTCCCACAGCCGCACCAGCCTGACCGGCTCTGATCCCGCCGAAACCTCCACACGGGCGCCCGGCGGCAGGTCGAACGTGCGCTGGCCGTCGCAGAACAGCACGGCCGGGTGCCCGCCCGGATCAACCTCCATGGCCACGACCGACGACGGCGAAACCACGAGCGGCCGAGCGAACATCGCGTGCGCGTTGCTCGGCACCACGAGCAGAGCCTCCACGTCCGGCCAAAGAACAGGTCCACCTGCGGAGAACGCGTACGCCGTCGACCCGGTCGGGGTCGCACACAGCACGCCATCGGAGCCAAATGCCGACACCGGACGCCCATCGACCTCGATCAGCACGTCCAGGATCTTGTCGCGGCTGCTCTTCTCCACGCTGGCTTCGTTCAGCGCCCACGTCCTGGCGATCTCTTCGCCTTCATGGGTCGCCACGACCTCCAGCGTCATCCGCTCGTCGACGTGGAACTTGCCGTCGAGCACGCGCCGCACGGCCACGTCCAGGTCGTCGGAATCCGCCTCGGCCAGGAAGCCGACACGGCCGAGGTTCACGCCGAGCACCGGCACGCCCGCGGGCCGCGCCAGTTCCGCGGCGCGCAGCAGGGTTCCGTCGCCACCGAGCACGAACACCAGGTCGACGCCTTTTGCCGCGTTCTCGTCCGCGCACACGGTCGACAGGCCGGGGCTGTAGTCACCGGCTTCCAGTTCCAGTGCCCTGATCGACACGCCCGCCTTGGCGAACTGCTCCGCGACCAGCTCGGCGGTCCGCCGATTCGCGTGCCGACCGGTGTGCACAACCATCAAGATCTCGTAGATCGGTGGTTTCTCGGTCATTGCGGCCCCTTCTGCACAGCAGTGTGAACCATGTCGGCGACCTGCTCGGGTTCGAGCCGATCCCCACGCCGCAGCCAGACGAAGTACTCGACGTTGCCCGACGGCCCCGGCAAGGGGCTGGCCACCACGCCGTGTGGGCGCAGGCCGAGCTCCCCGGCAGCGGTGAGTACCTCGATGACGGCTTCGGCGCGTAGTCCAGGGTCCCGCACGACGCCCCCGGAGCCCAGACGTTCTTTCCCGACCTCGAACTGCGGCTTGACCATCGGCACCAGATCGGCGCCGTCGGACGTGCACGCCAGCAACGCGGGCAGGACGAGTTTGAGCGAGATGAACGACAGATCGGCGACTACGAGGCCGACCGGTCCGCCGGTGAGTTCCGGGGTCAGGTTGCGGACATTGGTCTTGTCCAGCACGACCACCCGGTCGTCGGTCATCAGCCGCCAGACCAGCAGGCCACGTCCCACATCCGCGGCGACGACCTGCGTGGCTCCGTTGCGGAGCAACACATCGGTGAACCCGCCGGTGGACGCGCCCGCATCCAGGCAACGCTTTCCGTTGACGGTCAAGCCATCCGGCCCGAACGCCTCGAGCGCGCCGATCAGCTTGTGCGCGCCGCGCGACGCCCAGCCGGGGTCGTCGACGTCGTCCTTGACCACCACGGCCGCGTCGGTTTCCACGGCGGTCGCGGGCTTTTTCGCCACGACGCCCTTCACAAGGACGTGGCCGTCCACGATCAGCTGGGACGCGTGCTCGCGTGACCTGGCAAGACCACGGCGCACGAGCTCAGCATCAAGCCTTGAGCGGCGGGGCATGAGTGGTGTCTCAGACCTTGTCGATGCTCGACAGCGCCTCGGTCAGCGCCGTGTGCACCGCGTCGAACCGGCCGACGTGCTCGACCGGCTCGAGCTGGTCGAGCCCTTCGAGGCCGGCGAGCGCGGCGTCTATCGCAGCTGTCGGGTCGGGTGGCGGCCCGGGGACGGGCGCGTGCCAGCTGCCTTCGGAGTTGAACTGCACCACTTTACGGTACCGCCGTTCTGGCAATTCCCAGTGCGCTCAGCGCGGCCCGTGTCGCATCGTCCTCGGCACGGACCTTGATCTCGCCGCCATCGATCGGCCGGTGCGCCGCGCACAACGCACGCAATAACGCCAGTTCGTCCGTGGCGGAACCGTTTCCGGTCGATCGGGCGGTCAGCAGATGATCGGTGCGGTCGACTTCCCATGCACGCTGTGCCGCAATCTCGAGTCCAGCTGCGGGGCCGCACAAGTCACCAACTGACGCCGCGACATAACGCGGCCGCAGCCACGCGGGCGCGGCCAACAAATCAGCAGCCGTCGTGACACCAGACAGTACGAGCAGGGCGTCGACCTCTGCGGTGACAGCGCCCGCGATGTCCGTGTCCAGACGGTCGCCGACAACCAGAGGGCTGCTGGCGTTGGCTGACGTGATCGCCTCGTCCATCAACGGCCGCGCAGGTTTGCCCGCGACCACAGGCTCCTGCCCTGTCGCGGCCCGTACGGCGGCGACGAGAGCTCCATTGCCGGGCAGCTCGCCACGCTCGGTCGGCAGCGTCGCGTCCATGTTGCACGCGACCCACACCGCGCCCGCGCGGATGGCGAGCGTCGCCTCGGCGAGGTCGTTGTAGACCAGTTCGCGCGTGAGTCCTTGGACAACGGCCTTCACGGTGTCGCTGACCTTGCGCACCGGGCGCAGGCCAGCGGCGGTCACGATGTCAGCGAGCGACTCCGTGCCGACGACAAGTACCTCGTCGCCCGGTTGCAGACGCTCTTTGAGCACGGAGCCCGCGGCCTGCGCGCTCGTGCTCACCTCTGTCGGCTTGGCGACGACACCGAGGCTTGTCAGATGCTCAGCGACATCCTCAGGGCTACGCGAGGCGTTGTTGGTCACGAACCTGACGGCTGTGCCGTTCTCCCTGGCTGCCTGTACGGCATCTGCCGCTCCCGGAACCGCCTCACCACCGCGGTAGACGGTTCCGTCCAGGTCGAGCAGCAGCGCGTCATAGATGTCGAGCAGCCGACGCTTCACTGGAGAGCGGCCCCAAGTTCCACGGCCCGCTCGGCCGCGTCAGTCTCTTCCTCGTCATCGACCTGAGCCGCGTTGAGGAACCAACGAATAGCTTCGTCATTACGCCCGGCAGCCTCAAGGTTGTCGGCGTACGCGTAGAACAGCCGCGCGCTCCACGGATCCCGTCGCTTGGGGTCCAAGTCGGGCCCCTGCAACGCGACAACGGCAGCGTCCAGCTGTCCCATGTCCCGGCGCGCACCGGCCGCGACGATACGCAGCTCGACGGCTGTGGCCGGGTGGATGTCCGCGCCCGCTTCCTTAGCGAGGTCAAGCGCACGCTCAGGACGGCCAAGTGCTCGCTCGCAGTCGGCCATCACGGCTATGTGCGCGTTGGAGCCCGTCATGCGACGGACCGCGCGGAGGTCGGAGAGCGCCTCGGCCCACTCACCCGCGTGGTAGGCGGCCAGACCGGCCGCTTCGCGGACGATCGCGACCCGCGAAGCCTTGCCGCGCGCGATGCGAGCGTGCTTCAGGGCCAACTCGGGGTCTTCGTCGATCAGCATGCCCGCTGCGGCGAGGTGCTGGCCGACATCCGCAGCTTGGGCTTTGGGCAGGCTCTTGAGTTCTTCGCGGGCCTCCGGGTCGAGCTTGGAGATGTCCGCGCCCTCAGGAAGGGTTTCGAGGTCGGGGTTGGTCGGCTTCTTCGGCTCCCGCGTGGCCTCCGGCTCGTCCTCCTCCAGATCGGCGTCGGAAGCCTCGGTCACGGGCAGGTCGTCGCGGCCGGCAACCTCCTGCGACGACTCGACGTCACTGCTCGGCAGCTCCTCGCTGGAGCCTTCCTGGCGAGGGGCGTCGGCGGTCTGATCGAGATCGCTGCTCGGGCGCTCATCCCGGTTGAAGTCGCTACGAGAAGAATCGCTGCTGAACTCGGGGCGCGGCTTGTCATCGCGGTGGAAGCTGCGAGCCGGGCGGTCACCGCCATTGAAGTCACGGCGCGGACCGCGATCGCCGAAATCGCGGCGCGGCTTGTCATCCCGGCTGAAGTCCTTACGCGGACTCCGGTCGCCGAAATCGCGGCGAGGTTTGTCGTCGCGGTCGATGCTCCGGCGAGGACGGTCATCGCTGCCGAAATCGCGCCGGGGCTTGTCATCCCGGTTGAAGCTACGGGCCGGACGATCGCCACCGAAATCACGACGGGGGCCACGGTCGCCGAAATCGCGGCGCGGCTTGTCATCGCGGTCGAAGCTCCGGGCCGGGCGGTCACCGCCATTGAAGTCACGGCGGGGGCCACGGTCGCCGAAGTCCCGGCGCGGCTTGTCATCGCGATTGAAGCTACGGGCCGGGCGGTCACCGCCATTGAAGTCACGGCGCGGACCGCGATCGCCGAAATCGCGGCGCGGCTTGTCATCCCGGCTGAAGTCCTTACGCGGACCCCGGTCGCCAAAGTCGCGCCGCGGCTTGTCGCCGCTGTTGAAGTCACGACGCGGGCCACGGTCGCCGAAGTCCCGGCGCGGCTTGTCATCGCGGTCGAAGCTCCGGCGAGGACGATCGTCGCCACCGAAGTCCCGGCGGGGGCCACGGTCGCTGAAATCGCGGCGCGGCTTGTCATCGCGATTGAAGCTACGGGCCGGACGATCGCCACCGAAATCGCGGCGAGGTTTGTCGTCGCGGTTGAAGCTGCGGCCCGGCCGGTCGTCACTACCGAAATCGCGACGGGGGCCGCGGTCGCCGAAGTCACGTCGTGGCTTGTCATCCCGGTTGAAGCTGCGCGCTGGGCGATCGCCACCGAAATCACGACGAGGTTTGTCGTCGCGGTCGAAGTTCCGGCGTGGGCGGTCGTCGCTGTTGAAGTCCCTGCGGGGGCCGCGGTCGCCGAAGTCCCGGCGAGGTTTGTCGTCTCGGCCGAAGCTGCGGCGGTCTCCTCCCCTGGTGTTGTCGCGGTCTCGGGGGGTGAAGTCGCGGCGCGGCTTGTCTCCGCGGTCGAAACCGCGTGCGTTGTTGTCGCGGGCGGGCTTGCGGAACGGCCGGTCGTCTCGATCGCCCCTGCGGAAGTCACGGCGGTCGGAGTCGTCGCGGGGTGTGTAGCGGTCGCCGCCTCGCTCGTCGCGGGAACGGCCACCGTGCCGCTGGTCGGCGCCAGCTCCACGTGGCTTACGGTCGCCGGCGAACCCACGACGACCGTCTTTACGGCGATCGTTTTGCCGATCACCGCCGGCTCCACGACCGCGCGGCTGATCGCCGCGGCCGTCGGCGGGCCGTTCGAACTCTGACACCTAGACCTCCACGCCCCGTCGGGCGGGGCTGAAACATTCTCAAGTTGGCCAGCAGGCCATCGACCATGGTAACAACCGGCCGACCAGGCAAGAGGCGCAGGCGGCCGCAGCGGAATGACGTGACATACCGAAAGGGCCCCGCGATTTCTCGCGGGGCCCTTCGAAAAAATATTACCGCGGCGACCTACTCTCCCACACCGTACCCAGTGCAGTACCATCGGCGCTGAAGAGCTTAGCTTCCGGGTTCGGAATGGGACCGGGCGTTTCCTCTTCGCTATGACCACGGTAAAACCATGAAACAATGACCAACCGGTTCAGTGTCTCAGAACCGTACAGTGGATGCGTAACATCTTTGTGAGCAAGTCCTCGGCCTATTAGTACCAGTCAACTCCACACGTTACCGTGCTTCCATCTCTGGCCTATCAACCCAGTCGTCTAGCTGGGAGCCTTAACCCACAAAGGGTGGGAGACCTCATCTTGGAACGAGCTTCCCGCTTAGATGCCTTCAGCGGTTATCCCTTCCGAACGTAGCCAACCAGCCATGCCCTTGGCAGAACAACTGGCACACCAGAGGTTCGTCCGTCCCGGTCCTCTCGTACTAGGGACAGCCTTCCTCAAGTCTCCTACGCGCGCGGCGGATAGGGACCGAACTGTCTCACGACGTTCTAAACCCAGCTCGCGTACCGCTTTAATGGGCGAACAGCCCAACCCTTGGGACCTACTCCGGCCCCAGGATGCGACGAGCCGACATCGAGGTGCCAAACCATGCCGTCGATATGGACTCTTGGGCAAGATCAGCCTGTTATCCCCGGGGTACCTTTTATCCGTTGAGCGACCACGCTTCCACAAGCCATGGCCGGATCACTAGTTCCGACTTTCGTCCCTGCTCGACCCGTCAGTCTCACAGTCAAGCCCCCTTGTGCACTTGCACTCAACACCTGATTGCCAACCAGGCTGAGGGAACCTTTGAGCGCCTCCGTTACTCTTTAGGAGGCAACCGCCCCAGTTAAACTACCCACCAGGCACTGTCCCTGAACCAGATCATGGTCCGAGGTTAGACACCCAATTCGACCAGAGTGGTATTTCAACAACGACTCCACCCTAACTAGCGTCAGAGCTTCACAGTCTCCCACCTATCCTACACAAGCCGAACCGAGCACCAATACCAAGCTATAGTAAAGGTCCCGGGGTCTTTCCGTCCTGCCGCGCGTAACGAGCATCTTTACTCGTAGTGCAATTTCACCGGGCCTGTGGTTGAGACAGCCGAGAAGTCGTTACGCCATTCGTGCAGGTCGGAACTTACCCGACAAGGAATTTCGCTACCTTAGGAT
>NZ_JAJVCN010000004.1:0-347500 GCF_021390435.2 Kibdelosporangium philippinense | reverse complement strand
ATCGACGTTCACGAAGAACTGGTACCAGGCGTAAGGCGAGGTCATGGCAGGGTCGAGCCACACGTTCCCGCCACCGGTTGACTTGCCGAACTTGCGCCCTTGCGAGTCGGTGACCAGCGGCGCGGTCAGCGCGTGCACGCTCTTCTGCTCGACCTTCCTGACCAGGTCGACGCCGCCGATGATGTTGCCCCACTGGTCCTGGCCGCCGATCTGCAGCGTGCAGCCGTGCTTTCGGTAGAGCTCCAGGTAGTCGTTTGACTGCAGGAGCAGGTAGCTGAACTCGGTGTACGACATGCCGTCGCCCTCGAGCCTGCGCTTGACCGTGTCGCGCGCCAGCATCACGTTGATCGAGAAGTGCTTGCCGACGTCACGGAGGAAAGTCGGCACCGACATGGCGTTTGTCCAGGTCAGGTTGTTCTCGATCAACGCACCGGTCGGCGAGGAGTCGAAGTCGACGAACCGTTCGAGCTGGCCGCGGATCCGCTCGGTCCACTCGGCCAGCACGTCGAGCGCGTTCATCGGACGCTCGCCGGTGTCGCGCGGGTCGCCGATCATCGCGGTCGCCTCGCCTGCCAGCACGATCGGCCGGTGCCCGGCTTTCTGGAACCGGCTCAGGCCGAGCAGCGGAACGAGGTTGCCCGCGTGCAGGCTTGGCGCGGTCGGGTCGAAGCCGCAATAGAGGGTGAGCGGGCCCGAGTCGAGGTCACGGCGCAGGGCGTCGATGTCGGTGGACTGCGCGATCAGGCCGCGCCAGGACAGTTCGTCAAGGATGTGCTCACTCACGAGCTTCATCATCCGTTATCGGACGGCGTTGATGTCCTGCGGGTACAAGATCTTCTTGTCGGTGCCGTGCTTGGCGACCGCGAGCATGCCAAGGCCGATCTGCTCGGTGCTCGTCACCGATTTCATTCGCCTGAACAGCGGGAACAGTGGCCGGAAGGCGGTGTAGGCGATCCGGTAGGCCGTGGTGCTCGACTTCGCGCCGTGCATCGGCAGGATGACGCCCGGACGGAACATGTAGGCCTTGGGAAACAGCTTGAGCAGGTCGTTCTCGGTCTTGCCCTTCACCCGCGCCCACATCGCGCGGCCCTGCTCAGTGCTGTCCGTGCCCTGCCCGGAGACGTAGATGAACGTCGCGTCCGCGTTGGCCTCGTGCAGCGGGTTGGCCGCGGCCATCGTCATGTCGTAGGTGACGCGCCGGTACGCGTCCTCGCTCATCCCCGCCGAGCTCACGCCGAGGCAGAAGAAGCACGCGTCGTAGCCGGTGAAGTCGACCGTGGACTGATCGGCCAGGTCAGGCAGCACGACCTCGGTCAGCTTCTCGTGCTGCTGCCCCAGCGGCCGTCGCCCGACCGCCAGCACGTCCGTCACCGATGGGTCAAGGAGGCATTCCCGCAGGACTCCGTAGCCGACCATGCCGCTGGCGCCGTAGACGATCACCTTCACGGCGTGAGCGTAACCGGCAACTCCCGCAGCCCACGACTCCGGAACGACTCGCGCCACGTCAAGCTGTCGGTCGCCAACCTGGCCTCGGGAAACCTGCGGAACAAGGTCTCGATCGCGATCTCGAGTTCGAGCCCGGGCGAGGGGCGCGCCGACGCAGTAATGGATGCCCGCACCGAAGGTCAGGTGTTGCGTGGAGGATTCGTTGGCCGCCTGGATGCCGAGCAGCACTGTCTGTCCCTTTGGGACGATCTCGCCGCCGATTTCGATGTCCTCAAGCGGGAAACGACGGATCGCGTGCAGGTTCGGGTTGGCCACGCGGAGCAGTTCCTCGGTGTCCACCGGGCCGTCCAGCCGCCGCAGGATGCTGTTGGCGAGCAGGTGCACGGAATTCTCGTAGCCCGCCCAGAGGACAAGGAACGCCAGCGACAGCAGTTCGTCCTCGGACAATCTGTCGTCGCCGTCCCTGGCCTCGATCATCGCCGAGATCAGATCGTCCGCGGGCTCGGCGCGTTTGGCCGCGATCAGGGTGACCATGAACTGGTACATGCTGACGACCGCGTCCCGGGATCCCTGCGTCATCAGCGCATCCGTCCAGTCACGGAAGTCGCCGACGTGGTCCGCGGGCACGCCGAGCAGGTCGCTGATGGTGATGATCGGCAGCGGCGCGGCGTACTCGGCCAGCAGGTCGACCGTGCCGGTCAGGCCATCCAGCAGCCGCTCAGCCGTGGCTTGGATCTTGTCACGCATCCCGGCGACCTGGCGTCCGTTGAACGCGCCGGAGACCAGTTTGCGCAGCCTGGTGTGATCCGGCGGATCGAGGTTGAGCAGGTTGCGATCCAACGCGGGCGGCAGCGTGAAACCGCTGTACCCGCCAGTGGAGTTGGCACGGCTCAACGACAGCCGAGGATCGGCGAGCCCAGCTCGGACGTCGTCGAATCCGGTGACCAGCCAGGCCGTTGAGCCGTCTGGCAGCGTTGTCTTCAAGAAACCTGCCTTGTCCGTTTCCCGCCCCGGCGATACGTGCTCACCGCGGGCGAATCCACCCAGAACCGCCATGGCACATCCATCGCGACGGCCACACCGACCCGTGGCCCGCTGTAGATCTTCTCGACCTGCTCCCCCGCGTAGATCCTGATCGGCGAGTCGGGGCTGGTCAGGTCGACGCCGTTCTGCGCACGGTCGATGCCGAGCACACCGGTCAGCCTGGCCGGGCCTTTGGCCAGCTCAGCGTCGTTACGCGCGCTCGGCCTGCGGGTTCGCGCCAGCCCGGTGTCGTCGAGGACCTCGCCCGCGCGCAGCAGCACCGCGCCGGGGACACCGTCGGTCAACGAGACGATGTTGGCGCAGAAGTGCATGCCGTAGACGAAGTACACGTACAGGTGCCCGGCCGGGCCGAACATCACGTCGTTGCGCGGGGTCCGGCCGCGATAGCAGTGCGAGGCGGGATCGTCGCCACCCCGATACGCCTCGACCTCTACCAACCGGACTCGGACAACCCCTTGCGGGCTATGGGATTCGAGCACGCTGCCGAGCAGCAGCTTCGCGGCGTCGACCGGATCGATGGCCAGTTCGTCGCGGGTCAGCTGCCTCACCGCAGGACCACTTCACCATTCGGGGTCCGCAGTACCGCGACGAAACCGGCTTCGCCCTGCTCGACGGTCGCTTCCTCACCGAGAATCGCCAGCTTTTCGCGGATCTCGGCCGGGTTCGGGTGCGTGATGGTGAACGACACCAGTTCCGTGCCGGGCGGCAGGGATTCGGTCGGGTGGGGCGAGGCGCCCCAGTCGATCAGGAACGGCACACCGGCATCGACGAGCGGGGTGAGCCGCCACCGCAGCAGCACCCCGTCCGGGCGTTCGCGGGCCATCTCCGTGATCGGCCCAAGGTCGTAGCCCTTGGCCTTCGCTCGCGCCACGGTTTCGTCGAGGTTGTCCGGCCGGACCGCCCACGTGATCAGCTTCGGCTCGGTCAGCTCGTCGAAGCCGAACGGCCGTGGCTTCTCGGGTTTCGGCTGGTCCGGGTCGGGCCCGAGCACCTCGAGATACGCGCCGCCGCCAAGGTCGGCCAGCTTGTTGCGGGTGCCGAGGCCCAGGTGCTGGCCGCCTTCGGTCAGCTCGATGCCTAAGTCGAGCGTGAGATCCGGCGTCGCGTATACGAGATGATCAAGTGCCACTTACGTTCCCCTCACCCACGCCCGGTGCTCGGCAAGCCGGACGATCAGACGTTCGCGCTGCTCGGCGACTCTATCGGGCGCCGTACCACCGTAAGCATCACGTGACGCGATCGACCCTGACACGGTCAGCACGTCACGGACTTTCGGGGTGAGGTTCGCGTTGATCTCGGCGAACTCGGCGTCGGTGAGCTCGTCGAGGCCGACGCCACGAGCCTCGGCCGCGCGGACGCAGGCACCGGCGGCTTCGTGCGCGATCCGGAACGGCACACCCTCGCGGACCAGCCATTCCGCGATGTCGGTCGCCAGGGTGAAGCCTTGTGGCGCGAGCTCGGCCATCCGGTCGGTGTCGAACGTCAGCGTGCCGATCATGCCCGCGATCGCCGGCAGCAGGAGTTCGAGCTGCTCGGCCGAGTCGAACAGCGGTTCCTTGTCTTCCTGCAGGTCACGGTTGTACGCCAGCGGCTGCGCCTTCAACGTGGCCAGCAGGCCGGTCAGGTTGCCGATCAAGCGGCCGGACTTTCCCCTGGTCAGCTCGGCCACGTCCGGGTTCTTCTTCTGCGGCATGATCGAGCTGCCGGTTGCCCAGGCGTCGTCGAGGACCGCGTACCGGAACTCGGCGGTGGTCCAGATGATCACTTCCTCGGCGATCCGTGACAGGTTCACGCCGAGCATGGCCAGCACGAACGCGATCTCCGCGGCGAAGTCACGGGAGGCCGTGCCGTCGATCGAGTTCTCCACCGGACCGTCGAAGCCCAGGTCAGCGGCCACGGCAGCCGGGTCGAGGCCGAGCGACGAACCCGCCAGCGCGCCCGAGCCGTACGGCGACAAGGCCGCGCGCGCGTCCCAGTCCCGCAGGCGCTCGATGTCCCTGGTCAGGGACTGCGCGTGGGCCAGCAGGTGGTGCGCGAGCAGGACCGGCTGTGCGTGCTGCAGGTGCGTCCGACCTGGCATGACCGCTGTGTCGTGCTGCGTGGCCTGTGCGACCAGGGCGTCGACGACGTCAAGGGTGCCCTCGGCGACCCGGCGGGCCGCGTCCCGCAGCCACATCCGGAACAGGGTCGCGACCTGGTCATTACGCGAGCGGCCCGCGCGCAGCTTGCCGCCGAGTTCCGGGCCCGCGCGCTCGATCAGGCCGCGTTCGAGGGCCGTGTGCACGTCCTCGTCGGCGATGGTCGGGGTGAACGCGCCGGAGGCCACGTCGGCCTCAAGGGTGTCCAGCGACTTGAGCATGCCTTCGAGCTCGTCACTGGTCAGCAGGCCCGCGCGGTGCAGCACCCGGGCATGTGCCCGTGATCCGGCGATGTCGTGCCTGGCCAGACGCCAGTCGAAGTGCGTGGACGCGGACAAGGCCGCCATCGCGTCGGCTGGGCCAGAGGCGAACCGGCCGCCCCACAACGAACTCACTCTGCAAACTCCCTGCTCAAAGCTCGTGAGTGGTTATCAGTGTTAGAACACGGATAACCACTCACGAGGGGTCTTTCAGGCCTGCCATGGTGCTGAAACGGTCGGCCAGGTCGGCGCCGGTGAGCGGTTCACGGGCGATGATCAGGACCGTATCGTCTCCCGCGATCGTGCCGACGACCTCGTGCAATGCCGCCCGGTCGATCGCGCTGGCCAGGAACTGCGCGGCCCCTGGCGGGGTGCGCAGGACAGCCAGATTGGCCGAGTGGTCGGCCGAGACGAGGACTTCGCCGAGCAGCCTGGTCAGGCGGCTCGTGCCGCCTTGCACGCCACGGACCGGCGAGCCGTCCTCGGGGATGACGTACACGGGAGCACCCGCGTCCGGGCCGCGCAGTTTGACCGCGCCGAGTTCGTCGAGATCACGCGAGAGTGTCGCCTGCGTGACCTCGACTCCTTCCGAGGCAAGGATCTTGGCGAGCTCGGTCTGACTGCGAATGGCCATTGTGGACACGAGCTCGACGATCCGCGCCTGCCTGGCGACGCGGGTACCCGCGGTGGTCACGACTGCTCCAGCAGCCACATCAGTAGCGCCTTCTGGGCGTGCAGCCGGTTCTCCGCCTCGTCCCACACCGCGCTGGCCGGGCCGTCGAGCACCTCGTCGGTGATCTCCCAGCCGCGGTGCGCGGGCAGGCAGTGCAGCACGATCGCGCCAGGCGCGGCACGGTCCAGCATCGCCGCGTTGACCTGCAGGCGACGGAACGGGGTCACCCGGTCGAGGCCGTCGTTCTCCTGGCCCATCGAGGTCCACGTGTCCGTGGCCAGCA
The DNA here is from genome assembly GCF_021390435.2 of Kibdelosporangium philippinense. GTDB lineage: Bacteria > Actinomycetota > Actinomycetes > Mycobacteriales > Pseudonocardiaceae > Kibdelosporangium > Kibdelosporangium philippinense. The sequence goes on along the minus strand of NZ_JAJVCN010000004.1, from coordinate 341,656 downwards.
CGTCCGCGCCTTCCACGGCCTCATCCGGGTCGGTCAGCAGCGTGACGCTGCCGCCGGTCTCGGTTGCCCGCTTCTTGGCGTCGATCACGAAGTCCGGGTTGGGCTGGAAGCCTTCCGGCGCGACAAGGCGGATGTGCAGACCTGCGGTGACGCCACCGAGCATCAGCGAGTGGGCCATGTTGTTGGCGCCGTCACCGAGGTAGGTCAGGGTCAGCCCGGCGAGCTTTCCCTTGCGCTCCTTGATGGTCTGCAGGTCGGCGAGGACCTGGCACGGGTGGAACTCGTCGGTCAACGCGTTGACCACCGGAACCTTGGACACCGAAGCCATCGCATCGATGCGCTTCTGCGCGAACGTCCGCCACACCACGGCGTGCACGTAACGCGACAGCACGCGCGAGGTGTCCTCGATGGTTTCCTCACGGCCGAGCTGCATCATCCGGCCGTCGACGATGATCGGCTGGCCGCCCAGTTGAGCGATGCCGACCTCGAACGACAGCCGGGTGCGGGTCGAGTTCTTCTCGAACAGCACCGCGATGCTCTTCGGGCCAGCCAACGGCTTGTGCCCCAACGGGTCTTTCTTCAGCTCAGCGGCGAGGTCGAGGACCGCGAGCTGTTCGGCCGGTGACAGGTCGTCGTCACGCAGGAAGTGCCGGACGGTCACAATCCCTCCAAAGCCGCTGGCAGGTCGGCCACGAACCGTGCGGCGTCGTCATGTTCGAGAATCAGTGGTGGTACCAGCCGGATCACGTCCGGCTGGATGGGGTTGATCAGGTACCCGGCCTGCTGTGCGTTCGCCGCCAGCGCGCCAGAGACCTTCTCACGCAGCATGATACCGAGCAGCAGGCCCGCGCCACGGACGCCGCCGATCAGCGGGTGCCCGAGTCCCTCGACCCCTGCGGCGATTTCCTTGCCGACAGAGGAAACTTGGTCGAGCAGTCCTTCGGACGCGATCGTGTTCAGCACAGCCAGTCCGGCCGCGGTGCACACCGGGTTGCCGCCGAAGGTCGTGCCGTGATGCCCTGCCTGGAACAGGTTCGCCGTGTCACCGATCCCGATGCACGCGCCCAGCGGCAATCCACCGCCGAGCCCCTTGGCCAGGGTGATGATGTCGGGCACGATTCCGGCCTGCTGGAAGGCGAACCACGTGCCCAGCCGGCCGATCCCGGTCTGCACCTCGTCCAGGATCAGCAAAGCGCCGTGCTTCGCGGTGATTTCCCGTGCCGCCTGAAGGTACCCCTCCGGCGGCACGATTACACCCTGCTCGCCCTGGATCGGCTCGACGATGAACGCGGCAGTTTCACTGTCCACAGCGGACTCAAGGGCGGCCGCGTCACCGTAGGGAATGTGTGTCACGCCGGGAACCAGCGGCTCGAACGGGGTGCGCTTGGGCGGCTGACCGGTCAGCGTGAGCGCACCCATTGTGCGGCCGTGGAAACCGCCGTCGGTCGAGACCACTTTGGTGCGTCCGGTCAGACGGCTCAGTTTCAGCGCGGTCTCAACAGCTTCCGCGCCGGAGTTGGTGAACACGACCTTTCCGTCGACACCGGCGACGTCGAGCAAGCGCTCGGCCAACTCCAGTGCGGGCAGGTTGATGTTCAGGTTCGAGGTGTGGCCGAGCTTGCCGATCTGCTCGGTCACCGCGGCCACGATCGCAGGGTGCGCGTGGCCGAGCGCGTTCACCGCGATTCCGCTGACCATGTCGAGGTATCGGTTGCCGTCGGTGTCCCAGACGTACGCGCCCTCGCCGCGCTCTAGTCCCAACTTCGGCGTACCGTAGTTGTTCATCATCGCGGCTTCCCACCGCTGTTGGAGCGTCATCACGCATCCCCTTCGTCAGGTAGCACCATCGTGCCGACGCCCTCGCTCGTGAACACCTCAAGCAGCACGGAATGTGCCAGCCTGCCGTCGATCACGTGCGCCTGCGGCACTCCCCCACGGACCGCGCGCAGGCATGCCTCCATCTTGGGCACCATCCCGCTTGCCAGGTCCGGCAGCACCTTCTCCAACTCGGCAGCGTCGATCCGTTGCACGAGCGAGGATTTGTCCGGCCAGTTCTTGTACAGCCCTTCGACATCCGTCAGGACCACAAGTTTGCGTGCCTTCAACGCAACGGCCAGCGCGGCCGCCGCGGTGTCGGCGTTCACGTTGTGCACAACGCCATCGGCGTCCGGAGCCACTGTGGACACAACCGGAATCCGGCCTGCCGCGACAATGTCCTCGACCGCAGCTGGGTTGACCGTCACCACGTCGCCGACCAGACCGAGATCGACCTGCTCGCCGTCGATCTCCAGGCCTCGGCGCTCGGCGGTGAACAGATGCGCGTCCTCGCCGGAAATGCCGACCGCGTATGGGCCGTGCGCGTTGATCAGGCCGACGAGCTCGCGGCCGACCTGTCCAACGAGGACCATCCGGACCACGTCCATGGCTTCCGGTGTGGTGACGCGCAGGCCGCCGCGGAACTCGGACTCGATACCGAGCTTGGTGAGCATCGCGCCGATCTGCGGGCCGCCGCCGTGCACGACCACCGGCCGCAGCCCGGCGAGCCGCAGGAACACCATGTCCTGGGCAAACGCTTGTTTGAGTTCGTCGTCGATCATGGCGTTGCCGCCGTACTTGACCACTACGAGCGCGCCGTGGAACTGCTGGAGCCACGGCAAAGCCTCGATGAGTACCGCTGCCTTGCGGTCCGCGTTGTTGTTCATCGTGGCTCCGTTTTAGGAAGGCATTTGTGTTCAAGCGCTCGAGAAAAACTAGCTTCATTGAATCGGGCGTGGTGACTCCGGTGTGGCGAGCGATAGCTGTTAACGTTCGGTCTATGCCACGCTACCGACTGTCGCCGACGCCCGAGCAAGAGGTCGGATTGTTGAAGCATTGCACGCAGGCACGGTTGGTGTGGAACCTTGCTGTAGAGCAGCACAGTCATTGGCGACCAGGTATGGGTTCGGCGCCTGGCTATGTTGAGCAGGCTCGACAGTTGACCGAAGCGCGAGCAGAATTCCCGTGGCTTCGGGCCGGTTCTGTGACAGTGCAGCAACAAGCGCTGCGCGATTTCGCCCAAGCCATGCGTAACTTCTTTGCCAGCACGCATCGCAAACCCACATGGCGCAAGGCCGGTAGAGATGAGGGGTTTCGGCAGGTAGCGCTCAAACCACAGCACATACAGCGACTCAACCGCCGTTGTGGACAGGTTTGGGTGCCCGAGGTTGGGTGGATCAGGTTCCGTTGGTCGCGACGAGTGACTCCCGGAGTCAAGTCCTACCGAGTCACTCAAGACCGAGTCGGCCGGTGGCATATCGCATTCGCCGCGATTCCCGATCCGATACCTGCTCCTGGCAATAGCCAGGTCGTCGGCGTCGATCGGGGCGTCGTGGTGTCTGCGGCACTGTCGACCGGAGACATACTGAAAGTGCCCGGCCTGACAGGTGGCGAACGTCGAAGGCTGGAGCAGCTCCACCATAGGCTCGCCCGCTGTCAACGAGGGTCTCATCGACGCAGGCGTGTTAGGCGAGCGATCACACGACTTACCGCACGAGAGACGGACCGGCGGAAGGATTGGGTGGAAAAAAGTTCCACCGAACTGGCCCGTAGGTTCGACGTGATTCGGGTAGAAGACCTCAATATCCGTGGTATGGCCCGCTCCGCAAAGGGCACGATCGAGCGGCCGGGTCGTAACGTGCGTCAGAAAGCTGGACTCAACCGCGGCATCCTTGCCAATGGCTGGGGACTGCTGATAACCCGGCTGGAACACAAGGCTGCTGGCCGGGTTGAAAGAGTCAAAGCTGCGTTCACGTCCCAGCAATGTTCGGCTTGTAGCCACATCGCATCGGAGAACCGCAAGAGCCAAGCGGTATTCCAGTGTATCGTATGCAGGTTTACTTGTCACGCGGACGTGAACGCGGCACGGAACATCGCCGCCGGGCGGGCGGTGACAGCGCAGGGAGCCCTCCAGCCATTGGGCGGGGCTGTGAACTGTGAACCTCAACTCGCTCCCGTCGCTTTCTGAGTGGTGGGTATGGGTTGGAATCCCGTCGGCTTCGGCCGTGGGAGGACGTCAAGAGGAATAGGCGCTGTTCTCTTCGACGTACCCATGGGAGAGGTCCGTGGTGAGGATGGTCGCTTCGCCGTGGCCGATCGCCAGGTCGATGATGATCTCGATGTCCCGGCCGGACAGGTCCGCGTTCGACCGGTCCTCGCCGCGGGTTCCCTTGTGCATCACGCGGATCCCGTTGATCACAATGGACAGCTGGTGCTGGTCGATCCGCGCCTTGGCTCTGCCGAGAGCCATCGCGATCCGGCCCCAGTTCGGGTCCGAGCCGAACAGCGCGGTCTTCACCAGGTTGTCCTCGGCCACAATGCGTCCGATGTGGACGGCTTCGTCCTCGGTCGCGGCACCGGTGACGGTGATCGCGATCTCCTTGGTCACGCCTTCCGCGTCGCCTTGCAGCTGTTTGACCAGGTCCGCGGCCACTTCGGTGAGCAGCGCCTCGAAGTCCTCTTGGCTTGGCGTGATTCCGGACGCGCCGGAGGCGAGGACAATGACTGTGTCGTTCGTGGACGTTCCGCCGTCGACATCCAGGCGGTCATAGGTTTTCTTGGTCGCTGCGCGCAATGCGGCGTCGAGGGTGTCCTTGTCGACGTCGGCGTCGGTGGTGATCACCGAAAGCATGGTCGCCATGTTGGGCGCCAACATGCCCGCTCCTTTCACGAAACCGCCGACCGACCAGCCTTGCTCGTGCGCTTTCCACGACTGCTTCGGCCTGCTGTCGGTGGTCAGCACGCCCGTTGCGGCGTTCAGCCCGGCTTCGACCGTGTTGCCGAGGCTTGCTTTCGCGGCGTCCACACCGGACAGGACCTTGTCCATGGGCAGGCGCTCGCCGATCAGCCCGGTTGAGCAGACGGCGACCTCGATCGCGCCGCATTCCAGGACTTCCGCCACTTTCTCGGCGGTCGCGTGCGTGTCCTGAAAGCCTTCATGGCCGGTGCACGCGTTGGCGCCGCCGGAGTTGAGCACGACGGCTTTGAGCTTGCGCTCCTTGAGGACCTGCTGGGACCACAGGACCGGCGCGGCCTTGACCTGGTTCGTGGTGAACACGCCAGCGGCCGCGTTGTTCGGGCCGTCGTTCACCACCAACGTCAAGTCCAAGGCGCCGCTCGCCTTGATCCCCGCGGCGACCCCGGCGGCCCGGAAACCAGCAGGCCCGGTGACGCCCTTGGCACGGTTCACGGGGCGACTCCCACAGTCGAAAGCCCGGTTGTCTCGGGCAGCCCGAGCGCGATGTTCATGCACTGCACGGCAGCGCCCGCGGTGCCCTTGGTCAGGTTGTCGATCGTGCCGATGACGATCAGCCTGCGCAAATCCGGATCGACCGTGATCTGCAGCTGCACGGCATTGGACGCAAGCACGGCACCGGTCGTCGGCCAGGTCCCGGTCGGCAGGACGTGCACGAACGGCTCGTCGGCGTAGGCCTTGTCGTATGCGGCAAGGACATCGTCGAGGGTCTTGCCGGGTTTGAGGGTCGCGCTGCATGTGGCGAGGATGCCGCGAGGCATCGGCGCGAGAACCGGTGTGAAGCTGACGGCGATGTTCTCGCCCGCGACCTTGCTCAGGTTCTGGACGATCTCCGGGGTGTGCCGGTGCGTGCCGCCGACTCCGTACGCGCTGACCGAACCCATCACCTCGGAGCCGAGGAGGTGCGGCTTCAGCGACTTGCCTGCACCGGACGTACCCGACACCGCGACGATGACCGCTTCGGGCTCGACCAGACCGTCTTGGAAGGCGGGCGCGAGGGACAGCGAGGAGACCGTCGGGTAGCACCCGGGCACTGCGACTCGCTTCGCTCCGGTGAGCTTCTCGCGTTGCCCGGCGAGCTCCGGGAGACCGTATGGCCAGGTGCCCGCGTGGTCGCCGCCGTACCAGCGCTGCCAGGCTTTCTCGTCCTCGAGGCGGTGGTCCGCGCCGCAGTCGATGACCAGGGTGTCCTCGCCCAGCTCGGCCGCGATCTTGGCGGACTTGCCGTGCGGCAGTGCGAGGAACACGACCTCGTGGCCACTGAGCTCGTCGACAGTGGTGTCACTGAGCACGCGGTCGGCGAGCGGCAGCAGATGCGGCTGGTACTGGCCGAGCTTCATGCCCGCGCTGGCACCGGCGGTCAGCGCCCCGATCTGGACTCCGGGATGCCCAAGCAGCAGGCGCAAGACCTCACCGCCCGCGTATCCGCTCGCTCCGGCGACCCCTACCCGTACAGTCATATGGATGATTATGCACAACCATGCAAAGTCACTCAATCGGTAATGGTCCGAGATCACACCATCGGCGGAGGACCGATGAGTTCCGGACGTGCGGCTGGTCTGCACCCATATGATCGATTTGAAACCCGCCTGCCAGGCCATGGCCGACGTGCTGGTGCGCGTCACCGATTCCCAGTTCACCAACCCGACCCCGTGCAGCGAGTACACCGTTGCCGATCTGATCGCGCACGTTGACGAGGTAGCCACGGGGTTCGGCGCGATGGCAGGCGGTGAGGTGAGCTCTGGCGTGGTCGAGCGGGTCTTGGCGCTCGGCAAGGCCTGGGACTCGCCTTCAGCTTGGCAAGGTAGCTCGGTGGCAGCTGGGCTGGAGTTGCCGACCTCGGTGTGGGGCAAGATCGCGCTGACCGAGATCGTCGTGCACGGCTGGGATCTCGCCAAGGCCACCGGGCAACCCTTCGACCTGCCGGAAGACACTTTGCGAGCGTGCTACGAGCATGTGGTCGTGTTCGTGCCGGAGGCGCCGATCCCCTCGCTGTGGGGGCCTCGGGTTTTCGTGGGGTCTGACGCTCCGCTGCTCGAGCAGATCGTCGCGATCACTGGCCGCGCGCCTTCATTCACCACGGTATGACGCCATCCGGCCCGAGGAACGTGCCGGTGGGACCGTCAACCGGGATCGTCGCGAGCTGGACCGGGACTGCCGCGCCATCGGCTGTCGTGCGGTTGCCACGCGGGAAAGGCGCCGCCGCGTTCTGGTCGGTCGGCACCATTCCAGGGCTGACGGCGTTTACTTTGATGCCGTCGGCCCGCAGGGCGTTGGCGTAGATCAGGGTCAGCGCGTTGAGTGCGGCTTTGGATGAGCTGTATGCCAGGAATGCCCTGCTGTCCGGATTGCTGAGCATGGTCAGCGACCCGAGGCCGCTGGACATGTTGACGATCCTCGGGTTTCTGGAGCGGCGGAGCAAGGGCAGACAGGCCGACGTGACCGTGACGACGCCGAAAACGTTGACCTCGAAGGTTTCCCGGAGATGTGCGGCCGTGACGTCCTGGACGTCCCACTCCACCATCACTCCGGCATTGTTGACCAGAACGTCAAGGCGTCCGGCGTCGGTTTCGATGGTCTTGACCGCCTTCGCAACGGATTCGGGATCGGTGACGTCAAGGCGCACCATTCCTTCTTGCGGTTCGCGGGCTCCGGCGTAGACCCGGAAACCCCGGTCTTTCAGTTGACGCACAATCTCTTGGCCGATCCCCTTGTTGCCGCCGGTGACGAGTGCTACTTCGGTCATGCCGTCCATCCCAGTCGTCTTTGCGCGGCAAGGGAAAGACCGATCGGGTGGCACGCCATACCCTGGCGGTATGGCAGAGCCCGAGATCCGTGAACTGCGCTACTTCTGCGCTGTGGCTGACGAGGAGAACATCACCCGCGCGGCCTCGCGCCTCGGGATTGCGCAACCGCCGCTGTCACGGGCGATCCGTCAGCTGGAGCGTCGGCTCGGTGTGGAGCTTTTCGACCGCTCTGGGTCTCGGCTGACCTTGACTCAGGCTGGGGAGGTTTTGCGTGAAGAGGCGGCCGTCGTTCTCGGCGCTTTGCATGCCGCGGTTCGTCGGACGCAACGGCCCGAGCTCGTTGTCACTGCCAAACCCGGGGTGGCGACCCGGTTGCTGCAGCGGATCTGCTCACGGTTCGAGGCGTCAGAGATACGAGTGGTTATGAGCGGTTTCGGGGAGCAGGCCGACATGGTTCGCTCTGGCCGCGCGGATGTTGCTATCGCGGCGTGCGTTGACGGGCACGGTTTGGAAGTTGAGTCTTTGGCGGTTGAGCCACGTGTTGCCGCGCTTGCCGTCGGGCATGCGCTGGCTGCTCGTTCGGTACTCGGTACTGCGGATTTGCGTGCCGAGCCAGCTCCTCGGTGGAGCACCCGTGGGGTCGTCGACCGAGATCGTCCTGACGGGCCCGTGGTTCAGGACAGTGCTCAACTGCTGGATGTTGTCGCTCTTGGGCAGGGCGTGGCGTTGGTTCCCGCTTCGCTGGCTGCTTTGAATGTTCGGCCTGATGTGACTTACGTGCCGGTGGTTGATGCTGAGCCTTACCGGACATTGGTGCTGTGGCAGGCGGGGAGCCGGTCGTCGCGGATTGCCCGGTTCATTCAGACGGCACACACGGTTGTGAATTGACCCTCAAGGCCGGTCGACCATGTGGTTGAGTTCTTCAGTTTTCGTCATTGTTAGATTTCACTGTGTTCGTAGTCTGAAATACAGTATCGCTACCGTCTGTGTCATGGGGGACTGGCAGGAGTGGCGGGAAAGTCCGTGGGGTCGGTTGCGGTATTCGCTGGCCGAGGCGAACCTGGCTCGCCACCTGCCCGCGGGTCCGCTCAAGATCCTGGACCTCGCGGGCGGGGATGGCGGTGACGCTGTTCGCCTGGCTGCACGGGGCCATGACGTCACGGTGGTTGACCGGTCGACGGACATGATCACCAAGGCTCGTGCCTCCGGGCTGACCTGCGTGACCGCGGATGTACACGATCTCCCGGCGGGGCTTGGCGGATTCGACGTGGTGCTCTGCCACAACCTCCTGCAATACGTGCCGGATCCGGCGCACACCCTGAATATCGCCAAGGAACTCCTCGTAAGAGATGGCCTGCTGTCGGTGATCGTCCTCAACCAGCACGCGGCGCCGCTGACCACGGCGATCCGCAAGCTGGACCTGACCGCGGCTTTGGCCGCGTTGGACACGAACAAGGCAAGGACCGAACTCTTCGACACCGACATCACGCTGTTCACCGCCGAGAAGATCATCGGGCTGCTGGACGACTGCGAACTGGTGGGGCACTACGGCATTCGCAGCGTCAGCGACTACATCGTGGACGACGACCGCAAGCGGGATCCCGAGTTCTTCGCTGAACTCGAGCGGCTCGAACTCGCGGTCACCGACCGGGTGCCGTACAAGCACATCGCACGAATGTGCCAGCTCATCGGGCGTAAACGATGAGTTCTCGACGATCGGCAGGTCTGCACTGACATGGAACTGCAGAACTACGTCGACGCCGGCCAACTGCCGGGTGTCGTGACACTTGTGGCACGCGGTGACGACATCGACGTGCGGACCTTCGGCCCGGTCGAGCGGGACACGATCTTCCGGATCGCCTCGATCACCAAGCCGATCACGGCAGCCGCGGTCATGCTGCTGGTTGAGGACGGCAAACTCGCGCTGGACGATCCCGTCAGCAACTGGCTGCCGGAGCTCGCAGACCCCAAGGTCGTGCGTACGCCGGACAGTCCGGTTGACGACGTGGTTGCTGCCAGGCGCCCGCTCACCGTGTTCGACCTGCTCACTTCGCGGGCCGGATATGGCTTCGCCACCCCCTTTGAGAGCCCTGCGGTCACGATGTTCGGCGACGTGATGGGGTGGGACGGCCGCGAAGTGCAGGCGCCTCCTCCGCCGGACGAGTGGCTCGCCAAACTCGCCAGCATCCCGATGGCCGCGCAGCCAGGTGCGGCCTTTCTGTATCACGCGGCCTCTGACCTGCAGGGGGTGCTGATTTCGCGGCTGTCCGGGAGCCTGGTCGACTTCCTCGCTGAACGCGTTTTCGAGCCTCTTGGCATGGTGGACACGGCTTTCTGGGTTCCGCGGGACAAGCTTGGACGGTTCACCAGCTATTACCGTCACAAGATGGAACTGGCTGACCCGCCGGACGGGCAGTGGAGCAAGCCACCGGCTTTCCCTTCCGGAGGCGGCGGGCTCGTGTCGACGGTCGACGACTGGCTCAGGTTCGGGCGCGCACTGCTCGACGACACCTTGCTCTCCCGCGAATCCGTGCAGCTCATGATGACCAATCATCTGACCGACGAGCAGCGCGCGGGCGGCGAGCTTTTCCTTCAGGGGCAAGGTTGGGGATTCGGCGGCTCGGTCGACGTCGAAACCCGGGTTGCCGGGAACGTGCTCGGCCGGTACGGCTGGGTCGGCGGCACCGGGACCTCGGCATACCTCGCCCCAGCGACCGGGCAGGTCGCGATTCTGCTGACGCAGCTCGCCGTTGAGGATCCTACGTCACCGCCGTACATCGAAGAGTTCTGGGAATTCTCGGCGAGGTAAGGAGAAACTGTGGATCTTGCGGCCTATGTGGACAGTGGTGTCGTGCCTGCCGCGGTGTCGTTGGTCGCGCGGGGTGACGACGTCGAGGTTCGCGTCGCTGGTCCGGTGAAGCGGGATTCCATTTTCCGGATCGCGTCGATGACCAAGCCGATCGTCGCGGCCGCACTGATGGTGCTGGTCGAGGACGGCAAGGTCGCGCTGGCCGACCGCGTGGACAAATGGCTGCCAGAGCTGGCCGATCTGCAGGTCGTCCGCACTCCGCAGAGCCCGGTCGAGGACGTTGTCCCGGCGAGCCGCCCAATCACCGTCTTCGATCTGCTGACGTCCCGCGCGGGATACGGCCTCCCCACCGATTTCTCCCTGCCTGCCGCGCAGTCGCTGTTCGACTTCACCTTCGGGCCGCCGCCGCTGGACGAGTGGCTCACGCAGCTCACGGCCATCCCGATGCTGGCTCAACCAGGCGAGACCTTCTTGTACAACACCTGCTCGGACATCCAAGGCGTGTTGATCGCCAGGATTTCCGGGCAGTCGTTGCCTGACTTCCTGGCAGAGCGGGTTTTCGGCCCGCTTGGCATGACCGACACCGCGTTTGAAGTGCCTGCTGCCAAACAAGATCGGTTCACCACGTTGTACACGCACGATCTTGAGGTCAGCGAACGCCCCGGTGAAGCGTGGACATCGCTGCCCGCGTTCGCGTCCGGAGCGGGAGGGCTCGTGTCCACCGCGGATGACTGGCTGAAATTCGGGCGTGCACTGCTCGACCACAGCCTGCTCTCCCGCGAGTCGATCACGCGCATGACGACCGATCATCTGACCGCTGAGCAACGGCGGGACAGCGAGATTTTCCTTGAAGGCCAAGGCTGGGGCTTCGGTGGCTCAGTCGACGTCACCGCCAGGAACCCGTGGAACGTGCCCGGTCGTTACGGCTGGACCGGCGGGCTCGGCACGGCGGCGCACATCATCCCGTCGACCGGCACGGTCACCATCCTGCTCACGCAGGTGACGATGACCAGTGCGACCGCGCCGCAGATCATGCGGGACTTCTGGCGCGCCAACACAATCAGCGGCTAAGCCGGTGGGTCAGGCGCCCGCCGGTCATCGTCAGCACGATCGGGATCTGGCGAAGATCATGCGGGGCAAGGGTTGCCGGGTCGACCTCGGTCACCGTCAGGTCCGCGACGTCGCCGACCTTGATGCCCCGGCGGCCACGGCTGGCCGCGGCCAGCGCGATGTCCAGGGCGATCGCTTGCTCCGGGTGCCAGGCCGGGCGTCCGTCGTCGGTCCGGCTCACCGCCGACGCGATCCCGTCCCACGGATCCAGCGGCGCGACCGGGGCGTCCGAGCCGATCTCCAGCGTCGCGCCTGCGGCAAGCAATGCCCCGTAAGGGAAAGCGTTCTCCGTCCGACCGGCCCAATGCTGATCGGCGACGTCCCGGTCGTCCGGCTGGTGCGCGGGCTGCACGCCCGCGATCACGCCGAGCTTGGCGAACCTCGAAAAATCATCAGGGTGCACGAGCTGGGCGTGTTCGATCCGGCCGGTGCAGCCGACTTTGGCGAAGGCGTCCAGCGCGATCGTGTTGGCGTGGTCGCCGATGGCGTGCACGGCCGGGCTGATCCCGTGCCTGGATGCCTTGTCCATCAAGGGAACGAGCTCGTCGAACGGCAGTTCCAACAGGCCATGCGTCTCCTGGCCGGGGTACGGGTCGTGGCAGTAGGCGGTGCGCGTGTTGAGCGAGCCGTCCACAAAGAGCTTGTACGGCCCTACTTTCAGCATTCCGTCAGTGCCGGGGATGGCGTCACCGGTGCGGTGCCCTCGCTCGATCGCGGTGTCGAGCAGCGGCCGCGAGATCACGGCAGAGACGCGTACACCGAGCTGACGCAAAGCCAACCGTCGCAACCAAACAGAGACCGTGTCGCTGTACTCGTAGTCGACGATTTCCGTCACGCCGCGAGCTGCGGCGGCGTCGGTCGCCTCAAGGACCCACTCGTCCGTGGCGGCCGGAAGCTCTGCCGTCGCCGCCATGCAATCGTTCTCTAGCAACACACCCGTCGGATGTTCACGGCCGATCATGCGCAGCGCCGCCGGGCTGAGCCAGAGCGTGTGCAGGTCGTTACTGAATAGCGCGATCGGCTGACCCGGCAGTGCTCGTTCCAATAGGTCCTTGTGCGGCATGTCAGGCCACGCACTGTCACGAAAGCCGTGCCCCATCACCAATTCGCCTGGTTTCGCGGCACTCTCCCGGGCTATCGTGTCGACGACGTCGGCCGCGGACTTCGCGTGTGCCAACGGAATGCGCCGACGGGAACTCGCCCACTGGGTCATGTGCACGTGGACGTCCACCAAGCCCGGCAGCACCGTTCCGCCACGACCGTCGACGAGCTCACCCTCGCGGGGCAACCCTGGACCGATCGCCGAGACACGCCCGTCGGTCACGGCCACGTCCACCCTCGGTCCGCCCAGCCCGAGTTGGACATCACACAGTAGTAACGCGGTCACGCGCGCCACGCTACACGCGGACGCGGGTAGTCTGACTTGGTGGGACGTATGAAAAGGATGGTCCGTACCGCGCTCGGCCTGACCGCGGCGGGCCTGCTCGCCAGGGCGGCATGGGGCGTGCCCGCGGCAATGGGCGGCGCGCCGCGTGGCGAGCGCGCGGAGCGAGTGCGGCGGTCGCCGCAGTTCCGTGATGGGAAGTTCCGTAACGGACACCCAACACGAACGACGCCGAATGGTGACCCGGGTGACCTCATCCGGCGCTACAGGGCGGACAAGGATCGCCGTAAGCCACGCGGCGCAGTCCCTCTCGTCGCACAGTCGGGTGCCCCCACCCGACCCGATGGTCTGTACGTCACCTGGTACGGACACGCGAGCACGCTGGTCGAGCTCGACGGCGCACGCGTGTTGTTCGATCCAGTGTGGAGCGAACGAGTGTCACCGTCGGCTGCCGCCCGCGCCGACTACACCCCGTACCGGTATCGATCGACCAGCTGCCTACGCTGGACGCGATCGTCATCTCGCACGACCACTACGACCACCTCGACCTCCCGACGGTGCGTGCCCTCCTGCGTACGCAGAGTGCGCCATTCGTTGTGCCACTGGGGATCGGGGCACACCTGGAGCGCTGGCAGGTACCGGCCGACCGGATCATCGAACTCGACTGGGACGAGAGCGTGACCGCCGGTCCACTGCGGCTGACCGCGACCGCGGCGCAGCATTTCTCCGGCCGCGGGCTCTCACGTGATGGGACACTCTGGGCGTCGTGGGTCGTCGCCGGTCCGAAGCGACGCGTGTTCTACAGCGGGGATACGGGATATTTCGACGGATTCGCCGCGATCGGCCAGCAGCACGGGCCCTTCGACGTGGCACTTGTCCAGATCGGCGCGTACGACCCGATGTGGCCTGACATACACATGACGCCGGAAGAAGGCGTGGCCGCGCATCTGGACGTGCAGGCGCACGTGCTGATTCCCGTGCACTGGGCCACTTTCACGCTGGCGCCACACGCATGGGGGCAACCCGTGGATCGCTTGTGGCGTGAGGCAAAAGCCCAGGATGTGACACTCGTTGTCCCCAAACCGGGTGAACGAGTGGACATCGACGCGCCGCCAACGGTAGACGGATGGTGGCAAACACTTTGACGACATGCACTCGAAAGGGCGTAGAGAACGGACGCATAGTCGAGTGAGAATATGGGCCTCGCCATAGCTCAAGTGGGAGAGCACTCAGGCCGGTGGCTTCACCGACAGGAGAGGACGCGCGGTTCGATTCCGGCTGGCGAGTCGGACAAGGGGCCGGCCCTGCATGGGCCGACCCCTCTCATTGTCCACAATAGACTTGTCAGCTCGTGGTGATCTGCTTCTGCTCGGTGTCGGCCGAGATCTCGATCTTGCGTGGCTTCGCGCGCTCGGCGACCGGGATCCTCAGTGTCAGCACACCATTGGCATAGGCGGCGTCGATACGCTCGGTGTCCAGGCTGTCACCGAGGAACAGCTGCCTCGAGAAAACACCCAGCGGGCGCTCGGACACCTGCATCTGGACATCCGCCTTGTGCGTCGGCCGCCGCTCGACCTTCACGGTCAGCACGTTGCGTTCGACATCGACCTCCACTGCCTGCGGGTCGACACCGGGCAGATCGAAGTGCACAACGAACTCGTCCCCGTCCCGGTAGGCATCCATCGGGATCGACGCGGGCCTCGTCCACGTGCCAGCTGGTTGGAAGAACTGCTGGGTCAACCGGTCGAGCTCACGGAACGGGTCGGTGCGCATCAACATTGTCTTGTCCTCCCTGGTTTCTGGTGTCGTTACGCACGTACCTCTGTGGTAGCACTGTCGTCACCCCGTTGACAAGAGCCAATGTCGTCATCATGATGACATCCATGGACAACTACCGCGAAGCCCGGCAGTACCTGGACGATCAGGGCTGGGGCTCGGGGTCGTCGGCGACCGACGCGATGAACCAGGTGCAGCAAGTCGCTGAGGGAAACCAGCATCCGTCCTCGACTGAACTGCTCGCTGCTTTGGTTGTCCTGCGGCAGTTGCGGGACGACCTCGCACGGTGGGAACCGGCACTCATCACCGCGGCGCGTGAACTGGGGACCAGCTGGGCGGCGATCGCACCCGCGCTCGGCCTGGCAAGCAGGCAGGCCGCCGAGCGCCGTTACCTGCGGCTGAGCCCCTTGCCATCGGGCACATCCGGCGCAGAGGACCGGGTTCGGGAAGTCCGCGACCGCAGGGCAGCTGACCGCGCGGTCAGCGATTGGGCAAGGAAGAACTCGGCAGTCCTGCGCCAGCTGGCCGGACAGATCATCGGTCTGCCAGGCATGCGTCCGCGAAAACTGGCCGCCGCACTGTCTGAAGACGACCCGATTGCGTTGCTCGCGCCGCTCACGGCCGTGCGAGAACGCTTGCGCGGCAGTCATCCTGAGCTGGCCGACCGGATAGGTGCGTTGACCGATCAAGCCGACCAGCTCAGGACGGCGTCTAACGAGTCCCGATCCAGGGATAGTTGAGCGGCCCGATCTTGATCGAGTCAGCGATCCTGACCAGATCCTGTTGCGAGAGTGGGCCACTGACTACCATCGCCCGGCCGAGCTCGAACTCCACATACACCTCACCCGAGACGAACACCCCCTGCTTGCCGCGCACCGTCACTGGTGTGCCACCCTCCGGCCGATACGGCGGCACGCCGCCTGGCACGCCCGGCGGGCGCAGTGTGAAGATGCTCACCGAGACGCCTTTTTCGGCTTCCCTTGGGATGGTCTGTGCGCTCGCCGACACATCGACGTACTTCAGATCAATGGCGTGGACAGTGAATCCGCTTGGCTGCAGGTGTTCTGGCAGCCACTGGAACTCGAGGGGCCACACGAACGCCGCGTCCCCATCGGGCTTGACCGAGCGCGCGACCCGCAGTGCGATGTCAGCGACTTCGTCTGTGCCCGGGAAGATAACCGAGAGGCGCTGCCCCGGCTCGACCATCCACGTCACCGAGGTTTCCTGGTGATCGGTCACCAGCATTCCGGGAATCCCGTTGATGTCAACGGCTTTGCCCACGGTCGGCATCGCGGCCTGGCTCAGCAGGAGGCGCAGAGTCCGCTGATTGGCGGTCTCGCTGCCGGGCAACTCCCAGATCCGCATGAGAGCACTCTCTCCCGCGAACATCCGGGAGACTTCGTATGCGCCGTCCGGCAACCAGGTTGGCCTGTACTGCAACACGGTCACGCCTTCACCCGCGTGCTCGGCCGGTTTCTCCGGGACTGGAGCCGCCGGAAGCGTTGTCACCATTGGATCCGCGGGCGGAGCCGTATACGGCTGTCCCGCTGAGGACAACACGATCGGGGTTGCCACGGCCGCGGCCACACCGATGCTGATCAGGCCCATCCCCCAGCCGCTGATCCGGCGCTTGGCCGTGGCCTTCCGCACCTCTGCCAGTACCGCGCGGTGGTCTCCGGCCCGCCCAGCCTGGCGCTCAAACGCTTGCTTGATCTTTTCCTCTGTGCTCATCGTGTCCTCACACTCGGCTCGGCGCGGGCGTGATGCGCAGGGTCGCGAGGGCTCTTGAGACGTGGCTGCGCACGGTTCCCACGCCACAGCCGAGGTTCTCGGCGATCTGCTCGTCCGGCAGGTCGCAGAAGTACCGCAACACCAACACCGCCCGTTGCTTACGCGGCAACGCGGCGATGTCACGCAGCAACAGGTCCCGTTCGTCGTACTGGGCCGCGGAATCCCTCGTCGTCAGGCCGAGATCGGCGATCGCCTCAGGCGAGAACGGCACGTCTGTCGATGCCTTGCGCCTGCGCCACGACAGGAACTCGTTGGTGATCATGCGCCGGACGTAGGCCTCCGGCATGTCCAGCGCGCTGATGCGTTTCCACTTCCGGTACACCCGCACGAGAACCTCCTGCACGACGTCCTCGGCCAGATGCGGATCGCATGTCAGCACGGTGGCGTAGCGCAGCAGGCCCGGCGTTCGGGCCTCGGCGAACTCTTCGAACGTCACGGCCGTCCCCCCTTCTAGCTCCCCACACCCCACACGCGGTGAGTGGCCCGTTTCGTTGAGCGCGACCGCGACCCAATATCTTGTGCGGGTGCAGAACGTCGACTACTACGAACTGCTTGGCGTCGACGAGAACGCCACAGCCAGCGAGATCAGGTCGGCGTACCGGGCTTTGGCCAAGGTAATGCACCCGGACGCTGGCGGCACCGCGGGAACGTTTCGCCTGCTCCGCGAGGCGTACGAGACGCTGTCGGACCCCGAACGCCGCGCGTACTACGACAGCGACGAGGACGAAGAAGAGGAAGAAGAACCGCCCGCGCCCGTGGTCAGACGGGTCGCGCGCAAGATCGTGCGGGACGACCCGAACTACGTCCCCGTTCTGACGGAGATCTCAGCCGACACGATCGGGTGGTGGCACAGCGTAACCGTGACGCAGGCGGTGATGGCGCCGCCGATCAAGCCGGACCCGCCGGTGCTGGCGGCCGCGATCGCTGGCTGGGTGACCATGTTGCTGGCGTTGCTGCTGGTGGCGCCGCCGATCCCGCTACTGGTCATCTGGTTGCTCGCGTTGATCGCGTCTGGCGCCGTGTTGTTCAAGTCGGTGCGGCGACACCTCGACGGGCGCAACGCCCACAAGGCATTCATGGCGCGCTTTGGCGCGAATCAGATCTACGGAACCCCTGGCGCGGGCGCTGACCCTCGTGCGGAACGACTGACCGCGAACGTGCTGGCCACGTATCTCACGCGGCTGCCTGCTGTGCGGATTTTCCACGGTCTCGCCGAGCCGGGATCGGTGTTCGCCGACGTGGCCCATGCGGTGTTGTGCGGGCGCAGACTCGTGCTGATCGAGTCGAAGATGTGGCTGCCCGGGCATTACGACATCGACGAGGACGGCGAGGTGTGGCGCAATGACCACCCGTTCCGTGGCGGGTCGATTCAGCTGATCGAGCAGATCCCGGCTTTCCGTGCGCATTGGCCGGAGCTCGAGGTGCGCGGAGTGTTGCTGCTGTATCCCAGCAGGCCTGGTGAGATCACCACGGATTACACGGGTGCGGTGATCCCGCCGATGGTGCCTGCGGATTTTGTCAGGGAGATCGGCGGCTGGCTGGCCGCCGATCCGATCACAGTGGACAGAAAGGCCTTCACGGCCCTGCTCGCCCAAGTGGTTGATTAACCCGCCAGTGCCAGCAGGTTCTGGTTGCGGCTCGGGTGCCGCAGTTCGGCAAGAGCGTGCTTCTCCAGCTGACGGATCCGCTCGCGGGTCAGCCCGATCCGGTCGGCCACCTGCTGCAGCGTGTACTCGTGGCCGTCGTGCAGGCCGTAGCGCAACGAGATGATCAACGCCTCGCGCTGCGGGAGCGTGGCGATCTGCTTGCGCAGCTCGGTGTACAGCTCCTCACGCTCCAGGATCTCGGCGGCGTTCTCCGCCTCCGCGTCGGGAACGAGGTCCGCGATCTTCGAGTCGCCGTCCTCACCAACCGGAGTGTCCAGGCTGACAGCGTCGCGCCCGGCGCGCCGCAGCTCGACGATCCGCTCGGCGGTGGTGCCGACCTCCTCGGCCAGCTCCTCCGGCGTGGGGTCGCGGTTCAGCTTGGTCTCGAGCTTGCGCTCGACCCTGCGGAACTTCGCGAGCTCCTCGACAACGTGAACCGGAAGCCGGACAGTGCGGGTCTGCTCGGCGAGACCACGCCCGATCGCCTGCTTGATCCAGGCCATGGCGTACGTGGAGAACTTGAAGCCCTTCGAGTAGTCGAACTTCTCCACGGCACGGATCAGGCCAAGATTGCCTTCCTGGATGACATCGAGCATCGGCAGGCCAGCCTGCGAGCGCTTGCGCGCCTGGGACACGACGAGCCGCAGGTTGGCGCGGATCATGTGGTCCTTCGCCTGCCTGCCCTCGCGGGCCAGGATCTTCAGCTCGGCCGGGTCGTGCCCGATGTCCTCGCCTTCGGCGTGGCGGCGAAGCAGTTCGGTCGCGTAAAGTCCGACTTCGATACGCTTGGAGAGCTCGACTTCCTGCTGAGCGGTGAGCAGTGGTGTCGCTCCGACCTCGGCCAGGTAGTATCCAACCAGATCGGCGTCTTCCCGAGGGCGTACAGCGGCCTTGGTCGTCTCGACGGACATGGTCTCCCCCTTTCAAGGGCGCGCAGGTTTTACCCCACGCCGCCTTGGTTCGGCCCGGGGTAGCGAACGGGGTGTACCGGTGTTGCCGGTTACACAGCGTTCAACGGTACCTGTCGTCTAGGTATTCCACGTATGGGACGATCGACACATGGGCGTATGACGCCTGTATCGCTCAGCATCACTCGAACAGGTTATGTCTGCGTCAAATCATAGCCCTGAGCAGCGCGAACGCGCGCTCCATTTATTCGAGCTACCCGTCAAGGCGACACACGGACGCGTGACGAGGATCACCCTCTGGTTGGACGCTGACTCAAGCCTACATCAAGCAAAACCGCCCGTGCCTCGTCTCGGCAAATGAGACTCCACTTGGCAAGGCCAGTGGCAGCCCTCATCCGGACGTGCCATGGGGCCGTTTCGTCTCTCGCAACCTCACGGGCCACGACGGAGGCTTCTTCCCGAAGGTCGCGTCTCAGGATGGCCATCGCCTCCGCCGCCCGCCATCGCACGGTGTGATCGGACTGCTTCATCAGTGCCCTCAGACCCGGCAGCGCTTCGTCGCAGAACGGCCGCGCCAACTGGCCCAGGACGAACAGGGCTCGTCTGGCGTACTTCGGGTCCTTGGCGACTTCCCTGAGGACGTCGGCCGCTTCCAGGATGGCGGTGCGGTCTACGTTCACGATCGCCCTGGCGGCTTCTATGCGTGCGGAGGGTGTGGTTGTCATGATCCGCTTCAGGTGCGCTGTGGCTTTATCCCTGTAGTCCGGTGCTACTTCGCCAAGCACTTCGGCTGCGCGCCAATTATTGGTGGCCAGGGCATCGAGCGTCGCCACCGCAGCAGGTCGATCCACTCGGCTCCAGTTGATGAGGGCTTTGGCCGCGGACACACGGACGTAACTGTTGCGGCGGCAGTCGTTGAGCAGCCGCCGAAGCGTTTCCACGCCAGTGCTTTCACCAACCCGGGCCAACGCTTCCGCCGCACGGACACTCCGACAACTCGGCTGCTCGATGACCCCTCGGAAAAGTTCGACCGTGGCTTCATCCAGCTCGGTCTTGAGTTCATCGAGTGCGATGGCCGCACTCCAGCGTTGTCGCGGTGCTTCGACGGTGTTGGCGACGATCGCGCGGCAGGCCGTGACGGCTTCGCGTCGATAGTGCCGGTTGAACCCCGCCACAGCCACGTACTGCCGAGATGCCAACAGGTCAGCAGCTACTTCTGGCATGTGCTGCGGATGCCACTCGGCCAGGTGCACCATAGCTTTGACCTTCGTCCGGTGATCGAACTCGGGAGCGGAGATGATGTCTTGCAGGATGGCTTCGTCCTTGCCCCGCAACGAAGGCTCCGCCAGTGCATCGGCAGCCAGGTCCCGCGCCAGTTCCGTGCTAGTACCACTCGGCAAGTACT
Source organism: Kibdelosporangium philippinense (assembly GCF_021390435.2). Classification (GTDB taxonomy): domain Bacteria; phylum Actinomycetota; class Actinomycetes; order Mycobacteriales; family Pseudonocardiaceae; genus Kibdelosporangium; species Kibdelosporangium philippinense. The sequence goes on along the minus strand of NZ_JAJVCN010000004.1, from coordinate 321,291 downwards.
CCCTGATCGCATAGTTTCCCGGAACTTCGGCGCGGACATCGGCCGCAGCTCTCGGGTCATGGAAGATGTCCAGCAGAACCGACGCCAGCCCTTCGGATGTGATCGCGTTTATCTCTCGCTGCACCACCACGACGCCCCACCGCTGATGTGGATTGGTCAGCAGTGACATACGTATCCCAGCCAGCAGCCGACATACTTCCTGCCAGCCGTCCCGATCCAGCTGAACCAGATAGCCGGCAGCCCGGCACCGATCAGCCACACGGATGGGCTCGGCAGTAACCAAATCGGTGAGGTCGCTGGCCACCTGATCCACAGCGAACGGGTCGAGGCGGGCCAGCTCCCACAGCGCGACGATCCGGTCTTCGGTGGGGCAGCCAGGATCGAACGCTTGGATACGCAACTCGGCAATCGCTTCACCCGGAAACCCCAGACGGGCAAGGCACAACGCGGCAGCGCGTCGCAAGCGCACCTGCGGCTCCCACACGAGAATCGCTCGCACATCCGCGACCGCCAGTCGATGGGACTCCGCATCCAAGCGTGCCAACGTCTCCACGGAAGTTGTCCACGACAGGTAGTCAACAGGACGCGCAATGATGACGCGCAACGCGGCGATCGCCTCATCACGAATCTCATCCCCGGACCGCGCCAGATACTCTGCCGCCAAGCTCCTACCCAAGACTGTTGCTTCAGGGTCCGTCACCAACGCCACCAACGTCGCCTCGGCTTTCGGGTAGTGGGCCGGCCCGAACCGGTTTAGTGCGCCCGCTGCCATCGCGTGCCGGAAGTCGGTCTCGGTGTTGTCCTCAATGATTGTCTGCAGCAGCCGTACTGTCTGTACCCGCAACTCACTACCGAGACATGCCATCGCTGCGGCAGCCCGAGCGAAATGGTGCTGGAACACCAACCGATCCGTGAGGCATGCCGCGAGCACAGTCACCAGATCAACCACGTGAGTCTTGCCGAGTTCACCGAAGGCCTCGGCCACAGCCATGTAGTCGTATGCTCGCATGTCGGCGGGGGCCGGTAGGCCTTTTGCCGCGTCCGTGACGAACTCGGGTGCGAGAGAGCTGAGCTCCAATGCGGCCACCACACGAGCCTGAACAGTGGCGATTGGTGACCGCAGGATGGATCGCAACTCAGCCACCACTTCGCGAGTGTGTCCAGAACTGGTCTGCACCAGCATCCGAGCCGCATAGACATGCCACTGCCGCCTCGTGACACTGACCTCACCGGTGAGGGTCTCGAAGGTCGAAGCGGCCTGCCGATGGAACTCGGGGCCCAATCTCGTCAAACCCGCGGCGAACCAGTACCGGTCGCTGAATTCGTGTGCTTGCTCAGCCAATACGGTTCGCAGGACGGCAACAGCTTCATCACGGAACTTGTGCCCGAGTTCCGCCAACTCGGCAAGCGCCCCCCACCGGTCGTACCCATCTGCTATCGGGTCGAGGTTCAGACGCCGGAACTCAGCCTCGGCCTCGGGATGGTAATCCGGACCAAGCTCAGTGAGGCCTTTCGCAGCCCATATCTTCTCATTCGGCGATGCTGCGGGATCGGCCAAAATTTTTCGCAAATGGTTCGCAGCGTCAGCGTGATAAGCCGAACCCAGGCCCGCGAGGTTGGTGGCGTTGACATATCGCGAGTAGTGATACGTATCCCATGGATCACCCGCCAAGTCGTTCAGAAGCCGCGCGGCGATCGGGACATACACCGGTCCCAGTTTGGCGATCGCAAGCGCCAGGTCGGAACGCGCGGGCACCCGTAGGTGTCGTTGGTTCACCATCATGTCTTCCAGTGAGGCAGCCGCTGCCTCGAGATGCGCGGGTCCCAACGCGCCGAGAGCGAGCGCCGCGTCTTGGCGGCATTCCGCGTTTACCCAATCGGATTCGGCGACGCTCCGGAAAACCGCCAGCGCCCGGTCATGGAACTCGATACCAATCTCAGCGAGGCCAGCAGCGGCATGCACTTGATCGCCAACAGACGCGTTGCAGTCGTCAAGGGTCGACACCAACGCCGCAACAGCGTCCGTCCGGCATTGCGGACCCAGCTCAGCAAGGGCAACCGCTGCGGCACGACGGTCCCGGTCCGGACTCATTGGGTGCGACAGGATGCCTTTCAGCCCTTCGGCTGCGGCCTGACGATTTGAAACGCCCGCGGTAGCCAGGCTTTGTGCGGCTCGCAAGCGAAGACTCAACGGCAGGTCTCCAGAATTCATCGCGGTACACAACAACGCCACCGCGTCATTCCACGTTGCCAGGTTCTGGCGCCTGCACAACGCCGAGGCTGCCTCTACGCGGGATTCCCACGGCGCATCCAATGCTGAACAGATCGCGTGCAGCCACTCAGCTGGAGCTGCCTGAGTAGCGCGTCGAAGAGTTTTCTCTGGCCAGTACGCACTCGTTGTCGCCAGCGACCGTGCCATATCCAAGAAGGACTGCAATACGGGTCGGCTCACGGGAGCCCGCCGAGCCAACAGGTCCGCCGCTACTTCTTGCAGCTGCGCCGTGTTCTCGTGCAACCACGTCAGTACCGCGTCGGCTTCGCCTCGGTTCAAGTGCATGTAGTGGACTAGGACATCCCTGGCGTGATCCGTTGACCAGCCGTACCGAGTGGCGTGCAAGGCCTTTCGCCACAACGGATCTTCCGCGTCAAAGGGCGCCGGCAACTGCCGGGCCTTGGCGGTTGCTGCCAGGTGCTCGGCGAAACTGTGGTGCAGGAACTGGAGTTTGCCTGCTCGCATCACCAAGACGCCAGTCGCTAGCAGGTTGTGCACGAGGTCGCTGGAGCGTAGCCCGGGGCGCCACGAGTGCGCGGCTTGCAGGAGCGGAGCGTCCTCCTCCACGCGGGCAAGGCCCAGGTGCTCCAAGAGATCAGTCATGTCAGGATGGACCCGGGTGGAACCGAGGTACTCCAGGTAGTCCTGGTACATGCCGTACTTGTTGTCTGGCAACGAACGGTCTCTATGTTGTTCGAACACGATCGCGGCTATCGCGGCCAGCAAGGGGACTTGGACGAGGTCTTCCAGTTGGCCTTGGCGTACTTGGTCGAGGAACTGGTGGCTGGCTTCCGCTGACTCGAACCAGTGCTCGGCGAACAGCCGCAATGTCTCGAGGTCGAAGGGCAGCAGTTCGAACCGGGCCGCCGATACCCGATGCAATGGCGCGAGTCCCGCACCTTCCAGTGGGCGACTCGTCACCAGGAATCGGTAGATTCCCTCGGATGCCCACCGGGCCAGGTTGTTGATCAGGCTGTCACGGTCGGCCGCGTCGGCGACTTCGTCGACGGCGTCGACGGCGTCGACGAGCAGGAGCCAGCGGGCGCCTTCCACTCTGGCGGCGAACAAGGATGATGGCAGCCCGGCACGCAGCATCTGGCCGTACTCGGCCAGGACGCTTTCGGCGATCGCGTCTGCGAAAGGCAGGTTTAACCGGGCCGCAAGCTCACGGGCAGGCAAGCGCAACGGGATTACTGGTTCGGTGATCGGCGGCGGCCCGCCGTCCCATGCGGCCGCCATCTCCGCCGACAGACGCAGCGCAAGGGTCGGCTTTCCCTGGCCGGGACCGCCCGTCACCAACAGATGGTCGTGTGCGTCAAGTGCCGCGCGGATCGGTCGGGAAGGTGGGCGGACACCAAGCAATGGGCGAAAACGCTCAGGGTTACGCGACCGCCAGCCTGGGTCGCGGTCGTCGGGTTGCTGGATCTCCGGCATTCGGTCCGGCACGGTTGTCTCTTCTATACCGCTGCCGAGTTCTTGGCGGACGTACAACGTGGACAAGGAAACGGGCCGTGAGCCGGGGAGTTTGTACGGGAGCACATCCGCCGCGGAGACTTGAGCGCGTAGCAATGACGCGATCTCGAGTGGGAGTGGGCGGTTCCACGACGATTCAGCGACCGGGTTGCGGGCGGCACGGGCTTCGCGCAGCAAGCGCATCACTCGATCTTGGTCCATCACAAGGACTTCGATCATTCTTCGGGCTGTTTCGTCGCTTGGCAGGTAGTGGCCGTTGCACATCTCGCTGATCTTGGGCCGGGAGAAGGGCATTGCCGCGCTCAGCTGCCTTTGGTTCATTCCCGCCACCGCCAGTGCTCTGCGCACTTCCTCCGCGAATCCCACGCGCACTCCCCGAAGGTGTCCCGGATGTGTTCCCACAAGTGTCCCTTCGCTGGCGGGACACCCGCTGGGTTTCACAACCTAGCGCTATGCGACTGCAACCTGTGTATCGGACGATCCTCGCTCTCGACGCTGTCGGGTCCACCGCGGGGACCAACGCCACCCGTGGTCAGATCCGGGAGCGGCTTTACGAAGTTGTTGAGGAGGCTACGCAAACTACTGGGCCGTTCGTTGATCGCGGCGACGGCATGCTTGTTCTGCTCAAGGACGTGCCGAAGACTTGGGTGATCACGGACGTGGTGCCTCAGTTGAAAAACGTGGGTTTTCCCATCAGGGTTGCGATGCATGCGGGTGAGGTGCATCGGGACAAGCGTGGGTATTTCGGTGAGGCTATCGACCTCACGTGCCGGTTTGTCGATGCGCCACAAACCAAACGAGCGCTACGCCTCAGTGGCGCAACGCTCGTTTCTGTTGTGTCCGACGATATCTATCGATCCGTTGTGTGTCAGGGGTATGACGGGATCGACTCCCGTGCTTTCCGGCCTCTTGGGCGGGTTCGGCTTGGTCGCCGGACTCACCTCGGGTGGGTTCAGCCCGCTTTTTCCGCTCCGATTCTGGGGAATGGCGCCGTCGAGAACACTACTTCCACCGCTACCTCGAAGTATTCCGCGATCTTCAGCGCGAGGTAGAGGCTTGGGCTGTACTCGCCTCGCTCGAGGTAGCCGATTGTCTGGTAGTGCACGCTCAGCGCGTCCGCCAGTTGCCTGCGGGAGATTCCGCGTTCCGCCCGCAGCATCGCGATGCGGTTGTAGATGACCTCGCCACTCATCAGGTGGTCCTCTGCAGTGCCTTCTCGCGTCGCTCAGCCAGGGTTGAGCCTGATTCGCGGCGCGCCATTCTGCGCAACACGATCGGGGCGAGCAGGACGCCCGCAAGCGCCCATGCGCCTAGCACACCAACGGTTTCCAGGTGTCGCCACGATTGGCCGATTTCCACCACCACCAGCTCATCCGGCAGCAATGCCGACCGCATTCCCAGCCCCAGCCAGTAGATCGGGAAGATTTGGCCGATTGGCTGCAGCCAGTCCGGCATCTGCGTCAACGGGACGAAGATGCCTGAGATCGCCACGAGGCCCATCACCGGCAGGGACATCAGGCCGGAGTTTCGTGGGTTGGAGAACATCGAGCCGAGCACCGCGCCGATCGGCATCGTCGCGATCAGCCCGAGCACGAGCACCCAGATGAACGTCAGCCACGAACCGACCGTATCGAACGCCAGGCCGTCGAACAGGAACAACCCTGGGATCAGGATCATCAGCAGGCCGACCACCGACAGCGCGGACACCACGACCACCTTGCCGACGAGGTAGCCGAGCATGCCGTTCGGGATTGCCTTCGCGCGCAACAACGTTCCGTCTTCACGCTCGATCGTCAGGTGTTGCATCACGGTCATCATGCCGCTGAACGCCACCGTCATTCCGAGCACGCTGCTCAGTGACATCGTGCCCAGCGAGAACCCGGTCGTGCCGACGGTCGAGCCGCGCATGAAGATCATCACGACGATCAGGATCGTGTTCGGGATCAGCAGCCCGAGCAGGTCCTGTGCGGTGAAGAACGACTGCTTGAACTCGATCACGCCTCGTCGTGCGCCGCTGCGGATCGTCGTCATCATCGGGTTCATCGGGTCACCGCCGCGAACTCGGGCTCGGCCTGGCCGGATTCGAAGGCCACCACCATGGCCATGTACGTGTCCTCGAGGTTTCCCCTGCGCACCTCGAGATCGCCGACGTCATCGCCATGCTGTTTGAACAGGTCGTGCACGAACTTGGTCGCTTCCGTCGTCGCGTGCACATAGCGCTGGCCGTGCAGTGTCCACTTCACCTCGGACTCTGTCGACATCTGCAGCGACAACTGGTCCGCTGAACCGTCGGCGATCACGCGGCCTCCGGCGAGGATCAGGATCCGGTCGGCCAACTTCTCGGCTTCGGCCAGGTCATGCGTGGTCAGCAGGATCGTGGTGTCCTCGTCGTCGGACAGCCGGTGCACAAGGTCGTGGAATTCACGCCGAGCCGCCGGGTCGAACCCGACCGTCGGCTCGTCGAGGAACAGCAGGTCAGGGCGGCCGACGATGCCGACAGCCACGTCAAGCCGCCGCCGCTGGCCACCGGAAAGGCTCATGATCCGCTTGCTCGCGTGCGCGGTCAGGCCGACCACGTCGATCAACTCGTCGGCGTTCCACGGCTCGCGGTATGGCGTGTAGTAGCTGCCCAGGTGGTGCAGCAGGTCACGGACCCGCCATTTGCCGTGGTCACGCCAGGACTGCAGAACTACGCCGAGCCGCGCACGCCACGCTTCGTCGGCGTGCGCGGGATCGACCCCCAGTACCGATACCTCGCCAGCTGACCGCATCCGGAAGCCTTCGAGGATTTCGATCGTCGTCGTCTTGCCCGCGCCGTTCGGCCCGAGCAACGCAAGCACTTCGCCGCGGCACGCGTGGAAGTTCACGCCTTTGAGTACGTCGTTCGTGCCGTAGCGCATCCGTAAGTCACGCACGTCCAACACGAGATCGTCCCCCACCATCAGGTACCTCCCCATCGAACATCTCAGTCAGAATGTAGCAGACCTACTACATCTGACAATAGGTGTCGGTTACCGGATGGGCGGGGATGGTTCAACGGCGGGAGGACGGATCAGGTCGGAAGGGCGCAGATCGGGATGGCTCAGATCGGGATGGCTCAGGTCGGAGTGGCTCAGGGCGCGAAAACCCTGATCACTGTCGGCAGCAGCATCGAGTTCCACGTCCCGTTGGCGATCTGGATCCGCGGTTTGGTCTTGTCTCCTTGCCGAACCAGCACGTGATGGTACGGGTACTTCGACTCGAAGCTGGCGATCTCGTTCCAGGGCACCGACTTCTTGAACAGGCGGCCTTTGCTCATGCCTCGCTGGTCTATCCGCACACCGCCGATCTCAGCCGTGCCGCCCCCGCGGACGGCGGCGACAGCGGTCTCGACGATCCGGATACCGGCACGCTCGACCAGGATGTCCACAGCTCGCGACCATTGCTCACGGCCGTGGTCGCGCTTCTGATGATCCACCGTGCCGCCGAAGAATCCCTTGCTCTTGGAGAGCATCAGGAAAGTCGCTTTGCGACCATCGTGGGTTCCGACCTTGATCGTGAAGGACGTGCCCACGTAGACCTTGTTCTGGTAGCTGTCGATGAAGCCGAAGTCGACCTTGTCGATCTCCGGCCACGCGAAGCTTTTCCCGCCGATGGTGACTGCCTCGTCCGTCATCACCAGCCGGGTCGAGTTCGGCTTGTCCGGACGGGCCAGCACGTCGAGCAGCACCTGTGTCATGGCCATCGACGGTAGGGTCCGACCGGCCGCGAACCGGTTCCCCAAAGGGCAGAATCAGGGCCGCCAAGCCCGCAATCAGCGGATGATCACGAAACTCTCCGGCGGGATCACGCCGCTCACTGCCGATGAAAGCAGAATTTCGCCTTCCGGGCGTGGCACATCCGTCTTACCCAGGTTACAGATGAGCCGGATCGCCCCTCGGTGCAACGTGACCACCCGATCGTCCTGGTCGACCGAGAACGAGTCCAGCCGTGGATCGGACAGCTCAGGGTGTTTGCGGCGCAAGGCAATCAGCATTTTGTAGGTTTCCAGCACGGCTTCGTGCGCTGGATCGTCCAGTTCGGACCAGTCGAGCCGGGAGTTCACCACCGTCCGCGGGTCGATCGGGTCAGGGACCTCGGATTCGCCCCAGCCGTGGTCGGCGAATTCCTTACGTCGCCCGGTCCGGACCGCGTCGGCAAGGCCGGGATCGTGGAACGACGCGAAGAACTGCCAAGGTGTCGAAGCCGCCCACTCCTCGCCCATGAAAACCATTGGGGTGTAAGGAGAGCAGAACATGATCGCGGCGCCGCAGGCGAGCACACCCGGTGAGACCGAGGCCGCCATCCGGTCGCCGGTGGCGCGGTTGCCGATCTGGTCGTGGTTCTGCAGGAAGCACAGGAACCGGTGGCCTGGCGTCACCGCTTTGTTGATGGGACGGCCGTGCGTGCGGTCACGGAAGGACGACCATGTTCCAGCGTGGAAGAAAGCGTTCTCCAGCGTGGTCTTCAAAGCGTTGGGCGCGGCGAAATCCTTGTAGTAGCCCTGTGTTTCGCCCGTCAGGAACACGTGCAGGGCGTGGTGCAGGTCGTCGCACCATTGCGCCGCGAGGCCGTAGCCGCCGGCGGCACGCGGTGTGACGTGCCGTGGATCGTTCAGGTCCGACTCGGCGATCAAGGACAGCGGCCGCTGCAGACCGGCGGCCAGAGCGTCGACTTCCTGAGCCATTTCCTCAAGGAGATGAGTGGCCCGGGTGTCCACAATGGCGTGAATGGCGTCCAGGCGCAGCCCGTCGACGTGGAAGTCGCGGAACCACATCAGCGCGTTGTCCAGCACGTACCTGCGGACCTCGTCGGATCCGGGACCGGTGACGTTCAATGCCGGACCCCACAGGTTCCGGCCCGCGAAATACGGCCCGAACCGGTCCAGAAAGGCGCCAGAAGGGCCCATGTGGTTGTAGACGACGTCCAAAACCACGCCAAGACCCCGGGAATGCGCCGCGTCGACGAACCGCTTGAACCCGTCTGGGCCGCCATAAGGCTCGTGAACGGCGCCCCACAAAACGCCGTCATAACCCCAACCCGTTGTGCCGTCAAAGGAATTGACGGGCATCACCTCGACGAGGTCGACGCCTAAGTCGACGAGGTGATCAAGCTTGGTGATCGCCGAGTCGAAAGTGCCTTCAGGCGTGAAAGTCCCGATGTGCAGCTCGTACAGCACGCTTCCGGGCAACGCGCGACCCGTCCAACCCTGGTCGGTCCACGGGAAAGCGCTGTGGTCATAGACCTGGGACGGCCCGAAAACGCCGTCCGGCTGGCGCAGCGAACGCGGGTCTGGCAGCGGTGTCTCGTCGTCGTCCACGAAGAACGAATAGTCGGTCCCGGCGACCTCGGCGTGCCACCAGCCGCCGGAATCCTCATTCATCGGGTGGAGTTCACCGTCGACCCGCACACGCACCCTTGAATGGCCCGGAGCCCACACAGAGAAGCTCACGCGTCCCCCTGCACCAGAACGGCCACCGGGTAGGTGGCGAACAGCTCAGACACCAAAACCTCTCGTGAGTGGTTATCAGGGTTAGAACCCGCATAACCACTCACGAGGGAATCAGTCCAGGGTCCGTCCAGTTTCACCTTCGTGTCGCGCCATCCCCCAGAGCGCGCCAGCCCCAGGGGCAGGCGGGTGGCCAGGGCGATCAGGCCGTTGCGGGCGAAGCCGACCAGGTGGTCGGCCGCTGGGCCGGATGCGGTGATGGGTGCGTAGCCGGTGAAGAGTTCGGGGTTTTCCCAGCGCAGGCGCAGGATCCGGGACACGATGTGGAGTTTGGCCGCGCCCGATTCGTCGATCGGGGGCAGGGTCTCTTCGGCTTCGGCGAGGATCTGGCGGCGCAGTTCGAAGTCCACCGGGCGCCGGTTGTCCGGGTCGACCAGGGAGTAGTCCCACAGCTCGGTGCCTTGGTACACGTCCGGCACACCGGGCATGGCCAGTTGGATAACCTTCTGTCCCAACGAGTTCGACCATCCCGCGGCACGGATCTGTGACACGAATTCGTCGATCTCTTCGCCGAGTTCGGCGAGCACACGCGCGGGCCACGCGGCGACCTCGGCGTCGAACTCCGCGTTACGGTCGGTCCAGCTGGTCGCGATCTTGGCTTCCCGCGAGGCTTTCTCCAAATAGGCCTGCAAACGGGACTCACTGATCGGCCACGCGCCCACGATCGTCTGCCACGCCAACAGGTTCAGCGTCGGCTCGGACAGCCCAGCCTTGGCGGTCCAGCGTCGCACCAAGTCCGCGAACTCGGCCGGGATCTCTGACAGCACGGCAAGTCGGGCCCGCACGTCCTCGGATCGCTTGGTGTCGTGTGTGGACAGTGTGGTCATCGAGGTTTCGACGGCCTCGGCCATCTTGGTGTGAAACTCGGAAACCGGGACGCCGAAGCGGCCGGGATCGCTGCCGACCTCGTTCAACGCGACGAACCTGTTGTACCGGTAGAAGGTCGTGTCCTCGACGCCCTTGGCCATCACCATCGCCGCTGTCTGCTCGACCCGGGAGGTCAACTCCCCACCTGGCTGCGCAAGCATTTGCTCAGCGATGGTCCCCGATGGCAGATTCGCGGCAACCCCATCGGCCACATAGGACCGATAGACCGGGAACCGAGGAAGGAACGAGATAACCTCGGACTCGTCGACACCGAGCCGCGAGATCCGCCGGACCTCGGCACGCAACAAGTTCTCGGCAACCCACCGCTTGCGATCCAGTTCCATCGCAACAAGGTCCTGATCGCCCGCCAGCGAGGAGAAACCAGCCTCACCGGCCGGATCGATGAACAGCCCACAGACAAGCCGAAGCTTGTCGTATCCGGTCGTGCCATGCACGGGCCAGGTGGACGGCAGAACCTCATCCGCCCCAAGGATCTTCTCGACCACGAGCCACGCGGACGGCGCCGCCGCACGCAACCGCCGCAGGTACTCCCCCGGGTTGGCCAGGCCATCCGGGTGATCGATCCGCAGCCCGGTGACCTCCAGATTCGAGATCCACCGCAGCACAGCCGAATGCGTGGCCTCGAAAACCTCAGGATCCTCAACCCGAACCGCGGCCAGCGTGGTGATGTCGAAGAACCGCCGGTAGTTCAGCTCCGAGTTGGCCCGGCGCCAGTTCACCAGGCGATAATGCTGCCGCTCGTGAACTTCCTGGGCGGTCCCGCCCGAAGTCCCCTCGGCAATCGGGAACCGATGTTCGAAGTACCGCAGCTCGCCATCCACAATAGACAAATCATCGAGCGAATCCGACCCGAGTACGGGTACGAGCAGCGGCCCGACTTCCCAGTCGATGTCGAAATACGAGGCGTAGTCCGAAGAACGGCCATTCGCCAGTACGTCCCACCACCACGGGTTCGCTGGCGGGTCGGCGATGCCCATGTGGTTGGGCACGATGTCGATGACCAGTCCCAGCTCCAGCTCCTGCAACTCGCCGACCAGACGCATCCGCGCGTCCTCGCCGCCAAGCGCCGGCGAAGCGATGGTCGGGTCCACCACGTCGTAGCCGTGCGTGGATCCTGGCGTCGCGGCCAGCACTGGTGACGCGTACACCGCGCCGACGCCCAGTGCGGCAAGGTAGTCCGCGATCTCGGCGACATGCTCGAACGTCATGTCCGGCCCGAGTTGCAGCCGGTAGGTGGAGCTGGGAATCATCTATTCTTCTTCCTCGGCTCGTTCCAGCACGACCAGGGACCGGGCAGCGACCGTCAACGTGGACTTGGCCGGGATCGTCGGTCCAGCAGCGACTTCCCCGGTCGCGGTGTCCACAACCACTGTCCATTTCTCGGCGTAGTCGCCGTTGGGCAGGGTCACGTCGATGTCTTCGTGATGGGCGTTGAAACACAACAGGAACGAGTCGTCGGTGACCTGTTCGCCGCGCTGGTCGAGATCCGCGATGCCTTCGCCGTTGAGGAACACGACGATGCACCGGCCGAACCCGGATTCCCAGTCCTGCTCGGTCATTTCCTGACCGGACGGGGTGAACCAGCCGATGTCACGCAGCTCGTCGTCCTTGCGGATCGGGCGTCCGGCGAAGAACCGGCGACGCCGGAACACCGGGTGGTGACGGCGAAGTTTGGTCAACGCGGACGTGAACGACTTGAGGTCACCGAAATCCTCGGCCCGTTCCCAGTCCACCCACGAGATCTCGTTGTCCTGGCAGTAGGCGTTGTTGTTGCCGCCCTGGGTGCGGCCGATCTCGTCACCGGCGACCAGCATCGGCACGCCCTGCGACAGCATCAGCGTCGCCAGCATGTTCCGACGCTGTTTTGCCCGCAACGAAAGGATTTCAGCATCTTCCGTCGGGCCTTCGGCGCCGCAGTTCCACGACCGGTTGTCGTTGGCGCCGTCGCGGTTTTCCTCGCCGTTGGCTTCGTTGTGCTTGTCGTTGTACGACACCAAGTCGTTCAACGTGAAGCCGTCGTGCGCGGTGACGAAGTTGATCGACGCGAACGGCCTGCGCCCGTCATCCTGGTACAGGTCCGACGAACCCGTGATCCGAGAAGCGAACTCGCCGAGCGTCGCGGGCTCACCGCGCCAGAAATCCCGGACGGTGTCACGGAATTGGCCGTTCCACTCCGTCCACAGTGGAGGGAAGTTGCCGACCTGGTAGCCACCGGGGCCGACGTCCCACGGCTCGGCGATCAGCTTGACCTGGCTGATCACCGGGTCCTGCTGGACGATGTCGAAGAACGCGGACAGCCGGTCCACGTCGTAGAACTCGCGGGCGAGCGTCGCGGCGAGGTCGAACCGGAACCCGTCGACGTGCATCTCGGTCACCCAGTAGCGCAACGAATCCATGATCAGCTGCAGGGTGTGCGGGTTGCGGACGTTCAGCGAGTTGCCGGTGCCGGTGTAGTCCATGTAGAACCGGCGGTCGTCGTCGACGAGCCGGTAGTACGCCTCGTTGTCGATGCCGCGCATGGACAGCGTCGGCCCGAGGTGGTTGCCCTCGGCGGTGTGGTTGTAGACCACGTCGAGAATGACCTCGATGTCCGCTTCGTGCAGGTCACGGACCATCGCCTTGAACTCCTGCACCTGGTTGCCCCGGCCGGTGGCCGAGTACGCGGAGTGCGGAGCGAAGAACCCGATCGTGTTGTAGCCCCAGTAGTTGCGCAGGCCACGCTCGGACAGCGCGTGGTCGGTGATGAACTGGTGCACCGGCATCAGCTCGACCGCGGTCACGCCCAGCTTCTTCAGGTGCTCGATGATCACCGGATGCGCGAGGCCGGCGTACGTGCCACGGATTTCCTCTGGCACGAAAGGATGTTGAAGAGTCAACCCGCGGACGTGCGCCTCGTAGATCACCGACTCGTTGTACGGAGTCTTCGGGTGCCGGTCGTTGCCCCAGTCGAAGTACGGACTGACCACCACGCCCATCGGCACGTGACCAGCGGAGTCGCCGTCATTTCGCCCGTCAGGGTCACCGAACGGATAAGCGAACAAAGACTCGTGCCAGTCGACGTTGCTGCCCGCGATCGCCTTGGCGTACGGGTCCAGCAGCAGCTTGTTCGGGTTGCAGCGCATCCCGTTGGCCGGGTCGTACGGCCCGTGCACGCGGTAACCGTACAGCTGACCTGGGCCGATGGTCGGCAGGTAGCCGTGGTGCACGAACCCGTCCACCTCAGGCAGCTTGATCCGCGTCTCCCTGCCGTCGTCGTCGATCAGGCACAGCTCGACGAACTCAGCTACCTCGGAGAACAGCGCGAAATTGGTCCCGGCGCCGTCATACGTGGCGCCGAGTGGATAAGGGGATCCGGGCCAGGGCCGCACACTCGCTCCTCGTGTTGCTTTGCGATGACCCTAGAAGAGAGCCACGCGGTACACATCAGGGGCACGTGCGATGTCACCCAGGGTTGGCGTTCTCCGTCAGAGCGTGCACGACCCGCTGGACAACGGGATGTGCGAACAACTGCTCCACCGGCACGGACAGCGGGATTCGCCAGTTCGGGTACTCGTCGACTGTTCCTGGCAGGTTGGGTTGTCGCAGGTCACCGAGCGCGTCCGGGGGCGATGTGAGAATCAACGCGCTGCGGGCGCGGGTGAGCACTGCGTGCATGGCGACCAGGATGTCGTCTTCACTCGCGTCAGGCGACTCCAATACGCCTTCCTTCACCAAGAAGTCGATCAGGTCACGCCGTTCGGCCGCCACCCGTTCGTACTCCTTCGCCTGATCGTTGACGAGCCCGAGTCCGGTGCGGACGCGGACGTTCTCGGCTTCGAGGAATCCGGCGGCGGTCGGCAGGTCGTGGGTGGAGATGCTGGCCATGGAAGCGGGTTCCCACGAACGGATGGGCACAAACGGGTGACCAGCGGTTTCGTAGTCACGCTGGAAATACAGCACGGCTGAGGACAGCATCCCTCGTTCGTGCAGTGTCCGCGTGACGTGCGGCTGGACGGTCCCGAGGTCCTCGCCGACCACCACGGCGTCGTGCCGGTGGGCCTCCAGCGCGAGGATGCCCAGCATCGCCTCGGAGTCATAGTGCACGTACGTGCCACGGCTCGGCGGTTCGCCCGGCGGGATCCACCACAGCCGCCACAGCCCTGCGACGTGGTCGACGCGGATACCGTCGCCGTGCTTGAGCACGCTTCGTAAAACTTCGATGAAAGGTTGGTATCCGGCCGCGGCGAGCCTGTCCGGGCGCCATGGCGGCAGTCGCCAGTCCTGGCCTTGCTGGCTGAACGCGTCCGGCGGCGCGCCGACCGTGACACGCGGCGCGAGCACGTCCTGCAGCGCCCAGGCGTCCGCTCCGCCGAGATCCACGCCCACCGGCAAGTCGTGCACGATGCCCACAGACATGTCGCGCGCGGCGGCACGGGCCGTGCCCAACTGCGTCTCGCAGACCTCTTGGAGCCAGGCGTGGAACGCGATCCGCGGCGCCAGTTCGCGGCGCGCGGCAGCGACATCGGGACTGTCCGGGTGGCGCAGAGAAGAAGGCCATTCACGCCAGTCGCCGCCGTGTCGCTCGGCCAGCGCGCAGAAGGTCGCGTAATCACGCACACCGGGCTCAAGGTCGCGGATCTCCCCGGGCCACAACAGTTCCAGCGCAGCCAGCTTCGCGGCCCAGACCACGTCGTAGTCGATCAACTCGGCAGGCGGCCCTGGCGCCAGAGCAAGCACTTGCTCACGTACGGCCGGATCGGCTCGATGGAACTCCACGGTGTCGGTTACCTTGATATACAAGGGATTCGCGAACCTGCGGCTGGACGGCGAGTACGGCGAGCGGTTGACCGGCAGCGTCGGCACGATCGCCTGAACGGGGTTCACCAGCAGCACGCCAGCGCCCTGGTCATGGGCCTGCTTGGCGAAAGACGCCAAGTCGCCGTAATCGCCCATGCCCCACGACTCACGCGAGTACACGGCATACAGCTGCAGCATCCACCCCCACGCACGCGGAACATCCGGCATCCGCGCGGGCGTTACCGCGAGCGGGATTTCCCGGTCGTCGGTTTCCAAGACGTGCCAGCCCAACGGAAGGTCCGCGGGCAACCGGTCGGTGATCGCGATACGCGTGTCGTCTTCGGTGCGCAGCAACCCGGAACCGGTTTCGTAGCGAGTTCCTTGCCGGACAACGATCGTGTCCGGCAAGCCAGTGCGCGCGGCGGGCCCGGTTGGGTCCACTTCGAGCTGTTCCAAGATGGCCAGCACGACCGCACGGTCCACTTCGACCCGGCGCTGGTCCGCGTCCTCGTACCAGGTGGCTACGCCATGGGTGCGCGCCAGCGCCGCCAGATTCTCGTCGATATTTTCGCTCAGGACAGGTCCCTCGCCGACGGCGGGGTGAGCCGGTCGCGCGCAGTGGTCAACGCCACGCGGGCCTGGCTCAGTTCGGAGGCTTCGAGGTGGCGTTCGGCCGCATGCACGGCTTGCACCGCGGCAGCGACCATGCACGTCTCACCGATGGCCGCGGTGTGCGCGAGCGCACCGTGCAGATTGTCGTTGACCCGGCGCATCGCGCCGAGCATCTCGGTTCGCTCCGCCTGCGACACTTTCTGCAGATCCACGAGTGCGATGTCGACAGCACGGCGCAATTGCAGGCCTGGAGTCAGCGCTAGTATCGGCCGGGGCAACTCAGCACGTAACCGCCGGTGCTCCGGCGAGGTTCTCGGCTTCATCGCACCCACTGGTACGACAGAAGAACGCTGACGTGACACCGTGAACCACTCCCTTCCAACCGATCCCCGTTGGGAGGTTACCCCTGTTTTTCCCTAGCGGGACCCACCAACTGAGTCCTTCGCTCGAACGGTGAGAGCAGGGTTAACGGTCCGTTTCCGACGGGTATCGGCGGCCGTCTAGCCGTAGTCGAGCAGATCACCGAGTTCCTCGACGCGGGCGCGGACCTCGTCCGCGGTGAAGGTCAAATCATCAACGTGATCGCATGCCTCGACTTCTTGCCAGGTCACGGGGGTGGAAACGGTTGGCTGCGGCCGGGCGCGCAGCGAGTACGGCGCGATCGTGGTCTTGGCCGGACGGTTCTGGCTCCAGTCGATGAAGACCTTGCCGCCGCGCTGCGCCTTGGCCATCGTGGCGACAACTTGCCGCGGGTATTCGCGGGCCAGCCGCTCGGCCAGCTTGCGGGAATAGGTCCAAGTGTCCAGCTCGCCGGGCTCGACCGGCACATAGAGCTGCATTCCTTTGGAGCCACTGGTCTTCGGCCATGCCTCGTAGCCGCCTTCGGCCAGCTCCTCGCGCAGCCACAGCGCGACCTGGCAGCACTCGACCACGGTCGCGGGCGGACCGGGATCGAGGTCGAACACGAGCAGGTCTGGATCGTTTCCGATCCTCCACTGTGGAACGTGCAGCTCCAGTGCGGCCAAATTGGCCACCCACGCGAGCGTCGCGAGTTCCTCGATCACCACGAAGTCAAGGAATTCGTTGCCCTTGCTGCTGCCCGGCGTCGGCAGCCGCTCGGTGCGCACCCACTCCGGCGCGTGCCGTGCGACGTTCTTCTCGAAGAACGACTGGCCGTCGACCCCGTTGGGATACCGACGCAGGGTGACCGGACGATCCTTCAAATGTGGCAGCAGAACCGGCGCGATCCGGGCGTAGTAGTCGATCACCTGGCCCTTGGTGAACCCGGCCTCGGGATACAGCACCTTCTCCATATTGGTCAGCTTCAGCGTCCGGTCCTCGACCTTGACCAGCTGATCAGCCATTGAGCTCCACCTCGCCCGGCGACTTGTCCGGCCGCAGGCCGCGCCACACCGGGGCGCGCATCCGGCCGTCCGGCGTCCAGATCCGGAACACCACTTCCCCAACCAGCTCGGGCTCCACCCACTTGGCTCCCCTCGCTCGCTCCGGCGGCAGTTTTCCGTTGAACGGAGACGTCTTGCGGGCCAACGGACGTAACCGCTCGGTCAGCGACTCGAGATCGGCATCGGAGAAACCGGTGCCTACCGAACCCACGAACCGCAACCCGCCCTCTTCGGGTATCCCGAGCAGCAGCGCGCCAAGCACGCCCTCGCGACGGCCTTCACCGGGTCGCCAGCCGCCGATCACGACTTCCTGCGGCTGCACGTCGGTGATCTTGATCCACGCCGGGGACCGGCCAGGGATATAGCGAGAATCCAGCCGTTTGGCGATCACGCCTTCGAGGCCTTGTTCGCGACTGGCTGCGATCACCGCGTCACCCGCGCCGGGATACGACGGCGCGGTGTACCAATGACTGCCACGCAAACCGAGTTTCTCCAACAGAGCACGGCGATCGGCGAACGGCAGCTTCAGCAGCGACCGGCCTTCGAAATGCAGCAGATCGAACAGCAGCAGGCTGACTGGAACCTGGCTGACGAGTTTGCGGGCCTGCGCGGCGTTGCCGACGTGCATCCGCTTCTGCAGCTCGGCGAAGCTCGGTTTGCCGCCGGAGAACGCGACGATCTCACCGTCAAACCAGGCCTGTGCGCTGCCCAGTTCCTTGCCGAGCTCGGCGAGTTCCGGGTAGCTCGCCGTGACGTCGTTGCCGGCCCTGCTGAAGATCTGCAGCCTGCCGCCCTCGACCCGGACAAGCGCGCGCACGCCGTCCCACTTGAACTCGTACGCCCATTTGTCCTTCTGGTTGGCTGGCGGCATCGAGCCGACCGTGGCCAGCATCGGTTTCATCTCGTCAGGCAGCGGCTGCCAGTTCGGGTCCTGCGCGGCGCCGCGCCTGCGCACGATCCAGCCTTCGCTGCGCTTCAAGAATGTGAAGTGACCGTCAACCCGTTCGCCGTGCAGGATGACGTCGACTTCGTAGTCCTCCCATTTGAGCGTTTCGTACGTACCGCGGTCCCAGATGGTCATCTTCCCGGCGCCGTACTCGCCCTTCGGGATCACGCCTTCGAACGTGGCGTATTCCATCGGATGGTCTTCGGTATGCACAGCCAGCCGAACGGTCTTCGGATCGGTCGGCAGCCCCTTCGGTACCGCGAACGACACGAGCACGCCGCCACGTTCCAGCCGGACATCCCAGTGCAACTGGCGCGCGTGGTGTTCCTGGATCACGAAAATGACATCGTCGCTGTGTTCACTACGTCGGGGAGGCAACTCGGCGGCATCAGGAATGGGCTCGGGAGTGCGTGCGGCATCACGTTTGCGGCGATACTCGCTCAGATCTCCCGGCACAGGGACACCGTATCGGTTAAGCCGCCAACCCCGCTCCCCTGAGCCAATCCGGAGCGTCGACGCCCTGTTCCTCGCACCACTCCAGCATTCCTATCGTCCACAGTAGAGCGTGCACGACCACTTCGAGGGTCGATTCCAGATCGATGTCACGCAACGCGAGTTCGAGCTGGAACCTGGCGTCGTCCGGATGGCCGTTCAGCTCGGCCAGCAACGCGCGGATGGTCGCGCGCAGTGGCGGCTCGAGGTGGTCGATCGCCACCGCGTGGTCGGTGTCGTCACGGATGTCGACGGCGAAAAGCGTATGCGCGGGCACCTCGCCCGCCCGTAACGACACCATCTGAACCGCGGCGGAGATGAGCTCGCCGACTATCCGGTGCGGGCTCGGCCCGCCCTCCGCCTGCTCATCGAGCAGCCGGTCGAGGGCGTCGACCAGCCCGGCCGTGTCGCCGTCGCGTGCCATCGCCACGAGTGCTCTGGCCCGAGCCCGTGTCTGCACAAGCGGACACTCGTCGCTCATCTCTCGTCCACCTCCCCAGGCGTGCGGTTCACCTGGATGATCGGCGCGACACCCCTGGTAGTTACCCAGGTGAACGGTATTTCAACCATTCGACTTCCCAGCCATTACCCACCGTTACATGCGTTTGGTTCGCCGAGCCACGGGTTAACCAGCCAACCAGCAGTCACACGATTAGAGGGGCGGTGATCATGACTGCGGCCAACAAGTCCACCGTGGACAGTTCGGTTGACGTAGGCGACATCGAACTGAGAGTTCCCGCGGAGGCACGGTACCTGCCGATCATCAGGTCGCTCGCGGCCACGATCGCGATGCGCGAGGACTTCGACCTCGATTTCGTCGCCGATCTGAAGCTCGCGGTCGACGAGGCCTGCTCGATGCTGGCAGGCTCGGCATGGCCGGGAACCGAGCTGCGGTGCCGTTTCCGGGTCACCGACGACACGATCGGCATGCAGGCTTCCGCTTTGTCCACAGTGGACGCCCTGCTTGACACCGATTCGTTCGGTTGGCGGGTGCTCACGACACTCGCCGACACCGCCAGCACACGAGTCGAGCAGGTCCCGGGTGGGTACCGAGTGCTGATCGAGCTGGCCAAGCGCGGCAGAGGTGGGGCGTGACGACACGAGCGAGGACCAAGAACGGCTACGAGCACCTGACGCCGCTGTTCCACGAGCTCGCCGGGCTTGACCAGGACGACCCGCGCCGGATAGCGCTGCGCGACGAACTGGTGACCGGGCACCTGCCGGTCGCCGAGCACATCGCCAGGCGGTTCTCCCACCGTGGCGAGTCGAACGAAGACCTCGTCCAGGTCGCCACGGTCGGGTTGATCAACGCGGTCGACCGCTTCGATCCCAACCGTGGCACGGACTTCCTGTCATTCGCGGTGCCGACCGTGATGGGTGAGATCCGCAGGTACTTCCGTGACTCCAGTTGGTCTGTGCGCGTACCGCGACGGCTGAAGGAACTCCACCTGGCGATCACGGCGGCAGGCAACGAGTTGTCACAGCAACTGGGTCGCGCGCCAACCCCGAGCGAGATCGCGACCCGTCTCGGCATGAGCAAAGACGAGGTGTACGAAGGGCTTGAGGCAGGCAACGCGTACCACTCGGTATCACTTGACGACATGCTGACGCAGGATTCGGACAACACGTCACTCGGCGAGATGCTCGGAGAACCGGACGCGGCGATGGAAGGCGTGGAGAACCACGAGTCGCTGCTGCCGCTCGTGCGTGACCTGCCGGAGCGGGAACGGACCATCCTGTTGTTGCGGTTCTTCGGGAACCTCACCCAGACCCAGATCGCGGAGAAGATCGGCATCTCGCAGATGCACGTATCCCGCCTGCTGGCCCGCACCCTCCAGAAGCTGCGCGACGGGATGCTCGAAGAAGAGGCGTAGTCAGTCCACTTCGCATAGTCGCAAGTGGACAACGCAGGCACCCTGCGGTTGCCCCGATGGTGACCGACATTGAGGTCGAGGCGATGACTCTGGCGCCGATTCTGATGTCTTGTGTGGCGGTGCTGACAACAGTGACCCTGCTCCTGCTTTTGCGTTACGCCGACGCGAAGACCAAGCCGAAAGGCCTCCGGATCACATCAGGGGTCTGCACCGTGCTCACGTTCGTCGCGGGCGTTGCATTGATCATCACCGCGCTGACGAGTTGGATCGCAACGGAGCACCGATGGATGACCTCACGCGTTGCCGGGGTCACCGGCGTAGCGCCGCGGGGCCAGAGCCCGTCCACCGGGTAGTGGCGGGCTCTTTGAACGATGTTCGTCCTAACCGTGCATTTCGCGCTTGTAATACGTGTTGTTGTGATCGTTGCCTGTTGCTATCGCGTATACGTCGTTATCCACGACGCTCAGGCCGACGTCCCACCGACTGTGCCAACCAGCCAGATCTGGCGTCCAGCTTGTCCCTGGAATGCCGCGCTGATCCATATGGTTGAACCAGATGCTGGCGTCGGGGCTCTGGTTGCCAGCGCAGTAGGGCCGGATGATGTTGTTGCCGCGATCGCGGGTGTTCCCACGCTCACCCCACCAAGTGACGTCCAGCCACTCCAGTTACTACCGGCATTCCGTGACCGGTGGGCGGCGTAAACCTGGGCGTCCACGCCCGTGTGGGCGACAAAAATCATCTGGCTCTGCGGTTCGTATCCCCTCGCTGAGCGTGCCAGCCGTCTGGATGTGTTCCGGGTGCCAGTTGCCCTCTTCGCCGGGTTGGGCAGCAGTCGCTGCGAATGCGGGACTCGCCGCAGCAGCGCTACCGAAAAGGCGGCCACAAGAGTGGTCGGCCATCGCCCCTTTTTCACTGAAAACATGGAGTTTCCATTGCTGGGGTTGACGATCAGCATCTCACTAGTCGACTTCGATCACGATGGTCGCGAAGTCGGCACGGTGGCAACGTGGATCGCCTATCGATGAACCTCGATACCCGCCGCAATGCCCAAAAGTTCCCATGCCCAAAGGAACGGTAATTTGTTTCGCCGCCATTCCATGGCGCCGGATGTCAAGCGTCAAACACCGGGTAAACCGGCCATCCCGGCGCGGCGAAATTCCCGTTTCGGTACCAGATGAAAAGAGGACCGCGGACGCAAAGCCTGCGAGCCTCGGTCCGGGATGTGCGTGTGGCAGTCGTCGCGCGGCCTACCGCGGATGTGCGGCATTCCGGGAAACCCCCAGCTCCCCGGAACACCGCCACGACTCAGCTACCGTGAATCGCATATCCCCATGATTCATCTCAGCTCATGGGAGAGTCTATCGGCGCCGGCCGCCGTGTCAACTAGCATGAATGTCACAGGTAGTCGGATTCACGTGAGCTGCTGGGGGAGGATCGAGATGACCGAGGGCACGGCTCCGACGCTTGCCGCCAAGATCGACAAGCTGTTCCAGATCGTCCGCAGGCCCGATGGTGAGCAGTACACCAACGAGGAGGTCGCGGCCGCGTGCCGGGAGGCGACCGGCGAAAGCTTCTCCGCGACGTACCTCTGGCAGCTGCGCACCGGCCGCCGGGACAATCCCACCAAGCGGCACATGGAAGCGCTTGCGGAGTTCTTCGACGTGCCCGTCGCGTACTTCTTCGACGACGACCAGGGCAAGCAGATCCATGCCGAGCTCGAACTGCTTGGCGCGCTGCGCAATGCCGAGGTCCGCAATGTCGCGCTGCGCGCCGTGAACCTGTCCGAGGACGGGCTCGGCACGATCAACGACATGATCGACGCGATCGCCAAGCGTGAGGCCAAACGGCGCGCGGATGACTGATCGCCCGGCGTTACGCTGGTCGATGTGCCGGCGGCTCGCCGTCGGCTGGTGGTCGATCACGGGGGTGAACGTGGCGCTGGAAGATCTGCGTCGACGCTGTGAACAGCTGGCCGAGAGTCTGCCCATCCCTCAGCCGTTCAGCGCCGAGGCGTTCGTCGCCGCGCTCGTCGAGCACCGCGGCAGGCGGATCGAACTGGTCGGGATGGCCGCCAAACGGGACACTCCGTGCGGCATGTTCGTCGAGACGCCGGACGCCGACTACATCTTCTACGCGTCCAACACCACCCGGCTGCACCAGGAGCACATCATCGCCCACGAGATCGGGCACCTGCTGTGCGGCCACAAAGGAACGAGCGCGCTGCCAGAAGCGGTCACCGCGCTGCTGATGAAGAACCTGTCCGCCAAGCTGATCAGCCGGGTGCTCGGCCGCACGGTGTACTCCGAGGCCGAGGAGACCGAAGCGGAGATGCTGGCATCTGTCATCCTGATCCGCGGCGGCCTCGCCCGCCCGACGCACCCGGTCAACCCTGAGCTCGCGGGTGGCCTCGACCGACTCGGATCAATTTTCGGATAGGTGGCTCACGCGTGGTCGATTACGTGAAGTACGCCGTCGGCGTGCTTTGCCTGGTCATCGCTGTCTTCAAAGCCAGGCAAGGGACCGTGAACACCGCGGCGCGCTACGCCGTGGCCTGCTTCGCGCTGCTCGGGCTCGCCGCTTTCGCGATCGCGCCGGGCACGTTGCGGCTCATCCACACCTTCGAGCCGCTGCCGAACTTCGGCCGCTGGATCGGCAACGGCCTGGTGATCGTGGCCGGGTGGTGCGTGATCGCGATCCTCGCGTACACCGTGCGGGAAGGGGCGCGGGCGCGCCGCCTTGTCGTGCTGCACGGGGTGATCGCTGGTTTGGTCGTGCTCGCGATGGGTGTTCTGCTGTTCGCGGGCGACACCCAGTTCGAGATCGAGTTCGTGACCGTCTACGGCAACAGGCCCACGATTGCCGCGTACCTCACGTTGTTCAGCGCCTACTGTGCGGCGGGTCTTGGCGCGTTCGTGGCACTGATTCGCCGCTATTCAGCCGCAGCAACGGATCGCGCCCTGCGCGTCGGGTTGAACATCATGATGCTGGGTGCTTTCGCCGGTCTGCTGTGGGCGTTGTGGAAGACCGTTGTTCTCGTCATCAACCGGCTCAGTGCGTCTCCTGTGGCGGCCGAGGCTGAGGTGACCGCGCTGCTGTCGTCGACCGCCGCGGCGCTGATCGCCGTCGGTGGTGTGGTGCCGCTGGTTGCCCGACCGATACGGCGCGCGCGGACGGCCCGTCGCCTGCGGGCGCTTGAGCCATTGTGGAGCGAGCTGCACGGCGTGTTGCCGGAGATCAAGCTGGCGGTCGATGACGACGACTTCGGCGTCTACCGTCGCGTGATTGAGATTCGTGACGCGAACCTGGCTCTCCGCGCGTACTGCCATCCTGAGGTTCGCGCTTGGGCAACCGAAGCCGCGCAACAGCGAGGCATTACGGGTGACCAGATAGAGGTTCTGGTTGAGGCTGCGGTGACCGCTAGCGCGATCGAGGCGCACGCGGCGGGCGTTCGCTATCACCCGGACCCGCGTACCGCCGAGAGTCCGAACGCTGGCACGGGAGACATCAATGCGGAGCGGGACTGGCTGATCCGCGTCTCGCAGGCCTTCGCCAAGGACCCGACTGTCAGGGACATCCGCGAGCGCGTGCGCACCGAGGTCACTTCAACGGCAGCACGGCCAGTTCCTCCCACCTGAACTGGAAAAGCTCACGGTCCACGAGCACGTCCACCAGGCGCACGGTGTCGACTGTGAGCGTCGCGCGCAGGTCCGTGGCGTGCCGGAGTTTGTCCTGGATGATTCCTGAGTCGCCGTCGCCTGTGGCGTACGCGAGCGTGATGTGCGGCCGGTTGTTGGCGTATTTCACGGCTTCCGGCCCGAACATCTGCCCTGCCGCAGCCTTCACCCGCCCGACCAACGTCACGAAGTCCTTGTCGGGCACCATGTCCAGGGTCACTGTGCCCCGGCCCGCGACCGCTGGCCCGCAGGTCACGGTAAAAGAGGGTACGTCGGAAACGGCCTGCTTGAGGCGGTCGATCAGCTCCGCGCGCTGGTCGGCGGGCACGTCACTGGCAGGCACGCCGTCGAGGACCATCATCGTCGAGTGCAGCCACTCAACCGGTTGCCGCGCAACGCAATCCAGGCTGTCGAGGACAGCAGCGTAGGCGTCGACCAGCGGTTTGATCTCGGCGGGGTCGGGCACGAAGTAGACGTGCAGCTTCGTCCAGTCCTCGGGCCAGCGCAGCTTCAGCTGCTCAACCATGAACGTGTCCACAGTGACACAACGTATCCGACCGGGGGGACCGTCCTGTCAGGCAGCGGGTTGGTGTTGTTCGCGGGTCCGCTTGGAGAAGATCGCGCGGCGTTCGTCCTCGTCCATTCCGCCCCAGACGCCGAATGGCTCACGGGCCCGCAGCGCGTGCTGGCGGCACTGCACGATCACCGGGCAGGCCTGGCAGACCTGCTTGGCCTTGGCCTGACGGGTCCGCCGCGCCGGGCCGCGCTCGTTGTCCGGGTGGAAGAAGACAGCAGACTCCTGACCACGGCAGCTGCCTTCCAGCTGCCAGTCCCACTGCTCGACCACAGGCTTTGGCAGTCGCTTCGTGTACGTCATGGTGTTCTCTCTCCCCACCCCGGTCATGTCCGTTGTGAGGCCCGGGTACCCAAGCTCGCGCGTGCCCTAACCACCGAAAACCCGGGATGACCGGTGTGACCGCGCGCACAAAAAACCTCGTGAGTGGTTATGCGTGTTCTAACACGCATAACCACTCACGAGGGCTGAGCTGGGATTATTCGAAGATTTCGCCCTTTTCGGCCTTCGTGACCAGCGAGGCGGGCGGCTCGAAGTGCGATCCGTAGCGTTGCGCCAGCTCACGGGCCCGTGCCACGAATCCGGCAAGGCCGCCTGGGTAGCCGTTGATGTACTGGATCACGCCACCGGTCCACGGCGGGAAGCCGATTCCCATGATCGAGCCGATGTTGGCGTCCGGGATCGAGGTCAGCACGCCTTCGTCGAAGCACTTCACGGTTTCCAGCGCCTCGGCGAAGAGCATCCGCTCCTTCATGTCCTCGAAGGGGATCTCCTTCGAGCCGGAGCCGAACGCCTCAGCCAGCCCGTCCCACAGGCCCGCGCGCTTACCGTCGACGTAGGAGTAGAAGCCCGCGCCGGTCGAGCGGCCCTTGCGGTCGTACTCCAGCACCAGCTTGTCGATGACGGCCTCGGACGGGTGCGCGACCCACGTGCCGCCCGCTGCCTCGACGCCTGCCTTGGTCTCCTCGCGGATCTTGCGTGGCAGGGTCAGCGTCAGCTCGTCCATCAGCTGCAACGGTGGCGCCGGGTATCCGGCCTGGCTGCCCGCCTGCTCGATCGACGGGACGGCGATGCCCTCGCCGACCATGGCGACCGCTTCGTTGAGGAACGTGCCGATCACGCGGCTGGTGAAGAAGCCGCGGCTGTCGTTCACCACGATCGGGGTCTTCTTGATCTGCTGGGCCACGTCGATCGCCTTGGCCAGCGTGGCGTCGCTGGTCCGGGCGCCGCGGATGATCTCGAGCAGCGGCATCTTGTCCACCGGCGAGAAGAAGTGCAGGCCGATGAAGTCTTCCTGGCGCTGCACGCCTTCAGCCAGACCCGTGATCGGCAGCGTGGAGGTGTTCGAGCCGAGCAGGGCATCCGGATTGACGAAGCCCTCGATCTCCTGGAACACCTTGTGCTTCAAGGACGGGTCCTCGAAGACGGCCTCGATGACCAGGTCGCAGCCTGCCGCGTCCTCGGCCTTGTCGGTCGGGTGGATCCTGGCGAGCACCTCGTCGGCCTTGTCCTGCGTGATCTTGCCGCGGGAGACGGCCTTCTCGAGCAGCTTGACCGAGTAGTCCTTGCCCTTCTGCGCCGACTCGATGGACACGTCCTTGAGCACGACCTCGATCCCTGCCCTGGCGCAGGAATACGCGATACCGGCGCCCATCATGCCCGCGCCGAGCACCAAAGCCTTGCGGGCGGTGTAGCGCTCGTACCCGTCCGGACGGGAGCCGCCGGAGTTGATGTGCTGCAGGTCGAAGAAGAACGCCTTGATCATGTTCTTGGCGACCTGGCCGGTCAGCAGGTCCACGAAGTAGCGCGTCTCGATCAGGAACGCGGTGTCCAGGTCCACCTGGGAGCCCTCGACCGCGGCCGCCATGATGTTGCGCGGCGCGGGCATGTTGGCGCCCTTGAGCTGCTTGCGCAGGTTCGACGGGAACGCGGGCAGGTTCGCCGCGAACGACGGATTCGCAGGCGTGCCACCGGGAATCTTGTAGCCCTTGACCTCCCACGGCTGCACGGCGTCAGGGTTGGCCTTGATCCAGGTCTTGGCGTTCGCGATCATGTCTTCCGGCGTCGCCACGACCTCGTGCACAAGGCCGATTTCCTTGGCCTTGGCCGGCTTGTGCCGTTGGCCCTGCAGCAGAACGTTCAGCAGCGCGCTCTGGATGCCTAGCAGGCGAACAGTTCGCGCCACACCGCCGCCGCCAGGCAGCAGGCCGAGTGTGACCTCGGGCAGACCGATCTGGCTGCCCTTGGCGTCCAACGCGATCCGGTACTTGCACGCCAGCGCGATCTCAAGGCCACCGCCGAGCGCGGCGCCGTTGATCGCGGCCACGACCGGCTTGGGCAGCAGTTCGAGCTTGCGCAGGTCGGCCTTCATGGCGTTGGCGTGCTCGGTGATCGCGGCGGCGTCGGCCTTGCCGGTCTTGCTCATGATCTTCAGGTCGCCACCGGCGAAGAAGGTCTTCTTCGCCGAGGTGAGCACGACGCCGGTGATGCTGTCCTGCTCGGCGTACAGGCGCTCGACCGTGTCGTGCATCGAGCGCGCGTACGTCTCGTTCATCGTGTTGGCCGACTGGTCCGGGTCGTCCATCGTCAGCGTGACGATGCCGTCCGCGTCCTGCTCCCAGCGAATCATGTTCTCAGTCATGGATCCCTCAGACGCGCTCGATCAGGGTGGCGAGGCCCATGCCGCCACCGATGCAGAGAGTGACCACGGCCCGGCGGGCTTCGCGGCGTTCCAGCTCGTCGACCATGGTCCCGGTGATCATCGCGCCGGTCGCGCCGAGCGGGTGGCCCATCGCGATCGCGCCGCCGTTGACGTTGAGCTTCTCGTCCGGGATGCCCAGGTCCTTCTGGTACTTCAGCACGACCGAGGCGAAGGCCTCGTTCAACTCGAACAGGTCGATGTCCTCGATGCCAAGGCCCGCGGTCTTCAGCAGCTTCTGGGTCGCTGGCGTCGGGCCGGTCAGCATGATCGTCGGGTCGGAGCCGGTGACCGCGGTGGCCACGATCCGGGCCCGCGGGGTCAGCCCGAGATCCTTGCCGACCTGCTCGTTGCCGACCAGCAGGAGTGCGGCGCCGTCCACGATGCCCGACGAGTTGCCCGCGTGGTGCACGTGGTTGATCTTCTCGACCCAGTGGTACTTCTGCAGCGCCACCGCGTCGAAGCCGCCCATCTCGCCGATCCCGGCGAACGACGGGCCGAGCTTGGCCAGGCCCTCGGCCGTGGTGTCGGGGCGCATGTGCTCGTCGTGGTCCAGGATGACCACACCGTTGCGGTCCTTGACCGGGACCACGGACTTGGCGAAGTACCCGCCCGCCCAAGCCTTCGCGGCACGTTCCTGCGAACGAATGGCGTACGCGTCGACGTCGTCACGCGAAAAGCCCTCGATGGTGGCGATCAGGTCCGCGCCGACGCCCTGCGGCACGAAGTAGGTCTCGTAGTTGGTCTCCGGGTCCATCGCCCACGCGCCGCCGTCGGAACCCATCGGGACGCGGGACATCGACTCGACGCCACCGGCGATGACCAGCTCGTCCCAGCCCGCGCGGACCTTCTGCGCGGCCTGGTTGACGGCCTCGAGGCCGGACGCGCAGAACCGGTTGACCTGCACGCCGGCGACCGTGTCCGGCAGCCCGGCGGCGATCGCGGCGGTACGGGCGATGACCGAGCCCTGGTCGCCGACGGGCGACACGACGCCGAGGATCAGGTCGCTGACCCGGTCGGTGTCCAAGTTGGGGTGACGGGTGCGCATCTCGTCGATGAGCCCGGTCACCAGCGAGATCGGTTTGACGCCGTGCAGCGAGCCGGTCTTCTTTCCCCGGCCGCGAGGCGTTCGGATCGCCTCGTAGATGAACGCTTCTGTGCTCACGCCGAAGTTCCTCTCACCCGCGCTGGTGCTAATGCTCATTCACATAATGGAACGAATCCGCTGCTTGTCAAGCAGAACTGGCTGATCTAGCTTAGCTATTGACCGATTACGAGACGGAGGTCACTCCCGCCGTGAACAGCCGACCGCGCAACCGCAAGGAGCAGCTGACCGACGCTGCTGCCGAGCTGTTCCGCAGGCACGGCTATCACGGGGTGAGCGTCAACGACATCGCGGCGGCCGCGGGCGTCACCGGCCCGGCTGTGTATCGCCATTTCCGCGGTAAGCAGGACGTCCTGGCGCATGTCCTGCTCACCGGCTTGGACAAGTTCGGCCTGGTGACCGATCAGGCGCTGGCTCAATCGCAGCCGCTGGACGCACTGGTGTCGGCCGTGTCGGCGTTGGCGGTCGAGCGGCGTGAGATCACCGCGTTGTGGCGCTGGCAGGGCCGTCACCTGGACAAAGCCGACCAGATCAAGATCCGTAAACGCGGCTCGGAGCTGATGGGCGACTGGGTTTCGGCTTTGCGCGGCGCCCGTCCTTCACTGGCGTTGGATGACGCTGAGTTGCTGAGCTGGGCGGCGTTGAGCGTGTTCGGCAGTGTTGCCGACCATCACGTGACGCTGCCGAAACGCCGGTTCGAGCAGTTGCTCGGGCGGATGGCGTGTGCGGTGTTCCGCAGCTCGGTGCCGGAAACTCCGGTCAGCACGCGGGCCTCGTGGCAACGGCCTCCTGTGCAGCTGTCCCGCCGTGAGGAGCTACTGACGGTAGCGACCCGGCTGTTCCGTGAACGCGGGTACCGCGACGTGAGCATGGAGGACATCGGGGCCGCGGCCGGGATCGCCGGACCGAGCGTCTACCGGCATTTCGATGGGAAGGCCGAGCTGCTGATGGCGGCCGGGTATCGGATGGCCGACCGGTTGCAGGTGGGCGCGCGCCGGGTGATCGAGACCGCGCCATCCCCGCACGAGGCACTGACCGGGCTCGTGGCATCCTATGTGGACATCGTGTCCGGGTCGGACGACCTGCTTTCGGTGTTCGCGAGCGAGCTTGGCAACGTGCCGGACCGGGACCGCAAGGAACTGGTCAAGGTACAGCGGGCGTATGTCGCCGAATGGGTGACGTTGCTCAGGACCGTTGCGCCATCGCTGCCGGAGCCGGAAGCTCGAATAGCCGTGCACGCGGCACTGACCATTGTCAACGATCTCACCCGGACACCTCGGGTCACCACCAGACCTGGGCTGGTGGCCGAGCTGACCGGACTCGCGGTAGCCGTACTGGACACAGCAGCGGAGGCAGGCAGTGGCAACGACGCACATGGCCGGCGCGACTCGGTTTGACGAATGGCTGCTCAACAAACGCTGGCGCAGCAGTGAATTGACTCATGTGCCTGAGGGTTCGGCGCTGAAGGCCGTGCCTGGGGACGGCGGGATCCCGCTGATCGGGCACTCGTTGACGGCCTTGCGACTGGGGCTGGACTTCGGGTTGAAGCGCTACGAGACCTATGGTCCGGTTTCGTGGATGCGGGCTTTCGGGGTGAACATCGTCGGGGTGGCTGGCGGTGATGCCACACAGGTCGTGTTGACCAACAAGGACAAGGTTTTCTCGCAGCAGGGGTGGACTTACTTCATTGGGCCGTTCTTCAAGCGTGGGTTGATGCTGCTGGACTTCGATGAGCACATGTTCCATCGCCGGCTGATGCAGCAGGCTTTCACCCGTCCCCGGGTCACCGGGTATCTGGAGCATGTGGCTTCGGTGGCGGCCTCGGGCGTTCAGGCTTGGCAGACCGGGACCTTCTCGGTTTACCCGCACATGAAGCAGCTCACTCTGGACATCGCTGGTCGCGTGTTCATGGCTTCGGCTTTGGGTTCCGAGAAGGACTCTCTGAACAAGGCCTTCGTGTCGACCGTGCGCGCTGGGACCTCCATGATCCGCTTCGGTGTCCCTGGTGGACGGTGGAATGCGGGGTTGCGGGGGCGGCGGGTTCTCGAGGACTTCTTCCGGCGCAATGTTCCTGCCAAGCGGGCCAGTGACTCCAATGACCTGTTCTCCGGGCTTTGCCACGCTCAGGCCGATTCTGGCGAGGCTTTCAGTGACGATGATGTCGTCAACCACATGATCTTCTTGATGATGGCCGCGCACGACACTTCGACCATCACTACTACCGCCGCCGCTTACTACCTCGGGAAACATCCCGAGTGGCAGGACCGGGTTCGCGCCGAGTGCATGGCCGCTGGACCAGGGCCGTTGGATATTGATGCTCTGGAAGGTTTGCGGGACTTGGAGTTGGTCATCAAGGAGTCCTTGCGGTTGGTCGCTCCGGTGCCTTCGTTGGCTCGCAAGACTGTGCGGGACACCGAGATCCTTGGTCACTTCGTTCCCGCGGACACCATGATCTCGTTGGGGCCTTGGGTCAATCAGATGCTTCCGGAGTATTGGTCGGAGCCTTCACACTTCGATCCCGAGCGATTCAGTGAGGATCGCCGGGAGGACAAGGCTCACCGGTACGCGTGGATGCCGTTCGGCGGTGGGGCGCACAAGTGCATCGGCATGCACTTCGGGATGCTGGAAGTGAAGACCCTGCTGCACCAGATGGTCACCCGGTACCGGTGGTCCGTACCCCAGGACTACAAAGTCCGCTGGGACTCCACGGCACTTCCGGCCCCATCGGACGGCTTGCCCGTCACCCTCGAACGCCTATAGCTCCCGCCGCTGGTAGACGCTCGTGAGTGGTTAGCCGTGTTCTAACACGGCTAACCACTCACGAGGGTTTAGGCGTGCTAGAGTTTGCGGCGTGACTACCGGGTCGGCCATGCGCCAAGCACAGACAGGATTCCCGGTCTTGTCGTGACCTCTCCGCGGGCCCGTGGCCCGCCCTCTCCACCCAGTCGGCAACAGCACTGGTGTTGAGGAGAGGAGGTGAGAACATGACAGAACCCTTCGCATCGTTCATCGCCGCACAGCGGGATGGCACTGTCCTCACTGGACGTGTCGTCACCGAGGTGCCGTTCGGCGTCTTTGTCGAGATGGCGCCCGAAATCCATGGGCTGCTGCCGGGTGCCAAGATCGCTGAAGGCACCGTGGTCCAGGTCAAGATCTTGGATGTTGACGTTGAACGCCAACGGATCAGCCTTGTTCAGGCGTAGATGAGTTCGAGGCAAGGCGCCTTGCCTCGATCACTTCTCCCGCACGTCGACGAGCGGCAACCCGAGCCGGGTCCGTGCCTTGTCGGTGAGTTCCTGGATCAGTTCGGTCTTCGCTGCCGCATAGTCACCATGGTGAATACCGCCCGCAGCCAGTTTCCTTTTCAGAGCGGCATAACGCGCCGCGTCCGAAGGGTGCTCGCGGAGGTAGTCGCGTAGGATGCGCTGGTTGCGCGTTGGCCAGCTGGCCACTGTCACGACATGCAGGTTGTGGGTCAGCACGCCGTCGCGCGTGCGGATGAACAACAGGCGATCTGTCATGCCGTTGTCATGCGGGTGAAAGTCCACGCGGGCAAGGGAATCCGCCGATACCTCAGCAAGCGTGGGTACCGCTGCCATCAGGTCGATCACCGGTTTGGCTGCCAGGCCTGGCACCGAGGTCGAGCCGATGTGCTCGATGTCCACGAACAGGCCTCGCACGTCAGCGATCGCGGCCGCCGCCATCGCGGGCCAGACCGGGTCGTAGTCGACGACTTCGATCATGCCCTGGCCGCCTCGGTCAGTGCCAAGTCCAGGATTTCGGCCCAGCGGTCGATGATTCCGGCGCGCCGCTTGCTGTCGTCAGTCAGCAGGTTCGCCAAACCGAGACCGCGGGCCATGTCCAGGGTTGCCTGCACGGTCTCCCTTACGCCCGGCGTGCTTTCCTGCACGCCCAGCAACTCCAGCGCGAGCTTGTGTTGCTCGCGCCCGATCCTTGCTTCCAGGTCCACGATCGAGGCACGCAGTTGGGCGTCCGAGGTTGCCGCGACCCACAAGTGCAGTGCCGCACGGAAAAGCGGGCCCGTGTAGATCCGGACGATCAGATCCACAACCGCGCGGGTGCGTTCCGGGCCCGTCGGCAGGTCCGCACTGTGTTCACGGGTCCAGCTTTGCCTGGCTTCGCCGACGTACTCCACCGCTGCCGCGAACAGGTCTTCGCGGGTTGGGAAGTGGTGCTGTGCCGCACCTCGCGACACGCCTGCCCGTTCCGCCACGACCGCGACCGTGCTGCCCTGCCAGCCGAGTTCGGCCAGGGCCTCGATCGCGGACTCGAGCAGCCGCTGCCTTGTCGCGCGGCTGCGGTCCTGTTGCGGTTGGCGCACGGTCAAAAACTCCTAATAGGACTTCGGCAATCCCAGCGAGTGCTGGGCCACGAAGTTCAGGATCATCTCACGACTCACCGGGGCGATCCGGCCGACGCGCGACGCCAGCACGAGCGCGCCCATGCCGTATTCGCTCGCCATGCCGTTGCCGCCGTGGGTCTGCAGTGCCTGGTCTGCCGCCTTCGCTCCGGCTTCGCCTGCCGCGTACTTGGCCATGTTCGCGGCTTCACCTGCGGCCATGTCGTTGCCCGCGTCGTAGAGCGCCGCGGCTTTCTGTGTCATCAGGCGGGCGAGTTCGATGTTGATGTGCGCGTCGGCCAACGGGTGCGCTAGCCCCTGATGCGCACCAATTGGAGCGCCCCAGACACTGCGCGTGTTCGCGTACTCGGTCGCCTTGTTCAACGCGAAGCGTCCCATTCCAGTGGCAAATGCCGCGCCCATGATCCGTTCGGGGTTCAGGCCAGCGAACAGTTGCGCGAGCGCCGCGTCCTCCGAGCCGACCAGCGCGTCGCCGGGCAGCCGGACGTCATCCAAAAACAGGGTGTACTGGCGGTCCGGGGTGACCAGGTCCATTTCGATCTTCTGGTACGTGAAGCCTGGCGCGTCGGTCGGCACGATGTACAGCGCCGGCTTGAGCTTCCCGGTCTTCGCGTCTTCCGTCCGGCCGACGATCAGGACCGCGTCGGCGCCGTCGACTCCCGAGATGAAGACCTTCTGGCCGTTCAGCACCCAGTCGCCGCCGTCCCTGCGGCCGGTGGTGGTGATCTTGTGTGAGTTCGATCCGGCGTCCGGTTCGGTGATCCCGAACGCCATCACGACCGAGCCGTCGGCGAACCGCGGCAGCCACTGCTGTTTCTGCGCGTCGGTGCCGAAGCGGGCGATGATCGTCGCGCAGATCGCCGGGGACACGACCATCATCAGCAGCGGGGAGCCTGCCGTCGCGAGCTCCTCGCACACGGCCGCGAGGTCGCCGATGCCGCCGCCGCCCCCGCCGAACTCCTCGGGCACGTTGACGCCGAGGTAGCCAAGCTTTCCGGCTTCCTGCCACAGCTCTGTGGTGTGCCCGCCTTCGCGGGCCTTGCGGACGTAGTAGTCATGGCCGTACCGCTTGCCCAGGTCGGAGACCGCCTTGCGCAGCGCGAGCCGTTCGTCGGACTCGACAAAAGTCATTGTGTGTATCCCAATCGCTTCGCGGCCAAGCCGGTGAGGATCTCCGAGGTACCGCCGCCGATCCCGAGGATCCGCATATCCCTGTACTGCCGTTCGACTTCCGCCTCACGCATGTAGCCGAGGCCGCCGTGCAGCTGCACGGCCCTGTCCACCACCCACTCGCCTGCCTCGACAGCAGTGTTCTTGGCGAAACACGCCTCGGCAATGACGTCTTCGCCGGCAAGGTACTTCATCGCGACACTGCGCGTGTACGTGCGGGCGACGTCGATCTTTCGGGCCATGTCGGTCAAGGTGTGCTGGACGAGCTGGCGTGAGATCAGCGGGCGCCCGAATGTCTCACGCATCCGCGCCCACGCGAGCGTCAGGTCCAACGAGCGCTGGGCGGCGGCGTACGCCTGGACCGCCAGCGACAGACGTTCGGTCACGAAGTGCTGCGCGACCTGGATAAACCCCGTGTTCTCCGCCCCGACGAGGTTCGCAACGGGCACCCGGCAGTCCACAAAGGACAACTCGGCGGTGTCCGAGCAGAGCCAGCCCATCTTGTCCAGCTTGCGGGACACCGTGAATCCTGGCGTGCCGCGCTCGATCACCAGCAACGAGATGCCGTGCGCGCCCGGTTCACCGGTCCGGACGACCGTGGTCACGAAGTCCGCACGGCAGCCGGACGTGATGAAAGTCTTGGCGCCGTTGACGATGTAGTCATCGCCGTCCCGTTTCGCCACAGTCCGGACGTTGGCCACGTCGGACCCGCCGTCCGGTTCGGTCACCGCGAGCGAGCCGATCTTCTCGCCTGCCAGCGTCGGCCGGACCCAGCGCTCGATTTGGACGCGATCTCCGGCGGACGCGATGTGCGGGACCGCGATCCCGCAGGTCAACAGGGACGCGATCAAGCCTCCGGCGGCGCCCGCGTACAGCATTTCCTCGGCGACGGTCAGTCCGTCGAGGTAGTCGCCGCCACCACCACCGACCTCTTCCGGGAACGCGACGCCCAACAGCCCGAGGTCGCCCGCTTTGCGGTGCAGCTCGCGAGGAAGCTCTCCGGCCCGTTCCCACTCTTCCTGGTGTGGCAGGACCTCGGCAGCCATGAACCGCCGCACGGTCTGCCTCAGCGCATCACGCTCGGGCGTGCTCAAGACGCTCACATCTCACACCGTGGCACGGTCCGTTCCGAAAATCAAGCACGCGTGCTTGTTTTGTGGTGATGATCGACTGGGAAAGCCCACAGGGTGAAGCTGCTGGGTATTCCTGTGCCGACGCCGTTCAGCATCGCTCGCGCGCTGC
This sequence comes from Kibdelosporangium philippinense, assembly GCF_021390435.2. GTDB lineage: Bacteria > Actinomycetota > Actinomycetes > Mycobacteriales > Pseudonocardiaceae > Kibdelosporangium > Kibdelosporangium philippinense. The sequence continues at coordinate 286,184 of NZ_JAJVCN010000004.1, read as the reverse complement.
TCGACCGAGACCGCCGAAACGTCTGGTCGTGCCCAGGGCGCCTGCACATCGAGGTGCACGGCGTGCACGGGCCACGCGGCGCACGAGTGGCCCGGCGCGTGGAAAAACGACTGGCCGAACAGCCCGGGGTGCTCTGGGCCGCGGTCAACGCGCCCTCGTCCCGCGTGATCATCGCGGTCGACGACCGGGCCCGTCAGTCTGAGCTGGTCAAACTCGTCGAGAAGGCCGAGGCGGAGCCGGACACCGAGGAAGAGCGGATCGTCGAGGACGAGCTGCACCACCCCGCGGACGGCGCCGTCGGCACCCGGCTGCTGCCCACGCTCGCGGTGGACGCCGTCGGCCTGGTGATCTCCGCGATCAGCAAGATCTCCCCATGGGCACCGCTGCCAGCCGAGGTCGCTGGCCTGCTCTCGGCCATCGACATGCATCCCAAGCTCAAGGCCCGGCTCGGCCAGTACCTGCATGGCCACGAGCGCGCCGACTCGGCGACGTCCATGATCGCGGCGGTCGCACACGGACTGGCCGCACGCAGCGAAAGCACCATGCTCGACGCCGCACAGCGCGTGCAGCAATGGCGTGAAGCCAAGGCGCACAAGGAAGCGTGGTGCGAAGCTGAGGCCGATCTGATCAAGGGCCCGGAGGACGCGGCGGCTGACCCTGTGGTCACCGAACGGCCACGCCCACTTCCTGACGGCCCAGCTGAGAGCTACGCCCATCGCGCGCTGCTCGTAGGCGTGAGCGCGGGTGCTGTGGCGTTGCCCTTCGCTGGGCCGCGGCGGGCGGCTGGCCTGGCGTTGGCGTCGCTGCCCAAGGCTGTCGGAGTCGGCCGGGCTTCCTTCGCGGCGCAACTCGGCCGGGTGCTCGCCAGGCGCGGCGCGCTCGTGATGGACCGATCCGCATTGCGTCTCCTGGACAACGTTGACGTGCTGGTTCTCGACGAGTCCTCGCTCAGCTCGGGCCGGTGGCTGCTCAGCGACCTCATTCCCTTGCCTGGCAACGAGACCACGGACCTGGTGGAACGGGCTTTCGAACTGTTCGACCCCGCCGAGCCGGAAACCGTGCGGCACAACGACGACTGGTCGCTCGGGCCGATCGACGACCTGGACATCGATGGCCGCAAAGGAACCCGTCAGCTCAAGAAGCTGGAAGGCCGCGAGCTGGTGCTCGGCCTGGCGCACGGCGATCACCTCGAAGCCGTTCTGGCTGTGGACCGGGAGCCGTCGCCTGCCGTGCACGCGATCACCTCGGCCGCACGCGAAACCGGGCTGCGCTTGGTCACCGCGACCGAGAACCTCGTCGGCACGATCCGTCAGCTGCAAGGCGAGGACCACGTCGTCATGACGGTCTCCGCCGATCGCAAAGCCCTTGGCACAGCGGACTTCGGCGTGGGCGTGCATTCGGGTGAGGCCCCGCCTTGGGGAGCGCATGTGTTGGTTGGCAGCGACTCGGACACGATCGTCCTGCTGATCGAGGCCATCCAAGCGGCACGTCTGGTGAACCGGGATGGTATCCGGTTCGCCCAAGCAGCAAGCGGAATCGGTGCCGTCGGTGCGCTGAACTCACGTCGCGCCAGCCCAGCGGAGAGCAGCTCGCGCGCGGTGAACGGCGGCGCCGCACTGGCATTCGCCGATGGTGTGTGGCGGGCGCGGGGGCTGCGTGGCAAAAGTGAGGCGCCGGATTCGGCACAGCCATGGCACCTGATGCCGGTGGACATGGTGCTGAAGATGATCCGGTCCGAAAAGGACGGCCTGAGCGCTGACGAAGTCAAGCGCAGGAAACGCGGTGCGGCCGTCCAAGTCCCGGAGACGTCACTCGGCAACGCGTTCCTGGCCGAGCTGGCCAATCCCCTGACACCGGTGCTCGCGGGCGGCGCGGCGCTGTCGGCTGCCGTCGGGTCGCCCGCGGACGCCGCCTTGGTCGCCGGAATCACCAGCGTTTCAGCGTTGATCGGTGCCGTTCAACAGGTACGGACCGAACGGTCGCTGGCAGAGCTGCTTTCCCGGTCGGCTGTTCGCACGACTGTCTTGCGGGACGGGCAAAGCAAACGTGTCAACGCCGACGAGCTGGTGACCGGCGACGTGGTCACGTTGAAGGCCGGGGACGTCGTGCCCGCGGACTGCCGGTTGTTGGACGGCCCTGGCCTAGAGGTCGACGAGTCCTCATTGACCGGAGAATCCCTGCCGATTGTCAAGGATCCCGCACCGGTCGTGGCCGAGCTGGCTGAGCGGACATCCATGCTCTACGAAGGAACCACGATCGCGGCGGGCAAGGCGAAAGCCGTTGTCGTTGCGGTGGGAGACGCCACCGAAGTCGGTCGTAGCATGGCTGCCGCGCACAAGGACACGCCCGTCACGGGCGTCGAAGCCAGGCTCGCCGAACTGACCAAGCACGCCTTGCCCGTTGCGATCGGGTCGGCGGCAGCAGTATCTGGCGCTGGCTTGCTGCACGGTGTTCCCATGCGCGAAAGCCTCGGTGCGGCGGTGAACTTGGCTGTCGCGTCCGTCCCGGAAGGACTGCCGTTCCTGGTGAACGCCGCCCAGCTCGCGGCAGCAAGGCGCCTTGCGGACAAGGGCGCTCTGGTGCGCAATCCCAGGACGATCGAGGCGCTCGGCCGGGTGGATGTGCTGTGCTTTGACAAGACCGGAACACTGACCGAAGGCAAACTGAGCGTCAGCCGAGTCGATTCCCTCAGCCAAAAACCGGACGAAGTGCTGGTGGCGGCATTGCGAGCGACACCGCACGCCGACAACCCGAAGGATCTGGCCCACCAGACCGACCGCGCGGTCCTGGAAGGAGCGCGGAATGCCCGAGTCGAAATCAACGGCTGGAAGAAGGTTTCCGCGTTGCCGTTCGAGCCTTCCCGTGGCTATCACGCCACTGTGGGCAAGTCCGGCAAGCAGTTGATCCTGAGTGTGAAAGGCGCTCCTGAGACGATCCTGCCGCGTTGCCGCAACCGGCGAGGCATGCTCAAGCGAGCAGAAAAGCTAGCCGCCGCAGGGCATCGAGTCCTAGCTGTCGCCGAGCGCCAGGTTGCCGAGTCCGACGTGACCGACGAGAACGTGCGTGATCTGACCCTTCTTGGCTTTGTCGCATTGAGCGACCCGATCCGCGACAGCGCGCCACCGGCCGCGGCCGCGTTGCGGGAAGCGGGCGTGCAGATCGTGATGATCACCGGTGATCATCCGGCGACAGGTGAGGCCATTGCCAGCAAGGTCAACGGATCCGGCGATTCCACTGTGGTCACCGGGGCCGAGATCGACGACCTCGGCGAGGACGAACTGGCCGAGCTGCTGCCGACCGTCGACGTGATCGCCCGCTGCAGCCCGGCGCAGAAGGTCCGGATCATCCAGGCCTACCGCAAGATGGGCCGAGTGGTCGCGATGACCGGCGACGGAGCCAACGACGCCCCGGCGATCCGGCTCGCCGATGTCGGAATCGCGTTGGGGCGCCGGGGAACTCCGGCCGCGCGTGCCGCGGCCGATCTCGTGGTGACCGACGACCGCCTGGAAACGATCATCGCCGCGTTGATCGAAGGCCGCGCGATGTGGGCATCCGTCCGTGAAGCCCTCGGCATCCTGTTGGGCGGCAACGCGGGCGAGATCGCGTTCAGCGTGCTCGGGTCCGTCCTCACCGGACGGTCACCTTTGGGCGCCCGGCAACTGTTGCTGGTTAACCTGTTGACGGACCTCGCGCCCGCACTGGCCATCGCGCTGTCCCAACCAGACAGTGAAGCAGTCCCCGATCTGTTGCGAGAAGGACCAAGCGCGTCACTCGGCACCGCGCTCGGCCATGACATCACGGCACGAGCCGTCACCACGACACTTGGCGCGTCGGCAGCGTGGACAGCAGCACGATTCACAGGCAGGGCAAAAAGAGCAAGCACAGTCGCATTGGCAGCGCTCGTCGCGACCCAACTTGGACAAACCATGGTCACCGGCGGCACAGACCGCACAGTTCTGGCCGCAGGACTGGGATCTGCCGCGATCCTCGGCGGCGTGATCCAAACCCCAGGCGTCAGCCAGTTCTTCGGCTGCACCCCGTTGGGCCCAATCGGCTGGGGCATCGCACTGTCCAGTGCGGCCGCAGCCAACCTGGCCAGCCCACTCGTCAGCCGGTTGTTGCCGTCAGGGTGATGTTCCCAAAGAAATCTTCTCGGTGATGTAACCACCGGGCGCGACCATCGCGTTGCAGCGACTGGGACCGCGGCCGATCACGGCGCGGCGGGAGATGGTGACCTCGTAGGCCTCATGGGCTGCGCGGACGGTGACCACACGCGCCTCGTTCTCCAGGTCAGACGGGATTTCACGCTCGGAGACCGCGGCGACCTCGTCGATTCCACGAAGTCCGGTGTGCCTGCGGACGGCGATCTCGGCGTACTGCGCCCACTGGGTCTCAGCGGCGGTACGGCCTCGCAGGTGTTCGGGGTCGACCTCACCGGCCAAAGCGGCCTTCACCACGACGCGGGCTTCGTCCGGGTCGAGCTGGCCATGCAGGAAACCGTCCGGGACGACCAGCAGGTTTCCGGCCCACCGGTCACCGCCGACATGGCTGACTTCCCAGGCACGGCCCGGGTAGGTCGAGCCGAGTGAGCTGGCGAGCGGCCTGCCGAGCAGCGCGCAGCACATGTCCTTGGTGCCGTGCGTGCAAACGAGGAACATCGGGCCCTGGTAGGGCTTTCCGATGCCGCCCCGGCCGTCGAGGATCGCGTCGAAGTCGAGGTCCGCGAGGTCGTGCAGGTCGTTGATGCGAAACGACTCCATCCAGTGCCCGTTCGGGCCGGAGGTGCCACCGACGAAAGCTCGCCTGCCTGCCAGGTTCGGCTCACGTGTGTGCCTGCCGGGCTGGCGGATCAGCAGCGGGCGCAGGCCCTGGCTGCGCAGCTTCTCAAGCCGCTCGCGCTGGGCGGGCGGAAACGCCTCGTCAAGGGCCTGTTCGAGGGCGTCCGACGGCCACGGTCCGGGGAACTCGATGAGCAGCCAGGCCCGCATATGCGCGGCAGTGCCGGCTGGTGAACCGCCGAGCATCCGCGCCACGACGGCACAGCCCGGCAGCTTCCCAGACGGAGCTGCGGCGCCAGAGAGTTGCGCGGTCATGTGACCGAGTACCCCCTGACGCGGCGGCTTATCTTAGGCATGCCTAATCTTACATACCTACGCCACAGCAAGCAGCCCTTGGGCGATCAATTCGCCGAGGAGTAAACGTACGGTCGCCCGATCAAGGGTCGCCTCGGCCAGCTCCACGAGCGTCTCGATCGACACGGGTGTCCCGCTGAGCAGCGCAGACAGCACAGGTCCCGCCGCGGCGCCGAACGTGAACCGGCTCCCGGATGCGAGCAGCGTCACTGTGGATTCCTGATGCTGCAACACCGCACGGGGGGTGAGCAGTTGGACAGCGACCGTGTCCTGCGGGGGCAAGAGGTCCGACGTGGCCGCCCACGGCAGGCCGATCTTGGTCAGTGCCGGTCCGTGCGCGTCCCGATCGGTCAGGAACCGGTCGATGACGTGCGGAGTCAGCAATGCCTCGATCCCGGCCTTGATCCGCGTGGCGTGTTCGTGCCGTTCCGCCTCCGTGCCGAACCTGGGCAGGTCGCTGCGGAACAATTCCTCGACCCGCAGTTGGTCCGCCAGCCAGTTGACCAGGTCGACACCGGTCGCCGGGTTGAACCCGATGGTCAGGTGCAGCGACTCCTCGCCAATGGCCGACACGTCGTGCCAATGACCGCGCGGCACGTACAGCGCGTCGCCCTCTTCGAGGATGAAGTCCTCAAGTGGCTCAGCCGGCGGCTGCGCGGGCGGCTCCACGTCACGGTGCAGCGGCGCGGGCCGGGTGGCACCGTGCACGCGCCACCGTTTGCGGCCGGAGATCTGCAGGATGAAGGCGTCGTGGTCGTCCCAGTGCACGTCGAAACCGTGCGTCTTGCCCCAGCCCGCGTACAGGTTCACCTGCACGCGTTCGCGCAGGTCGTGTTCGAGCCGCGCGGTGAGGTCAGCGACCGGATCGACGAGCTCCTGCACTGCGTCCAGCACCAGGGTGGCGCCGTTACGCAAGTGCTCGGTGAACGGCGCGGACAGCAGTTTCGGGATCTGCGGACCACGCTTTGGCGTGACCATCTCGGTGTACGTGTGGGCCGGTACGACATCGCCGTCTTGGGCGAGCCGCAACCGGGGGAAGTCCAGCCGGTGGTGACGCAGCACGTCGTTGAGCGTCGACCACGGCATCAAGGAGGCGAACCGGCCAGCCGCTCCAGGGAACCGGCGGTGGGTCTTGCCCTGCACCGAAGAAAGGAACTGGCTGACCTCGAACGGTGCCACGAGGTCAGCCAGGGTGAGCGATGCAGCCACTCAGTCGTTGCCGTCGTTGTCGGTCACGGCACCGTTGGCCTTGCCACGGTCCACCGCGGTCGTGAGCGGCTCGACGCCGATCAGCAGGCCGCTGGCTGGTGGTGTGTTCGCCTGTTCCTGAGCCATCCGTACCTCACAGAGTGTTAGATCGGATCGGACACTGCGTGAAACAACAGCCAGATTACGTGATCAACGCGGCGGTTTCATCAGTCATTCGGGGTGGTTCCCAGCACTCGGACGTGGTCTACCGCAAGCAACTCCAGGTATTCCCGTAGTGGCCGGTCGGTCACGGTGATCCGCAACCAGACCTGACCATCCACAGTGGTCAGTTCACGGCCCTTGCCAGCCAGGTCGGCGACCATTTCGTCAGTCGCACCCGTCGGACGGAAGACGACCGTCGCCAACACCGGGCGCTCCCACAAACGCAGGGAAGGCCGAGCCAGCACAGCCTCGGCGACCGCGGATGCCATGTCACACCGTCGTTCGGCGGCCGGACCGATGTTCGCGCGGCACGCGCGGTACACCGCGGCCACCTCTGGATGCCCCATCATGCGCACGCCGGTCAAGGAACCCACGTCACGCACAGCTAGCAAACCGGTGGAAGCGCCCAGTTCGGGCAATTCGACCGTCACCGAATCGGCTAGGTCGAGCCCGTTGAGCAACGGTCGCAGGCGATCGCTGAACAACGCGGCTCCCCCGGCCGAGGCGTCCACGTGTAACCAGCTTCCACGCCTGCGGCAGACAAGACCGATGTCCCGCAACGGATCTATGGAACCGGTATCGGCCGTTCCCGCCGAGGCGATGACCACGGTCGCGGTCCGGATCTCGGCCAATGCCTCCGCGAGCTGGGTCATCGAGTCGAGCACGACCGGCGGCGGCAGTTCCAACTGGTCGACCGCGTCGGACAACCTCGGCAGGGCGTTGCGCGCGCAGACGACCTGCACGGGCGCGTCCGCCGCGTCTTTGCGCGCCAGCACCATCCCAAGCAGAGTGGATTCGGCGCCGCCGTTCGTGATCACCGCGCCTGGCACGCCACGCGGGAAGCACAGCCGCGCGACGCCGGTCTGCACGGACGGTTCGGTCATTCCGGCGCCAGCGCCCTGACCACCTTGCGTGGGTCTTCACCGGTTGGCAGCACGTTGATCACCGGAGTGTCCAGTCCGGACTCGACGTACTGGCTGATGATCTCCCGGCAGCGTTCCGGACTGCCGTGCACGATCAGGTCATCCACCACTTCGTCCGGGATCACCTCGTTGGCACGCTGCCGATCGCCCGCGGCCCACGCCTCGTGCATCGGCTTGAGCAGCTCTTCACGCCCGAGCCAGTCGTGGAAGGCCGCGTACACCGGCACGGTCAGGTAGCTGCTGATGAGCAGCCTGCCAAGGCCACGGGCAGCGTTGACGTCCTCGGTCGGGCAGACGAACACGCGCGCCACAAGCTCGAAACCCTCGCCGACCTCAGCCCTGACTTTCGGGACGTCGGACGGCGCGAGCCAGTTGGTGATCGCACCATCGGCCTCGTTGCGGGCCAGTTTGAGCATGCCCGGTCGCAGCGCCGCCAGCATGATCTTGGGCGGCGGCTGCGGCGGGCGCTCAAGCTTGAACTTCGAGATCTCGAACGTCGGATATTTCTCCGACACTTTCTTGCCGTCGAACGCGGAACGCAGGAACCGCAACGTGTCCCGAGTACGCGCGTACGGCTCGGTGAACTCCTGCGCGTTCCAGCCCCGCACGATCACCGGCGACGAAGTGCCGATGCCAAGCACGAACTTGTCCGGCGCGAGTTCGGCGATGGTCGCCGCGGTCATCGCGAGCAGGCCAGGGCCGCGCGTGTAGACCGGGGCGATCGCCGTGCCAAGCCGCAACTGCGGCGCCCACTGCGAGATCAACGCGAGTGGTGTGAACGCGTCCGTGCCTGCTGTCTCGGCGGTCCATGCGTCCGTATAACCCAGGTCCGGTAGCTCTCTGACCAGGTCAGCGTGCTCGGCGAGCGGAACTGCGGTCAACGGCAGCGTGATGCCCCAGCGGCCCATTCACATATTCCCTTCTATCGCCTCTACCGGACCTTACCCAGAGCGTCATGTAGCCATGTGGTTTGCAACAGCAGGAAATTCTCCGCGGTCGACTCGTCCTGCGGCGTCATGTGCGAGACGTTCGGCAACGGCAACAGTGTGTGCGGTCGTCCGGCGGCCACGAGCGCGGACGATAGCCGCAGGGAGTGGGCTAGGACGACGTTGTCATCGGCCATCCCGTGGATGAGCATGAGCGGCCGTTCCAGATTCGGTGCGTCCGGCGGAAGCGCGTTGCGCTCGTACACCTCTGGGTGAGTTTCCGGATGGCCGAGGTAACGCTCGGTGTAGAACGTGTCGTACAGCGTCCAGTCGGTCACGGGTGCGCCCGCGATCGCCGCGTGGAACACATCAGGCCTGCGCAATACGGCGAGTGCCGCCAGATATCCGCCGTAGGACCAGCCCCGGATGCCCACCCTGGACAGGTCGAGGTCCGGGTACAGCGCCGCGGCCGCGTGCAAGCCGTCGATCTGGTCGATCAGCGTGACGTCGGCCAGGTCGAAGGCGATCTCCCGCTCCCACGCCGGCCCACGGCCCGGCGTGCCGCGACCGTCGACCACAAGGACCGCGAAACCCTGATCCGCCAACCATTGTGAGGTCAGATAGGCGTTACGGGAGGCCAGCACCCGTTGCGCGTGCGGACCGCCGTACGGGTCGAGCAGGACGGGCAGTTTGCCGCTACCAGGCTCGTGACCTGCCGGGAACATCAAGGCACCACGCAACTTGCGCTCGCCGAGGGTCAACTCGATGACCGTTGGTTCCAGCGTCGGCGCCAGCGCGAGGGAGTCGACCTTCCCGATCGGCTCGTCCTTGCGCAGCACAGCCACGTCCGGACCGGCGACGTCCATTCGCCACGATGTCAGCACGGTGATATCGCCAGCCCTCGCCGCCGACGAAACACCGTCCACAGAGGACAGCTGGGTGACGCCGTCGGCGCCTGCCCGGTAGACGTGCACCCTGGTCGGGTCCTCAGCGGACGCGGTGAACAGCACGTCATCGCCGGTGTCGAGCACCGAACGCACCTGCAACGGAAGGTCCGTGACCTGTTTGCCGTCCACGACAAGGCGATAGGCGTGCTCGCCGGCCACGACCCTGACCAGCCTGCCGTCGGATGTCCATGCCGGAACGCCGGTCACGATGTCCACCCAATGTGGGTCGGTCTGCTCGTGCAGCAACTCGGTTTCGCCAGTGTCGGGATCGACCGTCCGGATCTGCATGGTCCGCTGGTCACGGGTGAACACCGAGATCAACGGCGGGCCACCGGCCGACCAGTGGACGTTCGCCAGATACTCCGTGCCGGTCCAGTCGACCGGGACCCGCGAGCCGTCAAGGCCGAGCACCAACAGCTGGACCTTGACGTTCGGTGTGCCAGCGGCCGGGTAGTGCACGATGTGCGGCTCAGCGGCCGGATTCGCCGGATCCGATATATGCCATAGATGCACGGGCGAACGGTCGGTATGTGTGACACACAGGCGTTGCCCGTCTGGCGACCACCAGTAACCCCGTGACCGGTTCATCTCCTCGGCCGCGATGAACTCCGCGAGACCGTAGGCGCGGTTCTCGCCTTCCGGCTCGGCCAGCGCGCGGTCGCCCGTACCGTCCACATTCACCACACGCAATGCGTTCTCGCAGACGTAGGCGATGTGCGTGCCGGTCGGGTTCGGGCGCGGGTCGTACACCGGTGTCGCTGTTTCCAGGAGTTTCGTCTCGCCGGTCAGCGCGTCCGTGACGTACAGACGACCGGACAGGGCGAATGCGACAATCCGCGCTTCGCTGTCGGTCGCGTTGCCGACGATCCCACTGGCCTGTGACCGGGTGCGCTCGCGACGCGCGCGTTCCTCGGCTGTCAGCTCCTCGTCCCCGTCGGCCAGCAGCACCGCCGGATCGGCCAGCACAGACTCTTTACCGGTGGCCAGATCGAGCTGCCAGAGGCTGTGCCTGCGCTCCTCACCGGACGGTGATCGCAGGAACAGCACCCTGGTCCCGTCCGGCGCGACCTTGATCTCCTTGGGGATCCCGAGCGTGAAGCGCTGGGTGCGGGCTTGCATCTGCAGGAACGATGTCTCGCGAGTCACAGGCAGACCCTAGCCTTTCTTGGAAACCTTATTGCTGATCCTCAGGCTGTTCTCATGCAAGCCCAGCAGAGTTACTAGCATGACGCAGACACAGAAACCCCAGCAGCAGTACCCGTACTACGGTCCGGCGCAGTACCCGGCTTCGACGCCGCCGCCTGCGTACGGCGGTGGACTACCACCGACGGGAGGCCCGGTCCCGCCCGCACTGGCCGGGCCCGGCAAGCCGCGCCGCTTCAGCAAGGGAGCTGTGTCCCTGTCCATCGCGGCCGTGGTGGCCGCCGGGCTGGTCGGAGGCGTGACCGGCAGCCTGATCGGCGGCAATGACAGCGGTTCGCTGCTGCCGACGTCGACATCGATCTCCCAGAGCGTTGGCAACAACACGCCCACTGACGTCAGCGCGATCGCCAGCAAGGTGCTGCCAAGTGTGGTCCAGGTGAACGTGCAGACCGCGCAGGAACAAGGCATCGGTTCCGGCGTGATCCTGACCGCCGACGGCCAGGTCCTGACGAACAACCACGTGGTGGCAGGCGGCTCGCGGGCAACCGTGACTGTGACGTTGAACGACGGCCGTACGGTTCCGGCACGGGTCGTGGGCACGGACGCGGCTTCTGACCTGGCAGTCCTGCAGCTGCAGGGCGTCAGCGGGTTGCCCCCGGCGACTCTTGGCGACTCCAGCCAGGTCAAGATCGGTGACGCGGTCGTGGCGATCGGCTCACCCGGAGGCTTGCAGGGCACCGTGACCACTGGCATCGTCAGCGCGCTCAACCGTCCCGTGAACATCTCCGACAACGAAGGCGGCAACCCGTTCGCCAGCACCAGCAACGAATCCACGCAGTACAAGGCGATTCAGACCGACGCATCGATCAACCAAGGCAACTCGGGTGGGCCGTTGGTGAACTCGAACGGTGAGATCATCGGCATCAACTCGGCGATCTACTCGCCAGTGTCCACACCGGACGGAAGGGCCGGCAGCGTCGGCATCGGTTTCTCGATCCCGATCAACGACGCCAAGACCGTGGTCAACCAGATCCTCGGGAGGTGATCGACTGGAAAGCGCACAGCTAAACGGGACGCGTCCGCCGAGCACAGCGGACGCGTCGGCACGTGGTCACTCTCCCAGTTTCCGCCAGTTGATTCCGTCCTCAGACAGCCAATGCGTTGGTGTCGGGCCGGTTCTCGTATTCAGGTAGCCCGCTCTCGTCCAGCTGACCCAATCCAGTTCCGGCCGCATAGCTGGCTGGAAACTCCGGCCACCGTCCTTGCTCACCAGCACCCGTTGCGGAGCGTCCGGTGTGGACACGATGATGTCACCGGCCGAGATGACCACCGGAGTCGGTGAGACCGAGTGCACCACCCGCGGCACCCCGGCGTCATACGTCAACTCCCAGCTGTGACCGCCATCCATGCTGCGGTAGAACGAGAAGAAGGCTGCCGATGGCGCGCCAAGGGTGGAAACTGAGCTGTGCCCAAGGGCGTAGAGCACACCATTGCTGCTGACGACCGTGACCTCTCTGATGAATCCGACTTCGTTGGCCGGGTCCTTGAGTAGCTGGCTGACTGTCCAGGTCCGGCCATCGCGGATCGTCGCCAGTGACATCCGGTACGTTGCCGGGTCCCGCACGGATACCCACCAACTGCCGTCAGCCGCGGGTACCGGCTGCGCCCGATCCCTGGTCAGCGCGAACACCGCCAGCACCAGCTCTTGGTACGCGCCGCGGTACAAGGTGGCGAACCAGTCGGACTCCGTCACGCTTCCCCCCTGTCTGCCCTCACCTAGGGCCTGTTTTAGAAGTTGATCTAGATTTGAAACGATCTTGGGGTGGGCCGTGGCGATCTGACGGACGAGCAGTGGACGAAGCTGGAGGCGGTGCTACCCAAGGGCAAGAAGCCCGGTCGGCCACCCAAGCATCCGAAACGACAGCTCATCGACGGGATCCGTTTTCGGGTCCGCACCGGCATCCAGTGGCGTGATCTGCCCGGTCGCTACGGCCCCTGGCAGACAGTGTATGGGCTGTTCCGGCGCTGGCAACGAGACGGAACCTGGAAGCAAATCCTGTCCCAGTTTCAGGCCCAGGCCGACGCGGCCGGATTAATCACCTGGGACATCAGCGTGGACTCCACGGTCGCACGCGTGCACCAGCACGCCGCTGGCGCACGAAATCAGGGAGATCTGCAGCGGGAATCGCCGGGCGGGGTGGACATCGAGCCGGCTGATCACGGGATCGGCCGGTCACGAGGTGGGCGGACCACGAAGCTGCATCTGGCAACCGAACAGGGACAAAAGCCGTTGTCAGTGGTGGTCACCGCTGGGCAACGGGGCGACTCACCGCAGTTCCAGCCGGTCCTGGAACAGATCAGTGTGCCGCGGATCGGTCCGGGCAGGCCGCGGACCCGTCCAGACCAAGTGTTAGCCGACAAGGCGTACGGCTCTCGCGCCAACCGCGCCTACCTGCGCCGCCGAGGGATTCGATGCACCATCCCGGAGAAGGCCGACCAGATCCGCCACCGCAAGAATCGAGGTAGGCACGGCGGTCGCCCTCCCGCGTTCGACCACGAGGTCTACAAGCAACGGCACTCGGTCGAGTGCGGCATCAACCGGCTCAAACGCAACCGGGCCGTGGCCACTCGCTACGACAAGCTGGCCGTTCGCTACGAGGCCACCGTCACCGTTGCCGCGATCAACGAGTGGCTCTGACCAGCGCCACGCCAGCGTGCGATCCTGGCGTCCCACTGGTTCGCACATCGGGAGAGACCTGGGGATGACCGCCGACTACTACATCGCCGACACCGAGAACGGCGACCACATCGAGGACCCCTCCGAAGACGCTCTGTTCATGCTCATCACCGACCTCGCCCACCCCGAGAACACCTTCCTGACGGTCAACCCCGCTGACATGGACGCGGGCTGGTACGCCTCCGTGTCCCTGCTCGACGACGACACCTACGAGGTCGAACGACACCACCCCGACCAACAGGAACCCACGCGGACCACCAGTGCTGACCGCAACCAGATCGCCAAAGACCTCACCATCTGGCTGGCTGGCCAGTTCCCTTCACCGTGACCAGCCAGACCTAACCAACGAGATTTCCAAAACAGGCCCTAGGTCGCGGGGATCCTCGAAGGTTTCCGGTAATGAATCGATCCAGAATCCTTTTCGAAGCGTTCAACCTGCCGATCATGCACCGAGCCGAGGCCAAGCCGCGGCTGGCGCCAGGGGCTTCTGGGCGGGCCGAGTTCCCGAACACCAGCTTCACCTGAGAACTGAGACAGTCTGCCCGTGGTCGCCTACATCGCTGGCATCGCACTGTTCGCCCTCTGCGTATGCCTCTCGCTCGCCCTGCACGAAGCGGGGCACATGTTGACCGCGCGCGCCTTCGGGATGAAGGTGCGCAGGTTCTTCGTCGGCATGGGCCCAACGGTGTTTTCATTCCACCGCAAGGGGATCGAGTACGGCCTGAAGGCCGTACCAATGGGCGGTTTCTGCGACATCTCCGGCATGACAACCCTGGACGACCGGGTCAAGGACGAGCGCCCGATGTGGCGTTTCAGAACCTGGCAGCGCACCGCGGTGATGGCGGCAGGACCACTGACGCATTTCGTGCTCGGTTTCCTGATCCTCTACGTGATGGCCGCGACCATGGGTCTGCCCAACACGACCAACAAACCCATTCTTGGCGACACATCCGGCGGTGCGGCGGCCGCGGCGGGTATCCAGCCAGGCGACCAAGTCCTGTCGGTGGCCGGGCAGCAAACCCCGAACTGGCAGGAAATGGTGGCCGTCGTCCGTGTCCAGTCCGGCCCGACGCCGATGGAAGTCCAACGCGGTGACGAGACTTTGACGTTCACCGTGAACATCCCGCGAGTGTTCCGGGAAGGCGTCGGCGAAATCGGCGTGATCGGCGCCGGAATCCAGACGAATCTGCAGTACAACCCAATCGACGCGGTGGGCGCGTCCACCGCCTTCACTGGCCAGATGTTCGCACAGACATTCCAGCGCCTGATCGAAATGCCGCAACGTGTCCCGGCGTTGGTGCACGCGGTGTTCGGTGGCGAACGTGACCAGAACACGCCGATAAGCGTGGTGGGTGCGAGCAGGCTCGGCGGCGAGGCGGCCGAGGCAGGCTTGTGGTCGGTGTTCGTGATGTTGTTGGCAGGCTTGAACTTCTTCCTCGGCGTGTTCAACCTGCTGCCGCTGCTTCCGTTGGATGGCGGTCACATCGCCGTCACGTGGTACGAGAAGGTTCGCGACCGGATCCGTCAAGCGCGTGGCCGCCCCGCGCTCGGCCCGGTCGACTACAACCGCCTTGCCACAGTGACTATGGCTCTGGTGGTCGTCGGCGGCCTGTTCGTGGCACTGACGGTCACGGCTGACATCGTCAACCCCATCCGCCTGACCTAGCTGACGTGTTCCTCGACCACGCAAGCCCGGGTCTTTGGGCGGTCGAGGAAGTTCGCTTCGTCCTTCTCGACGCCGGTTTCCGGCGAGTACATGGCCGCTGCCCACGCTTTGTAGGCGTTCAGGTCGGTGAAGGAGAACTCGCTGACCGCGTCGAAACCGGCTAATTCGTCGCGGATGTAGTTGCGTTTGTAGCCAAGCAGGCCGTTGCCATGGCTCACGATGAGCGGGACATGGTTGTTCTCGTAATAGTCCACGAATTCGTCCATCGTGAGCCCAGGCTTGCGGACCAGGAAAGCCATCACCTTCAGCATGCCTACACGTTACGCGGGAAACCCAGGTTCACGCCGCCGTGCGATGGGTCGAGCCACCTGTTCGTGACCACTTTGGACCTGGTGAAGAAGTGGATTCCATGCGTCCCATACGCGTGCGTGTCGCCGAACAACGAGTCCTTCCACCCGCCGAACGAGTAGTAGCCGACAGGCACCGGGATTGGCACGTTCACGCCGACCATGCCGACTTCGACCTCGTTCTGGAATCGGCGCGCGGCCCCGCCATCGTTGGTGAAAATGGCCGTTCCGTTGCCGTACGGGTTGCTGTTCACCAGTTCCAGTGCTTCGTCGTACGAGGGCGAGCGGACGACTGACAGCACTGGGCCGAAGATTTCGTCCGTATAGATCGACATGTCTGTGTTCACCCGGTCGAACAGGGTCGGGCCGAGCCAGAAACCCTCGACCGCCCCGTCGACCGGGTGACCACGCCCGTCGACGGCCAGTGTGGCCCCCGATGCCACACCCGCCTCCACATAGGACTCGACGCGATCGCGGTGCGCGCGAGTCACCAACGGGCCCATCTCACACCCCGTGCGCCTGCCGTCTCCGATGTGCAACGCAGCCATCCGGGAGGCGATCTTCTCGACCAGTTCGTCACCGATCGGGTCAACCGCGACGACCACCGAGATAGCCATGCACCGTTCCCCCGCCGAACCGAACCCGGCGGACACGGCCGCGTCGGCTGCCAGGTCCAGGTCCGCGTCCGGCAGGACGACCATGTGGTTCTTCGCCCCGCCCAATGCCTGCACGCGCTTGCCGTGCCGGGTCCCGGTTTCGTAGACATACCGAGCAATTGGCGTCGATCCGACAAACGAGACAGCCTTCACGGCGCGGTGTTCCAGCAGACCGTCGACCGCGACCTTGTCGCCGTGCAGCACGTTCAGCACACCGTCGGGCAAGCCAGCCTCTGCCAACAACTCAGCGATGAAAATCGAGGCCGACGGATCCTTCTCCGAAGGCTTGAGTACAACCGTGTTCCCGCACGCGATCGCGTTGGGGATGAACCACAACGGGACCATCGCGGGGAAGTTGAACGGCGAGATCACCGCGACCACGCCAAGGGGCTGCTGGATCGAGTACACGTCCACCTTCGTGGACACGTTCTCGCTGAAGCCGCCCTTGAGCAGATGCGGGATGCCACAGGCGAACTCCACGGCTTCGAGCGCACGCTGGACCTCGCCCGCGGCGTCGTCGAGCACCTTGCCGTGCTCCGCGGTCACGATCGCGGCGAGCTCGCTTTTGCGTGCGGCCAGCAGTTCACGGAACTTGAAGAGCACATTGGACCGTTTGGCCAGCGAAGCGTCGCGCCACGCCGGGAAAGCAGCCGCCGCTGCCGCCACCGCCGCGTCCACTTCGGACTGCGATGCGAAGTCGACGTGCCCGCTGACCTGACCGGTCGCCGGGTCGTAGACGTCACCGGTCCGCGCGGCTGGGCCGTCCCACGGCTTGCCGTTGATCCAATGGGTGATCCTCGACGTCACGCCTTGTTCTCCTTGTCCACCACGGAAATCGACTCGCGCAGGATGGCAAGGCCTTCCTCGGCCTCGTCCTCGGTCAGGGTCAGCGGCGGCGCCAGCCGGACCACGTTGTTGTGCAGACCGCCCTTGCCGACCAGCAGCCCGCGCGCCTTCGTCTCTTCGAGCATCCGGGCCGCGGCCGCGGGGCTCGGTGAACGGCCGTCCGGGCCGACCAGTTCAAGACCGATCATCAGGCCCTTGCCACGTACGTCGGCCACCACAGGGTTCTCAGCCGAGACGTCACGCAGCCCGTTGATCAGCATGCTGCCGAGTTTGGCCGCGTTCGCCTGCAAGTCCTTGTCCAGCAAGTAATCCAGCGCGGCCTTCGCACCGGCGGTGGAGACCGGGTTGCCGCCGAAGGTGGAGATCGAGTTCGCCTTGAGGCAGTCCATCAGGTCCCCACGGGCGACCACGCCGCCGATCGCGAGGCCGTTGCCAAGGCCCTTGGCGAAGGTCATCGCGTCCGGCACGACACCGTGCGCCTGGATGCCCCAGAAGTGCTCGCCGGTACGTCCCCAGCCGGTCTGCACCTCATCGGAGATGAACAGGATCCCGTACTCGTCCAGTACCTTCTTCATCTCGCCGAACAGGCCGTCCGGCGGGACGTTGAACCCGCCGACGCCCTGGATCGGCTCGGCGATCATGCAGGCGACGTCACCGGCCGTGGTGACTTCGAGGATCTCCCGCAAATCCTCGATGCACGCGGCGATGTAGTCGGCATCGTTGTACGTGGCGAACGGGCCGCGCATCCGGTAGCCGCCGTGCACGTAGCTGACCTTCAGCGGCGACAGGGAACTGGCCGACCAGCCCCGGTTGCCGGTGATGCCCATCGCCGCGAAAGTCCTGCCGTGGTACGAGTTGCGCAGCGCCAGCACCTGGTCGCTCTTGCGGTACTGCGTGGCCAGCAGCAGCGCGGCCTCGTTGGCTTCGGTGCCCGAGTTGGTGAAGAAGACCTTCGCGTCCGGGATCCCGGACACCTCGGCGATCTTCTCGGCCAGCTCGACCTGCTTGCGGATCAGGTACAGCGTCGACGTGTGCAGGACGCCCGAGTCGACCTGCGCGCGGATCGCGTCGCTGATCTCGTCGATGTCGTAGCCGATCGCGTTGGTCAGGATGCCCGCGAAGAAGTCGAGGTACTCCCGCCCTTGCGAGTCGGTCACGCGGCGGCCTTTGCCGCCGACGATCTCGATCGGATCGGCGTAGTACAGCGCCAGCCAGCTCGGCAACACCGCACGGTGCCGCTGCAGCAGGTCGTCCTTGGGCACTGAATCGGGCACAGCAACCTCCGGGATCCGCGGGTTCCTGCGGTCGAGTCTGCTGGTAACCGACCAGGCACCACTACGGACAACCTGTACTCGAAATCGCGGCGAAGCCTTACATTGTGTTCGTGTACCCCACGGTCGCCGACGCGCTGGCCCTGCCGGTAATCCGGGAGGGCAAGCCGCGCGTCGTAGCGGCCCATGGCGGGTTGGACCGGCGTGTGCGCTGGGTGCACGTGGCCGAGGTTGCCGACATCGCGCCTCTGCTGCGTGGTGGCGAGCTCGTGCTGACCACCGGAATCGCGCTGCCGGACGAGCCTG
The DNA here is from genome assembly GCF_021390435.2 of Kibdelosporangium philippinense. Taxonomy (GTDB): domain Bacteria; phylum Actinomycetota; class Actinomycetes; order Mycobacteriales; family Pseudonocardiaceae; genus Kibdelosporangium; species Kibdelosporangium philippinense. The sequence continues at coordinate 267,874 of NZ_JAJVCN010000004.1, read as the reverse complement.
ACGGCCTGACGAGGTACGTGGACGAACTGGCGGATGTCGGCGTCGCGGGCATCGTGGTTGAGCTGCTGCGACACTGGAGCGACAAGCTGCCGCAAGCGTTTGTCGCCGCCGCGGAACGCCGAGGCGTACCGCTGGTGACGTTGTCCGAGGAGACGCGGTTCGTCAACGTGACCGAGGCCGTGGTTGGGCTCATCGTGGACGCCCAGGTCGCGGAGTTGCGCGCGGCCGAGCAGGTGCACGAGACGTTCACCGCGTTGACCGTCGCGGGCGCGGAGCCCGCGGAGGTCCTACGGGAGGTTGCGCGTACGGCCGAACGGCCTGTTGTTCTGGAGACGCTCTCGCACGACGTGCTCGCGTACGACACGGCTGGTGGGAACCCGAGCGAGCTACTGCGCGACTGGGCACGACGCTCGCGGGCAGTCCAGCTCACCGAGCGGACCAGCTACGACGCCGAGGCGGGCTGGCTCGTGACGGTCGTGGGCGCGCGGGGCAACGACTGGGGCAGGCTGGTGATGCTGTGTCCGGAGCCTCCGCCACACCGGCACATCGTGGTGGCCGAGCGCGCCGCGTCCGCGCTGGCCGTACACCGGTTGGTCGCGCGTGACCGCGAAGGCCTGGAACGGCACGCGCACCGCACGCTGCTGACGGAGATGCTGTCCACCCCTGGCGCCGATATCAACGCGCGATCGGCTGCTTTGGGCGTGCCGTTGGAACACCGCAGGCTTGTGGGTGTCGCCGTACGGCCGCGAACTGGGGTAAACCCCGCGCCCGCGATGGCTACACAGGAGGTGCTGCGCGACCTCGCCGAGGCCACAGCCCTCGCGGCCCGGCGCGCGCAGACGGCCGCGTTGGTAGGTGTTGTCGACGACACGAGCGTGCGCGCGTTGCTTTCCCTGCCGCCCCAAGCAGAAGTCGCCAACGTGCTGCGGAAACTGGCCAAGGAGGTGCACCAGGCCGCTGGCGCCACGCCACGCGCCCAGCCGGTTGTTGTCGCCGTCGGGACGACCGCGGACGGAGTCACTGGCGCCCGTCGGACCATGGTCGAAGCCGCGCATGTCGCCGACGCGGCGCTACGGTCCACTTCGGACCGTCTGTACCACCGGCTTGACGACGTGCGACTGCGTGGCCTGCTGCATTTGCTGGCCAACGACGAACGCGTCACGGCATTCACCGACCGCGAACTCGGCCCCTTGCTGACGCGGGACGCCGCACACGGCAGCCGCCTGGTGGAAACCCTCAGGCACTACTGCGAACAGGGCGGCAACAAGTCAGCGGCCGCCGCGGCCGCGCATATGTCCAGAACCGCGTACTACCAACAGCTTTCCCGGATCGAGCAGGTCCTCGGGGTATCGCTGGAAGACCCTGAATCGATGCTGTCGCTCTATGTGGCATTACTGACCCTGGATGTGCAGGCACATCACCCGACCGAGTAACACAGGGTCACGTTTAACGAGCCGATAACGCGGGTATGCAGTCTTCCCTCAAACCCATCGCTGTCGGCGCATGCGTGTCAGCGCTGGCGGCCGCGTTGCTGATCGCACCAGCGTCCGCCGCGCCCGCGTTGCCGACCCTGGTTCTGTCGATGCAAGACGAGCACACGCTAATCGTTCCGGACACCCGCACCCTGGGCTGTGACGACCCGGACAACGTGTCCGGTTCACACCCGCGCAGGGAGCGCGCCTGCATGGCGATCGACGAGGTCGGCGGCGACTTCACCAAGCTCCAGCCGTCCGGTACCGCGGTCTGCCCGATGATCTACGACCCGGTCACCGCCAAGGCAACCGGTCGCTACAAGGGCAAGCGCGTGGACTTCGAGTTCAAGTACGCCAACGCCTGCGTGGCCGCGGCCGAAAGCAACGACGTTTTCCGCTGGTAAAAGCTCGTGAGTGGTTAGCCGTGTTAGAACACGGCTAACCACTCACGAGGGTTTTCTAGGGCTTTGAGACGCCTAGGGTGTAGGTGCCGGAGCCGCTGTACGCGTGCACGCGGTACCGGTAGGTGCCCGCGGTTCCGTTGTAGTTAATGGTTTCCGTGTTCTGCGGGCTGTCGGACTTGGCCACGACTGTCCACGTTGAACCGTTCTGCTTTTCCAGGTACAGGTCGAAATCCGTACCCGACGGGCCATTCAGGCAGCCGACGTGCGCACCCGAAGTGTTCGATGTGTACGAACCTCCGTTCGGCTGGTACGCGCTCTGGTTCGACGTGAGCGACCCGTTGTACGTGTTCTGCGGGTTCTGGCAGGTGCCGGGACCAGGCCCGCCACCGCCGGTGACCAGGGTCAGCCCATAGGTCTGCAGGATCTCGTTGACCGGCTGGAAGTACGTCGTCCCGCCGGAACTGCAGTTGCCCGAACCACCAGAGGTCACGCCCTGCGCCTGCGTCCCGGCCAGCAGCGAGCCACCGGAGTCGCCAGGCTCGGCGCACACGTTGGTCTGGATCAGGCCGGACACCGTCCCCTGGGGATAGGTGACCGAGGTGTTGCGCGCACGGATCGTGCCGCAGTGCCATCCGGTCGTCGAACCGGACCGGCACACGGTCGCGCCGACGGCCGCGTCCTGCGAACCGGCGACAGACACCGTTCCGCCCTGGTAGTTGTTCACCAGGCCGCGGGGCGTGTTGCCCGCTGCGACCTGCACCCAGGCGTAGTCGTTGCCGGGGAAGCTCGAGCCACGGAACGTTCCGCTTGGCTGGCTCGTGGACGCTCCCGTCTGGCCGCAGTGCCCGGCGGTCACGAATCCGCCGTTCACCGAGAAGCCAACCGAACAGCGTGTTCCGCTGCCGATGTAGTAGGCGTTCCCGCCGATCACGTCGATCAACGGCCGCGGCGATTCGTCGCTGGCTTCCACTCGGATCGCGGCCATGTCCGCTCCGGAAAGCGAAGCGAACCGATAAGCGCCGCGGTAATCGGACGGCCGCGACTTGATGACCACGCTGTTGCTTGCTGGGTCGACGTACCAACCTGGCACTGTCGAAGGAGCCATCGCCGCGTTGGCGTCCAGTTTGGACTTCACGGCGTCCAACTGCCCTTCGGTGCGGAAAACCAGGCGCGCTTGGCCGCCTGCCGCGCGCACGGCGTCGGCGGACTTGCTGTCGGTCACGCCGACAACGAGCCTGCCCGCGTCGATCCACGCGCCGCCGAAGGTGGCCGACATGTGCTTACGCAGGCTGTTTCCGGTGTCGCTCGCGTGCTTGTCGGCCGCGAGCCGGGCACGGGCATGCTCGGGAGTCAGCCCGAGGTCCCGCTGGATGGCTGTATACATTTCCGGTGCGAGGTCCGGGGTCACCGGAACCGGAGCGGCGTCCGCTGTCCAGGACAGCGCGGTGATCGCGAGAAACGCGATCGTTACCGCCGCCGTCCTGGACGCATAGGGGTAGTGCGACATGCCGTGATCTCCTTTGGATGCAGGGTTCGGGATACGGCAGGCACCAACGTAACCAGGCACATCCGCCCGGCCGAGACGGTTTTGCCCATAAGGGTCGTTGATACCCGCCCAATCACCGCTCGTCCGCCCGGCCGCGCCGGGGCCGTCCGGTCCTACCGTGCCGGAATGTCAATCACCACAAGACTTGTGACGATGGCCGGCACAGCGGTCCTTGTCCTGGCAGGACTAGCGGCGCCGGCGAGTGCCGCGATCCCAGGCCTGCAACGGGTCGAGGCCACCAGCCCGACCAACTCGGAGGAGCACAGATTTGTCACCGCGACGTGCCCGGACGACAAGCTGCTGGTCAGCATGGGCGGCGAGGTCGTCGGCGGCCACGGCGCGGTGGCGATCGGCGCGGTGAGGCCGATGGGTGACTCGCCGACCGCGATCCGGTCGGTCCGCGTCCAAGCCGCCGAATCCACAAGTACGGACTTCACCGGGAACTGGAGCGTCACGGCATACGCGGTGTGTGCCGACCCGCTACCCGGGCTCGTCGTGGTGGAGGCGAAGTCCCCATCCACCATCCAGAGCCACAAGCACATCACCGCGACGTGCCCCACCGGCAAGCAGGTGGTCGGCGCCGGCGCCGTGGCCATGGTGGGAGCTCCCTACATCCAGATGGTCGGCCTCGTTCCGGATGGCGGCCCGACCGCGGCACCGACGTCCGTGACAGCGTCTTTGTTCGGTGGTATCGGCGCCGGCTTCGGCTGGACTGCGAGCGCGTTCGCGGTGTGCGCCGACCCGATTCCTGGGCTGTCCACGATCGAGCACACGAGCGTCACGGACTCCACGACAAGCAAGACCGTCACACCCAGGTGCCCAAGTGGCAAGCAACTGCTCGGTACCGGTGGCGCGATCACCGGAAAGCTGCACACCGGGAGCACTCGATCCCGTCTTGGTTTCGTGAGTCTGCGCCCGGAATCCACCGAAGCCAATGTGGGCGTCCATGAGCTTGGGGCCATCCCCAACGAATGGTCCGTCAGCGGTTACGCGATCTGCGCGACCGCCTAGCGGCCGCCGCGATCCGGTCGAAAGATCGGACCGCAACCGACATACTGTCCAGATTGCGGCGCAACGGTGAACACAATGCCTCTGCCGTGTGCCGGAAGGCCGCGATGAGATGCCCGGATAGATAGCCCACGCTCGCCAAGAGAACCGATGGCCCAGCTGACCCGTACCTCAGCCGACCCCACGACGCGGAGTGACCTATGGCCGGATCGCCCCAGATGACCCATCCCGACGGCCGCGTGGATCTGATCGACTCCTCGGCCATCGCGGGCAGCCGTTTCTACAACCCGGAGCTCGCGCCGGTGCCGGTCGAAGGCAGGCGCTGGAGCACCTACAACTACTTCGCGCTGTGGATGGGCATGGCCCACAACATCCCCAGCTACACGCTGGCCGCGTCCTTGATCGCGCTGGGAATGGACTGGCTGCAGGCGTTCCTGACGATCACGCTAGGCAACTTGATCGTGCTGATCCCGATGCTGCTCAACAGCCACTCCGGCACCAAGTACGGCATCCCGTTCCCGGTCTTCGCCCGCGCCTTCTACGGCATTCGCGGCGCCAACCTCGCGGCGTTGTTGCGTGCGTTCATCGCGTGCGCGTGGTTCGGTATTCAGACGTGGGTGGGTGGCGAAGCGCTGTTCGTCATCGTCGGCAAGCTGGCTGGCGACGGCTGGATCAACGCGGCTCAGGTCGGCGGGCAGCCGTGGACGCTGTGGCTGTGCTTCGGGCTGTTCTGGATCGTGCAGATGCTGATCATCTGGCGCGGGATGGAGGCGATCCGCCGGTTCGAGAACTGGACCGCGCCGCTGGTGTCGATCGGCTTCCTGATCCTGCTGGCCTATGTGGTGATCAAGGCTGGCGGCTTCGGCCCGATCCTGTCCGAGCCGTCCAAACTGGGCTGGGGCGGGGACTTCTGGAAGGTGTTCGCGCCCGCGCTGATGGGCATGATCGCGTTCTGGTCGACGCTTTCGCTGAACATGCCGGACTTCACCCGGTTCGGCGGCAGCCAGAAAAAGCAGGTGACCGGGCAGATTCTCGGCCTGCCGACGACGATGTCGTTCATCGCGATCGTGGCAATTCTGACGACGTCCGGCGCGGTCACCCTGTACGGCGAGGCGATCTGGGATCCGGCGAAGCTGGCCAGCCGGTTCGACAGCCCGATCCTGGTGGTCATCGCGTTGATCGCGCTGGTGCTGGCGACCGTGTCGGCGAACCTGGCGGCCAATGTGGTCAGTCCGTCGTACGACTTCTCCAACGCTTTCCCGAGGCGGATCACGTTCGCGATGGGCGGCTTGATCACCGGTGTGATCGGCATCCTGATCCAGCCGTGGCGGCTGATTTCCGACCCGACCATCTACATCTTCGCGTGGCTCGGGTTCTACGGCGGCCTGCTCGCAGCGATCGCGGGCGTGTTCGTCGCCGGGTACTGGACGCTGGCCAAGACCCGGTTGAAGCTGGCCGACCTGTACAAGGACGGCGAAGGCGCCTACTGGTTCAACGCGGGCTGGAACTGGAAAGCGGTCTTCGCGACGCTGCTGGCCGGGCTGCTCGCGGTCGGTGGCGCGTACGGCGGACCATTCCCCGCCGACGGCCTCATTCCTTTCCTGAAGCCGCTTTACGACTACAGCTGGGTGATCGGCGCGGTCGTCGGTTACGTGGTCTACCTACTTCTGTCCATGAACACCAGGAACACCGAGGAGGAAGCCAGTGCCGCAGATCGTACGAGCCGGATTGATCCAGCAGCGGTGGACGGGTGACAAGGAGTCGATGATCGCGGCCGCGGTCGAGGGCATCGCGACTGCGGCGTCACAGGGCGCGCAGGTGGTCTGCCTGCAGGAGCTGTTCTACGGGCCGTACTTCTGTCAAGTGCAGGACGCGGACTACTACTCCTACACCGAGCGGATCCCGGACGGCCCGACCACCAAGCTGATGCAGGAGGTCGCCAAGCAGCACGGGGTCGTGCTCGTCGTGCCGATGTACGAGGAGGAGCAGCCCGGGGTCTACTTCAACACCGCCGCGGTGATCGACGCCGACGGCAAGTACCTCGGCATGCACCGCAAGAACCACATCCCGCAGGTGAAGGGGTTCTGGGAGAAGTTCTACTTCCGGCCAGGAAACCTGGGTTACCCGGTGTTCGACACCGCGGTCGGCCGGATCGGCGTGTACATCTGCTACGAGCGCCACTTCCCGGAAGGTTGGCGGGCCTTGGGTTTGGCTGGCGCGCAGATCGTGTTCAACCCGTCTGCCACGAGCCGTGGCTTGTCGGAGTACCTGTGGCGGCTTGAACAGCCCGCTGCGGCCGTGGCCAACGAGTACTACGTCGGCACGATCAACCGCGTCGGCGTGGAGCCATTGGGTGACAACGACTTCTACGGTCAGTCGTACTTTGTGGACCCGCGCGGGCAGCTCGTCGGCGAGGCCGCGTCGGACACCGAGGAAGAAGTGGTCGTCCGTGACCTGGACATGGACAAGCTCGCCGAGGTCCGCAACCTCTGGCAGTTCTACCGTGACCGCAGGCCGGACACGTACGAGGGTCTGGTGAAGCCCTGATGCGCATTATGATCACCGGCGGGACCGTGCTCAGCTCGACGGGCGCGGTCCAGGCTGACGTTCTTGTCGACGGCGAGACCATCGCCGCGTTGTCAGCGCCCGGGATAGCAGTGTTGTCTTCGGAAGCCGACAAAGTGATCGACGCGACCGGCAAATACGTGCTGCCGGGCGGGATCGACGGGCATACGCACATGGAAATGCCGTTCGGCGGAACCTCGTCGCACGACACGTTCGAAACCGGCACGACCGCGGCCGCGTGGGGCGGTACGACCACGATCATCGACTTCGCCGTGCAGGCGAAGGGAACCACGCTGCAGTCCACTCTGGACAAGTGGCACAGCAAGGCCGACGGCAACTGCGCCATCGACTACGGCTTCCACATGATCGTGTCGGACGTGAACGACACGTCCTTGAAAGAGATGCAGACCTGCATCGACCAGGGCGTGAACAGCTTCAAAATGTTCATGGCCTACCCGGGCGTGTTCTACGCGACCGACGGCGAGATCCTGCGCGCGATGCAACGCGCGGCCAACATCGGCGGCCTGATCATGATGCACGCCGAGAACGGCATCGCGATCGACGAACTGGTCGCACAGGCCTTGCAGGAAGGCCGGACCGACCCGGTCCAACATGGACTGACGCGTCCCTCGGCGCTGGAGGGCGAGGCGACGTCACGGGCGATCACCCTGGCGAAGGTGACCGGTTCCCCGCTGTACATCGTGCACCTCTCGGCCGCGGAAGCGCTTGCGGCCGTCGCGGGCGCGCGCAACACGGGCCAGAACGTCTTCGCCGAGACGTGCCCGCAGTACCTGTACCTGTCCATTGAGGACCTGGCCAAGCCGGACTTCGAAGGCGCCAAATACGTAGCCTCTCCCCCACTGCGCCCCAAGGAACACCAGGCGTCGCTGTGGAACGGGTTGCGTACCAACGATCTCTCGGTGGTGTCCACGGACCACTGCCCCTTCTGCTTCAACGAGCAGAAAGAGCTCGGCCGCGGCGACTTCTCCAAGATCCCGAACGGGATTCCCGGCGTCGAGCACCGGATGGACCTGTTGCACCAAGGGGTGGTCGCCGGGGAGATCTCGTTGGCCCGGTGGGTCGAGATCACCTCGACGACGCCTGCCCGGATGTTCGGCCTCTACCCGCGCAAGGGCACCATTTCCCCAGGGTCGGACGCGGACATCGTGGTGTATGACCCGCGGGCGACGCAGACCCTTTCGGTCGAAACACATCACATGAACGTGGACTACTCGGCCTACGAGGGCATGCAGATCACTGGCAAAGTGGACACTGTGTTGTCACGCGGCCGGGTTGTGGTGGAGGGCAACGCCTTCCACGGCTCGACCGGGCACGGCCAGTTCCTGTCCCGCGAGCTGTGCCAGTACCTGAACTAGGAGCCCTGAATGGACATCGGCGTCGTACTGCAGACCGACCCGCCCGCGAGCGAAGTGGTCCGCCTGATGAAGGCCGCCGACGAGCGGGGCTTCACCTACGGGTGGACGTTCGACTCCGTGGTGCTGTGGCAGGAACCGTTCGTCATCTACTCGCAGATCCTCGCGGCCACGAAGAACCTGACCGTCGGCCCGATGGTGACCAATCCGTCCACACGCGACTGGTCGGTGACGGCATCGTTGTTCGCGACGCTGAACGACATGTTCGGCAACCGGACGGTGTGCGGGATGGGCCGTGGCGACTCGGCCCGCCGGGTGATCGGCCAGAAACCGGCGTCGCTGGCGACGGTTCGCGAATCCATGCACGTGATCAAAGAGCTGGCCGAAGGCCGCGAGGTCGAGCATCACGGCACGCCTGTGCGTATCCCATGGGTGCGTAACGGCAAGCTGCCGATGTGGATGGCTGCGTACGGGCCGAAGGCGTTGCAGCTGGTCGGTGAGCATGCGGACGGGTTCATCCTGCAGACGGCTGATCCTGCGATCACCCGGTGGACCATCGGTTCGGTGCGTGCCGCGGCTGAGGCTGCTGGCCGGGATCCGGCGTCGATCACGATGTGCGTCGCGGCTCCGGCGTATGTCGGCGAGGACATCCCGCACCAGCGTGACCAGTTGCGCTGGTTCGGCGGCATGGTCGGCAACCACGTTGCCGATCTTGTTGCCCGCTATGGGGATTCCGGCCCGGTGCCGCACGAGCTGACCGACTACATCAAGGGCCGTCAGGAGTACGACTACTCGCACCACGGCAAGGCAGGCAATCCGTCGACCGACTTCGTGCCCGACCAGATCGTCGACCGGTTCTGCCTGGTGGGCCCGGAGTCCGCGCACATCGAGCGGCTGCAGGAGCTCAAAGAGCTTGGCGTGGACCAGTTCTCGCTGTACCTGATGCACGACCAGCGCGACGAGACCCTGGACGCCTACGGCAAGATCATCGAGAAGCTGTAAAGACCTCGTGAGTGGTTATGAGGGTTCTAGCCCTCATAACCACTCACGAGGTTGGACAAGCTAATTCGTCAGGACTTCGGCCATCGCTTCGACGCCGAAGTCGATCTCCTCGCGGGTGATCACCAGTGGTGGGGCCACGCGCAGGGTCATCTCCTGGGTCTGCTTGCACAGCACGCCACGCTCGGCCAAGGCCATCGAGGCTTGCCAGCCGCTCGGGCCGCCTTCGGCGATCTGCACGCCAGCCCAGAGGCCACGGCCGCGGACCTCGGCGACACCGTCCAGTTCCAGAAGCCTGGAGTGCAGGTAGGCGCCGAGCTCACGGGAACGTTCCTGGAATTCGCCGGTCGCCAGCAGCTTCACCACGGCACGGCCGATCGCGCAGGCCAGCGGGTTGCCGCCGAAGGTCGAGCCGTGCTCGCCGGGCTTGAGCAGGCCGAGGATGTCGCGGCGGCCGACAACCGCCGACACGGGCATGATGCCGCCACCCAGTGCCTTGCCCAGGGTGTACATGTCCGCGCGCACGCCTTCGTGGTCGAGCGCCAGCAAAGCACCGGTGCGCGCGAGGCCGGACTGGATCTCATCGGCGATGAACAGGGTGTTGGTCTCGTCGCAGACCTGCCGTACCTCGGCCATGTAGCCCTTCGGCGGGACGATCACGCCCGCCTCGCCCTGGATCGGCTCCAGCAGCACGGCCGCCGTGCGGTCCGTGATCGCCAAGCGCAAAGCATCGATGTCGCCGTACGGAACGATCTTGAAACCGGGGGTGTACGGGCCGAAGTCGTCGCGGGCGTCCGAGTCCGTGGAGAAGGAGATGATCGTGGTCGTGCGGCCGTGGAAGTTCGACCCGGCCACGATGATCTCGGCCGTGCCGTCCGGCACGCCCTTGACCTGATACGCCCACTTGCGGGCGAGTTTGACGGCTGATTCCACCGCTTCTGCGCCGGAGTTGGCTGGCAGGACCATCTCGGTGCCGGTCAGTTCGGCCAGCTCACGGCAGAACAGGCCGAACTGGTCGTGGTGGAAGGCCCTGCTGGTCAGGGTCAGCCGGTCGAGCTGGTCCTTGGCCGCGGCGATGAGCGCGGGGTGCCGGTGGCCGAAGTTGAGCGCCGAGTACCCGGCGAGGAAGTCGAGGTAGCGCCGACCGTCCACATCGGTCATCCACGCGCCTTCGCCCTCGGCGAGGACCACGGGCAGCGGGTGATAGTTGTGCGCGCTCCAGCGGTCGTCGAGCGCGATGAAGTCGGGTGTGGTGGCGGCGTCACTCATATCGAAAGGTTAAAGCCTGTTGACGATGTTTTCGCCCCGTCTGTCGTTGCTTGTAGCGGCGATTCATTGCGTGCTTGAGCTTGATGATGTTTGATCATTGTCCTGGCTCGTGGTCGGTTATTCTCGCCGGATGGGTAAGGGAAGCGTCCGGGAAGCGCTGCGGCCGAAGCGTGGCAAGAAGTCCGGCATCAAACCAGGTGACCTCCCGGTCGGCCCGACCTCGAAGTCCAACGCGGCGAAACAGCTGGTCACCACCGCGGAGCGGCTCGACAGTCTCCAGGAGGCGCTCTACGCGGGCGCGTCGGCCAGCGTCCTGCTGGTCCTGCAGGGAATGGACACCTCAGGCAAAGGCGGCACGATCCGGCACGCCTGCGGCCTGGTCAACCCGCAAGGCCTGAAGATCCATTCGTTCAAGAAGCCGACACGCGCGGAGCTGCGGCACGACTTCCTGTGGCGAGTCCGCAAGGCCTTGCCGACGCCGGGGATGATCGGCGTTTTCGACCGCTCGCACTATGAGGACGTGCTCATCGCGCGGGTCGACAGCCTGGTCCCGCAGGACGTGTGGGAAGAGCGCTACGCCCTGATCAACGCGTTCGAGCAGGAGCTGGTCGACAGTGGCGTGACGATCATCAAGTGCTTCCTGCACATCTCCCCCGAGGAGCAGCGCAAGCGGTTGATCGCGCGGTTGGAGCGTCCGCAGAAGCACTGGAAGTACAACCCGGCGGATCTCGACGCCCGGTCCAAGTGGGACGACTACCAGGCCGCGTACTCCGAGGCGCTCACCCGGTGCGACACGGACGCGGCGCCTTGGTACGTCGTGCCCTCAGACCACAAGTGGTACCGCAACTGGGCCGTCTCGCAACTGCTCCTGGAAACGCTGGAAGAGATGGATCCGCAGTACCCGGAGCCGGGTTTCGACGTCGCGCAGGAACTCAAGCGGGTCAAGGCCCTTTCCTGAGCCAGGGCGTGGGTTCGACGTCGATCTCGCGCATCCGAGAGACGTACGTGCCATAACGACGGCGTGCTTCGCCGTGGCTGCCGACCGCGACGAGCGCGCGTACCAACGCCAGATGCGCGGCTTCGTCGTAACGGTCGCGTTCGAGGATGCGTAGGCAGTACCGGCTCGCGGCGACATGATCACCGACCCGTGCGCAGTGGTCCGTGAGCGCGGCGGCCACTTGGAGGTACGTCAGCCGCGCTTCGGCCCGCAGCTCAGCGGCCCAGTCCTCGTACGGGTCCTCTTCGAGGAAGTCGCCTCTGTACGCCGATTCGGCGGCCAGCAGTGCCGCGATGTCCCGTGGATCACGCAATCCTGCCGTCGCCGCTTGCAGAAACGCCGTCACGTCAACGCGAACCACCGTCTGGTCAAGTCGGACGGAGTCGTTCTCGGTGATCAACCCGCCGTGCCCGAGGATGGCACGTGCGGTGCAAAGTGCTACCGAGAAACGGTTTCCGAGTTTCCGGCACGGCGTTGCGGGCCACAGCGAGCACATCAGCGTTTCGCGTGGCACCGGACGGCCGCGCTGACAGATGACGATCTTGACGAGATCACGGGACTTGCGGGACGGCCACTTCGCGATCGGCACGGGCTCGTTGTCCCGTAACACCCGGAAGCCGCCGAGGGTTTCGATCCGGACATGGCTCAGCACATTGGTTTCCACCTGCGTCACCCCCGACGAGTAATGAGCCGGGAAAACGCGCTGAGATACGTACATTTAAGACCACTCAAACCCGCGCGGTGAGGCTTGTCCGCTGTCAGACACGTACAGCGAGGGAGGACTTTCCGATGCGTAAGTTCACGAAACGGGTCACGGTCGCGTTGGTCGCGCTCGTGGTTGGCGCGTTGGCGATGGGTGGCGTCGCGTACGCGTTCCCGTCGTTCTTCGGCGGCACAACGGCCACCATTCAACGCGACATCACCGAGACCGCGTTCTGGAACACCCCGTTGGCGGCCACGTGGCACACCGTCCCGTCAACCGCGATCGGCGTCACGGTGCCCGCGGGCGAGGCGCGGATCGTCGAGTCGACGTTCGGCGCGGAGTCGTCGTGCATTGCGGCGAACCAGTGCTCGGTGCGGGTCGTCTACATCCCGGCTGGCGGCGCGCCCGTCGAGTTCAGCCCAGTGGTCGGCACGGACTTCGCGTTCGACAGCCCATCGGGCGGGCCGCGTGAGCAGCACAGCATCCACCGCGTGACGAGGCTCGGCCCAGGCTCGTACACGATCCTGGTGCAGGCACAGATCGTCGGCGCGGGCGGGGGCGCGCTGTTCCAGCTCGACGACTACACGCACTTCGTCGATCTGATCAACCCGTGACCATCTTCTGACGCCAGCGCACGATCGCCGCATGTGTGACGAGGTACAGCACAACCCCGTTGAGCGTGTGCCAGATGTAGTGCGTGCCGATGGGAATCTCGGCACACAGCGGCTGATCGAGCGTTCGTGACGTCAGCGAGACGGCAAACACGAGCGCGGTGATCAGGTACCAACGCCAGTGCTGCTTGCGGTCGGCGTGCTTGGAGAAGAACAGCAGGCCCGCCAGCACGAGCAGACCGAGCACCGCGGCAAGGTACGTGCCGGGCATCCCGATCGGCAGCACACTGATCAGCGCGGTCCACGCGAGGAAGATCGGCGCCGCGACCCAGGCCCATTTCCACGGCACGTCCCAGTAGAGCCTGGTCCACAGGACGATGAAGTACAGCATGAACACCCCGATCGACCCAGTGTCCAGGGCAAGGCCCCAGCGGGTCGCGGTGGTGTGGAAGGCACTGCTGCCGAAGAAGATCACGAAGATCAAAACGGGCAGCACATAGAGCTCGACAGCCGGTTTGCCCACAGCACGGGCGGTACGGCGGATGACGAGCCACGCGGCGATCGAAGCGATCAGGAAGGACACGTTGCTGACGGCGTTGAGCGGTTCACTCCAAAACGAACCGTCGGTCCGCTCGCAGTAGTTGTCCACGTAGTCCCGCTGCATGCGTCACGAGTACCACGGAACCCTGGGTCTCAGCGACTTCTCAGTACTTTCATCGCCGCATTGTGCCCAGGAATTCCACTGACACCGCCCCCACGCCGGGCACCAGCCCCGCACAAAAGCACCCGATCGTGTCTCGTTTCCACGCCCCACGTGCCTTCCTGGCCTTCGTCGGCGTACGGCCACGACAGGTCCCTGTGGAAGATGTGCCCGGCTGGCAGGCCCAGCTCGTTCTCCAGGTCGACGGGCGTTTTGGCCTCGATACAGCCAGGGACCACACAGTCCTCAATGGACTCAGCCAGAACGCTGTTCAACGAGTGCAATGTGGCTTTCAGGGCCTCATCCCTGGCCTTCTCGTTGTCCTTGCGGAAAAGCCGGGCTGGCATGTGCAGGCCGAACAGGGTCAGGGTCTGGTAGCCCGCGGCTTGCTCCTCAGGTCCGAGGATCGAGGGGTCGGTCAGGGAATGGCAGTAGATCTCGCACGGCGGCAGGCTGGGAATCCGGCCTTGCGCGGCTTCTTCGTAGGCCGTGGCGAGCTGCCGATAGCCCTCGTTGACGTGGAATGTGCCAGCGAAGGCGTCCCGTGGGTCGACGCTGCTGTCCTTGAGCCGGGGCAGCCTGCGCAACACCATGTTCACCTTGAGTTGGGCGCCTTCCGGTTGCGCTTCAGACGTTTCACCCAGTAGGGCGGCAAGCGTTTGCGGCGACACGTTGGCGAGGACGTGTCCACCTGAGACAGTTCTCGTGGCCCCGTCTTTGCGGTACGTCACCTCTCCATCCGGGTCAATCGAGGTGACTTCGGCGCCGGTGACGATCTGCGCGCCCGCCGCTTGGGCGACGCGGGCGAGTTCGCCGGTGACCGCGCCCATGCCGCCGACGGGCACGTCCCAGTCGCCCGTGCCGTTGCCGATCACGTGGTACAGGAAGCAGCGGTTCTGTCGCAGCAGTGGGTCGTCGGCTGGCGCGAACGTGCCGATGAGCGCGTCGGTCAGGACGACTCCGCGCACGGTGTCGTCGGCGAAGGTCGACTCGATGACTTCACTCAACGGCCGTTCGAACAGGACGTTCCAGGCGTGGTCGTCGTTGATTCGCGCGCGCAGGGAGTCCTTGCTGGGCAACGGTTCGGTGAGGGTCGGGAAGACCTTCTCGGCGACTTCGGCTGTCATGGCGTAGAACTTCTGCCAGGCGTCCCCGAGTGCGGCGGTGTTCTCGGAGTCAACCAGCAACCCGCCATCGCCGACCGGTGTGTAGGAGGAAATCCGGCGGCGCCGGAGCTCGACCCGCAGCCCAAGGTCGTCGATGATCTTGCGAGGAAGGAGGCTGACGAGGTAGGAGTAGCGCGACAGCCGGACATCGACGGAATCGAAGGCACGGAAGGAAACGGCCGCGCCACCAGCCTCGGCCCGCCGCTCCAGCACGAGCACCGAGAGCCCGGCCCGTGCCAGATAAGCGGCCGCGACCAGCCCGTTGTGCCCGCCGCCGACGATGACAGCATCTTTCATCGTGCCCTTCGCACCCTTTCCTCGTCCCAGACTGGCTCGTCTACTTCGGACACTTCGCCATCCGAGCGGAACAGCACGAAACGGTCGAAGGACCGTGCGAACCACCGGTCGTGTGTCACCGCCACGACCGTACCCGTGAACAACGCCAGCGCGGCCTGCAAAGCCTCCGCGGAGTTCAGGTCGAGGTTGTCGGTCGGCTCGTCCAACAGCAGCAACGTCGCACCGGACAGCTCGAGCAGCAACACCTGCAACCGTGCCTGCTGACCACCAGACAAAGTCTCGAACCGTTGATCGTTCTGCCCCGCCAGCCCATACCTCGACAGCGCGGCGATCGCCTGGTCACGGTCGATGCCCGGCCGCGTGTCGTCCCCGTGCCACAGGATGTCCACGAGCGTCCGGCCAACCCAGTCCGGATGCTCATGCGTCTGCGCGAACAACCCAGGCACAACCCGCGCCCCGAGCCGCGCCACGCCGCTGTGATCCACGGTGTCGCCTGCGAGTAGCCGCAGGAAATGGCTCTTGCCTGAGCCGTTCGAGCCGAGCACGCAGACCCTGTCAGCGAAGAAGATTTCCAGGTCGAAGGGTTTCATCAGGCCGATCAGCTCAAGGTTCCCGCAGGTGATCGCCCTGATCCCGGTGCGGCCACCGCGCAGCCGTGGCTTGAGCCGCTCCTGCTTGGGTGGCAACGGCGGCGGGCCTGCCTCCTCGAACTTACGCAACCGCGTCTGCGCGGCCTGATACCGCGACGACATGCCGTCGTTGTACGTAGCCTGCTGCCGAAGCGTGATCACAAGCTGCCGCAGCTGCTCGTGCTTCTCGTCCCAGCGCGTGCGTTGCTCAGCAATACGCTCCCAACGCGCCTCCCTAGCCTCGTGCCACGTGCGAAAGCCACCGGGGTGTACCCACGCGCTGCCGCCTTCCACCGTGACCACGTGAGTCGCGGCAACCGACAACAGTTCCCGGTCGTGGCTGACGAGCAACACAGCCTTGGGTGTTTCGCGGAGCCGTTCCTCCAACCACCGCTTGCCGGGCACGTCCAGGTAGTTGTCAGGCTCGTCAAGCAACAGCACCTGCTCCGGCCCGCGCAGCAACGCCTCCAGCACAAGCCTCTTCTGCTCGCCACCGGACAGCGTCTTCACACCGCGGTACTTCGCACGGTCATACGGCACCCCCAAAGCGGCCACAGTGACCGTGTCCCACAGAACCTCCGCCGTATAGCCACCCACCTCGCCCCACGAGGCGAGCGCTTCGGCGTAGCGCATCTGGACCGGCTCGCTGTCGTCCTCCATCAGCACGAGCTCGACGTCGTCCAGCTCAGCCGCCGCCTTCTGCAACGCCACGGGCGCCGCAGCGAGGAGAAGATCGCGCACGGTCCGGTCGTCACGGACCGAGCCGACGAACTGCGGCATGACCGCGAGGCCGCCTTCGACGCGCACACCGCCTTCCATGGGCGAAAGCTCGCCACCGAGGATTCTCAGCAGTGTGGTCTTCCCGACACCGTTCGCGCCGACGATCGACACGACCGATCCCGCGCTCGCCCGGAACGTGACGTCACGGAACAGTTCTCGCCCGTCGGGCAGGCGGTAGGCGAGCGCGCTCGCGTCGAGGAACCCCATTCGACGAATGGTGCACAGAGTGCCGGGGTGATCGCGAACTGTTTTCGTCCGGCATAGTGGAACGGTGCAGCCGACGATCATCCGACTTGTCCCATCAGGACTCGTCCCGCTTTTCGTCGCCCTCGCCTCGGTGAGTGGCCTTGTCGTCGCCGCACTCGGCTTATTGTTCAGCGGTCAGCGCACTGGCAGCGCGTTCGACGAGAACGTCTACTGGGCGGTGTACAAGCAGTTCGTCGGCGAACGCGGGCTGCTGCAGGCGATGCTCGTGCCCACTGAGCCTGTCCTTCTGGTCGTCGTGATCGGCCTGATCGTGATGGTCGCGATCGCCCGCCACCGGCCCCGGTTGGCCATCCTCGCGGTCGCGGGCCCGTCGCTGGCCTCACTGCTCAGCAGCCCGATCCTCAAACCGCTGTTCGACCGGACCATCAACAACGGTTCGCTGGCGTATCCCAGCGGGCACACCACCGGCATGGTGGCCGTGCTGACCGTGCTCGTGCTGGCCACCGTGTCCACGCGGCGGTCGTGGACGATCCTGGCCGTCGTGGGCGCCTTGTTGATCGCGGGCATCGGCACGACGGCTCTGGTCGGCATGAAGTTCCACTACGTCACTGACACTTTCGGCGGCGCGGGCGTGGCCGTCGCAGTCGTGCTGACGACCGCGCTCGTGATCGACCGTGTCGCGGACCGGCGCTCACGTGAGCACGTTGAATCTGAGGAGCCCGTGGCGAGTGCCGCGTGACCCTGTTCCCTTGGCCTTGCTAAAGGGAACAGGATCACACGACACTAGCGGAGCCCGATAGCCGCCCGGATCGCGGTGACGAATCGTCCTGGCTGGTAGCGCTCGGGATCGGTGAGCACCAACCGGGCGGCCGTCTCGAACAGCGCGACCACGGCGTGGGCGATGATCTCGGTGTCGAGATCGGCCTCCAGCAGCTGCTCGACCTGGCGCAGCGCGAGCGCGTGCGCCCGCGCGCGGGCATCGTGGAACTCCGTCGGCATGTCGGCGACGGGCATGACAATGCAGTGCCACCGGTCCGGGGCCTGTTGTACCGCTTCGAGGAAGTCATTGAGCATCCCGGCGACCTGATCCCGGGTGAGCCGCGTCGGCAGGATCTTCTCCACCTGCTGGAAGGCCCCGCGCTGTTCACGGCGCAGCAGGGCGGTCAGTAGCTCGTTGCGGCTGCGGAACTGGCTGTAGACGACCGGTTTCGTGACGCCTGCCTGCTCGGCGACCGCGTCCATGGTCGCTGCGCTGTGCCCTTGGGTGACGACCACGCGCAGGGCGGCGTCCAGCAGCTGTTCGCGGCGCTGCTCGGCGGGCACGCGCGGCGCATATGGGCGACGCTTGCGCTGTGAACTCAACACCGTTTTCTCACCGCCCTCTGGACAAAGTTACCCTACAGTAGTTTATTACTACTTGTCAGTAGTATTGCCTGCCCGGGAGGCTCGACATGCCCAGCACCGACCTGTTGCTGCATCCGCACCGCTACGATCCTGGTCAGTTCGATCCAGAGACCAAGCGGCTGCTGCGGGCGACCATCGACTGGTTCGAGTCACGGGGCAAGCGCAAGCTGCTGGCCGACTTCCATGGCAAGGTGCGTTACCAGGATTTTCTCGACTTCGTCGGCGAGAACGACGTCTTCGCCACGTTCCTCACGCCCGCCCGTGACGCCGACGGCAACCCGGACAAACGCTGGGACACCGCGCGCATCGCGGCCATGTCAGAGGTGCTCGGTTTCTACGGGATCAACTACTGGTACCCGTGGCAGGTCACCGTGCTCGGCCTCGGGCCCGTGTGGCAGAGCGACAACGCCGTGGCACGCCAGCGCGCCGCCAGTGAGCTGGCCCGGGGCCAGGTCGCCGCGTTCGGGCTGTCCGAAAAGGAGCATGGCGCCGACATCTACGCCTCCGACATGGTCCTGACGCCGGACGGCGAAGGCGGCTACCGCGCCAACGGCGGCAAGTACTACATCGGCAACGGCGACTGCGCGACCACGGTGTCGGTGTTCGGCCGGATCGCCGGCGTCGAGGGCCCGGACCAGTACGTGTTCTTCGCCGCCGACTCAACGCACCCCAACTACCTCCTCGTGCGCAACGTCGTGCCCGCGCAGATGTACGTCTCCCAGTTCGAACTGTCGGACTATCCCGTTGCCGCACAAGACATCCTGCACACGGGTGAAGCAGCCTTCTCCGCCGCGCTGAACACGGTGAACATCGGCAAGTTCAACCTGTGCTTCGGCGGGATCGGCCTGGCCACCCACGCGCTGTACGAAGCGATCACCCACGCGCACAACAGGATCCTGTACGGCAAGCCAGTCACCAACTTCACGCACGTGCGGACTGGGTTCGTCGAGGCGTACACGCGGCTGATCGGGATGCGGCTGTTCTCCGACCGGGCCGTGGACTACTTCCGCAGCGCGAACGCCGAAGACCGCCGCTACCTGCTGTACAACCCGATCACGAAGATGAAGGTCACCACCGAGGCCGAGAAAGTGATCGCATTGCTCGGCGATGTCGTGGCGGCCAAGGGTTTCGAGTCCGACAGCTTCACGACGGTCGCCAAATCCGACGTCACCGGCCTGCCCAAGCTTGAAGGAACCGTCGCGGTCAACCTCGCGCTGATCCTGAAGTTCATGCCCGCGTACCTGTTCCAGCCGCAGGACTATCCGGCCGTGCCAACGCGTACCGACAGCGCGGACGACGAGTTCCTGTTCCGACAGGGCCCGGCGCGCGGACTGGGCAAGATCCGGTTCCACGACTGGCACGGCGCGTACCGCAAGTTCGCGCACGTGCCGACGGTCGCGCAGTTCACCGAGCAGGCCGAGTCGTTCGCCCAGCTGATCCAGAACGCGCCGCCCACGCCGGAACAGCAGGGGGATCTGGACTTCACGCTCACCCTGGGCGAGCTGTTCACGCTGATCGTCTACGGGCAGCTGATCCTCGAGCAGGCCGAGATCATCGGGCTGGACGAGGACGTGCTCGGTGCCGTGTTCGAGGTGCTGGTCCGCGACTTCTCCGGGCACGCGGTCGCGTTGCACGGCAAACGCAGCTCGACCCAGGCGCAGCAGGAATGGGCGCTTGGGGCGGTCCGTAAGCCTGTCAGTTCTTCGTTCGACCAGGTGTGGGAGCAGGTGGTCGCGTTGGCCGGTGTGTACGAGATGAAGCCATGAGTGCGAGCACCACGGCGCGAACATTCCTGCGACACAGCTATCCGGCTGACCCACGGTGCTGAAGTGTTACGAGATGTTCGGCCTATGGCCAGCTTCGCCGCAGGAGGAAGAATCGACACTGGGCCGAGTGCGTGACCGCGGCCGAGTTACAGCCTCGCAAACCCGATGACGTGCCGAGGTCTCCCGCGGAGGCGCGTGCGTACTCCAACTGAGCTACGGCCGAGTGGCGGATTGACGCCGACTCCGACTTATGGGGGTGGCGCTGTGAAGGGACTTGCGCACCGGGCGTAATCTTGTGGCATCGACCACGGCGACGGAAGGACGGCGGTGACTGATACACCGATCTACGACCAACTCCGCCAAGAACTAAGCTCACGACGAGCCGTCGCAGACAGTCCGCCGCCCAAACCTCGCTCGCGAGTGGAGCGCTCGCAGGAGCCACCGGCCGCGCCCGCGTCGTCCAGCACGGACGAGACCAGGCAACCGGTATCGGTGTGGACTCTGGTCAACGCCAACCGCCGCAAGAGGTAGGCGCCACAAGCAAAATGAGCACGGCGATCACGCCGTGCTCATTTGTTTTGCCTGCTGTCAGGACGGCGGGTTCGCTGTCGCCATGCGTGCGGTCACGTCGATTCTGCTCTTCAGGAACTGCTGCTCCAGCATCAGGTCGGCGACGCGCTGCGGCCGCACAGCCAGCGTGGTGCTGGGGTACGCGCCCATGCTCATCAGCTGCGCCACGTTCTTGCTCACCTTGATGTACTCCGGCAGCACTTCCTCGACCAGGGAACGGTCCAGCGCGCGCTGCTGCGCCTCGGCGAGCGCCAACTGGAACGCCCGGACCGTGTTGGGGTTGTTGCGCGCGAACGTGCGCGAGCAGGCGTAGCCGGACTGCGGGAAGTCCGCGGTCGGGCCGACGGCCGTGTCGGCGAACAGCACGCACTTGGTTTCGATCTGGGAGCGCGTCATGTACGGCTCGACCATCCACGCCGCGGACACTTCGCCGTCCACGACTGCCTTGGCCAACTGGTCGAACGGCCGCTCGACGTAGGTCACGTCGGTCGGCTGCATCCCGTTGAGCCGCAGCAAACTGTTGGTCAGCAACACGCCGAGGCCGCGCTTGTTGTTCACGCCGATCTGCTTGCCCCGCAGGTCCGCGACGCTGCGCAGCCGGTTGATCCCGGTCTGCCCGATGACCAGTCCGGTTGTCCGCGGCGCTGCCTGGTATGCCTCGCCGAGCACAACCCAGTCGGCGCCGTCGGTGATGTTGAGGAAGATCGTGACCCAGCTGTCGAAGGTCACGTCGGCCTGGCCACCCAGTTCCAGGTTCGGCCGCTGGTCGCCGGTGAGCTCCATGGTGACGAACTCCGGCTTGAGACCGTATTTCTCGAAGATTCCCTCACGCTGAGCGACGAACAGTGGAGCGGTATCGGTTACTTCCAGCACACCAAGGCGGATCCGCGGGACCTCAGGTGCCGGATTCGCCGGCGTCGACGACGAATCGGTACAGGCACTCAGCGCGAACGCGCCCATACCAGCGAGCAGCGTCCTGCGGCTCAACGTGCTCGTTTGACGTACGGTTTCCATGGACCGTCTCAACACACGTTCCTCAATTTCGTACTGACCCCCTCGAATTACGCCAGCATCGGGCGTGCCCGGGACCTTAAACGACAGGCTAACTGCCGGTAACCCACTATCGGACGGAGCCATGCAGCTCACTCATGCTGGTCCGTGAGTACTAACACACGAACATCATGAGGCGCAACAGAATCCCATCTGTGCATGTCAGCGCCTGCCGATGATCTTCGTTGGAAACTTTCCGAAGTGATTCGGTATAACGAAACAGATCAACTGGCACGGTTGATCGAGTAACCGCACAGACACTCTATGCCGCATTTCGTGATCAATTGTTGGGGTGCGATGAAACCCACAACGCGCCCGATTGGGCAAATGGCGGCACTTCGACCCTCACCGCTGAAAACCGGCGTCCCGAGCCAGAGCGGTCAGCCTGCTGATCGAACGCAGATACTTCTTGCGGTAACCGCCGCGCAGCATCTCGTCGGTATACAACATCGACAACGATTCGCCGGACACCGCGA
This sequence comes from Kibdelosporangium philippinense, assembly GCF_021390435.2. GTDB lineage: Bacteria > Actinomycetota > Actinomycetes > Mycobacteriales > Pseudonocardiaceae > Kibdelosporangium > Kibdelosporangium philippinense. The sequence continues at coordinate 245,882 of NZ_JAJVCN010000004.1, read as the reverse complement.
CCGGCACCGCGCGGTCGTACAACCGGTCGGCCAATGCGACCATGCGCAGCCCGACGTCCTGATTGGGCACCGCGTGCAGGCCTTTGATGAACACGGCCGGCAAACCGGCGACGAGTTTGCCGTAGCGCGACGGATGCAGCTTCGCCAAATGCGCGCACAGCTCGTCGAAGTCGTCCACGGTGGCGCCGGGGATCGCCGCGGCGCGCTGGTCGATCTGCGCGTCAGTCGGCGGATCCGGCGCGTCGGGCAGGCCTCGGTGCCGGTAGTCCGGACCGTCCACTCGAACCACGGTGAACCGTTCCGAGAGCGTGCGGATCTCCCTGATGAAGTCCTGCGCCGCGAACCGGCCTTCGCCCAGCTTGTCCGGCAATGTGTTCGACGTAGTGGCCACGTACACGCCCGCGTCGGTGAGCTCGGTCAGCAGCCTGGTGACCAGGGTCGTATCGCCGGGATCGTCCAGTTCGAACTCGTCGATCGCGAGCAGCTTCTGCGTGGACAACCGCCGCACTGCCTCAGGAAAGCCAAGCGCGCCAACGAGGTTCGTGATCTCCACGAACGTGCCGTACGCCTTCGCCTCGAAGGGCACGGCATGCCACAAGGAGGCCAGCAGGTGGGTTTTCCCGACGCCGAAACCGCCATCGAGGTACAGCCCCGGCGCGGGCTCCGGCAACGGCTTGCTGAAGACCCGGTTGAGCAGGCCTCGCCTGCGCACCACGCCGACACGCTGCGCGAACGCCTGCGCGGCCACCACGGCCGCGGCCTGGCTGGGCTCGTCGGGGTTCGGAACGTACGTATCGAACCGGACATCGGCGAACCTGGGCGGCGGAACCAGTTCGGCGACCAACTCCTCCGCTGCGATCTCCGGACGGCGGTCTACCAGGCGTGGAGCGGGCATGCCCGGCATGGTCTCATTGCATCCGTGCAGACCCTCTGGCCGGATCCCGACGCCTACGAGCTCACCGACAGCGCGCTCGAGCAGCTCTACGACTATCCGGCCGAGCTGGATCGGCCGTTCGTCCAGGTGAACTTCGTCTCCAGCCTGGACGGCGCGGTGACCGTGGCAGGCAGGTCGGCCGAGCTGTCCGGGCCCGGCGATCAGAAGGTCTTCCACTTGCAGCGTGACCTCGCCGACGTGATCCTGGTCGGCGCGACGACCGCGTTGATCGAGCGTTATCGCGGCCTCAAGCGCAACGAGGTACGCGCGGAACGCCGCGAACGGCTCGGCCTCGCGCCGCTGCCACCGGTCGCGGTGGTGACCGGGAAGTGCTCGATCACCCCTGACTCGCTGCTGATCACCGACACGCTCGTGCCGCCGATCCTGTTCACGTCCGAGGCCGCGCCCGGCAAGCAGGCGCTGACCGACGCGGGCGCCGAGGTCGTTGTCGTCGGCGATGAGCACGTCGATCTCAACCTGGCCCTTGCTGAACTGGGCAAACGCGGGCTGAACCGGGTCAATTGCGAGGGCGGGCCACGGCTGTTCGGCGGCATGATCGCCGCCAACCTGGTCGACCAGCTCAACCTGACCCTGTCGCCCCAGCTCACGGCGGGCGACTCCGGCCGGATCTCGGCCGGGCCGGTGCTGGCCGAAGCGCGGCGCATGCGCCTGGCGGCGGCGTTGCGGGATGACGACTTCCTGATGCTGGCCTATCGTCGCTGAGTGCTGACTCCACCGGTCAAACCCATGCTCGCCAAGGCCGCGGGCAGCATCCCCGACGGCGCTGACCTGATCTTCGAGCCGAAGTGGGACGGGTTTCGTTGCCTGGTGTTCCGCGATGGCGACGACGTCGTACTGCAGTCGCGGTCCACGAAGCCGCTGAACAGGTACTTTCCCGAAATGGTCGCCCGGCTTCGGGAAGGGCTGCCATCTGGCGTCGTGCTGGACGGTGAACTGGTCGTCGGCCGCAACGGGCGGCTGGATTTCGACGCGCTGTCCGAACGTATCCACCCGGCGGCCAGTCGCGTGAACATGTTGGCGGAGACCACACCCGCGACCTTTGTGGCGTTCGACGTGCTGCAGGTCCCGTCCGGCGAGGTGCTTGAAGAGCCGGGTGTGAAGCGCCGGGACATCCTCGTCGACCTGGTGTCCGGCACCGACGCGGTCAGCCTGACGCCCGCGACCCAGGACGCCGACCTGGCCAGGGAGTGGTTCACGCTGTTCGAAGGCGCCGGATTGGACGGCGTGGTCGGCAAAGCGGCGCAGGGACCGTACACACCGGACAAACGGTCGATGCTGAAGTTCAAGCATTCCAGGACCGCTGACTGTGTGGTCGCTGGAATCCGCTGGTACAAGGACACCGAGCCGGGCACGTCCGTGGGGTCTTTGCTGCTCGGTTTGTACGACCACAATGGCACCCTGCACAGCGTTGGCGTGGTCGGGTCGTTCCCGGCCGAGCGTCGCCGTGAACTCGCGGCTGAGCTGGCGTATCTGATTCCCGGTGGAGACGAAAACCACCCGTGGGTCGGTGAGATCGCTGAGGGCACAAGGGTTCCCGGCGAGATCAACCGGTGGCGCAGCGCACAGGCCGAGTGGGTGCCGTTCCGGTTGGAGCGTGTGGTCGAGGTCGGCTACGAGCACACCGAGGGCGGCTATCCGAGCCGGTTCCGGCACACCGCGCAGTTCAAGCGCTGGCGGCCGGACCGTGAGCCGTCGTCGTGCGACTACACGCAGTTGGAAGAACCTGCCCGTTACGACCTGGACGCGGTTCTCCGCGGCGAGGTCAAGTCCAGGGAATAAAACGGAGTCACCCGCCGGTTAGGTCGGATATGGCCATCCCTTACTCGGTGCTGGACCTCGCCACGGTCGGCGAAGGACAGACGTCAGCCCAAGCTCTGCGCGCCTCGATCGACCTCGCCCGACGAACCGAGGAGCTGGGCTATCACCGGTTCTGGGTGGCCGAGCACCACAACATGCCCGGCGTCGCCAGCTCCGCGCCGCCCGTCCTGATCGCGCACGTGGCGTCGGCCACGTCACGGATGCGGGTCGGCTCCGGTGGTGTGATGCTGCCCAACCACGCCCCGCTCGTGGTCGCGGAGCAGTTCGGCATGCTCGAAGCCCTGCACCCCGGCCGGATCGACCTCGGCCTTGGCCGCGCACCCGGCACTGATCCGCGTACCGCGCACGCGTTGCGCCGCTCCCCCGCGCCGCTGTCGGCGGATGACTTCCCCGAGCAGCTAGGCGAGCTGATTTCGTACTTCTCCGGCGACTCCGAGGGAATCGCCGCCGTGCCCGCGGCCGGGAACAAACCGCCGATCTGGCTGCTGGGCTCAAGTGGTTACAGCGCACAGCTTTCCGGGATGCTGGGGATGCCGTTCGCGTTCGCCCACCACTTCAGCGCACAGAACACGTTGCCAGCGCTTGCCTTGTACCGGCAGAACTTCCGGCCCTCAGCGGTGTTGGAGAAGCCGTACGCCATGGTGGCCGCGGGCGTGATCTGCGCCGAGACCGACGAGCAAGCCCAGTACCTGGCCGGACCTGGCGCTTTGTCGTTCCTGCGGCTGCGGTCCGGGCGGCCAGGGCTGATCGCCACGCCCGAAGAGGCCGCGGCTTATCCGTACAGCGATGTCGAGCGGCTGATCATCGAGGACCGGCAGTCCAACCAGATCATCGGCAGCCCGGAGACCGTCCAGCGCGGCATCGAGAAGCTGCTGACGGAGACCGAGGCCGACGAGCTGATGATCACGACGATGGTGCACTCGCCAGCCGACCGCGTGCGTTCCTACGAACTGATCGCCGATCTGTTCTGATCAGGGCGGGCAGGCCATGCCCGCGGCGGGAACTTTGCCGTCACCAAGGAAAGCCCGCGTGGCATCCGTGGCACACGACGACAGGCCCAGCGCGCCATGGCCCCCGCCCTGCCAGGAAATCAGCACCGCGCTCGGCAACTGCTGCGCGGCACGCTCAGTCCCAGCCTGCGGAGTCACCGGGTCATTCGCTGTACTGACAACGACAATCGGCGGCAACCCGCGGCCGTTGATCGCCAGCGGCGGCTGCGCGGCGACTGACCACGCGCTGCACAGCACGAGGTTCTGCGCCATCACGCCGCCGAACAACGGATACCGCGTACGCCACTCACGACCAATGGAGTTGAGGCGCTCGACGGCCAGCCGGGTCTTCGTGTCGTTGCATCCGGTCACGAGCCCGACGTCCAACGCGGTCGGCTGTTCCCTGCTGTCGTTGACAAGCGGCTTGATGTAGTTGACCAACGCGTTGCCGTCGTTGTCCCTTGCCTTGGCGATCGCGTCGGCCAACGCGGGCCAGCCAGACCGGTTCGCCAGGCCGATGAGCACCGCACGCGTCGCGCTGCCCGCCGTCAATCCCGCGTCAACGCTGGGAATCGGGCTCGCGCGCAGTTTCCGGATCAGGTCGAGGAATGTCTGTTTAGGATCCGGGCCAAGAACACAGTTCCTTGCGACACAGTCTTTGGCGAACTCTTCGAACGTGGCCTCGGCGCCGCTCGCGGCTCCGTCCATCGTGACCATCGAGTCGCCACTCGGGTCTGGCAGGCCATCGAACACCATGCGGCCAACGCGATCGGGGAACCGGTCGCCGTAAACACCGAGGACCCGCGAGCCTTCGCCGATACCGATCGCGCTCAACCGTTGCAGCCCAAGGGCTTCACGGACCTTCTCAAGGTCCGCGGCGGTACGCCAGGTGTCCATCGCGTACAGCCGGTTCTCCAGCGCGATGATGCACTGCTGGCCTGCCTGGCGGACAACGTCAAGCAGGTCTTCGAGGTCCTCGGCGGCCGGGTCGGAGTCGACGATGTCCAGCCGGACGTCGTCCTGGACGCAGCGAACCGGCTCGGAGCTGCCCGAACCCCGGCGGTCAACGCCGATCAAGGAGAACTTGGTCAGAAACTCGGGCGGCAGGGTCGACGCGAGGCGCGCGGCCTTGATCGTGCCCGGTTCGCCCTGGATGTCGGAGACAACGACAATCGGCGTCTTGCCCGTGCCCGCCTTGAGCACCATCAACCGCATCGGGCTGCGGCCAGGCAGACTCGGCGAGTCCAAGATGGTCTGCACGCGCGCACACTGCATGGCGACAGCGGGCACGTTGTAGATGGTCAGGCGGTTCTTGATGACGTCGTCGCACTCGATCCACGGGATAGTGGAGCGCGTCGGCTCTTCAAGGGGCGGCAGCGGTACCTGCGAGGGCACAGGCTGCGGTGGTGTGACGCTCCCGAGAGGACCGTCGTTGACCACGATCGCTGGCCGCTGCGAGGGCGCGGCCGTGCACGCGGTGGTGATGGAGGCAACTGCCGCGAGCAGCAAAATCCCCCGACGCGCCAAGGTGCCCATGTTCGTGAGCCTCGCATGAGGTTCGTGAGGCCGCCGTGAGGGGTGCTGACTGGTACCCCCGTCCCAGAATCTGGAAACAATATGACTTGGAGGTAGCGGATCACGCACCATCCGGAGCATGGCCACGATGCACGTCGACCGAGCCGGACGCGGCCCCTTCCCCCGGTTCAACCTGTTAGCCCTAGCAGGCCGGACAATTGGGGCAATCCCACCATCGACACAAGTGCTGCTGGGGATCGTCAGCGTCCAAGTAGGCGCGGCACTGGCCAAAAACCTCTTCAGCGCTGTCGGCAGCACAGGGACCGTGACGCTACGGCTGTTCTTCGCCGCAGCCATTTTGCTGCTGCTATGGCGGCCGTCACTGCGTATGGACCGCCGTGCGTGGGCTGTGGTTGTCAGCTACGGCGTGGTGCTCGGCACCATGAACCTGTGTTTCTACCTGGCTTTGGAACGAATCCCGTTGGGTATCGCGGTGACCGTCGAGTTCCTTGGCCCGTTGGCGGTGGCGCTGGCCGGGTCACGGCGTTGGCTTGACGCCTTGTGGGCACTGCTGGCCGCGGGTGGTGTGGTGTTGTTGATGGAAGGCCGTGGGGACATTGACCTCGTCGGCTTCTTGTTCGCTCTAGCCGCGGGTGCTTGCTGGGGTGCGTACATCCTGCTCGGTGCTGCTTTGGGGCGTCACACGTCGGAAGGCAACGGGCTCGCAGTCGGCATGGTCTTCGCGGCGCTCGTGGCCGTGCCGTTTGGCGCGGCTGATAGCGGGACGTCGCTGTTGCAGCCGTGGGTGTTGGTGGTAGGGCTTGGCGTGGCCCTGTTGTCGTCGGTGATTCCGTATTCGCTGGAGTTGGAGGCGCTGCGCAAGATCCCGCCGCGGGTGTTCGGGATTCTCATGAGCCTCGAACCCGCGGTGGCAGCGCTCGTTGGCCTGCTCGTACTTAAGGAGTCGCTGCACGTGTTGCAGTGGGTCGCGGTGCTGAGCGTCGTGGTCGCCTCGGCGGGCGCCACACGCAGCGCCCGCCCAGACGTCTAGCCGCCAATTACCGGCGGCGCAGTCATTTCGTCGGTTCCGAACATGCTGTCGGGGTCAGGCTCAACGAGGTACGACGGACGCTGGTGTTCTTCGTCCTCGCCACCCTCACCCCGGCCTGCACCCATACCGCCCATTCCACCCATACCCGCAGCACCCCTGGCGCCCGCGGCTCCACCACGACCGCCACCTGCTGCCTGCTCAGCGGCGTAACCACCGACACCGGCCGCCGGTCCGCCACCAGGCCCAAACCCGCCACGGCCAGCACCGCCGGTACCTCCACCACCCAGGCCGCCGCCCGCTCCACCACCCCCAAAGCCACGGCCGCCACCACCTCGGGTCGTGTCGCCCCCCATCCCAGGGCCACCGCCAGCCGGGATGAAGCCCGGCGGCATGCCCGTGGACGGGTCGTAACCGCCTTGGTTGTTGCCGAAGTTGCCGCCCTTGTTCGGGCCGCCCGTGAAGCCTTGGCCGCTCGTGCCACTCCCCGGGCCGCGGACACCGCTTCCGGTGCCTATTCCAGTACCCGACCCTTGTCCGGTCCCTGAACCTGAGCCTTGGCCCGTACCGCCTACACCGGTACCGCCCGGACCACCACCGGGCCCAAACCCGGGGCCCCTGCCAGGGCCACCGCCCGGCCCACCTCCTGGGCCGCCACCAGGACCACCACCGGGCCCAGGTCCTGGCGGAGGAGGCTCCGGGGGCAGAGGCGGAGGCGGGTTCCCAGAACCCGCCATCGCCGGCGGAGCAGCGAACGCAGGCATCGTGCTGGCGCTGCCGAGAGCGCTGTCGTATGTGCCTACAACCCGCACAGCCTCTTGCTTGGCTTCCTGCTGCTGGTTGTACTTCGCCATGTAGGCGCCGTATTTGACGGCGTAGGCAAAGGGATTCGTCGTCTGGCCAAGGTCCGCGTTCGCCGCGTCCACATTGAAGTCGACCGGCGGCGGCATGGAGTTCTTCGCCTTCTCCAAGGCTGCCGAATACTGCTGGGTCTGCGTGCCCGCAAGCTGCGCACTCTGCCCCGCCTTGCCAACCCAGTTACCAACGTCCGCCATGAAGGTGCGTGCCGCATTCCCCGCCGCACCGCGCCAGTCAGCCTCGCTGTTGCCAATGGCCTTCACGACGTCGGTCTGGAAACGGACCATCTCGTTGCCCGCATCGAGCCACATCGATCCGACCTTGCCGACGTCCCCGGCGTTCACACCCTTCTTGACCATGTCCTCAAGAGCGTTGTGCTCGTACTGCTGGTAGTTCGAGCACTGCAGCATCGGCGCCGGCCGCGTCTCCACACCCTGTGAGAGCGCCTTGGCTTGATCTGCCATCTGCTGGTCGACTCGGCTCCGCACCGTGCCTTCCCGCGAGATCACGGCGATGATGCGCGGCCACAAGGGCTTGCCATCGATCTCACGGTCGACGTCATGCTCAACCTGCGTCTGCACCTGGCCACGACTGTCGGATTGCCCTCGCATCTCGACACCGTGTGTGTTCCCACGGTAGTTCGGCGGGTAGTACGCCGTCTGCATGCCAGGGTTGTATTCCGGTTGCGAATGCTTCGGTGCCATGACTCCTCAGCTCCCCGGCAACTTGGGTTCGATCATCTGCGCCACTTGCGTCGCAATTTGACACGCCCGCTGGGAGTCATTACCCGACGAGGAAGTCGCGTCAACACGCGCAGACTCCGTTATAGCTAGACTTACCGCACATGCCTTGCCATACAGGTACTGCACCGCGTTATGCTTACCGACCGCCGGAATTTGCTTCACTTCTCCGGTCGACTGCACGTCCTTGAGACCCCGGTCACCATAAGCATTCACTTGAACGCCGAACTCCCCGACATCCTTCGAATCCCAGATGCAGCCCTTGTCTACGTCCGTCTGACCGCTTTTCGGGCTACCGGCCTCAATTCCAAGGGTCGCTTGGTCAGCGGAGTTGAGCAGGGCACATGTATCGACGTCGCGTATCGGGTTACCGCTGGGTGACGCGCCGCTAGACGGAGTCCGGGTTCCGGACGTCCCGCCCCCGCCCGGGATGCTTGGCCGAGTAGTACCTGACGACGAACCACCAGGTGTCGGCAAACCTTCCCGTTGGTCCGTACACGCGGACAAGCTCGCAGTAAGCGTCGCGACGGCCACCGTCGCCAAGACCGAACTCTTCAATGAAAGCTTCACGTGTCCGCAGTTCTTCCTCGTTGTCGAGTCCAAATATTCACACTGGCTCAATCCCGCGAAACGCGGAACGCTTGGCTTCCTCGGTGGCCCGATAGTTGGCCATGGCGGTTTCAATGCCTTTTTCAGCTTTTTCGAGGGACTCGCTGAACTGCGCCAGTTGAGTCAGGAAACCTTGATCATCGATCGCCACCTGCTGCACATATGGTGAAATCACCTGCGCGGCATGACTGCCACCCAAAGGCAATCTCTGGGCGATGTCCAGGAGTCCCATTTGCTGGCGGTCCACCCATCGCTTCATTCCCCGAATGGCGTTGAGCAGCGCCTGGCCGCCAGTCTCGTTGACTTCGAAGCCGCCGCTGGCTGCCGCACCGGCGAACGCGTCCATGCTGGCGCCGATGCTGCCGATGCCCTTGCCGATGTCGCCCCAATCGACCGATCGCTGGCCGCCACCGCCGCCTTCGTCCACGTACATGCCGTCGTTCCCCTCGTCCGGCCTCCCCGGGCCACGGTATCAAGGGGTGACGTGGCCCGTCTCGACTGTGACGGAACTGGGGCGGGAACGGTTCCCACGACCAGGCGAATCACCTGGATTGACGATCAGCCCAGTGTGAAGACGAGCGAAACGACCTGGTTGCGCCCCATTGTGGACGGCACAGGCGCGATGCTCGGCCCCAGGTGGAGCGGTAGTCCTCCTAGCCCTGAGTATTCATGGCGATCTTGATTCGGGCGCCGTGTCGGAACAGGGAAAAGTGCTCCTGAGCTGGGAAGATGAGGTTGCTAATGCCTGTTCTTACCCATGAAGCTCTGGAGCACTTTCGACGTGGATGTTACTGGGTGGTCGCGGGATCTGGCGGTAGAAGTCGGTGGGCGTGGCGTGGTCAGTCATGCCGGGACCGCGGCGGTGCGGTTGCTGGCCGACCGCACCGGGTTGACGGAAGGCTTGTCGCGGGCGATGGCGCGGCGTGGGTTCATGCCGGTGCATGACCGTGGCCGGGTGTTCGCCGACACCGCGGTGTTGATCGCTGACGGCGGGCGGGTCCTGTCGGATCTGGCTGTCCTGCGCGATCAGGCCGAACTGTTCGGGCCGGTCGCCTCAGATCCGACGTTGTGGCGCACGTTGGACGCGGTCGGTCAGGTGCAGCGCAACAAGATCGCCCGTGTGCGTGCCCGGATCCGCGAGCATGTGTGGTCGTTGATCGAGCGACGGCACGGCCGGATTCCGCCGTCGCGGGTGGCCGACCGTGATCTGGGCACGACCGTGGTGGTCCGGTTGGATGGTTCGCTGGTGATCGCGCACTCGGACAAACAACTCGCCGCGGGAACCTACAAGGGCAGCTTCGGTCATCATCCGCTGCTGGCCATGTGTGACAACACCGGCGAATCGCTGGCCCTGTTGCTGCGCACAGGAAGCGCCGGATCCAACACGACAGCTGATCACCTCGAGGTCCTCGACGCCGCGATCGCCCAGATCCCGGCGAAACATCGAAGGAACCTTCTAGTCACCGTGGACGGCGCGGGCGCCTCCCACGGTCTCATCAAGTACATCACCGCGCTGAACGCCAAGCCAGGCAGGCAGGCGCACTACAGCGTCGGCTGGGAACTCGGTGCGCGGGAACGAGCCGCGATCGGCCGTGTCCCCGCGAAGGCATGGCAGGCAGTGCTCGATCACCACGGCGATCCTCGGCCGCTGGACAAAGCCGGCGTGGTGGAACTGACCGCGCTACTACGTCACCACCCCGACGGGGACCAACTGGAGAACTGGCCGGCCGATCTGCGGATCATCTGTCGTCGTGAGAAACCCCACCCCGGCGCACAGTTGTCCCTGTTCGAAGAAGCCGACGGCTGGCGCTACCAACTGGTGGCCACCAACACCCCGGGCAGCGGTTCGGGCGCCACCGTCCAGTTCCTGGAAGCCCGTCACCGCCCGCACGCCCGAGTCGAGGACCACGTCCGCTGCGGCAAGCAAACCGGCCTCGGTCACCTGCCCTCCACCAAGATCGAGATCAACCGGGCCTGGTGTCTGGCCGCCACCATCGCCATCGACCTGCTCGCCTGGCTGCGCCTGCTCTGCCTTGAGGGCACCCTCGCCAAAGCCGAACCCAAAACCCTGCGCTACCGGCTACTGCACACCGCCGCCCGCATCGTCCGCGGCCAACGCAAACGCAAGATCAAAATCCCGGAAACCTGGCCCTGGGCCGACCCTCTCGCCGCCTGCCTCCGGGCAGCGCTGGCCCTGCCACCACCAACTCGATGACCCCTGTCCCTGCCCCTCGACCTGAAAGGCCCGCCCCCCAACCCGGCGCCCAGCCAACACCGGCGGCCGGGCTCGAACCCTGACCATCACCACACAGCAACCAACTCAAGATCAACATCCGAACCGGCACAGGCGGACACGTCACCCACGTGAATGATCAAGGCTAGACACTTGTGCCCTCGTGGGGTAGGAGGCTGGTGCATCCGTGAGCAAGGTTGATATGGACGAGGCCGATGTCGGCCGCGACTTGATGACGACCGGTTTGAAATCCCACCATTTCTTTTACCGGGTTCATGCGTCGGTTGTCGATACTGTTGCCCAGCCGTGGCCCGTGATACAGGATGTTGCATCCCGGTTCTGTTCTGATGTTCCGGTGGCATGGCATTCAGTTTCCACCTGGCAGCTTCGGCTCGATCAAGCGAACCACCTGCAAGGCGATTTCACAAGACTTGGCGTCGCCTTCTCGGTTGTGGGCAGCGACTGAGTCAACGCGAGAGGTATCTGAAATGGCAATGGTGATCGCGCATGAATTGATCCCGCCGAATGACTGCACCGCATCGTGTCGGCCGACCTTCGGCGTTGGCTTGATTTCACCCCGGTTCGCCACGACGTCCTTGATGCCCCGAGCGCCAAACGTGTTCACTCGGAGGTTGAACTCCCCGGATGCCACGAACTCACAGCTTCGAGTTGTGTCCAACACGGTGTCCCGTGGCTGCCCCTCCGCGACGCCCACTTGCGCCCGCTCAGACGCTGACAACAGCGAACACGGATCTATGCCCTCTAGTAAGTTGCTACCAGTATCGGGTCGAGATGTCGTGGTGGTGCCCGACTTGGACTCGCCAGGAACTGTCGGCCGCGCCGCGGGTGTGTTCAGAGAGGCGGTGGGTGTTCCTGCCGTCTCCGCGTTGCACGCGACGACGCCCATAACAAGTGCCGCAACTGCGGAAACCGCGGCGGCACGCCGACGTGTTCGAAGAGCGTTCACTCGTTGATGCACTTCCTCAAGATAATTGGCCGCGTCTCGAGATATCACAAAGCGCCTTTGCCTGATCAGCTCGGCGGCAACTTCGGCTCGACCATGTGAGCGACTTGCGTTGCGATCTGACACGCCCGTTGAGTGTCATTTCCTGAAGCGACGTAGACATCGGATCGCGAAGCCGCCGTTACTTCCAGTGCTATCGCGCAACCCGTCCCGTACGAATACTCGACCGCCTTATGCTTGCCGACGTTCGGGATCGACTTTATCGGCCCCGTCGACTGCACATCCTTGATGCCGAGTGTGTCAAACACATTCACTTGCACGGTATATTCACCTTTGTCCAGCGAGCTATAAGCACATCCTCGATCAGTGCTCAGACCTTTTTCCAGCCGTCCGGGACCCACTGCGAGCGTCGTTGTTTCCGCTGAGGTGAGAAGAGTGCATGGATCAACATCCCGCATCGGGCTGTCAGCTGGCTGCGGGTCGGCTGAAGTAGTCTGATTGCCCAAGCCACCACCGCTACCGGGGATCTTCGGGCGGCTGGTGCCGGATGGCGCATCAGCCGGTAGAGGCAAACCGTTCGTGACGGTCGAACATGCGGTAACACTCCACAGCAGTGCAAATACTGTCGCGGTTACCAGCACCGATGTCTTCACAGCTGTGCACCATTCCAGTCAGGTTCCGCCTGACAACTTGGCCTCCATGAGGTCGCTTCCTCAGTGGCGAGCACCGGCGCAGCCGTGCCACCTGCTACAGCCAACCGGTCGCCACAGCGAGAAATCTCCCCTTCACGCAGGGGAACGTACCAAGGCGTGGTCGCACCGGCTGGGAAGTCAGGAAGGTCGCACGATTGGGTGATTACTCGACGTCGCCGCGCAACCGGTATTCGCAGCCGTACTCGACCGCGTAGTGCAGGTCGTAATGGTGCACGATCTTCGGCCCGCCGTGCAGGTGCACGTGCGTGACCGTTTCCTTCAGGGTCGCGGGCAGTTTCGCCAACGTGTCCACGCGGCCGTCGAGCGGACCGCCGACGTAGCGCACGACGTAGTCCTGCGACATCGGCTCTCCCTCCACCAAGTGCACTCGTTCCATCGTACTAAGGACGATGATGTACGCATGGATCCCGCGAAGGCACTTCGTCTGATCGGCTTCTACCTCGAACGCAATGGGGAGCCCACCTACAAGGTGCAGGCCTTCCGTAAGGCGGCCGCTGTCGTCGCCGAGTTGCCCGCTGAGGAAGTCCAAACGCGGGCCAAGCGTGGCACGCTCACCCAACTGCCGGGCATCGGCAAGTCCACCGCTGGGGTCATCGCCGATGCTGTCGCCGGCCGTGAGCCTGATTATCTCAGCAAGCTCATTGCTGAGGCGACTTTGCCGGTCAATGGCGGGCAGGAGTTGCGGGCCGCTCTCAAGGGCGACTGTCACGTCCATTCCGATTGGTCTGACGGGGGCAGCACTATCCGGGAGATGGCTGAGGTGGCCATCGAGCTCGGCCACGAGTGGATGGCTCTCACCGACCACTCCCCGCGACTCACTGTCGCCAACGGACTTTCCGCGGAACGTCTGCGCCAACAGCTGGATGTCGTCGCCGAGTTGAACGAGGACCTCAAGCCGTTTCGCATCCTCACCGGTATCGAGGTCGACATCTTGCTTGATAGCAACCTCGACCAGGAGGAGGAACTGCTGGCACGCCTCGACATCGTCGTCGCGAGTGTTCATTCCGAGCTACGCATGCCATCCGCGCAGATGACCAAACGGATGATCAAGGCCGTCAGCAATCCGCACACCACCATTCTCGGTCACTGCACTGGGCGGATGCGCACCGCCAAACGGAATCGGCCAGAGTCGACATTCGATGCCAAGGCTGTCTTCGAGGCTTGCCTGGAGAACAATGTCGCCGTCGAGGTCAACTCGCGGCCTGAACGGCTTGATCCGCCGTTGCGGCTGCTGAAATTGGCTGTCGAGATCGGTTGTGAGTTCGCCATCGACACCGACGCGCACGCGCCCGGTCAGCTTGATTGGCTGATACAGGGGTGCGAACGGGCTGAGAAGTGTGGTGTTCCCGTTGAGCGAGTCATCAACGCACGCTCCAATCCGGTTGGTTAATACGGCAATCGGCCGTACCGGCGGTGAATGTCGCACCGCTAGTGTCGGGTGCCGCTGAAGACCGACTGGAGGATTCCTGTGATGACGGCCCAGCCTGGATTGGTTTTCGGGGTCGATCCCGCACACTACGACCAGCATCGTCCGGCCGTACCAGAACTCGCCGTCGAATGGTTGTTGCCTGCCGACAGCGCTGTCGTTGTCGATGTTGGCGCGGGCACTGGACATCTGACGCGGATATTGCTCGAGCGCGCCGCGAAGGTGATCGCGGTCGACCCGGACGAGCAGATGTGCGGGTGGTTGCGAGCACGGTTTCCCGATGCCACCGTGCACCTTGGCAGCTCCGAGCATTTGCCGGTTTCCACCGCGAGCGCCGACGCCGTGTTGACGAGCAACGCGTGGCATTGGTTCGATCCGGCCAAAGCGGGCGCGGAAGCGGCACGCTGTCTCAAACCCGGCGGGGTTCTTGGCGTTTCCTGGCATGATCGCGGCCCGAGCGACATGTGGCTCGACGAAGTGCAGGACGTCATCTTCTCCGCGCACAACCCATCGCGGCCGCTGAACAAGATGAAGTTGCCGGAGGATTTGCCGTTCGGCCCGGTCGAGAAACATGTCATCGGCTACGAACGGGAGATGACACCGCAGGAGATCTGCGCGATGCACAGCACTTACAGCGCGATCATCTCCCTTGCCGACGATGAGCGAGAGGCCTTGCTGGACAAGCTTTACGGCCATTTCGCTGACCGTGCCGCGGATCGGGGCACGCCGACGCTCGGCGTTCCTTTCGTTGCCACGCTTTACCGCACGTACCGCCTTGCTTGACCGGAATGCCGGGGAGCACGCCCATCTCCCCGGCTCCCGTGGCTACTTCCCGTCGATCACCATCGTGTTCATGTCGATCCGCTGATCCGCTCTGAGCTCGCCGGTTTCCACCATCAGGTCGACGACCCGCTGGAACCGGGTGGCGTCCGTACTCGACGGGAAGGTCGGCAACGTCATCAGCGACGCCACATTCGGTGGCACGCCAACGTATTTCGTCACCGCTTCCTCGACGACCTTACGCTGCTGGGCGTCCGCGACGGCCTTGGCCATGGCGCGCTGAAATGCCGCGACGGTCTTCGGATTCGCCTCGACGAACTTCTTCGACGCGATCCAGCCCGACGTCGGGAAGTTCGCCGTCGACCCGCTGAACGGCGACAACAGCTTGCTGACGCCTTCGTTCTGCAACGTCTGGGTCAGGAACGGCTCGTTCATGATCGCCGCCTGCACGTTGTCGTTCTTCAACGCGTTCGGCATGTCCGCGAACGGCATCGAGATGTACTGCTCCTTGGTGATGTCGACGCCGTTGATCTTCAGCTGGGTCCGCAGGGCGAGCTCCCCGATCCCGCCCTGCGAGCTGACCGCGATCTTCTTGCCGATCAGGTCCTTGACCTGCTTGATCGGGCCGTCTTTCTTGACGACCAGCAGGAAAAGGTTCTCCGATGTCGTGATCGCGTCCGTGACCACCTTCAGCTCGGCCACTTTCTTGGCCACCGGCATGATGGCTGGCGGGTAACTGCTCAGTCCGATGTCGATCGTGCCACCGATGACATTGTCGATGTTCACCGATCCTTTCCCGCCCATACTCAGCTCGACGTTCAGGCCTTCCGACTTGAAATGCCCGTTGTCGATGGCCAGGTGAATCGGGGCGGCGTCGATGATCTTGAGTTCGGCCACCTTGATCGTGGTTTTCTCCAGTCCACCAGCCGGATCCTCCGGTGACGGGGCGGATTCACCGAGCGCACTGCAGCCCGCTGTTGCCGCGACAAAGGCCATTACCAGGCCGGTCACGGCAAGTCGTTTCCGACGCATGTGAAGTTGTCCTCTCAATGATTCTCATCAGCGCGGCACGGCATCGTTCAAGTAGCGCCGAAGAGTAGCGGCACACGATTGCATTGAAAGCCGCCAAATGCAGTACGCCAATTTCTCGCACACACGATATACAGTGTGACGGTATATGAAATTTCTTATTGTTTGCCGCGTCAATCATTGCCATTGATTCATTGATTGCCGTCTCGCCGATCGGGTCTCGAGTTGCCGACCGGGCAACCAGCGCGCACCCTCGGCGGCATGCATGAGTTGGCGAAGTGCGACGTCTGCGGCAACGAGTACTGGATGGCGTTCGAAGTCCGGACCGTGACCGGCGACGTCTACACGTTCGACAGTTTCGAGTGCGCGATCCAGAAACTGGCACCACGCTGCGAGCACTGCGAATGCCGGATTCTTGGCCACGGCGTCGAGGTGGAAGGCCGGTTCTTCTGCTGTGCGCACTGTGCGCGCCAGGGCTCGAGCGGCCTCGGCACGCAAATCAGGGACACCGTCGGCGCCCTGCCTGGATAAAGTCAGTCCGTGTCCGGGCGGGCCCGCGACGGCTGTACGCGCTTCGGCTCGCCCGGCATTTTCGGATAATCCGGCGGGTAGGGCATCTCGCCGCGTGAATCGCTGGCGTACAGCTCGAGCAACGACTCGATCCCGAAGACCTCGGAGTCGATGTCCGCGTGCGCGTCTCCGCGCGACGCAAGCAAATCCGGCACGGTGAAGATGTCGAAGTCGTCGGGATCCACATCGGACAGTTGATCCCACGTCAGGGGCATCGACACGGTCGCCCGCGGCGTGCCACGCACCGACCAGGCCGAAGCGATCGTCCGGTCCCTGGCCGCCTGGTTGAAGTCAAGGAACACGCGCTCGCCGCGTTCCTCCTTCCACCACGCAGTCGTTGCCAGCGAAGGAATCCGACGCTCCACTTCACGAGCCAAGCCGATCACGGCATGCCGCACGTCGATGAAGTCCCACGAAGGCCGGATCCGCACCAGCACATGGATCCCGCGCCCGCCGGAAGTCTTCGGATACCCAGTCAACCCGTTGTCCGCCAACACTTCCCGCAGTACGCCCGCGACCTTCACCGCGTCGGAGAAATCCGTGCCCGGCTGCGGGTCCAAGTCCACGCGCAGCTCGTCCGGATGGTCAACGTCGGGACGGCGCACCGGCCACGGGTGGAAATCGAACGTCCCAAGGTTCGACGCCCACGGAATTACGGCGATCTCGGTGGGACACACCTCGTCGGCTGGCCGCCCGGACGGGAATTTGATCGTCGCGGTGGAAACCCAGTCAGGCGCGCCCTTGGGCACGCGCTTCTGGTAGAACGCCTCCCCAGTCACGCCGTCGACGTAGCGTTTCAGGGTCGTTGGCCTGTCGCGCAACACTTTCAGCAACGGCTCGGCCACCGAGATGTAGTACTCGACCACCTGCCGCTTGGTGATCCCGCGTTCCGGGAAATAGACCTTGTCCGGATTGGACACGCGCACGGCCCGCTCGCCGACTGTCAGCTCGATCGCCTTCGACGCCATGCGGCAACCCTAGGCGGTAATCCGCTCGCATGCGCCCGGTAGTTTTAAAGGACCTATCCGCGAGATGAGGACTACCGGTGAAGATGGACAACAGCCCCGCAAGGGGCACTCGTGACCTGCTGCCCGCGACTGTCGCCGTGCGCGATCATGTCCTGGCCCGGATCACCGAGGTCTACCACCGGTACGGCTACCAGCGCATCGAGACGCCCGCGCTGGAGGACATCGCCAGGCTGACCGGTGGCCAGGGCGGCGAGAACGAGAAGCTGATCTTCAAGATCCTCCGCCGTGGCCTGACCGAGTTCCCGGACAGCCTCGACCAGCTGGCCGATCTCGGGCTGCGGTTCGACCTCACGGTCCCGCTGACGCGCTTCTACGGCAACAACCACGCCGCCCTGCCGGTCCCGTTCCGGTCCTTCCAGTTCGGCCCGGTGTGGCGCGCTGAGCGGCCGCAGAAGGACCGCTACCGCCAGTTCAACCAGTGCGACATCGACCTGATCGGCGAGGAGTCCGTGCTCGCCGAGGCTGAGCTGATCGAGGCGACGACCGAGGCGTTGGAGGCGGCTGGCCTGCCTGGAACCACGGTCCGGCTGTCCGACCGCAGGTTCCTGTCCGCGCTGGCCGAAGGCGCTGGCGTGGCCCCCGAGGCGCAGGGCTCGTTCTTCATCATCTTGGACAAGCTCGACAAGATCGGCTGGGAGGGCGTGCGCAAGGAGCTCACCGAGCGCGCGGGCTTCAGCGAGTCCCAGGCTGACGGCGTGCAGGCGTCGATCACCGCCCTGCAGGGCCTCGATCCGGCCAAGCTGGCGGACCAGTTGACCGATGCCGTGCCGAACCTGCCCGAGGACGTCGCCAGCGACCTCGTGGCGACCACGACCGCGCTGGCCGAACTGGCCAAGACCCGTGAGCTCGGCTGGGAGTTCGACCCGACCCTTGTCAGGGGGATGGGTTACTACACCGGGCAGATCTTCGAGGTCAGCCACCCGGGCACGAGCGCGTCGGTTGCCGGTGGCGGCCGGTACGACAAGCTGATCGGCCGTTCGCTCGGCAAGGACGTTCCTGCTTGTGGGTTCTCTATCGGTTTCGAGCGGATCGTGAACCTGCTCGACAACGCTCCGCGTACGGACGCGATCGCTGTGTTGCACGAGGCAGACGTCTCCCCATCCGAGGTCCTGGCCGTCGCACGGCAGCTGCGGGCCGAAGGACGCCAGGTCACGACGATCAAGCGGCGCGGCAAGTTCGGGGCACAACTGGGCAGGTTGGCCGAGTGGGGATACACCTCATTCGTCCACGTGCGGTCCGGCGAGGTGGCGGATGAGCGCGCTTTGGGGATCCGGGAATCAAGCTGACCGGCTACGGTGTTGTCATGGGTGTGAACGCGTCCCCTGATGAGCCCGCGTCACAGCGGTTTCGCGAGGACCTTGAAGGCCTAGACCCGCACGACCCTGAGGTGAAGGCATTCGCTGCCCACCTCGACCGGATCGAGACCAGCCGATCGGGGTACACCGTCGAGGGTTATCTCGGCGGGATCTCGGACTTCGCGGACTCGGCGAACCGCCTCGGTGGCCACTACCGGATGCTTGCCTTGCTCTTCATCGGGTTGATCCTGATCGGAGTCGGCGTCGCGGTGTGGGACTCGTTGGTGTTCATCCTGTCCAGCTTCGGAGGCTAGCGAAAGTGTCCATGGAGCCCGTTACCGGTGTCACTCCGCGCGTGGTCAAGTCCGACCAGGAGTGGCGGCAGCAACTGACCGCCGAGGAGTACCAGGTACTCCGTCAGGCGGGCACCGAGCGCGCCTTTACCGGTGAATACACCGACACGAAGACGGTCGGTGTGTACGCGTGCCGGGCGTGCGGCGCGGAACTGTTCCGCAGTTCGACGAAATTCGATTCGCATTGCGGATGGCCGTCGTTCTTCTCGCCGCTCGCCGGTGACAGTGTTATTCTCCGCGAGGACCGCGCGCTGGGTATGGTCCGGGTCGAGGTGCTGTGTGCGACGTGCCACAGCCACCTTGGCCACGTGTTCGAGGGCGAGGGCTACCCGACCCCCACTGACCAGCGCTACTGCATCAACAGCATCTCGTTGACGCTGCGGCCGGACGACGCTGGTCAAGAACAATCCTAAGTTACCCCCAACACAACCCTAAATCTTAATCAAGGTGTCTTGCCGGGTGCCCCCTGGCGGAAGAAAGTGGTGTCTCCACTTGATTTCCGGCTCTCGCAGGAGAGAGGGGGAAGATCATGGAAGACACTTGGGGAATGCCCGGGCCGACGTTCATCGGCATTTATCTGCTCGGGTTTTCGGCTACTTTGCTGTTCGCGTTCGCAGTTCGCATTTTCACTCGTACGGGTGCGGCCTCCACAACCGCGCCCATTCAGGCACTGTCGGCGCAGGAGCTGGCATGCCTGACCGGGGGTCCGCGGCGTGTGGTTGAGGCCGCGGTCGCGCAGCTGGTCGACACCGGCCAGCTGCGCGCGTCCCGCGATGGTTATCTGCAGGTCAGCCAGAATGGTCAGCACGTCCGCATTAGGGGCGGCGAAAATCCTGTCGAACGCACGATCGTCGCGGACGTGGCCAGGCATGGCAGCAGGTCCATTTCCATCCTCACGCGCAGGCTCGCGGAGTCCGACGCGGTACGTGAAGTAGTCGCTCGTTTGGTGAGCGCGGGTTATCTGGTGGACGACGAACTGGCCAAGCGCCGCAAGGTGATCAGCTTGGTTCCGGCGGTCGTCGTGTTCTCGGCCGGTGTCGTCAGGTGGCTTGAGGGGGTCGCTGACGACAGGCCTGTCGGTTGGTTGACGGTGTTGCTGATCGGCAGTGCGCTGATCGGTTTCGCCATGTACCGCCAGGCGATCTGCCCGAGGACGTTCGAGGGGGCGAATGCGGTCGGGCGTGCCTCGGTGACCGCACCTGCCGAGCTTGTCGCGGCCGGTGGGTTCACCGAGCACCCCGACCAGGTGATCAGGGAGTCCTTGCTTGGCCGGAGGGGTTCGGTTTCAGGGGAGAACACAGAAGGTAGCTGCAAGGGGTAACAGGGGGAGGTAGGCAGGCCCGGGGACACGTGTCCCCGGGCCTGCCTGTACACACATAGAGGGGAGAGGGTCATGACGAACCCTTGGGGCCTTTCGGGTCCGGAATTCCTGGGGCTGTACATCTGCGGCCTTGTGGTCGCGTGCGTCGCGACTCTGGTGCTGCGCAAGCGGATCCGGTCGGGGTCCGCCCGGCGGTCACCCGAGCCGCTGACGGTCGACGAGACCGCGTTCATCGCGGGCGGCTGGGTCCGGGTGGTTGAGTCGGCGCTGGCGAACCTGGTGGCGCACAACGTGATCCGCGTGCAGCGCGAGGGTCTGCTGTATCCGGTCAGCGACGCAAGGGCCAAGCCGGAGTCGACGCTGGAAGAGCGGCTGGCCAACCGAGTCACCAAGCGGCAGGGGCGGCCACTGCCTTACCACCTGTCGTCCATGTCCAACCTGCCGGAGTACGACGCCATCCGCCGGTCGCTCGCGGCCAAAGGCCTGTACTACTACGGCAGCAACCGCCGCCAGGCGCTTGTCGCGGCGCTGCCGTTGGTCGTGCTGTTGGTGATCGGCATCGCCCGGTGGATCAACGGCGTCAACCTCGGCTTCCCGGTTGGTTACCTGACCGGTTTGCTGATCCTGACCGTGATCGTGACGCTGTTCGCGATGCGGGAGATCAAGGAAGGCCTGACCAGCGGGGGCAAGCGGGCTCTTGATGGCATTAACCGAGGCGTCGACGCCGCCGCGGCCGTTGCCAAAGATGGAATGCAGGCGTACCCGGACGTGACGATCTCCCGGCTCCTCCAGGAGGCAAGGAGGCGACCGTCCCGTAGCCGTGGTTCGACGTACGCGGGCAGCAGCTTCGTCTTCTTCGGTGGCGGCGCCAGCACCTGCAGCAGCGGCGGCGGAAGCAGTTGCTCCAGCGGTGGTAGCAGCTGCGGCGGTGGCGGTGGATGCGGTGGCGGAGGCTCCTGAGTGACAGAGTTCTTACTGCACCTTGGTGTGCTGGTGATCGCGGCCGGTGCGACCGTGGCGCTACGAGTGCGACAGAGGTTGGTCGACGTCCCGTTGGCCGACCTCGCCCCCTCCGCTGTGGACGTCGCCTTCCTCCGGGCTGGTTGGGAACGGCTGGTCGAGACGACCATCGCGGTCCTGATGCGGCGCAAGGAGGTCCGGATCGGCCGGGCGGGCGTGCTCAGCCTGGCCAACCACCGGAAGCTCAAGCCGCGCACGGAACTGGAACGTGTGATCCTCACCAGGATCGAGGCGGGCACCACGGTGAAGACCCTGAAGTCCACGCTGTCGGATCACGCCCTGATCGCACAGGCGCGGATGTCATTGGTGGACCGGCGGTTGTTGCTCAGCCTGACGCCTGCCGACAGGCTCAAAGCGGCCTCGCCGTTGATCGTGGCGACAGTGGTCGGCGTGTTCCTGCTCAACGCCGCGTTGACGCTGCTCACGTTCGCCTTGCTCGTCATCGCATTGCTGCCGGTGCACTACTTGCCTTACGCGGCAAGGCGAACCACGGCAGGTGACTACATGATCGACAACGCCTCGGAGACGGACGCAGTGACGATGGTCGCGCTCGAAGGACTCGGCGCATACCCTGACCCGGTCCTGGCCAAAGCGTTGCGGAATAACACGAGAGTCGGAAACCCCGGCGAGATCGGATGCGCGTCGTCGCCAAGCGGCGGTGGCTGCGGTTCGGGAGGGAGCTGAGGAGATGGACACTCTCGGAGTGGGTATCGGCTGGCGCTCGGAGATCGACATCACGGTGGAACGACTGCCGGGCGTGGACTTCGTCGAGATCGTCGCGGAGAACCTGAACCCGGACCGGCTGCCGGAATCCGTCACGATCCTGCGCGAACGCGGCCTTCCGGTACTGCCACACGCCGTGTCCTTGTCGGTCGGTGGCGCGGAACCCGTTGACATGAAACGGGTCGAGCACCTCGCCAAGCTCGCGGACGTGCTGGACGCGCCGTTGGCGAGCGATCACGTGTGCTTCGTGCGCGCGGGCGGACTGGACTCCGGCCATCTGATGCCGGTGCCGCGGACCCGGGAAGCGCTGGATGTGCTTGTCGCCAATGTGAAGACTGTGCAGGCGAACCTGAACGTGCCGTTCGCGCTGGAGAACATCGCGGCTCTGCTGGAATGGCCGGACGCCGAGCTGACCGAGGCCCAGTTCCTCGGCGAGCTGACCGAGCGGACCGGCTGTCTGTTGCTTGTGGACGTCGCGAACATGTGGGCCAACGCCCGCAACCTCAACCAGGACCCGGTCAAGCTCCTCGACGAACTTCCGTTGGAACGCTTGGCGTACGTGCACGTCGCGGGCGGCGAGGAACACAACGGCGTCTACCACGACACGCACACCCACCCCGTGTTGCCGGAAGTCTTGGACGTGTTGTCGGAGTTGGTGAAACGCACCAAACCGCCGGGCGTGCTGTTGGAGCGCGACGGCGACTACCCGTCCGACGACGACCTTGCCGCCGAACTGCAGGCGATCCGGGACCGGCTATGACGCAGCCACAACGCGATCGTCTCGCCCAGCAGCAGGCCCAATTGCTCCAGGCGTTGCTGGCCGGTGGCCCGCCCCCGCCGGGATTCGATCCGGACCGCATTGAGGTCGAGGCGCGGGCGCTGCGCTCGAAACGGCGGCAGATCGTGGCGACGGTCGAGCCGGAGGTGTGCGCCGACCTCGACGACAGGTTCGTCCCGCTGTTCACCGAGTACGCCAAGGCGCATCCCCGCAAGGACGGTTCCCGGATGCGGGATGACGCACGCGGGTTCGTGGAATGGTTGCGGGCTGAGGGACATCTGGCGAAGGTGAAGTGGTGGCGAAGGCGTGCAACGAGAAGCTGGTGAGGACCGTCTTAGTGGCGTGAACCGGAACCTCGTCGCCGCACTCGCCCTCGCCTGCGCCGCGTTGACCGGCTGCGGGACCACCCTGCAAGGCGCGGGCATGCCGTGCGGTGGTGCGGCCCTCCGGAAGGGCATTTCGCTGGACATCGACCCGGCATACGCGCCGAAGGTCGGCTCCGCACGACTGACCGCATGCTGGAACTCCTCGTGCCACGACAAGCGTCTTGAGTTGTATCCATCGACCTCGGCCAGCGCGCAGCCTTGCCCGTCAACTGGACCGGATACCGCGTGCGGTGCGCGGCTCGAGCAGACCGGTGGCAAGAATTCCTTCGCCGACCTGCCGGAACTGCCCGCCGGGCCGGTTGAAGTCACGCTGCGATTGATCGATCCAGCCGGTGCCGAGATCGGCGCACCCCGTCTGATGATCACGCCGAAAGTCAGCTATCCGTCTGGTCCGGACTGCGGAGGCGGCACACCGCAAGGTGGCGTACTGGTGTCCCCCGATGGGACGGTCAGCGAACGTCCATAAACACCCAGTGATTGCTCGCTGGGGAAATTTACTTTCGAGTTTGTCCTGTTGAGGACTTGTCACCCCATTGAGTCACCGATAGCTTGCGGTGACCACTGACAGTGGTTCATCGACTCCATACCGTCGATGTCTGGGGCATGCGCAGAAAACCGATCGGGAGGTTTTTCAGGTGCATTCAGCCAAGAGACGGACCGCTAGACGCATCAGCGTCGGGGCTCTCGTTCTCGGGGTGGCGTTCAGTACGGCACAAGGTGCCGCCGCGGCACCAGTTACCGAGCAACCCAACGGCACTTCGATCACGCTCATCACAGGCGACCGGGTTGTCCTTGTCGATGAGGCGTACAACGTGCGCTCCATCGTTCCCGGCAAGGGCCGGGAGAAAATGGCCTTCTCGACGTACAAACGCAAAGGTCACCAGTACGTCGTTCCCAAGGATGCGGTTTCCCTTGTCGCGCAAGGACGTCTGGACGAGCGACTGTTCGACATCACCCTGCTGACCGAATCCGGCTACGCGGACGGCGCGAACAGCAACACCGTGCCGCTGATCGTCAGCCACGCACCAGGAGCCCGCGTCGCGGGCGTGACCACAACCGCGAACCTGTCCGCTGTCAACGCTTCCGCGGTCACCGCGGACAAGAGCGGCGCCGCATGGTCGTCGCTGACAAGCGGATCAGTGAAGAAGGTCTGGCTCGACGGCAAGCGCAAAGCCTCGCTGGACCGCAGCACTGCCCAGATCGGCGCCCCTGCCGCGTGGCAGGCCGGATTCACCGGCGAAGGCGTGAAGGTCGCCGTGCTGGACACCGGCGTCGACCAGACGCACCCCGACCTCGCCACCCGTGAGATCGGCGAGAAGAACTTCAGCGACTCCCCCGACGCCGTCGACCGCGTGGGCCACGGCACGCACGTCGCCTCGACCATCGCAGGCACCGGCGCCAAGGCGAACGGCAAGTACAAGGGTGTCGCGTACGGCGCCAACATCCTCGACGGCAAGGTGCTCTCCGACGGCGGCTACGGCTATGACTCGTGGATCATCGGCGGCATGCAGTGGGCGGTCGACCAGGGCGCCAAGATCGTCAACCTGAGCCTCGGCGGCGCGGACACGCCGGACATCGACCCGATCGAAGAAGCCGTGAACACGTTGTCCGCCAAGCACGGCACACTGTTCGTCATCGCCGCGGGCAACAGCGGCCCCGGCGGGGAAACCATCGATTCGCCGGGTAGCGCGGACGCCGCTCTGACGGTCGGCGCGATCGACCGTGACGAGAGCATCGCGCAGTTCTCGAGCCGTGGCCCGCGTATCGGTGACGCGGGGATCAAGCCGGACGTCACCGCGCCCGGTGTCGGCATCGCCGCGGCAAAGGCCGCCAACGCCCGGATCGGCGCGCCGGTCGCCGACGGCTACATCTCCATCTCCGGCACGTCCATGGCAACGCCACACGTCGCTGGTGCCGCCGCGCTGTTGGCGCAGGTGCACCCGGACTGGTCCGGCGAGCAGATCAAGTCGACGCTCGCCGCGTCGGCGAAACCCAACGCCAGCCTCAACGCGTTCCAACAGGGTTCGGGCCGTGTCGATGTGGCCAAGGCGATCACGCAGGCCGTGACGACCTCGCCGACCAGCATCAGCCTCGGCACCCAGCTGTGGCCGCACGACGACGACCAGCCCGTCGACAAGAGCCTGACCTACCGCAACGCGGGCAAGGCGGATGTCACGTTCGACGTCACGGTCAACGCGCTCGGCCCGGACGGCAAGCCAGCCCCGGCGGGCCTGCTCACCGCGTCGCCCACGAAGGTGACCGTGCCAGCCGGCGGCGAGGCCAAGGTGACCATCACCGGCAACACCAAGATCAACGCGCTGGACGGCGTCTACTCGGGAACGCTGACCGCGACCGCTGGTGACGTCACGGTCAACACGCCGGTGGCGATCAACCGCGAGCCGGAGAGCTACTCGCTGACCATCAACCACATCGGGCTGGATGGCGCGCCTGCCAAGGGGTACAGCACCGCGTTGTACGGCTTGGAATCGGGCAAGTTCAGCTCCGCGTTCGATCCGGACGGCAGCCCGACGCTGCGTCTGCCCAAGGGCAACTACGTGATCGACAGCGCGCTACCCGGCCAGGAAGTCATCAACTGGCTGGCGTTCCCGTCCTTCACCCTGAACGAGGACACCACGATCGATCTGGACTTCCGGCGGACAAAACCGACCAAGGTGACGCCGACGGATCCGGCGTCGACCATGCTGCTCGCCGACTTCACGTACCAACGGACGTTGGGTCGCAACAGCTTCGGCTACGGCTGGGTGCTGCTCGGCGGCAACCTCGGGCAGCTGCACACCGCGCACGTCGGCCCGGAACTGCCGCCGACGGAACTGATCACCCAGATCAACAGCCAGTGGGACACGCCGTCCGGTGACTACCACGGATTGGCCTTCTACCAGAACGGTGTCTTCCCGACCGGCTACACCAAGGCGGTGAAGAAGGAGAGCCTCGCGCACGTGCACGGCACCTTCGCGGCGACCGTGCCGGGCAAGACCGGTCTGCGCTACGCGTTCCCGTACCCGAAGTTCGGCCTCGGCCCTGGTGCGTGGGCGACGTTGCTGCCGGTCAAGCTGCCAGGTGACCGCCACGAGTACTACACGACCGAGGACGCGGCGTGGAGCCCAGGCCTGTACCAGCTGAGCGAGGACGGCCGGCTCCTCGAGTCCCGGCTGGCCAGCCCGGTGAAGGTGTTCCAGGCAGGCCGGACGTACGAGGAGTCCTACAACCGTGGCGTGTTCTCCCCGGTCATGCCGCAGACCAGGGCGGCAAGCCAGTACGTCACCCGCACGGAGAACAAGATCTTCGTGAACATCCCGTTGTTCGGTGACGCGGCAGGCAACGCCGGTTCGTCCCTTGTGGACAAGGGATCGACCGTGCTTTACCGCGACGGCAAGAAGATCGGTGAATCTCCGAGTGCCGCGTACGGCCAGTTCGACGTTCCCGCGGACACGGGCACGTACACGCTGACGGCCGAGGCGGTCCGCAGTGGCGTGTCCGACGTGTCCACGACAGTTCGTGGCGCGTGGACGTTCCGTTCGGGTCCGGTCGGCACGGATCCGGTCCGGCTGCCGTTGTCCACCGTGCGGTACACGCCCGCGTTGGACGCCACGAACTCCGCTCCGGCGGGTGAGTCGTTCATCCTGCCGGTATCCGTGCAGGCCCAGAACAGCGGGCAGGGCACGGTGCCCAAGTCACTGACCGTCGACGCGTCGTTCGACGGCGGCCAGACGTGGACGGCGACGACGGTCGTGGCGAACGTGTTCGCCATCGTCCAGCACCCGAACGATGCCACGTCGGTGTCGTTGCGGGCCAAGGCGACCGACCGGGCGGGTAACACCGTCGAGCAGACGATCATCAACGCGTACAAGCTCAACTGACCTGTTCACCCCGCGGAGCGGCTTCGGGCTTGCCCCCACACCCGGGGCCGCTCCGCCCCCTTACTTCGGATCTACGTCAGTCGACCGATGTCTCCCGTTCACCTTCGAGACATCGTGTATTCATGCACCCCCACCCTGACGAACACGACCGCTGGAACTACGCCGTCCGCGGCGAGAGCCGGATCCAGCGGCTTGACCGCAACTACGGTGAGATCCTGCAAGAGCTGCGCGTGGCCCAGACCGGGGTGCAGTTGCTGCTGGCGTTCCTGCTGACCGTGGCGTTCACCCCGAGATTCGCCAGCTTCACCCTGTTCCAGCGCGATATCTACGTCGCCAGCCTTGTGCTCGGCGCGGCGGCGAACGCGCTGTTGATCGCGCCAGCGGCCTTTCACCGTGTGGTGTTCGGCCAACGGCTCAAGGAGAAACTGGTCCGCTATTCCAACAGGTTCGCACTGTGCGGCCTCGCCCTGTTGATGCTGGCGTTGACCTCGGCTCTGTTACTCATTCTGACCGTCGTCCTCGGCATGAACGCGGGTTCGTGGCTAGCCGGTGGTGCCTTGGCGTGGTTCGTGTTCTTCTGGTATCTGCTCCCACTGTGGCACCGGGTGCGTTCCCGCCGGTAG
This sequence comes from Kibdelosporangium philippinense, assembly GCF_021390435.2. GTDB lineage: Bacteria > Actinomycetota > Actinomycetes > Mycobacteriales > Pseudonocardiaceae > Kibdelosporangium > Kibdelosporangium philippinense. The sequence goes on along the minus strand of NZ_JAJVCN010000004.1, from coordinate 218,230 downwards.
AACACTTACCGCAAAGCGGATCCGGGCGTGGGTTTCAGCCTGAGCCCTTCGCTGTCGCCTGCGTGGATTGTCACGTACATCTGCTCCTCGCGTACCGGCAAACGTGGGTAGGTGTTCTGGGCGACATAAGGTCTGAAGGCCACGACCGGATCCGTGACATCAATCGGCTGCGGCGAGGCTATGGCGGTGTACTGGCCGTATTCAGCCTCCTTTGGCAACTCCCCCAAGGGTTCCAGCAGTAGCACATCGTCCGAGTCGATCATGGTCGCGTTCGCCGCGCGGCCGTGTGTCCGCCACGCTTCGCCCTGCTCGTAGAACGCGATCAGGGCGTTTCTGCGTTGTTCCATGTCCTCGAAACCCCTGAGCCACACGAACTTGTCCGGGTTGTCGAGGTCGTAGAACAGGCCGATCAGCGTGATGCCAACGGCTTGCTGGGTGTGGATGAAGTGCTTCTCGAAGATGTCGACGAGCGTGTCCCGTGCGCCGGGTTTGAGGGTGTACTGCCTGAGTTCGACTATCACCCGTGCATCCTCGTGCGCCGGTCAGCGCCGAACGAGTGGCTTGGTTGCCGACATCCGTAAGTTTCCGGCCAAACTCAGCCGGAGGCGCGGCGACTGGCTTCCCGCGCGATATCGGTCCGCGAGTTCACGCCCAGCTTGTTCAAGATGTGTGACACGTGCGTGCCCACAGTCCTTGGCGAGAGGAACAGCCGCGACGCGATCTGCCTGTTGGTCAAGCCTTCCACGACCAAAGCCGCGATCTTGGACTCCGTCGGTGTCAGGCTTTCCCAGCCGTGCGTGGCTTTCTTGTGCGCCACCCTCGGCGCCCGCCGGATCCCCGCGGCCCGTTGCACGGACGCGAGCCGCGCGATGTCCCACGTGGCGCCAAGTTCCTCGTAGACGGCATTCGCCCTGGCGAACGCGGCACGGGCGGAACTCAAGTCGTCGGCGGCGACAAATGCCGTCGCGGCGGCCTCGAACGCCTTGGCCTTGGGCAGTCGCCGGTCGGTCTCGCCCGCCGCCGCCAGTAGCATCGCCGGATCCTGGCTCAGCAGGCCACGGCAGTACAGCGCGGCCGACCGCCATCGCGGCGCACCGTCCACATTGGCCGCTACCTGGGCGGTGACTTCCTTGGCAGTGACCAGATCCCCGATCTGCACGGCGAGCCTGACCGCGTCCGGCAGGATGTCCTCGATATCGGTTTTCTCGTCGAGGTCCTCGATGAGTTCCTTCAACGCGGTGACCGGGTCGCCCGCGTACTCCGCGTCCAGGCTGCGGGCCATGTTGAGGTTCGCGACGATCCGCAGCCCGACCTGACCGGCGAAAGGCGCCGCCGCGGCGAGGTGCTGACGTGCGGTTTCCGGGTCGTCGCGGTGGAAGCAGATGATCGCGGCAACACCGTGGTCACAGCAGACCACGCTCGGGTCCTTGACCTCGGCGGGCAGCACGTCGACCTCGGCCAGCGCCTGGTCCCAGCCGCCGGTGCCCAGCAGCAGCTGGCCCATCGCACTCTGCGCCTGAGTCAGCCGGACCAAGCTGCCCGTGCGCTCGGCCTCGGTACGCATCCGGCCCGCGACTTCAAGGGCTTCCTGGTAACGGTCGAGGTCGCCGAGCGCCACGGCCTGGTTGATCTGCAGCAGCAGGCGCAGGTCGGTGAGTTCTGGATCGTCTGCCGCGACTGTGAGGGCGTTCTCGGAGAACTCAAGGGCCGCGTGGCTGGCCCCGCGCATCATCGACACGAGCATGCGTACGTGCAGCGCCCACGCGGTCGACCACCGATCGTCGGTGAGCCCCAACGCTTCCAAGGCCAGCGCCTCGGCATCGTCGACCTGACCGAGATCCCGGTTGACGCGCGCCGCGAGCACCAGCAAGCGGGCCCTGTGTTCAGGGCTCAGCCCATCTGTTCCCAGCGCGGATTGCAAGGCCGCCAAGGCTTCCGGGGAACGGCCCGCGAGTGAACGGCACTGCGTCATGATCCGGTACAGCTCGACCAATTGGGACGGCTCGGGCTCGCCGGTCAACGCCCGGCTCGCGACCTCAGCGGCTTCCGCGGGTTCTCCCATCCGGAACAGGGCGTCTGCCAACAACTCCGGGAATGTTCCTGTGCGACGCAGAACCTCGGCCGCGACCTTCGGCGCGTGCCCGACGAGCGCGGGCGCCGCATCCTCCAGCCACCGGGCAAGCCATTCCTCGTCACGGACATCGGCAGGCAGCAGCTGCCTGGCCACACGGTCGACGGGTGCACCGCTTTCGGCGAGTGCTTTGGCCGCGTCCCGATGCCACGCGGCCCGTACCGCGACCGGAAGTTGTTCGTACAAGGCGATTCTGATCAACGGATGCCGGAAGGCCAAGCCGTCGGGCGCTTCGGTCAATATCCCGGCCGCGCGGGCTTCCTCCAGCGCGGGAACCAGTTCCGCGGTCGCCAATCCGCTGACCACACCAAGGTCGCCGACTGAAAAGTCACCACCGAGCAAGGCTGCCGTGCGGACCACGTCGAGCACGTTGGCGGGCAGGTAGCTCAGCCGCTCGGTGATCGCCGCGGACAATGACCGAGGCGTCCGGTCTGCCGCGGTCTCGACGACCCCGGACTCGGTCACGAACAGCCGCCCCTTCTGGGTGAGCGAGCCAACGAGTTCGGTCAGGTACAACGGGTTTCCGGCCGCACCCGCCGCGAGCCGCCGCAGCCGGTCACTCGGTGGTCCACCGGCCAACACCGTCAGCAGAGCGCTTGCGTCCGCGTCTGGTAGGCGGGACAACCGGATCCGGTCGGTCATCGGGATGGATCTGCGCAGTGCCATCAGATCCGCGCGTTGCGGAATCGGCCGCATGATCCCCACGAACAGCAAGGGGATCTGGCGGACCAGACGGGCCAGCCTACCGCAGAGCGCGACCGTGTTGCGATCGGCCCACTGCAGGTCGTCCACGACCAGCACAGCAGGGCCGGACGCACACGTTTCCTCAAGCAGGGTCAGCAGATGCTCGGCGACCGCCGTCGGCACGTCAAGGCCGCGCCCGATCGTGGTCTCGCCGCGCAGCAGCTTGGCGATGGTCTCGCGCCGGGGATCAGCGGCGCTGTGCACCCGCAGCCCGTCCAGCAGCGGCATCAACGGCAGGTCTTGGCCCAGTTCGTCGCCGGAGCCCCAGAAAACCTGGATGCCCGCGTCCGCGCATGCCGCGCGGACCAGCATAGATTTGCCGATCCCGGGTTCGCCCTCGACCAGTACGGCATGGCCACGGCCATCGCGCAGCTCACCGAGCCAGGCGCCGAGCCGGGTCAGCTCACCGTCCCGGCCGATCAGTGCGCCTGATCCGGGCATACCGGAAAGAATACCTGGTGAATACGATCTTAACAATGCTCATTAGTCAGCCTAAGAATTGTTCGCCACACTCGGTTCTGTTTACTTTCCGATGCACATTCCCGGGGCGGCAACCAATCGTTGGCCAACTATTTACCGCACACTCCATCGCCGATTACTGACGCACTGCCACGCTGTAGCCACATTTCGTCCGATCTCCACAAGGTTTCCGTGCGGAGGAATCATGCGGGCACACCGTCGCATCATGCTTATCGTGGCGAGCGCGACCGCGGCACTGGGTTTCGCGTTTGTCGGTGCCATCAGCACCGTCGCGGCCCTGTCGCCGGATGACATGGGATACAACCGAAGCAGCACCGTCACCGTGGCCGACATGGGCTACAACCGCGGCGCTGGCACCAACGACATGGGTTACAACTGACCAATTCTTGACCGCTGCGCCCGAATGGTTAACGACCATTCGGGCTTAGCGCTATTCGCGTCACGGCAAATTGGCGACGAGTTCAGCAGCAGGCAACCGCGTGCCGGTATAAAAAGGAACTTCCTCGCGCACATGCCGCCGGGCCGTGCTGCCCCTCAGATGCCGCATCAGATCCAGAATCCGGTGCAGTTCATCCGCCTCGAACGCCAGCATCCACTCGTAGTCGCCCAGCGCGAACGACGCGACGGTATTGGCGCGCACGTCCGGGTAGTCCCGAGCCATGTGGCCGTGCTCGGCCAGCATCTTGCGGCGCTCGTCGTCCGGCAGCAGGTACCACTCGTACGACCGGACGAACGGGTACACGCACACGTACTTGCGGGCTTCCTCACCAGCCAGGAACGCCGGAATGTGACTCTTGTTGAACTCCGCGGGCCGGTGCAGCGCCACCTGGCTCCAGACCGGCGTCGACGCCCGACCCAGCGCGGTCCGGCGCAGCCCCGTGTACGCGGCCTGAACCTGCTCGATCTCCTCCGCATGCCACCAGATCATGTAGTCCGCGTCCGCACGCAACCCCGCCACGTCGTACACGCCACGCACGACGACACCCTTGCCTTCGAGCGCGTCGAGATAGTTCTGGGCCTCAGTGGCCGCCGGACCACGGTCATCGGGCAGCTTGCCCGGTTCGATCCGGAACACCGACCACATCGTGTAGCGGATCGTGTCGTTGAGTTCGGTGTAGTTCAGACGAGCCATGCCTACATCGTGGCACGGGCCACGGGTTGGTTGCGCAGCACGTACTCCACCAATGTGACCAGGACCTCCTTGGCGGATTCCCGGTCACGGGCGTCGCACATCGCGATCGGCACGTCCGGGCCGATGTCCAGCGCCTCGCGTACCTCGGACAACTCGTAGCGCACGGCCCCGTCGAAGCAGTTCACCGCGATCACGAACGGCACGTCACGCTTCTCGAAGAAGTCGATCGATGGGAAGCACGTGTCCAGCCGCCGGGTGTCAGCGAGCACGACCGCACCGAGCGCGCCGTAGGCCAATTCGTCCCACATGAACCAGAACCGGCCCTGGCCTGGGGTGCCGAACAGGTAAAGGATCGCCTGGTCGTTCAGCGTGATCCGGCCGAAGTCGAGCGCGACCGTCGTCGTCCGTTTGTTCTCGATCCCGACCAGATCGTCGACGCCGACGCCCGCCTCGGTGAGCAACTCCTCGGTCGACAACGGGGCGATCTCGCTGACCGCGCCGACCATCGTGGTCTTCCCGGCACCGAACCCACCCGCGATCAGGATCTTGACCGCGGTGGGTATCGCGTCAGAGCCGTCGGACACCATCGAGCACCGCCTGCAGTAGTTTCATGTCTGGGACCCTGACATCGCGTGTGGGGTTGCGGGCTATTACTTCCCGCTGCTCGATCAAGTCCGACACCAGGACCTTGACCACCACGATCGGCACGTTCATCCGCGCAGCGAGCTCAGCGATGGACAGGGGCTGATGACACAGTTCGAGGATGGAAACATAGTCGGCGTCCAGCGCGACCGTGTCGATGACATCCTTCGCCGCGACCACAAGCGTGATCATGTTGAGATCAGGGTTCGCCGGCCGGGTCCGCCCACGCGTCATCGCGTAGGGACGAACCAGCGGACCGGCCTCGTCGTCCACCCAGTTGTCGCGGCCGGCGGTCATGATGTCGGCACGCCGAGGTGTTCTATCCGCGGTGACGCGTTGAGCACCGAGCCGACCTGTTTGACCAGCAGGTTCATCTCGTAGGCGATCAGGCCGACGTCCGCCTCCTCCTCGCCGAGCACCGCGAGGCAGGTACCTTGGCCGGCCGCGGTGACGAACAGGAAAGCGTGTTCCATCTCCACGATCGTCTGCCGCACCTTGCCGCCGCCGAACTGCCTGCCGGTTCCGCGCGCCAGGCTCTGGAACGCCGAGGCGACAGCGGAAAGGTGCTCACCGTCTTCCTTGGACAACGCCGCGGACCGGCCGACGAGCAGGCCGTCGGCGGACAGCACGACCGCGTGCCGTGCCCCGACCACCCGGCCGACCAGGTCTTCGAGCAACCAGTCCAGGTCAGCGCCTGAGTTCGCCTTCTTCATTCAGTTCTCCCCTACTGATCCTCGTCACGTGCGCGCCGGGTCTGGTACTGGAAAGCCGACATGATGCTGCGGACTTCCTCTGGCGAGCGACCTCCTGTCGGGTCCTCGTCGTCCAGTGGCATCGGCGCGATCTCTCTGAGCTGTGGTGCCAGGCTCGCCTGCCTGCGCCGTCGCGGCAGGGCTGGCTTGTCCGACGTGCCCGGCTGCGGGGCAGCGACCGGCATCATTCCTGGCGAGGTGTGGCCTGTGGGAATGTGTTGCACGGGTGTGACACTCGGCTGCGGCTGATCTGGTTCAGCCATGTCTTCTTCTGGCCACAAAGGCTCGGGTTCCTCCCAGTCCAGCGCCCGTGGCGAGACCTCGCCGGTTGTCTCGGCCGCTGTCTCGGCCGGCAGCTCGTCGACGGGCTGGAACAGCGAAACCCGGAACGGCAGTACGTCGTCGACGTAGTCCGGATCGGGGGACGCGGCCCGTGCCGACGGCACCGGATCGAACGGCGAGGTCGTGTCATCCTGGTCGGCCTCGACCAGCAATGTCGCGGGGATCAGCACAATCGCCCTGGTACCGCCGTAGGAGGACGAACGCAGCTCGACCTTGATGCCGTGCCGTGCCGCCAGTCGCGCCACTACGAACAGGCCGAGCCGTGGATCGCCTTTCAGCGCCATCGACTCGAAGTCCGGCGGGTCGGCGAGTACCAGGTTGTGCCGGTCGCGCTCGTTGTCGTCCATGCCAAGGCCATTGTCCTCGACCTCGACCACAATGCCTTTGGCAGCAGGCTCACCGGACAGCCGGACGTGCGCCTGTGGCGGCGAGAAGGACGTTGCGTTGTCCAGCAGTTCGGCCAGCAGGTGCATGGTGTCCGCGACCGCGGAACCGACCAGCGACACCCGTGGCACGCCCTGCATCCGGATTCGCTTGTACTGTGTGGTTTCCGCGACCGCACCACGAAGAATGTCCGCCAGCAGAACGGGTTTACGCCACGCACGGCCCGGTTGCTGGCCACCGAGGATGATCAGGTTCTCGGCGTTGCGGCGGGCTCGCGTCGCCAGGTGGTCCAACGTGAACAGAGCGTCCAGCTGTTGCGGGTCTTCCTGTTCACGCTCGAGCTTGTCGAGGATCTTGAGCTGCCGGTGGACCAATGCCTGGCTGCGGTGGGCGATGCCGAGGAAGACGTTGCGGACACCGGCGCGGGCCTGTGATTCCTGCACGGCCGCTTCGACCGCGGTGGCGTGCGCGGCGTTGAACGCCCTGGCCACCTGGCCGATCTCGTCCTTGCCGAAGTCCAGCATCGGCAGTTCGGTACTCACGTCGACCTGCTCGCCGGTGCGCAGCCGGGACACGATCGGCGGCAGCTTCTCCACCGCGAGATCCAAGGTCTCGTAACGCAACCTGGTCAGCCTGCGTGCCGTCGAGCGCATGATCCGCATCGCCGCGATGATCACGATCAGCGCGACGAGCAAGGCGATCGCGCTGCCGATGATGGCCTGTGTCAGGCCACTGCTCGACTTGCTGTCCGCCAGCCTTGCCGAGTCGGCGAACTGCGTCACGCCAAGCTGCTCCAGATCGGCATAGACCTTTCCAGTGACGTCCCGCCACTCCTGATCACTCACCGGAGGCGCGGCGAGCTGTCCGTCCGTCCGGTTGCGATTGGTCACCACGGTCCACGGGCCTTGATTGATCAAGGTGTCCTCCGCGGCGGTCAGCCGTTTCCAGTCCGCGCCATCGCGTATCTCCTGGTAGGCCGACCTGACCTCTTCGGAACCGTTTTGTGTGGACAATTCGAGCTGTTGCCGATAAGCACCCGATAGCCGGGTGAATTCGACGTGATCCGATTGATTCAGTACGCCAGTAGTAATAGCGCCACCGGCGACCGTGCCGGCGCGTGACATCAGGTCGGCGGCCCGGAAGAGCGAAGTCACCTCGACACCACTGAACGCGGTCTGCTGATCGGGCACCGCTCTGGCCATGGTCTCGAAAACCGTCATGCTGACATCAGCGAGTTTGTTGTAAAAAACGTACAATTCCGGCCGCTCGATCGTCTTGGTGTCGAGCTGGCGGCGTACTCCGGCGAGTTCGTCGAGCGCGCGGGTGAAGTCGGCGTACCGATCCTGGACGACCTGCGGCGAGTCCGGGAGCAGCGGCTCGACCAGAGTGCGCACCTCGCGCACGGACTGGTCGGTCTGAGTGCGTTTGTCGGCCAGCTCGGCTCCGGATCCCGAGGCGGACAAGCTCTGTGCGCGTTCCGCTTGCACCGCGGCAAGCGCACGCACCGCCTTCGGCATGGTCTCCTGCATCGCTTCGCTGACCGCGCGTAAGTAGATCGCGTCGTACAGCCGGGGCATGCTCACAGCGAGCCACATGACGACAAGAGCGACTGCGGAAAACACCACAACGGCGGTTAGCCGCGTCCGGATAGAGCCGTGGCCCTGGCGCCGGTCACCCAGAAATCTCACGATACTCCACCGGTGTCGAATACTTTTCAAACAATTCGCGACACCCGCAAGAGATCGACGCACGATACTCTTTTGTGAGTCACCTGATAAACGACCACAACGGTGCCGCACTGTAGCACAGGCGGTTAGTCACCCACTAGGCCACTCGGCGCACTAATTTCGCCCGATCGCGACGTCAGGTAAGCGCCAATCGCCGATGCGGCGGTGTGCGCCGAGTCGATGACAGCGGGGATACCGACACCGCGCAAAGTCGCACCGGCAACGGCGAGACCAGGCATTTTATCGACCGAGTCGAGTATGGCGGCGACGGCGGACGTATGGCCTACTCCGTACTGCGGAAGCCCACCACCCCATCGGGTCACGGTTCGCTCGACTGGCGCAACATCGACTCCGGTGAGTTCCCATAGATCGGACACCACCGCGGCGGCCAACTGGTCATCATCACGCTGCAGCGCCTCGGCTTCGCCGTACCGGCCGACCGAGGCCCGCAACTGAACCGGTTCGCCTTCCGCGTTGCCCCACTTGCGACTGGTAAAAGTGAAAGCCTTGGCGGTGAACGGAGTTCCGTCCGCGTGTCGCTCCCCCACAGCCAGCAACACGCCACTCGACTGCGGCAACACAGTGTCCGGCGGCAACGCAAGGCTCACCACGGCCATCGAAGCCACCTCTATCTGGCCATACGCAGCCGAGGCCTGCGGGACTTCGTGTTCGAGAAGCTTGCGGGCAGAGGGCGCGGGCACCGCCAGGATGACCGCGTCGGCGTCCAGAAACTCCGGTGCGGCCGCGCTACCGATTTCCAGCCGCCAGCCACGCTCGGTTCTCGTCAGCGCCCTTGCCGGCAATCCCAGGCGAATTCTCGCCGCTGACCGCTTGGCGAGCTCGTCCACCAGCTTCGCCATGCCTCCGCGTAGCGCGCCGAACACTGGCGGTTGCGAGCCTTGTCTTGGCGGGCCAAGGACTTTGCCGACGGCCTCGGTCAACGTCTGTTCTTTGCCGACCAGAGGGGCCATCGTGGCGCGCAGCCCGAGCATGTCCGCGCGGCCCGCGTAGACACCGCCCAGCAAGGGTTCTACCAGCCGGTCCACCAGTTCACGCCCGAACCGTTCACCGATCACCTGGCCCACTGAAACGTCCGGTGCGTCAGGGTCCGCGTCGACGCGCAACGGCGGCAGGTCGCGTTCGGCCGCGACTTTTGCCGTTCCGTCAGCCGAAAGCACGCTCCTGACCTCGTCGGCACTGACCGGCAGTCCGAGGAAAGTCCGCTTCGGCAAGGCAACCGTGCGCCCGGCGGCGTGGACAGTCGCCGCCGACAACACGGGATGTACGAGATTTTCCGTCAGCCCAAGCTCTTCGACGAGCTTGATCGCTGTCGGATTGCGAGTGACGAATGCTTCCGCGCCAACATCGACAGCCGCGCCCGCCAGCTGCATGGTCCTCAGCTTGCCGCCGAGTTCCCGTGCCGACTCGATGATCGTGATCTCGGCGTCGGGGTGCAGTGTGCGTAGCCGGTAGGCAGCCGCGAGCCCGCCGATGCCGCCACCGACGACAACAACCTTGGCGGCCATCAGCTCAGGCTGTGGACCAGTTCGACAACCCTGGTCAGCATGGTCGGGTCGGTCTCCGGCATGACACCGTGACCAAGGTTGAAGATGTGGCCGGCGGCGGCCTTGCCCTCGGCGTGAATGCGCCGAACCTCACGCTCGATGACATCCCATCCCGCGAAAAGCATGGCGGGATCAAGGTTTCCCTGCACGACAGGCTTTGGCGCGTCGGGTGCGGCGGCCTCGAGTCTGCGCACGGCCTCGTCCAACGGAAGCCGCCAGTCCACACCGACCACATCGGCACCGGCCTCGCGCATCGCGGGGAGAAGTTCGGCGGTACCGACACCGAAGTGGATGCGCGGCACACCAGCGAACGCCAACCCGGCCAAGACCCGCTGGGAGTGGGGAAGGACGTACTCTCGGTAGTCCTTTTCGGACAGTGCACCGGCCCACGAGTCGAAAAGCTGGACGGCGTCGACGCCGGCGTCCAATTGGACCTTGAGGAAGTCGAGGGTGTAGTCGGCGATCCGGGCCAGCAGCGCGTGCCACACCTCGGGCTCGGCCTTCATCAGCGCCTTCGTGCGCTCATGGTGCTTACTCGGACCCCCCTCGATCAAATAGGAAGCGAGGGTGAAAGGAGCACCGGCGAACCCGATCAACGGAACGTCGCCCAGTTCCTTGACCAGCAAGCCGACCGCCTCGGCGATCGGATCGAGGTTGGCGAGATCCAGCTCGGGAAGTTCCCGCACGGCCTTCTCGTCCCGCACCGGCTTCGCGACCACCGGCCCAGTGCCCGGCACGATGTCCAGATCGATCCCGGCGGCCTTGAGCGGCACGACGATGTCGCTGAAGAAGATCGCCGCATCAACCCCATGCCGCCGAATCGGCTGCATGGTGACCTCGACGACCATGTCCGGCGTGAAGCAGGCCCGCAGCATCGGCGTGCCTTCGCGGAGCTTTCGGTACTCAGGAAGCGAACGACCAGCCTGCCGCATGAACCACACCGGCGTCCGCGCTGGTCCTAGGCCGCGGGCTGCGGCGAGCAGAGGAGCGTTGGCAAGGTCGCGGCGGACGGGCGAGGCTGTGGTCACCTTTCCTATCGTTCCACACCGCCGAACGGGTCATTTCGGCCTGAGCCGGTCCGTCGGCTGACCTTGTCCCCGACCCCCGGTCGGGGACAAGGTCACGAACACTGATCAACTTCATCGACCGAACGTACGCGGTGTTGCTCGGCGCGCCATCCAGGCTCACCGACTCGGGTGGTCCTACAGTTACCTGTCGTGACTGCGTCCAAGGCTTCCGAAGCACCCGAGGTCTTTCGCCAGGCCGTCGCGGCGCTGCGGTCGGTCCGGCCGCGACCCGAGGTCCAATTGGAGGAGGTCCGGCCGCCCCAGCGGCTGGCACCATGGGCCTTCGCGATCACAGCCGAGGTGAACGGCCCAGCCGAAGTACTGGCGACCGGACGGCTCGTCCTGCTGCACGACCCACAAGGTCAAGAAGCATGGGACGGCGTCCTCCGAGTGGTCACCTTCGTGCGCGCCGAGTTGGACGCCGAGCTGGCCTCCGACCCCCTGCTCCCCGCCGTCGGCTGGTCATGGCTGACCGACGCCCTCGAAGCCTCAGGAGCCAAGTTCGCCGCGCTCGGCGGAACCGTCACGGAGACCTCGTCCGCCCGATTCGGTGACATAGCAGGCCCAGCCCGAACCGACGACCTGGAGCTGCGTGCCTCGTGGACGCCACGAACGGGGGAGCTCCAGCCACACGGCGAGGCCTTCTGTGACCTGCTCGCCAGCGTGGTGGGTCTGCCCCCGGTCGGAGTGACCCTCTTCAACACCTGACGCGGCACGCCATCCCCGAGGATTCCACCTGCCCACCCGGCCCAACGTCCGCCAGGTCCCAGCCGTAACCCCAGCTCGACCACCACCAGATCCCAGCCACAGACCCAGCTCGACCACCACCAGATCCCTGCAGCCTGCCTGCCGGTCCGATCTCCACCAGATCCCAGCTGAATGCCAGCGCGGCCTCGCCAAGCCCAAGCCATCTGCGCGGCTCGCCCCACCGGATCTCAGCCACAGGCCCAGCTCGACCACCACCGAATCCCAGTCGCCTGCCCTTCTCCGCCGCTGTCCTTCTCCGGCTCCGGCCTGCTTCTCTCTACCTCTCGGCCGCTTCCTCGGTCGCCCGCAACACCCGCAGCGCGTTTCGACCAGCCAGTTTGGCGCAGTCCTCCTCACTCCAGCCGCGGTCGAGCAGTGCGCCAATCAAGACCGGGTACTTGGAGACGTCCTCAAGCCCGATCGGCAACGAGCCCACCCCGTCGTAGTCGCCGCCGAGTCCGATGTGGTCGATCCCGGCGACCTCGCGGGCGTGCTCAACGTGCGCCACGACTTCATCCAGGGTCGCGTCCGGCGACTTCGGACCGTTCCACGATTGGGTGAACTTCTCCCTGACGGTCAGGTCCCTGTGGTCCAGACCTTCGGTGGTCATCGCGTTCTGAAGCGCTTCATCCCACTCGGACAATGCAGGCGATACAAATCGGGGGACAAACGTGATCATGCACACACCGTCGTTCGAGGCCAGCGATTCGAGAACATCGTCAGGGACGTTGCGAGGGTGATCATTCACCGCTCGGCACGACGAGTGGGTAAAGATCACCGGCGCTTGTGACGTTTCAATCGCGTCGCGCATCGTCGCGGGCGCCACGTGGGAGAGGTCGACCATCATCCCGATCCGGTTCATCTCCCTGACGACTTCACGGCCGAAATCGGTCAGCCCGTCGTGCACCGGATCGTCGGTCGCGGAGTCCGCCCACGGCGTGTTCAGGTTGTGCGTGAGGGTCATGTAGCGGACGCCGAGACGCCGCAACGCGCGCAGCACGCCAAGTGACTCCGCGATGCAATGGCCACCCTCCGCGCCGAGCATCGACGCGATCTTGCCTGCTCGGAAGGCCTCTTCCGCCTCATCCGCTGTCGTGGCGATCGCCAGATCGTCCGGGTAACGTTCCGCTAGGCGGTATACGACCTCGATCTGCTCGAGCACGGCGGTGACCGCGGAATGCCCCTCGAACTGACACGGCACGTATACCGACCAGAACTGCAACCCGACGCCGCCCTCCCGCAAGCGGGGGATGTCGGTATGCAACCCAGGTTGCGGGATTGCCAGGTCTGTCGACGCCACCGCGACGGCCGGATCCGGACCGGCGATCGACCGCAGCGCCCACGGCAGGTCGTTGTGACCGTCGGCCAATTGGGTCGCTTTCAGAAGAGCGACCGCACGGTCAAATCCTGCGGACTTCATTACCCATGACCTCGTTCCATCGCGTTGGGGCATGCTTCCGTTACGTCACCAATACCGGAGTCACCTGATCGTGTGACAACACGTCCAGAAAGTGACAACCCGATCGGATACATACCCGATTGATCGTCCCGTTGACCCGCTTGGGCGGCTAGGCTGCCCTCGTCGACACCACTTTCGGTCCATCAGCGGCGCGGCTGATTGGCGGAAAGTCCCAGTGCCGGTCGGGGGGCACGACCGACTACAGGGAGGTAGTGACGTGGCTGCCGTCGGCTTAGGTCAGGCCGTTCGAACCACGCCAGCTGGCGCGTTGCCAGCGAACATGGTCCCGCACCCGCGGGAAGAGCTGTTCTCAGTGTTGGTGGTCGACGACCACCCGCTGCTGAGGGAGGCGATAGCTGCCCGGTTGACCCAGATGGGCGCGGGCACAGTGCACGAGGCTGCTTCGGTGGCCGAGGCGAGGGCACGGGCGTTGGCCACTGGGCCATGCGACCTGGCGATCCTCGACCTTGGGCTGCCCGACGGCTCAGGCATCGAACTGGTTACGGAACTCCGTAGCCATGGGTGGCCCAGGATCGTGGTTCTGGCGTCGTCCGACGACCCGTACGCCGTGCGTTCGGCCTTCCAGGCAGGGGCCCAGGCCTACCTGCTGAAGTCCGCATCGCCGGTGGTGGTGACCGACGGAGTTCGGCGAGTGCTCGAAGGCGGCGTGTACGCCGACCCGAGTGTCGCTCCCGTGCTCGCGACGGGCACCCGGGTTCCGGGGACTGACAACACACCGCGGGAACTGTCCGCCCGTGAGGTTGAGGTGCTGCAATTGGTCGCCGATGGCCAGAGCAACAAGGAAATCGGCGAGGCGCTCAACCTGTCCGCACTTACCGTCAAGAGCCACCTGTCGCGCATCGGCAGGAAGCTCGGGACCGGTGACCGGGCTCAGATGGTTGCGCTGGCCATGCGTGCCGGCGTGATCCGCTGAAACGCTGTTCGCCCGAAAACGTGCGATCGGCGGGTGACCCTGACGTAGGGTTTCCCGCCGTGAGCACACCCGGATCTCCCACCAGCGACCAGCCGGAACCAATTCCTCTGGTCGAACCAGCGGGTGGTACGCCACCTGTGGTGACTCAGCCGGCAGAGCTGCGGCGCGCGGCCGCAGCTCTGGCGGCAGGTCATGGGCCGGTCGCGGTCGATACCGAGCGCGCGTCCGGGTACCGGTACTCACAAAGGGCGTACCTGGTTCAGCTCCGCCGCGAAGGCGCGGGAACAGTGCTGGTCGACCCGGTCGCGTTGAACGACGAAGTCGACTCACTGATCGAAGCGCTGCAAGGCACGGAGTGGGTGCTGCACGCGGCATCCCAGGATTTGCCATGCCTAGCCGAGCTAGGCCTACGGCCAAGCAAGCTCTTCGATACAGAACTGGCAGGACGTTTGGCGGGCTTCGACCGAGTAGCTCTCGGAACGCTCGTCGAACGCGTGCTGGGCTACCGGCTGGAGAAAGGCCACGGCGCCGCTGACTGGTCGCGCCGTCCCCTTCCCCGCGAGTGGCTGAACTACGCGGCACTGGACGTGGAGCTGCTAGTCCCCCTGCGCGACGCACTGGAAGCAGAGCTCGCGTCGCAAGGAAAACTCGACTGGGCGCTGCAGGAGTTCTCGGCTCTCAGAGACGCTCCGACGCCTGAGCCACGTAAGGAGCCATGGCGGCGTACTTCAGGCATCCACCGGGCCCGTGGGGCCCGCGCATTGGCCTTTGTACGAGCGCTGTGGGAAGTACGTGACTCCATCGCGCGAGAGCGAGACGTCGCCCCCGGCCGCGTCCTGCCCGACAGCGCGATCGTGGACGCGGCAGTAGCCGCCCCCATCGACGAAGCAGCGCTGGTCAAGCTCCCCGTTTTCCGAGGCCGGTCCCAACGACGCCTGGCAGGCACATGGGCACGGGCGCTGAAGACGGCGGCGGCGCTGCCCCGCAACGAACTCCCAGACCCATCCCCGCAGCAGGACGGTCCTCCCCCACCGAACCGGTGGGCCGACAAGGACCCCGCGGCAGCCGCGCGGCTCTCCGCGGCCAGGGCAGGCCTTTCAGCGCTGGCCGAGTCCCTGCGGCTCCCGGTGGAGAACATGGTCCAACCAGACCTGATCCGCCGAATCTGCTGGACACCGCCCGCATCGATCGACGTCGACGCGACAGCGGCGGCCCTGCGAGCGGGCGGCGCGCGTGAGTGGCAGGTCGACCTGGTGGCCGAGCCGCTGAGCAAGGCTCTGCACACCACGCCATCCACTGAGTGACGGCAGGCTGCCAGCCAGCAGCCCTGCCCAACTCCGCCTACATCGGCCGCCCGGCGCGACCTTCTACCAAGCAGCCCTGCGCACTGTCATGAAGCCGTCGCGCGCACGCGCCAACTCAGCCCACGCCACACCGCAGGCACCCTCGGCTCCTCCTGCCAAACCACGTCCACCCCAACCCGCTGGAATCGCTCCCAGTCCCACTCACACCCCTCCCCGCCTGCGAGGGGGACCCCTAATTTCAGGCTATGGGAATGGCGAGAGGGCTCGGAAGTACGGCGATGCCTTCGCTGTGGACAACTGCGTGCTGTGGACAAGTCGGGCCGAATTCGCATGAGGGGCTTGACGGCGGACGTGACACACACGACAGAGGGACCACTGTAGTTACCGGCGGGTAACAAGGGCTAGAGTTGACGTCACGGCCGCCCCTACCGGCGGGTAACCCAGAGACACGAGGGAGGACTTGCCGTGGCCGCACCAGCACCTACAAGTGCTGCGCGAGCCCTTCGCAACGTCGTCTTCGTCGACGGCGTTCGCACGCCGTTCGGCAAGGCAGGCAAGAAGGGCATCTACGCCGAGACTCGCGCGGACGACTTGGTCGTCAAGGTCATCCGCGAACTGCTGCGCAGGCACCCCCAGCTGCCGCCGGAGCGCGTCGACGAGGTCGCGATCGCCGCGACCACCCAGATCGGCGACCAGGGCCTGACCATCGGCCGGACCGCCGCGCTGCTGGCCGGGCTGCCGAAGTCGGTGCCGGGCTTCGCGATCGACCGGATGTGTGCGGGCGCCATGACCGCCGTGACCACCACCGCGAGCGGTATCGCCTTCGGCGCGTACGACATCGCCATCGCGGGCGGTGTCGAGCACATGGGGCGTCACCCGATGGGTGAGGGCGTCGACCCGAACCCACGGTTCCTGTCCGACAAGATCGTTGACCCGTCCGCGCTTGTGATGGGTCAGACGGCGGAGAACCTGCACGACCGGTTCCCGCACCTGACCAAGGAGCGCGCGGACAAGTTCGCCGCTGCGTCGCAGGAGAAGTACGCCGAGGCCGTGAAGACCGGCAAGATCGGTCCTGAGTTCGTGCCCGTCGCGACCCGTTCCGCCGAGCTTGGCTGGGGTCTGGCAACCGAGGACGAGCCGCCACGGCCAGGCACCACAGTCGAAACCCTGGCGGAGCTCAAGACGCCGTTCCGCCCGCACGGCCGGGTGACCGCGGGTAACGCGGCTGGTTTGAACGACGGTGCGACCGGCGCACTGCTGGCCGACGAGGAGACCGCTCGCGAGCTGGGTCTGCCGATCGGCATGAGGCTCGTGGGCTACGCCTTCGCGGGTGTCGAGCCCGAGGTGATGGGTGTGGGCCCGGTGCCCGCGACCGAGAAGGCACTCAAGCGGGCAGGGCTGAGCATCGAGGACATCGGCCTTTTCGAGGTCAACGAGGCATTCGCCGTGCAGGTGCTTGCGTTCCTCGACCACTTCGGCATCGCCGACGACGACCCACGCGTGAACAAGTGGGGTGGCGCGATCGCCACCGGTCACCCGCTCGCCTCGTCCGGCGTGCGGCTGATGACGCAACTGTCGCACCAGTTCGCCGAGCACCCCGAGGTGCGCTACGGCATCACCACGATGTGTATCGGTATCGGCATGGGCGGCACCGTGATCTGGGAGAACCCACACTGGAGCGGCAAGTGACTGACGAAGTTGTGACCCACGCGTTCACCAGGACGATCCGGGTACCCGGCCTCGCCAAGCCGGTCGCACTGATCACTTTGGACAACGGCTTCGACCACACCAAGCCGAACACCTTCGGCCAGGAGGGGCTCAACAGCCTCAGTGCCGCGTTCGACGCGGCCGTGCAGGCCGACCCCGCGGCCATCGCGGTCACCGGCAAGCCGTTCATCTTCGCTGTCGGCGCGGACCTGACCGGCGTTGGCCAGGTCACCGACCACGCCACCGCGTTGGCCATCGGCCAGCAGGGACACGACGTGTTCCGCAAGTTCACCGACTCGAAGGTGCCCACGTTCGCGTTCATCAACGGCGCGGTCATGGGTGGCGGGCTCGAACTGGCTTTGTCCTGCCACTACCGGACGATCGCGTCGAACGTGGCCGCGATCGCGCTGCCGGAGTGTTTCCTCGGCCTGTTTCCGGGCTGGGGCGGTACGCAGCTGCTGCCGAACCTGATCGGCGCGGACCGCGCGGTGACCGTGATCATCGAGAACGCGTTGAACCAGAACAAGATGCTCAAGCCCAAGCAGGCGTTCGAGCTTGGCATCGCCGACGTCCTGCTGGACTCGCCGGACTACATCGAGCAGTCACTGACGTGGCTTGCGGACGTGGTCAACGGCAAGACCACTGTGCAGCGCGCGGAAATCGACCGCGGCGAGGCATGGGACGCGGCAATTGCCCGCGCCCGCGCGATCGTCGAGGGCAAGACGCACGGCGCCGCACCCGGCCCGAACAAGGCAGTGGAACTGCTGGAGTTGGCCCGGCACAACGACTTGGATCGTGGCTACGCGGCCGAGACCGAGGCGCTGGCCGATGTCGTGATGAGCGACGAGCTGCGCGCAGGCCTCTACTCATTCAACCTCGTGCAGAAGCGCGCCCGGCGCCCAGCGGGTGCGCCGGACAAGTCGCTGGCCCGTCCGGTCACCAAGGTGGGCATCGTCGGCGCAGGCCTGATGGCCTCGCAGATGGCCTTGTTGTTCGCCCGCCGGCTGCATGTTCCGGTTGTGCTGACGGACATCGACCAGGCACGCGTGGACAAGGGCGTCGGCTACGTGCACACCGAGGTCGACAAACTCGCAGGCAAGAAGCGGATCTCCCCCGACGAAGCGAACCGCTTGAAGGCACTGGTGTCCGGCGCGCTGGACAAAGCGGCCTTCGCCGACGCGGACTTCGTGATCGAGGCGGTTTTCGAGAACCTGGAAGTCAAGCAGCAGGTCTTCGCCGAGGTCGAAGAGCACGTCTCGGCCGAGTGCGTGCTGGCGACCAACACCTCCTCACTGTCCATTACGGACATGGCCGCCAAGCTGCGGCACCCGGAGCGAGTCGTGGGCTTCCACTTCTTCAACCCGGTCGCGGTCATGCCGCTGCTGGAGATCATCCGCGCCGACAAGACCGACGACGCGACCCTGGCCACCGCGTTCAAGGTGGGCAAGGAGCTGAAGAAGTCGTCGGTGCTGGTCAAGGACGCACCCGCGTTCGTGGTCAACCGCCTGCTCACCCGGTTCCTCGGCGAGATCACCGCGGCACTGGACGAAGGCACGCCGTTCGACGTGGCCGACCACGCGCTCGACCCGCTCGGCCTGCCGATGACGCCGATGATCCTGCTGCAACTGGTGGGCCCGGCCGTTGGCCTGCATGTCGCAGAGGTCATGCACAACGCGTTCCCTGACCGTTTCGGCGTCAGCGAGAACATGAAGCGCTTCGTCGAAGCGGGCAAGACCGCGGTGTGGCAATGGGACGCGCAGGGCAACCAGACGCTCGACCCTGAGGTCGCGGCGCTCTGGCAGACAGGCGACTCGCCCTCCACCTCCGAGCAGTTGCTCGACCGCACGCTGGCCGCATTGGCCGACGAGGTCCGCCGCATGCTGGACGAAGGCGTCGTGGCCGAGGCACAGGACATCGACCTGTGCCTGATCCTCGGCGCGGGCTGGCCGTTCTGGCTCGGCGGCATCACGCCATACCTCGACCGCTCGGGTGTGTCCGAGCGCGTCACAGGCAAGCGGTTCCTCGAACCGGGTGTGGCGAGCGTTCCCCGATAGTCCCTCCTTTTCCTCAAGTGGCCCCTGCCTTGTCAGGGGCCACTTGTGTTTGCGCCAGTAGATTCAACCGACGCCGCTGCTCGCTGTTGGCTCATAGTGCTCTGTCTCCTGCGGAACAAGCGTTGGGGCTCAAGTCCTTCAGCTCCAAGGAGAACCGTCGGCGACATCAACCGGCGTATCGTCGACCCGCTCCGCATCGTCCTATGAGGACAAAGCGGACGACGCCAGGCCTGCTCGATCACTGCAGTCGACTCGCTCGGAGACTCCGAACGAACCTTTGGCGGTGCCAGAGTCGATGCCTTCAGATGCTGAACAAAGCCTTCGTAGAACGCCCGACGGCGAGCAGCACCGAGTCAATGACGCTCCTTTCCCGACACCACGTTTGACACCCATCAGTGCCCACCAAGACGCCCCAGAACGATTTCAGCTCCCTCGACGGATCGCGGAGCACACTTTCGGATCCTCACGGACACGCCGTATCCTTCTCGCGGTGCATCCACGTCGATATGGCAAACGACCTGGTTCGCTCGTAGATCGGCAATGACGAATCGACCGGCGACATGCGCCTCCTCTGTCAGGGGTCATCTGCTGGTCATCTAATGGCCGTGTTGGACACATAGCGTCCGGCCCATGAGCTCCTCCCGAAGACGATTTCTCACCCTGGGCGCGGCTGTCGCGGGCGCCTCCTTGGGCGCCGCGCCACCGGTTTCCGCCGACATCACCACCGAGCTTGGGCGGCTGCTCGGCCGCAACCGGTACCGTTGGCTCGTCGGCGATCACCACACGCATACGCAGTACTCGTATGACGCGATGTACACCGTCGACAACGTGGTGGCGGGTGCCCGCCTACACGGTGCCGACTGGTTGGTGATCACCGACCACGGGTATCCGGCGCACGAGAAGTCCTCGGTCGAGGCCACCAATGTGGACGTCCGGGCAGCCCGTCGCAAGCATCGCGACGTCCTGCTGTGGCAAGGAATCGAGTGGAATGTGCCCGGTGCCGAGCACGCCACTGTCTTCTTTACCCCAGGGCACGACGAAGCCACGTTGCTACGCAGGTTCGAGCGTGACCACGACTCTCGCCTGACCAATTCGAGGCCGGGTCTCCCGAGAATGAGGCAAAAGCGCTTGCGGCCGTTCGTTGGCTGCGGCAGAACACGCGCGACCCGATCGTCGTCGTGAACCATCCCAGCCGTAACGGCCGTGTGGCCCCGCACGAGCTACGCACCATGCGTGACGCCGGCCTCGTCATCGGAATGGAAGGCGCGCCCGGCGCGCAGGCCGACGGTTTCCCCAAGCCGAACGGGAATGGCGGCGCGCGCGGCGGTTACGTCAACAACCCCGGTGCTGATTCGTGGCCCGGATACCCGGCCGAGGCCTACCTTACGTACGGCGGGTTCGACTGGATGACCGCGAAACTAGGTGGCGTATGGGACTCCCTTCTGGCTGAGGGCAAGGGTTTCTGGATCACGAGCAACTCCGACTCCCACTACAACAGGGGTGACGTGTTGACCCGGCCAGCCGTGCCCGGCGACTACTACGACAAGGTCGGGAAGTATCCGGACCCGATCCATTCCGGTGTGCCACAACCACTCGCGCCCTACGCCGACTTCCACCCCGGCGAGTTCAGCCGGACCTACGTCGGCACCACCGCTCGTACCCACTCCGCCGTCGCGTCCGCCCTACGCGCCGGCCGGATCTGGGTGACCCACGGTGGCCTCGTCGACAACCTTGAATTCGCTGCCTATGGCGACGGCCAGGTCGCCACATACGGCGAGCGCATCCGGGTTCGCCGAGGTTCGTCGGTCACTGTCGTCATCGCGGCCCGGTTGGCTTATCGCCCCAACGGAAGCGGCTCGATCCCCAAGCTACGTCGTCTCGACCTGATTCAAGGCCATGTCACTGGAACCGCTTCACCGGATGTTTTTCCGCCCCCTCGACCATCGTAGCGCAATCTTTCTCGCCTCGCTCGTGGCCCAGGCACACCGTTTTGTTCCAGCACACGTTCCGCGACGTCCGCGCGCCTTTCCATGCGCGAGTCCGTGGCACAGACGGCAATCGCCACTCCGCCGGCGGCATCGAACCGGTTTCCGACGTCATCGGCGACTCCGATCCCTTCAAGGATCTGTGGTGCTACACGAACCCGGTGTTCGTCGACGTGTGGTGACCAGTCCTGGCGGGTACACCTGACTCGTGATCCGGATCGGGACTTCGGGCTGGCTGTACCCGCCGTGGCGTGGCGTGTTCTACCCGAAAGGGCTACCACACCGGCGGGAGCTGGAGTACATCTCCCGGCAGGTCGACTCCGTGG
This sequence comes from Kibdelosporangium philippinense, assembly GCF_021390435.2. Classification (GTDB taxonomy): domain Bacteria; phylum Actinomycetota; class Actinomycetes; order Mycobacteriales; family Pseudonocardiaceae; genus Kibdelosporangium; species Kibdelosporangium philippinense. The sequence goes on along the minus strand of NZ_JAJVCN010000004.1, from coordinate 196,748 downwards.
AGATCAACGGTTCTTTCTATTCGCTGCAACGGCCAACCAGTTACCAGCGGTGGTCCGCCGAGACGCCGGACGACTTCGTGTTCGCGGTGAAGGGCGGCCGGTTCATCACACATATGAAGCGTCTCAAGGACGTCGAGACACCGCTCGCCAACTTCTTCGCGTCCGGCGTGCTGGCCCTTGAGCACAAACTCGGCCCTGTGCTCTGGCAGTTCCCCGCGAGCTTCCCCTTCGACGAAGGCCTGTTCAGCCAGTTCTTCGCACTGCTGCCGCGATCAACCTACTCAGCCGCCTCGCTGGCCGAGGGCCATGACTCCCGGTTGGATGGTCGCTCGTGGACCGAAGTGTCGGACGACCGTCCCATCCGGCACGCCGTGGAGGTCCGACATCCGAGCTTCGCCGATCCATCGTTCGCGAAGCTGTTGCGAGGCAACGACATTGCCATGGTCGTCGCCGATACCGCAGGCAAGTTCCCGTACTTCGATGACGTCACAACAGATTTCGTCTACATCCGGCTGCATGGTGACGTCGAGCTCTACGCAAGCGGATACAGCGACGAAGCGCTTGACCTGTGGGCCAACAGGATCCGGCAGTGGAACACCGACACGTATGTCTACTTTGACAACGACATCAAAGTGAAGGCGCCGGGCGACGCCATAGCGTTACGAAAGCGCCTCCCCAACACACGATAGGGTGACTAATCCCGAAATCAGCGGACAGCGAAGCCCAAACGCGCGAATCTCGAAGGGCGCGGCCAATCGCTGGCCGCAAGATCGAGGGGATCACACAATGTCAAAGCTTGTTCAGCGCGCCGTTTTCACTAGCTTGCTCGTCATGGGCACCGCCTTCTCGGCCTCGCCCGCGTCAGCCGCGGACACCGTGCCGAAGTGCGATCGTGGCGAGTTTTGCGCCTGGCCAAAGGAAAACTACGCGGGTAACGCGGTCAGACACAATCTGGAGACCGCCAATCCCGGCGAGTGCGTCTCGCTCGGCGGCGTTGTCGCCAAGTCGGTCGCCAATCGCATGACCAAGGATGTCACTGTCTACCAAGGGGAAACCTGCTCGACCGAGGCGGAGTTCACCACGTATCCCAAGGGCGGCACGTTCGTCCCCGACGCGCCGTTCGTGGTGAAGGCGATCCAGATCTGGGAGTAGCCGGCGCTTCCCCGTCACCTTGAGAGAAAGGAGTCGCACATGCGGACCACTATCCGGATGTGGTGACGTCCAAGTCCGCATAGGACACCCGTGAGCGACGACCGCCCCTGTCGTCTCGCGTGGCCAAGGACGATCAGAGCTTGGCTGGGAGGTGGACTTCCACCGACAGGCCGCCCTCGGGCACAGGGTAGGCACTGACCTGGCCGTGGTGGGCAATCACGACGGCTCGCACGATCGACAGGCCCAATCCGGTGCCGGACTGGGCTGTGCGATCGACGCCGCCGCGACGGAACGGCTCGAAGAGTTCACCGACGCGGGTGGCATCGATGTGCGGGCCGGAAGAGCTCACGCGCAGCGTCGCCCATTCCGGGTTCGCTGATGTGCGTACATCTATCCATCCACCGTCCACGTTGTGACGGACGGCGTTTTCAAGGAGGTTGCCAGCGACACGTTCAAGCAAGGCCGGGTCGCCGATGGCCGGTGCCGGCGCGGCATGAAATGTCGGGGTGATGCCGCGGGGTTCGGCTTCGGCGCGGACACCATGCCAGGCGGTGGCCACCGTACTGGCCAAGTCGACTGGTTCGCGGACGCCCAAGCCCATGCCGTCGGTGCGGGCGAGCAGAAGCAGGGCGTCCACGAGCTGACCTGACCGGAGGGTCGCGGCGCGCACCACGCCAGCCATCCGGCGCAGTTCGGCGACGTCCGCGTCGGGATCGGCGAGGGTGACGTCCAGTTCGGTGCGAATCACCGACAGGGGCGTGCGCAGTTCGTGGCTCGCGTTGGCCACGAACCGGCGCTGTGACTCGAACGCCGCCTGCAGGCGGGCGAGCATGGCGTCAAAGGTGTCGGCCAGCTCAGCGAGCTCATCGCGGGGACCGTCGTAGGCGATGCGCGAGCTGAGCGACTCGGCCGACAGTCGGCGGGCGGTCATGGTGACCTCCCGCAACGGTCGGAGGATGCGGCCCGTCAGGGTCCAGGAAAGGAGGGCAGCGGCAGCGACCACAGCAGCGAAGGCGATGCCGCCGAAGACCAGAATGCGTTCACGGACGTCGTTCTGCATGATCTTGGCGAGCTCGGACGCGTCGATCTGCCTGCCGTTCACCACGACGGGTGTGTCCCCAGGCAGTGTCGGCACCGAGCCCACCACGTCTCCGGCGAGCAACCAGCCAAGCCACAACAACATCACGCTGACCGCTGCGGCCAGGCCAGTGGCCAGCAGCGTGATGCGGACTCGCAGGCGGAGCCCGCGCCTGGTGGTCACCCCTCTGCGGAGCCGGCCACCGGGACCCGGTAGCCAGACCCGACAACGGTGTCGATCAGGCCGGGTTCGCCCAGCTTCTTGCGCAACGTCATGACCGTCACGCGGACGGTGGTGGTGAACGGGTCAGCGTTCTCGTCCCAGACCCGTTCAAGCAGCTCCTCGCTGCTCACCACCGACCCGCCCGCGGCGAGCAGCACCTCGAGCACGCCGAACTCCTTGCGGGTCAGCTCCACGGCGCGGCCAGCCCGGCTGACTGTGCGCTTGGCTGGGTCGAGTTCGAGGTCGCCGACGGTCAGCACCGGCGGTGTCGCGGGTGTGGCGCGACGAGCCAGCGCCCGCACGCGGGCAACGAGCTCGGGGAAGGCGAACGGTTTGGCCAGGTAGTCGTCCGCGCCGAGGGACAGGCCCTCGACGCGGTCCTCAACCGTGCCACTCGCGGTCAGCATCAGCACGCGGGTGAGCGCGCCAGAGGAGACGATCTCGCGGCACAGCTCGTCGCCGGACATGCCCGGCAGATCACGGTCGAGCACGATCACGTCGTACCGCGTGATCGTGGACTTCTCGTGACCAGCGTCGCCATCCAGCGCGACGTCGACGGCCATGCCCTCCCGGCGAAGGCCGCGGGCGATCGCCTCGGCCAATGCCTCTTCGTCCTCGACTACCAGAACTCGCACTTATCAGTCCTTCGTGGACGCTCTGACTTCGTGAGCGGCGGGTTCACCGAGCCGGCCAGCGGCCCATTCGGTGACTCGCCTGGCCACGTCCTGCGCGGTCAGCCCGAGTTCGGCGAGCACCTCCGCGCGGGTGCCGTGGTCATGGAACTGTTGTGGCACACCGAGATCGCGCAGCGGAACGTCCACTTCGGCGTCCCGCAACGCGGCGGCGAGCGCCCAGCCGAAGCCGCCGTGCCTGCCGCCGTCCTCAATGGTCACGACCATCCGGTGCCGTGCGGCCATCTCCACGAGCTGTGCCGGGACCGGAGTGATCCACCGCGGGTCGACGACCGTGACGCCGATCCCCTGGTCCGACAGGCGTTCGGCGGCGGCCAAACCGAGCTCGCCGAACACACCGACCGCGACAAGGAGGATGTCTTCGCTTTCAGTCGGGCGGCGCAACACGTCGACGCCACCGACCCGTTCGATCGCCGGGATCTCAGCGCCGACCGCGGCCTTCGGGAATCGAAGGACGGTCGGGCCGTCGTTCACGTCGGTCGCTTCGCGCAACAACTCGGACAACGTCTGAGCGTCCCGTGGCGCGCACACGCGGATCCCAGGAATGGTGCCCAGGATCGAGATGTCCCACATGCCGTGGTGGCTGGCGCCGTCCGGACCGGTGATTCCCGCACGGTCCAATACGACGGTGACCGGCTGCTTGTGCAGCGCGACGTCCATCAGCAACTGGTCGAATGCACGGTTGAGGAAGGTCGCGTACACCGCGACCACCGGGTGCACGCCGCCCATGGCCAGGCCAGCGGCCGAGGTGAGCGCGTGCTGCTCGGCGATGCCCACGTCGAAACAGCGCCCGGGGAACCGGGCGGCGAACTTGTCGAGGCCGGTCGGGCCGAGCATCGCGGCGGTGATCGCCACGATGTCCTCACGGTCCGCACCGAGCCGGACCAGCTCGTCGGAGAACACCGACGACCAGGTCGCCTTCTTCGGGTTGACCGGCTCGCCGGTGATGGGGTCCATCACGTCGGTGGCGTGCATCTGGTCGGCTTCGTGGTTCTCGGCAGGCGCGTAGCCGTTGCCCTTGCGCGTCGCCGCGTGCACGACGACGGGGCCGCCGTACTCCTTGGCCCGGCGCAGCGCGGCTTCCATCGCGTGCACGTCGTGGCCGTCGACCGGGCCGACGTACTTCAGGCCGAGGTCCTCGAACATCATCTGCGGGCTCAGCGCGTCTTTGATGCCGCGCTTGGCCGCATGCAGCGCCGCGTAGATCGGCTTGCCGACGACCGGCGTGTTCTGCAGGACCTTGCGGCCACCTTCGAGCGCCTTCTCGTACCCAGGCTGCAGGCGCAGCGACGCGAGGTGATCAGCCAGGCCGCCGATGGTCGGCGCGTAGGACCTGCCGTTGTCGTTGACCACGATCACGATGGGGCGGGTGTGGTCCGCGGCGATGTTGTTCAGCGCTTCCCAGCACATGCCGCCGGTCAGCGCGCCGTCACCGACGATCGCGACCACGTGCCGCCGCTGGGAGCGAAGCTGGAATGCCTTTGCCAGTCCGTCGGCATAGGACAGTGCGGTGGACGCGTGACTGTTCTCCACCAAGTCGTGTTCGCTTTCCGCACGCGACGGGTAACCCGACATGCCACCGCGCTGGCGCAACGTGTCGAATCCCGCGGCGCGGCCAGTCACGATCTTGTGTACGTAGCTTTGGTGACCGGTGTCGAAGACGATCGCGTCGCTCGGTGAGTCGAAAACCCGGTGCACCGCCAGGGTCAGCTCGACAACCCCCAAGTTGGGGCCGAGATGCCCACCGGTCCGTGCGACCTTTTCGACAAGGAACGAGCGGATCTCGCCGGCGAGCCGGATCACCTCCTCGTCGGTGAGGCGCTTCAAGTCGGTCGGTCCGTGCAGGGTCTCAAGCAGAGTCACTGCTTCCACCTCGTCTGAGTCGCTCCACTCCGTACTCGTGTGCCCGGCTTCCCGCCCCAACCGGCTTCCAGCAAGTCTACGGACGGTTGCGTAGTGCTGGCCGGGCGGCACGAACCTGGCCTTACGCCCGGCCCGTAAGTTGTAAGGTCCCTGCAGGAACGCTGGGTCAGGGAGGACCGGGGGAGATGAGCGTGCCAGAAGTTGATCAGCAGCAGCTGATCAGGCGGATCGGCCGGGCGCTACTTGGGGCGGCGCCACCGAACTGGAAGCAGATCCGGGCCGAATACCGGTCGGCTGGCCGGCATATCGAGGTCGATGTGGCCCTGACGACCAACGACGACCAGACATTCCCGATCCGGCCAGCGATGGACGTGGTGGAACTGTTCGGTGAACTGCGCGCGGCGATGTACCGGCCCGGCAGAGGAACCTGGCTTTCCGGCGTCTACCTGCTGGATCACCCGTCGAAGTTCAGTGCGGAGTTCGAGCCGGACACCGAGCCGCGCTGGCGCAGGATGCCGCCGCCGATCGGGTTCCAGGACGAGCTGCGCCAATTCCCCCGTGAGGATGCCCACATCCCCGAGTGGCTGCGTGCCCGCGCCGGACTTCCGCCAGTCGTGGACCAATCGCCAGGCGGCCCCGCGCATCCAGGCACCCCGCCGCCCGCAGGAGCCGTGCATCCAGGCGCCGCGCCCGGATCAGCAGGGCCTGCCGGTGCGCCGCAATTCACACCGCCACACGGCCCGGTTGGTGCGCCTATGCAGCCACCCGGCACCACGCCACCAGGCGGACCAGCGGGTCCCGGAGCCACGCCCCCTGGCTTCGCAGCAGGTTCCTCCGGAGCAGCTGGCTTCGCGGGTGGACCGGTTTCGGCAGGTCCAGGTCAGGCAGACTTCGGGCCGGACACGCCGCCAGGCGGAACACCGCTGCCACCGCCAGGAACGTCTGGGTTCGACACGCCTGCACCTGGCGAAATGCCGCAGCCGGGTCCTGCTGGGTTCAGCCCAACCAAGCCGCCGGGCGAGCTGCCTCATTCCGGCACAATGGGATTCGGACCAGCCACGCCACCCGGCGGAACGCCAGTGCCACCGCCAAGGATGACTGGCTTCAGCGCTCCTGGCGAGATGCCGCGATCAGGTTCTCCTGGATTCGGGGCAGGTACAACTCCAGCCGAATTCGGCAGACCCCTACCTGGCGAGGCGCACCAATCGGGCTCGCCTGGGTTTGGCCTCAGCACGCCACCGTTGGGTGAGATGCCGCAGTCGGGCTCGGGTGGGTTCGGGATGGGCACGCCAGCGGGTGGCACACCGCTGCCACCTATGCCACCGCCATCGGGACCTACTGGGTTCTGGTCTGCTTCACCAGGTGAATCTCCTCAAGCTGGGCCTGCTGGGTTTGGTCCGGGGGCACTTCCGGGCGGGGACTCTTTCGGAGCTTCCGGGCTCACGGGTTTCGGGGGTGGTCCGCAGGGCGGGGAGCCGCAGGCCTTCGCGTCCGGTGGGCTGTCTTCAGACGGTCCTTTGGGCGTTGGTTCTCCTGGTTCTTTGTCTGCTCAGGCTGAGCCGGGTGGGCTGGTCAGCAGCATGCCTCCTGAGGGGGTTGTCCCGCCGCCACCGCAGCGTCCGGGGCAGCAGTAATCCGGGTGGCCGCTTGCTCTGTGTCCGGGTCAGGCGGAGGATCCTGCTTCTGGCACTTGTCCGGGTTTGGGGGAGATTCGAGGGTGGGGCTTATTCCGGATCGCGACACACGTGTCCGCGAGGGTGACGCACTTGAGTGCGGCGGGCGGTGACGTTTACGCGCTTGAGCGGCAGGAGACTGAACCGGCCATCGTGACTGTCAAATGCTGGCAGTGCGGCGCGACCGTGGCGATCTACGCGGCGGCTCGCAAGGATGTTGCTCGTGAGCGGCGGACTTATCTCATCCGGGCTGTACTCACGGCTGCGATCACTTTGGCTGTCGTCATGCTTGTCGCTTGGGCTTTTCGGGCGGGGGCGGGGACTGTTGGCGTTTTCTTGCTCATCGGTGGCTTGATCACGGCGTGGTTGACGATGGCGAACCTTGGCCACGCCATGCTCAGCCAGGAATGCGGCGTCACGTACGAGAGCACCGAAGGCTCCGACGTTTTCCATGAGGCTGAGTTCGGCTACGCCTCCTGATCGGGACACAAGTCAGACTTCATCGAACCGGGGGTCGGATTGAGCTCGTCGCGGAGGCGGACCACGACCGCGGGAGCGGTGATCCTGGTCAACATTTCGGCCGCCATCGCGATCAATCTGCTCACATCGAGCTGGAGTGAGGCGAAGTGACCGCAAGCCCGACTTCGATGTCGTCATCGCGCGGGACAGCGCTTGGCTTGCCGTCAGCGCGGGGAACACCGTTCATATTGTCGACCCCAAAACCGGCGGCACCATCAAGACGTCGACTTTCGACGAAGCCGTTGATGTCTACGAGTCGTGGTCCGTCGGCACCGAATTCCTGGTCGACGAGGAGGCTTTGACGGCTGATTATGGGAGCTGGTCGCTTGATGGTGCCTTGCCGGCCACGGTGTCTGGTGACCAGACTTTGCGCATCCACCGGGGCACCGACTGGTCCTGCCTGACTGAGCTTCGGCGCGATGGTGAGATCCATGGCTGCGCGTGGCTGGATGGCACGCGGTTGGTCGCTGTCGGTGGACGTGGCGTGTACTGGCTGAAGTACGAGGCCGGGGACGCCGACTGATCGAGTTGGTGTTGCGCATCGTGATGCTGGGTCGCAGAGTTTCTGGGAATCGCAGGCAGACCCCGTAGGGTGGATTCACTGCGAGATCAAGATCGGAGTTCTGCATGGCCGAGCTGTTCATTGGCGGGGAGTGGGTTTCCGCGCTCGCCGGCGCGACGCGGGAGATCCGGTGCCCTGCTGACGGGTCGTTGGTTGCCACAGTCGACGAGGCGGACGGCACCGATACCGAGGCAGCGATCGACGCGGCACGGCGTGCGTTCGACAGTGGCCCGTGGCCTGGTACTCCGGCAAGTGAACGTGGCGATCTGCTGCTCCGCGTCGCCGATCTGATCAGCCGGGACAAGGACGCTTATGCCCGCGCCGAGTCGCTTGATACAGGCAAGCGCTTGGTTGAGAGCGAGTACGACATGGCCGATGTCGTCTCCTGCTTGCGTTACTTCGGCAAGCTCGCGGCCAGTGAGTCCGGGCGGATCGTCGACGCCGGTAACCCGAACATCGCCAGCAAGATCGTGTACGAGCCGGTTGGCGTGTGCGGACTGATCACTCCGTGGAATTACCCGCTCCTCCAGGCAGTCTGGAAGGTCGCGCCCGCGCTCGCGGCTGGCAACACGTTCGTGCTCAAGCCGAGTGAGCTCACGCCGAGCACCGCGATCTTGCTGATGCGGACGTTGCAGGAAGCCGGTTTGCCGGACGGTGTCGCCAACCTTGTGCTGGGTGCTGGGGCGCAGGCTGGGGCGCCGCTTGCCGAACATCCGGACGTTGACCTTGTGTCGTTCACCGGTGGGCTGACGACTGGGACCCGAATCGCTGCCGCGGCTGCCGCCACGGTCAAGAAAGTCGCGTTGGAGCTGGGCGGCAAGAACCCGAATATCGTGTTCGCGGACGCCGATTTCGAGACCGCTGTCGACTACGCCATCACCGCTGTCTTCCTGCACTCGGGTCAGGTGTGCTCGGCAGGTGCGCGGTTGATCGTGCAGAACGAGCTGCATGACGAGTTCGTCGACGAGATTGTCCGCAGGACCGAACGGATCCGGTTGGGCGGGCCGTTCGATCCGGAGGCCGAGACGGGCCCGCTGATCTCCGCCGCGCACCTGGAGAAGATCGAGCACTACGTCGCCGCCGCAATGACCGAGGGCGCGACCCTGCGCACTGGCGGTTGGCGTCCGGAGGACGAGCGCCTCAAGGAAGGCTTCTACTACCTGCCCACGATCCTCACCGACGTCAAGCAGGGCAGTTACGCGGTGCGCGAGGAAGCGTTCGGCCCGGTGCTGACGGTCGAGCGCTTCACTGACGAGGACGACGCGATCCGTATCGCCAACGACACGCACTACGGCTTGGCCGGTGGTGTGTTCACTCAGGACGGTGACAAGGCGCAGCGTGTGGCGTCGCGGTTGCGGCACGGCACGATCTGGATCAACGACTACCACCCATATCTGCCGCAGGCGGAATGGGGCGGGTTCAAGCGTTCCGGCGTCGGCCGGGAACTCGGCCGCGCGGGGCTGGCCGAGTACCAGGAGGCCAAGCACGTCTACCAGAACCTGCGGCCGGGGCCGCAGTACTGGTTCAGTCGCCCGGAATGAGCAGGACCACCGCCTCGACGTGGTGGGTCATGGGGAACGCGTCGAACGCGCGCACCTGATCCAGCTTGTACCCGTGCAGCATGAACCGGGCGACGTCCCGGCCTAGTGCTGCCGGGTCACAGGCCACGTAGACCACGCGGGCGGGCTTCAGTCCGGCGATGTGGTCGACGACCTCGTGCCCGGCTCCCTTCCGGGGCGGGTCGAGGACGACCACCTCGGGTTTGGTCTCGTCGAGAAGGCCTTCGCGCAACGCTACTTCGACCTTCCTGGACAGGTACTGGACTTGCGGCAGGTCCGCCAACAGTCTTGCCGAGTCCGATGAGGACTGTCCGGCCTGCTCGACGGCCAGCACCGTGCCGTGCGGGCCGACTTGGTCGGCCAGCACCGAAGCGAAAATCCCCACGCCGCTGTACAAATCCCAGGCGCACGCGCCCGGCGAGGCCTTCGCCCACTCCCCCACCACGGCGGCGAGGGTGTCCGCTGCCGCTGGGTGGACCTGCCAGAAGTTGTACGCGTTCATTTCCCAGTGGCGCCCGGCGGCGAATTCGACCGCGGCGTCCGCGTCTCCGGCTATCGGCGTGCGCTGCCAGTGCATCCGGCCTCGGTATCCGCGCATCAGCTTGAGCTGCCTTGCGTGAATCCTTCCGCTGCCGTCACGGACCAGTTCGAGTTCGCTGTCTTTCACGAACTCCTGGCCCGCCACCGATTCGACCAGGCCGGGCACCGTGATCGGGCAGTGCCCGACGGGGATCACGGCGTGGCTTCGGTGCGGGTGGAAACCGGGCAGCTGGTCGTAGCCGACCGCCATTCGCACACGGGTGCGCCAGCCCAGCAGCCCGCCGGTCAGTTCTTCGACGACGATCGGGATTTCCCGGTTGGTGGCCTTGGTGAGGTGTTCCGAGACCACCGCGGCTTTCAGTTTCCGTTGCGCTTCACCGGAAGCGTGCTGCCAGTCGCAGCCTCCGCAGGCTCCTGGCCCGGACAGCGGGCACGGCGGTTCTACCCGATCAGGTGATGCTGTGAGGATTTCCACGGCGTCCGCACGGCAGAACGAACCGCCTTTGTCCTCGGTCACCTCCGCCGTCACGCGCTCGCCCGGCAACGCATGGCGCACAAAGAGAACACGCCCTTCGTACCTGGCTACGCAGTGCCCGCCGTGGGCTACCGGCCCGACTTCGACGTCGAGCCTGCGGCCCTTCCAGTTCACTTTTTCCTGAGCGGTCACTTGTGGTCCTCGCCGTGTAGTCCGCGCCGCACTGATCCGGGCGCGATCACGGCCTTGTCGTGCACCTTCTCGGAGGACGCCAGCTGCCACGGCACGCTGGTGACCATCACGCCAGGCTGGAACAGCAACCGCCCCTTGAGCCGCAACGCGCTTTGGTTGTGCAGGAAATGCTCCCACCACCTACCGACAACGTATTCCGGGATGAACACCGTCACCACGTCCCTCGGGTTCTTGGTGCGCATCCGCTTGACGTAGTCCAGCACGGGCTTGGTGATCTCCCGGTACGGCGACTCGATCACCTTCAGCGGGATCTTGAATCCGTTCGCTTCCCAGTCCTTCACGAGCATCCGGGTGTCCCGATCGTCCACATTGACCGTCACCGCCTCGAGCACGTCCGGCCGGGTGGCCTTGGCGTACGCCAGCGCACGCCGGGTCGGCAGGTGCAGTTTGGACACAAGCACGATGGCGTGGTTGCGCGACGGCATCACGGTCGGCCGATCGTCCTCGGCCTCCCGCAGCTCGTCGGCGACCCGGTCGTAGTGCTTCTTGATCCCGGTCATCAGGGCGAAGATCGCCGTCATCGCGGCGATCGCGATCCACGCGCCGACAAGGAATTTGGTGATCAGCACGATCACGAGGACGGTCCCGGTCATCGCGAGGCCGAACGCGTTGATCGCCTGTGACCGGCGCATCCTGCGGCGCGCCGCGAGGTCGGTCTCGGTGCGCAGCAATCGGTTCCAGTGCCGGATCATCCCGCTTTGGCTCAGTGTGAACGAAACGAACACACCCACGGTGTACAGCGGGATCAGTTTCGTTGGATCCGCGTCAAACGCGATGACGAGCAGAATGGCGAAGCCCGCGAGGAACAGAATGCCGTTGGAGAACGCCAGCCGGTCGCCGCGGGTGTGCAGCTGGCGCGGCAGGTACCGGTCCTGCGCCAGGATCGAGCCGAGCACCGGGAATCCGTTGAACGCCGTGTTCGCGGCCAGTACCAGGATCAGCGCGGTGAACACGATGACGAAGAAGTAGCCGGGCGCGAAACCGGAGAACACCGCTTGGGACAGCTGCGCGATCACGGTCTGCTGCTGGTAGCCGGCCGGCGCGTTGGCCAGCTGGGTTTCCGGGTGTTCGGCGAGTACCACGCCGGTGAGCTGGGCGAGGAAGATCACGCCCATGAACATGGTGACCGCGATCGTGCCGAGCATCAGCAGCGTCGTCGCCGCGTTGCGGGACTTGGGCTTGCGGAAGGCGGGCACGCCGTTGCTGATCGCCTCGACACCGGTCAGCGCGGCGCAGCCCTGTGTGAACGCCCGCAGGACAAGGAACACTAGGGCGAAGCCGACCAGGTGGTCGTTCTCGGCGTGCAGTTCCAGCCCGGAGCTGGCGGCCTTGACGTCGTCGCCGAGTATCAGCGTGCGGAAGAAGCCCCAGCCGAGCATCATGAAGATGCCGACCATGAACGCGTAGGTCGGGATGGCGAAGGCCGTGCCGGACTCCCGGATGCCTCTGAGGTTCACGGCGGTCAGCAGCACGATCGCGACAACGGCGAACAGCACGTTGTTCTCGTGGATCCACGGGACGAGCGCGCCGAGGTTGTCCGCAGCGGACGAAATGGACACAGCGACCGTCAGCACGTAGTCCACCAGCAACGCACTCGCGACCGTGACGCCGGCCTTCGGCCCGAGGTTGACCGTGGCGACCTCGTAGTCACCGCCACCACTGGGGTAGGCGTGCACGTTCTGGCGGTAGCTCATGACCACCGTCAGGAGCACGATGATGACGACGAGACCGATCCACGGCGCGAAGGCGAACGAGGCGATTCCGGCGATGCTGAGGGTCAGAAAGATCTCCTGTGGCGCGTACGCCACGCTCGACAGGGCGTCCGAGGCGAACACGGGCAACGCCACCCGTTTGGGCAGCAGCGTGTGGCCAAGGCTGTCGCTGCGGAAGGGCCTGCCGACGACGAGGCGCTTCGCTGCGGTTGAGAACTTCGACACGGGATCACAGAGTATGTCCTCCCGTCACCCAGGTGGAGCACCGGACGGTAGGTTCTTGCCCGACGATGCGAGAGATCTTCGAGGAGGCTGGTCGTGCACGTGGTGATCATGGGCTGCGGCCGGGTCGGGTCGTCGCTCGCGGCCGCGCTTGAGCGCCTTGGCCACACGGTCGCCGTCATCGACAAGGACGTGCAGGCTTTCCGCAGGCTGAGCCAGGATTTTCACGGCTCGCAGGTGGTCGGGATCGGCTTCGACCGGACCGTTTTGATCAAGGCGGGGATCGAGCGGGCCGGTGCGTTCGCGGCCGTGTCCAGCGGTGACAACTCGAACATCATCTCCGCCAGGGTCGCCAGGGAGACTTTCGGCGTCGAGCACGTCGTGGCGCGTATTTACGACGAGAAGCGGGCAGCCGTCTACGAGCGGCTGGGCATTCCGACCGTCGCGACAGTGCCGTGGACCACAGACCGTTTCCTACGAACGTTGCTACCGGACGGCGTGGCGTCGGCGTGGCGTGAGCCGTCGGGCAAGGTCGCGGTGCTGCAGCTGCCTGTGCACGAGTCGTGGGCGGGCAAGCGCGTGAGCGCCCTTGAGGAAGCCACGGGCGCGCGTGTGGCGTTCATCATGCGATTCGGCACGGGCGTGCTGCCCAACGCCAAGACGGTCGTTCAGGCTGACGACGTGATTTATGTCGCTGCGCTGTCCGGCACGGTCAGCGACATCACCAACGCGGCGGCGCAGCCACCGGAGGAGGAGAACTGATGCGGGTCGCGATCGCGGGCGCAGGCGCCGTCGGCCGGTCCATCGCCGCCGAGCTCGTGGCCAACGGGCACCAGGTGATGCTGATCGAGCGGCAGGCCTCGCATTTCGAGCCGCACACGGTCGAGCAGGCCGAGTGGGTGCTGGCTGACGCGTGTGAGTTGTCGTCCCTTGAGGACGCTGGCCTGCAGCTGTGTGACGTGGTCATCGCCGCGACCGGCGACGACAAGGTCAATCTCGTGGTGTCGCTGCTGGCCAAGACCGAGTTCGCGGTCCGCCGGGTGGTCGCGCGGGTGAACGACCCAGCCAACGAGTGGCTGTTCACCGAGGCGTGGGGCGTCGACGTGGCGGTATCCACCCCGCGCATCCTCGCGGCCATGGTCGAGGAGGCGGTCAGCGTCGGCGACGTCGTGCAGTTGCTGACCCTGCGTCAGGGCCAGGCCAACCTCGTGGAAATGACCCTGCCGGAGGACACGCCGCTGGCGGGCAAGCCGGTTCAGGAGATCAACCTGCCACGCGACGCCGCTCTGGTGACCATCCTGCGCGGCGGCCGGGTGATCGTGCCGCAGCCGGAGGACACCTTCGAGCCGGGCGACGAGCTGTTGTTCGTGGCGGCCGCCAACGTCGAACATGAAATTCGCACAGCTCTGGGCTCTTGATCGGATAATGTCGGGAGGGTGTTCGCCCCATCAGACAAGATTGAGACGGACCGGCTCTGGTTGCGGGTGTCCAACCCGGCCGACCTCGACGAGCTCTACGACATCAGGTCGCGGCCGGAGGTGACCCGGTACCTCTACACCGGGGTGCTCGGCCGGGAGGAAGTCCAAGCCATGCTGGACGAGCGGATCGCCAAAAAGTCCCAGCTGCCCGCACCCGGCGAGTCGCTGATACTGGCGATCGTGCGCAAGGACACCGGCGCGATGATCGGCGACGTCGTGCTGAACTCGCTGCCGGGCGAGCACAAGCAGGCGGAGATCGGATACGTCCTGCACCCCGACCACTACGGTCACGGCTTCGCGACCGAGGCGTCGCGACCGTTGTTGCGGATCGCGTTCGAAGACTTGAAAGCGCACCGCGTGATCGGCAGGCTCGACGGCCGCAACACCGCGTCCGCGCGCGTGCTGGCCAAGCTCGGGATGCGTCAGGAGGCGCACTTCCGGGAGAACGAGTTCATCAAGGGCGAGTGGAGTGACGAGGTCGTGTACGCCATGCTCGCCAGCGAGTGGTCAGCAGGCTGAGGTGGCTCAGCAGGTTGCCGTCGCAGGCAGATCTCCGGCGAGGTACGTGCTGAGCGGGACGCCCATGGTGGCGCGGAACTCCGCGGTCATATGAGACTGGTCGTAGTAGCCGCTTTCGGCAGCCAGCTGCGCGCCTTTGTGGGCGCTGGCGTTGGCCAGAACCTTGCGGACACGGTTCACCTGAACGAACCTTTTTGGTGACACACCAACCGATCCGGTGAACACCGTGCGCAGGTGCCGTTCGCTGATGTTCAGGCGGCGCGCGGTTTCCGGCAGCCTCTCCTGATCGAGCCACCGCGTGGCTTCGCGTACGAGCGCACCGGCTGGATTGTCAGTCATTCGCGCAACGAGTGCGTTTTCCATCCGATTGGCGGCATTGCGCGGGTTGGAATCCAGCTCTTCGTGTAGACGTTTGCCTTCAGCACCCCACAGATCGTGCAGGGGAACCACACGATCGGTCAGTTCTTGGACCGGCACGCCGAGCAGCGCGCCCGCCCAACCGGCGTGGAACTGGGCGTTGACCGTCACTGGGATGTCCTTGTACGGGAAGTACAGCGCGTGTGTGCGTGGCCCCATCACAACCAATTGACTCTCGCCGCTGGGCAGCTGCACGAAGATCAAGGACGTGCTCGTGCTCGGCAGACGGGTACGCGTCGCCTCTCCGCCGGAGAACTTGCACGTCGAGTGGATGTCCCAGGGCTTCACGCCATCGACATTAGCCGAATCTTCCTATGTCCTGATCGGACTTCTTGACACCGTGAACGCATGATTCTCGTTACCGGTGCGACCGGCACCATCGGCCGGCACCTCGTCCCGTTGCTGATCGACAGTGGCGCGGCGGTCAGGGAGATGTCCCGGCGGCAGGGGTTCGACTTCGAGGACACCGAGTCGCTGACCAGAGCCCTCGACGGCGTCGACACCGTGTTCCTGTTGTCCCCACCCGGCGATACCGTCGCGAAGTACGACTTGGCGTTGCTGGAACAGGCCAAGAATGTCCACAAGGTCGTGAAGATCTCCGCGATCCACACCGGCGAGCCGGGTTTCGAGCTCACCAGCGCCTGGCATCTGCCTGGTGAGCAGGCACTGCGGTCGAGCGATCTGATGTGGACGATCCTGCGGCCGACCGCGTTCGCGTCGAACGCCCTGGCGTGGCTGCCACAAATCGAAGCGGGCGAACCGATCCCGAGTTTCTACGGCGACGGCAAGAACGGAGTCGTCAACCCGAGGGACATCGCGGCCGTTGCCGCGCAAGCACTGCTCACCGACGACCACGACAAGCAGACATACACGCTGACTGGTCCAGAGCTCTTGAACACCACACAACAGGTTGAAATTCTGAGCGATGTCTTGGGAAAACCGTTGCAGACAGTCGATGTCTCGCCTGACCAAGCGCGCGCTGGGATGCTCGCGCAGGGGATGCCGAGTGAATCCGTCGAGTTCATGCTCAAAGGTTTCGAGATCGTCCGCAACGGCGGCAACGCGGTGGTGACCGACCATGTGGAGCGAGTCCTCGGCCGGTCACCGGCCACGTTCAGAACCTGGGCTCAGGAAACCTTGTTATAGCGTGCAGGTGTAGTGGGCGGGCATGCCCTCGGATCCGACGAGGGTGCGTTCGTCATCGCTGATGCCGTGCACCGTGAAGAATTCCGAGACGGTGGCGAGCTGGTCGACGACAACGCCGTCACGCCAGAGAACCGGCCGCCTTGTCGTGCCCACGTACCTCTGGCCACCCACGGTGCCCTTGCCGCCAATGGCCTTCGCTGACAAGGCACCATTGCGAATCGTTCGGACGAGGGCACCCTGGGCGTTCCACTCGGCAGCAGCGTAGCTGTTGCTGTCGTGCACGTCACCAACCACTCGGCCGTCCCGGATCGCCTGCGGAGTGCCGTATCCACCCGGTCCAGGCGCAGCGAGCTTGCGCCACTGGCCATCGGTGTCCCGGACGAAACCGCCGGTACTCGAGTCGGTGTCCACGACGATCCGGCCCTGCTCGTCGACGTCGACGAGGGTCAACGAACTGACGTCCGGCGTGGACAGTTCGCGGTAGGTGCCCGGCGCGCTGGCCGGCCACACGACCACGGTTTCCCTGGTGCCGACGTCCGCGGTTCCGACGATGTCACCGGCATTGTTGACCAGGTCAGCCGAAAAACTCTCCCACGCGGGGTTCGATGGGAGCACGGTCGCACTGCCATCACGCGCGACCTTGACCCCCACCCACTTGCTGGCGATGATGTCCTGGCCGACGACCAGGCCGGAAGCGTTGACATCGTAGAGATTCGGCTTCTCGACACCCTGGAGGACGAGTTTTCCGTTCTCCCACAACGCGCCACGCCGATTGGTGATGTTCGGGCCGCCCTGCCAGTATCCGGTACCGCCGACCGCGTACTTGCCGTTCGTGCCGACGAGCCAGCCGTAGTTCGTGTTGGCAGGCATTTCCCATGCGGTCTTGGTCCAGGTACACGCCGCTTCCGCCTGACCGGCCGGTGCGCTGACCAAGCTCACCGCGACACCAAGGGCAACAGTGACAATCGCCCGTCTTGTCGACAAGAGAAATCCCCTTCCTCAAGGCACACTTCCGCCTGCCCGAGCGTGGCAGCGATGCTCGGGCAGGCGGAAGCAGCTTTCGTCAGGGTCGAATTCCCCCGATGGGCTTAGGAGGCCCGGAAGACGTTGGCCGCCAGAACATTGCGCGGCACATCCGTGTTGTGTGCGATCACGTCGCCGAGGTTCTGCCGGTAGTCGATCCCGTAGCGCTGCTTGATCGTGGTGAGCACGGGATCGTTGCCGTAGAAGAACCTGTCGCCGTCACGCAGGTCCTCGAACTGCTTGCGCCAGATCGCGGTCTGCAGGTCGCCGAACTCACGGCCGGGTGCCTTGGGTTCGGCGACCATGCCGACGAAGGCGTCCAGCTTGGCAACATCTCCGTACAAAGCCTTCAGGCGCGAGGCAGTCGTGGTCCTGCGCTCTCCCGACACAGCCTCTTCGCTACCAGCCGGGACATCTCGGCCGTTTTTGTCACGCAGCCGAATGAAATCCAATGAGTCCGGGTCGTTGATTTCGTTACCTGGTGTGAGCTCCGGGTCCGCGGGGAACGACTCGGACGCTTCACCTGTGATCGCTGCGAACGACGTCTTCGGCGAGAGTCCATAGAGCGCACGCATCTGCTGATACGTCGGCATACCGTGGTCACGGCCGCGTTCGATGTCCACCGCGGTGATGTCGAAGATGGCCGTCGCACCCGGGGCGGTGAACGGAATGCTCCGGATCAACTCCCCCATCTGTTCGTCCGACGCGGCCGCTGGGTACCGGCCGAGCCCCTGCAGCACTGGTCCAAGACGGAGTTCCTCGAACAAGTCCGGGTTGAACGGCGCCTCGGCGGCGGACATCGTGAGCTCCACGGTGTCGCCGACGACTTTCACCACAGCGCCCTTGGCGCGCAACAGGTCGAGCTGCGCTGGCGTGTAGCGGGACACGGGCACCTTCAGCCGGATGTCGTCGTGGATCATGCTGTGCGCACCGCGGTACCCGATGGTGGCGAATTCATTGCCCAGTGTCGCGTTCACGTCCGGCTGGTATCCGCGGTACGGCTTGAGGTGCACGCCGAGCGTTGGCAGGAATTCGGTGTAGGTGATGTATTGCTGCGTTGCGATCACCACACGCCGGGCGATCTGGAACTTCACCTCTTCGGGTAGAGATTGCGGCAACCGGTCCACGATCCTGTTGTGCTCACGGGCGAACAACGTCTGCACGGCGAGCAAGCCCGTGTTCTCGTTGGCCCGTCCGTCACCGGCGACCATGCCGCGGCCCCGCATGCGCCCGTTGCCTTCATCCACCCCTGGAGCGGTTTGGATGTCGCCGCGGGCGTCTCGTCGCGGCAGATTTCCCCCAGGCATCAACAGCTTCGCGCTGTTGTTGGCCATGTTGTCGTCGACCGGCCCTTCGCGCATCCATTCCAGCCGATCGGGTGTTCCGTAGACAGCGAACGCGTCAATGTACGACCCCAGCGCGTTCACCTGTTCGCGTGGTTTGTCCCCGCCGGTACCGTCGATCGGCTTGCTTCGGCCGAACGGGACCATGCCGAAATCGTTGCGGAAGCTTTCCAGCGGATCGTTGTTGTCGTAAGGAAAGTTCGCGGTCGCACCGGGTTCGCCGACACGTAAACCAAAGGTGTGATCGACGAACTGGCCCCACGTGGTCGCCCACTGGCTCACCCCACGCGGCGACGACAACCGCTGCCCGGCGTCGTTGAACACGCGATTGCTGATGTAGCGGGCATTCAGGCCGGAAAACGGCGCTCCGACGCCGTCGGTGTAGTGCGCGGGGCCCACTCGTGAATAGGCCCCGCCTGCCTTACCCCAATCCGGATGGGCACGGTTGTTGCCGCTGCCGTCCAGGCTCTGGTACTCGAAACCGGCGCTCGCCTCAGCGGCGCCGGACGCGAGCAATCCCCCGGCGACAACCAGGCCCACCACGGTTCTCCTGGCTGATCTCCTCATGCCAGCAAGCGTCTCGGAACCACCGCCTCAGCCACATCCGGCGAGGCTCCGATTAATCCCGTAATACCTTAGGGGGACTCTTGGGCCGGGGTGTCGTACTTCGCGCGTAGTTCCCGCTCGATCTCGGCGTCAACCACAGCTTCCTGCTTCGCCGCTTCCTCACGGATCTTGTCGCGGTGGTTCACCTTGCGCACCGCCCAGATCGCGACGAGGAAGGCGATGATGGTCAGCGGGTAGCCCATGGCCAGCCGGGCGATGCCCAGCAGCGTCGTCTCGTCGGTGTTGTACAGCCACTGCTGCACCACGACGCGGGACGCGAAGACCAGCGTCCACACCGCGGTCGCGATGTCGTAGTACATGCGGGACTTCTTGTCCGCACGCCAGCCGAAGCCGTGGCCGTTGAGCGTCGACCAGATCACACCGACCAGCGGCCAGCGGACGAACATCGAGATCAGGAACGCGGAGCCGAGCGCGCCGGAGACCCAGATCCCGTACAGGAAGAAGCCCTTGGCCTCACCGACCCGGTAGGCGATGAAGGCGGCGATGGCCACGCCGAAGATGCCCGAGATCGCGGGCATCAGCTGTTCCTTGCGGATGATCCGGATCACCGCGATCAGCACCGCGGCGCCGACCGCGCTCCAGATCGCCGGGCCCATGCTGGTGGCGATGTTGACGATGACGAACACCGCGACCGGCACGGACGCCGAGACGAACCCGACGAGCCCGCCCATCTGCTCCCAGAGCGTCGGCATCGGCTTCTCGGTCTGGTCAGCCTCGGTGGTGTCCTGCTCGGGCGTGGGCTTCTCTTCAGTCATGTAGTCGTCTGCAGCTCGTAGTAGGGGTTGTAGAGGACCTTGCGACCGTCCCGCACCGCGATCCGGCCTTTCGCCTTCACCGTCCTGCCCGGTTCGATACCGGGAATCCGCCGTCGGCCGAGCCAGACTAATGTCACACCCTCGGTTCCGTCGAACAGCTCGGCCTCCAGCGTGGCGACCGCGTCGCCAGGCGAGAGCTCGACGCTGCGCAGCCTGCCGAGCACCGTGACCTCCTGGCCGGAGCGGCAGTCACACGCCTTCATCGCGCCGCTCGCCTCGACGCTGGCGGACAGGTCATCGGCGTCCAGCTCTTCTACGTCACTGGTCAGCTTGCGGACAAGACGGCGAAAATATCCGTCCCCCTTGTCGACACCCATGCCTGCTCCTCATTGGTGGGATCGGCCCCGACTTCCGACCCGTGCACAATCAAGCGTAACCGTAGGCAGGAGGCCCGAACCGTGTCAGTACACCAACGTCAGGTGTCGGTTGGGCGTTCCCTTACGGACACGATTCAGACCGCGATTCTTTTGCCGGGTACGGCCTCGGATGAGCTGTTTGTCCGGTCAGTGTTCGAAGGTCCGCTTCGTACTGTCGGTATTCAGTTGGTCGCGCCCCGGCCGGTACCCGGAAAAACGCTGGCTGAAACACATCTGCGGGCATTGGATGACATGGCGGAGAGGCCGGTTCTCGCCGGCGGTATCTCGCTTGGCGCGCATCTGGCGGTGGAGTGGGCGCTGGCGAACCCAGGACGGTGTGCCGGGCTACTGCTCGCGCTCCCGGCGTGGAATGGGTCGCCGGGAGATGCGCCCGCTGCCGTATCGGCGAGGCTGAGCGCGCAGGCCGTCCGTGAGCACGGTCTCGATGCGACCCTGGCCACTGTCGACGCCGAGCCGTGGCTGACGGCTGAACTGTCTCGTGCGTGGCGACGCGCCGAGCCCGGATTGGCGGACTCGTTGGACGTGGCGGCGACACGGCCCGCGCCGGAGTTGACGGACCTGACGCGCATTACCGTGCCGACGGGTATCGCTGGTTGTTCCGACGACCTCGTCCATCCGATCGAGGTGGCCAAGCGCTGGGCGTCGACGATCTCGAACGCCCAGTTGTGCACAACCACGTTGCGCGCGCTAGGCAACGACCGTGAATCGCTTGGACGCGCGGCGGTTCTCGCGTGGCTCAAGGCCGTAGGGGTCACGCGGATGGAGCAGCCGATCTAATCGACGTTGCTCCGAACCGGCGAAACCGGAGTGGTCGAAGAGTGGTAATCACGCGCAGGTCTTGTCCGGCCACAGTGTGTTGCATCAGCCTTCCCCGGCGTGAGTATCTACCTGAGCGGCGCGTTCTGGATCATCGGCGCGGGTGTGGCTGCCGCACTGGTCGCGGTCCTGATCCACCGGATACCCGCGACCGTTGGGTTGAGCGGCAACAACGAAGTCGCCGGCCAGGTGTTCACGATCGTCGCGGGCTTACACGCGGTCCTCCTAGCGTTCGTGCTGATTTCCTTATTCGACGGGGTGAGCGCGGCTCAGAGCGACTCACAGCGGGAAGCCAACAACCTGGTCGCGGTGTCCTGGTCGGCCGACGCGTTGCCGGAGCCAGTGAGCGACAAAGTCCGCCAGATCACCATGGACTACTCCAACACGGTCGTCAGCCAGGAATGGCCGCAGATGAGCGACCAGGGCACGGTCGAGGCCACCGCGGGCTGGCAGCAACTCGAGCAGTTGCGCGACACGATCGCCAAGGCGCCGACATCGGCGGACGACACCTGGCAGGAAAGCCGCAAAGCCGCTGCCACAGACCAGTTGTGGGAGGTTTACCAAGCACGGCAGGCCCGGCTTGACGCGGCCGGCAGCGGCGGCGTGAGCTCGGTGGTCTGGTTCGCCCTGCTGCTCGGCAGCGTGATGGTGATGGGCCTGATCTACTTGCACGGCGGGCCGAAAGTGCTGTCCCACGCGTTGATCTCGGGCACGCTGGCGGCCGCGATCACGTTGCTGCTGTTCGCGATCTACCAGTTGCAGAACCCGTTCAGCGGAGGTGCGGCGGTCGGTCCGGACGCGTTCACCGCCGTGCTGGACCGGTTGAACTGATGCGTCTGCCCAGTCGTCTGCCCAGTCTCGCGTTGGCCGCTTCGCTTGCCGTGGCAAGCGGTCTGGTCGGCTCCGCGCACGCGGCCGACGGCGAGTGCGACGCGTTCGAGGTGTACACCCCGAAACACGGCTCAATGTCCACTTTGGTCAGACTATCGTTACCGGAGGGCCGTGGGGCGGAACTGCGCAAGTTCTCCAACGAGCTCAACGCGATCGGGTACTCGCGAAGCCAGAACCTGTTGTACGGCGTCTCGACCCGCTCGCACGTGGTGACGCTCGATCGCGGTGGCACGTCAGTCGACCGCGGCAAAGTTCGTGGCATCGGGGACGCGACCGCGGGCGCTGTCTCGGGGTCGACGTTGTTCCTGCGCGACGGGTTGAAGCTGGTGTCGTTGGACATCGACCCGGCCAGCCCGACCTACCTGACGATCACTCGAACGAAGTGGTTGTCGTGGCTCGCGCACGTCGACGACTGGGATTTCGGCTCGGACGCATTGCTGTACGGCGTGACGAGCACCGGCATGGTCGTCAGCGTCGATCCGCGGACTGGGAAGGTCCGGATGATCGCCAAGCCGCATGCCTTGCCGTACGGAACGTACGGCGCGGTGCTGATGGCGCCCGGCCGGGTCCTGTACGCGATCAACAACCGGTCGCACGGTAAGAGCAGGCTCTACCGGATTCCGTTGAACGCACCGAAAAACGCGGTCGAGGTGGCGGCGTTCGCACCGGCCGACACGACCGACGCGGCCGGTTGCCTGACCCCACCGCCGATTGTGGAGCCACCAGCTCCGCCACCTCAACCGCCTCCGCCGCCGTCAACCCAGCGGCCCGTTCCGCCACGGACGAGCACCCCGCGACCAACTCGTCCGCCAACGACCACGACACCGCCACCGCCTGTGCGGCAAGTGATCCAGCCGCCACCACCGCCGCCGCCTCCGGCAACGACCAAGCCGCGCAATACCCCGCCGCCGTCAGCCAAACCCGTTGCGGGGCCGAGAAAACCCGACACCGACAAGAAGCGGCGGTGGGCGATCACCACTGTCGTGCTGATCCTCGGCACCAGTGCGGCGGTCGCGGCAGCCGCGAGGCATCGATAGGGGAAAGGCCCGCCGGACAACCGGCGGGCCGTGGATGGGATGGCTGGGATGGCCTCAGGCGTCCGGCGCCACGAGCTCCGGCAGCTTGCGGTCGAACAGGTCCGCGAAGGTCAGCGTGGGCAGAACATGCCCTTGCTTGTGGGCACTGTCCGCCACGTCGTAGCCCCAATCGACGGCGCGAAGCCGTTGGTTGGGAGTGCCGTGGTGGCTGGCCGCGGCGAACCCGCAGTCACCGAGCTGGAAGAACACCTGCTCGAACAACCGCACCCGCTTCCACTGCATCGTCGCGCCCCTGGCGTGCGTCAGGTAGTACGAACCGAACGCGTCCGCCATCAGCTCGGTCCGCCGCGTGGCCTCCGGGCCGGTCAGGTCCGACTCGAACAGGTTCCGCCGGAACTGGACGTGGTGGCCGTACTCGTGGGCGAAGATGGCCTTCGCGCTGACGTCAGCCAGCCCAACAGCCGCGAACCCGGCGAGCACGCCGTCACCCATCAGGATCTCGTCGGGGATCACGCCGACACCAGGGATCTCCAGTCCGCCTTGCTGCGCGAACGCGTTGAAGCTGAAGAACGGATGCCTGCCTTGGTCGAACTGCGGCTGGTCGTAGATGGTGACCAACGCGGCAGCCGTCGGGTCCACTGCCTGCGGCGGGAGTCCGTACAACACCTGCAACAGCCGGGACAGCCGCGGCTGGCTGAGCAGGACAGTGCTGTTGAGCGAGGCGACCTTGATCGAGGAACCGTCGATGTCCCAGAACTTCTTCAGATCACGGAAGACCTTCGTGACGTCCTGTGTGTACTCGCCATTGAGCCCGAACTTGTCGCCTGCGGGGAACAACACCGCGTCCAGCACGGCCAGTTGCTGCCCGAGGTCGGCGTACGCGCGGTCGAGCGGAGTCCAGCTCGCGATCTGCTCGGCGAGCCAGGTCCGTACCGGGGTGGCGGCCGAGCACTGGTAGTCGCCCGGATTGATCACGCTGTCGGTCAGCTCGTTGTCCTCGACGCCGAGGCGAGCGGCGAACTGCTCGATCCGCGCGACGTCAAGGGCGTCGACGATCTGCCGGGCCTGCTCGACCGGGGTGGCGTACGCGGGTGCGACGACCACGCCCGCACCGAGCGCCACGGCAAGGATCACTGTCCGTAACGCTTGTTTCAACATTCTCACTGCGGCTCCTGAACTGGCCCCCTGGCACGGCCAGTATCACCTCAATGGACACTCCCTCGGCTGGCGGAAACCGGCATGGCGGGAACCCGAACCCACTCACGGCTTGGGTTTCGGCGGCCACTCGTAGGGCGGCGGGCCACCGAAAGCCTCCTTGTGCAGCTGGTTGAAGAAGCCTTTGCCGGGTGTCGGCTGGATCGCCCACGGGTCGAGACCGGCGGACGCCGCGGCCTTGCGCGCTTGCTCGAGGGTCTTCTCCCACGCGGGATAGACGTTGTCACGCAGGTCGTTGAGGGCCTCCATGATCGTGCGGTGGTTGACGTACATGTCGTCGAGCTCGTCCTGGACGGTCACGAACGCCTTGCCTTGCCGTCGCTCGAACTCCAGCAAAGCGGGCTGGATCCCGGCCAGTTCGGCCTTCGCGGCCTCCACATCGACCTCGGCGGCGCCACCACCGTTGAGCTGCCGCAAGGACGCGGCCTCGCGAACGATCTCGCCACGCCTAGTGGCAGCGGCGGCCAGCATCTCGCCGAGTGCCGTGCCGTCGCTGAACTTGTCCTGGTTCGCCCGCATCGCCGTCACCACAGCGTCGATCTTGGGCAGCAAGGCGTTGGCGACTTGGATGCCTTCGGCGTACGTGCCCTTCGACCTGTGCTCACGGACCGGCGCAAGCGGGTCGCCGGTGATCAGTGCGGCGTACTGGGCCTTCTCCGCCGACAACGCGCCCGGCCAGTCGTACAGCGTGCCGCCTTGGGCCGAACCCACCGAGCGGACGATCCGGCCGATCGCCTTGGTCGCGCCTTCGTGATCCGCGCCGTACTCGGCGAGTGCCTTGGCGATGACCGTCCGGTCACCCTTCGCCTTGACGATCTTGAACCGCAACCGGATCCAGTCGCTGTAGACGTCACCGTCCTGCTCGACCTTCTTCCACCGGTTGACCTCCTCGGCCACCGCGGCGATGGTCGCGAAGTCCCCATCGGACAGTGCCATCCCGCAGACCTCGGTGGTCTCCTGCATCACCTTGGCACTGCCGGTCAGCAGGCCGAGTTTGTTGTCCGTCAACGCTTTGCCCAGCGCCGCGGCCGAACCGCCGAGGTCGGTGCCGGACGTGGTCGTGCTCAAGTCACCGGTCGCCGTGCCGTCGATGCCGACCGACGCCGAGACGGTGTTCGTCTCCGAATGCGAGACCTTGACACCGCCAGGACCGGTCAACGCCAAGCTGCCGCCTTCGGTCCCGGTGAAAGTGCTTGTCTTGCCGTATTCGCCGACGGTGACCTTCTCGTCGTAACTGTTGGTGGTGCCGATTTCCACCCCCACTCCGGCCGCTCCCGCCGTCGCGGTCGACGTCGTGCCGTGGCCGCTTCCCGTCGTCGACGAGCTCACCAAGTCCTTGTGGGTCTGGGCGACGTGCCGCAACGACTCAACCGACCGCACGCCCGCGATGGCGTCGAACTGCTCCTGATAGGCACGGTTGTCCGGATCGAGCGTGAACGTGGCACCTTCGGTCTGCGTCTCGGACTTACTCCCGCTGTATCCGCCGCTGGCCAGGTCCATCGACACCGTCGCGCCAGCGCCGAGGCTGTCGGTGTAGTCCATCGCGACATCGATGACGATCTTGCCGCCCTTGCGCGCCACACTCCGCTTGAGTTTCACGCCCTTGCTGCCGCTGGCCGTGCCCTTGACCCCGAACCCGGCCATGTCGCCGCCGAGGTTTCCACCGACCTCGCCCTTCAGGTCGATGGTGATCTCGCCGCTCTCGCCTTCCTTCAGGCCCGCGACGCCGTCCGCGCTCATCAGCGATGCCTGCGCGTTGGTGAGCAAAGCCTTGGCGTCGGCCAGGTTCCCGGCCGCCAGCTGCTTGATCACCTGGAGTTCCTTCGGTCCGCTGCCCGCACCGCCCGCGGTCACCGACGCCATGTACTTCTGTGCCTCGTCTTCGTTGAAGACATGGACGAAAGTTCCTGTGCCCGAAGCGGAAACCGAGCCGGACAAACCCCCGGATGCCTTGCCGCCCTGCAATTCGGACTCACCCGCCGCGTTCCCGCTGAGACCGGCCTTGCCGCTCAAGCTGACCGTCAGGGTCACTTGGTAGCGGGCCGGTTCGCTACCGGGAACCTGCGTGACGTTGGCGACGACTTTGCCGTCCAGCCCAACGGTTTGGCCGGTCGACATGCCTTTCGCGCGGGTCTGCGTGAAACTCTTCGACCCGCCGCCATAAGCTCCGACACCGTCCGGCCCGGCGATCACGCCCGCGTTGCTGGACGAGGTGGTCTCGGAGCCTTTGGTCAGCGCGCCTTTGCCGTCCTGGGTCCCGGTTTTCCTTGTCTCGCTGTCACTCCAGCCGAGTTTGCCGTCGCCACGGGTGATTGCGCTTGTCGACTTGGTCGAGTCGACCGTGCTGCCGACGGTTTTCGTGTCCTCGGTGGTTGTGCTGTACCCGCTGGTGCCGACCGTGCTGCTGCTGCCGGTCGTCCGTGATTCGCCGGAGGCCTCGGTTTTCTGCGAGGAGCCCGAGGTGTAGTTCAGGCCGTTGGCGATGTCGACCTTGCGATCGGTCGTGGTGGTCTGGCTCGCCGAGTCGCTGCCGTTGGCGAGCGTGTTCGTCTCGGACTTCTTGTTCGCCCAGCCGGTCGAGTCGATGGTCGTGCTGGACGTGGTGGTGGAGGTCTGCACGTAACCGCCGTCGTTGACCTGGCTGGTCACGGACTGGCTGCTGGAGGTCAGCCCGCTTGAACCGACCTGCCAGCCGGCACCTGAGGTGTCCGTGGTCGGCCCGACCGACACGGCCGCCTTGCGGCGCGCGATCAGGGCGTTGAGAGCCTGGTCGGACGCGCCCGGCTCGTTGAGCAGCGTGAGGTCTTTGTCGATCTGCAGGAGTTTGTCTCGCAACGCCTCTCGTTGCGGCTCGTCCGCTGTCTCGTACGCGGCGAGCACACTCGCGCGTTCCTTTTCCAGCTCAGGGCCGACGGTCACGGCCATCGCACGGCTGTCGAGCACGGGCGCGTCCAACGGTTCGCGCTGCACAGCGAGCATTCTCGTCACCGCACGGTTGCCCGCAGTCGCTTGCAACGCAAGCAGAGCATGCGGCGCCGCGGTGACAGACCGTGGTTGCTCATTTGCCGTGTCCGCGGTCGACTCCGCGAACTCTCGCCCATTCATGATCGGGTTCTTAACACCGCGATCGGGTCATCGAACCGAACGGACCAAAGCGCTGCCTTTATGGGGCGTAACGCGGCCCGCTGGTCTGTTCGGCGAACGCCAGCAGGCCGCCCCTTGACGCGCCTATCCCCCTTGGGCCTCGATGTGCTGAGCGATCTCGTCCGGCAGCTCGATCGGCAACGGCAGCCCGACGGGCATCGGCTGCGTGCCACGAACCACGACCGCGCCACGGATCAACGACCGCAACCCGTGCGCCGCCTGCGCCGACTGTTCCGGCGGCCCCGCGACAACACCGCGCAGCATCCACCGGGGCCCGTTCACGCCGATGAACCGCAACGCCATCTCGTTCAGGTTGGCCATCAGCTCCTGGCCCCAGTCGCCGGACGCGCTGCGCACCTGGGCGCCGTTGGCCTTCAGCTCATTGGCCAGATCCCCGCAGACCTCTTCCCACAGGCCGCCCGACCTCGGGGCGGCGTACGCGGAAACGGTCATCTGGCCAGCGGGCGTGATGATGTGCACCGCCTTGACGACGCCCGGCTGCTCCATCTCGACCTGCAGCTGCGCGCCGTCCGGCACGGGCAGGTACACCGAGCCGAGGTTCAGCCGTGGCAGGTTGTCGTCCGGCGGCTCCTCGTCGAACGGACCGGACATGGACGTCAAATCGCCCTGAACGGACCCCTCCGCCGCGTCCTCGCCGTCGTACTCCGCACCGTCGAAGTCCTCGTAGTCTTCGTCCGGCTCGTCTTGTCTGGCCCGGCGGCGCCCGAAAAGTGCCACTATTCCTCCGTCTTCCCGCGTGTTGACGCGAGAACCGCATGCCCACCGGTCGACCCGTACCCGCCCGCGCCGCGCGCCGAGTCGCCCAGTTCTTCCACCTCTTGGAATACCGCATGTTCGACCCGCTGCACGACCAGTTGAGCGATCCGGTCGCCCCTGGACAGCCGGATCGGCGCGTGCAGGTCGTGGTTGATCAGACAGACTTTGATCTCGCCCCGGTACCCGGAGTCGATCGTGCCCGGCGTGTTCACCACGCTCAGGCCCACTCTGGCGGCGAGGCCCGATCGTGGGTGCACGAAAGCCGCGTAGCCGTCGGGCAGCGCGATGGCCACCCCGGTGCCGACGATCGCGCGCTCACCCGGCGCGATCTCGACGTCCGACGTGGTCACCAGATCGGCGCCGGCGTCGCCGGGCCGGGCGTAGGACGGGATGGGCACACCGGGGTCGAGCCGGGAAATCAGGACCTGCACGCTGGGCACGAGCGGCGAGACTACCCTGGTCACGTGCCGGACACCTCTCACGCCCACTCCGAACGGCTCTCGGTCTCCTGGTTGAGCTGGCCGATGCCGATGATCGGCGCGGCACTGATGGCGGCCACCGTGCACCTGGGTTACCAGGGCATCCGGTCTTGGCTGCCGTACGTCGTCCTGCTGCCGTTGATGGCGTTCGTGCTGTTCTGGGCGGGCCGCGCCAAGGTCAAAGTCGACGACGACGAGCTGTGGGTCGGCGACGCGCACCTGCCGCTGGAGTTCGTCGGCGAGGTCGAGGTGCTCGATGCCAACGCCAAGCGGCGCGCGCTCGGCCGTGATCTCGACCCGGCCGCGTTCGTACTGCACCGCGGCTGGATCCCGACCGCTCTGCGGGTTCATCTGACCGACCCGGACGACCCAACGCCGTACTGGATCTTCTCCACCCGCTCCCCCGAGAAAGTCGCATCGCTGCTTCGCCAGCATGCGCAGACACAGCCGGGTACCTGACCTGGAAGGGTCAGATACCCGGATCGGATTTACTGGTTGTCGTGTCTTGTCCAGACGCCGCCGTCAGGCGCAGTCCCGGCACACGTAGAGCCCGTCGCGCTCTTCGGCCAGCCTGCTGCGGTGGTGAACCAGGAAGCAGTGCGAGCACGTGAACTCGTCAGCCTGCTTCGGGATCACCTTGACAGTCAGGTCCTCGCCGGACAGGCCGGACAGGTCGGCACCGGGGAGCTCGAAGTTCTCAGCGGTATCCGACTCGTCGACGTCGACAACACCGGACTGCGTCTCGTTGCGGCGCGCCTTCAACTCCTCGAGGGAGTCCTCGGCGAGGTCGTCAGCCTCGCTACGGCGAGGAGCGTCGTAGTCGGTCGCCATCTTGTTTCACCCCTGCGGTCAAATCATTCCCATGCACTCGTGCCGCTGGTCAACGTTCCAGGGCCCGATTTTGTGCCCGCCATTGGAGTGACGGACGTCTCCCCTGGTCGCGTTGGATTTTCTGGCCAACAGAATCGATTCGGCCTTCAGTCTTCGGCGACCGGAGCGCGCAGAGGGTAGCCCATCCCACGCCCGTTCAGTCAACGCATCACCCATCCGGGTGTGTTCCCGATCGCGCGTATCGGCCTTGATGCACACGTCCGGACCGGTCCGACCAGGCGATCGGCGGATGGCACGGACTTGCCGCCGACAGCCGGCCATGGTCGGATACCAGCGATGTCTCACTGTCCGCGATCATCACGTCGCATCGGGCAACGACTACGAGATGTGCTCGCCCCGATGCCCGCAGCCCGGCGGAAACGCCTAGGCTGATCACAGCAACAAAAGTCAACAGCCGATCGACAGATACAGCAGGGGAATCTGACCGGCTTTTGGAGGGCGGGCACACGTGACGGCGGGGAGCTTCAACGGGGGTGAGCAGGCCCCAAGATATCGCAAGCGGCGGCCTGTTCCTGCGCTGATCATGCTGTTGTTACTGGGTTTGACGGCAGGCATCGTCTGGCTCAACGTGGCGAACAAGGAGCCGGAGGTACAGGGAGTCCGGTGCGATCCTGGGCTCCCGGCGACCGCGGCGCCGGGCGAATCCGCTCCGCCAGCGCCGCCGCAACCAGGGGAACACATCGATCAGACCGGACTTGACCAGACCTCGGCGGCACCGCCCGAGCAGGTCACCGTCAAAGTGCTGAACGCGAGCACGCAGCGTGGCGAGGCGGCACAGGTCACCGAGAATCTCAAACAGCTCAATTTCACCCAGATCGGCACGCCGAGCGAAGACCCGCAGTACCCGAGCAAGGACATGACCTGCCGCGGCCAGATCCGGTTCGGCCAGCAGGGAGCCGCCGCGGCACGGACGCTGAGCCTGCTGGAGCCGTGCCTCGAACTGGTCAAGGACAACCGGCAGGACGCCTCGGTCGAGATGGTGATCGGCCGCAAGTTCGACGAGCTGGCGATCAGGCCGGAGACCCGGCAGATCCTGCGGCTGCTGAGCGAATGGGGCGCACAGCACCCGCCGCAGTCCGGTGGACTGCAGTCCGTCGAGGCCAACGCGGGCCCACAGATCGACCAGGCCTTGATCGACGCGATCCGCCGCGCACCCTGCGGCTGAACAACCCTCGTGAGTGTTTTCGCCGGTTCTAACCGGCTAAAACACTCACGACCTTCCAGCTGCGAGCAAGAGGCCCTTGAGCCCGGTCGCGATCCCTGGCGCGGCCGCGAAGACGGCGTCGCCCAATTCGCCCGTGCCAGGCAACTCCACGATCGCGCCCGCTTCCTCGGCGACGAGCGACCCGGCGGCCCAGTCCCACGGGTTGAGGCCGACCTCGAAGTAGGCGTCCACCCAGCCCGCGCCGACCATGCACAGGTCAAGGGCGGCCGATCCGGTCCGCCGGATGTCCCGTACGCGCGTCAGCAGGTGCCGGACCACCTCAGTCTGCCGGGCCCGTCGTTCGGGCCGGTAGGCGAATCCTGTGGCCACCAGCGTGAGTTCCAGTTCCTCGGCCGTGCTGGCCCGTAGCGGCTGGCCGTCGAGCGTCGCGCCGCCATCGCGTGCCGCTGACCACACACGGCCGCTAGCGGGCTCTACAACGGCCCCTGCGGCCGTAATGCCGTCCAACTGGGCTGCCACCGACACGGAGTACCACGGGAAGCCGTAGAGGTAGTTCACGGTCCCGTCGATGGGATCGACGACCCAGCGCACCCCGTCGGCCGCGGTCGCGCCGCCTTCTTCCTCTCCGAGCACTGATTCGCCTGGTCGCAGCTCGGCGAGTCGCTCGCGGATCAGTCGCTCGGCCGCGCGGTCGCCCGCGGTGACTGGATCGGTGGCACTGGATTTCGTCGCGACGTCCCGCACAGCGGAGCGTCGCGTCGTCTCGACCAACTCGGCCGCCTCACGCGCCACTCGGACAGCGACTTGGCGCAGAGTGTCCCGCAGATGGACCATGGGTACATCCGACCACATCGGTTATCGTCCCCCCATCACCTGGGAACTGAATCGAGAAGGAAGGACCACGGGGATGGCTGGCACCCGCGGCTTCGGGGTAGACGTAGGCGGTTCCGGGATCAAGGGATGCGTGGTCGACCTTCAGGCCGGAACGCTCGTTGGCGAGCGGGTCAGGACGAGCACCCCACAACCTTCGACGCCGGATGCCGTCGCCGATGTGGTCGCCAAGACCGTCGAGCAGTTCGACTGGCACGGACCGGTCGGGATCACGCTGCCGACTGTGGTCAAGCAGGGCAAGGCGTTGTCCGCCGCGAACATCAGCAAGAAATGGATAGGCACCGACGCGCACGCGTTGTTCGCCGAGCGACTCGGCAGGCAACCGAACGAGATCGTGGTTCTCAACGACGCCGACGCGGCGGGTATGGCCGAAATCCGTTATGGATCAGATATCGACCGCAGTGGCGTGGTGGTGTTGCTGACTTTCGGCACGGGCATCGGCAGTGCGGTTTTCCTTGACGGCGAGCTCATCCCGAACACCGAGTTCGGCCACCTGGAGGTGGACGGGCACGACGCCGAGACCAAGGCGGCGGCCTCGGTCAAGGAGGAACACGACCTCTCGTGGGAGGAGTGGTCCAAGCGCGTGACCCGCTATCTGCGCAGGCTGGAGGACCTGGTCTGGCCGGACCTGATCATCGCTGGCGGCGGCGTGAGCAAGAAGGCGGACAAATGGCTGCCTTTGTTGGACGTGCGTACCAAAGTCGTGGCCGCCGAACTGCGCAACGACGCGGGGATTGTCGGCGCCGCTGTCGCGGCGGATATCGGCGTCCAGCACTGATTCTGAGTAATTCACGCCCGTAGGAACTGCCTTGACGCCCTTGTTGTGTCACCGCACTCGCCGGGCGTCGTTACAATGGAACAGCGCCTTCGGCAAAGCCCCGGAGGCACTCCCCGAACTCCCGGCAACTCGACCCCCGCCGTGTTGCCGTTGTCGACCGTTTCGAAAGGGCGTACGTGGCAGCCGCAGAGACCGCAACCCGACGCTCCCCGAGCACCGAGAGCGCGGCGAAGACGACCAAGACCGCTTCGGTTGCCGGCAAGACCGACGCCGAAGAGCCCGCGACGGCGGGCGCGAAGGCGAAGTCGTCGGCGGGACGCAAGCCCGCCGCAGCCAAACCTCGCGCTGCTGCCAAGAAGACCGCGGCCAAGGCGCCAGCGGCCAAGGCAGGCCCGGCCACGGCCAAGAAGGCCGACGGCGAGCCCGACGAGCCAGGCGAGCTTGAGGACGTCCAGCTCGAGGACCTCGAGGACCTCGAGGCCGACGACGCCGAGCTCGTCGACGAGCCGGTGGTCGAGGAAGAGCCGGAAGAGGAAGACGAGAAGCTTCCCAAGGACGCCAAGGAGGGCGGCGGCGACTTCGTCTGGGACGAAGAAGAGTCCGAAGCCCTCCGTCAGGCCCGCAAGGACGCCGAGCTCACCGCTTCGGCCGACTCGGTGCGTGCCTACCTCAAGCAGATCGGCAAGGTCGCCCTGCTCAACGCCGAGGAGGAGGTCGAACTCGCCAAGCGGATCGAGGCCGGCCTCTACGCGGCCGAGCGGGTGCGCAAGGCCGAGGAGGAGAGCGAGAAGCTAACCCCGCAGATGCGGCGCGACCTGCGCTGGATCGTGCGGGACGGCGAGCGCGCCAAGAACCACCTGCTCGAGGCCAACCTCCGGCTCGTGGTCTCGCTGGCCAAGCGCTACACCGGCCGTGGGATGGCGTTCCTCGACCTGATCCAGGAAGGAAACCTGGGTCTGATCCGCGCTGTCGAGAAGTTCGACTACACCAAGGGCTACAAGTTCTCCACGTACGCCACCTGGTGGATCAGGCAGGCGATCACCCGTGCCATGGCCGACCAGGCGCGCACCATCCGTATCCCGGTGCACATGGTCGAAGTGATCAACAAACTCGGCCGGATCCAGCGTGAGCTGCTGCAGGACCTCGGCCGCGAGCCGACGCCGGAAGAGCTGGCGAAGGAAATGGACATCACCCCGGAGAAGGTGCTGGAGATCCAGCAGTACGCCAGGGAGCCCATTTCGCTCGACCAGACCATCGGCGACGAAGGCGACAGCCAGCTCGGCGACTTCATCGAGGACTCCGAGGCCGTGGTCGCGGTCGACGCGGTGTCGTTCACGCTGCTGCAGGACCAACTGCAGTCGGTGCTGGCGACGCTGTCCGAGCGTGAGGCAGGCGTGGTCCGGCTGCGGTTCGGCCTGACCGACGGTCAGCCGCGCACGTTGGACGAGATCGGCCAGGTCTACGGCGTGACGCGGGAACGCATCCGTCAGATCGAGTCGAAGACGATGTCGAAGCTGCGTCACCCGTCGCGCTCGCAGGTCCTGCGCGACTACCTCGAGTGATCGAATCGTTGTAGGAGAAGCCCCCGGTCGTGGCCGGGGGCTTTCTCATTGGCCCTGTTCGGCGCTGACCTGGGCACTTGAGTACGTTGTCCTGGTACTTGCAGAGCATCGCTTTATGGAGGACACCTCGTGGCGACGAAGCCTGAGATCGGCCCGATCACCGGAAACCCGCCAGCTGACCTGGAGATCGAGGACATCACCGTCGGCGACGGCCCCGAGGCCACGGCTGGCCAGATGGTGACGGTGCACTACGTCGGCGTCTCGCACTCGACGGGCAAGCAGTTCGACGCGTCGTGGGACCGTGGCGACACGTTCGACTTCCCGCTCGGCGCTGGCCGGGTCATCCAGGGCTGGGACCGTGGCGTGGCTGGCATGAAGGTCGGCGGCCGTCGCAAGCTGACCATCCCGCCGCACCTCGGTTACGGCGCTCGCGGCGCTGGTGCCGCCATCAAGCCGAACGAGACCTTGATCTTCGTGGTCGATCTGCTCGGCGTGAGCTAGTGGTTGCGATCGGGAGTTCGTTGGGGGTATTCGGCGGATCCAGGTTTTCGCTGAGTGAGCCGGGCGAAGGGGCCGGTACCGGTGTTGTACCGGCGCCTTCGCCCGGTGCTGCCCAGAGGAAAATCTGGCTAGGAGGCCGCTGAATAATCGGCGTGTCGCCCCAGGATGTGGGTTTGAGCTGGGAGAATCGTTTCATGCAGGGTGTGGAGCGTGGTGATCGGGAGCTGCTGGACGCGGAGGCGCTGGTCGGTCATCTGGTCCCGGCGGGGAGCATGTTCGCGTTCCTGGCCGGGCATCGCCGGAATCTGTTCCCCGATGGAGAGTTCGAGGATCTGTTCCCCTCGGGCAAGGGACGGCCCTCGATCCCGGCGTCGGTGATGGCCTCCATCCTGGTGTTGCAGACCCTGCATGATCTCTCGGATCGGGAGACCGCTGAGGCGGCCCGGTGTGACCTGCGGTGGAAGGTCGCGACCGGGATGGCATTGGACGACAAGGGATTCGACCCCTCGACGCTGGTGTACTGGCGCAAACGACTGGCCACCTCGGGGCGGCCGCATCGGATCAACGACGCGGTGCGCACGGTCGTCGAGGAGACCGGGATCCTGCGTGGCCGCCGCAAGCGGGCGGTGGATTCCACGATCCTGGCCGACGCGGTCGCCACCCAGGACACCATCACCCAGCTGATCTCGGCGATCCGGCGGGTGGATCGGCAGGTGCCCGGCGCGGCGGGGCAGATCGCGAAGGTGTGTACCGGCCATGACTACAGTCGGCCGGACAAGCCGAGGATCGACTGGGACGACCCGGCCGCCAGGGACGCGCTGGTCTC
Source organism: Kibdelosporangium philippinense (assembly GCF_021390435.2). Lineage (GTDB taxonomy): Bacteria > Actinomycetota > Actinomycetes > Mycobacteriales > Pseudonocardiaceae > Kibdelosporangium > Kibdelosporangium philippinense. The sequence continues at coordinate 161,509 of NZ_JAJVCN010000004.1, read as the reverse complement.
CGCGCTGGTCAACGATGCGAACGCGCTGGTGGCGGCGCTGGCCGATACCGAACTGGAAGGCGACGCGGAGTTCGCGTTGGCGTTGCTGGCGTTGGTCGCCGGTCAGGATGTCGAGCCCGCCGAGGGCAGTGACGGCACTGATGGGCGGTGGCGGATCGCCCGCAAGGTCGCCCCGGACCGGGTGGTGTCCACAGTGGATCCGGATGCGCGGCATACCCGCAAGTCCCCGGAGAACCGGCGGGACGGGTATCGGGCGCACGTGGCGGCCGAGCCCGAGACCGGGATCGTCACCGACGAGAAGGTGACCACGGCCGCCGGCACGGAGAACTCCGACCCCGCTGTGGCCGAGGAGTTCCTCGACGCCGAGGACGGCAAGCGCGCGTGGTACGGCGATTCCGCCTATGGCACAGGGGATCTACGCGGTGGGATCGACGATGCCGGGCATGAGGCGGTGATCAAGCCCAAGCCGCTGCGGGCTCCGGTCGAGGGCGGATTCACCGTGGACGACTTCACCGTGGACGAGCAAGCGGGCACGGTCACCTGCCCCAACGACATCACCCGCCCGATCAGCCGGACCCGGGTCGCCACCTTTGGCGCTCTCTGTCGTGCCTGCTCACTGCGTGCACAGTGCACCACGTCCAAGACCGGCCGTAAAATCGTTCTGCACCCACGAGATGACCTGCTGCGCCAAGCCCGACGCGACTGGGCGGACAAGCCCGAACTGCGCGAGAGCTACAGGACGTTCCGCCCCAACGTGGAACGGGTCATCTCCCAGATCGCCAGCCGCGGTGGCCGACGTCTCAAACTCCGATATCTAGGCACCGGCAAGAACAACGCCTGGCTCAAACGCCGCACCGCAGCCTTGAACCTCCGCAACCTCATCGGTCGCGGCCTGACCCATGCGGCGGGCGCTTGGACCCTGGCTACCTGAGGGAAACCACGGCCCAACCCCCAGTCTTGGGGATTGTGAACCTCGTCGAGCAACCGCCCTGGGCTCCCTGAACGCCCAGCATCACCCATGAATCAGCAAGGCCCAGGTCCTCGCCTGCCATCACTCGGTGACAACCAACCCGCAAACCACCCTAATTCAGCGGCCTCCTAGCGGGAAGCTGGGCCGTCGAGACCCCCGACAGACTTCCGATCGTGACCACTAGTCATGGCGTCCCGGCGGGCTCTCGTATTCGGAGGGTGAGCCCGCCGGGGCACCACACGCATACGTTTCCCTCGAAAAAGCGACGTTCATCACACCCGTGCCCTCACCGAGCGTGAAAGTTGACACGAACGTGTCGGCCCGCCGGGAACCCGTCCGGCCATCTTCGAGCTGAGCTGGGCGAAGGCCCGCCCCTGCGCTGAAACGCCTGCTTGTACCACGCCAGTCGGCCCGCACACCACAAGATCTTGAATATCGGGACGGCCACTACGGCAACTGGGCGAACCAATTGTTACGGCTGTCTCTCTCGGGCGCGGGAACACTGACGATCGCCAAAACGTCTGCAAGAGTAGAGGTAGCGAACATCGGGTATCCGCCAGGCAACTCGACTCGGCGGAGACCCAGTGGTCGCAGCCTGACGAGGGCACCGACCACGGTGCCGGGACGGAGGGAGATTTACCATGAACACCACGCTCACCCGCCCCGAACTGACAGCCGCCGATCGCTGCGACCGCTGCGGGGCAGCCGCGCAGGTTCGGGCGATCCTGCCCTCAGGAGGAGAACTGCTGTTCTGCGGTCACCACGCGCGTGAGCACGAGGCGCGCCTGAAGGAGTTGGAGGCAGAGCTGCAGAAGGGCTGAGACCACGATCCACCGGATCACAGCCAAGACGTAGTGCGGGGCGGGGACTGAAGAGCGTCGGTCCCCGCCCCTGCTGCTGTCCAAGGGAGGATTCGCACCGCCTGGACAGCGCACGCAACGGTCAACACGGTGTTCCGGAACGGTGGACACAGTGTTCCGGAACGGTGGACACGGCGGTTACATCGTGCCGAGGACCGGTTCGAAGGCCAGTTCGGCCGCACCGATCAGCTTGGCGTCACCGCCGAGCACCGATGGCACGATCCGCGTTCCCCCGGTTGCCCGGCTGACCAGGCTCCTCGTCCGGACTTCACGTCCAACGTCCGCGATCAGGGCCGCGGGCAGGGACGTGAACAGGTCCCCGAGCACGACCAGTTCCGGACCGAGCATGTTGACCACGTTGACCAGGCCGAGAGCCAGCCAGTCGACCAACTCCGCGAGCTGCTCGCGGGCCAAGGACGAGTGCGCGGACAGCTCCTTCAACGCCGCCACGATCGCGCCACGCGGCGAGCCTTCGGGCAGATCCAGCGCGCGGCACATCGCGGCCTCGCCGATCTCGGTCTCCCAGCAGCCGTGGCTCCCGCAGTAGCAGGGGCGGCCGCCGGGCTTGATCACCATGTGCCCGATTTCGCCGAAGTACCCGCTTGTTCCGCGCATCGGTGCGCCGTTGGAGATCACGCCACCGCCAACGCCGACGTCAGCCGACACGTATACCGCGTCAGACGCGCCACGGGCGGCTCCGCGGACGTGCTCGGCCAAGGCACCAAGCTCCGCGTCGTTGCCGAGGCGTACGGGCATGTTCAAGCCCGTAGAGAGCCATTCCCCTAACGGGATGTCGGTCCAGTGCAAGTTGGGCGCCTCGTGCACGAGCCCGTCAGAGCCACGGACCACACCAGGCACAGACACGCCAACCGCGGCCGTCTCGACAGACAGCTCACCAACGAGCCAACGCGTCGAATCCACGATGTGTGCGACGACCTCGTCCGGCTGGCTGGCACGCCCATAGAGGTTCCAGCTGTTACGGCCGAGGATCTGCCCGCCGAGGCCAACCAGGGCTATGGCGACACCCTCGACGCGTATGTCGATCGCGAGTACGACGGCCGCGTGGGGTTGGGGCAGTACGAGTAGCGATGGACGGCCAGCGCCGCTGCGTTGCAGCGGCACTCGCTCTTCCACCACGCCAGCTTCGGCAAGGCCGTCCACCAGCGCTTTGATTGTGCTGCGGTTGAGTCCTAGTTCCGTGGTGAGCGCCGCACGGGTGCACGGCCCGTCGATGTGCAGACGTCGCAACAGTGCTGTCCTGTTGTGCCTGCGTACCTCGTCGGGCCGCGCCCCCGCTATCGGCGAAGTCGTCACGGCGATCAGGACGTGGCAGCCGCCGCACGACGGCGCGACAGCGCATCGACCGTGGCAGCGACCAGCAGCACGATGCCGGTGATGATGTTGATCTCAGCAGCGCCGTAGTTCAGCAGGAACAGACCGTTCTGCACGATCGCGATCACCGTGCCACCGATCACCGCGTCGGTGATCTTGCCCTTTCCGCCGAACAGCGACGTACCACCGATGACTGCGGCACCGACCGCGAACAGCAGCGTGTTCAACGCGCCGGCCTGCGGGTCGACCGAACCGACCTTCGACGCGGCCACGATCGCGCCGATCGCCGCGAGCCCGGAGCTCACCACGAACACGCTGGCGCGGATCTTGGGCACGTTGATACCGGCGCGGCGGGCCGCTTCGGCGTTGCCGCCGACGGCGTAGATGTGCCGTCCGTAGCGGGTGCGGTTGAGCACGTACAACCCGATGACCATGATGCCCAGCACGATCGGCACGACGATGGGGACGCCCTCGATCACGATGTTCGGGTTCGGCGCGCGGTTGGTCGAGAAGATGTACGTGCCGACGATCGCCAGGACCGCGATCGCGGCGACCTTGATCAGCGCGATCGGCGTCGGCTGGGTGACCAGGCCGGAGTTGAGCCGCTTGAAGTGCTGGCCGAGCGTGACGCCCGCGTAGCCGAGGACCACGATCGCGCAGAAGATCCAGCTGCCCGTGATGGTCAGGTTGCCGTTGGCGACCGCGAACAGCGTCGGCGACTCCGAGCCGACCGGTAGCGTGCCGCCCTGGCCGATGAGCTTGAGGATCACGCCCTGCCAGGTGATGAACAGCGCCAGCGTCACCACGAACGACGGCATGCCGATCTTGGCGACGAGGAAGCCGGTGATGCAGCCGATCGACGCGCCGACCGAGACCGCGAGCAGCATCTCCAGCCAGGCGTTGGCAGGTACACCGATCAGCGCGATCAGCAGCGCGACCAACGCGAACGCCGAACCGGCCCAGATCTTCATCAGCAGGCCGAGTCCGAGGGCCACCACGAGCAGCCCGCAGAACACGTAGAACACCGTGCTGCCCATACCGCCGAGCAGATTGCCGTTGCGCACCAGGTGCAACGCCATCACCGCGGCACACACACCGGACGCTGTACCCGCGGCGAGGTCGATCTCGCCGAGCAGCAGCACGAACACCAGGCCCATCGCGATGATCACGATGCTGGCACCCTGCTGGAACAGGTTCGCGATGTTCGCGAGCGACAGGAAGACGTCGGACTGCGCGGCGAAGTAGATCACCAGCACGAGCAGGCCTGCCAAGGCTGGCAACGAGCCGAGCTCGCCGCCGCGGACCCTGGCGAAGTAGTCGCTGACCGCCTCGCCGGTCGTCTTCGATGTGGTGTCGATCCCGAAGTCGGAGATCGCACCGGCACGTTTCGCTTCCTCCGGCGCGCTTGGCGTTCCGGTGGCGGAAGGCTTTTCAGTCATGCGTGGGGTCCAGTTCGTATTTCAGGTGATCGGCGTCAGATGGTCACGGTGTCGGGACGGGCGAGCCCGAGCTCACCGGACCGTCCGGCGGTGATCAGCTCGACCACCTGGGTGTTCGTCACTTCCTTCGTCGGCACCTGTGCCACCATCCGGCCGAGGTAGAGCGTCGCTATCCGGTCGGCGACCTCGAAGACGTCGGCCATGTTGTGGCTGATCAGCACCACACCGAGGCCCTGCTCGGCCAGCCTGCGGACCAGGTCGAGCACCTGACGGGTCTGCGCGACACCCAGCGCGGCGGTCGGCTCGTCGAGCAGCACGACCTTGCTGTTCCACAGCACGGCTTTGGCGATCGCGACAGTCTGACGCTGGCCACCGGACAGCGACGCGACCGGCGTACGTACCGACTTGACCGTGCGGACCGACAGCGAAGCGAGCGTCTCGCGCGCGGCCTTCTCCATCGCGGCCTCGTCGAGCAGCCATCGCGAACCACGTTCCCTGCCAAGGAACATGTTCTGCACGATGTCGAGGTTGTCGGCCAGCGCGAGGTCCTGGTACACGACCTCGATGCCGAGCTCCGCCGCGTCCTTCGGACCGCGGATGTGCACCTCGTTGCCCTGGAATGAAACGGTTCCCGAGTCGTGACCGTAGATCCCGGCGATGCATTTGACCAAAGTGGACTTTCCGGCGCCGTTGTCACCGACGAGCGCGGTGACCTCACCCGCTCGCACAGTGAAGTCCACGTCGTGCAGGACGTGGACCGGGCCGAAGCTCTTGTTGAGACCCTTGATCTCGAGGATCGGATCACTACTCATGGTGTGTACTCCGTGATGGAACCGGGGCGGGTGCCAGTCGGGGGCAGGCACCCGCCCCGGAGATTGGGCGAACTAGGAGATGCCTGCTTCGGTGCACGCGGCCTTGAGCTCCGGCGTGCAAACCTCGGAAGCCTTGACGTAACCGGCAGTGATCACGTCCTTGACGTTCGCCTTGGTGATCGTCTGCGGCGTCAGCAGGACCGACTTGACGTCGCGGTTGCCCTTCGGGTCCTTCTCCGTCTGCGTGGCGATCGCGTCAGCGGCGGCGGTGTCACCCTTGGCAAGGGCGGCGGCCAGCTTGGCGGTGGCCTCAGCCTCTTGCTTGATCGGCTTGAACACCGTCATGTACTGCTCACCACGAAGCACGGCCTGCAGACCGGCGGCGGTGGCGTCCTGCCCGGTGACCGGGACCTTCAGGCCGTTCTTGTTCAGCACGGTGATGACCGCGCCGGCGAGACCATCGTTCGCGGCGACGACGCCGTCGACCTTGCCGCCGTTCTGCGTCAGAATCTGCTCGAACGCCTGGCCACCCTTCTGGTTGTCCCAGTTGTCGATCGGCTGGGAGCGGACCAGCTTGAGCGCGCCGCTGTCGTACGCGGGCTTCAGCGCCTTCTGCTGACCCTGGTAGAAGAGCGTGGCGTTGTTGTCCGTCGGCGCGCCCTCGATCTCGATGACCTGCGCGCCCGCCTTGTCCTTCAGCGCGGTGACCATGGCCTGGCCCTGCAGCTCGCCGACCTTGCTGTTGTCGAACGACACGTAGTACTTCGAGCTGCCGCCAAGGTTGAGGCGGTCGTAGTCGATGACAGGGATGCCCGCGTTCGCGGCCTTGGCGGCGACGGTCTTGCCGAGCTCGCTGTTGATCGACGCGATCACGAGGACCTTGACGCCCTGGGTGATCATGCTGTCGGCCAGGCGGGTGAACGTGGCGGTGTCACCCTGTGCGTTCTGCACGTCGGCGTCGAGGCCCTGCGCCTTCATCGCCTCGATGATCATCGGCTTGTCGAAGCCCTCCCACCGGGCGGAGGTGGCGGTCTCCGGCAGAATGACGCCGACCTTCGTGCCGCCGGACGGCGCTGCCACCCCCGAAGAGGAGCCACCCGCACCGGGCGCCGGTGCCTCGTTGGCCCCGCAAGCAGAGAGCACGAGGGCGACACCCGCACCCACGGCGGCGAGGGCAAGGGTCTTGCTACGCATTCGTCGTCCTTCCAGTGGGACTCGAAAATGTTGTGCGGCACAACATATGCCTGGCACCCCCGGTACTGGAAGGTAACTGATTCGATTCAGACGCTTTTGTGGGATACGAAGTGGCAACGACGACGTAACTGAAGAGCCTCGACCCCCTGAAAAGTGACGACGCCATTACGGCCGGTAAGCAGCCAACGGTGCCGATGCGGACAAAACGGACCGATGGTGTCCCATACCAGCGTCTAATTTGTTGTTGCGAGCGGGGTATGAAACACCAAATACCGACAATGTGGGTTGGTGCTCAACAAAACTGACTTTTGTTGTGCGCCTCAGCGGCCGAGGCGAGCCAGCACGGCGTCGGTACCGAGTTCTACCCGCGCCTCTGGGTGCTCGACGTAGTGCTTGAGCAGCGCGTACAGGCAGCCTTGACACCAGCGAACGCCTCCCATGGCAGGAACGATGAGAACGTCCACCCACGCTGCTCGATCCCCTCGGGGGAGAGCGTCAGCCGACCCCGCCGCACCCGGCCCGACAAGACGGCCACAACAAATGTCGCGGTCCCCGCGCCGAGCCCTCCGAAGGCCACCGCCGCCGCGGTGATCCCGCTTCGCGCGTAGTCGACGGTGGCTAGCACGAAGATCGAGGCGAAACAGCTCATCTGTGCGACTAGGCAGATGAAGGCGACCAGTGAGTACCGCACTTGCGTTACCTGCTGGCCGGACCGGATGTCCGTGTACCGGGCTGGCCTGCGGACTCGGGTGTAGTAGATGAAGAAGGCGCCAAGCATGAAGAACACGGCGATGAGCAGGCCGGCCGTACTTCAGCCCGCCATTAGCACCGATCGCAACAAATCCCAGGTCCGCCACGAACGTCCCGAGCGCGAACACGACGAGCACGACGATGCCGGGCAGATAACGGCGGCCGGAACGACATGGCCATTCAGTGGGCCACGACAACCGGTCAGCAGATGGCATCCCAGGCGTCCTCCAACGTTTCGCCGACGACTTCGGCCGTGTCCGCACCAGCTTTTGATGGCGTCGCCAACGGTTTCGGAGCCTCGCCCGTCGCTCACCAGGAGCGCAGGGTGGCGATGCGTTCCTCGAGTTGTTCGACCGATGCCATCGCCGTCGGCGGGCCGCCGCATTGCCGCCGGAGGTCACCGTGGATCACGCCGTGTGGCTTGCCTGTGCGGTGGTGGAACATCGCGACGAGGGTGTTGAGCTCCTTACGCAGCCCGTTCAGGCGTTCCTGCACGGTTTGCGGGCGGTTCTCGGCGGGTGCCGCGGGCCGGTTGGCCTGCTCGGCGTGCCTGCGTGAGCGGGTCGCGAGCTGCTTTTCCTGCCGCTGCTGCAACAAGGTCCGGACCTGTTCGGGTTCCAGCAGGCCGGGCAGGCCCAGGTAGTCCTGTTCTTCCTCCGAACCGACGCCCGCTGCCGTGCCGAAGGATGAGCCTTCGTAGATGACCTGGTCGAGCTCGGCCGACGCGCCCAGTGAGGTGAAGGCCTTCTCTTCCTCGCCTGGTTCGTCCTCAGTTCGGTTGGCTGCCGCCAAGAGCTCGTCGTCCCAGCCGTCTTTCTCGCGGTGCGGCTTGCCCAGGACGTGGTCGCGCTGCACCTCCATCTGGCTGGCGAGTTCGAGCAACACGGGCACGCTGGGCAGGAAGACGCTCGCGGTTTCGCCCTGGCGCCGTGCGCGCACGAAACGGCCGATCGCCTGCGCGAAGTACAGCGGGGTTGACGCGCTGGTCGCGTACACGCCCACCGCTAGCCGGGGTACGTCCACGCCTTCGGACACCATGCGGACCGCGACCATCCAGCGGTCATCGGACTCCGCGAACTTCTTGATGTTGCCTGAGGCCTTCGGGTCGTCCGACAACACGACCGTCGGTTCGTCGCCGGTTGTCTTGTGCAAGATCCGTGCGTATTCGCGGGCCGTTGTCTGGTCTGAGGCGATGACGAGACCGCCCGCGTCTGGGACACCACCAGCGCGTAGCTGCCGCAACCGGACGTCCGCCGCGTTGAGGACCGCGGGCATCCATTCGCCGGTGGGGTCCAACGCGGTACGCCACGCGCGTGCGGTTTGTTCCTGCGTCATTGGTTCGCCGAGGCGCGCAGTGAACTCCTCGCCCGCGTTTGTGCGCCAGGACGCCTCGCCGGAGTAGGCCATGAAGATGACCGGGCGCACGACGCCGTCACGCAGCGCGTCGGCGTAGCCGTACGTGTGGTCGGAGACGCTGCGCATCGAGCCGCCTGCGTCCGGTTCGTAGTTGACGAACGGGATCGGCGAGTCGTCGCTTCGGAACGGTGTTCCGGTCAACTGCAGGCGTCGTACTGCTGGGGTGAAGGCTTCGCGGATCGCGTCGCCCCAGGATTTCGCGTCGCCGCCGTGGTGGACCTCGTCGAGGATCACCAGGGTCTTGCGGTTTTCCGTGCGCACGCGGTGCAGCGTTGGGTGGGCCGCGACCTGGGCGTACGTCACCGCCACGCCTCGGTAGTCGCGTGAGGTCTGGCCTTGGCCGTTGGTGAAGTTCGAGTCGATCGGGATGCCGAAGTTGGTCGCCGATTCGGCCCACTGGTGCTTCAGGTGCTCGGTCGGCGCAACGATCGTCACCGCCTCGACCGTCCGGTCCGCAAGCAGTTCCAGGGCCAGCCGCAGGCCGAACACCGTCTTTCCCGCGCCGGGCGTCGCCACCGCGAGGAAGTCCTTCGGCTTGGCCGCGAGGTACTTCGTGATCGCACGCCGCTGCCATGCGCGCAGGGGCCGCTGAGCGGGTGACGGGGGCGGGGCCGGGGGTGCGTAGTCGGGCGCTACCACGGAAACTCTCGGCTCCTTTCTCGCACGAATGCCCTCAGGGCGTGTCCCGCTGGACTCGTTGAGGGCTTCGCCAGCCTACCTTCCGGCCGCCGCGCGTGCCGCGCGGTCACTGCTCGGCAGGCGGGTCGAGTCGGCTAAATCACCGTCCATGGACCATGCTTGGCTGCCATGAGCGAGCTTGCGAGCGAATCATCGACACAGTGAACTCGCTCATGCGACGAAGGTAACCACAGCGAAAGGCAGGCATGAGCGACCAGCATCCGCCTCCGACCAACGGCGTTGCACCGCGCCGGGGTCCTGGTGGGCTGGTCAAACGCACTTTCAAACGGGCGTGGAACGGCAGCATCTTCTCCGAGGCCGCCGAAGCCGCGTTCTGGCAGACGCTCTCGCTTCCGCCGCTTCTCCTCGGTCTGCTCGGCAGCCTCGGTTACATCTCCGGCTGGTTCGGCCCGCACATCCTGGACGAGGTCCAGGACCGGATCGTCGGTTTCTCGTTCACGATCTTCAGCGACAACGTGGTCCGCGACATCGTCACGCCGACGGTCGACGACATCCTGCGCACCGGGCGTGGCGAGGTCGTGTCGATCGGTTTCCTGATCTCGCTGTGGGCCGGGTCGTCCGCGATGGCGTCGTTCGTCGACGCGATCACGTCCGCGCACGAGCAGTACACCGTGCGTAACCCAGTGTGGCAGCGGATCTTCGCGCTCCTGCTGTACATGATCAGCTTGGTTGGCTTGATCATCGGGCTGCCGCTGCTGGCTCTCGGCCCGGACATCCTGCCGAACTTCTTCCCGTCGTCGTGGCGCGAACAGGTCTCGTTCTACGTGGACCTGTTGTACTACCCCACTCTCGGAATTCTCGCGTTGCTCGCGGTAACGACGTTGTACAAGCTCGCGCTGCCGCGGAAACTGCCGTGGCACCGTGGTTTGCCTGGCGCCGTGCTCGCGGTAGTGGTGTTCATGCTCGCGAGCAGCCTGCTGCGCTTGTACATCGCGTGGATCACCACGACCGGCTACACGTATGGCGCGCTCGCCACGCCGATCGCGCTGCTGCTGTTCACTTTCTTCATCGGGTTCGCCATTGTGCTCGGCGCTCATTTCAACGCCGCGATCCAGGAGTTGTGGCCTGCCAAGATGACCAGGCGCCAGCGACGCCGGTGGCGGCGGCTGGAGATGGAACGCGTCGCCGAGCATATCCGCTCCGAGAAAACCCGCACCACCACCAACAACAGTGACAACACCAGGGCGCCGGAGCTCGGCCGGACGGAGTCATCCTCCCGGCCAACGAGAACTCATCCCTAGGGACGACTCGAAAGTCACGCCATAGGTGCATGCTCACCGGCGCGGCCTGTGACAGGCTCTGGGACATCGCCCCAGGGGCACCGGGCGATGTGTTCGCAGGAGCCTGCGCCCGCGCGGGAGGGCAACCCGTCGCCGGACGCAGGCTCCGCACATTTGCCGGAGGGGTCGAAGTCACGTGTGGTCGCTCGCGCGATTAAGTCTTGCCAACCGGAGCCTGATCGCCCTGATCACGCTCGCCGTCATCGGGTTCGGCGTCTTCGCCGTGCCGTCGCTCAAGCAGCAGCTGTTCCCCTCGATCCAGCCGCCGACCGCGGTGATCGTGGCGCCGTATCCCGGCGCGGCGCCGGACGCGGTCGCCGCACAGGTGACCGAGCCGATCGAGAGCAGCCTGCAGGGCGTCGAAGGCCTTGAGCAGGTCAGCTCCGACTCGGCCGAGGGTGTGGCGTCGATCGTGGCGCGGTTCAGGTTCGGCACGGACATGGACCGCGCGGTCGACCGTATGCAGCAGGCAATCAACCGGCTCGGCACGCAACTGCCCCAGAACATCCGGCCGACCGTGACCGCGGGCAGCACATCGGACTTCCCCGCGGTCGTCCTCGCCGCGGGGACAACCGGGGATCAGCAGAAGCTCGCGGACCAATTGGCCGCGGAAGCAGTACCAGAGCTGAAGAAGATCACAGGCGTGCGTGACGTCAACGTCACCGGCGCCGCCAAGGAAACAGTCACGGTCACGCTGGATTACGCCAAGCTCGCGATCGCCGGAGTGCAACCGGCCGCGTTGATATCGGCGCTGCAATCGGTCGGCAAACCGGTTCCGGCAGGCGCGCTCACCGACGGCGACCGGACGTTGACCGTTCAGGTCGGCGCGCAACTGGAGTCCGTGGATTCCTTGCGGAACATGTACTTGGCCGGTCAGCGTCAACCGGTCCGGCTCGCGGACGTCGCGACAGTTGAATCGCAGTTGGCCACTGCGACATCGGCGACCTCGGTGACACGGACCAACGGCAAGCCGAGCCTCGGCATCGCGATCATGATGACCACCGACGGCAACGCGGTCGACATCTCCAAGGCAGTGCGGGACAAGCTGACCAGCCTGCGGCAGACGACCGGCGCCGAGCTGACCGTGATCTTCGACCAGGGCCCGTACATCGAGGAAGCGGTGAACGGCCTGACGACCGAGGGCCTGCTCGGTCTCGGGTTCGCGGTGCTGGTGATCCTGCTGTTCCTGCTGTCCGTCCGGTCCACTTTGGTCACCGCGGTGTCCATCCCGTTGTCGGTGCTCGTGGCGCTGCTGGCGCTGTGGACCGGCGACCTGTCGCTGAACCTGTTGACGTTGGGCGCATTGACAATCGCGGTCGGCCGCGTGGTCGACGACTCGATTGTGGTGCTGGAGAACATAAAACGGCATCTGGCGTACGGCGAAGGCAAACAACGCGCGGTGCTGGACGGCGTGCGCGAGGTCGCTGGCGCGGTGACCGCGTCCACGCTGACCACGGTCGCGGTGTTCCTGCCGATCGCGTTCGTCGGCGGCTTGACCGGGCAGCTGTTCTCGCCGTTCGCCATCACGATCACGGTGGCGCTACTGGCTTCCCTGCTCGTCTCGCTGACGATCGTGCCGGTGCTGGCGTACTGGTTCCTCAAGCCGCCCAAGGCAGACGAGGACGCCGCCGCGATCCGTGAGCGCGCCGATGAGAAGGAACGGCGCAGCGTGATGCAGCGCGGTTACGTGCCGGTGATCGGGTTCGCCACGAAGTACCGGTGGACGACGTTGCTGATTGCCTTGGTGATACTGGGCGGCACGTTCGGCCTACTGTCCAGATTGGACACCAACTTCCTCGACTCCGGCTCGAACAGCGTGAACATCAGCCAGACCCTGGCGCCCGGCAGCAGTATCGCCACCCGCGACGAGGCGGCGAAGAAGGTCGAGAGCGTGCTGGCGTCGACAAGCGAGGTCGAGGCCTACCAGGTCACGATCGGCTCGGAACCGGGCTTCACCGGCCAGGTCTCCTCGGCCAACCGCTACCAGGTGACGTTGCGCAAAGGCAGCGACACCAAGGCCGTTGAACAGAAACTCACCGGGGAGCTGGCCAGCCGCCCGGGCATCGGCGAGGTCAAAATCGGTGCCGAGGCAAGCGGTTTCGGCAGCAGCAACGTGAGCGTGACCGTCAACGCGCCGACCGACGAGGCATTGCGTGCGGCGACTGAGCAGGTACGTCAGAAGCTAGCGGGCGTCGGCGGATTGTCCGAGGTGACAAGCGATCTGGCCGTGAGCGCGCCCCGCGTACAGATCGATGTGGACGAGCGTGCCGCCGCCGCGGCCGGGCTCACCGCGGACGCGGTTGGCCAACTGGCCAGCCAGGCGATCGCCGGGTTCCCGGTCGCTGAAGTGTCCATCGCGGGCGAGCGTCAGCAGGTCGTGCTGCGATCGGGCACGCCGCCACGGGATGTTGCCGCGATCAGGGCGTTGCCGCTGGTCACACCGACCGGAATCGTGCCGCTCGAGCGGATCGCGAAGGTGCGGACGGTCGAGGGCCCGGTGGTGATCAAGCGCAGTGACTCCCAGCGCAGCGCGAATGTGACGGCGAAGCCGGTCGGCAAGGACCTCGGCACGGTGAACCGGGAGCTGGACGCGGCGCTGAAGGGCCTCACGCTCAGCGGCGGTGCGACGTACGCGATCGGTGGCGTGAGCGCGGATCAGCAGGAAGCGTTCGCTGACCTCGGGCTCGCGCTGCTCGCGGCGATCGTGATCGTGTTCTCGATCATGGTGGCCACGTTCCGCAGCTTCGTACAGCCGTTGATCCTGCTGGTGTCCATCCCGTTCGCTGCGACCGGCGCGTTCGGCCTGCTGCTCATCACGGACACCGCGCTCGGCCTGCCCGCGATGATCGGGTTGCTGATGCTCGTCGGCATCGTGGTGACGAACGCGATCGTGCTGATCGACCTGGTCAACCAGTACCGCAGGCAAGGAATGGGGATTCAGGAGGCGGTGATCGAGGGCGGCAGGCGCAGGCTGCGGCCGATCCTGATGACCGCGGCGGCGACCATCTTCGCGCTGGCGCCGATGGCGCTCGGCGTGACCGGCGAGGGCGCGTTCATCGGCAAGCCGCTCGCGCTGGTCGTGATCGGTGGCCTGGTCAGCTCGACGTTGCTGACGCTAGTGCTCGTGCCGACGCTCTACACGATGGTCGAGCGGGTCAAGGAGCGGTCGCGCAACCGCCGCGACGCCAAGCGGGCACCTGCATCAGAACCGCGCATCCCGGCAGGCGTGGACTGATTTGCCGTGAAGGTCACCCTCGCGGCGTTAGACGCGCGAGGGCCTCCCTTGACGCGTTGAATGCAGCAAGGGCGACCTTCACGGCATCAAGATCTAGGAGTCTTTGCCCGGGTCCAGCGTGTCGAAGATGCGCTTGCACTCGGGGCAGACCGGCGAGCCCGGCTTCGGTGAGCGGGTCACCGGGAACACCTCGCCGCACAGCGCGACCACCACGGTGCCCATCACGGCACTCTCGGCGATCTTGTTCTTCTGCACGTAGTGGAACATCTTCGGGGTGTCGTCACTCGTCTGATCACGGGTGTCGACATCAGGCAGCGTCTGGGTGGAGGTACTCACGACACCAATTCTGCATCAAAGCTCCGGCGATCCTGGTTAGATGCGCGCATGTTCTCCAAGGTGCTGGCGAGTTTCGGGCAGGGCGGTGCCAAGGTCGACGCGCAGTTGCTCGACCACAACGTCCGGCCAGGCGGGCCATTACGCGGCCAGATCATGCTGGTCGGCGGCCAGGTTGATCAAGAAGTGCAAGGACTGGGCGTGACCCTGCTCGCCAGGGTCGAACAAGCCGACGTGCGCGGGGACGTGTCACTGGTGGACATGCCGTTCCAGAACATCAACCTGGCGAGCAACGCGATGGTGCGGGCCGGGCAGACGCTGACGGTGCCCTTCGAGGTGCATCTGCCGTGGGAAACCCCGATCACGACAGTGCTCGGCAAGCACCTGACGGGGATGGCGATCGGCCTGCAAACCGTGCTCGACCTCGGCGGATCCATGGTCGATCCACAGGACATCGACGCGATCGCGATCGAGCCGCTGCCTGCTCAGCACCGGATTCTCGATGCCTTCGCGAGGCTGGGATTCCAGTTCCGGGCTGGCGCGCTGGAGAAGAACAAGATCACTGGGCTTGATCAGCAGTTGCCGTTCTACCAGGAGATCCGGTTCGCCCCGAGTCCCGCTTTCGCGCAGGCGTTCCTTGAGGTCGCGGTGACTTTCCTTGCCGGGTCGTCCGGCATGCAGGTCGTGCTGGACGTGCAGAAGAAGGTCCGGGTTGGCAAGGGCAGCGGGCTTGGGCCGCAGGGTCGTCCGTTCATCGGAGCTTTCCCGGTGGACTACGCCAAGGCCGGGGCAACGAACTGGGAACAGCAAATCGAAGGATGGCTGCGTGAAGTAGCCAGGCCACGGGCGATCTTCGATTAGACATAACCCTAGCTGGACTTAGCTAAGTCTAGCTAGGTACCATACGGGTGTGACCGTAAACGTCAACATCCACGAGGCGAAGACTCATCTGTCCCGACTGCTCGAAGCGGTCGCGAACGGTGAGCGTGTGGTCATCTCCAAGGCAGGCAAGCCGGTCGCCGATCTTGTTCCGCACCAACGCACTCCGGTCGTCATCGGCGGGCTCAAAGGGGAGCTGAGCTACGACGACAACGCGTTCACCGGCACGGATCCGGATATCCAGAAGATGTTCTACGGTGACGACAGTGCTGCTTCTTGACAGCCAGGTCGCGCTGTGGTTGCTCGACGACAGTCCGAAGCTCGGAAAGCTTGCGCGCGAACGGATACTGGCCGCTGACGGAGTACACGTGTCGGCGGCCACCGTGTGGGAACTCACGATCAAGTCGATGCTCGGCAAGCTCACGATTCCGGACAAATTCAGTGATCTGCTTGTCGAGCAAGGCCTGACGATCCTGCCGATCACGGGTGAGCACGCCGAAGCGTTGACAGCGTTCCCGGAACTGGCTCGTCACGATCCGTTCGACCGGCTGATCATCGCCCAGGCCAGCCTACTCGGGCTCGACCTGCTCACCGCCGACCACGTGCTACTTGCTCTGGGACGCACGTTCGTCATCGACGCCACAAAGTAATCGCGAACCGTTGGGGCAGTGGCCACTGCCCCAACGGGCGGACGCGAGTGGACCTTTGGCTGCCCGCCCGGAAAGAATGCGTCCGTGACCAGTATCGCCATCGCTGACGAAGTACGCGCCGCGCTCGCGGCGGGTCAGGGTGTTGTCGCCCTGGAAAGCACGATCCTCTCCCATGGTTTGCCGCCCGGCCGTAACCGCAAGGTGGCCGAGCGCCTCGAAACCGTCGTACGGGAGGCAGGGGCGATCCCGGCCACGATCGCGGTCCTCGACGGCAAGATCCGAGTCGGCCTCGACAGCCAGCAGATCGACCGGGTCTGTGCGGCCGAGGGACTGGTCAAACTCTCCAAGCGGGACCTCGGCCCGGCGATCGCCATGAACCAAGACGGCGCAACAACCGTCGCGAGCACCGCGGCGATCGCGCATGCAGCGGGCATCAAGGTCTTCGGGACCGGCGGGCTGGGTGGCGTGCACCTACCACTTCCCGGCAAGCACACCTCGTGGGACGTGTCGGCCGACCTCGACGCGCTCGCCGAAACCCCGGTGCTCGTCGTCTCATCCGGGGTGAAGTCGGTCCTGGACATCGAGGCCACCCTCGAGCTGCTGGAAACCCGCTCGGTGCCGGTCATCGGCTACCAGGTCGACCACTTCCCCGCCTTCTACCTGCGGGAATCCGCGTACAAGCTCCCCTGGCGGGTCGATACGGCCAAGCAGGCCGCTGACATCGTGCACGCACACCTGCACATGCCAGGGAACTCAGGAATTCTGCTCGCCAACCCCATCCCTGCTGAGTACGAGATGGACCGCGAGCTGCACGATCGCCTGTTGGCCGATGGGGTCAGGCTGCTCGACGAGCGCGGCGTGCAGGGTCGTGACGTCACCCCTGTCCTGCTTGAGCACTTCCACACCGCGAGCAGTGGCGTGAGCTTGGACGCCAACGAGGCGCTTGTCGTGTCCAACGTCACCCTCGCCGCGCAGATCGCTGCCGACCTGGCGGCACGTCAATGACCATCCTCGTTGTCGGGGACGCTGGCCTTGACGTGGTGGTGCTGCCGAACAGCGAGATCGTCTACGGCGGCGACACCTCCGCCCAAGTTCGGATCACGATGGGCGGCGCGGGCGCGAACACCGCGACCTGGTGTGCCCAGCAGGGCGCGGACGTTGTACTGGTCGGGCGTATCGGTGATGACATGGCTGGCCGTCAGGTGCTCAGCAATCTCTCGGCTGCCGGCGTGCGGTGTGAGCTCGCGGTCGATCCGAACGCGGCGACGTGCTGTGTCGTGATCATGGTCGACAAGACCGGGCAACGGACCATGCTCCCCGATCATGGCGCGGGTGCGTGGCTTCAGCCCGGCGATCTACGGCCCGAGCTGCTGGAAACCTCGAAACACCTGCATCTTTCGGGGTACATCCTGCTCGACCCACAGTCGCGGGACGCGGGTCTGGCGATGCTGAAAGCCGCGCACGACAAGGGCTTGACCACGTCTGTCGACCCGCAGTCGGCCGCTTTGATCCACGATCCTGGCCAGTTCCTTGACTGGATCAAGGGCGTCGATCTGTTGCTGCCCAACGAAGATGAGCTCGCGCTGCTGTCCAAGGACCATCGCCTGTTCGACTACGTCACCGCGGTCGCGGCCACCGCTGGATCTGCTGGGGCCAGCTGGGCCGATCGCACCGGGACGGTGTCCGTCCCGGCCGAATCGGTGTCCTGCATGGATTCGACGGGCGCCGGTGACGCTTTCAACGCCGGTTTTCTGACCGCATGGCTGGCCGGTGCGGCACCGGAAGCGGCTTTGCGGGCAGGCGTCGGTGCGGCGAGCATAGTCGTCAGCGGGATCGGCGCGATTCCGTTGAATTAACCCTCGATTATTTGGTGGTTGTTCGAGCGCTCGAGCACAGTGGTACTCGGAACGCCTTGTTCGTGCTTGTAGCGCTTGAACCGCTTCGCTTTGCGCGGCGGACGGTCGTTGGCGATCAGCACGGCTGCCCACGGCAGCGGGATCGACAACACCAGGAACCCGAGCGCCAGCCACCACGAGACCTGGGCGAAGATCAACGCCAGGAACAAACACGGCAGACGCAGGCCCATCATGGTCAGGTACTTGCGTTTGCGTGCGGCCTGTTCGTCGTTGAACGACGGCGCGGCCTCGGTGATCAGTACCGGGGTGTCGCTGCGCTCATCAGGGTTCTTCGCTGAGCTGTTCACAACACCACCTCCACGCCCCATCCTGCCACTCCGGGCCCGAAGCGACACGGGGCCCCAGCCGTGAAATTATTCCACGGTGGCCGATGATCTTTCCCCAGAGTTCTGTTCCGCTCTGCGGAACGCCTTCGAGCGCGCCGGCTACGACGCTGACGGAGTACTGCGCCTGATTGGTGAGTCCGCACACGCCGCGCTTGGCCGCGGCGAACCGGAGCCCGCCCGCCGCGCGACCAAGGACGGCGCCGAGCTGGGCACGCTCATCCGACTCTTCCTGCTCGGTGACGAACTGCCCGAACAGGAAGTAAAGGGCGTCCTGCCGTGGCCGGAGTCGGTCGCCACCGGACTCGTCCGGGTGAGCGGCGAGCGCGTACGCGCCGGGCTGGACGTACGCCCCTACGCCGACGACCAAGGCTCGTGGTGGGTGTTCGCGGACCTGGACTCCGACCAGCTCGGCTCCGAGGTGCCGGTGGACCACGTGCTGGGCGTCGGGCACGCGTCGCTGAGCCTGGCTCGCGCGACCATTCGCCGTCCAGTTGGAACGGTCCTGGATCTCGGTACTGGCTGTGGCGTGCAGGCGTTGCACGCCTCCAGACACGCGAGAACCATTACCGCGACTGATTTGTCCACCCGCGCCTTGATGCTCGCAAACGCGACATTCCGGATCAATGGGCTGGACGTGGAGACGCGCCAAGGCAAATGGTTCGAACCGGTGACTGGCCGACGGTTCGATCAAGTGGTGTGCAATCCACCGTTTGTCGTCGGACCGTCCCGAGTCGACTACACGTATCGCGATTCCGGACTCGCTGGTGACGACGCGAGCGCGCTCGTAGTCGCCGCGCTTCCGGAATATCTGACACGCGGCGGAGTGGGCCAATTGCTCGCGTCGTGGCTGCATTTGCCGGGCCAGGACTGGGAAGAGCGCGTCACGTCATGGCTGCCCGGCGGGGTGGACGCGTGGTTCGTGCAACGAGATGTCGCCGATCCGGACCTCTATGTGGGCACGTGGCTGCGTGACGCGGGTATCGATCCACGTTCGGCCGAAGGCTCCGCGCGGGCCTCGGCGTGGCTGGACTGGTTCGCGGAAAACAAGGTCGCCGGCGTGGGCTTCGGTTTTGTGACGCTGCGACGGACTGATGGCGAACCACGGATCGTGTGCGAGGACTTGCGGCACGCGTTCGACGATCCGCTTGGCCAGGAAGCCGCGGGCTGGTTGGACCGGATCGACTGGCTGCGCGTGCATTCGTCACCTGACGCTCTGCTTCGAGCGCACTTGAAGGTGGCCGAATCGGTTGTCCTCGAAGAAGTTTCGTCACCTGGCGATGAAGGATGGGAAACCATCGTCCGTCGCCTGCACCGCACCGACGGTCCCGGTTGGCAGCACGAGATCGACGAACTCGTGCGCGCATTGCTAGCGGGATGTCGCGGTCTGTTGCCGTTGGGAGACTTGCTCGAATTGCTCGCCGCGGCGCACGGCGTGCCGACCGACGCGCTTATCGTCGCCGCGCTTCCGTTGGTGGATGAGCTTGTCCGGCATGGCATGTTGGTGCCAGCGTGAGGGCAGTCGCGGCACGCGTGCTCAGCGCGAGTGTGACTGTGGACAGTCGTGTCGTCGGGGCAATCGACGCGGGCCTGTTGGTATTGCTGGGCGTGCATACGGCGGATACGCCCGAAAAGGCAGCGATCATGGCCCGAAAACTCTTCGAGCTCCGGATTCTGCGCGACGAAGAGTCATGTGCCACTTCCGGTGCGCCACTGTTGGTGGTCAGTCAGTTCACCCTCTACGGGGAAACC
Organism: Kibdelosporangium philippinense; assembly: GCF_021390435.2. GTDB lineage: Bacteria > Actinomycetota > Actinomycetes > Mycobacteriales > Pseudonocardiaceae > Kibdelosporangium > Kibdelosporangium philippinense. The sequence continues at coordinate 141,669 of NZ_JAJVCN010000004.1, read as the reverse complement.
CGTAAGGGTCGGCGGCCGTCCTGGATCAGCGCCGCACGCCCCGAACAGGCGGAACCCCTTGTCGGAGCAGTTGTGCGTGAGCTGCGCAATCGGGGAGCCCATGTAGAAACGGGTGAATTCGGGGCCATGATGGAAGTAACGAGTGTGAACGACGGACCGTTCACTGTCCTCGTCGAAATCTAAGGATTTTCTCAGCCACTGTGGACAGTGGTCATCTCTCAGGAATATCTCAGGCTCTGCGGCGCAACCGGTTGGTCGTCAGTGACGTCATCCAGTTTGAGAAAGCGGGAACGAATCTCGAACCGCTCACGTTTTCTCTAGTGTCCAACCAACGGGCAGCGAGGTCCCATCGGGACCGTGGTTCGTAGGTCGTGACACGAGCCACCGCCAGCCCGAGACAGGGGGAGGGAGTCCGATGACCGTCCCGCAGACTCTTGACCGCGATGTTCCTGAAGCCGCCGAACTGGACCTCGACGCACAGGGACCAGCGGCCGATTTGGTCCGCGTGTACCTCAACGGGATCGGCAAGACCGCACTGCTGACCGCCGCCCAAGAGGTCGACCTGGCCAAGCGGATCGAAGCCGGGGTGTTCGCCCAGCACATGCTGGAGACCAACCCGCAACTGCCTGCCCAGCGCAGGATGGACCTCAAGTCGCTGATCCGCGACGGGCACGTGGCCAAGAACCACCTGCTCGAAGCGAACCTGCGACTGGTCGTCTCGCTGGCGAAGCGCTACACCGGGCGCGGCATGCCGCTGCTCGACCTGATCCAGGAAGGAAACCTGGGTCTGATCCGCGCGGTCGAGAAGTTCGACTACACCAAGGGGTTCAAGTTCTCCACGTACGCCACGTGGTGGATCCGCCAGGCCATCACGAGGGGCATGGCCGACCAGGGCCGCACCATCCGGCTGCCAGTCCACCTCGTCGAACAGGTGAACAAGCTGGCCAGGATCAAGCGCGACCTGCACCAGCAGCTCGGCCGTGAGGCCACCAACGACGAACTGGCCAAGGAGTCGGGCCTGAGCCCGAGCAAGGTCTCCGACCTGCTCGACCACGCTCGTGACCCGGTCAGCCTCGACATGCCGGTCGGAGCCGAGGAAGACGCCCCGTTGGGCGACTTCATCGAGGACTCCGAGGCGACCGACGCCGAGGGCGCGGTCATCTCCGGCCTGCTGCAGGACGACCTCCGTCGCGTGCTCGCGACGCTGGATGAGCGTGAGCAGCACGTCATCCGGCTGCGCTACGGCATCGATGACGGCCAGCCCAGGACCCTCGACCAGATCGGCAAGCGCTTCGGGCTGTCCCGCGAGCGGGTGCGTCAGATCGAGCGTGAGGTCATGTCGAAACTTCGCCAGGGTGAGCGCGCCGAGAAACTCCGGGCGTACGCGAGCTGACGAAGTGATGCAGGTCACCCGAACGGCACTGGCGCGACATGAGTTACGTCACGATACTGAGGCGGGCGTAACAAAGACTACGCAGTGCACGGGTCGAGTGACTTAAAGTAGTCAGACGGCGCAGTGTAACTGCTTTCCCCGGGAGGTCGCGGCGGTCGGGGGCTGGCGCGGCCTTCCGAACTCCTCGGCGGTTGCCCCTGTCCGCGGAAAGCGCGGACAGGGGCCTCGTCGTGTGATTTTGGGGGCCGAGCCCCCCAAACCCCCCACGGTGCGCGCTCCTTGCTTTCCAGCGTTGTCACGTTGGGTTTTGACCAGCGGGACGCGCTGACGCGCGGTCTCGGCTCACCTTGGGGAACTCTGGGGACGGGCTCCGCACGTCACGCGGCTGGCGGGATCACAGGGGTGCGATTCCTGTCAGCCCGTGACGGGCGGTCCACCGTTTCAGGCCAGCCGTGGCCCGAACTCCTCGAAGAGGCGCAGCTGCTCCTCGCCGGCCGGGATCGATACGTACGATCCGTCCGGGAAGTAGAGCCACAGTCGAGCGCGCCGCTTGTTGCCGACAACGATGAAGCGTTCAATTCCGCTCTCCCACAAGACCTTCATGTCCCACTCTGCCCGCACCACCACCGCGATCCGGTCACGGGCCAGCAGCGTGTACGTGGTGCTGCCCGGCGCGTTCGCCGCGCGCATCCACCGCACCGCGGCCGCGTCGAGGTCTGATCCGCGGATCAAGGTCTTTGGTCCCAGTGCCAACAGCCAGCGCGGGATCGGCGAGAGCACGCTGATGACGACGCCGAACACCAGGCCTTTGAGGTTCACGGCCGCACGCTTCGGCCTACCGCTGGGCCACAGGCCGGGGACACGGCAGCGGAAGTCGCGCACGTTGCAGACCGGCACGCAACGCGGCAGGACCTCCTCTGCCTGAATCGCCAGCAGCCGGGTCCGCCGTACGGGAAGATCGCCTGAATCGCTCATGTGACTCACTCAACGCGAGGTCGGCACGGCCGGTTCCGGGCGGAGCGGTAACGTCACAACAAGTTTCCGACCCGCGCGCAAAGGAGCCCGCGTGACCACCACCTCGTTCCAGTACACCGACGTGCTCCCGCTCGCCCCGGACACCACCACCGAATACCGGCTGGTGTCCGCTGAGGGTGTCCGAGTGATCGAAGCCGCGGGCCGCAAGTTCCTCGAAGTCGACCCGGATGTGTTGACCTTGCTCGCCAAGGAGGCCATCAAGGACATCCAGCACCTGTTGCGGTCGTCACACCTTGCTCAGCTGCGCGCGATCGTCGACGACCCCGAAGCGTCCGGCAACGACCGGTTCGTCGCGATGGACTTGCTGCGCAACGCATGCATCTCGGCAGGCGGCGTGCTGCCGATGTGCCAGGACACCGGCACGGCGATCGTGATGGGCAAGCGCACCGAAGGTGTGCTGACTGGCGGCACCGACGAACAAGCGTTGTCCCGCGGCATTTTCGAGGCGTACCAGGAGCTGAACCTGCGCTACTCGCAGATGTCACCCGTGACGTTCTGGGACGAGCGCAACACCGGCACGAACCTGCCAGCGCAGATCGACCTCTTCAACGCGCCCGGCACGGACCCGCGCTACGACTTCCTGTTCATGGCCAAGGGCGGCGGCAGCGCGAACAAGACTTTCCTGTACCAGGAAACCAAGGCGGTCCTGAACCCCAACCGGCTGGCCAAGTTCCTCGACGAGAAGCTGCGCAGCCTCGGCACGGCCGCGTGCCCGCCGTACCACCTCGCGATCGTCGTGGGCGGTCTGAGCGCCGAGCACAACCTGAAGGTCGCCAAGCTGGCGTCCGCGCGTTATCTGGACAACCTGCCGACCGAGGGATCCGCCCTGGGCAACGGGTTCCGGGATGTCGATCTTGAGCAGCAGGTGCTTGAGATGACCCGGCAGTTCGGCATCGGCGCGCAGTTCGGCGGCAAGTACTTCTGCCATGACGTTCGCGTGATCCGGCTCCCCCGGCACGGCGCGTCCTGCCCGGTCGGTGTCGCGGTGTCGTGCTCAGCCGACCGTCAGGCCAAGGCGAAGATCACGGCCGATGGCGTGTTCATCGAGCAGCTCGAGCGTGACCCGGCGCAGTTCCTGCCGGAGATCCACGGCGAGGATCTGTCCGAGCAGGTCGTGCAGATCGACCTGACCAGGCCGATGGCCGAGATCCGCGAAACCCTGTCGAAACTTCCCGTGAAGACAAGGCTTTCGCTGACCGGTCCGCTCGTGGTCGCGCGTGACATCGCGCACGCGAAGATCAAAGAGCGCTTGGACGCGGGCGAGCCGATGCCGCAGTACATGAAGGACCACCCGGTGTACTACGCCGGTCCGGCCAAGACCCCGGAAGGGTACGCGTCCGGCTCGTTCGGGCCGACCACCGCGGGCCGGATGGATTCCTATGTGGAGCAGTTCCAGGCCGCTGGTGGCTCGCTTGTCATGCTGGCCAAGGGAAACCGGTCGCGTCAGGTGACCGACGCGTGCCAGTCGCACGGCGGCTTCTACCTCGGTTCGATCGGCGGCCCGGCCGCCCGGCTGGCCAAGGACTGCATCCGCAAGGTCGACGTGCTCGAGTACCCGGAGCTTGGCATGGAAGCCGTGTGGAAGATCGAGGTCGAGGACTTCCCCGCGTTCATCGTGGTTGACGACAAGGGCAACGACTTCTTCGCCGAGACATCGGCACCCACACTTCAGATATCCTTCCGCAAGTGATCACCCTCCCGGAAGCCCTGGTCGAGTCCCTTCGCGACAACTTTCCCGAAGAATGGCTCGCCGGGCTTCCGGGATTGGCCGAGCGAATGCTCGGTCACTGGCAGCTCAGCATGGACGGGAAACCCATGCACGGCATGGCTTCCCTTGTCCTTCCGGTCGTCAGGGACGGCGTGCGGGCCGCGCTGAAGCTGCAACCCGTTGACTGGGAGCACGAAAGCGAACCGGTCGGGCTGAAGATCTGGGACGGCGACGGCATTGTCCGGCTGCTCGACCACGATCAGGACACCGGCGCGATGCTGCTCGAGCGCCTGGACGAGAACCGTCCACTGTCGACAATGCCGGACGACTTCGCGGCGACCGAGATCCTCGCCGAACTGTTGGCCAGGCTGACCAAGGTCCCTGGACCGTCGAACATCCGGCACCTCAAGGACATCGCAGCCGAAATGGTCGCGGACACTCCCTCGGCCGTCACCAAACTGTCCAATCCGGACGAACAACGACTGCTCCGCGACTGGGCCGCAAGGGTCGAGGACCTGCTCAGCGAACCCGGCGACCGGTTGCTGCACTGGGATCTGCAGTACGACAACGTGTTGGCGGCCGACCGTGAACCGTGGCTGGCGATCGACCCGAAGCCGCTCGTCGGCGACCCCGGCTTCGACATCATGCCCGCACTGGACAACCGGTGGGACGAAATGGTCGCGACCGGTGACGTGACCAAGGCCGTGCTCAAGCGCTTCGACCTGATGACCGAGGCGCTCGGCATCGACCGCGAGCGCGCGGCCGGGTGGACGCTCGGCCGCGCGCTGCAGAACTCGTTGTGGGACGTCGAAGACGGCGAAGACGCGCTGCAGCCGATGCAGATCGCCATCGCCGAAGCCGTTACTTCTCTTCGAAAATGAGGTCCTCCGGCGGCACAGTCAACCGGACCGTGTCGTCGTCGATCACCTCGACGACCGTGTCCAAACTGGTCCAGTGAGCGGTCGAAACGACGAACAAGCGGTCATCCTTCTGGTCAAGGAACTCCAGGAACCCGCCGAGCGACAGGTCGCCGTCGTTCAACGCGAGGTAATCCGCCAAGCGCCGGAACAACTTCGGCATCAGGACGAGGTCCTGGGACAACGAACGCGGCTGCGCGACCCGTGCGCCGGTCTGCGTGACATCCTTGGGCCACAAGCCAACTTGCTCGGCCCGTGCCGCCTTGGCTGCCTCGGCCATCGAGGTCCGCAGGTCCGGGAACAGCTTGAGGTAGAAGGTCGGATACGCCAGCCCGTGCGCGAGCTGGTGGTAGTTCACGGTCCGCTGGATCATCGGCACGTCAACGTGAATCTTCGTGCCGCTCTTGCCAGGCGCCTCGCCTTTGCCCGCGAACGCGACACAACGGCCGTAGACATCGGCAGTGCGCGTGAAGATATAGCCGGGCGCCTGCACCGGTTCAGACGCCGTGACCGTGCCGTCTTTCTGGCGGCGGACGACTTCGGTGAATCCAAGAAAGTCCAGCAGTTCAGCGGATGCCGCGTCGGCGAATCGCGGCGGTTGATGAGTTTCGCCGTCCTCGGTCCGGAAATGAGTTTCCAACGCGTCGATGCCGTCCAGCCGTAACTGGGCACCACCGCTCTTGTTACGACGGACTTTGCGCCCGCCTTCGACTTTGTTCCAGTCGTCGAGGTTGTTCGGATAGAACCGGACAGAGTCTCCGTCCGGCCGTGCCCCGACGATCCGGAAAGTGCCCTCGATCACCAACATGGCCATGGTGACGCTCTCCCTCGGCTGCTTCCCCCTCGTACACCGGGCATATCGGCGAACAGGGACAACAGTTAGGGCACTCACCCGAATGCAGCAACGGGTCTTTCCTCGTGAGTGGTTATCCGTGTTCTAACCCTGATAACCACTCACGACGGGTTTTCAGACCTTTCGTTGCTGATAGTCCAGGATGACCGGCCGCTCAGCCAAGGGTGCGTTCAGGTTCACGGTGAACGTCGGATACCGGATGTCCATCGTGCACATCTGCTCGGTGGACGGCGACGTCTCGACCATGGTCAGTACGACTTTCTCCGCACTCTGCTCACCGATCTCGACGCTGGCTCTCGTGCAGCCGCCTTCCTGCGCGGTGACGCCGATTCGGCTGCCGTCACCCTCGGTCCACACTTTTCTCGGGTAGCCCTCGGGGAGTTTGGCCGCGTCGAGTTTGGTCACCAGTTTGGCGCCTGGGGCTGGCAACTCGGGCTCAGACGTCGGGCTGGACTCGCTTGGCAGTTCCGAAGGCGGTGGTGCGGAGCCAGTCTGGGTCTGAGCACCGCACGCGGCACTCAGCGCAAGCAGCACACTGGCTCCGACTGTCGCTAGGTGTCTCATGCACCAAGGACGGAACCACCTACATCTCAGGTTGCACGAAGCGCGTTCACAGCTTCACGGATAGCGTCCAACCTGGCTTCCGACGCGAGTCCGGCGTGGTAGAGGTGGAATTCCTCGACGCCTTCCTCGGCAAGCGCCCGCATCTCGGCGAGCATGGCCTGCCCGTCGATCGGCTTGGGCGGCAATGCCAGTACATACCCGGCGATCCTGGTGTCCGGGGCGATCTTGCGCAGCGCCTGGATGTTCGGCGCGCTTGCCGCAGGCCCTGGCCAGGCCATCGCGACCAACGCGTCGACCTCGACGCCCAGTTCCGGCGCGACCGTGGCGAACGGACCGGTCGCCCACGGGTCGGAGTTGGCGTGCACGATCACCCGCGTGCCCGGCGCGAGTTCCCTGATCCGGTTCACGAGCAGTTTCCGCAGTTCAGCGGCAACCCCCGTACGGATCTCGGCAATCGACGCATCGAGGGGCATCTCATCCGGCTCGGCGGAATCAATGGCCGCACGGATCTGCGCACGCAACCCGTCAGCGTCCGGGTACTTGGCCGAGCACCCGGCACAGAAGCACACCGAAGCAAGCTTCTGCCGGATCGGGCCCCAGTCGGAGCCTTCGGTCTTCTCGTGGTGGCCGCCGTGCACGAACCCGAGCGCGCCACACGCCTCGAGGATGATCCCGTCCGGCGCGCCCAGCGCGATGATCTCCTCGACCAGGGTCAGGCAGTACTCCACGACATCCTGGTTGGACGGGCACAGCGCATACGGATACCGGTCGCCGAAAGCGTTTACTACGGTCAGATCCGGGTGCAGGTCGCCGAGACGGCTGGAGTGCGTGAGCACGGTCCACGCGTACACCGGCAGCCCGGCGGCCTTCAGCGCGTCACGCGCCGTGCGGTACGAATCCGCCTCGACCCACGAAGGCTCGGCGGGGCGCAAGCGCTTACCCTGCCAAGCTTCCTCACGGACCGGCAGATAGAACGCCGCGTGCCGGGCGTCGATCAACCGGTGCGAAGGGTGAAGCGGGGTCGCGGCCCGCACGGTGTGGTACGAGGCCGCCAAAGCGACCGCGTCCACACCCAGCGAGGCATACCGCGAAGCCGCGTCAGGATCGCCTACGACATCCCATGGATAGACGTGAGCAACCGCGTTTACCAACGGGGACGCCTCTTTTCGTACTCAGGGTTGAACTTCTGCATATAACCAGTGTCATCGCGCTTCAGCACGCCACACGTCCGGTAGTTCTCCGCCAGCCGCGCCAGAACGTCCCGGTCGAGCTCGATGCCGAGGCCCGGCCCCGACGGCACGGTCAGTGAACCGTCCTTGAAGGACAGCACACCCGGTTTGACCACGTCGTCGGCCGCGTTCCACGGATAGTGCGTGTCGCACGCGTACGTCAGGTTCGGCGTCGCCGCGGCCAGGTGCGTCATCGCCGCGAGGCTGATCCCCAAGTGCGAGTTGGAGTGCATCGACAGGCCGATGCCGAACGTCTCGCAGATCGCCGCGAGCTTGGCCGACCGTGTCAGACCGCCCCAGTAGTGGTGGTCGGACAGGATGACCTGAACGGCGTTCTGCTCAACCGAAGGCGCGAGGTGCTCGAACGACACCACGCACATGTTGGTGGCCAACGGCATCGACGCGACCTTGGCGACCTGCGCCATGCCCTCGATCTCCGGCGCGGGGTCTTCGAGGTACTCGACGATCCCGGCCAGTTCCTGAGCGACCTTGATGCTCGTCTCCGGCGTCCACGCGGCGTTCGGGTCCAGGCGCAGCGGCGTGTCCGGGAAGGCCTCCCGCAACGCCTTGATCGCCGCGATCTCCTGATCCGGCGGGAAAACACCGCCCTTGAGCTTGATCGACTTGAACCCGTACTCGTCGATCAGCTGCTTGGCCTGTGCCACGACACCGGCCGGGTCGAGCGCCGCGCCCCACTGGTCTGGCTGCTCGTCGCCGAGCTTTTCCGAAGGATGCCCGGCCCACTTGTAGAACAGGTAAGCGCTGTACGGAATCTCCGTACGGACAGGTCCGCCCAACAGATCGACGACCGGACGGCCGATCGATTTGCCTTGGATGTCAAGGCAAGCGACCTCGAACGGCGAGTACACCCGGTCGACCGTGCCCGGCGCGGAGAAGTTGCCGGTCAGGCCGTGCGTGTCGGAACCTGTGACACCGCCGAGTGCCTCGGCGACGCGCAGGTGCATCGGGCCGAGCGCGAACACGTCCAGCCCGATCAGCGACGGCACGACCTTGCGCAGCCGCTCGATGTGCGCGATGTCGCCGTAGGTCTCGCCGAGCCCGGAAACGCCTTCGTCGGTGTGCACCTCGACGATCGTGCGCAGCGCCCACGGTTCGTGCACACCGGCCGAGTTCAGCAGCGGCGGGTCACGAAAAGCGACTGGCGTAAGGACGATCTCGGTGATCTTCACGTATTCAGCCCTCCAGAGCGGCCCGTCCAGCGGCGATGATCCGGTCCAGTTCCTCGAGGTGCTCCGGCGACGGGTCGATCAGCGGCGCGCGAACGCCACCGACGTCCAGCCCGGTCTTGGTGACCGCGGCCTTCACCAGGGACACCGCGTAACCCGGCACCTTGTCCCGCAATTCGACCAACGGCCAGTAGAAGTCCGTCAGCAGCCGGTTGGTCTTCGCCACGTCACCAGAGGTCACCGCGTTGTAGAAGCCCAACGAGATGTCCGGCGCGAAGCAGAACACCGCGGAGGAGTACAACTCCACGCCGATGCCGCGGTACGCGGGCACGGTCAGCTCGGCAGTGGGCAGCCCGTTGAAGAACTGGAACGGTTTGTCCACTTGCGACCGGATGGCCAGCACGATGCGCTGCATCTGGTCGATGTCACCGAGCCCGTCCTTCAGGCCGATCACATTGGGCAGGCAAGCAACCTGTACGGCCGACTCCGGGGTGAACACAGCATTGTTACGTTGGTAGACGATCGTAGGAAGGTTGCTTGCCTGGCTCACCTCCTCGACGTACCGGACAAGTCCGGCCTGCGGCGAGGAAACCAAATAGGGCGGCAGCAACAGCAGCCCGTCCGCGCCGGCGGACTTGGCAGCGGCCGCGAACCGCTTCGCGATGGGCAGCGGGCCGCCCGCACCGGCGAACACCGGCACCCGGCCCGCGGTCGCTTCGACAGCGACCTTGACGACCTGCTCGAACTCGTCGACGTCCAGCGCGTTGAACTCGCCCGTCCCGCACGCCACGAACACCCCGCCGGGACCGGCGGCGACACCGTGCTTGACGTGCTCGGCCAGCACGTCCACGGCGACTCCCCCGGTTGCGTCGAAGGGGGTCACCGGGAAGAACAGCACTCCATCCAGTTGCATACTGACCTCAATCTCGACCGGCGATCAACCCTTGACCGCACCTGTGGTTATCCCACGCAGGAACGACTTCTGCAGCGACAGGTACACAATCAGGCTTGGTACCAACGCAAGCAGCGCGCCTGCCAGCACGATGCCCGGCCCCACCTCGATATCCGACCGCAGATCCGCCAGTGCGACGGTCAGCGTGTAGTCGGCGGGGTCATTGGCCACGATCCGGGGCAGCAGGTACTGGTCCCAGATCATGTTGAAACCGAACACCGCGATCACGGCGAGCGCCGGCCGGCAGAGCGGCAGGATGATCTGCGCGAAGACCCGCAGCTCACCCGCACCGTCCACCCTGGCCGCCTCCTCCAGCTCGACCGGGATCTCCTTCATGAACTCCGTCATCACGAAGATGGAGAACCCCCAGGCACCCAGGGGAAGGATGACCCCGAGCAGGGTCCCCCTGAGGTTCAGCTCGAACACCGGCAGGTCACCGATCACCAGCGACAGCGGGATCGCGATGACCTCCTCCGGCAGCATCATCGTCGTCAGGATCACCAGCATGATGATCGCCTGGCCACGGAACTTCTTGCGTGCCATGGCGTACGCGGCGAACACGCTGACAAGCAGCTGCAGCAGCAAGGCACCGCCCGCGATGAACAACGAGTTGGCGAAGTAGCCCCAGATGTTCTTGGCGCCGGCTTCCTCGTAGTTCTGCAGGGTCGGGTTGCCCGGCAGGATCGAGAGCTGCGTCGGGTCCCTGTTGACGTCGAACGCACCGGAGAACACCGTGATCAACGGTCCGGTGAAGATCAGGATTGCCAACGTGCACAACACGATCCGGATCGCCCGGCTGCCCCACGCGTTGCGGGCAGTCGACCAGCCAAGCGCGGTGTCCAGCCGCGCGGAGACTCCCGGCTTGCGCTTGGATTTCAGCCTGGATTGGCCGGCGCTGGTCCCAGAAGAAATCGTCACCGCGACTCCCTTGATCGACGCCACACCTGCACGACCACGGTGAGCAGGAACGTCACCAGGAACAGCATGACCGACGCGGCCGATGCCACACCTATGTCGTTCTTCTCAAAGCCTCGCGAGAACACGGTTGTCATCCACACCGAAGTCGCACCCGCGGGCCCACCACCGGTCAGCACGTACACCTCGGTGAACACTCGCAGGCCACGAATGGCCGCAAGGGTCAGCAGAATCGTGATCACGGGCCGCAGCGCGGGCAGCGTGACGTACCACAGGCGCTGGAAGACGTTCGTGCCGTCGATCGCCGCGGCTTCGTACTGCTCGCGGTCGATCCCGGCGAGACCGGCCAGGATCAGGACCATGTCGTACGGCGCGTGCTTCCAGATCCCGACCATCATGACCGAGGTCAAGGCGGTGTCCGGGTGGTCGAGGAACGTCGACGGACCGGCACCGACCCACGAGAGCACCTCGTTGAGGAAACCGTTGGGGTCAGGGAAGTACAGCACTCGCCAGATCTCACCGACGACCGCGGTCGCGGCAACCACCGGCAGGAACACCGCGGAGCGCACGAACCACAACGACTTCGCCTGTCCCTCAAGCAGAAGCGCGAGGAAGAAGCCAACGATCATCGCGCCGAACGTCTGACCGAACGCCAGGATCACCGTGTGGTACGCGGCTTCCTGGAACGCCGTGTCGTCGAAGACGGCCGTGTAGTTGTCCATCCCGATGAAGATGTCGCCGAGGAACGGCTGAACCTTGTACAGGCTCAGCCGGATGCCCTCGGCCATCGGGATGAACTTGAAGTAGAGGAACAACAACAGCGCTGGCGCCAGGAACAGCCAAGGGATCAGCACACGGAACGAGTGCTTGCCCCGTTTCGGCGCGGGCGCGGTGATACCGCTGCCCCGGGCGGGCTTGGTGTCGCCCGGGGCAGCGGTTGTCTCATGCGCAACCGTCACTGCTTGATGCCTTGCGTCGAGAGTTCCTTGCTCAGCTCACCGGCGAGCTTGGCCAGCTCACCCTTGGTGTCGGTGGTGCAGGTGAAGATCTTGTTCAGCGACTCCGAGGTCTTCTGCCGGAACGGCTGGAAGTTCGGCACCGCGGGGAACGGACGACCGGCGGACTCGTAGACCTGCTTGGTGGTGTCCCAGCGCGGGTCGTTGAGCACGGCCTTGACGTCGACGTTCTTGTTCACCGGCAGGCGGACCACAGGGGTCTCACCCGATTGCACCTTCATCCCGAGCTGCTGCGCTTCGGGCGTCAGCATGAACTCGACCAGTTTCTTCTGGCCAGCCTGGTTGGGCGAGCCAGCCATGATGTACATGTCCTCACCCTCACCGAGGACGGTGTCGCCACCTGGGCCCTTGGGGGCGGGGATGACCTCGTACTTGTCCTTGCCGAGGTTCTTGTCGAACCGGCTGAACATGTACGGGCCGGTGGTGTAGATGCCGACCTTGCCGGTCTCGAACAGCGGGTGCGCGTCGTTGGTCGTCAGCGTCAGCGCGTTCGGGTTCATCACCTTGCTGTCGCAGAACAGTCCGCGCATCCACTCGACCGACCGCTCGCTCTCCGGCGAGTCGATGGCCACCGAGAACTTGCCAGCGCCGTTGTCCTTGAGCACGTCGCCGCCGCCCTGCCAGAGGAAGCTCGATGCCCACCACAGCGTGTAGCCGCGGTCGGTGGTCGCCGGGGCGAGGATGCCGTAGGTGTCGGCCTGGCCGTTGCCGTCCGGGTCCTGCGTGGTGAAGGCCTTGGCCAGGTCGAGCAGTTCGGCGTGCGTGGTCGGGACCGCCTTGCCCAGCTTCTCGCGCCAGTCCTTGCGCACCAGGGTCACGTTGGCCTGCGTCGACCACGGCACGGCGCGGAACTTGCCGTCGGCGGTCTTGGCGTTGCCCCATGCCCGTTCGCTGACGTCGGCGGAACCAGCGATCGAGCTGCGGTCGACCTCGCCGACCAGGCCCTGCTGGGTGAACACCCCGAGCGAGCCGGTGTCGGTGATGACCAGGTCAGGCAGGTCCTTGTTGGCCGCCCGCTGCTGGATCTGCTTGTCGAAATCGTTGAAGACGGCCTTGTACTCGACCTTCTGGCCGGTCTTCTTGGTGAACTCCTCGAATATCCTCGTGTAAACCTTTGCAGCGGACTCCTGGCTGCGGGTCCAAACCTCAAGCGGTGCGTTCGGATCACCCTGTGGGGTGGAAGAAGGAGATGTCGATGTGCCACACCCGGTCAACACCGCAGCGACTGCTGTGGCGGCCGCGGTCACTTGGAGACCACGGGACGTGACAGACGATCTGAGTAACGAGCGCGAGACTGCGGTGTCCGGCATTGGACCACTCCGACCTGCTGAGGGGCGCTTCTTTTCACATATGCGAAGTTCGGTCGTACTTGTGAACCCGCGACCGGGACTGTAAGAATCGAGGCCGACTACTGTCAAGGACGCGTGACGGGGTTGTTGCCAAAGGAGGACCCAAGTGGCGGTCGAACAAGCCCGTGAAACGGCCAGCCAGCCCACCCGGCCCGCCGCGGTGAAGTCGGCCGACCGGACGGTGGAACTGCTTGAGGCGCTGGCCCGCTCGGAGCGCCGACTGACGCTGACCGAGCTGCACCACGAACTGAGCTACCCGAAGTCCAGCCTGTACATGCTGTTGCAGACGCTGGTCGCGCGTGGCTGGGTGGAAGTGGAACCGGCCAGCGGGACGTACGGCATCGGCGTGCGCGCCCTGCTCGTCGGTACGTCCTATTTGGACCACGATCCGGTCGTCCAGGTGGCCATCCGGGTGATGGAGCACGTGCGGCGCGAGGTCAACGAAACAGTCCACCTGGCACGGCTGGACGGCGGCGACGTCGTCTACTTGGCCAGCCGGGAATCGGAGCACCACCTGCGCGTGGTGTCCCGCGTAGGCCGGCGGCTGCCCGCGCACTCCACCTCCCTCGGCAAGGCACTGTTGGCCGAACGTCCGGCGGCGGATGTCGATGCCATTTTGCCAGAGAAACTCAATCCGTTGACCCCGAACACCGTGGTCGACCGCGCGGCTTTGCACGAGCAGCTGGCCAAGTTCCGGGTGGCCGGTTACGCACACGAGCGCGAGGAGAACACGCCGGGACTCGGCTGTTTCGCGGTCGCCCTGCCGTACCGAAACCCGGTCATCGACGCGATCAGCTGCTCGGTGCCGCTGGGCAGGCTGGACTCCGACCACGAGAACCAAGTGGTCACCGCGCTGCTGGAAGGCGCGAAGACGATCACCGAGCTGCTCAGGCAGTTCGGGCGCTGAGAATTTCGACGCTGACAATTTGGCCGCCGCCGCGATATCGAAAGGGAAAGACGAACGTGACCCAACGCATCCTGATCACCGGTGCGGCAGGCGGAGTCGGGACGTTGATGCGCCCTCGGCTTGCCGCCGACGATCGGATACTGCGGCTGCTGGACATCGCGGACCTGCCCGCGCCCGCCGACGGCGAACAGACCGAGATCATCAAGGCGTCCATCACCGACATGGACGCGATGGAGAAGGCCTGCGCGGGCGTCGACGCCGTGATCCACCTCGGCGGGCACAGTCTCGAGCAGGTCTGGTCCAAGATCCTTGACGTCAACATCAACGGCACCTACGTGGTGCTGGAAGCCGCGCGCCGCCAAGGCGTGAAGCGGGTCGTGCTCGCGAGCTCGAACCACGCGGTCGGCTACGTGAAGAAGGAAGACGGCGAAGCGGGCGACTACGAGTTCCCGCGCCCGGACACCAACTACGGCGTCAGCAAGGTCGCGGTCGAGGCGTTGGGCAGCCTGTACGCCGACCGCTACGGCCTTGACGTGATCTGTGTCCGGATCGGCTCGTGCTTCGAGAAGCCCAAGGACGTCCGGATGCTGTCGACGTGGCTCTCCCCCGCTGACGGCGCCCGGTTGTTCGAAGCGTGCCTTGCCACGCCGGAGCCCGGTTTCCGGATCATCTGGGGCATCTCGGACAACACCCGCCGCTGGTTCTCCCTCGACGAAGGCCGCAAGCTCGGCTACGAGTCGCAGGACAACTCCGAGGCCTACGCCGAGGAGGTCATCGCGCAGCACGGCGAGCTCGACCCGGACTCGCACGCGGCGCGCTACCTGGGCGGCGCATGGTGCGGCCCGGACTTCAACACAGCTGTGAAGGAGGCAGGACGGTGAGTGTGCAGGGCTACAACCCGAGGACGGGTGAGCCGTTCGGCGACCCGCTCGAGGTCACCTCGGACGCCGAGGTTGACCGGCTCTGCGAGGCCGCGCACTCGGCATTCGAGACGTGGTCGGGCTGGACGGCGGAAGACCGGGCCAGGGTGCTCGACCTGGTGGCGGACCGTCTCGACGAGTCGTCGGAAACGTTGATCAGCGTCTGCGACACGGAGACCGCGCTCGGCGTGCCCCGGCTGACGACGGAGCTGAAGCGTACGACCAACCAGCTGCGGCTGTTCGCGGACGTGTTGCGTGAAGGCAGCTACGTCGAAGCGATGATCGACTCGCCGAACATGGACATCATCCCGCCGCGGCCGGACGTACGGCGAGTGCTGCGCCCCATCGGCGTGATCGCGGTGTACTCGGCGAGCAACTTCCCGTTTGCCTTGTCCACAGTGGGTTCCGACACGGCATCGGCGCTCGCGGCAGGCTGCGCGGTTGTCGTGAAGGGCCACTCGGCGCACCCGAACACGACCCGCGAGACCGCTCGTGTGGTTTCGGAAGCGTTGACGGAAGCCGGTGCCCCAGCCGGACTGTTCTCGGTCATCTACGGCACCCAGTCGGGCGTTCGCCTTGTGCAGCACCCATTGGTCAAAGCTGCGGGCTTCACCGGCTCGATCGGCGGCGGGCGCGCGTTGTACGACCTGGCGAACGGCCGCCCGGACCCGATCCCGTTCTACGGCGAGCTTGGCAGCGTGAACCCGACGGTGATCCTGCCCGCAGCGGCCTCGGAGCGCGCCTCGGACATCGCGGCAGGTTTCGCCCAGTCGGTGACGATGGGTGTGGGCCAGTTCTGCACCAACCCTGGGCTGGTGTTCGCCCCTTCGTCCATTGTGGACGAGTTGGGCAAGGCCGTCGCCGAGTCCAACGGTGGCGCGATGCTCAACGAGCGCATGTGCGACTCGTACCGCTCGCACGTGGATGCGTTGTCCAACAACTCCCTTGTCTCGCTGGTCGCCACGGGCAATGCTCCGGATGACGCTTGGGCAGGCAAGCCCGCGCTGTTCTCCGTGCCGCTGGAGACGTTTGTGGCGAACCTGGAGAAGCTGACCGAGGAGAACTTCGGGCCGTCCGGCATCGTCGTGACCTACTCGGACGTGAACGACGTCCTGCCGGTGTTGTCCCGTCTGCCCGGGACCTTGACCGGCACGGTGCACGCCTCCGCTTCGGAGCACAAGGAAGCCGCGGCTGTGGCTGCCGAACTGCACAAGATCGCGGGTCGGCTGATCTACAACGGGTGGCCGACGGGTATCGCGCTGGCGTGGGCGATGCAGCACGGCGGCCCGTGGCCCGCGACGACGAACGCGATCCACACGTCGATCGGCGTTCCCGGCATCTACCGTTGGCTGGCTCCGGTGACGTACCAGACGTGGCCGGACGAGCTGCTGCCCGCCGAACTGCAGGACGCCAACCCGCTGGGCATCACCCGCCGCCGCGACGGCGTCCTCGCCAAGCACTAAAGGCCCAATAACTGTCGTGAGTGGTTATCCGTGTTCTAACACGGATAACCACTCACGAGTCTCTATCAGGGCAAAGGCAAGAGAACCGTGAATCGGGCGCCTTCTCCTGGTGCCGTGCGGAGTTCGACCCGGCCGCCGTGGGCTTCCAGGATCGCCGCTGTGATGGCCAAGCCGAGGCCTGTGCCGCCGCGCGTGCGCGTCCGGGCCTCGTCCACGCGGTAGAACCTGTCGAAGATGTTCGGCGCGGCTTCCAAAGGGATGCCCGGCCCTTCATCGATGACCTCAAGCACCACGCGCCCGTAATGCTCCAAAGTCCCGGCCATCGCCACAGGTGTGTCCTTGCGGTTGGCTGGCAGCCCCACACGGACCTGGATCGGGGTGTCCTGAGGCGTGTGCGTCATCGCGTTGCTGATCAGGTTCGTGATGACCTGACGCATCCGGTGCTCATCGGCCGTCACCCGGATCGGCTTACGCGCGACCTCCAGGATCACCTCACGCTCAGGATCCCGCGCCCGCGCATCGTGCACGGCGTCTTCGACCAACGTCCGGATATCCAGTTCGGTCAGGTCCAACGCGCGTTCCTGGTCCAGCCGGGCCAGCATCAGCAGGTCTTCCACGAGCGCGCCCATCCGGATGGCCTCGCCCTCGATGCGGCTCATCAACCTGTCCACGTCGGCCCGTTCCGGCGCTCCGCCGCGGCGGTGCAGCTCGGCGAAGCCACGGATCGACGTCAGCGGGGTCCGTAACTCGTGCGAGGCGTCCGCGACGAACCGGCGGAGGCGGGTTTCTGACTGTTGACGTTGGCGCAGCGCCGAAGACAGCCTGCCGACCATCGTGTTCAGCGCGCCGCCGAGGCGGCCTACTTCCGTGCGGGAGTCCGCGGCCACTCGCAGGTCCAGGTCGCCTGCGGCGATGTCGCCCGCTGTTCGCTCGATCCGGTCGAGTGGCCGCAAGCCCAGCCGTACCAACAGGAAGCTGCCCGCGCCGATCGCCAGGAGCAGTCCGATCCCGACGGCCACCTCGATCCAGATCAGCCTGGTCACCGTGGCATCGGTGTTCTCCATCGACTGGGCGACCATCACGATGCTTGGTGGGCGGTTCTCGGCCGGCGGCGGCCTGCGTTGGTGCACGATCACCCGCCATGGCGCGCCGCCTTGCTTGTCTTCGGCGAAGAAAGGTTTTCCGTCGAGCGGACCGATTGTCTGCCCGGTGATGACAGGCAGGGCGGGACCGGCCGACGTGCTGCTCCCTCTGATCAGGCTGCCGTTCGTGTACAGCTCAAGGAAGAAGAACTCGGTCGGCAGGTTGTCGCCGTTGCGCCGTCCCTCAGGGGGCGGCCCGAGCCCACGGCGGTTGGCCAAGTCCCTGAGCTGGTCGTCGATCCTGGCGATCATCGACTGTCGGATCAGCACCACGCTCGCCACGCCGAACCCGGCAAGACCGACCGTGCCGAGCAGGAGGAGGACCACGACTAGCCGCATCCGCAGCGTCCACGGGCGCCGCATGGCCATCAGCGCTCGTCCCGCGGCAGCCTGAGTGAGTAGCCGACGCCTCGAATGGTGTGGATCAGGGCAGGGTGCACCGAGTCGATCTTGCGGCGGAGGTAGCTGATGTACGACTCGACGATCCGGCCGTCGCCGCCGAAGTCGTAGTTCCAGACCCGGTCGAGGATCTGGGGTTTGCTGACCACGCGTTCCGCGTTGACCATCAGGTAGCGCAGCAGGTTGAACTCCGTCGGCGACAGTTGCACGAGCTTGCCCGCGCGATAGACCTCGTGCGCGTCCTCATCCAGCACGAGGTCCGCGTACCGGAAGGTGCCGTCGTCCCGCGGCGTCTCGGCGCCGTTGGTCCGGCGCAGGATCGCGCGCAGGCGCAGGACCACTTCCTCAAGGCTGAACGGCTTGGTCACGTAGTCGTCGCCGCCCGCGGTCAGGCCCGCGATCCGGTCCTCCACCGCGTCACGGGCGGTCAGGAACAGCACCGGGAGACGGTCCTGGATCGTGCGCAGGCCTCGGGCCAGGGTGAAGCCGTCGGTGTCGGGCAGCATCACGTCGAGCACCACGATGTCGGGCCGGATCCGGCGGGCGGCGGCCAGCGCTTCGGCCCCGCAGTCCGCCGCGTGCACGACGAACCCGCTGAGCCGAAGCGCGGCCGACAGCAGCTCCAGGATGTTCGGTTCGTCGTCGACCACGAGCACGGTCGCCTGCTGGGACTCCACCTGACCAGCGTCAACGACGAACCTGGGAACAACCTGGGAGCAACCTGGGAGCACGCTGTGATTCACTCGACCGTGCACTCATAAAGCTGCTGAGTGCCCGCGGTGAGCACGGACCGGCAGTTCTCCTGTACCCACGTGGACGTCGCCGAGGCTTGGCCACCACGCATCCCACCGCGGCCGCCGACCAGGACGAATTTCAGCTTGCCGTCCTTGACCCACGTGGCCAACTGCTCCACGGTCGGTGCCGGGTCGCGGCCGCTGAAGCCGCCCATGCTGACGATGTTCTCGTCGGTGGCCATGATGTACGCCGACGCGGCCTGAGCCCCGCCCTCCACGGCCATCAGATACTCGGCACCGCCCGCGTTCGCCTTGGCGTAGTCCACGATCTTGCGCTGGTCAGCGGTGAGGGTGCCGTTCGCCCTGGCTGGACCGGCATTTTGCGGCGGCATCATCCCAGGCGGCGGAGTCGTCTGGCCCGGCGGCAGCCGCAGGATGAAACCGCCAGCCGAGTTCGCCGCCGGTCCAGCCATCGGGATCCCCGGATTGCCGGTGGACGCGAACGCCCCAGCACCCGACCACACACCAGGAGCAAGTAACACGGCCACCACACCGAGCACAATGGCTGCGCGTTTGGCCTTACGCAGCACCAAAACCAGGATCGCGACCACCGCGACACAAAGCACGGCCCATCGGAGCCAGCCGTTCCATGCGGTGTCCCGTGAGATCAACACCCATGCCCACGCCGCCGCGACCGCGACACTGGCAGGAAGCACAAGCCAGCTCAATCCCTTGGGTTCGCGGTACATCTTGATCGCCCATACCGTGCCGACGCCGACCAAGGCACCGATCGCTGGAGCCATCACGGTGGTGTAGTAGGGATGGAAAATGCCTTCCTGCAGGCTGAAAACCAGGGCGTTGACGATCAACCAGGTGCCCCACAGCACCCAACCGGCGCGCTGGGCGGTGTCCGCGGGAGCGAACCGGCGGAATCGACGGAATCCAAGGACAGAAGCGACAACGAGTGCGATCAAGGCCAATGGAAGCAGCCAGCTGATCTGGCCGCCGACCGCCTCGCCGAACATCCGGCCAGGACCGGCTTCCCCACCGAAAGCAAGATTGGCACCGCCACCGCCAGCCCCACCCGGTCCGCCACCACCGACAATCCCACCAGCCCCACCGCCACCTGAAACGCCGCCACCACCAAGCCCACCGGTTGCAGCACCGCCACCGCCGGGTCCACTGCCGCCGCCGAAAACGACTCCGCCGCTGCGTCCTTCGCCACCGAAGACCCGGCCGAGCCCGTTGTAGCCGAGCACCAAATCCAACGCACTACCGTCAGTACTTCCACCGATATAAGGCTTACGTCCCGGCCACAAGTCCACAACGGCCACCCACCACAGTGAACTGGCAAGCAGAACCACAGCGGCACCAATCACATCGAAGGCTTTCCGACGCCAATTTGCCTTGCTCCCAGCCAGATAAGCAGCAACGAAAGCGGGCACGACGATCCACGCGGCCAGCATCTTGGCCAAGAACCCACAGCCGATCAGAAAAGCCGCAAACCACAACCACTTCGTCCGCGTCCTGGGCTCAACCACCTTCATCGCACGCGTAAACGCATAAGCCGCAGCCACAAGCATCAGCACAAGCATCGTGTCGGTGTTGTTGGTCCGATTGGTGACAACCGTGATCGGCGTCAGCGCGAAGATCAGCGCCGCGACCAGTGCCGCGTTCTGCCCAGCCCACAGCCGAACTGTCCGGTGTAGCAGGAAGATCGCGGCAACACCCTCGATCACCTGCGGCAAAAGGACCGACCAGTCGTGGTACCCGAAGATCCACACCGAGATCACCTGAGGCCACAACGCCAACGGTGGTTTGTCCACTGTGACCACACCGGCCGGGTCGAACGAGCCGAAGACGAAGTTGGTGAAGTTCAACGACATCGACTTCACCGCAGCCGTGTAGTACGTGTTGCCCCAACTTCCGCTCCACAGCACGGAAGCGTAGAAAACCCCACCGGCGACAAGGATAGCCGCGAGGGCGTACCGATGCCAGATCGCCGGTCGTCGCGACGCGACCATCACCTCCGCGTGTTCCACAGCGGCGACTGTCATACCCTTCCCTTTCCCTGTTTGAAAACCCAGCCACGCAGCAATACGAATCGGCCGACCGTGCCAAGCAGTGAAGCACCCAGCAGCACAGTCAGCTCAAGCATCCGGCCAGGTTCGGCCACAGTGGAATGCAGAACGAGCAACGCCGCCGACGTGAACGCGTAGTACAACCCGAAGATGATCAGACCTTGGAAATGCACCCGGCCGGACGAGCCTCGGGGGCCGAGGAACGTGAACCGACGGTTGGCCTCGGTGTTGAACATTGTCGTCACGATCAGCGCCAAAAGGTTGGCAACCAAAGGGTTCATCACCGATCTGAACATCGCGTACAACACCAGTGTGACCGCTGTGGACACAACACCGATCGCACCGAAGGACAACAGCTGCCAGACCAACCCAGTGTCTCTTCTGGACACAACCGCATCCGGATGCGCCGCGCGAGGCTCCGGCCGGACAGGAAGGTCCCGAACGCGGGCGGTCCCACCAGCCTTGGCACGAGCGACCCTGATCAAGCCCCGAATGTCCTCAAGCGCAGTCGATCCAATTCGGACACGAGTATCCATGTCCTCAACCCAGTCAACCGGGACCTCATGCACCCGCAATCCGTTGTGTTCGGCCAGAAGCAGCAACTCCGTGTCGAAGAACCAGTTGTCGTCCCGGACATGCTCGAGCAGCGGCCGGATCACGTCCGTACGCGCAGCCTTGAAGCCGCACTGCGCGTCGGTGAACTTCGCGCCATGGCTCAGCCTGATGAGTGCGTTGTAGCCGCGGGAAATCAGCTCACGTTTCGGCCCGCGAACCGTTCTGGCGCCCGGCGCGAGGCGCGATCCGATCGAGACGTCGGAGTGCCCGTTGACCAGTGGCGCGACCAAGGGCAGCAAGGCATCCAGCCCGGTCGACAGGTCGACATCCATATACGCCACGACATCGGCGTCACTCCATTGCCATGCGGTGCGTAGCGCCCGGCCTCGTCCTTTCTCGTCCAGGTGCAGCACGCGGACGTGATCATCGGCTTGTGCCAGTTCGTTGGCGATCGACAACGTGCCGTCGGTGCTCGCATTGTCGACGACGGTGATGGTCCATTCGAACGGAAACCGTTCCGCCAGATAGGATTTCAGCACGTCGACGCAGCCACGCAGCGCCCGTTGCTCGTTGTAGACCGGGACGACCACGTCGACGGTGACGGTTCTTGCCACCGTTGGCCCCGTCGGTGGCCTGGCTGAGGCTTGAGTGCCAGTCATGCCCTCAGGTATGCCGTGCGTAACCGCGAGCACCCTGGGCGTGACCTCAAAGAAGCCTGGGAGCAAATGTTCACGTGCATGAACTCCAATCACATTCTTGACCCAGGCCGGTTTTGTGCCTTAACTTTCATTCACCCTGCCGCCACGGTCCTCGACGAGGAGGAGCCAGATGCGCACACACGAGCGTGTGACCATCGCGTTGCTTATCTTCGCGGGCGTTCTCGCCCTCGCTGGACCGCGCGTGCAGGTCGTGCTCACAGTCGCTGTCTTGGTGCTGCTGACTGTGGCAACGAGATCGACACCGACTTTGATCCTGCGTGACCGCACCGGGGGTGCGATGAGCAGCGGGTTCGTGTCCGGCGGTTCCGGGATCGCCGCTGGGCACCCCGCTGCTGCGGATGCGGCAGCACATCACTGGGTATCAGCGCGTGCTGATCCCTCCATAGACGGGGGCTCGTTCAGTCTGGCGGCGGGAGCGAGCCCCCACCCAACCTGAAGTTAATACCCTGCACCGCGTGAGTGCTTCGGGCCGTCCTGCCGGCTCGGAGCACTTACGTGGGTGCGGGGCCTTGTGTGCGTTATAGCCAAACAAGCATGGCGTATACCCACATTGGAATTTGTCACGCATACCCCTGGATGACGACCATGAAGGTCCATCGAAGTCCAGGAGGCTTGATCGCAATGACTGCGTACAACGCCTATTTGCGGGCCGACCAGCTGCACGCCTTGCAGCAGCCGGTCACCGATACCGATGGTGAACTGTCGTTCCTGGCCGTGTGCCAGGTGCAGGAACTGTATTTCGGCCTGATCGCCGCCGAACTTCGCCGCGTGATCGAGCACCTGCAGACCGACGCGGTACCGGAAGCGATCACGACACTGCGCCGGATCGCCGCACACTTCACGGCGCTCAACGCCTCCTGGAAATCCTTGGAATGGATGACGGTCGGCGATTTTCTCCCGATCAAGGACGGGCTCAGCGCCGAGCACGGCAAGTCTTCCTCGCTGCAGTCGTGGAAATTTCGTGAAATGGCCTTCCTGCTCGACCTGAAATCCGCCGAGCTCGCCCAGGTACCCGGTCCGCACGGCGACCTGCACGCCACCTTGCACGCACCCTGTGTGTACACAGCGGTGCTGCACCTCTTGCACCGGCGTGGCCTGCCCGTTCCGCAGGAAGTCCTCGACGTCGCCTCGGAGTGCCCACGCCAACCGCACCCAGGAGTTGCCGAGGTCTGGAGCACGGTCTTCTATGGCGACGACGGAGGGCTGGCCGACCTGCGTTCCTGCGGCGAAGCGCTGATGCGGGTCGCCGAAGGATACGGCGAATACCAGTACCTGCACCTGACAGCCACCCGGCGGTCGTTCGGCGACCGGCCCGGGTACTACGGCACCAGCGGTGTGGGCTGGCTGGAGAAATCCAGCAGCTCGCTGCCGTTCCCCGATCTGTGGACGATGAACCCGGCTTAGCTCTAGGAGAACCATGTCGGATCTGACGATCCTTGCCCTGTCCGGAAGCCTGCGCAAGGCGTCCCTCAACACCCGGCTGTTGACCGCGGCACAGAATGTGGCGCCGCCGGAGTTGTCGTTCGACCGTTTCCAAGATCTGGCCGCCATCCCGCCGTTCAACGAGGACGAGGAGCACCCCGCCCCGGCCGCCGTCACCGATCTGCGACAGCGGATCCACGCGGCGGACGGGGTTCTCATCGCCACCCCTGAGTACAACGGATCCCTCCCTGGTGTGCTGAAGAACGCGCTCGACTGGCTGTCACGGCCCAGCGACTTCGGCGATGTACTCAACCGCAAACCCGTCGCCATCATCGGCGCGTCAACGAGTCCGATAGGGACAATCCGGGCGCAACTGAATCTGCGGGTTGTGCTGCACAAGATGAACGCCGCCGTTCTTGGCCAGCCGGAGTTCCTTCTTTCCTTGGCACACCAGCACTTGACTGACTCGGACGCTTTGCCTGAGCAGGCGACCGCGATCCTCTCGAACGTCCTCAACGGACTGTCCGATCTGATCAGGCATCAGCATGCGGTCGCCGCTCTCATCGCAGAGGCGAACTAGTCGCCGTTCTGCCGGTCGACTTTCCTTGCCGCCCAACGCAATACGATGTTCGTGCCCAGCACGGTCACCGCGCCCATCGCCGCGACGATGTAAAGGCCGGTTCCGGCCAACGCTCCGACGGCTGCCGAGCACCACAGCGTTGCCGCCGTGTTGAGCCCTCGAATGCTGGCGCCGTCCCTCAGGATGACGCCAGCACCAAGAAAACCGATGCCTGACACGATTTGCGCGGCCACTCGCGTCGGATCGGCGTCTGTCATACCGCCGAATCCATGCGCCGAGAGCAGCACGAACAACGTGGCCCCGACCGAAACCAGGGCATTGGTCCGCATCCCGGCCATCCGGGCGCGGAATTGACGTTCGAACCCGATCAGCGCGCCGAGACCAACCCCGGCCGCGATCCGCAGGCCCATCTCAAATGTGGTCATTTCGCGACCTCCCCACGGTTGTCCCGCGAGTCGGCCGGTTTATCGAGCCGAGCCCGCGAGGTATCGACGACTACTACTTCCATCAGCGGACATTCGGCTCACCTCCTCAAGGCCGTCGATCAGTAGACACCCTTCACTCAGGTGTTGTCCACCCCACGTGGTCTAGTTCATGGTTCGCAGGCGTCGCGGGCCGGTGTCGTGGCGTGACGGCGGCGGTCCAACCGCGACTCGGGCATACACGACGCTCGCACCGGATTCCGACGCCACAACAGGTTCCAGCTCGAGCCTGCGTACCTCGGGGACGTCTTCGGCGAGCGCGGCGACCCGTAGCACGAGATCCTCCAGCGCGCCAAGGTCTGCCATGGGGCTGCCGCCGTAGCCCGCGAGCAGCGGCGCCGCTTTTGGTGCGCGAACCAGGCCTGCCGCGTCCACGTCGGTCATCGGAATTGAGCGATATGCCCGATCTCCGAGCAGATCGTTGACCACACCGGACAGTCCGAACGAGACCAGCGTGCCGAAGGACGGGTCGTCCTGCAGGCCGATCACACACGAGGTGCCCTTGGCGACCATCCGTTGCACGTACACAGTGTCCACACCGGATACCTGACAGAGATCGGTGTACGCCGCCCGCATGGTGTCCGGACCGCTGATGTCCAGCCGCACGCCGACCAGGTCCGACCGGTGCTTCAACAAGGAGTTCGACGCCTTCGCCGCGACCGGGAACCCCAGTTTTTCCGCCGCGTCAGCGGCTTCGTCGGCACTCGCGACGATCTTGAACGGCGCGACCTCGATGCCGTAGAAACCCAGCAGCTGCACGACTTGCGTATCGGTAAGCCATTCGGCCCCGCTGTCCATCACGGACTGAACCAGATCACGAGCCGCGTCCGGTTTTGTCCCGGTTGGACGCGCCAGCGTGCCTCGCGGGGCTGATCGCCAGCGGGCGTACCTGGTCACGCGGGCGAGCGCGAGAGCAGCTCGTTCCGGGCTCGGATAGGACGGGATCGACCCGCGCCCCGGCGACCAACCGTCCGGCCCAGCCACCGCGAGCTCCGCGGGCACACCCTCGGCCGCCAAGAACGTGGAAACAATCGGCTTTCCCTGCCCTTGTCCCACGTCCCGGAGCTCGCGCGCGTAGGCCGCTCCCGGAATCGCCAGCGGGGGCACGAAAACCACGATCAGAGCGTCGACATCGTCACGCTCCAAGGCCTCTCGGACCGCGGCCGCGAACTCCTCGGGCCCCGCTTGCGGCCCGACATCGATCGGCTCTTCCGCCAGCTCAAGGCCTTGCGCCAACGCCGTATCGGCCGCGAGCACGCCGATCGCTGTCGAGTTACCGACCACAGCGACCTGACTGCCCGCTGGCAATGGTTGGTGTGCAAGCAAAAGAGCCGTGTCGAACAGCTGCGCCAGGGACTCGACCCTGATCACACCGGCCTGCTCGAACACTGCCTGCACGCTCGGCTCGTCGACCTGCACCGACGTGGCCAGGAGCGCGGGCGACACGGCATTGCGGCCCGATTTCACCGCAACAATCGGTTTCGTACGGCCCAATCTGCGCGCCAACCGAGCGAATTTCCTTGGGTTACCGAAGGATTCCAGGTACAGCAACACCACATCGGTTGCCGGGTCGGTCATCCAGTACTGCAGCATGTCGTTACCGGACACGTCAGCCCGGTTACCTGCCGAGACGAACGTCGACAAGCCAAGGCCGCGCGCGGCCGCGTCCGCCAGAATCGCGGTGCCCAAGGCACCCGATTGGCAGAAGAAACCCGTGCGCCCCAAGCCAGGCAGCTTCGGCGCCAGACTCGCGTTCAGCCGCACAGCACGGTCCATGTTCACCACACCGAGCGCGTTCGGACCGACCACACGCATGCCGTGCGCCCTGGCCTCCTCGGCCAGTTTCTGCTCAGCGCTGCGACCCTCGTCGCCGATCTCGCTGAACCCGGACGTCACAACGACCAGGGCTTTCACGCCTTTGGCCAGGCAGTCGTCCAATACCTCGTTGATGCTCGTGGCAGGCACGGCCACGACCGCGAGGTCGACCGGGTCAGGGATGTCCAGAACCCGGCGGTACGCGCGGACGCCCCGGACCGATAAGTGTTCGGCGTTGACGGGGAACACCGGGCCCGCGAAGTCGGCGGTGAGCAGGTTCGTCAGTACCGCGTAGCCGACCTTGGTCGGATCGGTCGAGGCGCCGATCACCGCGACCGACTTGGGGTGCAGGACATTGTGGACACTGCGTGCCTCGGCGGCCTGTTCCCGCGAACGCGCGACCGCGACGGACTCCTCGGTCGGGTCGATCGCGAACTCCAGGTGGATCACGCCGTCCTCAAGGGCGCGGCTGATCTGGTACCCGGCGTCCTTGAAGACCCTGACCATCTGGCCGTTCTCGCCGAGCACCTCCGCGACGAACCGTTTCAGGCCGCTTTCCTGCGCTGCCGCGGCCAGATGTTCCAGGAGGATCGATCCGATGCCCCGGCCCTGGTGACCGTCCTCCACCACGAACGCGACCTCGGCCTGCTCGCTGCCGTGCAGGCGTTCGTAGCGGCCGACGGCGATGATGTCGTCGCCGAGCATCGCCGCGAAACCCACCCGGTCGTGGTGGTCGAGCGTGACGAACCGTTCCAGATCCCGCGGTGGGATCCGCGGGTACGCGCCGAAGTACCGGAAGTACCTGGTGCGCTCGGACAGGCGGCCGTGGAACGCGACCAGCCGGTCGGCGTCGTCCGGCGTGATCGGTCTCAGGTGGACGGTGCCGCCGTCCGACAGCACCACGTCCGCCTCCCAGCGGCGCGGGTAGTCGTAAGGATCGAAATCCGCCACGTCTTCAGTCCCTGGGGTCGTCTGGATCCAATCCGTGCAGCGGGAAGATCGCGTGCCGGACGTCCCGGATCACCGAGTCGACCGGTTCGCTTGTCGACCCGTCCCACGGTTCGAAGCTGACATCCATCTCGTCTGTCATCGTGCGCGGAAGAATCGCGTTCGGCGCGCGCCGCTGGACGTTGTTCACCCAGTCGTGCGGCAGCGGAGTCGACGGCTCAATGTCGCGGTCGAGGACGGTGGCGATCAGATGCGTCCACGACCTCGGCACCACCCGCAGCAACTGGTAACCACCACCGCCCATCGAAAGCCACTTGCCGCCCGCGTACTGCTCGGCCAGTGACCGCAACGTCCGATAGGTCTCGCGATGCCCGTCCACGCTCAGGTAGAGCTCCGCGAGCGGGTCCTCCTCGTGAGTGTCCACACCGCACTGAGTGACGAGGACATCCGGCCGGAACTCCTTGAGCAAGCTCGGAACCACGGCGTGGAACGCACGCTGCCATGCGGGGTCACGAGTGAACGGCGGCAACGGAATGTTCACCGACGTGCCCTGCGCATCCGGCCCGCCGAGCTCGGTAACCCGGCCAGTACCCGGGAAGAGCGTCATCGGACTCTGGTGCAAGGAGATCGTCAGCACGCGTGGGTCGTTGTAGAACGCCGCTTGCGTGCCGTCACCGTGGTGCACGTCGACATCGATGTAGGCGACACGGTCAGCGCCGTTGTCCAACAGCCAGGAAATGGCCACCGCACAGTCGTTGTAGACGCAGAACCCGGCCGCCCGGTCACGCATCGCGTGGTGCAATCCGCCCGCGATGTTCACCGCACGGTTCGTGGCACCGGACGCGATCTTCTGCGCGCCCAACAGGGTTGCCCCGACCACGAGCGAGGTGGCCTCGTGCATGTTGGAGAAGACGGGGTTGTCCGGCGTGCCGAGGCCATGGCCGACATCCCAGCCCACCATCGGCGCTTCCTTGACGGCAGCGATGTATTCCGCATCATGGACTCGTTCGATTTCGTGGTCCGGCGCGGGTTCCGGTCGGAGAAGTTCGACGTCGTCAAGAACCCCGAGCTGCGTGGCCAACGCGATGGTCAGCTCGAGCCTGACAGGGTTGAACGGATGATCCCCACCCAGGTCGTAACCGAGAAGTGCGGGGTCCCATACGACAGCGGCTGGCGTACCCATGGGACAACACTAGTCTGATCCCTGTGATCCGACGGTTCATGTGCTGTGTGGCACTCGTCCTGTCAGCTGCGGCCTGCACCCAGCCAACAGAGGGAACACCGCTCGCCGCCGCCCCGAGCGATTCGATCATCACAACGACGCAAGAACCGCCCTACCCCACCGAACCCTCGTACCCCTCCACCACCACACGCCCGACGACCACCACATCCGGACCACCGCTGACCATCGCCAAACGCAAAACCCTCACCACGGCTCCGGCATGCGGAACCTTCGTAACCCCGGCGGACATCAGCCGCATCACAGGTACGACGGCGACCGCGGAACCCGAGGACGCGGGCTTCTGCAACTACACGCTGGACCGCTCCGGCACGCCCGCCGGAATCGCACTGGTCGTGCTGACGGAGACGATCGACCCGCAGAACACCGAGGCAACGACCTTCGAAGGCAACACCGCGCACCGGCTCAGCACCGTCGACACCACGTGCGACCTCCGGATAGCGCTGACCGACCAGCAGGCGGTGAAGTACCGCGTGCTGTGGGTCAGCCTCGTGCTGAACGGCCCAACCGAACCGATCTGCGCGACGGTCGAGAAGCTCGCGAAGCACGTCTTCAGCAAGCTCCCCGACAACAGCTGAGGCAGTAGAGCTCGGCGAAGCACCAAGCCGATCCGGCCACCTTCCCAAGCAGCCACGGCCACTAGCGGATCTCGACCAGCGCTCCGGCCACGGCCAAGGAGCAGCCCAATTCAGGCAGCTTCCCCTCAGCCATCGCCATCAGCGGATCTCAGTCACGTGCGCCAAGCACGTACTACCCCTTCTCGGCAGGCCGGTCCGGATCCGAAGACCATTCCGACCATGAACCTGGGTAGAGCGCCGCCGGGTTCTCCGGATCGGTCACCCCTGCCACCTCCAGCGCCAGCACCACCGATGAAGCCGTGACCCCCGAGCCGCAGTAGGCGCCGATCTCCGCTGCCTCATGCACACCCAGCGATCGGAACCGGTCCGCCAATTCGCCTGCCGAGAGCCAACGGCCTTCCTGGTTTATGTGGCCGGTGAATGGCGCGTTCACTGCTCCTGGAATGTGTCCGGGGCGTGGGTCGATCGGTTCGGTTTCACCTCGATACCGTTCCGGCGCGCGGGCATCTAGGGCCTGTTTCACAAGTTGATCAAGGTTTGAGATGATCTTGATTCGTGGGGCGTGGTGATCTGACCAACGAGCAGTGGGCGAAGCTGGAACCCTTGCTGCCCAGGGGCAAGAAGCCTGGCAGGCCGCCGAAGCATGCGAAGCGGAAGCTTATTGACGGGATCCGGTTTCGGGTTCGAACCGGTGTGCCGTGGCGGGATCTGCCGGAGCGTTACGGCCCGTGGGAGACGGTGTATGGCTTGTTCCGGCGGTGGCAACGGGATGGCACGTGGAAGAGGATTCTGGTCGCGTTGCAGGCGGACGCGGACGCTGCGGGCCTGATCACCTGGGATGTCAGCGTGGACTCCACGGTGGCTCGTGCGCACCAGCACGCGGCTGGTGCGCGTCAAAAGGGGATCTCCAGAAGGAGTCTCCGGGCGGGGTCGAGGTCGAACCGGCCGATCACGGGCTGGGGCGCTCCCGAGGCGGGTTGACGACCAAGACTCACCTGGCGGTCGAGCAGGGACAAAAGCCCTTATCAATCGTGATCACCGCTGGCCAGCGAGGTGACTCGCCCCAGTTTCAGGTGGTGCTCGACCGTATCCGGGTACCCCGGCGGGATCGCGGTCGGCCGCGCTGCCGCCCGAATCGGGTGCTCGGCGACAAAGCCTACGGGTCCCGCGCCAACCGCGCCTACCTGCGCAGGCGCGGTATCCGCTGCACCATCCCGGACAAGGCCGACCAGGTCCGCAACCGCAAGAACAAGGGCTCACACGGAGGACGACCACCCGCATTCGACAAGGAGATCTACAAGCAACGGCACGCTGTCGAGTGCGGGATCAACCGTCTCAAACGAAACCGAGCCGTCGCCACCAGATACGACAAGCTCGCCGTTCGCTACGAAACCACGGTCACCATCGCAGCGATCAACGAGTGGCTCCCATGACTTTCGAAACAGACCCTAGTAGTACGCCGTTCTTGGCGAGGTCTGCCGCTTCATCCGCGTCCACTGTGGGCATTGCCCCCGGGGTGACATCGATGTCACCCCGTTTCGGCTGCGGGACTTCCGTGGTCAACGGGCGGCCTTCTTGTTCCCACGCCGCGTAACCTCCGTCCAGCACCGCCACGTTCGAGTGACCCGCCCAGCGAAGCAGCCACCAGGCTCTGGCTGCTACCGAGCCGTTTCCGCCGTCGTAGACGACCACGGCCGAATCGCTGTTCACACCTGCCGCACGCAGGACTTCCTCCAGGTCTTCCGGCTTGGGCAGCGGGTGGCGGCCGCATTTTCCAGGCAGTGCCGCGAGGTCGGCGTCCAGATCGAGGAACACCGCGCCCGGCAGGTGTCCGGCCACGTAGGACACCCGGCCGGACGGACCGCCCGGCATCCAGCGGACATCCAGCAGCACCGGCGGCCGGGAATCATTCAGCAAGTCGGCCAGTTCCGAAGTGGAGACAAGTGCGCGCACTCCGCCAGCCTCGCCTGCGACAGCCGGTGACGGCCACGTGACAGGCACAAGAACTGTCAGAGGGTGCGACTACCATGGACGCCGACGAAGGGGTAGCGGCGTGAACGAGCTCATCGACACCACAGAGATGTACCTACGCACCATCTACGAACTCGAAGAAGAAGGTGTGGTGCCACTCCGCGCGCGAATCGCGGAACGGCTCGGGCAGAGCGGCCCGACAGTGAGCCAGACGGTCGGCCGGATGGAACGCGACGGACTGCTCGTTGTCGCCGACGATCGTCACCTCGAACTGACCGATCACGGCCGTGACCTGGCGATCGCCGTGATGCGCAAGCACCGGCTGGCCGAGCGGCTGCTCGTCGACGTGATCGGCCTCGAATGGGAACACGTGCACAGCGAGGCATGCCGCTGGGAGCACGTGATGAGCGAGGCGGTCGAGCGCAAGCTGGTCAAGCTGCTCGGCAACCCGACCACCTCGCCGTACGGCAACCCGATCCCCGGCTTGGACAAGCTGGGCGACGGCGAGCCAGCACCGCCTGCCGAGGCCGAACTGATCCGGATCGACGAGGTCGCCCGCCGCGGCGGCGGCAAGGTCGTCATCCGCCGGATCGCCGAGCACGTGCAGATGGATCCCGACCTGATGGCCGAGCTGAAGTCGGTCGGTCTGCTTCCCGGTCAGACCGTCAACGTCGGTCCGTCCAAGGGCGATGGCAACCTGATCGAGGTCAGCGGCGCGGGCAACTCCGTCCAGCTGGAGCCGTCGGTGCTGCACGCGGTATTGGTGCGGTCCGAGTGAGCCAGGCCGCACGGGCGGCCGAGGCGTTCGAACGACTGCATGGCCGGTCTCCGGCCGGTGTGTGGTCGGCGCCTGGCCGCGTGAACCTCATCGGCGAGCACACCGACTACAACGACGGCTTCGTGCTGCCCTTCGCCATCCCGTACCGCACCGCTGTCGCCGCGTCCGCTCGTGACGACGACACGATCACGGTGTCCACGCTGCACGACCGCGGCCGCGCCGAGACCGCAGACCCGGCCCGGATCTCCGATCTGGTGCCCGGCGCGATCTCCGGCTGGCCCGCGTACCCCTCCGGTGTCGCGTGGGTGCTTCGCGAGCAGGGCAGCACCGGCGGCGCCGATCTGGTGATCGCGGGTGACGTGCCCGCGGGCGCTGGCCTGTCTTCGTCGCATTCGCTTGAGTGCGCGACTGCCTTGGCACTGCTGGGTTTGGCGGGTTCGCGACAGTCCAACAGCGACATCGCCAAGTGGATCCAGCAAGCCGAGAACGACTTCGTTGGCGCGCCAACGGGTCTGCTGGATCAGACGGCGTCGTTGAACTGCACCGAGGCGCACGTGCTCTTCCTCGATGTGCGCTCTGGGGAGGCTGAGCAGGTCCCGTTCGACGCGTCCCGGCACGGCCTCGAGGTGCTCGTCATCGACACCCGGGCGAGCCACTCGCACACCGAGTCCGGCTACGGCGCACGGCGCCGTGGCTGCGAGGAGGCCGCCAAGATCCTGGGCATCCCGGCCCTGCGTGACATCGCGCTGGATGAGCTCGACGCGGCGCTCGCCAAGCTCCCCGAGGAGCTACGGCCGCTCGTCAAGCACGTGGTGACCGAGAACGAGCGGGTGCTGCAGACCGTGGCCCTGCTCAAGCAGGACAAGTACGGGGAGATCGGCCCGCTGCTCAGCGCGTCGCACGCCAGCCTGCGCGACGACTATCGAGTGTCGTGCGACGAGCTGGACGTGGCGGCGGAGGCGGCTGAAGCTGCCGGTGCCCTGGGTGCCAGGATGATCGGCGGCGGCTTCGGTGGGTCGGCGATCGCGCTGGTTCGTGGCGACGCCCGCGCCGAGGTCGAGGCCGCGGTCACCGCTGCCTTCGCCGAGCGGTCGTTCACCGCGCCACGGATGTTCACCGGAGTGCCCTCAGCGGGCGCCGGCCAGGATCGTTGATCGAAAGGGGACTCGCCAGTGAAGCTGCTCGTCACGGGCGGTGCTGGGTACGTCGGAAGCAACTGCTCCGCGCGGCTCGTCGAGGCAGGCCATGAGGTCGTCGTGGTCGACGACCTGTCGACCGGGCACGCGGACGCCGTGCCCGAGGGCTGTCGGCTGATCCAGGCCGACTTCGCCGACGTGGCGAGCACGGTACTTGGCGAAGGCTTCGACGGTGTGCTGCACTTCGCGGCGAAGTCCCTGGTCGGCGAGTCCATGCAGGACCCGGCGAAGTACTGGCACGGCAACGTGGTGACCACGCTGCGCCTGCTGGACGCCATGCGTGAGCACGGCACCCCACGCCTGGTCTTCTCCTCCACGGCCGCGGTGTACGGCGAACCGGACGAGGTCCCCATCCCGGAGACCGCGCCCACCCGCCCGACGAACACCTACGGCGCGACCAAGCTGGCCGTCGACCACATGATCACCTCGTACGCGGCAGCCCACGGCCTGGCCGCGGTCAGCCTGCGGTACTTCAACGTGGCGGGCGCCCAGGGCCGCTACGGCGAGCGGCACGCCACCGAGACCCACCTGATCCCGCTGGTCTTGCAGGTCGCGACCGGGCAGCGTGAGCACATCCAGATCTTCGGCGACGACTGGCCGACCGAGGACGGCACCTGCATCCGCGACTACATCCACGTCACGGACCTGGCGGACGCGCACCTGCTGGCGATCGAGAACGCGACCGAGGGCAAGCACGCCATCTACAACCTCGGCAACGGCACCGGTTTCTCCGTCCTGCAGGTCATCGAGGCCTGCAGGCAGGCAACGGGCCACGCGATCCCCGCGAAGGTCGCCCCCCGACGCGCCGGTGACCCCGCGGTGCTCGTCGCCTCAAGCGAACGCGCCCGCACCGAACTCGGCTGGAAGCCCGAACGAGCCGACATCACCACGATCGTCGAGGACGCCTGGACCTTCACCCAGTCCCGCGGCTGATCAGAGTCTGCGCACGGCGTCCCGTTCCTGGTGAACGCGGGCGCCTTTCGCATATCAGGCCCCCGCGACCGAAGAACCCGAGCAGCGCCGCGATGACGGCCCCTCGCATCTCCAGGCATCGCATTGCATGGTCACCCTCGATCCCCTGGAGTACTCGTGAGCACGTCACCTTCCGACCAAGAGCTGTGGGACGCCTTCGTCGGCACCAAGCGGGAAATGCACCGCCGCCAAGCTGAGTTCTATCAGCAAGCCACAGACAAAACCGCAATCCTTCGAACCGCGCTCAGCCCGGCGGCCGGGGCTTGGCACCAGGGAACCGCACTTGACTTCCTCTCAAGCTTCAACCACGACACCACATCCCTGCTCCCCGAGCTGATGCCCTTGGCAATGTCGCATCGATGGTTGCGAGCCGCTCAAGACGCCATCGCCCATGTTCCTCTCGACCGTCTCCTGCCAGTCCTCGAGCCGCTGTTCCTCACGGAACTGGCCGCAGCCGAGGACGACGACTACTGGTACTTGGCCAGCCTCGCCGCACGGCTGCAGGCATGGTCCCTGCTCGAACAGGTCGTCCGCCAAGCCGAAGAGAGCAGCAACCCCGAAGTTCGCGAGAGCGCGCAGTACTTCGTCGCGACCTACGGACCTATGTGGACAGCGGGGCCGACACCAGCCGATCCGATCCCGTAAGGTCTCGACACCGTTCCAGCGAACCACGCGCGCGTATCGGGGGCGGCGTTGGGCGCGATGGTGATGCTGTTGGCCTCCTCTTGTTCGGGGAGGATCCAGCTCGGCCCTGGAGTTGCCCCGTTTTGACTGATGTTGCCGCCGTTTGACGGGCGCGGACGTTGAGAGAGATACGGTTCGATGATCATGCTGAGGGAGATCGTTCGTCGTACCGAAGCCTTATCCGCCGGAGTTTCGGCGGCGTGCTCTGGACCTGATCTCATCGAGCCGGTCGGTGCTTGAGGTGACCGCGTCGCTGGGCGTGGCGCAGTCCTGTTTGTATCGCTGGAAGCACCAGGACCTGATCGACCGAAGATAGGCATCACCGAGCCCGGAGGCGGCCGAGTACTCGGTAGGGCAAGCTCTACTGCTCCACTGCACGCGCTGCGGGTACGGGGAAATCAGTGTTCGGTCTGTCTGCTCGGGTTGGGGTTGAGGGAGGACAGGAGGTTTGGCAGCCTTCCGACAGCGGCCGCTCGGGCGATGTGGTTGTGGTAGTCGCGGGAATGGACGACTTTGCCGTCACGTACGCGGACGACGATGATGTTGCCGTTGCGGAATGGTGTGCCGTCCGGGGCTGTGCCTGTGTAGTCCCATTCTGCGATGATGACCTCTGGGTCCTTGGTTTCGTGGATGACGAGGTCTGACACGGCCATTTTGGGGTAGGCGCTGGGATCCACGGCGTTCACCATGGCCCGGATGCCGTCGCGGCCGCGCACTACCTGCGCTGTGGGTAATGCGAACCGTATTTCGAGCTCGCAGTCTTGGGCGTAGAAGTTGGGCACGTCCGCGAAGCGTCCCTCGGCGAAGAGGTCGATCAGTCGCGAGACTAGCTCTCGTGGCGTATACGGTTGAGACACAAGGGTTTCCTCTCGCAGTCGGACGCCGGGTGACGACTGGGGCGAGTTGGATTTGTGGGTGATCGATGCCGGTCAGGACCGGCCGATTGAGCGCAGCGGTGTGGCTACGAGCAGGACCAGTGTGATCACGCTGATCACTGTGCCTGGCACCAAGTACCAGACGCTCGCGATTGCCACTATGAGCGCTGCGGTCCACGACCATGTGGCTTCGAAGGCTAGCCCGACAGCTGCGGCGAGCCATGCCAGGCCGAGCACCACGAAGGTTGACTTCATGCCGACGGACTCTGGGTTGATGCCTACGCGGGCGACGAGTCGGGCCCATGGGCCGAGTTGGCCTGTGTGATCACCGGAGCTGGGCGTGATGTAACTGCCGGTCACGAGAGCTCTCGTACCGTCGATGAGCATGTAAGAGCCCTGCACGACGCAAAGGACGACAGCGATCCACTTCAGCACCGCCATGCCCAGGGAGCCTAGTGACTCTGTGCGGGGAACGGGTGTTTGGCGGATCGAAGTTTTCGCCGGACAGGTTGTCTTCCGGGCAAGGCGAACATAGGCGCCTGTACCTGGCGACCGCTGCGCTGGAACTGCCCGCGAACTGTGTCGCCGTGTGTGGTGCGGAGCGTCTCGCCTCCGCGCGGTTTGACGTGCGAATGAAGGCGCGGAATACCCGCTTCTCGACTCCAGGGTGATTGCTCAACCAAGAATCATGCTTGGCAAGTTGGAGCGCCCTGAAGCTCGGCGAACCATGGGGACAAGTCACTGGAACTCCCGCTCGGTATTGATGGGATTCCCGCAGATGGGCGGGTTTTCGACTGCTGTCTCGTCGGGTGGTGGACCAGCGAACGCGTCCGCTACAGCCTGGGCCACCATGGCTGGCGGGAGTCCGCAATCCATGGACGAACGCATCAGGTTGGCGAATGTGTGATCGGCATTGGCCTGCAATGCGACGTCGACCGCCACCCCAGCGAGGACTCCGTCACCACGGAGAAACGCTGTGAGGGCAAGCAGACAGGCTGGTTCCGCGCGATAGGGCGCCGGTAGCGCCCGGGTGATCTCGGTCCATAGTTGTTCGATGGGGTGGCCGATGCTGGTGACCTCGGGACGCATACATCCGTCGCGGACGCGGAAATTGCTGAACGCCACACCCAATTCGACGAGTCGGTCCTCACCGAGGGTCCATGTTCCCTCCCGTGCCTCTGCCACCAGTTCGTCGATCAGTTGTCTGCTGCGGGCTTCGTTCTGGTTCAGCTCCAACGCGGCTTTGATGCGTTCGGCTCGTTGCGGGAGCGGCGAACGATCTGCTGGTTCCAAGGTCGCACGGAGTTCTTCTTTGCTGTCATAGGTCACCACGCCGACGGCGGCTGCAGCGGCCGCGAGCATGGAGGAGCTCGGATCGGGAATGGAGCCGTTGCAGTCGACGTGCATGTAGCACCACCACATGAGGTTCGCTTTGATCTCAGGAACCCAGAACGCGTGGTGCACCATAACACCGGACGCCGCGAAGACAACGCCAATGATGTCGACGAGTCGACTGTGCGGCAAGGGTTCTTCCGGCCTCGCCTCGCCATCACAGACGACAACCACTGACACGCCACAGGAATTGGCCCGCAGGATCGGGTCTCTGAGTTGCATGGCCAGCGCGTGGTAGAGCTCTGGCGACGGCACGTCGGCGCGGAGACATGCTGTGACTTGGGCACGGGCGGTACCCGAGTACACGCACACCACTACGGATTCGGCTGGCCGGAAGCCAAGCAGGTAGGGCACGGCGGCGATCAGTTCGCCGGTGTCCCTGATTGGTATGAGGGGTCGCTGCTTTGTTTGCATAGTTCGACTTTGCCGGTTTTTTGGGTGGCGGTGGCAGTGGGCGGGGTTGGCCGCTGTGGACAGATGGGGGTTGTGGACAAGTGGTTTATGTTGATCTTCACTGGGTGGCGGGGTTGGGGATTTCGTGTACCCTGCCGCTGGCTTGATGAAGGAGGGCTCGCCTGGAGAGGGACCACGGGCTTGAACAGTGTTCGGAGGAGGTACGGCTGCTGGACATCGATTTGATGCGCCAGGTGGATGTTTCCTGCCAGACTTTATGTTTCCGTGGGCGGAACTCGCGCTGCGGCCGGGCGGGTTTGGCTTCGGCTGGTTCGGCGATTGATGGATAATCTCGCGGGCGTAGGCCCTTTGCTACGACCCGCGACGAGTTCGGCAGGAGTGTGGCCTGATGCTAGGCATGCCTCGACGGAGAAACTTTGCACAAGCGGGCTGATGAACAAAGTCACCGCGGGCAAGGTTGTCCCGTCAGTCCTGAGTGGACTGACGGAACAACCTCGCGCCGCGGTGGGGTGGTGATCAGGAAGGCGTGACCGCCGTGAAGTGCAGCATTGTGCTGGCGTAGTCGCCTAGTGGCAGCGTGGGTTCGAAGCCGTGGTGCAGTAGTACGGCTCCGTCTATCTCAAGTGAGCCTGCGCGGTATCGGGCTGCTGGGTCCAGTGCCTTTAGGCGGACTGGGAGTTGCGGCTTGCCGAAGCTCACGGTTGGCCGCCACAACAGGACGACGACCTCGTTGCCCAGGACGTATTGCACGCCCGTCACCGGCCCTGCCGACAGCTGGTACTGCACGCCGTGTTGCACGACGTGTCGGATTTCCTTGTATTGGGCCAACAGCTCTGTGGCTTCGGCCAGGTCCTCGGCCGACCAGTTGAGCAGGTTTCCTCCGATACCAAGGACTCCGGCCATTGCCACGTGGAATCGGAAGGCCAGCGGCACCACTCGGCCGGTGAATGGGTTCGGGCTGTCCGTCACCCATGCTGACATCGTCCGTGCCGGGTATAGCGTGCTGTATCCGCGTTGGATGGCGATTCGGTCCAGCGCGTCCGTGTTGTCCGAGATCCATGCTTGGTCTGTTCGGGCGAGCATTCCCAGGTCGACTCGGCCGCCTCCGCCTGAGCAGGCTTCGATTCGCACCCCGGGGTGATCCGCGCGCAACCTGTCGATGATCGCGTAGACGTGCCGGACGTGGTCTATCCACAGCCTGTCTTGGTCTGCTTCCGCTGGCCAGCCTGCTTCGCTGAAGGACCTGTTCATGTCCCATTTCAGGAAGTCGATTTCGTGCTGGCCCAGCAGTTGGTCCAGCCACTTGTGCGCCCACTCCGCCACGTCCGTCCGCGCGAAGTTCAGCACGAGCTGGTTTCGCATCGTTGTCCGTGTGCGGTTTTCCATGTGCATCACCCAGTCTGGGTGCTGGCGGTAGAGATCGCTGTCCGGGTTCACCATTTCCGGCTCCACCCACAGGCCGAAGCGCATTCCGAGCCTGTGCACCTCTGCGATCAGCGGGTTCAGACCTCCGGGGAACTTGTCCTGATTCACGGTCCAGTCACCGAGACCTGCCGAGTCGTGCAGACGTCCGCCGAACCAGCCGTCGTCCATCACGAACAGCTCGCAGCCCAGCTCCGCCGCCCGCGCCGCCAGGTTCTGCTGGTTTTCCGAGTTGACGTCGAACTCGGTTGCTTCCCAGGAGTTGTAGATGATCGGACGGGTCTCATCCGAATGCGGCAACACGTGGTTGCGCACATAGGCGTGCCAGCGCCGAGATGAAGCCTCCAGGCCGTCGGCCGCGTAAAGGCCTGCGAATACTGGGGTTTCCCATTCTTCGCCTGGGTTCAGGCGCCATGACAGGCCTTCGTGGCCGAAGCCTCCGGTGAAGCTGGTGTGTCCCTGTGCCGTACTGCGCAACGTGATTCGCCACGAGCCGCTCCACGCCAGGGCACCGCTCCACACTTCGTCTCCGGAGTGGACGAAGAGGAACGGGTTGGCCTGGTGACTGGATGTGCCACGGCGGCTTGTGAACACGGTTTCGCCGAAGGGCACTGGCGTGCTGTGCAGCTGGAATTCCGCGGACCAGCCACCGGTTGTGTGAGTGACCTGGTAGTCCTCACGGTACGGCAGGAACCATGAGGCGGAATCCGTCCGCAGCAACGTGATCGGGTCCTCGGAACCCGTGTGGCGCAACGTGGTCCAGCGTTCGATCACGTCCGTGCCCGCGCCGATCCAGTAGTGCAGCACGACTTCCAGCGGGTAGTGGCGGTCGGTGAAACGGATCGCGAGGTGCCCGTCGTCGACCGTGTGGTCGACGTACTTCCACTCGAAGGCACGCGTGCCGTCCGCGAACTTCACCTGCAGTGAGGGCGCGTCGAACCGGGATCCGCCTTCGACCACGAGTTCTTCGTCGGTCACGCCGTCGACGCTGCTGATCTTCGACAGCACCGGGACACGGACCGTCGCGGCCTGGCCGATGGTCAGCGCGGGACCCCAGTACACGTGCCGAGGCGCGTCCGAGGAGTCGAGCCGCACGGCGTACGAGGTGGTCGCCGTCGTCAACAGCCAGAGCCGCTCGTCGGCATCGAAGATCACTTCAGCCATGCCTGTGGACCTCGCGTTTCCTACGTGGGACGAATTAGTTTCTTGACGAAGTTAATTTATAAAACCTACGCTACCGAAGCATGACGCCACGACGCCAGAGTGGGCGGGCGCCGGTCACCAGTCCGGCGGCGGCCACCGTGTTCACCACGGTCCTCACCCAGGGCCCGGTGTCGCGAGTGGACGTGGCACGCCGCACGGGCCTGTCGTCAGCGGCGGTCACGAAGGCGTCACGGCCTCTGATCGAGGCCGGCTACCTGGTTGAGCTGGACTCGGAGCAAGGCGGCGTCGGACGCCCGGCCAGCCCGCTGGACCTGCGTACCGACCGCGAGTTCTTCCTCGGCGTCAAGATCACCGACCGGGAATTGATCGGAGTGGTCACGGATCTGCGGTCGCAGATCCTGGTCACGAAATTCCACCAGCTGCCGTCACGGAAAGTCGACGCGGTGGTTGACGGTGTTTCGGAAATGGTCACCGACCTGCTGGCCGAATCCAAGGCGTACAAACAGCGCACCCATTGCGTCGGTGTCACCGTCGCCGGTGACGTGGACCGGGACGAAGGCTTTGTCCGCTACTCCCCTTTCCTACACTGGCGTGACGTTCCCCTTGCTGAGCTGTTGGCCGAGAAGATCGACCTGGAGATCACGGTCGACAACGACGTCAAAGCGATCACGGTGGCCGAACGCTGGTTCGGCAACGGCGTCGGCGCCGACTCGTTCGCCCTGGTCACGCTCGGAACCGGAATCGGCTGCGGGCTCGTGGTCAACGGCGGCGTAGTGACCGGATCACATGGTGTCGCCGGCGAGATCGGCCATATCCCGGTCTTCGGCGACGGACCGTTATGCCACTGCGGCGCCACCGGCTGCGTCGAGGCGATCGCCTCAACCGACGCGATCGTGGCAGCCGCCAGGATGACGACTGGCGAGCCCGCGCTGACCATGGAAGAGGTCGTCACCGGCGCCAGGCTCGGTGACGTGGCGCTGAGGCGAGTCTTTGCCAGGGCAGGCGTCGCGATCGGCCGTGGTCTTGCCTCGATGGCAAACTTGGTCGGCCCGGAACGGATCATCGTCTCCGGTGAAGGGCTGGACGCGTATGACCTGTTCGCCGACGAGATCAGGGATACCTTCGCAACGCAGGCATTCGGCGCCGCGGCGCACTGCGAACTCATTCTCCGCCCGCTGCCGTTCGAGGAGTGGGCACGTGGCGCGGCGGCCATCGCCGCCGTGCGGACGTTGGTCATCTCCTAGAGAAAGACAGGGCGCCTCAATGAAGAGACGTGTTGTAGCCGGGTTATCCCTGCTGTTGGTGGCAGGGCTGGTCAGCCCGGCCGAGGCCAGTTCGACGGCCTCGTTCGGCCAGGGCGGCGTGCGCGTCGTCTACCAGACGAACAAGGGCACAGCGGACGTCTACTGGCGTGGTGCGAAGCGGATCAAGGATTTCGCCAGCGAGGTGCAACTCGGCGGCAGGACGGTCTCCACAAAGGACTACCGCAACGGCTGCCGGTACCGGTCGAACGTGGTCACGTGTGAGCGCTACGGCTTGCCCACGTTCAAGCAGAAGTTCACGTTCGACGGCCCGGACCACTTCTTCGTCCAGGTCGAGCTGTCGTCCGGCGCGACACTGAGCACGAACAAGATCAGCCCAATCGTGGTCGACTCCCCCGGCGGCGTGGACATCGGGACGAATGGCGACCGCAGGATGCTCCTGGTCCCGGTCGACAACGACGCGTGGGTCCGTTACGAATCCAAACCCATCAACGACGTCACGCCGAAGCAGCGCAGCTTCGAAGTGACCACGGTCTTCGACGACACCAGCAGGCACGGGTTCGTGTTCGGCTCGATCGACCACGACACCTGGAAGTCCGGCATCACCGCGCAGGGCCGGAAAGGCAAGCTCGACCGGCTCGAGGTCACGGCAGGTCTGACGGACTACCAGTACGACTACGGCACGGCCGACAACAAGTACCAGCACCGCCGGGAATCCTTGCCGCACAGGCCGGTTTCCGGCACGACGGTGACCTCGCCGCGGATGATGGTCGGCTACTTCGACGACTGGCGCACCGGCATGGAGACCTTCGGCCGCGCGAACGCCAAGGTCACCGGCACCCGCACCTGGGACAAGGGCACGCCGTTCGGCTACAACTCGTGGGGCGGCTTGGGTTCGACGGTCGCCAACCCCGCGCTGATGAACGAGACCAGCGACTTCATCGCCGAGAAGTTGCAAGGGTTCAAGGGCGAGACCAAGCCGTACGTTGGCATCGACTCGTACTGGGACGCCATGCTCGACCCGCAGTGGCAGTTCGAAAGCCCCGGCACCAGCTGGAAAAAAGTCGAGGACTACGTCGCGCACGTCAAGGCCAACGGCCAGGAGCCCGCGCTGTACTTCCAGCCGTTCACCAACTTCTGGAAGGAAGGCATCGACAACCAGATCGGCGGGACCGCGCTGTGCGACGGCTGCCCGAACCAGACGTTGCGCCAGATGGCGTTGAAGGCCAACGGTCAGCCGATCCTGCTCAACGGCGGCTGGGCGCTGGACCCGACCAACCCCGGCGTGCTCAACCGGTCCCGGTTGGCGTTGACGAAGTTCCGTGAGCTGGGCGTGCGCTACGTGAAGATGGACTTCTTCACGCACGGCATGATCGAGTCCGACAGCTGGTTCGACCCGAGTGTCCAGACCGGACTGCAGGCCTTCCACCAGGGTATGCAGAAGGTCGTGGACTGGGCGGGCAAGGACACGTTCATCGACCTGGCGATCTCGCCGCTTTTCATGGGCCAGTACGGAAACGCCCGCCGGATCTCGTGTGACGTGCACGGCTCGATGAACAACTGGCACGAGGAAAAGCCGGACCTGTACCAGAAGAGCACCGAGAACCTGCTGAACTCGGTGACCTACGGCTGGTGGCTCGACGAGGTCTACGAGTACAACGACGGCGACCACATCCAGTTCGGCAACTACTACTACGACAAGGACAACAAGGCGCTGCTGTTCGACGGCACGAACCCGGCTCAGCCGCGGATCTGGCCGGAGAACTACAACCGCGCCAGGGTCACCTCGGCTGTGATCACGGGCGTGTATCTGATCAGCGACGATTTCAGCGCGAACGGCGACCCGGAGCTCAAGCGCCGCGCCGAGAAGTTCCTGAACAACCCGCGTATCAACGAAATCGCGAAGATCGGCCGTACGTTCCGTCCGGTCGAAGGGGACACCGGCTTCAAGGCCAACAACATGTACGTGCTGCACAACGGCAATGACACGCACCTCGCCGTGTTCAACTTCGACAAGACCGGTTCACGCAAGTTCCAGATCGACCCCGAGCGGATCGGCCTGCGGCACCGCAGCACCTTCACGGAGTTGTGGTCTGGCAAGACGTTCACCTCTCGTGGCCGCACCGAGATCACCGTGCCGAGCGAGGACGCGGTCATCTTCCGGATCAACTCGTAGGGAAAGGGCCAATGCTCAGAAGACCACTCACCTACCTGCTCGGTGCGGCGCTCGCGCTCACCGTCACGGTTCCCGCGTCGGCGTCGACCGACGTCGAGCGGGGCTACGGCCGTGACAAGCTGGCCGAAAAGCCCTACATGGGCTGGAGCAGCTGGAGCATGCAGGCCAGCAAGTACCCTGGGCTCAACCCCAAGGGTGACTACAGCTGGCTCAACGAGGCCAACGTCATCAAGCAGACCGACGCGGTCGCCTCGAAGCTCAGGCCCTTCGGCTACGACTACATCAACATGGACGCCGGTTGGTGGGCCGACTGGAGCTGGAAGTTCGGCTACGACGAGTACGGCCGTCCGACGCCGAACAAGGAGCGCTTCCCGCGTGGCATGAAGTGGATGGCCGACTACATCCACAAGAAGGGCCTCAAGGCCGGTATCTACATCCCGGTCGGCCTTGCCAAGGGTGTCGTCGACGACGGCGACTTCCCGGTCAAGGACGCGCCCGGCTGCAGCACGCACGACCTGATCTTCCCGGACAAGCGGACGACCAACGGCTGGGACAGCTCGTACAAGATCGACTTCTCGAATCCGTGCGCGCAGAAGTACATCGACTCGATCGCGACGATGTTCGCCGACTGGGGCTACGACTTCCTGAAGATCGACGGCGTCGGCCCCGGCTCGTGGAAGAGCGGCCCGCAGTACGACAACCGTGACGAGATCGCCGCGTACCGCAAGGCGTTCGACAAGACCCGCCGCCAGGTACACATCGAGATCTCGTGGTCGATCGACATCAACTACATCGAGGACTGGAAGAAGTCCTCGAACGGCTGGCGGATCGACACCGATGTCGAGTGCTACTGCAACACCTTGGTGACGTGGGAGAGCTCGGTCAACGACCGGTGGAAGGACCTGCCGCCGTGGATCCAGCACTCTGGCCCCGGTGGCTGGCACGATCTTGACACGCTCAACGTCGGCAACGGTGAGATGGACGGTCTGACGCCGGACGAGCGCTACAGCTACATGACGTTCTGGGCAATCACGTCCTCCCCGCTGTACGTCGGCGACGATGTGACCAAACTGGACGCCCTCGGCGTGAAGCTGCTGACCAACCGCGAGGTGCTCGCACTCAACCAGCAGGGCCGCCCGGCCAAGCCGGTCGACCCGAACACCGACCAGCCGG
Source organism: Kibdelosporangium philippinense (assembly GCF_021390435.2). Lineage (GTDB taxonomy): Bacteria > Actinomycetota > Actinomycetes > Mycobacteriales > Pseudonocardiaceae > Kibdelosporangium > Kibdelosporangium philippinense. The sequence goes on along the minus strand of NZ_JAJVCN010000004.1, from coordinate 97,087 downwards.
TCTGGTGGGCACGCAACAAGGACGGCTCGTACACCGTCGCACTGTTCAACCTCGGCAACGAGGCCAAGACCGTCCGGGCGAACTGGAAGGACTTCGGTTTCGACGGCCGCAAGAACGTGCGGGACGTCTGGGCCGACAAGTACCTCGGCAAGCAGCGGGACGGCTTCGAGGCCACGATCGCGCCGCACGGCACGAAGTTGCTGAAGGTCTGGTAACCGTGAGGGCCTACTTAGGGGCCTTCAACGCCGTCAAGGTGGCCTTCACGGCATAAGCCAACGCCGGTATGCGCGGCCAGCCTGCACCCCCGCGCATACCGGCGTTTCCATATCCTGAGCTAGTGATCGACAGGAATCTGGAACTGCCCAACGGGCAAGTGCTTCACATCTACGACTCCGGGCCAGCACCTCGCACGGTGTTCTGGCACCACGGAACTCCCAATCTCGGGACGCCTCCGCCATTCCAGACCCCAGGCATCCGCTGGGTTTCCTACGACCGGCCTTCCTACGGCACCTCAACTCCTGTGCCCGGCCGGACCGTCGGGTCGGCAGCGGAGCTGACAAAAGCGGTCGCCGATGCCTTGGGAATCAACGAGTTCGCAGTCATGGGTCATTCGGGCGGCGGCTCGCACGCCATTGCCTGTGGCGCCCTGCTGCAGGATCGCGTGATCGCCGTCGCGGCCATGGCCTCGGTCGCACCCTTTGACGCACAAGGACTTGACTGGTTCGGCGGGATGGCGGACATCGGCTCACTCAAAGCTGCCACGGCCGGGCGGGCAGCCAAGGAAAAGCACGCGGCGACGGCCGAATTCAATCCCGAGGTCTTCACTGCCGCGGACTACGCCGCGTTGGAAGGTTCCCAGAAATGGGTCAACGACGTCGTGGGACCCGCGATCGATGCTGGGCCCGAAGGCCTGATCGACGACGACCTCGCCTATGTCACGCCTTGGGGCTGCGACCCGAACCAGATCACAGCCCCGATGCTGCTGATTCACGGCGACGACGACCGGATGGTCCCCGCCACCCACAGCAAGTGGCTCAAAACCCGATGCGCGACGGCAGAACTACGACTAAGCCCTGGTGACGGCCACATCTCGGTACTGGACCGCGCACGCGAAGCCCTGGAATGGCTCAGCGCCTGCTGAAAACCCCAGGTAAACCGTCGTGAGTGGTTAGCAGCGTTAGAACACGCCTAACCACTCACGAGGGTTTGCGTGCTGATGAGCAGCGCGGTGGCGTTGTCCTTGCCGCCGAGCACCATCGCAGTTTCCACCAAAGTGGACACACGCGACAATGTGGTCGTGCCCTCTTCGGCCATCACCGCCTGAATGGTCTGCGGCGAGACGACCTTGTGCACGCCGTCGCTGGACAGCAACAAGCTCTGAAAATTGGTCACGGTCGCGCGGCCGATCCGTTCCTCGGACGTCGTCCGCAGCGAGTTGGTCACCACGTGCTCCATCCGGGGCGTGGGTACCGAGTCGTGCAGCCGGAAGTACTCGGCCATCGTCTGGTCGGACGTCACCTGCTCGAGCGAGACGCCGTCCCACACGTATGCACGGGCATCTCCGACCCAAGCGACCTGGTAGCCGTTGGCGTAGGGCATCGCGACCACGAGCACCGCGTCGGCGCCCGTGTTGAGGGCCTCAAGGGCCCGCTGTGCCGCGAGGACCGCTTCGACCGGGCCCGCCGCCGTTGACGTGCGGGCCGCTACGCCTGAGGCCACCCTGGCGGCCTCACCTGCCCAGATCGAGTCGCCGATGCCGTCGGCGAGAGCGAAAACGACGCTCTCGCCGTCCCTGGACGCGCCGACCGCGTCCGCGTTGAACTGCCTGCCGCCCTGCCGGCTGGCGGTGTCCCAGCTGATCACCTCGTTGCGCAGCATGTCGCGCCCTCCACCTCTGCCAAGCGGCCCCCGACAGCCGCATGCCGTCAAGGGTCCCCTGGTGAGCTGAACATCAGCTGAGCGCGAGGCATGCCCGCGACTAAGAACATCTACAACGCGTACCGCAGCGCTCCCTTTCCACCGACAATCGGCAGGTCAACGACTGTTTTGTCGACGTCGATGGAGATCCCCGCGCCCGGTTTCGGCCGCAAGGTGTAATCGAAGTCACTCGACAGCAGCACGAACTCGATCTTGTGACCGGCCGCGAAGACATAGTCCTTCGGCTCGAACCGCACCTCGATCGAGTACTCCCGGCCCGGCGTGACCGGCAACGTCACCCACTCGCTGAGCCGGTTCTGCGGGTCGGTCCAGCCTCGCGAGACGATCTTGCTCTTGCCGTCGGGCGCCCGGTCGACCAGCAACGCGGTGATGTTCGCGGCCGGACGGCTGAACGAAGCCCGCAGGTCCACCTTGCCTCGCCCGGACAGCCGGACGTCCTTGCTAGTCACGCCAGTCGAATACGAAAGACGGTTCGGCGAGCTGGCGGCGTCGACGAGGTCCTGCGCCTTCTGGGTCGCGTCGTCGGTGAGCGACTCGACGCCCTGGCGATGGGTCGGCGACGTGCCAAGCGTGCCGCGGGCGGTGCCACCGGCGCCGAGGTACAGCGAGGCGTCCTTCGTGCCAGGTGCGGGCCATTCGGCCTCGTCGACCCAGGTCTTGTCCTCACGCTGGATGGTCGCGCGCGGTTCCTTCTCCACACCGTTGTGCTGCTTGAACAGATACCGGGTGAACCAGCGGTTCAACGTGGTCAGCCACTCGTCGCGACGCAGGCTGAGCGGGTCGCTGTGGCCGCTCTGATGCCACCAGATCTTGTGCGGCACGCCGACCTTCTTGATCGCCTCGTACCACTGTTCGGCGTTCAGGCCCTTGACGTTCCAGTCGTTCAAGCCGTGCACGACAAGGGTCGCCGCCCGGACCTTGTGCACGTCCTTGAGGTAGTTGCGCTCGTGCCAGAACGCGCTGTAGTCACCGGTGACGCGGTCCTGCTTGCGGAAGATCTCGTCGATGATCGGCTTGCAGATCTCCTGGTCGGCCCTGGTGTAGACGAACTTGACCAGTACGTCAAGGTCCTCGCCCTGGTACCCGCCGGGCGCGACGACCAAGCCGTCCTGGCGGTAGTAGTCGTACCAGCTGGAGATCGCGGCGATCGGCACGATCGCGTCAAGGCCACGCACACCGGTCGACGCGACCGCGTTCGGCAGGGTTCCGTTGTAGGAAACGCCCATCATGCCGACGCTTCCGGTCGTCCACTTGGCACTGACCGGAGCGCCGGACGCGTCCTTCGCCTCGGCCCTGCCGTTCAACCAGTCCACAACGGACTTCGCGCCGATGGTCTCGTTGCTGCCACCGGAAGTCGGGCACCCGGTCGAGTGACCGGTGCCCAACGACTCCGCGTACACGACGGCGTATCCACGTGCGAGGAGGTACTGCTCGTAGCGTGAGGTGATGTCCGGCCTCGGGCCGCCGAACGCGGTAGCGACGCGTGCCTCATCCGCCGCGCGGTCCCGCTTCTGCCATGGCCACGTTGGCGAGTGCAGCTCGACGTCCACGCCGTGGTTCGGGACGTCGTTGAAGCCCGCGAAGTACGGCGAGATCTGGTACACGACAGGGACTTTCAGCCCCTGTTCGGTGGCTCTCGGTCTGACCACCTCCGTGTACACCACGTCGTCTTTGCCGTCCCGGTCGCTGTCGACCGGGGCGGTCACCCACAGCTTCTCGCGGACGACGTCAGTCGGATCGAACACCGGCTGTGCTTGGCCGTCCTTGAAAACAGGCTCCTGAGCCGCCGACGCGGCCGCCGGAATGACAGGTAGTGCGACGGCAACCGCTGCCAGCACGCTCAGTACGCGCCGCAAGACAACCCCCAAGGGTCAGTGGAGCAGGTTCATTGTGAACCCTTCACTGCCTCGGAGTCGTCAGTCAAGGCGCCAGAAGTCGCATTCTTGGCTGGTGCGGCCTTCAAAGCGATCGCCAGCAAGGCACCCGCGATCATCACGCCACCGACCACCCAGAGGCCTGCCCGCTGCGACCCAGTCAGGTCCTCCAGACCACCCGTGACATACGGCGCCACGAACCCGCTCACGTTGCCAAGCGAGTTGATCAGCGCGATTCCGCCAGCGGCCGCGGTCCCTGCCAAGAACGTGGAAGGCAGCGCCCAGAACGTGGGCAGCGCGCAGCAGATCCCGATCGCCGTGACGGTCACCGCGATCATGACGGCGAACGGGCTACCGAGATACAACGCGACCGGGATCGCGACGCCACCGACGATCATCGGCAGAGCCACGTGCCACACACGCTCGCCAGTCCGGTCGCCATGTCGTGCCCAGAAGACCATCGCAATCGCGCCGAAGACATACGGAACCGCCGTGATGAGTCCACGTTCGACAATCGAGAACGTGGTGCCGAACTGCTGCTGGAACCCGGCGATGATGCTTGGCAGGAAGAACCCGAGCGCGTAGAGGCCGTACACGTTTCCGAAGTAGACGAACGCGAGCCCGATGATCCGGCCGTGTGTCAGTGCTTTGCGCAGCGGCCAGTGGTGTTGCGACTCGGTTTTGGCCCGCTCGGCGTCGAGCTGGTCCTGCATCCACTTGCCTTCGGCAGGCGTGAGCCACTTGGCCTCGGTCGGCCGGTCGGTGAGGAAGAACCACGTCACGAACGCCAGCAGGACCGCGGGGATGCCCTCGACGAGGAACATGAACCGCCACCCGGCAAGGCCGAAAACCCCATCGCCGTGCCGGATCAGCAACGCGGAGATGGTCGCGCCGATCGCGCTGGAGACCGGGATGGCGACCATGAACCACGCGACCATCCGGGCGCGGTAGCGAGCCGGGAACCAGTATGTGAGGTACAGGATGATGCCAGGGAAGAAGCCCGCCTCAGCCACACCCAGCAGGAACCGCAGGATGACAAGCACGGTCACGTTCGGCACGAAAGCGATCGCGGTCGCGATCACGCCCCAGCTGATCATGATCCGGGCGATCCAGCGGCGCGCGCCGAACTTGTGCAGTGCCAGGTTGCTCGGTACCTCGAGCAGCAGATAGCCGATGAAGAAGATGCCGGACGCGAAGCCGAAGGCGGTCGCGGACATCGCGAGTTCCTTGGACAACCCGGCCGGTCCGGCGAAGCCGATGTTCACCCGGTCCAGATAGTTGATGAAGTACAGCAACCCTAGATAAGGCACCAGCCTTCGAGCTGCCTTGCGCCACGTGACGTCCCCGAATGGCTGCCCCTGTGAGTCCATTATGGCATCTCAGTCCCGATCAGGGTTGACGTCAACCCTATGCTGGGCGCATGTCGGAATTTCCCTTGTACGGAGAAGACCACGAGCGGGGTGACCTCGCTCCATAGGTGACACACGTCCGCAGCACACGTGTGTCCATTTTCCGGCTATCACAAGGATTTTCCCATGAAGGACTTCGTCTCCGCGCTGCCCAAGGTCGAGCTGCACGTCCACTTGGTTGGCTCCGCTTCCATCCCAACGGTCCTCGAGCTCGCCCGTCGTCACCCCGGCCACGGCGTGCCGACAGAAGAGCAAGCACTGCGTGACTTCTACGAGTTCAGCGACTTCGCGCACTTCATCGACAACTACGTCAAGGTCGACTCGCTGGTCCAGACCGGCGAGGACGTGCTCGCGTTGTTGCTGGGTCTGGCGAAGGACCAGGCCGCGAGCAACATCCGTTATTCCGAGGTCACGGTCACGCCGACGGCTCATTTGAAGCGGATCGAGCCGGACGAGCTGACCGAGACGCTCAACAAAGCCCGCGAACTGGCGCGGCAACAGCACAATGTCGAATTCGCCTGGGTCTTCGACATCGACGGCAACCTGGGCAAAGAAGCCGGTCCGGTGACCCTCGACTGGGTGCTCAAGCACCGCCCGCAAGGCACTGTCGGCCTAGGGCTTGGCGGACCGGAGATCGGCGTTCCGCGGGAATGGTTCCGTGAGCAGTTCGCGGTCGCCGCGGACAACGGGCTGCGCTGCCTGCCGCACGCGGGCGAGACGACCGGGCCGCAGACGATCTGGGGAGCCATCAACGAGCTGCACGCCGAACGCATTGGCCACGGCATCAGCGCGATCAAGGACATCCGGCTGGTCAACTTCCTAGCCGAGCACCAGATCCCGCTGGAAGTGAACCCGACGTCCAACATCCGCACCAAAGCTGTTGACGCGATCGAGAACCATCCCCTGCCCAAGCTCGTCGCGGCGGGCGTGCCGGTCGTCCTGGGAACCGATGATCCCGGCATGTTCCACACGACCCTCAACGACGAGTACCTGCTCTGTCACGAGGTGTTCAACTACGACCGCACCCAGTTGGCCGAACTGGCGAGCACCGCCGTAGCGGCTTCCTACGCCCCAGATGAGCTGAAAAATACCCTGTTTTCCGAGATCAACGCCCTGCTGGTGGTCTAGGCCGGATCACATCACCGCACCGGTGTTGCTGCGATCTGAGCTCATCCGTTCACACCTCGGGTTACTGTGGGGATCATCACCGGCAACGGGGCGTTAACCGGGTAGCGAGGGGTGTGGTCGCGGCATGTTCACGGGTGACCCTGGATGACGATCACCAGCCATCGAGCGTTGAAGAACGGACCGTTACGCCAGGTCACCGATCTGGCCAGGACAACACCAGGCGTGCTCGGAGCGCTCGCCTTGCTGCTGATCGTCGTCGGCGTGACCGCGGGCGTGTTCAGCGCGATCAGCGTGCAGCGCCGCGCGCAGGCGCTGGAGGACCTGGCCAGCCGCAGCGGCCCGCTGAGCGTGGCCGCACAGGAGATCTACCGGAGCCTGTCGGACGCGGATGCCACCGCGAGCGGGGCGTTCCTGGCGGGCGGTCTCGAACCGGCGGGCGTGCGTACCCGCTTCGAGCAGGACATCGCGCAGGCCAGCAACGCCCTCGCGATTGCTGTCGCGGCCCGCGAGACAAGCGATGTGACGGCCGCGAACAGCCCGCTGGCCACGTTGTCCGGCCAGCTGCCCGTCTACACCGGCTTGGTCGAGACCGCGCGGGTGAACAACCGGCAAGGCTTGCCGCTGGGGATCGCGTACCAGCGGGAGGCGTCAAACCTGATGCGGACGCAGCTTTTGCCTGCGGCGCAACAACTCTACGACGCCGAAGTCTCCCGCGTGTCCGCCGACCAGGACCGCGCGGGCGGGTTCCCGATCGCCGAACTGCTGCTCGGCCTGTCGGTGCTGGCCGTGCTGGTCGTCGCGCAGGTGTACGTGCGGCGCCGGACGAATCGGGTGTTCAACATCGGGCTGATCGCTGCCACTGGTGCCGCGGTGATCTCGCTGCTGTGGGTGTCCATCGCGACGTTCAGCGTGATCTCCAGCGTGGACGACAGCCGGGTCGAAGGGTCCTCACAGGTCGACGTGCTTGCCAGGGCCAGGATCGCGACACTGCAGGCCAGGGCGGACGAGACGCTGACGCTGGTCGCCCGCGGCACCGGCAAGGTCTACCAGGACGACTACGTCCAGGTCAGCACCAAACTGGCCGGGCTGATCAACGAAGCCAGCGCCAAAGCGACCGATGGCGCGGTCAGCGGGGAAATCAACTCCGCCCGCGCGAACAGCCAGGCGTGGGCCAAGGCGCACGACGAAATCCGCAAACAGGACGACGGCGGGAACTACACGGCTGCGGTAAGGCTGGCGATCGCGGCTGTCCCTGAAGGCTCTGGCACGGCGTTCGACAACCTCGACGCGGACCTACGGGAGGCGATCGACCGGACGCGGGCCGCGTTCAACGCTCGCGTGGCAGACGCAAGCGGCGCGTTGGGTGGCACAGTTGTGGTGGTGTCGCTGCTGGCCATCGTCGTCGCAGTCGGGGCAACAGCGGGGATCTGGCAGCGCCTGAAGGAGTACAGATGAGACTCGCACTGGTGTTGGCGGCAACCGTCGTGGCGTTGGCTGGCTGTACGTCCGCGACGACCACGACCACGATTCCCACTGTCAGCGCGACGATCCCGAAGCCCGCGAACGCCGCCGACGTGACCGCGCCGCCGTCGGCCGCTGTGCGGGAATGCGGCGACAAGCTGGCGAGTTCGCGGCCGTTGAACCCGATGCCCGCGCCGGGCAGCATGCCCGCCGACTCGACGATGGCCAAGATCGTCGCGCGCGGGAAGCTGATCGTCGGCGTTGACCAGAACACGTATCACATGGGTTTCCGTGATCCGTTCACCGGCGAGATCCAGGGTTTCGACATCGACATGGCCCGCGCCATCGCGGCCGCGTTGTTCGGCGACCCGAACGCGATCCAGCTCCGCGCGGTCACGTCCGACCAGCGGATCCCAATGCTCAAGAGCGGCGACGTGGACATCGTGGTGCGCACGATGTCGATCACGTGTGACCGGCTGGTCGACGTGAACTTCTCGGCGGTGTACTACGAGGCACAGCAACAGGTGCTCGTGAAGAAGAACTCGGGCTTCACCGGCATCGATTCGCTGTCAGGCAAACGAGTCTGCGCGTCGCGCGGGTCGACTTCGCTGCGCAACATCGCCAATTCGCCTGCCAAGCCGATCGCGGTGTCGGTGTCGGACTGGACCGACTGCCTGGTGATGCTGCAGCAGGGCCAGGTCGACGCGATGTCCACGGACGACGTGATCCTGGCCGGGATGGCCGCGCAGGACCGGTTCACCGAGGTGGTCGGCCCGTCGATGGCCGCCGAGCCGTACGGCATGGCCATTCCCAAGGACAACGTGGATTTCGTCCGGTTCGTCAACGGTGTGCTCGAACAGATCCGCGCCAACGGCACGTGGCGCACCTCGTACAGCCGTTGGCTCGACGACCTGATCCCCGGTCCGCCGCCCGCTCCGCCGGTACCCCGGTACAAGGATTGAGCGGCCGTGTTCATCCATGAGGAGGCGGACCGCGCACTGCAGCGGCTCAGTTCCGAAAGCGACCGGATGGCGGACGCCCTGGTCGCGATGGACAGCCACAGCGGTCATCAGCTGCTGCGCAACGCAACCCTGACCGGGTTGACGAAACAGCGTTGGGCCGAGGCGTGTGCGGCGATGACCGTGCTGTGGGAGCAGTTCAACCAGCACCGCCGGATGGTCGAGCTGGCCAAGGACATGATGGACCGTCGTGACCTTGGCTCGTTGACGACATTGCTGACCGCGCCGGTGGTCGAGCTGAACGCGCAGCAGCTGCCGATCGAGCAACGCAGCCTGACCGGCCCGGCGATCGTGACCGAGAGCATCACGTTGGCCGAGCTCGTCGACCGGATGAAGGCTTCCTACAAGGCGATCACGGAAGTGCTCGCCGCCGCCGACACCGCGTGGAACACCACGATCCAGCAACTCGACCCGTTGGAGATGGAGCTGCGCTCGGTGGCCGCGCTGGCCGCGTCACTCGGCGTGGACGAGCCCGCGCTGGCGAAGGTCGAGGCGGAACTGGCCCAGATCCGGGAACTCGCCCTCAGCGACCCGATGGCCCTGGATGCCGTGAAGGCCACCCTCGCGGCGTCAGACGCCAGCAATTCGGCCCTCACCGCTCCGGACCGGCTGGCGAGGGAGCTGGCGGAGACCAAGGCCCGGTTGAACCGCCTCGCCTCAGCAAAGGACACGTTCGACGACTGGATGGCCCGTATCGAGGCGTTGCTCGGCGAGGTCAGCGTCGCGTTCGAGGAGGCGCGGGTCGCATACGCCACCGTCATGCAGAAGATCGCCTCCCCTGGGTTGCCGCGACTCACCGAGGCCGTCGCGCCTTTGCGTGCACGGCTCGTGGAGTTGCCAGAGCTATGGCGTGCCGGGCAATGGCGTGAACTCGCGGCCAGTCTTGAAGGCCTGGAAGGCGACGCGACAAGCGCCCTTGCCGAAGCCCGCACGCAGTTGCGGCTGGGCACCGGCCTGCTGGATCGACGACTGGAGCTGCGCGGCAGGCTGGAGGCGTACCGGGCCAAGGCGAATCGCCTCGGCCACGCCGAAGATCTCCACCTCGCCGAGCTGCATCGAGTTGCCCACGGCGTGCTGTACACGTCGCCGTGCGACCTGCCCGCCGCGACCCGCGCGGTCAACCGGTACCAGCAAGCATTGCAGGACAAGAGGAGCGGCTCATGACCAATTGTCCGCGCTCGGGCTGCGACGGGTCGATAGACGAGGACGGATTCTGCGACACCTGCGGCCTGGAAGCGCCGTCTCCCGGGACAGCCGCGACGGCTTCCTCCTCGGTACGGACCTCGTCAGGCAGCAGGCCGACCGGGTGGAGCGCGCCCACTTCCAGCGGCAGCGGCCCGACGTCCCGCTCGCGTCGCGGCTCGACCCGTTCGACCCGGCGGGGTCTGTTGGGCCGCGGCATCGTCGAAGTTCCCATTGTGCCGAAACGGGATCCACGGGAAGCGGTACTGGAGAACCCGGAAGTCCCTGAGAACAAACGGTTCTGCAGCAAGTGTGGCGCCAAGGTCGGCCGTGGCAGGGAAGGCAAGGCAGGCCGGGTCAGCGGGTTCTGCGCGAAATGCGGGCACCACTTCGACTTCACGCCCAAGCTCACGGCCGGTGACGTGGTCGCCGGGCAGTACGAGGTACTCGGCTGCATCGCGCACGGTGGCCTCGGCTGGATCTACCTCGCGCTCGACCATGCCGTCGCCGACCGCTGGGTTGTGCTGAAAGGTCTGCTGGACACCGGTGACGCCGACGCGATGGCCGCGGCGATGGCCGAACGCCGGTTCCTCGCGCAGGTCGAGCACCCGAACATCGTGCGGATCTTCAACTTCGTCGAGCACCAGCACGGCGAGAGCACCACCGGCTACATCGTGATGGAGTACGTCGGCGGCGAGTCCATCAAGGACATGATCAAGCAGCTGCGTACGGCCGGTGACCAGACCGCGTGCCTGCCGCTGACCCAGGCGATCGCGTACATGCTCGAGATCCTGCCCGCGTTGGGCTATCTGCACGGGATCGGCCTGGTGTACTGCGATTTCAAGCCGGACAACGTGATCCAGGTCGAAGAGCAGCTCAAGCTGATCGACCTCGGCGCGGTGCGGCACGTCGATGACGAGGACAGCCCGATCTACGGCACGGTCGGATATCAGGCACCCGAGGTGGGCAAGGAACTCCCGTCCCCGCTGACCGACGTGTACACGGTCGGGCGCGCGCTGGCCGTGATGACCTTCCCGTTCGATTTCCATGCCACGTACAAGACTTCGCTGCCTGGCACGGCGGAACAGCCTCTGCTGGCGGAATTCGAGTCGTACTACCGGCTGCTTCTGCGTGCCACGCACAACGATCCGGCACAGCGTTTCGGGTCTGCTGAGGAGATGCGCGACCAGCTGGAGGGCGTGTTCCGTGAGGTGGCCGCGACCGAGGACGGCCAGCCCCGGCCAGGGATCTCGGTCGAGTTCACGGCCGAACGCCGCAGTTTCGGCGTGAACAAGACGCCTGACGTGTCCGAAATCGCGATGGCGCTGCCGATCCCGCGGATCGACGCGTCGGACCCCGGCGCCGCGTTCCTTGCCGGAATCGCCACCGACAGCACCGAGGAGCTGATCAACGAGCTGAAGACCGCGCCGATGCAGAGCGTGGAGGTGAAACTGCGGCTGGCGCGGGCGTACATCGAGATCGGTGACGACACGGCGGCCAAGAAGACGTTGAATTCCGCCAAATGCGAGCCGAGCGACTGGCGCTTGCCGTGGCACCGCGGCCTTGCCGCGTTGGCCGCGCGCAACGCCGCGCAGGCGCGGATGTCGTTCGAGACCGTGTACGACATCCTTCCTGGTGAGGCAGCGCCTAAACTGGCGATCGCGGCGTGTGCCGAGGCGTCAGGGGACATGCCCGATGCTGACCGGTACTACCGGATCGTGTGGCGCACCGACCGCTCCTACATCAGCGCCGCGTTCGGCCTCGCGCGGGCGTTGCTGGCCAAGGGGCAACGACATGAGGCTGTGGACGTCTTGAATTCCGTGCCGGACACATCGAGTCACTACCTGGCCGCGCAACTGGCGGCGATCAAGGCGCGAACCGGGATCTCCCGCGCCGACGGGCTGACCGAGCACGATCTCGTGGTCGCGGGCGCTCAGCTCGCCGGGTTGGAGCTCGACGACGCCCGGCGCGCCCACGCATCCCGTGACCTGCTGGAATCGGCTTACGCATGGGTCAGTGGCTGGCCGAAGGGAGCATCTGGAACGGTGTTGGGATGCCGGCTGGTCGACGAGGATCTCCGGCGCGGCCTGGAGAAGTGGTATCGGACCTTGGCCCGGCAAGCCGCAACCCGCCGGGAACGCATCGAACTGGTCGACCACGCCAACCGGATCCGGCCGAAGACCTGGATCTGAGCGGGAGAACAGCACGTGACTTGCCCTGACTGCGGAGAGCCCGCCGAGGCCACCGACCGCTACTGCGAGAACTGCGGCGGCAGCCTTCAGTTGCGCAGGACCCCAGCCGGCGGGCCGATCGGCCGCGTCGGCGATGCCGGGTGCGTCGGCTGCGGTTGCGAAGTGGCGGCCGACGGGTTCTGCGAGACGTGCGGCCGTGCGCAGCCAACCGGCAGAGACCGAATGGAGTACGACCTCGAACTGGTGGCCGGGGTCAGCGACCGCGGCAGGGCTCGTGCGCGTAACGAGGACTCCATAGCCTTCGGCGTGGTCGGTCCCTTGGGTTCGCCGCAAACGGTGGTCGCGGTGCTGTGTGACGGTGTCGGTTCGACCGAACGGGCGGATTCGGCGTCCCAGACCGCGGTCGACGCGGCCCTGGAGTCCATTGTGGACTCACTGTTGTCCGGCGCTTCCCCGCGTTCGGCGACGGAAGACGGTGGCGCGGCGGCGTATTCGGCAGTCGGCGAACTGGCCCGGCCGAACTCCCCAGAGACAGCGCCTTCGTGCACGTTCGTGTCGGCGATCGTGACACCGACCGAGATCACGGTGGGCTGGATCGGTGACAGCAGGGCATATTGGGTGTCCTCCTCCCCCGATGTGCCCTCCCGCAGGCTGACCACGGATGACACGTTGGTCGCGCAACTGGTCGCGGCCGGGATGGATGAAGCAGAAGCGTCGGCGAGCCTGAACGCGCACGCGCTGGCCCGCTGGGTCGGCGCCGATGCCGAGGCCGCGCCGCCGCACGTCACGGTGCTCACGCCGGAGGCGCCGGGCAGGCTGATCGTGTGCAGTGACGGCCTGTGGAACTACTTGCCGGACGCGGAGTCGTTGGCGGCCAAGGTTTCTGACGCGGAACCATTGAAAGTCGCGGCCGAGTTGACCAGTATCGCCAATGAGCTTGGCGGGCACGACAACATCACCGTTGTGGTTGTTCCTTGGGAGGGGAGATTGCCGTGACGGATTTTCAGATCGAGGTATATCAAAACGAGTATCTGCCGCAGGGAGCGGCTGAGGTCAACGCGATCGTGACGGTCACGGCTTCGGGCAGTCCCTCGGCAGTAACAGCGCCTCCGGACGCTGAGGCCGCCGAAGTGATCATCATCGACACCTCGGGTTCGATGCAGCATCCGCCGACCAAGCTGGCCGCGGCGAAAGTCGCGACCAACGCGGCAATCGACGCGTTGCGCGACGGCGTGAACTTCGCGGTGGTGTCCGGCTCCGAACGGGCCGACTTGGTGTACCCGCCACGGCTCGGCATGCGCCCGGCGACAACGGTGTCGCGCAACGAAGCGAAGCGCGCGGTGAACGCCCTGCGCGCGGACGGCGGAACCGCGATGGGCGAATGGCTGCTGCTGGCCCGTGAACTGTTCGCGACCCAGCAGAACCCGTTGCGGCACGCGATCCTGCTCACCGACGGCCAGAACGTGCACGAGCGTCCGGCGAAACTGGAACGAATCCTGGAAACGGTCACTGGCAACTTCGTGTGCGACTGCCGTGGCGTCGGAACGGACTGGGAAGTCAAGGAACTCAGGAAGATCTCGACGGCCCTGCTCGGCACGGTGGACATCGTGGCGGAGCCGTCCGATCTCGAAGCGGACTTCCAGGCGATGACGTCGAACGCGATGGGCAAGGAGATCGCGGACGTGTCACTCCGGTTGTGGACGCCACAAGGCGCCACGGTGAAGTTCGTCAAGCAAGTCGAGCCGACCCTGACCGACCTGACCGGCCGCCGGGTCGAAACGGCGCCTCGCAGCGGCGACTACCCGACGGGCGCGTGGGGCTCGGAAAGCCGTGACTATCACGTGTGCATCCAGGTGAACCCGGCGAACATCGGCGACAAGATGCTGGCAGGCCGAGTCAGCTTGGTCTCCGCTGCCGGTGACGTGCTCGGCAAGGGCCAGGTCCTCGCGGTGTGGACGGATGACACGGCGCTGTCAACGAAGATCAACCCGGAGGTCGCTCACTACACCGGACAGGCAGAGCTGGCGTCGGTGATCGAGGAAGGCCTTGAAGCGCAACGAGCTGGCCAGATCGAGACGGCGACAGCGAAGCTCGGCCGCGCGGTGAAACTGGCGCACGAGTCGGGCCACGAGGACACCGCGAAGCTGCTGGCAAAGGTAGTGGACGTGGTGGATCCCGTGCACGGCACGATTCGGCTCAAGCGCGAGGTGGCCGCGGTCGACGCGATGACACTGGAAAGCAGATCGCAGGTGACCAAGCGCGTCGGCAGAAAGTCCGGGGAGGACTGATGTCCACGACGTGTGAACATTCGTGGGGCGAAGACGGCTTCTGTGAGATCTGCGGCCTGGCCGAGGCTTCACCAGCTCCCGCGGTGGCGCCACCTGAGCCTGCGCAGACTCGGGAGTGCCCGTCCTGCGGGGCTCCGTTGGACGACCGCTTCTGCGAGGACTGTGGCGCGGATTCCCTTGCCACGCCTCAATCTCCCGCGCCCGAGCCGGTGGCCAACGGTGGCGTTCGTACCTGGTCGGTGGTGGTGTCGGCCGACCGGAAGTACTACGAGAGCGTGAAAGCCGACGGCGGCCCGGACGCGGACTCGATCATGTTCCCGCCGTACTGCCCAGACCGGCATTTCGAACTGCGTGGCGAGCAAGTGAGCATTGGCCGCCGGAGCGCGACGCGCGGAATCCAGCCGGACATCGACCTGACCGGTCCACCGGAAGACCCAGGCGTGTCAAGGCTGCACGCATTGCTTGTGGCGGAAGCGGATGGCGGCTGGGCGATCGTGGACATCAACTCAGCCAACGGAACAACCCTGAACTACCGCAGGGACATGCTGAAACCCAACACGCCAAGGACATTGACCGACGGGGACCGTGTCCACATCGGAGCATGGACGACGATCACCCTGCACGCGGACTGAGAAGAATTCTGCAGGTATGCCTGTTGTGAGTTATCCCGCAACAGGTTCGTTCAAGATCATGCGAGACTCGCGGGCATGGGTATTCGAGTTCTGATCCGCGGCGCGGTCCTGACAGCCGTCGCCGCCGGATCATTGGTGACCATGCAAACGGTGTCCGCGGCCGAAGCATGCGCGGCTGAAGCCACGGTCCAGGGCTGCACACCGGCCAAGAAACAGGAAGAAGGCTTCAGCACCAAGCGAAGCTGTGACTGGGCCGGTAGCAGTGGCGCGCAAGCAGGCCGCTGGACCAAGTGGAACTGCTCACGTGCGCTGGGCGGCTACGAACTGTGGGTCCAAACGTGCACCGCGCGCAGTGCCTCGGAAGTAGCCGCCGTCCGCGACTGACCCCGTTTGAAGAAGCCGTCAGGTTAGGGGTTGGCCTGGCGGCGTACCTTGTAAGATCTCGATCGTTTCATCCAGCAGGTGCTGTACCTCGGCTAGCCATCGATCACCGGCGCCGGCGTCGTGCCACAGCAGATAAGCCTCGGAATCTTCAGCCGTCACGCGGGAAAGCGCGAACAAGACCCGAATCGTCGACCAAGTCCATCG
This sequence comes from Kibdelosporangium philippinense, assembly GCF_021390435.2. Classification (GTDB taxonomy): domain Bacteria; phylum Actinomycetota; class Actinomycetes; order Mycobacteriales; family Pseudonocardiaceae; genus Kibdelosporangium; species Kibdelosporangium philippinense. The sequence goes on along the minus strand of NZ_JAJVCN010000004.1, from coordinate 81,376 downwards.
CGTGGTCGTTGTCGAACGGCCCCACCCCGGATGCGCTCATGCCGTCACCCTAGGGGCCGGTGAACGTGCTGAGCGCCACAGCACCCTGGGGTGTTCGGACTGGGAGTATGGGAATGAGTATCCGTGCGAAACGGACAACACTCGACGAAATGAGGGCCCGTGGAGCTCGTGTACCCGCCCGTCATCCTGGCCGCCAAGACCATGTTCCGCGTGCTTGATCTGCGGCTGGACATGCAGGGCAGCGAACACATCCCGGCCCGAGGTGGCGCGGTGCTCGCGTGCACGCACGTCAGCTACCTCGACTTCATTTTCTGCGGCCTGGCAGGCTTACCGGCGAAGCGCAAAACCCGGTTCATGGCCAAGCACGAGATCTTCGCCAACCGTATCGCCGGTCCACTTATGCGTGGCATGCACCACATCGCGGTCGACCGAGACGCAGGCCAAGCCTCGTACCAGCAAGCCGTAGCGGCCCTGCGCGCCGGTGAGGTAGTAGGCGTGTTCCCCGAGGCGACCATCAGCCAGTCGTTCACAGTGAAGGGCATCAAAAGCGGCGCGGTACGAATGGCCGCGGAGGCAGGCGTGCCTGTCATCCCCATGACGGTCTGGGGCAGCCAGCGCCTCTGGACGAAGGGCCGCCCGAAGAACCTCACCCAGCGACACGTCCCGATCCTGATCCGCGCGGGAGACCCCTTCTACCCAACCCTCGATGACGACCAGGACGTCCTCACCCAGGACCTGCGTGCCCGCATGAGCGCCTTGCTCGACCAAGTCCAACGACTACCCGGAGACACCGCAGTCCGATCCGTGGTGGCTCCCCGCACACCTCGGCGGTACGGCGCCGACGCCTGAAGAAGCCGCGGCCCGCGACACCCGCTAGCTCACCATGTTCACGGTGATATCGAATCCATCGACCTCGTCGTAGGCAACCGTGGGCCACAAAGCCTCGATTGCCAGCCATATCGCACGCACAAGCACCCAGTTGATGCCTGTCCCGCTGAGCCTGACGATCGTGTTGGCGTACTTCACCCGCCCAGTAGGATCCTCGGCCAGGACCTCCGTGGCGATTTCGGGATCGTTGCTGATTTCAACCACGATGGCCTTCGCGGGAGGGTCGGATTCGAGGTGAAGTCCAGCATTCATGGTGCCTTCCGCGAATCCCCGCCCGAAAACCTGAACCCGCGTCCCGCCCTTCGCCATCTGCCGGAACAGCTTTGCCAGAGTCACCTCGGGCTCATCCAACGCAGTTTGGCAGTAGAACGTCAACTCGTACGCCACAGTCGGATCAGTACAGCATGGCGACGAACTCCTCAATGGAACGCGCGGCCTGCCTGGGCACCCGGTCCTCGTCGATGTAGACCACGGCCCCGGAGCGATCGAGCATCACCGTGTCATGCCCACCGGATGGCGTAGAGCAGATGACCAAGCCGATGTCCGGATACTCCCACTCGGCGATCATGTACGCGCTGTTCTCAAGTCCCGGCGACCCGCCGATACCGAGAATCGCGCTGATTTCAAAGTGATCCGGAGCCCACGACGTCTCAAAATTGGTCGGACAACGCGGCCGCACCGGTGTCCCGCCATTGCGGACATACAGAAGGTCGACGTACCGCTGCGGCAGTTTTATACCGCTTGTCCGTGGGAACGGGCTTCTCCGATCTCGGAGTTGACCGTACCGGACCGTCGGTGCACAGCACCGCATCGGCAAGCTCGAACAACGCATCTGCCCAGCCGGTCTGACACGGCGGAACCTGACTAACTCCCCGAACGCCGCCTCCCGATCGGGATCATGCACACTGATCACCGCAGCCCATGATCAACCGGGTTCCTACGGGCAGACCTGAATCTCGTTGGCGCTCGATGACCGTGCCGGTCAAGAATGGCCGCATGCGGACTTTGCAGTACTGCTACTTCGCGCTCAAGAGCACCACCATGTCTGCAAAAGACATCACCAACCGGCTTCTCATGCAGCCGGACGAGGTCATGGTGATGGGCAGTCGACACCCCGAGCATCGTGTGCCCCGCTGTCACGCTTGGAAGATCGTTCGTCGGAGCACCGAGAGCGTCGATGACCAAATCCAGCACCTCGTCGATCGGTTGAGCCCAGTTCATCCCAGGCTGGTCACTCTCGTCACCGACCCCGACGTCAGCCCGGTCATGGAGGTCGTGCGCTACTTCCACCACGAGGAAGGCGTCCAAGCTCCGCCCGACGGCTCCTTGCCGATGCTGGGGCAACCACGCCCACTGGGCTGGAGCCTGTCGCCACTGATACTCCAGTTCCTGAGCTCTACCCGAACCACTTTGGACGTCGACGAATACGACCTGAGCGACGAGAATGACGAGAACCCAGCCACAAGTCCCTCAGTGGCAGGTTAAAGAACAAGCTTGGAAGTACATGACGTCGGGTGACACGGTGAAGTGGGTGAAGATCATCCACGCCGTCTCGATCTGCCCGATGAGCCGTTCAGCTCCTGGTGGGACGTCAACCCGGATGGTGACGTGGTCTTCCTCGATGTCTCGTGAGATCGCGACTTCGAGGGTCACGTTTCCCACCAAGGGATATGTGAACCATTCATCGTCGGCGGCGGGTTCAAGGCCTGCTTCGAAAGCGCCCCAGTCGAAATCGTCGAACCGATAGCTGACAATGTTCGACAGTACGATCAGGAACCCCTTCAGGTTCTCCAGCTTCAGCCAGCCGACAACTGTTTTGCGCGGCGCCTTGAGGATTCGCAATCTCGCATCGGCCAGCTGCGCGTAGTAGTCGCGCCCGAAGATCGCAGCCACGCTCGTCTCCAGCGTTCCGACAACCCGCCAGATGGCGTCGTCGTCGATCCCGCCCTCTTCCCCGAGGCGATACAGCCAGTCGGACAAGACAAGCGCTTCATCAGCGGTCAACCGGACAATCACGTCCTTGTTCGCGGCATCCTCCACTCGCAGCAGAGTGGCAGACGGCCCACGCGACAGCATCCGATTTCCTCAGCACCCTGGCCGGTCCTGCGACACGGCGAACCCGGTAGGACTTCGAGTACGCAGAACCTCCCAAATCTCATGGTCCCGTGCTGACGAAAGCCAAGAGTCGAACGGCACGCCATAGCCTCGAAACCACCATTCACCGTTCCCGCACAACGACTTCAGCTCGGCGTCCACGGCATAGCCGTACATCAGGTCGATCTGGAGCAGGCCCTTGTCGTCGTCGAACTGGCGGGTGAAACCGGCCTCGAACACCGGCGGATCGTTCCAGCTGCCAGCGCAGTACTGAAGCAAGAAGCCGTCATCATCCGCCGCGAACTCAAGCTGGGCGTACGCCCGCACAGCCTCGAACAACTCCTCTACAGAAGGAATCGACTGGCCGAGCAAGCTTCGCGCCAGCGGCACGGCATCTTCAACTGAACGCACCCGAGACATTGTGTCAGACCAGACCCGCGAGTTTATACGCCACAAGGGATCCAGCGACCGCCACGTTCAAGCTCACGCCCGTGCCGACCATGGGAATCTCCACGGCCACGTCCAGTAGTTCTGTTGCCTCAGGCGGAATCCCGGTGCGTTCGTGGCCAAGGACGACAACTGTCCGGCGGCGAGCCGGTGGCAAGGATGCCAAGCGGATGGACTCGTCGGTCAACTCCACCCCAACGATGTCTGAAGACTCGCGCTGATCCCGAAGCCACCGAACCGGTCCCTTGACCCAGTGCACGCACGAAGGCTGCCGCAGCGTATTCCCGGTCTGCAAAGCCGCAGGAACCCACGGCAGACGCGGAACTGCCATACACGCACCAACAGCATCACACGTCCGCAGCAAAGTCCCCAGGTTGACGCCGTGCATGGGCCATAAGGGCGCGATGATCAGGTGGTTCCAGCAAGAATGGGCTTTGCGGCGGCGTTGCCGACGGATCTCCGTGGCTGTCCGCACCCACATCTGGGCGCTCATCCGCGATTCGCGGGATGCTCCTTAATCACCCACACAGTATTTCGCTCAAGACGTAGGCGTGTCAACGGAAACAGCGCGCACGGCGTTGCGCCCTGACCGCTTGGCCGAGTACAGCGCGCCATCCGCGGCCGCCATCAAAGCGCGATCCGTTGTCGCATCAATGTGCAGCGCGGCGACACCGACACTGACTGTCAGCGTGGACTCGCTCTCCACAGCACTGCGGATCTGTTCCGCGCGTCGCAAACCGTCGGCGAGGGCGCAATCTCTCAGTGCCGCGCCGAATTCCTCGCCGCCGATGCGGGCAAGCACATCCGTTGGTCGGGTCTGTGCTCGCAACACGCCAGCGACAAACGCGAGCGCCGAGTCCCCCGCCGCATGCCCCTGCGTGTCATTCAGCCGCTTGAAGAAGTCAAGGTCGATCATCAACAAACACATGGGCGCCGCACGCGAGACATGATCCGCGAACCGGTCATCCCACGATCGCCGATTGGGAAGATCCGTGAGCTTGTCCGTACGCGCCTCCAGCGCGATCGATGAAACCAACCGGTTCACCTGGCGACGCAGGCTCGCAGTCACCACAAGCGTCACAACGGCCGTGCCGACCATGTACACGGACGGCGTTATGCCCGCGACACCCAAGATCGAGATCGCGATGGGCGGGTAGCTGACCGCAATCAACACCACGTTGAACAGCGCATTGCGCCACGACAGGAAGTAGGCACTGAACAGCACGGGCCACAGGTAAAGCAGCTCACTGCCGTCGGTGGTCGTGCGGGTGAGGATCGACGACATCGCTATGAGCACCGTGCCCAACGGCCCTAGGCCGCACACGAACCAATGCGGGATCCGCCGCGGGTTCAGCACGCAGAACAATCCGATCACCACAGCGATACAAGCCACGAATGCCGTTGGCGTCGTGTAGCCGTGCACGAACCCAGGAACCCCGACACACAACACCAGCGCCAGCCCACCACCGATGACCAGCAGCAGGCCACCTATCCGGGCCGCGCTCGTCTGCGAGTACGGGGTGTCTGACATCGTCGCGAGCTTAATGGCTCACCCCCGATCAGGCGCCTCGAAACGCGATTACGTACATGAATGGCGGTAATCTCGCGAGGGTGACCGTGCAAGCACCGATCGTGGCAGTGACCGTGTACCCCGGGCAGGCGCGGGTGACGCGGCGAGCCACGGTCACACTCGCCAACAACGAGCCGATCGAGATCAACGGGTTGCCGCTCAGCATGCAACGGGACTCCGTCCGCGTTCGCTGCCACGGCGAAGCCAGGGTCGTCGGAGTTTCGCTCACCACAGCACACAAACCGCGGTCAGACGATGCCAAAGTCGTTGAACTAGAGGGAAAACTCCGCGGACTGACCAACGGGCTGCAGGAACTGACCGACACGGTCGCCGTCGAGGACAGCCGGATCGAACTGCTGACCGGGCTGCGCCGACGGGCCGGTGGCACGTTCGCGAAAGCCCTGGCCAAAGGCGAAATCCAGCCGGATCGGATCGCCGACCTTACCGACTCCATCGGCAACCAGCTCGCCGACGTGCTTGCCCGCAAACGGGAACTGGCCCAGCAACGGGTCAGCATCCAAGAGGAGTTGGACGCGGTCAGCCGGGAACTCGCCGCGCTGCGGACACATCAGACGCCCGACCAGCAGGCCGCGCGCGTCGAACTGGAAGCAGCCGACAATACGACTGTCGACATTGAACTGTCCTACGTGGTCAACGAGGCATCCTGGACGTCCAGCTACGACATCAGGCTCGACGGCGAGTCCCTCTGGATCTCCTGGTACGCCGAAATCACTCAGTTCAGCGGCGAGGACTGGCCCCAGTGCGAGCTCGCGCTGTCGACCGCGCGGCCCGCGGTCTCCGTGGACATCCCCGAGCTTGAACCGTGGTACTTGGACCGCGTGAGGCCGCCCGCAGCACCTGTACCGATGATGATGGCGGCTGAACAAGCGGTCTACGGCGCACCGGGCGCGGTGGACGCCGTGATGGCCGTCGAACACACCACAACCGCGGCGATCTACCGCCCGACGAGGCCTGTGGCCGTGCCATCGGACGGCACCTCCCACCGCGCGACGGTCCACGCCGAGGCCGTCAATGCCCGAATCGACCACATCACGGCGCCGAGCCAGACCTTGGAGGCCTACATCCGCGCCACCGCCGTGAACACCTCGGAGCACACGCTGCTGCCAGGCGCTGTGTCGATCTTCCACGAGGGCCAGTTCGTCGGCACGACCACGCTGGATTTCTGGTCGACCGGCGAGGAGATCGAGCTCAACCTGGGCATCGACGACCAGATCCGGGTCGAACGCAAGCTCGTCCAGCAGAGCGCCAGCAAGGCTGTGACCGGCCGCACCAAGCGCAGGGACGCGGAATACCTGATCACCGTCGGCAATTACAGTAAGCGTCCGACAAAAGTCACTGTTCTTGACCAAATCCCGGTGTCGCGGGACGACGGGATCACGGTGAAGGACGTCAGCTGCAAGCCGGAACCCGGTAAGCGCACCGACCTCGGTGAGCTGACCTGGGAGCTGGCCCTGGAACCCGGTAAGACCGCCGACATCCGCGTCGCCTTCCGGGTCGAGGTGACGCGCGGCGTGGAACTACAGGGATGGCGCGAATGACCTGGGGAACCGAAGAGCTCGACCTCGATGCGTACCTGAGCCGGATCGGCGTGGCCGAGCCGACCCTGAAATCCGTGCACGCCGGCCACGTGGCCAGCATCCCGTTCGAGAACATCGAGGTGTTCCTCGGTGACGTGCCCAAGCTGGACATCCCGAGCCTGCAGGCGAAACTCGTCGGCCGCGAGCGCGGTGGCTACTGCTTCGAGCACAACCTGCTCTACACGGCAGCCCTTGACCGGCTAGGCATTCCCGTGCAGCGGCTGCTTGCCCGGCCACGGCTCAGCCAGCGCGGCGGGCCGATGCGGGGCCGCACGCACATGATGGCGGTGGCCGAGGTGGACGGGCGGCAGTGGCTGACCGACGTCGGCTGGGGTGGCGGGGGTCTGCTCGAACCGATGCCGTTCGAGGAAGGCACGATGCGGCAGGGCGCGTGGACGTTCCGGCTGACGCGCATCGAGGAACAGTGGGTGCTGCAGTCGTTGACTGCGGGCGAATGGGTCAGCTACTACGGCTTCACCACCGAGCGGCAGTACCTCGCCGACTACGAGATGAGCAATTTCTACTCCGCGCGGGCGCCAGGTTCGCACTGGACCGCGCGCCTCATCGCGCAGCGCACCGGCCCGGAGTTCCGCACGGCTCTGGTCGGGAACGAGCTTGTCAAGGCGCGGCCGAGCGGTGAGACCGAGAAGCGCACGCTGACCGCGGCCGAGATCCTCGGCGAATTGCCTGCCACGTTCGGCATCGAGCTGACCGATGCCGAACGTGACCAGGTGATCAAAAAAATCTAACCCTGGGTGATGTAGGCCTCGAGCTGCTGCTGGTCTTCTTCCAGCTTCTTGATCCGGCTCTTGACCACGTCACCGATGCTGACGATGCCGACAAGCCTGCCGTCGCGCACCACAGGCACGTGCCGGATCCGGCGCTCGGTCATCAGCACACTGAGGCTGTCGACCGAGTCGTCGGGTGCGCACGTGAACACCTCGGTACTCATGATTTCCACGACCGCCGCGTCGAGGAGTTCGGCGCCCCGGTCGTTCAACCGGCGCACGACGTCACGTTCCGAGACGATGCCTGCCACGCTCTCGTCAGCGGCGAGGACGACCATCGCACCGATATTGTGCTCGGCTAGCGCCGCGAGCAGCTCTCTGACCGGCGTGCCCGGTTCGGCCGTCGCCACGGTAGAACCTTTGCTACGCAACAGGTCCGCGATCCGCATCAGGTGCCTCCATCCCAACCACCGGTGTGACCCTGCTAACAAGCAGGTTAGGCGGTCGGACGTGATCAGCAACAGATCACGGAATGTGTCCGTTATGTTCGAATGCGTGATGGCCGGTACATCACCCAACGCTCGCCCAGCGCGTTGAGGCCGCCAAGCCGCTCCTCGTGGACGAGTTCTGCCAGCTCAGGGCCGGGTTCGGCGAGAACAGTGAAGCCAAGCTTGGCATACCACGGACCGTTCCAGGGCACATCGGCGAATGTGGTCAGCGTGACGCCACGAGCGCCCGCGCGAGCGATGACGGCCTGCATGAGCGCGGTTCCCAGGCCTTGCCGCGCGTATGCCGGGTCAACGGCGATCTGATGCAGGTGCAGATGCCCGTCAAGCGGCCCGACGTACGCGAAGGCCACCGGCGGATCGCCTGCGACCAGCACGTCCGCTGGATCAGTCACCGTGTCGACGACCGTTCCGCCCGGCGGGAACACGATCCCGACCGCTTCGAAAACCCGGTCGGCGGCGCGTTCGATGTCGCCGAGCGTAGGCAAGTCGGCGGCTGACGCGGTGCGCACGGCTGGGACCATGGGACGGCACGCTACCGCCGTTATGGAGCCGCACACGATGGATTTTGAGCCGCGTTCGAAGCTGGAGCGCCGCGTCGCCGCCGCGGCCGAGCAGCAACTGGCCGAGTCGAAGATCGTCACGCCGATCGCGGTGTTCCACCGGCTCGGCTGGCTGCACAAGATCGAGCGCTGGGAACGTGAACAGGTCGACACGCTCGAAGCGATCGCGGCCGTCGGCCCGGACAAACTCACCGACGCACGGGAGATCCTTGAGCGCTGGGCCACCGCGAAGGGCCTGACGGTCGGCGAAAGCACTTACGTGTCAACCAATCGCGGGCGCAGGCCGCTGCGATTCACGCAGCGGCAGGACGAATCGGCCGAACGGGCGTACCGGATGCACTGGACATCGCCGGAGCTATCCGACAAACGGCGGGAAACCCTGACACGCAAGCAGAACACCGCGCCCGATCTGGTCGTGGTCATCCCGCAGAAGGACTGGACCTGCGTCGGCTGCAAGGACACCGGCCCGTACCTGATCATGGACAACACCGGCCCGCTCTGCCTGACGTGCGCGGACATGGATCACCTGATCCTGGTGCCGTCCGGCAACGCCACGATCACCCGCCGCGCGAAGAAGGCCAGCGGCCTGTCCGCGGTGGTCGTCGAGTTCGACTCGCGCCGCAAGCGATACCAGCGACGCGGCATCCTGGTCGAGGAATCCGCGCTGGAACAGGCAGAACAGTCGTGCCTGGCGGACGAGGAGGTCCGCCTGCGCCGACGTGAACGCGACCGGGAACGCCGGGCGAACGAAGACGTCGTGCTGATCGCGAAAATGGCCGAGTTGATCGGCACACTGTTTCCGCATTGCCCGCCGGACCGCGCCGAGGCGATCGCGCGGCACACCGGGCTACGTGGCAGCGGGCGTGTCGGGCGCTCGGCGGCCGGGCGGGCGTTGGACGAGGAAGCGATGACGCGGGCGGTGGTGGCATCGATTCGCCACGAGGACACCGAGTACGACGAATTGCTGATGTCCGGAGTGGACCGTGACGCGGCCAGGGACACTATCCGGTCCAAGATCGATTCGGTCCTCGCATCCTGGCGGGGTGACTGACACACTGGGTTCATGAGCGAGCACGACGACCCCTACCTCTGGCTGGAAGAGGTGACCGCGGACGACGCGATGGCGTGGGTCCGCGAGCGCAACGCGGAGACGGTCGCCGAGCTGACCGGCAGCGCCCGGTTCGCCGAGCTGCGCGACGAGATCCGCGCGGTGTTCGACGCCGACGACCGGATCCCGTACATCCGCCGCCGCGGTGAGTACCTCTACAACTTCTGGCAGACGCCCGAGAACCCGCGTGGGTTGTGGCGCCGGACCACGCTCGATCAGTACCGGCTCGCCGAACCCGACTGGGAACTATTGCTCGACGTTGATGCGTTGGGCGAAAGCGAAAGCGAGAACTGGGTGTGGGACGGCGCCGCCGTACTGCGTCCGGAGTATCGCCTCGCGCTGGTGAACTTGTCCCGTGGTGGCGCGGATGCCGCCGTGGTCCGTGAGTTCGACCTGGCGACGCGCGAGTTCGTGCCTGGCGGTTTCGAACTGCCGGAGGCCAAGAGCTTCCTGCGCTGGATCGACGCCGACCGGGTGTACGTGGGCACGGACTTCGGCCCCGACTCGATGACCTCGTCCGGATATCCCCGCATTGTCAAGGAATGGCGCCGCGGCACGCCGTTGTCCGAAGCCGTCACGGTGTTCGAGGGCAAGCCCGAGGACGTGTCGGTCTACGCCACACACGACCCGACTCCCGGCTACGAACGCGATTTCGTCGGCCGCAACATCGACTTCTACCGCTCGGAACGCTTTCTGCGCGGCGAATCCGGTGACCTGATCCGCATCGAGATCCCGGACGACGCCGAGATGGGCGTCGAGCGCGAGTGGCTGCTGATCACGCTGCGCTCAGCGTGGACCGTCGGCGACGCGGCCTATCCCGCGGGCACCCTGCTGGCCACCAAGTTCGATGATTTCCTTGCCGGTGCACGGGAATTCGACGTGCTGTTCGAGCCGGACGCGCACACTTCGCTGACCTACCACACGTGGACGAAGAACCACGTCATCATCAACACCCTGCACGACGTGCAGAGCCGTATCGAGGTGCTCACGCCCGGCCCGGACGGCTGGCAGCGCGCGCCTTTGGCCGGTGTGCCCGCGGGTGCGCTGTCCGAGATCACCGACACCGATCCGGACGTCAGCGACGAGTACTTCATGAACTCCAGTGGCTACACCGAACCCGCGACGCTGCGGCGTGGCACGGTCGACGGGGAGCCAGAGATCCTCAAGCAGGCGCCTGCCCGGTTCGACGCGTCCGGGATCGAGGTCCGCCAGCACTTCGCGACCTCGGCTGACGGCACCAAGATCCCGTATTTCGTGGTGGGCAAGGACGATCCGGCCGCGCGGCCGACCCTGCTGTCCGGGTACGGCGGGTTCGAGGTCTCGTTGACGCCCAGCTACCTCGGGCACGTTGGCCGGGCGTGGTTGGCGCGCGGCGGAACGTATGTCGTGGCCAACCTTCGCGGCGGCGGCGAGTACGGCCCGGACTGGCATTTCCAGGCGGTGAAAGAGAACCGGCACCTGGTGTACGAGGATTTCGCCGCGGTGGCGCAGGATCTGATCGACCGCGGCATCACAACGCCGGACCGGCTTGGCATTCAGGGCGGCAGCAACGGCGGTCTGCTGATGGGCGTCATGCTGACCCGCTACCCGCAGCTGTTCGGCGCGATCGTGTGCCAGGTTCCGTTGCTGGACATGAAGCGGTACCACGAGCTGCTGGCCGGCGCCTCCTGGATGGCGGAGTACGGCGATCCGCGTAAGCCCGAGGAATGGGCCTACATCGAGCCGTACTCGCCGTACCAGAACGTCAAGGCGGACGCGAAGTACCCGCCGGTGCTGTTCGCGACGTCCACAAGGGACGATCGGGTGCATCCGGGGCACGCCCGCAAGATGGTCGCTCGCATGCGCGAACACGGCCACGACGTGCGCTATTACGAGAACATCGAAGGCGGCCACGGCGCGGCCGCCGACAACGAGCAGCTGGCTTTCAAGTGGGGACTGGTGTTCGAGTTCCTCTGGGAGAAACTCAGCTGACTTCGCCGGACGGGGCCAGCCAGGTGTTGCAGGACGCGGTGTTGTTGTTCTTCACACCGGCTGTGCCCCACTGGATCTGATGTTTGACGCTGCCGTGCGTCTTGTCCGCGACCGAACTGCGGAACGCCGAGGACGCGGAGTTGCTCAGCGCCTTGGTGATCGAGCCACGCCCACCGGCGGCGCCGATGAACATCCCGGAGAAGCAGTCGGCCTGCAGCTCCATCCTGCGGGTCAGTTCCAAGTACTCCGGCGAGTCCTCGGCAAGGCCGATCATTTTCAGGCCCATCCCGTGGTTGATGCCGCTCATGGCCTGCACGTGGTGGCCATACTCGTGCGCGAGGACCATGATGTGGCCGCCCTGGTTGCTGCCCATGGACTCGGTGACCCGGTTGCGGGGCATGAAGATTCCCTTGTCCCTCGGGCAATAGAAGGCGACGGCCTCCTGCCTGGTCGGGGTGCCGCAGGTGCTCTTCGGCTCCTCGTCGACGTTGAGCTTCGGCGACTCGAAGACGTGATCGGACTGGGTCAGCAATGGCTTCCACGCCTCGTCGAGGCAGCCGATCATGGCCTGGTAGTAGGCCCGCAACTGGTCGGCCGAGCGCCCGAACGCAGGCAGCTTGCACGTGACCTGCGGCAGTTGCATGCCGGGGGCCAGCAGCGTGTTGGCCTCGGTGAGTTCCTGCCAGCGCGGCTTGTTCGACTTGCTGGTCGTCGGCGCGCTGGTGGTGGGCGCCTGCGCCGCGTTCGGTTTGTTGCCCACGGTCGGACCGGGTAACGGGGTTCCGGCGACCTCGGTGGTGAACTTGAGCCTGCCGGGCGCGCCAATCGCCAGCACCACCATGAGTACGAGACCGAGCACAGCGATCAAAGCCAGCGGCGAGTTGCGTCGCTGGCCGACACCCTGGATGGTCTCCGGCCGCGGCAACGGTTCCCACATTGACTCAGGCGGTTTCGCGTCCGCGGGCGGCGGACGCTCGTCCTCAGTCATCTCTCCCCCTCAGTTGTCCTGAGTAATCATGCCACTACCTGGTGCCCGATGACTGTGCCCCGACCAGGTCACGCACCGTCGCGTCCGGAGTGGACAGTACGGCCGGAGCGCGATGCCAGATCGCCTCAGGAACGGCAGCGACCGTCGCCAGCCACTCCCGGGCCCCGTTGGGAACGAGGCTGAAAACAGAACAGTCGCAGGTAGCAGCGACGCCGTCGGCCTGCATCCCCAGCGAGCGACACAACGCGACGGTCCGCGGCAGATGATAGGACTGCGTGACCACCAACGCGCGATCAATGCCGTAGACCTGAATCGCACGAGCGCATGTGTCGTACGTATCAAGGCCAAATGGATCGACCACGATCATCCTGGGGTCCACACCCCGCGCGGCAAGGTACGCGGCCATCGCCTTGGTCTCGTCGCCAGACGTGCCCCCAGCCGCACCGGACACGAGTACAGCTTTGACCTTGCCAGCCTTGACCAGATCAACGGTCGCATCCAGCCGCCCAGCCAGGAACGGCAACGGACGCTCATCCCGGATCCTGGCCCCGAGCACGATCGCAACCGGAGCACTCGGCGCATCCACCACATCGAACCGATGGCTGGCCGAAGCGGAATAAGACCAGATCAGGCTGCCACCGATGGCCACAGCGAGCACGCCCACGGTGATCAGCCCGAACCGGAGAGCATGGCGCCGCCAGCGCCGCTTGTCCATGACCCCATGTAACCAGAACCCGTCTGGCAAGCGCCGAAAGGCCTTGCCAGACGGGCGAAAAAGCTACCTCAGCTACGGCGCCGTTTCCTCGTGAACACCACCGCGCCGATCCCAACGAGAAGCACGGCAAGGCCGCCGATCGTCAATCCGATGACATTGGCGCCAGTCTTGGCCAGCGGCGTCGTGCCCGAGTTGTTGTTGCCAGGCGGAGCCTTGGGCATCGGTGCGGGCTCGTTGCCGTCCCCAGGCGCGGGCCCCGGCACCACTGGAATCAGGGTGCGTTCGCCAAACCCATCAGCGGCCACGACGAGGAACACGTTGGACTTCCACGGGCCTTTGAAGACCGGGATGTACCAGCCGGATTCGACGTTCTCGACCTTGTAGCTGCCATCGTCCTTGGTTGTCGTCGTCGCGACGACATTGCCGTTGAACGGATCGACCAACGAGACGCCGAGTCCCTTGATGCCCTCACCTTGGGGCTTGCCGTCGCCGTCGCGGTCCTCGAAGACGTAACCGCTGCCGTAGCCTTTCAGCGCGGCCACCTTGGCCAGCGTCAAGACCTTGGGGGCGCCTTCCTCGAACTGGCCGATCGCCTCGAACGCACAGTAGATGTGCACGACACCTCGGTCGTATGACCTGAGCGGCACGCTTCCCTCGACCGAGACTGTCTTGGTCTCTCCCGCCTTGACCTCGACACCACCCTCTGAACGCACCAGCTTGCCCCAGCGTTTGGGATCCCTCGAGCCCTCGAGGTGCGAGTCGGTGACCGAAGGCTCGTCGGGGTCTACGCCCGGGGCGCTGGTGTCCTCACAGTTCGCGACGACCCGAAGCGAGTCGTTCTTACCGTTGACCAGGGTGATCGTCAAATTGGCCTTGTCGCGCGCCTGGTATGGCCCCTCGTTGAACTTCGCGGTCACCTTGAGCACTTCACTCAACGGCCGAGTCGCGAAAAGTTGGACATCGGCGCCGGTCTTGGTGAGGTCGACTTGTTTGGGCGCGGTCACCCATCCGTCAGCCAACGGCGGCGCTGCCACTGTGTACTTGCCAACAGGCAGGTCATCGCGGCTGAACGCACCGCCAGGGCCGGTTGTCACCTCAACCGAGTTGTTCTGTGGGCCGCCCAGCTTCAAAACCACGCCGGAGACGCCTTCGTCTCCAGCGTCGTACTTCCCGTTGCCGTCCTGGTCCAAGAAGAAGCGCCCGGTGAGCGTGCCTGTCTCATGTGACACCACGACATCGACAGTTCGCTTGTCGTTGGCGGTATTGGTGTCGCCCAGCGCCGACAGGGTGAGCGTCAGCTTTTCAGTGGCTTTGATCGCTTGCGTGAACTTGACCGTGAGTTCGAAGTCCTTCGTCGACTGCGGGGCCAGCTTCAGACCGGGGTCGAGGCCCGTCCGCTTGGTGACCTCGATCTTCGCGTCGCCCGTCGCCGCGAGCTCGCCCTTCACCTCGGTGGCTTCGGCCTTACCGCGGTTGTTGATCTTGCCTGTGAGGACGAACTCGGCGCCGACGGGGTACTTGACGGTCGGCTCCTTCAGCTTCAGCTCCGCCAGCTCAAGGTCCGGTGCTTCGGCAGGCTCCGCCGGTTTCGCCGTCGGCTCGTCTGACTTCGTGTCCTTCGGCTGTCCCGCCTCCGGCGACGTCGGACTCGCGGAAGGCGACACCGAACCTGACGGTTCGTCCGTCGGGTCGGCGAAGGCCGGTGGAGAGCCGAGAATGAGCAACCCAGTGACAGCCACCGCGGCTGTGTGTCTGAGTCGACGCGTGTACAAGGAACACCCCCGTTGTCGGGGTCACCCCGGGGCGCTCAACGCCCCCCGACGTCCGTGCGAACCAACCCGGGTGTGACACCTTGGTGAAAAATGCATGAGAAGCTGCTGACCCAAAACCTATCGGGCCACGCAACCGCCTGCACCCTTTGCGGCAAAAATGTTACTTAGCGTCGTGTGACCCCGCTCCCTTGGCCTTGCTGGGGCTCAAATCGTCCCTGACGGCACCGACCGAAACGCCCAAAGACAACCAGTCTTCGTAGCGTTCCGGCGTCACCGTCAGGAACAATTTGATCTCCCAGCAAGGCGAAAGGGAGCGAGGCCACACGACGCTGCGCTATTTGAGCAACACCGGAAGCGCGTCGACGCCGTAAACGATCGAAACCTTGCGGAACTCCAGTTCGTCAGCGGACTTGGCCAGCCGCATCTTCGGGAATCGGCGCACCAGCGCGGGATACGCGGCCCGCAGCTCCATCTTCGCCAGCTCCGCGCCAATGCACCGGTGCACGCCGTAGCCGAAGGCGAGGTGCGAAGTCGGATCCCGGTGCGGATTCACGGTTTCCAAGCCGTCACCGAGCGCGTCATCCCGGTTGGCACCGCTCAACGAAGCGATGACCACGTCGCCCTTGCCGATGGTCACACCGGCGACTTCGATCTCCTCGCGGGCGAAGCGCGGGAACGCGACCTGCACGACCGTCAGGTACCGCAGGATCTCCTCGACGAACTTGTTGATGGCGTCGTCGTTGTCGTGGACGAGCTTGAAGGTTTCCTCATCCTGCAACAACACCAGCGCGCCGAGAGCGAGCATGCTCGCTGTGGTCTCGAACCCGCCGGTGAGCACGCCGTCGGCCAGCCCGGCCAGTTCCAGGTCGTCGATCTCGTCGCCGTGCTCTTTGATGATCATGCCGAGCAGGCCGTCGCCCGGGTCTTCGCGCTGCTTGCGAACCACTCCGAGGAGGTACTCCAGCGACTCGGAGATCGCGCCGAGTGACGCGTCCGCGCCGCTGAACAAGTCGAAGCGGGTCATCGCGAGGCGCTGGAAGTCGTCGCGGTCGTCGTACGGCACGCCCAACAGCTCGCAGATCACCAGCGACGGGATCGGCAGCGCGAACTCGGCGACGAGGTCGACCGGCCCGGCGGCCTTGTCCATGTTGTCGAGGCAGCCCTCGATGATCGCCTTGATTCCCGGGGTGAGCCGGGCAAGGCGGCGCATGGTGAATTCCGGCGTGAGCAGCTTGCGCAACCGCGTGTGCACGGGCGGGTCAGCGAAGCCGAGGCCGCCGGGGCTCTGCTGGACGCTGGTCGCGCCGGTGCCCATCAGGTGGGCGTAGTCATTGCTGAATGCCTTGGTGTTGCTCAGTACGGCCTTTGCTTCTTCGTAACCGCTGACCAACCACAAGTTCACTCCGAAAGGCATGGGCACTTTGCCGATCGGGGTGTCCTTGCGCATCTGCCCGAGATCGGGCACCGGATCGAGGCCGTTGCGCTTCAACGGCATCAACGCGGGCTCAGGAATGGGCATCTTGCCGAGGTCGAACCCCTTTTTCCGGGCACGGCTCAGGTAGATGCGTGCGAACCACGTCATGACGCGCGAGCGGAGACTCCCCACAGCAATGAGGCTAGGACAACCTTGCTGAGAAGCGGGAGCCGGGTGACCTGGTTAATCTCAAGTTGTGAACGAACGCGAAATCCTCAGCCAGATCCGTACCCTGGTTGATCAAGAACACGAACTGCGCACCCGCAGCGTGGCAGGCGAGATCGACTCCGACGAGGAGCACGCCAAGCTGAAGGCGCTGGAAGAATCCCTTGACCAGTGCTGGGACCTGCTACGCCAGCGCCGCGCGCGCAGCGGAGCAGGCGAGAACCCAGACGACGCCCAAGCCCGCCCGACCCAGCAAGTCGAGGGCTACCTGCAGTGAGAAAAACCCCATGAGTGGACGGTGGTCCCTGGACAGCGCCATCCAGGGGCCATGAAAATTTCGCCCGGCCGGTTATCCGGGTTTGCGGCTTGATAACCAACTCACGAGGCTTTTCGGTCCTTACCCGCCCGCCTGCGGTAACCCGCCATTGACGCGGCCATAGCCGCCAACGCTGGCCCGCATCCGTGATCTTCCGGTGCATGCCCACAGTGCCACATCCGCGGCCTTGCCTCACCGCAGCGCCCGGAGCGCAGCATCCGTCGCGCGGGCCTACTCTCCGGCGCGTGCTCGCAGCGCTGCGTCCTTCGCGCGGGCTTCCGGAGTGAACTCGTCGCCGAAGTCCTCAGCCTCGAAGATCTGCCGGATCTCGATCTCGCCGTGCCCGCCGTCGGTGTTGGGCACCTGCTTGACCCACTCGATGGCCTCTTGCAGCGAGCCGACCTCCCAGATCCAGTAGCCCGCGATGAGCTCCTTCGCCTCGGCGAACGGGCCGTCGATGACGGTGGTCTTCGTGCCGTCGAAGGTCACCCTGGCGCCGTTGGAGCTCGGGTGCAGGCCGTCGCCGCCGATCATGATCCCGGCCTTGACCAGCTTCTCGTTGAAGTCGGTCATCTCGGTGAGCGCCTGCGCGCTCGGCATGACCCCGTTCTCCATGTCCTCTGTCGCCCTGATCATGACCATGAACTTCATCGCGTGACCGCTCCCACCAGTTAAAATGTTGACCAGGCGTAAACTGTGTCCACTGGACGCTGCGTATGCTAGACACAGTTTCAAAGTGTCGACAAGCCCCACTATGTCCTAGGAAAGCGGGTGGCGTGGAACACGTCTTCGGTGACCAGACCGGCGTCGTCGAATTGCTGTGGGGCCTGAAAGAGCCGCCGAGTCGCGGCCCGAAGCCCACATTGAGCGTCGAACGCATCGCACGGGTCGCGATGGGTATCGCGGACAGCGAAGGCCTCGCCGCAGTCTCGATGCAGCGGGTGGCGAGCGAGCTCGAGTTCACCAAGATGGCGCTCTACCGATACGTGTCCGGCAAGTCCGATCTGCTCGCGGTCATGATCGAACTGGCTGTCGGCGACCCACCCGACCTGTACGAAGTGTCAGGCGGCTGGCGCGGAAGGCTCAACGAGTTCACCCGTCAGCTCGCGGTCGTGTGGCACCAGCACCCATGGTTGCCATGGGCCACACTCGGTGACCGCCCGATCGGCCCACGCGAGCTCGGCTGGATCGAGTCGGCAGTGAGCGCGTTGTCCGACACGGGCCTGACCGGTACAGAACAGCTCGACGCGGTGTTCATCCTCTTCGGCCTGATCCGAAACACGCAGTCGATGTCAACGGCAGGCACTCAACCCTGGGACTCGGACAAGAAGGTCACGCCGTTGATGCAGGAATTGCTGTATCGCTACGGCGATCGCTTCCCCGCGTTGACAGCGGCGACATCGAGCGTGACCGGCGCGTCACGCGACAACGGCCGCGAGTTCGGTGTGCGCCGTTATCTCGACGGCCTCGAAGCACTGATCAACCAGCGCGCTTCCGCGGGTGTACATCCGGAGGCAGACCGAAGGCCCGCCTGACCGCCTTCTGGCCAGGTACTCACCTGGCCAGAAGGCTTGGTTACTATCGGGTCTGATAGCCAACGCGCACGGCATCGCTGCCGCCGCAGTTGTACTTGGACCACGTGTTGGCCGCCGAAACCCATGGGCCGTAGTGCGGCGGAAACGCGGTACTACCGCAGTGGACGACGGCCCGAACCTGCGATCCCCCAGTGAGCACCCGGCACTTCGCCATGCCGGTGTTGTGCCGCACCGATGGCGGCGTGATCATCGTACCGGTGCTGCATCCCGAGGCGGCCGCGAAGCAGGCGTGCCCACGGACAGCACCCCGACGGCCAATGCCACCGACGAAGCGACAGTCAGAGCCCTCCCCCTGATACCTGAACGCATTGGTTGCCCATCCCCTCTCGACTCCCGTTGAGCCTTCACAACATAGGTAGCCTCGCTTGCGCTTTTCTTGCGGCCACAAAGGCAGTTCCCACGCACCACCCTCGCAAGGTTCCTCAATTCCATTGCTCTATAAGGGGTTCACACTCAACCGAGCTGAACCGGAACGCCTGGCTCGACTACCAAGACGTCGACGCCATACCGCTTGGCGGCCATATGGAGGTTCCCAATCGGATCATCGACCTCCACGTACGCAGGCTGCCCCTCGATGCCGTAGTGAATCGGAACCACTTGCCGCGCACCGAGAATCATCCCAGCCACGACGGCTTGCCCCGGCGTGAGCACCGCAGGCAACGGGCTCGCAGGCTGCCTGTGCGGAAAATTCACCGCGGCACCGTTGATCGGCAGGAAAGCGGCATCCAGCGGGCCACAGCGTTCGGCGATCTCCCACCAGTACCCATGAAAAACGGTGTCGCCGCCGTGAAAAACCCGCTTCCCGCCCGCCGCGACCACCCAGTTCACCTGAGGGTCACCGAGTCCATCCACCGACGGCACCGCGGTGATGTCGAACGGTCCGACCGTCACACATTCCCAGTCCCGCATGACTCGAACGGTGAGCGAACGCGCGGCGAAGTACATCTCCGCCTGCACGGTCCACGCGCTGTCGACTTCACGAGGCCGTAAGACGACTCCCCCATCGGCCAGGACTTCCTCGATCGCGGCCGGATCCGCGTGATCGCTGTGCAGATGCGTGCACAAGGCCGCGAGAGCTCCTGCCCGTGCAGGCAAGAGCGCGCCTTCCGGTAGCGCCGACCGCACCGGTTCAGCTCCGGTGACAAAGTCGATCACCAAGGTCGATCCGCCGGATTCGACTTCAAGTCCCGCCCAGCCGAGTCTGCGTACTCTCAACTTTCCACCTGCCTGGTCCGTCTCGAAACTTGCCGCTGCCAGTCCAGTTCCCAACTTCCCTGCACCAAGTCGGTCCGCAAGCTCCTTGCACCCACTCCAAAAATTTCTCGCCTTTTAGAGACCGATCGATCGGACTCTATAACACTTTATAGCGACCTGTCGATCGCTAAAGTAGAGTCGGCGGCATGTCGCCCCGCCGCTCAGCCGCCGAAGCCCAGCACACCAAGGACTCGATCCTGTCCACCGCGATGGACATCGCCTCGCTCGACGGCCTCGAAGGCGTGACCATCGGCAGGCTCGCCACCGAGTTGGCGATGAGCAAATCCGGTGTGCTCAACCACTTCAGCACCAAGCAAACGCTTCAACTCGCCGCCGTGCACCACGTGATCGCCGAGTTCCAGGAACGAGTGATCGAACCAGCGATGCGTCACCCAGCTGGCCTGGAACGACTGCTTGCGTTGTGCGACAACTGGTTCGACTACCTGGCGGACACCGGACTACCCGGCGGCTGCCTGCTCACGGCCGCGGCAACAGAGTTCGATGGCCGCGAAGGCGAAGTACATGACGCGGTGCTGAAATCCTGGCGCGACTGGCGGTCCTTTCTGCGCGCGGAAATCCACCGCGCGCAGCTGGACATCGACGCGGACCAAGCCGTGTTCGAGATCGTCTCATTTGGACCGGGCCTCAACCAGGCGCTGCAGCTGCACGGCGATCAAGCAGCCATCACCCACGCTAGGCGCGCGGTCCGCAGGACGCTAGGGCAGCCGGATTCCGTGTAGCCCTTGATATTTAGAGCTGACCGGCGGCCGCCAATCCTCCGTGAGTCCGGGATCGGGCCGATAAACCTCAACCGCGATCGGACGACAGACCTCGAGCGCATCCCGCGCGTCCGGCCCCCACAAAGGAACCGAAAGATCACCGGCCGGACATGTGGACAGCGCGCACAAAAGATCCTGCTCAGCGAAGAACTCGAAGAAATCCCCAGGCTTCGCGGGCGAAGCCTTCATGAAGTACTCGTCCTCGTCGTTCAACCCGGTGCACTGAAAGACATTCAGCACATCGTGCACATCGAACTCGGTCAGCCCAAACGGCAGGACCGCGCGGACAAGGTTGGAATGGCAGTGGAAATCGAAATCCTCGTCAGTCAGGATCCGGTTGACGTACGGATCACAACGTGACCCGAGCAAGTCGTGCACCCGCCCGCCTTCCTCGTCCACACCATAGGATTCGAGCGTGTCCTTCGTAATCGTCAGCAATGGCCGCAGATAAGGCAACGTCGACCAAAGCCGGTCGTATGTGGACACATGGGCGCTCTGCAGCTGACGCGACCGCGCCGCCCACAGCCGTTCACGCGGATTGTGCCTGTTCCATACGTTCAGATCGCCGACCTGCGGCCCAGCGGGCGTGATGATCAATCGGCACAGCAGGCCCGCTGGCACTTCCCACGCACGCCCCGAACGGATCGGGATCACGAACTCGTCGACCAGATCCCGCGGCCCGGTCGCGAGCCGGTCGTAGAAAGCACGATCGACGTCGATGACACTGCCAGGCTTCGGTTGGTAAGCGGCAGGTGGAAAACCCATGTGCGCTCCATCGTCAAGGGACTAGGCTCTGGCAGGATGCCTGTATTCGACCGGATCATTCAACGGATCACCTCCCCCGAAGTCATCAGGGTCGCGATAGACGGCCCCGACGCGGCCGGAAAACAACCATGGCCGCTGAGATCGGCGCGTGTCGGCAGGAAGGTCGTCCGGGCGAGCGTGGCAGGCGCACTATCGCGCAATCGCCGACCCGATCGCCTACGCCGACATCGTCGTCGACAACAACGATCCCAGCGCGCCAAAACTGGTTGCCGAGCGTTGATAGCCTTGCCGTAATTTCAGCTTTCCCAATCATGACAAGGTTTTCACAGTGACCAAGCTCAATCAGATCGTCGCGGTCGAAAAGGGCATCAAGACCCGTTCCTTCCAGGAACTGACCGACGCGCACCACGCACTGCAGAAGGCCGGGCTGCTGTCCGGTATTTCGCGGACCTACCGGCCGAAGGACGAGGAAGGCGAGCAGCTGCCGCCGGAATCAACCAAGGTTCAGGTCAAAGCCGAGGAGACGCTGCGCAAGACTGGCGAGATCCTCACCCGGTTGTTCGACGTGACCGCGACAAAGGACTGGTCGAACTGCACGGCCAAAGCCGACGTGAAAATCGACGGCGAGACGCTGCTCACCGGCGTCCCGGTCAGCTATCTGCTCTTCTTGGAGAAGCAGCTTGTCGACCTGCTGACGTTCATTCGCAAGCTGCCGACCCTCGACGCCGCCGAGTCGTGGGACTACGACGCGTCCGCCGACTGCTGGGCGACCGAGCCGGTACAAACCGTGCGTACCAAGAAGATTCCGCGCAACCACGTGAAGGCGGAGGCGACCGAGAAGCACCCGGCGCAGGTCGAGGTGTACTACGAGGACGTGACCGTCGGCTACTGGAAGACCGTGAAGTTCTCCGGCGCCATGCCCGCGAAACGAATCAACGAACTGGTCGAGCGAGTGGAAAAATTGCAGCAGGCGGTGAAGTTCGCGCGCGAAGAGGCGAACAACACGGAGATCACGCAGCAGAAGACCGGCGAGAAGGTCTTCGGATATCTGTTCGCGTGAGCCACGGGTGATCCGCTAGAGTCGGTGCCGCGCCAGGAGCGCAAGCTGAGGCTGAAAAGTCAGTTTGATCAGAGATCCGGAGGTGGAGGTTCGAATCCTCCCCGGCCTACGTCCTCAGGAGGACCCTGCTCAGTGCTTCGCACCTTCGCCGGGTCGTCCGTCATGATGTTGGGGGGACGACCCCCAAACCCCCGAAGACGGGCCGGTAGCCCAACTGGTAGAGGCGCCGGACGCTCGCCACGAAACTCAAACTATCGCTCCAGTTTCAGTATTCTGCCGTCGATCGCCAGATCGACCAGGAACGGACGAGTGCACCTGAGTTGCTGGTTCAACTCCAGCCTGGCCCACCATCGCGGTCTTACTTGAACCGTGGTCCGCAAGAACCACGGCAAGTAGGTCAGCGTCGGTAGCAAGATCGAAAGCGGCTCCATCCTCACTGAGGGTGGAGCCGCTTTCGTCGTTTGCGCTGGTCAGATCGCCCCCTCGGGTCACTGCTCCCGCCTCGACTAGGCCCTTGATGCCCTCGGTGAGGTCGTGCCCAGCGACCTTCTCGGCGTCGATGTGAAGCTTAGAAAAGATGACTTTGGTCATAGCTCGCTTCACAGCGTCGCTGCCTCGTCGGAAGAAGGCTTGCGGGTCGGCCAGTAGCGCGAGGGCGGCCGAGAAGAACTGTTGCCCTTCGTCCAGCTTGCTGGCGGTGTCGGCGAGCTGGCCCTGGATCTCGTTCCGCTCGCGTTCGAGGTCGGCAAGCTTCTTCTTGATCTTCTCCCTGGGCCACTCGGGGTCGTCCAGCAGGTCGAGCAAGCCGTCTTCCTTGGTCTCCAGCTCGTCCAGCCGGGCGTTCATGCGCTTCTTGAGGCTGCTGAGGTGGCCTTGCTCCAAGAGGAGGGCGTCATCGAGCTGGCGGCGTACCGCGGCCTGGAAGTCGTCGCGCAGCCGCACCGTGCCGAGGTGCGTATCTACAGCAGCCTCGATCTTGGCGACGGCGAGGTACGGCAGGTCACACAGGTGCTTCTGGCGCCCTCGACACAGGAAGTAGAAGTAAGTGCCGCCATTGCCCTTGCCGGGGATGAGCACGAGTCGCGCGCCGCAGCGGTGACACCAGAGGAGGCCTTTCAGCCAATGGTGGTGTCGGCGCTGGCGGGTGCCTCCGCCGCCACGCAGCGCAAGCACGCGCTGAACACGGTCGTAGGTTTCCTCGGTGATGAGCGCCTGGTGCCGGCCAGCGTACTCGTCGCCCTCATACTCGACGAAGCCGCAGTAGTAGCGGTCGGTCAGGATTTCGTAGAACTGGCTGAGCGACAACGGCTTGGCGGGGGTGCGTCGGGTCGGCCGCGTGCGCAGCCCTGCGGTGTTGATCCGCTCTAAGGCTTCCTCTGCGGTGTACTGGCCAGTAGCAAAGAGGTCGATGCCCTTGAGGATGAGCGGACCGCGCTCCGGGTCGATGGCGACCGTGCGAATCTCGCCACCTTCGGGCTTGGGTTCACGGACATTGAGGTAGCCAAGCGGGGTCGGACCGATTGTGCCGCCGTTCTTTGCCTTCTGACTCATCTTGTACTTAATGTCTGCGCCGCTTGCCTCCGACTGGTACTGGTCTACTGCGTGGATGATGGCTTCGACCATCGCACTCTCAGGGCTTTCGCCCATGTCGAGGATGGTGGAGACGACCCGTGTGCCGACCTTCTTGAGGTCGCGTTTTGTCATCCCCGCATCGACGCTAT
This sequence comes from Kibdelosporangium philippinense, assembly GCF_021390435.2. Classification (GTDB taxonomy): domain Bacteria; phylum Actinomycetota; class Actinomycetes; order Mycobacteriales; family Pseudonocardiaceae; genus Kibdelosporangium; species Kibdelosporangium philippinense. Next base: position 57,299 of record NZ_JAJVCN010000004.1, on the reverse strand, counting down.
TTCGGAAGACCCGATTGAAGTGGTAGACGATTACATAGTCGATGTCCTTCTGAGTCTTAACCCAGGCGATCATCTCTTGAAACTTTGGACGCTTCTCGATGTTGGTAGCCGAGCGCCCCGGCTCAACGAACTCGCGGACGACATCCGCGCCGAGCGAGTCGGCCTTGCGCCTGCCTGCCGTCCGCTGAGCAGGGATCGAGTTGCCCTCAGGGTCGTAGTCGGTCAGCACTTGCCCCATAGTGGACACGCGGAGGTAGAGCACCGCCCGCTTGCGCGGTCCTCGCACCGTCGTAGCTAAGGCAGAATTAAGGGTTGTCTGGTTCATCGTTTTCTCCTTCCTCAGTTTTGTTTGCGTTTGTCATCATTTCGCGCCCTAGTATGACGACGATTTGTGCCATTAGGTCAACATCGACGTTGGCAAGCTGTTGCCCATGGACGCGCACCTCCCATTCGGGTTTTGATGACGGCATTCATTTTTCCTCCTGTTATTCTTGCAGTGACATTCTTTTGCGACAAGAAAGGAAAGCCTGTCCTCGGCGAATACAGGATGGCCTTACTCTGTTGCGCTCGTGCTGTGGTTTTTGCAGCTCTTGAGCTTGGGGAATGTGGCGACGGGTAGCAGAAATGAGTGCTACCCGTCGCCCTTCGAGGTGGAGTGCTGCCAGGTGGGTGCTATCCCTCAGCACTGGCCTTGCGGCTGCGGGTACTGGTGGGCTTGCTCGGTGTGGCGATCTCGCCACCGCCGAACAGTCCCTCGATAGCGCCTCGCCTGGCGGCGGCCTCGCGCTCGATGTCCTCCAGTGCCTTGCGGGCACGCTCGGCGAAGTCGGGTTCGCTTCGCTTGGCTTGGACGTAGTGCTCGACCGCTCGCAGGGCGGCATCTCCCAGGTTGATGCCGTCGAGCTGGGCGACGAGCGTGAACTGGGCGTGGAGTGCGTCGGGCAACTTGATGCCCAGCGTCTTCACGCCACCGTTGCGTGGCTCCGTCATGACGGAAACCCCTTCCTCGGTGTGGTGTGGCTGCCCATGTCCGCGTTGTGCGGATCAGAGGTGAGCAGCCACAGGCCACCGAGGACGGCGGCCCTTCAGGGCTCAGCGCATGAACACGTACAGGCGGCCGTCGGTGCCGGTCACGGCATCCCAGCTACGGGCGGCGTCTTCGGCCATCGCGGCGTAATCGAGGGTGACGTATGGCTGGAGCAACGGGTCGGTGATGCGTTCGCGCTGCTCTCGCCAGCCGAGGTCGTCCGCCACTTCGCGCATCCACGCTTCCCGGGACTCGTAGCTGCCGACGTAGAAGTCGTCAAACCGTTCGAGCATCGCCCGGTCGTCGGTGCCGTTGATCGCTACCCAGGCGCTGAAGGCGGCTCCGTGTTCGGCGACGCCCTTGGCCAGGATCGAGATGAGAGCGGTGTCGGTATAGCCGTGGAGATCGAGTCCGGCGAAGTCTTCGGTTGCCTGTACTGCCCACTCGGTCGCTTCTGGTGTTGGCGAACTGGCGAGCATGGCGGCGATGTCGTCGTTGAGTTCGTTCGGCTCTTGGTCGGCGTCGATCCACAGGCCGTGGGAGATGCCGCGCTGGGCGCTTGCCATGTCCGCCACGTAGATGCGGGGTTCGCACTGCTTCACGCGCTCAGCCGATTCGTCGGTGTCGTGGGTAGGCCAAGGGGCTTCCTCCTCTCGCTTGGGCGGTTCCACGGTGCGGCCGGTGATCTGGTCCTCGAACTCGATGAAAGTCTCAGCGTCATCGGGGTTCATGCCGAGTGCGATGAGTCGTTCGAGCTTCGCGCGCTTCTGCTGTCGCTCTCTGGCCGCGTCGATGCGCGCGTTCTCGATGTGTGCCTGTGTCTCGGGGTCGTCGGTGCCGTAGCTGTTGACCTCGGAGCGGTCGTGCTCACCTCCGTTCGGTTGATGTGGTTGCTGTTCCATGGGTCCTGCCCTCCTTTCGCTATGGGTTAGCGCCTTTTCCTTGGTGCTTGCTGTTCGCGTGTTTGGTGCGCCAGTCGGCAAGGCGGCGTTCGGCGAGTGCGGCGTACTCCGGGTTGAGTTCGATGCCGATCCAGTCGCGGCCGTGCTCTTCAGCAGCGATGGCGACGGTGCCCGCGCCCATGAAGGGATCAAGGACACGTCCCGGCCGCCAGCGCCGATGTCCGCACGCCGAGCGCAACGGACCAGTGGAGAGCTTGCGGCCGTCGATGACCTGGAAGGCTCGCCGCCACGGCCTACCGCACTCGACACAGACGCGCTCGGGACAGGTGCTCAGCAGCGGGCGGCGTACCAGTTCGGCCGGAAAGGTGGCGAAGTGCGCGCCTCGATAGTTGGCGGTGGCGAGTCGCCAGACGTCGCCGGGGTTCTTGCCCAAGGGGTGGCTGTCTCGTCCGTCCACCTTCATGCTGGCGAGTCCTTGGTTGAGGTCGATGCGGGGCGAGTTGCCGCCGCCGAGAGCGGGGACCGCCGCGCGGGGTGGATAGGTTGTGTGTGTCAGCCGCTTCAGCGCTGGCGCGGACGGTCCGGTGGGCTCTCTGATGGTGTCGAGGTCGAAGTGGTACCGCTGCGCGCGGGTGAAGAGGTAGACAAACTCGTGTGTCGTGGTCAGCCGGTCGGTGACGGAGGAGGGCATCGGGTTCGTCTTGGACCAGACGACCTGGTTCCGCAGCAGCCAGCCAGCGCTGACCAGCCGGAGCGCGACCCGCTGAGGGGCGAGTAGCAAGCTCTTCTTCAGGGCGCCGTCCTTGGGAGTTCGTGCGTAGCTGTCTCCGAGGTTGAGCCAGAGGCTTCCGGTCGGCGTGAGGACGCGGGCGAACTGCGTGGCGAGTGCTGCGATCTCGTCAGCCCAGGCGTCCACGCTTGCTTCCGCGCCGAGCTGGCCGTCATGCCCGTAGTCCCTCAGCGCCCAGTAGGGCGGACTGGTGATGATGGTGTCCACCGCAGCGTCGGGCAGCTCTGTCAGTCGGGCACGGGCGTCCCCTATGAGGATTTTGTTGAGCGGCAGGTTGGGGGCATGACTCATAGGGCACCTCCTTCGTGCTCGAGCTGGGTCAGGGATGGAAGCGCGTCGGTGGTGAGGCACACCGAGAACAGCGCACGGGCCTCGCTAGGAACCCGGCTGATGCTCTGGGCGACGGCTTGAAGCCGGGCGGCAGACGGAACGAGCCACCACACCCGAGGGAAGACCCCGTGCGTCTGCTGTTCCTGGCCGGTGCGCCAGTACGTCACGTAGACGGCCAGCTTGCGGACGATCGTCGGCAGGCTCTCGGTCGCCATGTCCTGCTCGATGAAGCTCGCCAGCTCGTAATCCCCGACACCAAGCCGCACGAAGGCGTCCGGCTTGAGCGTGATTGCCTGCCCGCCAAGGCCACCGAACCGGCGCCACGCTTCTGGCTCTCCGGCGAACTCCAGCAACTCGCTGGAACCCGTCCGGGCGTGTTCCACCAGGCCGACGTACAGGTCGGCCACAGCGAGCACATGTGCTTGGAAGGCGGGCTTGGTTTCGACGACCCGCCGATGCCGACGCGGGACCGGACTGTCGAGGCCGAGGACCGCGTGGCCCCAGCCGGAAAGACCGATGACGAAGCCTTCGCTTCCGGCCCGGATGCCACCCACGCGACGTGACAGGCGGACGATCACGCCGAGGTCGCTGAGTCGCTTGAGCGTGGCGCGAACCTTCCGCGCCTGGGTGACGGGATCGCCGTCCGGGAAGTGGAGGCGACGCAGTTGCTTCCCGGTGAGCAGACGCAAGGCTTCAAGATCACGAAGGATGGCCATGTCCCGGTCGGACAGCTTGTCCCGCAGCCGGGCGGCGTGCCCTCGGCGGCTCACTGGATGCCTCCGCACGGGGCGATGTGTCGATGGCGCGAGCGGAGCGTTTGCGCACGTGAGAGCCGTGCCGAAGTGATGCGATGGGTAGGGCGACCGGTAGGGAAACAGAAGCGCTTCACGACGTCCTCCGCTTCTTCATCCCAATAGCTCCGTCTGGTGTGTCACCTCCGCCCTGCCACCTCTTGATGAGCTGCGCGTCAAGCTCGTAAGGATCGACGCCATAGCGCTCAGTGATCTCGTAGCGGGCTGCTATGGGGTTTTCGGTGGCGGGCGGCAAGTCAGGTGTCTGCACGACGAACGGCGCGCTGGTCGCTCCATTAACGAGCACCTGGGCGGCAGCGTGGTAGGCGGGAAGTGTCATCAGGGTCTCGGCAGTTGCTTGGCCTCCGAGAACACCCGCGAGATCCTTCGCATCTGCCTTGGCCGGACGGAACGCCACGCGAGAACGAGTGTTCGCGAGCACTGCCGCGCGAAGCGACGGACTGAGCTGGGCCAGGTGCTGATGGGCCAGCGTGAAGCCGGTCGCCATCCCTCGGGCGGTGGCCAGCATGTCCCCGAAGTCCATTCCGGCCGTGAACGTCTGCCACTCGTCCACCACCACGGACACCGCGCGTCGCTTCGCTTGCGGTACGGCCGTTTGCCGCTGGACCGTCTCTCGGAGCTGGCCGAGCAGTAGGCTGCCGAGCAGTCGGGTCGTCTCAGGGCCGAGGCTGCCAGCGTTGAGGTTGACCAGCACGACAAGCGGCTTCTCGTACAGCTCATTCAGCCGCACGCTCGGAACCGGTTGACCAAGCAGACGGCGGATTGGATCGCGTGCAGTGAAAGCCCGGAGCTTGTTCAGGATGGGCATGACGACCCGCGAACGCTCCTGTTCGGACAAGCTGTCGAACCACGTCGCCCATGGCGCGATCGTCAAGCTATCGGTGGTCTTGGCCAGCACCCGACGCCGGAACCCGCTGTCCGTCAGGATGACAGGCACATCGGTCAGCGTCCCGTCCTCCAACCTGCTGGCCATGATCAGCGCGTGCAACAGCACGTCACTACTGCGCGGCCCGAGTGCGGCGCCGAACACCTCGCGGAACAGTTGCAACAGCGAGTCAGCTCGTCGCTCGGCATCTTCCCGCGGACCTGCCAGCGGGTTGAAACCCAGGACGGCGCTGGCGGTTCCCGGCTCGATCAGGCGGACATTCGGCAGGTGTTCACGAGGAAGACGGGCAAGCACGTCGGACACCAGGTCGCCCTTGGGCTCCAGGAGGAAGAGGCTCCGGCCCGCCTCGATGTCGCTCAAGATCCAGCGGGCGAGCATCGTGGACTTCCCGGCTCCCGTCGGTGCGATGACGTGCACATGGCTTGCCGTGCTCTTGACGGGCAGCCGCACGAGCATGTCCTTGGACTGCACGTGGACGCTGCTGCCGATGATCCGGTCGCCCTCGGCCTGCTTGAGGTCGTCGGCCGGAACGAGCAATGACCGCGGTGGTGGGCTGAACACGAAGCTGCGCCCCGGTACGGTCACGCCCTCCACCGGCCATCCGAGGAGGACGGCCAACTCGGCGGCGTTGACGCTCCCGCTCCATGTGCGGCGCTTGCCCTGCGCCCGCCAGAGCTGGGAGGCGATTCGGCTGGATTGCCACCATCCTTCGATATGTGCGTATGGTCCTGAGGCCAGCGAGAGCGCCGAGACAGCCGGGCCGATCAGTTGAGCGCCGCGCCGAGAGTCCTCGGCGACAGCGCCGACGCGACCCCGAACCCCGAATAGTGGTTCGGCGATCTTCTCCCGCCAAGCAGTGCGCTCACTGCTGTCAGGCTTGCGCGGTTCGACCATCCCCAGAGCCTCAAGCGGCGCGAACCGGGCTGGCCCTTGCGTCCGAGTGAAGCTCGGGCCGACGACCCACTGGAGCACGACTGCCTCCTGCTGCCCAAGGCGACGACGAAGTCCCAGCAAGCCAGCCGCCACTGCACCCGCCGTATCGAGCCGCAGCGGATAGGCCGGACTCGACGGCTGGATCTCCCGGGCCGTGACCGGCACCTGGCGCGGCGAAGACTTCACGGCAACAAGCGAGAGTCCAGGAAGTTGAGCGGACAGGTCGCCGGGGAGATGCCGCGCGATCTGCTCGTCAAAGCCGACAAGCCAGCGCACCGTGTCCTTGCTGATCCATAGTTCGAACACGACCACCGGCTGATGCCGCCGCACGCCGAGCTGCGGGCGACCAGCAAGTACGCGCACCATCCCGGTCAGACGGGCCAGGCTCAACCCATCGGGCGGAAAGGCTTCGCGCCATTCAAGCTCAGGCATAGGCGGCAACCTGAACGGCGTTGTTAATATTACGCTGACTTACATCAACGATACGCATAAGAGAAACCCTCCTTTCGGTAACACCGAGAAACAGAGGGGATACAATAGGCAAAACTGAACCATCGACGCCTTGACTTGGTATGGCGAGAAGGTGTGTAATAGCTATTGCATCCCCGGACTCGTTTCGCGGGATGTGTTAATTCGGTGAGTCGCTGTTCTCGCGTCATTACGGCACTGCTTGATCCTGGTCGATCAAGTTAGTGTCCGACGTGGTTCGCGGCTCACTTTTGATTGTGGCCTAAAGCACTATACTTTTGCAATTAACTTTCAGGATTACACAACACCGACAGGAACAAGCTCGCCTCTATTGCGGCGCATGCAAACGCGACAAGTGTTAAATGGTCGTTAAATCATCTAATCTTTGCGCAGTGTTCGAATGCTCCTCAGCACGTCACTCGCCACCGCGTTCGACACCTTCAGCGCCGCTCGCAGCTTGTCCCGGGTGATGGGACGGCCGTGCTGTTCGCGGTGCTCGGCGTCAAGCTGCCGCGCTCGGGCTACCAGCTCCGCGTCCGCGCCGGCCTGGTCGTCCGGGACGGCTGGAGACGGTTCTGCGGTCGTCCCGTGCATCGAGGCCAGCAGGCGGGGGCCGACCTCACTCCAGCCGATCAGCAACAACGGCGCGACCGCGTAGAAGCAGGCCTGCCCGTACGCGCCGATGATGATCGGGTGCGCCGTGTTCATAGCCAAGGTGGCCGTGCCGCTGAACAGCAGCAACAGCCTCGGCCCAAGCAGCCGTCCGTCGTACCCGTTCGTCCTCAGGTACTGCATCGAGGCCAACAAGGCGACCACCGACAGGTCGATGGACGGGGCCACCAGCGGGGCGATCCAGCCCGGCACTCCGAGCTGGACCCCCACCGCATACCCGTTGCCGAAGCCAAAGCAGAACGTCAGCCCCGCGATGATGAACACCACCGCCGTGACTGCGCGCCGCATTACCACCGCGGCTCGACCGGTGAAACCGGCTGCCGGAGCCTGACGTCCTTCGGGCGGGTACTGCATTACAGAACCGTCGTGATGGAAAGCTGGCTGTCGCGATAGACGCCGGACATGCACGCTTCCCGCCACACTCGGCGTAGCTCGATACCGAGCCGCCGATAGCCCTCCTCGCGATCGCGACGGGCTTGGTCTTCATCCTCTACGAGAAGTTGTTTGCGAGTACATCTGGGCACACGTCTCCCGTCTTACGAATAGCAGAATGAAATGGGTGAAGCTGAGGCGCTACTTGTAACGCCTGCGGAATACCACCGAATAGACGCCGACGACCACGACCAGCGGCACCACGACAGGAATAAGCGCGGCCAACACGTCCAGCGCCACATACGCCGCGAGCGACAGCGCCAGCACGCCGATCGCGAGGCCGATCAGCCGACCGGCCAGCGGTGGCCGGGGCGTGCCGGGGTCACGGCGAAGCCACGGGATCACGAGGACTCGCCGTGCCGGTGGAAGGTGATCTTGCCGTTCTCGAAGCTGACGCCGCTCAAGCCGACCTGTGTGAACTTCTGCCGGGTGGCCGCGTCCTTGGCGTGCGCGATCTCCCATGCTCGCCAGGACGCCATCTGATTGAGCGCCGTGGCGAGCTCGAAGTACCGCTCTGACCCCACCGCCTCCCGTAAGCGAGCGCGGTGCTCGGCTGCGGTTGTCGGCGAGTTCAGCAGCTTGGCCAGCGGCGCCGCTCTGATGAGCAGGTCTGCCAGCGAGCCGACTACCTCGTCCATGCCCTTGCTCTTCTTGTCCATGACTGGCCTCACTCCCACCGGCCATCGACAACGGAAGGGCCGGAGTCTTCATCAGGCCACTTCGGCCCAGGGAAGCGAGGACGGCCGGCCTCTGCGGGCCACGACGGCTCACGGCTCGACGGTCTGCCAGCCTCGTGCTCGGCTCGCCGCATCGCGTCACGCGCCCAGAAGAACACTTCGTTGACCTTGCGGGCCTGCTCCAGCGCCATCCACTCGGCGTCCAGGACGTCCCGCTGCACGTCGAGCGGCTTCCGCTCGACGTGGGCTCGGTCCTGACCGATCTCGTAGCCGACCCAGATCAGGAAGGTCAGCGATCCCGTGACCAGCAGAAAGATCAAGAAGCCTTCCATGGTTCAGCCCATCCCGGTCTCGGCCACGATCCGGGCGAGGGTGCCTGTGACCGTATCGACGATCGCCTTGTACCGGGCATCGCCGAGCGGGTTGCGCTGGAGCGCCTGTGCCTCGAGTTCGGTCAGCCCTTCGACGGCCCGCAGCGCCGTGTACGCGACGTACTCCACGGCCTGGGTGCGGGCGGCCTGAACGATCGCCCGGCCGTGAACAAGGTCAACTTCGCTCCGCACGGCTCGCTCAAGGCGAGACGGTGAGGGACGACCGCTTGCGCGTTCGAGTGCATCGCCGCTGGTACGGCGACTGAGGGGGTGGGACATCGGAAGTCCTCCTTTTCGGTGTTGGAGAAGAATGCGTGGACGCTCTCAACATCCACGCATTCTCTTTACTACTTGTCTTTCCTGTCGGTCCCCATGACTGACCTGGCATCGCGCATGAATTGCTGAGCGCGGCCCAGTAAATAGGCGGCCATGATGAGACCGATCTCCCATATAGGGGACACATCGCCTCCTTGGATATTGAGTTATCAAGCAACGAAGTGGGACAAGACAAATTCAACAAGGCGCCCGCCGCTGGAGACAGGGTTTGCCACACGGGTTGGCGCACATACTGCATGCGGCAACCCGTGCGGCAAACTCTTGACGAGGCCGACGATGCTCTCGCACGCATGGTAGACATATTGCAAAAGTCGAAGCCATGTTCCATAGTTGATCTTGTAAATAAGGAATCGCTATGGAGCATGAACCCACATCAACGCCAGAGAGATTGGAAGAGGAGGAGCTGCCTACAGGAGTATTTAACTTTGAGAAGCTGCCGATCGAGTATCTGATCACGCTTATAAAATGCGTGGAGGGTGCGGGATTTCCCGACTATGACGATCCCAATAAGGGAGACAGGAAGGCGCAAGAGTTGGGTGGGGTAATTGAGCGCGACCTCTTGAACTTTATCGAGCAGTCACCCGACAAAGCGAAAGAGTTTTTCGACGCCTTCATCGAGAACGGAAATAAGGATACGAAACTGATGGCCGTCAACGCGCTTGCCGAGCCGCTGGCGATTCAACTGGCCAATGACCGTGAGAAGCAACATCACGTCATAAATCGCTGGACGTCGCTCCTTCATGACGAAGATGAAGAGGTCAGGGACGCCGCGTACGAAACGCTCATGTCTCTCAGCCTGGAGCAACCCGACTGGTTAGATGAACCTAAGGCATGGGAGGTTGCGGGTGAGATCGAGCGCTCCCGAGGGCGAGGCGACGCCTACCGTAGCGGACCCGCACAGTAGCAGCGCCGTCACGGTGCGTTCAATGTCTCGGTCGAAGGCATACTGAGACACGTGCCTGGGATTGGTGACCTTGCTGGCGAGCTGAACGACGTAGTTCAGCGAGTACCGTCGCGCGCCTTTCAGAAGCTTGAAGGCCACGGTCCGCTTGAGCTGCCGCATCTTTGGGCCGTGGCCGAGCGCGTCCTGCCCGGTGCCTGGGAGACCGATCCGTCCGACGCTCTGGAACAACTGCTCCGACTGGCGATCGATCGTTTGGAGGGCGATTTCAACGGGGCCATAAGCAACCAGCACGCGGCTTACCTTCTCTTCAACCTTGATGGCGCACCATCGTTGCCCGAAGTCAAACCGCTGGATCTTGATGGTGTCGACGGCAAGCACTCTTCGAAGATCATTCAGCGGTTGAAAAAGGCCGCCGTTCTCCCACCTCGGGGCCGAACACACCAGCCGCACGTCACGCAGCTGCGGCGATCGCTGGCGAAGATCATGCTTGACCCCGATTTTGGACATGAGAACACCTCAATTGGACAAACGTCACCTATTGATCCACTTGCTGCAACCAGTCAGCGCTTTTGGCTCGACTTAGATCGAGGCCGCGGTAACGAACCATACGTACACAGAACGCATATAGAATCTCGATTTCGACGGCTGCGAGAACTGAAAGTACCGGTCATCTGCTTCGTTGGGCCGCCAGGAATGGGCAAGACAAAAGTTGCCGAAGAACTGACGAAGACCGAAAAACATCCGGGCGGAGTGACAGTCCGAATCAACGCGGGTAGCGATGAGCAGTTGGAGCGGTCATTATTCGAAGTCCTGAGAAGCGTCGGTCACGAACAACCTCCCCATGGTCTTGCGGCGCTGGAATCTACGTTTCAGACCTACGTCGTCCAGAATTCGCCATGGTATGTGTTTATAGATAACATTACTGATGCTCGCCTCGTGCCACGCCTCGTTCCATCAACGGCTAAAACTACCGTGGTACTGACTTCGGGTCAGCGGCTTTCGGAAATTCCGGAAGAATACGCTATTGCTGTCGCTCAGCTTGAACCGGATGAAAGCGTCGCCCTCATCTTGAAATTACTTCCGCGCTGCACAAAGGCCGAGGCTGGTCGACTCGCCAGCGTCCTCGCTTATCATCCGATGGCGATAACGGCCGCATGTGGCCTGCTTGGTCAGGATGACTCGATCTCCATCAATGGATTCTGTTCGGGATTGCGCGAGGTGGCCACAACGGTTTTCGATGGGTTGTCACAAGACGGTCATCAGAACCTGGTTGCCATTTACAGAAACACATTGGCAGCGTTGAATGCCGTGGATCCTGCGGCTCGCTTGCTACTGGAAATGATCGCACACTTAGGGGATGATTCGATTCATAGCAGCGTCCTTGTATTGGGCCTCAAGTACGTCGATCAATATAAGACAACGAGAATCGAACAGCGTAAAGTTATTGCGAAACGTGCAGTCTTAATACTTCGCGATCGCTTCTTGGTCTCCGTCGAAGATGACTTCATCAGGCTGCACCAGCTCGCGCGTTCGATCGTGCGCGGCTTGACGTCCGAGCGGGCACCCGAGTTGCGGCAAGCGTTATTCAGCGGACTGTTGAAAGTTGCTGAAAAGATCGTTGAATATGCGCATAACACGCCAAGTGTATCCACTGAGCGACGACTTGAATCATTTGGATCCATTTTCCGTTTTCTTGGTTCTCATTTAGTGGATCTCTTGCGTCGAGAACTTGGCATCGATGAATTAGAGCCTGATGCCTGGGCAATCCATAGGCATGTAGAAGCACTCTATAAGGCAGTCGCGGCCATTTTGACTGTCGTCGGTGTCGATCCGCTGAGGACACTTGTGGCGGTTGTCGCGGGACCACACGATTCATATGAGGTTCGACTTGTGGCCACGCAGGGTGAGCTTCCCCTGCAGATTGGCATAGAGCTGGATCGTGCAGAACTAGACGAAGCGGCGGGCCCTAGTCGCAAGTTTGTTATCCAACGTGGTAGGCGTCGGTATACGATCGGGGATCGGCGCGTACAAATGCCGATCATGTTATGGGCGCGAGCCGAAGACATGGAGAGTGCAAGTTCAAAGCGACTTGACGATTAGTTTGTGTTTCACAGCGTTAGAGACATAAGTAACTTACCTGCCTCGGGCGGCGAGTACCGCATAGCGCATCCCAAAGAGTTCGAGAACGACAGAGTTATAGTTGTCATCGTCCATCTCGTCGGCCTCCGGAGACAGTAACCGTTGACCTGACTTGTCTTGTTGCTTATTGAGGATTAGCCAGCCAAGCGTATCCACCGAGAAGGTCGCCCGCGCGTCGGCTGCAATCCCCGGCAGGCCGGAAAGATAATCGGTCTCGGCGATAACGTATTGCTGCCCTTGAATGTCGCAAAGGTAAAGGAATCGGTGGCTACTCATGGAAGCTCTCCCAATTAAAGGCTCGTTCATCCACGAAGCATCGCACTTGAAGGTGAGGCATGCTCTTGACGATCACCTCGGCCAAGACGCCGAGTATTCCGGAAGGTTCGCGGATGAAGTCGAGGTCCGCGAGAAAAAGACTGTGTGTGCCAGGTTGATCGGCCCTATCAAGCGCGTGAAGCAGGCCAGGATACTTCAGCCGGTCAGGTTCGACCTGCCAATCATGGTAGATCCGAGACAGGTGCAGCTCGTTCTGCAAACAGAACCACGTCATGGTGGCGCGCATCCGCAGTATCTCTTGATCGCTCGGGTTGCGGCCCCTGATGTACCCGTAGCACGTCGGCCAAATACCGCGCGAGGGTCGGCAGTGAACTGGCTCGACTGAGCTGGATGGTTCATTCTCCATGGCTACAGGCTTTCTAGTCCGTCCCGAATCCTCTGAAGAAGCTCGCGGACTACGTCCGGCGCCGGCTGTTCGGTAGACCCGGGCGGCACAGGCAGTGGCCTGCGTTCGCGCTTGGGCAGTCCGGCTTCTGTTCGCTCGTATACCGCTATCTCAGCCCAGTTCACCCGGCCCCGCGGCGTCACGGATGAACCCCAGCGATTAGCCAGCACGTCAACCAGCCCAAGCCCGCTCGACTCATCCGCGTAGCGGTCATCAGGGAGGACGAGCGCTTCATCGCCTGCGTCTGTGACCTCGAAGACGATGTGCCGCTGGTAGCCGAGCAGCCTCAACTTGATGGGCTTGAGTTCCGTGATGCCCTGCCAGCTCGTACCCTCGCGCGGTTTGGTCGCCTCGACGGAGAGCGTCACCAGCTCGATGCCGACCGTCTCCATGTGCTCCTCGATGAAGAGCGCGTCCCAACGGCGCAGGGTGTCAGCGATGAACATGCGGGCAACCGCGACGGCCGTAGGCAGGGCCACCAGCTCCAGGGTGGCGAGAAACCGAGGCTCTTCACGCATCCGGGGCACCTCGGCTTGAACGGGGAGAGCTCTACTCACCTGCACGGGGACGCTCATCGCGGCGTCCAGAGCAGGCTTGAACGTTTCACGAGCGACGGAGCCCCCGGCTCGCCTGGTTCGGGAAGCCCAAGCAGCTCGAAGACGACTTCTTGGATGTCGGAGCCTTCCTTGGACCAGACGCACCCGCCGCCGTACTCGTCGGCAAGTACGCGGGCCGCACTGACGTTCGTGCGGTCAAAGACGAAGATCGCGTCCGTGTACTGCTGGCGGCTGAAGCTCCCCGCGATCCCTTCAATGGGACCACCAGCGTCCTGGATCGTCCGGAAGATCCACCCCGCTTCCCGTACATCGAGGAGCTGTTGAAGCTCCGGGTATAGCCGTATCGCGTCGGCGTTCGTGACCGGCTGGTTCATCAGCTCGACACCTCGTTCCGAGCGAGCAGGACCACGAGCTGGTTGCGGATAATCGCCGCGGACTGCTCGGGCGGGCGGCTGGAACAGTCCACCTGCAGTACCTCGAAACCCGCGCGGTTCAAGGTCTCGGTTGCTTGCCGGTAGAACTCCACTTCGGTCTGACTGCTGCCAGGCGTGTACTGGAAGCGGTTGTGTGGACCGCGCTCGCTCAGGCGTTCAGCGATCACCTTCGGGTCGGCCTCGAGGATGACCGTTAGGTCCGGCTGTTCAGCCTCTTCGTTGAGTTGCCACAAGAACGCGGGGTCAACGCCATCGAAGCGCTGGATGACGAGGCCCGACGCGATGTAGCGATCCGATATGACCGTGTGGCCGCTCTTCAGGTGCGGCTTGATCTCGGTCTCGACGTGGTGATACCTGTCGGCCGCGTACAAGCAGGCGAGCGCGTGCCCAGTGACCGTTTCGGTCAAGTCGCAGGCGAGCTTGCCGATAGGTCCGCTGGATGGTTCGGCGGTCACGTGGACGTGTGCGCCTTCGGCAACGAGCATCTGGGCCAGGTGGTGAACGATCGTGGTCTTCCCCGCGCCGCCCGGTCCGTCGACGCTGACGAACAAGCCGCGTTGATGGTCAGAAAAGGGCCGGGGGTTCATCATCGCCCCTTCCCGACTTCTGACCGCACGGTCTTGGTAGCCGCCACCTCGATAGCGGCCATGCCTTCGCGGGTGAGGTTGATCTGATGGGCCGCCAGGTTCTCGTGGAGACGCGCGCTGCAACTGGTTCCGGGGATCGGCATCATCACGGGCGACCGGTGCAACAGCCACGCCAGTGCGAGCTGGGCAGGCGTCGCGCTGTACTGGGTAGCCAGCTCGTGAAGCACACCGTGAGGCTCCGCGAGCCGACCTGATGCCAGCGGGGCGTATGGCACAAAAGTGATACTGGCGTTTTCGCAGTAGCGAAGAACCTCCTCGAACACCCGGTTAGAGACGTTGTACTTGTTCTGCACGGCCGCGACGGCAATCAGCTCGCTGGCCTCACGGATCTGACCGAGGTCCGCCTTGGACAGTCCGATGTGGTGGATCTTCCCTTCAGCCTGCATGTCCCGCAGCACGCCGAGTTGGTCTTCCAAGGGAACGGCGGGGTCGATGCGGTGGAGGTAGTACAGGTCGATCCGTTCGACCTGGAGCCGCCGAAGACTCATCTCGACGCACTGGCGCAGGTACTCCGGCCGCCCACACGGTGCCCACCGGTCGGGACCTTGGCGAGTGAGGCCGCCCTTAGTGGCGATGACCAAGCCCTCAGGGTAGGGATGCAACGCTTTTCGGATGTACTTCTCCGCAGTGAACGGGCCGTAGGCGTCGGCGGTGTCGATGTGCGTCACGCCCGCGTCGACCGCATCTCGGAGCACCTGCATAGCCTGTTCCGGGTCGTCCGGTGCGGCCCAGTGGCCAGGGCCGGTGAGCTGCATGGAGCCGAAGCCGAGGCGGTTCGAGCTAGAAAAGAGCTGGCTCGTCATCAGAGCTACCCCCTGTCGGTTGATCCCGGAGTTCTTCGAGGCTCCGCCGGCCTGCGAGATGCACGAAGAGCCGGGCTGTCACAACGGCGTCATACGTGGCCCGGTGCGGCTGGTCTTCCCCTTCAAGGCCGTGACCCAGGTCGAACTCTTCGACCAGTGAGCCAAGCTTGTACGTCTTCCGGTCAGGCAGCAGGCGCCGGGCGAGCTTGAGCGTGTCGAACACTTCTGGGCACTCCCAGTCGCCGAGCTTGCGCTGAAGAACGCCGACATCAACGTGGGCGTTGTGGGCGACGAGAGCAGAGGCGTCCAGCGCCTTCAGTACGTCGGCTTCCACGTAGGCGAACACCGGGGCGTCGACCACCTGCGCGTTGCTGATGCCGTGAATCCTTTGGGCGAAGTGGGCGATCGGTAGGTCCGGCTTGACCAGCCAACTCTTCGGCTCGCCGATGATCCCCCCCACGATGGGCACCGCGGCCAGCTCGACCAAGTCAGGCGGCTGCTGGCCGTTGCCCTCAACGTCAACGACCACGTAGTCCAGCGTCGTCCAGTGGGTCATGCCGAAGTTTCCTTCCATCCGATGTCAGCGCGGCCGTGCCGGTTCGCGTGGTGCGGGTGACGCTCGTCGTGAACCTGGAACCGAAGCGCGTGCTGAAGGAAGTAGCGCGGTTGCTCGGTCTCCAGGCCGGACACGACGACGGCCCGTTCAGTGATGTCTACGACCTTCAGGTTGCTCGCTTCGGGCAACACGCTGGCGACTTGGTGTACGTCTTCAACGGTCGGCGTCCAATGAGCGCCCGCGCACAGCTCAAGCTGACTCAGCGGGCAGATGTCACACAGTTCCCGGATGCCATAGTGGCCGTTGTAGTCGGGAAGACCATGAGCGTAGGAGACAGCGCACGACGTCTTGCGGAACAAGGCCGACGAGTGGGAGAAGGCATCGAGCACGCGACGCTCCAGCGTCTCGGGCACGATCTTTCGGCGCGCGGTGTTGTCGTAGGGCTCCGGGATGCCGTTCGCCTTGTAGTACTCGGCGATCTGGGCGCGGTAGAACAGGCCGGTGAAGACGGTCGCGTCGGCGTGCTTGCTCAACTCGTGCGCGGCGGCCAGGTGCTCATCGGTGTCGTTGAGGCCAGGGACGAGGGGCCGCCAGTAGAGCACCGTCCGGTACTTCCGTACCGATGGCGCGCTCATGAGCTTCAGCGAGTCGGCCGCGACGTGCGACGGGTACGGCTCGATCTTCTCGTTGTCGATGCCGGAGTACGTGAACAGCAGCGTCACCTTGAGGTGGCGCAGCTGGTTCAGCCGGTCAATGTCGTACGGCTTGAGCTGGTGGCGGGTGATGACCAGGACGTGGTTCGTCAGCTCGCGCTCGTCCAGGTCTTCGAGAACCGCGAAGGTGTGCGGACGCACCTTGGGCAAGAACGGCTCGGTCGCCCGGTTGAATAGCTGGACCGGCGTAACGTGCGGCTGGAAGTAGCGGTGACTGACCAGCTCCTCCACGGCCTGCGCGTCGGACATGAGGGCAACCGGCTGGTTCGCGTCCCACAAGCCGTACGTGTGCCGGATGCAGTAGGCGCACCCGAGCGAGCAACCCTGGATGTGGTTCAGGCTCAGGCCGCTCTTGCGGTACTCGACCACCTCTTGGGCACGCTCGGGCAAGCGGTTGATCTGGTCCTTGCTGAGCAGGGGCACGGGCGTGATCACGTTGCTCTTCTCCAAGGTCAGCCGGGTGAGGGCTCCTGGAGAGTAAGCAAGTGGACACGCGTCAGCACAGCAAGTTGCTCGTAGTTGCTCGCAACATAAGAAGTAGTGAGATGCAGGAGCAACTAGGCGCTACTCGCCCGGAAGGTGTTCTGTCAGGTCGTCCATGACGCGCGTGATGATGGCGCGGGCGGACCGGCCGTAGCTGGCGACGGCCGCCAGCTCGTTGAAGACGTTCGCGTACAGCTCGACCTCTTGCGGTTGGGCAAGGTTAAGGGCAGCCGAGTACGTCTCGACCAGCACTTTGTCTTCGTCGTAGATCCAAAAGCCGTGCCAGGGGGACGCGGTGTACTGGGTCTCGAAGCCGATGATCCCGAGCTTGACGTTGGGAAGCCCGGAGATGGAGACGAGCCGGTCAAGCTGGCCGAGCATGACCGGCGCCGCGCACATACGGAAGCGCAGGGCGGCCTCGGTCAGGATGAAGTGGAAGCGCTTGTCCGGCCGGTAGAAGATGTCTTGCCGCTTGATGCGGCCCTCTACCGCCTCGTTGATGTCGTTCGGCAGCTTGAAGATGCGGATGCTCTCGGCGAAGCGAACGCGGGCGTACTCGGCTGTCTGGAGAAGGCCGGGAATCACGGTCGATTCGAACACACGGAAGAGCCGCGTCTTCTGGTCAAGCTCGGCGAGTGAGTTCTGCCGCGGCCGGATACCACCACGAAGGATGCGCTGCCACTCGGCATGTTGAACCTCAAGGGTGTGGAGCGAGGCGAGCAGCGCGGCCTTCTGACCCTCGCTGCTCGTCGCCTTCGTCCACGCCTCGATGTCGCTGACGCTCGGTGTCTGCTTGCCGTTCTCGATCTTGGAGACCTTCGAGGTCTGCCATGACAGAGGCTCCGCGAGCTGCTTGCCGGTCAGTCCGGCTTGTTCGCGCAGCTCGCGGAGCCGTCCGCCGAGCGCCATGCGTGCCTCATGAACGTTCGAGACATCAGAGGCTTTGTTCCTTGGCAAAGTCGTCCCGCCGCACCGCGTGATGCCACGCAGCATCACGCCAGTAGTTGTGTTGAACTATCTCGTCCGGATCTTCGATGACTTCACCGCCCAGGAAGCCCATGCGGTCATCGAAGTGCATCCGAACCAACTTGCGCGAGTCGAACAGCCAGTAGTCGTGCTGCGGCAACTCGCCGGCGAAGTCGCGAGGAAGATAGCGGATGTCTTCGCCAGCTCCACCGGTGAACTGCGAGCACCAGACACCGAACCGGCTGTAGTCCGTGAGCGGCATCGTCACCACACGGACCCGGCTGAAGCGTCGCCCCGCGGCCGTCGCCTCGCGGAGCATGTCCAGCCAGCTCTGCATCCACGGCAGATCGTCCGGCTCGCCAGCGAGGAACTTGCGCAGAGATTCGTTCTCGTACGTCGCGTCGTACTGGTCGAAGGTCTCCAGGCGGAAGGCCGTGTGCTCGAAGGTGTGGAAGAGCTGCCTGAACTCCGAACCTGGCTTGATCAGCTCGGTCAGGACTGTCCCTCCTCCTGAGCAGAGCGGCGGGCGTAGAACTTCAGGACTTCCTCGGGGATCTCGATCAGGGTCTCATGGTCGGGGACTGGCCCAATGTCGGCCAACACCTGCGGGTCGGTCACCTTCCAGCCCTGGGCGATGTACGTCACGCGGTCGGTCCGGTCAGTGGCGAACAGCGTCGGCGAGTTGTCGACCTGTGAGTCGGGGTCCTTGCCGAGGAACCTGGCGCGCATCCTGCCTCCTATGCGAGCAACTTGCGGGTTGTTGCTCACCCATCGTGACGGAGGCGATCACGGGCGTCAACGGGAGCAGGATAGGTAGGCGCTGATCGTGGGCTTGACGTGCGGAAACATCGGGGCAACGACGAGATGTGAGCCGTGGGCCCATTTGCAGCGCACGTCGCGAGATGGTCACGTCATGGACAAGGGTTGCGCGCATATGTATCGATTCACGGCCGTTCAACGCTTATGCCAGCAGTGGATCTAGGTGAGTCACCCGATCGGAGCAGTGGCGGTATGAAGGGATGCTTGGCTGCACCACTAAGGTGGTCAAGATCGTGAAGGGGCGGCCAACGTGCTGGTTAAGGCTGATGGAGGGGTGTAAATGATCGACATGTCGACATGGAAAGAGCTAACCGTTGACGTTGTCGATGACCTTCAGCTTGACCCCCACAACGTCCGACTTGAACTGTCTGACAACGTGACCGAAGGAGATATCGTTCAAGATCTCTTCAGCAATGAGGGAGTCTTGACGCTAGTTGACGGAATCTCCAAGGTTGGGTACCTGACTCATGAGATCCCGATCGTTATTCGAAGGAACAAGGTTCTGGTTGTCGTGGAAGGTAACCGGCGAGTTGCCGCGTTGAAGACGATCCAGAACCCATATCTTGCGCCGGTCTTCCAGTCTCAGATAAGCCGGATTGCAGCAACGATTCCTAATCGAGACTCGTTGAGAAAGATCCAAGTCAAGCTTGCCCCCAATGAAGATGACGCGAGTAGACTCGTGGGAGCAATTCACACGGGGAGCCAGCGCCGCGCATGGTCACCGAATAGACAGGCGGCCTTCTTTCAAGCTCAACTCGATGCTGGAAAGTCGCCGTTGGACCTGATTGAGCAATACCCCACTGTCGAGGTCAAGAAGTTCATCCTCCGGAGTCGGTTTCTTCAAGTTTTCCGCTCGGCTACGTATGGCGACCTGGAGCTTAAGAGCTATATCGCGAGTCGGAAGTTCCCGGTCTCCGTACTTGAACGCCTGTATCCGAACAACGACTTTCTGAGGATCCTCGGTCTGACGGTTGATCAAGACTACAACATTACCACCACCCTTCCTGAAGATGTTTTTAGCGGGTTGGTTGAGAAGATAGTCGGCGACATTAAGAGTAAATATATAGACACTCGAAAGCTCAACAAGACCACCAGTCCGAAATATCAGGAATATCTAGCCGAGTTGCGAAACCTTCTCAATGAGGACGAGGAGGAGCCTACGGGCGGTGGTCAAAGCGGCAACAGTCCTGCTGCGAGCTCGAATAGAAGCCCGGGTGGTGCAGGCATGGCTTCGACGCCTGGTTCTGGCGCGAGCAGCACAGGTGGTTCTACGGGAGGCTCCGGTGCTGGTACGGGACCTCCGGGTGGCACTGGAGCGAGCGGCGTCGGCGGCAACAAGGGGTCCGCAGGCGACAAACCTTCAGTCAAGTCGAAGCGACCAATAAATCTGGATACGTCCGACATTTCTGTGCCTGCCACCTTCCCTGCCTCGGTTAGTCTCATATTGGCGGAATTGTCGCGAATTAACATCACTATCTACCCCAACGCAACCATGGATCTCTTGAGAACGTTTCTTGAGAAGTCTATCAAGGCGTACGCCGACAATGTTGGCGTTGATATACGGACGCAGCAGAATGTAAATGGGTTTGTTTATCTTTCGCATTGCCTCAAGTGGCTTGAAGATTATTTGCCTACCGTAGGCCATCGACCTCTCGCGCAGGTAGTTCGGAAGCTAGCATCGGGAAAGGTGAGCGGATATTATTCAGCATCAACAGATGCATTGAATGCGATAAATCATAACCATAAAGTTCATGCAGAAGCTGAAGATGTGCGCAATTGCTGGAGCACGATGCACGAGCTGATGAAGGTGGTCCTGGCCCCATGAGCGGTGCACTTGCTGACAAGAGTCAATTGCGTCGTGTAACAATCTCGCCGCTGCGCTACCCTGGCGGGAAAGGGTCGCTGTACTCGAGGCTGAAGTCTTTTGTTCGGGCGAACGATCTTACCCAGGGGACTTATGTAGAGCCCTACGCGGGCGGTGCTGGTGCCGCTCTCGCGCTGCTGGTGACAGGGCAGGTTCAACGGATCGTAATTAACGACCTCGATCCCGCAGTCTACGCCTTCTGGTCGGCGGTCGTCGCTGAACCAGCCAGATTTACCGAGCGAATTACGAAGGCTGAGCTTACAGTGAAAGAGTGGAGTCGACAGAAGGAGCTCTACCTCGACCCCTCCGCAGACCCCTTCGAGCTAGGTTTCGCTACATTCTACCTCAACAGGACAAATCGGTCCGGAGTTCTCAACGGCGGCCCTATTGGGGGGATGGATCAGACTGGGAACTACAAGATCGACGCGCGGTTCAACAAGGAAACCCTGACTGAGCGAATTCGCGTAATCGGTCTTCATGCGCGCAGAATTAGCGTTACGAACACCGATGGAATCAAGGTTATCAAGAAGCATGCGCGGAGGCCAAGCACTTTTATCTATGCAGATCCACCGTACTTCGATAAGGCTGGATCGCTCTATCTGAACTCTTTTGGCGATGATGATCACGCGAAGCTGGCCGAGTGTCTTAACGGATACGCAGACACGAAGTGGGTGCTTACCTATGACAATGTATCCCAAGTTAAGGATCTCTACTCAGATCGTCGAAGTTCGCTCTTCTCGCTGAACTATTCAGCTCATCGAGTTGTCAAGACCAAAGAGATCATGGTCTTTTCTGACGGCCTGGTTGTTCCACCTGAGCTAGACGAGGCTCAGGGTTAGGTCGGTGATGCCTTGACACCTATGTTGGCTGTCGTCGTATGCCGTACTTCTTCAGCTTCTTCTTAATCGTCTGGATGTGAACGTCGTAGCGCTCGGCGAGGACCTTGGCTGTAGCGCCTGACTTGTAAGCTTCGATGATCTCATTGACCTGTGTGGGGGTCAGGATCTTGTGAGTGTAGGTAGATGAGGCCGTCCTGCCCTGGATGTTTGTGACCGTTTCGTGACCATCTTGGGCGGGGTCGTTAACCCGCCGCAACGCACTGACCAGCGGTCCGAGGAGATCTGGGCGGTTCGAATAACGGCGAAGGAGCTCCGCCATCATGGGCCAGTGGTCCAATCGTAGGACGCGGGGCCTTCATACGTGATCCGCTCCTTTAAAAGTGCTGGCGGCACCGAATGGCGGCGAGCTGAGGGCCGGGGGATGGCTACTCCCCCGGCCCTCCCCATATCAGTCCTGTGTGGACCAGTCCGGCAACAATCGCGGCGGTCGTGTCAACGTCTCCCCCGGCCTCGACACAGCTCACGATCGCCTTCGGGTAATCATCGAGATACGTTGCCGCGACCCACAAAGCGAACGGGACGGTGTCCTGCGCGGTCACGCGCGACCCGTTGCCGAGTTCATACGCGGCCTGTTCGACAGATTTGCCGATGAGCGCCCGTGCATGCCTGATTCCCTTGCGGGTAAAGCCTTTCGCTAAACCGTCCAGCACCCGTTCGAGGAAATCTCTAGGCTCCGGCCGGGATGTGCAGGCAATCGCCGCGGCACGGGCAACAGCGACCGCACCGACAATCCCCTCAGGGTGCTGATGGAAAGCGTTGCCTGTTCAACGACTTTGTCGAGATCATCGGCGAAGTACGCGCCCAGCGGAGCTACTCGCATCGCGGCGCCATTGCCACACGATCCGGAACCGTTGAAGGCAGGCCCAGCAGCCTCCCGCCACGGAACACCTTTCCGAATCTTGTGCAGAATTACGAACGCCCCCGCGCCGTAGCCACGGTACGGTTCACAGCGATCAGCAAACGTCATCGCGAGCCGATCCTGTTCCACCGCACCGTGATCACGTAGTTCGGTGATGAGGTTGCAGGCCATTTCGGTGTCGTCAGTCCACTCCCACGGACCCGTGGGCGGGTTCCCCGCGATCAACGCGGACAGCGAGCGACCGACCATGAAGAACTGGGCGCCAAGGGCGTCCCCGACAGATAAACCATCCAATGCTCGATAAGCGGATTCAATTGGCATCACTGCCAATCCTAGAGCTACCCAATCGCCTTGCCTAGCTTGCGCGGGTCGCCCGCGAGGACAAGCCCGGCGAGTCCTACGACCTGCTCGGCCGGTGGCCGATCGGTGAGCACGAAGTCGATCCGGAACCGCTGGTTGGCTCGATACGTGAAAACGACAACGACCCCATCAAGGCAGTTGACTCCGTTGAGTTCGCAATCCCATGCAGCGAAGTGATCGCCGTGCTGGCGCAGCTCGGCTTCGAGCAGACGCGCGACCGTGCGTGCGGGCCACTCCCAGCTGTGATCCTCAGTCACACGACGAAGTTCCGCGTCATAAGCCACGGCGTCAAAGCGCACTTCTTCGAACTCCGTGCCCGTGTCCGAAGTGTTGCGCCACGGCCCCCAAACCACTTGGTCGGCATCACGCCGAATGGTCACGTGCAGCGCGCCACAGCACAACTCGGTGCATTCCGCTTCGGCCAGCCGCACTTCGTGTGGTTCGTCGCCTGCCTGCAGGGCAAGCAGGACGGAAATCGGGTCCGCACCCGGAAAGTCATTGTCAGCCTGCGCGATGACGTCCGCTCCGGCCACCATCGGACGGACCTCGACCAAGCTGCCGGGGCCGGACGTCACGATGCGGAGCTGAAAATCGGACGATGTGCGCATGGCCGTCAGGCTAGCCTCAAGACATGGTTTCGGCGCGGAATATCCAGCTCGTCCAGGGCGACATCACCGAGCAGGAAACGGATGTCGTTGTGAACGCCGCGAATTCGTCATTGCTTGGCGGAGGCGGCGTCGACGGCGCGATCCACCGCAAGGGCGGCCCGGAAATCCTGGCCGACTGCCGAGCCCTGCGCGCGAGCAAATACGGCCGCGGCCTGCCAACCGGCCAAGCTGTGGCAACCACCGCGGGCCGGTTGCCCGCCAAGTGGGTCGTGCACACGGTCGGCCCAGTGTGGTCGAAGGATGAAGACCGATCCGATTTGCTGGCGGCCTGTCACAGCAACTCGCTTCAAGTGGCGGATTCCCTTGGCGCGAAGACGATCGCCTTCCCGGCGATATCCACCGGCATCTTCCGATGGCCGGTGAAATCCGCCGCCGAGATCGCGTTGACAACGGTTCTCGCCACGGAAACGTCAAGTATCACGGCCGTTCGATTCGTGCTGTTCGACGCGGCCGCCTTCGAGGTATTCAACGACGCGCTGACCGAGCTGCTGCGCGAGTAATGATTTCCTTGAACCAAGCCGACATTCTCCCCGTCATTACAGCCCACAGTGGACTGTCATCCGCCCGGGTGAACTGACTGACGCCGTCCCGGCGGCCAAGGCTGATGTTCTGCCAGACGTAACGGATCCTGACGGGTTTCGCCGTCCGGCCCGCGATCAGCTTGCCGACGTACTTGCCCATCGGCAGCCCCGTCTGGCAAGACATCCGCGTGCCCGTCGCGGCGTCGCCGATCGCGTACACGTCGGGATGCGACACCGACCGCAGCCAGTCATCAACCACGATCCGGCCCGTTTCATCCACCTCGAGCCCAGCCGCGCGCGCCAGATCCGGCACCCGGAACCCAGCCGCCCACACGACGGTGCCGAACAGCTCCTCGCCACTGCCCAACTGCAGCGTGTCCGGCCCGACCCTGACGACACGACCCCTCCGCACGGCGACGCCCATCCTGGCCAACGCCCTCATCAGGTACTTCTGGGCCCGCGCAGACAGCCAACCCCCGACCGGCCCGTCGGCGACGAGGGTGACGTGCACGCCGGTCTCGGCCAGCTCGGCCGCCGTCTCGATACCCGTCAGCCCGGCGCCGACCACCACGACCTCGTCCAGCGCCTGGGCCCGCAGCTTGCTGGCCAACTCCAGGTCCGCCACCGCGAAGGCGTGCTCGCGAACACCGGGCACGGAGTCCAGGTCAGCGCTGCTGCCCAGGGCGTACACGAGGGTGTCGTACGGAATCTCGCGCGGTCCGACGTGCACAACCTTGTTCTGCAAGTCGAGGCCATCGACCGTGCCCACGACCAGGCCTTCGAGCGGCCAATGCCTGACGTCCTGGCCAGCGGCAACCTGGTGCAGCCGGACTCGTTCGACGAAGTAGTCGGTCCGGTTGACCAGGACATGGTCCACGTCGGCGCGGCGTAGAACACCGGCGGCGCTCAGGCCAGCGTAGCCAGCGCCAAGGATCACGACTGTCATGACTGTCTGACTAAACAGGGCGCCAGTTCGTGACAGCTCGCAGCTTGTCCGGGTTCAGGATCGCACGCAGCGCCGCCACCCGCTCGCCTTCCATCTCGGCAACGAACACGGCGGTCATATGGTTCCAACTCAGCACCCAGGCGGGCTGGCCGTTGATCTCCGCGATTTCGGCGCTGATTTCCTTGAGCTCAGGCCGCCGCTGAAACCCCAGCATATAGCGCAGAACTTTGGCCTTGCCGACGATCGGCCGTCGCGCGGCAGTGACTTTCCCGCCGCCGTCGGCCCACGAAACAACATCATCAGCAAGAAATTGCTCGAGACCCTTGACATCGCCTCGCAAAGTTGCATCGAGGAACCGGCGCACGATCTCCTCATGCCGAGCCCGATCGGCGGGGAAACGCTTGCGCGCGTCGGCGACGTGCCTGCGGGCCCGGCTGTGGAGTTGCCGCGAGTGAGCCTCATCGATGTCGAGAATCTCGGCGATCTCCCGATGTTGATGCCCGAACGCCTCGCGCAGCACGAACACGGCGCGCTCCGGCGGCGTCAACCGTTCCAAGACCACCAGCACACCCAGCGAGACGAGTTCACGCTGCTCCACCGTCTCCAATGGACCCAACGCGCCATCAGCGGTCGGCACCGGTTCCGGCAGCCACGGCCCGACGTACTGTTCCCGTCGTGCGCGGGCGGATGAAAGCCTTGTCAGGCAGAGGTTTGTGACGACCTTCGTCAGCCAGGCCGGTGGGGTGGCGATTTTGGATTGATCCGCGCCGTGCCATCTGAGGAACGCGTCCTGCACGACGTCTTCCGCTTCGGCGACCGACCCCAGCATGCGGTAGGCGATGTTGAACATCCGGGCCCGCTGGCCCTCGAACAGCTCAGTCATCCGACCACCGCTGCGCTGCCACCCGCACGCCTTCCACTTCGGCAACGAATTAGCTCGCCGCTCGGTTCCAAACTCGGCTTCGAACACTTCGATCGGGCAGTCGACGGCTACGGTCCGCCACTTCGATCAGGCGGTCCACGGCTATCTGTGGTGCCGCCACTGCGATCGGGCAGTCGAGGCTGTGGTGCATCACTCCAATCGTGTAGTCCAAAGCCACGGTCCGCCACCGCGATCCGGCCGCCCAAAAGCTATGGCGCGCCACCGCGATCCGGCCATTCAAAGCTACAACGCGCCACTGCGATGGGAGCGCGAGGCTACGGTCCGCCACCCGGATCCGGCCGCCCAAGGACATCTACGGTGCCGTCACTTCGAATCAGGTGCGCAAGGCTATGGTGCCCCATGCAATCGTTGATCTTGGCTATCACTGAACACAAGGACGCTGCCACGTTCCTGGCGTGGCCGGGCGACTTCGAGCTTGACCGGAGCGAGCACGTCGAGGAGGTCCATCTCGCGTCGGGTGCGGCGTTGGAAGGTTTCGCAGGAGACGGCTCCGGAGGCACGTTCTTCTTCTGCGGGGACGGCGGCGAGGAACGCCCTGTGCTGTACGCGGATTCCGAAGGCAGCGCGGGTCTTGTCGCGATTGGCCTGCCGGAGCTGCTGCGTCTCCTGCTGGTCGTGCCCTGGTGGCGTGACTGCCCCGGTTTCACCGCGGAGGAGAGCGCCGAGGCCGCAGCCGAGTTCCTGGAAGACGAGCCAGACTTGCCGGAGCGGCGGGACCGCGCCGCCGCGGCCCTCGGCCTCACCTTGCCGACCGAGGCTGAAGTCCTTGCCCGCCTTCGTGAAGTCGCGACCGGGCCAGGCAAGGATTACGTCCTGATCTTCACCCCGGAGAACACGGCTTACGAACCGTTATTCGGCGAAGGGGTTGACGAGACGTACACCGGTTGAAGCGATGTCGTCGACGTTCCGCGTCACTAAGGTCCAGTCGTGCACCAGCGCGGTGGCGGCCAGCAGTCCGTCGACGACCGGCAGCGGATCGGCGACGTTGAGGCGTCCCCACACCTCAGCCACTTCCGCCGTCACCGGGACGATCCGGTCGCCGTAAACGTCGACCAACTGGCGGAGCCACTGCTCGAAGACTTCGGCCCGGGCGGAGTCACGGCGGGCCAGCCGTGAGACACCCTGTCTGATCTCACCGACGACCAGCGCGCTCAGAAACAACTCGCCCGCCCGCACAGACGCGAACCACGCGGCTACGCCGGGGTTCGGGACTTTCTTGCGGATTTCCGACACGACGTTCGTGTCGAGAAGAAAGCTCACTCACCCTCACCAAAGTCGATTGCTCGAGCAGGCGCCGACGGCCGGCGAACCTCCAGGTCCACGTCGGGTGCTGCCTGCAGGAACGCCTTGAAGTCCCCACCACCTCGAAGACGCCGGTACTCGGCGACGTCGATGACCACTGCGACTTCCTCTCCATGTCTCGTCACGAACTGCGGACCGTCGGTCTCGACCGACCTGATCAGCTCGCTGAACCGCTGCTTGGCCTCCTGTAACTGCCAATGTCCGCTCATCCCCACGCTCCTCAGCTCACCATCTAGACAGTCTAGACAGAAGTTTTGGTGGGTGCGAGGGTGCGATACTGCGCGCAGGGTATTCAGACGGCGAACAGCATGGCCGCGACCCAATGGAAAACCTTGGGGTCGCCGAGGTTGGAAGCCGTCAGCCAGTCCGCGGCACGGCGCGCTTGCCGCTCGTCCTGGATCAAGCCCCATTGCCCAGGACGAACGCCGGTCGCCTGCTCGACATCACGGACAAGACCACCAAGGCAGGTCCAGGTGTGCCAGGTGCCGCAGTCATGACCAACCAGCTCGAAACCAAGCAATTGGCCGTCAGGGATGGACGTCCGCCGTTCAGGCAAACCGAAGGCCGGAATATCCGATTCGGCGATCCCCACCCCAAGCACATGCAGGCCAGCCCGGTTCGCCTGAACACGCGCCGACTCCACGTCGCCGAACCAGTCGTTCCACTCCTGCGAATCCACCGTGAGCAGGTCGACGACACAATCACTCATCGAGACCAGCTCGGTGTTGGGCAGGCCAGCTTCCTGCCAGTCTGGCCGAGCCTCTCGGGAGGCAACGCGGTAGCCCGCCAGGACGTACGTCATGTAATCAGTGTCGTCGGCGGGACAAGCGAAAAAGGGCGGGGTGCCAACCGAACCCGGTTTGCACCCCGCCCGAAACCAGACGGTCAGCTGCAGCCGGAGGTGGAGCCGCAGCCCTCGCAGACGTAGCACGAACCAGCGGGACGCATCTTCGTTCCACAGGTCATGCACAGCGGAGCGTCAGCAACCGTGCCGAGCTGGAGTTCGAGGAGCTCGGTCGAGCTGTGTGCCTTCTCGATCTCCTTCTTCGGCGCGGGAGCCGCGGCCGTTGACGCCTCCACAGTGGACCGCATGCCTTCGATGTCCACATCGGACGAGCCGTAGTCGCTGGCGACCTGTGCGGAACGCTCGTCCGCCGTGTAGATGCCCAGTTGGGCCCGCTTCTCGAACGGCAGGTAGTCCAGCGCCAGCCTGCGGAACAGGTAGTCGAGCACGCTGGTCGCGATCCGCACGTCCGGGTCGTCGGTCATGCCAGCCGGTTCGAAGCGCAGGTTCTGGAACTTCGAAACGTAGAACTCCAACGGAATTCCGTACTGCAGACCGACCGAAATGGACATTGAGAACGCGTCCATCACACCGGCGAGGGTCGAACCCTGCTTGCCCAGCTTGACGAAGATCTCGCCGAGGCCGTCGTCGGGGTACGAGCCCGCGTGCAGGTATCCCTCCGCGCCACCGACGGTGAACGACACCGTCTGCGACGGACGCTTCTTCGGCAGGCGCTTGCGGACCGGCCGGTACTCGACGACCGTCTCCTTCTCCGCACCCTTGTCCGTGCGGGCGGACTTGCCCGCCGACAGCGGCTGGCCGACCTTGCAGTTGTCGCGGTAGATCGCGAGCGCCTTCAGGCCGAGCTTCCAGCCCTGGAAGTAGATCTCCTCGACGTCCTCGATGGTCGCCGCTTCCGGCATGTTGACCGTCTTGGAGATCGCGCCCGAGATGAACGGCTGCACCGCGGCCATCATGCGGACGTGGCCCATCGGCGCGATCGAGCGCTCGCCCATCGCGCAGTCGAACACCTCGTAGTGCTCGCGGCGCAGGCCGGGCGCGTCGACGACGTGGCCGTGCTCGGAGACGAACTCGACGATCGCTTCGACCTGCTCGTCCTGGTATCCCAGTGCCTTCAGCGCGCGCGGCACGGTCTGGTTGACGATCTGCATCGAGCCGCCGCCGACCAGTTTCTTGAACTTGACCAGCGCGAGGTCCGGCTCGATACCGGTCGTGTCGCAGTCCATCATCAGGCCGATGGTGCCGGTCGGCGCGAGCACGGACGCCTGCGCGTTGCGCCATCCGTCGCGGACACCGATCTCCAGGCCACGGCGCCATTCCTCGCCGGCGATGCGCTGGATCGCGGTGTCGTCCTTGGCCAGTGTGCGGATCAGGTCGTTGGCCGCGGCGTGCTTACGGATCACGCGGATGTGCGGCTCGGCGTTGCGGGCGTAGCCCTCGTACGGGCCGACGACACCGGCGAGCTCGGCGGAGCGACGGTACGCGACGCCGTTCATCAGCGAGGTGATCGCCGCGGCGAGCGAGCGGCCGCCTTCGGAGTCGTACGCGTGACCGGTCGCCATGAGCAGCGCGCCGAGGTTGGCGTAACCGATGCCCAGCTGACGGAACTTGCGGGTGGTGTCCGCGATCGGCTCGGTCGGGAAGTCCGCGAAGCAGATCGAGATGTCCATCGCGGTGATCACGAACTCGACCGCCTTGACGAAGGTCTGCGCGTCGAACGTGCCGTCCTCACGCAGGAACTTCATCAGGTTCAGCGACGCGAGGTTGCAGCTGGAGTTGTCCAGGTGCATGTACTCGCTGCACGGGTTCGACGCGGTGATCCGGCCCGACTCCGGGCAGGTGTGCCAGTCGTTGATCGTGCTGTCGTACTGGATGCCTGGGTCGGCACACTCCCACGCGGCCTTGGCCAGTTTGCGGAACAGCTGCTTGGCCTCGACATCTTCGATTACTTCGCCGGTGCCGCGGGCACGCAGGCCGAACTTGCCGTCGTTCTCAACCGCGTGCATGAACTCGTCGGACACACGGATCGAGTTGTTGGCGTTCTGGTACTGGACCGAGGTGATGTCCTTGCCACCGAGGTCCATGTCGAAGCCGGCGTCACGCAGGACGCGGATCTTGGCTTCTTCCTTGGCCTTGGTCTCGATGAACTCCTCGACGTCCGGGTGGTCCACGTCCAGCACGACCATCTTGGCCGCACGACGGGTCGCGCCACCGGACTTGATCGTCCCGGCGGACGCGTCCGCGCCACGCATGAACGAGACTGGGCCGGAGGCTGTGCCGCCGGAGGACAGCAGTTCCTTGGACGAACGGATCCGGGAGAGGTTCAGACCCGCGCCGGAGCCGCCCTTGAAGATCAGCCCCTCTTCCTTGTACCAGTTGAGGATCGACTCCATGGTGTCGTCGACCGACAGGATGAAGCAGGCGCTGACCTGCTGCGGCGACGCGGTGCCGACGTTGAACCAGACCGGCGAGTTGAAGCTGAACACCTGGTGCAGCAGCATGTAGGTGAGCTCGTGCTCGAAGATCTCGGCGTCCTTGGGCGACGCGAAGTAGTCGTGCTCGAGACCGGCGGCGACGTACTTCTTGGCCACCCGGTCGATCAGCTGGCGCAGGCTGCTCTCCCGCACCGACGAGCCCACCGCGCCACGGAAGTACTTGCTGGTAACGATGTTGACCGCGTTGACCGACCAGAAGTCGGGGAACTCGACGCCGCGCTGCTCGAAGTTCACCGATCCGTCACGCCAGTTGGTCATCACCACGTCGCGGTGCTCCCACGTGACCGCGTCGTAGGGGTGCACTCCCTCGGTCGTGTAGACCCGCTGCATCCGCAGGCCCTTGACCTGCTGATCTCCCCCAGCGGGCACACCCACCGTCTCCGTCATGACCAGTCCCTCTCCCTCATCACTCGCGATAACTGGCGCGGCCACGGCCGGGGTACCCGTCCGATCCGGTTGCACCGAATTCTTTGTGCTGCGTGCGCGCGTCTTACGGGTCGTCACTTCTGCTCCGTCTCCACGCGCCTGGCGATCGCTTCCTTCAGATCCGCGATCTCCTTCTCGAAATCCTCAACCGATGTGAACGAGCGGTACACACTCGCGAACCTCAGGTAGGCGACCTCGTCGAGCTCGCGCAACGGGCCGAGGATGGCGAGCCCCACTTCGTGGCTCGGGATCTCGGCGGCGCCGCTCGACCGGATGGTCTCCTCGACTTTGTGTGCCAGTTGTTGCAACGCGTCCTCGTCCACCGGCCTTCCCTGGCAGGCGCGCTGCACACCGCGGACGACCTTGTCCCGGCTGAACGGTTCGGTCACCCCAGAGCGTTTGACCACCGCGAGCACGGCCTCCTCGACGGTGGTGAAGCGACGGCCACAGCTCGAGCACGACCGCCTGCGCCGGATCACTTGACCCTCGTCGACCTCCCGTGAGTCGACGACCCGAGAGTCGGAGTGCCGGCAGAACGGGCATCTCATCGCTGGCACCTCTTCGCTCTCATGAACACCACTGACAGTCACCTGACAACACCCGTGCGTCACCGCAACAGCCTGGTTGGTGATCGACTTGTGGATGGAACGTGGACAACCTGCCCGGCTCCAGCCCCAACCTGTGGACTACTTACAGCGGTGTAACTACTAGATGTAGGGGTGACAGTATGCCCGAGGCCTATCGGATGCAAGTCGACACGGCGCGACTCACAGGCGAGTCACACTGCCGTGGACTCCTTGTGTTCTACGCCACACGTGGTGTCCATCCAGACCGGACCGACGCCGACAATCAGCCGTTCGAGCGAACTCCAAGAGGGCCGTTCGCCACGGTCCGCACATGCTAGTGGTTTGCCTCGGAGGGTTGCTGGTCGTATTCGGCGGATCCAGGTTTCCGCTGGGTGTGCCGGGCAAAGGTGCCTGTACCGGGCGTACCGGTGCCTTTGACCGGTACGGCCAGCGGGAAGCTGGGCCGTCGAGACGGCCGGCGAACCCTTCGAGGCAAACCACTGGTGCCCCGCGCTCGGCGAGCGCGGGGCACCAGGTGGCTCAGTCAGTGAGCCGGAGTGGGTAAGTTGTTCGGTTCAGGCGGTGTTGAACGGCTGAGCCGACAGCAGGATCTGGGTCCAGCCGCTGGCGTCCACCGGGTCGTTCGAGTGACCGACCAGATCCGACCCGTTCAGGTCATACGGGTTGCGGTCGACGTACCAGTACAACCCGCCCTCTCGGGTCTTGCCGTAGTAAAGGCCGCCGCCCGGCGACACGACCTCGTCGATCCCGGCCCACTTCTCGCCGAGCGTCGCACCGGCCCACGTGTTGTCCGCGTTGATCCGGTACGAGCGCAGCACACCGGTCGTGGTGACGCCAAGCAGCCAGTCGTCACCGGTCGCGGTGAGCGTCCGCATGGTGAACCCGGTGTCGATGACGGCACGCTGTCCGATGTGGACATCGCTTGGCTTTGGCCGCGAGACCACATAGGACATCAGGGTGCTGCCCGCGATGCCGTACAGGTGGCCGTACCCGTCGTAGGTCAGCATGCTGTGCGTCCAGCCGCCGTTGATCGCCACCGGTGGGTTGAAGTGCAACGAGTTGTTGTTGGTGATGATGTCCACCCGGTGCAGCACACCGGCAGGCGAGGTGACGAGGACGGTGTTGAAGTTCAGCGTCGCCATGGCCTTTGGCGTGAACCCGAGATTGTCGCTGGAGACCAGCGTCTTGGTGCGGTTCCCGTTGGCTGAGTTGATCGTCGAGTACGTCAGCCTGCCGTCAGCCAGCGCACCGTAGATCGACACGGTCTTCGGGATCGGCTCGCTGCTGAGTTCCGCGACGATCCGCTGTGCGTCCGCGACCTCCTTGGCGTAACGGTCAGGATGGGCAGAACGCTGCGTCTTCTGGCACACGTCGCCGATCGGATCGGTGCGCCACTCACCGTCCGGGTGCGTACGCAGCATCTCGTCGAGGAACGCGTTGGTCGACCACACCGGGTTGAGCCGCTGCGCCCTGGTGCCGTAGTGCGCTCGCTGCTGGAACAGCCCAAGGCTGTCGTGATCGAGTTCCTCGTTGATGTTCTCAAGCAACGACTCGACGATCGTCGTGGTGATCGCGATGACTTCGGCGCGCTGGCCGAGGCCGCTGTCGCGGACCGTGTCGAGCACGATCCGTGCGCAGGACACGCGATATCCGGTCATCGCGTTGCGGAGTTTGCCTGTCAGAACGTTGTTGAGCCTTGCGGCCGCGGCATTGTCAGCCGCTGTCGGCCCACCGGCCACACAGGGATCGTGTGGGTACATGATCTGTGGGGACATCTCCCCGACCGGCATCGCGTTCGCCGTCGTCGCGCCCAGACTCAGGATCGTGGCCGCGGCCAGCAGTGTCTTCTTGAGACTCATGGTCGTGTTCCTGACGATCAGGCGCCAGGCGGCGCGACGTAGCCGGAGATCGGGGCGTTGAGCCTGCCGGACCGGGCGGTGTCCGGATCGATGTGCTTACGCGTGACCTTGTCGTTGACGTTGCCGCCGACCACGCTCAGCGTTCCATCCGGGTGCACGGCGACGATCACGTCGACGTGTCCGCCTGGCTCGTCGACCGGCGTCCCGTAGATCACCCAGTCACCGATCTTCGGGCTGCCCTTCGCGCTGCCGGACCGAGCCTTGAACAGGTTGTTCCGCATGCCCCACGCGCCAAGTCCACGGGCTGTCCACTCTGACCTCGGGACGTTCGAAACGCCGGCGGCGTGCCAGGTCCAGGTCGCGAACATCGCGCACCAGTCGTTGTCGCCACGATCGCAACCCGGGTGGTACTTGTCGCAACCGGACTCGGCTTGGCCGATTTCACCGGTCGCGATGTCGCCGATCCGCTTGCGCACGGTGTTCACCGGCGTCGAGGCCTTGCACCCGGCCGGGTCGGCGGAGAGCAGGTTCTGTGTCCAGCCACGGGAGGACACCGGGTCGTCGAGGTGGTAGGTGATGTCGGTGCCGGAGCCGTCGGTCGGGTTGCCGTCCTCGTACCAGTACATCGCGCCGTCAGGGTTCTTGCCGTAGTACAGGCCACCGCCGGGCGAGACGAAGTTCTCGAAGCTCTGCCAGCCCTTGTCGTCCAACTGGTACCGCTTGTAGCCACCGGAAGCGTTGATGGCGTAGCTGATCAGCTGGCCATCGCTCGCGGTGGCGACGAGCCAGTCGTCCGCGGCGGCGGCAAGGGTCTTGAGGGTGAAGCCGGTGCCGATCTCGCGGCGCTGGCCGATGTGCGGCGAACTCGGTTTCGGCTGGGAAACCACGTACTGCAACAACGTTCCGCTTGAGGTCGTGCCGTACAGATGACCGTGGCCGTCGTAAGTCAGCAGGTTGTGGGTCCAGCCACCTTCGATCGAGACCGGATCGTTGAACGTCAGCGAGGTGTTGTTGGTGATGACGTCGACGCGGTACAGCACACCACCGGCCGAGTTGACCAGGATGGTGTTGAAGTTCAGCGTGGCCATCGCTTTCGGCGTGAACCCAAGGGTTTTCGACGAGACAACAGTGCGCTGGACGTTGCCGTTCTTCGGGTCGATCGCCGTGTAGGTCAGCCGTCCGTCCGGCAGGACGCCGTAAACCGAGACGCTACCGGCACATGTGGCGTCCGCGTAGGCGGGAACGCTTGTGGCGACAGCGATTCCGGCCACCGCGAAGACGAACGTCAGCACGATCGCCGACAATCTTCGGGCATGCGAAAGAAGGTGTGCGCGCAACGGAAATCACTCCTGTGGTCCCATGGATGCGGGGTACGGCCAGGAGTAGATCAGCCCGATCACGCAGTGTTCTCCCGGTTTTCTTTCGATTCCGCGCCACGTGCACAAAATTGAATGCGAGCGAGCGGGAAAAACCGGTAAAGTCGATCATGTGCGGACCTACCCGAGCGGCTTCTTCTAGCGACGCCAGGAAAAGCCTGGCGGTGTCACGAGGGAGCACGGGTTGTCCCGCACCGCACATCACCGGACCGGCCCATGGCCAGGCGGCTGGCGGCCATGGCGAATCGCCACAGCGCGAGGCTTTCGTTACAGCGCAGCATGTCTGGCCGAGGCATACGACCGACGGCCGTGGCCGCAAGCCATTCGCCGCGAAGTCAGTTTCTATCGCTACCCGCGCGCACTGCCCCGCGATACCGAGGTCGCCCGGCTGTCCGCCATCACCGAACGCCGCGCTCGTCAACGGCTTCGCGGTGAACTCACCGATATCCGCCGACGGGTGAACCGTCTTTCGAAGGACCGGCTGAAGCCTGGGGATGTCGACGTCACGCCGTTCGCCCATCACCACGAGGCGATCCACCATTCATGGTGATCAGGATGCGGACGGAACCTCCAACGCTTGACCGGCCAGCACGATGTTGCCGGGGATCTCATTGAGCTCATGGATCCGGGCGACGACGGCCTCGGGGTTGTAGCCCGGGGCCGAACGCTCGGCGACATCCCACAAGGTCTCGCCGGGCTGGACCCACACGACGGCCGTCTGGTCGGGAACCGTGTTGGCCGTGAAGGCGTTGGCCATGGCGCCGACGCCGAGCACCGCGAGGAACATGCCTGCTCCAACCAGGATGGATGCCGCGACTCGCCGTCGGCGCCGGACCGCTGGGCTGCACGGCACCACTCGCGAATGAGAAGGGCGGCGGCCTGCGACGCGCCGCGTCTTGGTCTCGACCCGGCGCGCCTTGCGGGGGCGTGCCTGCTGCTTCTTGGGTTCGTCGACCTCGGGCAGCGGCGGCACCAGCCGGAGCACTGGCCGGGTTTCCAGCTGCGACAGGTCGATCCTCGTGCGTACCGGAGCCGCCATGTCGTACCCTTCTCGCGTGCCCTGAGATCGAACACCGGTTCGATCGAACGTTCGTGCGAATGTGTACCACCAACCACCGACAAAAATCGAGATCTGCTCGGCGTGTCCCTCGAACAGGTGTTTGATCTCCAGGTCGAAGCGGACTACGGTCGGTGAAGATGATCGAGCTCGCCCACAGGTGGGCGAGGATTTTTGGAGGCGGAAGCGGTGCCGCAGCGCAGCAAGACACCAGAGCAGGGCGACAACATCCGCCCCTTCCCTGAGCAGGCTGACGACTTGGACTCGGGCACCCTGCCGCCGCGTCAGCGCGCGGTGCTCGAAGTGATCAGAGCGTGGGTCGAACGGGTGGGCTATCCCCCCAGCGTCAGGGAGATCGGCGAGGCGGTCGGCCTCACGTCGACCTCATCGGTCGCCTACCAGCTCAAAGCCTTGGAGCGGAAGGGCTACCTGCGCCGGGACCACAACCGCCCGCGCGCGATCGGCGTCCTGCCGCCCGACGCGGACGCGGCGCAACTGGTCGGCGAGGACACCCCGGCACCGACGCCCGCGTACGTCCCGGTCCTCGGCCGGATCGCCGCCGGTGGGCCGATCCTGGCCGAACAGGCCATCGAAGACGTCTTCCCGTTGCCGAAGGAGATCGTCGGCGAGGGCTCGCTGTTCCTGCTCAAGGTCGCGGGTGACTCGATGATCAACGCGGCGATCGCGGACGACGACTGGGTCGTGGTGCGCCAGCAGTCGGTCGCGGACAACGGCGAGATCGTCGCGGCGATGATCGACGGCGAGGCCACGGTCAAGACGTACAAGCTGCGCGACGGGCATGTCTGGCTGCTGCCGCAGAACGAGGCATACGAGCCGATCCCCGGCGACGAGGCCACAATCCTCGGCAAGGTGGTCGCGGTTCTCAGGCGCCTCTGAAAAGTCACCAACGAGCGATCTCCCGCGTCGCGGGAGCTTGCTCGGTAGGCAAACCGTTGCGTCGCACTGCCTGGAGCAGACTGCTCGGCGGTGTGGTCGTGGCTGGGCTAATGCTGGGTGGCAGCGCGCTCGCGGTCAGACAATGCAAGTCGATAGCACCCGAGCAGGTCGCGCACTGACCAGCTGGCAAGGACATCGGTGTGTTCCGGCCGCTCGGTCTGCGGGACAACGACGTCACCTGCGGCTCGACCTGCACGACGCCGACCCTGGCCAAGATCACGCGGAGCTAGCGGCTTGTCTCGTAAGGTTGCCGCGTTTATTCGGCGGAGCCGGTCTCCGCTGGCCTGACTCGAATGAGGCATTTCCCTGGCGGGAAGGCCGCCTCCTGTATCGTCCGGCGCTGGTCACGCTCGCGACTGTTCATGAGGGCCGAATTAGGGGCGTGAACGCCGTCAAGGTGACCTTCACGGCATCAACTTGTGCAACAGGTGTGACGCATGTGACGATTGATCGTCCATTATAGACAGACCGGAAGCCCAGTATGAGCCACTAGCGGCTGGTGCCTTTGCGGGCCATGAACGCCAGTCCACCCAGGACGACGATCACACCGATGATGATCGCCAGCCACGACGGGAACCCTGAGTCCGAAGTGGCCGACGCGGCATTGGCATCCCCCGCCGCACCACCGGAATTCCCAGGACTGTTACCGCCCTGAGGATTCGGCGACACCATTCCGGTCGCTCCAGCGATCGTGCGAATCGGCTGGCCAACGCCTTCCGAACCAGTCAGCAACGTGCCGTCCGGTTCGAAAGCGATCGTCTCGCCCTGTGGTTCGTCAGGCAGTCCAACCCGCACGGGCTCACGCTTCAAAGCCGCGGCGATGTCCCCATCCGGTGCGCTGAACAGATACGCATCGGTGTAGGTCCGAAGCGCCACAACCTTTCCGTCAGCGCTCACCGCGCCGCCGGTCACGAGCACCGTCGCGATCGCGTGCGGGATCCGGGTCGGGCCACCGGGAGTCTCCGTGGTCTTGAAGTCCACAGAGCCCACTTTGGTCAGTTTGGTCGGCCCTGGGCTCGCCAGTTCACCTTCGGGCCGGTAGACCTCGGCGGGACCGAACGGCTCCTTGGTGACGATGTACGGAACGCCCTTCTGGTCGAGCAGCAACGCTTCCGCGTCGTGCTGACCGTCCGGATAGGTCAGTCGGTACAGCGTCGCGTTGCCGTTCGGCTTCAACGCGATCAACGCGACGGTCTCGCGTTTCTTGCTGTTGTCACCCGTGTCGGACAGCCAGATCGTGCCGTCTTTGGCGACCGCCATGTCTTCGACGTCGAATGGGTCGAGCTTGTTGGTGATCGTGCGTTCGACTTTGCAGTCCTTGCTCAGCACGCTCACGCTGACCTTCGTGCCGCCGTCGTTGGTCGCGTACATCTTCGAGCCGTCCGACGCCAGGCCGGACAGCTCTCCGATGCTTTTCACGTTGAGCTTGCAGCGCTCGACCGGGTCCGCGTGCGCGGCGGTCACCGGTGCGAGCGCCACAGCGAGAGCCAGGGCGCCTCCCCACGCCAAGACTCTCTTCACCCCGATCACGAGCAGTAGACGTCTCAGGCCGGTGCCACGTTGCTTGCGAACTGGCCAAGTGCCCCGGCCAGGTCGCCGTTCACCCTGGCGTGCAGCTGGGTGCCCTCCGGGGTGTGACGCTCGGCGAGCACTTCACCCTCCCGGTGGACCCTGGCCACGAGCTCGCCACGGGCGTACGGCACGAGCACGTCGACCTCGACGTTCGGCCGTGGCAGTGCCGTGGCCAAGTGCTCACGCAGTTCGTCAAGCCCGAGTCCCTTGTGTGCCGAGACGAACAACGCGCCAGGCAACAGGTGACGCAAGCGCGCCAGCTGCAACTCGTCCGCCGCGTCGATCTTGTTCACCACGAGCACCTCGGGCGGCATCGGCGTGTCGTTGCGCTCGGCGATCTCGGTGAGCACCTCGCGCACCGCGTTGACCTGCCACTCCGGGTTGTCGTCCGCGCCGTCGACCACGTGCACCAGCAGGTCGGCGTCGGCCACCTCGTCAAGCGTGGACCGGAACGCCTCGATCAGCTGGTGCGGCAGGTGCCGTACGAAGCCGACCGTGTCGGTCAGCGTGTACGTCCGGCCGTCCGGTGTCTGGGTGCGGCGGGTTGTCGCGTCCAACGTGGCGAACAACGCGTCCTCGACCAGCACGCCCGCGCCGGTGATGGCGTTGAGCAGGCTGGACTTGCCCGCGTTGGTGTAACCGGCGATCGCGACGCTCGGAACCTCGTTGGCCACCCGGCGGCCACGCTTGGTCGCCCGTACGCCGGACATCGCCGCGATCTCCCGCCTGAGCTTGGAGATCTTGGCGCGGATCCGCCGCCGGTCGGTTTCCAGCTTGGTCTCACCGGGGCCACGCAGACCCACACCGCCGTTGCCGCCACCGGCACGGCCACCGGCCTGCCGGGACAGCGACTCACCCCAGCCGCGCAGGCGCGGCAGCAGGTACTGCAGCTGTGCCAGCTCGACCTGGGCCTTGCCCTCCTTGGACCGCGCGTGCTGCGCGAAGATGTCCAGGATCAGCGCGGTCCGGTCGATCACCTTCACCTTGAGGCGTGCCTCAAGCTGGCGGAGCTGGCCCGGCGACAGCTCACCGTCGCAGATCACCGTGTCCGCGCCGGTCGCGAGCACGGTCTGGAAGATCTCGTCGACCTTTCCCGAACCGACGTACGTTGCCGGGTCTGGCCGGTCACGCCGCTGGATCAGCCCTTCGAGGATCTCCGAACCGGCCGTCTCGGCCAGCCGCGCCAGCTCGGTGAGCGACGCGTCGGCCTGCTCGGCGGTCCCTTCGGTCCACACACCGACCAGAACCACTCGTTCGAGTCGGAGTTGCCGGTACTCGACCTCGGTGATGTCGGAAAGTTCGGTGGACAGCCCGGCCACTCGACGTAGCGCGGACCTGTCCTCGAGCTCCAATTCCCCCGTCGAGACCAGTTCTTCCGCGTAGTCTTCCGTCATTGAGTAAGCCCTGTCCTTACCTGTCGTCTTTATCGTTCCTACCCATAGTCGCACGATCAGCCGATTCCGCCGACTGGTTATCGCACCCGTTACAACGCTGGGAACCACCCGTTTCGTTCCCATGACGTGGATAGTTGACGAAACTCAGGAAGCCGACTCCCACCAGCGCCGGTCGAGGGTGCCACGAGCGACGAGCACCGCGGGACCGGTCAGCGTGCTGCCGTCCTCGGTGATCTCCACCCGCACCCGACCGCCTAGAACGTCCACATAGGACCAACCGGTCGGCTGGTCGGCGAGGTGCAGCATCGCGGCCACAGCAGCGACCGTTCCCGTTCCACATGACCGGGTCTCGCCAACCCCACGCTCGTGCACGCGCATCTGGATCGCGTCAGGTCCCTTGCGGCGGAACAGTTCCACGTTCACGCCATGCGGGAACAGCACCGGATCGTGTCCGGGTGGAACGGTCAGATCCAGGTCCGCGGGATCGCTGTCGATCAAGCAAGCCAAGTGCGGGTTGCCGACATCGATTGCCACACCGGCAAAACCTTCACCGGAAACGGAAGCGTGCGAACGCCCGAAAACGCGAGCCGGTCCCATGTGGAGCGTGACAGAGCCGTCGTCGTGCGTCTCGACCGGCCGAGGGCCCGACCGGGTACCGACCACGAACTCGCCTCGCTCAGCAAGCCCAGCGTCCACGAGATAGTTGGCGAACAACCGAAGACCGTTGCCGCACATCTCGGCGATCGACCCGTCAGCGTTGCGGTAGTCCATGAACCAGCCGTCAGGGTCCACATCAGACGGCGCGTCCGCGACCGCGGCGCCTTTGACAACGCGCAGAACACCATCCGCGCCAAGCCCGCGGTTGCGGTCGCAGAGCGCGCGAACACGCGACGCGGTCAGGTCCAGAGTGCCGTCGAGGTCAGGCAGCACCACGAAGTCGTTCTCGGTGCCGTGTCCCTTGACGAAGTCGATGTCTTGCACCCCACTCAGGTTACGGGGTGACGATCCGGAGCACCTCGTCGAGGAGGTCCTCGGCACCAGCGTCCAGCCACGTGATCCGCTTGTCGCGGCGGAACCAGGACCGCTGCCTGCGCACGAACCGCCGGTGCCCCTGCGCGGTCAACCTCGCCGCCTCATCCAGGTCGTACTCACCGTCGAAGGCCGCGAGAACCTGCTGGTAGCCGAGCGCACGCGACGCGGTCAGGCCATCCCGAAGCCCAAGTTTCTCCAGCTCACGGACCTCGTCGACGAATCCGGCCGCGAACATCCTGGTCACCCTGGCGTCGATCCGGGCGTCCAGTTCGGCCGGCTCGCGGTCCAGCCCGATCAGGACCGTGCCATAACGCGCAGGCCCAGGCTTAGGCATCGTCGCGGAGAACGGACGGCCAGTCAGTTCGATGACTTCCAGCGCACGGACCACGCGGCGCCCGTTGGTTGGCAGGATCGCGCCAGCCGCGATCGAATCGAGCGCGGCCAGTCGTTCGTGCATCAGCGGAGCGCCGACGGTTTCAAGTTCCTGTTCCAGCCTGGACCGGATCTGCGGGTCGGTACCCGGAAACTCCAGGTCATCCAGTACAGCCTGGACGTAAAGGCCGGAACCGCCGACCAGGATCGGGACCTTGCCCGCGGCCTGGATCTCCTCGACGATCCGGCGAGCATGTCGTTGGTACGCGGCGACCGACGCGGTCTCGGTGAGCTCCAAGACGTCGAGCAGGTGATGCGGGACAGCCGCACGTTCGGCTGTGGTGACCTTCGCGGTGCCGATGTCCATCCCGCGGTAGAGCTGCGAGGCATCCGTGTTGACGACCTCGCCGCCGAGTTTTTCGGCAAGCGCGATGCCCAGGTCGGACTTGCCGGTCGCGGTGGGGCCGACGATGGCGATGGGTCTGCTCACGGCTCGACACGATCCCAGACAACGACGTGGTAGCCGACACCGAACGGCACCATGAGCTCGCTGGACACGCACTGCCATCCGGAACCGGTACCGGCGAGAACCTGCCAAGCGGACCGTCCCTGTGCGCCCAATTCGGCTGCCAGGCCCTCGTCCAGAGCGAGCAATGCCTCCGTATCAGCGTTTTTAAACGCCGTGTGGACCTGCTGATCGAAATCCGAGGCCCGTGGGTCCGGACGGACCGGCGCGCGCTCACCGTGCTTAGGAGAGCCGTCTCCGAGCACAAGCAGTCCAACTGGACTGTTCGCCGCCCGCGCGAGACGTTCGCCCAACGCCCGGCACTGCGCACTTGTCGCACTGGGTGAGACCAACTGGACGCTCACCGTCTGTGCACCTGCTTGCTCCCGCAACCACCCAGCGATCAAAACCGGCAAAGGCAACGCCGGGTCGAAGTCACCCTCCGTGTTCTGGTTCAGCCGAACCCGGACATCGACGCCGAAGCCGCGAAAACTGCCAGCCGCATCGTCCGCGACCTCGCCAAATCCCGGCGCGACAGCGATCCACCTGCGGGAACTCGCCGCCAGCGCGCCGACCGCGGCCACGCACGCCCGCCGCACCTCGGACACCTCAGGCACCTGTCCGACCACCAGTTCGGGCACTAAAAGTGGGGCGTAAGGCACGACGACGGCGCGGACGATCACGCTGAGGAACGTTACTAGGATGATCAGAGCTGAGCCTGGTGGTTCCGACTCGGGCGTTGACCTGTTTGAATGCGCGCGGAACCTGTCGCCTTCGCGACCGGATTCCACGTTGCTGGGCCCCGGCGAACGACGGGGCGCCCGTGGGAGGCGCGGGCACGCAGGCGAGGAGGAACCGGCGATGACGGACAGGGAAACAACCCAGAGCACGGACGTGGCTGAGGTCGAGGTTGCGGAGGTGGCTGTGGCTGAGCCGGCTGCTCCGGCCGAGACCGCTGCCGCTGATCCGGCCCCGGCTGACGCGGCCCCGGCCGAGCCGGTCGCGGCAGGCGCGCTCACAGCACCCGCGCCGGTTCCGGTCGCGTCAACCGACCCCGGCAAGTGGGGTCGTGTCGACGAGTCGGGCGAGGTCTTCGTGAAGACCGCGGACGGCGAGCGCTCGGTCGGCTCATGGCAAGCGGGCGAACCGACGGAAGGGCTCGCGCACTACGCGCGTCGGTTCGACGACATCCGTACCGAGGTTGAGCTGCTCGAAGCCCGGATCGTATCCGGGGCAGGCGACCCGAAGCAGTCGCTGACGAGCGCGAAGCACATCAAGGAAAGCCTGGTCGGCGCGGCCGTGGTCGGCGATCTGGCCGCGCTGGCTGCCCGCGTCGAGTTCGTGCTCGCGCACGCCAAGCAGGCGATCGAGGCGTCGAAGCACGCCCGCGAGGCCGCACGGGCCGCGTCGGTCGCGCGCAAGCAGGAGCTGGCCGAGGAAGCCGAGAAGATCGCGGCTGACTCGACACAGTGGAAGGTGGCCGGTGACCGGCTGCGGGCGATCCTCGACGAGTGGAAGACGATCCGCGGCGTCGACCGGAAGACCGACGAGCAGCTGTGGCGCCGGTTCTCCAAGGCCCGCGACACCTTCAACCGCAGGCGCGGCTCGCACTTCGCCGACCTCGACCGGCAGCGCTCGACGGCGAAGGCGCGCAAGCAGGAACTGGTCGAGGAGGCCGAGCAGCTGGCCGAGTCGGAGGACTGGGGCCCGACCGCTGGCCGCTACAAGGCGCTGATGACCGAGTGGAAGGCGGCCGGACGGGCGCCGAAGGACTCAGACGACGCGCTGTGGCAGCGCTTCCGTGCGGCGCAGGACAAGTTCTTCGCGCGCCGCTCGTCGGCCTTCAACGAGCGGGACGCCGAGTTCACCGAGAACGCCAAGGCCAAGGAAGAGCTGCTGGCCGAGGCCGAGAAGATCAACACGAGTGATCTCGACTCGGCCCGCTCCCACCTGCACCGCATCCAGGAGCGCTGGGAGTCGATCGGCAAGGTCCCGCGCGAGCGGGTCCGTGAGCTCGAAGGCCGCCTGCGCACCATCGAGGAGAAGGTCCGCCAGGCCGCTGACCAGCAGTGGCGGCGTACCGACCCCGAGGCGCAGGCCCGTGCGGCGCAGTTCCGCGAGCGTGTCGAGGAGTTCGAGTCCAAGGCAGCCAAGGCCCGTGCCGCTGGCGACAACCGCCGGGCCGAGCAGGCCGAGGCGCAGGCCGCGCAGTGGCGTGAGTGGCTGGCCGCGGCCGAACAGGCCGTCGCGACCCGCTGAAAAACCCTCGTGAGTGGTTATCAGGGTTAGAACCCCGATAACCACTCACGAGTCTTTTAATGGCCCGGCATGGTGTTGATCACCGAGAGCTGGCAGGTCGCCGTGCTCGTGGCGGTCGCACTGCTC
This sequence comes from Kibdelosporangium philippinense, assembly GCF_021390435.2. Lineage (GTDB taxonomy): Bacteria > Actinomycetota > Actinomycetes > Mycobacteriales > Pseudonocardiaceae > Kibdelosporangium > Kibdelosporangium philippinense. Next base: position 13,737 of record NZ_JAJVCN010000004.1, on the reverse strand, counting down.
TCCGACTTCGCGGTGAGCGTGACGGTCGCGTGCGGCATGCCACCGGCCGCGCGAACCGCGTTGACGGGCACGTTCACCGTGGTCCCGGCCTTGGCGGTGACGATCTCCGACGGCAGGTTCACGCTCCACCCGGTGCCGGAAACCGAAGCCGACAGCCGGTAGACGTCAGAGTCCACGTAGGCGCTGACGTTCTCCGGGTGCCCGTTGGTGAACGGCCGGACCTGGCCGGTGTTGCGCAACGGGAACTGACACGTGGCGATCTCGGCAGGCACCCGCCCGACCGGGTTACCCCGGCTGAGGGAAACTCCGCGAACGTGCGGGCCCTGGCCGTCAAGCGACCGCACGGCCAGCTTGTAGCTGAGCACGCCCTTGTCGTCCCGGTTGACGTCGATGATGTAGAAGTGCAGCCGGTTGGCCGTGTCGACGTACTCGTACTTCGAGCCCGAGCCGGTTCCCGCGTGGAACAAGGCGTCCGACAACTGCCGGTAGTCGCCGATCGTGTAGTACTGCTTCGTCCCATCGGGACGGACGAAGTCGACACTCCGGATGTCCTCCGGGTGCGAGTCGACGACCCACACGAACGGTGTCGCGTCCGCGTTCTTGGTCTTCGACAGCAGCACACCGGAGTCCGGCGTGAAGGAGTCGTAGCCGATCCGGTCGACCACCTCGACGGTGTAGTTGTTGTAGTTTCCGCCGTCGCACAAGGGATCCGTGGAGGTGTTGCACGTCGGCGACTGGTCGCGGTTCATCGTGATGTTCGCGCCAGACAAGCCTTGTCGCCCGGCAGGTCCCATCGGGACCGCGCGTGCGGTCACGTTCATCACCACAACACCCGATGTGGCAAGGGCTTCCCGCGACAGCCGCAGGAGGTTCGCCTCGTCGACGATGTTGAGCTTCATCTTGTCGCGCAACGTGTGCTGCACGCCCGCGGCGCCACCTTGCGTTGCGGGAATGTGGAACCGCGTGTGCGGACCGCCTGGCCCGTTGAAGGTTCCGCGGTCGAGCATGCTCCACGGGCCCGCGCCCGCACGGCGTTGCGGTGTGCCGTAAGGATTGTTGTAGTTGTCGCCGATACCGAAGACGTGGCTCAGCTCGTGCGAGAACGTGCCGAGGCCGGAGCTCTCGGCTTGTGTCGTGGACTTGCCGGAGGCGTTCGGCCAGTGGTTCGCCGCGGCCTGCCATGTCGTCCACGGCACGTACCTTGTCTTGGCACAGCGCGGTTTCGTGGGATCCGGACCACCGAACTCGGCGGGGATCGACTCGCAGTTGGCGAACTTCATCTCGCCGAATTCCTGCCACGTCGAGGATTCGTCGTTGCCCGCGGTCTGGTAGAAGATCACGTCATACTTGCTTTCGACGTCCGCGCCCTGCTCGGTGCGCCACGCGCCGCCGAGGTCGGTACGCAGGCTGCGGTTGCAGCGGTCACCGGTCGGGCAACTGCCCGATGCCTGATCCCATTCGTTGAAGCCGTATTCGTGCTTCTTGCCCGGCATCCGGTACACGCCGAACGCGTCGAGCGTGACGCCGATGCGCCCGTTCGACACCTCCATCCAGTACCCGTGCATGGTCAGGCGGTGGTTGATGTCCTGTGGCTTGTTCAGGAAATCGCGGTAGAAGTTCGCGACCTGCTTCGGGTCCAGCTTCAGGTCCGAGCGCGGGTTGTTGTAGATGTCGGTGTTGCGGGCCCTGGTGATGGCGAACTGCTCGTTCGGGTAGTCGCCGAGCACGAGCGCCGCCTTGATCGTGCGGACCGAACCCTTGCGGTTCGGGTCGGACCAGTCGATGTCGGGGACTCCTCGCAGGTCCTCCCACGTCATCGCGTCGGGGTTCTCCCAGTTCTGCGGGTCGACGGGGGCTAAGACCTCAGCCGCGCTCGGCCACGGTCTGCCGGGGGCGGCGTTGGACGGCGCCGTGGCCAACGCGAGACCTAACCCGGTGACGGCCATTAGCGTAAGCAAACGACGGCCAGGTGGGGACATGACATTCCTTCCGGAAGGAAGCAGGGAAAGAAAAGCCTGTCCCGCGAGCTTATGAGCGCGCTCAACGGCCGATCAATCGGCCGAAAGTCGGCCGTTTCAAGGAAAAATCAGGCGGTCGTGTCGGTGTGTGGGAGGTCGGGCCGCGACCACGCGGTGCGGAACCAGTACGTCGCGATGACGACCATGGCGATCTCGGCGATGACCAGCCCGATGCCGGGCGAGGCGTCCGGCGTCGACTGACGCGACCAGATCGCCAGCACGCCGTCGACCGAGGCGAACCAGCCACCGATCGCGCACACCCACGTCAGCGCCCACCGGCGGGTGATCAACGCGAGCATCGAGGCAAGCACGCCGAACCCGACGGAAGTCGCGGCGAACAGCCGTGGCACCACGCCCGCCTTGCCCTCGACCTGGCCAAGCAGCACCTGCCAGCCGTTCGCGCCATTGATCCACGGCAGCAGCTGGCCGATCAGCAGCACCATCACCGCGGCCGAGATCACGATCGCCCGCGCGCCGAGGTCGACCGTTCGAATCGCCTTGCGCTCCACCGCGTCGATCTCTTCGCGCAGGTGGTCGACGTCGCTCATCGGACAGCACATCCCTCTTCGGTGGTTGGCCCAGAATTCGTCGATGCGGCCGGTGGCGTGCCGAAGCCGGGCAGCCCGAGGCTGATCCCGTTGGTCTTCGGCCGCAGACCGGCTTCGGAGTTGTCACCCGCACGGGTCCGCCGGTGACTCACCAGTGGGCCGTCGGCCACGAGGTGGTGCGGCGCGCCGTAGGTCACCGTCGCCTCGACCACGTCTCCGGGCCTTATCTGGGTCTCTCCCGGCGTGAAATGCACCAGCCGACCATCTCTGGCCCGGCCGCTCATCCGGAGCGTGTCAGCGTCTTTGCGGCCCTCTCCGGCGGACACCAGGACTTCGAGGGTCTTGCCGACCAGTTCCTTGTTCAGCTCCCAGGAGATCTCCTCCTGCAGCGCGACCAGCCGGTCGTAGCGCTCCTGCACGACCTGCTTGGGCACCTGCAGGTCCATCTCGGCGGCGGGCGTGCCGGGACGCTTGGAGTACTGGAACGTGAACGCGCCCATGAACCGCGCCTGGCGGACCACGTCGAGCGTGCCCTGGAAGTCCTCCTCGGTCTCGCCGGGGAAGCCGACGATGATGTCGGTGGTCAGCGCGGCGTCCGGCATGGCGGCACGGACCTTGTCGATGATCCCGAGGTAGCGCTCGGTGCGGTAGGAGCGGCGCATCGCCTTGAGCACCCGGTCGGAGCCGGACTGCAGCGGCATGTGCAGCTGGTGGCAGACGTTCGGGGTCTCGGCCATCGCCGCGATCACGTCGTCGGTGAAGTCCTTGGGATGCGGCGAAGTGAACCGGACGCGCTCGAGCCCGTCGATCTCACCGGCCGCGCGCAGCAGCTTGCCGAACGCCAGCCGATCACCGAACTCGACGCCGTAGGAGTTGACGTTCTGCCCGAGCAGCGTCACCTCAAGCACGCCCTCGTCCACAAGAGCTTGAACCTCGGCGAGGATCTCGCCGGGACGGCGGTCCTTTTCCTTGCCACGCAACGACGGCACGATGCAGAACGTGCACGTGTTGTTGCAGCCGACCGAGATCGACACCCAGCCGGAGTAGGCCGAGTCGCGCCGCGCGGGCAGGCTCGACGGGAAGACCTCGAGCGCCTCGAGGATCTCGACCTGCGCCTCGTCGTTGTGCCGGGCACGCTCGAGCAGCGCCGGCAGCGAGCCGATGTTGTGCGTGCCGAACACCACGTCCACCCATGGCGCGCGCTTGACGATCTCGCCCTTGTCCTTCTGCGCGAGGCAGCCGCCTACCGCGATCTGCATGCCGGGGTTGGCCTTCTTGGTCGGCAGCAGGTGGCCGAGGTTGCCGTAGAGCTTGTTGTCCGCGTTCTCGCGGACCGCGCACGTGTTGAGGACCATCAGGTCAGGGGTCTCGTCACCGCCCGCGGCCGTGTACCCGGCTTCTTCGAGCATGCCGGCCAGCCGTTCGGAGTCGTGCACGTTCATTTGGCAACCGAACGTGCGAATGGCGTAACTCCGAGTCACAATTGCTCCTCAAACGATAGTGTCGCGCCCATCCAGGGTAGTTCCCGCGTCTGGCACCATCGAGACCGTGTCTCGAAAGCTCGTCACGCTGATTACCGCCCTGCTGGTTTTGGCCGGTTGTACCAGCGTGACCGAGAACCTCCGGCTGACGATCGCGACCGGGTTCCCCAGCGGCGTCTACAACAAGCTCGGCCATTCGCTGGCCAGCGAATGGAACAAGCAGACCGGCATGCCGACGCCGACTGTGCTGTCCACCCAGGGCTCGATCGACAACGTCAAACGGCTCGAATCGGGCCAGGCCGACATCGCGTTCAGCGCGGCCGACGTAGCGGTTGACCGGCGCAACGACAAGTTCAGCGCCCTGGCCCGGATCTACGACGACTATCTACACATCGTCGTACGCGCGGACTCGCCGATCCGGACCATGGCCGACCTGAACGGCAAGCGGATCGGAGTCGGCGCGCCGAACTCGGGCGTCATCAACATCGCCAACCGCGTACTGGACATCACCAAGATCGACGCGACCCGTCTGGAGTACGGCCTGCCCGAGTCCACAGCCGCGCTGCGCAGTCGTGCGATCGACGCGTTCTTCTGGTCCGGCGGCCTGCCGACCGACGAGATCGTCGCGCTGGGCAAGGACGAGGACATCCGCCTGCTCGACATGAGCGAGCAGATGAAGACGATCCGTGGCGTGTACCGGTACTACGGCGCCGCGACGATCCCGTTGTCGACCTACCGGACGAAGAACACAGTTCCGGTGACCACGTTGACCGTGCCGAACCTGTTGATGGTGACCGACCGGTTGAACGCGGACGCGGCCAAGGCACTGACTCAGGCCATTTTCGCGGCGCAGCAGGAGCTCGCGGCGGTCAGCAGGGCGGCGAACTCGATCGACATCCGGTCGGCGGTGGAAACGCAGCCGGTCCCGTTGCACCCGGGCGCCCGCGAGTTCTATCGAGACGAAAAACGTATCTAGGCCCTCGGCAGCTGGATCGTCACCCGCAGCCCGCCGTCTCCATCATCTGGAAGGTCCAGCCCGATTTCCCCGCCTGCCCGCTCGACGAGCCTGCGTGTGATCGCGAGCCCGAGACCCGACCCACCGATGTTCTGATGCGCCGGACTGCGCCAGAACCTGTCTGTCGCCCGTTCGAGTTCTTCCGGCTGCAGCCCGGGTCCATGGTCACGCACCGAGATGTACACGTTCGTGTCATCTTCGGCGATCCCGACAGTGACCGACGAACCCTCGGCGGTGAACTTCAAAGCGTTGTCCAGCAAGGCATCCAGCATTGCCTCGACACTGCGCGGCGCGGCCGTGGCGAACACCTCGTCCGCCGAAGCCGACAGCTCCAACGACACGTCACGGGAATCCGCGACCGCCTCCCAGTCGGTCATCCGCGTACTCACCGTCGCCACGACATCCACCGCAACGAGTTCCCCGCCCATCCCTTCGGCACGGGCCATCGCCAGCAAGTCGTCGACGATCTGATTCAGCCGATCGGTTTCCGCCATCGCGGCGACATGGTGCTCGGCCTCTTCCTCGTCGACATGCCCTTCCAGGTTGCTCAGCCGCAACCGCAAGGCAGTCAACGGATTCCGCAACTGATGTGACGCATCGGCGACAAAAGCCCGTTGCGCCGCAAGGGTATCGCTGACACTCGCGGCCATCTGGTCGAAGGATTTGCTGAGATGCCTGAGTTCCGCGGGACCGTGCCCGTCATCGACCGGCGGCACCGGACGACCGCTCATCACCGCGGCGACCAACGAACCCGTCGCCTGATCGAGTCTGCGCACCGGCCGCAAGGTCCAGCCGACCAACGGCAACGCGACCAACACCGCCAGACCGAGCGCCAGAATTCCACCGATAAGGATGACGGACCACCAGAAAACCACCCGTCCGCGTGCCGCGCCCGTCGGCGACCGGGTGATCACCGCGCCTTGGACTTCACCGTCCACCAGCACCGGTTCGGCGATCACCAACAGGTCGGTGTTCCAGGGCAACAACAACGACGCCGATTCGGGGTGCTTGCCGCCAAGCGCGTTGTTCAACTCCTGCGTGACCTGGTCGGCCTGGAACGGCTCCCCCTGGCCCAGCGCGTTGGAACTGGCGACAGGTTGCCGGTCCCGGTCGAACACGACGGCGTCGATGTCGAACGTGGTACGGAAACTGATCAACTCGTCCCGGAGCGCTTCGGCTTCCTGGTCGAGCAACGGCCGTTGCGCCAGCGAGGCGTATCGGCTGGTGTCGGTGAGCCGGTCGAGGAACAGGAACTGCTGCTCGCGTTGCGCGACGCTTAGCGCGAGCGGCACACCGAGGCCGACGACGAGCAAAGCGACCAGTGACAGGACGATGCCGAGCAGCCGGACGCGCATCGCATCACTCCGGTCGGCCAGCGAGCCGGTATCCCACGCCGCGCACGGTCTCGATCAGCGCGGGCCGCCCGAGTTTCGTGCGCAACGTGGCCACGTGCACGTCCAACGACCGGTTCTCCGCCGCACCGCCGCGGCCCCACACCTCCGCGAGGATCTGATCGCGCGGGCACACCGCGCCGCGTGCCGACATCACGAGTGTCAGTACTTGGAATTCTTTCCTGGACAATCCAACTGGCTTGCCCGCGACGGTGACCTCGTGCCTGCCGATGTCGACGCGGACATCCTCGAACACAATGGGTTCCGTGTTCGACTGACCACGATCCGTGCTCCTGCGCCGAACCGCGTGCACGCGGGCAACCAACTCACCGACGTCATACGGTTTCACCAAGTAGTCGTCGGCGCCTGCCTGCAAAGCCAGAATGCGGTCATCCACCTCGCCACGCGCGGAGACGACGATGATCGAGACGTCACTCACCGCCCTGATCTGACGACAAAGGGTCATCCCGTCGATATCGGGAAGGCCCAGATCCAGCAGGATCACGTCGACTTCGGCGACAAGATCCAGCACGCCACGCCCGTGGGCGAGCCGCCGAACCGCCAGGCCACGCTTGACCAGCGCCGGGACCAGCGCCTGAGCGACCCGGTCGTCGTCCTCGACAAGGAGCACTCGCACGCGTGTCCCCTCCGCAGGTGTCATGACCATGTGACAGAGTTGAGACCCTAAGTGTTGCTCAAGGTCGCTGGACTGTGTGAGCCGAGGCCCCTAGGTTTCCGCCAACGCACGCTTGTGGAGTTTTGGGAGGATCGATGACCGAAGCCGCTGCCGCGCCTCCGATGATTCGGATGGAGGCGGTGGACAAGTTCTTCGGGCCGTTGCATGTCCTCAAGGACATCAACCTCGAGATTCCCAAGGGTCAGGTCGTCGTCGTGCTCGGCCCGTCCGGGTCTGGCAAGTCGACGCTGTGCCGGGCGATCAACCGGCTGGAGCCGATCAACTCCGGCGTGATCGAGGTCGACGGCAAGCCACTGCCCGCCGAGGGCAAGGAACTGGCCAGGCTGCGTGCGGACGTGGGCATGGTGTTCCAGTCGTTCAACTTGTTCGCGCACAAGAGCATCGTCGACAACGTGACGCTCGCGCCGGTCAAGGTCCGCAAGGTCTCCAAGGACGAGGCCCGCAAGACGGGGATGGCACTGCTCGAGCGGGTCGGTATCGCCAACCAGGCGGAGAAGTACCCGGCCCAGCTCTCCGGTGGCCAGCAGCAGCGGGCGGCCATCGCGCGGGCGCTGGCGATGCGTCCGAAGGTGATGCTGTTCGACGAGCCGACCTCCGCATTGGACCCGGAAATGGTCCAGGAGGTGCTGGACGTGATGACCAGCCTCGCCAAGGAGGGGATGACCATGCTGGTCGTCACCCACGAGATGGGCTTCGCGCGCAAAGCAGCCGATCGGGTGATTTTCATGTCCGACGGCGAGGTCGTTGAGGATTCCACTCCGGACGAGTTCTTCACTGACCCGAAGTCCAACCGCGCGAAGGACTTCCTTGGCAAGATCCTGACGCATTGAGGATGGACAGGCGGCGTGTGCAGGGATATCGGCGCCGCGCGGAACAGCAGAGCAGGAGATAGAGAACGATGAGGGTTCGTACCCTGGCAGTTGGGCTGCTGGTCGGTGGTCTCGCACTGACCGCGTGCGGCAAGGAAGGCGCTCCCGGAGACTCCGGTTCCGCAGCGCCTCAGCAGTCGGCGGCCGCCGACGTGACCGTGGCAGGTTCGGCGACGTTCGACAAGATGAAGGCTCGCGGCAAGGTCGTCATCGGGGTCAAGGAAGACCAGCCTGGCCTCGGCTACAAGGACCCGACCACAGGCAAGTTCAGCGGTTTCGACATCGAGATCGGCAAGCTGGTCGCCGCGAAGCTTGGCTTCGACCCAGAGACCAAAATCGAGTACAAGGTCGTGCAGTCGGCAGGCCGTGAGGCTGCGATCGCCAATGGCGATGTCGACTACTACGTAGGCACGTACACGATCAACGCAAGGCGCAAAGAACAGATCAACTTCGCTGGCCCGTACTTCACCGCTGGCCAGGACTTGCTGGTCCGCAAGGACAACACCGACATCACTGGCCCGGAGACGTTGAAGGGCAAGAAGGTCTGCTCGATCTCGGGCTCAACGCCGATCCAGAAGGTCAAGACCGACAATCTGACCGAGCCAAACAACATAGTGGAGCTGCAGAGCTACTCGCAGTGCGTGACGCAGCTCGAGCAGAAGGCGGTCGACGCCGTCACCACCGATGACGCAATCCTCAAGGGTTACGCGGCCCGTGAGAAGGACAAGTTCAAGGTGGTCGGCAAGACCTTCTCCTCTGAACCGTACGGCATCGGCTTGCCAAAGACCGACGCGGCGCTCAAGACCAAAGTGACCGAGATCCTGCAGACAGCTCTCGACGACGGCACCTGGCAGAACATCTACAACAACACCCTGGGCCAGTCGGGTTCCCCGGCCACCAAGCCGGTGCTCGACAAGTCCTGACTCCGATGTGAACCGGCCGATGACCGCCATGGTGGTCATCGGCCGGTCTGCTAACCCGTCGTCGACGAGGATCATATGAACGTCCTGCTGAACAATCTCGACGTCTTCCTGCCCGCGTTCGGCAGGACCATTCTGTTGTTCCTGCTGGCCGCAGTCGGCTCGCTGATCCTGGGTACCTTCCTCGCGATGCTGCGAGTGAGTCCGGTGCCGATCTTCCGGGCGGCGGGGGCCGTATATGTGACCGTAGCCCGCAACACACCACTGACCTTAGTTTTCTTCTTTTTCTTCTTCGCCTTCCCGCTGCTCGACATCGTCGACCGGGAGTTGTACTCCCCCTTCGCTGTGGCCATCACAGCGCTGACGTTGTACACGGCCGCGTTCGTGTGCGAGGTAGTCCGCTCCGGTATCAACACCGTCGCAGTCGGCCAGCTCGAAGCCTCGCGAGCGCTCGGGCTCACTTTTGGACAGTCGCTGACCAACATCGTGCTGCCACAAGCTACGCGTTCCGTTGTACCGCCATTGATGAGCACGATGATCGCCTTGTTGAAGAACACCACGATCGCCGCGGGCTTCTCCGTCGTCGAGGCTGGCGCGATCCGCAACTATCTCTCCGAACGTGGCGAGGACGCGCTGATCGGCTTGCTGTGGGTGGCGTTCTTCTTCGTATTGCTAGTGGTCCCGTTGACGCTGCTGCAGCGCAGCCTCGAGAAGCGCTGGAGTGTGGCCCGATGAACTCGGCACTGTTCGACATTCCCGGGCCCAAAGCCCGCGTGCGCCACCGTTTGTACGCTGTTGCCGGCGTGCTCGTGGTCATCGGCCTTGTCGCCTTCATCGTCTACCGGTTCGCTTTCACCGGGCAGTTCGACGGTTCCAAGTGGACCTGGCTTGAGTACAAGACTGTTCAGGAGTCACTGCTGTCCGCGCTGGGCAACACGCTGAAGGCGTTTGCTCTTGCTTCGATACTGGCGCTGGCGTTCGGTGCGATCTTCGCTGCCGGCAGGCTTTCCGATCACGCCATCTTCCGCGTGCCGTCGATGGTCATTGTCGAATTCTTCCGCGCCACGCCGGCTGTGATCCTGATGTTCGTCTTCTACTACGGCATGCAGGTGGGATCACCGTTCCTGGCGGTCGTGCTTGGTTTGATGCTGTACAACGGATCCGTGCTCGCAGAGGTGTTTCGAGCGGGCATCCTCTCCTTGCCGCGCGGTCAAGCCGAGGCCGCGTACGCGGTCGGCATGCGCAAGGCGCAGGTGATGACGAATGTGCTGCTCCCCCAGGCGCTGCGGGCGATGCTGCCGACGATCATCAGCCAGCTCGTGGTCGTCTTGAAGGACACCGCACTCGGATACCTGATCACCTACGACGAGCTGCTGCGTTACGCACAGTACCTCGGTGGCATCATCGAGTTCGGCCGTCCACTCGTGCCGATCACGATCGTGGTCGCAGCCATGTACATCACAATGTGTCTTCTGCTCTCCTGGCTGGCGAACTACCTCAGCAAGCGGGAACAGCGCAGCAAGAAGCACATCGAGACCAAAGGTCCAGCCGGTCCGACAGCGATCGAGGACGGCGCCAGGGTACCTGCGAGTTTTAGCACTGAAATCACTGATTCGACGCCCACTTTCCACTAGTGTCCTGCGTCAGAAATTTCGAGTCTAGATCTATAGGCTGTTTTCATGTCGCATCGTGGTCCGCGGGCTGTGGAGATCGTCTTGTCCGATGTGGAGCGTGCTGAGTGGGGGCGCCGGGCTGCTGATGAAGCGCGGCCATCGGTGGCCGAACGGGCGCGGATCATTCTGGCGTGTGCTGATGACGCGTCGAACACGTCGGTGGCGGCCGGTGTGGGGTTGACCACGATGACGGTGGGCAAGTGACGTTCGCGTTCGCTGCTGATCGGCTGGCGGGCTTGGCCGATGCGCTCGCGGCCAGGCCAGGAGAAAGCTGAACTGGTGCTCAGCGACGAGGAGCGTGCGCAGTTGACGCGCTGGGCGAGGCGGGCCAAGACGGCGCAGTTTCTGGCGGTGCGCGCCAGGATTGTGCTGGCCTGCGCCCAGGGGGACGAACAAACAGGTTGCCGCCGAGTTGCGGGTCGCCCAGGCGACAGTGAACCGCTGGCGGGCGCGGTTCGTCCGGGACCGACTGAAAGGCCTGCTCGACGCGCCTCGCTCGGGGCGCCCGCCTCGATCCTGCCGGATCGGGTCGAGGATGTTGTGGTGGCCACGTTGGTGTCCGCGCTGGGCCATCGACACGCACTGGTCGCGCGCGTCGATGGCCTAGTACGGCAGCAGCCATTCGGGTTGTGACCTGTGGGGATGTGTAGCTGGGGCCGGTGGCGACATGGGGCAGCCGCCTGTTGATCATGTGTTTGTGAGAACTACAGGATCGCAGGCGGCTGCGGCTGCCAGGATAGGTGCTCGGTTGGCTGGGCGGAAACTGGGTGAGCTGTCCGAACGGCTGCGTTCGTGTTTTCGGCGGATCGAGCCGTTCGTGCAGGCGCGTAAGTACGTGCGGGCGGTGACAAGCGAGCTGCCGAAACGGAACGGCTGGACCATCGCTGAGTATGTCGGGGACCGGACACCGGATCGGACGCAGCGGCTGCTGAACCGGGCGGTGTGGGACGAGGCCGAGGCGATGGCGCAGATCCGGCGGTTCGCGGTGTCCGGGTTGGAGGAAGCGGCCCGCAAGGGCGGGCGCCGGCGCGGGAAGTTGGTGATCGGGGCGCTGGATGAGACGGGGCAGCAGAAGAAAGGTGAAGCCACCGCGGGTGTCAAACGGCAGCATCTGGGCTGCGCGGGTCGGGTGGAGAACGGGATCAACACGGTGCACCTGTCCTATGTGCGCGAAGGTGTCGGGCATGCGTTGATCGGGTTCCAACAGTGGATTCCCGAAGAGCACATCAGCGACCCGGTGACGTCGCTGCGCTCGGCGCTTCCCCTGGATCTGACGTTCCGCACCAAAGGACAGTTGGCCATCGACATCTGCACGACGGTGGCCGCGGACGGGTTCCGGCCTGATTTCTACTGCGGGGACGAGGTTTACGGCAGCTGCACCGAGTTGCGGGCCCACTTCGAGGCCGACAAGCAAGCCTATGTGCTGCGGGTTCAGAAGAACTTCCGGATCATCCTGTCCAGCGGCATGGAGCTGTCCTGCGACCAGGCCACGAAGACATTGCTGAAACGCGAGCGACAGTGGGAAATCCGCTCGGCCGGCAAGGGCTCCAAAGGCGACCGGTGGTATGCCTGGGCCTGGATCGCCACCAACTCGGCCCGCCACTACCTCCTCATCCGCAAACACCTGCGCACCGGCGAGTTGGCCTTCCACTACTGCTACGTGCCCGAAAGCGCACTGCTCACCAAGACCCGGCTGATCCGCGCCGCCGGGCTGCGTTGGCCTGTCGAGGAAGGATTCGAGTTCGGCAAAGACTGTTTCGGCCTGGACCAGGCTCAGGTCAGGCTCTACACCGCGATCGCCCGACACGCCGTGCTTGTATGCGCCGCTCTTGCGGTCTGCGCGGTCACCGCCGCACTGCTCCGCGACCGCACCGACAGTCAAGCCCCCGAACCCCTACACCCCGACCAGCTCCCACCCGCTGATCCCGGCCTGATCCCGCTCACCATCCCCGAAATCAAGCATCTGATCGCCGGCACCACCACACCCCGACCACCTGGACACGCAACCCACTGGGTGAACTGGCGCCGCAGGCATCAAGCACGATCACGCTGGTTCCACAAACGCGCCAGACTCGCCCGCGACATCAAGATCACCCAGGTCAGCTAACGAATGGCTGCTGCCGTACTAGCGCACCGGATTGTCCAAATCGACGATCGGGCGGATCTGGAAGAGGTTCGATCTCAAACCGCAAACCTTCTCGGCAGGACTCATTCAAGCTGTCCACCGACCCGCAGTTCGTGGGCAAGGTCGTGGATGTCGTTGGCCTGTACCACAATCCGCCGGAGAAAGGCGGTGGTGCTGTGCGTGGACGAGAAGTCCCAGATCCAGGCACTGGATCGCTCGCAACCGGTGCTGCCGGTGCTGCCGATGATGCCGGGCACGAACACACGACTATCTGCGGCACGGCATCACCAGCCTGTTCGCCGCGTTCAACATCGCCGACGGCACGGTCATCAGCGAACTGCACCGCCGTCACCGCGCGGTGGAGTTCCGCAAGTTCCTCGTCACGATCGACAAGGCCGTACCCGCAGAGCTCGACGTGCACCTGGTGTGTGACAACTACGGCACGCACAACACCTCCGATATCAAGACCTGGCTAAGTAAACACCCGCGGTTCCACGTGCATTTCACTCCGACCGGCTCGTCCTGGATGAACCAGGACGAGCGCTGGTTCGGCCTGCTGACCGACAAACTCATCCGCCGTGGCGTGCACACATCTGTGACAGCGCTCCAAAGGCCATTACGGAATGGATCGACACGTGGAACCAAGCCCCGAAACCCTTCACCTGGACCAAAACCGCCGACGAGATCCTGAACTCCCTCGCCGACCACCTCAGCAAGATCGTCCCACCAAACACCAAAACAACATAAGCACCTGAACTCGAAAATTCAGGCGCAGGACCCTTGAACGCCTTTCCAATGCAACGCCGATCAACCTATTTGTTTTGACGAGTGTCACAGAAAGGCGTCACGAATGATGCGTTCTATCTACGTGCCTACAATGAGGTAATCTCACCAAGATTCTGGTTCGTTTGTTGAGCCGCGAAGCTGCTCGGACGAGCGCTGGTCGATGTGCTGGGGAGTGGTGAGACCCGGGGAAAGATGGGCGGGGAGCCCTTGGTAG
>NZ_JAJVCN010000003.1:997500-2284654 GCF_021390435.2 Kibdelosporangium philippinense | reverse complement strand
CACGAAAGCTGAAGTTGAGTCAAAACGGCAGGCTGTCACCCAAAGGAGTGAGACCGCCCTGGTCCTGGGCGGAGTGGACCCTTGCGTTCCCGACGAGGAACCTCCGAACTCACGGGTTATCTCTTAGAAGTGCGGCCTGGTGGCCCGCTCGAAGGACGCGAACGACCGCCATGACATCCAGGTCAGCCTCACCTCGGACGGCTGCGCTCTGACCGACCGGGTTGTCGGAGTCCGTCTCGCCCGTGAACGCGACCTGCTCGCCAACCTCGAAGCGGTCAGCAAACCCGCGCTGTTACGGGACCTGGAGAGCTAGACCTTCACGACGGTCACGCGATCCCCGCACAGCATCGCCAGATCCTCGGGGTCGGATGTCAGGATCGTCGTAGGTCCTTTGGCGGCAAGGGCAGTGGCGGCGACCATCGCGTCGATGGCGTGCTTGTGGCCGTGAAGTCCGGCTTGGTGCAACAGAATGCTTGCCTGTTTGGCGATTTCCGTGGTGACGGGTTCCACTGACAGTTTGGAGATGACCCACTCAAAGGCGGGTCGGCTGATTCGCGGGTGGATCACTTCGACCAACGTGGCCGCGCTCGTGACCACACGCTCGTCCGCTTCACGCGCCGCGACAAGCCATGCGGTCAACTCCCGGTCGCGGAGGACTGCCTTGGATAGCCCTTCGCTGTCCAGGATCAGCGTCACGCGGCACCCGTTTCCCGGCCCCGCATCAGCATCCTGCGCTTGTCGTCGACCTCATCCGCCGAGATCGATCCATGCTCCGCTTCAGCGGCCGCGATCAACTCGTCCAGGTTGTCCCGCTCGATCTGGCGCTGAACAGCGGCCTCGATGTAGGCGGAGACCCCACGGCGCCCCGCCCGGCTGCGAACGGCACTGACGGTCCCGCTGTGCATGGAAACCGAGACGACCGTCGTCGGTCCCTCGCCAGGCGGCCTGCTGTCATCCATGCGGCCAGATTAGCAAAAGTTTTATGAATCCGCTGCTGGTCGCAGGTCGGCGCGGTCGGTTGCGCGACCTGGTCACAGCGCTTGAGAAGTAGCCCGGGTCCAGGCGTGGTGGACTTCTTGCAGGCACTGGTCTGGGTCGGGCGCGGATGCCATCTGATGATTGAGCTGAACCGTCCATGTACTTCGGGTTGGTTCCGGCATCCTCGAAACGCCATGGGGTGGACCGCCCGCCCGACGACTTTCCGCAACACCTCAATGACTCCGGGGCTGACCGCGCCAATCTGAGCCAGTGCGAACAAGTCCGCGAGGTCACGGGCTGCGTGGCGATCTTCCCAGGCGAGGGCCTTCATTGCGACGAAGGATTCCAGGGTGGGAACGTCAAGGCGGAAGGGCGTTACGTCGCGATATCGCACCTCGATGGCGCGGGACTCGACCGGCCACCGGCTTCGTTCGGCATCGAGCAGTCCAATCTGAACCCTGACCTGTAGACCGTCCTCGGTGGACAGCAAGGCTCGCGCGGATTCGGTCGGCACCGCGGATGGACCCACGATCCAACGAACCGTTCCGAACTCACGCCGAAGGGCTCTTGGTACCTGCCGCTCGATGGATTCCGCCGCCGCGGCACGGTCTCTGGCCAGAAGATCGATGTCTTCCGACAACCGGAAGGTCGTCAGGTGCGTCCGCGCCAGCGCGGTGCCGCCGTAGAACACCAAGTCATGTCCCATCGCGGGCAAGGCTGCGAGGATGGCTGATCAAGTGGTCACGGGCCACCTGATCGCCGGCTACCTGAAAGGTCTCGGCGATCTGTTTCCGCTCGGCTTCGTCAAGCATCAGGCCTCCTTGATGCCGAAGCGCTTCGCGTCATCGTCGATTGGACGCAGGCCATAACCCGCAACCGGCCTGCGCGGTTTGTGGACGGGAACGGCTGCCGAAAGCAAAGGGTCGGCAGTCCAGCGAGCGCGGGTGTACGCCGAAGGGATTCGCTGTTGCTTGGTCAACTCCCACGTCTCAGCCCAATCAGCACGCAGGGCGAGCGCTCGAAGCGCATCGGCCGCTTCGGTTGGGGCAAGTCCGCCGAGTGCGGGGCGATGCGCTATGTCGAGCATCGTTTGCTCTATGTCGGTGACGTATCCGGTGACCATGGCCGTCTTGGCCCGAGTCAGTCGCAAGCGTTCACTCTGCCGTTTGACGAAGATGATCCGCCCGAACGTGGTTTCCAGCACTGGTCGTTGCTTGGGGGTCACCACAATTCCGGTTGTCAACGCACGCGGAAGCGCGCCGTGGTACCTCGCTGCACTCGCCCCCATCAGCGCGGTGGCCTCGACGCCATAGTCGGCAACGGCCAGTCCCAAGGCGAGGGCTTCGACTCCCGGTCGCCAGTGCGGATCGTCCACTTGCTCAACGGGAGGAAGCGCCCAGTACCCGTGTGCGATGGGACGCAGGATGCCGTGCTCGGCCAATCGGTTGGCTTCGACATCCGGCCGGGCATACAGGCAGGCCAGATCACGAGTCCGCAAGACCATGGTCTGGCGTTGCCACAACTTTGTCGGAAGATCAGCCGCCATCGAGTCGCCGTCAGCCATCAGTACGATGAAACACAGTTGTAGGCAGTGTCTCATCGTACTGATGGCAGGGCAACTCATCGTCTCGTGTGTGAAACAACAGCGGGCGACCCGGTCTGCCTTCTTGTGGACAGACGCGGATCGCCCGAGACGCGGTAGCGGTGGGATTCGAACCCACGGAGGGCGTGAACCCTCTCATGTTTTCAAGACATGTTCCTTCGGCCGCTCGGACACGCTACCGCCGGAGAGCCTATCAATTCAGGTTTGGTCGAGGTGAGTGAGCACCCGCTCGAACACGGTGGCCAGTACTGCTCGTTCCTCCGCACTGATCAGGTCGATCAGGTGGTCACGGACGCCCTCGACATGCGTGGGTGCCGCGATGCGCAGCTGTTCCATGCCGTGCGGGGTGATCTCGGCCAGGATGCCGCGGGCGTCGTTGGGGCAATGGGTCCGGCGGACGAGGCCCGCTGCCTCCAGGCGGGAGATCTGGTGGGAGAGCCTGCTTTTCGACTGGGCTACTTCGTCGGCGAGCTGTGTCATCCGCATGCGGCCTTCGTCTTGCTCCGACAGGCGCACCAGCACCTCGTAGTCGGCCAGCGGCAAGTTGTGGCCGTCTTGCAACTCCGTGTTGAGGCGCTGGCGCAGGCGCTCACTGCCGACCACGTACGCGCGCCAGGAACGTAGTTCTGTGTCAGTCAACCAACGGGGTTCAGCGGTCACCTTGCCAGGCTAACCGCCCGCTCATCCCGTTCCGACTGCCGCGCGGGCAGACTTGTTCGCCCTGGTGCACCGACTGGGCGTCCACTGTGGAGTCCGAAATTCCGGCAAATCCGGAATGAACGGCCGCGCAACTCCGGCACGAATGTGGCCGTGAATGAGGATCGAAATGCGATACCAGGCTTGGCTTGCGCAAATCTTGCAGTCCGAAATATCAGGCCTTGAGTAGGCTGGCCCCGGGGTTACGGCAAAGGAGTGCAGGAACGTGCAGAGTCTTGACGGTCGTCAGTTCCGGGCGGTCGCCGATACCGTCGGTGGTGAGGTCGAGGCCACCACGTTGTTCACGTACCACGAGGAAGACGGCGAGGTCTGGGCCGAGTACTCCGGTGGCAGGGTCAGGCGTGGCTACCTGGTCGGCACCAGGACCGGCGACCGGCTGGAATTTCGGTACGCGCAACTGAATACAGTCGGCGAGACGAATACCGGGCACTGTGTGTCGACGATCGAAACCTTGCCGGATGGCCGCCTGCGGCTCGCCGAGAAATGGCAATGGGAGTCCCGCGATGGCGAAGGTACGAGCGTAGTTGAAGAAGTCGGCTGAGCATTGCGCCGTCCCGGGTTTGGCGGCAAAGATCACTGTATGACGGTACTGGGGCCCGGCGACATCGTCGGATTGGTGAACAGCACGTACGCGACTGATCTGTTCGTCGCGGTGGTGACGGAGTTCGACATCTTTACCCGGCTGGCCGAGCGGGAGGCGACAACCGCGCGCCAGCTCAGCGAAATGCTCGAGATCGACGAGCGGGGCGCGGATGTCACGCTGACTTACCTTGCGGCGCTGGGACTTCTCGAACGTCTGCCGGGCGGCGCCGTCCGGGTGGCCGAGCCGGCAGCACGGTATTTGCAGGCGGATTCCAGCATCGACCTGCGGCACTACGCGCGAACCGTGAGCACCCGGCCGGGCTGCAGGGAAGTCGGCCAGGTGCTCAGGACCGGGCAGCCCGCGCCGTGGGAAAGCGACGGCGACGACTGGATCAACCGCATGTCGGAGAAGGAATTCGCCGACTCGTTCGCGGCCGCGATGAACGCGCGGGGCGCCTACCTCAGCCCCGCGCTCGGCGAGGTGCTCAGTGCCATCGGCGTGGTGTCCAGAATCCTTGATATCGGCGGAAGTTCCGGGATCTACGCCTGCTCACTCGTGCAAGCCCTGCCTGGCACGACGGCCGCTGTGCTCGATCTGCCGTCGGTTGTCGACTTCACCCGCGAATCGATTGCCGCGCGCGGCCTGTCCGACCGGGTGGACGCGATCGGCGGCGACATGTTCGGCGAGCTGCCATCCGGGTTCGATCTGCACCTGTACTCGAACGTCTGGCACGACTGGGACGCCGAAAGTATCGGCAAGTTCGCTGCGGCCTCGTTCGCCGCGCTGCCGCCGGGCGGTGTTCTTGTCGATCACGACATGCACCTCGACGATACCAAGTCGGGACCGTTGCGGCAGGCCGAGTTCTCGGTCCGGATGATGCTGAAAACCGCGGGCAAGTGCTACTCGACGCCTGAGCTGGCCGAGATCCTTGGCCCGATCGGGTTCGAGGACGTCCATCTGCGGCCGACCACCGCGGGCTACAGTGCCCTCGTCGCAAGGAAACCGGCGTGATCAAGGTCGTTTACGCGGGACAAGAACCGCCGGACGCGTGGGACGCGTCGATCTTCCTTGCCGGTCCAACGCCTCGCCGCGACGACGTGCGCAGCTGGCGGCCGGAGGCGCTCGCCGAGATCGAGCAGCAGTGGACGAAACCCATCACCCTGGTCGTATTCGTGCCGGAACCACCGGACGGCACAAGATATCCGTCGTACGACGACCAGATCGCTTGGGAGGAGCGGTGGCTGGACGCGGCCGACGGCATTCTCTTCTGGGTGCCAAGGGAAATGTCCACGCTGCCGGGACTGACCACGAACATCGAGTTCGGCCGGTACGAGTCCTCCGGCCGGATCGTGCTCGGTGCACCGGAGAACGCGCAGCACGTGCGCTACATGCAGCACCACGCAAGGCAACGAGGCGCGCAGGTGACCGCGACGTTGCCCGAAACGGTCCGCGCAACCCTTGCGCTGCTTGGCAATGGCGCGCACCGACGCGATGGTGAACGGCACGTTCCCTTGCTGGCGTGGCGGATTCCGACGTTCCGCAACTGGCTTTCCATGCAGCAGCAAGCGGGAAACGTCTTGCTGGACGGTCGTTTGCTGTTCATCCACCGGCAATTCCTCTGGGCCTTCCACGCGCGGATGCGGGTCGGCGCGGAGAACCGGGAGAAGCGCAACGAGATCGTGCTCGGCCGCCCGGACGTAGTGTCCATTGTGGCCTACCGTCCAGGTGAAACAGTCCGGGACAACGAAGTCGTGCTGGTACGGGAGTTCCGGTCACCCGCGTGCTCGATCGACGGCTACGTGCACGAGCTGCCCGGCGGGGGAGTGCTGCAAGGCCAACCGGTCACGCAGGCGGTCGACGAACTCGCCGAGGAGACCGGGCTGCAGGTGCACGTCGACCGGTTGCGGCAAAGCCAAGTGCGGCAAGTAATTGCCACACTGTCCGCCCATCGTGTGCATGTCTTCTCAGTCGAGCTGACCGACGAGGAGATCACCCAGCTGCGGGCGAACCCGGGACCGCACGGTGTCTTCGAGGACTCCGAACGCACTTTCGTCGAAGTGCGTACCTATGGGGAGATTCTGGACAACGGACACGCCGACTGGGCGACGCTCGGCGTCCTCGCGGCCGTGTTCACCGCACCCTGACGGTGATCCACGCGTCGAGTTCGACGGTCTGACCGGCGCCTTCGACCGAGACAACCGTCCATTCCGGACGAACAACGGCCGAGCCGCCGATATCCGACATGTACATGATGTTGGCGAATCCCAGTTTCCTGAGCTGGTTGTCTGCGACCACGGCGGTCTTGCCGGGCAGGTCACCTGGGATCGTCGACGCCGCTTCGCTGTCCTCGAAGGAGAAAGTCAGGAAAATCGCGACCACGGCGACAATGCCGAGCATCCACGCTGCTGTCTTCGACTCCGTCGTCACACCTGCATGTAGCCGATCCGCCGTAGCTCGTTACATAAGTAGCTTCGCTATACGTCTATCGCTCGCAGGCGACGCCGTCCCGATCCCGGTCGAGGCCTTCCCGATAACCCGGTTCACCACGCCGAATCGGTGCCTTGCCAAGCATTTTCGCGGTCTCACAATCCGGGAAGAACGGCTCGAAGTCGGGAATCGGGATCGTGATGGTCCACTTCGTCGGCTCCGCCGCGTCGAGCCGCGTCGACTCGTGCACGGGCTTCGGCGCCGCGCTTGTCTGTTTCGGCGGCGTCGGCGCCGGTGTCTGACGCACGGTTGTCGCGTCCACTGTTGGCGTCACGAGGATCGGACTGCCGACATCAGGCTTGTAGTCGACAGTCGCGAACGGCTCGGAGACAAAGCTGCTGACGCTCGACGTGTTCTGCAGCAACACCGCACCAACGACCGCGGCAGCGGCCGTGCCTGCGGCGACCCAGTTCCACGGTCTGCCACTCATAGCTGTCCTAACCGGTTCGGTTACCGGTCAGATCCCCGGTGGGGGTCCCGGTGTTACATCGCGGAACTCCCTCCTGAGAGGGATTTGCCTCGCTCTGCCGGTCGATGTGCCGGGACCTGCGGCAAAGCGACCGTGAACGCTATGAACACAACCACCGGCGCCAGAACGATCATGGAAGCGATCGACGCGGAACTGGCGGCCGCGCTGCGCACGCGACTGGTCCAAGTGGAGGACCGGCTGCGGGAAACGTTGCGGGATCCGCAGAATGCTTTCCTGTCCCGAGCCGCGACGCACCTGATCGACGCAGGTGGCAAGCGGTTTCGCCCGATGATGGTGTTGCTGGGCGCGCAATTCGGTGACTCACGTACGGAAAGCGTGCTTGACGCGGCGGTTGTGGCCGAACTCGTCCATGCCGCGACGCTCTACCACGACGATGTGATGGACGAAGCACGCATCCGGCACGGTGCCGTCACCGCGAACACCAGGTGGAACAACACGGTCGCGGTGTTGCTCGGTGACTATTTGCTGGCCAGGGCGGCGGATCTGGGCGCGGATCTCGGCGATGCCGCGCTACGCCTGCAAGTTCGTACACTCGGCCGACTCGTTCGCGGCCAGATGGCCGAAACCATTGGCCCGCAACCGGGTGTGGACAAAATCGGACACTGCCTTCGGGTCATGTCGGACAAATCGGCATCGCTGATCTCGATGTCCATCCGGCTCGGCGGCATGGTCGCCGGCGCGGATCGCACTGTGATCGACACTTTGGAGCAGTACGGCGAAGTGCTCGGCATGGCGTTCCAGATCGCCGACGACCTCCTCGACATCGAGGCCGCCGAGCGCGATCTCGGCAAAGCGCCAGGTACCGACCTGCGCGAGGGAATCGTGACGCTGCCGGTGCTCTACGCGATCGAGCATGATCCGGACATCGCACAGCTGGTTGCCGAGCCGATCACCGATGACGCCCAACGAGCCCACGTGCTGGCCATCCTGCGCGTATCACCAGGCCTTGAGCGCGCCCGGCAGGAGGCGGACCGGCATGTCCAGCGTGCCAAGGACATGCTCTACGAGCTGCCGAACATCCCAGCGAGGACAGCCCTTTTCGAGTTGTGCGACTTCGCCACCGGCCGAACTACTTGAGATCGAGAAAGTTGCTGTCGATGTTGATCGTCACGTTGTTGTACGACTCGTCGTGACCACCGAGGAACTGGTGGATCCGGGCGCCGGTCCATCGGTTGTCCGGCAGGAACTTTCCACCGTCCACATTCGCCTGGCCGTTCCACCAGGCGAACCAGACGTGATCAGGCCGTGAGTAGGCGCGATTGTCGTGGTTGCGCAACAGATCCGTGATTCCGGAACCCGCACTGCTGTAGACGCCGGAACGATAACCGCGTTCCCGCAACTGGTCCGTCCACCCGCTCAGGAACGACATCACAGCCGCACTGCACGGCTCGTCGCCGATGTTGTACGCCTCCATGTCGTTGTAGATCACCGTTCCCGGGTTCATCCCGAGGCGTGCCGCGTGTCCGATCGCGTCGGAGGCTCCTTCCCTGCCTTGCTTACGGGCGACATCCGTGTTCAGGTCGAGCTTGTGCCGGAACGAGGTGCAAGGCGCTTGCAGGCCAACGTAAGTGGGGATCAGGTGCCAGCCCTTGTTGACCTGGTTGCCAACCCAGCCGGGGGTGAGGTTCGGCTGCGCGCACGCGCGGTGGATGCCGCCGATGTACACACCGATTGCCCGGAACTGTGATCCGCCGTGCCACGCGTCCATCGCGCTTTGCGAAGGCGCCGCGCACGCGTCGAAGCCGAGTCCTGTGTAGACACCGGGCTGGACCGTGCGGACCTTCGCTGGCGCAACGGCCTCCTCGACACGGGTGGCCATCGCGGCGTAACGATCTCCGGTCACGGTCACGCGGGTCTGCTCACCGACCGGTTCGATCAGCACGGCATCGACGACGGGCCCCATCCCGGCCGCGCACCGCTGATCCGCTCCGGGTTTGCCGAGGTACACCGCGTTGCGGTCGAAGCGCACGCACTCGGTCGGGTTCTTGGCCAGATCGACCACCGGCCAGTCCGCGGGCACGGTCAGTTCGTATCCGCGATAACTGACCGCCCTGGTGGCGTCGGCGCTTGCCGGGCTGGTCAGGGTTGCGGCGAGCGTGATCACTCCAACCGTGAAGATCGACGCGCGCATGCAGATCACATCCTGGTGGTCACTCTCCGTATAGGTATGCGGACATCTTCGGTGATCCACACGACGTCGGCCACTCGAACGCCCAGTTGACGTGTCACGATCCCCGTGATGACTCCCCTCGAAGCCGCAGTGATCGCGGTGGCCGGCGTGTGCGCCGGGGCGATCAACACAGTGGTCGGATCCGGCACCTTGATCACGTTCCCTGTGCTGCTCGCGCTCGGTTACCCGCCCGTGGTTGCCAACGCGTCCAACAGCATCGGCCTTGTGCCGGGCGGAGTCGCCGGCGCGATCGGGTATCGCTATGAGCTGACCGGGCAGCGCAAACGCTTGCTCCGGCTCGGAGGTGCGTCGCTGCTCGGCGGCATCACGGGCGCCTTGCTGCTGCTTGTGTTGTCGCCGGACGTGTTCGAGACGGTCGTGCCGATCCTGATTGTGATCGCATTGATACTCGTTGTGGCGCAGCCGTGGTTGTCACGCAGGCTCGCTTCGATGGAACGCCACGAGCACGGCGGCGCCAGCGCGATCGCCGCGGCATACGGCGCTGGCGTTTACGGCGGTTATTTCGGTGCGGCGCAAGGTGTTCTGCTCGTCGGAATGCTCGGCATCCTGATGGACGAGGGACTGCAACGGCTCAACGCGCTCAAGAACGTGCTGACCGCAGGCGTGAACCTGGTCGCTGGCCTGGTTTTCGTGGCGATCGCGGACGTGGACTGGCTGGTCGTGCTGCTGATCGCGGCCGGATCGACGGCCGGCGGCATCCTCGGGGCCAAGATCGGCCGGAGGCTGCCGCCGGTGGTCCTGCGCGGGCTGATTGTCCTGGTCGGACTGGTCGCCGTGGTCCTGCTCGTTACCGACTGAACGACTTCGCCGCGGTGAGGAAGACGTCGTTCTCCTCTGGCGTCCCGATCGTCACCCTGGCGCCGTCACCGACGAACGCGCGGACCACGACCTTGTGCTCGATGCAGTGCTCGTTGAACTCGGCAGTGCGCTCGCCGAGCGGCAGCCACACGAAGTTCGCCTGGGATTCCGGCACGTCGTAGCCAGCCGCGACCAACTCGCCGCGGACGCGGTCCCGCTCGCCCTTGATCTCGTGGACTCGCTGGAACAGCTCCTCTTCCGCGTCCAGCGAGGCGATCGCGGCGGCCTGAGCCAAGTGGTTGACGCTGAACGGCACGCAGACCTTGCGGACCGCGTCGGAGATCTCCTCGGAGGCCACGGCGTACCCGACACGCAGCCCAGCAAGGCCGTACGCCTTGGAGAACGTCCGCAGCACCGCGATGTTCTCGCGTTCACGCAGGTGGTCGATGCCGTCGCCAGCGTCAGGGTCCGTGACGAACTCGAAGTACGCCTCGTCGAGCACAACGAGCACATTGGACGGCACAGCGTCAAGGAAGCGGTCGAGCTCGGCCTTGTGCACAATCGTCCCAGTTGGATTGTTCGGCGTGCACACGAACGCCACCCGGGTCTGCGGAGTGATCGCGGCCAGCATCGCGTCGAGGTCGAGCGCGTGGTCACCGGTCAACGGCACGCGGACCTGCTTCGCCCCGACGACGTGCGTCACGATCGGGTAGGCCTCGAACGACCGCCACGCGAACAGCACCTCGTCGTGCGACGTACAGGTCGCCTGGATCAGCTGCTGGCACAAGCTCACCGAGCCGTTGCCGACCGCGACCTGCGCCTCGGCGACCCCGAGCTTGCCAGCCAGCCGGGCGGTGAGCTCACCGGCGCCGGTGTCAGGGTAGCGGTGGGCCTGCATGGCCGCTTCCGCGATCGCCTTCGCCACACTGGGCAGCGGCCCCGCCGGGACCTCGTTGCTGGCCAGCTTGATCGCACCGGGAATCGTCCGGCCCGGCACGTACGACGGGAGTGTCGCCAGGTCCGCCCTCGGTCGGACACTCGTCACATCAGGTTCAGCCACAGCGGAAACGGTAACCCCCTACCGGGGCGCGACGCGCTGCCATTTGGACTTGGATGCGAAATCTCGGCATCTTGCAAGACGGTCTATCGTGAACGCCTCGTCTGGTTGGTCACGTTGACTGATGTTCACCCCTACGTGATTGGGTGGAGCCATGACCGAAACACGCACGGAGAAGTTCCAGCTCAAGGATGGTCGCGCCGCGGTGCTGACCGTCGCAGAGCCGGAACAGGTGGTCCGTGGCGGCCTTGTGGTGCTGCACGAGGCCGGCGGCGTCACCGACACAGTGCGCCTGCTGGTGAGCGCGCTTGCCGCCGAAGGGTGGCTCGCGGTGGCACCGCACATCTACCACGGCACGCTGCCGCAGGAAGAGCAGGTCAGACAGCTTTCGCCTGCCTCGGTGCTGGCCGACACCGACATCGCGTTCGCCGTGCTCGCCGAGCGCGGGATCACCGCTGACCTGCTGGGTGTTGTTGGTTTCGACCTCGGCGGGACCGCGGCGATGGTGGTCGCGGCGAACCGGTCGATCGGCGCGGCCGTGAGCGTCGGGGCCGGTGGCATCATCGAGCCGGTTTCCGCGGCGCTGCCGCCGCTCGTGGAGATCGCCGGTGAGCTGAAGTGCCCATGGCTGGGCATTTACGGCGACCAGGACGACGTAATCCATTCCACTGAAGTGGAAAAGCTGCGGGATGCGACGATCGGCGCGGGCGTGGCAACGAATGTCGTGCGTTATCCCGGTGCGGGACACCGGTTCGACGCGGATCCGGCGGCCGCGGCCGAGGCGTGGCACCGCACGCTCAACTGGTTCGACGCACACCTGCGGTAGCCCACATGTCCCAGCCGGGTGTTGTAGGCGACGAGATGGTGGTTTCCGCATCGGCCATGAGCTAAGAACGGGGCATGACCACTCCAGAGTTGCTGTGGCAGCCTGACCCCGCCGCCGAGACCCGGCTTGGCGAGTTTCGTGCCTGGTTGCGTGCCAACCGCGATCTTGATCTGCCCGACTACGACGCCATGTGGCGCTGGTCGACGACGGACCTCGCGGGCTTCTGGGGTGCACTGGCCGAGTTCGTCGGAGTGATCTTCCACTCACCGCCGACCGCGGTCCTCGGCTCGGCGACGATGCCCGGCGCGCAGTGGTTCCCGGGCGCGACGCTGAACTACGCCGAGCAGGCCCTGACCGGCCAGCCGGACGACGACCTCGCGGTGATCTTCCACCGCGAGGACGGAAAAGCGGCGCAGCTGACGTACGGCCAACTGCGCTCGAAGGTGGCCTCGGTCCGCGCGGCCCTGCTCTCCCATGGCGTCAAACGCGGTGACCGGGTGGTTGCGCTGGCGCCGAACTGCCCGGAGACCCTGGTGGCCTTCCTCGCGGCAGCGAGCCTGGGCGCGACCTGGTCGTCCTGCTCGCCGGACTTCGGGCCACGGGCGATCGCGGACAGGTTCACCCAGATCGAGCCGACGGTGTTCATCGCGGTGAACGGCTATGTCTACGGTGGACGGTCGTTCGACATCCGCCCGACCGTGGACGCGTTGCGTGCGGAGATCCCGAGCCTGCGGGCGACCGTGTTGGTCGACTACCTGGACAACGGCGCGACATTGCCCGACACCGTGCCGTGGACCTCGATGGTGGAGTTCGCCGGGGATCTGGCATTCGACGCGGTGCAGTTCGACCACCCGCTCTGGGTGCTCTACTCCTCGGGCACGACCGGCCTGCCGAAAGGCATCGTGCAAGGCCACGGCGGGATCGTGGTCGAACACCTGAAGATGCTGGGGCTGCACAGCGATCTCGGGCCAGGGGACCGCTTCTGCTGGTTCACCACAACCGGCTGGATGATGTGGAACTTCCTGATCTCCGGTCTGATGGTCGGCTGCACGGTGGTGCTGTACGACGGAAACCCGGGACACCCGGACCTGACGGCACTGTGGCGGCTGGCAGAGCAGCACAGGGTGACCTACTTCGGCACCTCGGCCCCGTACATCCAGTCCTGCTTGAAGAAGGGCATCAAGCCAGCGGCCCAATTCGACCTCACGGCGTTGCGCGCGGTCGGCTCGACGGGCGCACCGTTGAGCCCGGAAGGCTTCCGTTGGCTGGTCGACGAGATCGGCAAGGACGTCCAGATCTGCTCGGTCTCGGGCGGGACAGACCTGTGCACAGCCTTCGTGGCTGCCGCACCCGAAGTGCCCGTCTGGATGGGCGAACTGTCGTGCCGCGCACTCGGGGCGGCCGTGGCCGCGTATGACGACGAAGGCAAAGAAGTGATCGACCAAGTCGGCGAACTCGTGATCACGGCGCCGATGCCGTCAATGCCGGTGTCCTTCTGGAACGACCCGGACGGATCGAGGCTGCGGGCCTCGTACTTCAAGCCGTACCCAGGAATCTGGCGCCACGGAGATTGGATAAAGATCACACCAAGAGGCTCGGCGGTGATCTACGGCCGAAGCGACTCGACGCTGAACCGCGGCGGCGTCCGAATGGGAACAAGCGAGTTCTACCGCGTGGTCGAAGCCTTCGACGAGGTCGTGGACAGCCTGGTGATCGACACAACAGGGGTCGGCCAGCCGGAAGGGGAACTGCTCTGCTTCCTGGTCCTGGCGCCAGGGACCTCGCTGGACGTCCTGGAACCCCGGTTGCGCTCGGAACTGCGGACAGCGTTGTCACCCCGGCACGTCCCGAACAAGTTCATCGAAGTGGCGGCTGTCCCCAGGACCCTGAACGGCAAGAAGTGCGAGGTCCCGGTCAAGAAAATCCTGGCAGGAGTGGCTGCGGACAAGGCCGTGAGCAGGGACGCACTGGCCAACCCGGACGCACTCGCCCCCTTCGTCACACTGGCCGCTGGCGGCGAATGAGGGGGCCGCTTTGCAGCCATCCCAGGACCCTGTAGTACTCTTCTCCACGAAGCGGCCGAGGGCCCCGGGAGGCTTCGCCTAGTCTGGTCTATGGCGCCGCACTGCTAATGCGGTTGGGGATAACACCCCTCCCGGGTTCAAATCCCGGAGCCTCCGCAGGACGTTCGGCTCCGGCTGAGCGACAACTGAACAAGCACCCGTAGCTCAACGGATAGAGCATCTGACTACGGATCAGAAGGTTAGGGGTTCGAATCCCTTCGGGTGCGCTCGACGCTGGACGCCCCTGGTCGGTTGCTTCGCAACCTCCCCGGGGCGTCTCGCATTATTTTGGGGGGCCGAGCCCCCCAAACCCCCCACGGTGCGGGCTCCTTGCCCTTCCAGCGCGGTTGCTTTCTGTTGGACCAGGGCCCCGGTTGACATGGGCGGTCTGCTCGGCTGCCTCGCGACGGGGTACTGACCCGGCGGGCAGGGCTAAAGCAAAGTCGGTTGATCTTGGGAGTGGTGGGGCGGGGTGAGGTTTTCCCTGGTGGGTAAGGAGATGCGGCCCTTCGATGGGACGATGTGAGTTCTCACGCTCTTGATCGTCTGTCGAAAGGCCGCTGGTGTCAGTGTCGCATGCCGTCTGCGTACCCGTCGATGCGTCGGTCATGATGGGCTCGGCTGAGCTAGCCGACTTGGTCGCGTTGCTGGGCAAGGTCGCCGATCCCCGTAAACGCCGGGGGATTCGGCATCACATCGCCACGGTGCTGGCCGTGACGGTGCTGGCGGTATTGGCGGGGGCGAAGAACTACCGGGAGGCCGGTGACCGGGCCGAGGACTTGCCGCAGGAGTTGCTGGAGCTGGTCGGGGCGCGGCGGAGCGTCCTATCGGGACGGCGTGTGGCGCCGAGCGCGGACACGATCCGCCGGGTGGTCGAGTCGGTGGACGCCGAGGCCGCCGACAGGCTGGTGTGCCACTGGCTGGCTGATCGAGCGATGGCCCTGGCCGGCGACGACGGCTGTGCTGGCTTCGACGGGGTGGCCATCGACGGCAAGGCCGTGCGTAATTCCGGTGGTGTGCGCCTGTTCTCGGCGATGCGTCACGGCCAGGCGGTGGTCATCTCGCAGATCCGGGTCCCCGACGAGACGACCGAGACCACGCAGGTCAAGTCGTTGCTCACGGGTATGGATCTGGCGGGTGCGGTGGTCACGGCCGATGCCGCGCACACCCAGCGCGACACCGCGCGGCACCTGGTGTCCGACAAGCAGGCGGACTACGTGCTTGCTGTCAAAGGCAACCAGCCGACCCTGTTGGCCCAGGTCCAAGCCCTGCTGCCGCCTGCTGCCCCAGGGTCGGAGGACCATGTGGACGACGAGCGCAGCCACGGGCGGATCACCCGCCGGGCCATCTGGGCGACCGTCGCCGAGGGCGTCGATTTCCCTCATGCCGCCCAGGTCTTCCGCATCCGCCGGGACGTGTTCAACCTCGCCGGGCAACGCGTCCACAAAGAGATCGCATACGGCGTGACCAGCCTGAACACCGAGCGAGCGTCCGCTCGGGACATTGGTGGCCTGGTACGGGGTCAGTGGGGCATCGAGAACAAAATCCACTGGGTCCGCGACGTCGTGTTCGCTGAGGACCACCAGCACGCCTACACCGGCAACGGTGCTCACGCCATGGCCATGCTCCGCAATCTGGCCATCGGCCTGATCCGCCTGGCTGGACTCACCGAGATCAAACGCACCCTGGAATGGATCGCCGCCGACCGCATGAGAATCCTCCCGCTCCTGGCCGCATCTACCCCCTGAACAGCAACAACGACTTTGCTATTGCCCTGACCCGGCGGGTGGCATTAAAGGGCTTTTTGATGATTTTTTGGTGAATGATCGAAATTCTTGGGCCGAATTCCTCTTATTTGTCCATTGTGTGTTCTTTTGCCCTGCTGTAATCACGGGATGGGGGCGTTGGGGGCATGGTTGTGTGTAGTTGTGGGCAATGAGCTGGAACTTGCGGTTGTGGGGTCCTAGATTTTTTGGCGAAGGCCCATACATCGATTTCCTGAATGTCTCATTTTGGCCGAGACTGGAGGTTTTATGAAAATCGCGGCAATCAAGTTCTGGGCTGTTCTTGGTACCGTGCTTGGTGTCGTGCTCGTCATCGCGGCGCCCGCCTCGGCGGAGGAGCCACGGTACGTGTTCACGCAAAACCAGGGTCATGTGTGTTTGTCTGTACCTGGCAGCACGACTGAAAACAACGCGCAGTTGGTGTACGACCCAAACTGCAGCTACAGGGCCAACCAGAGATGGCGGCAGCACGATGTTGGCGGTGGCTGGTTCGAGCTGATCGCTGAGCACAGCGGTAAATGCATGGATGTCCGAGGTGCGTCGAGGGACAGAGTGCCGATCATTCAATTCCAATGCTATGGAACCGACAATCAGCTCTGGCGATTCAATGACGTCGGAAATAATCGGGTGCGGCTGCAAGTCAAGCTCGACAACGGGTTCGTGGCGCAGACCGGCGCGAACGGACTGCCTTACCGTGCTATCCATGACCCAACATACTGGGAAGATTTCCAGCTTGCCAGCACGGGTTGACCGAATTTGAGAGACGGCGGAACGCCCGCCCGGTCACGTGGCCGGGCGGGCATTCCGTCTGCCAACGGGTGCTTGCTTCGTGTTTGGACCGGCGGTGTGGAACTGGTGTTGTCCGGTGGCGGCGACAAATTGCCGATCGTCAAGGTAGGTAAGAACGGGATTGAAGCTACAGATCTTGAAAGGCCAGGATTACGGCGGTTGTGGTTCGAGGTTCAGTCTGGTGTGGGCGAAGAACGCGTCGATCAGCCCGGGTCGGTACTGGATGCGTTTGAGTCGGTTCTTCACGATGGCGGTGAGCTGGTCGATGCCGTGCACGATGAGGTTTCCGAGGTTGCGTTTGACGTGGGACCACACGTGCTCGGTCGGGTTGAGGTCCGGGGCGTAGGGCGGGAGTTGGATCACGTGTAGCCAGTCGCGGGCCGCGACCAGTTTGCGCATCGCGTGACTGGTGTGCGTGTTGAGGTTGTCCCAGATCAACACAATCCGGGCGCCGAGCTGCTGGTGTGCGGCGTCCAGCAGGGCGGCGTAGTCGGTTTCGGCGAAGCTGCGCCGTTCCCCCTTGCGGCCGCGGTGGGTCCGGACACGGTAGATCAACCGGGGCCGGTGCCCGGGCCGGACGCATACCAGCCCGGCGACCGATACCCGGCCCGAACCCTTGCCCGACACCGGGATCTGTGGTGTCTGGCCCCGGCGGCCCCAGGTGCGGGCTTTCGGCGGGCGCAGCGTTTGCCCGGCCTCGTCCTCGAAACACAGCCAAGCACCTTGCTGCGCCGCTACCGTTTTCCCGCCGGCCATACCTCCCGCCGCCAGGTGGCGATCGCCTGCTCGTCGCGCTCGATCGCGCGGTGGGCGGGTACTTGTGGCGAGAACCCCATGCGGTGCAGCAGATACGACACCCCGCGCAGCGTGTAGCGGGTGTGAAACAGCCGGGCGATCAGATCGGCGACCCGAGCCAGGGTCCAGCGCTGATCCTCGCCGAACCCATGCACGGCTGGGCCTTGTTCCACAGCCTGGGCCAGCCTGTCCAGTCGTGGCTGGTCCAGCCGGCAGGACGATCCGCCCGGTCCCTTCGACGCCAGCCCTGCCTCACCCTCGGCACGCCATCGACGCCGCCAGGTATAGACCGCGTTGGTGGATACCCGCAGTCTGCGGGCGATCTCGGCGGCCGGCACGTCCTGGGCGAACCATTGGGCCGCCTGCAACCGGACAGCTTCGCGTGTGGCCCTGCCCCGCTCGGAAAGGCCACCTCCATCCGCGTACCTCATCCATCCCTGCGTAGATCATGAATCGATCAGGATCCGGGAGGACACGCCGCCCAAGGACAAGATCAACCCTGGCCTTTCATGATCTGTAGTGGGTGGTGCGTAGCTGCTGTGCCAGGTGCCAGAGGACGCCGGAGTTTGGGATGTCCCTTGCGTGGCGGGACCACCAGTCGCGACCGTCTACTTTGACCTTCAGCACGCCGTGGTCGGCGTTCAGGTCGCTGATTCGCCACCAGGGCATTGGGCCTGCTGGGGTGGTGATGCCTTATGCCGATATCGACATAAGGCATCTTATGCGGACTATCCCGTTATGCTGTCTGGTGTTGGTATCAGGGTGTGACGCGGCCGATCGAAGATTGCGGTTCAACATAATCACAGGTTGTCAAGGAACGCCATGATCGTGTCAGTTGGCTGGTAGCGGCCTGGAGTTGCTTCGATCGGGGCGGTGCGAGCAAGGGCGCGTTCTTTCAGTGCGAGGTCGGCGTGAACGTAAATCTGTGTAGTGGCAACGCTTTCGTGGCCGAGCCAGAGAGCGATGACGGTGGTGTCAACGCCGGCGTTCAACAGTCGCATGGCGGTGGAGTGCCGTAGCACGTGCGGCGAGATCTTCTTGCCGGTCAGTGTGGGACATGCTTGTGTGGCTGCGCGGGCGTGTTTTGTGACGCGTCGTTCCAGGGCATCGCGGCTGAGCTGACGGCCGCGGCTGGTAGGAAACACTGGATCGGTGGGCTGGCTGCGCGCTCGGCCAGCCAGGTGCGAAGCATGGTGACGGTGCCGCTGGTCAAGGGGGTGATGCGCTGTTTGCGGCCCTTGCCGTGGCAGCTGATATGAGCTCCGGTGCCCAGGTGAACGTCACTGATAGTCAATGTGGTCAGCTCGGAGGCGCGTAGCCCTGTTTGGATCGCCACCGCGAGCATGGTCCGGTCGCGGCGGCCGGTCCAGGTGTTCCGGTCTGGGGCTTGCAGCAGCGCGTCGATCTCGGGTTCGGTGAGGTAGGTGACGATAGCGCGGTCGAACCGTTTGGGTGGGATCGCGAGCACGCGTTGGATCGAGTCGGCGTGGTCGGGATGGCGCAGCGCGGCGTAGCGGAACAGTGAGTGGATGGCAGCCAGGCGAGCGTTGCGGGTGCGGACGCTGTTGCCGCGCTCGGTCTCTAGATGGTTGAGGAAATCGCCGATCAGCGGAGCGGTCAGCTCCTCGATCCGCAACCGGGATGGTGTGCTGCCGGTGCGATGGCAAGTGAAGGCCAGCAACAGTTTGAACGCGTCGCGGTAGGCGGCAATGGTGTGCGGGCTGGCTTGACGTTGCCGGATCAGCCGGTCGGTGAAGAACGCTTGCAGCGTGGGGGCCAGTGCGCTCACGTGTCACCCGCTGTCAGGTAGGTGTCCAGGCGTTGGCTGGCCAGTTGCAGCAGTTCCGGTGCTGCCGAGAGGTACCAATAGGTGCTCTTGGGATCGACATGGCCGAGGTAGGTCGACAGCGTGGGCAGCATGGTAGGTATGTCCGCGCCGCGGCGGTAGCAGTCCAGCAGAGTCGCGACGGCGAAACTGTGGCGAAGGTCGTGAATGCGGGGTCGGCAGTTGGCCGATCGCGGCGTCAGTCCTGCCAGGTCCCGGATCGTGCGCCACTTCTTCTGTGCCGCACTGTGATCCAGGCGGGTGCCGGCCGCGGAGATGAACAGGACATCGCGGTCAGCGAGTTTCCTCGTGCGCAGGAGCCGCTGGCGTTGGACCAGATAGTGACGCAACCCGTCGGCTGTGGTGGCATGCACCGGGAGCAGGCGGCTCTTGCCAAACTTGCCCGCCCGGACGATCACCGTCTCGCTGTGGTCGTCGAAGTCTGTGACGTCCAAGGCGATCGCCTCGCTGAATCGCATACCGGTGACCGCGAGCAGACCGATCATCGCAGGGTAGGTGGCCGCCGCGATCGGGGTGGGCAGCATGCGGGCCGCCGCGATCAGGGCGTCGATCTCCCTGCTGGAGTACAAGTATGGCGTAGCCCGGTGTTTGCCATGAGCAAGCAACCCGGGTGGTGGGATCTGAGTGCGGTCGTCGAGGTTGCGCAGGTAAACGGCGAACCGTCGTACTGCGATCAGACGCAGTGCGTGCCACCAACCACTTCCGCCCGGCAGCGTGGCCCACGCCACCGCGTGCTCCACAGTGACCACGTCCGCGTCGTGCTGTTCTAGGTAGGTGACGAACTGTGCCAGCAGTTTCTCCGCGCGGTCCAATGTGGACCCCAGAGCCCGGCGCAAGCGCAGGTAGTCGGCCAGGGCTTGCCGCAACATGCTCACGCCAGTGGTCGCGCCCGCGCTCATGCCACGACCTGCGATCCTGGCCAGGTGCGGGCGATTCTGCGCAGCGAGCCGATGTCGACCTTCGCGTAGATCGTTGTGGTGAGGGCAGTGCGATGCCGTAGGACCTGGCCGATCTCTTCCAGCGAGGCGCCAGCACCGAGCATGGCGGTGGCTGCGCTGTGCCGCAACCGATGCGCATGCAGCACGCCCAGGCCCGCCCGGCGGGCTGCCCTGGCCACCACGTTGGTGACCGTGGTGCTGCTCATGTGACCATACGGCGCACGAGCACAGACGAACACGTGCCGGGTATCGGTCTTGGGGCGCCAGCCAACTAGGTATGACACGATCGCCTGCCCGACATCGCTGGGCAGCGGCAGACGCTCACAGCGTGGGCCTTTGCCCGTGATGGTCAGCTCGCCGCGGCGCCAATCGATATCCTCCAACCGCAGCGCGGCGATTTCTCCGATGCGCAACCCCAGCCGCGACAACATGGTCAGGATCGCAAAATCTCGCTGACCTATCTCGGTTTCCAAGTCACACGACGCCAACAGGGCCCTCACCTGCCCGCTAGGCAAAGCTTTCGGCAGCCCGGCCAACTTCCACCGAGCCATGGTCGGCACCGCGCTAGCCAGCCCAACCGGAATAGCCCCGGCAACCTGCAGGTACCGCAACAACGATCGCAGCGCGGGCACCAGATGCGCCAACGACCGAGGAGCCTGGCGCGCCTGCTCAACCACAAACTCGGTGATCTCACCGGCGGTCAACTGCTCCAGCCCGCCTTGGCCATCACGCATCCGGCACTCCACAAAGGGCCGGACCGCACACACGTTCCGCTCGATAGACCGAGCAGCAAGACCTCGCTCCGCTGCCTCGTACTCCGCATACCGCCTCAGCAGCGCGTCAGCAGCCGTCACCACGTGGCCGGCCGGAGCGGCCAGCGGCACCCCGATCGACCGCAAATACTCCAACAATGCCGCCCACGACCCAGCCTTCCAATCCTTGAACCGCCCGTCCACGCACTGCGCCGCGATGAACGCCTCCACCGTTGCCGGACCAAACTCGGTGATCTCAAGCCCTGTTGTCTGCATCCACTGACTCAGGTGGATCACGCGTCGCTGGTGTGTCCGCACCGCCGTCGGCACGTACCCCTTATGCCCCAACCATTTGGTGAAACCTTCCTCAAACGGCATCAACGGGCCGGATATCTCCAGCCGTGCACGAGACCACGTCACGATCTTTCCTCCCGTCTGAACCTGGCACTGACCCAGGCGGGAAAACCCACGGCGCATGACGCAGACTTATGCGGACCTCACTCGAATGGCCGCACTTCCGAACAGGCACAACACAACCAAGATCGGCATAAACAGACCATCGGCATAAGATGCCTTGCTGGGCTATCGCCACTTCGCCGAATGCGGCGTGGCCGCCTGCGTTGATCTGGTTGAGCGCCGTGGCCAGCACGCGGTCGCTTACTTCGTGCTGAAGTACTTGTGCCAGGACGAATTCGGCTTTCTTGGGTTCGCGGCCGTCCTTGCTGATGAAGCGGACCTGCCAGCCGTTTGCCGCTACGAGCGTGTACTGGAAGGTCGTTCCCGCGTACTCGACACCGCGATAGTGCGTGGTTACGTCCGCGTAGACCTGGGTGATGGAGTCCCAGCGGAACGCCACCGGGGCATTCAGCGTGGGACAGACCATGCCGTGCTGGAACCGGTATGCCAGCTCGTACGGCTGTGGGCCAGCGTTCTGCATCCGTTTCCCGCGGACGATAGCCAAGATGACGACACCGATGATGGGGACGAGGAAGGCGACACCGACGCCCGGGTTGCCGTTGCTGAAGAACATGAGGGCACCGACCAGGCAGCCTGCGACGACAAGGATCAGCACACGGATGATCCATCGTTCGGCCAATGGGTTTCCAGGTGGTGGGGCGAGGGTGTGCATCAGGTGGTGAGTTGTGACGAATCCGCCGAGCCCCTGTCCAGCCGCTGCCTGCATCACAACTGGTGACGGCGGTGGCAGTTGATCCGGTCGCCAACGCACCATGAGCATCCTTACCTTCTTCCTGTGTCGATCGGGGCTGGTCGTAGGGTTCCGACGACCCAGGGGTGCTGGGTATGGCTTCCATGCGTCCGCCGTGGATGGCCCAGGGGGATTGGCCGCCCAGCACCCCACGACGACCCGACCGCTAATTGGGATGCGCGAACAAATCGCTGTGTAAGGACACGACGGCGTGGTCGTTTGCTGGGACCATGAACCTGACGAACAGGAAGGTGACGCTCGTGCCCGGAGTATGGGCAGGCATCGATGCCGGCAAGACCCATCACCACTGCGTGGTGATCGACGCCGCCGGCAAGCGGCTGTTGTCGCGGCGGGTGGCCAACGACGAGGCTCCGCTGCTGGAGTTGGTCGGCGAGGTCACCGCGCTGGCAGACGAGTTGGATGGAGAGCTGACCTGGGCGGTCGATCTCAACTCCGGCGGGGCGGCGTTGCTGATCGCCTTGCTGGTCAACCACGACCAGCGGTTGCTTTACATCCCCGGGCGCACCGTCCACTACGCGGCCGGCATGTACCGCGGAGACGGCAAAACCGACGCCAAGGACGCCGCCGTGATCGCCGACCAGGCCCGGATGCGCCACGATCTGCACGTCGTGCACACCGGCGACCCGGTCAGCGTCGAACTGCGGATCCTGACCAGCCGCCGGGCCGATCTGGTCGCCGACCGCACCCGCACCATCAACCGGCTGCGCGCGCAACTGCTGGACTACTTCCCGGCCCTGGAACGCGCCTTCGACTACAGCACCTCCAAAGCCGCCCTGGTGCTGCTGACCGCCTACCAAACCCCTGCGGCATTGCGACGAATCGGTGCCAACCGCTTGGAAACCTGGCTGCGCAACCGAAAAGTCCGCAACCCCAGCACCGTCGCCCAGACCGCGCTGAACGCCGCCAACGCGCAACACACCACCATCACCGGACAAGACCTGGCCGCCGCGATGGTCGCGCGGCTGGCGAAGGGGGTGATGACTCTCGACGAGGAGATCAGCGAGATCGACACCTTGATCGAGAGCCGGTTTCGCCAGCACAAACACGCCGACGTGATCCTCAGCCTGCCCGGCTTCGGCATCCAGCTCGCCGCCGAGTTCCTCGCCTACACCGGCGGC
This sequence comes from Kibdelosporangium philippinense, assembly GCF_021390435.2. Taxonomy (GTDB): domain Bacteria; phylum Actinomycetota; class Actinomycetes; order Mycobacteriales; family Pseudonocardiaceae; genus Kibdelosporangium; species Kibdelosporangium philippinense. The sequence continues at coordinate 2,261,611 of NZ_JAJVCN010000003.1, read as the reverse complement.
GACATGACCGCTTTCGGCAGTCCCAACCGGCTGGCCGGCGTCGCCGGACTCGCACCAGTACCCCGCGATTCCGGCCGGGTCAACGGCAACCTGCACCGCCCCCGCCGCTACAGCAGACGCCTGCTGCGCGTGTTCTACCTTTCCGCCATGGTCAGCATCCGCTGTTGCCCCGCCTCGCGGACCTACTACGACCGCAAACGAGCCGAAGGCAAACGACACACCCAGGCCGTCCTCGCCCTGGCACGCCGCCGGCTGAACGTCTTGTGGGCACTGCTGCGCGACGGCACCACCTACCAAGCAACCCCCGCCGCAACGGCAGCGTGACCCCCTCACCACCGCAGCTCCCAACTACTTGACAACTTCATTGGGAATCCCCCTAACGACGCTGAGGACGACCGTAGCGCACGTCGATCGAGTGCTGGGTGCGAACGATGAGGGCCGTATGGGCCGCGGCGGCGAGCATGGCGAGGACGCCGAGGTTTTCGCCCAATTCCTCCGCGTGATACGTCAGCACGTACAACGGTCCGCTTTCGCCGGAGGCGATCAGGAGCCCTTGGAGTGCTTCGCCGCCAAGGGCCGCGCCGAGCAGGAGGACGCAGCCGATGATCATGTACGTGCGGGGCCGGCCGTGCAGGTGGCGGGCCAGCAGTAGCAGACCGATGGCGACGATGAGACCGGCGACAAGGCCGGGAATGAGCCAGTAGAACGGGAAGCCGCCGTCATAGGTCACGAGATGGCGGCCGATGCGGTCGAGGCGTTCGTGCAACTGCGTGTGATCGTCCAGGGATAAGGCGCCGAGCATTGTCGCGCTGGCGAACCAGGCCCAGCTTCCTTTCACTCGCGCCGCGTGGCCGATGCAGCCCAGTAAGGCGTGTGACGCCGCCGCGAGCACCAAAAGGCCTGTGCTCCACCAGGTTGGCAGATTTCCCTCTACGAAAACGTCCAGGTAGTCATGGATTTCACCACGGTTGGTCGTCAATGGGTGGTCGATCAACGCGGGCACCGCCATGCTGGCGACGTTGATCGCCAGCGTCACACCTAACAGGATCAAGCCGGTTCTTCGGAGGCTTACGCGGCGAGGCCTGAAGATTCTCTTGGTGTCCGCGTCCATGAGGCGCCCTCTTTCAACCGGACAATTCGGATGACTTAGGCACGCTAGCGCAAGGACGTTCCGATGACCGGCAGATGAAAGTTTCTTCATCGGCGGCTCATGGCCGCATCATTCCCCGCGGTCATCGTGATGGCATGGCTGATCTCGCACTTCTGACGGGAACGGCGGCGGGTGACATGCTCGCCACGGTGGTGGCCGGTGCCGGTGGGCAACTGCTGAGCTGGACCGCCGCGCAAGTGGACCATCAGCCGGGCAAGCGGACCACGGTCAGCTACTCGGCGACGGTCAAATGGGCTGACGGTGTCCGCGACGAAGTCATTGGGGTGTCGAATGGTTCGCTGCCTGACGGTGTCGTCCGGATCAGTGACGGCACCACAGACGTTGGCGTGTGGCGGTTTCCGTTCGATCCGGACCTGCCTGGGCTGCCACGCGCGGTGGATCCGGCGCAGGCGCGCATTCTCATCGAGGCCAGCGGGGTCGATGTTGGCGGCGATGTGAGCGTCAAGACCAGGGCGTATCGGCCGCGGAGGCGTGCTGTCGTCGAGGTCCGGCTGCCCAATCAACGCAGGGTTTTCATCAAGGCGGTCCGCCCGAATCAGGCGAAAGACCTGCACGACCGGCACCGGATCGCCACAACGGCACCGGAATCCCTTGGCTGGACGGACGACGGTCTCGTCCTGCTAGCCGGGCTGCCAGGCCGGACCTTGCGTGAAGAACTGCTGGACTACAAGGGAGTCGACCCGCAGAGCGTCACGGATGCGCTGGACGGCCTGCCATGGGAGCTCGCGGGCAAGCGGAAACCGACATGGGGTCAGAAAGCCGCCCACTACGCCGAAGTGGTCGCCGTCACCGCGCCACATCTGAGCAAACGCGCAAGGCTGATCGCGGCGAAGGTGCACCACGAGTCGCCGGAAGGGCCGGATGTCCCAGTGCACGGTGACTTCTACGAAAGCCAGCTCATCATCCACAATGGACAAGCCAGGCTGCTCGACATCGACACCGCAGGTCGTGGCGAGCGCCTCGACGACGCGGCATGCCTGCTCGGGCACCTGTCCGTGCTCGCTCAGATTCGTGCGAACCATGCCGCGCACATCATCGGCGTTCAGGATCAGCTGGCCGCGCATTTCAGCAAAGACCTTGACCCGCAGGCACTTCATCGGCGGACGGCGGCCGTCGTGCTCTCGCTGGCGACCGGGCCGCATCGGGTGCAGGAGCCGGACTGGTCGCGTAACACGGAACTACGGCTCGAGTTGGCCGAGCGCTGGCTTGGATGAGAAGTCCTTCATGGACTGCCACCCTTTCTTTTCATCTACCGCCGTCATTGTGGAAGTACAGCCAAGCAAGGAGAGGAAATCATGAACAGCAAACGACCGTGGATCATCGCAGGCGTCACCACCTTCGCACTGGCGGGCTTCGGTGCGGCAGCGGCGATGGCCGACGACGACGGTGGCAGCACTGTGCGTGATCCGCATCCCGCACCGGTTGTGCAGCAGTTCGACGCGCCGTTGACCCAGACCCAGAACGGTGTGGTCGACAACTCGCCGGAGAGCGCGGACTCGCCGACGGCATCGGTCGTCGACTCAGTCGACGACCCGGCGCTGGACACGGCCAACTCGCCGGACGACAAGGTCACCGCGCCTGCTGCGAACGTGCAGAAGGAAGCGAAGGCGCCGCAACAGAAGAAGGCTCCGGTCGACTCGGTCGACTCGACGGGCAGCGCTGGCTGACGTTCCCTCAGAGTGCGGCCTTTCCGCTGAGCGGGAAGGCCGCACGAGGGTGAAGGTTTTGTGCATTGAACGTGAATCGATCAATGGTTACGTCCGGTGCATGGAAACTTCACAGCGGGTGGCATTGGTCACCGGGGGAGCACGCGGCATCGGCGAGGGGATCGTGCGACGCCTTGCTGCTGACGGATTGTCGGTTGGGTTCACATACCTGCAGGCCAAGGACCGTGCCGACGCACTCGCGCAGGAGACGGGAGCGCTGGCGATCCATGCCGACAGCGGCGACGAAGCCGCGGTGCGCGCGGCGGTCAACACGGTCGCCAGCACCTACGGCGGCCTGGATGTGTTGGTGAACAACGCCTTTTCGAACGCGCTGTGGCCGATCCGGCAGTATCCGATGGAATTCTTCGACACCATGCTGCGGGTGAACCTCAGAGGCACGTGGGTCGCCACCCAGGAGGCCGCCGCATACCTCGGCGAGGGCGGCCGGATCATCAACATCGGCAGCATCTTCGCCGACCACCTGCCAGCAGGCGAGCTGCTGCGGGCCGGCCAGGCGGTGTACGCCATGGTCAAAGCAGGGATGGCGGGCATGACCCGGGGGCTTGCCCGCGAACTGGGCCCGAAAGGCATCACCGCCAACACGATCCAGCCCGGCATCATCCTGTCCGACTCGGCCAAAGCCGTCCCGGACGCGGTGGCCTACATGGTCGGGATGACGCCCGTCGGCAAGGTCGGCCAGCTCGCCGACGTTGCCAGCGTCGTCTCCTACCTGGCCAGCTTGGAGTCTCGGTTCGTCAACGGCGCCACCTGGGACGTCGATGGCGGTTTCGCCGCGTAGGTCAGCGCTTTCGCTGCCTGACCGGTCCGCCTGTTGGTCTGCCACTGCAACTGGGCACCATGCATCGCCGTGACGATCGACTGGATCACCACGAGATACGTCAACTGTCGATAAACCACCTGCTGCAACGGTAAACCCCACAAGGGACGCAGTGATTCGCCGTCCAGGTACAACGCATACCCTGCCCCTGCGGTCTGAATTGCCAGGAACAGCAACCAGATCACGATCGCGTACGGCGCGTCCGCGACGAACATGCCGTACAGCACGAAAACATCCATCGCCGGGCCGAGCAACGGCAGCAGCAACTGGAAAGCGAACAGGTAGATCAGGCCGTAGCGGCCCATCCGACCCGATGGGCCGCTGTCGCGCCAGCTGCCGCGGTGCTTCCACATCGACTGGAACGTGCTGAACGACCACCGGTAGCGCTGCTTGTACAACGCTCCCAACGTCGCCGGAACCTCGGTCCACGCCCGCGCATCCGGTGTGTACGTGACACGCCAGCCAGCGCGGGTGATCGCGATCGTCAGGTCCGTGTCCTCGGCGATCGTCTGCGAGCTGATGCCACCGACCTGACGCAGCGCCTCGCGCCGGAACGCACCAATCGCGCCCGGCACAGTCGGGATGCACTGCAGCGCGTTCAGGATCTGACGATCCAAATTGGACCCGGCGCAGTATTCCAGGTGCTGCCAACGGCCCAGCAGGCTACGACGATTGGCGACCTTGGTGTTGCCGGACACCGCGCCGACCGTCGGGTCGATCATCGGCTGCACGAGATGACCGATCGTCTCCGGCTCGAACACCGTGTCCCCGTCGACCAGAATCAGAATGTCGTGTGCGGCGTGGGCGATTCCCGTGTTCAACGCGACTGACTTGCCTGAATTGCGTTGCCTGACAACCCGAACGCCCGGCTGCCCCAACGCGAGCACCAGATCCGCGGTGTCGTCCGTTGAACCGTCGTCAACCACGATCACTTCGACGTCAGCGGTGTGTGTGTTCGCTAGCAACGACTGAACTGTGGCGACGATGTTCGCGGATTCGTTGTACGCGGGCACAATCACCGACACCGGCGGCGAGTACCACGGCGGCGGGTTCTGTTCCCGTTCCCTGGCAACGCGCCGTGCGGTGTTCGCCAAGCCGAGCTGCATCAACGTCCGCAGCACAGCCAACATCGCGGCCAGGATGATCAGCGCGTTGAGCACGAACACGAGCGTGCCGCCGTAGTTCTGGGCTGTCGCAGCCAGATGCCCGGTGAGCTTGCTGCCGAATCCGGCTTCCTCATGCGGCCGGGGAATGATCAGCGCCTCGGACATATTGGCGAACCGGTGCCCGCGAGGGGACATTGTGGACAGTAGGCCGTTCACCTCGTCCACGGTCACGCTGCCGGTGTCGTGCATGCCGACTACCGCACCGGGTCGCGCGGTCGCGGAGAGTGCCGAAAGATCGCCCCACGGCAACGACAGTGCGTCCGTTGTCGGCTCGACCACCAGGTAGCCGTCGCGCCGCAGCGACAGCAGGACCTCGTCGGATACCTCGGACAACTGCCCGAAGAGTCGCGTGTGGACACCCGCGGCCGCGGCAAGCGCCTGCTGGGCGAACGAGAGTTCCAGGTCACGCTGCCAGCCGGGCAGTTGCGCGACATCGCCGGGCCGCAGTCCGGTGATACCGACGTCGTGCCCTTCGGTCAGCATCCGCCGCACCAGCTCTGGGTGCTCGTTGATCCGCGTGCCGACCAGCATGAACGTCGCGTGCGCGTTGTGCTTGCGCAGCGCGTCCAGGATCCTCGGTGTCCACTTCGGATTGGGTCCGTCCTGGATGACCAGCGCGATCGTGTTGTCGGCGATGTCCACGGTGCCGTCGGCGGGTTCGGTCGGGGCCGCTGGGGAGGTGGTCACGTTGTACGCGTGGATCGTCAACATGCCAAGCAGCAGGAACACCCCGACGAGCAGGGTGATCCAGTGCGCCCAGGGAATCCGGCCTACCTGTGATCGGTGACGAGCCATGTCGTTGCCGAGTCGTTGTGAACAGAACCAAGCGTGGTCGCGACAAGCACGAGCGCGAGCACGACCATGCCGACCGCCAGCAACCTGCTGGTCAGCCGGATGGCCTTACGTGTCCTGCTTGTCGATGCGAAGACCGGCTTTTCGGCGTCCCGCATGAGTTTCTCCCCCAGATGATGAACGTGCCCGTCGGGTCAGACGGAAGACCGCGATACCGATGCCGACGCCGATGGCGGCCGCGAGCCATGGGAATCCGTGAAGGTACGGTGGCGCGAACTCGGCGACAAGCTGTTTTGTGTTGCTCCACACCGGTTTCAACTGCCACGCGGTGCCGATCGCCACCACGATCAGCAAGGCGAGCGGTGGCGCTGGCACCACGACCCAGAGGCCGATCGGCCGGACGAGCGCCGCTGCCATGCCCGAGCCGATGACGACCCACGTCCCGAAGACCCAGCCGAACGTGCCGTCGTCGGTGATCAACCCCATCCCGATGAAGACAGCGAGGATGGCAATGGCCGCCACAGCAGGTACTTCCACAGGTACGCGTGGATGTACCGGTCTATCCCCCACCACTGCCGTCCTAGTGTCTAGATCGGACTCTATCGAGGATATAGCTCAACGGCCCTCTCGCATAACATCGAAACCATGAAGTGGTTGCGGACTTCCGCACTTGTAATGGTCCGGACCACTTGGATCATCGTCGCGGTGGCGCTGATGGTGGCCGCGGGTGTGGGCTGGGCCACGTATCAGGACATCGACGAAGGGGTCCGTCGGTCCAACGCCATTGCGCCGGATGCGCCGCGATCCGAACACGCGGTGAACATCCTGGTGATGGGGCTCACCACCCGCCTCGACCTGAACGGCGATCCGCTGCCGGACGCGGTTCTCGCTCAGCTGCAAGCCGGCGAGAGCGACCGTGGCGGTTACAACGCGAACACGCTGATGTTGTTGCACATCCCCAATGACGGTTCACAGGCCACCGCGTTGTCCGTGCCGAGGGACAACTTCGTTGACTTGTATGGCATCCCGGGTAGTCCGGTGAAGGGAAAGATCAAAGAGGCGTACGGAAGGGCGAAGATCGCCGAGGAGACCAAGCTGCGCGCCGGTGGCCTGCCGGACAAGCACGAACTGGAGTTCCTCGGCCGGGAAGCCGGTCGACGCGCACAGATCCAGACCGTCAGCACGTTCCTCGACGTGCCGATCGACCACATCGCCGAGGTCAGCCTTGCCGGGTTCTACTACCTGGCAGGCGCGCTGAACGGGATCGAGGTCTGCGTGAACAACGCGACGAGCGACCCGATGTCCGGCGCGAACCTGGTGGCCGGACGGCAGGTCCTGAACGCCTCCCAAGCGCTTGCTTTCGTACGCCAGCGGCACGGCCTGAAGAACGGCGACCTCGACCGCACCCGACGCCAGCAGGCCTTCATCGCGGCGGTGATGCACAGGATCCGCACACAGGGCGCGGCGACGCTGCCCGGCCTTGTCGACGTGGCCAAGCAGAACGTGGTGGTGGACGACCGCGTCGAACTGCTCGATTTCGCGATGCGGATGTCGAACGTGACCGGCGGCCGGATGACGTATTTGACGCTGCCGATCGAAGACACCCAGACGGTGGACGGCGAAAGCATCAATATCGTCGATCCGCACAAAATCCGGGCAATGAGGTAATCTCACCAAGATTCTGGTTCGTTTGTTGAGCCGCGAAGCTGCTCGGACGAGCGCTGGTCGATGTGCTGGGGAGTGGTGAGACCCGGGGAAAGATGGGCGGGGAGCCCTTGGTAGAACTGGATTGCGAAGATCAAGTCCGGACCAGAAGGCTCCCCGTGATTGCGTATCGTGCCATGCTCGATGTCCCGCGTGAACTGGCCCTCTACCTCAGCCGGCTGCTGCACGCCGAACGCCGCCGACGCGGCACCCGCAAGAACAGCAGGGCGTTGACCTGCTTTCGCCACGCGGTGCTGGGCCTGCGCTGGTTCCGGCAGAACACCGACGTCCCCGCCCTGGCTCGCGATCACGGCATCTCCCGCGCCACCGGCTACCGCTACTTGGATGAGGTCGTCATCGTGCTCGCCGAGCAGGCGCCGGACCTGCATGAGGCCCTGCAGCGGGCCAAGGATGAGGGCACGGCCTACGTGATCCTCGATGGAAAGGTCTTCTCCGCCGATCGCTGTAGCGAGAAAACGTTGAGCGTGAAAGGCGAGCCGATCGACCTGTGGTACTCCGGCAAAGCCCGCGAGCACGGCGGCAACATCCAAGCGCTGTGCGCGCCGGACGGTTTTCCGTGGTGGGTCTCGGATGTCGAGCCCGGTTCACTCCATGACTTGACCGTGGCGCGCGAGCATGTGCTGGGTGCGCTGTACTGGGCCGCCTCGCACCTTGATCTGCCGACGCTGGCCGATGGCGGCTACGACGGTGCCGGCATCGGCGTGCACACCCCGGTCAAACAGCCTGCCGATGGCCAGGTCCTCGACGTGGACACCCGCACACGCAACGCTCTGCTGCGTGGCCTGCGGTGTCTGGGCGAACGTGGTTTCGCCCTACTCACCGGACGCTGGCGCAGCCTGCGGCATCTCACCGCCAGCCCCAGCAAGATCGGCGACATCGTCAAAGCCGCCCTTGTCCTCACGCATTTCGAACACGGCAAGATCGCGTGAAAGTCGCTGAGATCACCTCAATGGTCGCCAACATGTTCAATCGAGTGCCTGCCCCGACGAAGACAGAACCGGCACCTGCCAGTTCAGCGCCACCGTCCAGTCCGCCGCCGACCGCGATTCCGTGCGTGGACTAATCTTTGTTCTTACCCGATTTCCCTTTTCCTTTGTTCGAGCCTTTCCGCGATTTGGTGGCCGTCGGGTTGTCGCGCCGACTGGGAGCGGCTGTCGTTTTGTCCTTGACGGGAACGGCCGCGGCTTGGGTTGTGGGCGGAGGCGCGGTGGTGACAGCCGGTGGAACAACGGCCGCGGGCGGGATGGTCGGTGCCTCAGCGCCCACGCCGCTCAACAGGAGCCACGTAACCGTGGTGATGCCGACAAGCGCGGCCGCGGCGGCGAGGGACCGCCGCTGTTTGGGAGGAGGTGCAGGCTCCAGCAGCAGCGTGGACGGGTCGCGGAGCGCCTCAGCGCACTGCAGCGCGGTCGGGCGGCGGCGTGGCGTCAGAGACGTCATCAGCGCCAGTAATTCGGTGCAGGTCAGGCGGCAGATCATCGGGGATCGTAGGCGGCCGGTGCAGCCGTGCGACCGCGGTCTCGATCTCGTTGCCCGGATACTCCCGTTGCCCGGTCAGGCATTCCAGGAGCACGAGGCCCAGCGCGTAAATGTCGGCCTGGCCAGCGACATCCTGGCCACGAACCTGCTCCGGAGCCAGGTAAGCGGCCGTGCCGACCAGCATGTCGGCCTTGGTCAGCCGGGTCGCCCCGGCGAGCTGGGCGAGGCCGAAGTCGGACAGGTAGACCGTGCCATCGGCGTCGATCAGCATGTTCGACGGCTTGACGTCACGGTGGACCACGCCGTTGGCGTGCACATAGTCGAGGGCATCGGCGACCTGGGCACCGATCGCACGGACCTCGTCAGCCGGAAGCGGGCCGTCGCTGATCCGGGCGCTCAACGTCTGGCCTTCGATGAGCTGCAGCACGGCGAAAGGCGGCTGCTGAGTGATGTCGGCGTCGTAGACCGAGACAAGCCCGGGGTGCGCCAACGTGGCCAGCGTACGGACCTCTTTGCCGAACCGACTTCGCGCGGTGTCGTCCGCCTGTTGGCGGAACACCTTGACGGCGACCGAACGGTGCAGCCGCGTGTCCCACGCTCGGTACACGTCGGCCATTCCGCCGGTGCCAAGTAACTCGTCGATCCGGTAGCGGTCGGCCAACACAGCCACTCCTCCGCCTCGGGGAACAAGCCCATTCGGGATGCCCCGAGCACGGCGGCCTGAAACGCGCGAAGGCCCGGACTGGCGAACCAGCCCGGGCCAGCACGGCGAAGATCAGGACTTGAAGAGCCGGTCCCAGTTGTCACGGGCAGTCAGCTCGCCCATCGCCCCACGCCACTCCTCACGGACCAGCGTGCCCTCCTTGGCCAGCCTGGCCAGCAGTTTCGCCCCGCGCTTGGCGAGATCGACGACAACCTCACGGTCAAAGCTGCGCACCCGGAAGGCGTCCTGTGCGGAGTCCGTGACGATGACAGACTTGAACCGCGACACGTTCCACCACTTGGCGTCGCCAGCCATCATCTGCGCGGCGCCGCCGGTGCGACCGGCGAGGATGTTGAGTACCCGCTTGACCAGCACGGCCTTCAGCATCGGCGGGATGCCGGGGTCGTCGTAGATCTGCACGGTCGAAGCCGCGTCGACCGGCAGGTCAGCAGGCTGCTTGCGGTGGGTGTCCGGGTAGTCGGCGCGCAGCTTGCGGATCGCCGCCGCGGCCTCGACACCGCCGTCGGCCAGCACCGACGGGCCGGACAGGAAGTCCTCGAGACCTTTCAGCAGGGTCGCGGCCATGCCGTACTGCATTGCCACGAGGTACTCGGCCATCTGCTTGGCCAGCACCTTCGCCGCGGTCTTGCCGTCGAAGCCGTCCCAGTGCAGCGCGGACGTGATCAGCGAGTTACGCAGGCTGAAGTACCGGGCCCAGTCGTCCCAGTCCTTCCAGGCGAAGTCGGCGTGCCACACCGCCGCGCCGGGCAGCGTGACCGTCGCGAAGCCGTTGCGGCCGGCGCGGGTGCCGTACTCGATGTCGTCCCACTGGAAGAACATCGGCAGCGGCAGGCCACACTTCTCGATCACCTCCGCCGGGATCAGGCAGGACCACCAGGCGTTGTAGCCCGCAGTCACCCGCTTGTGCGGCAGCGTCTTGGTCAGGTCCACGTTGTGCAGTGCGCCTGCGACCGGCACACCGGGCCTGAGCATCGGCAGGTCGGTGAACTCGGCGCCGATGTGCAGGCGGTTCGGGTGGTACAGGTACAGCATCTGACCGCCGACGATGACCGGGTCGGTCGAGTTGTTGGCGAATGCCGACATCCGCAGGACCGTCTCCGGCTCCAGCAGCACGTCGTCGTCCATCAGCAGGACGTTGGCGTGCTTGCCGCCAGCCTGGCTGATCTCGAACATGCCGCGGGTGAAGCCGCCAGCGCCGCCGAGGTTGGGCTGACGCAGGTAGCGCAGCTTGCCCTGGAACAGCCCGACGACCTTGTCGAAGTCCTCGCGGCTCTGCACGGTGTCGGTGCCCTGGTCGACGACGTACACGTTCTCGAGCACAGCCAGCAGTTCGGTGTCCTCACCGAGCGCGCGCATGGTGTTCAGGCAGTCGTCGGCACGGTTGAACGTGCAGATCACGACCGAAGTCAACCGCTCGCGCAACGGCTCGCTGATCACCCAGCGGACGTCCTCGATCGTCAGCTCCTCGGCGGAGGTGACGGCCTCGAGCCAGATCGAGCCGCCGTCCATGAACCGGTCGAGGCTGACCTTGAGCCGTACTTCCTGCTCAGCGGGGGTGGCGACCTCCGCGGTGGTCAGGATCCGCGGCTCACCCTCGGCGTCCGACGCGTGGATCTCCAGCCGACCGGCGCCACGGACCCGGAACACCGCTTCCAGTTCGCGGATCTGCGTCCACCGCTGCAGGTAGCTGGCGGGCAGCCGACCGAAGTAGGTGTTCGTGGTCAGCCGGGCGTCCGGCTCGACGACCACGCGGTGCCGCTCCGGCCGCACGGCGCCGTAGACGCCGAGCGCGTACAGCTCGTTGGGGGCTTGCGGGCTGGGTGAGGCGAACAGGATTCGCTGAACCACGCCACGGATGCTCGATTGGGAGCCGCCTGTTTTCTGGGCTTTGGCCACCTTCTGCTCCTGCTGGGTCGGCATGCGGTTTCCCTGCTCCTCAAGTTTCTCTCGTCGGGTGGGCCTACGTGTGCGTCAGTACCGGGGAAGCGTCCTCGGCGACGCCGTTCTCAGTGTCTTTCTCCTGCGTCGCGTCGGCGCGGCGCCGGGTGGTTCGCCACCACCACAAGGTCTGGATCAGCACCACCAGGGTGGCGCCGCCCAGCAACGTCACGCCGAGCCGGAGCCCAGGCGTCTCGTAGTCCAGTGAAAGGGTGTGCTCACCGGCTGGCACGTCGATGGTGATCAGGCCAGCGTCGCCGTTGCGAACCTCGGCCGTCTTACCGTCGACGGTCGCGCTGTATCCGGGCCAGTCAAGGCGAGCGAAGATCAACTGACCGCCACCGGCAGGCGCACTGAATTTGACTTGCTCGGTGGCGGACTCCGAGGTGGACGAAGCCACGGTGACGCCACGCGAGGCCCAGGATACGCGTCCCGGATATGGCAGCGGCGCGTCCCGTGTCCACACTGTCCGGCCGCCACTCTGCGCGATGCGCGTCCAGCCGCGCGGCGGCGCGCTGTTGACCACGTTCGGGAACAACGCGTCCTGCAGGACCAGCGTCTGCACGCGCAGCGCGTCGACCAAGGTGATGTCAGTGCCGGGGACCGGGGCGAACGCCTTGCGGTACGCGTCCGGGCACACAGAGCCCTTGTAGTCCATGCATAGCGCCGCCGTGAACTCGGTGAAACCGATGCCGCTGTAACGGGTGATCGACTCGTGGCCGTTCAGCACGGACAGGTTGCCGAACGCGACCTCGCCGTCATCCTGCTCGCTGGTGCCCTTGACCAGGCCCTGCGACGCGAGCTGCAGGACCGTGCCCTTGTACTCGGCGGTGCCTGCCTTGATCTTGTTGATGTCGCTCGCGGGCACGATCCACGGCGTGACGTCGACACCGGGGGCCGGGATCTTGTTGGTCTGGTACGCCGCGATGCCCATCGTGCCGATCAGCAACGCGATTCCCAGCGCCATCCAGCCACGCTTGCGGTACGCCCACAGCGCGCCGAAGAAGAACACCAGCACCAGCACGGTCGACACAGCGTGCAACGCGTAGAACTCCGGCCGTACCGCGAACGACAGGTACGCGCCGATCCCGACAAGGCCGATCGTGATCATGGTCCGGCCGCGGATCTTGTCCTTGGCGAGGCCCTTGGACAACAGCACCGCGAACACGACGGCGACCGCGAGGTACAGGTACTCGATCAGCCGGATCGGCCAGCGGAACAGCCACAGGTTGGACGGGCCGAAGGTCAGGATCGCGTAGACCCCGCCGACCACACCGACGCTGATCAGCGAGCGCGCGGACGTGAGCAAGGTGCGCCAACGCAGCCACGGCAGCAGCGGGATGGCGAACCAGACGAAGTAGGTCGACGGCAGGCTCTCCTTGACCTGCCCACCCCAGTTGAGGATCGCGGGCAGGTAGCTTGGCGCGCTCGCCGTGAGCAGGTCGCCGACGCCCGGGACGAGGAAGGTGTCGTTGGCGATCATCGCGAGCTCTTGCCGCGAGCTCACCGGCATCGCGCCGAGCAGCGGGAAGAACACCAGCACAGCCACCGCGCCGACGCAGGCGCCAACGATGGCCAGCTGCACGAAGCCACGGACGTTCTTGTTGACCAGCAGCTCGATGGCGATCGCCGCCAGCACGATGATCATGCCGAGCGCCGCGTACGGGTTGCCGACCGTCATCGCCATCGCGCCGAGCAGGAACGGCAGCAGCGGCGACGAGGCTCCACGCGAGAACCTGCGCGCCGCCCACCAGAACCAGGTGACCCACACGAACGCGGACAGGCCTGCGGGCCAGCCTGCGGCCTCGTAATACAGCGTGAAACCGGTGAGTGGAATGGCGAACGCGAACACCGTCGAGGAGACCCGCGCGGCGCCGTACTCACGCGCGAGCAGGTACGTGCCCATGGTCAGCAGGCAGAGGTGCGCGATCATCACGAAGGCCGCTGCCGCCGTCATGCTGTTGAACTGCGCGACGATGATCCAGCAGAGCACGAAGAACGGGTTCCAGGTGGACGCCGCGGCCTCGCCGATGTAGTTGCCGCCGTACCAACCGGATGATTCGACCGTCGGCCAGACACCGTTGAGGACCTGCTGGCCGTAGTGGTACCAGTTCGGCACGAACGACTCGGGGTTGTCGCCGACGTAGTAGAAGTAAGGCGTCTGCAGGTACGGGATCAGGAAGACCACCGCGCCGATCAGGCCGATCGCGATGACCCACAGCCACTCCGGGACAGACCGTCCGGTGGCTCCTTCTCCCGGTCTCACGTCGGCGGCCGTACTCCCGTTAGTCAACGGTCTGCCCTCTCGCTCTTTTTGCGCGCTCGGCACGGTCAGTAACGAACCGTTCCCCGGCTGCGAACAGGTCGAAAGTCTAGTTAGCAGGCTGACGACCCAGAACTCGGCCCCGAACCGCGTCTTGAAGTGGACGCGGGCCGAGGGGAAAGGTTGTCCCAATGTTTGCCCTGAGTTGTCGAGAAGGCATTTCGGGCACGAGCGAAAATCAACGGCTTCCTGGTGTTCTTGGGCCAATCCGGCGTTGACGCGGGTAGCAGCCGACGCTACGCCGTTCGGGTCAGCGCACGGCGGCATCTGGTTGTCCACAGGGGGGTGGCGGCGCCGTCATCCACATCGGAGAGGGCCCCGGCCTGCGGACGCGAGGGGAGTTGTCCACAGACCAGGCCACTCATCCACAGGGTTGTCCACAGGTGAAAAACCCCGTTGACCGGCATGCGACGCTTCTCCCATGACGAAGCGCAATCGCATGCAGAGTGGTGGTTCCCCGCCGTGACGGTTTGAAACGTCCATGGCCGAGGGAGCCGCCTGTCGCTTGCGATGGGCGGCTTTTTTGTTTCTTTCCCGCATGGTGTCAGTGGCAGCACGACCGACTGTTAATCGGTAAGGCCAGGTTCGAACCCTGGTGCGGGAGCGCGGTTTGACCAGCGCGCACGGTCCGGCGACCACCTGGAGCTCATAACTGCGGGACGCCAGGTTCGACACCTGGGTGCGCGACCAACTTCCGGCGGGTACCGCCGGACTCATGCATGGCCCTGAATAAGACATGCCGTCCCTTTCCCTGCAAACGGCATATTCAGGAGGAACCCATGAAGCTCCTCGCGGCCATGCTTCTCGTCGTCGGGACAACTGTCGGAACCGTCACCCCGGCACAGGCAGTGGTGGCGCCACCGGACATCCCCGTCGCCGCGGTCCAGGCACATTTGACTGAGCTGCAACGAATCGCGACCGCCAACGGCGGCAACCGGGCGCACGGCCGTCCCGGCTACCGGGCATCGCTGGACTACGTGAAGTCCAAGTTGGACGCGGCCGGGTACCAGACAAGGATCCACCAGTTCACCGCGAGCGGCGCGACCGGCTACAACCTGATCGCCGAGTGGCCGCACGGCGACGCCAACAACGTGATCATGTCCGGCGGTCACCTCGACAGCGTCAGCCGTGGCCCCGGCATCAACGACAACGGCTCCGGCTCCGCCGGTCTGCTCGAAGTCGCGCTGACCGTGTCACGCCAGAACGTCCGGCCGACCAAGCGGCTGCGTTTCGGCTGGTGGGGTGCTGAGGAACTCGGCCTGATCGGCTCGACCGCGTACGTCAACAGCCTGACCTCGGCAGAGCGCGGCCTGATCAAGGCCTACGTCAACTTCGACATGATCGGCTCGCCGAACCCGGCGTACTTCGTCTACTCGGCCTCCGGCCAGCCAAGCGGTTCGCAGGCGATCGAGGACCTGCTTGAGCAGGGCTTCTCGGCCAAGGGCGTGCAGACCGAGCTGACCAGCGTCGGCGGCCGCTCCGACCACGCCGCCTTCGCCCGCGCTGGCATCCCGGTCGGTGGCACGTTCAGCGGTGCCGAAGGCCGCAAGACCGCCGCACAAGCCCAGAAGTGGGGCGGCTCGGCCAATGTCGCGTTCGACCGGTGCTACCACCAGGCCTGCGACACGACCAGCAACATCAACGCAACCTCGCTCGACCGGCACACCGACGTCATCGCGCACGCGGTGTACACCCTGGCCGGAGCCTAGAAAACCCTCGTGAGTGGTTAGCCCTGTTCTAACACGGCTAACCACTCACGAGCTTTTAGCAGGCCGTGGCACCAGCACACCGCCCTTGACCTTGGTGAACGTCCAGACATGCACGCCACGGTCGATGGTCAGCCCATCCCCGATGGCAGGCCCGGTCCAGCGGATGCACCTGCTGTTTCGGATTTGCTCGACGGTGGACGTGATCACCAGCGTGGTCGCTGGCGTCACCTCGGTCTCTGGGACCGGCGTGGTCCACCGGAACTGGGAGTTCTTGCGGAAAGGACCGTGGTCGAGGCGCTTCGCGCTCGTGACCGGCGGCTGCCACGACGGCCAGTTCGCCACGTCGGTCTGCAGCTTCCAGATCTTGTGCATCGGTGCGTTGATCAGACGTTCGGTCTTGTACCGGATCTTGGCGCCTCCGTCGACGCCTTGTCCTTGGCACGTCAGGGAAGCTGGGGTGGCGGCTTGCGCTGGGGCGACCGTGCCAAGGAAACCGGCGGTGGCGATCAGGGCGGCGACTGCCTAAGACGATGTCGCGGCACGGGCAGGGGCCGCGTCGGCGAAAACTACGTAGATCGGCTGCGTACGTGATGGACTGGGGGTGTGCTCGCAACCAGGTACTACCTCCAGCAGACCAGTCCCGACCAGCTGAAACCCGCGAAGAAACCGGACATCGACGTCCAACTCGTGCGCTCGGCGGAGCCGTCACCCGAGTTCAACCGCTACCTGTACACGGCCGTAGGCAGCGATTGGTACTGGGCGTTCCGGCTGGGCTGGGACTGGCAGC
Organism: Kibdelosporangium philippinense; assembly: GCF_021390435.2. Classification (GTDB taxonomy): domain Bacteria; phylum Actinomycetota; class Actinomycetes; order Mycobacteriales; family Pseudonocardiaceae; genus Kibdelosporangium; species Kibdelosporangium philippinense. Next base: position 2,245,253 of record NZ_JAJVCN010000003.1, on the reverse strand, counting down.
AGTGGATGGACTGGCTCACCGAGCCTGGCCACGAGACCTGGGTGGCGTGGGTTCGTGGCACGCCAGCCGGTTACGCCGAACTCGTCCGCCGGGACGGCGATGTGGAGATCGAGAACTTCGGGCTCGTGCCGTCGTTCATCGGCCGTGGCCTCGGCGGACACCTGCTGACCGAAGTGTTGCGGCGCGCGTGGGAAGTGCCGGGTACGACCAGGGTTTGGTTGCACACCAACACCTTGGACAGCACCCAGGCACTGCACAACTACCAGGCCCGTGGCATGACGGTCTTCCAGGTCGAGGACAATGTCGAGAAGCCACAGGCCGATGGCGCGAAGCTGGAACCGTGGCCAGGGGCTAACCGCGCGGCGCCTCCTTCACCCGTGTCACGAGCTGCGTCGGATTGACGAACTTGAGGGCGATGAGCAGCAGCAACACCGTGGAAAGCATGTATACGACGGCAATCGCGTCCACGGTCTGATCGGCTCGGATCCCCGCCCCGTTCTTGGCCGCGTACAGGGCGACGACCAGTGTCTCGCTGTCGGCGCCCGCGGTCAGGAACGTCAGCTCGAACATGCCGACGGTCCGAACAAGAACCATCACAGCACCAGCCAGAATCCCAGGCAGCAACAACGGTCCCAGCACGCTGACCATGATCCTCGGCGTACCCGCGCCCAAAGTCCGAGCGGCATCCTCGACCCGACGGTCGACTTGTTCGACGAACGGGGTCATGGTCAGCACCACGAAAGGCAGTGACGGCACCAAGTTCGCCAGTACGACCCCGGTCATGTTCCCGCCGAGACCCCACTCGTACAGCAATGTCGCCAACGGGATGCCGTAGGTGATCGGCGGAACGAGCAGTGGAAGCAACAGCAGCAGGCTGACCAGCTTCTTCCCGGGAAAGTCCAGCCGTGCCAGGACGTACGCTGCCGGTGCCCCGAGCAGCACCGAGAACAGCACGACCAGCAGGGCGACCTCCATGGTCACCAGCAGAGTGCCGCCGAGCCCGAATTCCGTCCACGTCTGACCCCACCACCGAAACGTGAACCCGTCCGGCAACCACGTACCGAGCCACACCGTGCCGAACGAGCTGACAAACACCGCGACGATGAGCGCCGCCACGAACACGAGAAACACCGCGACCCCGAACCATGTGAGCCACGCACTGGGAGACAGTTTCATCCCTTACCCCCGGACGCTGGGCCGCGATACAGCAACGAACGCGCCCCGAGCACGAGTACGACGAACACGAGCTGTGCTGCGGCAAGCAACATCGCGACGGCCGATCCCATCGATGGGTCGAGCCGTTCCTGTGCTTCTTGGTAGGCGATCAGCGCGAGCACACGTGACGAGCCCGACGGATCGCCCAACAGGACCGCCGACGGGAACACCGAGAAGGCCATCACGAAGTTCAGGCAGAGTGTGACGGCCGCGCCTGGCAACAACAGCGGGAAGATCACATAGCGGAACCTTTGCCCGCGTGAGGCTCCGAGCGTGGCTGCGGCCGATTCCAGGGACGGGTCGATGCCCGAGGCGTATGCCAGCATCAGCAGGAAGGCGAACGGAAAACCGCTGACCACAAGGGAAAGGAACACGCCCCACCAGTTGTTGGTCAGCCGGACGGGGTCGTCGATCAAGCCGATCCCGAGCAAGGCCTTGTTCAACCATCCGGCCGGGCCCAGCACGTTCAGCATCCCATCGGCGAGGAAGACGGTGCCCAGGCTGACCGGCACGACCAACGCAGCGGCCAGGAGGCGTCGGCCGCGGAATGCTCGGCGCATCCGTATCGCGATCGGAACCGCGGCGAAGACGTTCACGAAGGTTGCCGGGACCGCGATCGTGAGGGTGTTGGCGAGGCTGCTGAAGTAGTAGGGATCGGAGAAGAAGGCCCGGTAGTTGTCGAGCGGGTTGTTGAACCGTTGCGGTGAAAGGGAAAGCTGAATGCCGAAGATAAAGGGGTAGATGAAGAGGACGAGGACGACGATGACCGCGGGCGCGAGTAAGAAGAGGCGAAGGCTCACGCCACGCTCGGCAAGGCGGAGTCGAAGGGCGACGGTGGTCATGGCACGACCACCGCCAAAAGGCTGCGCCTCATGGAGGGCCTCACCGTCATGACCTTCATGACCCGAACACCAAGAGCCGGTCGGGTGTGACCCCTACTTTCACCTTGTCGCCAGGTGCCAGGGCTTCCTCTGACACCGCGTGCAGCGCGAGCCCGGACTCCGTGCGGACCTCCAACAAGAACTGCCGCCCGTGGTACTCCACCACCTCGACCGTCACCTCAATGGCGTTCTGCGCCACCCCGACCCGCAGATCCTCGGGACGGCACATGGCCACCGAAGCCCCATCAACCTGCATGCAACTGGACCACGTGGCATCGGCGAACGTGAACGAACCCCTACCAGGAATCCGGTTACGGAACCCCATGAAATCAGCCACGAACGGCGTGACCGGCCTCGCGTACAGCTCCTCCGGTGTCCCTACCTGCTGGACCCTTCCGTCCTTCATCAACACGACCTGGTCGGCCAGTGACAGCGCTTCCTCTTGGTCATGCGTCACGTAGATCGTCGTCAGCCCAAGCTCCTGGTGTAGCCGCTTGATCTCGGTCCGCATCTCCAGCCGCAGCTTCGCGTCCAAATTGGACAAAGGCTCGTCCATCAGGATCAACGGCGGCCGAAGCACAATGGCCCGCGCGATGGCGACGCGTTGCTGCTGGCCGCCGGACAGCTGCCCGGGATGGGAGTTCGCCAAGTGCTCCAAATGGACCAGTTCCAACGCTTCCAGCACGCGAGAGCGGATCTCCTCCCGGCCAACCCCGCGCATACGAAGGCCGAACGCCACATTCCGCGATACCGACAGGTGCGGGAACAGCGCATAGTTCTGGAACACCATGCCGAAGCCGCGTTTCTCCGCAGGCTGGGTGTCGACGCGCCGGCCGTCCAAGGTGATCTGGCCCGCTGTCAACGGAAGTAGCCCGGCCAGACAGTTCAACGCGGTCGACTTGCCACAGCCGGACGGGCCGAGCAGGGCGATGAACTCGCCTCCGCTGATCGTCAGGCTCAGGCCGTCCACAGCAGCCACAGATCCGAAGGAACGGCTGACCCCAGCCAACGAGAGTTTCCCGAGCGACGGCACTACTTCTTCACCTTGCTTCCGCCGATCTCACGATCCCAGCGCTCGAATGCCGTGACCATGGCGGAGGCGTCCAACGGGGTTTCGATCGGATTGCCCGAGATCAACGCCTCGTACTCCGGACGGCCGAACTTCAGCAGAGCCTTCTGCGAGTCCGCGGGTGCCATCGACAGGGGCACGTCCTTGACCGCGGGACCTGGGTAGAAGTAGCCCTGGTCATACGTCTGGGCCTGGGCTTGTTTGGTGAGCATGTATTTCATCAGCTCGTAGAGCACGTACCGTTTCTCGGCCGACACGCCCTTGGGGACGACCATGTACTGTGCGTCGGCGACCCAGTGGAAGCCTTGCAACGCAGCGGTCTTCATCTCCTTGGGCACCTGGCCGAGGGCTCGCGGGTTTATGTCCCAGCCAGTCGTCGAGACGACGATGTCCCGCGTGCCCTGGGCGAGTTCCTTCATCACCGCGGACGTGCCCGAGGGGTAGTACTCGACGTATCGGCCCAGGTCAGACAGGTACTTCCAGGTCTTGTCCCAGCCAGCAGCGGGGTCCTTGGGGTTGCTGTCGCCGAGCAAATAGGACAGTCCCATGAGGAATGTACGACCAGGTCCGGAGTTCGCTGGACGGGCGTACATCAGCTTGTTGGGATGAGCCTTGGCCCAGTCCAGCAGCTCCTGCGCTGTCTTCGGTGCGTTGGGCACCTTCGCCGGGTTGTACTCGATCAGCGGGCCGGATGGGTAGTAGACCACGATGATTCCGTTGCCCTCGGCCAGTTTCTGCATCCGCTGGGCCGGTTCTCGCAGGGTTGCCTCGAAGTTGCCGAGTACTGGTTTCGCGTTGTCGGCGACCTTCTCCCACAGGCCTTTCGACGCGCCAGCCGCCAGCGCGTCGGTGCCGGTGAGCACCAGGTCGATCTCGACACGGCCCGCTTTCTGCTGCGCGTCGATCTTGCCGGGCAGTTCCGGTGCCGTCGACCGGGTGAACTCGATGCTGCTGACCAGGTCTTTGTGGTCGTCACGGAACTTCTCGATGGCTTTCTGGGTCAGCTGCAGGTTGCCTGCCACGTCCGCGATCGTCAGCTTGACCGGCTGGGTCGGCTTGGTGACCGGTTCGGCCGCGCCGGTCTGCTGCTGTTGCTGCTGTGTGGGGCTGTTTCTGCTCGGGCGCACCGCAGGAGGCCGCTAACAGCGCGGCGCAGCTGATGGCCAGTAACAGCTTCGTCCTCATGGCTCTCCCCGATGGCCTCATTGCCCGGAAACATGGGATGAATACGTTTTCAGCTGTTACAGAGGCTACTGCCGCCGGACCGGCTGGTCCAGACCTCCACCGGCCGAATAATCGGTGGACCGGGCCAGGGTGAATCGGTCATAGTTATTCACGTCAACACCGGAAAGGAGGACGTGAAATGAACTGGTCCGACGACAGGGACATGAGCCTCCGACCAGGTCAGGACGGCTCTCGGCGCTGAGATAAATGCGTCCGAGAGCCGCCGGTCGGGATTCCGATCCGGCGGCTCTTTTCATTAGTCCTCGTAGCTCAGTTGGATAGAGCGCGGCGCTACGAACGCCGAGGCCCGAGGTTCGAATCCTCGCGGGGACACCGCCTGGCACGGCGGGTGATGTGGAGCAACATGTGGTGGGGTGCTGGTGGGTCCGGGTCCGTGCGCCCGGACCCACACAACTATCCGATGTCGCGACGCCGGAAGCCGGTGAGGCCAGCGGCCATCAGCGCTACCGCCACGACCGACAGCCAGATCAGCGGAGCCGCGCTGATGTCGTTGAGCAGCTTCGGCACGTGCGTGAACGGCGAAACGTTCATCAGCCACTGCGGCAACTGCAGCGCCGGGCCGAGCTGGCCGATCAGCCAGAACACGGTCAACGCGGCCCAGCTCCCGATCACGTACCGTGGCGCCAAACCGAAGAGCGCCATGGCGATCCCGGCGACAACCAAGGTCGCGGGCAGCTGAACCAGCGCTGCCTCAAGGACATTGCCGAGCTGGCCGCTGACGTCGTCGACCGAGATCCCGTACGCAAGACCCATCGCGAGCCCCGCGGCGATGAGCATCACGGTCGCCCCAACAACCGCGAACACCAAGTGGCTCAAGGCCCATCGGATCCGGCTGACACCCGTCGCGAGCACAGGCTCCGCCCGCACAGTGGTCTCCTCGGCACGCAGCCGCAAAGTCGCGGCGACCGCGTACACCGAAGCGACCAGGGCGATGATCCCCAGGATCGCGGTCATGAAGGCGTCGATCAGCGCCGACTTGCCGCCCATCTGCTCGACGATCTTGGCGACCTGCGGGTTGTCCTTCACCAGGTCCGTCGCACTGTTGGCGATGCTGCCGAACATCAGGCCCAGCACGATGAACCCGCCCATCCAGCCGATGATCGACCCCCGGTGCAACCGCCACGCCAGGCCGAACGGCCCACTCAGCGAAGCGCTCGCGTCCGGCGGGCCCGGCCGTGGCCGGACCAGACCGGCACCGTGATCACGCCTGCCAACGAGCGCAAAGGCAACGCCGACAAGGACAATGGCCACGACCAGGAGCAAAGCGACGATCCACCAACGGTTTTCGGCATACGGATGAGCCTGCTGCAGCCATCCGATGGGTGAGAGCCAGCTGAGCCAGGTGGCCGTACCGGCATCACCGATCAGCCGCAGCACGAACGCAACCGCGAGAACCAGAACCGCGATCCCTGTGACGGTCCGGGCATTCTCGGCCAGCTGCGCGGCCACGGCTGCCACGGCGGCGAAGGCGATTCCCACTGCTCCGAACGTCATGCCAGCCAGGAAAGACCCGTCCGCAGGCAGGTCCATTCCGGTCAGCCCAGCCGAGATCAGCAACGCCGAGATGACGTTCGCGCCCGTCGCGACAAGCAAAGCCGCGACCATCGGCGCGTTCCTGCCAACGGCAGTCGCACCGATCAGTTCCAGTCGCCCGGCTTCCTCGTCCTGACGGGTGTGCCGGTTGACGGTCATGATGCTCATCAACGTGACCAGCAACGCCCCAGTGATCGCGAGTCGCCACATCACGACCGCGCCGATCGAAGTGTCGTAGACCGTGCCATAGATCGCGGTCATCGCCGGGTTGCTGCCGATCGTGGCCTTCACCTGGACGCGCGAAGCCTCGTCCGGATAGAGCTCGGCGACCGAGCCCGCGGTCGCCAGGACGAGTCCGACCGTGACAAGGATCCAGATCGGCAGCCGGACCCGGTCGAGCCGAAGTGCCAGCCGGATCAGCGATCCGGTTCCTACCAGGGTGTTCATCGAAGCTCATCCTCGTAGTGCCGCAGGAAGAGCTCTTCGAGCGTCGGCGGCTGACTGGTCAGCGACCGCACGCCGAACGTGGTCAGGTGTTTCAGAACGCCGTCAAGCTCGGCAGTGTCCACTTCGAACTTGACGTGGTTGTCACGGGACTGCAGGTCGTGCACGCCCGGCAGCGAGGCAAGGCCGGTCGGCGAGGCAGCCAGTTCCGCCTCGATGGATGTCCTGGTCAGGTGCCGCAGTTCGCTGAGCGTCCCGGTTTCGACGGTACGGCCGTTGCGGATGATGCTCACCCGGTCGCACAGCGCCTCGACCTCGGAGAGGATGTGGCTGGACAGCAGTACGGTCCGCTTGCCCTTCTCCTCCTCGATCGACTCGCGGAACATCGCCTCCATCAACGGATCGAAGCCCGAGGTCGGCTCGTCGAGCAGGAGCAGTTCGACATCCGACGACAGGGCCGCGACCAGTGCGACCTTCTGCCGGTTGCCTTTCGAGTACGTGCGTCCCTTCTTGGTCGGATCGAGTTCGAAGCGTTCGAGCAGCACGGCTTTGCGCTTCGTGTCCAGGCCGCCCCGCAGCCTGCCGATGAGGTCGATGACCTCGCCTCCGGACAGGTTCGGCCAGAGCGTCACGTCGCCGGGCACGTAGGCCAGGCGGCGGTGCAGTTCGGCGGCTTGCCCCCAGGGGTCGCCGCCGAGCAGCTGGGCGGTGCCGGCGTCGGCGCGCAGCAGGCCCAGCAGAACACGGATGGTCGTCGACTTTCCTGCGCCGTTCGGGCCAAGGAAGCCGTGCACCTCCCCCTCGCGGACGGTCAGATCGAGACCGTCGAGCGCGCGCGTCCGGCCGAATGTCTTCACCAGGCCGGACACGGATATCGCGGGTGTCATGACCCAGAAGCTACACTATTTTCACAAATTCATGAAGTTAAGAAAGCGTATAAACTTACGTGTAGCAACCATCTCCCGGGAGAGGATGTCGCGGTGAGCGAGGCCCATGCGACACAGCGCGACACGGTCGCGATCGGACGTTTCATCGAACGGTACGCGGCCATGCTGGCGGACGCCGGGATGCAGCGGATGGCCGCGCGCGTGTTCGTGGCGTTGCTGTGTGAGGACTCCGGCCGGATGACCGCGACCGACATGGCCGAGTCGCTGCAAGTCAGCCCGGCCGCGATCTCCGGCGCGGTGCGCTACCTCAGCCAGGTCAACATGCTCCAGCGGGAGCGTGAGCCCGGGTCCCGGCGCGACTACTACGTGATCAAGGACGACCTGTGGTACGACGCGATCACCCGTCGTGAGCAGACCATGCACCGCTGGGAGTCGACCATGCGCGAGGGGATGGAACTTCTTGGCGAACAGACGCCAGCCGGGTTGCGCTGGAAGGAAACCCTGGAGTTCTACGACTTCATGCACGAACGTTTGCCAACGTTCATGGACGAGTGGAAACAGCGCAGGGCGCAGCTGCACCGCAAGTGGGGCCTCAGCGACTAGTTTCTAGTTATGACGACCACTTCGAGCCAGGCTGACGCGCTGGCGGACGAACTGAGCCGGCTGGGTTTCGACCGCGAACCGATTGGTGCGTCGATCCTCGGCGTGCCCGGATATGACGCCCTCGTCGGCGACCCGTCGGCGGCGGCGGACGAGGCGACCAGGGCAAGTGCGCTGGACATCGCCGGACGTGCCGACGCGGTCGACAGGTCCGGAGTGGACGCCACGGACGCGGTCACTCTTGCCGTGGTGGCACAGCAGGCACGGGCCGTTGTCGACCGGATCGACTCGAAGCTGGCCGAATACACGATCACGGACCTGTTCATCAGCCCGGCGGCCGGACTGCTGACACTGTTGCCGATGACCACGTTGCCGACCGAACAGAAGGCCGCGGACTACCTGACCAGGCTACGAGGGCTGCCCGGCTACCTCGATGGTTACCTGACGCGGCACCGCGAAGGCGTTGCCGCTGGCCGTGTTCCGGTGCAGCACCTGGTGCAGGCCGCGATCACCCACCTCGACCGGTACCTCGCCGCTTCTCCGGCCGACGACGCGCTGCGTAGGGCGCAGCCGCCAGCCGAAGTGGCTGAGTCCTTTGTGGCCGAACGCGACCGGATCATCGACGAGATCGTCCGGCCCGCGTTCGTCAACTACCGGGACACGCTGGCCGCGGAAATCGCGCCGTACGGCCGTTCGGCGGACAAGCCGGGGCTGACCTGGTTGCCCGATGGGGACGAGCTCTACGCCCGGCTGTCCAGAGTGCACACTTCGACCACGCGCTCGGCCGACGAGTTGCACCAGACCGGTCTTGACCTGATCAGTTCGTTGTTCGAGGAGTTCGCCGAGATCGGTTCCCGTGTCTTCGGCACGAAGGACGTCCAGGAGATATACAGCAGGCTGCGCGAAGACCCGGCGTTGCGGTGGAACTCGGCGGAAGAGCTGCTCAGCACGGCACGGACTTCGATCGAACGGGCCGAAGCCGAAGCGCCCAACTGGTTCGGACACGTGCCATCGCACAGCTGCAAGGTCGAACCCGTGCCTGCGGCGGAAGCGCCTGGGGCGCCGATGGCCTACTACCTGCCGCCCTCACTGGACGGTCAGCGCGCGGGCACTTATTTCGCCAACACATATCAGCCAGGGGAGCGGTACAAGCACATCGCCGAGGCCACGGCGTTCCACGAAGCCGTGCCAGGACACCACTTCCAACTGACCATCGCCAGCGAACTGGACAACCTGCCGTTGCTGCGCAGGCTCGCGGATGTCAACGCATACGTCGAAGGCTGGGGTCTGTACTGCGAGCGGCTGGCCGATGAAATGGGCCTGTACTCCGGGGATATCGCGCGGCTCGGCATGTTGGCGTTGGACGCGACAAGGGCCAGTCGGCTGGTTGTCGACACTGGACTGCACGCTAAGGGCTGGTCACGGCAGCAGGCCGTGGACTACATGACCGAGAACGTGCCGATGCCGCCGCTGGAGATCGGGACCGAAGTGGACCGTTACATCGCCTATCCGGGACAGGCACTGTCCTACATGGTCGGCAGGCTGGAGATCCAGCGGATCAGGGCGGCCGCGCAAGCCACGCTCGGGTCACGGTTCGATATCCGGACGTTCCATGATCTGGTGATCGGCAGTGGACCACTTCCTCTTACGGTGCTTGACCAGGTGGTCACCGACTGGGCGACCCGGTAAGGCGTACCCCACATCACAGCGACTTCACAGGGTGGATAGAGTCACGCCGCTGATCGGTGGATATACGCCATGCGGTTTGTCTGCGTACACCGTTAGAGGGAACGTGTCGCAGGCGGCCGCGTAAGCGAATTTCGGGGTAGCTGGGGCACAAACCGAAAATGAGGGAGCACCAAACGTGAGTCGGGTGAAGAAGCTGCGCATCGGCGCCGCTCTTGCTGGTGTGACGGTGACCGCCATGATGGCGTCGGTGACGCCCGCGTCCGCGGGTTCGGTCACCGGCAAGATCGACAAGACGGCCGACGTCAACGGCCCGTTGGTCCTGATGGACGGCATGGAGGTCGACACCAAGCTGATCGGCCTGCGGCTCGACGGCGACAAGGGCGACACGATCCAGACCTACTGCGTCCAGATCGAGCAGGACATCGACGACAAGGGCCCCGGCTACATCGAGGCTGACTGGAACAAGCACCCGCAGAAGGGTTCGCCGTTCCACGACAACTCGGCCAAGATCAACTGGGTGCTGCACAACGGCTACCCGAACCTGAAGGCCGAGAAGCTGGCCGAGAAGGTCAAGGGTGACTTCGAGAACGGGCTGTCGGTCGCCGAGGCGATCGCGGGCACCCAGGCCGCGGTCTGGCACTTCAGTGACAACCGCACGCTCAAGGACGTCCTGGCGCCCAAGAAGGACTACCAGGCGAAGGCGGACAAGAAGGACGTCTTCAGGGTCTACGAGTACCTGACCAAGAACGCGGGCGAGGGCATCTCCACCGAGCCCAAGCCGGTGCTCAACCTCGAGCCGAACAAGCTGACCGGCAAGGCCGACAGCCTGATCGGCCCGTACGTGGTCACCACGACCGCGAAGGACATCACCATCGCGGCCAAGCTGCCCGAGGGCGTCATCTTCAGCGACAAGAATGGCACTGAGCTGCCGAAGGCCGATGTCGCGCAGAAGATCCAGCAGCTGGACAAGTACGAGTTCTACGTGAAGGTTCCCGCGTCGGTGGCCACCGGCAAGGTCGAGTTCACCGTGTCCGGCGAGAGCGAGTTCTCGCTCGGCAGGCTGTTCATCTCCAAGGTCGCCGAGAAGAAGTCGCAGTCGCTGATCCTGGCGAAGACCGAGAACGTCCGGCTGTCCGCGTCGGGTACCGCGGAGTGGGGCGCGGCCCCGAACGAGACCCCGAAGCCGCAGCCGAAGCCGGCCGACAACGAGCTGGCCAACACCGGTGCTTCGGTGCTGATGCCGCTGATCATCGGTGTCGTGCTCGTGGGTGGCGGTGTGGGCGCGCTGGTGTTCAACCGTCGTCGTCGCAAGGCGTGAATTAGCTAGCACTCCAGGCCCGGTGGCGCGTCCACCGGGCCTGGTTTTGTTTAGATGTGCTTGTGGCGACGTCGAAGGCAGCAGGCAAGCAGGTCGCCGCTCCACATTGGCTTGTCCAATTGCTCCGGACGAACAAGCTGCCGGTGCCGTGGAAACGGATCCTCCGGGCTGCGGTCACGATCACCGCGCCGATCGCGATCGGCCTTGCGGTCGGCAGGCTGGACATCGGCGTGCTCGTCTCGATGGGCGCGCTCTGCGGGATCTTCGGCGACGCGGACGGCCCGTACCGCTATCGCGCGAGGCGGATCGGCTGGGCCGCGATCGGCGGCGGGATCGGGTTCTTCTTCGGCAGCCTGGCCGAAGGGCATGGCTTGTGGTCGGCCGCCGTCATCGTGCTGATTGCCGGGGCGTCTGCGTTGATCAGCGCGGGCGGCAACATCGCGTCGCTCTCGGCTTTGCAGATGCTGGTGTTCGCCGCGCTTGGTGCTGGGCAGCCACGTGACACCCTCACGGCCACGTTCTGGTTCGCCGTCGGCGCAGGGCTGGTGTGGCTGCTGGCGATCGCCGCGTGGCCCTTCAAGGCGACCGGGCCGGAACGTGCCGCGGTCGCCGAGGTGTACGACGAAATCGCCGTCATGCTCGCGGCGTCCGGCACGGCAGGGGCACGAGCGGCGAGGCGTGAGCTCACGACAGCCCTCAACAGCGCCTACGACGCCTTGCTGACGGCCCGTTCGCACCTCTCCGGGCGCGACAGGGCGTACCGCAGGCTGATGACGCTCCTGGCCGACACAACGCCTGTGGTCGAGGCTGCGGTCGCATTGGTCAACGTCGGGCGGCAGCCGCCCGCTGAGGTCGTCATCCACATGACCGCGGTCGCCGAAGCGATCCGGCTGGACCAACCACTGCCGCCGGTGCCCGAATTCGAAGAAGCCTCACGGGGCCTGGCCGCGTTGCGGGCTGGGCTGGAAGGGCTTTCTTCGCCAAGCGGCAAACGTGACCACCGGGATCCCGAGGATCACGTGCCGTTCACCGAACGGCTCGCGACGATCTTCACCGGCAGGGTCGCCTGGTCGCACGCGGCGCGCCTGATGCTGTGCATGGCCGTGGCGGAATTTGTCGGTTGGGTGTTCAACCTTCAATACTCGTACTGGGTCGCCTTGACCGTGGCGATCGTCCTCAAGCCAGACTTCGGCTCGGTGTTCGGCCGCGCAGTCCTGCGTGGCGTCGGAACTTTGGTCGGCGTGCTGGTCGGCGCGGCCGTTCTTGGCTTCGATCCACGCGGCTGGATGCTGGTCGTGCTCGTCGCGATCATCGCCGGGGCGCTGCCGTACGGGCGCGACCGCAACTACGGGATCTTCTCCGCGTTCGTCACCCCGCTCGTGATCGTCCAATTGGATCTCGCGCACTCCGGCGACTGGGGCCTTGTGCTGGCAAGGCTGATCGACACGGCACTGGGCTGCGCGATCGTGCTCGTCTTCGGATACCTGTTGTGGCCAGGCAGTTTGCGGCCACGGGTCGGTACGCAGCTGCTGGGCACGCTCGAGTCGCTCGGCAAGTACATCGAGCACGGATTGTCCGGTTCGGACAACCGGGTGAAACTGCGCAGGGAGACCTACCGGCAGCTTTCCGACCTGCGAAACGCCTTCCAGCAGGCCGTTGTGGAGCCGTCAGCCGCTGGCCTGCAAGCGGCCGCGTGGTGGCCGGTGATCGTGACCCTCGAACGGGCGACAGACGCCGTCACCGGACTGGCCGTCGGTATCCAGCGCGGCGCCGAGCCGATCGACTCCGAAGCGATCGAGACCTTGACTGAGGCGGTCGCCGAAGCCGCCGCGTCCATCCGGGAGGAACGTCCACCGGAACGGATGCCGATGCCCGATGTGGAAAGGCTGTCTCGCCTGGTCACCGAGCTGGTGTCGGTGCTGGCCACGCTGCGCGGACCGGACTGGTACACCCGGACGGGCGGGCAAATCGTCCGACGACTGCTGCAGCCGGTGCGCCGTGACCGGTAGCCTGCGAGACGGGCCTGTTAAGAACATGTGACCACTGCGCAGCGCGATCGCGTCACGAAGGGAGGTGTAGTTGATGAAGGTGACGCGTGTGGCATACAGCGCGGATCTGAATGCGAGCAAGTATGCGCGACTGGTCGAGCAGGCTCGCAGGCTTGGGCGGGTACGTAGTGAGGTGTGGCAGAGATACGGATCGGTCTCTGGTGCTCGACTTTCTGACAGACAAATCCGCGACATGTGGCTGGCTGAGGGCACTGCCGCCCGGTTTGGAGTATTGGCCAACGCGTGGAAAGAGACCTTGCGGGACGCGGTCGCGGACATCGCGGCGAACCGTTCTGCCGCCAAGGCGGAAGTTCGCAAGGTAGTGAACGGGTTGGCCATTGACGTTGCCGAGCGCAAACGATTGTTCGTCATGTTGAAATCGGACACTTGGACCGACGATCCGATGCTGTCCAGGCACATGCGTAAGCATTGGCGGCGCGGCCGCAACCGGACGCATGATCAGATCGTGGTTCGATCGGACCAGTACCGAACGTTCACTCTCGCTGATGGTGGCGACGTGTGGCTCGCTGTTCCTGGCCTTGTGCGGCGCCAGATGGTGCGCATTCCCTTGAACACCGCTGTGGCTCCGACGGGGACCTTGCGACTCATCCTGCGCCACCATCGCGTCGAAGTGCACTACCAGATCGATGCCAGCACGCTGAAATCTTCCGCACGTCCTGCGGGCAGCCGCGAGATCGGTATCGACAAGGGATACAGCGAAGTTCTTACCGATTCCGACGGCGTCCACCACGGAACTGAACTTGGCGCTCTGCTCAGTGCTGAGTCAGACCACCGTCGAAACAAGTGCTTGTACCGTGCGAAGATCCGATCGGTCGCTGAGAAAGCCATTGCGGCTGGCGATCGCGGAAAAGCCGAACGGATCGCCCGCAACAACCTTGGTACGGCGAAGCGCCATCGACGGTCGTCTCGCTGGCAGCAGACGGTGCGGACTGCAACTTTCCGCGCGGTGCACGCTGTCGTGGACAAAGCCTCGATGATCGCGGCTGAGGACCTGACTAAGACGTTCACCGGGGACTCGCGTCGTCGCGGCCCGAACGTCAACCGGCGTATGGCGGCATGGACCAAGGGGATAACCGCCGAGGCGCTGGCGAACGTGTCGGAGCGCAGAGGTTCTGTGCTCACGCTGGTCAACGCTGCCTACACCTCACAAGTCGGACCGTGCTGTAGAGCCCTTGGGCGGCGCAGCGGGGACCGTCTTCACTGCACTCGGTGCGGGGTGGTGTGGCACGCAGATCACGCTGCAGCGATCAACGTCTTGCATCGAGTGGGTGACCCCGACATCACCCTGCACACGTCGCATCAGCGCGGGAAACGCATCGTGCAGGAACGGGCCGATCGCCAACCGGATCAGACTGCCGATCCTGGACTCCAGCCATCCTCCGGGGGCGGAGAGCGAATCGTCCGAAGGTCACGAGTAGGAAGCAGATGACATGGGTATTAACTTCGACGAGCTCAAGAACAAGGCGCAGGACCTTGTCAAGGAGCACGGCGACAAGATCGAAGAGGGTGTCGAGAAGGCTGGCGATTTCGCCAAGCAGAAGTTCGGGCACGAGTCCCAGGTCGACGCCGTCGTCGACAAGATCCAGGACATGATCCCGGACAAGCCCGAGCAGGACAAAGCGTGACCACGACGATCACCCGCAAACCCACCATCCTGACCTGGCAGGGCGTCGCGTCGCCCCGGCTCGAGTCGGTCCGGTTACTCGTCGCGGACAGCCGGTTGAAGGCGTCCGGTCGAATCATCGCCGCGGCATCCGACGACGGGCCCGCGTTCAGCGCCTCGCTCGAAGCGACGACCGACCAAGTCGGCGCCTTCGGCCGCCTGCTGATCCGTGCGACCACGGCCGAGGACGAATGCCAGATCTCGGTCACCCGTACCAAGGACGGCCTCTGGCTGGTCGACCGCGGCTCCGGCAGTGAACGCGGCGCGTTCGGCGGTTCGATGGACGTGGACGTCGAGGGCGCGGTGCTGTTCAACTGCCTGGCGATCCGCCGGCTCGGCCTGCACAAGGAAGCAGGCAGCCACGAACTGCCGGTTGTGCACGTGTCCCTGCCGACCTTGACGGTCAACCTCATGCAGAAGACGTACACGACGGTGTCGATCGGCGACGACATGTCCGTCGTGAACTACAAGTACGGCTCGATCGACGTTGACCTGACCGTGGACAGCAACGGGCTGGTGATCGACTACCCCGGCTTCGCCCAACGCGTTTAGTGCCGTTTGCCGTGAAGGCCACCTTCACGGCATCCAACGCGTCAGGGGAGGCCCTCGCGCGTCTAACGCCGCGAGGGTGACCTTCACGGCACTTCCAGGCCCTCGTGCTCAGCGGGGGATCGACCACGTCGTATTGGTGAACCCGGGGGCCACATTCGGATCCGTGCTGACCGCCTTGACCTCAAGGATGTGCGGCCCGGGTTCGAATGCCCCGCTGTTGAGCGCGATGAGCCAGCGCCCGGCCACCGCGGGGCCGTCGACCGCGGTCGGAATCCCGGCCATGCGCTTGTTGTCGATGAAAACCTCGATCCCGGCCAGTCCGGCCTGCGCCGCGCCTTCGTCTCCGGTCACTTCGAGCACAATGCGGCCACGCGACACCACCTCGTTGTTCTCGATCTTCTCCCCGGCAGCGTCCAAGAACCGGGTATCGAACGAGGTCAGCGTGACCGGTGGCCGGACAGCGGGCTGCGGCGGCGGCTCGGCCTGTTCCGGTGAAGGCTTGCTGGCCGGATCCGGGATCAGTTCCAACTCCGCGTGCTGCACAACCGGTGAGATCGCAGGTTTCGCGCCCTGCACGGAAATCCGCAACTCGCGGCGATCGCCAGACAGCACAAGGGCATCAGCCGGAATGTCGGCGACAATCGGAAACCGGTACGAGGGCTCGAATTCGTGTCCATCGACCGCGGGCCGTGCCGGGAAAAGCCGCCCGTTGATGGTCACCGACATCGGCGTCATCTGCTCTCGATGCGTTGTGCGGACAGTCATCCGCAGCTGTCCACCCAGCACGCCGGTCATTGGTTCCGTCCTCGGCGACCTGCCCGTGTTGGTCGACGTGATCCTTGGCGGGGCGACGAAAGCGGGCGTCTGCGCACTGGACAGGCCGATCGCGTCGATGCCGACGTAGGTCAAACCGTTGAACGGCCCAACGAATCCGAACAGTGGTGTCGCCGTTGTCCACGTGGGCACGAACCCGCTGGCGGCGACTTTCGTTCCGTCGCGCCACAATGACAGGCCGTCGGTCCGCAACACGAGTTCCCAGCGGGTGCTCAAGCCAGGCTTCGGTGGGATCTTGACCGCGTCCGCGCCGGGCATCGTGACCGAGTCGGACACCACCTTCACTCGTAACGTCCCCGGTGGAAGGTTGTTGTCGAGCAGGTCCGCTGGCCCGGGGACCAGGTCGAACATCAGGGTGCCGGTCTTGGCCGGGTAGTCCGTTTCGATCATCACCCGGCCGAGTTCGCCGTCGATGTCCCTGAGCTGCAAGGGAGTCCGTGACCGCAGCGCCACGGATTCGTTGCCACAGGCGGCACTGATCACCAGTCTGCGGCTGTCATCCCCGACACCACGGGACATTCGTGCGCAGGCGGCGTTGTTCGCCAGACGCCAGCGTGCCGGGTCGGGTACGACCTGGCCGTCGAAATGGTCGACCAGCGCGTACCGGCTTTCGTCAGGGCGAATGGCGGATGGTCGTTGCCGGGCGCTCGACACTTCCGACTGTTGTCCGAAGGAATCTACGGCGCGTACGCCGATTTGGTATTCGGTGTTGTTGTCGAGGCCGTCGAACTGGATTGTGTTGCCTGCGAGGAGTTGGGTGCGGATCAGGTCTCCAGCCCGTAGCTGCACTTCGTAGCCGGGAGCTTTGGCTGTCCACGTCACCTGTAATCGGTGTGGACCGGGGATGACCGTCAGATTGGCCGGTTTTTCCGGTTTGCCACCAGGTTTCGGCACCAGCGCGACCTCGTCGACATACTCCTTGACGGTCGTCTGGACCGGCGCGGGCGGCAGTGGTTCCGGTTCGGTCGGGCTTTTGTCGGGGCTGCGCAGCACGAGCACCGCGCCGATGACGACCGTTAGGCCACCGAGCGCGTATCCGGCTCGACGCAGACGCTCCACCCAGTCAAGCTAGCCTGCGTCTTTCGCGCGAAATAGTGCGACACGGGCTATAGATGCACGGAAGTGCCGTCCTGCAAGGGAAACTGTTGTTTGCGATGACAGCAGATCCCAAGCAGAAGGGCACTCCGTAGGTGAAGCGTAGCAAGCGGTCGAGGCGGGTCAAGGTCAGTGCTGATGGGCGTGGTGTGGTGTCGCATGCCGGGGTGGGGATGTTGCGGGAGTTGGCCCAGGACACCGGCCTGGTCGCGGGGGTGAACGAGGCGTTGGTCGACACGTATGCCGGTCCGTGGATGCATGCACCAGGACAGGTGTTCGCCGACATGGCCGTGGCCATCGCCGATGGCGGCGACTGTGTCTCGCACATCGAGGTCTTCGGTGACCAGCATGCGGTGTGCGGGCCGGTGGCCAGCATGCCGACCGCCTGGCGGATGCTGGACCGGATCGACGAAGCGCATCTGCCGGGGATACTCGCCGCGCGGGCGGCGGCCCGAGAACGGGCGTGGGCCGCGGGTGCCGGCCCGGACCTGACCGGGCTGCTGCGGATCGATTTCGACGCCACGGTCACGATTTCCCATGCTGAGGACAAGGAGAACGCGGCCAAAACCTGGAAACGGACGTTTGGTTTTCACCCGTTGTTGGCGTTTCTGGACCGCCCAGAGGTCTCGGGAGGCGAAGCACTGGCGGGCCTGCTGCGGGCGGGTAACGCCGGGTCGAACACGGCAGCAGACCACATCGCGGTGCTGGAGCGGGCGTTGGCGTCGTTACCCGCCCATGCCCGGCCACGTCCGGGTGATCCGGACTCGGTGCGGGTGGTAGCCCGCTCGGACTCCGCCGGTGCCACCCTCGCGTTCGCGCAGGCGTGCCGGGAGCGGGGAGTGTGGTTCTCCTTCGGGTTCCCGGTGGATGCCCGCATCCAGGTCGTGGTCGATCAGATTCCCGACCAGGCATGGGAATCGGCCATCGACCGTGCGGGCGGGATCCGGGATGGTGCCTGGGTCGCCGACATCACCGGAATGCTCGACCTGTCGAGTTGGCCTGCCGGATCGAAGGTCATCGTGCGTGCTGAACGTCCCCATCCCGGCGCCCAGTTGAGGTTCACCGATGTGGACGGGCATCGGATCACCGCGTTCATCACCGACATCCCCGACCGGGTCATCCCCGGTCAGACCGCCGGTCTGGAACTGCACCACCGCCAGCACGCCCGGGTGGAAGACCGCATCCGCCAAGCCAAGGCCACCGGCCTGCGCAACCTGCCCTGTCGTGGGTTCGCGGAGAACACCGCCTGGCTGGAGACGTTACTGGCGGCCACTGATCTGGTGTGTTGGGCGAAAATCCTGGGTTTCACCGGCACACCCGTGCTGGCGCGCGCCGAGATCGCTACGTTCCGGAACTTGGTGCTGCACGTGGGCGCCCGAATCACTCGTGGTGCCCGGCAAGTCCGGATCCGCATCGATGAAACCTGTGCCTATGCCCACGCGATCGCCCAGGGCTGGTTGAAGATCCGCGCCGCCTTCACCTGATCCGCACCCCTGTCCCTACGATCGGCAAGAACCGGAGCGGCCGACACAAGCAGGTCGGCGGGCTAGCCACGCTCACAGTCGGAAACACTCACGGCAAGATCGACAAAACCACAAGCAAGATCAACTAAATACTGCGCGAAAGGCCGAGGCTAGGCGGGAATATGGCCTGGTTCACATTTTGATGCAGTCTCGATATCAAGGGGTCAACCGGTCATGGCGAAATCGCCATCGAGTTCGATGATCCGGCCGCCGCGTTCGCCCAGTGCCAGCAGGGTTTCGCGAGCGTCAGGCGCGCTCAGGTCGATCCTGTTGTGCGGCCGCTCAGTAGTCCGGTAGTTCTGCAGCGCCTGCCAACCCCGGTGGCCCGCTTCCACAGTCGCGCCAAGGGATCCGGTCGACGCCAACGCGCCACGAGCCGCGCCGAGCCTGCCGAGCGCGTCGTCCACCGCGTCGAGCAACGGTCCGCGGTTGCCTTCACACATCGCACGAACCAGCTCTGGGCGCGTCCCGGCGACGCGTGTGCCGTCGGAGTACGAGCCTGCGGCCAATGCCAGCGAAAGGCTTCCACCATCGGCACCAACCGCGGCGAGCACCGCGGCCAGCAGGTGCGGCAAATGCGAGATCCGGGCGACGGCGTCGTCGTGTCCCGCCGCGGTCGCGGGCACGATCTGCGCCCCGCAATCCAGGACCAGACGAGCCACGTCGCGCCACGCGTCGAGCTCGGTCTCGTCCTCAACGGTCAACACCCAGGACGCGTCTTTGAACAGTCCGGCGGAACTGGCCGCCCATCCGGACGAAGTCGTGCCCGCCATCGGGTGCCCGCCGACGTAACGAGCCCGTGGCGCGCCCTGCCTGACGGACATTTCGATCGGTGCCTTCACACTCACGACATCCGTCAGGACGCAGTCGGGCGCGTACGCGTTGATCGCTGCCAAGGTCTGATCCACCGCGGGCATCGGCACCGCGATCACGACGATCGCGTCCTGCTCCCTGGCAAGCCGCAGTGCGCCATCCACTCTGGACTCGACATGGAAGCCGTCCACTGTGGCGGCTTCGGCATCCACTGTGGACGTGGTGCAGCCCCACGTCTGCCTGCCCGATTCGCTCGCCGCGCGCAGCAGCGAACCGCCGATGAGCCCTAGTCCGATCACGCACACTGGCCGCACGCCGCACATCCTGCCCTACAGTGTTGGATTGTCCTCGCTTCGCTCGGACCTGACTTGCTCGCCAAAGCCGGTCATTTCCACCCCGCCCCACGCAACCGACATCTTCGTTCTGACCTGCTGACCAGCGTGGCTGGGGCGACGTCGGGCGTGTTGCGTGGCGTAAACGACCAGCGCGAGCAAGTCGCGGACTGTATCCGCACGAGCGCATTCTGTCCGATCATTTGTCCTATCGCAGTGCGTCAAGGGCAACCGCCGCATACATGGCTACGCCGTTGGCCAGTGCCGATTCGTCGAAATGCACCCGGTTGGAGTGGTTCGGGTCGGCATCGGCCGGTTCGACGCCCGGCGGGCACGCGCCGAGGAACGCGAACGCGCCAGGGACCTTCTGCAGGACGTAGGAGAAGTCCTCGGCGCCCATCAACGGGTTGGGCATCGGCGCGGCGTACCGCTGGCCGAGGACCGCTCCGGCCAGGTCGACCAGGTGCGGCCCGATCACGTCGTCGTTGACCGTCACCGGGTAGCCCTGATGCAGATGGACCTCGGCGGTGCAGCCGTACGTCGCGGCCACGTGATGGCAGAGCTTCGGCAGCTCCTCGCGCACTTTCGCCCGGCTTGCCTCGGACAACGACCGGAATGTGCCTTCCAGCTCGGCCGTCTCCGGGATGATGTTGGACGTCGTGCCCGCCGTGATCCGTCCGACCGTGACCACGACTGGCTCGAACACGCTGATGTGCCTGGTGACCATGGTCTGCAGGGCGCCGACGATGGCCGCGGCGGCTGGCACCGGGTCCAGGGCGTCGTGCGGGATCGCGCCGTGCCCACCCCGGCCGGTGATCTTGACGACGAACGAGTCCGCGGCCGCCAGCATCGCGCCCGCCTTGCTGCGGATCACGCCTGACGTGTCCGTGGCCGTGATGTGCAGGGCGAACGCGCGCTCGATCGGCCGTCCGCCCGCGTCGAGCACGCCCTCGTCGATCATGTACTTGGCGCCGTGATAGCCCTCTTCGCCTGGCTGGAACATGAAAACGACCCGCCCGGCCAGTGCCTCTTTCCGGCTGGTGAGCAGTCGCGCGGCCGACACGAGCATCGCGGTGTGCGTGTCGTGTCCGCAGGCGTGCATCGATCCGTCTACTTCGGAGGTATACGAAAGACCGCTGTCCTCCTGCAGTGGAAGCGCGTCCATGTCGCCCCGAAGCAGCACGGTCGGTCCTGGCTTGGCGCCGTTGAGCACCGCGGTCACCGAGCTGACCTTGTCGCCGGTCATCACGTGCAGGCCGAGCCCGTCCAGCGCGTGCAGCACGGCCGCCTGCGTCTGCGGCAGGTTCAGCCCCTGCTCAGGGTACTTGTGGATCTTCCTGCGCAACGCCACGGTGCGCGGCTGAAGCGCACGGGCCGCCTCGACCAAGCCGGTGAACCTCGGGTCAGTTGCCAGTGGATGAACGGACGGTGACTGGGTCGAGCGTGAGGCGTTCATGTCTTCGATAGTGACACCGCGGGCGCGCCGATGGGGGCTGGTTCTTCCGGGTGAACACCGAAGGGGAATACGGTGTGCACATGTCTCTCCAGGAGCCAGTCGCCGGCTTCGCGGTAGCGGTCGTCCGGGAGGACGGCAAATGGCGGTGCGACTCCATGGGCGCGGGCGCCCTGCGCGAGCTCGACTCGGCGATCACCGAGCTGCGCAAGATCCGGTCGACGGGTGCCGTGTTCGGCATGCTCGCCGTCGACGATGAGTTCTTCCTGCTGATCAGGCCCAGTCCAGGCGGGATGTCCCTGCTGCTGTCGGACGCGGCGGCGGCGCTGGACTACGACGTCGCGGCCGACGCGCTCGACCTGTTGCGAGTGGATCCGCCGGACGAGGAAGACGACGAGTTGTGGCCGGAAGGCTCGCTCGACATCCTCGCCGACCTCGGCCTGCCAGCCCCCGAGCTGCAGGTGATCACCGGCGAGGTGGATCTCTACCCGGACCAGCAGCTGCAGATGATCGCCCAGCGGATCGGGTTCGCCAACGAGTTCAACGCGCTGCTCGACCGTATCCAGCAGTGACTGACGAGGCGTTGATGCGCACGGCCCTCGCCGTGGCCGCGGACGCTTTGAAGACCGGTGACGTACCGATCGGTGCGCTCGTGCTGGACCCGTCGGGCGCGGAACTCGCCAGGGCCTGCAACGCGCGCGAGGCCCTGGGCGACCCGACCGCGCACGCCGAGATCCTCGCCTTGCGCGCGGCCGCCCGTGAGCTGGGGGACAGCTGGCGCCTGACCGGCTGCACGCTGGTGGTGACGGTCGAACCGTGCACGATGTGCGCGGGCGCGTTGGTCCTCGCCCGGATCTCCCGGGTGGTCTTCGGCGCGTGGGAACCCCGCACGGGCGCAGCGGGCTCGCTGTGGGACGTGATCAGGGACCGAAGGCTGAATCACCGGCCCGAAGTGGTCGGCGGTGTGCTGGAAGACGAGGCCGCTGCCGTGCTCGAGTCATTCTTCCGGGGGCATCGAAAGTGACCCAGGTCACATCGCGGTGTGCCGTGATGTGGAACGGGCACTCGGTAGCCATGAGTGCCTTCGACAAAGCTAAGGACAAGGCCGAACAGCTGATCGGCAAAGGCAAAGAGAAGCTGGGCCAGGCGACCGACAACGAGGAGATGGAAGCGGCGGGCAAGCGCGACCAGCTCAAAGGCGAAGTCAAAGAAGCAGGCCACGACATCAGGGACAAAGCCGCAGGAGCGGCAAAGGACGCCAAGGACTCGCTGCGCGACGATAAGTGACTCGGCGCCCGTCGACTGCCACCATGGCGGTCAACACAATTTCCGTTGGAGGACAAGCGATTGGGCAAGCCGTCCAGTGTGGATGATGACGCGACGCTGGTCGGCCGTGCACGAAACGGCGACCACGCCGCCCTCGCCACCCTCCTGGGCAGATACACGGGCCGAATCTTCCTGATGGCCATGCGAATCCTCGGAGACAGAGCGGACGCCGAAGACGTAGCGCAGGAAGTGTCCGTGATCGCCTGGCGGCGCTTGGCCGAACTCGCTGATCCCGCGGCGGTGCGCACCTGGCTGTTCCGGGTGACGCACCGCCAATGCTTGCACGTACTACGCCTGCGCCGAGCCCACGACCGCATCGACGCCGTCCCCGACCTCGCCACCAACAACCCAGCGTGCGACCCACCCCGCATGGCGGAGTCAGAGGCCGCCTTCAATGCCCTGAACACGGCACTAGCCCAGCTGCCCCTACCCCAGCAGCGAACCTGGCTCCTCGCCGAAGTCCACGGCCTGCCTCACATGGAAATAGCCCGCCTCTCCGGCGGGACAGAGCAGGCCGCCCGCGCCCGCCTGGCCAGAGCCCGCGTCCGGCTCGCCGCCGAAATGCGGGCGTGGCGGTAAGTGCGCTCAGAGCGTCCGGTAAGCTTCTCGGCGGTAGCGTGTCCGAGCGGCCGAAGGAGCACGCCTCGAAAGCGTGTGAGGGTTCACGCCCTCCGTGGGTTCAAATCCCACCGCTACCGCCAGCCTCAGCCGACGAGTGTCCGCAAAAGCGCGGACCTCGTCGGCTGGAGTCATTCTTGGGCAACGACCCCCAACCCCCGAGTGTGGGCTTCGCCCGCCGGTGGCATTCCTGGTTGCATGTGCCCCGGCTAAAGGTTGTCCCGTAATGATCAAGAACGTTGGCGGGAATGGGTGACGGCGGCGGTGCGTGCGGTTGGTGCGGTCGGTCAGGCTGTCATGGCCAGGTTGCGCATCTGGGCGACGCCGCGGGTGGCGTGCCAGACGCCGTCGCGTTGTGGCGGCAGTTGCGTAGGATGTTCCAGGACTTCATGTGTGCCAGGGCGTGTTCGACTTGGGGTGCGGACGCTTTTGTGGCCGGTGTCGAGGTCTTGTTTCCATTGCGGCAGCGGTGGTTGTCCCTTGCGGGGTTTGTGGTACGGCATGATCACCCGTGTGTACGCCGTAACTGGGCGCGGATCGTTCAGGATTGGTCTACCTCTTCGCTGCCCCCAATGACTTGCCGACAGGTGAGCGGCTAGGTTATGTCGTCATGGCGACTTCGGCGGAGATCGAGCGCGAGGTCCGCCAGCTTGACAACGACGTCCAGTCCATCTACGAGCTTTGGCCACAATCGGTGCCACGCACAAGCGGCAGGGCAACCGGCTGACCGAGATCGCGGCCACTCAGGCCGACCACCGGGGAGAAGCTGGATGTCCTCTTGGAACTGCTGCGCGTTGACCAGTCGAAGGAGCCGCGCCCTGAGATGGCTGTAGCCGGCCTCAACGGTCGGATCGGGTATCGAAATCCTCTCCGACCGTCGAGCGCCTCGTTGACCGTCTACATCGGACTATGTGACGCGTCTTGGGGCACCGTGGTTGCCCTCCGACTGCTACAGCATGTGCGATGCCTTTAAGGCTGGCGAAGCCAGAGATTGAATGCACCGTTCGAACCAGGCGCGCAATAATAGAATCTGTGGTTTGGATCGAAAAATTTAGCTTTCTTGAGATCGCTGTTGTGTGAGTCCCTTGCCCGATTGCACTGTGTTTCGGTGGAAATCCAACCGGGGCCCGCATGCAGTGGTATTGGATGGTCGTATGGCCGCACAAACTCGTTCTGGTCTGCCATCGCTGGTCCTGCGGTCATTCCGAGGAGTGTGGCGACCAACACCCCGGTAACGCCGAAGCCGGCAGCTATCTTCTTGTGCTTCACTTCGCTAACCTTTCAGTTGACGCACCATGCGCAGCCATCTTTGAGCTCGGTATCTGCCTAAGCCATGCCAAACTCGACATGATCCGCCTTGATGGAATGCGAGTTCCTCCGCTGTGATCAGACCAAACCTGCATATTAGTGGATCACCCTTCTCCGTTGAGTGTTCCTGTTCGATACTCCCGACAGAGTATGACCTGATTTGACACTCGTCAATTTACTCTCTCTTTAAGAGTTGGCGGTTTTCGTCAAAAAGCTGGCACGACGTCTGGATCGACGGCTACACACGGTGGGAACGACGACATTTTTTGGCCACGATCCATGTGACCTTTGCTGCAATTCTGTTCTTGGTCAGGCTCGGGCTACGGCCTTTGTGTTTGCCGGTAGAGATGATCAGGTCGCGCTAGAGCTAGATGACCTCGACGGACTCGCTGCAAGCGCGGCCGCGGAGCACGGTGTGCAGCATGTCCTCGGTGATCACCGGGGTCGGTCAGCGCCGCACCGGGCGCCACGGGGCACTGAACAGCCGCTGGAGACCCCGGACCGGCGCCGGGGGAAGGTTACCGCGCGGTCCGGGGCTGGGCCCGCACCCGCCCTGCAAAACGGGTGCGGGCCGAGGCTCGCTGTCATGTCCGGGGGGGGGGGGGGGGGGGGGGGGGGACAGCGCAGCTCTCCGAGCAGCTGCTGGAACGTCACCTCAACGCAGGCGACCAGCGGCCCGGAGATCAGGATCCGAGGCTGGGATCGCGTTCCCGGCAGCCTCGGACTGTGTCCAGGCTTCCGCACGGGCGGCCTGGAATATGGATTTGGTCTCGGTGCGGTGGCCAGTGCTCTACCAGCCACATTCGGCGGTAGAACATCCGCATCGGGTTAGTCCACCAGCCGCAGGATGCCTGACCAGCCCCCATCGCGGGTATGAACCCAACGGTAACTGCGTAAGCGATCATGTCAACGGCCAATACTCGCCAGCCAGCTGAAGTGGGCCTGCGGCCGGATTATGTAGCACGCGGGCGCCTATCCAGGACTGTGTCCCTGAGAGCCGTAACTGCCGTAACCTCGCTGGTCAGATAGTCGTCGGTACTCTCTCAGGCCGCCTAAACGGTGCCTTCTCAATCGTCTACATTGGACGTTTCGCAGAGTCTTCCTGGTGCGCCACGGTTGCGTTCGCTGACGTTCATCCGTGATCATCAGTGACCGACATACGCCGCTGAACAGCGAAACTTGTTCGGCGATCATGGTGGGGGACGCCCCCACCCCCCCCGAATGCGGGCTTCGCCCGCCGCACGGGGTCAGCTGTGGTAGTGGCCGCGGACGGCGCCGTCCGGGAACTCGCCGGTGTGGACGTTGAGGTAGAAGCCCTTCGGGTTGCGCTTCAACCGGTCGGCAGCGGCCTTGTCGACGTTGTTCACCGAACCGGCCACCGCGAAGATCCCAGCCGGGACCGGAGTACCGACGAACGGCGCCACGACCGGACCGTTCTTACCGGCCACGCCCTCATGCGCGTGGATCAGCGTCGGAGCCGCGATGTTCACCCATGCGGCCGCGAAGTTCACGCGGTTGCCCAGGGGCTGCGCGAAGCCGATGGCCAAGCCGTCCCGGTCGCCGACCTTCTTACCCGGCTCCCTGACTTCCTGCGCGCCGTTGGCGAATGCGCGTAGCTTGCCTGCTTTGACGATGTCCATTGGGTTGATCCGCTTGTTCAGTGCCTTCAGTTGGCCGCGGACCGCACCGTCTTTGAACTCCGTGCTGTGCAGGTTCACGTAGAACCCGGTTGGGTTTTGGGTGATCTTGGCTGCGAGGGTGGCGTCGACAACGACCTGACCGGCTGCGGAGGTCACAGTTTCGGGCATCGCGGTGCCGAACAGCGTCGCGGCCACCGCGCCGTTCTTTCCGGCTACGGCTTCGTGGATGTGGCCGAGCGCCAGCTGTGAGGTGTTCTTCCAATTCAGCGCGAACGTAATTCGGTCGCCTTTGACTTCGACCAGTGCCTGGGCGCGGGCGTCCGGATCGTTCACGATCTTGCCGGGCTCGGCGACTTCCTGCTTGCCGTCGAGTTCGGCGATGAAGTACAACGACTTGCCCTTGGCTGGCTTGCGCACTGGCTGGATCTCGCCAACTCCGCTTGGTGCGGCGTGGTCGCCTTCGTGCGCGGCGGCCACGCCGGGCGAAAGGACGCCGAGGGTGATGGCGGCGCCGAGGATGGTCGCGGCGATGGTCTTGTTGGCAGGCATGGCTTTTCAGCTCCCGATGTAGGTGATTGGTCGTCGAGCAAACCCGCTCGACGGCACTCCACACGCGGCTCGGGTCAAAGTGGTTCGAACTAATTTTCCGGCGAACCGAATGACCGTCCCGTCCGTGTAGAGCGCCGAACAGGACCTCGATCCCCGGAAGGGATGACACGAAAATGCGCGTACGTATGGGATTGCTCGTCGTGCCGGTGCTGCTGCTCGGTTTGGCCGCGTGTAACACGGACGACGTCGAAGGACAGCCTGCGGGCCAGGCGAATTCGAGCCAGGAAGCCGCGGCGCCGGCGTCGGTGAAGGTCGCGCAGTCCGACCTCGGCCCGATCCTCGTCGACCAGTCCGGACGAGCGCTGTACGGCTTCACCAAAGACGAAAACCAGGCCAACGCCTGCGATACGGACGACTGCATCGGTTCGTGGCCCCCACTCACCAATTCGTCCACAGTGGATGCTGGTGAGGGCCTTGATGCCAAGCTGCTGAAGAAGGACGGCGATGAGCAGGCCGTGTACGGGAAGTGGAAGCTGTATTACTACGTCGGCGACGTGGTCCCTGGCGACCTCAACGGTCAGGCGCTTGACGACGAGTGGTTCCTCGTGGCGCCAGACGGGAGCCTCGTCAAGAAGACCGCGTGACGACCAGCCGCCCGGGGCTAAGCGGTCAGCAACGTCGGCCTCCGCTCGGTGGACAGCAGCGACTCGCCAAGTGGAGTCAACGTGTGCAAGACCGCGGCGCCCCGGCGCTGAGTCTCGATAAGCCCGGCTTCCCGGAGCACAGCCGTATGTCGGCTGACCGAAGCCAGCGAAGTAGCCACCCGGCGAGCCAGTTCAGTCGTGGTGGCGCCGCCATCAACGGCATGCAGCACGGTCGCGCGAGTATTGCCGAGCAGATCGGCAAGCGACTTGCTGCCTGCGATCTCCCAGTGCGAGTCGTGATCGATCGGGTAGACAAGGGTTGGCGGCAGTTCGGGATCCGCCAACGCCACCGGTGTGCCGCGGCAGAAGAAAGACGGCACCAGCCGCAGCCCCCGGCCGCCGAGGTACAGATCGCGCTTGACTGGGTAGTCGATCTCCAGCACGGGCGCGCGCCATCGCATGGACGGCGCGAACCCAGCGAGCAATTGCTCGACCCCGCCGTCGAGGAGGTCGCGTCCCCGGCGCTGCCTGTCAGCGTCCACTCTGGACTGGATCTGGGCGTCGAGTGGCTTGATCGCGGTGTCGTGGTACGCCCGCAACGACTTGTCCAACGCGCTCAGCACTTCTGGCTCGCCGTCGGACATCCGGCGCACCCACGGGGGTAGGTCGGAAGTCGTTGCCAGCCGGGTGATCTCCGCGCGCAGCCGGGTGCGCGGGGTGTTGAGAATCGCTTCCATGCCCGCGTCGAAGCCCGCGGCAGCCTCGGCCGGGGTCATGAAGTCGGGAAAGTAAGGCCCACGCGGGCTCAACGCGGCCAGCGTCACCAGGCCGGGCCGGAGCTGAATCGAACCGGACTGCGGACGTACGTGCTCTACCCATGGCCGCAGGACCAGTGCGGTGTCCTGCTCGAACAGCCGCCGACGGCTGAGAACCATCTCCCAGAACGGATCCGCGGCGGCCGCCACTCTCGTTCTGATCAAGTCTCCGGTCGTGAAATGAATCCGCATCACCCTGGACACCCCCAGTGCGAAGAAAGAAAGCCTCCCCCTCGCCTTGAAGACGACCCGACCGGCCCCAAGGTTGCCTCGCGCTGGTCACGAAATGGGCACGCGCGGCGATGTGGTGAAAATGTAGGGCACTGGACGATCCTGGAACCGCCGTCGTGGCGCGACAAGTCCTATGTGGAGCGTCGGAGCGATGTTTCCACTGTGGCGCAAGAGTGTTGCCCGGCTTGCTGGACGCTCCCGAGAATCGGCCGGAAAGGCGGTCGACGCACAGGGGAGGGAACAACGTGAGACTCATGAAAGTGGTAGCGACCATCGGTGTCGCGATGGCCATGGCCATCGGTGCCGCGGGTACCGGATCTGCCGCGCAAACTGACTACGGCAAAGAAAGAGCCCCGCTGCATCCAGCGGACAGCGCCGACGTACAGCGGACCGCAGGCCATTCCTTCTGGGAGGTCAACAACGCGGGTGAGCTGGTGTACTGGTCCAGGTCGGGCACCACGTTCATCCGCGATGTCCGAGGCTGGGGCTGGAACAACACCCACCAGATCACCGCGCTGAGCCCGAACGTGTTCCTCGAGATCAAGCCGGACTACCGGCTCGCCCGCTGGACATGGAACGGCCGTAACCGCAGTTTCACCGAGGAGATCGTCGGTACCGGCTGGCAGACCGCGCGCAAGATCACCGGGATCGACAGCAACCGGTTCCTTGAGATCAACGTCAACGGCAACCTGTACCTGTGGACCTTCACCTCGAGCGGCCTCGTGCGACAGCAGATCGGCACGGGCTGGGGTCAGAGCAGGCTCCTCGCTGGCCTCGGCGGCCCCGGATACATCCACTTCTTCGAGGTGGAGGACTCCGGCGGCGGCTCGGAGTGGTACACCGACAGCAACGGCCAATTGGTCGAGAACCCGTTCAAGGCGAACTTCAACGACGTCAGGCTGATGGCGGGCCTTGACTCGTCACACTTCATCTTCGTCACGAACGACGGCACGTTGTGGGAGTACGTCGTGACCTGGATCGAGGAGGAGCAGGGCTGGTTCTGGGTCGCCAGCAAGCGGGGGCAGGGCTGGAACAACTCGCGGCTGATCGGCTGATCTGCCAGGAAAGAGAAGCCCCGCCGGAAACCGGCGGGGCTTCGGTCATGTCAGCCGGCGACGTAGATGTCGCCGTCGGCGATGGCGACGTCGCGGTTGCTGGACGCGCCGCTTGCCAGAATCCGTGCCGGGGTGCGGAAGTTGCCGATCACCTCGACCCGCTGGACCGGTTTGCGGGTCGGGATCACGGTTTCCGCCCGCCAGTCCTTGCCGAACGACAGCAGGTACGTCTCGATGTTCGGCTGGCCGTCCCTGGTGGCGTACACGCGCCAGGTGGTCAGGCTGGTCTGCTCGACCTCACGCGTCCGCAGGCCCGACGCGACCTGCTTGGTCTCCCATTTCCAGCCGTTCCACACGCTCGCCTGGTTCAGCGGCGTGCCCGTGGTGTTGTCGAACGTGAACCACAGCAGGAACGGCCTGCCGATGGTGCCGCCGACCTGCTGGATGTAGTCCGGCGACTTCAGCGTGCCAGTTGGCCGCTCGAGCGGCGTCTCGGCGACCTTCAGGTGCGTCTCCTGGTCGGTGTCGTCGATGTCGTGGCCGAGGTCACGCCAGCTCGCCGAGTAGAAGTGCAGGTTGTATGGGTTGAACACCGCGTAGTAGATGTTGCGGTGGTAGAAGTCGTGCACGTGCTGCGTCGGCCCGCCGCCTGCCAGCGTGTACACGATGTGCACGAGACCGGTCAGCGGGTCCTGCCGCAGCTGTCCGATGTAGATCTCGTTCATGTTGTCCGGCCGTGCGGTCGAGCCGATCGCGAACGGCTTCCCGGTCAGTTCGACCGAGTTCTTCCAGGTCAGGCCGTTGTCCTTGGAGACGAGGTATTTCATCGGCCGGGTGTCGGTCGGCGTCACCTTGTCGATGTCACGCGTGGTTTCGCGGTAGAACACGAAAAGCGTGCCGTCGACCGTCTTGAAGGGCATCGGGTAGCTGGCGGCCTTACCCGCTGGTGCCTCGTAGGTCGACCAGTCGCCGTCAATCGAGTGCGGCTGTGGCGCGCGGCTGATCACGGTCGCGGTGTTGTGGATGCCGCGGACCAGCAGCACGTGCCCGTCGTTCGCCTGGATCATGGTCGGGTAGTTGTGCGGGTCGGATTCCCCGGCCGCGATGAACTTCGGCGCCGACCACGTCTTGCTGCGGTGGTCGTATGCCTGCACGTAGGTGTCTGCCGCCTTGCCCGACCACGAGATGAACGTCTTGTTCACCTTCGCGTCGTAGATGCCGCCCGCGACGGGTCTGCGGTCGGTGCGGGATGCGACCTCGGTGGCCGGTGTCATAACTGTGAACGACTGCGACGCCTGGACGACCGGGGCGAGTGCCACAGCCGTCGCGAGAACCGTCAGAGTCGTCAGAATGCGCTGCGTTCGGCGCATAGAGATGCCTCCTGGTCAATCTACCCAGGCGGCGGGAGCGCCCACACTCTTTCACATTGGGACCCCGTCGGTGAAGAGGCCGAACAGTTGCCTCCGCGTACTTCCTTCGTTCACTCGGCCGGGGGACGATGCCACGGTTGATTTCACGAGGGAGGACAGAGCGTGACCTCATCCTTACGCGGGCTCGCCGTGGCGGCGTCCGTCGGGCTTGGCATGGTGCTCGTGGTTCCGGCCGCGAGCGCGGCGCCGAGCACGGACATCCTGATCGGCGAGGTTTACGGGGGCGGCGGCAACTCCGGCGCCACGTTGACCCAGGACTTCATCGAGCTGACGAACGTCGGATCGGCGCCGGTATCGGTGGCCGGGTGGAGCGTGCAGTACCTGCCCGCCGCCCCGAGCCCGAGCAGCCGTTGGCAGGCCACGCCGCTCACCGGTGCCGTTCAACCAGGCAAAACGTACCTGGTCAGCGAGGCTAAGGGGCAGAGCGGAACGGTCGAGCTGCCCGCGTCGGACGCGTCAGGCAGCATCTCGATGGCCGCGGGCGCTGGCACGGTCGCGCTAGTGAAGAGCACCGCGCTGCTGACCTGCCTGACCGCTGCGGACTGTGCGGCGGACACCCGTATTCATGACCTGATCGGGTACGGCAACGCTACGGTCCGTGAGTCCGCTCCAGCGGCCGGGACCAGCAACACGACGTCCTCAGCCCGCGTGAACACCACGGATACGGACAACAACTCGGCCGACTTCGCGTCCGGCGAGCCGAGCCCGCGCAACGCCGCGGGCGAGGGGCCTGGCGGCGGCACGCCACCGGTTTCCGCGAAGATCCACGACATCCAGGGCATAACGCGCGTTTCGCCTTTGGCGGGCAAGAAGGTCGCGGATGTGTCCGGTGTGGTCACCGCGATCCGTGCGTTCGGTTCCCAGCGCGGGTTCTGGTTCCAGGACAACGTTGCGGATGCCGATCCCCGTACCAGCGAAGGTCTTTTCGTGCTGACCGGTTCGGCGACCCCGAACATCAAGGTCGGTGACGCTGTTGTGGTTGCCGGGACAGTGAAGGAACAGCTGCCCAACGACGACGCGAACTCGCCGATCCAGTCGCTGACCGAGCTGATCGGCGCGACATGGGTTGTCTCGTCGGCAGGAAACCCGCTGCCGCAGGCGGAAAACCTCGACGCGCTTCCCGCGGGCTACGTGCCGACCGGCGGCAACATCGACTCGGTCGAACTAAAGCCAGCCGAGTACACATTGGACTACTTCGAGTCCCGCGAAAGCATGCGGGTCGCGGTGACGGACGTCCGCGTGGTCGGCCCGACCACGGAGTTCAACGAGTTCTACGTGACCGTGCGACCGAACGAGAACCCGACCGCACGCGGCGGCACCCTGTACGGCGGCTACGACCAGCCGAACCCCGGCCGGGTGAAAGTCATGTCGCTGATCCCGTTCTCGCAGCGGCCTTTCCCGCAGGCCAACGTGAACGACAAGCTCGCCGGCCGGACCGAGGGTCCGCTGGACTACTCGAACTTCGGCGGATACACCGTGCAGGCCACCACACTCGGTGAGATCGCCAGCGGTGGACTGAAGCCGGAGACGACCCGCAAGCAGCGCACGGGCGAGCTCGCGATTGGTACGTACAACGTCGAAAACCTTGACCCGGGCGACGAGCAAGCCAAGTTCGACCGGCTGGCCGAAGGTATCGTCGAGAACCTGGCGAACCCGGATATCGTTGCCCTTGAAGAAATCCAGGACGACAACGGCGCCACGAACGACGGCACCGTCTCGGCCGACCAGACGCTGCGCAAGTTCACCGACACGATCGTCGCCAAGGGCGGCCCGCGCTACGAATGGCGCCAGATCAACCCGGCGAACAACGCCGACGGCGGCGAACCGGGCGGAAACATCCGGGTCGCGTTCATCTTCAACCCGAAGCGCGTGTCCTTTGTGGATCGCCCAGGCGGCGACGCGGCGACACCGGTGCAGGTGCTCAAGCAACACGGCCGGGCGCTGCTTTCGGTGTCACCAGGCCGAATCGACCCGGCGAACGCGGCATGGGACCGATCCCGCAAACCGCTTGCCGGTGAGTTCGTGTTCAAGGGCCGCAAGGTCTTCGTGGTCGCGAACCACTTCAATTCCAAGGGCGGCGACCAGTCCATGCACGGCCGCTTCCAGCCGCCGAACCGGGTGACCGAGGATCAGCGGATCAAGCAGGCCATCGCGTTGCGTGGGTTTGTGGACAGTCTGCTCGCGGTTGACCGCAAGGCGAACATCGTGCTCGCCGGTGACCTGAACGACTTCCAGTTCTCCCCGGCACTCGCGGAGCTGACGAAGGGCGGCGCGGTCCGTGACCTGATCGACACCTTGCCGGTGAACGAGCGCTATACCTATGTTTTCGAAGGAAACTCGCAAGTGCTCGATCACACACTGACCAGCAAAGCACCGCGCGGCGTGGACTAT
The DNA here is from genome assembly GCF_021390435.2 of Kibdelosporangium philippinense. GTDB lineage: Bacteria > Actinomycetota > Actinomycetes > Mycobacteriales > Pseudonocardiaceae > Kibdelosporangium > Kibdelosporangium philippinense. The sequence continues at coordinate 2,212,031 of NZ_JAJVCN010000003.1, read as the reverse complement.
GATGTCGTTCACATCAACGCGGAATTCGCCGGTCAGGCCAGTGATCACGACCCGCAGGTGGTCCGGTTGCGGCCGAGTACCGGCGACGAGTGGCTGGATCTGCTCTTCGATCTGCTCGACCTCATCGAGCAGGCACACACCTCCCATAGGTAGTGTCCTTTTGACACGAAGAGGAGGGCGTGGATGAGTTCGGAGAAGCAGGAACAGGTGGTCACGCAGAGAAGGCCGAGCCACGCGTTGCCGGATGACGCGGAGGGGCCACATCCGCTGATCGACCTGTCGCGTGACCCGCACCCGGGTGTTGCGGACCACGCCAAACCGGACGAAGAGGACTAATCGGCGCGCCGGGGCTCGAATCTGACGTCAACGACTCAAGCCCCGGCGCGGACAAGCTTGGCCCACGTCCCAGTGCGGTCAGGACGTTCTTCCGCGACAGCGGTCCAGCCTTCGGGCCACGATGCCTCCTCGACATCTGTACGTACCCAAGCGCCCTCGAACGTGACCTGGGCGGCGAACTCGCTCTCGGAGAAGTCGGCCCCGGCGAACTCGGCCTCGCTGAAATTGGCTTCGCCAGCGAAAACGACCCCCTCAAACCATGCGTCATCGGCGAACTGGGTGTTGGCGAAAGAGGCGGTATCGCCGAACTTCGCATTGTCGAACGACACCGGATCCGCGAACTTGGTATAGGCGAACGAGCCTCCACCGGCGAACTCGGCTTGGTTGAACGCGGCCTCCGCGGCGAACTCGGTATCAGCGATCATGGCGTGCCCCTTGAACTTGGCACCCAAGAACAAAGCGCCATCGGCGAACTTCGCCTCTGCGAACCATGCTTCGTCGGCGAACGCCGTCCGCTGGAACGAGGCCTCCCCGGTGAACACCGTGCGGTCGAAGGTCGTGAAACCAATGAAAGTGGCCTCGTCGAACCAAACCTTTCCGACCTTGCCGCCAATGAGGCTGAAGTCGATCAGCGTGGCGCCGGAAAGATCGATGTTCATGTTCGCCCAGAACGTTGCTGACTGCTCGGGCTGCAGGTGTGTGGTGAGAATGCGTTGCGCGGTGAGTCGTACCTCGCGCTCTTGCCGGGGCTGATCCGCCACCGGCACGGACACCATTGGCCTCCGGGCGGGCAACGGATGACCAGGCCGGATCGGCCGCCGATAGCCCAGCCGCCGTGGGCTGGTCGTGGTGGTCGGCGGGCTGTAGGGCATGCGCAGATAGGCGCAGATCACGTCCACAATGGTCTGTCGCTGCGCGGGATTCCCCTGCCCAACCCGCTCAAGGGCATGCAAAGCGGCCAGTCGTACAGGCGCCTTGTCGGACCCGAGTTGATCGACAGCCTTCAGGTAGAGCTCGGTGATTCGCCGTTCCGCGGCGTCCTGCTCGGCATGCAGCTGGACTTGCTCCTTCTGCGCGAGGTCCCGTTCGGCGGTCTGTTGCCTCCTCGCGGCGAGGAGCAAGGCAATCGCGCCGCCAGCCCCCAGAACCAACGACCCGACGGTCCGGATCGCGTCCAGTCGTGCCCTGTCGGCCTCGCTACCGCCGCCGAACTGGGCGAGCAGCAGCCACGCAGCCCCAGCGGCAAGCAGGACGACCAGTGCGGCGCTGATGGCGATCGAGCGGTTGGAGAGCACTCGGGCAGGTTTCTTGCTCACGGCCGGTCATCGTGCCATCAAAAAACGCCGGTCACCCGAGAAGAGGTGACCGGCGTTCTGGCGGAGGATAGGGGATTTGAACCCCTGAGGGCTATCACACCCAACACGATTTCCAATCGTGCGCACTAGGCCACTATGCGAATCCTCCGTCGAAGAGGGTACCGGATGGGGTCTGGACCAGGTGAAACGGGGGGCCAGTTGGGGATCGAGCAGGGTCAATAGTCGAAGACGGTGATCCACTCCGCGTCGATCACGACGTAGCCGAGTGCACTCATCAGGTACGCCACGATCGGCGGGACGTGGGCGGCGCCCCAGGCGATCGCGACGTCGATCTGCTCGTGCTGGCGTTCTTCGTGGATCTTGGTCAGGGCCTGGATGAGCAGGGCGTCACGCTCGTCCTTGATCAACCGGTCGAGGCCCAGTTCGGGATGCCAGTCGTCGATGTCGGTGTCGTCGTCGGTGACCAAGTGGCACGCCAACGCCTCACGCGTGCCGAACGTGCGCAGGTACAGGCCAGTCAACGGAGCGGCCACGTTGGCGACCAGTCGTTCGACCAGTGGCAGCTCGCTCCATTTCTGCGTGAACTCCTTGCCGAGCATGTCTGCCACAGGATCGGCACGCCGACTTCGTACACCGCGCGGGTCTGTTCGACGAGGCCGAGCCGCTGTGCGCCGGTATGCCTTGGTCAGCTGATTGACTGACGGCGCACGACTGATTCCCTCGGCGACGATCAGGTCGTGCCCACGCAGCCGCCGGGACACTTCCGCGTAGAACGCCGGTTCGGCAAGGTGGATCATCGGGTAGATGGTGAACCGCAGCGGTGTTCCCCGCCTGACCAGTTGCGCCACCGCGGACCGAACGCCAAGTGCGCCTGCTTCGACAACATCCATTGTGACCCCCTCCATCCGATGCTACGGATTTCGTCAGGTCACTGCTATCGGCAGTCGTTGAACTCAGCCGCAGTCGCTGAACAATTCAGTTGTCCCTGCGTACTTGAGTTTTTTAATCAAGAAATAGCCGGTGGTGTCATAGACCACGCCATAGTGGCGATCCTGCATACTCGCCGGACGGTCCGGCGGTGTGTCGAGGCGGAGAAATTGGTCTCCGCGAGATGCGGTGCCGAGGACTTTCCCGTTGGCGTCCTGGATTTCGCCCTTTTCCAGCACGTCGTAAAGCTCCCTTGGCTTGCACGTCTTGCTGGGCGGCGGCGTGCTGGACTGCGTGGGCAGGGTCGTCTTTGTCGGCTGCGTTGTCGGTTTTGGTTGGGTGGGTTTGGGGGATGCGGTGCTTGATGGGGGCGTCGGCGTGCTCGCGGATGACGGCGGCGGCACCGAGTTGGTCGTCGGGGTGCTCTGGCCTTCGGCAGGGGTTTCGGAGCCGCTGAAGGGTTTGATGATCACCACGACGGCCACCAGAATCGCGATGACGACCGCAGCCCGGCCGATCAGTTTCCGCCACCTGTCCCCGTGGGACGGAGCAGGAGGTGTGGGTAGGGCTGGCGTCGCGGGTACGGGTGCCGGTTCGGATGATGCCAGGGCTGGCGTCGGGCTTGGCGGTGTTGCCGGTTGCGGCGATGCTGGAGATGTCAGGGCTGGTGGTGCCGGGTCCGGTTCTTGCGGTGTTGATGCCGATCCCGGCGATGCCGAATCACTTGTTGATCGTTTTGCCGCCCTGGCTTCCGCGAGCATTGTGTGCCACTTGTCGTCTGGCTGCTCGCCCAAGGCGATGAGGATCTGATCGGCGAGCGTGTCTGCGGGAATTCGGCGTCCGCTCAACGCGTCGGCGAGAGTCGAGGCGACACAATTCGCTTCGCGTGCGACGGCTGCCTGAGTCTTGCCGGAGGCCACCAGGAGCTTGCGCAGGCGCATGCTCGGGCGCAATGCAGTATCGATGTCCTTTATTTCGTCAGACACGGCGTTGACCTGCACTTTCCACTATCGCAAGTGTTCGCTGGACCCCGGGTGCGAATTCGCAGTTGGCCAACGCTAGCAGACTGCGAAGTGCTGCGAATTCGCAGGCCGCCTATTCCCGCTTGTCGTCCGGCAGACTTTGTCTCGCCAGGTTTTCGACAAAGGAGTCTCAGTGAGCAGGGCAGCGCTTTCCCGCACGGTCATCAAATGCGATATCCGGGCATCGAGTGCGGGTAGCCGATATCGGCAGATAGAACTCGACAAAGGGTTGAAGGAAGTTCTGGACAGGGCGTTCGACGCGGCCCGGGGTACGAAGCATCCGATCGAGGACGCTTACGTCCGCTTCGACGGCGACAGCATCACCATGGTCGTCGACGCCAACGTGCCGCGGTCGTGGCTACTGGCTGACTTCATCCTGCGGGAGTTGCGCATCGCGCTGGATGAGTACAACCGGTCGGAGAACGCCGAGCACCAGCTTCGCCTGCGGGTCGCGGTCACGTTCGGGGAGATCGTGCTGAACCCGCCCGCGATCAGCGGTGACGCGGTGATCAGGGCCGCGCGGCTTGTCGACGCGGCTGAATTGCGTAAAGCGATGGATGAAAAGCCGAGTGTCAGCCTTGGATTGATCGTTGACGAGAAATTTCTGACCGAGGTCATCCAGCACCGGGAACGCGGTCTTGACCCCACGAGGTTCAAGGCTGTCGCGGTGGATGTCAAGGATTTCGATGGAAAGGGCTGGATTCACATGGCTGAGGAAGCGCCTGAAAAAGAGTTCAATGCGACGGTTGTCAACCGTTTCGAGAATTCCGAGATCGACGCGCGGGGCGCTGTTATCGGTGTGAACAACGGGACAGTAAATGCGCCCAAGTGACCACAAGTGGGCGGAAGTCGTCAATGTCTTCTACAACTGTCGTGTCGACGGCAGAGACGCCACTTTCGGGGTGTCCGGTGCGCAGGGCACCGGGCACTTCCGGCGCGAGACCGGCAGGCTCGACGCCAACGACGTGACACGCGTGCTCGCGCATTTCGCGGAGCCGCCACGCCAGGAGGCTGTCCAAAAAGCGCTGGCCACGGACCACATGGTCGCCATCGAAGGACCGCACCGCACCGGCAAACGTTCAGGCGCCATCGTGGCTCTGCACCGCAAGGCGCCCGATGACATCTTCGTCCTCTCACCCGTGAGCACCCTCAAAGAACTCGCCAAACACGACTACGAGCGCGGAAAGGGATACCTCGTCGACCACGTCGGCATCCCGGCAGCGGAACCCGAACAGACTTGGGGCGCCGTGCGGGACGTCGTCCGCGAAGCCGGGGCGTTCCTCGTGGTCACGTTGCAGAAGCCCGCCGATGTAGACGTGGTCCTGTGTGTTCATTGGGAGCGGCCGCCCCTGGAAGACGTGCTGCACGCACACCTTCCTGGCGACGAGAGCCTGCACCACGCCTTCCCCGCCGACTATGACATGACGGCCGTCGCCAAGGCGGCCGCGCGGATCAGGGCAGGCACGTCCGTCGACGAAGTGCTGGCAGGCCTGTCAGCCAAAACGTCGTTCGAGGACGGGCACATTCCCGAACTCGTCACGCTCGTCTTCAGCCCTGGCGTCGAACTGGACGAGTTCGACCGCAGGCTGGCCGCTCTCAAAGCCAGGATGCCCGGTACCGCACCAGAGTCCGACCTGATCACGGTCGACGAAAACGGTGTACGTCAGTTCAAGGATCCAGGTGATCAAACACGGGTCCTTGCCGAGCTCAACGAGCGGTTGCCGAAGGCGGGCTGGGACAGTATCCGCGCTTGGCTGCACGAAATAGTCCGCGAGAACGACCTTCCGGTCGCCTCTGGACTGGCCAAGCTGGCCGAAATCGACCTCGTCGACGTTGAACGCTCGTTCCTGCAGCCGTGGTCAGCCGGTGACATCGGCTGGCGTGGGCAAACAACCGCGACACTGGTGCTGTGGACGATGTGTCTGCAGGAATCGTCGCTGCCGATCGCCTTGCGGATCGTCAAAGGCTGGGCCCAGCAAGGTACCGCTACCCAACGACAGACCGCGGCTGTCGCACTGTCAGGCGAGATCGGTGTCCGATTTCCCGCTGAGGCGGTTGACGAAATCTGGCGATTGCTGCAGCGAAGCTCGCCGAGCGACGAGGGGGTGTACACCGCTGCGGTCGCTCGACTGTTCGCCACCTTGGCACAAGAGGGCGACGACAGCGGGCTTGTCCTCGAACTGCTCGGGCACCGGCTCAACGCCGAAAAACCAGCGAGCCAACAGGTTCTGCGTTCGGTTCTCGACGTCTTGTCGGTACGGCACGGCCTTGCCGACGATCTGGCGGTTGGCACGTTCCTCGATCGCGAACCCGAGCGTGCCGAGCTGGTCGGCACGTTGTGGGACGCAGCGCTGCGCGAACCAGGGCGCCAGCGTGAGGCTTTGGACGCGTTGCTGGCCGGGTTCGAGCGGTTCACGCCAGAACAGGCGCGGGAAATCAGGGAAGTCCTTGCCAAACGGCAGGCGCATACGTGGCACCCGCCACCCGAGACCTTCACCGAGGAAGAAGAAGACCCTGAGCCCTATCCCGTTGTCGAGAGACGTCCGCTCCGACCGGCGCGCAAACGTCTGCTCCGGAAGAGCCGGACGGATGAAGTGTCGAAGCCACAGGCACATGAGGTGTTGGTGTACGAAGTAGACGGCTCCTTTGTCCTTGAGGCGAGCAAGAGTGCGACGAGCGTTGCCGTGGTCGATATGACCAGGGACAAGCCCGTTGTGGTTTCGTTCCTGATTCGTTCCCGGGAACGCACTCCGTTCGCCGTCCGGGTCACGTTCGCCTGCACGGTGACCGATCCGGTCAGAGTGGTCGCCGACGATGCCAGGACGTTCATGCACAACCGGTTGACGAGTCACCGGCGCGTTTTCCAGCTCGGCACCGGCCGCGCAGTGTCCGAAGTGGACGTCGTCAGGCGCGATGTCACCGCTCAGATCCGGGCATTCCTGCATGTTCGGCCGATGTCCATGACCGGCCTCACGATCCGCCTCGCGGATGTCGACGTGCTCGCATACCAAGTTAGGGACGAAGATGTCAGTTGACCGTACGAGCCGACCGGCCGCGCCGGACACGTCCATCGCCCGCCGGATCCGTGGAATTGTCGGTGTCCAGGAGGAAGCGCTCGACTGGGTTTCGGCCGACCGGGCGCGGTACACCAGAATGGGCGCGATCATCCTGATCACTGGCGTCCTCAGTGGACTGTCAATGCTGGTCGTAACCGGCCGACTTTTCGACGGTCCGTTCGCGTGGCCCGCGGCCATCGGAATGGCGTTGTTCTGGGGATTCGCGATAGTCATGCTCGACAGCTGGCTCATCGCGAGCACGCATGGCGGTCGTGCGAAGACCCTCGTATGTCTGCCGAGGCTGCTGATCTCGATCCTGCTAGGCTTCGTGATCGCGGAACCGTTGGTGGTCATGGTATTCCGGCCCGCGATCGAGCAACGGGTCGAGGACAACCGCAGCGTCGAACTCGCGAGCTTCACCAGTGTATGGAAGGCGTGCAATCCGCCGACCGGCGAGGTCGTCCGTACGCCGGAATGCGCTGATCACCACCTGAACCTCGCGAGTTCGTTGACCGCATTGCGTACCCAGCATGAAACCCTTGTCGATCAACGTAATCATCTGAAGCCTGCCTATGATACCGAACTCGCGCAATGGAACGAACTCGAACGCATCGCACGGGCGGAATGCAAGGGGATCCCGGACACCGACACGACCGGAGTGCCGGGCGAAGGGCCGGAATGCAGCCGCAACCGTGCCACCGCCGACCAGTTCCGGCGCGACGCCGGACTGGAACAGCGCCAAGCCGACCTGACCGCGATCGATCGCGACCTGACCCGACTGACCGAATCCATCAAGCAGACCGAGAAATCCTACGGCGAGCAGGTGGAGTCGGCGATCGCGCTGAAGGTCGCGGACTGGCAGGCAAGCCGCGCGACGATCGGGATCCTGGAAGAGTTTCACGCCCTCGGCCAACTGGCGGCCGAGAGCGCGCACGTGAACGGCGCGCTCTGGGGTCTGCGACTGTTGTTGATCCTGATCGACTGCATGCCGGTCCTCACCAAATGGATGAGCCCACGCACCGCTTACGACCAGGTGATCGCCAACGAGACAGCGGCAGGCAAGCGGCTGCACGACCAAAGCCTCCGGCAACGCGAGCGAACCGACACCGCGATCTGGGACGCGCACTACAGCGGCATCGAAGACGAGTACAGCCGGACCTCGGCCCAGCAGGCACAAGACGCGCAACGGGCGCGCGAGCTGCGTGAACTCGAACTGGATGAGGAGATAGAGCGGTTGGCTGAGCAGTATCGCCGTGGCTGAACAGACAGGCGCTCAGGTCCCCTGAGCGCCTGCCCAAGTCACAGCTCGTTGACCCAGAACGGCCGTACACCAAGGGTTCCGTTGCCACCGGCGCAGTTCATGGTCGCGTTGGTGTCGCGGGTGATCGTGTAACACGCGTCCACGAAATCCGGGTCGTCGGTCCACCAACTGGTTGGCAGGGCGTCGAGGATCGCGTTCACCAGCGGCACATAGGCGCCGCCGTCGAGGATGTACGCCAGCGCCGCGACCAGGGCCTTGGCCAGGTTCAGGTAGTTCGTGTCGCCGTCGTCCTCCATGAACACGATGTCCGCGGCGCTGTACTTGTAGCGGTTCCAGTGCAGGACAAGCTGGTTCGGGTAGTACGTCTTGTCCTCGTCGTCGAGGTACGGCAGCGTCAGGGTGTCGGCGCGGACGTCGCCGTTGAGGTCGAAACCGCCGGTGATCGCGAAGATCTCCGCGTCGCCTTTGAACCACGGCTCCTGCACGTCACCGAATCGGATACTGGTGATCTGCGTGGCCCAATAGCCTGCGGCCGCTCGCCCTGCGACCGGTGCGCCTGTGTAGCGCTGGATGACTTCGGTTCCGAGTTGAACGGCAGTCGTTACGTCAACTTCGACGAACACCACCGGCTGGACCGGGATTGTCGCCGTCGATAGCGTCAAAGGCTTGCCGCCGGGCAAATACCCCGTGAATTTCGTAGCCTCATCATCATTTGGGGCCGCGGCTATGACAGGTGCCGCACCTGCCCGCAGTTGCTTGACCATTGAATCGTGCGCGAGGCGGATTTTGGCCAGCCGCGCCGCACCGGCTGGCAGTCCCTTTGCCGCAAGCAGATCCGCGTTGGCTGTGGCGAGAGGCCTGGTCAGGCGGCCGTTGATGTCCAGTGAACTCGGGTCGACGGCGTCAAGCGGAGCCAATTCGACCAGGGTGTTCCGCACGCGGTCGTCGGTCAGTTCGGCCGATATCGTGCGTGCCAGTGAATCGGTGATCTCCGAAACGTTGTGAGTTTTCGCCGTCGCCGCAGGCGCCGTGACAAGCGCGCCCGCGATGGCGAGTACGAGCAGGGGTGCGATACGCATGAGCCGAATGTGACCCAGAAGTCAACCGCCCGGCAATTCACCGAATGGTTGTATCTCATAACGTGCACAAAAGTTGAATACTGGGAACCCGTGAACGCGAGTGCCCGCATCTGTCAATCAAGGGTGTGAGGACCACGACTGTGGGCAGCGACCGCCCGGACCTCGGCGGCTCGGATTCCGCCGGGATCTTCGGCGTCCTGTTCGACCGGTACGCCGACGCGCTGCACAGATATCTGGCCAGACGCGTCGGCGACAGCACGGCCGACGATCTGCTCAGCGAGACCTTCCTGATCGCGCTGCACCGTCGCCACAGCTACGACCCGTCCAGGGCGGCCGTGCGGACCTGGTTGTACGGCATCGCGACCAACCTGATCCGTCAGCACGTGCGTGCGGAGATCCGGGCGTTGGAGATCGCTGCCCGCGCATCCGGTGCGAGCGTGGTCGACGGGCACGACAGCGTTGTTGCCGAGCGGGTCGACGCGCAGGCCACAACCCGGCGTCTCGCAACGGCATTGACGCAGTTGTCGGCAGGCGATCGTGATGTGTTGCTGTTGGTCTCGTTGGCCGGGATGGACAGCGTCGAAGTGGCTGAGGCGCTGGACATTCCGGTCGGCACGGTCCGGTCACGCCTGCATCGAGTCCGCAAACAGCTGCGTGCCAGCATTCGAGAGGAGGGCGACCATGCCTGAGGACGACGACCGCGCACTCGATGACGCGTTGGCCGCTCTTTACGCCGACGTGCAGGTCGATCCGGCAGTACAGACCCGGGTCCGTGCGGAGTTGATGCAGGCAGCTGCGGAAACCCCACCGCGACGGAGCCGGCGACCCTTGATCATCGCGGCAGTGGCAGCCGCCGTCGCGGTGGTCACGGTCGGAGCTGTGCTTGTGGTTACCTCGCAGCCAACCGAGATCAGCCCAGCGCAACCGGACTCGACGATGCCGCGGCCACCGGCCACATCGGACAGTCAACACGCGCCGATGCCGCCGATGCCTGACGAACCACAGAACAACTTGCACCTGTTGGCCGCGAAGGTGACGGCGACGCCGGGCCAGTACCGGTACGCCACCAATCGGTGGTTCAAACGCATCGACACCCAGGCAAGTAGCGGTACGACGTACAGCTACATCGCGGAGGCCATCACCGAGACGTGGATTCCCGCGGATCACCAGCAGGAGTGGCTGAGGCGGACGAGGACGACAGACAACCGTCAGTGGATCAGCGGCACTGAACAACAAGCTCGTGCCGACGGCATTCCCCTTGATATGCCGATCATCGAGCCGGATGGGGAGGTACGCGCACCTTGCGGCGACTTCGTTGCCGGAATGACCAACGAGCCCTGTGCCGGTCGGCCGACGGACGTCCTGCAGCTCGCCTCGGGACCGGTCAAGGCACCAGCCGATCCGCGCAAGCTCTACGAGATGGTGGCTGAGATGTCCGCGACGCACGCCGATCCACCGCTGCAGTTCTTCCGTATCGCGTCCGGGCTCTTCAACGACACCATGTTCACGGTCCCGACGCGGCGCGCCTTGATGCAGATGATGAGCCGTCATCCGTATGTCACGCTTGAGGACAGCATCACCAGGGACAACCGGAAGGCGATCTCGGTCGGCATCGCGTACGGCGAGAATCTCGAGGTACGCGAGGAGGTCCTGCTGGATCCGGCGAATGGCGAGCTGATCGGCAGGCGGACCCGGTACTTCAAGGATTCCCCGTGGTCGAAGGCAGGCGACATCGTCGAGGAAGAGACCCAGCACACGGCTGTGGTCGGCAGGCTCGGCGGCACGCCCTGAAGTAGGTTCGTGGCATGCGAATCGCGTTCGCGGCAGACGACGAGAACGAGACCACGAAGGCCGTGCTGGACTACCTCGCGGCGCAGCACGAGGTCATTCGCCCGGCACAGGGCGAATCCTGGCCACAGCTGGGCACGGCAGTGGGCCAAGCTGTGGTTGACGGAACTGCGGACTTCGGCATCGTGATGTGCTGGACCGGCACGGGAACCGCGATCGCGGCGAACAAGGTCGCCGGTGTGCGGGCCGCGCTGGCGTGGGAACGCTGGATCGCCGAGGGCGCCCGCAAGTGGAATGACGCGAATGTCCTTGCGATGAGCCTGAAGCGGCTCGCCCCGGATGTCGCGGTCGAGGTGACGAAGGCGTTTCTCGGTATCAGCGAGCCTGATCCGGACGAGGCCGCCAACATCGCGCAGCTCTAGAAAGCCTGTCGTGAGTGGTTAGGCGTGTTCTAACCCTCCTAACCACTCACGAGGGACTATCAGGCAAAACGGCGGATGATCTTGGTGAGGATGCTCGACACGATCAGCCAGAACAGGGCGGCGATGCCGTAGTTCACCAGCACGAACGCCTTCGGGTCGGTCGGTGTGAACAGGTCGCGGAAGCCGAGCGCGAGCGGATCGGCCCATGACGCGAAGAAACTCGTGATCCCGTTGGCCGGATTGGCGCTGCCGACCGTCAACAGGATGTGGATCACCAAAATCAGCGTGCAGAGCAGGCCGATCCACCGGACCACACCGGCCACGATGCCTACGACCTGCGCACGCGTCACACTCGCGCGCTTCGACGAGCGCCCGGATTCGGCATGCTGGGCCATATCAGGAGTCTGACACGGCCCAGCAGCTTTGGCTACTTACCAGTAACAATCCGTTACCGGCCAATGATCCTTGCCAGTATTGAGCCGATGACCAGCCAGAACACCGCCGCGAGGCCGTAGTTCAGTATCACGTCGAGATTGAAGTTGCCCGTGGCGAACAGGCCAGGGAAGAACAGCGCCAGCGGCTCAGCCAGTGACTGGATGAACGTGTAGAAGCCGTTCGTCGTGTTCGCGTCCAGGATGATCAGCAGGATGTACACGGCTTCGATCAGTGCGAAGACCGCCGTGACCCCGAACACCACCCGAGCCGCCGTCCCCCGCCCGCTCGTCACATGCCATCTGCGAGTAGTCATATCTAGGGGTTGACCTCGGCAACCCCTCGGAAACGCCGCTGATCGGAGTAACCGGCTCCGCCCAGCATGTGGGACGCCTGCTTTACGCATCCAGGGGTCGGCTCGCTAGTCTGGTGCCGTGGCTCGATCCCTCCTGCTTCGCTGCCGCGACGGGGCCTGACAGACCGGCTCCCCGCCGCGGAGCTCAGCGTTGCCGCCGGTTGTCCGCTGATGAAGCTGGAGACCTCTTTCGATGACCACGAATCCCGACTTCCGTTCGTCCAAGATCCGCAGGCCAGCCCGTCCGGCGCCGGCGGACCAGCCCGGTTGGAACGCCCAGCTCGGCTCCTCGATGCCGTTCCACCGCTACCGGCCGTTCGCCGAGCTGGTCGAGGACGTGACGCTGACCGACCGCACCTGGCCGGACCGAAAGATCACCACGGCCCCGCTCTGGTGCGCGGTTGACCTGCGTGACGGCAATCAGGCCCTGATCGACCCGATGTCGCCTGCCCGCAAGCGCCGGATGTTCGAGCTGCTGGTGAAGATGGGCTACAAGGAGATCGAGGTCGGCTTCCCTGCCGCGAGCCAGACCGACTTCGACTTCGTCCGCGAGATCATCACCGAGAACGCGGTACCGGACGACGTACGGATCCAGGTGCTGTCGCAGTGCCGTCCCGAGCTGATCGAGCGCACGTTCGAGGCCTTGGAGGGCGCGAACAAGGCGATCGTGCACATCTACAACTCGACCTCGATCCTGCAGCGCCGCGTGGTGTTCCGCGAGGAGCGCGAGGGCATCAAGAAGATCGCCACGTCCGGCGCCGAAATGGTGGCCGAGCTGGCGGAGAAGTACACGGATACGGACTTCCGGTTCGAGTACTCGCCGGAGTCCTACACCGGCACCGAGCTGTCGTACGCCGCCGAGGTGTGCAACGCGGTGACCGAGATCTGGAAGCCGACACCGGAGCGGCCGGTGATCCTCAACCTGCCCGCGACCGTGGAAATGGCCACGCCGAACGTCTACGCCGACTCGATTGAGTGGATGCACCGCAACCTGGAGCGCCGCGACTCGGTGATCCTGTCGCTGCACCCGCACAACGACCGCGGCACCGGCGTCGCGGCCGCCGAGCTGGGCTACCAGGCTGGCGCCGACCGGATCGAGGGTTGCCTGTTCGGCAACGGCGAGCGCACCGGCAACGTCTGCCTGGTCACGCTGGGCATGAACATGTTCAGCCAGGGCATCGACCCGCAGATCGACTTCTCCGACATCGACGAGATCCGCCGTACGGTCGAGTACTGCAACCAGCTGCCCGTGGCCGAGCGTCACCCGTACGGCGGGGACCTGGTATTCACCGCCTTCTCCGGCAGCCACCAGGACGCCATCAACAAGGGTTTCGACGCACTGCGCGACTCCGCCGACAAGGCGGGCACCCCGGTCGACCACTTCGAGTGGGAGGTCCCGTACCTGCCGATCGACCCGAAGGACGTCGGCCGAACCTATGAAGCGGTCATCCGGGTGAACTCGCAGTCCGGCAAGGGCGGCGTCGCGTACGTGATGAAGACCGAGCACCAGCTTGACCTGCCGCGCAGGCTGCAGATCGAGTTCTCCGGCGTGGTGCAGAAGATGACCGACACCGAGGGCGGCGAGGTCAGCCCGACCCAGATGTGGGACATGTTCGCGGCCGAATTCCTCGGCAACACGTCACCGCTGTCGCTGGAACGGCACCGGCTGGCTGACGACGGCCGTGGCCACGACGAGATCTCCGCGGTCGTGCACGTCGAAGGCGACCCACACGAGATCACTGGCAACGGCAACGGCCCGATCGCCGCGTTCGTGGACGGCCTGGCCAGCGTGGGTTACGACGTCCGGGTCCTCGACTACACCGAGCACGCTCTCACTGCTGGCGATGACGCGCGCGCGGCTGCTTACGTCGAGTGCGCGGTCGGCGACCGTGTGCTGTGGGGCGTCGGCGTCGACTCGTCGATCGTGACGGCCTCGCTGCGGGCCGTCGTCTCGGCGATCAACCGAGCAAACCGATAGAACTCAGGGAATCGGGCTGGTCGGGCAGGCCGACCATGACCCCGATCCCGATCAGCACGGCAATGAGCCCGGCGATCACACCGATGGCGGCCATCCCGCCATCGGTGGCCCGGCCCTTGCGCGCCCGAACGAACCCGATGACCCCGAAGAGTACGGCCAGTGCTCCGAAAATGGTCGCGAGCAGTCCGAACAAGACGGACAGCCCGAACCCGATGCCGACGATGCCCAAGGCGAGGGCGGTCGTGGCGAAGCCATTGCGGAAGATCGGCGTTGCGGCCTCTGGCGGCCGGATCGCGGCGCTCATGGGCAACTCCCGTAGGAAGGGTCCAGGGTGGACGCTTGGCCCATAAATCGACGTTATCCACGATCGTGTTACCGGATCGCGACCATGTCAACCTATTGGCGTACAAGGAAAACACCCTGTGTACGACCGATCGCGGAGCGTTGTGATCTTTATGCCGTGAAGACCACCCTCACTCGTAGGTGTAGTGCGAGGAATGGTCGAGCATGTCCCGTGGTGTGACATCTCCCCACGGCTGCATGACTTCGTTAATGTCCACGACATCGGCGGTGCCCGACACTGGAGTGTAGGTATTTCTGCCGTTGCGTAGCTGCCAATCCGCCCACAACTTGTCGACATGGCAGTGGTGTAGCCAAAAGACCGGATCATTCGGCGATCCCGCGCCGGCCATCGTTCCGTTCACCCAGACATGCACGCGGTTGTGCAAGTTCGGCCCGCGGAAGCCTTCGAGGCTGTTACGGAAGCTCCTCGCCGATGTGCTGTTCCACGGCACAGTGTCGTACGTCCGAATGTCGAGCACTGTCCGGACATCCCGGGCCGTCGGCAGCGAAACACCGCCCGCGCCAAAGCTTCGGCGCAGGAATCCGGCGGAGTCGCTACGCACCGACAGCGGCCAACCGGATCCCGCGAACGGACCACTGGTGACTCGGCCGTTCTGCGAGGAGCTTCCGTTGGGCCCCATGAAGTCCGTCGCCCACAAGGACGATCCGGCGCCTGCCGTCGACCAGTCCCAGTACGGCAGGTTGACTGACGCATCCACGGCCTGCAGTGCGCGTTCGAACTCGAGCAGGAACTTCCGGTGCCACGGCAGGAAGGACGGCGATCGATGGCCGATCCTGGTGCCGTTGTCGCTGTCTGCGTTGAGCCGGTCGATGTGTTGCCGGACGAACGTGTCGTACGTGCCGGATCTTTTGATCGCCAGCAAGGCGTTGACCAGATTTGTTTTCTCGGCCGCGGTCAGGTTCTGCTGGTTCTTGCGAACCCCCATTGATAATCCCCTCTTTTCAGTGCGCGTGCAGGACCGGTCGCAGATCGCCGAGCGTGTCCACGGCGCTCCTGGCCGCGTCACGCAGTGAGGTGAACGACTCGTAGTGGTTGATAGAGGTGCTGTACGAGCCGTCGCCATTGCGCATGACGTGCACGTTGTCGCCGTCGATGAAGATGAGTTCGCCCCTGCCGTGGATTCGGCGGCCCGCGTAGATCTCGTCGAAGTCGGTTTGGGCGGCGAGTGCGTTCCAGCCGATCACCGCGCCGCCTGCCACCGCGGCCGCGCCGGTCATCAGCAGTTTTCGTCTGCTCAACATGGCATCGAAGTTATCCGCGCGGTGCCGGGAAAAGCTGCGGCCGAGCAGCGGAAAACCTTTGGGCATAGGAAAACACGATGACCAGACGGCCAGATGAAAGCCTAGAAACGGCTTTCTGTGCGGTTGTTCACTGTAACGTTGGTTAACCGCCGAATCAATGACGAAGCCGGGGCACGCCAGTACAAAACGGTCCGCCGGGACACCGGATTGCCTTCCAAAGGCCGGAGAACGATGCCGTCACCACGGGTGAACAAACCGACCGCGCGCCCGGAACGTACGACGAGATGGGCGGCCCCTGGATCGGCGATCCAGTACCGCACCCGTGGCTCGAAACCCGCCTGCTGGCACGCCAGCCGCAAACCACTGTTACCAAAAGGACTGTCGACCCAGTCGGCGTCCGAAAGCTCGACGAGATCGATGCGAGGCTTGGCGGCCAACGGATGGAGCCGCGACAGACCGACTACGCACGGCTCATCGGTGATCACCTGACTGTGCACGCCATCCGGCTTGGTGAACCCGGCAGGCTCGGCCGTGACGCAGACATCCAGCAACCCAGCCTTGAGTTGCTGCAGCAGCCAGTCAGCCGAATGGTCCACTCGCACCTCGACATCCCGCGGCAGCAACGGGATCAACGCGAGCATCGTCGAGCACGGCTGGCCCGCGATTCGAAGTCGCTCAGTCCCGCCGGCCACACTGCGCGCGGACGACACCAGTTTGTCCATATCCGCGGCCAATGCCCTGGCCTTCACCAGCACCCAGTCACCCAACGGTGTCGTGCGTACGCCCTCAGCCGACCGGTGGAACAACTCCCCGCCGAAGTACTTCTCGATCCGCCGGACGTTGCCGCTGACCCCGGCTTGGCTCTGGCCGAGCCGGACCGCGGCCCTGCCGATACTGCCGCACTCTGCCACTGCGATGATCGTCTTCAAATGTCCCTGTCCGAGCTCCATAATGCTTCAGATCTTCTCGTGAACAGGCGCTTTTGTGACAGTATCTTTCGACCCCGGTAGCCTATGCTCTACAGGTGGGGTCAACTCAAGACCGGCCGACGCTCGAGGATGTCGCGGCATACGCGGGTGTCTCCCGCTCGACCGCGTCGCGCGCGCTGAACGAGGAAATGTACGTCAGCTCCAAGGCTCGGGAGGCCGTGCTCGCGGCCGCGCGAGACCTCGGATACTCCCCGAACCAGGCGGCCCGATCGCTGGTCACCAAACGCACCGGCGCGGTCGCCCTGGTGTTGTCGGAGCCCGAGTCGAAAGTCCTCGACGACCCGTACTTCCTGATCGTGATGCGGGCGGCGTTCCGCGAGCTGGCCAACCGGGGCAGCCAGATGCTCGTGATGTTCGTCGACGCCCCCGACGACATCCCACGGACGATGAAGTTCCTCGACGGCGGCCACGTCGACGGAGCGCTGGTTTTCGCCCCGCACAGCGGCGATCCGCTGCCGGTCGCGCTGAAGCTGTTGCGGGTGCCCGTGGTGTTCGGCGGACGGCCCGGCCGATCAAGCTCGGACCTGTACACAGTGGACTACGACAACACGGCAGGCGCCCGGCTCGCAGTCGAGCACCTGCTGAGCGTCGGCAAGCGAAACATCGTGACGGTATGCGGCCCGCAGGACCACCCCGCGGCGATCGACCGACTGGCTGGGTGGCGGGAAACCCTGGCGGAGAAGGGGCTGCCGACCAACGGCCGGGCCGAGAACGGTGATTTCACGCAGACCGGCGGCGAGGCGGCGATGGTGAAGCTGCTGGAACGGGAACCTGGGCTGGACGCGGTGTTCGCGGCAAGTGACCCGATGGCGGTTGGGGCCATGCGGGCGCTGAAGGCCGCAGGTCGTCGCGTGCCGGAGGACGTGGCTGTCGTGGGCTTCGATGACAACCCGAAGCTGGCGTTGGCCGTGGACCCGCCGTTGACGTCCGTGCATCAGGAGCCCGCGGAGCAGGTGACCCAGATGGTGGAGATGCTGCTGGACTTGCTCGGTGGGCAGCCGCCGGAGCAGCGTCGGCAGGTACTGCCGGTGTCGCTGACCGTCCGGGAGTCAAGCCAGCGCTGAGTTCACTCTGCGCCAAGAACCCGTGTTCTGAGCGCTAAGGACTTTCTGGTCCGTCCCGGTGATCCTGGTAGGCGTGAGACTGGGAAACACATACTGCGAACAGTGCGGTGATGGTTACCTCGTTGTCGACAAAAAGGACTTCCCGGACAAACGTGGCACCGTCTATCTCACCTACAACTCCGCGACCGAAATGCACTGCGTGGTGACGGTCCGCGCGGCCGCGGACGAGCCGACCTTCATGGAAGCGTTCATCCGCAAGGTCGGCGAGGACAAATGGGCGAACGACCCCGGCGCGTACACCGACGTCGCCGGTCCGGTGTACCTCGCCGCCGCCGATTCGTGCATCGACTGGGGAGGCACGATCGGCACCGCGATCGAAGTCAAGAAGCACTAGCCCGGTATTCCTTAGGCGCCACGCCATAAGCCGCCCGGAACGCCCGCGTGAAGTCTGCTGCCCGCACGAAACCCCACCGTGCGGCGACGGCATGGATGGGCGCGGTGCCCGTGGCCAGGTCCCGGCGGGCGCTTTCCAAGCGCTGCACACGGATCCAGGCAGCCACGGTCTCGGCCTCTTCGCGGAACAGCCGGTGCAGGTAGCTCAGCGAGATATGGTGCGCAGCCGCGATCATGCCAGGGTTCAGCGCCGGGTCGTGCAGGTTGCGCCGGATGAAGTCCTTGATACGCAACACAAGCGTCCGTTTGTGCGACTCCAGCACAACCGGCCGGTCGAGTGCGTGCCCGAACACCGCGGCCACCAGGTCCGTGAGCACGGTCCCCAGCCGTGGCGCGTCCGATGGTTGGTAGGCAGCGGTGTCCGAGGTCAGCTGGGTCAGGAAATGGGTCAGCAGCGAGCCGATCCCATCTTTCCCGGACATCGGCAAACCCACCGCTTTTTCGGCCTGGTGGCGGGGAAGCGGCAGCAGTGCCTTGGGGATCTCGACGCCGATCGACTTGATCCTGGCGTCACCCGTGGTGATCTCGTACGGCCGGGACGAGTCGTTCGTATGGATGTCCAAGACGTCACAGGTCTTCTCGTGCCGGTCCAGCCGCATGCCCGCACTTCCTTGCAGCAGCAACGACAAGTGCACGGTCTCCGGGTCGGACTGGCGGATCAGCTTGCGGCTGCGCCGGAACGTCAGCGGATCGAACGTGGCAGGCCACACCACCATCCCGCCGAGGTCGATGACCCGCATCCGAGCATCGAAATCCGCGGCGTAATCGCTGGTCAGGTCCATCGGGGCATGCAGGCTGGCCATCACGTCACGCCAGGCCGGAAACCGTTCTGCCGCAGGCAGATCCGCGCTGGAGAAGACGGCTTCGTCGAGCATTTCACCTAGGTTAGCGAAAAAGCCCCCGTCGATGACGAGGGCCTTTTCGCGCGATGCGGACTACACCACCTTGACGGTGTGGTCCGAATCCGGTGTGTTCTCCGGGAAGTGGCACGCGGCGCTGCGGCCGGGCGCCAGTTCGCGCAGGACGGGCTCCTCGGTCTTGCAGATCTCCTGCGCCTTCCAGCACCGGGTGTGGAACCGGCAGCCGGACGGCGGGTTGATCGGCGACGGCACGTCGCCCTTCAACCGGATCCGCTCACGCTTGGCCTTGCGCTCCGGGTCCGGCACGGGCACCGCGGACAGCAGCGCCATCGTGTACGGGTGCATCGGCGTCTCGTAGAGGCCGGTGCGCTCGCCGATCTCGACGATCTTGCCGAGGTACATCACCGCGACCCGGTCGGACACGTGCCGCACCACCGACAGGTCGTGCGCGATCATCACGTACGTCAGGTCCAGCTCGTTCTGCAGATCCTCAAGCAGGTTCACCACCTGCGCCTGGATCGACACGTCCAAAGCGGACACCGGCTCGTCGGCCACGATCAGCTTGGGCTTCAACGCGAGCGTACGGGCGATGCCGATGCGCTGCCGCTGACCGCCGGAGAACTCGTGCGGGTAGCGGTTGTAGTGCTCGGGGCTCAGTCCGACGAGCTCGAGCAGTTCCTGCACGGCCTTCTTCACGCCGTTCTCGGTCTGCACCTTCTGCAGCTTGAACGGCGCGCCGACGATCGCACCCACGGTGTGCCGCGGGTTCAGCGACGAGTACGGGTCCTGGAAGATCATCTGCACGTCACGGCGCAACGGGCGCAGCTTGCCCTGTGACATGTGGGTGATGTCCTCACCCTCGAAGACGATCTTGCCCGCGGTGGGCTCGAGCAGCCGGGTCAGCAGCCGTCCCGTCGTGGTCTTGCCGCAGCCAGACTCGCCGACCAGGGAGAGCGTCTCGCCCTTCTGCACCGAGAAATCCAGCCCGTCCACGGCCTGTACGTGGCCCTGGACCCGCTGCAGCAGGCCCTTGCGGATCGGGAAGTACTTCTGCAGTCCCGATGCCGACAGCAGGGTTTCCCTCGTCTTCTCGGCTGGGGCGGTGGGAGAGGTCAGTTCGCTCATCGACTCACAACTTCGGCTTGATCTCGTCGTTCCAGATCCGCTGGCGCTCTTCGCCAGAGAGGTGGCACGCGATCCGGTGTCCAGGACTGATCTCGCGGAACTCGGGGCGCTCCGTGGTGCTGAGGTCCCCGTTGAGCTCCCCGTACGCGCACCTGGGGTTGAACGGGCAGCCTGTCGGAACGTTGATCAGGCTCGGTGGCGTGCCCTTGATCGGCTGCAGCCGCTCGGTGCGTTCCCGGTCGAGCCGGGGCATCGAGCCGAGCAGGCCCCAGGTGTACGGGTGCTGCGGCGACGAGAAGATCTCGTGCGACGTGCCGTACTCCACCGAGCGGCCCGCGTACATCACCATGATGTCGTCGGCCAGCTCGGCGACCACGCCGAGGTCGTGCGTGATGATGATGACCGCGGAGTTGAAGTCCTTCTGCAGGTCGACGATCAGATCGAGGATCTGCGCCTGCACGGTCACGTCCAGCGCGGTGGTCGGCTCGTCGGCGATCAGCAGCTCCGGGTCGCACACCAGCGCCATCGCGATCATCGCGCGCTGGCGCATACCGCCGGAGAACGCGTGCGGATAGTCGTCGACGCGCTTGTCCGGCTGCGGGATGCCGACGCGGTCGAGCATGTCGATCGCGTGCTTGCGGGCCGCGGCCTTGGACACGTCGTGGTGTACCCGGTACGCCTCGATGATCTGGTTGCCGACCGTGTAGAACGGGTGCATCGCCGACAGCGGATCCTGGAAGATCATCGCCATGTTCTTGCCGCGCTTGCGGCGCACCACTTCCGGATCGGCGCCGACCAGGTTCTCGCCGTCCAGCTTGATCTCGCCGGTGATCTTGGCTGAGCCCTGCTTGTGCAGGCCCATGATCGACAGGCTGGTCACACTCTTGCCTGAGCCGGACTCGCCGACGATGCCCAGCGTCTTTCCCCGGTCGAGGCTGAACGACAGCCCGTCGACGGACTTGACGATGCCGTCGTCGGTCGGGAAGTGCACCCGCAGGTCACGTACCTCGAGGAACGCGGACGGCAGGTTGCGTGCGGCGTCGGCCGTGGCCAGCTCGTCACCGGAAAGCTCGGTGTTGGGGGTTCCCATCAGCTAGCGCCTCACAGTCGGGTCGAGGACGCCGTAGAGGACGTCGACCACCAGGTTTGCCAGAACGATGAACAGCGCCGCGAACATCACCACGCCGAGCACCATGGGCAGGTCACTCTGGATCACTCCGTCGAGTGCCAGCTGACCGAGTCCCTTGAGCGAGAAGGTCCGTTCGGTGAGCACGGCGCCGCCGAGCAGCAGGCCGACGTCAAGACCGAACACGGTCAGGATCGGCGTGAGGCTGGCGCGCAGCGCGTGTTTACCGATCACGGTCCGCTCCCGCAGGCCCTTGGCTCTCGCCGTGCGGACGAAGTCCTCGCCGAGGGTGTCCAGCATCCCGGCGCGCGTCAGCCGGGCGTAGATCGCGGAGAACAGGAACGCCAGCGTGATCCACGGCAGGATCAGCCCTTGCGCCCACAACCCGGGATTGTCGAGGAACGGCGTGTATTTCACCGGGGGTAGCAGACCCCATTGGTGCACAACGAATGTCAGCGACAACAGGCCGGTGAAGAAGATCGGCAGCGACACACCGGCCAGTGCTATCGCCATGGTCGACCGGTCGATCAGCGTGCCGCGTTTCAGCGCGGACAGCACACCGACGCCGACACCCGAGATCAGCCAGATGATCGCGGCACCGATGACGATGGACAGTGTCACCGGAAGTCTGCCGAGCACTTCCTCGAGCACCGGCTGGTTGGTGCGGAACGAATAGCCGAGACACGGTGCCGGGCAGTCGATTGTCCTCGTGCCGCTGACGTACGTGTCACCGGACACCACGGCCTTGATGAACATCCCGTACTGCTCGGCGACCGACTTGTCGAAGCCGAACCGTTCCTTGATGGCCTGCACGGTCTCCGGTGTCGGTGACTTACCCGCGAACCGGGCGGCGAGATCGTCCGACGTCACCCCGGCGATGCGGGGGACGAGGAAGAAGATCGCGAAGGTCGCGGCGCTGATCACCAGCAAGAGGGCGATCGCGCCGACGAGTCGACGAACGATATAAGCGATCACAGCATGCGGCCATGGGTGGCCTGCGCGGGCTCGCGCAGGCCACCCGGTGCCTTCACTCCTTCAGCTGACCGATGCGACTTGTCAGGACACGCCGAGGTTGGCGTAGTCGTACATACCGAAACCGACGTGGAAGTACACGTTGGTCAGGTTCGTCGGCCGGTACAGCAAGGACTTGGCGTAGACGTTCGGCAAGTACGCGCCCAGCTCGAGGGCCCTGCGGTCGATCTGGTTGTAGATCTTCTCGCGCTCGGCGGCGTTGTCGATCTTGACGACCTCGTTCCACCACTGGTTGATCTGCGGGTCGTCCAGCTCGGCGGCGTTGGAGTTACCGCTCGGCAGGATCGCCTTGCCGTCGGTCAGCGCCTGGTCGTAGCCGTAGCCACTCTGCCAGTCAGCTGCCCAGCCGTAGGTGCCGAGGCCGACCTTCTCGTTCGCCACGAAGGACGGCGAGCCGAGCTGGTCGGTGGTGTACGAACCGGCCGGGTAGCCCTTCAGGGTCAGCTTGATGCCGACCTTGGCCAGCGACTGCTCCACAGCCTCAGCGGTCGCCTTCTCCTTCGGCCGGTTGCTGCGGTAGATCATCGTGGTCTCGAAGCCGTTCGGCTGGCCGCACTTGGCCAGTGCGTCCTTGGCCTTGGCCTCGTCACCCTTGTAGCCCTGGCCGATCGGGTAGATGTTGCTCGCCTCGCGGCCGGGGATGATCGGCGGCATGATCGACGTGGCCATCTCGCCACCCACGTCACCACCGTAGGCACGCCACATGGCGTCACGGTCGGCTGCGTAGATGATCGCCTTGCGGCACTCCACGTTCGGGATGTTCTTCATGTTGATCGGGATCAGCCAGTGGAAACCGGCGTACGGGTTGTCCGCGTTGGCCTTCAGCGCGGGGTCGGCGAGCACGCGCTGACGGGCGGCTTCCTGCAGACCCGAACCGGCGAGCTCGACTTGCACGTCACCGGAAAGCAGTTGGTTGTCCAGCTCCTCCGCGTTCACGCCAGCCGCGACCTCGATCCGGTCCGGCAGCTGCTTGCGGTTGGAGTCGGTCGCCTGGTCCCAGTTCGGGTTGCGCACCAGCGCGCCACCCTGCTTGGGCTTGTAGTTGCCTTCCCACATGTACGGGCCGCTCGACAGCGGGTGCAGCGCGTACTGCTCACCGGTGTCCTTGGCCTGCGGGACCGGCGCGGTCTGGCCGCTGAAGCTGACCAGCTCGTTCCACTCGGAGAACGAGTCCTTCAGCTTGAACACGACGGTGTAGTCGTCCGGGGTCTCGACGCCCTTGAAGTTGTCGAGGTTCGTGTCCTTGTACGGACCCTGGTAGCCGTCAGCTGCCAGCAGGCTCTTGAAGTAGCCAGGACCACTGCGCAGCACACCGCGGTCGAACGTACGGGCGACGGCATACTTGATGTCCCTGGCCTTGACCTCGGTGCCGTCCTCGTACTTGATGCCCTTGCGGAGCTTGTACGTCCACGTCTTGCTGTCGTCGCTCGGCACACCTGGCGCCTCGGCCAGGTCCGGCGAAGGCTCGGCGCCCTCGGTACCGGGCTTGGACGTGTAGGTCATCAACGTACGCGTGTACAGGCGGATGAAGTTGTTGCCGAACGCGTAGTAGGTGTTGCCGGGGTCGGTCGAGTCGAAGTCGTCGCTGACCGCGAACTTCAGCACGCCGCCCTTCTTGTCGGACGCGTTGACGATGCCCTTGGAGCCGGCATCGAACGCGGCCGCTCCGCCGGTCGTGCCGCCGTTGCCTCCGCTGTCGCCACCGCAGGCGCCCAGCACCAGGCTTAGGACGACTGCGCCGGACACAGCCGCTATCCGGGTATTGGTTTTCCTCATCGGTTTCCTTTCACTGTCGCCAGGTGTGCGACGCAAGGTCATCGGGCGCGTGGGTCGAGCGCATCGCGCAGGCCGTCACCGAACAGGTTGAAGGCCATCACGGTCACGAAGATGGCGAGACCGGGGACGATCACGAAGTGCGGTGCGACGCTGTACAGCCTGGTGGCGTCGGTCAGCATGCCGCCCCACGACGGTGTGGGTGGGTTGATCCCGACGCCGAGGAACGACAGTGCCGCCTCGAACAGGATGTTGGTGGGGATCATCAGCGTCGAGTACACAAGGATCGGCGCCACCAGGTTCGGCAGGATCTCCTTGAACAGGATGTACGGACTTCGAGCCCCGAGACTGCGCGCCGCGTCGACGAACTCACGTTTGCGCAGCGAAAGCGTTTGCCCACGGACGATGCGGCCGATGTACGGCCAGCTGAAGAAGCCGATGATGAACACGAGCATGGCGATCCGCAGCCCGTTGCCGGTCAGCCCGAGCAGGTCGTTCGGGCTCACCCCGGCCAGCGCGATGGCGAACAGCAGGAGGGGGAAGGCCAGGAACGCGTCCATGGTGCGGGCGATCAGTGTGTCGATCCACCCGCCGAAGTAGCCGGCGATCACGCCGAGGACGGTGCCGATGATCACCGAGACCAGGGTGGCGAGGAACCCGACGAGCATCGAGACCTGCGCGCCGTAGACGATCCGGCTGAACAGGTCACGGCCGTTGGTCGGCTCGATGCCGAAGAGGAAGTCCCAGCTGATGCCGCCGAAGGCGCCGTACGGCTTGCCGATCGTCGGATCGACGAGGTCCTGGTGGAACTCGTTCGGCGGATGCCCGAGCAGCTTGACGATCAGCGGGGCGAAGATGGCGACAAGGATCAGCAGCAGGACGATGGCCCCGCCGGCCATCGCGACCTTGTCGCGCTTGAGCCGTATCCACGCGATCCGGCCAAGTGACCGGCCCTGGATCTGTTTGCGGCTGACTCCTTCCAGTACGGCTTCTGGTTGTGCCGATTTGTCGGAGTCCGTGACCTCGATCGGAGCGGTCATCGCTGTGCCAGACCCGCCCGTCGCATCGAGCGCCCATCGGCGCTGTACCAAGTGGCCATGCGGCTGGGTTGCGACGACAGCGGGTAAGCCATCACGCACTCCTTTGCGAGTCGGTCCGGGATCAGTCCGTTGGTGGCGACCTTAGCCTCCTTGTTCGCCATCCCCTGACCTCCATTGGGTCACGATCCGGGAACACAGGCCGGTCAACACCTTGACGCGCAGGACCGATCACGGAATGTAGCTGTCAGCGGTGGTTGTTCTTCTCGACCATCCCAAAGTGGACAGTCACGGGCCGAGGGCCTCGGTGATCGAGGCCGGGCCGGCCAGCGGATCGTCGGCTGTCACGCCGCCTCCCGTACCGTCCGGTTCGATCAGTTCCGGGCGGACTTCGTGTGGCCGGATCCGTCCGGAGGAGATGTCCTCGGCGAAGTGGCACGCTACCCGATGCCCGCCGGTGATCTCCCGCAGTGCTGGCCGCTCGGTGTCGCAGCGCTGCTCCTGGCGCCATGGGCAGCGGGTGTGAAAACGGCATCCAGCAGGGGGATTCGCGGGTGACGGAAGGTCGCCTGCCAGCAGGATTCGCTCCCGCCGGTCCTCAACGAGCGGGTCGGGCACGGGCACGGCCGAGAACAGCGCACGGGTGTACGGGTGCAGCGGTTGCGCGTACAGCAGGTCCGACGGCGCCTCCTCGACAAGGCCACCGAGGTACATCACGCCGACCCGGTCGGAGATGTGCCGCACCACGGCAAGGTCGTGCGCGATCACCAGGTAGGTCAGCCCGAACTCTTCCTGCAGGTCTTCCAGCAGGTTGATGACCTGGGCCTGCACCGAAACGTCCAGTGCGGAGACCGGTTCGTCGGCCACGATCAGCTCGGGATCGACGGTGAGTGCTCGTGCGATTCCGATGCGCTGTCGTTGACCGCCGGAGAACTCGTGCGGGTACCTGCGAAGCGCGTTGCTCGGCAGGCCTACCGACGAAAGTAGGGAGCGCAAGCGTTTGGCTGTCGCGTCGCGGTCCTTGTCCAGCCCGTGTGCCCGCATTCCCTCCACAAGGAGGGATTCCACCGATTGACGCGGATCCAGCGACGACATCGGGTCCTGGAAAACCATCTGCATCCGGCGGCGCATCTGGCGAAGTGGCTCACCACGCATGGCCGAAAGGTCGACCCCGTCGAAGACCACTCGGCCGTCCGTCGGCTCGGTCAGTTTCAGCATCGCGCGCCCGAGCGTGGACTTGCCGCAGCCGGATTCACCGACAAGGCCGTACGTTTCGCCGCGCTTGATGGCCAGGTCCACGCCGTCGACCGCGTACACGTAGCCGACGGTCTGGTCCAGCACGACTCCGCGCTTGATCGGGAAGTGCACCTTTATGTCTTGGACCTCGACGAGCGTGCTCATACCCGGGCCTCCCGTTCCACCGGCGCGACCGGGTTGTGGCAGCGCAGCAACCGGTCGTCAGGCACGACCGGATCGCTTCCCATCTCCGGGGTTTGCTCGACACAGACATTGATGGCGTTGGGGCAGCGTGGCGCGAACGCGCACCCGCTGGTCCATGGGATGTTGTCGGCCACCGAGCCCTTGATCGGCGACAGCCGCTCACCTCGCGGCGCGTCCAGCCGCGGGATCGAGGCCAGCAGGCCGTGCGTGTACGGATGCCTTGGTATGCCGAACAAATCGTGCCGCTTGGCACGTTCGACCACGCGGCCGCCGTAGAGCACGTTCACCTCGTCGCACAGACCAGCGACCACCCCGAGGTCGTGGGTGATCATGATCAGCGCGGTCTCGGTGTCGCGCACAAGTTCGGCCAGCAGGGCAAGGATCTGCGCCTGGATGGTCACGTCGAGCGCGGTGGTCGGCTCGTCCGCGATCAGCAGTTTCGGACGGCATGCCAGCGCGATCGCGATCAGCGCGCGCTGCCGCATCCCGCCGGACAGCTGGTGCGGGTACTCGTCCAGCCTGCGCTTGGGGTCAGGGATGCCGACCTTGTCCAGCAGGTCGGCCGCTTCCACTGCGGCCTGTTTGCGGGTCATGCCCCGGTGGCGCTCCAGCACCTCGGTGACCTGCAGCCCGATCGGCACGACCGGGTTCAAAGAGGACAGTGGATCCTGGAACACCATGCCGAGATCACGGCCACGCCGATCGCGCATCTGCTTGTCGGACAACGACAACAGCTCGGTCCCGGCGAACCGCGCCGAACCGGAGACATGCGGACCGCCCTTGGGCAGCAGGCCCATGATGGTCAGCGCGGTCACGGACTTGCCGCAACCGGACTCGCCGACCAGCCCGACCGTCTGGCCGGGCTCAACGTCGAAACTCACCCCGTCCACGGCGTGCACGGGATCCTCGCCCCTGCGCCGGAACTCGACCCTCAGGTCACGAACTTCTAGCAATGCCACCGAAAATCACCGCCGGCTCTTCGGGTCGAGAGCCTCGCGCAGCGACTCGCCAACCAATGTGAATCCCAACGCGACCACGACGATGCACCCGGCTGGCCAGAACGCCAGCTCCGGATGACTGTCGATGACGTTCTGCGCCTGGCCGAGCATCTGCCCCCACTCCGGGATCCGGTCGTCGGGGTTGCCGAGGCCGAGGAACGACAACCCGGCCGCCTCGATGATCGCGATCGCGAGCACGAGCGTGGCCTGCACGATCACCGGTCCGAGCGAGTTGGGCAGCATGTGCCGGAACACGATCGACCCTTGTTTCACACCAAGCGATCGCGCGGCCAGTACGTGATCACTATGTCGTTGCGCGAGCATTGAGCCGCGCAAAAGCCGTGCGAACACAGGGATCTGCACGATGGCGACGGCAAGGATCACGGTGTACTGGTTGGGTTGGGCGAACAACGAGCCGATGGACACCGCCAGCAGCAGGCCCGGGATCGACAGCATCACGTCGACCACACGCATGACTGTCGTGTCGACCCAGCCGCCCAGCGCGCCCGAGAGGGTGCCGAGCACCAACCCGCCTGCCAGGCCGATCAGCGTGGCGAGCACACCGACGATCAGCGTTTGCTGTGCGCCGACCAGAAGGCGCGACAGGAGGTCACGTCCCACCTGGTCACCACCGAGCGGATGCCCGGGCTGGGATGGCGGGATCTCGTTGCGAGCACGGACAACCTGGTCGCCCAGCATCGGCTCGGACGGATCGTGCGGAGCCAAGAGCGGTGACAACAGCGCCACGACCACGAACGCCACCACGATCGCCGCGCCCAGCAAGAACACCGGGTTACGGCGGAGCCTGCGCCAAGCCGCCGCGGTGAGGCTCACCCCGGTGTCGGCCTTGGCGGCCTGCTCAGCCAGCTTGTCGATCTTGTCTGTGCGCGCTGTCATCGCCCACCGCCCGAGGTCCGCAGCCGTGGATCGATCACCGCGTAAGACAGGTCGACCAACAGATTGACAATGACGAAAACCCCGGCGGCGCACAGGATCAGCAACAGCAGCACGGGATAGTCCCGCCGCTCGAAGCCGATCGCCAGCGCCTGGCCGATCCCGGGGAAGGCGAACACTTTCTCGGTCAGCACGGCGCCGGCCAGCAACGCACCGGTCTGCAAGCCGATCGTGGTCACCACCGGCAACATCGCGTTGCGCAGCACGTGCCGTCGCCGGATCACCGGGGTGGTCAGGCCTTTCGACTCGGCCGTGCGGACGAAGTCCTCATCCAGCACGTCGAGCACCGAGGCACGGGTGATCCGGAAGATCACCGAGAACGGAATGCTCGACAGCGCGACCGCGGGCAGGATCAGGTGCTTGAACGCGTCCCAAGCCGCGTCCCACTCGCGCGTGATGATGCCGTCGAGCACGAAGAAACCGGTGACCCGGGTCGCGTCAAGCCCGCCCTCCTGGCGCCCGGTGGTCGGAAACCACCCGAGTTCGACCGCGAAGACCTGCTTGAGCACGAAGGCAAGGAAGAACACCGGAACCGCGACGCCGATCAGCGAACCGACGACGCTCATGTTGTCCAGCCATCCACCGCGACGGCGCGCGGCCAAGTAGCCCAAGGGAATCCCGACCGCGATGGCGATCAGGATCGCCATCACCGACAGTTCCAGTGTCGCCGGAAACCGTTGCAGGAAGATCTCCATCGCCGAGTCACCGGCCTGAACACCGGTTGACACGCCGAAGTCCCCGGACGCCGCGCGACCGAGGAACTTGAAGTACTGCACGAAGATCGGCTGATCAAGACCCAGCTCGGTGGTCAGCTGGGCACGCAGCGCGGGGGTGGCCCGCTCCCCGAGAAGGGCCGAAACCGGCCCTCCGGGAAGCGAGCGCAACCACGCGAACAGCAGCAGCGACAGCGCTACGACAACGAGCACAAGCTGCAGCAACCGCCGGACGGTGTAACGAAGCACAGTCAGTTCTTCTTCGGGATTTCCGCTGTCAGCCGAGGCTGACGGTGTTGAACCGCTCGTCGGTCAACGGGCTGGCGACCAGTCCGCTCACCTTGGCCGAGGTGACCAGCGCGGGCGGCGAGTGCGCGATCGGCACGCCGGGCAGGTACTCCGCCTTGAGCTTCTTGTTCAGCGCCTCGTACATGGCCTTGCGCTTGGCCGCGTCCGGCTCGGCGTCGGCCGCCTTGAGCTCGCCGGACAGCTGGGTGCCCCAGGTCGCCGACACGGTGGAGAACCGGTTGTCCGGGTCGGAGAAGAAGCTGCCGATGAAGTTGTCCGGCGTGTTGTAGTCACCGTTCCAGCCAAGCAGGAACACGTCGGCCTTCGCCTGGTCGATGTCTTCAAGGTAGCCGCCGTTCCACGGCTTGCTGATCACGTTGAGCTTCATGCCGATCGCTTCCAGGTTGCCCCGGATAAAGCCGAAAATGTCCCTCGGGCTCGGCATGTACGGCCGGGTGACCTCGGTCGGCCAGTAGAAGTTGACCTCAAGGCCGGTCGCGCCCGCCTCGGCCAGCAGCGCCTTCGCCTTGTCCGGGCTGTACTCGTACTTCTGCACGTCCGAGGTCCAGCCGAACATCGTGTCCGGGTAGAAGTTCTCGGCGACCTTCGCACCCTCCGGGTACTGCTGCTTGATCAGGCCCTCGCGGTCGATCGCGTGCGCGATCGCCTGGCGCACCTTGAGATCACGCAGCTTCGGGTTGTTCTTCTGGCCGATGCCGACGTACATCACGTTGAAGGCAGGGCGGATCAGCAGCTTGTGGCCGTCCTTCTTCAGCTGCTCCCAGTCCGCTGGCGACGGCAGGTCGTAGCCCTGCACGTCACCGGACTGCAGCGCCTGCTTGCGGGCCGTCTCGTCCGGGATCGCCCGCAGGATCAGCTTGTCGAGGAATGTTTTCGTGCCCCAGTAGTCCTCGTTGCGGACCAGCTCGACGGTCCCGTTCGCCTTGTCGTACTTGGCGAACTTGAACGGACCGGTGCCGGTCGGGTGCGACTGGGCGTACTCAGGGAAGACGAAGCTGTCGCCCTGTTGCACCACGTTGTCCGCGTTGTACTGCTTGAGCGCGGTCGGGCTCTGGATGGCGAACGACGGCAAGCCGAGGATGTCCGGGAACTTGCTCGTCGAGCTCGTCACCTCGACCACGGCCGTGGCCGGGTCAGTCGCCGTGCAGGACTTGAACAGCGACGGCTTCGCGCCGTCGGCGAAGCCGCCGAAGTTGTCGTTCCAGTACGACGAGACGGCCGGGCTCTGGCCCGCGCCCTTCTGGTTGTACCAGCGGTTGAAGTTGAAGCAGGCGGCTTCGGCGTTGAACTCGCTGCCGTCGTGGAACTTCACGCCCTTGCGCAGGTTGAACGTCCACGTCTTGCCGTCCGGAGTGGAACTCCACTTCTCGGCGAGACCTGCTTCGGCCTCGGCCGTGCCCGGCTTGAACTCGATCAAGCCTTCGAAGACCTGCTGTGAGGTGCGGAAGGTCGCGCCGTCCGATGCGAAGAACGGATCGAACAGCTTCGGCGCGCCCTCGGTCGCGAACGTCATGGTGCCGCCGGATTTCGGCGCCGCGCCACCCTGATCGTTGCCACGCTGGGATTCAGCGCAGGCGGACAACACCACTGCGCCTGCGAGGCCTAGCGCCACCAGGCGGCCCGCTCGAACTCTACGGGTCTGGACCATCGCTCACCTCGAGTAGTTGAAACGGCACGTCTTGGGGACGGACCTTATATCGATCGGGGCATATCGCCGGTACTCCGCTTGGTCACGAATCGGCCAAACAGGGCCCGGTCAGAGATTGCCCAACGCCGTCACAACAACGTGGTCAGCGCACTCCCGGGTTGCGTCGACAGCGAACCAACCTTGCTCGAAAAGCTGCCATTTGGTGAGGTGTGACCTGCTCGTTTCGCCGTCCCTGGACACCGCTCGTTCGAGGCGTTCGGCCTGGTCAGGGACTTCACACCAGATCAGCGCCGACAGCAGCGGGCGGACCGAGGACCGCCCGGCCGACACCCCTTCGATGACCAGAAACTCCGGGACGTGGACTGTCCTCATCGCACCGAGTCGCGGCACTCCGCCGGTCCATTCAACGACTCGATAACCACCAGATCGACCCGCCGCCAATCGGTCTAGTACGCCCACTGCCAACCGGGACCACCACGCGACTGGGTCCTCCCACGTCGCGAAGTCGTCCGTGGAGATGAGGGTGGCGTTGGGGAGCTGCGCGACGAGTTCGCGAGCGAAAGTTGACTTGCCAGAGCCGGACGGGCCGTCGATCGCGACAAGGCGAACGCCGCCAAGCCGAGGCGGCGCCGCCAGTATTTCCTTGATCACACCGTGCGTCGCCCGGAAAGGGCGCGGGTGAGCGTGAGCTCGTCGGCGAACTCGAGGTCGCCACCCATCGGCAAGCCGGACGCCAGCCTGGTCACGGTCAGCCCGGGGAAGTCACGCAGCAGCCGGATCAGGTACGTGGCGGTCGCCTCGCCCTCGGTGTTCGGGTCGGTCGCCAGGATCACCTCGGTGACGTCCTGCTCGCCGATCCTGGTCAGCAGTTGGCGAATCCGCAGCTGGTCGGGGCCGACACCGGACAACGGGTCGAGCGCGCCGCCGAGCACGTGATAGCGGCCCTTGAACTCACGGGTCCGCTCGATCGCCAGAACGTCCTTCGGCTCCTCGACCACGCACACCTTCTGCGGGTCGCGCCGGGCGTCCCGGCAGATCCGGCAGGTCTCCTGCTCGGAGACGTTGCCG
Source organism: Kibdelosporangium philippinense (assembly GCF_021390435.2). Classification (GTDB taxonomy): domain Bacteria; phylum Actinomycetota; class Actinomycetes; order Mycobacteriales; family Pseudonocardiaceae; genus Kibdelosporangium; species Kibdelosporangium philippinense. The sequence continues at coordinate 2,179,865 of NZ_JAJVCN010000003.1, read as the reverse complement.
CAGATATCGCAGAACATCACGCCCTCTTTGACCTTCTGCAAGGCGTCCTGCAGCCGCGCGATGTCCGCGGCCTCGGCTGCGAGCAGGTGGAAGGCGATGCGCTGCGCGCTCTTCGGACCCACTCCCGGCAGCCGGCCGAGCTCGTCGATGAGGTCCTGTACCGGGCCTTCGTACATCAGAAACCAGGCAGTCCGAGCGCGCCGCCGAACCCACCGGCCAGGCCGCCCATCTTCTCCTCGGCCAGCTTCTGCGCGTTGGTGTTCGCGTCCCTGACCGCGGCGATGACCAGGTCGGCGAGGGTCTCGACGTCCTCGGGGTCGACCACCTTCGGGTCGATGCTCAGCGCGGTCAGCTCACCGGCGCCGGAGACCGTCGCGGTCACCATGCCGCCGCCTGCCGTGCCGGTCACCTCGACGTCCTCGAGCTCCTGCTGAGCGGACGCGAGCTTCTCCTGCATGGCCTGGGCCTGCTGCAGGATGTCCTGGATGTTGGGCATTCCTGGTCCGGGTTGCACCGCTGGCTCCTCGAGTTCGCGTCAGTGTTCCTGCTGTCAAGACTAGTCTCTCTTCATGTGAAGCCTTCGCCTCGCCGCACCTGTCTCGCCCTCGCTGCCGTACTGGCCTTTCTGGCTGGCTGCAGCACGAGCGTGGCAGGCTCACCGCCAGCTGTGACGAAGGTGGAACAGACCTTTTCGGCGCCATCGGTGACGCCGCCTGCCGCGGCTGTCACTTCGTCCTCTTCTGTCCCTTCTGCCAGTTCCGCTGCTACTTCTTCTGGGCCTTCGGCTCAGGGCAAGGTCGTGGTCCTCGATCCCGGGCACAACGGGGGAAACTCCTCGAATCCGGCCGCGATCAACAAGAAGGTGCCCGCGGGCCGCGGCCAGACCAAGGCGTGCAACACAACCGGGACTTCGACCAACGCGGGCTACACCGAGCACCAGTTCACTTGGGACGTTTCGACCCGGGTGCGGGAGTTGTTGGCCGCCAAGGGAATTCAGGTCGTACTGACCCGGGACAGCGACACCGGCGTCGGGCCGTGTGTAGACAAGCGGGCCGCGATCGGCAACCAGGCTCGTGCGGACGCCGTCGTGTCCATTCACGCCGACGGCTCGAATTCCCCTGGCGCACACGGGTTCCACATCGCCTACTCGGCGCCGCCGTTGAACGCCGCTCAAGGCGAACCGGCCAAGCGCCTCGCGACAACCCTGCGGGATGGCCTGCGGTCAGCGGGTTTCGCCACATCGACGTACATCGGCACGGCCGGACTGTCCCCACGGGACGATCTAGGCGGCCTGAACCTCTCCGAACGCCCAGCAGCCCTGGTGGAATGCGGAAACATGCGCAACGAAGCCGAAGCGGCCGTCCTTTCGAGCACCCAAGGCCGCCAACGCTACGCGGACGCCATCGCCGCCGCGATCCTCGCCTACCTCGCCTAACCCCCGCGCGTGTCCACCGTTCCGGAACACCGTGTCCACCATTCCGGAACACCGTGTCGACCTTTCCAGCATGCCGTGTCCACCGTTCCGGCACACCGAAATGACCACAGCTAGATCTTGCGCGCGCCCAACTCCTGCGTCAGCAGTTCGATCGCCACTTCTTCCGGGTCACGGGCGACGATCCGCTCACCTTCGCTTGGCTTGTGCGAGGCCTCGGCGAGCATCTCCTCTTCTTCCTCCGCCTCAGTTTTCGGGGGAGGGGGCGGGAGAGGGTCGTCAGGCTCGGGGGGCTCAGGGGGCGGCGGAATATCGTCGTGATCACCGGCCGGACGCGGCGCCTGACGTTGCGGCGGCTCCGGCGCGGCCGCCGGACGGCTAGGGCGCGTCGGTTGCGGGCGAGGCTGCGGCGCGGCCTGCGCTGGCGGTGCGGCGGTGGCACTGCCGTGCACGCACGTAACCCGCCAATGCCCGCCGATCACGTTGTTCAACGCCTTGCCGATGAGGTCCATATTGCGGGCCTCACCCAACCGCCGCGCCAATGGGGCCGCGGGGTGCGCGATGATGACCGTGTCGCCCTCGATGCTCTGCACGGTCGCGTTCGTGAGCATGGCTTCGGTGCTGCGACCGCCAGGCTGCTTGCGAACCTCGGCAAGAAGCTCCGGCCAGATCCGCCGAAGGGCCGCGGTGTCCATCGCGCCCGGCTCCGCAGGCGGCACGGCGGGCGCAGGTTCAGGCGCAGGTGCTTGCGCGGCAACAGGTTCCGGCTGCCTGGGGGGCGGCGGCTGAACGGGCTGGGGAGCTTGCGGGGCAGCGGGCACAGGCTGAGGAGCCGCCTGCTGCTGAGCGATCGCAGGCACGGCGGCCGCGGCGACCGGAGCGACCGAGGCACGCCGTTCCAACTGCTCAAGTCGTTGCAGCAGAGCGGAATCGAGCGCCGGATCGCCCTGCACCGCCGCGGGCAGAAGCATCCGCGCGGACAGCAGTTCCATCACCAGCCGCGGCGACGTCGCCCCACGCATCTCGATAAGTCCAGTGTGGACAATCTCGGCGTACCGGGAAAGCGTTGCCGGGCCAAGGCGATCGGCCTGCGCGGACATCCGCGTCAGCTCGTCACCCGGCACGTTCACCAGGCCACGCGCACCCGAATCAGGCACGGCACTGAGCAGAACCAGATCCCGCAACCGGTCGAGAAGATCGGACGCGAACCGCCTCGGGTCGTGCCCGGCGTCCACAAGTCGCTCGATCGTGCCGTACACGGCGGCCGCGTCGCCGGTCGCGAGCCCGTCGACCATGTCGTTGATCAACGCGATGTCCGTGACACCCAGCAAGGAGATCGCGCGTTCGTATGTCACACCATCGGGTCCCGCACCGGACAGCAGCTGGTCCATGACCGACTGGGTGTCACGTGCCGAGCCGCCACCCGCCCGAATAACCAACGGGAAGACGGACGGCTCGACCGTGACACCTTCGGCAGCGCAGTTGCGCTCCAGAAGCTCCCGCATCACGCTCGGCGGAATCAGCCGGAACGGATAGTGGTGGGTACGGGAGCGGATGGTCGGCAGGACCTTGTCCGGCTCAGTGGTCGCGAAGATGAAGATGAGGTGCTCAGGTGGCTCCTCGACGATCTTGAGCAGAGCGTTGAAGCCCTGCGTGGTGACCATGTGCGCCTCATCGATGATGAACACGCGGTACCGGGAGATAGCGGGGGCGAAGAAAGCCCGATCCCGCAGCTCACGAGTGTCATCGACACCACCGTGACTGGCCGCGTCAAGCTCGACGACATCGACGCTGCCCGGCCCGTTGGGAGCGAGCGAGATGCACGACTCGCACACGCCACAGGGATCAGGCGTCGGCCCCTGCGCACAGTTGAGAGACCGGGCCATGATCCGCGCACTGGACGTCTTCCCGCAGCCACGAGGCCCGGAGAAGAGATACGCATGGTTGACCCGACCGGCCGCGAGCGCGACGCGCAACGGCTCGGTGACGTGCTCCTGACCGACCACCTCAGCGAAGGTCGCCGGACGGTACTTGCGGTAGAGGGCGAGCGCCACAGAGTTGACCCTACCCAAAGCCACCGACAATCCCGCCGCCAGTACCGCCTCCAGGGTTCGCTACACTGAACGTGGATCCCGTGCGGTGTCCATCCCGTGAACCTCCCCAGGGCCGGAAGGCAGCAAGGATAAGCGGGCTCTGGCAGGTGCACGGGATCCGCTTTTGTGCGGCGGAGCCGCACAAAAGCGGACCATGTCCGCGCAGTGTCTTCTGGGGGCCGAGCCCCAGACCCCCACGGTGCGTGCTCCTCTTGAACCAGCGCTGGGTACGTTGGGGTTTGACCAGCTTCTTTCTGGTTTTCGGCAGCTCCGCCAGGGGTTGGCAATGTAATGGCCCGGTTAGCGGTTGCACGATCTGTTGTCACCCGATTACTCATGGAACATGTCGCTCGGTGAAGAGCGGCACTGAGGAAAAGGAGACAGCCATGGCGGCTGCCCTGCCCCGCCTGGTTCGGGCTTGCACTGTCGCGGTCGCGACGGTTCTTGCCACACTGTCGTCCGTTTCGGTCGCATCGGCGGACGTCACCCCGATGATCGTTGGCGGCATCCGCGCCAACATCAACGACTTCAAGTACACCGTGTACCTGGCCAGCTCCTCCGGCTCGCAGTTCTGCGGCGGCACCCTGGTCAGCGCGACAAAGGTGGTCACGGCAGCGCACTGCACCGCCGGCCGCAGCTCGTCCGGCACCCGTGTGGTGTGGGGCCGGGAAGACAAGCAGAGCACCGCGGGCACGGTCTCGACCGTGACCAGGATCTGGGTGCACCCGAGCTATACGAGTGCCACGCGCGGCTACGACGTCTCCGTGCTGACCTTGGGCACGAGCCTGCCCGGGCCGTATCTGCCGCTGGCCACGCCGCAGGACACCGCGCTCTACGCGGCAGGCACACAGACCACGATCCTCGGCTGGGGCACCACGAGTTCCGGCGGCTCGGCGTCTCGCTACCTGCTCAAGGCCACTGTCCCGGTCACGAGTGATGCGAGCTGCCGTACCGCATACGGTTCTTCCTTCATCCAGTCCGCCATGGTTTGCGCCGGTTTCCCCAATGGCGGCGTGGACACGTGCCAGGGCGACTCGGGCGGTCCGCTGATCGCGGGCGGCAAGCTGATCGGTGACACGTCATGGGGTCGTGGCTGCGCGCTCGCGGGCTACCCAGGCGTGTACGGCCGGATCGCGACCTACCACGCGGCGATCACCGCCCAACTCTAAAGCCCTCGTGAGTGTTTTCGCCGGTTCTAACCGGCGAAAACACTCACGACCCGAGAGCTGGGGTTCCCCATTCACCGGTGAAGGCGATCTCCGAGAGCGGCAGTCGCTTGCGCGGGGCGAGTTCTCGCTCTCGGAGATCTTCCGGGATCGCCTCGCGGTCTCCGAGTTTGCCGACCGCGATCACCACGACCGGCCGCGCCTCCGGCGGCAGTTCGAACAAAATCCGCGCGCCTTCCGCGTTGAACCCGCCCATCTGGTGTGCGACAAGGCCTTCATCCACCGCCTGCAGCACCAAGTTCTCCGTCGCGAGCCCGAGGCCGTACTCGTTCAACGGCAAAGTGCCCTTGTGGTTCACGGTCATCGCGATACCCAGGAGCAACACTGGCGCGTTCTGCGCCCAAGCCTGGTTACGTTGGCTCAGCACCTCGAAGATCCGCGAATAGGTCGTGTCACCACGCCGCCCGACCATGTACCGCGCGGGTTGGGAGTTGCCGTACGAAGGCGCCCAGCGGGCGGCCTCCAGCATCGATTCCAGCTGCGCGTCAGTCACTTCCGCGGCAGCGTCGAGCCAACGCGGGCTCCATCGGTCTCTCATCAACGGATGCATCAGATTGCCCAGCTCCACACCGTTAGCGAGTAGGCGCCGTACCAGGACGTGATCACGGCCAGTCCAGTCAGCGTGGCGACGACGGTAGCGGTCTGCCGTTTGGCGAGCCCAACCGCTATCGGGATCAGCAATACGAACGCGGGCAACAACAGTCGCGCTTTGGACGCCATCAGGCCGTTCGACCCGAGGTCCATCATCAGCACGCCGAGCCCGTAGACCATCAGCGGCCACGGCAGCTTCATCTTGAACCCGACCACGACCAATGTCACAGCCACGAGCAGCAGCAGGATCGTGACGCCTTCGAGCACCGACAGTTGCCGGGTCAGCGCCTCGACCGCGAACCGCCACGTGGCGATGCCGCCGTCGAACCGCGAGTCCCAGCCGCGTTCCTGCAGCGTGAAGTACCCAAGCAGCTCGCCGGTCCGACTGGCGACCCAGCCAAGGTAAAAGAACAGCCCGAGCGGCACGAGCAACCCGCCGACCCACGGCCGCCAGCCATCCCGCCGTTTGATCACAGCGACGAGCGCGGCAAGACCGACCGCGAGCACCAAAGCCACCGCGGTCGGCCGCACGAGACCGCCACAGGCGCACATCAACCCGGCGAAAACCCAGCGTCGTTCGAGCACTCCGACCAGTGCCCACGCGGCGAAAGCGCAGAACAGCGCCTCCGAGTACGGCATGACCAGCACGATGCTCATCGGCGCCGCGGCGAACAGCGCGACCAGGATCAGGCCGATCCGGGTCGAACCGCCGGGGATGCGCTTTCCGATCCTGGCCAGCGCGTACGCACAGAAGATCCCGGCGATGACCGTGATCGTGAAGGCCGCGACCAGCCTTGCTGTTTCGGTGCCACCGAAGGGTGCGGCCAGGTAGTTGATCAGCTTCGGGTAGCCCGGGAAGAAGGCCAGCGGGGTCTCCGGCGAGCGCTGGTTGTAGGCGTCGACCAGGCGGGTTGGCACGTTGTCGTAGCCGCCCGCCGCTATGCCCAGATACCAGTCCGCGTCCCACGACGTGAGTGCTTGACCCATCGGGAAACGTGTCCGAGAACTCATCCAGGACAGCACCAGCAGACCGAACTCGCGGATGGCCAGGTAGATCAGTGCTGGCGCGAGCAGATAGGCGACTCGGCGGGCTGTCCACGTTCTGAGACGAATTGTTTCAGTTTTTTCCGCGATTGCCGCTGGTTGCCGAGTCACCTCCGTCGTGGACACGCGACAAGGCTAAAGCTTCCTGACCTGAGTGGTTGGCGCCACACGAAGTCGAAAACCGACTACCGAGCGCAGGTAGGCTCACCTCAACGTGGTCTGAAGCGATTGAGGAGAGGGTTGAGCGGCGTGGCGCTCGTTGTCCAGAAATACGGCGGTTCCTCCGTTGAGAACGCCGACCGGATAAAACGGGTCGCCGAACGCATCGTGGCAACCAAGAAGGCGGGCAACGACGTCGTCGTGGCGGTCTCCGCGATGGGGGACACCACCGACGAGCTGCTCGACCTCGCTGGTCAGGTCGCCCCGGTGCCGCCGGCGCGTGAGCTGGACATGCTGCTCACGTCCGGTGAGCGGATCTCGATGTCGCTGCTGGCCATGGCGATTCACGCGCACGGTCTCGAGGCACGGTCCTACACCGGCTCGCAGGCAGGCGTGATCACCACCGCGGCGCACGGCAACGCGCGCATCATCGACGTGACCCCGAGCCGGATCCAGGAGGCGCTCGACGACGGCGCCATCGCGATCGTGGCCGGGTTCCAGGGTGTGAGCCAGGGCACCAACGAGATCACCACGCTCGGCCGTGGCGGCACGGACACCACCGCGGTGGCCCTCGCGGCCGCCCTCGGCGCCGATGTGTGCGAGATCTACACCGACGTGGACGGCGTGTTCAGCGCTGACCCGCGGATCGTGCCCAACGCCAAGCACCTCGACCGCATCACCTACGAGGAGATGCTGGAGATGGCGGCCTGCGGGGCCAAGGTGCTGATGCTGCGCTGCGTCGAATACGCCCGGCGGTACGGGGTGCCGGTCCGGGTCCGGTCGTCGTTCAACCAAAAGCCCGGCACTGTGGTGACCGGGACGATCGAGGAGCTCTCCGTGGAACAAGCGATGATCACGGGCGTCGCGCACGACCGTTCCGAAGCGAAGGTCACCGTTGTCGGTGTGCCGGACAAGCTCGGTGTCGCGGCCGCGATCTTCCGGGTGATCGCCGACATCGGCGTGGACATCGACATGGTTTTGCAGAACGTGTCGTCCACCCACACCGGCCGTACCGACATCACGTTCACGCTGTCGAAGGCCAACGGCCCGACGGCGGTCGCGGCGCTTGAGAAGGTCCGCGCCGAGCTGGGTTTCGAGCAGGTCCTCTACGACGACCACATCGGCAAGGTCTCGCTGATCGGCGCGGGCATGCGCTCGCACCCCGGTGTGACGGCGACGTTCTGTGAGGCGCTTGCCAAGGCAGGCGTGAACATCGAGATCATCAACACCTCCGAGATCCGGATCTCGGTGCTGATCAGGGACACCGAGCTGGACGCCGCGGTGCGCGCGATCCACGAGGCGTTCGACCTCGGCGGCGACGAAGAGGCCGTGGTGTACGCGGGGAGTGGTCGCTGATGGCGCCGGTTCTGGCACTGGTCGGCGCGACGGGCGCCGTCGGCAGCGTGATGATCGACATCATGAACAACCGCCCCGATTTCCCGTGGGGCGAGGTCCGGCTGATCGCCTCGGCGCGCTCGGCTGGCAAGAAGATGGTCGTGCGCGGCGAAGAGCTGACCGTCATCGAGATCTCCCCTGAGGCTTTTGACGGCGTCGACGTGGCGATGTTCGACGTGCCGGACGAGATTTCGGCCGAGTGGGCGCCGATCGCGGCGGCCCGTGGCGCGATCGCGGTGGACAACTCCGGCGCCTTCCGGATGGACTCGGACGTGCCGCTGGTCGTGCCCGAGGTGAACATCGACAAGATCAACGAGCGGCCGCGCGGGATCATCTCGAACCCGAACTGCACCACGCTGTCGATGATGGCCGCGCTCGGCGCGCTGCACAGCCGGTTCCAGCTCACCGAGCTCGTGGTCGCCTCCTACCAGGCGGCGTCGGGTGCGGGCCAGGCTGGCATCGACCGGTTGTACGCGGAGCTGGAAGCCGTGGCAGGCAAGCATGTTGGCGATCGCGCTGGCGATGTGGCCGAGGTGATCGCGGCCGCCGGACTGTCCAGTGAGGACTCTCCGTTCCCCGCGCCGCTGGCGCTGAACGTGGTGCCGTGGGCCGGTTCGCTCAAGGAAGACGGCTGGGCGAGCGAGGAGCTGAAGGTCCGCAACGAGGCCCGCAAGATCATGGGGATCCCGGACCTGAAGGTGTCGGCGACCTGCGTGCGTGTCCCGGTCGTGACGACGCATTCCCTTGCGGTGCACGCGACTTTCGCCAACCCGGTGACCGTTGCCGAGGCGCACGAGGTGTTCGAGGCGCAGCCGTCGGTCGTACTCATCGACGACCCGGCGGCGGGCAAGTTCCCGACCCCGGCGGATGTCGTCGGCGGTGACCCGACGTACGTCGGCCGCGTCCGGCAGGCTCTGGACTTCCCGAACACGCTGGACTTCTTCGTGTGCGGCGACAACCTGCGCAAGGGCGCCGCGCTGAACACCTACGAGATCGCGGAAGCCCTGGTCACCTCCTCGTGAGTGTTTTCGCCGGTTCTAACCGGTCTGGTGTTTTAACGTTGTGAGGGCATGGTGGGCAGGGCCGTCGCGGAGCGGCGGCCCTGCTTTCGTTGCTGGGTTTAGGTTTTTGTCACTGGACGGACGATGCGATGCCGCGTCGCGGGGATGGATGTATGCCCTGTCGGGCGGCCCGGACCGGGCCGTGAAGGTTTTCGCGGTTTCGCCGGAGATCCCAGGCGCGGGTGAAGCCCACGAAACCCGCGTTTGACCCGTAGCGGGCTGAGCGGTCCCCGGCGTCGTTCCCAGGACAGTCGCTGATCGGCGATGAGCCCACGCGCCAGGACCAGGTGAACATAAGCCACAGCCACCAGCCAACTCCACCGCTCGGCTTGCTCGGGGCCACGCACTCGAGGGCGGGTCCAAGCCAGGTATTGCTTGAGGAACCGGAAGAGGTGCTCGATGCCGTAACGGCGCAGATACGCCCGCCACACCCGGTCAAGATCGAACGAGCCCTCAGGCCCGGTCCAGAACAACCACATCGGCGGGTACGCCGGGTCGGCCGAACACACCCAGACCACACTGCCCCGGGTCACCGGGCGGGAGTACCCGGGCCGGTAGCCAGGTTCCCGCAGTGCCGCCGATTCCGAGGCACGCGGGTGCATCCCATGCCACACCGACACACTCACCGCGGCCCGCCCAGGCTCGGCGGGCACCGCGAGGTATTCGTCCGGGTCACGCCAGCTACGGCGATCGGACAGTTTCATCTTTGGCCCGTGCACTCGCGGCCGCCCGATCGTGCCTGGTTCCCGCGGCGGCGGATCGGCCATCACCACCGCGTCCTTACGCAACCGGACCACGATCTGCACCCGCTCGCCGGTCAACCGGCCACCCAGATACACCGGGCTGTAGTCCCCGTCAGCACACACAATCGGAACCAGACCACCACCATCATCACCACCGTCCGGGTCCCGGTCGGCAGCCACCTGCTTCAGCAACGCCTCGATCTGCCCGACAGCAACCACATTGTGGTTCTCACCCACCGCGATACGCGCCACCGCCACCGGCGACGCCCACGACGAACCGCTCGTCCCGGTCGCGGCCAGCCACTGAAACCACCAGCCCGGAGTCACCACCCCGCTGCCACCGCCAACATCCTTGCCCGCGTCGTAGTTCAACGTCCGGTCCGGGCTGGTCGGCGCATCCGGACGCGGCCACTGCGAACAATCCAACGCGAACACCAGCCCCGAGGACCGATCCACCACACCCGCCAACACACCCGCCAACACCGCGGCGTCGATCCGGCCCCGATCCAACGCGGCATACACACTGCCATGCCCACGCCGCAACACCGGCTCCAAGCTTAGATACGGCAACGACTCCAACCGGCCCGGATGACACAACAACGCGTCCACCATCTCGAACAACACATCCGGCCACCTCGTGAACGACTCATACACCGCCCGGCGGAACCGCCGCAGCCGCCGGAGTTGGCCTACAAGGGATCCATCAGGCACACTGCCAGACACGGCCACCGCTTTCGTGATCAAAGTTCTGTGGAAGGAACCAAGATCATCGAGCGGTGGCCGCCTCCATGTCAAAGATCAACCACCCGGAACGTTAAAACACCAGACCGGCGAAAACACTCACGAGGCGAGAGCTGCGGAAACGGGGGCCGGTGTCCGGCGGACGAGCACAGCCGCGCAAACGGCGATGATCAGTCCGCCGGCACCGGCGCCGACGAAGCCCCAACCCGGCGATCCGCTGTGGTCGACCACAAAGCCGACCGCCGGGGAGCCCAGCGCGACACCACAGGTGAACGCCGAACTCTGCAGCCCCGTCGCTTCCCCGCGCACAGCAACGGGAACGAACTGAGCGACTCGCTCTCCCGTTGATGCGATGGCAGGTGCGCACATCGCGCTGGCCGGCGCGAGTGCGAGCGCGAGAATCCACCACGTGCCGCCGTCCGCGAATAGCACCGGCATGGTCAACGCGCCAAGCAAAGCCATCAATACGACCTGTGGCAACGACTTGCGGACGGCGCCGTGCACGATTCCGCCGATGATCGACGCCAGCGCCAAGATCACTGTCGCCGCGCCTGCCCACTCGACTTCGTTGTGCAGCCGTAGCACCGCGATCATCGTGACTTCGGTGCCGGACATCACGAACGTCGCGCCGAATCCGACCAGCAGCACGCCCACAAGGCTCCGCGTCAGCCATTCACGTCTCGGTGGACGGTCCGTGGTCGTCGACTCGTCAGAGCCGCGAAGCGGTGGGTTGTAGACGGACAGCGAGACACCGGTCGCCAGGAACCCTGCTGCGAGCACGAGCAAAGCGACCGACGTGGAGACCTGTGTTGCCAGTGCCACGCCGACCACCGGGCCGATCATGAAACACAGTTCGACCGAGATCGAGTCGAGCGAGTAGGCCGTGCGGCGCTGGGCTTCCGGTACGAGCGCGGCGACCGCCTGCCTGCCGATAGACATCGGTTGGATGGCGAGCAGTCCGCTGAGAAACGCCACCGGCAGCAGCACTGGATATGGCATCAGCGGTGCGGTCGCCCAGAACGCGGTCTCGGCGACGGTTGTGATCATCAGTGCCCTGCGCAGGCCGAATCGGTCGATGAACCGGCCGTAGAGCGGCGCGCCGATCGCGATGCCGATTGTCACGGCGCCGCCGACCAGGCCCGCCGCGCCGTAACCGTGGCCGAGCCCGAGAACGACGTGCAAGGTCAGCGTCATTCCGGCGGCCGCGACCGGGATCCTGGTGAGGAAGATCAAGATCAGGAGAGACCGGACACCCGGCAGGGCGAACAGCTTCTGATATCTCTCCACAGACAGTCAGGGGATCATCTGATTACCCCACCAGGCAACCGAGTTTCGGCCGGTTCTTCGCAATCACACGAATGGAGGAGGTCTAGACCAGCTCGGTCGGGGCCACCCTAGTGGTGGGAACCACCCTGCGGTTGCCCGAACGAGTCGTTTTATTGACTCGTTCCAGATAACGTGGTGAGGTGGCAGTGATGGCGACACCGACTACTCCGGACCGAGCGCGGCTGCGCGACCAGCTGAAGGCCTCCGGTCTGCGTGTGACGGCTCCGAGGTTGGCGGTGCTCACCATGCTGAGCCAGCGTCCGCACGCCACCGCCGACCAGGTCGCCAGCGGGGTGCGGGAGCTGTTGGGTTCCGTGTCCACTCAGGCGGTGTACGACGTGTTGAACGTATTCACCAGCGCCAACCTGGTCCGGCGGATCGAGCCGGCCGGGCATCCGGCCCGGTTCGAGACCCGCACCGGGGACAACCACCACCATCTTGTCTGCCGCCAATGCGGTCGTACCGAAGACGTCGACTGTGTCGCAGGCCCGGCGCCCTGCCTGACGCCAGGGGAGTCGGCTGGCTTCGTCGTCGACGAGGCGGAGGTCGTGTTCTGGGGCCTGTGCCCAGGCTGCGGCGACCCTGATCCGCGCTAGACCCTCCCACCACGAGGAAGAACGGCCCGGTGAGCCCCTCGCTCGCCGGGCCGTTTTGCCTTCACGGCGTTGAACGCCGGTAACTCGGCCCTCACGGCTACCAATGCCGATTTCACTCACCCGGGTGAGGGTTCGCTCCGTCGTGACTGTTCAGCGCCCGTGAGCCGGGCGTGTCTGGCGCCGGTCCGTGATCACTTTCCCGTCCTGCGTCCCGGTCCGTGTCGGAACTAGTTGATCTACGCCGGTAATCCGATTACCGACCGTAAATCGCCGATTACCCGGTTGGTAAAGAACTCTGGCGAGCCTGCCGCAGGCTGGTGACTATGTTCCGGTACTAGCGGAGTCCGCTCATTGTTGGCTACGTCATCATTTGAGCGGGGGGAGGAGTCGAGAATGAGAATGGGATTCGTCAAAAAGCTCGCCGTCGTCGTAGTCGGCAGCATGATCGCGCTGGCCGGAGGAGCCTCCGCCGATGACTGGCACGGCTCCGGCTGGACCGCCACGGCTGACCCCGAGGTGGCCGCCAAGACTGTGCAGCGCATGCACGACCAGCTGAAGTCCGCATACGAGGCCGGCGACGTCGCCGGTGTGAAGGGCAACGTCACCGAGCTCGACGGCGTGCTCGACGCGTTGGTGACCAGGACCGACGAGTGGGCCACCCGCGCGGAGACCAGGGACAACTCGGTCAAGGCCAACGACTTGAACACCGAACTGGCAGGCAAGCTGGCCGGAATGCCGGACGGCACCGCGAAGGGCCTTCCGGGTCTCGACCTGCTGTCCGGGGTGACCGCACTGCTCACCTCGCTGCTGCAGACCCTGCTCGACCTGGTCTCCAGCCTGCTTGGCGGCCTGCCGATCCCCGTGCCGCTGCCACCGCTGCCGATCCCGCCGCTTCCGGTCGCTCCCGTCGCCCCCTGACGGACCCGAAGTGAATGTCCGGCGCGTTTTTCCGCGCCGGGCATTCGGTCATTCTCCTACCGATTCCTTTGGGCTGATTTCCAGGCCGACACGCAAAACGGCGGCGGCTTCGAACATCGCTTCTCGAAAACGAGTTCCAATAGCGAGGAAATTGGCGTATCCGTGGATCAGATCGGCGTGTCTCGTCAACACGACGGGCACGCCGGCCTTCCTCAGTGACTCGGCGTAGGCCTCACCCTCGTCACGCAGCGGGTCGAAGCCCGCGGTCGCGATGTACGCGGGCGGCATCCCGGACAGGTCCGTGGCCAGTCCCGGTGAGTAGCGCGGGTCCTGCTTGTCCTGCTCGGTCCTGGCGTAGTGACCCATGAACCAGTCCATGTCGTCCCTGGTCAGGAAGAAGCCCTTGGCGAACAGCTGCTTCGACCTGGTCTCGCTGGTCGCGTCCGCCGACGGATAGAGCAGCAGCTGGAACGCGGGCTTCGGGCCGCCCGCACGCGTGGTCAGTTGCGAGACGACCGTCGCGAGGTTGCCGCCCGCGCTGTCGCCGCCGACCGCGATCGCCGCCGGGTCCGCGCCGAGCTCTGCCGCGTTGGCGTGCGCGTACTTGAATGCGGCGACTGCATCGTCGACTCCGTCGGGAAACGGATGCTCGGGCGCCAGCCGGTAGCCCACCGACAGCACCCGCACTCGTGCGTGCTTCGCCAGGAACCGGCAGGTGTTGTCGTGCGACGTGATGCTGCCAATGGTGAACCCGCCACCGTGGAAGAACACCAGCAACGGCGAGCCTTCGGGCAGCTCATCGGGCTGGTAGAGCCGCGCGGGGATCGTCCCGTCGATCGTCAGCTCGCGGACGGCCACCGGCTCGATCGGCTCCCCGGCCGCGATCGCCGCGCCCTTGTCGAGGTCACGGCGTGCTTTTTCCGGGGTGCCTTTGGACAGTGCCGGAAGCGTCGACAACTCCCGGGCACGCAGGAACAACTGCGCGTCCAATGCGAGCTCTTGATCATCGAGGCGGATCGGCGCACCCGCGATCAACCTGCGAATACGGCGAGGGAGGCGGTAGAGGGCACGAAGCGCGGCGCCCTGCAGAGCGATCGTCGAGAGCGGCATCACGCGATCCTACTGTCAGTAAGTTCGGCTGTGGGAGTGGAACTCAACCCAACTTGAAGTCCTAAGCTCGGAACGTGGCCATACATGTGGTGGGAGTCGGCGGTTCCCTACGAGAGAACTCGCAGTCCGAGCGGGCCCTGCGGCTCGCGTTGGCCGGTGCCGAGGAGCTCGGCGCCAAAACGACGGTGATCACCGGCGACGACCTCGTGCTGCCGTTCTACGACCCGGCTGTCCCCGAACGTTCGGACAAGGCGCGCAGGCTCGTGAAGTACATCCGCGAAGCCGACGGCGTCGTGCTCGTCTCGCCCGGCTACCACGGCACCATCTCCGGGTTGATCAAGAACGCCTTGGATTACATCGAAGATCTTCGTGAAGACGAGCGCGTGTACCTGGACGGTCGCGCGGTCGGCTGTGTGGCGACCGCGCAGGGCTGGCAGGCCGCCGTTACGACCCTCACATCGCTGCGGTCGATCGTGCACGCACTGCGCGGCTGGCCGACCCCGCTCGGCTCCGCGATAAACTCGGCCGAAGTGCGTTTCGACGGCGCGGGCGAATGTTCCAGCGAGTCGGTGGCCACGTCGCTGCGCACGATCGGGCGCCAAGTCGTGGAGTTCGCCCAAAGCCGGTGACCACTAGCGTGGGTGGCGCTAGGTACTGACTTGGAGAGGCGAACCCATGGCACAGGCGCTGTACACAGCCGAAGCAACATCCACAGGGGACGGACGCAACGGCGAGGTCGTCTCGTCCGACGGCGTGATCGACGAGAAGCTGGCCACACCGAAGGAGATGGGCGGCCCCGGCGGCGCGCACACCAACCCGGAGCAGCTGTTCGCCGCGGGCTACTCGGCGTGCTTCCACAGCGCGCTGCGCCTGGTCGCCCGGCAGGCCAAGGTCGACGTCCCTGAGACGAACGTCACGGCGGCCGTGACGCTGAACAAGGACGACAGCGGCCGGTTCGTCCTGTCGGTCAAGCTGACCGCTCACCTGCCAGGACTCGAGCAGGGCCAGGCCGACCAGCTGGTCGTCGGTGCGCACCAGGTCTGCCCGTACTCGCACGCCACGCGGGGAAATATCGAAGTCACGGTTGTCGCCACGGTTTGACGCCACAGGCACCGGGTAGGTCTTCTGGTGAGGAGGCGATGTGCAGTGAGCAAGTCCCCGATCACCAGTCCGCTGCCGGAGGCGGACAAGAAGACCACCGGTGCCATCCTGCAGGCGACCCTCGTCGACCTGGTCGACCTTTCGCTTGTCGCCAAGCAGGCGCACTGGAACGTGGTCGGCAAGAACTTCCGTAGCACCCACTTGCAGCTGGACGAACTGGTCTCGACGGCACGCACCTACGTCGACGAGGTCGCCGAACGTGCCAACGCGATCGGTGTTTCCCCCAACGGCAAAGCCAAGACCGTCGTGGCGAGTTCAGGGATACCCGACTACCCAGACGGCTGGCTGTCCGACGACCAGACCGTGAAGGCGATCGTCAGCACGCTCGAAGCGCTGATCAAACGCCTGCGTGCGCGGATCGACGAGACCGACAAGGCCGACCTCGTCACCCAGGATCTGTTGATCGACATAGCCAAAGACCTCGAGCAGGCCCACTGGATGTGGCAGGCCCAGCTGGCCTAGCTCGCTCGGAGAAGCTGCCCCACGTGCGCATCTTGCAGGGAGGTGCGTACGCGGGGCAGCTCCCTGTCTACTTGGTGACGCCGAGCATCCGCATCACGAAGTGCACCTCGATGGCGACCTGCTTGATCATCTCGGCGACCACGAGCGAGCCGTGCCCGGCGTCGTACCGGAACTCCTCGTATGTGGCGCCGCGCTCGGCAAGCCGGTTGAGGTAGTTGTCGATCTGCCGGATCGGGCACCGCGGATCGTTCTCGCCCGCCCAGATCAGGATCGGCGCGCGAACCTGGTCGATGTACGTCATCGGCGAGCATTCCCGGTACAGCTCAGGCAATTCCTCCGGTGACCCGCCGAACAGCGCGCGGTCGAACGCGCGCAGCGGCTCCATTTCGTCCTCGTAGGCGGCGAAGTAGTCGGCCACCGGCACGCCGCCGACGGCCGCAGCCCATTTGTCCGGCTGGATCCCTGCGGCGAGCAGGCTGAGGTATCCACCCCAGGACGCGCCCGTCACCACACACTTGTCTGGATCAGCGAGCCCTGTGCTGACCGCCCATTTGTGCACGGCGGCAACGTCTTCGAGTTCGGTCAGGCCAGGACGGCCTTCGATCGCGTCCCGCCACGCCGAGCCGTAACCCGTCGAACCGCGATAATTCACGTGCACCACGGCGAAACCAGCATCGATCCACGCCGCGCGATACGCGGAAAACCTGTCCTCGTCAGCAGAATGCGGCCCGCCGTGCAGGCTGAACACGGTCGGCAACGGACCGTCCGGCGCGTCCGCGGGCCGCGCGATGAGGGCATGCACCTCACCGCCTTCGCTTGCCACAAAGGCATCCGTGAGGTTGACACTGCCCGGAGCCCGGTCGCCTGGCGGCGTCAACAGGACTCGGTCGGTCCCGTCCACGTGCAACGCCCGGATCATCGACGGCTCAGCCGCAGAGGACCACGAGTACTCGATGGTTCCGTCAGGCCGCACGCCAGCGGATCCGACCGTCCCAGCCGGAGTGTCCAAAAGGGATAGAGAGTCGGTCTCGATCTCGTAGCGGTGCAACGTATTGCGCGCCTGGTGCGTGTGCACGACCAGAAGCGACCGGCCATCCGGATACCAGGTGGCATTGAGCTCGCCAGGCAGATCGAGGCTGATCTCGGTCTCGGTGTCCGCGACCACGTCCCAGATCAGAAGTTCCTCGCGGCCATGCCGTTCATGCAGGACAAGCAGGCGCGGATCACCTTCGACCGGGCTGAACCCGATAGCGTCGAGCCCTTTGCCCTTGCCGTCCCATTTCTCGGTGACGGTCTCGCCGGTCGTGGTGACAACCCGGAGCGCCGGATGCCTGTTGTCGCCGTGTTCCGAGTGCGAAATGACCAGGTACTGCTCGTCGCGCGAAAGCCCGGACACCCCGGCGTCGTTCTCGTTGCGGTAGATCACCTGACCGGGCTTCGCATCCCGGGAGACAACGATCGTGGTGCCGTCGTCATTGGAGATCGCGATCGAGGTGACCGCCCGCCCGATCTCAAGACCAGCGGGATAACCACGCGGAACCTCGGCGATCGCGGCCTTGGCCTCCTCGTCGATCGGCCGCCCGGCGAACGGCTCGACCACCCAGTTGCCGAACTCGTCACCATCGGTGTCCGCGAACCACCAGATGGACTCGCCGTCGGGGCTGATGGTCGAGTTGTACGTGCCGTTCGGGCGGTCCGTGACCTGCCGGTGGTTGCCGGTCAGGCGGTCCCATGCGTATGTCTCCCACACCCCGCTGGCGTTGGAGGTGTAAACATTGCGGTCGGGCGCGTCACGGGCCCATTCAGGCAGGCTGACACGAGCTGCCCGGAACCTCGCTCGCCACCGCGCGTCGGCTTCCGCGTCGGTGAACAGCTGCTCGGGCTCCGCTGCTGCGGGATGCTTCGTCACAGGTCGATCCTGCCTCATCCCACTGAAGATTTTGTTGACACGCCAAATCACTGACTGACGGTCATCCAGTTGGCGGAAGCTCCTCAGCGATGATCAGCTCAACCTTGCGAGCGGCAGCCCGAAAAGCCAAGACGACACGAGCAGCGACAACGAGACCAGCGGCAACGACAAGAACAATCCAAAAAGGAACAAGAAACCCAAGGACAACAAGGAAAGTAACGAAGACGGAGACAGTGGCAGCCCGCACGACATGCGGCCACAACCCGGGACCAACAGTGGAAAGGCTACTCATCTGGGGTCCTCCCACCCGTAAGCGAACACTCACGGACTACTCGTATCTGATCACCCCGCCCGTTACCCACCGTGAGTTGAACCCTCAACATTCACCCAATCGGCCGCAACCTCGTTATATCTTTATGACTTTCAGTGCTCCTCCTGGGGACCAAAGCCCCTATCCGCGCAGGCCTCATGGACGCGGAAAGCGCGAAGCGCTGACCAGAGGAGAGGTGCTGGCAAAAGCGAAAAGCAATCAGCGCCGGGTCGGCAGGAGCACGTGTCGCAGGGATTGTGGACCCCCGAAATAACAAACCGGCGACCCGAGAGAAGGTGCGAAGCACCGACCAAGGGGGCTCTTCGAAGTTATGCGGGGTTGAGGCATCCTCGGGCTTTGCGGGTGGTGGCGCAACGGGTGCGGAGTCGCTGGCTGGCGGGGTTGCGGAAACCGTAGGCGTCGCGGGCGACGGTTTTGATGACACGGTTGGTGCCTTCGGATCCGGCGTTGGTGATGTCGGTGTCGAGGAAGGCGAGGATTTCGGGCCACCAGGCCGAGACCGTGCCGGCCAGACGCTCCAGTTCGGGTAGGCCCGAGGCGGCGCACCGCTCGTAGAACCGGGACAATCGGGCCCAGATCGTGGCCCGGTCCGGGTGGGTGCGGGCCAGGGCAAGCAGATCGAGCAGGTCTTCCTTGGCGTTCCACGCGGCCAGGATCGGCGTCCCGATTACCGCGGGCAGCGCGCGAAGATCGTCGATCATGGGGTCCAGGTGCTGCTCGTGCATCCGGGCGGCGGAGCGGGTCAGCCGGTTGCGCAGTTCCCATTCGCGGTTGCCTTTCCGTCCTCGCCTGCCCCGCACCTGCAGGGTGACCCTGCGACGTACCTCGGTGAGGGCCTGGTTGGCCAACTGCACGAGATGAAAGTGGTCCACGACCAGCCTGGCCTGCGGTAACGCGGCACGGGCCGCGGCCTTGAAAACCGTGCACATATCGATCGCCACGACCCGGACGCCCTGACGCCAGGCCTCATCCCACTGGGTGAGCCAGTCCCGCACGGCCACACTGGTGCGGCCCTCGACCTGCCCGAGCAGCCCCTGCCCGCCCGCCAGGTCCACGAACCCGACATGCCAGCGATCCACCGTGATCTCCCAGCACTGCTGTTCGTCGTTCCAGGTCCATTGTGGACGGCCCCGGCGGATCTCGTCGATCCCCAGCACCGCCACCGGTTGCGGCTTGTCCGGCAGCACCGCCGTGGCGTGTGCGGTGAACGCGGCCGAGACCACCGGCCAGGACAGGCCGTGATCACGCGCGGCTTGCACGATCGTGCGCCCACCATCGGCCACCGCCGCACCGGCCGCCTGCCGCAACCGAGTGGTCACCCGGGCTCGAGCCGGAATCTCCCCGATCGCCTCGGTGAACGTCTTCCTGTCGCATCCCTGCTGGTCACAGTGCCACCGACGCTTACACCACCGCAGCTCGACAGGCCGGCCGGCCACCGGCAGATCTCTCGGGCTGGTCGTCACCCACCCCTTGACCCGCCTCGCCCGCACTCCACATCCCGGGCAGATACAAGCCTGCTCGTCCGCGGTAACCAGGTGCACGACCGGCCCATCATGTACTGCGTCCTCGACCCGAACGACAGCCAGACCGGCAAGGCCCAGCAGACGGGTCGTATCGTTGACCATGCCCGTGGCTCTTCTGTTGTGATCGTTCTGCTTCGACAACAGACATGATCACTCACAGAGTCACGGGCCCTTGCCACTGGCTGCCCCCAGCAACATCACGACCAGTTCAAACCCCGGTCAAATTCGAAGAGCCGGAATGACGTGGAGCGACGAATTGGGGGTTATTCGGTTGAGGCGATAGCGGTTTTTATTCGATGAAGTTGATTGGGCGCGACGGCTTGCGATGGGCACAATGCGCGGAATCGATGGAAGTGCGGGAAGGTGCCGAAGGGCCTTATGAGGAAGCCATGATCGGACTCAGGTGAAGTTGGGGGCGTGTCGAGGACTTCGTGCACAAGGCGGCCGGACTTGGCGGAAGCTGGCGAGGACTAAGAGATCTTCATGGGGCACCGCGGCCAGAGTTGGGCCGCGCGAGCGCGGTGGCCGGGTCTCGTCGAGGGTGAGCCAGCGGTGGCCGCGCCTTCGGCGTCCATAGTGGACGACTCGACAAGCTCCACCCGCCGAGACGGCTCAGTGACCGGGCATGGCTGCCCCTCCGTCCGCCCGAATGGTCCGGGAAGTTGTTCCCGTGCAGTGCATTCGTTGGAATCGACACGGTGTCGAGACTTGGTGTCCGACCCGGTGACCGGATATTTCTACGTTGACGTAGAATTTATCCGGGCGTGGACCTGGTGGCGGATTCGCTGGCTGCGCAACGGGTGTGGATATGGGACGACCCCCGCCAGGGGGGAGGGACGGGGGTCGTCAATAGGTTCAGTCCCGGGGGGTCGGACTGAACCGGCCCGGTGTCGAAGACCGGACGCTCTTACTGTATCTCCTTCCCGCGCGCTCGTGGTCACGGATACAGGTTTTTATTGGTGTGTCTTATGCACACCGACCATGTAGGGGTCCGCCAGACGGGGCATATGCTGGGGTTATGACCGATGCGACGAAGCGGGTCGCCGCGTTCTTCGACCTGGACAAGACGGTCATCGCCAAGTCGAGCACGCTGGCTTTCAGCCGTCCGTTCTTCCAGGGCGGCCTGATCAACCGCCGGGCCGTGCTGAAGAGCGCGTACGCCCAGTTCGTCTTCATGCAGTCCGGCGCCGACGCCGACCAGGTGGACCGGATGCGGGCGCACCTCACCGCGCTGTGCGAGGGGTGGGACATCGGGCAGGTCCGCGCCATCGTCGAGGAGACGCTGCACGACATCGTGGATCCGTTGATCTACGCCGAGGCCGCCGAACTGATCACCGACCACAAGGCGCAGGGGCATGATGTTGTCGTTGTTTCCGCCTCAGGTGAGGAGATCGTGCGCCCGATTGCCCGCATGATCGGAGCTACCGACAGTGTCGGTACTCAGATGGTGGCCGAGGACGGCCGCTACACCGGGGAGATCGAGTTCTACTGCTACGGCGAGAACAAGGCCGTGGCGATGAAGCAGCTGGCCGTGGAGAACAACTACGACTTGTCCGCCTGCTATGCCTACAGCGACTCGATCACGGACGTTCCCATGCTCGAAGTGGTTGGGCACCCGGCGACGGTCAATCCGGACCGCGGGTTGAAGAAGCTCGCGACCGAGCGGGGTTGGCCCGTGCTGACCTTCTCGAAGCCTGTTTCGCTCCGGTCGAGGATCCAGATGCCGTCCGGGACCGCCGTCGCCATCACCGCGGCGAGCCTTGGTGTTGCGGCAGCTGCTGGAGCGACTTGGTACGGCATCCGGCGGCGGAGGCGCAAATAGTCCTCCGTGTGGGGGATGCCGATAGCCCGGTCGGAGGTAGCGATGACAGCCACATGCCAGCTAGCTATGGGCCGTTCGACCACGAGGCGTGTTGATCTACCGCTTACAGACTCTGTACCGGTGCACCCGTCCGTGCCCTTGAAGTGACCGCGCTCACTAGGTACAAAGTTAGTGCGGACCTCTGAACAGCCCGGGACCAAACGAAGAGAAGCTTGGTCCACCCTGACAGAGCTCCGTGCGCGGACTCCGGGCACCCACGCGCAGCACGCCGCGGGAGGCTTGTCGTCAAGGGACTGCGTACCGGGACGCCGGGCGCCGAGGCCCAGTGAGTACGACGTGAGTTGCACGCTTGGTAACCCGAGACGTTCGCGCTTGGCGGCGGCGCTCGCAGACTTTCGCAAGTCAGCGGGCGCCGCCGGTTTTGGTTTTGAGCCTTGTTCGCTCGCTGCGCTCGCTTCCCTCGGCTCAAAACCGGATTACTTTGGGGGCCGAGCCCCCAAACCCCACGGTGCGAGCTCGTTGCGACCCAGCGCGGTTGCGTTGAGCTTTGACCAGCACAGCTTTCTGCCACGATCTCTTCAGTCTGGGGATCATCCTGCTTCGTTGGATGCGGGTAGCGTGGCGTCGAAGCAAGCAAACACCGCCGTTTGGCTCTTTGCTTCCCTCAAGTGACGTGGGTAACTTACCGATTGAAGCTCCGAATCGGTAAGAATCTTACGCCTCCAGGGAGGCAGAGGTGTCACGTCGCTGGATCCCGCCTACGTTGGCCGCGGTCACGGCCCTGGCCGCCGTCACCACTCCCGCTTCCGCCGCGCCGGAAGCAGATGCCATGACGAGCTGGGCCGACGCCGCCTTGCGGCACATGACGTTGGAGCAACGGGTCGGACAGCTGTTCGTCGCGACGGTCTGGGGTAAATCCGCCGACGAAGCGCATCCGGAGAACAAGAAGCGCTATGGCGTCGACACGCCTGCGCAGGTCGTGCAGCGCTATCAGGTCGGCGGCGTCATCTACTTCAACAACGCGGGCACGGACAACGTCGACGATCCCGTGCAGCTCACCCATTTCTCCAACGGTTTGCAGCGCGCGGCTTTGACGTCAGGCGCGCGTATCCCGTTGCTGATCTCGATTGACCAGGAGGGCGGCAACGTCACCAGGGTCGTCGCGCCTGCCAGTGAGTACCCGAGTGCGATGGCTGTTGGTGCGACGCGCAACCCTCAGGATGCCAAGCGGTTGGCCTCGATCAGTGGCCATGAGCTGCGGGCTATGGGGATCAACCAGAACTTCGCACCCGTCGCGGACGTCAACTCCAACCCGATCAACCCGATCATCGCGGCACGGTCGTTCTCCTCCGATCCCAACCTCGCTGGCCAGATGGTTTCCGCCCAGGTCGCTGGGTATCAGCGGGCCGGGTGGCCGGGCGACACCGTTTCCGCTGCTGCCAAGCATTTCCCTGGTCATGGGGATGCGGCCGACGATTCGCACTATGGCCTTCCGACGATCAACCGGACCGAGGAGGAGTGGCGCAAGACCGATCTGCCGCCGTTCAAGGCCGCGATCGCCGCGGGCATCGACTCGATCATGACCGCGCACATCGCCGTGCCGAAGATCGATTCATCGGGTGAACCCGCCACTCTTTCCAAGCGGTTCATGACCGACATCCTGCGCAACGAGCTGAAGTACGACGGTGTCATCGTCACCGACTCGCTGGCGATGCAGGGTGTGCGGGACAAGCACCCGGACGCCGAGATCCCCGTACTGGCTTTGGAAGCTGGCGTTGACCAGATGCTGATGCCGCCGGATCTGCAGACCACGATCACCGGCGTGCTCGATGCCGTGCGCAGTGGCCGGATCAGCGAGGAGCGGATCAACCAGAGCGTGCTGCGGATCCTCAAGCAGAAGTGGAAGCGAGGCGTCTTCCTCCAGCCGTTCGCCGACGAACGCGCGCTGCCGCGTGAGGTGGGCACCAAACAGAATCTGGCCGAAATCCAGCGGATCAGCGACCGTACGGTCACGGTGTTGCGTAACGACGCCAAGGTGCTGCCGATCAAGGGCGACCCGGGCAAGGTTCTCGTCACCGGCTGGAACAACCCAGGTTTCCCTGGCAAGCCTGCTGAACCGGTTGCGACGCTGGCCAAGGAGCTCGGCGGAACGGCTTTGTCGACCGGAGCCGCGCCAACGGCCGCGGTCATCGATCAGGCAGTCGCGGCCGCGAACAGCTCGGACCTCGTGGTCGTGCTGACGAACGGTCTGCGGACATCGGCAGCACAGCGCACCTTGCTCACCAGGCTGGTGCAGACCGGCAAACCGGTCATCGCGGTCGCCGCGCAGGTGCCCTACGACCCCGCTTTCGTCGACGTGCCAACGTGGATCACCACGTACGCCTGGCGTGACATCTCCATGGTGTCGCTGGCCAAGGTGATCCTCGGCAAGACCTCCCCCAAGGGCAAGCTGCCGGTGAACGTGCCGAAAGCCGACCCCGCAGAGGTTCTCTTCCCGTTCGGTACGGGTCTGACATGGTGACCCGGCGCAGCCTGCTGGCTGGCGCGCCCGCGGCGGTGGTCGCCGCAGCGAGCCCGGCCGCGGCACAAGAACCGCAGGACCGTTCAACGAGAGTTACGCCGGGTGCCGACCGCTTAGCCGAGCGGGGTTGGCGCGAGTTCGCGGGCCGCAAGGTTGGCGTGCTGACCAACCCGACGGGCGTGCTCAAGGACCGTACGCACATCGTGGATTCTCTGGTCGACGCAGGCATGGCGCCAGTAGCCGTGTTCGGACCCGAGCACGGTTTCCGTGGCACGGCACAAGCCGGTGGCTCTGAGGGTAGTTATACCGACCCGCGAACCAAGGTTCCGGTGTATGACGCCTACGGCATCACCACAGCCAAGCTCGCCGAGATGTACCGCAAGGCTGACGTGGACACGGTCGTGTTCGACATCGCGGACGTGGGCGCGCGCTTCTACACCTATATATGGTCGATGTACACGGCCATGGCGGCCGCAGTGGAGACGGGCGCGTCCTTTGTCGTGCTTGACCGGCCAAACCCGGTTGGCGGCAAGGCGTTCGGGCCGATGCTGGATCCCGCGTTCGCCTCTGGGGTCGGCCGCAAGCCGATCGTCCAGCAGCACGGGATGACCGCCGGCGAGCTCGCCAGGTTCTTCGACGCCGAGTTCCTGCCCGCCGACACCGGCGGGCGTCGGTTGTCCAAATTGGACGTCATCACGGTCAGGGGCTGGCACCGGGACACCCTGTTCGGCCGGACCGGCCTTGACTGGGTGCCGCCGAGCCCGAACATGCCGACACCGCAGACCGCCCTCGTCTACCCGGGAACATGCCTGTTCGAAGGCACTGTGTTGTCCGAAGGGCGCGGCACGACCAGGCCGTTCGAGATGATCGGGATGCCCGATTTCGACTGGCACTGGGCGGAGGAGCTGAACAAGCTGAATCTGCCGGGTGTGCGGTTCCGGGAGAACTACTTCGTGCCGACGTTCAACAAGTTCGTCGGCAAGACGTGCGGCGGTGTCCAGGTTCACCTGACCGACGAGCAGTCCTACGAACCGATCACCACAGCAGTGGCCATGCTGGTCACCGCGAAACGGCTCTATCCGGCGCTGTTCGCGTGGCGGCCGGACAACTTCATCGACAAGCTCTCCGGCTCGACCAGGCTGCGCACGATGATCGACGCGGGCGCGGGTGTCGCCGAGGTCGTCGGTGCGTGGCGCGACGAGTTGGCTCAGTTCCGGCAACAACGACGGCCATACCTGCTCTACTGGTGAGGTACTCCATGTTTCGTCGAGCGGTGCTTGCGCTGACCATGGTCGGTGTGACGGGTGCGAGTGCGGTTTCCGCCGAAGCACACGGCGGCAACTCCGGCCGGTTCGACCGGCCGAAGGTGGGGTTCGCGGCGCCGTGGACACAACTGCGCGAGGGCAACCCCGAACAGGTGAACTTGGATCGTGCGCCGATCGACGCGGCGATCCGGCAGATCGACGAGTGGACCCGGACGAATCCGACGCAGCCCGCGGTACCCAAACCGTTGATGGCAGGCGTGGTCACTTTGCTGGCACACGAGGGTGTCGTTGTCAGCCGGTCAGCATCTGGTTACGCAGTGCGGTATTCCGACGCCGCCGGGACCGAACTTGTGGGCGAACAGCGGGTTCCGATGCGCAAGGACACGATTTTCGACATGGCGTCGATCAGCAAGCTGTTCACGTCCATAGCCGTGATGCAG
This sequence comes from Kibdelosporangium philippinense, assembly GCF_021390435.2. Taxonomy (GTDB): domain Bacteria; phylum Actinomycetota; class Actinomycetes; order Mycobacteriales; family Pseudonocardiaceae; genus Kibdelosporangium; species Kibdelosporangium philippinense. The sequence continues at coordinate 2,153,996 of NZ_JAJVCN010000003.1, read as the reverse complement.
CTGGCTGAACAAGGCGAGGTGGACGTCGACGCGCCGGTTTCCCGCTACTTGCCAGAGTTTGGCGTTAACGGCAAGGCTGGCATCACCGTCAAGCAGCTGCTGATCCACACGTCCGGGCTGGTCTCGTTCATCCCGTTGTGGAGCCTGTACCCGGACAAGGCGACCCGAATCAAGGCCGTGATGGACATCGCGCCCAAGTACGTCCCGGGTTCCACGTATGAATATTCCGATCTCAATCTGATCACGCTCGGGGTGCTGATCGAGCGGCTGACCGGGTCCACGTTGGACAACGTTGTCAGCGAAGGGATCACCGAGCCGCTCGGGATGACCGACACCGGCTACAACCCGCCAGCGTCCAAACTGGACAGGATCGCGGCCACCGAGTACCAGTCCGCCCCGCCACGTGGAATCGTTCGGGGACAGGTACACGACGAGAACGCGTGGTCACTCGGCGGCGTCGCCGGGCACGCCGGTATCTTCTCCACCGCGTCCGACATGGCTGTCCTGGCGCAAACCCTCATCAATGGCGGCATTTATGCCGACAAGCGGATCCTGCGGCCGGACACCGTGCGGGCCATGCTGACCGACTACACGACCGAGTTTCCCGGCTACGCCCACGGTTTGGGCTTCGAATTGGACCGAAGGTTCTACATGGGAGGGCTGAGCGGCCCGACCACCGCCGGCCACACCGGCTTCACCGGCACGACTCTCGTGCTCGACCTGCAGTCCCGTTCGATCGCGATCCTGTTGTCCAACAGGGTTCACGTGTCCCGCGGCTGGGGATCGATCAACCCGGCGCGCGAGACACTGGCGACCGGACTGGCCAAGGCTTTGGCTGTCCGACCGAGACATGGTGGCGATGCGTGGTACACCGGCATCGGCAACTCGGCCGCCGCCACACTGTCCACACGAGAGCTCCGGACCCGCGGTTCGGCCATCCGGGTTAGCTTCGACACCTTCGTGGACACAGAAATTTCCGATCACCTCGTTCTGGAGTCGAGCGGTGACGGCGCGTCGTGGCAGGCCGTCGAAGTGACCGCGCGCGGCCAGGGCGCGCCGAGCGGCCCGCGTTCGTTTCTTTCCGGCGCAGGGCACCGGACCTGGTGGAACGTCCTCGCGAAGGTCACGACAGTCGACAAGATCTGGTTGCGGTGGCGGTTCAGTATGGACAGAACCCTCACCGGGCGCGGGGTGTTATTGGACAACATCAAAATCACCGAGGGTAGTCGGACACTTCTGGACGGTGAAAAACAACCAACCGCGCTCGTTTCACAAGCCTGGGAACGTCGAATCCGATGATAAAGTTTGTTAACGACACCCCCATTACCTGCGATTTCCCACGCAAGCCCACAGTGGTTGCAGGTTCAAGTTTCGGACACGTTTGGGTGTCGTTGCGTCAGGAGGTCTAGCCGTGACCTTGTCGGATCCCGTAACTGTTAGTAAGTTTCCCACGTGAGCACCGCAGAGATGGTTGACGAGCGCGCGGAGTCCAGCCCGCTCGTGCGCATCAGGTCGCTCCTGCCGGGCCTCGCCCGCGCGGAGCAGCGAGTCGCCAAAGTGGTGCTGGACAACCCGGCTGCGGTCGCGCGCCGGAGCATTACCGAAGTCGCCGACGCGGCAGGCACCAGCGAGACCACGGTCACCCGGTTCTGCAAGGCGATCGGCGTCGGCGGATACCCGGAGCTGCGGATCGCTCTCGCCGCGGACACCGCACGCACGGAGGCACGCGCCGAGCGTGACCTCGGTGGCGAGATCAGCCCAGAGGACAACCTCACGCAGGTCGTCAGCAAGGTCACCTTCGCTGACGCGCGTGCTGTCGAGGAAACCGCCGACCAGCTGGACGTTGCGACGTTGCAGCAGGTCGTCGACGTGATCGCCGGCGCGGGCCGCGTCGATGTCTATGGCGTTGGCGCGAGTGCCTTCGTGGCGCTCGACCTGCAGCAGAAGCTGCATCGCATCGGCCGGGTGAGCTTCGCGTGGAACGACACGCACATCATGCTCACGTCGGCGGCGGTGCTCAGCTCCGGAGATGTCGCGGTTGGCATCTCGCACACCGGAGCGACCACCGACACCGTTGAAGCGCTGCGCACCGCGCGGCACCGCGGCGCCACAACCGTGGCGTTGACCAACTTCCCGCGCTCCCCGATCACCGAGGTGGCAGACCTTGTGCTGACCACCGCGGCACGGGAGACCACGTTCCGCTCCGGCGCCATGGCCAGCCGTATCGCCCAGTTGACGGTGATCGACTGCCTGTTCATCGGGGTGGCGCAACGGCACCTGCCGACGGCGATGGGTGCGCTGGAAGCCACGCGTGACGCGGTTGGTCCGCACCGGCTGGAAACCCGGCCGGACGGGCGTCGCAAGACTCGCGATACCGGAAAATGAGAGCACCAGGACGGCGATGACGGTTCCCCAGCAAGCGGTCTACGTCGACTCTCCGACCGAAGGCCGAAACCCGAGAACCACCGGGCTGGACACGTTGCCCACGCTCGAGGTTCTGCGCGTCATCAACGCGGAGGACAGCCTTGTGCCGTCCGCCGTGGCGGAGGCGTTGCCGCAGCTGGCGGTGGCCGTCGACCTCGCAACGGAGGCGCTGCGGCAAGGACACCGGGTGCACTACGTGGGCGCAGGCACGTCCGGGCGGTTGGCCAGCCTGGACGTTGCCGAGCTCGCGCCAACCTTCAATGCTCCGGCCGACTGGTTCGTCGCCCATCACGCGGGCGGCACCCAGGCTTTGCGTACGGCCGTGGAGAACGCGGAGGATGACGCGGCGGCAGGGGCCGCGTTGCTGACGCGGGAGGCGGAGGCCGGGGATTTCGTCCTCGGCCTCACCGCGTCGGGCCGGACCCCGTTCGTGCTCGGCGCGCTGTCCGCCGCGCGGCGCAAAGGAGCGGGTACTGGGTTGGTTTCCAACAACCCCGTGTCGGCACGGACGGCCGATGTGGACGTCGTCATCACCGTCGACACGGGCCCGGAAGTGGTCGCCGGGTCGACTCGGATGAAGGCGGGCTCCTCGCAGAAACTGGTGCTGACCGCGTTCTCGACCGCGGTGATGGTGAAACTGGGACGCACGTACTCGAATCTGATGGTGAGTATGCGTGCCACGAATGCCAAACTGCGTGGCCGGACATTGCGGATCCTGCGGGAAGCGACCGGTTACAGCCTTCAGGAATGCGCCGAGGCGCTCACCGCGGCGAACGGTGATCTGAAGGTCGCCCTCGTGCACCTGCTTTCCGGTGCCGACTCCGAGCGGGCCGCGAAGGCGTTGAGCGAGACGAACGGTCACGTGCGCCATGCGTTGGACATGTTGGGCGCCGCCGCCAGGTAGTAGGGCTGTCCCTACTTCTTTTTCGCCTGCCGTCCCCAATGTCCGACTGAACGCTGGTCGGCAGGGTTGTCGACATGCTGACTTCGCTCGCGGTCGCGCTGACTGTCGCAACGGGAGCCGTCGCTCCCGTCTCGTCAGGGATCACGATCCGATACACGGAATACGATATCCCTCATATAGTCGCCCATGATTATCGAAGCCTTGGCTACGGCCAGGGGTACGCCGCCGCACGGGCCAATCTTTGTGCCATTTCCGACGGCGTGATCACATTACGTGGCGAACGATCCCGATATTTCGGTCCCGGCCCGGCGACGACAACGTTGACGCGGGCCGCCGACAACGTCACCAGCGACCTGTACTTCAAGAGTGTGTCGTTGGACGGGTTACTGGACCAGCCTTCCGCTGACGTTCGACAAATGGTTCGCGGATACGCCGCCGGGTACAGCGCGTATGTCTCTGAACGGCATCCGACGAGCTGTCCCGAGATCGCCTTGCCGATCACCGAGCAAGACGTCTACCGGCGGGTTCATGCATGGAGCACATTGATGACGTCCAGCGGCAATGCCGGTGGAATCGTCGCGGCCGCGCCTGGAACAACTGCCAATAGCTCGCTGGCCGAACTGGCCAAGACAACGCGGGATATGTCCGGTCCCGGCAGCAATGCCATCGTTCTCGGGCGCGAGGCGACCAAGTCGAAACGCGGTATCGCGGTGGTCAATCCGCACCTGCCCTGGCACGGCGATGTCGCGTGGGACATGGTCCAGCTGACCATTCCCGGCCGGATCAACGTCAGCGGCGCGACATTCACCGGAACGCCTTTCGTGATCGCGGGCGCGACCCAGAACATGGCGTGGACCGGAACGATCGCCGACGCGGTCATCCCAGCGACGCTCTTCGAACTCAAGCTGACCGATCCGACGACCTATCTCGTCGACGGCAAACCCGAACGAATGCGCCGCGAGGACGTCACCATTCAGGTCAAACAACCGGACGGCACGCTCAAGCCGGTCACCAAGCCGCGATACTCGACCAGATACGGCCCGGTGATCACTAACGCTTACGGCCTTGAATTGCCGTGGACATCGGAGAAGGCGTATGCGTTCGGAGATCCGAACAGCAAGAATATGCGGTTCCTGAACACCATGGCCGAGTTCGCGAAGGCGCAGAACGTCCGCGACTTCACTTCGGCAGTACACCGGACCCAGGGCAATCCCCTCTTCAACATGATGGCGGCGGACGCCACCGGCCGTACTGTCTACTCAGGACAGAGTGTGATTCCGAACGTGCCTGATTCGCTGCTGGAGAGCTGCAGCACCCAACTCGGCCGGGAGACCGTCCGGTTCGGCCTTGCCGCATTGGACGGTTCACGCGGGGATTGCGCCTGGCGCAACGACAAAGACGCGATCCAGCAGGGCATTTTCGGCCCTGGCAACCTGCCGGAGCAGTACCGGAACGACTACGCGGTCAACTCCAACGAAAGTTATTGGCTAACCAACGCCCGCGAGCCGATGAAGCGGCTCAATCGGTTGGTCGGCAGCTTCGAGACCGCGCGCAACGTGCGCACACGCGACACCCTCACCGAGGTACACGACGGGTTGGGGAAGTTCGACCTGACGTCCACACAGGACCTCGTGTTTTCCAACCGGGTCTTCGCTGCGGAGCTCACGGTCGACAGCGTTGTCACGATGTGCCGCACCTTGCCCGGGATGGGCAATGCCTGTGACGCACTGGCGAAGTGGGATCGTCGCGCCAATGTGGACAGTCGAGGAGCGTTGCTGTTCAGCCGGTTCTGGACGCGGATCGGCCGCAACCCGGACTGGAAGGTGCCGTTCGACGTCAAGGATCCGGTGCGCACGCCGAATACGTTGAACACCGCGAATCCCGTTGTGGTCAAGGCTTTCACCGACGCGGTCGCCGAATTGAACGCCGCGGGCATCCCGTTCGACGCGCCGCTGGGTGAGCATCAGTACGTCGAACGAGACGGCAAGCGGATTCCGTTTGGCGGCAGCCGACCCGAGACTGGCACGTTCAATGTGATCGCCAGCGAGTGGGACAACGGGTATCACAGCATCGGCCAAGGTCGTGTCGGGACAAACAGTTCTGGTTACGTCCGGGTGGTGGCGTTCAACGGCACGCAGTGCCCGGACGCGCGTGCGGTTGTGTCGTATCAGCAGCCTGAGCTGTTCTCACGCAAACAGTGGATCACCGAACGGTTCTGTGAGCGGGACATCATGACCTCGCCCGCGTTGAAGATCCTGCGGCTCAACGCTTCTTAGGGAAGCAGGCCACTCCGTCCCCGTCGTGGTCGAGCCAGTCGGCCCAGCCTGGCTCGCCACGCTTGATCGGGCCCTTGCCTGCCGCGATGACCTGGGAACAGTTCTTGTACGCGGACTTGGCCGGGATCGGCATCGACGGAGTAGTCGATGTTCCCTTCGATGTCGCAGTGTCAGCGGGTGTCGACGTCACCGCGACTGGCTTCGGCGTCGTGATCGGCGGCTCCGGTATCACCACCGGAGCCGTCGGTATCGGGGACGCGATCGTCGGGATGTGCGGCGCGGGGCCTATCGTCCGATTGGGTACGGCACATGCACTCATGAGTGCCAACATGACGATCGCGCACATGAGCCTCATGCCCGTGAAGTCTCCGCACATCGGACGGGCGTTACCGCTTTCACACCATTGTGTGACAAGGTTACTTCTCGCAACCAACGCCATCGCCGTCCCGGTCGAGGTGCCTGCCGTAGCCCGGTTGGCCTCGGTAAACCGGTGCGGCGCCTGCGGCCCTCGCCGCGGAACAGTTCGCGTAGTAGGCAGCTTTCGGTGGCGCGGCTGGCTGTTGTGTCTTTGGCGGCAGGGGTTTCGGTGTGGTCTTGGGAGTTGTCTTGGTTGACGTCTTCGGCGGAGGCGGCGCGGGCTTGTCGACCTTGATGTAGACGGCCGTGTCCGGCCGCATCGCCCCACCCGCGCCGACGACTGACACGACTATCCACGAAGGATCGAGCGAGACCTCTTTCCCTTCTGGGCCAAGGTATTTGATCAACGTGAAGCCGAGTGCCCGGAGTTCACTGTCGACCTTGGACGCGGTGCGACCGGCCAGGTCGAGCGGAATGGTCACCAGCGCAACCGTTGGCGTGGCATAGGTTGCCGTCGTCGGAGTGGTGGTCGCGGCCGTCGACGACCTGGTTGCCGTCGGGATGGCTGGTGCCGCTGTGGGAGCTGTTGTACCGCAAGCACTTGCGAACACCACGAGAGCGATGGCGCCGATGATCCGCATAGGAGGCCCCGAATTCCGCCAACCGGTTCGTCCTCAGTGACCATCCGGCTGCAGGGAGATTCCCCATTGATCTACGCAGTGTTACTGAGAGTCACGCCATCGAGTGAACCTCGGTCTCGCTTTGACAACGCGGCGATGACAGACCGGAGTCAGACGTTGGCGGAGTCCGCGATGGACGTCGCCTCGCGGGCACCGATCTCAATCGCCTCGCAGCACAGCACAACCCAACCGCGCACACCGTCCGGCTCACCGCTGGCGAAACCCTCCGCCGCCTCGCGGTAGCGCTCGGGCCGACGCAGGTACGCGACCTCAGGCACCGTGAGGCCCTTGGGGTCGAGGCCGGTGCCGATCACGGTCAGCCGCGCGGCGGCCCGTGCGACGACTCCGTCCGCGAGACCGAACGGCGCCAAGGTCAACAACTCACCGTGTACGACCGCTGCCAGGACAGGGCCTGGCGCCTTGGTCGCGCCCGTGAGCAAGTTCGCGAGCAAGTCCAACCGCCCGGCCACGCCACGCGCCGTGCGTGGCCGTCCCAATCGCTCATCGTCGGCAGAGTCAACGAGATCAGCAGCCGCCAACAGGTGTAGCCGTGCCAGCGCCTGCAGCGGGGCACGTTGCCAGACGGGCAACAGCGGCCCGATCGCCTCGGCGACGCGCAGGGCACCGGCCAGCACCGGATCGGCCACTTCGCCGTCGTCCGGAATCTCCGGGTTGCCGCCGTCGAGATATGCCGACGACCGTGCCGCACGGACGGACGCCTCGGCTGCGGTGGTCGGCCAGCCACGCCGGTTCGTCGGGTGCTGGTGCACGGCGTTGACGCTTTCGCGCGCCACCTGCACCGCCTCGGCGATCCCGGGGAGGTCGAGCAGCGGGCCAAGCGGATCGGTCACGGACTGACACTATCGGGGCCCAGCCGAAGATCGACACCGGCTCCAATCTCGATCTTCGCAAGTCACGCTTCACCTGATTGATGCAATTGGTCTGGACCTTTATGCCTCCCACTCTGTTAATGCGGGACCGACCGCACTACGGTCACGTGCATCACGAACTACCGGTTTCGAGGAGGTCACACGAGATGACCGAGCAGTCCCAGGGCCCCGCACTGGACAACCTGCTCACCGAGAGCAGGACTTTCCCGCCGTCCGACGAGTTCGCCGCCGCCGCAAACGCAGGCCCGGACATGTACGCGGCAGCCGACGCCGACCGGGAGGCCTTCTGGGCCACGCAGGCGGAGCGACTGCACTGGGACACCAAGTGGGACCAGGTCCTCGACTGGAGTGACGCGCCCTTCGCGAAGTGGTTCGTCGGCGGCAAGCTCAACGTCGCCTACAACTGCGTCGACCGGCACGTCGAGTCCGGCCACGGTGAGCAGGTCGCCATCCATTGGGAGGGCGAGCCGGGCGACACCAGGACCATCACGTACAACGACCTGCTCGCCGAGGTCAGCAAGACCGCGAACGCGCTGACCGAACTCGGCCTGCAGGCAGGCGACCGCGTCGCGATCTACATGCCGATGGTCCCCGAGGCGATCTTCTCGATGCTCGCCTGCGCGCGGCTCGGCCTGACGCACAGTGTCGTGTTCGGCGGGTTCTCCGCCGAGGCGCTGCGCTCCCGGATCGAGGATGCCTCAGCGAAGTTGGTCATCACGACCGACGGGCAGTACCGCCGTGGCAAGCCCGCCGCGCTGAAGCCTGCCGTGGACGAAGCCGTCGCGCAGACGCCGACCATCGAGCACGTGCTCGTCGTCAAGCGCACGGACACCGAAGTCGAATGGACCGAGGGCCGCGACATTTGGTGGAGCGACCTCGTCGACCGGCAGTCGGACAAGCACACGGCGGAAGCCTTCGACTCCGAGCACCCGCTGTACATCCTGTACACCAGCGGCACGACCGGTAAGCCGAAGGGCATCCTGCACACGTCCGGCGGGTACCTGACGCAGGCGTCGTACACGCACTTCAACGTGTTCGACCTCAAGCCGGACAGCGACGTCTACTGGTGCACCGCAGACATCGGCTGGGTCACCGGGCACAGCTACATCGTGTACGGGCCGCTGTCGAACCGCGTGACGCAGGTAGTCTACGAGGGCACGCCGAACACCCCGCACGAGGGCCGGCACTGGGAGATCGTCCAGAAGTACGGTGTCTCGATCTACTACACCGCGCCGACCTTGATCCGCACGTTCATGAAGTGGGGCAAGGACATCCCGGCCAAGTACGACCTGTCGTCGCTGCGCGTGCTCGGCAGCGTCGGCGAGCCGATCAACCCGGAAGCGTGGATCTGGTACCGGGAGAACATCGGCGCTAACCAGACACCGGTCGTGGACACCTGGTGGCAGACCGAGACCGGCGCGATCATGATCTCGCCGCTGCCCGGCGTCACGTCCGCCAAACCGGGTTCGGCGCAGCAGGCGCTGCCCGGTGTCTCGGCCAAGGTCGTTGACGACCAAGGCAAGGAGGTGCCGCACGGCGGTGGCGGCTACCTGGTGCTCGACAAGCCGTGGCCGTCGATGCTGCGTGGCATCTGGGGCGACAACGACCGTTACCGCGAGACCTACTGGTCACGCTTTGCCGACCAGGGCTTCTACTTCGCCGGTGACGGCGCCAAGTACGACGCCGACGGCGACATCTGGCTGCTTGGCCGGGTCGACGACGTGATGAACGTGTCCGGGCACCGGATCTCCACCACCGAGGTGGAATCCGCGCTGGTGTCGCACCCGACCGTGGCCGAGGCCGCAGTCGTTGGCGCGACGGACCCGACCACCGGCCAGGGCATCGTCGCGTTCGTGATCCTGCGTGGCGACGCGGTCGACGGCGGCGCGGACGCGGTCAAGGCGTTGCGTGACCACGTGGCCAAGGAGATCGGCCCGATCGCCAAGCCACGTCAGGTGATGGTCGTGCCAGAGCTGCCGAAGACCCGCTCGGGCAAGATCATGCGCCGGTTGCTGCGTGACGTCGCGGAGAACCGGTCGATCGGCGACGTGACCACGCTCGCCGACTCGTCCGTGATGGACCTGATCTCCCAGGGCCTCAACAAGGGCGGCTCAGAAGACTAAAACCCCACGTCACCCCTCGTGAGTGTTTTTGCCGGTTCTAACCGGCGTAACCACTCACGAGGGGTGACCTGCGGAAACTGTGGGTTCGCAGCGGACTGGGAAGTTCATGGACCGGGCGATGAAGCACATCTTGTGCGCCTGGTGGTGCAGTTCCACGGCCTGCTCGACCTTGTCCGCGCTGGTGATCACGACCTGTGGCTTGAGCAGGACCTCGGAGAACTGGCCTGAGCCGTCTTTCTCCATCTCCAACAGGCCGATCGCCTCGTCGACGTACGACTCGACGACCACGCCCGACGTCGCGCACAGGTGCAGGTACCAGAGCATGTGGCAGTCCGACAGGGACGCCACCAGCAGCTGCTCCGGGTTCCACCTGGTCGCGTCGCCCCGGAACGCCGGGTCGGACGTGGCCAGGATGTCCGGGCGGCCGTCGACCGAAACCGTGTGGTCACGGCCGTAGGCACGGTAGTTCGATGTTCCCGTGCCCTTGTTGCCGGTCCACGTGACGGTCACCCGGTAGTCGTGCATCAGAACTTCCTGTTCGCCAGTACTGGCACGATCTTGCGGGCCTCGGTGACCTCGCTCGTGTCCACGTCGACAATACGCAGGCCTGGTTCTGGCCCAAGCTGCGCGCGGATCTCGCCGAGCGGGGACGCCACCAGGCTGTAGCCGATGCCGGTCGGGGCCTTCGACGGCTTACGGCCGACGGTCGTCGGGTCGGCTTGTCCACACGCGACAATCCACGTTGTCGAGTCCAAAGCACGCGCCCGCGCGAGAAGTTCCCATTGTTCGCGTTTTCCGGGACCTGATCCCCATGACGCGGGCACGATGGTGATTACCGCACCTTCGTCGGCCAGTCGTTGGAACAGTCCGGGAAAGCGGATGTCGTAGCAGGTCGCGAATCCGACGGTGACGTCATCCACTTCGGACACGACAATTCGTTCGCCTGGCGCGACTGTCGCGGATTCGGTGAACCCGAAAGCGTCGAACAAGTGGATCTTGTCGTAGTAGGTGTCGACACCCCGGCCGGTGATCAACAACGTGTTGGTGACCCGGCCGTCCGGGCTCGGCGTGAACATTCCGGCCACGACCAGCTTGCCCGACCCCTCGGCGAGCTCGCGGACCGTGGTCGCCCACGGGCCGTCGAGCGGTTCGGCGATCGGGCCGAGCGGGATTCCGAAACACGCCATCGTCGCTTCCGGGAAAACCACGATCGAAGCGTCACCCGATTGGCGGATTGTTTCGCGGATGTGGTCGAGATTTCGCTCGGGATTCGGGTCCGCGGCGAACTGACTCATCGCTATTCGCATCACACATCACCTCGCACGGGTCTAATATTACTTGTATACAACGTGTATGTAAGGAGTGTTGATGCGCGTCTCTGGCCGGGAGCGGGCGTACAACTTCGTGAAACGCGAGTTGCTCACCGACCCTGGCATGCAAGGCCAGTTCATCAACGAGCAGACCCTGGCCGACCAGCTCGGAGTGTCCCGCACGCCGATCCGCGAGGCCTTGCTCATGCTCGCCGCACAACAACTGGTCGAGCTCGTGCCCAAGCGCGGCGCGTACGTCGCGCCGATGACAGGGCGTGAACTCACCGAGCTGATCGAGGCCCGCGGCGTAATCGAGAGACACGCGGTGACCTTCGCCATGCAGGAAGCGCCGCTCGCCGAGATGCGGGACGCGCTGGCCGCGCAGCACCTGCTGAAAGGCACCGCGCAGGCCAAGGATTTCATCGAGGCCGACACACGTTTCCACACCACGCTCGTGCGCTCGACCGGCAACGAGATCCTGTCCACGACATACGAAGGCCTGCGGTACCGCCAACTACGCGCCGGGATGATCGCGCTGGCCAACGTGCCCGGGCGGCAGGACAGCGTGCTCAACGAGCACAACGCGATCCTGGAGGCGTTGACCGCCAAGGATGTCGAGCGCGCCCGTGCTGCCATCGACGTGCACTTGCGGGAAACCTTGCGGATCCAGCTCATGCTTTGACGGGGTCCTTGCCAAGCGCCAGGCCGATGATCGTGATCACCGCCGTCACCACGATGTACGCGCCAATCGCAGGCCAGCTTCCGGTCCACGACAGCAAAGCCGTGAACAGCAAAGGCGCGACCGCGCCGCCGATCACACCAGCCAACGTGTAGGCCATCGAGCTGCCCGTGTAGCGAAGGCGCTCGGAGAACTGCTCGGTGACGAACGCGGCCTGCGGGCCGTACATCGCCGAGTGCAGTGCCAGCGCCACGATCACCCCGAAGATCAGCAGGCCGACCGAGCCGCCGGAGATCATCGGAAAGAAGATGAACGGCCACACCGCCGCGCCAATGGCGGCGACCAGGTAAAGCTTGCGCCGGTTGATCCGGTCGGACAATGCGCCGAACGCCGGGATCAGCACCAGCTGCAGTGCCGAGCCGATCAGCACCGCGGCCATTCCCCAGCCACGCGAGATGTGCAGGTGCTGGGTCGCGTACGTCAGGACGAACACGGTGAACAGTGCATAGTGGACATCCGGGCAGACACGCGAGAAAACGCCCGCGAGCAACGCGCGCTTCTCATCCCGGAACACCTCACTGATTGGCGCTTCTGGCCGCTTGCCATGGGCCTCGATCGCCTTGAAAACCGGCGTTTCCTCAAGCCGCACGCGGATCCAGAGTCCGAACGCGATCAACACCGCTGACAGCAGGAACGCCAGGCGCCAGCCCCAGCCGATGAACTGCTCGTCGGTCAGGATCGCGCCCAGCAACGCCAGGACACCGTTGGCCATCAAGTTGCCGGCAGGCGGGCCGATCTGCGCGGCCGACGCCCAGAATCCGCGTTTCGCCGGATCGCCGAACTCGCTGGACAGCAGGACCGCGCCGCCCCATTCGCCGCCGATTCCGACACCTTGGGCAAACCGCAGTAGCACCAACAAAATTGCGGCGGTACCGCCAATTGTGGCGTACGTTGGCAGCACTCCGATGAGGAACGTGGCCAGCCCGGTCAGCAGGAGCGTGATCACGAGGACGCGCTTGCGGCCGATCACGTCACCGAGTCGGCCGAACACGAATCCACCGAGCGGCCGGGCCACGTACCCGACCGCGTAAGTCGAGAACGCGAGCATCGTGCTGGCCAGTGGGTCGCTGCCGGGGAAGAACAGCGGGCCGAAGATCGTCGCCGACGCCACCGAGTACGCCGCGAAGTCGTACCACTCGAGCGAGGTGCCCGACAGGCTCGCGGTGAACGCACGCCAGAGCGATCGTTTGTCGACAGTCACAGAAGTCATGTCGCACCTCCTCGGAGTTGTCGCATATCGTATGTATACAAGACGTATACGAGAAGTATTACCGGGCAGAAACTACGCAGAGTATCTAGGAGGTGACGGTGCTGCACTTCAGCCTTCCTGACGGTCAGCGAGTCGGCGTGGACGTCCGCCAGCTGCTCAACGCGGGGTTTGCCGGCCGCAGCCAGGACGACGTTGCCGAACATGTCGCCGAACTGGTCGCGATGGGCATCCCCGCGCCGACCAAGACGCCTTGCCTCTATCCGATCGCACCTTTCCTCGCCGTGCAGTCCGGCGAGGTCTACGCACAGCACAGCCGCACCTCCGGCGAGGCCGAGTGGGCGATCGTGATCACCAGGGACGAAGTGCTGCTCACCGTCGCCTGCGACCACACCGACCGTGACCTCGAAGTACACGGCGTCGCGTGGAGCAAGCAGGCCGCGCCCGACATGCTCGGCCGCCAGGCGTGGCGGCTGACCGACGTCGCCGACCGGATCGACGAACTGACGCTCGTCGCGTGGGTCCGCGTCGACGGCGACTGGGTCGAGATCCAGTCGGGCACGTGCGGTGAATTGCTGCCGCCGGAGTACTGGATCGACGTCTTACACGCACAGAAGCTCTACGCCCCCGGCACGGTGTTGCTTTCCGGGACCATTCCGATGAAAAAGGGTGTCGACCAGTTCGCCGACGCCTGGCGAGTGGAACTCGGCGATCCGCTGACCGGGCGAACGATTTCGACCGAATACCACGTGAGACTCCTTCCTGACCCAATAGCGTGAGTTAAGATCCCGTATTGGTGCGCCGGGAAGTCTGGTCGGCAACGCTTAGTGCTACCCGACTTCCAGGAGCGACATGCGGCGCAGCCCGATCAGTGATTTCGCCAGATACCTGCGGACCGAGACGGTCGGTGGGTTGATCCTGCTCGGCGCGACCGCCGTCGCCCTGCTCCTGGCGAACTCGCCGGTCAGGCACATCTACCAGGCCGTGCGGGACTTCCATATCTGGGAGCTCTCGGTTGGCGACTGGGCCAAGGACGGCCTGCTCGCACTGTTCTTCTTCGTCGCGGGGCTCGAGCTCAAACGTGAGCTCGTGGTCGGCGAGCTGTCCCGGTTCAAGGCCGCGATACTGCCGGTCGTCGCCGCGCTCGGCGGGATGATCGTGCCGATCGGGATCGCGCTCGCAGTCGGCTGGGGCGCGCCGGGAATGGATCAGGCGTGGGCAATTCCGGCGGCCACGGATATCGCGTTCGCGCTCGGCGTTCTGAGCATCACCGCGTCCGGCCTGCCAAGCAGTGCCCGGGTTTTCCTGCTCAGTCTCGCGGTGGTCGACGACCTCGGCGCGATTGTCATCATCGCGATCCTGTTCACCGCGAAGTTCAATCTGATCGCCGCGGCCACCGCGATAGTTCTGCTCGCCCTCTACGCCTATTTGCAACACAAGCGAATTCAGTCGTCCTGGTTGTACGTTCCGATCGCGCTCGGCACATGGTTCGCGGTCCACGAATCCGGTATCCACGCGACCATCGCCGGAGTCGCGCTCGGCCTGCTGACCCGGGTCAGGAAGGACCCATACGAGCGCGCGGCACCCGCGATCCGGCTGGAACACCGGCTGCAGCCGTGGTCCGCTGGGTTCGCCGTGCCGGTATTCGCGCTGTTCGCAGCCGGTGTGCCGGTCTCGCCCACGGCGCTTAGCCAGATGCTGGACGACCGGGTCGCGGTCGCGGTCATCCTCGGGTTGCTGGTCGGCAAGCTGATCGGGATCTTCGGCGCGACCTTCGCCGCGGTCCGGCTGAAGGTCGCGGTCCTGCCGACGGATCTTGGCTGGCGGGACATGGCAGCGGTGTCGATGCTCGGCGGCGTCGGATTCACCGTCAGCCTGCTGATCGCCGACCTCTCGCTGGACGCGGGCGCGGCTGAGCGCGTGAAAGCCGCTGTACTGCTGGCTTCCGCGGCCGCGTCCTTGCTGGCTGCGGCGATGTTGGTGCGACGCAGCCGGGCACACCGGGCCTCCTGACTGCCCACGTGGCACGATGACCAGGTGACGAGTGCGCAGCAGAACGACCGTGCAGGCGCGGGACTGCCACAGGTCCCGTCGATTCCGTTGACCGAGGACCGTGTCGGTCTGCCCCCTGGCGACCAGTCGATCGGCGCGCTGGTCAAGGACGCCACCACGCATCTGTCCACACTGGTGCGCGCCGAGATGGAACTCGCCAAGATCGAGATCGCCAGGGATGTGAAGCGCGGCCTGCGCGGCAGCATCTTCTTCATCCTCGCTCTCGTCGTGCTGATGTTCAGCCTGTACTTCCCGTTCATCGCGCTGGCCGAGGGCCTCGCCGAGCTCGGGCTGCAGCGCTGGGCCGGCTTCCTGATCACCTGGGGCGTGATGCTGCTGGTCGTCGGCCTGTTCGGGTTCCTCGGCTACCGCAAGGTGCGCGGGATCAAGGGACCGAAGCGGACGATCAAGACGGCGCAGGAAACCATGGCCGCGCTCAAGCGCGACAACGATGAGAAACCTGCTTCCTGACCCGTCGACGGTCCGGATCGACGGCCCGTGGGCGCATCGCGATGTGCACGCCAACGGGATAAGGCTGCACATCGGCGAGACCGGCGAGGGCCCGCTCGTGCTGATGCTGCACGGGTTCGGCGAATTCTGGTGGGGCTGGCGCCACCAGCTCACCGCGCTGAGCGCTGCCGGATTCCGTGCCGTCGCCGTTGACCTGCGGGGATACGGGGACTCGGACAAGCCGCCGCGCGGCTACGACGCCTGGACACTCGCAGGCGACGTCGGCGGGCTGATCAAAGCCTTGGGGGAACGCAAAGCGCACGTGCTGGGTCACGGCTGGGGTGGCCTGTTGGCGTGGTCGGCGGCGGCACTGCACCCACGGCTCGTGCACTCGGTCGTCGCCATCGGCGCGCCGCATCCGCTCGCGCTGCGCCGCCAGATCCGCCGGACCGCGTTGCGCCGCCGTGAACGCAACCAGGCGAGGGCAATCGGAGCACTGTTTCGCGGCCAGATCCCGATGTACCCGGAACGCAAGCTGATCAAGGACAACGCGGTCGCGCTCGAACACCTGATGCGGCAGTGGGCGGGCAGGCAATGGGCCGCCAGCCCCGATTTCACGGCCGCCGTCGAACGCTACAAGCAAGCAATCCGGATCCGCGGCGTCGCGTTCTCCGCGATGGAGTACTACCGGTGGGCCGTGCGATCCCAGATCCGCAGCGATGGACGCAGGTTCACCGAGGCGTTGGACAAACCGATTTCCGTGCCGTCACTACGAATCCACGGCGCCAAGGACCCGGTGATGCTGCTCGCTACGGCCGAAGCGTCCCGCCGTTGGCTCGACCGCGACGCTCCGCTGCAGGTGCTGCCCACCATCGGCCACTACCCGCACGAGGAAGCGCCCGATGCCGTCAACAAAGCCCTGAAGTCCTGGCTATCCGGGTCTTTCTAGGCCGCGCACGCCCCGGTGGGGACTCGGCGGGTCAGGCTCGGCGCCTGCTGCACCTCGTCCGACACTTCCTTGGCCGTCAGCACGAAACCCGTCTCGTCGTCGTCCACCGCGGCACCGAAGACCACGCCGACGACCTGGCCGTTCGGGTCGACCAGCGGACCGCCGGAGTTACCGCTCTGTACCTTCGCGCGAACCGTGAACACGTCCCTTGTCACCGTGCTGGCGTCGTAGATGTCCGGGCCACGCAGGTTGATCCGCTCACGGATCCGCGCAGCTGACGCGGTGTACGGACCGTCCAACGGATAGCCGAGCACGATGCTGGAATCACCCTTGGTGGCCTCCGAAGCCGCGAACTGCAACGGCCTCGCGTTGAGCTCCGGCACGGACAGGATCGCCACGTCCACCAGCGGGTCGTAGAGCACGACACGCGCGTCGAGCTGGCCCTCGTTGGTCTCGACGGAGACCTGGTCGGTACCGGCGACCACGTGCGCGTTCGTCATCACGCGCTGCGGTGAGATCACGAAGCCAGTGCCTTCCAAGGCACGAGAACACGACTGGGCCCGCGCGTGGATCTTCAGCACGCTGCCTCGCACCCGCTGCACGACCGGGCTGTTCTGCAACGCAGGGTCCGGCGGGCTCGTGTCCACCAACGGCGTCTGCGAGAACGGCCCGACCACACTGGGGAAACCGGAGTCGTCGAGCAGCTTCTTCACACCGTTGGGCAGTTGTTCCGCACCCGGCGGCATGATGTCGTCGACGCCGCCAAGCACGACCGATCCGCGGATCGCCTGTGCCAGACCGGGAAGACCGGTGACCGTGGTCAGCGGAAGAGCGATGATCCACGCGACCACGAACACGACAACGCCCTGCACGAGCGCGCCGAGAATGCTCTCAACAGGCGTCAGGTTGGGCGTCTTCATTTTTCGCCGCAGGGTTCTGCCGACCCATACCCCGGCCGTCTCACCCAGAGCGACGAGGAAGACCACGATCGCGATGAAGAACGCGGCCCTTGTGGCGAAGTTGGTGAAGTTCTCGACGACAAGCGGCGCGATCAGCGCGCCGAGCACCAGCCCGCCGAACACACCGATCAAGGCCGGCAGCGCGATCACCACGCCTTGCCGTGCGCCCGAAATCGCGGCAAGCACGACAAGTGCGAGCACCAGCACGTCGACCCAGTTCAAGCTTCACTCCTCCGGACGGCTAGACCGCCACGCTACGTCAAGTTCCCGGACGTCGGTCGTGTCCCACGGCACTTCCCACCCGCCGACGTGCAGCACGAGCGTCAGCAGGGCACCGGTGAACCCCCACACCAGCATGCCGGGCGCGGAGAACGCGGGCCCGATGAAGCCGGACGGATGGCGGACCATGAAACGGTTCGCCGGGTTCGCGAGGTGATCAAGCGGGATGCGGGCGACCGCGGCGGTCTCCGCGGGGTCGACCGCCCGCACCGGCGACGGCGTATGCCAGTACGCGAGCACGGGTGTGACCATGAACTTGGAAACGGGCACATACAAAGCGGGCATAACGGCGACCGGCTGGACACCGGGCAGGAACACCCCGGTCTCCTCGGCCGCTTCACGAAGTGCGGTCCCGATCGGGAAGTCGTCGCCCTCATCGGCCTTCCCGCCCGGGAACGCGACCTGGCCAGCGTGCGAGCCAAGCGCGTCCGACCGCAGCAGCAACAACACGTCCGGACCGTCGTGACCCTCGGCGAGCAAGATCAGGACAGCCGCGTCCCGCGCGATCACGTGGTCCGGCGGGCTGAGCCTGCGGAAGACCTCGACGTCGATGTCCCGCGTGCCCTCGACGAGCTTGCTCATCCAGTTCGGGACGTCGGCCGGATCCACCAGCGGACCGTGCGTCATCGGCCTGCCGCCTTGCGTACGTCCGCCACAGACTTGAACACGCGCGGATCGTTGATGAAGTTCACCGTTCCCTGAGCGTCGATCAGGTACGACGCGGGCAGCGAGGCCGGCACCTTCAGCGCCTTGCGCACCGAGCCGTCGTTGTCGAGCAGGGCCGGGAGCTTGACGTTCAGGTTCGTCAGCATCGCGATCGCGGTGGACTGCTCGCTCTCGATCGCGAGCGTCACGATCGGGATGGCGTCCGGCTCGGCGGCGTATGCCGAGAGCACGGGCAGTTCGTCCTGGCAGGGCGAGCACCACGTGGCCCAGACGTTCACGATGACCGGTCCGGCAAACGCTTGCGCGACATCCGCGACACCGCCGTCGGCAAGGCAGGTCGCCTTCAGGCCCTGCATGGTTTCCAGCGCGACACCCTGCCGTGCGCACGTCGGCAGGTTGGTCTTGATCGGCTCGGGCGGCGGCGCTGCTGCCTGCGGCGCTTGCTCGTTACGCGGCCACAGCGCGATCGCGCCAGCCACGACCAGGACCAGCGCGACGATCGCCCAACGAACCTTGACGCTCAACCGGCTGCCTTGCGCTTCGGCTTGGCAGCCTTCTCGGCCAGCGCGATCAGGTGCTCGGCCTCCACACCCTTGACCAGCTTGGCCGCCGCCTCGAACTCGGTCGGCCCGGTGCCGTACGACGGGCAGTCCTTGGCCAGCACACATGCGCCGCATGCGGGCTTCTTGGCGTGACAGACGCGGCGGCCGTGGAAGATGATCCAGTGCGATGCCATCGTCCAGTCCTTGGGTGGCAACAGCGCGCCGACCGCGTACTCGACCTTGACCGGGTCCTCCTCGGCCGTCCACTCCCAACGCCGGACGAGCCTGCCGAAGTGCGTGTCCACGGTCAGCCCAGGCACACCGAAGGCGTTGCCCAGCACGACATTCGCGGTCTTGCGGCCGACACCCGGCAGCTTGACCAGCTCTTCCATCGTGCCGGGGACCTCGCCGTTGTAGTGCTCGACCAGCGCGGCGCCAAGCCCGATCAGCGCGGCGGCCTTGTTGCGGTAGAAGCCGGTCGGCCGGATCAGTTCTTCCAGCTCAGTCCGGTCAGCGCTGGCGTACGCCTCGGCGGTTTTGTACTTCGCGAACAGCGCGGGCGTGGTCAGGTTGACCCGCACGTCCGTGGTCTGCGCGGACAACACGACCGCGACGATGAGTTCAAGTGGGTTGGTGAAATCCAGCTCGGCACGCGCGTCCGGGAAAGCCTCCGACAACGCGCGGATCATCCGGCGAGCGCGCCGGACCAACCCCGTCGCCGGCTTGACCGTCTGCCCGGGGGGCTGCTTGGTGGCGGGAGGCACGGGACTAGCCTACGGCGCAGCCGAACAACGTCGACCGACCCCAGACGTCTTAGTCAATGTGCCGAAGCAAGCACGTTAAGCGAGGATTAAACCGATGGTGGCAGTCTGGTTCGTGTTCGTGGTACCGCTCGTGGTCATGCTCTTCGCGCTGTTCATGGAACGCGTCGAGACAAAACTGCGAGACGCGGCAGTGCGTGAGGACGAGGTCACCCAGCTTCTCGAGGACATGCGCCCCGACGAGGCCCGCGCGCTCTACGGTCACGGCATCGGCCGCGCACTCGATCTGTTCCGGCTGCGCAGGCGCGGTGGACGCGCCGCGCGGACGAGGCAGCGCGTGCGCATGTGACTACCAAGCGGTAGCGTCGGCGTGCCCGGTAAGTGCATCCGGGTGAACGTCCTACACTGCAGGTAGTGAAGACGGCGACGGCGTCTAGTTCGCCGTGTCTCGACAGGAGGGACGAGCGTGGACGAGACCCTGGCCAGGGCAGGCATCTTCCAGGGGGTTGAGCCCGCGGCAGCCGAGGCGCTGAGCCAGACGCTCGAGAACGTGGAATTCCCCCGCGGGCACGTCATCTTCGCCGAGGGCGAGCCCGGTGACCGGCTGTACATCATCCTGTCGGGCAAAGTGAAGCTTGGCAGGAAATCGCCAGACGGCCGGGAGAACCTGCTCGGCATCTTCGGCCCGTCCGACATGTTCGGCGAGCTCTCGATCTTCGACCCAGGCCCGCGCACCTCGACGGCGACAACCGTGACCGAGGTCCGCGCGGTGACCATGGGCCGACCGGAACTGCGGCAGTGGATCGCCACCCGCCCCGAAATCGCGGAGCAGCTGCTTCGGGTGGTTGCCCGCAGGCTGCGCCGGACCAACGGCATGCTCGCCGACCTGATCTTCACCGACGTGCCCGGGCGTGTCGCCAAGGCGCTGCTGCAGCTGGCGCAGCGGTTCGGCAGCCAGGAGGCTGGCCTGCTGCGGGTCACCCACGACCTGACGCAGGAAGAGATCGCCCAGTACGTCGGTGCTTCCCGGGAGACGGTGAACAAGGCGCTCGCGGACTTCGCCCACCGCGGCTGGCTGCGGCTCGAAGGCAAGAGCGTGCTGATCCTGGACCCGGAACGCCTGGCCCGACGCGCCCGCTGACCCCAAGACCCGAAAAAGCCCTGGCACCGAACTTGCCAGGGCTTTTTCGCGTGTCCACCGTTCCTGAAGGCCGTGTCCACCGTTGCGGCACACCGTGTTGACCGTTCCCTGCGTCCGCCGTCTTGGGCTCGCAGGCTCCCGTGCTGTCGCGTCTTTGGTTGCCTTTTCCGCGTGTCCGCCTTTGCGTCGCGTGTGAGTCCTCCATCCGACTCGCTTCCAGCTTGGCTGGCCGTCGCTGTTCGCCGCGGATGGAGCGACTCCCACGCCGCAAAGGCAGACACGCGACTGAGGCGGCTTCCTTTCTCTTACCCTTGCTTCGCTTCGGGTACGAGAAAGGCGCCTGGCGGCCACCCCCGACGTGGCCACCAGGCGCCTTCCTTGTTGGCGCGAGCCATCCCCCGACGGTTCGCGCTCCCCGCCCTCCGTGCTTCTTGGCCCCGACCCTTCCGCCGGAGGGAGCTTTTCACCGCTTTCCGGGTACCCGGCGTTGTGCGGCGAAATCCACCATCACCCGCCGGACCCCTGCTACTCAAGTCTTTTCACCCTTCAAGGACTCGGTTGAGTTCTATTCGTTGTGCGAGTTCATCCTGAATTCACTGTCCGTTACGGAACTGTGATCGAGTTCTCGGCAGCGTCCCCCAATCGGACGAGGGTGAGCAAACGCACCGTAATTTAGTGGTACGCGGGTACCACTTACCTCCATACTGGTACGTGTGTCCCACAACGTGTCGTTCGCTGACTACCGGACCGCCCTGACCACTCCTGGCGCTCGCGGACCCGTGATCGCCGCCGTGTTCGCCCGCCTGCCGATCGCGATGGTCGGCTTCTCCCTGCTCTTCTACGTGCAACGCACCACCGGCTCGTACGCCACCGCCGGGTTCGTGTCCGCCGGCGCGCTGATCGGCGCCGCGATCGGCTCCGTCACGCAAGGCAGGATCATGGACCGCCTCGGTCCGAGCCGTCCGCTGCTGGCCACTTCGTCGGCCTTCGCGGTCTTCGTGACCATCGCGATCATCAGCATCGAGTCCGGCGCGAGCACCCCGGCCCTCGTCGCGTTCGCCTTCCTGGTCGGCAAGACACAGCCGACCGTTGGTTCAGCGTCCCGGACGTTGTGGTCACGTCTGCTGCCCGCAGGCAGGGCACGTCAGGCCGCGTACAACTACGACGCGATCAGCATCGAGGTGTTCTTCATCCTCGGGCCAGGTCTGGCCGGATTGCTCGCGGCGCTGCCGTGGGGCGGTACCGCCGTCTTGGTCAGCGCGTTGTCCCAGACGGCCGGTGCGATCGCGTTCGCGCTCACCAAGACCGTCCGTGAGCAGGAGCCCATGGCGGCACACAGTGGATCGCGCTTGCTTGGCCCGCTGGTCAGCCCTGGTATGTGGACCGTCATCCTCGCGGTGATGGGGTTCGGTGTCGTGATCGGCTTCGTCGAGGTCGCGGTGCCAGCCGCAGCCACCGCAGCCGGTCAGCAGGCGATGGGCGGCCTGATGCTGAGCGTCTGGTCGGTCAGCTCGGTCATCTTCGGCGTGATCTACGGAATGCGTCCGTGGCCACGGCCGTTGCACCTGCGTCTACCCGTGCTGCTCGGTGCGTTCGGCATCCTCGTCACGTTCTCGGCCATCCCGACCACGCTGTTCTGGTTGGGCGTGACGCTGCTGATCGCGGGCGCGATGATCACGCCACAGTCGACCTCGCACTCGACCGTGCTTGAGCAGGTCGCGCCGCCGAGCACGATGACCGAGGCCTTCGGCTGGGTCATCACGGCTGTCACGCTCGGTCTTGCCGTTGGCCAGTCGGCGAGCGGTTACCTAGTCGAGCACGTCAGCGTGTCGTCCGCGTTCGTCGCGGCCGCGATAGCCGGCGTGATCTTCGCGGGCTTGGTGTTCGTGTTCCGTGGCACGATCGCGGCAGGTGTGCCTGGCCGGAAAGTTGACCACGCACTCGCGAGCTAAAGCTAGGGAGAACCATGCGTCGCCTGATCATCGACACTGACCCGGGCGTTGACGACGCCTTCGCCATCGCGCTGGCGGCCCGCCACCCGGACGTCGACCTGCTCGGGGTCACGACCGTGGCAGGCAACATCGGCATCGAGCACACCACGCGCAATGCCTTGAACATCCTGTCGCTGTGTGGACGGCCCGATGTGCCCGTCGCGATCGGCGCGGACAAGGCCCTCTGCAGGCCGCCGCGCAGCGACGACGCGCACGGCAGCGACGGGCTTGGCGGGCACGCGTACAACATCGGAACGTCGTCGGCGAGCGTGGATCCGCGCGATGCCGTCACGTTCATGGTCGACCTGCTCACCGCCTCGCCCGAGCCGGTCACGATTGTCCCGATCGGACCGTTGACAAACATCGCACTGCTGCTCGGCGCACACCCGGGGATCAAGCCCAAGATCGACCGGTTGGTGGTCATGGGTGGCGGGATCGCGGGCGGGAACATCACGCCGACCGCCGAGTTCAACGTGTGGGTCGATCCCGAGGCGGCTCGACGAGTGCTGGCGATGGAGGACGTGCCGGTCACGCTCGTGCCGCTGGACGTCACCATGAAGTGCGCGGTCGGCGATGAGTGGCTGTCGGCGGTTTCCTCGGCCAACGCGGTCGGCCGTGAACTGGTCGCGATGACCCCGCATTACCGGGAGTTCTACCTGCAGGAGATGGGCAGGGACGAATTCATCATGCACGACGCCATCGCGGTCGCCGAGGCGATCCGGCCGGGCATCCTGAAGACCACGCCGCTGGAGCTGGACGTCGACTGCACCGACGGTCCAGGCAGCGGCGCGACCTTCGCCGACCGGCGCAACGGCCTCAAGCCGCCAACCCACCGCTTGGTGGATGTTGCGCTGGACGCCGACACCTCGGCACTGACGGGCTTCGTACGTGACGAGCTGACCAGCCGGTACTAACGGAAGAAAATCGGGTTTGTCAGCGCCACCATGGTGTCCCGTGTGGTGTCCGTCGGTTCCTCACGCCGGATCTCCACGCGAACCCATTTGCTGTAACGGCTTTGTGTGGTCCACGTGACCGTCGCGCCCTCGGCGGGGACGTAACCACCCCACTGCGGCCCATGGTGATCGAGGATCCGTACATGCGTGTCCGGCGCGCCGCTTGCCTTGACCTCAATGGCAATCGGCGTGCCGGAGTCCGTTTTCAGGGTCTCTCCGATGCCCACGGTCGTGCCGTCCGCGGTCGCCGTGAACTCGAGCTGGACACTGGACGATTCCGCGATCCAGTTGTGCCCCTTGGCAAAACCTTCCATCAATTGCTTGCCGGTCAGGCCGTCGGCCAGAACTGCGTTGTGTGGCAAGCCAACCCGGTCGGTATGCGTGTGTGAGTCACTGTTGCCGACCGCTGGGATCCAACGCCCGGCGCGCAACAAACCGTCCCAGGCAATGACTGTGGCTTCGTCGTCGAGCGTCCACGGTCCATTCCATACTTCGACGAGGTCCGCGCGTTCGAAGCCATATTCCCAGGTGCAGCCGATGCATGGGCCGTACGGATGCGCGGCGACGACCAAGCCGCCGGAGTTGTGCACCTCGTCGACGAATTTCTGCAGCTGTTTCGGGTCGTCCGCACGGTAGCGCCAGTCGATCCATTTGCCTGCCGGGAGGTTCCACGCGGGCCAGTGGCCGGTCCGGGTGGTGACCTCTTCTCCGTTGAGAATCAACAGGTCTTCGGTCGCGTGGTTGCCCCACTGCAGATGCGCGCTCGGGCTGTTGTGCTCGGTGGAGACGATGAAGTCCAGGCCTGCCGCGCGGGCGTCGGCGACCAGTTCTTCCGGTTTACGCCGTCCGTCCGAGTAGATGGTGTGCAGGTGGCCGTCGCCGCGGTACCAGCTTCGGCCGCGTTCGGCCTGCGGAGCTGTCTTTGGCGCCGGATTCGGTTCGAACGCGGGCCCCTCGGGTCCAAATCGGACAGTCACGTCCACTTCGAACGTCATGCCAAGCTCGGAAACCGTGTACGGCGCGAGGATGATCTGCCACTCGCCCGGCTCGACCGGGCCGGGCAGATAGCCTGGCGTCGCCTCGGTCGCATTGATCGTGAATCGATCTCGCGCGCCACCAGACCAGCCGCGGAACTGCTCGTTCGGCCCGAAAACGCCGATGTCCAGCGCGTTGCCCTTGACACCCGGCGGCACCTCGGGCTTGTCATAGCGGTAGACGACCTCGATCTCCCTGGCACCTGCGGGAATCTCGACCGGCAGGTAATGCCAGTCCGGCGCGCCCGGATCGAACGTGCCGGTGATGGTGGACCGGAGATCATCACTCATATCCGCAACCTACCTGCGAAAACCCAAAACTGTCACACCCGCCCGCTACGGTGCGAACCATGGACCTGACGGCGACCACCACAGACCTGGCCAACGCGGCCGCGGAAGCAGTGCGCCTACTGCCCGGCCGCTCGCTCGACCCAGTGCTAGCCGGGCTGTTGCTGACCGCGTCCGACGACGGTGTCGTCCTCGCGGGCAGCGACCGGGAGCGCGCAATCCGGCTGTCCTGCTCAGCCGCCGTACACACCCCAGGGCGTGTGCTCGTACCGGCCAAGCCGTTCGCCGAAACGTTGCGCGCCTTGGACGTGCCAATGGTGCGTATCGCTGTGGAGGGCGCGCGGTTGGCTGTCCGTACACCGAATGCCCGATTCGCATTGCCGTTGCTCGATGCGGACTTGCACCCCGGCGTGCCGACCGCGCCTCCGCTCGCTGGCTCGGTTTCCGGCGAACTGTTCGTCAGCGCCCTGACGACTGTCGCCGCCACCGCGTCCCGCGATGAGGCGTTGCCACTGTTCACTGGGGTACGTGTCCGCGCAGACGGCTCCCGATTGGTCCTGGCCGCGACAGACCGGTACCGCATGGCAGTCGCTTCCCTGCCATGGACATCGGCCGCACCCCTCGACGCCCTGATCCCGGCGGCCCTCCTGGCCGAGGTCGCCAAACAGGCCCGAGGGCAGGTCTCCCTGCACGCGGACGCCAACCGCATCGGCCTCGCGTGGGACAACTCTGTAGTCACGACGGCACTGCTTGACGGTTCCTTCCTGAGCGAGAGCAAACTGGTTCTGTCCGCAGTGGACACAACGGTCGAGTTGGACGCAGATACATTGCTGGCCGCCGTTCGACGAGTCGCGCTTTACGCAGACAGCCGCGGCGTGCTCAAACTCGAGGTCGGCGACAACGAGATCCGCCTGCGTACCGCGGACCAACAGGCAGGAGAGGCAGAGGAGACGATCAAAGCCGACGTGTCCGACGGCCGAACATCGCCCTCGTTCCAGTCACGGTTCCTGGTGGACGCATTGAAACCGTTCTCCGGCGGCCGAGTCCGCTTGGCAATCCAGCCAGGCATGCGAGCGACAGTGTTCAGCTCACCCAATCCCGAGGAGGTGATGGACCTGCGCTACATGGTGGCCCCAATGCGCCCACCCGCGACAACCTAAAGCCGTGTCCACCGTTCCGGAACACCGTGTCCACCATTGCGACACAACGAAATACACGTTCCGGCACCATGAGATGCACGCTCCGACGAACGGATACCGGTTCACTGGGGCTTTCTCGCGAAGAATGCCCTAGCTCGCTGCAGGATCTCGTTGTCCTCCCGCAGCTGCTTGTACTCCCGGCGCAACGCCGCCAGCTCGGCGCGGTCCCGTGCGGCCTGGTCCTGCGCGGCGCGGTTCCGCGCGCCCTGCTCCCGCACGGCCTGTTCCTGGGCTGGCTGTTCCTTGGCTGCCCAGTTCTCACCCGAGGCATCCACCTGCGCACCGGATTTCGCCTGCGCGACCGTTTCCGCATCGGCGGCGATCCGCCGCCGGGCTTTCTTCTTACCCACAGGCTCCATCCTTCCCAGCAAGCCTTGTGCCGCAATGGTCAACTCGGTGTGCCGGAATGGTGGACACGGTGTGCCGCAATGGTGGACACGGCGGGTTTAGGGGGTGGGGATGCTGCGGAGGTATTCCAGCTGTGCGCGGACTGACCACTCCGCAGGTTCCCACAGGGACTTGTCCACGTCCGCGTACACGACCTCGACGACCTGACGGGCGGAAGCGTCCGGGCCGAGTTGGTCGAGCGCGGCGCGGACCTGAGCGAGCCGTTCTTCGCGGTGCACGAGGTACTCGCTGGCAACGGCGGCCAGGTCTGGGAGTTCTTCGCCGTGGCCGGGCAAAACCGCCGCGCCTGTGATGGTCCGGAGCAGTCGCAGGGTGTCGAGGTAGTGGCCGAGTGACGAAATCACCGTCGTGCCGCGACCCAGGATGGTGTCGCCGGTCAGAACCGCGTCCGAAAGCTGGAAACAGACCGAATCATCGGTGTGGCCAGGGGTGTGCAGAACCGTCAACTCCAGCCCAGCCGCACTGACCACCTCGCCGTGCGACACAGGCGGGGCGTCACGGCACAAGGTCCGGTCAAACGCGCGGATCGGGGCGCCGGTCAATTCAGCGAGTTTCGGGGCGCCGCCGACATGGTCCGCGTGGTGGTGCGTGACCAGGATCAGGGAGATTGGTCCGGTGGCGGCGACGCGGGTCAGGTGCGGGATGTCCTCGTAGCCGGGGTCGACGACGACGTAGTCCGAAGCGTCCGGGCCGCGCAGCAGCCACGTGTTTGTGCCGTCGAGGGTCATATGGCCGGGGTTGTCTTCGAGCATCACCGATGCGGTCGGCGTGACTTCACGCAACACGCCATACGCCGGGTGCTTCACGCGCGTCCTCCTCAGCCGAGGGTGTCGTCGGGCCTGGCGTCCAGGTGGCCGAAGGCCCGGTCGTATGCCGGGTCTCCTGGCAGCACCGGCCGCAGGATCCGGCCTTCCCTGATCACTTTAGGGATGATCTTGCTGATCGTCCGGTCAGTCGCCATCGCGTCGGCGACCGTCGGCTTCTCGCCGAGTTCGGTGAGAGTCATCCAGGTCGGTGGCAGAAGGCCGCGCTGGCCCGCTTTCCACAGGTCGATCGCGTCCGCCGGACGGCGCCATTCCGCGTGGTCGGCTTCGGAGGTGGAGCCGTCCGCGCGTTGGCCTTCCGGAAGGGCCGCGATGAAGAACTTCGTGTCGTATCGCCGGGGTTCCTCGGCGGGCGTGACCCAGTTCGCCCACGGCCGCAGCAAGTCCGCACGCAGCACGAGCCCGGTGTCCGCGAGAAACTCCGCGAACGAGAATTCCCGCTCCACCAACGACTTCCGAGCTCCGGCGTAAGGCCCAGTGTCGGAGACAACGCTGTCGGCTGAAGGGCCAGCCAACAGGACACCGGATTCCTCGAACGTCTCACGCACCGCCGCGCAAACCAAAGACCGGGCGAGGGGCTCTGGGCAAGCGAACTGCGCAGCCCACCATGACGCCGGTGGACCTGCCCAGGCGATGTCCACGGCGGCGTCACGCCGGTCCACGCCTCCGCCGGGGAACACGCTCATCCCACCGGCGAACGCCATGCCGACGACCCGGCGCAACAGGAATGCCTCGATGCCTGCCGAGGTGTCACGCAGCAACACCACCGTCGCCGCGTCCTTCGGCGTCACCGGCGGATCAGGGAACACGTCCGGAACCATCGATTCCGGCAGAACCATCTCCTTCGGCAGTTCACGCACCCTTCGAGCGTAAAGCTGGGATGGCCGGGCCACGCCGTGACCCCGGCCTCATAAATACTGGGCGGGTGGACGAACAAGTGCGGGTTGGACTGATCGGTGCCGGGTTGTGGGCGGAGCGCGCACACGCGCCTGGCCTGGCCAACCATCCAGGGGTGCACCTGACCTCCGTCTGGGCCCGGCGCCGCGAGGCCGCCGACGCCATAGCCAAGACTTATTGCACAGAAGCCGCGGATTCCCCGGCCGAACTGTTCGACCAGGTCGACGCCGTCGCCTTCGCGGTCCCGCCGGAGGTGCAGGCCGAACTGGCCCTGCAGGCCGTCAAAGCAGGCAAGCACGTGATCCTCGAAAAGCCCTTGGCGGCCACGGTTGACCAGGCCGAACGCCTGGCGGGCGCGATCGCTGACGCGGGTGTCGCGTCACTCGTCTCGCTCGTGCGCCGGTTCGCCCAGGAAACCAAGGACTGGCTGGCCGATCTGCACGCATTGGGCGGTTGGGTCGGTGGCAACGCGCAGTGGATGTCCGGCGCGCTGCTGTCCGAGGACTATTCGGGGTCGGCATGGCGGCACGACAGCGGCGCGCTGTTGGACGTCGGCCCGCACGTGATCGACCTGATGGACGCCGCGCTCGGCACCATTACCGAGGTCCTCGGCGCTACCCGTGGCAAGCGCGACCTCTGGCACTTCATGCTCGGCCACGAAGGTGGCGCGACCAGCACGATCACCATCTCGCTGAAGATGCCGCTAAGGCCGACCGTTGTGGACTTCAGCGTCTACGGCGACAACGGCTACCGGCTGCTGCCTGGCCGCGAAACCCCGTCAGACCAGGCGTTCACGGTCCTGCTGGACGACTTCGTCGCCATGGTTCACAGCGGCACAGTCGAGCACCCATGCGACGCCCAACGAGGCCTGCACCTGCAGCGGATCATCGAGAAAATCGCAGCTCAAAGCTCGTGAGTGTTTTCGCCGGTCTGGTGTTTTAACGTTGTGAGGGCATGGTGGGCAGGGCCGTCGCGGAGCGGCGGCCCTGCTTTCGTTGCTGGGTTTAGGTTTTTGTCACTGGACGGACGATGCGATGCCGCGTCGCGGGGATGGATGTATGCCCTGTCGGGCGGCCCGGACCGGGCCGTGAAGGTTTTCGCGGTTTCGCCGGAGATCCCAGGCGCGGGTGAAGCCCACGAAACCCGCGTTTGACCCGTAGCGGGCTGAGCGGTCCCCGGCGTCGTTCCCAGGACAGTC
The DNA here is from genome assembly GCF_021390435.2 of Kibdelosporangium philippinense. Classification (GTDB taxonomy): domain Bacteria; phylum Actinomycetota; class Actinomycetes; order Mycobacteriales; family Pseudonocardiaceae; genus Kibdelosporangium; species Kibdelosporangium philippinense. The sequence continues at coordinate 2,124,495 of NZ_JAJVCN010000003.1, read as the reverse complement.
GCTGATCGGCGATGAGCCCACGCGCCAGGACCAGGTGAACATAAGCCACAGCCACCAGCCAACTCCACCGCTCGGCTTGCTCGGGGCCACGCACTCGAGGGCGGGTCCAAGCCAGGTATTGCTTGAGGAACCGGAAGAGGTGCTCGATGCCGTAACGGCGCAGATACGCCCGCCACACCCGGTCAAGATCGAACGAGCCCTCAGGCCCGGTCCAGAACAACCACATCGGCGGGTACGCCGGGTCGGCCGAACACACCCAGACCACACTGCCCCGGGTCACCGGGCGGGAGTACCCGGGCCGGTAGCCAGGTTCCCGCAGTGCCGCCGATTCCGAGGCACGCGGGTGCATCCCATGCCACACCGACACACTCACCGCGGCCCGCCCAGGCTCGGCGGGCACCGCGAGGTATTCGTCCGGGTCACGCCAGCTACGGCGATCGGACAGTTTCATCTTTGGCCCGTGCACTCGCGGCCGCCCGATCGTGCCTGGTTCCCGCGGCGGCGGATCGGCCATCACCACCGCGTCCTTACGCAACCGGACCACGATCTGCACCCGCTCGCCGGTCAACCGGCCACCCAGATACACCGGGCTGTAGTCCCCGTCAGCACACACAATCGGAACCAGACCACCACCATCATCACCACCGTCCGGGTCCCGGTCGGCAGCCACCTGCTTCAGCAACGCCTCGATCTGCCCGACAGCAACCACATTGTGGTTCTCACCCACCGCGATACGCGCCACCGCCACCGGCGACGCCCACGACGAACCGCTCGTCCCGGTCGCGGCCAGCCACTGAAACCACCAGCCCGGAGTCACCACCCCGCTGCCACCGCCAACATCCTTGCCCGCGTCGTAGTTCAACGTCCGGTCCGGGCTGGTCGGCGCATCCGGACGCGGCCACTGCGAACAATCCAACGCGAACACCAGCCCCGAGGACCGATCCACCACACCCGCCAACACACCCGCCAACACCGCGGCGTCGATCCGGCCCCGATCCAACGCGGCATACACACTGCCATGCCCACGCCGCAACACCGGCTCCAAGCTTAGATACGGCAACGACTCCAACCGGCCCGGATGACACAACAACGCGTCCACCATCTCGAACAACACATCCGGCCACCTCGTGAACGACTCATACACCGCCCGGCGGAACCGCCGCAGCCGCCGGAGTTGGCCTACAAGGGATCCATCAGGCACACTGCCAGACACGGCCACCGCTTTCGTGATCAAAGTTCTGTGGAAGGAACCAAGATCATCGAGCGGTGGCCGCCTCCATGTCAAAGATCAACCACCCGGAACGTTAAAACACCAGGCCGGTTAGAACCGGCGAAAACACTCACGAGGGGTTTTTCAGGCGCCGGGTGGGAAACGGGGCGGTTCGGCTGAGCCGCCCGCGGTGGGCGGGGCACCGTTGATGATCCGCGGTGTCACCGTCGATGGGGTCGACCACTTGGGCTCTGGGTCCGAGTGCCTGCCGGACTTGTCCGTCTGCCAGCTCAGTTTCTTGTTGCTGGACGCCTCGGCCTGCTCCCGCTTGGCCAGCTCTTCCTGCAGCTGACGCAACAGGTCGCGTTCCTGGTCGTTGAGGTCGCTGTCCTCGAACGTGTCCTTCGAGGACAGGTTCGACGACAGGGGCGTCGGGGTAGGTGGCTTCTTCGACGGCTTGGCTGGCGGCTCAGGCTCGTCGGCCACCGGGCTCGCCTGACGCAGGCCAGGCTGGTCGAAGTTCGGCCGCTCCGGCCGGGCCGGTGGTTCCGGTGCCACGTCGACGGCGGGTTCGAGCACCGGCTCGAGGACGTTCGTCGTCTCCTTGGGCGAAGGCTTCGGCGACTTGGCCGGTTTGGTCGGCGGGGCCGCGTCCAACTCCGGGATCCAGCTGCTGGTCGCGGGCTGCTCTTCGATCGGCGCGGGGACCGGCAGCGGAACGGGCGCGGGCGGGACGTCTTCCTTCCACGTCTCACGCTGCTGACCCCACGTCCGCGGCGCCTCTGAAGCAGGCTCCTCAGGAGCACCGTCGAACGAGACCCGACGCGCCTGCTGCATGCCTTGGCGGTGGTACTCGGTCAGCGGGGAGTTGTCACGCAGCACCTCGACGGCCGCGCGGATCCCGGCACGGCGCAACGCGTGCTCGATCCGGTACGCGGTCGCGGGCGGAAAACCACGGGGGCCGATCTCGACGAGCACGATCCGGTGCGGCACGGGCCCGGCCACCGCTCCGGACGGGGTGGTCCGCCAGACGCACCACAGCGCGCGGACGTCCGGCAAGACCTCGAGGACCCGGTGCACAGCGTCGCTGACGCCTGCTTCGGCGCCGCCGATCTGCGAGTCCACCAGTCCTGGGTGGAACTTGTGCACCGGCGGGCGTGCCCTGCCGTCGTCGACCTTCAGCTGCTGGATCAGGGTCGTGTCGCAGTTCGCCTCGGCGAACATCGCGTCCAGGTCCCGGCGTTCCACCGGGGACAACGGGATCCGTCCGGCCACCAGGCAGCCCACGATCAGTTCCAGCGAGCGGTCCAGTTCCGCCGATGCCAGCAGTTCACGGGCATCGGTCAGCGCGTCGTCGTCCAACCTGCCCGCGAGGCCCAACAAGAGGTCATGGACACGGATCGGGAGTGCGACACGGTCGGCGACCTGGGTCACGACTTCTCTCCATTCCAGCTGGTCGAGCGGGCGCGTCAGCTCGGGACCAGATGGCCCCCTTCTGCCGCACCCATGGCCAACGGCACCGATGCCGCCAGTGCCGCCTGGTGGTACCGAGGCAGCAGGATGCCCCTCGGGATCACCTCGACGCTCGGTTCGTGTTCCCCGAGCGCCCGCAGTACGCGCTGCAGCTCGCCGGCCAGCTTCGCGCACTGCGTTGTCGCGGTCACCAGGACGACTCGTGTGGCCGGTCCACCACCCGTTCGTGGTAGCCGCCACGTTCCGCGAACCTCACCGATATCGGTGCGGTCCCGGACGATCGCCCCGAGGACTACGCCTACGGAGTCACCCATGCTCACCCATTCGGGCGACTCCGACGTGAAGGTGTAGTCGACTTCGGCGATTTCGTCTACCCATGGGAGCGCATTCAGCCGCTCCGGATCTGCTCCAGCCGGCCGCAAGGCGTTCGTGAGCAGGCGAGACTCTTCGGCTGTGAGTCCAACACGTTCTCGCAACAGAGTGAGCGGCAACGTGCGGGCGAGTGCGGTCACCGCGCCGGCGGCGAGCCAGTCACGGAAGCGCCAGAGCTGACGGTCGGGCAGTCGACCGGCCAGCCGCAGCAGCAGCTCGTGGCAGTCCGACTCGGCGTAGCTGTCCATTGGAGCTTCTCCCTCCACCGGCGGGCTCAACCCACCTCGAAGATCACTTCGACCTCGACCGGCGCACCGAGCGGCAGCTCAGCGACACCGACCGCGGCGCGAGCGTGCCTGCCCGCGTCTCCGAACACCTCGCCAAACAGCTCCGAGGCGCCGTTGATCACGGCAGGGATCGCCGTGAACCCTTCGGCGGCGGCGACGAAACCGCCTACCTTGACCACCCGTACCACAGCGTCGACACCGACGAGGCTGTGCACGGCGGCGAGTGCATTCAGCGCGCACGTCCGAGCGTGCGCCTTGCCCTCCTCTGGGCTGATCTCGGCGCCGACCTTGCCGGTCGCGGCGAGCGCGCCCTCGATGAAAGGCAGCTGGCCTGAGACGTACACGTGCGAACCGGACTGAACGGCGGGCACGTACGCGGCGAGCGGCGCCGCGACCGTGGGCAGCGAAATGCCCAGCTCAGCGAGCTTTTCCGGCCAACTCATGCCTTAGGCCTTTTCAGGAAAGCGACGAGTTGCTCGCCGGTCGGGCCGGGCTGCACGGTGACGAGCTCCCAGCCGTCCTCGCCCCACTGGTCGAGGATCTGCTTGGTGGCGTGCGTCAGCAGCGGAACGGTCGCGTACTCCCACTTAGTAAACGAAGACAAGGCGGGTCCTTCTATCATCCGAGTCAGTAACAGCAAACTGCCAGGTCAAGCTGATGACACCCACCTTGTCAAACCGGGTGCGTTCTAGCCGGTTCCCGGCCATTCCTGCCCCCGTGCTGACTTGGTGCTGAGTCCCAGAGCCCCCGTTGCCTAAGGCGGCGGGGGCTCCGCCATGCAGACTATGCCCTGACACTCAGTGGCCACATATGGCCCACGTGCTGATCACCAGGACAGAGGCCAAGTCGCGGGCAAATGACGTGGTGGGCGACCGTTAGTCGGCCAGACCCTCGACCTCTTGAATGCGTGTGTCCAAACGCACCGAATTGACTCCATGTGACACTTCGCGCGCTCTGACAAGCGTGTCGCGTGCCGCGTCCATCTCTCCGACCCGAGCGTAGGACTCAGCCAACCACGACATGTACAGCGCGACTTCTCGAACATGATCGGCTTCGTAGCCGTCGATGGCGTTCGACAAGAGCGGTTCGGCACGCGCCGGTTCGCCCAATTCGATGAGGCACCGCCCGGCCATGACGTCGATCTCGCCACGGTTCATCCAGTACACCCATTCAGGTTCGGCGATACCCGATGCTCGCTGTTCGTAGGTGTCGTCCACTGTGTCGAGTACGCGGCGAGTGACCTAGGGTCAGCGCTCAGGGTGGCCCGTGAGGCCGCCGGAGTGAGCCTGTCCGCACTAGCCGCGCGAACGCACTACAGCAAGCCGCTACTCGGCCACCTTGAGACGGGCAAGCGGAGGGTCAAGCCCGAACACGTGCTGGCGTACTCCCGCGCGCTATCTGTGCCGCTAGGAGGCCGCTGAATAATCGGCGTGTCGCCCCAGGATGTGGGTTTGAGCTGGGAGAATCGTTTCATGCAGGGTGTGGAGCGTGGTGATCGGGAGCTGCTGGACGCGGAGGCGCTGGTCGGTCATCTGGTCCCGGCGGGGAGCATGTTCGCGTTCCTGGCCGGGCATCGCCGGAATCTGTTCCCCGATGGAGAGTTCGAGGATCTGTTCCCCTCGGGCAAGGGACGGCCCTCGATCCCGGCGTCGGTGATGGCCTCCATCCTGGTGTTGCAGACCCTGCATGATCTCTCGGATCGGGAGACCGCTGAGGCGGCCCGGTGTGACCTGCGGTGGAAGGTCGCGACCGGGATGGCATTGGACGACAAGGGATTCGACCCCTCGACGCTGGTGTACTGGCGCAAACGACTGGCCACCTCGGGGCGGCCGCATCGGATCAACGACGCGGTGCGCACGGTCGTCGAGGAGACCGGGATCCTGCGTGGCCGCCGCAAGCGGGCGGTGGATTCCACGATCCTGGCCGACGCGGTCGCCACCCAGGACACCATCACCCAGCTGATCTCGGCGATCCGGCGGGTGGATCGGCAGGTGCCCGGCGCGGCGGAGCAGATCGCGAAGGTGTGTACCGGCCATGACTACAGTCGGCCGGACAAGCCGAGGATCGACTGGGACGACCCGGCCGCCAGGGACGCGCTGGTCTCCGCGCTGGTCAACGATGCGAACGCGCTGGTGGCGGCGCTGGCCGATACCGAACTGGAAGGCGACGCGGAGTTCGCGTTGGCGTTGCTGGCGTTGGTCGCCGGTCAGGATGCCGAGCCCGCCGAGGGCAGTGACGGCACTGATGGGCGGTGGCGGATCGCCCGCAAGGTCGCCCCGGACCGGGTGGTGTCCACAGTGGATCCGGATGCGCGGCATACCCGCAAGTCCCCGGAGAACCGGCGGGACGGGTATCGGGCGCACGTGGCGGCCGAGCCCGAGACCGGGATCGTCACCGACGAGAAGGTGACCACGGCCGCCGGCACGGAGAACTCCGACCCCGCTGTGGCCGAGGAGTTCCTCGACGCCGAGGACGGCAAGCGCGCGTGGTACGGCGATTCCGCCTATGGCACAGGGGATCTACGCGGTGGGATCGACGATGCCGGGCATGAGGCGGTGATCAAGCCCAAGCCGCTGCGGGCTCCGGTCGAGGGCGACTTCACCGTGGACGACTTCACCGTGGACGACTTCACCGTGGACGACTTCACCGTGGACGAGCAAGCGGGCACGGTCACCTGCCCCAACGACATCACCCGCCCGATCAGCCGGACCCGGGTCGCCACCTTTGGCGCTCTCTGTCGTGCCTGCTCACTGCGTGCACAGTGCACCACGTCCAAGACCGGCCGTAAAATCGTTCTGCACCCACGAGATGACCTGCTGCGCCAAGCCCGACGCGACTGGGCGGACAAGCCCGAACTGCGCGAGAGCTACAGGACGTTCCGCCCCAACGTGGAACGGGTCATCTCCCAGATCGCCAGCCGCGGTGGCCGACGTCTCAAACTCCGATATCTAGGCACCGGCAAGAACAACGCCTGGCTCAAACGCCGCACCGCAGCCTTGAACCTCCGCAACCTCATCGGTCGCGGCCTGACCCATACGGCGGGCGCTTGGACCCTGGCTACCTGAGGGAAACCACGGCCCAACCCCCAGTCTTGGGAGTTGTGAACCTCGTCGAGCAACCGCCCTGGGCTCCCTGAACGCCCAGCATCGCCCATGAATCAGCAAGGCCCAGGTCCTCGCCTGCCATCACTCGGTGACAACCAACCCGCAAACCACCCTAATTCAGCGGCCTCCTAGATGTCCTTTACGGCCCATCTGGTGATCCGCTGAGGGTTGCTCACGAGTGGCTTGTCACAGACTCGCCAACGGTTGTGGAAACGCGCGCAGGGCGGCGGGTTGGTGCTGGCTTGGCAGACGCACTGGAGGGGCGTGTTGTTGAACTCCGCCACCTTGACGACTTTGTTGGTGGTGGTGACCTTTTTCCTTTGGTGCGCAAGGAACTTGGCGAGATTCAGGATTTGGTGGACTCGGCGAGTTTCACAGAGGTGATCGGCAGGCGGCTGCTGACGGTTGTGGGTGAACTTGCGCAACTCGTTGGTTGGGTGGCGAGCGATGCGGGGCGCTACGCCGAGGCTCAACACGTCTACCTAGGAGGCCGCTGAATTAGGGTGGTTTGCGGGTTGGTTGTCACCGAGTGATGGCAGGCGAGGACCTGGGCCTTGCTGATTCATGGGCGATGCTGGGCGTTCAGGGAGCCCAGGGCGGTTGCTCGACGAGGTTCACAACTCCCAAGACTGGGGGTTGGGCCGTGGTTTCCCTCAGGTAGCCAGGGTCCAAGCGCCCGCCGTATGGGTCAGGCCGCGACCGATGAGGTTGCGGAGGTTCAAGGCTGCGGTGCGGCGTTTGAGCCAGGCGTTGTTCTTGCCGGTGCCTAGATATCGGAGTTTGAGACGTCGGCCACCGCGGCTGGCGATCTGGGAGATGACCCGTTCCACGTTGGGGCGGAACGTCCTGTAGCTCTCGCGCAGTTCGGGCTTGTCCGCCCAGTCGCGTCGGGCTTGGCGCAGCAGGTCATCTCGTGGGTGCAGAACGATTTTACGGCCGGTCTTGGACGTGGTGCACTGTGCACGCAGTGAGCAGGCACGACAGAGAGCGCCAAAGGTGGCGACCCGGGTCCGGCTGATCGGGCGGGTGATGTCGTTGGGGCAGGTGACCGTGCCCGCTTGCTCGTCCACGGTGAAGTCGTCCACGGTGAAGTCGTCCACGGTGAAGTCGTCCACGGTGAAGTCGCCCTCGACCGGAGCCCGCAGCGGCTTGGGCTTGATCACCGCCTCATGCCCGGCATCGTCGATCCCACCGCGTAGATCCCCTGTGCCATAGGCGGAATCGCCGTACCACGCGCGCTTGCCGTCCTCGGCGTCGAGGAACTCCTCGGCCACAGCGGGGTCGGAGTTCTCCGTGCCGGCGGCCGTGGTCACCTTCTCGTCGGTGACGATCCCGGTCTCGGGCTCGGCCGCCACGTGCGCCCGATACCCGTCCCGCCGGTTCTCCGGGGACTTGCGGGTATGCCGCGCATCCGGATCCACTGTGGACACCACCCGGTCCGGGGCGACCTTGCGGGCGATCCGCCACCGCCCATCAGTGCCGTCACTGCCCTCGGCGGGCTCGGCATCCTGACCGGCGACCAACGCCAGCAACGCCAACGCGAACTCCGCGTCGCCTTCCAGTTCGGTATCGGCCAGCGCCGCCACCAGCGCGTTCGCATCGTTGACCAGCGCGGAGACCAGCGCGTCCCTGGCGGCCGGGTCGTCCCAGTCGATCCTCGGCTTGTCCGGCCGACTGTAGTCATGGCCGGTACACACCTTCGCGATCTGCTCCGCCGCGCCGGGCACCTGCCGATCCACCCGCCGGATCGCCGAGATCAGCTGGGTGATGGTGTCCTGGGTGGCGACCGCGTCGGCCAGGATCGTGGAATCCACCGCCCGCTTGCGGCGGCCACGCAGGATCCCGGTCTCCTCGACGACCGTGCGCACCGCGTCGTTGATCCGATGCGGCCGCCCCGAGGTGGCCAGTCGTTTGCGCCAGTACACCAGCGTCGAGGGGTCGAATCCCTTGTCGTCCAATGCCATCCCGGTCGCGACCTTCCACCGCAGGTCACACCGGGCCGCCTCAGCGGTCTCCCGATCCGAGAGATCATGCAGGGTCTGCAACACCAGGATGGAGGCCATCACCGACGCCGGGATCGAGGGCCGTCCCTTGCCCGAGGGGAACAGATCCTCGAACTCTCCATCGGGGAACAGATTCCGGCGATGCCCGGCCAGGAACGCGAACATGCTCCCCGCCGGGACCAGATGACCGACCAGCGCCTCCGCGTCCAGCAGCTCCCGATCACCACGCTCCACACCCTGCATGAAACGATTCTCCCAGCTCAAACCCACATCCTGGGGCGACACGCCGATTATTCAGCGGCCTCCTAGCGGCACAGATAGCGCGCGGGAGTACGCCAGCACGTGTTCGGGCTTGACCCTCCGCTTGCCCGTCTCAAGGTGGCCGAGTAGCGGCTTGCTGTAGTGCGTTCGCGCGGCTAGTGCGGACAGGCTCACTCCGGCGGCCTCACGGGCCACCCTGAGCGCTGACCCTAGGTCACTCACCGCTCACCACCTGTAGACGTTTGTAGACGGCCAACCTCTATCTATCGTGCCCGAACTTCCCCAGGGTGGATACAAGCGGAGCCGATGGCCGCTTCCCCGACAGTCAGCGGCTCCGCACCCATCCGTTGACCAACCACAATGGACATACAGTCCACGCAATTCCTTGTGACACAGCGAAAGGGAGCACACTGCCATGAGCGCCGACCTGTTGCTGCTCGGGGTCCTAGGACTAGTGGTGGTGTGCACCGTGGCGTGGCCGATCGCGAGTGAGCTTCGCGAGCGGAGGCGCGCGAGGGCAGCTGCCAAGATGGCCGCCCGGTACAGGAACGACGACTGATGACGACCGGGCAAGAGCAAGAGGCCATGTTTGCGGTGCGAAAGCTCGTGTTGCTGGGCTTCGTCGGCGCAAGGATCGGTGATCCGGAGCTACCCGACGCACTGATGTACGGCCGTAGAAAAACCTTGACGTTCTGGATGCCGTACGCGTCTTCGGCCCCGACCAGGCCGAAGCGGCGCGCATTGTTCACGGGAAGCTCGTTCACGAGGTGTCAGGGACTCTTCCCCAAGTAGTGGAAGCTATTTCGGGCTGGTCTTCGATTATGGCCAACTTATAGGCACATGCTCAGGAGAGCAGCAAACCAGCAGGGGCGCACACCTGATTCCGCAATAGCTTGCTTCTTTCAGAATAGCTAACCAACCCTTACGACCGAGAGATCACGACGCGGCTTGCCATGTGAATTCGACGGAGGTGGCGACACATGTCGACGGCACGTGAAAACTGGTTCTGGCACGGTTTCCGTGATGGGCCCGGCCCTCGCGCCAGCCGCCTGGTGGTTGATCATGGATGACGTGCGTTGATCTTGATGTGGTTCGGGTTCTCTGGCCGCACCTGAGCCAGGTGCAGATCGAAGCGGTGCGGACGACGGGGCCAGCGGTGCGCATCGAGGCACGCACCAACCAGACGCCAGCGCCGTGCCCTGGCTGCGGGACTGCCTCGAGCAGAGTGCACAGCCGCTACAACCGCCATCTGTCCGACACCGCCACCGCAGGTCAGGAAGTGCTGATCCGGCTGCAAGTACGACGGTTGTTCTGCGACAACGCCGAGTGCACCAAGAAGACGTTCGCCGAACAGGTACCCGAGCTGGCATCCCGCCACGCCCGCCGGACTCCGATCTTGCAGCGGGCGCTGGCCGCGGTCGCGTTAGCGCTCGGTGGCCGTGCCGGCGCCCGGCTGACTCGGCACTTGGCGGCATCGGTCAGCCGGATGACGCTGCTTCGGATCCTTCGTGGCCTTCCCGACCCTGACCGATCCACACCGAGAGTGCTCGGCGTGGACGACTTCGCCCTGCGTCGAGGTCACCACTACGGCACGCTCCTGGTCGACATCGAGTCGCACCGCCCGGTCGACCTGCTCACCGACCGCACCGCCCAGACACTGGCCGAGTGGCTGCGCGCCCATCCCGGCGTGCAGATCGTCTGCCGAGACCGAGCCAGCGCCTACGCCGATGGCGCTCGCGACGGCGCACCAGACGCCATCCAGGTCGCCGATCGGTGGCACATCTGGAACAACCTGGCCGAGGCCGTCGAGCGCTCCGTGGCCAGACACCAGGACTGCTTGACCGCCGCCGTGACCGTCGTCACCAGCAGCAGCACGGAAGGCCAGGCCGACAGTGACGGGCAACCTGACCCAGCCGGGGACCCGCCTCCCGCGGCACCGGTTGCCTCGGCAGTCCGGTCGGATCGGTGGGCTGTTCGAGCGCGAACGGCACGCGGCCGTGCATGCGCTCTTAGCTGACGGCACTGCGATCAGGGAAATCTGCCGGCGGCTTGGTCTCTCGCGCGGCACCGTCCGCCGCTTCGCGCGGGCCGAGGGCGTCGAAGAGTTGTTGACCCGCAATGGAACTGGGCGTCGGACCAGCGTCCTTGAGCCGTTCGCTCCGTACCTGCACCAGCGCTGGAACGAGGGCTGCACCAACGCCACCGCCCTGTTCGCTGAGATCACCGTACGCGGCTATCGCGGCGGCCAAACCCTGGTGCGCCAATACTTAAGCCAGTTCCGCACGACCTCGTGTGCTCCCCAGCCGCCGCGCAAGCCGCCCTCAGTCCGTCGTGTCGTCGGCTGGATCATGACCGATCCGCCGACCATGGACGGGACTGCCCAGCAGAAGCTGGACGCTGTTCTCGCGGCCAGTTCCCACCTGGCCGCATTGGCCAACCACGTTCGCTCCTTCGCCGCCATGATGTGTGACCGACGCGGTCACGAGTTGGAGGCGTGGATGACCGCCGTCGACGCCGACGACCAGCCAGCACTTCACTCGTTCGTCCGCGGTTTGCGCCGTGATCTGGACGCGGTCACCGCTGGGCTCACCCTGCCGTGGAACAGCGGGATCGTCGAAGGCCATGTGAACCGCCTGAAGATGCTCAAACGTCAGATGTTCGGCCGCGCCAAACCCGACCTGCTCCGCAAACGCGTCCTACTCGCCGACTGACCTGACGGGCCAAATCACGGAAACCGTGCCAGAACCCGAATCCTGGCCAGCAGCACCGCTCCGGACACGGTCTGCCGCCTGATTGCACGTTTCGGTCCGAGCGAGTGCACAGCGACACACTAAAAGAGCCCGTCCACTCTCAAGTGGACGGGCTCTGACATGCGTCGGGGTGGCGGGATTCGAACCCACGACCTCTTCGTCCCGAAGCAATCGCTTGCTTGGTTTGACCTTGCGTCGCTGCTGGTCAGAGGCATGCTTGTGTCCGTGGACGTCCGGCAGCGTGCGCGGTGATCCGTCGTGATTGTCAGGCAGTACGACAGGCATCGGCAGGCAAGCAGCTGACGGTGTATGTGCGGCACTCCTGCTCGCGTCTCCGACGTCCAACCAGTTTAAGGATGTCTGTTCAGGCTGCCCATGACGATTTTGGTGACCGCTCCGCCCGGTTGGTCCCATGCTGGGGCCACATGTCCCCTGTCTGGTGTGGTTTGGGCGGCAAGAGCAACTTGGTGTCAGCCCGGGCCATCGTCGACGTTTTCACGGAAGCGATATCTTCCGTCAGCTTCCCGGACGGACAGGTCTTTGAGTGTCGCAATGTGCTCCGCCATGTCGGGAGGCCATCTCGTGTACTCGGACCACCATGCACCGGCGAACGCGGCATGGACGAATTTCGTGCCCATGTCCTCTGGATCCTTGGGATGACTTCGCCCAAAGTTTGCGCCCGAAAGATCTGAATTCTTAAGCCCTGTGAAATAGAAATCGGCGTCACCGAACTCTGCGATGTTCAGTTTTGCCTCTGTTAGATCGCTCATTCTAAAGTTTGCTGTACGGAAATTCGCTCCGGTAAGATCAGCGCCAGCAAGATTCGCTTGTTCGAAGTTGGTATCACTAAAGGACCCTCCTCTAAGAATCGCGTCCGTTAGAGTGGCGCCTGTAAAATTTGCTGCGCTACAGTCTGCTCCTGCGAGATTCGCTGAGCGAAGATAGCATCCGGCAAAATTTGCTTCCATTAAATGGGCGTTAGCGAGATCTACGGGTTGCCATCCCCAACCATATTTCGGATCGATTGATGTGGTGCGTAGGTGTCGTGCAAGAATACGTTGCGCCGTCGATCTTACCTGTTTTTCGTGGACCTGATCCTCATGCCAAACGCGGTCCTCGCGCGACGCATCGCGCTCAAGGTGGCCAGGTTCCGAGTATGGCATGCGGAGATAAGCGCAGAGCACGCTAACAACTGCTTCGCGTTGGCTTTCGTTGCCCTGACCTAGTCGCTCAAGGCCATGAAGTCCTGCCAAACGAACGGCGGCTTTTCCGGATCCTACCTGTTCCACAGCTTTTGTGTAGAGCTCAGTAATGCGTCGTTCGATCGCGTCATTTGTGGTATCCGCACTCGAAACCTCTTGATGCCACTGTCGACGAACTGCGAGTAGCAGGGCGAAAACTCCGCCTGTGGCCGCCGCAATGCTAAGGCCGGTCTTTATGGCTTCGACCCGGGACGCGGCAGGGTCCTTAGCGAGTTCGGCTTGTTCCAACAACCACGAAGTGGCACCCCAGCCTACGCTCGCGATAATCAAAGCTGATGCCAGCACGGTCCACCAGCTTAAAAGCGAAACCGGCCCGTTTGACGATGACGCTCGCCGCCGGAGTTGGAAAATTCCCGCGCAGGTTAGGCCGATTGCTGTCGAAAAGAGTGCGATTGCAACGATCCACTCTCTGAGCCATCGAAAAATGATCGACCAGTCTAGGGGGATGAAGACCCAAACGGCGCCTACAGCGAAGGTCGTAAGTCCAGCTGCCATCAGTAGGTAAGACTTGACGTTTCGGCCTACCGAGGTCGACGGTGCATTCACACTTCATTATTCGATGCTGTGGCTGTCGCGCTACGCGTCTTTCTAAAAGTCACCCAAATGAGACATGATGGTTACCTGTCCACCGTTCCAGCGCGCGTCCGCTCTACTGCCGCAGGCTTACGTAGTAAAATCGAAAGTTCGCATTAGCTCCCCAGCACTCTCCGTTGAGACAGCCAATTACTTGGACTGGTTGCCGCGCAACAGCTCCAAGATGGCGTCCAGCTTCTCGCCGTGGTCCGCCTGGGTGGCCGCGATCTCGTTCAGCCGGTTTCCCTGACGCTTCTGCGTGGCGTCGATCGTGGCCAACAGCTCGTAGATCGACTGGACGTCGTTGTCGAGCTGCCGCACCTTGCGTTCGATCTCTGCCGGACTCGCCATGAGGACAGAGCCTAGCCGCTCTGCACTCGGCAAGGCAGGGTCACAGGAGAGACCTGCGTCTGTCGTCCACGTCCGTAACCGCCGTAAATGCCGTAACTATGCAGGTCAGGCGGTTGCGGATACGGCTCGAATCCGTAATTGGTTACGCGCACTCACGCGGTTACGTGCGTGCATGGCCATCCGCAACCGTTTGACCAGCGAAGTTACGGCGGTTACGGCCTTTACGCCCCTCTCGGGACACGGTCCTACCGGCGGTCGGCTGTCCGAACAACCAGCAGATCACCGGCTGTGGACGCGACAGCTGACGTTGTCGTCGCCCTTCTGCCAGCCGAGATCGTCGCGCCATGTGTATCGACAGCAGCAGTCTTGGTGGGGTCGTGGGCATCGTTTCTCGATCACGAGCGGTATCCAGCATCGGCAGTCGGTGGGGCGTCGGCACTTGAGCTGCACCGGCCGTGGGCTGGGTGCAGGTGTGTTTCGTGGCCTGCCTGGCATGTGCCCATCGTATGACGCAGTATGACGCACTACATAGCACTAGGGTGCGTCCGGGTGATTTATGCAGGTCAAGGCCGCTCTACGTTGATCTCGTGAACGATGTGCCAGCGTTCGATCCGGAGTCGGCGGACTACGTGTATCTGGCGGTCGCCAACCACATCGCGGCTCGTATCGCTGCTGGTGAGCTGAAGTCGGGCGACCGGCTACCTGGTGAGCGTGACCTCGCCGAGGAGTACGGCGTGGCGTTGGGCACGATCCGCCGGGCGACGCAGGAGCTACGCGATCGCGGCTTGGTTCGGACTGTGCGCGTGAAGGGCACGTTCGTCGTCTAGGCACCCGAGTCGGACAAGCGAAAGGCCGACGGCGAGGAGTGACCTCGCACGTCGGCCTGTTGCGTTCGGGCGGCTACCTATCGCGCTGCACCATGTTGGAAGGCTTGCCACCTTCAACGAACGTGGCGATTTGCGTGGCGGCGACCTCGTAGCAAAGGGCGTTCGTGCCCGGCACGGTTCGCGACATGTGTGGGCTGATGATGGCGTTTTTGCAGGTCCACAGGGGGTGCTCCGCGGGGAGGGGTTCAGGGTCCGTGACGTCCAAAGTTGCGCGGAGCCGTCCGGTCTGAAGTTCGGCCGTGAGCGCGTCGGTATCGACGATCTCGCCGCGTCCCACGTTGACGACCATGGCGCCATCTGGCATCGCAGCAAGGAAATCCTTGTTCACTAGCCCGCGAGTGTCCTCATTGATCGGAGCCGCGATCACGACGATGTCATGGGCGCCAACGAGATCTGGCAGTGCGGTTGCCGGGTGGACACCGTCACGGGCGCTGCGAGCGACCAGCGTTGCGGAGGCCTCGAAGACTTCGACCCGCTTTGCGACGGCAGTACCGATCGCTCCCGCGCCGATGATGAGGACGCGCTTGCCTGCCAGGGTGTCGGCATCTACGCGGCGGTGCGCCCAGACGCGCTCGTCTTGGTATCGAACTAATGCGGGCCATTGGCGATACAGGGCGAGAATCGCTGAGATGACCCATTCCGATATTGGGCGGCCGTGAGCGCCCCGGGCGCTGGCGAGAAGTACATGCCCGGGAACCTCGCCGGACCATTCGTCGACTCCGGCGGACAGCAACTGAACCATTCGTAGCTCGGGGAGACGATTGAGCAGCGGTAGGGCGCGGTGACTCCCCCGGAACGGAGGCATCAGGATGTGTGCCGCACGCTGCTCTGCCGTGAGGTCCAGTGTGTTCGGGTCGTAGGTGAGCACCTCGACGCCATCGATTTGTTCGAGTCGTTCAACACCGACCCGATCGTCAGTCTCATTGCTTACCAGCACCGTGATGGACAACGTGCCTATCCCCCTAGTCTCGTTTACCGATCGGCAAGCTGCCGAAGCAGCTCAATGGCCTGGTCCTGCAGTGGGCTCGCGTCGGCAGAGTTGTCGATGACCGTGTGTTCTATCGCAGGTGTGAAGTTCAGATCGACGGACGCGATGTACTGGTCCCAGTTGGACAGTTTGTTCGAGTCGCGCGCGGCTCCGCGCTGTTTGATGTAGGTCTTCATCGTGGGCTCATCGCAGCGAACCCACACCACGTGAAGCTCCGCGTTCAGGCTCGAAATGCTTGCGGCAGTCCGCTCACACCATGCGCGGTCAGAAAGTTCACGAATGAACGGCGCAGTGACGATCGCGCTGTTCCCACACGCGACGTTTTCAGACATCGTCGACATGAGCGCTTCGTATTCGGTGGGACGGATGACGTTCAGGTACACATCGGACTCGCGGTCACTGGGCGCGACGCCCAACTGTTCTAGTGCGGCCTCAACGACAGGCCGCGTTGTGGTGTCCTTGTCCAACATCGGCCAGTGCGAGCGACGCGCAAGAATCCGGCCGAGCTCAGTTTTTCCACTCCCGGCATAGCCGCCAATGAGAACAACTTGCGGGACCGTGGGAGTTGCTGACGACTGGGAAGGCTCTGCGTCCGGGTTGTTCACGATTCGTCCCACGCGATCCTTGGTGACGACAAGGCCTTCCTTCTCAAGCTCTCGCATGGCGCGCAGTGCGGGGTCGACGCTCACGCCGAACTGATCTGCCAGCGCCCGAGTGCTCGGGAGCGGTTGACCGTGACGGAGGCGTCCGGCCTCGATCTCGTTGCGGATGGTCCGGGCGATCACGCTCCACATGGGCCCGCGATTCGCCTCTGGGCGAGTGGACGGGGTGCTCATCGGGCGGCCTCCCTAACTCATGTCATCTGTCATGTCGCAACCTAACAGATGACGGCAATGTTCGCCTATCAACGCACGTCAGCGACCTATCAGGCTTTTCTCTAACCTGACAGTTGACGGGTTTTATGACAACTGTTAGGTTCAGTCGTGTTGGCGATCACAGAGACCGCCGAGACACCGAGAACCAGCCAAAAGGGGACTTCGTCAGATGAGCAACACCACGAACGCACGTGCGCAGTTCAGCCCGGACGGGCTCACCGAAGCGATGATCGACGCGCTGATCGTGGAAGTGGCGGACGAGTTGGCCGACGCGCCGACCGCCACGACCGCACTGCTGGACGGCACGGCTCGTGAGCAGCGGGACCGCCGCATCGTTCAGCGCAGGTTGGGCGGCATGGTCCGCGTGCTCCGCGTGCACAACTCTGTTCCGATCGGAACGGAAGCCGCGTAATGCCTCGCGCCGCTGAACTCAACACCCGGACCGGTGGCCACTCCGCCAAGAACGCCCACCGGCCCGGCGCCTCCAACACCCACGAATGAGCTGGAGATGCCCAGAATGTCTCACAAGACGCGCAAGTACCAACCGCGCTCCGGTGCTCGCCGGACGCTCCGTCAGATGACCGTTCCGGCTGCGATCGCCTACGTGCTCGTGACCGTGTTGACCCTGCTGGCCCGTGGCGTTGTGCTGATCGCGGCATTGATCGCCGACGTGGCCGAGCGGCTCGCCGACGCCGGAGACACCGCCCGTGCGGTCGCCCGTCGCCCGGTGGTCATGAGCACGACCGGTGGTGCGGCATGAACCTCACCGACCCGTTCGTGATCGGTCTGGCCGTGCTCGCGCTGGTCGGCCTGTTGGCCCTGCGCCGCACTGGCAAGAACAAGGCCGCCACTGCCGCATTGCAGGTGCGCGAAGTGACGCGCATGGGCGGCACGTTCGTCCGAACGCTGTTCATCTCCGGCGTGATCGTCGCCGTTCAGGCAGCCGTGTGGACCTTCTCCACTGACACCACCGCACGCGTCGTCGCGCTCGCCGTCCCTGCACTGCTCGCTGGCGTCACCGTCGCCCGACTGTTCGCCGTGACCACGGTCGTGCACACCAAGAAGGGAGGCCACCGATGACCGCGAGCACCGGAAGCGCCTACCCCGCATCGGTCGAGGACCTCTTGCCTCTCGTACGGACGCGAATGGCGGAGCTGGGCAAGCTCCCGTCCCGCAACCAGATCATGCGTGAGTTCAAGATTGGCGGGCCCAAAGCGGCTGCGATCCGCGAACGGCTTGCCGACACGGCAGACGAGTCCGAGACGCGGGACAGCGTCGACACCACCAAGCAGGTCCGCGCTCTGCACTCAGTGCCTGAGATCGAGCCCAACGCAGAGGCAGGTATGGCCGACGAAACGCCCGAACCTGTCGCCGACCAACGTCCCGACGACCAGCCGACCACCGAAGACTTTGCGCAGGTCAAACAGGACGTAGACCCGGGCACGCCAGTCCCCGCGGAGCGGCCTTCGGCGGCCGAATCGGCGACGACCGACATGGCCGAACCGAGTCCAACGCGCCGGGTCCGTCGGTGGCCTGTGGTTCTGCTGGCCCTGCCTGCGTTCGTCGCCATTTGGGGCGGCTGGGTGGGCCTGGGCCGGATGACCGGGTTCGGCCCGATTCAGCTCCTGCCGGGCATCTGGGATGAGTTGGTCGTCAACTCCGCGATCACGTTGCCGATCGGTGTTGAGGCTTACGCCGCGTTCGCCATGAGTGTGTGGCTGTCCGGCCGGACCCGGTCGGCCCGGACCCGACGATTCGCGATGTGGTCCGCGCTCGGTTCGCTCGCGCTGGGCATGGCCGGACAGGTCGCGTACCACCTGATGTCCGCCGCTGGCATCACCACGGCCCCGTGGCTGATCACGACGTTTGTGGCCTGCCTGCCTGTGGTTGTCCTGGGTTGTGGCGCCGCGCTGCTGCACCTGATGCATGAGGAGGGGAACTAATGACCAGCACCGATCCGATGGTGAGCGCGTCCAGCGACTCGCACGGCTCTGACGACGACGGCGTGGTTGTCAACTTCCCTTACACCGCAACGGATTCTTCCGAGACGCTGCCGGGTACGGAGGTCGAGCCCGCGCCGCCGGTGGTGGAAGGCGAGATCGTTGATGAGCGGGAGATGCCGGATGTACTTCCGGTGTGGCTGTCCTCTCGTGAGTCGGCAAAGGCGACGGTGCGTTGGGCGGCCGAGTACGGCGCCCGGTACGTGGGCTTCCACGTCGTGCGTACGCCGCTCTACACCCTGCGCATTGGTTGGTGGGCTTTGCGCGGTGTGGCGCGTGGTCTGTGCCGTGGCGCGGGCTGGGTGACTGCCCGCAGCGACTACCGGGAGATGCTTTGCGACGCCCGTGAGGCGCGGGACTGGGACCGAGTCCGGTTGCTGAAAATCGAGCGCGCGGAGAGCGCCCAGCACCGATGGAAGATGACCGGAATCAGCACGGCGACCCTCGCTGCCGCTGCGACGGCCGGAGTCCTGGCGGCTGACATCGATCCGACGGCACTCGGGTGGAGCGCAGGACTCGCAACAGCCTTGGGCGCCATCTGGCTTGGACGCCCGACTGACACTCCGATCCTTCCGACCGGACCGATGATGCCGGTACGGATGGACCTGTCAGCCGACATGCTCACCGATGCGCTTCGCGCCGCTGCGCTGGTCAAAGCTGACGCCACGCCGAGTCTGGTCACGCCGATCCACAAGGATGGGGCCGGGTGGGCAACGGTGTTCGACCTGCCCAGGGGTGGCGGCAAGACGGCCGCTGACGTGCTCGCCAAGCGCGCCGTGGTCGCGGCCGAGCTGGGCGTCGACGAGATTCAGGTCATCATGTCCCGGGTTCGCGCGGTCGCCGGTGGCAACGCTGGTCGCGTGTCCCTGTGGGTGGCCGACGACGACCCGTACTTGGGTGCGCCCAATCCGTCCCCGCTGCTCGGAGTCGAACAGTTCTCTGTGTGGGATCCGATTCCGTTCGGACAGGACGCCCGTGGCCGTCGGATCGCGCTGGACATCATGTGGCAATCGATGTTCTTCGGTGGCCTTCCCCGACGCGGCAAGACATTCGCCCAGCGAATCGCCTCCGCAGCGGCCGTGCTCGACCCGTACGCCCGTCACTACGTCGCCGACGGCAAGGGCGGCGCGGACTGGATGCCCATGCGAGGAGTTGCTCACCGGCTCGTGCTCGGCGCGGAGGAAGAGGCAATCGAGCGGTTCGTGTCCATGTTGGACGAACTGATCTCGGAGATGGGCCGACGGTTCGCCGTGTTGTCGACGCTGCCGAACTCGGTGTGTCCTGAGGGCAAGCTGACGCCGGAGATTCAGCGCCGCTATGACATGCCGGTCGTGTTCATCACCATTGACGAGCTGCAAGAGTATTTGTCCGCAATGGACAACGCGACGCGCGAAACGACCGTCGAGAAGCTGTGCCGTCTCGCCCGGCGTGCTCCGGCGGCTGGGTTCATCCTGAACGCCGCGTCGCAGCGTCCGGACGCTGACTCCGTCCCGACCAAGCTGCGGGAGATCATCACCTACCGGTACTGCACCCAGGTTGTGGACCGGACGTCGTCAGACATGGTGCTGGGTAAGGGAAAGGCTGCTCAAGGCGCAGACGCCTCGATCCTGTCCGAAGATCACAAGGGTGTCGGTGTCCTGGTCACCGGTCCCGGTTCGTTCGAAATTGTCCGGTGCGACTACATCGACGTGCCAGCGTTCGCCGAGATCTGCCAGCGTGGCCGCGAGCTGCGCATCAAGGCAGGCACGCTGAGCGGTGACGCCGCGTCTGATCCGGTGGCCGCAGCGGAGGCAGCCGGGGTGAACATCCCTGCGGTGTTGGCGGACGTGCTGTACGTCATGCACGGCACCGACCGGATGCACACGACGACGATCCTCGATCGGCTGTCCAACGTGGACGAAGACCGGTACGCGGACTACACGCCCGAACGGCTCGCCACCGAACTGGAGAACGCCGGGGTGTCCCGCACTGGCAAGCAAGTCAAGATCGACGGCCGCAACCTCGCCGGATACCGCCGGGCTGACTTGGAAGCGGCCGTACCCGCCGGTGCGACGCTGCCCACGCCGCGTCCACCAGTCGACGAAACGTCTACCGACAGTGACGAAGTAGAGGGCTAGGGGTCTACTCGACCCGCTACCCGGCGGCCTCTGCCGACCACCGTCGGGTAGCCCTCTCCCTCTACCGGGGTAGACCGCGGGGACATGGGCTCTGACCTGCGAGGTAGCGGGAGGTAGATGCCTCCCGCGCCACGCACCCGCCACCTCGTTTCACCGCCTCACAGACCACCGGCCGATCAGCACACGCGCTGATCGCCTTCCCCTCGCACGCACACATGCGACTACAGAACGCAACGAAGGGACACCTCGTGATTCCCGCGACCGACTTGGAAGCCGTGGTGATCGGAGTGCTCATGCAGCTCTCACCCGACACCGCAGAACGGCACCTCAACCGGCTCGAACCGGGCGACTTCACCGACTGGCGAGCAGCCACCGTCGCCGGACTCCTGGCCGACATGATCACGGCCGGGCTGTCCAGCGTGGACCCTGCCGCCATCGTCGGCTACGCGCTACGGACCGGAGCGATTCCGGGAGAACACAAGCTCAAGCGCGTCGCGGAGTGGATGGCTGACGCCTACACCCTTCCATGGCACGGCGGAGATCTCGGCTACCACATTGATTTGCTCATCGAAGCGTCCTACCGGCGGCACGTCGTCATCTACGCCAAGCGGTTGCTACAAGCGGAAACCGACGGAGCCCTCGATCTGCTCGACGGCCAGATCACCACCGGATACGCCGGGCTTGCCGCCCAACGCCAGCGATTCACCACCAGGCCCTTCACGCCTGAGGGGATCACCCGTCACGAAAGGAAGGCAGCATGACCGCCGCACTGCGGGTCGTTCCGACTCCGACGTCCCTTCCTGGTCACGAAGTGCTGAACCAGGTTCGTGACTTCGTGGCGCGATTCTCCGCATTCCCCTCGGAGCACTGCGCACCGATGCTCGCGCTTTGGTACGCGCACACGTGGGTTGCTGACGCCTTCTACATCACGCCCCGGCTCATCCTGTCCTCTCCGGAGCCAGGATCGGGCAAGACGCGCGTGCTGGAAATCGCGCAGCACCTCACCAACCAACCGGAAATGACCGCAGGCGGTTCAGCCGCTGCGTTGGTCCGGATGGTCGCGGCCGGACCGATCACCATCTTGATGGACGAAGTGGACACCGTTTTCGGTGCTGGGGGAGCGGGCAACGAAGACGTCCGGCAGATGCTGAACCTCGGCTACAAGCGCACCGCCACCATTCCCAAGACCAAGGGCGACCCGGCAACCGGGTTCACAGTGGAACGTCTCCCGGTTTTCGCGCCCGCTGCATTGGCGGGACTTGCCGGACGGATGCCGGACACAATCACCACTCGGTCCATCACCATTCACCTTCGTCGACGTCGGCACGACGAACGTGTCGAGTCCTACCGGGAATCTAAAGTCACCCGTCAGGCCACACCGATCCGCGAGGCGCTGAATGCGCGGGCGACCAGCATCGGCGAAAGGCTGGTCGAGGCAGAGCCCAACATGCCGCCGGGAGTCGACGACCGTCCAGCCGAGATCTGGGAACCGCTCTTGGCCATTGCCGACGAAGCGGGCGACCACTGGCCGACAACCGCGCGGAACGCGTGCAGCCACTTCGTGTTCAACCAGAAAACCACGCCATCACTGGGCGTCCGCATGCTTGCCGATCTCCGCACGCTGTTCAACGGGGAGTCCACAGAACGGATGCACACCGCCGAGATCGTCACACGCCTGCGCGCGATCGACGACGCGCCATGGGCTGACCTCAACGGAAAACCGCTCGACGCCCGTCGACTCGCCCAAGAGTTGAGCCCGTACCAAGTCGCTCCACTGACGTTCAAACACAACGGCACCAACGCAAAGGGCTACGTCACCTATCCCACCAACACCCAAGTCGAACAGGTCGGCTTGTCCGATGCATGGGCGCGTTACCTGCCCGCTGAGCCGTCCGGAGGTGACGCGTGAACACCGAGGCACACAACGCTGTTCCGACCGCTGTACCGCTCCGACACCTGTACCGGATCCCCGAGGCGATGGGATTGCTCTCCATGAGCCGCTCGGTCATCTACGAGCAGATTCGCGCGGGTCGCCTGCGCTCGGTCACACAGGGCCGAACGCGACTCATTCCGGCGCTCGCCATTCAGGACTACGTCCAGCTACTCATGCGTGAATCGGGGGTTGAATATGACCAAGCGTCGTAGCCGTGGTGACGGCAGTCTGCACTGGCACGAGCAGCGACAGCGGTGGATTGCGGTTGCCACTGTTGGATGGACTCCCGCCGGAAAGCGGATTGTGAAGTCGGGAAGCGGCAAGACCAAGACGGAGGCCAAGAACAAGCTCAAGGAGATACTCCGCGACTACGACGACGGCTTGGCGATTGCGCCCCACGACTACACGGTGGAGAAAGCCGTCAGAGATTGGCTGACCTACGGGTTGAACGGACGCGACCAGCAAACGGTCAAGACGTTGACCATCCTTGCTGACACCCATGTCATTCCAGCGCTGGGCGCCCGCAAGCTGCGTGACCTGTCTGCTGAGGATGTCGACAAGTGGCTTGCCGACAAGGCCAAGACACTCGCCACTCGAACGCTCCGTGACATTCGGTCTGTGCTCAAGAGAGCAATTGCCCGAGCGCAGGCGCGCGACAAGGTGAAGCGCAACGTCGTGATGCTGTGTGACGTCCCGGTTGGTCAGACGGGACGGCCGTCTAAGAGGGCATCTGATCTTAGTTAGGCAAGAATGTCTGCTTTGGGTGGATCGTTTCGCCAGGTTTGGGTGGATTCCCCGGTCAGGGTGCGGCTCATTATGTTAGTCATCGCCCAGTGGACCATCGTGCGCGACCGCTGGGGCAGGGCTTCGTAGTCGCGCGCGAGTCGGCGGTGTTGCATCAGCCAGCCCAGACTGCGCTCCACTACCCACCGCCGGGGCAACACGTGGAATCCCTTGGCAGAAGGGCGTTTGACGACCTCAACCCGGATACCCCGCTGGGCTCCATGACGGATGACTGTGTTGTTGTAGCCACCGTCCACCCATGCCGCCGACACGGTCGGATGCGCAGCGGCGAGATGATCGAGAACCTGTTGCCCGCCAGCGGAATCCTGCACCGACGCCGCGGTCACGATTACCGCCAGCAGCAGGCCGAGCACATCGGTGGCGATGTGCCGTTTGCGGCCCTTGATCTTCTTGCCCGCGTCGATACCCTGACTGGATTCGCTGACATTGCAGGAGGTTTTCACGCTCTGCGAGTCGATGATCGCCGCCGTCGGGGCAGCAGCGCGGCCTTTCGCGACGCGGACTTGGTCACGCAACAGGTCATGCAGCGTTTCCGTTGTGCCATCGGCTTCCCACTTGGCGTAGTAGTCATAAACCGTCTTGCAGGGCGGGAAGTCGTGCGGCAGATACTCCCAGGCGATCCCGGTCCGGCACACGTACAGGATCGCGTTCACGATCTCCCGCAAGTCATGCACGCGCATCACGGTTCCCGGCCCACGCCGGGCAGCACGCCACGCCGTCAGCGTTGGCTCGATCAACGCCCAGCGAGCATCGGACAAGTCGCTGCGGTACGCACGCCGGGACCCCACAAGTTGATCAAGGTATCAGCCGTCACCCGACACAGACATATCGCCCCAACCAAGATCAGATGCCCTCTAAGGCGCTCACCTTCGACCAGGCGGAGGCGATTCTTGCCGCTGCGGAGGCGGAGCAATCTGTCATTGGCACGTACATAGTTGTGTCGTTGCTGAGTGGCGCCCGGACGGAGGAAATGCGGCCGCTGACCTGGTCGCATGTCGATCTCGCCGGGAAACCAAAGGCGAGTCCTCCGGTGCCTCCACACATCATGGTGTGGCGGTCTGTGCGCGCCGGGGGAGACACCAAGACCCGCAAGTCCCGCCGCACGTTGGCCCTACCTCAACGATGCATTGACGCGCTCAAGACACACCAAGAACGGCAGGCCAGCCGACGGGAGGCAACAGCCGGGCAGGGACGGGCAGATCACGACCTGGTCTTCGCCTCCGAAGCTGGTACGGAGTTGGACGCGGCCAACGTACGGCGTGCCTTTCGCCGGGTGGCCAAGGCCGCCGGGCTGGTCGCGAAAGACTGGACACCTCGTGAGCTCCGGCACAGCTTCGTCTCGTTGCTCTCAGACAGTGGCGTTCCGATCGAGAAGATTGCGCTCCTGGTGGGCCACAGCAGCACGAGCGTGACGGAGCAGGTTTACCGCCACCAGCTCCGGCCAGTCATCGAAGACGGAGCGGTCGCGATGGACGGCATTTTCCCGACCACGGCGGCTTAGACAGGCAGTTAGGCAGGCAGGGCATTAAAAGAGCCCGTCCACTCTAAAGTGGACGGGCTCTGACCAGCGTCGGGGTGGCGGGATTCGAACCCACGACCTCTTCGTCCCGAACGAAGCGCGCTACCAAGCTGCGCCACACCCCGGCTTGTCTTGCTGGGGATACTCTAGCGGACGTCTGCGCGGGCCCCGAAACGGGTATTGGGTTTTGCCGCCTCGCCACCGTTCGTCCTGGGTACGAGGGTGAGCAGGCTTGCTTCCGGCGGGCACGCGAATCGCACTGGGGCGTATGGGGATGTGCCGAGTCCGGCGGATACGTGCAGCCACATGTGGCTGCCCCAGCGGGAGGCGCCGCGGGCGCGGGAGCGATCCAGATCACAGTTGGTGACGAGTGCGCCGTAGCCGGGGATGCGGAGTTGGCCGCCGTGGGTGTGTCCGGCGAGTACTAGGTCGTAGCCGTCGCTGTCGAAGGCGTCGAGGACTCGTGGTTCGGGTGAGTGGGTGATGCCCAGCCTGAGTGCCGCTGTTGGGTCTGGGCGGCCGGCGATTTCTTTGTAGCGGTCGCGGCGCAGGTGTGGGTCGTCGACGCCAGCGACCGCGATGTTGCGGCCGTCGACGCTGACGATTTTGCGGACGTGTGTCATGTCGTGCCAGCCGCGTTCGACCATGGCTGCGCGGAGGTCGCGCCAAGGCAGTTTGATGCCGTGGATGCGCTTCTTTTTCGCGCTTGGCAGGAGGTAGCGGGCGGGGTTTTTCGGTTTCGGCGCGTAGTAGTCGTTGCTGCCGAAGATGAAGACACCCGGCCGGTTCATCAACGGGCCGAGGGCGCGCACGACGGCTGGCACCGCCTGCATGTGTGCGAGGTTGTCGCCGGTGTTGACGACCAGGTCTGGTTCGAGTGCGTCGAGTGCCGCGATCCAGCGCTGTTTCGACCGCTGGCCGGGCAGCATGTGGATGTCCGAAATGTGCAGGATTCGCAGTGGCCGGGCGCCTTCAGCCAGGACGGGCAGGGTGGCTTGGCGCAGTGTCCATCGCCTTCGTTCGATTCCCGCCGCGTACGCGACGGTCGCCGCACCTGCTGCTGTCGTTGCCAAAGCGATTCGGGCCCACGTACTCACGCCTTCGAGAGTACGGCGCCCTGGACACGCCGTGGCAGCCGCCGCCGTGTTGGAAGGCGGCGGTAACGTTCGTGTTATGGCGGAGCTCAAGGACAAGTTGAAGTCGGACATGGTCGTCGCGCTGAAGGCCAAGGACACCGCCCGGCTGGGCACCCTGCGAATGGTGCTCGCGGCGGTGAGCACCGAAGAGGTCGCGGGCAAAGAGGCGCGTGAGCTGACCGACGAGGAAGTCCAGCGCGTGCTGACCCGTGAGGCCAAGAAGCGCAAGGAAGCCGCCGAAGCCTTCGATTCCGCGGGTCGTGCCGACCAGGCCGCGGCCGAGCTCGCCGAAGCCGAGGTCATCGCCGAGTACCTGCCAGCCCAGCTGTCCGACGACGAGCTCGCTGACCTCGTCGCGCAGGCCGTTGCCGAGGTTGCCGAGCAGACCGGCAGCGCGCCGAGCCAGAAGCAGATGGGCCTTGTGATGAAGGCAGCGAACGGCAAGGTCGCCGGTCGCGCCGAGGGGGGCCGGGTCGCTGCCGCTGTGAAGGCTCGCCTCAGCCAGTAACGAACGATCAAGGGCGTCTCGTCTCCTGCGGGAGGCGCCTTTTTCGTGTCGAGCGCTGTCAAGCGATTTTCCAACAATTCTGGCCGAGTGTGCGGTGTTCACCCGTTTGGCCAGTTGTCTCGTTGGTGTCACTACGTTTTTATCGGTTCTGGTCGTGATCTACGCGCCCTCGCTGGGGGAGGTCGCCTTGTCGTGCCGTATCGCAGTGCCCCATGCCTACGGCACCTTGTCGATGGAGGGATCCGTATGTGGTTGAAAAGGCTGGGAGCCGCTTTTGTCATCGCGTTGGCTGTGCCGCTTTCGATGGCTGGTTCGGCAACTGCTGACGCTCCGATTCCCGCACAGTGCAAGAACATCGGTAACGGAAATCTGTGCATCGAGCTGGACAGTCCATATTCCCCTGGGTGGTACCAGAAGATCCATGGCGGCACCGTTTGTGGCACGCTTTATATGATCGGCGGCGGCAGTTTCCAGAACATCGGCGACTTCTGCTGGTCTGCTGGTCAGACGCATACTGGCCACGGTTATACCGGTTCGGCTGGCGGGTGCTGGCACACCCGGCTGAGGGTGGACCGGCCGGGCGGCGGTTATGACGAATACGACTCGCCCCTCGCATGTAGGTGAAGACAGTAAAAGAAAGCCCGCAGGCGCACCGCCTGCGGGCTTTCTTTGTTCAGGTTTATCCGCCGCCCTCTCCAGGGTCGCCGCCGCCACCTTCGCCGGGATCACCGCCACCTTCGCCGGGGTCCTCACCGCCAGACGAAGGCGGCGGGTTGGTCGTGGTGTCGTGTTGTACGGGCGCGCTGCCGGTGGACACGTAGATCGTGATCGTGCCGCCAGCCACCTTCGTACCGCGAGGGGTTTGGCCGACGACTGTGCCGCGTTTCCTGCTGTCGTCGCGTTGCACCACGCTGACCTGATATCCGGCGCCCTGCAGGATGTTCGTGGCTTCCTGCTCGGTTCGGCCGACCACGTCCGGCACCCGCACGTCCGGGCCGCCGTCGACGTAGCGTTGGTCGACCGGTGGCAGCGGCAGGATCGGTTCGTTGCCGTGCAAGGCTTTCATCGCCGCGAACCAGGTTCGTGCCGGTACCTTGCCGCCGAAGATGTTGCCTTCTCTGGTCGTCAGCGACGGCGGGTCGGTGTCGCGGATCGGACGTGGGGAGCGGCCGTCGTTGAAAGTCTGCACCGCGGCCGCGTACTGCGGGGTGGCGCCGACGAAGCCCGCCGACTTGTGATCCTGGGTCGTGCCGGTCTTGCTCATCATCGGCCGGTTCCAGCCGACCGACCGTGAGGCCGCGTTCGCTGTGCCACCTGGCAGATCGTCTCGGCTCAGGCCGGTCACCAGCGTGTTGGCCAGCGGTTCGGCCACCGCCTGCTCGCAGGGCGCCTCTTTGCCCTTCAGGTCGACTGGGTTTCCGTTGCGGTCGATCACTTCGACGATCGGCGACGGTGGGCACCACACGCCGCCGCTCATCAGCGTCGCCCCGACGTTCGCCAGTTCCAGCGGGCTCAGTGGGTTCGGGCCGAGGGTGATCGCCGCGCCGCCTGGGTAGCCCGGCTTGCTCTTGAAGTGCTGCGCCTGGGTTTCCTCGCCTGGCTTTGCCGGCCTGCCGCTCATGTTCGACGCCATGGTCTCGCGCATGCCGAGGCGCGTCATCATGTCGATCACCGGGTCGGTGCTGCCGAGCATTTCCTCCAGCTTGACGAAACCGGTGTTCGGTGACGTCGCGAGCGCCGTCTGCAGCGTCATCCGCTCGGGGTACTTGTCGCTCGCGTTGCCGAGGCAGTACCAGCGCGTGTCGCCGTCGTTCGGCCGTTCGGTCCGTGGGCACGACTTCCCGCCACCGGTGAACAGGCGGGATGTGTGGTGGTTCGGCGTCTCGATCACGTTGTTGATGCCCATGCCCTTTTCCAGGGCCGCTGCTGCCGTGAAGATCTTGTTGATCGAGCCGGTGCCGAACTTGTTCTCGATGCCATACGGCTGCGGGTATGTGGTCTGGCCCTTCGAGGCGTCCGTGCCGTAGTCCCGGTTCGACACCAGTGCGAGCACCTGGTGCTTGTCCTTGCCCGGCTTGACGATCGCCATCACGTTCGCGATGCCGTCGGTCGTCTTGGGCACCTCGGCCATCGCCGCGTTCTTGGCGAGCGAGGTGGCGTTCAGGTCAAGGCTGGTCTTGATCGTGTAGCCGCCGATTTCCAACTGGTCCTGGGTGAAGCCCAGCTTTTCCAAGTAGTCCTGGACGTACTGGCAGAAGAACCCGGCCTCCGGACCGGCGCCGGTGCAGTTCTTCGCCGGTTTGACCGGCTCCTCGGCCACGCCCAGTGGCGACGCTTTCGCTGCCTCGCCGTCGGCCCTGGTCAACCTGCCTGTCTCGATCATCGTGTCGATCACGACGTTGCGCCGTTCCAGCGCCTTGGGGGCGAACCGCCACGGGTTGTACAGCGAGGGGTTCTGCACCATCCCGGCGAGCATCGCGGCCTGCGGCACGGTCAGCTTGTCCGGCGTGGTGTTGAAGTACGTCTGCGCGGCCGCGCCGATGCCGTAGATCGAGTTGGAGAACTCGACCACGTTGAGGTAGCCGGTGAGGATGGCTTCCTTCGTCATCCGCTGCTCGATCTGGATCGCGGCCTGCGCCTCGCGCAGCTTGCGGGCCATGCTGGCTTCCTGCGCGTTTTGCTGCTGGACTTTGTCCTTGCGGTAGATGACGTTGATCAAATAGTTCTTCACGTATTGCTGCGTGAGTGTCGATCCACCCTGCTGGGTGCCACTGCTTGTCCGCAGCGCGGCACGCATTGTGCCTTTCCAGTCAACGCCGTGGTGTTCGTAGAACCGCCGATCCTCGATCGAGATCAACGCTTCCTTCATGATCGGCGAGATCTGCTCTTCGGTTACCGGTATCCGGTACTGGTCGTACAGCGTGGCGATCCGCTGACCGTTCGAAGCGAGTAGTGAAGTGATCAAGGGCGGCGGTATCTCCACCATTTCCGCCTGTGCGCTGTCGATGGTGTCGCTGGCCCTGTTCGAGGCCACGCCGACCGCCCCGACCATGGGAAACATGATTCCGGCGACCAGCACGCCCGCCAGCAGACAGAGGCTGAGCATCTTGAACACGCCGTTGGTGAAACGCACGAAGGTCAGGGTACCCATAGACCCGTTCGAGTCGCTCGCTACGCTGCGTCAATCGAATTGACTTCAGAGCGCCCTGTGTGCGACTAGTCAACGAAGGGGTGGAACCGGGGGCGTTCGAACGTCGTCAATCTTGTCACGACAGGCAGCTGGAGCCGGGGGGCTTCGGACATGGACACGACGGTAGGAGCTGGGGGAGATGTATTCGCATCCCAAACCGCAGGACTGGCGCGTCAACGCGGCTTGCCGCGGTGATGATCCAGACGAGTTGTTTGTACGAGGGGCGGAACAACGCAAGGCGAAACTGGTATGCGTGGCATGCCCGGTGCGCACCGAGTGCCTCGCCGAGGCACTCGACAACAGAATCGAGTTCGGCGTCTGGGGCGGGATGACCGAGCGGGA
This sequence comes from Kibdelosporangium philippinense, assembly GCF_021390435.2. GTDB lineage: Bacteria > Actinomycetota > Actinomycetes > Mycobacteriales > Pseudonocardiaceae > Kibdelosporangium > Kibdelosporangium philippinense. The sequence goes on along the minus strand of NZ_JAJVCN010000003.1, from coordinate 2,094,550 downwards.
GCGCCGCGCACTGCTGCGGCGCAGGCCGGACGTCACGTCATGGCGCGAACTCCTGGACAACGCACGGCGCGAGCAGTCCGAAGACGCCCAGGTCGGTTGACCCAGCTTGGGTAAGGACGGTCAGCCCGCGCTGAGCTGATCACCGATCTGCCGCAGGCCCGCCAGGTCATGCACGTCCGACGGCATGGCGGGCACGCGGGTCACCGGCACACCCTGGTGCGCCCGGGTGAACCGGGCGACAAGGCGGCCTTCCCGATCCGCGACGGACACCCGGTCGGCGTGCAACCGAAGCACAGCCGCTGCCAGCGGCGAGTCGCCACGACGCTCCAGCGCCTCGGCGGCCGCCAAGGCCTTCGGGCCGGGCAGGTCGGCCAGCACCGGATGGGTGCGGTTGACCACGAGCCCGGCCAGCGGCATCGACTCACCGGCCAGCCGCTCGACGAAGTAGCTGGCCTCACGCAACGCGTCCGGTTCCGGCGCGGCGACAACCAGGAACGCCGTGCCGCCGGAGCGCAGCAGCTCGTACGTCCGGGTCGCACGTTCGCGGAAGCCGCCGAACATACTGTCGAAGGCCTGCACGAACGCGGACGCGTCGGCAAGCAGCTGCCCGCCGACGATCGTCGACACCGCCTTCGCGAACAGCGTGAACCCGGCGCCGATGACCTTTCGCAGCCCCCATCCGCCCGCTTTGGCCGGACCGGCGAGCAGTTTGATCATCCGGCCGTCCAGCGCGGTGGACAGGCGTTGTGGCGCGTCGAGGAAGTCGAGTGCCGAGCGGCTCGGCGGGGTGTCGACGATGATCAGGTCCCATTCGCCGTCCGCGGCGAGCTGCCCGAGTTTCTCCATCGCCATGTACTCCTGCGTGCCGGAGAACGAGCTGGAGATGGTCCGGTAGAACGGGTTGGCCAGCACTTCCTTGGCTTTGTCCGGCCCGGCGTGCGCGTGCACCATGTCGTCGAACGTGCGACGCATGTCCAGCATCATCGCGGACAGCTCGCCGGCCGGTTCGAATCCGTCGACCTCGACCTTGCGCGGCTGATTGCCCAGCTCAGGAAGGCCAAGCGCTTGCGCGAGCCGTCGCGCGGGGTCGATCGTGAGCACGACGGTCTTGCGGCCGCGCTCAGCCGCACGCACCGCGAGCGCCGCGGCGGTGGTGGTCTTGCCGACTCCGCCTGAGCCGCAGCACACGATGACCTTGGTCGACGCGTCGTCGATCAGCTCGTCGATCTTCAGTGCCGGGGTGGTGGTCACCGGACCCCCTGTTCGACCATGATCTCGGCCATTTCGTACAGCGCGGCGACGTCGACTCCGTCGGTCATCTCCGGCAGTTCCAAGGCGGGCAGGTCGCTTTCGGCCAGCTGCTCACGCGACGCGCCCTCAGCCTGTACGCGGATCGCGTGCTCGACCGTCTCGGCCACCAGGCCGTCCAGCACATCTTTGCCCAGGTCAATCCCGGCGGCCTCAAGCCCGGCACGGATCCGCGACCCATCGACACGACCGCCGGCCGCAGACGTCACGGAGCGTGCTGGCAGGCGCGGCGGACGAACCCGGTTGAGGATCACGGCGCCAGGCCGCAGATCGGCGCCGTCCAGCTCGGCGACGGCTTCCATGGTTTCCCGGACCGGCATTTCCTCAAGCAGCGTGACCAGGTGCACGGCGGTGTCATCGGAGTGCAGCAACCGGACAACGCCGTCGCTCTGGCCTTTGATCGGGCCAACTTTCGCCAGATCGGCCATAGCCCTTGTGACATCGAGAAACTTCACGATACGGCCGGTCGGCGGCGCGTCGAGAACGACAGCGTCGTACACGTGCCGCCCATTGTCGCCAGTCCGCCCGACGGTCTCCTTGATCTTGCCCGTGAGCAGCACGTCCCGCAGGCCCGGAGCCAACGTGGTGGCGAAGTCGATCGCGCCCATCCGGCGCAGCGTCCGCCCGGCGATACCCAGGTTGTAGAACATCGACAGGTAGTCGAGCAACGCGGCCTCGGCGTCCACGTGCAGCGCGCGGACCTCGCCGCCACCAGGTGCGGCCGCGATGCGCTGCTCCTCGTACGGCAGCGGCTGGGTGTCGAAGAGCTGGGCAATGCCCTGGCGGCCTTCGACTTCGGTGAGCAGAACACGTTTCCCGCCGGTCGCCAGCGCGATCGCCAGCGCCGCGGCCACGGTGGTCTTCCCGGTCCCGCCCTTGCCGGTCACCACGTGCAGCCTCGCTCTGGCGACGTGATCGGTCCAACCTACGACAGGGGTGGTCACAAGTTCAGCGTAAATGTCGGATTAACCCTGTGCTGCCAACAAGCATCAGCTCGTGAGCAAGAGCACTGCGTTGACGACACCGACGAGCGCGACAATCCCCCACACAACCGGACCCGGCAGGACCGTCAGCGACAACACACAGAGCAACACAATGATGGTCAGGGAGATGGCGCCGGTCTGCGCGACCGTCGAATTGGTCGCGCCTTTCCGATCACGCGTCTGTGCCATCGCCAGCAGCACAAGGATCACGCCGCCGAAGCCGATCAGCGCGCCCGCGATGACTCGCCACGTCTCCATTGCACGACGCTACCTGGAGGTCCGGATGGTTACGAAACGACACGGGATAGTCTCCGGCTCATGACCAAGTGGGAGTACGCGAGGTAGTTCTGGCTGACCAGCGCGGGAGGTATCCCAAGGGTGCCGAAGTCAGCACCAAGTCAGCACATGATCCCCAGTCAGCACCCTAAGCGGCTGCAGCCAGCTCTGCGGGTGGTCGCAACGCCTGTTGCATGACTCGCCTCATCCGCTCAGGCGCGTCTTCGGTGAGGTGACCGTAGATGTCCACGGTCATGTCGATCGAACGGTGACCGAGCCAGTGAGAGACCTCGTGGAGCGCTACTCCGCCAGCGAGAGCCGTGCTCGCGAAGAAGTGACGTAGGTCATGCGGAGTGAAGTCCAGCCCGGTCGCCTTCATGGCCATGAGCCAGTAGTGGCGGAGCGTCGTCCGCGTGGCGAGCTTGCCGGATGGAGCGGCGAACAGTAGGCCGTCCTGGCCTTCGATCGTCCACGTTCCCCGCTCGTCGACGTGGGCCGTGATCTCGTCCGCCAGGAAGGCCGCCAGAGGGATCTCGCGATAGTCACCCTCGGAACGGTGCTTCAACGGCGCCAGAGCTGGCTCACGGCTGCCGCCAGGCCCCTTTACGGACGTCTGTTGCCGCACCCTGAGCACAGACCCCCGAACGCAGTCGATCGACACGGCGAGGGCCTCGCTGATCCGCAACCCCAATCCGGCCATGAGCCACACCGCCAGGCGGTATCGCTCAGGCATGGCCCCTGCGATCGCGTTGACCTCAGCGAGCGTGGGGATCTGGTCCCGGTCCACTGCCTGACTGGACATCCTCGGATAGGTGACGTCGTCACATTGGTTGCTCGGTATCCGTCTGTCCTTGACTGCTGCCTTGAAGAAGGACTTGACCGAAACCATGCGGATCTTGATTGTGTACGCCGCTAAAGGCTTGTTGTCGTCGTAACCACGATGCAGCTTGGTGACGAGGCTCTGGACGTCGCTCGTCGTAGTACCTGCAAGGGACTTGCTGCCCATGTGTGGGAACACGTGGTTGACGAAGAACGCGCGGTAGTCCTTGCGTGAGCTGTCCGCAAGGATCTGGTGATCCAGCCACTTCTCAGCCCATGCTTTGACTGTGACCTTGCCGCGCTCCGGGTCGAGATAGGTCCCTTGGTTCTTGTCGTTCTCCACCTTGACCGCGAACGCGTCAGCTTCCCGCTTGCGGGGGAGCGTCTTCTCTCGCTGCTTGCCCGTGCGTCCGCCGGGCTCTCGATAGCGAACCGTCCAAGGGTGACCGCATCTGGCGCCTTCGCATGGTGGGTCAGCGTCCTTGCACTTCTGGAATACCGGCTCTTCGAAGTTATGCGGGGTTGAGGCATCCTCGGGCTTTGCGGGTGGTGGCGCAACGGGTGCGGAGTCGCTGGCTGGCGGGGTTGCGGAAACCGTAGGCGTCGCGGGCGACGGTTTTGATGACACGGTTGGTGCCTTCGGATCCGGCGTTGGTGATGTCGGTGTCGAGGAAGGCGAGGATTTCGGGCCACCAGGCCGAGACCGTGCCGGCCAGACGCTCCAGTTCGGGTAGGCCCGAGGCGGCGCACCGCTCGTAGAACCGGGACAATCGGGCCCAGATCGTGGCCCGGTCCGGGTGGGTGCGGGCCAGGGCAAGCAGATCGAGCAGGTCTTCCTTGGCGTTCCACGCGGCCAGGATCGGCGTCCCGATTACCGCGGGCAGCGCGCGAAGATCGTCGATCATGGGGTCCAGGTGCTGCTCGTGCATCCGGGCGGCGGAGCGGGTCAGCCGGTTGCGCAGTTCCCATTCGCGGTTGCCTTTCCGTCCTCGCCTGCCCCGCACCTGCAGGGTGACCCTGCGACGTACCTCGGTGAGGGCCTGGTTGGCCAACTGCACGAGATGAAAGTGGTCCACGACCAGCCTGGCCTGCGGTAACGCGGCACGGGCCGCGGCCTTGAAAACCGTGCACATATCGATCGCCACGACCCGGACGCCCTGACGCCAGGCCTCATCCCACTGGGTGAGCCAGTCCCGCACGGCCACACTGGTGCGGCCCTCGACCTGCCCGAGCAGCCCCTGCCCGCCCGCCAGGTCCACGAACCCGACATGCCAGCGATCCACCGTGATCTCCCAGCACTGCTGTTCGTCGTTCCAGGTCCATTGTGGACGGCCCCGGCGGATCTCGTCGATCCCCAGCACCGCCACCGGTTGCGGCTTGTCCGGCAGCACCGCCGTGGCGTGTGCGGTGAACGCGGCCGAGACCACCGGCCAGGACAGGCCGTGATCACGCGCGGCTTGCACGATCGTGCGCCCACCATCGGCCACCGCCGCACCGGCCGCCTGCCGCAACCGAGTGGTCACCCGGGCTCGAGCCGGAATCTCCCCGATCGCCTCGGTGAACGTCTTCCTGTCGCATCCCTGCTGGTCACAGTGCCACCGACGCTTACACCACCGCAGCTCGACAGGCCGGCCGGCCACCGGCAGATCTCTCGGGCTGGTCGTCACCCACCCCTTGACCCGCCTCGCCCGCACTCCACATCCCGGGCAGATACAAGCCTGCTCGTCCGCGGTAACCAGGTGCACGACCGGCCCATCATGTACTGCGTCCTCGACCCGAACGACAGCCAGACCGGCAAGGCCCAGCAGACGGGGGCGACCAGCGGGAGGCGGGTTAGATCACGGGTTAGGTCCGCGCAGCCGGGTTAGATTCCTAACTCGGCGGGTTAGGCGCCTGATTCGCGCCGCGAGCTGCGGGAAGTTAGCGGGTTAGGTGGGTTAGGTCCACGTGCGACACCCCGCCACAGAGGGCCGAAACGGCAGTCTCACAAGGGATGCCGTCAGAGCTAACTGAGACGGGGAATGAGACGAACGCCCGGCCACCATGTTCGGTGTCCGGGCGTTTTCGCTGGTCAAGCATGGAGCCGCCTAAGAGGGCATCTGATCTTGGTTGGGGCGATATGTCTGTGTCGGGTGACGGCTGATACCTTGATCAACTTGTGGGGTCCCGGCGTGCGTACCGCAGCGACTTGTCCGATGCTCGCTGGGCGTTGATCGAGCCAACGCTGACGGCGTGGCGTGCTGCCCGGCGTGGGCCGGGAACCGTGATGCGCGTGCATGACTTGCGGGAGATCGTGAACGCGATCCTGTACGTGTGCCGGACCGGGATCGCCTGGGAGTATCTGCCGCACGACTTCCCGCCCTGCAAGACGGTTTATGACTACTACGCCAAGTGGGAAGCCGATGGCACAACGGAAACGCTGCATGACCTGTTGCGTGACCAAGTCCGCGTCGCGAAAGGCCGCGCTGCTGCCCCGACGGCGGCGATCATCGACTCGCAGAGCGTGAAAACCTCCTGCAATGTCAGCGAATCCAGTCAGGGTATCGACGCGGGCAAGAAGATCAAGGGCCGCAAACGGCACATCGCCACCGATGTGCTCGGCCTGCTGCTGGCGGTAATCGTGACCGCGGCGTCGGTGCAGGATTCCGCTGGCGGGCAACAGGTTCTCGATCATCTCGCCGCTGCGCATCCGACCGTGTCGGCGGCATGGGTGGACGGTGGCTACAACAACACAGTCATCCGTCATGGAGCCCAGCGGGGTATCCGGGTTGAGGTCGTCAAACGCCCTTCTGCCAAGGGATTCCACGTGTTGCCCCGGCGGTGGGTAGTGGAGCGCAGTCTGGGCTGGCTGATGCAACACCGCCGACTCGCGCGCGACTACGAAGCCCTGCCCCAGCGGTCGCGCACGATGGTCCACTGGGCGATGACTAACATAATGAGCCGCACCCTGACCGGGGAATCCACCCAAACCTGGCGAAACGATCCACCCAAAGCAGACATTCTTGCCTAACTAAGATCAGATGCCCTCTAAGGGAATCGAACCCTTGACCTACGCATTACGAGTTCCGTAGTGATCATGTCGAAGGGCTCCAGGTAGTACCGCCCCGGTCCGATCAGTGCAGATCAGGCCGGGGCGGACACTGTTCCATGATCGTCTGGACCGAGCCGTCATGGACCGTCCGGGCGCACTTCGGGCTCACGTCGTGGCGCGGCTACAACGTCACTCGATTGGTCAGTGGGATGGCTTGCTGGCCGACCACACGAGGACGATGCCTGACATGGAATACAAGACTCCGAGGATTTGCCGACCTGCACAGGCAGTTGAGGCGCAACTCTCGGGAGGGCGGTAGCCCGTTCGAGTGATGGAGCCGACCGAAGGAACGGACCCGATTCGTCACACGTCTGACGAACTGGTCGTAGCGACGTGGTAACGGTTGGTACGCTGCGCGACGGTAGCTGTCCAGGGGAGTGACGCTATGGCGACGTTCGAGCAAGATCAGTCGGGTACAGCCGCTGAGCAGATTGATGCTGAGGTCGCCACGGCTCAAGCTGGGCGGATCATCGTCGGCACATTCGGCGGCGAATACGAACACCAATCCGGTGGCGGTGGAGCCGGTGGTCACTTCGAGTTCACCAGCCTTACTGAACTGGACGGCATCATCGCCGACCTGAAGTCCGAGCGTGAGGGCATCTTTAACGATGGTTCGAAGATTCGCTACGCGATCGGCCTTGTTGAACCACCCGCTAAGGACATCATGAGTCAACTGCAGGCCAAAGCCACGATCAACTCGTGGCAACTCGCATTCGAACACAACCAACGGATGCTGGCCGCCGCAGACGCGGAGATTGCGAAGTTGGAGGCTGCTCGCAATGCGTACTCCCACGTTGAAGAGGGCAACACCGCGAGCATGAGAAAGCAGGGTTAGTCGGATGTGGCGTGCTCGTTGTGCCGGGCTACTAATGATCATCGGGGGACTCCCCCTCCTAGTCTCGGGCTGTACCGGCACCACTCCGGGAACGCCCGACGCTGGACCAAGCGTTTCCAGCAAGCCGACGGGACAACCGTCATCCGACCCATCTAGCTCAGCGAACAGTCACGGGGCGCCACGAGTCACTGCACCATTGGACGGCACGGCATTTCTCGCCAAGCCATGCTCTGTACTCACGACATCCCAACTACAGTCCTTGAGCCTCCCTGGCTCGGGCACGTCCGATACGGACGGCCAGTCCGGGCGCTCACGATGCACCTGGTACAACAGGGACGCTGGAGCGGGTACTGGATTCAGCTTTCTATCGAGCAACAAGAATGGCCTGTCAGATACCTATCGCGGCCGGGACAGATTCAAAGGATACTTCGAGCCAACTGAGGTTGATGGATACCCAGCAGTCTTCAACGACCCGAGCGATTTCCGCGCAAAAGGGTCATGCAACATCACCGTTGGCATTTCGGACACACTCGCCTTCATAACCTCGTGGGATGAGGGCCGAGTTGGGGCTAAGTCGTGTGATCAGGCGAAGCAGGTTGCTTCGATGGTGATTCAGACGATCCGGTCGGGGGGTTGACCATGTTCATGGGCGGGCAGGCGATCTACGACAACTTCACCAACGCGACCGGCGCACAGGGCATGGCAGACGGGGCAGCCGCGATGAACGAGGTGGTCAAGGCCTACCACGAGCGTGGTGATCGGATTAAGAAGATCGTTGGCAGGATGGATGCCGTCTGGAAAGGCGATGCGGCCGGAGCTGCGCAGCGGGGCGCCGGGCCGCTGGCGGTGGAGCACGGGCTGGCGGCGCCCGCGATGCACACCGCGCAAGACCTGGCCACTCGACAAGCCGGTTCGTTCGGAGACGCGAAGAACGCCGTGATTCCGGTCCCGCCTGCGCCGGAGAGAGTCGATCCGTTGGCCGCGTTCATGAATCCGGGCGTTCTGGCCACCTACGGCCAGCAGCTCGATGCGCATAAGGTTGCGGCTCAACACAACGTGGACGTGATGCGCGGCTACGAAAGCGCTTCTGTCTACAACATGAGCATGCCGCAGTCCTACGGGCAGATCGCAGGTGACCAGGCGGAGATCCGTGTTGCCAGCCCCACCCCGCCGCCCGGTCCCGGTCCCGGTCAAGGTGGCGGTGGCGGCCAGGGACCAGGCGGTCCAGGCTCCGGACCGGTCGTCCCGCCTCCTCCTCGTGGTGGCGGTGGAGGCGTTCAGCCAGGTTCTGGCGGCGGCGCGGGCGCAGGTGGTGGTGGCTCATCCGGCCCTGGTGATGGTTCGGGTGGCAATCCAGGCGGCGGTCCTGGCAGTGGTGGTGGTACGCCTCAGCAGGGCACAAATCCAGGAGGCTACGTGCCACCGCCACCGCAAGGTGGTGGTCTTCCAATCGGTCCAGGCTTTCCAGGAGCCGGAAGTGGTCTGCCTCAAGGTGGCCAGGCGACAGGCTTTGGTGGCGGCCTGCCCGGCGTGAGTTTCGGTCCGCTGGGTGGAGTCGGCAGCGGCGACGGCTCCGGGGCGCGGGCGGCCGAGGGCCGGGTGTGGGTGGTGGCGCGGGTTCTGGTGCTGGCCAGGGTTCTGGCGGCGTCGGCGGACGGCCCGGTGCGGGTCCGGTCGGGGAGCCAGTGGCGGGACAGAACGCTGGTACACGAGGTGGCGGCGTGGCCGGGCGCGGCGGCGGTCCCGGTGGAATGCCGATCGGAGCCGGAGCGGGTCAAGGACGCGGCGGCGAGGACGAAGAGCATCAGCGTGCGTCGTACTTACAGGAACCAGACCCCGACAGCGTGTTCGGCACCGATGAAGTCACGGCACCGCCAGTGATCGGCGGGCAGCCATAAACCGAACTCTGGGGCCACATTCCATACAAGGAGAAGGGTTAACCGGGTGCTGTGGCCACGGCCAAAACGGATCGCGCTGGATACGCTCGCGCGACTGGTCCGCGCCGAAGGACTTGGTGAACTCTTCAGAGCGCTTGCGCCAGTGGCTGAGTGGCGTCGCCAGGCCGAGAACGAGGCACTCGACAGACAACTGCGTGAGGAGTGCGCACGCCTGGGGTGGCTAGATCAGCGTGGGCGGCTGGATGTGGATGTGGCGGCGGCATTGGCTGTGTTGTGTCGCCCGACCACTGAGTACTTCGGGTGGATCACCGCGGGGCCGAGCACTGCTGGAGTGTTGGCCGGGGCGATCGGCCGTCAGGCTGTAGTTGCCGTGAGCATGGACGGTTGGGTCACGGTGCGCTCGACCCGATTGGAGAATTTGGCGCGGATGTTGGTGGCGCAGCTACCGGATATCCCAGCCGGACAGGGCCAGCCTTTCACGGTCCGACAGTCGGATCTTCTCGCGTTCGACCCTGGGCAACGTCGACATGGTGGGGTGGCGGTGCGCCCGGTTCCGCTGGAGGTGCGCCGGTTTCACCATCTGGCGTCGCTTGAGCGGACCGGCGCGGGAGAGCTGTACGTGGCCGTTCGCGATGGCGTCGGTCGCCATCACGTGCTGGCCGAGCCGATCTGCTACACAGACACGGTCGTCGGCCGCTACGTCACCGTGAGAACCACGCGTGGCAGGGAGGCCGAAACGCTTGTGGCGCCTGTAAATCCTCCAGATCTCGTGGCGAGACTGCACCAAGCACAAGCGTCACTCGGTCAGTAGCTGCGGATCGGACGTCCAGAGTGGATAGTCGATGCCGGGTTCCCTTTCCGCCAGCAAAGCCAGGCATTGCGAGCATCGGCGAAACGTGCCCGAAGAGACTTCCACCTCGGCGACGTCAGCGATGAGCAGGCATCCGCAGATCGCGAACCCGGTCACGGCGCTATCCTCCGCAACGTCCGCAACCGGCTGCCCGCCACGTGTTTCTCGTATGTGCGCCCGGTCCGGTTCGATGATGCCTCGACCCCAGAACAAGGGAATCTTGTTGATCGACTGATCGTCATCCATCGTTGTCAGATCCTTCGTGTACGACCGGCTGACTGTCGACGTCGGACGGAAAGCAAGTGCTGCAACGGGCGAGTTCGATGCTTAGTCCGTCGTCGAGCGATACGCAGGCCGCGCCGCATCCCGCGAATGTAAGGACGATGCCCTCGAACTCGATCGTGGGTGCGCCGTCCTCGACGACGTGCAGCAGGCGACGGAATACTCCCCCGCCAAGCCGGGCATCGGCTGTGACCTCCACGCGGTCACGCCTCCGCTCTAGACCAGTCAAGGTCAATCAGATCGAGCGTGGGGACCTCGGCCACGCATCGAACGGCCAGTTCTCGCATGACCTCCACAGCGGGACCACCCGCCCAGACGACGCGGTAGTGGTTGCGGTCGCGCTGATACTGCACGATCACGTGCACTCCGGTCGACATAGTCAGCAAGCTGGCCAAGCGCCGGGCATGCCGGGCGCGCAGCGACACTCCGATCACCTGTTTTCAGCCGGAGTCCACAAGACTGGGCCAGATGCACGGATGAGCCGAGGAGCAAGCCGGTCATCCGGCGCAGGCAGAGACAGCAGTCCCTCGACCACCTGCGCAAGAGTTCCCGCGCACTCCCAGACGACGCCGGGCGGCTCGTTCCCGTCCGAACGGACCGCCATCACGTCGGTGTCGCTGCGCACCCGAATCGCATCCGTCCAGCCTTCGGGCCAGGCCCGGAAACCATGCAGGTCGGTCAGTCTGCCGTCGACCACTTGAGAGGGAACGAATCGCCACCCGGCCTCACTCAACGCGATGAGCCCCGCCAGTTCGGGGAAGTCTCGCAACGCTTCCGCTTGCTTTCGATTCACAGCAGCTCCCGTCAGCGGCGACACTCTTCGGTCTCAATCTCAGTCCGTGTGATCGCGAATCGGGAGGTGGACAACGCGTCAAGAACGTCAACTTGCCTGCCGATGGTGGACATAGGTGGGAATCTGGACAAACCAGGTAGACCACGACGACAGGGAGCAGCGGGTGGTGCCGAGGCAGCCGAACACCGTGCTTGCTTCGCTGCTGGCTCAGGTGGGTTGGAGCCCTCGTGTCCTCGCGCAGCGAATCAACCACGCGTTCGGACACGGCACCGTCGCGCTCACCACGCCGTACCAGTGGCGCGACGCTGGCCGAGTCCCAAGGGCACCCTTGCCAGCACTGGTCGCCTGGGTCCTGTCACGGGAACTAGGCCAGCCGGTAACGGTCGCTGAACTATGGCAAGGGCAAGCATCCGATTCGCCGTTGATGCTGCCTGCGGACGTCGAGATGGGTCTGCCCTGGACGAAAGCGGGCACGCTCGGCGTGATCGATGACTGGGTGATGTCCGGTCTACTCGATCGGCGGTACTTCCTTGCGGTCTCGGGCACAGCGTTGGCCGCTGCAACCTCGTTGGCAGTGTTCTCAGAGGCCGGAAGCCTCACGTCCGCTCTGGATGGTGGCGGCGTCGGGCATCCCCTGATTCAACAGATTGAGCAGAGCATCCCGTTGCTTCAACGGCTTGACGACGCGAACGGAGGCGGTGCGCACCTGGCGTATGTCGGTGCCCAGTTCCGCGCCGTTGCCGTGCTGTTGCGGCAAGGCGGCCACACGTCCGCGATCGAGCGTCGGCTGTTCGCGGCGCTTGCCGAACTGGGCCAGCTCGCCGGATGGATGGCCTTTGACGCTGGGCAGCATGGTCTTGGCCAGCGGTATTTCTTCACGGCCCTGCGGGCAGCAAAGGAAGCTCGCAATCGATCCATGGCGGCCCACGTGCTTGGCGATCTTGGGTTTCAAGCCGCAACGAGAGAACAGCCGACGGACGCCGTTGCCCTTGGCACAGCGGCTGCCCGGCTGAGTGACGGTGTGCCTGCGACCGTTCGTGCCTCCGTGGCAAGTCGCTTGGCCTACGGTTACGCCATCGCCGGACAACTAGCCGAGTTCGAAGCGTCATACCAGTCGGCCCAGGAGGCTCTGACCGATCGGAAAGACTACGAAGAACCGGAGTGGATGTACTTCCTGACACCGAACCACTTGGACACTCAGGCCGGTTACGCGCTTGTTCACGCGGGCACGGTCAATACGGACGGCGACCGAGCCGCACGGCCACTTTTCCGCAAGGGTGAGCAACTGCTGCGTAGCGGAGCGCACGATTTCTCCCTCAGCCACCCGTCGCAGCGTCGGGCTTTGTTCGAAGGGGCGTGGCTGGCAGTCGCCGCAGCCAGCCGGGGCAACCTCGAACAGGCATGCTCGGTCGGTCGCACGGCCATCGCCCGTATCCGGAACGTCCATTCGCCTCGCAGCATTTCCGTACTGCGGACGTTGGCCAGCCGCCTACGTCGGCGCGCCCGCAATGAGCACGTCGCGGACTTCCTTCCGACTCTGGACGCCGCTCTTGCCCGGTAGCCGCCACCTCCTGAGCGCTACGGTTCGAGTGTGGACGTGTGCGTACTTGGCGCGGGAGTCATCGGGCTGACCACTGCGGTGACGTTGGCCGAAGCTGGGCATCGTGTCCTTGTACAGACAGCGGACGCGCCAGAGGTGACGACTTCGGCCGCGGCAGGCGCGCTCTGGGGACCATGGCAGGCCGAGCCGCGTGAGCTGATCTCGCGTTGGGCTGCGGACACCCTGAACGTCCTTTCCGCACTGGCGGACAAGCCGAACGCGGGTGTCCAACTCACCTCGGGCATTGACGTGTCCAATATGGAGCATGAGCCGCCCCAGTGGTTCTCGTTGCTGCCAGACGCCCGGCCGTGTCGTCCGGACGAACTACCGGACGGCTACTCACACGGAGTGCGATACACCGCACCACTCGTTGATATGCCAACACATCTGGCCTATCTGGCCGATCGGTTACGGGCATCGAGCGGCGTGATCGAGTACGGCGCACTGACCTCTCTTGACGTCCCAGGCTCGCCAGTTGTGGTGAACTGCACCGGCCTCGGCGCGCGCGGACTCGCTGGCGACCGTGAGCTGTACCCAATCCGGGGACAGCACGTGGTGACCAGCAACCCCGGCATCACGGAATTCCTCGAAGTGGACACCGGCGACTCCCCCGATCTGATCGCGATCTACCCGCACGGCGACCACCTCATCCTCGGCGGTACCGCCGAGGCGCGTTCGTGGAATCGCGAGCCGGACATAGCCCAGGCGCAGAGAATCCTCCTGCGCTGCGCGGCAGTTCAACCGCTTGTGCAACAAGCCCAGATCCTCGGTCACCGAGTCGGCCTACGCCCAACCCGGCCAGTAGTCAGGCTGGACGAGGAACGCACCGAATGTGGAACGCGAGTCATCCACAACTACGGACACGGGGGCGCAGGTGTCAGCCTCGCCTGGGGTTGCGCGAAGTCCGTCCACGACATCCTTGTTCCCTGAGCAGAGCCCCGCGCGTGCGTGCGTGACAAGTCGCGACCGGTCGACAGTCCCTATTAAATTTAGTGCACGAGCGTGCTCCCGCAGGTCGCGCAAGACGCAGCCGAGGCAGCAGCCCGGCTAGTCCCTCGGGCACACGCCCGACCCCATGGGCTCACTTCGGGCTCACAAGTCGCCGCCTCTGACGGCGCAACCCTCCGACCGGTCAGCTCCTGAACGACAAAACCGCAGCTCACACGGGGTGAACTGCGGTTTAGCGGTGGAGCCGCCTAAGGGAATCGAACCCTTGACCTACGCATTACGAGGACTCGGGATAGTCGTTCGAGGCAGTCCGTAGCCGTACGTTCGCCCTGGTCAGTGACACGGCTGGAACAGGAGGGGGTTCTCCGGACAGGGCCGGACTGAGACGGCCGGACGGGAGCTAGAGCGCGCCTTGCGTTCGCAGCCTGCGTAGCACTCGGAAGTGCTAGACCTAGCACCCGCGCTAGTAGGATAGCCGGACTTCGTGATCTTTGCCGGTGAAGGGGCACCAAGCGCCGCCCAGACCGATGGCCTGGGCGTGGGTATGCCGGATGAGTGAGGTCGTTGTCAGTCAAGGTGGGGACGGCCGCAGCACTTCTTGTACTTGATGGCCGAGCCGCACCAGCAGGGTGCGTTGCGGGCAGGGGGCCAACTGACCGTGCCGCCCTCCTCGAGGATCTCGTTCATACAGGCCAGGCGGGTGTCCTCATCGGTGGGGTCACTCTCGGTACGAGTCGTGAACTCCAGGAGTTTCGCGGTGGTCAGCGGCACCATGGTGATCCGAGCGATGCCGGCCTCGGACAGTTCCCGATTGGCGGCTTCCCGTTCGGCGATGATGGTGTCGGCCTCGGCGTGTTCGACCAACCGCGGCCAGGCTTCATGCGCGCGGGGAATCTCGTTGCGGGGCCAGAACAACACCCGCACCTCACGCGGCGCTGGCGGTGTCAGGGCGCGGGCCAGGTCCTCGGCCTGCTCGGACAGGGCCTGGACCGACTCGTCCAACTCGTCCGGGGGTATCCCCAGCGCGTGACGCACACGTCGGCGGCCAGCCACGATGTTGTTGGCATAGGACAGGAACCCGAACTCGGTGTCCCGGTCGGCCATCTCCTGCTCGGTCAGCCGAGCCACGGCCATGTTGAACCAGGTCAACGCCTGCTGATGCTGGCCACGGTCTTCCAGCAGTTCAGCGGCCAGGTGATACGGCGTTGGCGAGGACGGCCGCTGGTGCCGCAGCTCATCGAGCTGGGCCTGGGCCTGCTCGATCTGGTCGAGGTCGAACAGGACCTCGACCAACTCCACCCGGGCGTTACCGCCATCCTCACCGCCCAGGGCAATAGCCTGGGTCAACAGCGCGATGGCACGGTCGTGGTCACCGGCCTGGTGCCACGCCTCGGCCGCCTCGACCAGGATCTGCCCCCGCTCATCTGGATAGTGCTCCAGTTCGGCTTCCAGTTCTGCGGCGATGGCCGCGGCGGGTTTCGTCCTCACCTGAGGCACTGTATTCCCCGCCCCGCAAACGATCACTGCGGCATGGGACAGGGCATGCCTGCGGTTGACGATCATGTGAACGTGGTAGGACACGGTGTCGACCCGGCCGGTTGGCAGGACAGGTTCGAGGCGGTGATGGCCCGGATCGCGGGTCGGTTCGCGCGGGTGGAACCGCGCCGCCGGGCGCGCGCGTTCGTGCTCGGCCTGCTGTCGGATCTGCCGCGCAAGAACTGCTGGACCATCGCCGAACACGCCGGGGACGCGACACCGGATGGCATGCAGCACCTGCTGCGCGGCGCGGTGTGGGACGCCGACAAGGTACGCGATGACATCCGGCAGATGGCATGCGAACACCTGGGCAAGGCTGAGGCGATGCTGGTGGTCGACGAGACCGGCGACCTCAAACACGGCGATCGGACGGCGGGAACCCAACGCCAGTACACCGACACCGCGGGCCGGATCGAGAACGCGCAGGTCGGCGTGTTCCTGACCTACACCACCGCCGTCGGGCACACCGTGATTGATCGGGAGGTCTACCTGCCGCGCTCCTGGACCACCGATCCCGCACGGTGCGCGGCGGCCGGCGTCCCCGCCGACACCGCGTTCGCGACCAAACCGGCCTTGGCCACCCAGATGATCACCCGAGCCCTGGACGCGGGCGTGCCCGCCGGGTGGGTGGCCGGCGACGAGGTCTACGGCAACGACCCGGGACTGCGCACGGCACTGGAGGACCGTGGCATCGGGTACGTGCTCGCGATCGGCCGCGACCGGCGGATCGCGACCGCGACAGGCAGCTATCGCGCCGACACACTGGCCGCGATGCTGCCCAACCGGGCATGGCAACGTCTGTCGGCGGGTAACGGCTCGAAGGGGTACCGCTATTACGACTGGGGGTGGGTAGACATCCACTCCACCGCCGAGCAGTCCGGACACCGCTGGTTGCTGATCCGCCGCAACCGCCGCACCGGCGAGTTCGCCTTCTACCGTTGCTACGCGCCCCGACCGGTCGCCTTGGGTGTGCTGGTGCGGGTGGCCGGCCGGCGCTGGACCATCGAGCAGTCCTTCCAGACCGCCAAGGGCTGCACCGGGTTGGACGAACACCAGGTCCGGACCTGGACCTCCTGGTATCGGTGGACCACCCTGGTGATGCTGGCCCACCTATTCCTGGCCATCACCACGGTGTCAGCCCGAGCCCGGCCCGCACCAGTGGGTCTGGTTCCGTTGGCGCTCAACGAGATCAGGCACGTGTTCGCCGCACTGGTTATTCAGCCTGCGCGTTCTGTTGGGCACGTTCTGTGGTGGTCACAGTGGCGACGACGGCATCAGCACCGCACTCGACACGCCCACTACCAGCGGCAATCCACCTATGAGCCATGAACATCACGAAGTCCGGCTGTCCTAGTAGTGAGGCGTCGCCTCGGACCGCCGAGGTAGGTGGCTGAGCTGGGCTTCCGCGACCAGCTTGATTTTGGCCAAGCTCACGCAAGGACCTGCGGTCATGATCGGCAGACCGCCACCACCCGCTGCGCCGAAGTCCGATCATCCGTGATGACCGGCCGTGCCACTCCAAAGTGGCTGGTCAGACAACGAGTCTGTAGATATGGAGCGGGCACACTCGACGCTATGCCGCCGAAAAACTTGATTCAAATGTCGAAGTTCAAGGGGCCTAGTTGATCTAGCGGCTGGCACACAGCTTGACCAGCTCGCTAGCGACTAGCAGGCATTACGGCTGAACCAGGAGGGGAGGCCGCGGGCCCCCTCCTGTGAGGTGAGGCCGGGATGAGTTCGCGAATGAGTTCAGCCCGCGCGAATGAGTTTTTTCATTCGCGGATGATGCGGGGCTGACCTGCACGAATGAGCGGAATGAGAGAATGAGCGCTTGCCGCAGCGTGCCCAGCAGGCTCCTGATTGCAGGCGTGTGCCGACTGGGACGGGCCTCATTCGGTCCCTGTCGGGGCCAGGCGTCGCGGGACGCCTTATGCGACGGCACGGTAGCTCTCTCCCTCTACCCGGGTAGCCCCCGCGCCATGGGTCTTGACCAGCGCGGTAGCGGGGGTAGACACCCCGTCGCGGGGGACGTGGCCGACGGCGACATCTACGTGGCCAACCTGTAGCCGGATCTCAGGGCATCACAATCAGCACTTCTTGTAGGACGAGGCCTTGTTGTTGGCGGTACTACGTCCGACGAGATTTCCGTCATGACTCAGAACAGTGAAGAGGAGCCTGCCGCCGTAGTTCGCGTGCTCGTAGAAGCAGAAATCGCGGTCGGAGTTGCTCCAGACCGACGAGACCTGGTCGTTCATGCCGTGTTGTGACAGGTTGGGAACGTCATCGAGACTCCTTGTCATCATGCCGCCACCTTGGTAATCGTTGTCGATGTACAGGCACAGTTGGAGCGTTATTCTGGCGACTTGATCACCTCAAAATAGGACAACGACCCCAGGCAAGTAAGATCGTTTTCCTCTCGCAGAAGACAACTTACAGGCGGGGTCGTTGCGTTATCAGTCTACTACAGGGCTTGCTGCTGACCAGATCCAGGAGCTTGTCGCGCGCATCTGGCAGATCATCCAATGCCATGAGAACCAAGCGTGGCCTCCGACCGTGGGACTGTATCGCGCTGTCGTGATCACTTTGGTGTACGTCCGACAGAATCTGAACCAGGCGGCCGTGGGCGATCTGTTCGGGCTCTTCGAATTTGACCGGGGTTTGAACTGGTCGTGATGTTGCTGGGGGCAGCCAGTGGCAAGGGCCCGTGACTCTGTGAGTGATCATGTCTGTTGTCGAAGCAGAACGATCACAACAGAAGAGCCACGGGCATGGTCAACGATACGACCCGTCTGCTGGGCCTTGCCGGTCTGGCTGTCGTTCGGGTCGAGGACGCAGTACATGATGGGCCGGTCGTGCACCTGGTTACCGCGGACGAGCAGGCTTGTATCTGCCCGGGATGTGGAGTGCGGGCGAGGCGGGTCAAGGGGTGGGTGACGACCAGCCCGAGAGATCTGCCGGTGGCCGGCCGGCCTGTCGAGCTGCGGTGGTGTAAGCGTCGGTGGCACTGTGACCAGCAGGGATGCGACAGGAAGACGTTCACCGAGGCGATCGGGGAGATTCCGGCTCGAGCCCGGGTGACCACTCGGTTGCGGCAGGCGGCCGGTGCGGCGGTGGCCGATGGTGGGCGCACGATCGTGCAAGCCGCGCGTGATCACGGCCTGTCCTGGCCGGTGGTCTCGGCCGCGTTCACCGCACACGCCACGGCGGTGCTGCCGGACAAGCCGCAACCGGTGGCGGTGCTGGGGATCGACGAGATCCGCCGGGGCCGTCCACAATGGACCTGGAACGACGAACAGCAGTGCTGGGAGATCACGGTGGATCGCTGGCATGTCGGGTTCGTGGACCTGGCGGGCGGGCAGGGGCTGCTCGGGCAGGTCGAGGGCCGCACCAGTGTGGCCGTGCGGGACTGGCTCACCCAGTGGGATGAGGCCTGGCGTCAGGGCGTCCGGGTCGTGGCGATCGATATGTGCACGGTTTTCAAGGCCGCGGCCCGTGCCGCGTTACCGCAGGCCAGGCTGGTCGTGGACCACTTTCATCTCGTGCAGTTGGCCAACCAGGCCCTCACCGAGGTACGTCGCAGGGTCACCCTGCAGGTGCGGGGCAGGCGAGGACGGAAAGGCAACCGCGAATGGGAACTGCGCAACCGGCTGACCCGCTCCGCCGCCCGGATGCACGAGCAGCACCTGGACCCCATGATCGACGATCTTCGCGCGCTGCCCGCGGTAATCGGGACGCCGATCCTGGCCGCGTGGAACGCCAAGGAAGACCTGCTCGATCTGCTTGCCCTGGCCCGCACCCACCCGGACCGGGCCACGATCTGGGCCCGATTGTCCCGGTTCTACGAGCGGTGCGCCGCCTCGGGCCTACCCGAACTGGAGCGTCTGGCCGGCACGGTCTCGGCCTGGTGGCCCGAAATCCTCGCCTTCCTCGACACCGACATCACCAACGCCGGATCCGAAGGCACCAACCGTGTCATCAAAACCGTCGCCCGCGACGCCTACGGTTTCCGCAACCCCGCCAGCCAGCGACTCCGCACCCGTTGCGCCACCACCCGCAAAGCCCGAGGATGCCTCAACCCCGCATAACTTCGAAGAGCCGTCATTCCGCCGCTTCCGCCGACGGTCAGTTCGCGCTACTGCCCTAAGATCCACAGCTCAGCAAAAACCCACTCTCATCAGCGCAAACCATCGCAAGCAGCAACCAGTCCAAGGTCGTCGACCCTGAACCGGCGCTCCCGTATACCACACCAAGTCAAAACAAGCCCGGCCCAAACCCCGATTTTCCACCACCTATCCACAACCATCCCACCTATCCACAACCCAAACCCACCCCCATTGCACCCGAAACCCAAAACCGAGACGGTGGAACGGTCACCGAAAAAGCCACAAGCAGAACCCGGGGGAATCCGATGACTGAGAACCGCCCACTCGTTCTCGTCAACAACGAGACAGTGCTGGAGGAGCTGCTGCGCCTAGCGGCCGCGGCAGGCTGCGATCTGCGGCGCGTGCCCGACGCGCTCGCGGCAAGACCGTTGTGGTCGGCCGCGCCGCTCGTGCTCGTCGATCCGGCTGGCGCGCGCGAGATCCAGGCCGAACGCCTGCCGAAACGCGGCCAGGTCGTCATCGTTTCCCCTGACGCATCGACGATCGACAGCCTCCAAGCAGCGATTGAACTCGGTGCGGAACGGGTCGTCGAGCTACCGACTGCCGAGTCGTGGCTGGCGGACGCGATCGCCGATGCCGCGGAAGGTCCAGGCGGACCGCCCGGCCGAGTGATGGCCGTCGTTGGTGGCAGAGGCGGTGCGGGTGCGTCCGTCTTCGCCGCCGCTGTGGCCAGAGCCGCCGCCCGTGCAGGGCATCGAGCGATGTTGGTCGACTGCGATCCGTTGGCGGGTGGGCTGGATCTGGTGCTCGGCGCCGAAACCGAGAAAGGTCTGCGGTGGCCGGAGATGAACGTCAAAGGCAGAGTCGCGGCGTCATCGCTGAGAGCCGCGCTGCCCGGGCGTGCGGGCTTGAAAGTCGTATCCGGTGCCAGAAAGGGGTTCGCGCCAGAACCAGACGCGGTCACCGCGGTCATCGAGGCAGGCAGACGCGGCGGAGACATAGTCGTTTGCGACCTGCCGCGTGAGCTGTCGGCGACGGCCGGAGCCGCGCTGGATCTCGCCGATCTCACAGTGATAGTGGTGCCAGCCGAACTTCGGGCGTGCGCGTCGGCGTCCTTGGTCGCTGAGCGGTTGAAAGCAAGAGGCGTGATCGCGCAGGTACTTGTCCGCGGCCCAGCGCCGGGTGGTTTGACGGCGGATGAAGTGGCCGATGCTGTCGGCCTGCCGCTGATGTCATGGATGCCGCACCAACGTGGACTGGCCGAGGCCTTGGAGAAAGGCGAGTTCACCGGTAGACGCGGCCCGTTGCTCGACGCTGCCCGTCGAGCGCTGGAAACCCTTGGCGTGGAACAGAAGGTGGCATCATGAAAGCAGATTTCGTCGAACGAGTGCGCAGCCGTGTCGTCCATGCGGGCACCGGTATCACCTTCGCCAGCGTGGCCGCGGCGATCCGGGACGAAGCGGGCGGAGTGGCCGGGGACAGAGACGTACTGGACGCCCTGCACCTGCTAGGTCAGGAACTCGAAGGCGCCGGCCCGCTCGATCCGCTGCTCCGAGATCCGGACACCACCGATGTCCTTGTCACCGGCCCGAATGAGGTCTGGGTCGAAGGCCACACCGGCCTACGCAGAGCCGACGTCAGATTCTCGGACGAACCATCGGTCCGGCGGCTCGCTCAACGCCTCGCCGCAGCAGCCGGACGCAGATTGGACGACGCCCAGCCCTTCGTGGACGCGTGGTTGCCTGGCGGCATCAGGATGCACGCCGTCCTACCGCCCGTAGCACCGGCCGGAACCTGTTTGTCGCTACGCGTGCTCAGGCCAGCAGTGCACAATGTGGACACTCTCTGTCGACTTGGGACAGTCGATGCACAGGGCGCCGATTTGCTGAGAGCCGTTGTGTCCGCTCGGCTTGCCTTCGTCGTGGTCGGCGGAACTGGCTCCGGAAAGACCACATTGCTTGCCGCAATGCTCGGTGCGGTCCCGCACAGTGAACGGATTGTCTGCGTCGAAGACGCGGCCGAGCTCGCCCCGGTGCACCCGCAGTTCGTCCGGCTGGTCGCGAGGCCGCCCAACATCGAGGGCACCGGCGGCGTAGGCGTCCGCGATCTTGTCAAGCAGGCATTGCGAATGCGGCCAGACAGGCTTGTTGTCGGTGAGGTTCGCGGCGCGGAAGTCGTGGAACTGCTGACGTCATTGAACACCGGACACGAAGGCAGCGCCGGGACTTTGCACGCCAACTCACCGGCCGAAGTACCGGCCAGATTCGAAGCACTGGCCGCGCTCGGCGGTCTGCCACGGTCCGCTTTGCACAGTCAGCTGGCCGCAGCCGTGCGGGTAATCCTGTTCATGCGTCGCGAAGGTGATGCCCGTCGACTGGCTGAAGTCAGTGTGCTGCAACGAAATGGCGACTACGTGAAGGTCGGACCGGCATGGCGGCCGAACGAGCGGCCACCGGCGAGAGCGGCCTTGGCCGAATTGCTGAGCGAGAGGGGAGTGGCGCCACCATGGACGCCGTAAGCGCGCTGATCTTGGCGGGTGCACTGTTCATGTGGCCCGCAGCCACGGCATCGAAAAGACTCACCGCGCTGAAAAGCCCACCCCGACGTGCCTTCCGTCTGCCCAGACCGAGCATGGCGCTGCTGGTGGTCGTTGGTGCACTGGTCGGTTGGGTACTGCTGGGACCGGGTGGCGCCATCCTCTGTGCGGCCGCTGGTGGAGTCGGTTGGCGATACTGGCAAGCCAGACAACGGCTGCGGCACCGAATGACTGTCGTCGAAGAGCTCACCGAAACCCTGCGATCGCTGGTCGGTGAACTCAGAGCAGGCGCACATCCCGTGGCCGCCGCCGAATCAGTAGCGGCCGACGCGCCACCAAGCGGCGCCGAGGCGATGCGTGCCATCGCAGCAGCGGCCCGAATGGGTGGCGACGTCGAACAGGCCGTCCACGAACCGCTCTTCACAGATATCGCCCATGCGTGGGCGTTGGCGCACCGTCACGGCCTACCGCTTGCCGACGTGCTGGCAGCCGTGGTGCGCGATCTTGATCAGCGCCTCCGATTCGCCAAGCAGACGCACGCGCAGATGGCAGGTCCACGAACCAGCGCGGTTGTGCTGGCCTGTCTTCCGTTGGCCGGAATCGGCTTGGGCCAGCTACTTGGCACCCATTCGTTGCGGATGTTGTCCGAGACGATGGCCGGGCAGGCGTTGCTCGTGGTTGGCATCGGCCTGATCATTGCGGGCGTCTTCTGGAGCGGGCGGCTCACGCGTCAGGTGGTCCTGCCATGACGATCGACTCGTGGGCGCTCGTGGTGCTAGCGGCAGCATTGCTCGTGACACCGGGCATCGAGGTGACCAGGTTGCGACTGGCCGCCATGACCAGGAAATCCAGACGAAAACCGCCAGGAAAGCACCTCGCTCCAGCGGCAGCCGCGACCACGCTTGCGGTGATCGCGGTAGCTCTTGGCGGCTGGGTGATCGCCTTGCCGGTCGCCGTAGCCGGGTGGTTCGTCGCGAGACGTCTGCTCAAACCGCCTCCACCGCGACCCGATCCGCTGCGACTGGCGACGAGCTGGGACCTGCTGGCCGCGTGCCTGCGGGCAGGCTTGCCCGTACCTGCGGCTGTCGGAGTGATCGCCGATCGAGTGCCAGGCGACGGCGGCCGGGCGTTGCGCACAACCGCCGGGCTGCTGGCCTTGGGCGCGGACGCCGCCGATGCCTGGAGACCGTCGGTCCGAGTGCCCGAGACGGCGCCACTGGCTCGAAGCGCGCGCCGAACGGCGAGGTCAGGCACTGAACTGGCCACAGTCGTCTCAGCGCTCGCGACAGAAGTCCGCGTTTCCGCGAGCGACATCGCCGAGGCGCGTGCCCAGCGAGCAGGCGTGCTGATGGCAGGCCCGCTCGGACTGTGCTTCCTGCCTGCCTTCGTCTGCTTGGGCATTGTGCCGGTGGTCGCAGGGCTCGCCGGTCAGCTGGGGCTCGGCAGATGACCACATCAATCGGCCATAAGAAAGGAACAAACGATGGTGACCGCTCGTCGACTGCACCGGTTTTCCGGCGACGAAGGCGCGGTGACAGTCGAGTACGCGATGCTCTACATGGTGGTCGGCACGCTCGGCGCCATCATCACGGGCATCATCGCCAGCGAATGGTTCCGGAACATGATCTTGGATCTGATCAAGCAGGCGATCGGGGTGCCGTAACGGTCGAAGGCGCGATCGCGCTCGCCGTCGTGACGACAGTCTTCGCTCTCTTCTTGGCTGGATTCTTCGCGGTGACCGCTCATCTGAGATGTGTCGACGCGGCCAGGGAGGCAGCTCGGCTCGTCGCGCGCGGTGAGCCCGACCGCGCTCGGGAAGCGGCGGCCAAGATCGCGCCGAGCGGTGCGGACGTACGCGTGGCCACCGACGGGGACCAGATCAACGTCGAGGTCTCGCTCGAGCCGGTAGGCGATCTGCTGCCGGACCTGGCTATCACCGGAACGGCGTTCGCAGTGGCCGAACCGGAGGCCGTCGGGTGACCGGCAGCCATCGAACTCGGACCGACGACGGTGCGGCGGCGGTCTGGGCGGCGTTCGTGGTGGCGGCACTGGCGATGGCCTTCGGGCTGCTGCTCGTGATCGGTGCCGCCACCTCGGCCCGTCACCGCGCGAACAGTGCGGCCGATCTCTCCGCGCTGGCCGCAGCGGCCTACGGCCCGTGGGGCGAGCAGGTTGCCTGCGACCAGGCGCGGTGGGTGGTCGATCAAATGCGGATGCACCTGGGCGACTGCCGGATGAACGGTTGGGCGGTCCGGGTCGAGGTGACCACCACGGTCAGCGGTCTAGGGCAGATAACCGCTCGTGCCGCGGCCGGACCGGTGTCCGAGATTGAGTCCGGCTGAAGAAAACGGGGGCCCGCTCTCGGGCAACGGTCGCCCGAGAGCGGTGAGCGGCATCACGGCCGGGTCCGGGCGTGTCGGCGAGCGGTACCGCCGACCGGCTGACGTTCGGCTGGAACGTCGAGCCGGATTCACTCGCCGTTCATTACCGACCAGTTGCCGACAGACAGTTACTACGGACGGCAGTCGTGCCGTTTAGTCAAATGCAGGGCACGGACGGTGCCCGCCGGTTTAGGAGGCAAGTACCCAAGATGTTGGAGACAGACTGGTCGGATAGTTGGCGCGGGGCCTTCCGCATCGAACTTCGTGCGGAGGCGGTCGGCCTCGCGTGGCGCGGGTGGCCAGTGCTGCCCGGCACCTATCCGGCGGGCGCGCAGTGGGCGGGCCGCGAAGGAACTGAAAACGTCGGACCGGTCCCCGTGCACCGGGACTGGCAGGAGCGCATCGGCACAAAGCCAGAGCAGGTCGCCGCGTGGTGGACCGGTCGGCCCTACAGCCTGCTGGTGGCAACGGGTGTGGTGCTCGACGCGATCGAGGTCGACGACTCACTCGGCCGGAAGGCCGCAGGCGTGCTGCGCACCTACGGAATGCCCGTGCCGATCGTCGCGACGCCGACCGGCCGCTGGATGTTCCTGACCAAGACCGGTCGCCCGCTCCGTCGCGAACTGGCCGCTGACGACCAGATCACCTTGCACGGCGCCGGAAGTTACGTGCCACTGCCCCCGAGCCCATTCGAGCACGGCGTCGTGCACTGGCGCGTCAAGCCTGAGGTGTGCGGCTGGCGCCTGCCCGAATCGGCGGTCGTCCAGGAAGCCCTCGCCGACGCACTGGCAACGCCAAGCAGGCTGAGCCCAATGTCCGAGCTCGTCGCGGCCGACTGAACGAGCCCGAAGCCAGCTCCAGGTTCCCGATGGATAGCTAGCTAGCCCCAGAACGCCAAGGTCAGCTACGGCTCGAGTTCCAGGCACCGGCCAACCTCGGCAGACAACAACTCCATAGCGCCATTCAGGTTTGCCTTGTCCTAGGTCTGTCGCCGGTTTTCCCGCAACCGCAGCGTGACCAGGACCTGGCGGCCTGCCGAGCACCAGCACATGGCGGGCGGCCTCCCGTTCCGCGACTGCCTCCGGTGAACACGGCCCCACCAGCCGTGATCGGCGATCCTGCCCCCGGGAAATGAATCTCCGGCGGTCGACGCCTTCGCCTCCCGGCGTCGACGCGCTGCGGCAGTCGTGTCGAACGGTCGCAGGCCACCCATGCCACTGGCTCGGCGGCAAAGGCAATACGCAGTGGATGTCGTACGGAACCGGCATCCCCTGCGTATTGCCGTATTCAAGCCTCGGCGCGAGCCGGGACCTCGTAGATGATCTCCAGCCCGTCGTCCTCGTCCCACTGATCGCCAACCGCGACGAAGCCGTACTGCGCCGCCAATCGATAAGAGGCGAGGTTGTCGGGGCTGATGGTCACCCGGACAGTCCCCGCGATCGGCTCATCGGAGGCCCTGAGCAGCAGCGCTTCCAAAGCTGCGCGGGCATAACCCTGCCGTCGATAGGCAGGATCGACGGCGTAACCGATCTCCACCATTCCCGAAGCGTCGGGCAGACCGTGGTACCCAGCCCTGCCGACAGCCAGATCCAGACGCGAATCCCAGATGACACCGGTAACCCAGGCGGCCGCAGCAGGGTTGTCCAAGACCTGCGCACGGCGCATCTGCCACACCCGCCGCCAGTCCGGACCTGCGAAGTAGTCGGTCAATACGACTGGGCTGACCGCGTTCGCCGCCGCCAAATCCCCTCGCGCCAGAGCCTCGAACACCGGCCCGGTGAGGTGCACGATCCGTACTGCCATTCAGGCGTTGTCCAGCTGGATCATCGTGCGCCGGGCGGCCAGCTCCTTTGCCTCTTCAGGAAGCGCGTCCACGCCAAGCAGGTTCGGCAGCAGCTCCGGTTCCCTGGTGAACGCGCGGAACACGAGGTTGATCGTGACGGAGTGGTCAGGCCGGTACACGACCTCAACGTGATCTCCGGCCTGCACGGAACCCGGCGTGATCACCCGGAGGTACGCACCCGGAACCGCCTTCACCACAAAGGTTTTGACCCAGCCCCGAATGTCGAGCCAGACGGCGAAAGTCCGGCACGGCACCCGAGGTACCGAAACCTCCAACACCAGCTGGGACCCGACCTTCCACCGTTCACCGATCAAGGCGTTCGTGATGTCGATTCCAGTGGTCGTGAGGTTCTCGCCGAACGCCCCATCAACGAGCGGCTGTCCCAATTCAGCCGCCCAAGCATCGAGGTCCTCGCGCGCGTAGGCGTACACCGCTTGGTCGTCGCCGCCGTGATGCTGCAGGCTGACGATGTCGTCGCCGACGAGTCCGCTGCCGCCGACACCTGACGGGCCAGGCGCTCGCACCTCAACCGGACCGGTCACCGGCCGCTTGGCGATGCCGGTCATCCCGACTCCGGGCAGGTCAAATGCGGTTCCCGCGTTCACGGACAGGACAGAGGACATCACGCGACCATAGCCATCGGACCGACCTGCGCCGAACGGTTTTCTAAGTGATCGCCTTCAGCACGATGTCCAGTACGGCCACCGCTCCCGCCTTGTCCAACGGCTCGTTTCCGTTGCCGCACTTAGGCGATTGCACGCATGACGGGCAGCCGGACTGGCACTCACAGGAGACGATCGCGGTTCGGGTCGCGGTGAGCCAGTCGGCCATCGCGTGGAAACCGCGATCGGCGAAACCCGCACCACCAGGGTGTCCGTCGTGCACGAATACGGTCGCTTCGCCGGTGTCAGGGTGCATCGCGGTGGAGACACCACCGATATCCCACCGGTCGCACGTTGCCAGCAGAGGCAGCAGGCCGATCGCGGCATGCTCAGCCGCGTGCAGTGAGCCAGGGGTTCGGGCGCGTTCGATTCCTGCGTCGCGCAACAGATCCTCAGAGATCGTGTACCAGACCGCGCGGGTTTCCAGCGTCCGCTCAGGCAAGTCCAGTGGCACCTGGTCGAGCACCTGGCCGGACGGCAGCCGTCGCAGGTAACCGACCACCTGGGAGGTCACTGCGACATCCCCGCGGCACAGCGACACCCCGTCGAAGTCCTGTTTGGTCAGGGTTTTCAGCACCGAGATGTCCACGACGTCCCGTGGCTGCGTCGTCCACTCCGGGTCCTCGGGGTGCACGAACGCCACGCCGGATTCCAGGTCGAGCTCGTCCACCACATAAGACGTGCCCTGATGCAGGTACACCGCACCGGGATGCACGGTCGCGCAAGCCGAACCGGGGTCGACCGTGCCGAGCATCCGCCCGGTGTCCGCCTCGACCACCATCACCTGCTCGCCGCCCGAGCCACGGATGTCCACATTCGCGTGCGGCCGATCCCGCGACGTCCAGTACCACCCGGCTGGACGCTTACGCAGCATTCGATCCGCGACGAGCTCCTGCAGCACTTCGCGGGCCGCGTCGCCACCGAAAGGCGGGAGATCCTTCTCGGTCACCGGCAACTCGGCCGCGGCACAAGCCAGGTGTGGCGCCAACACATAAGGATTGAGCGGATCCAGGACCGTCGCCTCGATCGGTCGGTGCAACATCGCCGACGGGTTGTGCACAAGATAGGTGTCGAGTGGGTCG
The DNA here is from genome assembly GCF_021390435.2 of Kibdelosporangium philippinense. Taxonomy (GTDB): domain Bacteria; phylum Actinomycetota; class Actinomycetes; order Mycobacteriales; family Pseudonocardiaceae; genus Kibdelosporangium; species Kibdelosporangium philippinense. Next base: position 2,066,724 of record NZ_JAJVCN010000003.1, on the reverse strand, counting down.
TCCCTGGCCACGAACACAACCAACGACCCGTCACCCGCCCGGCCCGCGCGCCCGGCCTGTTGCCAGAAAGACGCCAAAGTGCCTGGGTATCCGGCTACGACCACCGCGTCCAACCCGGCGATGTCCACACCGAGTTCCAGCGCGTTGGTGCTGGCCACGCCGAGCAGCTCGCCAGACGCCAGTGACTTCTCCAGCGCACGGCGTTCCTCCGGCAGGAACCCGGCGCGGTACGCGGCCACCCGGCTCGCCAACGAACTGTCCACATGAGACAGAGCGTGCCGCGCCGACAAGGCGGTCAGCTCGGCGCCACGGCGAGAACGCACGAATGCGAGCGTCCGCGCACCCTCCACGACCAAGTCCGTGAGGATCCGCGCGGTTTCGGCGCCCGCCGAGCGACGGACGGGCGCGCCGTTCTCGCCCGTGAGCTCGTCCATCAACGGCGGTTCCCATAGCGCGACAGTCCGCGCGCCTCGCGGGGAGCCGTCTTCAGTGACCGCGACGCATTCGACACCAGACAACCGGGTCGCCGACACCGCCGGATCCGACACCGTTGCGGAGGCCGCAATAAATATTGGGTCCGAACCGTAATGCTTGGCGACCCGGCGCAGTCTGCGAAGCAACAGCGCCACGTGCGAACCGAACACGCCGCGGTACGCGTGCGCCTCGTCTACCACTATGTATCGCAACCGCCGGAAGAACTGTGCCCAGCGTGCGTGGGACGGCAGGATGCCGCGATGCATCATGTCCGGGTTGGTAAACACCCATCGGGCGTGTGCCCGCACCCAGTCCCGCTCCTGCATCGGCGTGTCGCCGTCGAAACTCGCCGCACGGATGTCCGGTAGGTCCAGCTCGCGCAGCGCGCGCAACTGGTCGGCGCCAAGGGCTTTCGTCGGCGAGAGATAGAGCGCGGTGCTCTTGCGATCGGTCGCGAACGACGACAAAACGGGAAGCTGGTAAGCCAAGGACTTTCCGGACGCCGTGCCCGTCGAAAGCACGACGTGCCGCGAGTTCCAGATGTGCTCGGCCGCCTCGATCTGGTGCGTCCACGGCCTTTCCAACCCGCGCGCCCGGAACGCGGCAACGACCTCGGCCGGGGCCCAATCCGGCCATTCGGCGAACCGCGGCAGGCGTTCGGGCAGATCTTCGGCGTGGGTCAACGGGTTCTCGTTGGCCGGAACACCGGCAAGCACCCGGGAAAGCAACTGCCGCCCGCGCTCAGTTCGCACGTCACCCACGTGAACGAGCTAAGCACACACTCCCGACAGTGTTTATGGCCCTCGCTTCGCTCGGGCGGGCTTTGTCGCCAAAGCCGGCCATTTCCACCCCGCCCCACGCTGCCGACGCCGCTCAGTGCCTGATCACCGCCGTGGCTGGGGCGGCGTCGGGCGTGTTGCGTGGCGTAAATGACCGGCGCGACAAAGCCAGGCCTATCGGGCGTGTTGCGGGGCTTAACTGACGGCGTGGCAAAGCCCGAGGTTGTCGGGCGCGATTTGGCTTGGATGGCTTGGGTGCTCTGTCGCCTGGATGTGTGACCAGCGCCACGTTCCGGTGCGGTATGAACTAGCTGGGAGAACGAGCCGAAGTTCTTGTGCCGCAAAGGTAATCGGGCGGTTCAGCGCCTCTACTTGATCGATACCGAGATCGATAAAACGAAGATAACGGAACGTACACGGCCGGGGACGCCTCACAAACGCCATTCCCCTTACACATAGACTCCGCCGACGTCCCACCACTTGTGGTGGTGAGCACGTCCCGTCGGGGTAGCAACAGCGGACGGGAGAAATCGGCAGATGTCACAGGAGGACATGGATGTCCGGGCAACACCTTGCGGAGGCTGCGCTCTCCGGTGGTGACCGCAGCGTTGTCGCTGTCGTCGCCGTGGTGGCCCTCGCTGCTCTTGCCGTCGGTTATGTACTGCTCAGGGAGGTGCTGGCCGCGGGCCAGGGCACCGCGAAGATGCAGGACATCGCCAAGGCGGTTCAAGAGGGCGCGGCGGCCTACCTGAAACGACAGCGCAACACCTTGACGATCTTCGGCGTCTTGGTGTTCTTGCTGCTCTTCGCGCTACCGGCGGATACCGTCAGCGAACGGATCGGCCGGTCGATCTTCTTCCTGGCCGGCGCGGTGTTCTCGTTCGCTATCGGTTATCTCGGCATGTGGCTGTCCACGCAGGCGAACCTCCGGGTCGCCGCGGCCGCCAACGACGAGGGCGGGCGCGAGAAGGCGACGCGGATCGCGTTCCGCACCGGCGGTGTGGTCGGTATGGCGACCGTCGGTCTCGGTCTGTTCGGCGCCGCGCTGGTCGTACTCGTGTACGCCGGTGAGGCACCGAAGGTGCTCGAGGGCTTCGGTTTCGGTGCCGCGCTGATCGCGATGTTCATGCGTGTCGGTGGCGGTATCTTCACCAAGGCCGCCGACGTCGGCGCCGACCTGGTCGGCAAGGTTGAGCAGGGCATTCCGGAGGACGACCCCCGTAACGCCGCCACCATCGCCGACAACGTGGGTGACAACGTCGGTGACTGCGCGGGTATGGCCGCGGACCTCTTCGAGTCCTACGCCGTGACCCTGGTCGCCGCGCTGATCCTGGGCAGTGCCGCGTTCGGCACGCAGGGCCTGCTGTTCCCGTTGATCGTCCCGGCCATCGGTGTGATCACCGCCGTCATCGGTGTGTTCATCACCAAGGCGCGTCCCGGCGAGAACGGCCTCAGCGCGATCAACCGGTCCTTCTACATCTCCGCGTTGATCTCGTTGGTGCTGTGCACCGTTGCCGCGTTCACCTTCCTGCCGACCTCGTTCGCGGGTCTCGAGGGTGCCAAGAACGCCGCGCTGACCGGCAACCCCGGTCTGATCGCCGCGGTCGCCGTGATCATCGGCATCGTGCTCGCCGGCATCATCCTCTGGCTGACCGGTTACTACACCGGTACCGAGCACAAGCCGGTCAAGCACGTCGGTGAGACGTCGGAAACCGGTGCGGCCACGGTGATCCTGTCCGGTATCTCGGTCGGTTTCGAGTCCGCGGTGTACACCGCGATCGTGATCGGCGGCGCGGTCTACGGCGCCTTCCTGCTTTCCGGTGACGTCACTGTCGCGCTGTTCGCGATCGCTCTCGCCGGTTGTGGTCTGCTGACCACCGTCGGCGTCATCGTCGCGATGGACACCTTCGGCCCGGTGAGCGACAACGCTCAGGGCATCGCGGAGATGTCCGGCGACGTGTCCGAAGAAGGCGCGAAGATCCTGACCGAGCTGGACGCCGTCGGCAACACCACGAAGGCGATCACCAAGGGCATCGCGATCGCGACAGCCGTGCTCGCCGCGACCGCGCTGTTCGGTTCGTACAGCGAGGCGATTCGCGACGCGGGCAACACAGCGGTGGACTTCGCGGCGAACATCGTCAGCCCGAACACCCTTGTCGGTGTGCTGATTGGTGCGGCGGTCGTGTTCATGTTCTCCGGTCTGGCTGTCAACGCCGTGTCCCGCGCCGCGGGCGCGGTTGTGTACGAGGTACGGCGCCAGTTCCACGACAACCCCGGCATCATGGACGGTTCGGTCCGTCCCGAGTACGGCCGCGTTGTGGACATCTGCACGAGGGACTCGCTGCGTGAGCTGATGACGCCGGGTCTGCTGGCCGTGTTCGCACCGATCGCCGTCGGCTTCGGTCTCGGCGTCGAAGCGCTCGCTGGTTACCTCGGCGGCGCGATCGCGACCGGCACGCTGATGGCCGTGTTCCTCGCCAACTCCGGTGGTGCGTGGGACAACGCCAAGAAGCTCGTCGAGGACGGCAACCACGGTGGCAAGGGTTCTGACGCGCACGAGGCCACCGTTATCGGTGACACCGTCGGTGACCCGTTCAAGGACACCGCTGGCCCGGCCATCAACCCGCTGATCAAGGTGATGAACCTGGTGTCGGTGCTGATCGCGCCCGCCATCGTCACGTTCATCATCGACGGCGACACCGCGCTGCGGATCGTCATCGCGCTGGTCGCGGTGGCCATCGTCGCCGCGGCGGTCATCGTGTCCAAGCGTCGCGGCAGCGCGATCGCGGACAGCCCGGCAGAGCAGGTCAACAGCGCCTGATCAGCTGAACAGTCGAGTGAGGGCCACCCCACCTTTGGCGGGGTGGCCCTCACTTTGCCCAAACCAGGGCGCGGGTACCGTCGCTGTGGTCCTGTCCTCCCCGAGCCCAGGAGAGCTCATGAGTCGTCGCCTCACGATCGTTGTGTTCGCGGCCGCGATGGCCCTAGCCGGGTGCTCGAGCAGCGGTGATGACAGCGCCAAGGACGCCTCGGGCCAGTTCGGCGGCACTCCGCAGCAGCCGTCCGAGAACGGTGGCGGTGGCGGCGAACCGACGACGCCACCCGCGCCACCGGAGCCGAGCAACGGCGACCCGGTCAAGTGGATGGACAACCTGTGCACGCCGATCAGCGACTTCAACCGGTCGCTCGGTGGCCGGATGGGTGATCTGGCCACGGCGGCCGACCAGACGCAGATGCAGGCCAAACTCGGCCAGTTCATCGACAACCTTGCCGGTGGGCTCGGTGGCACGGTCGCCAGGCTGAAACTGCTGGAACCCGCCCCGCTCAAGGGTGGCGACGACGTGAAGAACAAGATCATCAGCACGTACACTGCCTCGCAGAACGCCCTCAAGGAAGTGGCGGCGCGGGCGCGTGCGGGTGACCAGGACGCGATGGGCCAGGTGATGGAGAGCCTCGGCGAGGAGACCTCCAAGATGGCCGACCCGTTCAAGGACAACGACCCCGCCGAGGTGCGGGACGCGATGGCGAAGGCACCACGATGCAAGGATCTGCAGACCAGTTGATCGTTCGCCGTGTCCTTCCCGCCGTTGCCGGATTGCTGCTGGTAGCTGGCTGTCAGGTGCCCGCGAGCTCGTCGAACCGGCAAGGACCGACGACTCCGTCGGCCGCCACGGTCGCCGCGGTGCAGTGGGCCGACAAGCTCTGCGGCGTGATCCTTGAGTACGACAGCGCCGACGTGAAGCTCGAAGTGGACTCGACCAGCACGGACGCCGCTGTGTCGTCGTTGCGGCGGTCCCTTGAGGCGATGCTGGCCCAGGTCGACGGCACGCTGGTCAAGCTGGGTGAGGTCGGGCAGGCGCCGGTCGCCGGTGGTGACGAGGCCACACGGACCTTGATCACGCTGCTGCAGGGCCGGAAGGAGATTCTGGACAAGTCACAGCGTCAGTTGTCCTCCGACCTCGCCAGCGACCGTACAAGGGCCACCAGCGTGCTTCAGCAGATCGGCACGGACCTGCAGCAGCTCAAACCGCCGGTGAATCCGCTCGAAGGCATGGCGACGCGGTTCCCCGAGCTGCAGGCGGCCGCACGCAGCGCGGACAGCTGTACGGAGATCTCAAGGACGCGGGCGAGCAGGACAGCCTTGCCGCCGCCGTCGTCCACTGACGAGTTTCCGACAACAACTCCCTCGTTCCCGACGACGACCCCGCCGACCGGCACTGGTACCGGGACGCCGTCGTCCACGCCGCCGCCGACCGAGGAGACGACTTACTGATATCTCGCGGGGTTGGAACATATGTTCTACTCTGTGACACGTGGGGCAGATGTCGTTCTTCTCCGCCGAGGCCAACCAGCCGGGTGTCTGCGACCTGGCTGGACTTCTGTGTACCTCCGGCCAGGTCGCGCACTTCGCGCGCCGGGCCGCGCGGCTCTCGGTGGTGCTCGACGAACTGTGGCGCCGTGACGCGTTGGCGCAGGCCTTCGCCGAGCGCGGCATCGATCCTGAGGTGGGTCTGTCCGAGGAGGACCACCCGCTGGTCAGGACCGCTTTCCGGACCGATCTGATCGGCATGGCCGACGCGTGGACTCGTGGCGCGGTCAAATCGGTGCCGGTCGGGTTCGCGCTGGACGGCGCCGCCCTGCGGTTATGGGTGCTCGCGGCCGGTCGCTGGGTCGACAACGGCTACCTGCTCGGCCTCGATCCGAGGGCGCCGGAGACGCATGAGCCGCTGGTCCAGGCGCTGACCCGGATTGGGCTGCCGGCCGGATTGCTCGGGGTCCGTGGTGGCGGTCCCGGCCTTCGGCTGACTGGGCGACGCCGGATCGGCCGCCTGGTCGAACTGGTCGGCCGGGTGCCATCGGCGGCAGCGGAGCCGTACTGGCCGGTCTAAGAGCCGCTAAGATTCATCCATCTGGGTGAATTTCTCTCGCGCGCGTAGGGTCGCTACCGGTGATGCGTACCGACACGTCGTCGTGCTAGTAGTGAGTTGCCGGTAGACCGAGCCGTACCGCGTTTCACGTGCGACGGGACACGCTTCGGTAACGAGCCGGACGCTCTCGGCGAGTTAGAGAGGGTCATCGGCGGCAGCAGTACGACACGCCGATGCTGGTGTGCTCCGGGCCACCTCCGCTTCGGCTTGTGGCATCGGGCAGTGCACACTGACGGGCTGATGCTCGAAGTCGAGCATCTCGACAGGCGGGACAGAGGGCAGGAAAGCGTGGCAGCAACTCGGACGAAGAAGAGCGACAGTTCGGCAAACGGTGCCGAACCGCGCCGGTTGGTGATCGTCGAGTCGCCGGCGAAGGCGCGCAAGATCGCCTCCTACCTCGGCCAGAACTTCGTGGTCGAGTCGTCCAAGGGGCACATCCGTGATCTGCCCCGCAAGGCCGCCGAGGTACCGGCGAAGTACAAGGGCGAGTCGTGGGCGAGCCTCGGCGTGAACGTGGACAGCGGCTTCGAGCCGATCTACATCGTCACGCCGGACAAGAAGTCCACGGTCACCGAGCTCAAAGAGGCCTTGAAGGACGTCGACGAGGTCTACCTCGCGACAGACGGTGACCGCGAGGGCGAGGCCATCGCGTGGCACCTCCTCGAGACGCTCAAGCCCAAGGTGCCGGTGCGCCGGATGGTCTTCTACGAGATCACCGAGCCCGCCATCCGCGAGGCCGCGGCCAACCCCCGTGACCTGGACCAGCACCTGGTCGACGCCCAGGAGACCCGGCGGATCCTCGACCGGCTCTACGGCTACGAGGTCAGCCCGGTGCTGTGGAAGAAGGTCATGCCGAGGCTGTCGGCAGGCCGCGTGCAGTCCGTGGCGACCCGGATCGTGGTCCAGCGCGAGCGTGAGCGGATGGCCTTCGTCTCCGCCTCGTACTGGGACATCGCGGCGACCATGGACGCCGGCGCCAGCGCCGACCCGCGCACCTTCGGCTCCAGGCTCATCTCTGTGGACGGCAGCAGGCTCGCCACCGGCCGTGACTTCGGCCCGGACGGCAAGCTGAAGAACGCCAGCGACGTGCGTCTGCTCGACGAGACCGAGGCGCGCCGCCTGGCAGAGGCCCTCAACGGCGCCGACATGCGTGTCGCGAGCGTCGAGGAGAAGCCGTACACCCGTAAGCCCTACGCGCCGTTCATGACGTCAACGCTGCAGCAGGAGGCCAGCCGCAAGCTGCGCTTCTCGGCCGACACCACCATGCGTGTCGCCCAGCGCCTGTACGAAAACGGTTACATCACCTATATGCGTACCGACTCCACGACGCTGTCCGAGACAGCGATCGCGGCAGCTCGTGCGCAGGCCGAGAGCCTGTACGGCAAGGAGTTCGTCCACCCGACGCCCCGCCAGTACACGCGCAAGGTGAAGAACGCGCAGGAGGCGCACGAGGCCATCCGCCCGGCCGGTGAGGTGTTCCGCACGCCCGGCCAGGTCGCCAACGAGCTGCAGTCGGACGAGTTCAGGCTATACGAGCTGATCTGGCAGCGCACGATCGCGTCCCAGATGGCGGACGTCCGCGGCACCACGATGACCGTGCGGATCGTCGGCACGGCCGCGTCCGGCGAAGAGTGCACGTTCTCCTCGTCCGGCCGCACCATCACCTTCGCGGGCTTCCTCAAGGCGTACGTCGAGACCGTCGACTCCGAGCAGGGCGGCGAGGCCGACGACGCCGAGCGCAGGCTCCCGCAGCTGGTCAAGGACCAGCCGGTGACCGCGACCGAGCTGACCGCGGACGGCCACTCGACCAACCCACCGCCCCGCTACACCGAGGCCAGCCTGATCAAGGCCTTGGAAGAGCTGGGCATCGGCCGCCCGTCGACCTACTCGCCGACGATCAGCACGATCCAAGCGCGCGGCTACGTGTGGAAGAAGGGCGCGGCCCTCGTCCCATCGTGGATCGCCTTCGCGGTGGTCGGCCTGATGGAGCAGCACTTCGGCAGGCTCGTGGACTACGACTTCACGGCAACGTTGGAAGACGAGCTCGACGGCATCGCAGCGGGCAGGCAAGAGCGCAACGACTGGCTGTCGGGCTTCTACTTCGGCGGAGCGGTCGGCCCGGAAGGCTCGGTCGGCCGAGCAGGCGGACTGAAGAAACTGGTCGGCACGGGCGTCGACGAAATCGACCCGAGGCTGGTCAACTCGATCCCGATGTTCGAAGACGCCGAAGGCCGAAAGGTCGTGGTGCGCGTCGGCCGCTTCGGGCCCTACCTTGAGCGCGAGGTGGACGGCGAGTCGCAGCGTGCGAACCTGCCCGAAGACCTCCCGCCGGACGAGCTGACCCTGGCGATCGCCGAAGAGCTGTTCTCAACCCCGCAGGAAGGCCGCTCGCTGGGCACCGATCCGGTAAGCGGGCACGAGATCGTCGCGAAAGACGGCCGCTTCGGCCCATACGTAACCGAAGTCCTGCCGGAAGAGAACGGAAACAAGAAGGTCAAGCCGCGGACGGGTTCGTTGTTCAAGTCCATGTCCCTGACAGACGTGACCTTGGAAGACGCACTGAAGCTGCTGTCATTGCCACGTGTTGTCGGCAAGGACCCGGCGTCCGGCGACGAGATCACCGCCCAGAACGGCCGCTACGGGCCGTACTTGAAGAAGGGCACCGACTCGCGCTCGTTGGCGACGGAAGACCAGATCTTCACGGTCACGTTGGACGAGGCGTTGAAGATCTACTCGGAACCGAAGAAGCGCGGTCGCGCGGCTGCGGCCTCGGCACCGCCATTGAAGGAACTCGGCAACGACCCGGTTTCTGGCAAGCCGATGGTCGTGAAGGACGGCCGCTTCGGCCCGTACGTGACGGATGGCGAGTTCAACGCGTCGCTGCGCAAGTCCGACAGCGTGGAAGCGCTGACGGATGAGCGTGCCGCGGAGTTGTTGGCGGAGAAGCGCGCCAAGGGCCCAGCCCCGAAGAAGACCCCCGCCCGCCGCGCGACAAAGACCGCCGCAACGAAGACCGCGACGAAGTCGGCGGCCAAGTCGACGAAGACAGCGGCTACGAAGACCGCGGCCAAGCCGCGTGCGACGTCTTCTCGCGCCAAGTCGAAGTCCTGAGGTGACGGCCTGACGGCAGCTGTTGGCTGTCGTCAGGCCTTTCGCCACGCCGGGCCACGGATGGCGCCCGGATCTTGATGGGCACGCGAGTCGGCACCTCGGATGGCCTCGAACTTTCGCCGGGTTCCCCTGCTGAATGCGGGTTCGCCACATGAAATCGGACAGGCCACCCGCGAATTTGCGGGTTCACCGGCCAACCTCCGCTGGAGCTGGGCCCGGTGTCGTGCCAGCACACAGGCCAGCCGTCGCTGGTGCTCTTCGCCCGTAGTGGGCCCTGCGTCGGCCAGCACACAGGCCCACTGCCTCTCGCGCCTTCACCGGCCAGCCGTCGCCAGCCAGCTTTCGCCTGCACTAGGCCCGACATCGTGCCAGTACAGTCAGGTCCCCGAAGTTGTCCACAGACCCCCTGTGGATCATGAAGCTTCTGTTGCCTTAGCAGGTCAAAGGCAAAAAATCCTGTGGATAACTATCCCGCCAGCACCCGGGCCTGTCGGCACCCGCCGATACACTGGCAACCGGGGGGCGAAGGCCGAACCCGGCACCCCACCCCCAAGGCCCGAAGCCGACCATCACGCGAAACCCCTACCCCCCAACACTTTCGGACACACGTCCGCCAATGCCCGAGGGGGACCCCCTGATTTTCACACTACCGGAGAGGGGGGACAGGGCGGGCTGGTTGCCCACAGGTTATCCACAGGGGTGGTGATGGGGGTCGAATGAACGGTTATCTGCCCTGTTCAGAGGCTTGCTGAGGCTGTGGATAACTTGACCGGCTAGCGTTAGCCCGACGTTGATCAGGGTGAGGGGCGTGCTGTGCACGGTAGGGCTGAGCGGCGAGCGGTTGAGACGTGGTTTCGCCGCCGTGGGTTGCCGATGGTCGTACGCCGCGCAAGGCGAGGCACGCCCCTAATCTCACGAGCGACACCAGGCCTCGTGTTCCTGATCATCTTCCTGCCGCTGGTCCACCTGGTCGACCACGTACTCGAACAAGTCGACGTGGACACGGTCAGCAGCGAAGCGGCCCTCGGCGTGGTGGCGTTGGTGTTCGCCATGGTGATCGCGCCGGTGCTCGCCGCATGGACCGCCGCGTGGGCGCTAAGGCGCCGTACCGAGCGAACGCGACTCATCATCGCCATCTCCGCGCTGGCCGTGTGGCTGGTGCTGTACCCAGCCGTCCGCAAACTGACGGGCCTCGGCGAGAACCTCACGGCGTCAATTGGCTCGGCCGTCATCTCCACGGCCCTGGTGCTGCTGTTCGTCCTCGTTGGCGCCGGGTCGATCATCGGCTGGGCGCTGAGAGTCGCCATTCGGCACGTGGGGCGGATCGGCAGCCTGACGAGCCGAGCGTTGCCGTTGCTTCTGCTGTTCCTGCTCTTCGGGTTCATCTCGACCGAGACGTGGCAGATCGCCGAGAAGCTGGAAGCCAACGGCCATCGCACCAGCCTGTGGCTGGTCATCGGTTTGTTCGCGCTGATGGGATCGCTGTTCCTGATCGCCATTCTGCGTGACGAGGGCCGCGACATGATGGCCAAACACCGTGCGGCCGGCGCGATGGACTACGAGGTCGTGCTGCGGACCACGCCATTGCGTGGCCTCACACAAGAGGTCCGCAACTTCCCGTTGACGTTGCGGGAGAAGGCCAACCTCGCCGTCGTCGTGTACCTCGCGCAGGCTTTGCAGGCCGTCGTTTTCTCCTTCGTGGTGTTCTGCTTTCTCGTCATCTTCGGGCTGATCGCGATCGACGACAGCGTCATCGCGGGGTGGCTTGGGCATCCGCCGTCGGCTGGCGGGAAGCTCTTCACAATTCCGCTACCCGGAGTAAGCGATGAGCTGATCCGGGTCTCGATGTTCTTCGCTGGCTTCTCCGGGGTGTACTTCGCCGCATCGATCGCGACAGACGCCACGTATCGCAAGTCTTTTTTTGAACCGCTCATGGCAGATGTCGCAGTGAGCCTCGCTGCGAGGGACGCATATCTCACGCTTTGGGAGGGAGATGAGACCGCATCGGGCTACCCTGAAGAGGGGCCTTTGACAGCGGAGGGTGACCTGGAGTGGCACAAGACTCAGTGAACGGGGTCGACGGCACTTACGAACCGGCGCCGCCGCCAGTGCTGTCCGATCCTTTGTCCGGTCTGGTGACCGGCGCGAACTTCCCGACGCAGCGCCGTGACGAACATCTGCCTGTCGCTGCACCGAAACTGCCCAGTCCCGAGGACGTACGCGAAGCCGTCGACGCGCTGGCGGAGGAGGAGTCGGCACCACCGGCTGCTCCCGCGCCGCCACCTCCGGCAGTCAGAGAAGCGCCGGGGATCATGCGTCCGCTCAGGCAGTGGCCGTCGGCTGCCGCCGTCGCTCGCACGCTACGCGCCACCCGTGACCGGATTCAGGCGCCGCCCGCGGCGCGCAAACCGGCTGGCATGCGCAGCGGGATGACCGTAGTTATGGTGATAGTGCTGGTCACAATCGTGATTCTGTACTTCGTGATCACCAGCCTTGCCGACACGTTCAGCCAGCTCTTCGGGTGACATCCGGCGCAGCTACGCTGGTGCCGGAATGAGGTGGGTCGTATCAGCGTAGGCGGGGACCAGACTGCACGGGTCGAGGACATTCCCTCGGTCCGCTCCGACGCATCCCTGGCACACCGGATCCGCAGCGTGCTGGCCATTCGGCCGTTCCGCCGCCTCTGGGGTGTCAGCTTCATCTGCAGCACCGGCGACTGGCTGTCGCTGCTCGCACTGACCGGGCTGATCACCAAGCTCACCGACGACTACGCGTTCCAGAACTACGCGTTCGCCGGTGTCGTGCTCACCCAGCTGCTGCCCGGCCTGCTGTTCGCGCCGTTCGGCGGCCTGCTCGCGGACAAGTTCGACCGGCGAAAAGTCATGGTCGCCTGCGACGTCATGCGCGGCGGCCTGCTGATCTCGATCGCGGTCGTCGGCACGCCGGTGTGGCTGCTGATCGCCAACTTCCTGGTCGGCTGCTGCCAGCTGCTGTGGATCCCGTCCAAGGACGCGGCCGTGCCCAACCTGCTGCGCCGCAAGGACCAAGTGGAGACGGCGAACCAGCTGGCGCTGGTGATGACCTGGGGCATCTCGGTGATCGCCGGTGCCGGGCTCTACGCGCTGATCACTGGCATCTCCTCGCAGGTGTTCCACGTCAAGCTGGACGACACCGGCATGGGGATGGCCACGATCATCGTCGCCATCAACGGCCTTTTTTACCTGACGTCAGCGGTCATCGTCGCGACTCGGATCCCTGAGCTGTCGATCCGCGTGGCCACGCCGCCGAAGAAACCGGACACGCCGGACGACGAGCCGCCGAAGGACAACACCGGCCTGTGGGCGATGTTGCGAGACGGGCTGCGCTTCATCCGCAGCACGCGGCTTGTCAGAGGCCTGCTCATCGGTATGACGGGCGCCTTCGCCGCGGCGGGCGCGCTTGTTGGCAGTTCGAAGCCGTACTCGTCCAGCCTGCTTGGCGGTGATTCGGCGTTCGGTTGGCTGTTCGCGGCGCTGTTCATCGGTCTTGGCACCGGTATGGCGTCGGCGACCAAGATGGCCAGCCGGATCCCGCACAACCGCTTGTTCGGCATCTCGATCGTGCTCGCGGGTCTTGGTCTGCTGCCGACCGCCGCGTCGCCGCACCTCTGGGTTTCGCTGATCGCGGTCGCATTTGTCGGCGCGTGTGCCGGAATCGCGTTCCTCACCGGTGTCACGATCATCGGGACGCAGGTCGAAGACGCCATCCGCGGCCGGATCAACGCGATCTACCAGTCGCTGATGAAGATCATCCTGGCACTGTCGATGATCATGGTGCCGTTGTTCATCGGTCTCGTCCGGCCGCGCAACGTGGAGATCTTCGGGACCGCGGTACGGATCGACGGCACCCGGCCGGTGCTGTTCGTCGCCGGGTTGATCGCCGCGCTTGTCGGCGTGATCGCCTACCGGCAGATGGACGACCGCCGCGCCGAGACGATCCTCGCCGACCTGAAGGCCGCGATCCGTGGCAAGCCGCGTCGGTCGACCGGTCTGCTGATCGCGATCGAAGGCGATACGGCGCAGGACACCGCGTCGCAGTCCCGGCTGCTGACCGACTTCCTCCGTAAATCCGGCAACCGCGAGATCCTGCTGGCGACCGATCCGACGCTCAATGACCGGCGCCTTAGGGCTGTTCTTGCCGGCGCCGAGCTGACCGGTGCACGCGCGCACGCATTGGTCGCAGCGGCTGTACGGGCGGACATCGTGGAGCGTGAGATCCGCCCAGCGCTGGATCGCGGCGCGATCGTCGTGATGGAGCGGTTCGTCGACAGCCCGTTCGCCCACTTGTCTGCCGTTGCCGGGCTCGACCCGGAGGAGATGGAAGGGCTGACGGACTGGGCGACCGCGAAACTGCGGCCCGACCTGACCGTGCTGCTCGACCGTGACCCGGCGACCTTGCCGCCAACGACTTACCAGTCCAACGACCACCACTGGCGCGTGCAGGACTTGCTGCTGGAAATGGCGTCGTCCGACCCGGACCGCTATGTCGTGGTGGATTCGGACGACGATGACCAAGCCACTTCGCAGCGAGTCCAGATGGCAGTGCTCGGCGCGATCGCGGCCCGCAAACTTGGGCTCGACGAGGCCGACGATCGGACGCCAGTGGAGGCCCAGTGACCGTCTGGTCGCAAGTGGTCGGTCAGGCTGAAGCCGTCGTAATACTGACCAAAGCCGCACAAGCGGCCGCGTTGATCGTGCGTGGTGAACAAGCCGCGTCAGGTGGCATGACGCACGCGTGGCTGTTCACCGGACCGCCTGGGTCGGGCCGTTCGGTTGCTGCACGGGCCTTCGCCGCGGCTTTGCAGTGCGAATACGGCACGGGTTGCGGTGAGTGCAGTGGTTGCCGCACAACCATGGCAGGCACGCATGCGGACGTCCGACTCGTTGTGCCAGAGGGTCTGTCCATTTCGGTCGCTGAGATGCGTGCGTTGGTGCAGACCGCGGCAAGGCGTCCAACCGGTGGCCGCTGGCAGGTCGTGATCATCGAGGACGCCGACCGTCTCACCGAAGGCGCGGCCAACGCACTGCTCAAGGCGGTCGAGGAACCGCCGGATCGGACTGTGTTCCTGTTGTGTGCGCCGTCGGACCATCCCGACGACGTGTCAGTGACCATCCGATCCCGTTGCCGTGGCGTGTCTTTGCGTATCCCACCGGCAAGTGCGATCGCGGAAGTGTTGATAGAGCGCGATTCCGTCGACCCGGACACGGCGACATGGGCTGCTTCGGTGTGCGGCGGCCATGTTGGCCGCGCCCGGCGCCTGGCGACCGACGAGTCCGCCCGTGACCGCCGTGCTGCGGTGTTGCGGATTCCGTTGGGTTTGCGGCGCCCTGGCGACGTGTTCTCGCTCGCCGACGAGTTGGTCAAAGTGGCCGAGAACGAAGCGGCTGAGCAGAGCGGAACACGTGACGAGATCGAACGTGAAGCGCTGAAAACCGCGTTGGGTGCGGGTGGAACAGGAAAAGGCACGGCTTCGGCGACCCGCGGTTCAGCTGGCGCCTTGAAAGAGCTCGAGCGTCGCCAGAAATCCCGCGCCACCCGAACGCAGCGAGACACCCTCGACCTTGCTTTGGTTGACCTGGCTGGGTTTTATCGTGACGTCCTGGTGACGGCGAGCGGCTCGGAAGCCTCGCTGAACCACCCTGACCACGCGAAGGACGCGCGGACCGCTGCTGCATCGTGGTCGCCTGAGTCGACGCTCCGGCGCCTCGAAGCAGTGCTGTCCTGTCGTGAGGCGCTCGAGCTGAACGTCAAGCCACGCATTGCCGTCGAGGCAATGGTGACCACGCTCTACTACGGCTGATCGCGGCGCCGCCGGGGAAGCGCGGCGACCATGATGACGCCGAGCATCAGCAGCGTCGTGCCCGTCCAGAACATCGGAATTGCTTGGTACGCGCTCGTGTACGCGAGCGGCGGCTCTTTCTGTGGTGGTGCCTTGGCAGGCGGCCCGCCCGCGGTCCCACACACCACCCCGCCGGTCGGCGCCGCGGCCCGCGCGATCTGCTCACCCAGCGACACCTGCGCCAACGCGGACGGAAGGCCAGGCAGACCAAGCGCTTGCGTCGGCAGCAGCTGCAGGTCGAGCATGCGCGCGCTGGCGGCGAGCTGGTGGCCCTTGAACGGCTGCGTCATGTCATCGGTCTTCTGCTGAAGGCCCGCGATGGACAGCCGGAAAACGCCGATGTCGAGCTTGAGCTGGTTGAGCTCACCGGCCTTGGGGATGAGTGGCGAGTCCTTCGGCAGCGCGTTGGCGAGATCGCCGACGAGCGGAAGCTTCTTGAACGCGTCCGGCAACTGACTGCTCAGGCCGGGAAGCGGAATGCCGATGGGCACATCGAAAGTCGGATGCGCGGCGTCCAATGTGTACAGAACCTTGTCGCCCTGCTTGACCTGAAGGACCGGCGCGACGTACTTGACGGTCGACGTCTTGGCGTCGCCGGTGGACGTGACCTGGAGCGTCGGCTGGCTGACGACGTTGATCGACATCGCGAACGGCGTCCCACCAAGCAGGTTGAGGCTGGCGACCTGAAGGGTGGACGTCGACCGCACGGCCTTGTTCGCCGAACCGGGAATGTCGACGAGTTCGACGACCGACCGCGTGGACAACGTGTTCGGCAGGCTGATCAGCGACCCATCACCCTTACCGCTGCCTGGCCCCGGGAGCAGTCCGCCGAGCTCAGCCAACGGTCCAGGCAAAGCCTTGAGCTGATCGGTGAGAGCGGTCAGCTGATCAGGATTGAGCTTGGAGTCAGTGAGCTTCCCGGTGAGATCGGTGGTGCCAGGAAGCGTCGGAATCGCGTTCAACAGGCTCAAATTGGCAACTGACGTGCTCGCGTCGGACAACGGCGTGACACACGGGCCAAGAGTCTCGCTCCATCGCGCGTGCGCACTCCCGTTCATCAACCCAACCCGCACCAACGCGTCCAGCGGAGTCTGCGGCGGATTGAGCCCGAAGGTCATAGGCTTCGTGTTGTCAGGGGGAGAAGTCTGCGCGACCGAACCCGGCGACTGCGGACTCTTGCCCTGAACAGCGACCCCACCAGGCGAAGCCTGAGCGATGGAGTGCTCGGTGGCCAGATAGGACTCGGAGTTGACCTGAGCGCTCGACAACCCGAACCCAACCTCAAGCGCGGACTGCTTCGGCAACTTGTCGGAATAACCAGGCAGGATCGTGTTGGTCGGAGCCGACGCAGGCAACAACCGGATCATCGAAAGCGCGGTGCCAGCGTCCCCGATCGCATGCCCCAGCGGCTGGGGACCATTGGGCGCGGAAGCAGGCGGGTCGTTCGGGTTGTTCGGCGGCGGAATCGGCGTCGTCGCAGGCGGCTGCGCCAACGCGGCGCCAGGAGCGGCCACAAGCGCGAGCACAGCCACAACCGCTGGCATAGCGAAAGCGCTACTGCGCATGAACGGACCCCTCCTCTTGCGACCGCCGTCACACATCCAACGACCGACCAGCCGATCGGTGACTCACCCGAGCGGGTGGTCGTAAACGCCTCGACGGGGCCCGCTACACTTGTCGAGGACACGCCGCCTTAGCTCAGTCGGCCAGAGCGACGCACTCGTAATGCGTAGGTCAAGGGTTCGATTCCCTTAGGCGGCTCCATGCTTGACCAGCGAAAACGCCCGGACACCGAACATGGTGGCCGGGCGTTCGTCTCATTTCGCGTCTCAGTTAGCTCTGACGGCATCCCTTGTGAGACTGCCGTTTCGGCCCTCTGCGGCGGGGTGTCGCACGTGGACCTAACCCACCTAACCCGCTAACTTCCCGCAGCTCGCGGCGCGAATCAGGCGCCTAACCCGCCGAGTTAGGAATCTAACCCGGCTGCGCGGACCTAACCCGTGATCTAACCCGCCTCCCGCTGGTCGCCCGGCGGTGACCACAGCAGGTTGCCCATCTGCCCGGCAATGCCCTGCTCGATCTCGTCCGGCACGTGCATGTACCGGCTGGCCATGGATGCCGCCGTCCAGCCCATCAGCTCCATGACGGCCCGGATAGGCGTCCGGAGGACCAGCAGCATGGTTGTCGTGGTGTGGCGCGCGTCGTGCAGCCGTGCCGCCCGGACCTCTGCCACGGTGAGCAGGTCTCGCCACTCCTGGTAGTCCGCACGCGGATCGATCGGCTTGCCGGTGGGCTGAGTGAACACCCATCCGTTGTCCTGCCACAGGTTCGCGGCCAAGCGCCGCTGTTCGGCTTGCTCCTCCTGATGCTGGAACTACGCCGTCTTCTTTCAATGACGCAGCCGAGAGCATGTGTGACGACGACACGGGCTTTCGATGTGCAACGCCAGCTGAGACGCTTGAAACGCTGCTGACTCGCCGGTAGAGCGGCGGCTACTGGTCGTCTCGCTGTTCGCCCTGACCGATGATGGTGTTGAGCAGGTTCACAATCTGCTGTTGCCCGGCGGCCGTGGCGTCGAATTTGCCGCGCATTTCGGTGAATCCGTCCCTGACCTGTGTGCGAAGGTCGGCCACGTCCTCACGCATGGCGTTGAAGCTGGACGTCGTGGCCTGCCGGAAGTCGCGGATCTCGCCGCGAATCTCCGCTACATCGCGGTCCGCCCCGCCAGCCAAAACCCGGGCGGCGGCTGCATCCTGCTCGCTGAGCCTGACGCGGTCGGCCAACTCCCGGACTTGTGTCTCCAGGGCGGCGACGCGGGCTTCCAATTCGTCAGGCTGAGCCATGACCAGCAGCGTACCGGGCGCCCGACGGGCCGCGCATTACCGCGTGGCTACACGGTAATGCGGCTAAATCAGTAGCGAGCTGGTCAAGCTGTGTGCCAGCCGCTAGCGCGGGTGCTAGGTCTAGCACTTCCGAGTGCTATGCAGGTGGCGAACGCTAGGCGCGCTCTAGCTCCCGTCCGGCCGTCTCAGTCCGGCCCTGTCCGGAGAACCCCCTCCTGTTCCAGCCGTGTCACTGACCAGGGCGAACGTACGGCTACGGACTGCCTCGAACGACTATCCCGAGTCCTCGTAATGCGTAGGTCAAGGGTTCGATTCCCTTAGGCGGCTCCATGCTTGACCAGCGACAACGCCCGGCCATCCGTCACGGCGGCCGGGCGTTCGTCTCAGTTTCCGTCTCAGTTAGGTGCGATGAAACCTCTTGCCAGGCGGCCATTTCAGCCCCCTGCGGTAGGTCGTGCGAGTGAGCTAACCGCTAACCCACCTAACTTTGCCCAGCTCAGGCGCCGAATCAGGCACCCAACCCGCTGGGTTAGCAATCTAACCCGCCAGCGCGGACCTAACCCGTGATCTAACCCGTCTCCCGCCGGTCGTCAGGCGGTGCCAAGAGCAGGTTGTCTAGCTGGCCCGCGATGCCCTGTTTGATCTCGTCAGGCACATGCATGTACCGGCTTGCCATGGATGTAGCCGACTAGCCCAGACAGAGTGGCGACGTGTCCGCCGGTACCTAAACCGTCATCGCGGCGAACTTGCGCAGGTTGCGGCAGACCTTTACAGGCCAGACCTTCGCGTCGGACCGGCGCCATTCATGGCACCATCAGATTGGATGCCAGACGGACCGGTACGGCTTGAAGATATCGAGCTTGACTGGCTAGTACGACAGCAGCACAGTGTTATGCCTGTTGATATGTGCGGTGTTGTCGCTGGTAGTGGCTGTGACGGGCGCGGGTCTGGTGGCGTCGGCGCCAGGTAGACCAGTGCTGGATGTGTGCTCGGGGGTGTATTGGACGGGTGAGGGTGGCCCAGAGTCGTCGTATTTCGTTGCAGGATAACGGGATCAGCCGGTCAGGATCGGTTCTGGCGCTCCCTTTTCCGGCGCCGGATGGGGCGGTGGTGGGGTGCGGATGCGTTCAGTATGGGCGGTCACGGCCAGGAACGCCGCGGCGAGCATGGCCAGGGTGATGTGCCGGTACCACGCGATGTACTTGCGGACTTGATAATGGTCCAGCCCGGTCTCGTTCTTGGCGAACTGGAACGTTTCCTTCACCGCCCAACGGGATCCGGCCACGCGCACCAGTTCCGCGAGTGGCACCGGACCGGCGGTGTGGCAGACGTAGTAGGCCAGATCGGTCGGATCGCTGATCGAGCGACGCACCAGCAGCTGATGCCGCTCGCCGGGACCGGGATCGATCAGCAGCCAGTCATACAAGCGGTGGCCCTTGCTGCCCCGCCCGGCCGAGAGCCGCTGCCAGCCCCGCGCCGGTGCCCGGCCGGCCAGCACGTCCGCGCGCGCCGGCCCGGTCGGCGTGGTCACCTGGTAATCGCAGGACACCGCCAGCACGTAGTTCACCGCCTGCTCGGCCAGCCAGTCGCGCAGGGCCGGGTTGTCGCCGTAGAGCTCGTCCGCGGTGAACCAGCCCACCGTGACCCCGGCCTCCAGCAGCCGGGCGAGCATCCGGCGGGCCAGCTCGGGTTTGGTCGCGAACTCGACCTCGTCGCCGATCCCGGCCTCGCGACAGCGATCCCGGTCGGCACACCAGGACTTCTGCGGCAGGTAGAGCTCCCGGTCGATCAACGCCCGGCCATGCCGGGAGACATAGGTCAGAAACACGCCGACCTGACAGTTGTCGATCTTGCCCGAGGTGCCGGTGTACTGGCGTTGCACACCCGCGGATTTGGTGCCCTTCTTGATGAATCCGGTCTCGTCGCCGACGAACACCCCACTCGGGTCATCCAGATGCGCCAGCACGTAGCCACGCACATCGTCGCGCACCGCCTCGGCGTCCCAGCGGTAGAAGTTCAGCAGGCGCTGCATGCCGTCCGGGCTGCTCTCCCCGGCGAGCTCCGCCAACGACCAGGAGTTCTTGCGCTCCACACCAGACAGCAGCCCTAGTAGGTACTTCTGAGCACGGGCACGCGAATCGGCCTGCGCGAACCGGCCAGCTACCAGCGCGAACATGTCGTCAAACCCGGCCTGCCAGCGGGCGAAACCCTCGTCTACTACAGTCTCCGACGCGGCCACCGCGTCTTCCTCGAGTCCAATCACACCTCGAAGTTGATCACGCGGTGGCCGCACCCATGATCACGACCCCGCACCAAGATCACACTGTGCTGCTGTCGTACTAGACGACACGGCCGATATTCCGGTGACAGGCACGGAACCGGAGGCGCAGGCTGTTTTGCCATTGCGGGCACCTGGACGTAGGTTTGATCGATACACTTCCGCAATTCGGTATCTCGGACCCGCCGTCCCTCTTTGAGAACCGCGCGAGTTATCGACTCCTTGAGGCCGAACTAAAACCCGGTTCGAGCCGAATGAAGTTCGGACTAGGAACCTACTTTGACAAGTTGGATGCGTCAGAGGCCGCTGCGCATGAACTAGCGGCGGTGGTCCGCGCGCAAACGGAAGCAGCCGCGCAAGACTGGACCGCGTTGCCGCTTCGTGCGCTGATCGGTGACCCCTTTGATCTCCACCGACGGGCCGTCATGCCCGCAATCGAGACATTGACTCTTCGTCGGAATCGGGAGACAGGAAACGCTACTTTCCTGCTGCACTGACGAGATCCGGCTAAAGTTGCGACGGCCGCGGGAATCTACGGTCTCATCCCGGCGGGCGAGT
The DNA here is from genome assembly GCF_021390435.2 of Kibdelosporangium philippinense. Lineage (GTDB taxonomy): Bacteria > Actinomycetota > Actinomycetes > Mycobacteriales > Pseudonocardiaceae > Kibdelosporangium > Kibdelosporangium philippinense. The sequence goes on along the minus strand of NZ_JAJVCN010000003.1, from coordinate 2,045,875 downwards.
TTCAGCCCTCTAGCGTTAAATCCTGGGATCGGAATAACGACTTCGACCTGTGGCGCAATATGGTTCGTGAGTACTCTGAGGAATTGCTTGGGGAGCCTGAGCGTGACGGCAGTCAGAATGAACCCCTGGACTACGAAGGGTGGTCGCTCTATCGAAGCTTGCAGCAAGCTAGGCGCGACGGAACAGTCGCAGCGTATTGCGTCGGCGTGGGCTTGGATACGCTGACTTTGACTGCGACCATCCTTACGGTGGTCGTGATGGACGATAACGTCTTTGACGAACTTTTCGGCGAGACTGTGCGTATTAACACGGAGGGCGTACTGGTTACCGCGGCCGATTCAAACTCAGTTTCGGAAGGATTGCCGTTTACTGAGGAAACCGTGCAACGGCTGCTGACTTCTGAGCCGATGGCGTCGCCGGGCGCATGCATTCTGGCGCGAGCGTGGCAGTATCGCGACCAAATCTTGGCGCGTTAGGGGCATAACAGGTTTCGCCCGGTGGCGGCCAGGTGTGACAGTTGGCTAGCGGCACTGTCACACCTAGAGGCCGCGTCGGGTCTCAGATATTAGGGCTCAGTTCGCCAGGGGCCGACCTGCCGACAGTGATCAGCGCAAGCCGCTGTCAGCGAAGCCTGAACTGTTGGGCAGCGGTACCGTTGCAGGTATGTTGCCAGAGAGGTACTTCATTTCCAGTAGAGGATCTCGGGACGTCAAGACACTGACCGCTGTGACGAGCGGTAAACGTGTATGTCTGGACGGGAAAGGTTCCCAAGGCGGTAATTGCCCATTGCTGATTCCATCCGGAATGACAATCATGCTGGATGATCGGCACGCCATTACCGATCCAGCCGCCGTTAACATCAATACACTTGCCACTTAGCTCGCTAACTATTTGGTGGTGGCGGCCGTCGCCTACCGGGACAAATTTCCATCTTTGCCCCGGGATGCCCTTGCAATTAATTTGCTGTATACGAGCTCCGTTATTGAAAGCGCCGTCCTCGGTGCGAATATCAAGGCATTTTCCACTGTTTACGTTGATGATCTCGACGAAGGCTTGCTTGGGCAGTGGCGCGGCCACTGTTGCGTGCGCACTCACTTTAACTGTCGACAGGGCGACCAGGGTCAACAGAAGGGCGCCAGCCGAGATGAAGCTGACCCTCCATGAGGGCATACCCATGTTCTCTCCTTTACTTGATGTTAGACTTTCTCCTTTGCCTGGTGTTATACGCGCATAAACCCTAGATTGGACCCGTCGTCAGACCTTGACACAAGGGGCCACGTCCGTCGCGAAGAGGCAAAAATGTGACATTGGCGCTAAATCGACGCTGGGCGGGCTTGAGTTTCCTGGAACAGTGGGGAGTACTGCGAGAAAATCGGGGCACGTTAGGACACACGGTGGGGGTTCTCAACCGAAAGGTGTGACAATCGGCCATTGCGTCGCTGTCACACCTGTAACTTTGTCACTCTATGGTGCCTGACCTGCGGAAACTTGAGTGGCAGGGGAGTGACACCGCCCTGTCTGGCCTCGGGAGAGGAAGAGGCTGGAAAAGGTGGGGGCGATCCCCAGCGATCACGCCCTGAGATGCCGTAGAGCGCCTATCTCGACTCGCCTGGTGTGGATGGTCCAGCGCTCAGCGACAGGCCATCCTGCGTCCGGCCCGGAAATTCCCCCGTCACGTCCTCTCGACGGGTGTCTACCCCCCCCATTACCGCGCTGGTCACGACCCATGCCACAGGGGTCTACCCGGGTAGAGGGAGAGGGCTACCGTGCCGTCGCGTAAGGCCTCCCGCGACGCCTGGCCCGGCAGGGGCTGAATGAGGCCTGTCGCAGTCCGCGCACGCCTGTAACCGGGGAGCCTGCCGGGCAGGCCGCGGCAAGCACTCATTCCCCTCATTCCGCTCATTCGTGCAGGTCGGCCGCGCCTCATGCGGAATGAGGCAACTCATCCCGCGCTGGCCGAACTCATCCCGGCCTCATCCACCTCACAGGAGGGGTTCCCGCGGCCTCCCTGCTGGTTCAGCCGTAGTGGCCTGCTAGTCGCTAGCGCGCTGGTCAAGCTGCGTGCCAGCCGCTAGCGCGGGTGCTAGGTCTAGCACTTCCGAGTGCTATGCAGGTGGCGAACGCTAGGCGCGCTCCTGGCCCCCGTCCGCCGTCTCAGTTCCCGTCTCAGTCCGGCCCTGTCCGGAGAGCCCCCAACTGTTCCAGCTGTCTCACTGACCAGCGCAAACGGACGGACGTGGACACGTTCGGACAGGGCTCCCGAGTCCTCGTAATGCGTAGGTCAAGGGTTCGATTCCCTTAGGCGGCTCCACCGCTAAACCGCAGTTCACCCCGTGTGAGCTGCGGTTTTGTCGTTCAGGAGCTGACCGGTCAGAGGGTTGCGCCGTCAGAGGCGGCGACTTGTGAGCCCGAGGAGCCGGGATCGACGCCGGTTTGGTGCTTGGCGCTGGCATGGCAGGTGGGGCAAACAGGCTCGGTGGCGAACCTGCTCAGCTCCGCGCAGCACCGTCCGCCTTATCCGATCAGTTCCGGGGTGTCCTCGCGCAGCCGGTCGTACCAAGTGGCGATCGAGCGCTTGTAGCCGTCCGGCATGGTCAAAGTGGGCACCTCGTGTTCGGTGAACAGGCCGATTTCCTTGTGTTCATGGGAAAGCACTGGCTCGGTGTCGCCGTTCACGTAACAGCCGTAGGTCACGATGAACACGTGCTTCTCGGCCACGTCGATGTAGTACATCCAGGTGTCGAGGATCGGCCCGGTGGTCACCTTCCACTGGGTCTCTTCGGTGATCTCGCGTGCGACGCACTCTTCGGGTGTCTCGCCGAGTTCGATCCGGCCTCCAGGTAGTTCCCACTCGTTCCGCTCGTTCTTGAGCAGCAGCACTTTTCCGTCGCGCACGACCACGCCCTTGATCGAGACGGGAAATGTGCGCGGAACGTAGTCGGGCTGGCTCATCGAGGCGTCCTCCGAAGTCGGTGACTGGCTGCTCACCGGTAACGTTCCCGCAACGAGCGACGGAGGGTGACAGTCTGTCACTGGATGTGGTGAATGGCCGGGCGGATTCGCATGGCTGGGCCATTCGAAGTTGTCGGCGCGGGGAGTGCCGACGGCTCCTCAGTTCTTCACGGTTCCTTGCTTGAGGCGTTCGATCATTCGGTGGGTGGTGGCGATCGGTGTCTCGGTGTCCGCGCCGGACTGGAAACTGCCGTACATGTTGCGTAGCGTCGCCCGGTCGTTCCACTGCTCGTGGCCTTTGAACGGGATGGTGTTGGCTTCGTCGAACATCGGCCATGCGCGGTAGTTGTTGACGCCGGCCACCGCCGCGCCGCGCATCAGGATCGGGTCGAGGTAGAGGCCTTCGTTGGTGATGCTTGTCGAGGTTCGGATGAATCCCATGTCCAGTCCGCAGCGCCGGGTTGGTGAGGTGTTGGGCGCCGAGCAGTGCAGGATGTTCGGGTGGTGGATGGACACGTCGCCGGGGTTCAGCTCGATCTCGACCACTTCGGCGGTGTCGATCCACTGCTGGACGAGCGATTCGCTCGCTGAGGAGAAGAGCATGTTCGGCGTGTCGGTGCGCAGTTGTGGATCTTCCAGCGGAATCCGGTGACTGCCGGGGATCATCTGCAGGCAGCCGTTCTCCGGGGTGGTCTTGTCGACGGCGAGCCACAGGGTCAGTGCGTCCATCGGGGCGAGCTTCCAGTAGGCGCCGTCCTGGTGCCACAGCACGGGTTGACCGTCCAATGGCGGTTTGCAGATGTAGTGCGCGGTGAACAGTGCGATGTCCGGGCCGAGGAACAGTTGGGCGATGTCGAGCAACCGTTCGTCGCTGACCAGTCGCACCCAGAACGCGTCGTCGCGCATCAGTGGGTGGTGGAAGTGCTCGGGCCGCAGGTCCGGGTATCTGCCAGTCAGCCATTTCACGTGCTGGTCGGCCTCGGCGAGCAGGTCCGCGTCGATCACGTTGCGGAAGATGGCGAAACCGTCTCGTTCGTACTGTTCGACGGCGTCGTTGAAGGGGTGCATGGGGTGGTTCCTCCGTGATCCTGTGCGCCTGCCGGGCTGATCTGGCCCTGTTCCAGCTTCACCAGGCGGTCGGCCTGGCCGAAGTACTTCTCGTCGTGGGTGACGGCGATGACTGTCTTGCCACGCGCCCGCAGCTCTGGCAGCAGTTCGAGGTAGAAGTAGCGGCGGAACTCAGCGTCCTGGTCGGCTGCCCACTCGTCGAAAAGGAAGATCTCGCCATCGTCCACATAGGCCTGTACGAGGGCCAGCCGTTTCCGCTGGCCCTGCGACAAGTCCATTGTGGACAGTTTGCCGCCTGACGAGCTGACCTTGTCTTGCAGGTCCATCTTTCGCAGCAGGGTGGTGAGCGTCTTGTCCGGTGCGGGCTTGCCTGTCCGGTCGACGACGTGGCCGAACAGGTGGAAGTCGAAGAACACTGTGCTGAACAGCTGCCGGTAGCCCGGCACGTCGCCGACCGGCTCGCCGTCGACGGCGAGGTGCCCGCCGTCCGGCTTGATCAGCGCGGTCAGCAGCAGCGCGAGGGTCGACTTGCCGCTTCCGTTGCCGCCGATGACGAACAGGATCTCGCCTCGGTTGACCGTGAGGTCCACGGGGCCGAACGCGAAACCGTGCGCGTCCGACGCGTTGTACCGGTAGCGCAGGCCGGATGCGGTGATCTGCTGCCACTGCGCGGGTTTCGCTGCTGCCGGGGATGTGGTCACCGGTGCGGTCAGGCCGAGCGAGCTCATCTTGCGTGCGCTGGCGAAGCCCTGTGCGATGTCCTGCGACGCCACGATCACGTAGTTCAACGGATTCATCAGGTACAGCACCACGATGACGAACTGCATCAGGGTCACCGGCGGTACGTCGAGCCAGCTTGTGCCGAGCAGCACTACCGTGAACAGTGCGGTGAAGATCATCGTGCTCGACCACGTGCCGCCGTGGTTCCACCACTTCTGCAGCGCGTAACCGAGCTTGCGGTTGCGCTCGATCGATTCGCCGACGACGCCGGAGAAATGATCGGCTCTCGCCGGGTTGAGCAGGAGTTCTTTCTTGCCGTTCGCGATTGCGGCAAAGTGCTCGAACAGTTCGTCTTCCTCGTCACGGATTGCCGCCATCGCGCGAGCGCCTTTGCCCATGAGATAGAGCGACGAACCGATGGCGAATGCCATGAATGCGGCAAAAATGAGAAAAAGCTGCCACGAGATGATGCCGAGATAGCCGAACGAGAACAGCACCATCATTCCGTTGAAGAAGAACAATGGCAGTACCGTGAACAGTGTGGCAAGTCTGCCGACGTCGGCGACAAGGCTGCCGGTCACCTGATGTTTGCCGATTTCGAGCAGCTTTTCGTAGTCCAGCTTGAGGTAGCGAAGGCAGAGGTCCGCGCGCACCTCCGCGATCGTCGCCGAGCCGAACCTGGCCAGGTACGTTCCGGAAGCGATGCTGGTCACGAACATGATCAGGATCAAGCCGATGCCCACCGGCAGTGCCTGTGCGACTCCACCAGCCACCCCGTCGGCGGCCAGCCGGTTGAGGTAGCCGAGCAGTACGATGGAGAATCCGGCACTTGCCGCTGACAGAACGATCGCCACCAGTATCTGTCCGCGACGGCGTGACAGATGATCTCTGATCATGCTTCCCCGCTCGTGATGTTCGCATGGTCCGCGGATTCTTCATCCTGTGCCTGGTGGGCCACTCGGGTATGGGACTTTCGGGCGGCTGATCGGGTGGCAAAACCTGCCTGCTCGCAAGTGGTGTTCGGCGGTCCGGCCCAGGAAAGCGTTTCTACACTGGCGCAGGTCTGCCCTGCGAATGCCTGTTTTGTCACGGTGCTTTGGATGTGTACATGAGTGTGGACTGTGTGATCATCGGGCAAGGAACTGTCGCTGTTCTCTGCGCGGAACAACTGCTCGCGAACGGCGTTGTGATCAAGGCGGTGGTGAGCACAGAGCCGATTCTCACCGGCTGGGCGGCCGAGCGCGGCATCCAGTCGTCGCCGGGCCTGAAAACCCTGCCGGACAAAGCTTTCGATTACCTGTTCAGCATTGTCAACCCGGTCATCCTGACCCCGGACGAGCTCGCCCTGCCACGCAGGCTCGCGATCAACTTCCATGACGGGCCGTTGCCACGCTATGCCGGTGTGCACGCGACAAGCTGGGCGTTGATCGACGGTGTACGCAGGCACGCGATCACATGGCACGTCATGACCGAGGCTGCGGACGAAGGGCCGATCGTCACGCAACGCTGGTTCGACGTCGATCCAGACGAAACCGCGTTCTCGTTGAACGCCAAGTGTTACAGCGAGGCAGTCGCTGCTTTCACCGAATTGCTGCCCCGGCTGCTTGCCGGTGATGTGGTGCTGGCCGAGCAGGATCTGGCTTGCCGCACGTACTTCGGCCGCCATGATCGCCCCGACGGTCTGCTGGACTTCGCCAAACCGGCCGAGTCGATTCGTGGTCTGGTCGCCGCACTCGATTTCGCGCCCTACCCCAACCCGCTCACCACGGCAAAGGTGTGGACCGGTACCCACGCCGTCGCGGTCGAGTCGATCCAGGTCACGTCGTTGGCGTCCGAGCATCCGCCGGGAACAGTGGTCGCGACCGCCGGAGGATTCCAGCAGGTGGCAACCGGCACGAACGACGTGTTGCTCCGCCTTGCCGACAGCGCGGTGGTTGACCGATTCCCCGAGTTCCCCGAGCACCGGCGGGTCCGGCTCAACGAGCTCATCGGGCAGACCGCGCGATTGGAAAGCTGGTGGTTACGCAGGTTTCGGCAGGTCGTCGCCGCACAACTGCACGCGAACATAAACACTTCTCGCGCCGCACTGCCTACCGTGATGGCATTTCTCAGTCGGGTCAACCATGGTCCTTTCGACGTCGCACTCGTGGATCCAGACACCGTCGACGCCTATCCCGCGGAGTTCTTCGCACACGCCGTGCCATGGCGTTCACCTGTCGACCCGACAGGGACTCTGGCCGACGCCCGGCACGCGGTGGACGATTCGCTGGCCGGCTTGGCTGGGACGTATCCGCGAGATCTGCTCGCCAGGTACTCGATCGACGCGGATCTGCCGGTGACTGTGACCATCTGGGACGGCCCGGTGGTCTTCGACGATCCGGATCTGGCCGCCCGCTATGAGATCTTCTGCCGAGGCTCGGCTGGTCCCATCGCGGACATACCTCTGGTGGACGACGCCGAACGCGATGTGCTGCTGACTGCTGGCAAAGCGGATCAGGACAGCGTACGAGCGTGCGTGCACAACCTGTTCGAGCAGGTCGCCGCGAACAGTCCGGACGCGGTGGCTGTGCGGATGGCAGAGCAGTCACTCACCTATGGCGAACTGGATCGGCGTGCCAACCAGGTGGCGCATTGCTTGGTGGGCAAGGGGATACGTACCGACGATGTCGTCGGCCTGCGCATGGAACGGTCGATCGACCTGCTGGTGGGATTGCTCGGCATACTCAAATCCGGCGCGGCATATCTGCCGTTGGACCCGCGGCTTCCCGATCGACGGCTGGCGTTCATGGCCGCTGACGCGCAGGCACACCTGGTCATGGACACGATCGACGCCGGCGGATTCCCGGACACTGATCCGGACATCGAGGCCCGGCCGGACTCGCTCGCGTACGTCATCTACACCTCAGGCACGACGGGCAAGCCGAAGGGATGCGCGGTCGAGCACCAGCACCTGGCCACGACACTGGTAGGTGCTCAGCGGGAGTTCGGGTTCGGCGCCATGGACGTGTTGCCGAGCCTGGCGTCACCTGCTTTCGACATCTCGTTGCTGGAACTGTTGCTGCCGTTGATCAGCGGCGGAACCACTGTCCTCGTTGACGCCGAACAGGTCACGGACATCGTTGAGCTGGTCGAGCACACGAGCGACGCGACGTTCTTCCATGCCGTCCCGAGCCTGATGAGCGCATGGCTCGAGCATGCAGGCGGCCACTATCCGGCACTTCGGTGCCTGCTCGTCGGTGGTGACGCGGTACCGAGGCGCCTGCTGGACGATCTGATGTCGCATTTCCCAACGGCTCAGGTGATCGAGCTGTACGGCCCGACCGAAGCCACGATCATCAGCACGTTCCACCACGTGAACGAGGGAACGCATCGCGATGTCCCGCATTGCATCGGCAAGCGGTTCGGCTACACGAGCACTTACGTCCTCGACCCGTCGAGGGGCCTGACTCCCGCGGGAAGCCCGGGTGAACTGTGGCTTGGCGGAAGCACGATCGCGCGCGGCTACCTCGGCAATGACGATCTGACCGCTCAGCGGTTCGCCATGGTCGGCGGTGAACGGCTCTATCGGACCGGTGACCTGGTCAGATACCTGCCTGACGGCAGCATGGAGTTCCTCGGCCGGACCGACGACCAGGTCAAGATCCGCGGCTTCCGGATCGAGCTCAGCGAAATCGAGCACGCTCTCGGCGCGCAGGACGGTGTCGACGCAGCGGTCGTCATCGCGCGGGACACTCCGACGGGAAAGCAGCTCGTCGCCTACGTCGCCGCCGACGAAGTGCCTGGCGTACCGGAGTTCCTGCCTGACTACATGGTTCCGGCGCACATCGTGCGGCTCGATTCCTTACCGCTCAACGCCAACGGCAAGATTGACCGGGCCGCTTTGCCCTTGCCCGAGGCGCGCGACGGGTACCTCCCGCCACGAACCGCTGTGGAACGGGAACTCTGCCTGCTGTGGCAGGAGTTTCTGGACGTGCCGCAGGTCGGTGTGCACGACGATTTCTTCGCTCTCGGCGGGCATTCTCTAGTCGCCAGCAGGCTGACCGTGGCGGTCCGGGCCCGGCTTCGCGCTGATGTCACGGTGTCGACGATTTTCAAGAATCCCACTGTCGAAGCATTGGCCGCGCATATCGGGCCACGGATGACCATCCCGAGGGTGGCTGAGCGTGACAGTTATCCGCTCTCCCACGCACAACAACGCATCTGGCTGCACGAACAGCACAACCCCGGCACGACCACCTACAACATCCCGCCTGTGCTCATCCGCATCGACGGTCCGCTTGACGTGACAAGGCTCGACAACGTCCTCAAGTCCTTAGTGGACAGACATGAAAGCCTGCGCGCGAGCTACCACGGGCCCACGCAACGCGTGACGACGAACGCGTTTCAACTGCGACACACCGACGATCTGTCGATCGCGCGGCGGTTTGCCGACACACCGTTCGATCTCACGGTGTCACCGCTGCGCGCGGCGCTGGTCCGGCTCGAACCTGAGGCGCACGTCCTGGTGTTGTCCGTGCACCATCTGGCCGCTGATGGCGCGTCCTTTGGCGTGTTGTTCGAGGAACTCAGTGCGCTGTACGACGGCCGCGGCTTGGATGACCTGGTCACGCGATACGTGGACTACGCGGAATGGGACGAGGGCCGGGCGTTCGACGTGTCCTATTGGACCGATCGGCTCGCAGATCTTCCAGCGTCACACGGACTTGCGTTGGACCGGCCGCGTCCAAGGCTGCGGAGCCATCGCGGTGCCCTGGTGCGTCGTCCACTGCCGGGCCGGGACGCGTTGGCGGCTTTGGCGCGAGAGCGTGGGGTTACCCAGTTCATGATCCTGGAGGCGGCCTTCGCCTCGCTGCTGCACCGTTACTCCGGTGCAACCGACATCGTGGTCGGGACACCCGTCGCCAACCGGGAAAACCCCAGCACCGCTGGGCTTACCGGCTGTTTCGTCAACACCGTCGTGCTGCGGACGGACTTCACCGGCTCGCCGGCGTTCGACGAAGTGCTGGCGAGGACCGCCGCCATGGCGACCGAGGCGTTCGAGCACCAGGCGGCGCCGTTCGACATGGTCGTCGCGCAGATCAACCCGGAACGCGACCCGGCGCTGCATCCGCTCTTCCAAGTGATGTTCGCGGTCGAGGACGCGACCGCGCCGCAGCTCACCGGTGTGCGGACATCGCTGCTAGACCAGGATCATCGAACCGCGAAGTTCGACCTCTCACTGTATGTGCGCGATCGAGGCGATTCGCTCGATCTCATGTGGGAGTACGCCACCGACATCTTCGACGCGGAGACCGTTGCCGCGTTGAGCGACTCCTACGAGACCCTGGTCGCCGCGATCCTGGCAGGTGAGCCTCGGCCCTCGGTCCTCAGTCCCACACAGGCCGCGGCGATCAAGGCGAGCAACGACACCGCCGCGCCGTTCCCCGAACATGACTGTGTCCATGAGCTTTTCGAGGCACAGGTCGAACGGACACCGCACGCGGTCGCGGTGTCGTTCGAAGGCCGGGAGATGACGTTCGTCGAACTCAATGCCTTGGCGAACCAGGTGGCGCATACGTTGACCGAACGGGGGATCGGGCCGGACGACCCGGTCGGGCTGCAGGTCGAGCGCGGTATTGAGATGGTCGCCGGGATCTACGGGATCTGGAAGGCAGGCGCGGCCTACGTTCCGCTGGAGCCGTCGTATCCGGCGGCTCGGCTGCGCCAGATGAGCGCGGGACTGGCCGCCGTCCTCACCGAGAAGGACATTGCCGCAGCCCGCGGGTACCCGGACGTGAACCCGGCGAGAGACGCGTCGCCGAACGACCTCGCGTACGTGATCTTCACCTCCGGGTCGACCGGCGAGCCGAAAGGGGTGATGGTCGAGCATCGGGCGCTGGTCAACCGGATTCACTGGATGGCCGCCGAGTACCGGCTGACCGGTTCGGATGTCGTCCTGCAGAAGACGCCGTTCAGTTTCGACGTGTCGGTGTGGGAGCTGACCTGGCCGTTGATCACCGGAGCCCGGTTGGTGATCCTGCGGCCGGACGGCCACAAGGACCCCGATCACCTGGTCGACGTGATCAAGTCCGATGGCGTCACCACGATCCACTTCGTGCCGTCGATGCTGCGGGCGATGCTCGAGCACGGTCGCTGGCACGAATGCGTCTCGGTCCGGCAGGTGTTCTGCAGTGGCGAGGCGCTGCCGAAATCGGTGACGTCCGCGTTCTTCGCCACAGGCACGGACGCTTCGTTGCACAACCTCTACGGCCCGACCGAGGCCACGATCGACGTCAGCCAATGGACGTGCCACGCCGGTGACCAGACTGTCCCCATTGGACATCCAATTCAGAACACCACGTTGTCCGTGCTTGACGAACACATGCGGGACGTTCCGCCTGGCGCACCTGGCGAGCTGTACATCGGTGGCGTCGGACTGGCTCGCGGTTACCTGCACCGCCAGGACCTGACCAGCGAGCGGTTCGTGATGCGGGAGGGCGAGCGGCTCTACCGCACCGGCGATCTGGTGCGCCGCAGGCGGGATGGCGCACTCGAGTTCCTCGGCAGGCTCGACCACCAGGTGAAGATCCGCGGTTTCCGGGTCGAGCTCGGCGAGATCGAATCAGTCCTGCACGCCCATCCCGACGTGGCCGATGCCGTTGTGGTGGCGCGAGATGAGCTGCTCGTGGCGTACGTGGTCGGTCTTCGCCAGGACCTGCGCGAGTATCTGGCCGACCGGCTGCCTGAGTACCTTGTGCCGTCGGTGTTCGTCCCGCTGGAACGGATGCCGCTGTCCGCCAACGGGAAAGTGGACCGAAACGCACTTCCCGACCCCGCCTTCAGCGCACCGGACGACACCGAACTGGCCGGTGCGGTCGAAATGGAACTCGCCGCGTTGTGGCAACGAGTGCTGAAGGTGCGGCGGGTCGGCGCCCTGACGAACTTCTTCCACGCCGGCGGCCATTCCCTGCTGGCTACCAGGCTCGTCGCCGAGATCCGGCGCCGCTGGCAGGCGGACATCAGCATCAGCACGGTCTTCGCGCACCAGACACTCCGAGATCTGGCCGGGGTGGTGGAACTCGCGACCCGGCGGGATGTGGCCCCGATCCGGCCGGTCGACCGGTCCGGACCGTTGCCGGTGTCGTTCGGTCAGCAGCGGTTCTGGCTGCTTGACCAGCTGAACCCGGAGACCCCGCAGCACGCCGTGATGGCAGCCATCCAGCTCGACGGCGAGCTGGATGTGCCGTCGCTGGAACGGACCTTCCGCAAGCTGATCGAGCGGCACGAGATCCTGCGGACCACGTATCACCGGACAGACGACGGTGTTCGGCAGGACGTCCGGCAGGGCCTCGGCTTCGAGCTGCCGATGCTCGATGCGTCCGAGGCGGACGTTGAACGGCTGGCCCGCGAGGAAGTCGACAAGCCGTTCGACCTCACCCGCGAGGCCTCGCTGCGCGCGAAGGTGCTGCGCCTCGGCGACCAGAGGCACGTGCTCTTGCTGACCGTGCATCACATCGCGTCTGACGGCTGGTCGAACGGTGTGCTCTACGAGGAGATCACCAGCCTGTACCGGTCGGAAACGCTTGAGCCGCAACCGGTGCGGTACGCGGATTACGCGGTGTGGCAGCGAACCCAGCTGGCTGGCGCCCCCCTTGCCGAGCAGATCGAGTATTGGGCCGACGAGCTCGCCGATGTCCCAGTGCTGCACGGCCTTCCGCTGGACCGGCCACGACCGGCTGTGCGGAGCCACCGCGGCGACACCGTACGGCAAGTCCTCGGCCAAGAACTGACCGCGGCCGTGCGGGCGCTCGCACTGGACAGCGGTTCGACGCTGTTCATGGTTCTGCACGCCGGATTCGCGGCTCTGGTTGCCAGGTACTCCAACGCCGATGACGTGGTCGTCGGCACCACACTGGCCAACCGTGAACAGGCCGAGGTGTCCCGGCTCGTCGGGCCGTTCATGAACCCGGTCGCACTGCGGGCCGATTTCCGCGCGGATCCGACATTCACCGAGCTGCTCGCCGAGAACCGGCGGCGGGCACTTGGCGCGTACGAACACCAGCAGGTGCCGTTCGAGCAACTGCTTGACCGGCTGGGCATCGAGCGCAGCCCGGCCTACCCGCCCCTGATCCAGCTGATGCTGATCCTGCACAACAACGACGGTGGTTTCTTCGAGCTGCCGGGTGTGCGCGGTACCGTACTGCGCTTCGAACACGCACAGGCCCGGCTGGATCTGATCCTCGACGTGGTCGAGCGCGCCGGTGAACTCGAGGTGAGCTGGGAGTACAGCACCGATCTGCTCGACCGGTCCACTGTGGAGCGGATGGCGGCCGATTTCGAGCAGCTGCTGACCGTGGTCACGGCCGAACCAGAAGGCAAGGTCGCTGAGATTCCCTTGGTGTCGACGGTGTCCGGCAGCGGAGTCGTGCTGGACTATCCGGACAAGTGCCTGCACGAGCTGTTCGAGCAGTGCGCCGACCGGCAGCCAGAGACGGTCGCGGTCGTCGACGGAACCCGCCAGATCACGTACGGCGAGCTGAACGCCATGGCCAACCAGGTGGCCAACGACCTGATCGACCGTGGAGCAGCGGCGGACGACCTTGTCGGTGTGCACATGGAACGGTCGATCGAGAGCGTCGCGGCCTTCCTCGGCATTCTGAAGGCCGGCGCGGGCTATGTGCCGATCAGCCCCGAGCTGCCGGAGCATCGCGTGCACGCGATCGTGGCCGACGCCAAGCCGGTGCACGTCCTGACGGGTGTCGAAACCGGTGCGGCGAACCACAATCCAGGCAGACGAGTGTCCTCGTCGGACATCGCCTACACGATCTACACGTCCGGATCGACTGGACGACCCAAGGGCGTCCGCGTCGAGCACCGGGCCATCCTGTCCAGCTTCCACGCGTGGGAGCGGGCATACCGGCTCGACGAAACCCGAAACCACCTGCAGGCGGCCGGAATCGGGTTCGACGTGTCGGTCGGCGACATGGTGCGTGCGCTGTGCTCGGGCGGGCGGCTGGTGATCTGTCCGAAGGACACGCTGCTCGACCCCGTCGAGCTGCACGCGTTGATCGAGGCACAGGACATCCACTTCGCCGAGTTCGTCCCGCTCACCCTCACCAACCTGGTCGATCACCTCGACCGGGCCGGCGCCCGGCTGACCACACTGCGTTTCCTTGTGGCGGGTTCGGACCGTTGGCACGGTGCCGACCTCGGCAAAGCCCGTAATGTGGTGGCAGAGCAGACAATTCTGGTCAACTCATACGGGTTGACCGAGGCCGCGGTCGACAGCACGTATTTCGAATCCGCGGCAGGCGACGCGATTGCGGACGGGCCTGTGCCGATCGGCCGTCCACTGGGCAACGTCCAGGCGTACGTGCTGAGTCCAGCAGGTCAGCCTTGCCCGATCGGGGTACCGGGCGAGCTGTACATTGCCGGGCCAGCCCTCGCGCGGGACTACCTGAACGATCCCGAGCTCACCGAGCACCGATTTGTGGTCCGCCGGGGCGTCCGGATGTATCGCACGGGCGATCTGGCTTTCTGGCGCGCTGACGGGCAGCTCGGCCTGCTTGGCCGGGTGGACCTGCAGGTCAAACTGCGCGGTGCCCGGATCGAGCTCACCGAGATCGAAGCCTGCCTGCTGGCGAACGAGACCGTCACGGCCGCGGTGGCCACCGTGGTTGACCTTGGCGGTACCGAGATCCTGGCCGCGTATGTCGTGGCAACCGGCGAGACCGACCTGCGGGAGTACGTCGAAGGCAGGCTGCCTGACTACATGGTGCCCGCAGTGGTCACGCGGCTTGACGAGTTGCCGATGAACGCCAACGGCAAGGTGGACCGGGCCGCGCTTCCGATGCCGGTGCTCGGCGACGACTCCGTGCCGGACAACGACACCGAGCGGGCACTGGTCACTCTCTGGCAGGACTTGCTCGACGTCGCCGAGCCCGGTGTGCGGACGAGTTTCTTCGCACTGGGAGGCCATTCGCTACTCGCAGCCAGGCTGGTCGCGTTGGTCAGGGACCAGTGGCAGGCCGACATCCCGATCCGCGTGGTGTTCGAGCAGCCGACGATCCGTCGCCTCGCCAGGGTGATCGACGCGGCAACGGCTGTGCCGAGTGCGGGCATCGAGCGGGTGGATCGCCGGTCACGGCTGGCGCTTTCGTCGGCGCAGCAACGCTTGTGGCTGATCGACCAGCTCGACCAGGACACCACCCAGTACACGATCTCCACCGCGTTGCGGCTGATGGGGAAACTCGACATCGCGGCTTTGCGATGTGCCCTCGGTGACATCGTCGAACGGCACGAGATCCTGCGCACCACCTATCACTCGCAGGATGGCCTCGCGTACCAGGTCGTGTCGGAGCCGCGCGAGATCGATCTGCCCGTCGTGACCGAGGACCTCGACCAGGTGGCGATGCGCGTGGCGCGGGCCCGGTTCGACCTGACCACCGGCCCGATGCTGCGGGCCACGCTGGTCGAAGTGGCCGGAGACCACCACGTACTGCTGCTGTCGATGCACCACATCGCGGCAGACGGCTGGTCGATGGGGATCCTGGCGAACGAACTGACCGCGTTCTATCGGGCGGCAGTGCGCGGTGCGCCGAATCCGTTGCCGCCGCTGGAGATTCAGTACGCCGACTACGCCGCTTGGGATCGGCAGCGGCCGGTCGGCGACACGGAGTTCTGGCTCGACCGATTGGCCGACCTGCCGTCGATCCACGGCCTGCCACTGGATCATCCGCGTCCCGCGCGACAAAGCCACCGTGGCGCGACCCACGTGACCACAGTGGACTCCGCTGGGTTGCGGGCGCTGGCCGAAGAGCACGGTGTGACGCTGTTCAACGTGCTGCACGCCGCCTTCGCCTGTCTGCTTTCGCGCTACGCCGACGACACCGACATCGTGGTGGGCACACCGGTCGCCAACCGGGACCGTGCCGAAACAGCCGATCTGCTTGGTTTCTTCGTCAACACCGTGGTGTTGCGCACCGATCTGGCCGGCGACCCGACGTTCGCCGAGTTGCTGCGCCAAAGCCGTGCGGACGTGATGGACACGCTCGACCGCCAGTCGGTCCCGTTCGACGTGCTCGTCGACGAGTTGGCGCCGGATCGGAGCCTGAGCCACCATCCGCTGTTCCAGATCATGCTCGTCCTGCAGAACAACGACCAAGGGGCGTTCGACCTGCCGGAGCTGACCGCGTCGGTGTTCAAGCCGGACGGCGCGACCGCCAAGTTCGACCTGACCCTCGATGTCATCGAGTTCCCCGGCGAACTCAGCCTGAGCTGGGAATACGCGACCGACCTCTTCGAGGCAGGCACCATCGAACGGATGGCAGCGCACTTCGGGCGCCTGCTGTCCGCGATACTGGCCGAACCGGGCGCACCGATCTCACGACTGTCCTTTATGGACGATGAAGAGTGGCGGCAGCTGGCGAACTGGAATGCCATGGCATACGAGTACGACCAGCAGCACCTGCCCCACGAATATGTCTCCGAACAACCACCTGAAGCCATCGCTGTCACGGCGTATGGCGAGCAGATCACGTATGGCGAACTGGACCGACGAGCTAACCGCCTCGCACATGTGCTCATCGACGCTGGTGTCGGGCCGGATGTCGTCGCTGGCATCCTGCTGCCGCGCAGTTCGATCGATCTCATCGTCAGTGTGCTGGCCGTGTTCAAGGCCGGTGGCGCGTATGTCGCGCTGGAGCTCGACGCGCCGAGCGCACGCCTCGAGCACATGCTGCGGGATGCGTCGATCGAAACCGTGCTCACCACGTCCGAGCTGGCAGACAGGTTGCCCGGCAAGGCGATCCGCGTCGATTCGGCGACCGTCGGCCAGGCGTCCGACGCGCCGGTCGAGCGCCGGGTACCGCAAGGCGGCCTCGCGTACCTGATCTACACATCGGGGTCGACCGGGACACCGAAAGCCTTGCTGCAGACCCACCGGACGTTGGAAAACCTGGTCGCCATGTCGCCCATCACCGGGCGGATGCGGACACTGCAGTACGCGGCGCTGTCGTTCGACGTGTCGATCCAGGAGATCGTCACCGCCTGGCGTACCGGCAGCGAGCTGGTGCTGATCTCGGCGGATGACCGGATGGACCCGGCCGCGGTGCTTGACATGATCGCCGCCAACCGGATCGAACGGCTTTTCATCCCGACCGCGATGCTCTATCTCGTCGCCGACGAGTACGCCAGAGCCGCACGGGATGTCACGAGCCTGCGTGAAGTCATCGTCGGCGGCGAGACCCTCAAGATCACCGCGGCCGTCAAGGCGCTGATCGAAGACAACGGGATCGTGTTCGTCAACGAGTACGGCCCCAGCGAGACGCACGCCGTGAGCTATGAGGTCATCGAGGACCTCACGGTCGGGTCGGTGCCGTCGGTCGGGCATGTGATCGGCAACCTCCGCGCGTACGTCGTGGACCGCAACGACCAGGTGCAGCCGGACGGTCTGCCAGGTGAACTGTGCATTGGCGGCGACGGCGTCGCGCTCGGCTACCTCAACCAACCTGAACTCACCGCCGTGAAGTTCGTCGAGCTGTTCGGCGAACGCGTCTATCGCAGCGGTGACCGCGTTCGCCGGTTGCCCGACGGCAGGCTCGAGTTCTTCGGCCGGTCGGACGACCAGATCAAGATCCGGGGCTATCGCGTCGAAATCGGTGAGATCGAGCAGGTGCTGCAGCGGCATCCAGCGGTCGACGACGTCGTCGTGGTCGCTCGCCAGGACCGCCAGCAACTGGTCGCCTACGTCGTCGGCGCGGTCACCGGTCCGGCTCTGCACGAGTACCTGCGGTCCCGGGTGCCGGACTACATGATCCCGGCGATCTTCGTGCCGATGACGGCGTTGCCGCTGACCAAAGTGGGCAAAGTGGACCGGCGCAGGCTGCCGCAACCGGACTTCGGCACGGCCGACCGGCTCGCGCCGAGCACACCGACCGAGGCCGTGCTGCTGCCGATCTGGCAGGACGTCCTCGGCGTCGAGCAGATCGGGGTCGCCGACAACTTCTTCCGCCTCGGCGGGCATTCCCTGCTGGCCGTGCGGCTGGTCAACCGGATCTCCCAGCACGTCGGCAAGCCCGTGCCGCTGCGAGCTGTCCTCGAGTTCCCCACGGTCGCGCGACTGTCGGCGCACATCGACGAGGACAGCGCGGCCCGACCCCAAGTAGATCCACTGTGGACGGATCCGGGCAACGCCTTCGAGCCGTTCCCGCTCACCGACATCCAGCAGGCGTACTGGCTTGGCCGGGGCGGGCATTTCGACCTCGGCAACATCGGGACGCACAGTTACATCGAGATGCCCGCACAGGACCTTGACATCACCCGCTACCAGCGCGCATGGAACCGGCTCATCCAGCGTCATCCGATGCTGCGGATGGTGCTCACCCCGGATGGGCGGCAACGGATCCTGCCGGAGGTGGGTGAGTACGTCCTGCGCGTGCACGACGGCCAAGACCGGATGAAGATCCGGGAACGGATGTCCCACCAGGTCTTCTCCGGCTACGAATGGCCGCTGTTCGAGGTGTGTGTCAGCCGGGAGAGCCCGGCGCGGTCGTACGTGCACATCAGTATCGACGCGTTCTCACTGGACGCCGCGAGTTTTCTGCAACTGTTCGACGAGTGGATGCGGCTGTACGAGAACCCGGACGAGCCGTTGCCGCCCGTCGACATCACCTTCCGGGACTACGTGCTGTCGGCACAACGGCTGCGGGACACCGAGTTCATGGTGCCGTCTCGCACGTACTGGCTCGACCGGATCGCGGAATTCCCGATGGCACCGAACCTGCCGTTCGCGGTGGACCCGGCCGAGATCACCACACCGGCGTTCGAAGGTCGGCGGCATTTCACCACGCCGGAAAAGTGGGCCGAGCTCAAACAGTTCGCCGCACGGCTGAGCATCACGCCGTCGGTGCTCGTCATCGGCTGCTTCGCCGAAGTGCTCGCCAGATGGGCCCAGTCGCCGCACTTCGCGTTGAACCTCACGCTGTTCAACCGGATCGAGTTCCACGAGCAGGTCGAGCGGATCGTCGGCGACTTCACCTCGTTGACGCTGCTGGAAGTCGATCACCGGCAGGCCGGAGCCACGCTGGTCGACAAGTTCGCGGCACTGCAACGGCGGTTGTTCGCCGACCTGGAACACCGGCACTTCACCGGCGTCGAGGTCCAGCGCGAGCTGTCCCGCAGGCACGCGACCACAGTCACGTATCCCGTGGTGGTCACCAGCACGCTCGGCCTCGGCAACCGGTCGGGAAAGCCAGGTCCGTTCGACTCCGACGGCGTCTACACGGTCAGCCAGACACCGCAGGTGTGGCTGGACTTCCAGGTCAGCGAGATCGACGGTGCCCTGTCGTGCAACTGGGACAGCGTCAGCGGCCTGTTTCCCGACGGCATGCTCGACGACATGTTCGCGGCGTTCATCGAGCTGCTGGAGAACGTCCCCGACGGCCAAAGGGACACGCTTCCCGCCGCGCATCGGGCGTTGGTCGCCGAAGTCAACGACACGGCCAAAGACTTCGCGCCGTCGTTCCCGGCGCGGTTGCACCAGCCTCTGCTTGAGCAGATTCGCCTGCGGGGCGACAAGGTCGCGGTGGTCGCGAGTGGACGCCGGGTCACGTACCGGGAACTCGGGCTGGCCAGCCAACGGCTGGCCGCGCGGGTGCGACCCGGCGGGCTTGTCGCGATCCTGATGCACAAGGGCTGGCAGCAGGTTGTCGCCGCGTTGGCGATCCTGCGGGCCGGTGCGGCGTATCTGCCGATCGACGCGTCCTTGCCTGCCGAGCGGATCCGGCAACTGCTTGAGATCGGTGCGGTCGAGCAGGTTCTCACGGTCGAGGGGGTGGCGTGCGAGCTGCCCACACTGATCGTCGACGAGACGTTGTTCGCCGACGGGGAACTCGAGTTCGAACAGCCCCGGCAGGCGGAGACCGACCTCGCGTACGTGATCTTCACGTCCGGATCGACCGGGACGCCGAAAGGCGTGATGATCGACCACCGCGGCGCACTGAACACCGTGCTGGACATCAACGACCGGTACGCCGTGACCGAAGCGGACACCGTGCTCGGCTTGTCCAGCATGAGCTTCGACCTGTCGGTCTACGACGTCTTCGGGGTGCTCGGCGCTGGCGGCACGCTGGTTTTGCCGTCACCCGACGAGTCTCGTGATCCACAGGCCTGGCTGCACCACCTGGCCGGCGAACGAGTGACATTGTGGAACACGGTGCCGGCGTTGCTGCAGATGCTGCTGGATTTCCAGCCCGCTCGGCTCGATCTGCGGCTGGTCATGCTCAGCGGTGACTGGATTCCCATCGACCTGCCGGAGCGGCTGCGGGCGGTCGCGCCGGACGTGCTGCTGGTCAGCCTCGGCGGCGCCACCGAGGCCTCCATCTGGTCGATCGACCACGTCGTCGGCGACGTCGATCCGTCATGGCGCAGCGTCCCGTACGGCAAAGCACTGGCGAACCAGACGTTCTACGTGCTCAAACACGACCTGTCGGTTGCTCCGGTGTACTGCGTCGGTGAGCTCTACATCGGTGGCATCGGCCTCGCGCGTGGATATTGGGGCGATCCGGCGAAGACCGCGCTGAGGTTCGTCGAGCATCCCGTGACAGGTGAGCGGCTGTATCGCACGGGTGACCTCGGCAGGCTGCGGCCGGACGGGACCATCGAGTTCCTCGGCCGCGACGACGACCAGGTCAAGGTCCAGGGGCACCGGATCGAGCTCGGCGAGATCGAGGCCCGGCTGACGGCACACCCGGCGGTCCGCGCCGCCGTTGTGTCCGTTCAGGACAGACAACTGGCCGGCTATGTCGTGCCTGCGTTCGACGATGTCTCGATCCATGGCGACGTGCTCACCTCCGAGCCCGACCGTGCGGCCTTCACGTTGCAGCGCAACGGGATTCGAAACCTGACGGGCCCGGCGCGGTCCGTCCGCGCGCTGGCGGCGTTGGGGGAGTACGCCTTTGGCAAGCGGCATTACCCGTCGGCTGGCGGTCTGTACCCGGTGCAAGCCTATGTCGGCGGGCACTACTACCGGCCAGACACCGGCGAACTCGTCCGAGTCTCGGACATGCTCACCGACGACTGGACGTTGCACCTGGTGGCGGACATGGCCGCGATCGAGCCGATGTACGGCCGCAACAGCGAGGACTTCTGCCGGTTGGAAGCCGGATATCTCGTGCAGGCGCTTCGGTCGAGCGGAGTGGACCTGACTCCGGTGCCTGCCGCGGACATCCGCAAGGCCTGTCGGCTGACCGATGACCATCGGGTGTTGCGGGCGTACTCGATGCATTTCGGCGATGGAGTGCCGGTGCCCGCACGCAAGTCGTATCGCGCATTCGAACCTGCGAACCTCACCGAGGACAGGCTGCTGGCGGTCCTGCCTACTGAGCCCGAATTACCGGTCGTGGTGTGGATCCGGGACAAGGGTTGGTTCGACCTCACCGAGGGCGCTCTGTCCGCACGGGACGACGATCGCGACCCAGCGGTGGTGTTCCGCTACAGCGGTGACGTGTTCGCCACCGCCGCGTTCGCGGTGTTGCTTGGTGGCCCGAAGACACCGGAAACCCTGCATCGGGCCGGTGAGCTCGGTCAGACGATGATGACAACGGCCGTCGAAGGAAACATTGGACTGTGCCCGATCGGTGTCGTCGACACGGACGCCGTGCACGCCTTCCTCGGCGGCGTGATCACCGACGAGCAGATCCAGTCGGCTGACGTCTCGCAGCCGGTCGTGGACATGGCAGGCGTGCTCAAGGAGTTCCTCGGCCAGGTCCTGCCCGCGTACATGGTCCCGCCGCACATCCTGCGGATCGCCGAGATCCCGTTGTCAGCCAACGGAAAGGTGAACCGCAAGGCACTGCCCGCACCCGACGTGCCGGTGCCGGACACGCATGTGCGGGCGGAAACCGCGACCGAGAAGGAGCTGGCCGGGATCTGGCAGGCCGTGCTCGGCAGGCCGGAGGTCGGCGTGACCGACAACTTCTTCGACCTCGGTGGCGACTCGATGCACGCGATATCGGTGGTCACCAAGGCAAGACAGGCCGGAGTCCACTTCTCGGTGCGGGATCTTTACGCCCAGCAGACCATCGCGGCCGTTGCCGCTGTGGCCTCGTTCGTTGAGGCGGACGACGACGGCAAGCTCGAAGCGTTCGCATTGCTTTCCGACGAGCAACGCGCGACGATCGAGCCTGAGATCGGCTTGGTGCAGGACGCTTACCCGCTGACCAAGCTGCAGCAGGGGATGATCTACCACAGTCTCGTCGACGGCGAGCGCGGCACGTACCACGAGGTTGTCAGCACTCACCTGCGGTTGCCGTGGGATCAGGGGAAGTTCGCCGGAGCGCTGCGAGAGATCACCAAGCAGCACGACATTTTGCGGACCGTCCTGCGGTATGACCTCCAACTGGTGCTGACGCGGGCCGAACCGGTGTTGCGGGTGCACGACATCCGGCACCTCGATCCGCAGGCACAGGCCGCGCATATCCGGGCGTGGATCGCCGACGAACGAGCATCCGCGTTCGAGCCGGAGCGGCCCGCGTGGTCGGTCGTGATCCACCTGCGGGGCACGGACGAACTGCAGTACACGCTTGTGTGCCATCACGCACTGCTCGACGGCTGGAGTGTGGCCAAGTTCAGCGAGCAACTCCTCGCGCTCTACCGAGGCGAGCCGTCCGCGGGCACGTCGTCCTACCGGGAATTCGTCGCGGCCGAGATCGCGGCAGGCAAGTCGGACGAAGCCATCCGGTACTTCTCGGCGAAGCTGGCCGACGCCCCGGTGCCGTGGTGGACTGGCGCGCAGCGGCACGAACCCATTCGGCACACCTTCGAAGTCCCCGGTGTGCACATGCCTGCGGCGACGGACAAAGCCGTGTTCCTCGCGGCGCACATCGTGCTGCTGTCCCTGCTCACCGGCTCGTCCGATGTGGTCACCTCGGTCGTCACCAACTGCCGTCCGGAAACCGACGGCGCCGAACATGCCCTCGGGCTGTTCCTGAACTCGCTGCCGATGCGGATCAACCGCGCTGAGACGTGGGAAGACCTCGTCGCGGATGTCGAGCGGACGCTGCTGGCCGACAGCGCCCACAAACTGTGCCCGGTCGCCGACATCCAGGCGGGCACGGGACTGGATCTGTCGGGAAGCTTGTTCACGTTCGTGCACTTCCGGCAAGCGGTGGACGTACTCGGCGACGATTCGGTGGACACCACGAACTACCTGCTGGCCACCGAGGTCGCCAAAACCGGCACGACCTACCGGGTGGATCTGGTGCTCGACTCCGGTGCTTTCGATGCCGCGTTCGCTGAGCGTGCCGCCGGCCTGTACCGAAGGATTCTGACCACGATCGGCGGACCGATCAGCAACGCGGCCATTCTTGGTGAGACCGCGCAACCCTGGAACGACACCGCGCGTGAGTTCCCGGCTGATCGCGTCATGCATTCGTTCTTCGAGCAACAGGCCGCCAGGACGCCCGACGCCGTCGCGCTCGTCTTCGAAGGACGGACGATGAGCTACCGGGAGTTGAACGAGCGGGCGAACCGGCTCGCGCATCACCTGATCGGCCTCGGTGCGCCCACACTGGTCGGGCTCTCGGCCGAGCGCTCGTTCGAGATGGTGATCGGGATCTACGGGATCTGGAAGGCGGGCGCGGCATACGTCCCGATCGACCCGAGCCACCCGCCCGCCCGGCAGGAACAGATCATCGAGCAAGCCGGGATCCGGCATGTGCTCACGCACGCCGATCTCGCCATGGACTACCAGACCTCGTTGGACAATCCGGGGCGGTCCGGCGACCGCGCGTACGTGATCTTCACGTCCGGGTCGACCGGCACACCGAAGGGCGTCGCGGTGTCGCACCGGGCGCTGATCAACCGGATCGTCTGGATGGACACGGAATTCCCACTGTCTGATGTGGACACCGTGGTGCAGAAGACGCCGTTCGGCTTCGACGTGTCCGTATGGGAGTTCACGTGGCCGCTCGCCGTCGGTGCCCGGTTGGTCATCGCCCGTCCGGACGGACATCGGGATCCGGACTATCTGGTCGATCTGATTCGTACGCAGGGTGTCACGACCCTGCATTTCGTGCCGTCGATGTTGCGCGCCATGCTCCAGCACGGCAGATGGGCCGAGTGCGGCTCCGTCAGGCAGGTGTTCTGCAGCGGTGAGGCGCTGCCGCACTCGCTCGCCGCGGATTTCTTCGCCTCAGGAACGGATGCGGCGCTGGTCAACCTGTACGGGCCGACCGAGGCCGCGATCGACGTGAGCTACTGGCGATGTGACCCGGCGGACGAAGCCGTGCCAATCGGCTATCCCATCCACAACACCCGGTTGCACGTGCTCAGCGACGACCGCCAACCCCTGCCCGTTGGCGTGCCTGGCGAGCTGTACATCGGCGGAACCGGGCTCGCCGACGGTTATCTCGGCCGTCCGGACCTGACCGCCGAGCGCTTCGTGACCGTCGATGGTGAGCGGCTTTATCGCACCGGGGACCTGGTCCGCCGCCGGACGGACGGTGCGCTCGAGTTCCTCGGCAGGCTCGACCACCAGGTGAAGATCCGGGGTGTCCGGATCGAGCTCGGTGAGATCGAGGCCGTACTCGCCGGACATCCCGATGTGGCCGACGTTGTGGTGATCGCCCGTGCTGAGCGGCTGGTTGCCTACGTGGTGGCACCCGCGGGCACGGATCTGCGGAGCTATCTCGCCTCGCGTCTGCCGGACTACCTGGTTCCGGCCGCGTTCGTCACGCTGCCCGCGTTGCCGTTGAGCGCCAACGGAAAAATCGACCGCAAGGCGTTGCCTGACCCGGAGCGTGCGGCGACTGCCGTCGCGCCACGGGACACGCTCGAAGCGCGGGTGTGCGAGATTGCCGGGTCGGTCCTCGGTGGGATCGAAGTGGGCGTGCACGACCCGTTCTTCGAGGTCGGTGGCGACTCGCTGAAACTGATCCGGCTGGCCGGCGCGATCAAACAGCACTTGGGCGTCGCCCTACCCGTGATGACGTTGTTCGAAGCGTCGACCGTCGCGCGGATGGCGGAGCTGATCCGCGGCACGGACAACACCGAACAGGTGGTGCACCGGCTCACCCCGCCGCGTCCGGACGCCACCGTGACTGTCCTTTGTGTCCCATACGCGGCCGGGGACGGCGTGATCTACAAGGAGCTTGCCGACCGGGTCGCCTCGGATATCGCCCTGTTCTCCGTCACCAATCCGAGAACGTTCGACGCCGATGACCCGACGCAGGTCGCGGCCTTCGTCGACCGGTGTGCCGAGGAGATCCAGCGAGAGATCACCGGTCCAGTGATCGTGTGGGGGCACTGTGTCGGCTACGCCCTCGCCCTCGTGCTGGCCAAACGCCTGCCTGACGTGCGAGCGGTCTGCCTTGGCGGCGTCGTCATCGATGCCGATCACGCCGAGCGAGACTTGTCCTTCACGGACGTCGACGTGGTCGACGTCCTGACGACCGCTGGACTGTCCGAGGTGCAAGGCTCGATCACGGGCGAGGAATGGGCCGAGGTCGCCGCGAAGTTCCGGCACGACACCGTGCTCAGTGTGCGCTGCGACCGTGACTTCTTCGCAGGCGAGCCGTTGCCCGTCCCGGTGTACTGCGTCGTGGCCGATGACGACCCGCTCACGCCGGACTGGCGGGAGAACGCCGCGAACTGGGCAAGCGTTTCCGGCGATCTGCGGGTCGTGGCGTTGGACGACGGTGGGCACTACTTCGTCACCACGCGCAGCGTGGCGGTCGCCGCGCTCCTGGCCGAGATCACGTCGGAAACTGTGCTGTGACACAGCGAAGCCCGGGCACAGGGCCTGGGCTTCGCTGTGTCACGCGGCCAGCTTGGCGTAGACGATCACGTTGTCCTTGTAGCTGTGTGCTGCTTTGTCGAAGGCTCCGCCGCAGGTGATGAGGCGTAGTTCGGACTCCTGGGTTTGGCCCTAGATGGCTTCCTCCGGGAGTTGTTCCTTCGGGACCTGCTGGGTCCTGGTTGCCACGAAGCGCAGTTCTTTGCCGTCTTCGCGCTTCACGAAGATCTCGTCGCCTGCCTTCATCTCGTGCAGCTTGTAGAAGATGCCCGGTTTCTTGTTCCCGTCGACATGCCCGAGCAGGATCGACGGTCCTGGGTCGCCGGGGACCTGGCTGTACTTGTACCAAGCTGCCTGCATCGGCTGGTCGACCGGCGGGACGACGATCGCTTTGTTGCTGTCCAAACCGGATTCGACCAGCGTGGACTCGGCCGCGATCTTCGGGATCCGCACGTTCGTCGGCTTTGCCCGGCCGTCTTGCGTCGATCCCGTTGGGGTGGCGGTCTCCGACGCGGGTGCTGCCTTCGGCGGTTGGTTGCTCTAACGTTCAGGGAGTTCGAGTGCCAAGCAGGTACGCCGTGGTACGCGTTACCGCGCTGACCTGCACAGAGAGGGGACCGGGTGTCACCGGCAGGTACTGCCGGTGACAACCCTTCCAGCACTCGTAATGCGTAGGTCAAGGGTTCGATTCCCTTAGGCGGCTCCACCACCAGACCGCAGTTCACATCGTGTGAGCTGCGGTTTTGTGTATCAAGAGCTGACCGGTCGGAGGGTTGCGCCATCGGATGCGGCGACTTGTGAGCCCGAAGTGAGCCCATGAGGTCGGGCGTGTGCCCGAGGGACCAGCCGGGCTGCTGCCTCGGCTGCGTCTTGCGCGACCTGCGGAAGCACGCTCGTGCACGTGTCCGACGTGATCGTGATCGAGGAGTGGCCGAGCATCTCCTGGACGGTCTACATGTCCGCACCGTGCCTCAAATCATGCAGGCGCACCGGAGGCAGACCAGAAGCCTTGACGGCGTGTTCGAACGCGTCGGACGGCCACCCTGGGTGAAGCCATGTGCCGTCGTCCTGGGTGAAGACGCGTCCGCTGTTCTCCCAGGCTGGTCCCCACGCCATCCGTTCGGACAACTGCCGGGTGCGGTGAGCCCGCAGCACGTTGACCGTCTCGGTGTCCAGCACGACCACGCGAGCACCACTCGCGCTCTTCGGGCCGGTTTCCTCGATCTCCCAGCCGTCTTGCACGAGCTGTGTTGCCACAGTGAGCGTGCGCCCATCCAGGTCGACGTCAGCCCACCGAAGGCCGCACGCCTCGCCACGTCGGAGACCCCGGAAGGCCACCAGGTGGTAGAGCGCGTACAGGCGATCATCGACCTTGTGGTCGAGAAACTCGCCAGCCTGCTCTGGCGCCCGGACGACACAACAGAACCTAATAAACATAGACTGACAGACTTTTACTACAAGAAATCGACCGCCGCGGCAATTGGAGTGACTGGATCTCCAGGCTGAACCGATGAGGCGGCACACACAACGCCTGCCGCCCGCACTGGGCGACCGGCGTTCCATATCTAGAAACTCACGGTGCCGTTGGTGATCTCAGTATGGACGGTCTGTGCGATGCGTTGGTAGTAGGTGTTGTTGGGAACGCCGCCGGTGAGATATTCGGGTTTGACCTTGGATGGGTTGGTGGTGTCGCGGAGTGCTTGATCGATGTTGATGAGTTCGTTGGCGCCGTATAGCCGGTATTGGTTGATGATGGTGGCGTTGAGTTGTTGGCGGTTTTTTTCCTGCGTGCTGGTGGGGTCGAGGCCGAGAGGGGCGATGGTGGCCAGGACGATGTGGATGCGAGCTCCGTCAGGTCGTTTGTAGCGGTTGATGCCGTTGATGTCCCGGATGAGTCCGGTCAGTTTGTCCTGGATGGCCTGTGGCGTGTCGCCGTTGAGGATGTCTTGTGCGCCAAGGGTGACCACAGCGGTGCGCAGGCGGGGGCCGGCGAGGGTGGTTTGGTTGAGTGCGGTCCACCATCCTGGCGGCGGTGGGGTGGTGTGGGTGGTGGTCACCAGGCCGCCGGGCAGTTGGTTGCCGAGTTGGGTGGCGAGTGTGTCGCTCCACCCGGTGAATGTGCCTGGGGCGCGGGTGTTCTGGTCGGCCAGTACGGCCACGGTGCCGTTGCCGGGTGCGGTGGTGACGTCGATGCCGGTCAGGTAGTGGGTGCTGGGCAGGCTGGTGGGGAATGCCGCTGTGTCTTGGTTTCTGGTGGCGTTGCCGGAGGCTACGTAGGTGGTGGTGCCGTTGGAGGTATGTGTGGGTGCCGCGGTCACAGCCTGGGGTAGGTGCAGGCTGACGGCGATATTGCCGGATCCACCGGTGGGCAGCGCGACGGGGTCGCTGTGGACGTCACCACCCGCGGGGATGGTGACGGTTGTGTTGCCGCCGAAGGTGAATGTGGTGGGGGTGTTGATGCCGGGGCCGGTGGTGTGAGCGGCGATAGTGGCCGCGTCAAACGTCACCGGGGTAGGGGAACCGGTGTTGGACAGGCGGATACGGGCTTCGGCGCCGGTGATGGCAGGGTGGGCGATGACCCGCAGGGTCTTGTCGGCGAACCCACCGCTGGGTGGCGCGGTGGCGTTGTCGGCGGGTGCGCTCCAGGCGCCTGCCCAAGTTTTGCCGTCTGGTGGTGTGACGGGCCGCGGTGCCATGGCGAGGACGTGCAGGGCGGCGTTGTCCAGGCAGGTGCGGCGGAAGGCGGTGCCGATGTTGGGCAGGGTGATTTTCTGCACGGTTTTGAGGGGGTTGGCGGGGAGGAACACCGCGTAGACGGTGGGTTTGTGGACGGTGTCGCGGGTGGCGCCGGTGTTGCGGTAGGGCAGGGTGGCCACGGGGGTGGCCACGCCGTGGGGTGCCAGGGCCCAGTCGGGCAGGGCGACGAGTTGTTGTTTGTCGGTGGTGCCGTCGGTGTAGGTGATGGCTGCGGGTGTGGTGGGGTTCGCGCCGCAGGTGCTGACCGCGAGAAGTCCGATGGCGTTGGCGGGAACCTGGTGTGCGGCAGGCAAAGGAATGGTTTGTCCGATGGCGATCACGTTGTCGTTACCTGCCTTGTTGGGGGCGGGCAGGGTGAAGGTGGCGCCTTGGACGGTGAGGCTGGATCCTGGTGTGAGTCCGGCTGCGGCCAAGGTTTGTGCCGACAGCGAGCCGCCATCCAGATCGAGGGACTTGTCCGCGGCGACGGTGATGCCGTCGTTGCTGATGCCATCGTTGTTCATCGCATCGGCGAAGCTGTTCGCGGTCACATTGTTGAGTGGTACCGCGTCGATTCCGGTGACGTCGATGTCATATGGAGCTTGAATTTCTCCCGATTCCCCTGTGGTCAGAGTGATCACGTGCTTGCCCTTGGTCAGGTGGACGCCGCCCAGTCGGCCGTAGACATCGAACATGCGGATGTCGGGTTTCGCGACGCCGTCGAGAGCGACGGCGATCGCGCCACCGTCCATTTGTTTGAGCCTAACGTTGAGCCCCAGTGCGTAGTCGGCCTCGATCGGGGCGGTGAACTCCATGGTGAAGGACTGGCCTTCGGCTGTACCACGGAAGTGAACTCGATTGTCCTGCTGTGAGAGCGGGATGTTCTGACCCGCGGGCTGTGCCACAGCGACCTGTGCTGGGTCGCCTGGGTTGATCCGTGTGGGCACGCCGTAATTGGGAGCGACGTAGAAGGTGTATGCCCGTTCATCTGCTGACAGGTTGTGTGCCTTGTCGAATGCCCGGACATGCAGTGTGTGATAACCAGGGGCCATCGTGGCTGGGATGACGGGAACATCTATCGCGTTGCCATTGGCGTCCGCTGCTACCCAACCGCCGTTGGGGAAGGTCTGGTTGTAGTTGCAGTCCTCGACTTTGGGCACTCTGATGGTTCCAGGACCGGAGAAGGAGTAGGCGAAGCCCGCTGTGCTGTAGGAGGAATTGAACCTGAACCGTCCTGCACCTTGGCTCCAGTAGTTCTCGGCGTAGTCAGGGCTTTTGACGCCAAAGAATGCTGGCGGGGTGCTCTGGATCCGGAACGGGGACCAGATTGAATAGCTGCCGTTCCACAGTCCTCCGGTGCCGTCGCCACCGGTGTTCTGGACCGTGACGCGGAATACATATTCGCCATCGCCCAAGTCGGTGCTCACCTGCCACGCGGCCGTACTGCCTGACGCGATCTCGATGCCAGGGCTGGTGGTCAGGAGGGTGTTGCCGTCACCAGTCCAAACATGGAAGTACAGCAGGAGGTTGAGTGGTGGAGCGTTGTTGTCTGCGGCGGTGGCGTACAAGGTCGGGAAGCGGTCCGGTGTGAAGGACTTGTTGTCGCACTTGACCAGACGGGAAACGCCTTTGTTGGTTGCTTGGCCTGGTGGGAACGCGAACCTGATGGCGAACGCAGGGTTGTTGGCGAAGCGGTTCCAATGGTCCTGGTTCTGTGCGCCTTCGTTGGCCGACCTTAGGCCAATGGTGATCTGTCCAGCGTTGGCCGAGACAAGGGCGTTGGCGGCGTCGATCGCGTTGTAGTGGACGGAGGCTCCAGGACACGCGTCCCTCGCGACGTCCATGTCGTGTAGCCCGCCGGGCCCTGGCCATGAAGTCTGACTGGTGAACTCAAGATCGGCCCACATCGCCTGCACCTGGTTGCAGCGGTTGTTACCAGTGTGGGTATTGGTGATGGTGAACGTGGCCGAGCGGATGACAGCGGTGCGCCCGTTTCGTGACTGCAGTGCATTGGTGGGCATGACGAAGTAGGAGCGAGCGACCCAGTTTCCGCTACCGGCGCACTCTGCCCACCGGTAACAGCGGCCGACTCGGGCGTAGGTGTCGCGGTAGTTTTTGAATCCGTTGTCGGCGATGTTGCCCCAGTCGGACGGGCCGATGTCACCGGTGGTCGGGTCGATGTAGACCGGGTAGACAACGTCTTGTCCAAGCAGGGCAGTGTGATCTGGCGTGATCGTGACCCGCGCGCCGTTGCCGCCTGTGGGGGTGACATCGAGTTTGATGTGG
The DNA here is from genome assembly GCF_021390435.2 of Kibdelosporangium philippinense. Taxonomy (GTDB): domain Bacteria; phylum Actinomycetota; class Actinomycetes; order Mycobacteriales; family Pseudonocardiaceae; genus Kibdelosporangium; species Kibdelosporangium philippinense. The sequence continues at coordinate 2,015,340 of NZ_JAJVCN010000003.1, read as the reverse complement.
GTGGTGTTGCCGGGGGCGTCGGCGGTGGGAGCGGGTTGCCCGGGTTCGTGTCGGGAGTCCCACATCAGCGGTGTTGAGCCGACGAAGACCGGTTTTCCGTTGGTATCGCTGGCGTTGAGTGTTCCGTCCGGTCCTGCGTTCAGGGTTAGTCCGCTGGTGGTGGCGTTCAGGGTGATCGCGGTGAGCGCGGGGTTTTTCGCGGCGGTGGCATTGTGGACGATGAGCGTTTTGCGGTAGCTGTCCGATGTGGCGGTGATGTGCAGGTCGACGCCGGGCAGCACCGCTGGGTAGGTGGCGGAGCTGCCCTGCACGGTCGGTGTGGGCAACGGTGTGGGCCAGGACAGGGAGAGTTTCTTGTCCCCTGAGGACAGTGTCACCAGTGGACTGGTTCCGCCGCCGGAGAACGCGACATTCGCCGTCGAGGCAATAGGTCTGTAGAGCCCGTCGCTGTGTTTGGAGAGCGTCGTGTCGATGGCGCGCCATTGACCGTCTTGTTGGACCCGTTCGGGTCGAGTGGTGGCGCGGTAGGTGAACTGCCCGTCCGGATCCGCCGTGACGGTTGTATTTGTCGTCTGTTGTCCCTCGACCTCAACAGGTTGGCCGGTTTTCCGGGCCTGTTCGAACGCTGCCACCTCGGGAGGTTTCGCCGCGGCGGGGGCGGTTGGTGGCGTGCTCGCCGCGGCGGATGCGGTGTGGGTGAGCGTGGCACCTGTCGCGAGGAGCGCGACGGTGATCGTGGGAACGATCAGTCGTCGGATAGGCATGGCGAACGCACGACGGCGCATCAGGCTTCCCCCCTGAAGTTCGACAGTCGTGCGAAAACTACTAGCCGCAGTCGCTTTTGAACAGAGTGTGAACCGGTCCTGACGAAACTTGCTCCTTATGGCCGAGCTGACGCTGATCTCATTGCCAGGCAACAAACAACTAGGTCTTGTGGCAGGTCGGGTGGCTTCGTTACGGTCCGCAGGCCGATACAGGTGGGGATCGTCCGTATACGGGGGGTAACGATCATGGCCTCGGGCAGACAACGCCGCGCGTTCTCGGGCATGTCGCTGTGGATGACAATGGTGACCGCCGCAACGGTGGTGACCGGATTGGCAGGGCCCGCATTCGCAGCGACTGATCCGGATAGGCCAGTCCCGCAGCAGATGAAACCCATACCTCACAAGGATTTTCCGTTGCGGCCTGCGGCTGCGCCGCGAGTCTCGGATGTGCCTGCGCCGAGACAGGCCAACTGGCCTGCTGCGGGTGAGGCCGATGTGGACCTCGACCAAGCCAGAGGCAGCACCGCACAGCGGGCTGGGGCGCTGCCGGTGTTCCTGGGCGGTGGGTCGGGGACCGCGCGAGTCCGCATCGCAGATCAGGAGGCTGGGCGCAGGGCCGGGGTTGCTGGCGTGATGTTGTCGGTCACCTTGCCGCAGGCGACCTCGGTCGGGGTGGACTACTCGGGTTTCGGCGAGTCGATGGGCGCGGGCTTCGGGAGCCGGTTGCGTCTGGTCGCGTTGCCGGACTGTGCGTTGACCACTCCAGACAAACCGGAGTGTCGTGTTCAGACACCGTTGGTGTCGAACAATGATCCCGGCACTCGTGTGGTCACCGCTGATATCTCGCCGCAGGGTGAAGGGAATCCGGTCGTGGTGGCTGCGGTCGGTGGGCCGGGCGGGTCGCAGGGCCAGTTCGTCGCCAGTTCGCTTGCTCCGTCTGGATCGTGGTCGGTGACGGGAGCTTCGGGCGGGTTTCGGTGGACGTATCCGATCGATGTCCCGCCCGTGGCGACGGGCGGGGCGCCGGGGATCAGCCTGGCGTACTCGTCGACCAGTGTGGACGGTCGGACCGCGGCAACCAACAACCAAGGCTCGTTCATCGGGCAAGGCTGGGACTACAGCCCAGGGTATGTCGAGCGCTCATACCGCTCGTGTAGCGATGACACCGCGCTGCCCAAGGAAAAGCAGACCGGTGACCTGTGCTGGGCGGGCAACATCGTCACGATGAACCTGGCTGGTGCCACCACCGCGCTGGTGCGTGACGATGCCACAGGTGTGTGGCGGGCGGAGTCGGACAGCAACGCCAAGATCGAGCTGAAGTCCGGTGTGGGCAATGGCGCGCGGGACGGGGAGCATTGGAAGGTCACGACACCAGACGGCACCCAGTACTTTTTCGGGCTGCGCCCCGAGGCCGCCTCGACGTGGACCGCGCCAGTGTATGGACCGCATCCGGGCAACCCGTGTTACAACAGCGACTTCGCCAAGGCGTCCTGCACGCAGGCGTGGCGCTGGAACCTTGACTATGTCGTCAGCACGCTGGGCGGCGCGACCGCCTATTACTACAACGCCGAGACGAATCACTACGGCGTGAACATGAAGACCAACAGTGTCTTGTACACCCGCGGCGGCACCCTCAAGCGTATCGACTACGGCATGCGCGACACCGGCAGCGGGATCGCCGGTCAGCGAGCACCGGGGCAGGTCACGTTCGACACCACGGAACGCTGCGATCCGGCGATTGACCCCAAGGTCAACTGCTCCGACCCGGCCCACATGACTCCCAAGAACGCGTTGTCCTGGCCGGATGTTCCGGTGGATCAACAGTGTAAGCAGGGCGAGACGTGTAATAACCACTCGCCGACGTTCTGGACCACGCGCAAGTTGACCACGATCACCACGTGGTACGACACCGGGTCTGGTCCGGTCAAAGTGGACTCGTACGCGTTGAACCAGACCTTGCCGGGGTTGGGGTACGGTGACCGGGAGTTGCGGCTGGACTCGATCGTCCGCACTGGGTTCGCGCCGGATGGCACATCGGTCACGATGCCGCCGATATCGTTCACGAGCCAGTTGTTCGACAACCGTGTGCTGGGGCACCAGAATTTGCCCGCGATGGCGCATTGGCGGCTGACCAACATCGCTGGCGACACCGGGACGATCACTAATGTCACCTACAGCAGAGCCGAGTGCACCAAGGACACGGTGCCGGCGGATCCGTCCACAAACGACAAGATGTGTTACCCGGTCAAGTGGAACCCGCCGTATTTCAAGGACGTGACTCTGGACTGGTTCCACAAGTATGTGGTGACCGAGATCCAGGTCCAGGACCGCAACGGTATCTCCCCGACGCAGGTGACCAACTACACCTACCTAGGCAAACCGGCATGGCATTTCGACGACAACGAACTGGTCAAACCGGCCCACCGCACGTACGGCCAGTTCCGTGGGTACGAGAAGGTCGAGGTCCGCTCTGGCAACACCCAGAACACTGTCGGGGGAGTCCCAGACAAGCGAACCCTGACACGCACCACGTATTTCCGGGGCATGGATGGCGACATCATGCCTAACAACGGCAGACGCCCGGCCAAGGTCCGCGACTCGTTCGGTACCGAACTGCCCGACAACGACCTCTACGCCGGCCAGGCCCGCGAAGTGGAGACGTTCAATGGCGACGGTGGCCCCCGGCTATCCACCGAGCTCACCGAACACACCACTGTGGCAACGACCGCGACCCGTAACCGCCCCGGGTTATCCCCGTTGCTGGCGCGCGTCACCGCCCCGAGCAAGACCCAATCGTTCACCCACCTGGCTGCCGGAGGAACCCGCAAGACCAGCACCACCACCAGATATGACTCGGCTGGTCGGCCAGTCGCGGCAACCACCTCAGGGGATGGTGTGCCGGATCTGTGCGCCACCACTCGGTACGCGGACAACACCGAGAACTGGATCCGCAGCAAACCCAAGGAGGTCATCACTTCCCAAGAGGCTTGTCCTGCTGGTGATCCCACTCCGCGGTTGATCTTGAGCGTCGCCCGCACGTACTACGACGGCTCTTCAGAGCTGGGCGTGGTCACCCGCGGCCTGCCATCGAAGACAGAACGAGCTACCGGCAATCAGCAGGGAAAGTTGACCTTCGCGGTGCTCTCGACGGTCACGTCCGACCCGCTTGGTCGGACGCTGACGTCGACCGACGCGGATGGAAACGTCACTACGACGGCCTATACGCCTGCTGAGGGCGGCATCGTGTCCCAGACCGTGGTCACCAACCCGAAGAATCAGACCGCGAGCACGCAGTACGAGCCCTCACGCGGCAAAACGATCGCTGCGGTCGATGTCGCCGGGCTGCGTACTGACGCGGTTTACGACCCGCTCGGCCGACTGGTGGCGGTGTGGAAACCAGGGCAGACCAAGGGATTCGACGACGCGACCGCCAAGTATGAGTACACCCTGCGGCTGGACGGGCCTCTGGCGGTGACCAGTAAAGCCCTTGTCGATCATGGCAAGGGCAGGAACTACGTCACCGCGATCAATCTTTACGACGCTTTCGGGCTGCTGCGGCAGACCCAGACGGATGTCGAAGCCGGTGGCCGGGCGGTCAAGGACACCTTCTACGACTCACACGGCTGGGCCAGGATCAGCAACAACCGGTACTACACCAACGGTGCGGCCAGCACCACGCTCGTGCAGGTCGCCGACAGCGCGGTCGACGACCGCACCGTCGTCACCTACGACGGCTCCGGCCGTCCCGAGCGATCAACCGCCTACAAAGGATTGCAAGCGACCTGGGAAACTAGAACCATCCATGGTGGTGATCGCACGACTGTGCTGCCGCCACAAGGTGGTGTCGCGTCGACCACAGTGAACGACGTCCGCGGCAAGATGATCGAACTACACCGGCACACCACACCGCCTGCCGTGGACGGCAACGGGCACGTGACCGGTGGCGCCCCAGAAATCACCAAATACAGCTACACCGCCACCGGGCAACAGGAATCGATCACCGACGCGGCCAACGCCACCTGGACCTACCGGTACGACTTCCTCGGTCGCAAGATCTCGCAAACCGACCCGGACACCGGAACCAGCACGATAGCCTATGACGCCCTCGACCGGATCTCGTCCACCACGGACGCCCGCAATCAGACACTGACCTACGCCTACGACGCGCTGGGCCGCAAGGTAGCTGTCCATGATGGACCCGTCACCGGCCCAACACTGTCCGAGTGGACCTGGGACACCTTGCAAGCCGGGAAACTGACCTCCTCGACCCGGCACACGCCCAAGGGCGACTACGTCTCCGCCACCACCGGATACAACGGCATGGGACTTCCCCGCGGCAACCGCACGACTATCCCCGCTGGCGAGACCGGCCTGGCAGGCACGTACCTGACCAGGTTGTCCTTCACCTCGACTGGGCTACCGAGCACGATCCAGCCCGCGTACGCGGGCGGATTGCCCGACGAGATCATCCGGACCGAATACGATACGTTCGGTCAGCCCAAGGTCCTGTGGGGCGACTTCGACTACGTCTCCGACACCACCTACACCCCGTACGGCGAAACAGGTCAGTTCGCACTGTCCTCACTAGACAATTCCGCGTGGCTGACCTACGCCTACGACCCGCAAACCCGGCGTCTGACCGGACAGAACCTGTCCGTCCGTCAAGCAGAAGCCCAGATCAGCGACCTGCAGTACACCTACGACCCAGCGGGTAACCCGACCAAGTCCGTGGAAACCCGAGGCCCGGTCGGGGCACTGACACCGATACGAACCCAGTGCTACCAATACGATTCGCTCAACCGGTTGTCGCAGGCTTGGACCGCCAAGGACAACTGCGCGAACGCACCCGGTGCGGCCAATGTGGGTGGCCCGAATCCTTATTGGACGTCGTGGACGTTCGAAACCAGCGGCCTGCGTAAACAACAGACCAAACACGCTGTGCCAGGCAATCCTGGTGGCGACAGCGTCACCAGCTATACCTACCCGGTCGGTGCCAAACAACCGCACACGCTGACCGGCACGTCCACCACCGGGGCGCGGTCGGGTTCGACGAGTTACACCTACGACGCGTCCGGTAACACGGTGACCCGGGCGGTGCCGACCGGGAACCAAACCCTGACCTGGGACAAGGAAAACCGGCTGGCCACGGTGACCAGCCCCGCGGGGGAGACCTCGTACGTCTACGACGCTGACGGTGGCCAACTCATCCGCCGCGACCCGGGCAAGACCGTGCTGTACCTGCCAGGGCAAGAACTGGCCCTGGACACCAAGACCGGAACAGTCACAGGTACCCGCTACTACACCCACGGCGGCAAAACGGTCGCGCTGCGCGTCGGCTCCACCGGCAACCCCAAGTACCTGCTGAACGACCTCCACGGCACCGGCCAGGTCGCCGTGGACTCCGTCGGGTTCGCCGTCACCCGGCGAGACCACGATGCCTACGGCAACAACCTCGGCGACGTGCAGGGCGGGCCATGGCCCGACCAACGCGGCTTCCTCGGCAAACCCACCAGCGACGCCACCGGCCTCACCGACATCGGCGCCCGCAAATACGACCCAGTCACCGGCCGCTTCATCTCCGCCGACCCCATCATGCGCCCCACCAGCCCCGCGGAGCTCAACGGCTACACCTACAGCGGCAACAACCCCGTCACGTTCAGCGACCCCACCGGGGAATACTGCGACAGCTGCGACTTTTACTCAAAACGGGATAACACTTACTCGGACTGGAATGAGCCTCCGACGTCGGATAAAGCTCCGACAAGCCTCTGGGGCGATATTGACAGGCAAAAAAGACCTAAAAGGCGACCGGGATCAATAGTCTCCATCGGTGGGCGGAATGTGCCGTCGTTCAAGCAAATCAAAGAACTAAAGCCGATGGGTCACGGCTATGCGGATGATGAACACGACCTAGCGGTTACCGACTGGGCGAAGAAATCCTGCAGCGGCAATTTGGAACAGAACGGCGACTTTTGTGCCGCAGCCCGAGATGAAGGGCTGCTGGGCCCCAACGATCCTGAACTGCACGAATCTATTTTCGGTTTGCTCCCAGTGGTATCGACCGTTGTCGATGGCGTAAAGTGTGTCCAGGGTAAAGGGTCGTGCGGTAAAGCTCTTTTTGAACTGCCTCAGATTACAAAAGTAGCCAAGATTTTCGGCCCCCTCATCCGGGGCATGTTGTCAAAAGGCTGCAGCTTCGCAGCCGGCACCTTGGTATTGATGGCCGACGGCACCTACAAGCGCATCGAAGAACTCCACACCGGCGACATAGTACTCGCCACCGACCCCGAAACCGGCGAAACCGGACCACGGGTCGTGACGGCCGTCATGGCCCACGACGACACCGTCCTCGAACTCGCCACCGAAGACGGCGCCACCGTCACCACCACCGAGGACCACCCGTTCTACAACGCCACCGACCGAGAATGGCAACGCGCCGACCAACTCGACCACGGGGACCTTCTGTTCAGCGTGTCTGGCCAGCAGGTTCGCGTCCGCAGCCTGCTGACGGACACCGCGCGGACGGCCGTCGCCTACGACTTCACGGTCAGTGACCTACACACGTACTATGTGCTCGCTGGCAACACCCCGGTACTCGTTCACAACTGCGGAGGGATCGACGACGCAACGCATGGAAGAATTCAGGACACCTATGGGAACGATATTGCGGATGGAGTTGACTACAACGTTCAGCGTATGTGTCCGAATTGCAACTCGGCCAGCGATGCGGCGGATCATAGTATTAACGGAATTGGTGGCAATGTAGACGGCTTGGCTATCTACCTCACCGGCCAGCGCGATTTGGGTATGACGCACGTCGACGGGAGGAAGCCAGGAACAACGGCCAGGCGGGATGAGACCAGAAAGGACTCCAACGGTAGGGGCGTGACGGTTGTCCAAAACTCCTACATGGTTCACGCGTATCATCAATCGCTAGAAGAGTTCAACAGCATCTTCAATCCAATGTGAGGTCACATGTATCGAAGAGTTGGCCTCAGGAGGTCGGGTGACGTCTACGTTCTCACCCTCACTCCGACTCAGTTTGAACTGGTCAGAAGGGTTCTTGTCGACTTATACGGCGGCAGTCACTCTTCGCAAGTAGTTGCCGCCGTGGTCGGAGAAGTCTCGGAGGGGCTCCTCGGACTGCGGGGGCGCGAAGTGGACTTTCGGTCGCGAGGAAGCATTGATGTGACGTTACCCCTCCCCGACCTTCGGGCATTGTGCGGCGCCTTGGCGTTCGCCTTCCTGAATCGCTTGTCCGAAGAGGCGTTTCACAATAGGTACGGGTTCTATAGTGAAAACGTGCAGGCTGTGGGGTTGGCGATCTTCGGGGTGCTTCAAGGGATGGGTAATTCGGGCTGAATCTAGATCTGACGTTGAACGCTTGGTCTGAGTTTCTCAATTAGGGGATCTACTGCATTTAGAACCGCTCGGATTTGGGTGTGGTCTGTCAAGGCGGGCTAATTTCTTTGAGTTCTGATGGTAAATACGAGGCCCTGTCAGTTTTAATCTGGCGGGGCCTCGGGGACCGCAATGTGGATGCTGAATATTGGGTCTCCATCGATCCCGGGGCGGTTCACCCCCACGGTGCGTGCTTTTTTCGACCCAGCGCTGAGCGCTTTCCGCTCCACCAGTAGCTGGTTCTGCGCGTTCCTCTGGTGCTGAACGCTTCGGTTCATCACCGTGCTTAGTACGACAGCAGCACAGTGTTATGCCTGTTGATATGTGCGGTGTTGTCGCTGGTAGTGGCTGTGACGGGCGCGGGTTTGGTGGCGTCGGCGCCAGGTAGACCAGTGCTGGATGTGTGCTCGGGGGTGTATTGGACGGGTGAGGGTGGCCCAGAGTCGTCGTATTTCGTTGCAGGATAACGGGATCAGCCGGTCAGGATCGGTTCTGGCGCTCCCTTTTCCGGCGCCGGATGGGGCGGTGGTGGGGTGCGGATGCGTTCAGCGTGGGCGGTCACGGCCAGGAACGCCGCGGCGAGCATGGCCAGGGTGATGTGCCGGTACCACGCGATGTACTTGCGGACTTGATAATGGTCCAGCCCGGTCTCGTTCTTGGCGAACTGGAACGTTTCCTTCACCGCCCAACGGGATCCGGCCACGCGCACCAGTTCCGCGAGTGGCACCGGACCGGCGGTGTGGCAGACGTAGTAGGCCAGATCGGTCGGATCGCTGATCGAGCGACGCACCAGCAGCTGATGCCGCTCGCCGGGACCGGGATCGATCAGCAGCCAGTCATACAAGCGGTGGCCCTTGCTGCCCCGCCCGGCCGAGAGCCGCTGCCAGCCCCGCGCCGGTGCCCGGCCGGCCAGCACGTCCGCGCGCGCCGGCCCGGTCGGCGTGGTCACCTGGTAATCGCAGGACACCGCCAGCACGTAGTTCACCGCCTGCTCGGCCAGCCAGTCGCGCAGGGCCGGGTTGTCGCCGTAGAGCTCGTCCGCGGTGAACCAGCCCACCGTGACCCCGGCCTCCAGCAGCCGGGCGAGCATCCGGCGGGCCAGCTCGGGTTTGGTCGCGAACTCGACCTCGTCGCCGATCCCGGCCTCGCGACAGCGATCCCGGTCGGCACACCAGGACTTCTGCGGCAGGTAGAGCTCCCGGTCGATCAACGCCCGGCCATGCCGGGAGACATAGGTCAGAAACACGCCGACCTGACAGTTGTCGATCTTGCCCGAGGTGCCGGTGTACTGGCGTTGCACACCCGCGGATTTGGTGCCCTTCTTGATGAATCCGGTCTCGTCGCCGACGAACACCCCACTCGGGTCATCCAGATGCGCCAGCACGTAGCCACGCACATCGTCGCGCACCGCCTCGGCGTCCCAGCGGTAGAAGTTCAGCAGGCGCTGCATGCCGTCCGGGCTGCTCTCCCCGGCGAGCTCCGCCAACGACCAGGAGTTCTTGCGCTCCACACCAGACAGCAGCCCTAGTAGGTACTTCTGAGCACGGGCACGCGAATCGGCCTGCGCGAACCGGCCAGCTACCAGCGCGAACATGTCGTCAAACCCGGCCTGCCAGCGGGCGAAACCCTCGTCTACTACAGTCTCCGACGCGGCCACCGCGTCTTCCTCGAGTCCAATCACACCTCGAAGTTGATCACGCGGTGGCCGCACCCATGATCACGACCCCGCACCAAGATCACACTGTGCTGCTGTCGTATTAGACAATGCGAAAGCCCGGGCCACTGTGGGTGGCCCGGGCTTTCGGTGGTTCGGTTACGCGGCTAGCTTCGCGTAGACGATCACGTTGTCTTTGTAGCTATGTGCTGCTTTGTCGAAGACGCCGCCGCACGTGATCAGGCGCAGTTCGGACTCCGGAGTTTCGCCGTAGATGGCTTGCTCAGGCAGTTGCTCCTTCGGGACCTGCTCGGTACGGGTCGTCACGAAACGCAATTCTTTACCGTCTTTGCGTTTGACGAAGATCTCGTCGCCGACCTTCAACTCGTGCAGCTTATAGAAGATGCCCGGCTTCTTGTTGCCGTCGACGTGGCCGAGCAGGATCGACGGGCCAGCGTCGCCGGGAACCTGGCTGTACTTGTACCAAGCTGCCTGCATCGGCTGGTCGACCGGCGGTACGACGATCGATTTGTTGTTGTCCAAGCCCGCTTCCACGAGCGTCGACTCCGCCGAGATCTTCGGGATCCGCACGTTCGCCGGCTTGATCCGGCCGTCTTCTGTCGAACCAGCCGGCGTGGCTGCGTCCGACGTGGGCGTCGGGGCGGGAGCACCGGAATTGGCCGGGGGCGAGCCACAAGCGGCGAGGGCGAAGGTGAGGGTGGCCGCGATCAGGCCACCCATCAGCTTACGACGCATCAGATCGCGTGCAGAGCGGTTGCGCCGCCGCCGGTCTCGATCTTGCCCTTCGGCTTGATGACGGCCTTGCGGCGCACGTCATCGCCTGTCGGCTTCTTCGGCGGCGTCACGATCTCCGGGGTCACGGTGAACGTCGCGGTCAGCTTGTGGTCGTCGCACGAGGACGTGGCGGTGTGCTTGCCGGGAGTCGCGTCCTTCTTGACGAACGCGCCGATCGCGGTGATCTGGCCGTCGACGACGCGCGACTCGGGCACGAAGTCCAACACGGACGAAGCGAAGTTGCCGACCTTGCCCTCGGGGCAGAACACCGCGACGACGATGATGTCACCGCGCGCGACCGAACCCGGGTGAACAGCGATATCACCCTTGGGGGGCACGGGCGGGTCGCCCGCGTCGATCTTCTTCTGCGCCTTGGCGACGACCGCCTTCGCGGCGTCGTCGGCTGACTGGATGCGGGTGATGACCGGGTCGAGTGCCTTGCGGTCCGCCTGTTCCGGTACGGTCTTGAGGTAGTCGTCCGCCTCTGTGACGAAGTTGCCCGTGATGACGGAGAGCTCCTTGGCTGGGGCCAATGCTTTCTCCGCCTCGGCCTTGGTCTTCGCCGCGTCGACTGCCTTCTCGGCCGCCTTCACGTCGGCCTCGATCTTCTCGACGCGCTTGGTGTACTCGGCGATCTTCTTCTGTACGTCGCTCTGCGGCTGCTCGGTGCCGGTGTCGGGGTTGCCGGTGACCGGGTCGGCCAGTGCGGCGGGGGACACCAGTACCGCGGCGGAAACCGCGACGAGGACGGCACGCGAAAGCAGGCCCATCGATTTCTTCAAAGTTCTTTCTCCCCTAGTGACGCCATAACAGCGAAAAATCCCCCGAGTTGCGCTCAGCTAACCCGAGTACGGCGTTTTAGCCAAGGTAATTATTCGTGAACAACCTCACCGGCCAGACTTGTAACACAAGTCGAATTGCCAGGTCAGAGGTAAGAAACGGGCCTACGCGGTTACGGCGTGTTGCCCCCATCTTCGCGGTCCGCAGCCGATTTGGCAAGTGTCCCATCGGTGCCGACGGGTTGCCTGAACATGCTATTCCGTTACCGGAAAGTGACCTTTTGGGTTAACTGGTTAAGTGTCCAATTGTTTGGTTGTTTCACTCATTTCAGTCGCGACCCGGACGTACGTGGTCGGCCGATGACGAGGCTCGTCGACTTGATCACCTTGGGTAGTCGACGCGGTGACGTTCCGTCCGATGGGCTGGGGCGCAGCCCCAAGTTGTCACACTTCGGAATTATCAAGGTCACAGGGCTTGCTACTGATCGTGTTCGGGGGGAACATGCAGCGGGCTCACCAATGGGGCGGACGTCGGAGGCGGCATGCGCAAGATCGAGTTCGCCGAGTTGGGTGGCGGTCCCGTCGCTGACGGTAACGGTGTGCGGATCACCGGGCGCTGCTACAAGGGCCCGATCCGGGTCGGTGACTTCTTCACCGAAGCGCGTGGCGGTGGGGGCAAGTACGACATCGCGCTGAAGGTTGTCGCCGTCGTCTATCACGGCGAGTTCTTCACCGAGATGGTCAAGGGCCAGGGCGCGGAGATCGTCTTGGCCGGAAACGGTTTCGAGCGGGTCACGGCGGGCGTGCGCCTGCGTGGCCTGATGCCGTGACTCTCTGAATCGACATCACCCGGGCGCTTACTGGCTATTGACGCAGCCGTAGCGCATCTGTAACGCTCGGACTCCCGACCGCAAAAAAGTGACATCCAGCCGTAATATCCACGACAAGTGGTCGGAAGATCCAACCTTCTCGTTTACCCCTGCCCCCGGACGAGAGGTCAGCCCGGCATGACCAGATCTCGGTTATCAGCCACTTTCATCGCCGCCAGCCTTGCCCTGGCTGGCCTGTCGACCCCTGCCGTCGCGGCGCCGAGCAGCGACATCACGAGCATCAGCGACGGCGATCAGAACTCGTACTGGCAGAGCGGCGGCGCGCCCGCGCAGATCGACCTCGGCCAGGCCACAAGCATCTCCGGCGTGGTGCTGAAACTGCCCGCGAAGTGGGAGGCGCGGGCACAGCACCTGTCCGTGCAGGGCAGTTACGACGGCGTCGGCTACTTCACCATCGCCTCGGCCAAGGACTACAAGTTCGAGCCACGCGAGAACAACACCGTCCAGATTCCCTTCGGTGCCACGGTGACGCGGTACGTCCGGGTCGACTTCGCTGGCACGAACGGCGCGTTGGCCGAGGTCGAGACGACGCCGGCGATCCTGGCCGGACCGAACCTCGCGCTCGGCAAGACCTTGACCGCCAGCGGGTCCGTCGGCGGCTACGGTCCTGGAAACGCCAACGACTCGAACCAGACCACCTACTGGGAAAGCACGAACAACGCCTTCCCGCAGTGGCTTCAGGTCGACCTCGGCGCGTCGATCAGCACGACCCAGATCGTGGTGAAACTGCCCGTCGCCAACTGGGGCGCACGTACGCAGACCCTGACTGTCCGCGGCAGTGCGAACGGCACCACGTTCGCGGACCTCGTTGCCTCGGCGGCGTACCAGTTCAATCCGACGACCAACAACACCGTCACCATCAACTACACCGCGACGACACAGCGGTACCTGCGGCTGCACTTCACCGGGAACACGGGTTGGCCCGCGGGCCAGGTGTCCGAATTCGAGGTCTACGGCCCTGAAGGCGGCGACACACAACCGCCGACCGCCCCGGCTAACCTCAGGTACACGCAACCGGGCTCTGGGCAGATCAACCTGCAGTGGAACGCGGCCACAGACAACGTCGGCGTCACCGGCTACGACGTCTACGCCAACAACGTCCTGCGTACGAGCGTCACCGGACTGTCGTACACGGACAACCAACCAGACAGCGCGACGGTCACGTACTTCGTGCGTGCCAAGGACGCCGCGGGCAACCAGTCGCCTAACAGCAACAGCGTTACGCGCGTTGGACAAGGCAACGGCGGTACGAACCTTGCTGTCGGCACGCCGATCACAGCGTCCTCGACGGTGCACACGTTCGTTGCCACCAATGCCAACGACAACGACGTGAACACGTACTGGGAAGGCGCGGGCGGCTCGTATCCGAACACGCTGACCGTTCAGCTCGGCGCCAATGCGGACACAAGCTCGGTCGTTGTCCGCCTCAACCCGGCCGCTATCTGGGGCCCACGGACGCAGACCATCGAGGTCCTCGGCCGCGAGCAAAGCGCGTCTGCGCTGACCAGCCTGGTTCCGGCGACGACGTACAGCTTCGACCCGGCGACAGGTAACTCGGTGACGATCCCGGTCACCGCGCGCGCCGCTGACGTCCAGCTGAAGTTCACCGCGAATAGCGGCGCACCCGCCGGTCAGGCTGCGGAGTTCCAGGTCATCGGTGTCGCGGCGCCCAACCCTGACCTGACGGTCACCGCGTCGTCGTGGTCGCCTTCGTCGCCGGTGGAAACAGACACGATCACGACCAGTGCGACCGTCCGCAACGCCGGTGCTGTCGCGTCCGGTGCAACGGATCTGAACTTCTACCTCGGTACGAACAAGGTCGGCACTGCACAGGTTGCCGGGCTCGCGGCGGGCGCGCAAGCGACTGTCACGGCCACCATCGGCGCACAGACGGCCGGTTCGTACCAGTTGATCGCCAAGGTCGACGAGTCGAACAAGGTCATCGAGCAGAGCGAAGCCAACAACACCTTCACCAACGCGAGTTCGCTCGTGGTCAGCCCGGTCGCCAGCTCCGACCTGATCGCATCGCCGGTCAGCTGGACGCCGGACAACCCGTCGGCCGGTAACAGCGTCAGCTTCGCTGTCGCCATCAAGAACCAAGGCACCATCGCTTCGGCGAGTGGTGCGCACAACGTCACCTTGCAGGTGGCGAACGCGGACACGGGCGTCGTTGTCGCCAACCTCAGTGGCGTCCACAATGGCGTGATCGCCGCTGGAGCCACAACGGCGCCCGTGGCCCTTGGTACGTGGACCGCGGCCAACGGCCGGTACACGATCAAGACCGTGATCGCCAACGACGGCAACGAATTGCCCGTCAAGCAAGGCAACAACACCACTACCCAGTCGCTGTTCGTCGGTCGCGGCGCGAACATGCCGTACGACCACTACGAAGCCGAAACCGGCGTGCTCGCAGGCGGTGCGGCCGTCGTCGGTCCTAACCGGACAATCGGCGACCTCGCCGGTGAGGCGTCCGGACGGCGTGCGGTGACGTTGAACAGCACCGGCGCCTCGGTGGAGTTCACCAACCGGCAGGCGACGAACACCTTGGTCACCCGGTTCTCGATTCCGGACGCGCCGGGCGGCGGTGGCATCAACTCCACTTTGGACATCTTCGTCAACGGTACGTTCCACAAGGCGATCAACCTGACCTCGCGTTACTCGTGGCTGTATGGCAACGAAGCCAGCCCGGGCAACAGCCCCGGCGCGGGACCGCGGCACATCTACGACGAGGCAAGCGTTCTGCTCAACAGCACAGTGCCCGCGGGCAGCAAGATCCGGCTGCAGAAGTCCGCGTCGAACACGAGCACGTACGCGATCGACTTCGTGGACTTCGAGCAGGTTTCCGAGACCCCGAACCCGGATCCGGCGAAGTTCACCGTGCCAACCGGATTCGGCCACCAGGACGTGCAGAACGCTCTTGACCGGGTCCGGATGGACACCACCGGCAACCTCGTCGGCGTCTACCTGCCCAAGGGCGACTACCAGACCGGCAGCAAGTTCCAGGTGTACGGCAAGCCTGTCCAGGTCGTGGGCGCCGGGCCATGGTTCTCACGGTTCCTCGCGCCAGCCAACCAGGAAGGCACCGACATCGGTTTCCGGATCGAAGCGGCCGCGGGCGCATCGAAGTTCTCCGGATTCGCCTACTTCGGCAACTACGTGAACCGAATCGACGGGCCAGGCAAGGTCTTCGACGCCAACGGAGTCACCGGCCTGACAATAGACAACGTCTGGACCGAGCACATGGTGTGCTTGTTCTGGGGCGCGAACGTGCAGAACATCTCGATCACCAACTCGCGCATCCGAAACATGTGGGCCGACGGCGTCAACATGACCAACGGCAGCAAGAACAACCGCCTCAGCAACATCGACGCCCGGTCCACCGGCGACGACAGCTTCGCGTTGTTCGCCGCGACCGACGCGGGCGGCAGCGGGCAGAGCGGCAACGTGTACGAGAACCTTTCCTCCACCACCACGTGGCGGGCGGCAGGTCTCGCGGTGTACGGCGGGCAGAACAACACCTTCCGCAACCTGTACATCGCGGACACGTTGACCTACTCCGGTCTCACGATCAGCTCGCTGGACTTCGGGTATCCGATGGAAGGATTCGGGCCGGGGATCACGTCGTTCCAGAACATCTCGCTTGTCAGAGCCGGCGGGCATTTCTGGGGCGCGCAGACCTTCGGCGCGATCTGGATGTTCTCCGCGAGCAAGGTGTACCGAGGGATCCGGGTGTCCGATGTGGACATCGTGGATCCGACGTACAGCGGGATCATGTTCCAGACGAACTATGTCGGCGGCCAGCCACAGAACCCGATGACCGACTCGGTGCTGACCAACATCTCCATCAGCGGCGCGCGGCTGTCCGGTGACCAGTTCGAGGCCAAGTCCGGCTTCGGCTTGTGGGCCAACGAAATGCCCGAACCAGGGCAGGGCCCGGCGGTCGGCTCGGTGACGTTCAACAACCTGAGGTTCTCGAACAACCATCAGGACATCAAGAACACCACGAACACTTTCACCATCAACATCAACTAAGGGGTGAGTGACCCCGGGGCCGTACCGCCAGCGCCGGTACGGCCCCGGTTCCACATGGTCCCATGATCCAATCGCAAGGTATCTGTGACCAGTGCTAATGGGGGCTTGACGGGAGCACGCCGGTCCGCAGACTACAAGGGCGGGACGGGTGGAGGGGGTGCGTGAGGATGCCGGTGTCCTCCGTGGTGCGCAGGCGCTGTCGTGAGCTCCTACCAGCGGGGGAGCAGGTCAGGTACATGTTCCCGGCGAGCTCGGTCGCGGCGATGAGGGAATACCTCATCGTGGTCACCGACAACACCGTGACGGTATTGGGGTGCAGATGGTTCAGCCGTCACAGACCGGCTGGCGTGCTGGCAACGTATCCGCGCCGGACCAAGCTTGGGCCTGTTGAGTTGTACGGTTCGTTGTCGCCGACGGTCACGCTTGGGCCGTTGTTGCTGGAGATCGATGAGGAGTACGTCTCGGTTGTCCGGGCGGCGGACGCGGAGATCCTGACTGCTGACTACCTGCCGCCGGATCCGTTGCCGGATCTTTAGTGGTCACGATCGGAAGTCTGTCGGGGGTCTCGACGGCCCAGCTTCCCGCTAGGAGGCCGCTGAATAATCGGCGTGTCGCCCCAGGATGTGGGTTTGAGCTGGGAGAATCGTTTCATGCAGGGTGTGGAGCGTGGTGATCGGGAGCTGCTGGACGCGGAGGCGCTGGTCGGTCATCTGGTCCCGGCGGGGAGCATGTTCGCGTTCCTGGCCGGGCATCGCCGGAATCTGTTCCCCGATGGAGAGTTCGAGGATCTGTTCCCCTCGGGCAAGGGACGGCCCTCGATCCCGGCGTCGGTGATGGCCTCCATCCTGGTGTTGCAGACCCTGCATGATCTCTCGGATCGGGAGACCGCTGAGGCGGCCCGGTGTGACCTGCGGTGGAAGGTCGCGACCGGGATGGCATTGGACGACAAGGGATTCGACCCCTCGACGCTGGTGTACTGGCGCAAACGACTGGCCACCTCGGGGCGGCCGCATCGGATCAACGACGCGGTGCGCACGGTCGTCGAGGAGACCGGGATCCTGCGTGGCCGCCGCAAGCGGGCGGTGGATTCCACGATCCTGGCCGACGCGGTCGCCACCCAGGACACCATCACCCAGCTGATCTCGGCGATCCGGCGGGTGGATCGGCAGGTGCCCGGCGCGGCGGAGCAGATCGCGAAGGTGTGTACCGGCCATGACTACAGTCGGCCGGACAAGCCGAGGATCGACTGGGACGACCCGGCCGCCAGGGACGCGCTGGTCTCCGCGCTGGTCAACGATGCGAACGCGCTGGTGGCGGCGCTGGCCGATACCGAACTGGAAGGCGACGCGGAGTTCGCGTTGGCGTTGCTGGCGTTGGTCGCCGGTCAGGATGCCGAGCCCGCCGAGGGCAGTGACGGCACTGATGGGCGGTGGCGGATCGCCCGCAAGGTCGCCCCGGACCGGGTGGTGTCCACAGTGGATCCGGATGCGCGGCATACCCGCAAGTCCCCGGAGAACCGGCGGGACGGGTATCGGGCGCACGTGGCGGCCGAGCCCGAGACCGGGATCGTCACCGACGAGAAGGTGACCACGGCCGCCGGCACGGAGAACTCCGACCCCGCTGTGGCCGAGGAGTTCCTCGACGCCGAGGACGGCAAGCGCGCGTGGTACGGCGATTCCGCCTATGGCACAGGGGATCTACGCGGTGGGATCGACGATGCCGGGCATGAGGCGGTGATCAAGCCCAAGCCGCTGCGGGCTCCGGTCGAGGGCGACTTCACCGTGGACGACTTCACCGTGGACGACTTCACCGTGGACGACTTCACCGTGGACGAGCAAGCGGGCACGGTCACCTGCCCCAACGACATCACCCGCCCGATCAGCCGGACCCGGGTCGCCACCTTTGGCGCTCTCTGTCGTGCCTGCTCACTGCGTGCACAGTGCACCACGTCCAAGACCGGCCGTAAAATCGTTCTGCACCCACGAGATGACCTGCTGCGCCAAGCCCGACGCGACTGGGCGGACAAGCCCGAACTGCGCGAGAGCTACAGGACGTTCCGCCCCAACGTGGAACGGGTCATCTCCCAGATCGCCAGCCGCGGTGGCCGACGTCTCAAACTCCGATATCTAGGCACCGGCAAGAACAACGCCTGGCTCAAACGCCGCACCGCAGCCTTGAACCTCCGCAACCTCATCGGTCGCGGCCTGACCCATGCGGCGGGCGCTTGGACCCTGGCTACCTGAGGGAAACCACGGCCCAACCCCCAGTCTTGGGGGTTGTGAACCTCGTCGAGCAACCGCCCTGGGCTCCCTGAACGCCCAGCATCGCCCATGAATCAGCAAGGCCCAGGTCCTCGCCTGCCATCACTCGGTGACAACCAACCCGCAAACCACCCTAATTCAGCGGCCTCCTAGCCAGATTTTCCTCTGGGCAGCACCGACCAAAGGCGCCGGTACAACACCGGTACCGGCCCCTTCGCCCGGCACACTCAGCGAAAACCTGGATCCGCCGAATACCCCCAACGAACTTCCGATCGCAACCACTAATCCAGTATTTCTGCCAGGTATCGGGTTACTGGCCATGCGCCTTCGACGTCGTTGGATATCACCGTGTACGTAAGACCGGTCGATGGATTGTGCGTGCTGCGGAATGACACTCCTGCGTCATAGCCTTCGAGCATTACCTTTCCGCCAGGAAGCCAGAAACCTAGGCCGTACTGGTCGCTGTGCGGGCGGGTCATTGTCGCGACCCAATCGGGCGGCACGATCGAACCGTTGTAAAGGGCGGACCATAAGGCCGTGAAATCCGCTGTGGTGGAGTACACCCCGCCGTCGCCGTTGCCGCGAACCGGCAAGTGGAAGACGTTGGTACGGTCGCCAACGTAGCCAACCGCAGTGCGCGGCTCAGGCTCGTCGCTACGCAGGAAATCGGTCGAAGTCATCCCGGCCGGAACGCACACGCGTTCCCGGACAAGCGTGTGGAATGGCGTGCCGCTGACGCGTTCGGCGATCAGGGCGAGGACCACGTAACCGCCATTGCAGTAAGCGAAATCGGTCCCTGGTGCGAACTGCTGCGGGAACCCGTCAAGGAAAGGCAGATATTGCGACGTGTCGGCGAGATTCTGCGGTGACGCGGGCAGCTCGAAGTCACCTTCGTCGGGGCAGTAGTCGCCGATCCCGGATCGATGAGCAAGCAAATGTTCCACCGTCACAGCGTCATCGATCAACGGCAGATCCTTGCCCAGCACCGATCGTGCGGTCGTCGACAGCTCCAGCACCCCGGACACGATCAGGCTGACGACCGTCAACGCGGTCAATCCCTTGACGCCACTGGCGATCGCGAACCTTGTGTCCACTGTGTTCGGGATCTGGTAGCCGCGATGCGCGTAGCCATAGGCCGAAGCGAACTCGACCTGGCCGCCGCGGTCGACCGACACCACACCGGAGAAGCCGGAGAGCACCGAATCGGGGAGCATCACGTCGACAGGGTGACGACTTGGTTGCGGCCGTTGGACTTCGCTGTGTAGACGGCCGAGTCCGCGGTCAGCATCAGCTGCTCCAATGTCGTGCCGCTGCTGGGATAGATCGCCACACCGATCGACGCGCTGAGGTTGTTGATCATCGTTTCGCCGGTTTCGGTCGGCACGGCTATTTCCAGTTCGGTCACCCGCTCCCGAAGCCGTTCCGCGGTCGCCACGACGTCCGTCGGTGAGGAATCCGGGATCAGGACGGCGAATTCCTCGCCGCCGAATCGGCCAGCTGAGTCGTAGTCACGCAACTCTTGCTGGAGCATTCGGGCGATCGCTTTCAGCACTTCGTCGCCTGCCAGATGGCCGTACGTGTCGTTGACCCGTTTGAAGTAATCGAGGTCGACCATCATCACACCGAAACATGACTGCTGCCGCGTCGCGCGGGAAAGTTCGTTCTTCGCTGCTTCATGCCACGCGGTCGCGTTCAACAAACCTGTCTTCTGATCGGTAATCGCCAACTCTTCCAGTTGTTTGACCAGAACCGCTCGGTGCAGCACCAGCAATGGCGGCATGATCAGCACGATCAGATAAGGAATGTTGTCCAATGCCAGTGCGGTCAGCGAGCCGAGGCAGAGCGTCGCGATTTCCAGTGCCAGATCCGGCCAGGACACCAGGATGTGGCTCGGCCTGCCGTGCAACGTGGCCGCCGTGGCGATCAGGATGTTGTTGACCACCAGGAACACCAGGGTGGCCAGCGCGATGATGATCGGTGTCGTGCTCGACGCGGTCCAGCCGTGGCTGCGCTGGAGCATCATTCCCGCGGTGTACATGCCGCCGGCCGCATAGGCACACAACATGATCATCGACGCGGAGAACACCACGCGGTGGATCGGGCGGGTGCCCATCTTGCGCTGAATCCGCAGCCAGAGGTGGCCGTAGACGATGATCACCAGCAGCCCGGCCAGGCTGTACGGCAGCAGCAGCACACCGGCGAACACCCAGACCGAGGTCATGTTCACGTGTGGCGCGTTGGTGATCAGCCGCCGTGCCTTCTCGATCTTGCGGCTCGCTTCGGCCTGCAGCAGCGCGAACCCGACCAGCACCCCGAACTGCCACCAATGCCGCGTAGTCACGTCGTTACTGAATGCGAAGAAAATCGTCAGCGCGGCTACGGCGAGTTCGATAGTGAGGAAGAATCGCACCAGCGCGCGCGGTTGCCGCCACAGCGACCACGCGCCGGGGCGGAAGCGCTTGATGGAGCCGCTCACACTTTCCTCCCCGCTCAACCACTGGAACGTGGACTTCTTCAAGCTACACTCTCAATTGCCGAATCGATGCACGTGAAAGAGGTACCGGCCATGGGCGGGATCGAATACTGAATTCCTCACACACCGGTAGCGGGCTGTGTTGCGGTGGTGGCCCGGCGATTCAAGGCCACCGCCGCCGGAACGGCGATCACGGCACCTAGCGCGCCGGCGACGGCCACGGTCTGCGCGACCCCGACGTAGTCGGCCAGGATTCCGGCGAGCAGGACGCCAACTCCTTGTGCGGTCAGCACTCCCGAGTTCAGCAGGCCCATCACCGAGGCGCGGCTGTCGGCTGGCGTCGACGTGCCGAACGCGGCGCCGACCAGGACCTGGTACGCGGTGAACATCCCGCTGACGAACAGAATCGCCAGCACTGGCACCAAACCTGGCCGAAGCGCGCACAGCACCAAGATCACTCCGGCGAGTGCGGCCATCGGGCCGACCAGTCGCAGCCGGGTGTCGGCTGGGACGAATTTGGTGATCACCCACGCGCCGACGACGAGCCCAGCGGCCGGGGCGCCCATCACGAGACCGACCATTTTGGTCGTTTCGCCCATCTCGGCGACCCACGCGGTCGCGAGTCCTTCTGGTCCGATGTAGAGCCCGGCGAGCATGCCAAGAACGAACAGTGCGGGCAGTCCAGGGATGCCCGCGATCACCCTGGCACCGTGGATCGACGAGGCCCAGAACGCGCGCCGCGACTTCGGATTCTGCGGCGCCGGACGCCGAGGCACAGCGAGCCGCAGCAGCAGCGCGGACGCCACGAACGTCAACGCGTCGGCCGCAAGCGCGAGGTACGGGTTGATCAGCGCGACGACCAGACCGCCCAAGGCGAAGCCGAGCAACTGTGCCGTTTGGATGGTGATGCTGCGGATCGCCAGTCCGGCGACGTACGCCTCGCCGCTGAGCACCTCAGGCAACAGCGCCAGCCGGGCCGACCTGAAAGGACCGCCGACGAGCGACACACCGGCCATCGCCACGCAGACAACGCCAAGGGGCATCCCGGGGAACGCCATCAGCACCACGAGGCTCGCCGAGATCAAGTCACAAACGATCATGACCTCGCGCCGGGGGAACCGGTCGGCGAGGCCGGACAGCAGCGCCGATCCCAGGAAGGACGGCGTGTAGCTCAACGCGATGGTCAGCGCGGCCAGCGCGGCCGAATTCGTCCGTGAATAAACGAGGACCGCGAGAGCGACGCGGGCAAGCTGGTCACCGAGCTGGGAAAGCGCCTCCGCGGCCCACAGTGCACGAAACTCGCGTACGCCGAAGGCCGAGCGGAACCCAGAACGCTGCGCTGCTTGTGTCATATCGACAACCAATGTAGGTGCCGACGGTCACTAAGCCAATACCGCGCGAAATCGGTGACTCACGCATCCGGAGGATGCGATCACACACCGTTATGAAAGCGGTACCGGGTCGGTGTCGGCGCACCGACCCGGCACCTACCTCCCTGTGGAGCGGTTCCGCCGCTGTCATTGACCGGAGGCAACGGACCGGATGAAGAAAATATGCCGTCAGCCACTAGCTCTCGCTCATCCGAAAGGGGTATCAAGAACACTTATGGCTGAGTTGGAGCTACGCCACCTCCGTGCGGTCTGCGCCATTGCCGAAGAAGGCAGTGTGACCAAGGCCGCAGCGCGGCTCGGGCTCACCCAGCCCGCGCTCAGCGCGCAACTGCGTTCGGTCGAGCGCTTGGTAGGCGGGCAGCTGTTCGAACGCACCCCAGCGGGCAGCGTCCCGACGGACCTCGGGCGATACGTGATCCGCTCGGCGCACGTGGTCCTCGACGACCTTTCCCAACTGCTCTCGTCGGCACGGGAACGCGCCAGCGTCCCGTCCCAAGGTCCGTTCGTCGCCGCCGCGATGCCCATGCTGTGGGTGAGTCAGCTGGTCGACGAGCTGCGCGCGCGGTTCCGGTGTACCGAGGTGCGAACCGAGATCGACTGGTCGTGGCAGACGTTGCTGGACATGCTCGTGTCCAAACGCGCCAACCTGGCCGTGTTCGACTACTTCGAAGGTGTCGACCGCAGGCATCTGAGCGGTGTCGAAGTGCGGACGTTGCTGCACGAGCCACAGTTCGTCGCGGTCCCGGCGGATAGTGACTTAGCTGGGTATGACGTCGTGCCCCTCGCCGAGCTGGAGAAATTCGACTGGGTCGCGCTGCCCCCGGAGTACGACAGCGCCCGGATGCAGCTGCATACCGCGTGCGCGGCCCTGGGGTTCACGCCGAGGATCACGCATCACGTGAGCGAGACCGGCAACGCGAGGCAGTTGATCGCCGCGGGTGCGGTGTCGCTGGCCTCGCCTGCGTCTCGCAACTGGGACGGGATCGTCATCCGGCCGTTGGCAGGCGACCCGATCTCGATCCGGATCATGGTCGCTACCAGGACCGATGGGCTCGTCGCCGGTCGCGCGCACGAGGCTTTCGCCTGTGCGGCGCACGCGTATCGGGCCGTGGTGGATCGCAACCCGCACTTCACCAAGTGGTGGGCAGAGCATCCGGAAGCCCACGTGGAACTGGACGCGGCCCTGCGCCTTGCCCGCCCGAGCTCTCCCCAATAAAACGTGAATATGGTTCATGTGGCGGCTTCCGGGAAGTCACCTGGGCCCGGTATGCACTGCCCATGCGCAGAATTGCCGTAGTCGCCCTGCTGGCGACGGTGAGCATGACCCTGGTCCCAGCTATCGCGCAGGCCGCGTCGCCAGTGGGACCGTGGAATCCGCTCGGCTCCGACCGAGCTCGCCCGCTGGACGAGAGCCAAGGCCTCGCCACCATTGTCCGTCCAAACGAGACGATCATCCGCTATACCGGGGTCGGCACGATCCCGGTCGGCATCTCCACCCGCGGCTGGAACCACGTCGGCGACCCAGGCGCTGGCAACGGCTACTACGTCGAGCCCTACCAGCGCGACGACCGCGGCGCCAAGCTGTTCCGCGTCCAGGCGCCGAACAACCAGTGGTCGGAGTACATGCACGCGCTGGAATCGTGGGAGGCCAACAACAACTCCTTCTCAGCGGTCTCGCCGGACGGTCAGTGGATGGTCGCGGGCGAGTGGGGCACGAAGGACCGCCTGCTCGTGCATCCCATGCCGGGCATCAGGTTCACCACGCCAGCGCAGAACTTGCCGTTGGCCGGGCAGATCCGGCTCGACCGGCAGGTTCGTGACGTCCAGGGCTGCGACTTCACCTCGCCGACCCAGCTGCTGTGCGCATCCGACGACCCGGAAGGCTCGTTGTTCGGCATCAAGAAACCGTTGCTGCAAGTGGATTTGACGGCTCCGCTGAATGGCAGTGACGTCGACGGCAAGGTCACCGCGCTCGGCCAGCTGCCGCTGGAAAGTGGCTGTAGCGGCGACTTCGAGGTCGAGGGCATCGACTACGACGAGCGGGACGGCACCCTGCGGGTCGTGGTTCTCTCGCCGGGCATCTGCCTGTTGTTCGACAGCAAGACGTGGCGCTTCCGTAAATAGCTTTGACTCTCCAGTAACGAGAGACTTTAACGTCGCTCGCCGTCAAGGAAAGGACGGCGAGCGATGCCACCAAAGAAACAAAGCCATCAGGTGACGATGGCGCTCCCGGCCGGTGAAGCGCCGGTCGCCGAGCTCGGCAAGATGCTCGGGATGACCGGGGTCAACCTGGTCGCGCTGAAAAAGGAATACGACGCGCGGACCGTGGCGCAGCGCGGGGAAATCGTGCCCGCCGTGATCACGATCTTCGACGACCGCTCATTCACCCTCAAACTCAAGACGCCGCCGACATCGTTTCTGATCAAGCAGGCGACCAACGGCAGCAAAACCTTGAGCCACGACCAGCTGAGGGCGATCGCTGAGCGGAAGATGCCGGACCTGAACACCACCGACATCGACGCCGCGATGCGGACCGTCGCGGGAACCGCGCGGTCGATGGGGGTGAAGGTCAGCTGATCTGCTCGAGGACGCCGAGTAGGTCAGCGGTTGGGCCGCA
Organism: Kibdelosporangium philippinense; assembly: GCF_021390435.2. Lineage (GTDB taxonomy): Bacteria > Actinomycetota > Actinomycetes > Mycobacteriales > Pseudonocardiaceae > Kibdelosporangium > Kibdelosporangium philippinense. The sequence continues at coordinate 1,990,283 of NZ_JAJVCN010000003.1, read as the reverse complement.
GTGTCCAGGTGACGGTCACTTCCGCGGTGGTCACGTCCTCCGCGTTGCGGATGGTCACGTGCACCGGGAACTCAGGGCGCGTGCCGTTGTCCAGTTCGGCCACGATCTCTTCGGGCGCGCGGCCAAGAACGGCCTCCGCTGTCAGGTCGCCCATCGCGACCTTCTTGTAGTCGATCTCCGAACGCTTGACCAGCGGTGTCGCGCGCGCCAGTTGGTCGCTGAACGACGCCATCACGACCGCGCCAGACGCGGTCTCGGCCAGGCCGAACGCGACGGCTGCGTGCGCGCCACCGACGTGGTTGTGGTTGACCGGGTTGTCGGGCAGGACCGTGACGACACGGTCACTGGCGACCTCCTTGAACTCGATCCCAGCCGTCCTGACCCACGGCACGGTCGCTTTCATCGCATCGCCGAGCATGCTCAAGTCCATGGCCTGATACTACTCATGAGTAACTTAAGGGGGCGATAGGATCTGGCACCGTGCATCAGCCCGCGATTACCGACCTCGCCGCCGCAGACCCCGAGATCGCGGGTCTGGTCGAGCAGGAAGCCAAGCGCCAGTACGAGAAGATCCGGCTCATCGCGTCGGAGAACTACGTATCCACCGCGGTCCTCGAAGCGACCGGAACGGTGCTGACCAACAAGTACTCCGAGGGATACGCCGGCAAGCGGTACTACGAAGGCCAGCAGGTCATCGACCCGGTCGAGAACCTGGCCATCGAGCGTGCCAAGGCCGTGTTCGGCGTCGAGCACGCCAACGTGCAGCCCTACTCCGGTTCCCCAGCCAACCTCGCCGTCTACCTCGCGTTCCTACAGCCCGGCGAGACCGTCATGGGCATGGCGTTGCCCGCTGGCGGTCACCTCACGCACGGTTGGAATGTCTCCGCGACCGGCAAGTGGTTCCGCAGCGTCGCGTACGGCGTCCGGAAGGACACCGGCCAGGTTGACCTCGACGAGGTCCGCGACCTGGCACTCGCCGAGCGCCCGAAGGTGATTTGGTGCGGTGGCACGGCCATCCCGCGCACCATCGACTACCCGGGTTTCGCCGCGATCGCGCAGGAAGTCGGGGCCGTGCTGGCCGCCGACATCGCGCACATCGCAGGCCTCATCGCCGGTGGCGCGCACCCGTCGCCCGTTGGACACGCGCCGGTCATCACGACCACGACCCACAAGACCCTGCGCGGCCCGCGTGGCGCCATGATCCTGTCGGACGCCGAGCACGCGAAGGCTCTGGACAGGGCCGTTTTCCCGGGTCTGCAGGGCGGTCCGCACAACCACACGACGGCCGCCATCGCGGTCGCGTTGGGTGAGGCCAGCAAGCCCGAGTTCTCCACGTACGCGCACGCCATCGTGGCCAACGCCAAAGCGCTGGCCGAGGCGCTTGTCGAGCGTGGCTTCGACCTGGTGACCGGTGGCACGGACAACCACCTGATCCTGATCGACCTGACCAACAAGGGCATCGCGGGCAAGCCCGCCGCGAAGGCACTGGACCGGGCGGGCATCGAGCTGAACTACAACTCGGTTCCGTTCGACCCGCGCAAGCCGTTCGACCCGTCCGGCCTGCGGTTGGGCACCGGCGCGATCACCACGCGCGGCCTTGGCACCGACCAGATGGTCAAGGTCGCCGAATGGATCGACCAGGTCGTGCAGGCCGAGAACAACGGCGACGAGGCCGCGATCGAGCGAATCGCGGGCGAGATCCGTGACCTGCTCGGCAACTACCCGATGCCGGGATGGCGCTGATAAAACCCCTCGTGAGTGGTTATGCGTGTTCTAACACGTATAACCACTCACGAGGTCAGACCAGGCGTGATGTCAGGTCGGGCGCGGGCATGTCGGGGTCGAATGGGTAGAGTGGCCGAACGATGCCCTTGTGTCCCAAGCGGATCAGATCCTGGTCGACACCGCCTGGAGTCAGTGCCAGCAACCAGCCGTTGGCCAGGTTGTAGAGCTCTGGCTCCAGGTAGCCGATCTTCACCACCGTGAGGTCGGCCTGCGTGGGGTCCAAGTCGAGGTCGGTGAAGTCCTTGACCAGGTGATACGGCTTGCGGCGTTCGGTGATGATCACGTGCAGGCCGCCGGATCTCACCACAACGATCGTGCCGCCAACCGGGTCCTCGTGCACCTTGATGACCGTGCCGGACAAGGGAACCGGGCCCGCCGGGCCGGAGTCGATCTTGCCGCCGACCATCAGCTCGACCTCGCCGCCCGCCTTGGCGATCGCGACGGACTCAGGGTCCACAATGGACGCGTAGATGATCGTGCGGTTCTTGTACGCCCGGAGTTGGCGCAGCGTCCAGGACACGTCGCCCGCTCCACCCGCGGTCGGGTTGTCCCCGGAGTCGCTGATGAAGAACGGTCGCTTTTCGCTGGCCAAGCCTTCGCGGATGCAGTGATCGAGGCTTCCCGTCGGCGCGACGAAGGCGAACTCGCCGCGGACGCGCCAGTAGTCGTTGGCCAGTTTGGTCGCTTGCCGCTGGACGAGTTCGGCGTCGTCACCCAGCACGACAACCGCTGCCTGGCAACGAGGTTCGTCCGCCCACGCGTAGCCGACCCAGATCGAGGCGTCCAGAATCCCTTCCATGGCCTCGATCTGCTCGATCTGGCCGTACAGGCTCTTGGCCGGTTCGATCCGGGTGCTGGTTTTCTCGCCGGGCAGCAGCACCGGGACCTGAACCCACGCCAGGTGCGGCTTTCCACCTTCGATCAGCCTGGCGACGAGGTTGCGGGCGGCTCTTTCCTTTGTCTGCCAGGCATCTTCGTGTGGCGCCATGCGGTAGCACGTGACCAGGTCCAGTTTTCGGACGAAGTCGTGGGACACGTTCCCGTGCAGGTCCATCGATGCTGAGATCAGCACATCCGGGCCGACGGCCGCGCGGACCGCTTGGGCCAGATCGGCTTCGGCGTCGAGCATACCGACCACGCTCATGGCGCCGTGGATGTCCAGCAGCAGCCCGTCCAACGATCCTGCTTTGCTGATCCGGTCGAGGATTTCGGCTTTGAGCTCTTCGTAGACGTCCTTGATCACGGCACCGCCGGGCAGGGAGACGGCGTGTAGCAGTGGCACCCACTCGACGTCGAGTGACGGGTCCTCGGTCCAGGTGTAGCGGGCGAGCAGGTCGGCGCCCCTGGTCACGCGAAAGTCGGCCATGCCGGTGCGATGCGGCGAGAACGTACTGCTCTCGATGGCGATCCCAGCGATCCCGATACGCACGGGCTAGGTCCTTTCTTTTCGGTGAGCCTGGTGCAGCGCGAGCATTCCGGCGCCGAGCGGGCCAGCGTCTTTGCCCGCCCGCGCGACCGCGACTTCGAGGTTCTGGGTGGCCATCGGCAGGCAGCGTTCGTACAGCGCGCTACGGACCGCGGCGACGTAGGGCTCGACCGATGACAGGCGCCCGGTCAGCAGGACTGCGTGCGGGTTGAAGAAGTTGACCACTGTGGACAGTACTTCGCCGAGGTGTCCGCCCGCGCGTCTTACGGCTGCTGACGCTCGCGGTTCGGCGTCGTTGGCCAGTTCGACAAGGTGTCCCGTGTCGCGGGCTTCGACGCTCCGGGCCACCGCGGCACCGCTCGCGATTGTTTCGAGGCAGCCGGTATTGCCGCAGCCGCACAGGGTTTCGCCTGCGGCTTGCACGCGGACGTGGCTGACGTCGCCGGAAACGCCGTTGGCGCCGCGATGCACGATGCCGGAGACGATCACTCCGCAGCCGACGCCGGTTCCGGCTTTGACCACGACGAGGTGCTCTGGGCCGCGGTTGCGGGTGTGCAGTTCGCCGAGTGCGACCACGTTGGCGTCGTTGTCCACGGCGACTGGGATGTTGAGGCGTTCGGTCAGCCAGTCTCGTACCTCGAAGCCGTGCCAGCCTGGCATTCTCGCTGGTCGCTCGACTCGTCCGTCTTCGTAGTTCACCGGGCCGGGCAGGCCGACGCCGAGTCCTAGGAACCTTTGCCCGGCAAGGACTCTGTTCAGGTCGCCGATGATGTCGAGCAGGGTGCCCAGGCAGGCTTCCGGGCCTGCGGCGATGTCCAGCTCAGCCTCGGTGAGGTGCAGACGCTCGCCCGAGAGGTCGTACGCGGCGAGCCGGACGTGCCGGGCGCCGATGTCCGCGCCGACCACGTAACCGCCGTCGTCCGCTGGTCTGAGCACGCGGGGCCTTCGTCCGCCTCGGGACGGGCCTTCGCCGGTTTCGGTCAGCAGGCCCGCGTCGATGAGCTCCTGGACGCGCAGGGAGACCGTCGATCGCGCGAGGCCGAGGATGCGCGCGAGGTCCGTACGGGAGGAAGCCTCGCCGGAGGACACGAGCCGCAGGATCTCGGCTGTCGGTGCTTGCGGCATAGCTCCCTCCTTTGTTCGAAATCGAACCAAGTTACGTCGGAAACGCTACCTCAACCACGACCTTACGACGAAGGGTCTTGTTTTTAGTTCGCTAGAGGGATTAGCGTCCGGCAAATTACCGACTGACTCGGGGAGGCGCGATGTCCCGCCGTTTCCTGGCCGCTGTGCTCGCCGCAGCACTGCTCGCGGCAGGCTGTAGCAGCAGCTCTTCCGGCTCTGGGCAGTCCGGCGGGCAGAACGGCACGGTCACGTTCGCGCTGCCGCCCAACGCCACCCCGAACTGGATCCTGCCCCTCGGCATCCCCGGCCACCTCGCTTCATACAACTCGAGCATCTATCAGCTCCTGTTCGTCCCATTGGTCGCGTACAACGGCAGCTCGGGAACGGTCGCGTTCGACGAAAAGGCCAGTTCGGCTCGCAAACCGGAGTTCAGCGCCGACGGCAAAACCGTGACCGTGACGTTGAAAGACAACCTGACCTGGGCAGACGGATCGAAGCTGACCACAAGGGACGTCGAGTTCTGGTACAACCTGGTCAAGTACAACAAGACCAAGTGGGGCGGCTACGCCAAAGGCCGGATGCCCGACAACATGGTCGAGTTCAAGACGATCGACGAGAAAACCTTCCAGTTCATCCTGGACAAGCCGTACAACCCGGAATGGTTCACGGCGGTGCAGCTGACCAACGTCCGCCCGATGCCGCAGAAGGTGTTCGACAAGACCTCGGCCGACGGCGCGATCGGCGACCACGACCGAACCGAAGCAGGGGCCCAGCAAGTCTTCGACTTCCTTGTGGCGCAAGCAAAAGACCTGCCGACGTATCAGACGAATCCACTGTGGAAAGCCGGAAACGGCCCGTTCGCGGTGGAAGAGTTCACCACCGGCGGCCAAGTGACCTTGGTGAAGAACCCCAAGTACACCGGCGACGACGCATCGAAGGTGAACAAGGTCGTCTTCAAACCGTTCACCAGCGCCGACGCGGAATTCAACGTCCTGCAGACGGGTGGGGTGGACTACGGCTACCTGGCCTCAGCGAACCTGAACCAGCGATCGGCGCTGGAGTCGAAGGGCTACCAGATCCAGCCATGGAAAGGCTGGGCGATCACCTACATCCCGTACAACTTCAACAACCCGCAAGCGGGTCCGATCTTCAAGCAGTTGTACGTGCGCCAAGCGATCCAGCACGCGGTGGACCAGGACTCGATCGTCAAGAACATCTGGCGAGACATGGCGGTAGCTGGCTACGGACCAGTCCCACAAGACCCGGCATCGCCCCTGTTGTCCGACACCCAAAAGACGAACCCATACCCCTTCGACATAGCGAAAGCCAAAACGCTCCTCGAATCCCACGGCTGGACAACCGGAGCCGACGGAGTAGCCGCCTGCGGCGACCCATCCCGTTGCGGCGAAGGAATCCCAGCCGGCGCCCAACTGAAGTTCACCCTCCTGGCCGAAAGCGGCTCGAAGGAAACAGACAACATGATGGCGGAACTGAAGTCATCATTGTCCAAGATCGGCGTAGCACTGGAGCTGAAGCAAGCGCCGCTGAACACCGTGCTCGGCAACAGCAAAGCCTGCCAATCGACAGCGCCGGAGTGTTCGTGGCACATGTCGTTCTTCGGTACCCAGGGCAGCTGGTACTTCAACGCGTACCCGAGCGGTGAACGCATCTTCGGCACCGGTGCGACCTCGAACCTGGGCAGCTACAGCGACCCGAAGGCAGACGAACTGATCGGCGCGTCGACCTCAACCGCCGACCACGACTCAATCAAGGCATACGGCGACTACCTGACGAAGGAACTGCCGGTCATCTGGCTGCCAAACCCGGTCTACCAGGTATCAGCGGTAAAGAAGAACGTGAACATAGGAAACCAAGACCCATTGGCAGCAATGCAACCCCAGCGCTGGACGGTCTCATGACCTCGGCAGTCCTGGCGACTCCGGTTGCCCAAGTATCCGTGGCTGGCAGGGGGACCATGGCTGCCCAAGTATCCCTGGCTGCTCACATGATTCCGGCTGGCCAAGCATCCGCCATCGTCCAGGAATCGCCTGCTACCGAGCCATCCCCCACGGCTCAGACATCCCCCAATGTCCGCGGATCCGCCACCCAGACAGCCCCCACCACTCCCGGGGGGCGTCCCCTGACCAGTCTATCGGCGGGGCTTGATCGACAGTGGGGTGTTGGGCGGCTGTGGACAACTGGATTTGCGAACGGTCCGTTCGCGCGGAGTTCGCTCCAGCGGGGGATTGCGCGTGGCTAGGTTTCTGTTCTGGCGGGTGGTGCAGGCGGTCGCGGTGATCTTCGTGGTCACCGTGGTCGTTTTCTTCCTCCTGCATCAGATTCCGGGCGGGCCGTCGCGCGGCATCCTCGGCATCCAGGCGACCGAAGACCAGATTCAAGCCTTTGACCGTGAGCAAGGGTTTGACCAGCCGTTGCCGATCCAGTACCTGCACTACCTTGGCCGCCTGCTGCAAGGCGACCTCGGCGAATCCTTTCAGCTCAACCAAAGCGTCGGCGAGCTGATCACCGACCGGTTGCCGAAAACCCTGATCCTCACGGTTTTGAGCACCCTGGTGGCGCTGCTGCTCGCGATCCCGCTCGGCGTGTGGCAAGCGGTGAAGCGCAACCGGCCGACGGACTACCTGCTCAGCGCGCTCACCCTGCTGATCTACTCGACCCCGGTCTTCCTGGTCGGCTTCATCTTCATCATCGTCTTCGCCATCAACGCGGCGTGGTTTCCGGTCCAGGCGCCACAGGCGGACACGATCGGCGGCATCTTCGCGGACTCCCAAGCGCTTGTTCTGCCTGTCCTGACCGGGGCTGGCGTCGTGCTCGCGGTGTTCGCGCGCTACCTCCGATCGTCCGTTGTGGACAATCTGGACGAGGATTACGTCCGCACCGCGCGGGCCAAAGGCGCTTCGGAAAAGCGGATCATCGCGAGGCACGTGTTCAAGAATTCGCTCACCTCGCTCGTCGCAATGCTTGGATACTACCTTCCGGTGCTTTTCAGTGGCGCCTTGGTCACCGAGAAGCTTTTCAACTATCCAGGCATGGGCCTCCTGTTCTGGAATGCTGCCCAGACGAGTGATTTTCCCATTCTCCTTGGGGTGGTACTGGTTCTTTCCGTTGCCACCGTCACGGGAAGCTTGCTCGCGGATGTCGCGCAGGCTCTCATCGATCCGAGGACGAGGCGGGTGAAAACATGACCGGCCCAACCATGCGTCGCCTCAAGGTCTTCCGGCGCAACAAACTCGCGGTCGTGGGGATCAGCATTCTCGGCCTGCTGATCGCGTTCTGTTTCCTCGGTCCGCTCGTCTACCACACCGAACAGACCCTGACGTCGCTGGAGAACAGCAAGCTCGGACCCGGCGTGAACGGGCATCCGCTCGGCACTGACGACCTCGGCTACGACCTGCTCGGCAGGCTCATGCTCGGCGGGCAGACCTCGCTGGTTATCGGGCTCGCCGCAGGCGTGCTGGCGACCATGATCGGCACCTTGTGGGGCACGATCGCCGGTTACGCGGGCGGTTGGGTCGACGCGGTGATGATGCGCATCGTCGACGCGGGCATTGCTATCCCGGCGCTGTTCCTTCTCGTTGTCGCCGCGGCGATTGCGACGCCGAGCGTGTCGATGCTGATTCTGGTTATCGGGCTTGTGTCATGGCTTGTTCCCGCAAGGCTCATGCGGGCGGAATCGATTGCCTTGAGAAGTCGGGCTTACGTCGAGTCGATGCGGGTAATGGGCGGCGGAAGTGTACGTGCCATTGGCAAGCACATCATTCCCAACGCCATCGGAACGGTCATCGTGAACGTGACCTTCCAGATCGCTGACGCCGTTCTTCTTGTTGCCTACGTCAGTTTTCTTGGCCTCGGTATTCCGCCGCCCGCGGCAAACTGGGGCGGGACACTCAGCGACGGCCTTACCTACGCGCACGATGGCGCGTGGTGGCTGATCTTGCCGCCCGGGCTGCTGATCGTGCTTACCGTGTGCGCCTTCAACTTCATCGGGGACGGGCTGCGGGATGCGTTCGACGTGAAATTCGAGGCCCGCTGATGCTCTACTACGAACACCTCTCCATCACGTTCGGCGACGTCAAAGCCGCCAACAAGGTCAGCTTCACGGTCAACCCGGGCGAAGTTGTCGCGGTCGTCGGCGAATCCGGGTCAGGCAAGACCGTCACCGCGATGTCCGCGATGGGCCTGTTGCCCAAGCGCGCCAAAGTCACCGGCAAGATCATGCTCGGCGGGCGCGATGTCCGGCACCTCGATACCAAGGAACTGCGGGAACTGCGCGGCAACGAGATCGCGATGGTCTTCCAGGAACCGATGACCGCGCTCAACCCCGTGCACACGGTCGGCTGGCAACTCATCGAGGCGATCGAGCTCCACCAGGACATCCCGGACGCCAAAAAACGAGCCGCCGAGCTGCTCACCTTGGTCGGGCTCGACCGTCCGGAACAGCGGCTCAAGCAGTATCCGCACGAGCTTTCCGGCGGGATGCGGCAACGCGTGATGATCGCGATGGCGATCGCGTGCGACCCCAAGGTGATCATCGCGGACGAGCCGACCACCGCACTCGACGTCACCGTCCAGGCCGAGATCCTCGACCTCCTGCGCGAGCTACGAAACCGCCTCGGCACCGCGATCGTGCTGATCACGCACAGCATGGGCGTTGTCGCGGACCTCGCCGACCGGGTGGTTGTGATGTACCGGGGCGAGGTCGTCGAACAAGGCGGCGTCGAGGACGTGCTGCTCCGGCCGAGCCACGACTACACCAATCGCTTGCTCAAAGCGGTGCCACGGCTCGGCAGCGGGTCACGGACGGCCGAAGAAGTCACCGAACCAGTCCTGCGAATCAAGAACCTGGTGGTGTCCTTCGGCGGCCAGCGCGCGGTCGACGACGTCTCCTTTGAAATCGGCAAAGGCGAGGTCCTCGGGCTGGTCGGCGAATCCGGCTCGGGCAAGACGACCGCCGGACGCTGCGCCGTCGGCCTGCAGAAACCGACCGAAGGCGCCGTCGAGTTGTTCGGGCAGGACATCGCCCGGCTCTCGACCCGCAAGATGCGCCCGATCGCCGCCCGGATCGGCATGATCTTCCAGGATCCTGCGTCCTCTTTGGATCCACGGATGACCGTCGCGGAATGCGTCGCCGAACCAATGGTTCTCCATAAAGCCAAGAACCACAAGGAAAGAGTCGCCGAACTACTCGACGCGGTGGAGCTGGGGAGCTCTACAAAGGACCGTTACCCGCATGAACTGTCCGGCGGGCAACGTCAACGCGTCAGCATCGCAAGGGCGCTCGCGTTGGACCCTGATCTGCTGATCGCGGACGAGCCGACCAGCGCGCTGGACGTGTCCGTGCAGGCCAGCATTCTTGAGCTTTTCCTTGACCTGCAACGGCGTTTGAAGTTCTCGTGCCTGTTCATCAGCCACGACCTCGCCGTCGTCGACATGCTCGCCAACCGCGTCGCCGTGATGCACCGCGGCAAGATCGTCGAACAGGGCAGCCGCGCAGACGTGTTCGGCAACCCGCAGGAGGACTACACGCGACGGCTGCTGGCCGCCGCACCCGTGCCCGACCCCGTTGAGCAGCGTGAACGACGGGTCAGCCGCGGATGACGGACATCAACGCAGCGACACCGTCAGCGTCGGTCTCGAAGTGGTCGAATCCATCCGGCACCCCGACACCCGCGAATGACACCGTGCCACTCGAAGCGCCGCGCACCGGCGCGCGCACTCCGGCGTGCACATCGGAAACCCCAGTCGCCGCAATGACTTCCAGGACGTTCGCGGCACGCACCCCACCGCACGCCATCACCTGGATGGCATCGCCAGCCTGTGCGACGAGCGACTTGATCAGCGGCGCACCGTCCAGCGCCGACCGCTGCTGCCCGGAGGTCAGCACTCGCTTGAAGCCCATTTCCATCGCCTGCCCCAGCACCCGCCGCGGCGACGCGCTGACGTCGATCGCGCGGTGCAACGTGACCGGCTTGCCCTCGGCCGCGTCGATCAACGCCGCGCACGCCGGATCCAGCAAACCGTCCTCACCCAGCGCGCCAACCACAACCCCATCCACCCCGGCAGCGCGGATATCGCGCACCATCAGCGAGATCTCGTCCTTCGAGTACCGGAAGTCGCCCGCTCGCGGCCGGATCAGCGCGTGGACTTCGGTGTTGCCCGAGCGGATCGCTGCCAGCTCCAGCAACCCACGACTCGGCGTCAGGCCACCGTCGGACAACGAAGCGCACAACTCGACCCGGTCCGCGCCATGCATTGACGCGATCCGGACGCCGTCGACCGACTCGACGCTGATCTCCACCCGCACACCCATGATCGCGAGTATCCAGTGAGCTGGCTCGGCGTGGACATCGGCGGCACGAAGATCCAGCTCGTGCGGTGCGACGACGACCTGCGCATCCTGGACAGCCGTCGTGCGGAGTCGCCGCCGGGCAAGATCCTCGCCACCGCCATCGAAATGGCCGCTGAACTGGCCGAAGGCGCCCAAGGCATCGGGATCGGCGCGGCGGGCGTGATCGACCCGACCGGCGCGGTCGCCGCGACCACCGAGGTCTTTCCCGGGTGGGCGGGCACGAACCTCACCGAGATCGTGAGCAGGGAACTTGGCCTGCCACTGGTCGTGGACAACGACGCGAACGCGTTCCTGCACGGCGAAGCCACGGCTGGCGCGGCGCGCGGTTACAAGCACGCGTTTGGCATCACGGTCGGCACCGGCATCGGCGGCGCGCTGATCAGCGACGGCGTGCTGTTGCGTGGCGCCAGCGGGGGAGCCGGGGAGATCGGCCACACGCCGGGCTTCGGCAACGAGCCGTGCACGTGTGGTGCTCGTGGACATCTCGAGTCCGTGGCGTCCGGGCTGTCCATCAGCCGACGTTACGGCCAGGACATCAGTGCAGGTCAGGTGGCTGAACGGGCTCGCCTCGGGGACCCGGAGGCCCAGCAGGTCTTCGAGGAGGCTGGCGCTGCTCTTGGCCAAGCGATCGCGGTCGTGGCTACCGTGTTGGACAGCCAGATCGCGGTACTCGGGGGAGGCGTGCTTGGTTCTTGGGACTTGCTCGAACCAACCTGTCGGGCAGCGGTCCAGGCGACCGTGTTGCCGACCAACGCAGGCCTACTGATCGAAACGGCCCAGCTGGGCGCCTACGCCGTGGCGATCGGCGCCGCCGCTCTCGCCGCAGCTCAAGCCTCGTGAGTGGTTATCAGGGTTAGAACACGCATAAACACTCACGAGGGCTGACCTGTGATGTCGCCCACCGGTTAATTCGGTTGCCGGAATAAACCCGCGAAGCGCATGCTTGTATCGAGCAAGTAATTGGGTGATGCAAGCAAATCAAGGGATCGGCATGGTCGACGCAAGCCAGGTGCCCACTGAGGCCGAAATCGAGTTGGGGTCGCGGCTCGGGACCGCGATGATGGGGCTCGGCAGGCAGTGGGCAGCGGTGTCGTCGCAGCTCAGCAAGATCGGCATCGACAAGACGTCGATGGTGCTGCTCGGTGCGCTCAAGCACATCGGGCCGGCCAGGTCGAACGCGCTGGCCGAAGCGGTGTACTCGGATCCGTCGACGATCTCCCGGCAGGTCGCCGGGCTGGTCAAGGACGGACTGATCGAGCGCCGCGCCGATCCCGCGGACGGACGAGCCAGCCTGCTGGCCGTCACCGACAAAGGGCGTGCACTGCTGGACGCCCGGCACCGCCAGCGCAGCAGTTCGCTGGCCCGGATGCTCGCGCACTGGCCTGAGGAAGACCGCGAGCGGTTCGTCGAACTGCTCGAACGGTTCCTCGTCGACCACGAGCGCGCCATTCCGACCTTCATCGAAGAGCACGCCGCCGAGATGGCGCGTGCAAGAGGAGAAAACTGATGTCCGAACAGGCAACAGCCGCCGCTGGGGCACCCGCGTCGCGGGCCGGCGCGCTGAGCCACCGCCAGATCCTGACGATCCTGTCCGGGCTGATGCTCGGGATGTTCCTCGCGGCGCTCGACCAGACGATCATGGCGTCGGCCATGAAGACCATCGCCGACCAGCTGCACGGCCAGACCATCCAGGCGTGGGCGACAACGGCCTACCTGATCACGGCGACCATCTCGACCCCGTTGTACGGCAAGCTTTCCGACATCTTCGGCCGTAAGCCGATGTATCTGACCGCGATCTCGGTCTTCCTGATCGGTTCACTGCTCTCAGGCATCGCGACCTCGATGTACGAGCTCGCCGCGTACCGCGCGGTGCAGGGTCTCGGTGCCGGTGGCCTGATGTCGCTGGCGTTCGCGATCATCGCGGACATCACCTCGCCGCTGGAGCGCAGCCGCTACACCGGTTACTTCATGGGCGTGTGGGGACTGTCCAGTGTGGGCGGTCCGTTGATCGGTGGTCTGTTCGCCGGTCTCGACACGTTCCTCGGCATCACCGGCTGGCGCTGGGTGTTCCTGCTCAACGTGCCGATCGCGCTGATTGCCTTGGTTGTGGTGAGCCGGGTCCTGAACGTCCCGCACACGAAGGTGTCGCAGCGCATCGACTTCTGGGGCGCGTCCACACTCACGATCGGTCTCGTGCCGCTGCTGATCGTTGCCGAGCAAGGACGTGAATGGGGCTGGGATTCAGTCGCGTCGATCGCGATGTACGTGACTGGTGTCGTTGGCCTTGTGGCGTTCGTGTTCGTCGAGCGGTGGATGGGTGACGCGGCGCTGCTGCCGATGCGCCTGTTCCGTCGCCCGGTGTTCGCGCTGACCAACTCGATCAACTTCATCATGGGCATCGGGATGTTCGGCATGATGATGTCGCTGCCGCTGTACCTGCAGATCGTCAAGGGCGCGACGCCGACCGAGTCCGGTCTGATGACGCTGCCGATGACGTTCGGCATCCTGGCGTCAGCCACGGTCAGCGGCCGGATCACCTCGCGGACCGGGCGCTACCGGATCTTCCCGATCATCGGCCTCGCCGCGACAACGGTCGCGTTGTTCCTGTTCGCCCAGATCGGCACGGACACCGCGCTGTGGCAGACGATGCTGATCATGACGCTGGCCGGTGCCGGACTTGGTCTGTGCATGCAGAGCCTGCTGTTGGCGGTGCAGGCGGACGCGCCCGCGAAGGACATGGGCGTGGCGACCTCGTCGGCCACGTTCTTCCGGTCCATCGGTGGCACGGTCGGTACCGCGGTGTTCCTGTCCATCCTGTTCGGGATCGTCGCCGACCGGATCGCAGCGGCCCGTGCCGCGGCGAGCCTGCCCCCGCTTCCGGCGGGCGCGGGTGGACTGGACCTGAACAACACGGCGTTCATCAACCAACTGCCGCCGCAGGAAGCACGGCCGGTCCTCGACGGCTTCGCCAGCTCGCTCGACACCGTGTTCATGGTCGGCGGGATCGTGCTCATCGTGGCGTTCGCGCTGATCTGGTTCCTCAAAGAGGTGCCGCTGACGAACAAGTCAGGCCTGCAGCGCGCAGCGTCCGAAGAGGACACCGCGGCGCCGGTGGCCGCGATGCACTGAGGTTTCCCGTTTCCCCACCACGAAGAAAGAAGGCCCCGCTCGTCTCGCGAGGGAGCGGGGCCTTCGGTTATGCCGTGAAGGTCACCTTCGCGGCGTTCAACGCCACGAAAGCGGCCCTCGTGTTTCAGTGTCCTTCGGGGGCGGCGTGCAGAGCCTGGTAGCGCTCGTACGAACGCTTGATCTCCGCCTCGGCCTCGGTGCGACCGACCCAGGTCGCGCCCTCGACGCTCTTGCCCGGCTCGAGATCCTTGTAGACCTCGAAGAAGTGCTGGATCTCCAGCCGGTAGAACTCGCTCAAGTGGTGGATGTCACGCAAGTGCTCCGACCGCGGGTCCTCCGCGGGCACGCACAGGACCTTGTCGTCGCCGCCCTTCTCGTCACGCATGCGGAACATGCCGATCGCGCGGCTGCGGATCAGGCAGCCGGGAAACGTCGGTTCCTGCACGAGTACGAGAGCGTCCAACGGGTCGCCGTCCTCGCCGAGGCTGTCGTCGACAAACCCGTAGTCAGCCGGGTACTGGGTGGCGGTGAACAGAGTCCGGTCCAACCGGATCCGCCCCGTCTCGTGGTCCATTTCGTACTTGTTGCGTACGCCCTTGGGGATCTCGATCGTGACGTCGAACTCCACGTCTGTTCCTCGCTCATCATCTCTTGTATGTGCTCGCCACTAGTCTGGACTACGCCTCGAGCTCGGCCGACATCACGGCAGTCGGTCCGTGGACGTGATGTTGGACAGGGAGAACTGAGTGGCAGACCAGGGCAACCCGGCGTGGCCGACAGCAGACGACGACCGCTCGTCCACCGGTTTTCCGCAGGTAGATCCCGATAAAACGGAATCCCCCTCGCCCGATGCGCCGCCCCGGGCGATGCCGATGCGAATCGAACCAGGCCAGCAGCCGAAGCCCGCGCAGCTGAAAAGCGACCCGCCCGGAGGGGCGGCAACGTGGTTCGAATCACCCGGCGAACTACCCCGCGCGATGCCCATGCGGATCGAACCCGGCCAGTCGGTCTCGAGTCCGAAACCGGTTACGGCCAAGGATGTTGCGGAGTCTCCGGTTTCCGAGGAGCCATCGAGCCCGGAGTCTGGCGCCGAAAACACCGTGCCGGTACAGGCTGTCGCGGCTGAACTGACTCAGGAGGATGGCCAGACCAGTGACGCCGGGTCTTCGGAGAAGGCCCAGCCTCAGGACGCCGAGTCGGTTGGCACGGATGGGTCTGATGGTGCTGTGGGTGAGTCTGCGGACTCTGAGGCCGCACAGGTTCAGCAGGCCCGTGATGCTGGGTCGGTCGGTGTGGATGAGTCCGCGGACTCGGAGGTCGCGCGGGCGCACGGTGATGCTGGGTCTGTCGAATCGGAGGCCGCGCAGGTTCAGCAGGCTGGCGACGCCGGGCCGGTCGGTACAGATGAGCCTGTTGATTCCGAGACCGCGGAAGTTCCGCAGGTGTCGGAGGCCGGAGAAGCTGAGTCCACCGATGGCGACGGGCCTGTGGATGCGGAGACCAGCCAGGTCCAGCAGGCCAGCGACAGCGAACCGGCCAGCGAGGATGGGCCAACCGATGCGGAGGCCTTGCAGGAGGCAGCGAGCGGGGGCCCGGACGAGTCGACGGCTGCTCCGGTCGATGAGCGGTCCGCTGATTTGGAGGCCGCGCAGGTCCCTGAGGTCATCGGGGAGGAACCAGCCGCCTCAACCGACGAGAAGCCTGGCCCAGCGGAGGCAGAGCAACCGGAGGTAGCCGACAACGTCCCGGTCGAGTCAGCAGGTGAGGCCGTCCAGGCGGAGTCTGCGGATGTACCGAACCAGGCAGACGGTGTTGAGCCGGTCCGTGCGGATGAACCGGGCGAACCGGCGGACGAGGCTGATGCCGAGCCGGTAGCCGAAAGTACGCCGGTCGAGACGCCCGTCGATGAGGAACCAACCGGCGCGGATGACAGTGCGGCGGGGCCTGATGACTCGGCGACTGTCCAGGTCCCGCAGGTCGCGAAGATTGCCGAGGGTGAGCGGTCGGTCGCCGAACCTGATTCGGCGACGGTTCAGGCTCCGCAGGTCGCGAAGATCGTTGAGGGCGAGCCACCTGCCGTTGAGCCTGGTGATTCGGCGACCGTGCAGGTTCCGTCGGTGGCTAAGGACGAGCCGTCGGGTGCTGAGCTTGTCGATTCGGATCTTTTCCAGGTTCTGCACGTCGAGCAGGTTGCTGACGAAAGGCCGTCGGTCGCGGAGCCTGCTGACTTGGATCTTTTCCAGGTTCCGCAGGGTGCAGGCGGGCCGAGGGACGAGGAGCCCGGTGATTCGGCAACCGCGCAGGCTCCTCACGTTGCCGAGGATGGGCCGTCGGTTGTCGAGCCGGTCGAGTCCGACTTTGTCCAGGTCTTTCCGATTGACCAGGTTGCCGGGGACGCTCCCTCGGTCGTCGAGTCTGGTGATTCCGCGACTGCACAGGCGGCCGAGGACGATCCGTCTGTCGCTGCACCTGCTGACTCCGACTTTTTCCAGGTTCTTCCGGTTGCGCAGGTCGCCGATGCGGAGCCTGTTGATTCCGATCTTTTCCAGGTTTTGCATGTGGCGGAGGTGGCCGAGGACCGGCTGCCTGCCGACTCCGCGACCGTTGACGTTCCGCAGGTCGAGGATGAGCCACCTGCTGAACCAGTCGCGGCGGGCAAGCCAGCGCCCGATGTCGCGCTGGCTGAGGCTCCGGCCGAACCGGAGAAACCCGCCGAGCCTGAGGACCGGGGCGAGACGACCGTCCAAACGCTGCCGGTCAAGCGGCCTGATCCTGCGGGCTTCGGCGGGCTCAGTCGACCGGGCGCCGAGCGTAAAGATCCTGAAGGTTTCGGTGGGCTGCGTCGACCTGCTGCCGATGTCGGCAAGACGCAGCCGGTCAGCCCGCGGGACCTTGAGGGGCCGCCCAAGCCGGAAAGCCGTCCCAAGGCTGAGCCGGTTGGTGAGAAGACTGTTCAGGTACGGCCCGTTCAAAAGCCTGAGGAGACCAAGAAGGGGCCTGACTCGTGGTTCTCCACTCCCGCTCAGGTTCCGACGCGGCCTCAACGGCCCGGTGGTGACAAGACCACGCAACTGCCCGCGCCGCCGCTTCGGCCAAAGGCGCCTGGGGGATTCCCGCCACGCAACCAGCCGATGCCTCCTGCGCCCGTGCGGCCGAAGGTGCCGGAACCGGTGCGCAATCTGGACAAGCCTGGCGCCCCCACGCGCAACTTGCACGCTCCGCCCCTGCGGCCACAAGGTCCGGAAAAGCCGAAGGAGTTCCCACGGACGCTGCACGCACCCGTAGGCCCCGAAAAGCCGAAGGAGCTCCCGCGGAGCCCGCATGCCCCGGCAGGGCTCGAAAAGCCAAAGGATCTCCCGAGGCCCAAGGCGCCGATGGGCATGGAGACCTCCGGCCAGGCACTGAAAGCCGAACCACAACCGCAGACCGAGCAGCCGCCTCCATCCAATGAGGACACACACCGCGCCATTCCGCCGCTACCCGGCAAGAAGCGCCCAAAGCGGCTCATCGTCCTCGTGGCCATCGTCGCCGTGATCGCCCTCGGTGCCGGTGTCGTCTTCTTCGTCCCCGGGGTCAAGGAAGGGCTTGGGCTCAGTGGCACGGCCGCTGAGGCTGCCGCCGCGCCTCCGCCCGCTCCCGTTGCCTTCGTACCCAACCTGAAGGCTCCGAATGTCCAGGCTGCGCGGCCCACACCACAGGGTGTGCAAAGCGCCCTTGCCGCTCCGGCGGGCAATCCGGTCCTTGGCACCCTCACCGGGTCCGTCATCGATGCCGTGACCGGGGATGTCCTCTGGGAGAGGGGGCCGACGACTCCGCTCACTCCCGCGTCCACCACCAAGGTCCTGACTGGGGCCGCCGCCCTTCTGCAGCTTCAGCACAGCCAGCAGTTCAGCACCAAGGTTGTCGCGGGTCCGCAGCCGGGCAGCGTCATCATCGTCGGCGGGGGTGATGCCACGCTCAATTCCTTGCCCGCTGGCAAAAACTCCGTGTTCCCCGGCTCCGCGAGGCTCGATGACCTTGTCGCACAGGTGAAAGCCAAGGGCCCGGTCACCCAGGTCTACCTCGACCGCAGCCGGTACACCGGTGATGACCTGGCGCCTGGCGTGCTTC
Organism: Kibdelosporangium philippinense; assembly: GCF_021390435.2. GTDB lineage: Bacteria > Actinomycetota > Actinomycetes > Mycobacteriales > Pseudonocardiaceae > Kibdelosporangium > Kibdelosporangium philippinense. The sequence continues at coordinate 1,972,338 of NZ_JAJVCN010000003.1, read as the reverse complement.
CGGGTGACGTCGGCGAGGGGTACATCTCGCCGATCACCCCGTTGATGATGGACGGCGCCAGGGCTGATCCGGCCAAGGACCGCAGCCCGCGCAGTCAGAACCCGCCGCGTGCCGTCGCGAACGAGTTCGCCAAGCGCATCGGCGCGACCATGGCCGCGAAGCCTGAGGTCACGGCTCCGGCCGATGCGCAGGTTCTCGGCGAGGTGAAGTCGGCTCCGCTCACCGAACTCGTCGAGCAGTTCATGCAGACCTCCGACAACGTCCTCGCTGACGTCGTCGCCCGCGAGGTCACGAAGGCCTCCGGCGCCGAGCCGTCGTTCGCCGGTCTGCACACCGCCATCCTGAAGGTCTTGTCCGACAACGGGTTTGACGTCACCGGTGCCGAACTGTCCGATGGCAGCGGGATGTCGACGAACAACAGGTCGCCCGCTCGGCTGCTCGCGCAGATCCTCGCGGTCGCCGCCGGGGACGGCAAGGACCCGAGGACCGCGAAGCTGCGGCCGTTGCTGGGTGGACTTCCGGTCGCGGGTGGCAGCGGCACGTTGGCCGGTCGGTTCGGGGACGGTCAGGCCGCGAGTGGTCGTGGCTGGTTGCGGGCCAAGACGGGGACGTTGCCTGCCGCGCAGATCAACTCCTTGGCAGGCGTTGTCCTCGACGCTGATGGCCGGATTCTGGTGTTCGCCCTCATGACGAGCCAGAGCGACACTCTCGCCGCCCGCCCCGCCCTCGATGCCGTCGCCGCCGCGCTCCGATCGTGCGGCTGCAAATAATGAGCAGGCAATCACACAGAGCTCACATGCTCAGGTAGCGTCGGTGTTGTGGAAGCGGCGACAGAGTTCAGGCGAGGTGCGGGGTCGCCAGTCGACTGGTCACTGGCCATCTCGACCGGGCAACGCCTGGTCCGGCGTGGGCCTGACGTGCCGATGGCGGAGGCCGAGGCGACGGTCCGGCAGTTGCGGGACGCCACCGACGTAGCCGAAGGGCACGTCCGCGACCTCACCGGCCTCGGCCACGGGCTTCCGCTGCCTCCCGGCGAGGTGGTTGACCGGCCTGGCTGGATCAGGGCTGCCGCCGAAGGCCTCGAGGTACTGACCGAAGGTGCTTTGCCACGGTCGTACTCCGGCCCGGTTGGTGCCGTGATGTCCGGTAGTGCCGGTGTTCAGGCGGGCATGGTGCTGGCGTTCCTCGGCTCGCGCGTGCTTGGCCAGTACGACCCGTTCAATGACGGCCGCCTGCTTCTCGTCGCGCCCAACATCATTGGCGCGCAACGGGCTTTGGACGTTCCCGCGGGCGATTTCCGGATGTGGGTCTGTCTGCACGAGTGCACGCACCGGCTGCAGTTCACCGCCGTCCCGTGGCTCAAGGAGTATTTCTCCGGTCAGGTACGCAAGTTCCTGTCCGGAATGGACGACAGTGCCGCTAGTGCGCTCAACCGGTTCCCTGACGTGATCAAAGAAGCGCGCCGCCGCTCGCTTGAGCCGGATGCCTCCTCTGGCCCCGTCACGTTGATGGAGTTGTTGCAGTCTGCCGAACAGCGTGAGGTTTTCGACCGGCTCATCGCATTGTCCACGTTGCTCGAAGGGCACGCGGACTTCGTGATGGACGCGGTCGGCCCGTCCGTTGTGCCGACGGTCGATGTCATCCGCAGCCGGTTCACCGAGCGTCGCCGTGGTGGTGGGCTGCTTGATCGGGTGCTGCGGACGCTGCTCGGTGTCGACGCCAAGGTCAAGCAGTACGCAGCGGGCGCCAAGTTCACCAAGCATGTCGTTGACCGGGCCGGGATGGACGGGTTCAACGCGGTGTGGACGTCCGCCGAAACACTGCCGCTTCGCTCGGAGATCACGGACCCGGACGCATGGCTTCGCCGAGTGCAGCCCTGACCGTCCGCAAGGCCGTCAAGGATCTGCTGAGCACAACACCACCTGGCCCGGTCGCGGTCGCGGTCTCCGGTGGCGCCGACTCGCTCGCCCTTGCCGCGGCCACCGCGATGTTGACCGATATCACGGCTTTGATCGTCGATCACGGCCTGCAGGACGGCTCGAAAGCCACCGCCGAGCGGGCCGCCGGTCAGCTCAAGACCAGGAACATCGACGCCAAGATCCTCACTGTCGACGTAACCGGACAAGGCGGGATGGAAGCCGCGGCGAGACGGGCGCGCTACCAGGCCCTGAGACAAGCGCACGGCGGCTTGATCCTGCTCGGTCACACGCTCGACGACCAAGCCGAAACGGTCCTTCTCGGACTCGGCCGCGGCTCGGGCCCACGATCGATCGCGGGCATGCGGCCCTACGACCCGCCATGGGGACGGCCGCTGCTGAAGATCCGGCGGACCGTCACCGTCGAGGCGTGCGCGGAACTCGGTCTCGAACCGTGGGCCGATCCGCATAACAGTGATCCCGCGTTCCAACGAGTGCGCCTCAGGCATGACGTGATCCCCCTCATGGAGGAGGTCCTCCAAGGGGGTGTCGCGAAAGCGCTCGCGCGGACGGCCGATCAGGTGCGTGAGGACCTCGACGCACTGGACACGTTGGCCGAGAAGATCCGCCGGGACAACGAGAACATGCTGGTAGCGCAGCTGCAGCCGCATCCTCCCGCGCTTCGCCGACGGGTCATCCGAAGCTGGCTCAAGGCCGCCGGAGTGCCGGAACTCACCGACGGTCATCTGCGTTCGGTTGACGCTCTGGTGGGTGAATGGCGTGGTCAGGGTGGCGTCTGGCTGCCAGGCGGCTTTGAGGCGTGCCGCTCGCATGGGAGGCTCTGCGTGCAACCGCCCGGCCAGTAAGTCGAGTTTGAGAGGGAGCTGGCGTGTACGACGGCGACATCGCCTCTGTGCTGATCACCGAGCAAGAGATCAACGAGAAGATCGCCGAACTCGCCAAGCAGATAGCCGAGGACTATCCAGCCGGCGGCGCCCGGCAGGACCTTGTCCTCGTCGGTGTGCTCAAAGGCGCAGTGATGTTCATGACGGACCTGGCGCGTGCGCTGCCCGTGCCCGTCCAGCTGGAGTTCATGGCGGTCAGCTCGTACGGCTCGGCCACGTCCAGCTCCGGTGTCGTGCGGATCTTGAAGGACCTCGACCGGGACATCGCCGGCCGGGACGTGCTGATCGTCGAGGACATCATCGACTCCGGCCTGACGCTGTCGTGGCTGCTGAAGAACCTGGCCTCGCGCGGGCCGGCCACGCTGCGGGTCTGCACGCTGCTGCGCAAGCCTGAGGCGGTCAAGGTGGACGTTCCGGTCGAGTACATCGGCTTCGAGATCCCGAACGAGTTCGTCGTCGGATACGGCCTCGACTACGCCGAGCGCTACCGCGACCTGCCGTACATCGGCACGCTCGAGCCGGCCGTCTACTCATCCTGAGGAAGCCCTCAGGATGATCGGGAACCGAACGGGGGAATTCATCCGTTATCAGTTTCAGTCCAGCGCGGATGCGCCGTGACGAGCTACGCTCTGTCACTTGGCGCGTGAAGCGCTGGAAGTGGGCGGTACGCTGGATGGACCGGATTGCCCCGCCGGCCGGGTAGTGGGGCTCACTACCCGAAATGCAAGTCAGGGAGGGTCGAGGCCGCCCGGCGGCCGTAAGTGAATGGACCGCAAGCGACTGCTCCGTAACCCGCTGCTCTGGATCCTGGCAGTGGTCCTGCTGTACCTCGCGTTCAGCACGATCTTTGACTCCAACCGCGGGTTCGCTCAGGTGAACACGACTCAGGCGATCACTCAGATCACCACGGGCAACGTGGAGTCCGCGACGTTCGAGGACAAAGAGCAGCAGCTCAAGTTGGTCCTCAAGGACGCGGCTAAGGCGAACAACCAGAAGCAGATCATGACCTCGTTCCCGGCACAGGCCGGCGACGACATGTTCAACCTGCTTCGGACGAACAACGTGAACTTCGAGACGAAGGTCACACAGGAGTCGATCTTCACCCAGATCCTGCTGTTCGCGATCCCGCTGGTGCTGCTCGGCCTGCTCCTGCTCTGGATGATGAACAACGTCCAAGGCGGCGGCAACCGGGTGATGAACTTCGGCAAGTCCAAGGCGAAGCAGTTGTCCAAGGACATGCCCAAGACCACCTTCGCCGATGTGGCCGGGGCCGACGAGGCCGTCGAAGAGCTGTACGAGATCAAGGACTTCCTGCAGAACCCGGGCCGCTACCAGGCCCTCGGCGCCAAGATCCCGAAGGGCGTGCTGCTCTACGGGCCGCCTGGAACCGGTAAGACCCTGCTGGCCAGGGCCGTCGCCGGTGAGGCTGGTGTGCCGTTCTACACGATCTCCGGCTCGGACTTCGTCGAGATGTTCGTCGGTGTCGGTGCCTCGCGTGTGCGTGACCTGTTCGAGCAGGCCAAGCAGAACGCGCCGTGCATCATCTTCGTCGACGAGATCGACGCCGTCGGCCGTCAGCGAGGCGCAGGCCTCGGTGGTGGGCACGACGAGCGCGAGCAGACCCTCAACCAGCTGCTCGTCGAGATGGACGGGTTCGACGCGCGCGGCGGGATCATCCTGATCGCGGCGACCAACCGGCCCGACATCCTCGACCCCGCGCTGCTGCGCCCAGGCCGCTTCGACCGGCAGATCCCGGTGTCCGCACCGGACCTGACCGGCCGTCGCAAGATCCTCGAGGTGCACGCCAAGGGCAAGCCGATGGCGCCGGACGTCGAGCTGCAAAGCCTGGCCAAGCGCACGGTCGGCATGTCCGGCGCGGACCTGGCCAACGTGCTCAACGAGGCCGCGCTGCTCACCGCACGCCAGAACGGCTCGTTGATCGACAACGCCGCCCTTGAGGAGTCGGTCGACCGCGTGATCGGTGGTCCGGCCCGCAAGAGCCGGATCATTTCCGAGAAGGAAAAGAAGATCACGGCCTACCACGAGGGTGGGCACGCGCTGGCCGCGTGGGCGATGCCGGACCTGGAGCCGGTGTACAAGCTCACGATCCTGCCGCGTGGCCGCACCGGTGGGCACGCGTTGGTCGTGCCAGAGGACGACAAGGGCTTGATGACCCGCTCGGAGATGATCGCCCGCCTGGTGTTCGCACTGGGCGGCCGCTCGGCCGAGGAGCTCGTCTTCCACGAGCCGACCACCGGCGCGTCCTCGGACATCGAGCAGGCGACCAAGATCGCCAAGGCGATGGTCACCGAGTACGGCATGAGCGCCCGGCTGGGTGCCGTGAAGTACGGCCAGGAGCACGGCGACCCGTTCCTCGGCCGCTCCATGGGCCACGCCGTGGACTACTCGCTCGAAGTCGCGCACGAGATCGACGAGGAGGTGCGCAAGCTCATCGAAGCGGCGCACACCGAGGCGTGGGAGGTGCTCAACACCTACCGCGACGTGCTCGACGAGCTCGTGGTCGAACTGCTCGACAAGGAAACCTTGCAGCGCAAGGACCTCGAGCGGATCTTCTCCCGGGTGGAGAAGCGGCCCCGGATCACCGCGTTCAACGACTTCGGTGAGCGCGTGCCGTCCGACAAGCCGCCGATCAAGACCCGTGGCGAGCTGGCGATCGAACGTGGCGAGCCGTGGCCGCCGGTCCAGGAAGAGCCGGAGCCGACCCCGGTCGGTGCCGTCGGCGGGGCGAACGACCTGCCGAAGGAAGCCAACAACGGGCAAGCGCCCGTGCCGAACGGCTTGCCTGCCAGCCCCGGACCGTACGTGCCGGAAGGCAGGCCTGGTGGCCCGCCGAACTACGGCGCGCCTCCCGGCTGGCGTCCGGCGACGTCGCCGCCGGAGCAGGATGACCGGGACGGTAAGAACTGAGCATCGAGTCACAGAACGGAGCGGGTGCCGCCTCTTCGGACGGCGTCCGCTCCGTTCGTCCCGTTTTCGACCAAGCACGCGCCGAGAAGGCCGTGCGTGAGTTGCTTGTCGCGTGCGGTGAAGACCCCGATCGGGACGGTCTCGCCGACACCCCTGCCCGGGTCGCCCGCGCGTACCGGGAGATGTTCGCCGGGTTGTACATGGACCCGGATGCCGTGCTGGCAAAGACTTTCGACGAGTCCCACGAGGAACTGGTGCTCGTCACGGACATTCCGATGTACAGCATGTGCGTTCCCAGCAGGCAGCACGTCAACGCGGTTACCGGAAGCAAACGTGCATGCGATGTCGAAGTCGGCGATCAGCTGTGGACCTTGGTCGAGGGCAAAGTCGAAGAGACGACAGTGACGAACGTGACAGCCCGGAAAGTCCGAGAACTCGTCGAAGTTCGCACAACTGGTGGTCGTTTCCAAGTGACTCCTGATCATCCACTCGCTACACCCGATGGGTGGATGGAGGCGAAGGACGTTGCCGGAACTCACATTGAGTGGACGCGTGCCCGCAGTCTTTGTCGTGATCGGTGGAAGCCTCGCTTGGGCTATGACTTCGGCTACGTGATCGGCGCTGTTTGCTCGGATGCGACTGTCGGCGATCGGTACGTCTCGCTTGTCGTGAATGATCGTCTCTTCGCGAAGAAGTTCGCCGAATCGCTGTTCCGTGGGTTCGGCATCGATGCGAGGATCGAGCCGGTTGTACGGCCGGGTGGCTTCCGGGAGATCAAGCCAGTTCCAGGTTTCCGGGTTCGAGTCGTGTCGTCGTATCTGGCCGACCTCATGCGTCAGTACATGGGCGGCGACGCGCACCATATGCGCCAACGGTTCCCGGAAGTGGTGCTGAATGATCTCGAAGTCTTCAATGGCTTCCTAGACGGGTACGTCGACGGCGATGGATTTCGAAGCAAAAGGGATCCACATCGAGTTGCTGTCAGCGCTAACGTGCCGTTCTTGCAAGACCTTGCTGCAGTGATCGGTGCGAGATTCACTCCAGCGAAGAATGCCGACGTCTCAAAGCTGTACATCGTGGACAGCTGGTATCGAAAGCATGGGTTTCCGCAGAAGTCTCATCGAACTGATCTTGACGAATCGATGTGGGTGGAAGTCGAGTCGGTCGAGCGAATTCGTGCGACTGGTGCGAAGCCATTCACGGTCTACAGCTTTACCTGTGATCCATATCCGACATTCTTGATCGCGGGACACCTGACGCATAATTGCGAGCATCACCTCCTCCCATTCCACGGGGTCGCGCACGTCGGATATATTCCGAATGAACGTGGAAAAGTCACCGGACTGTCCAAATTGGCCAGACTGGTCGACGCCTATGCCCGGCGCCCGCAGGTGCAGGAGCGGCTGACGTCCCAGGTGGCCGACGCGCTGATGCGGACGTTGGATCCGCGTGGCGCGATCGTGGTCATCGAGGCCGAGCACCTGTGCATGTCGGTACGTGGCATTCGCAAGCCTGGCGCGCGGACGACGACATCGGGCCTGCGTGGAATCTTCAAGACTTCGGCGTCGTCGCGTGCGGAGGCGTTGGACCTGATCAAGGCGCGTCGATGACGCATCGGCTGCTGCCTGATCCCGGCCGCTGCGTGGTGATGGGTGTCCTCAACGTGACCCCGGATTCCTTCTCGGACGGCGGCCGTTATTTCACTGTGGACGACGCGCTGCGGCATGCCCACGAGATGTGGGCGGCCGGTGCGGACCTGATCGACGTCGGCGGGGAGTCGACCCGGCCGGGTGCCGAGCGGGTCGCCGCCGAGGTGGAGATCGGCCGGATCGAGCCGGTGATCAAGGAACTGACGTCCGCGGGCGTCCGGATCAGCGTGGACACGATGCGTGCGCGGGTCGCGGAGGCGGCGCTGGCCGCGGGCGCGACCGTGGTCAACGACGTGTCGGGTGGCTTGGCGGACAAGGACATGGCGCGCGTCGTCGCGGGCGCCGGGGTGCCGTGGATCCTGATGCACTGGCGTGGCCACAGCAAGGACATGAATTCCCTGGCCAACTACAAAGACGTGGTCAGCGAGGTCAAGGCCGAGCTGTGCGAGCGGGTGGACGAAGCGCTGAAAGCCGGGGTTTCGCCGGACGCGATCGTGATCGATCCGGGCCTCGGGTTTGCCAAACAAGCCCCGCACGACTGGGCGTTGTTGCGTGCCTTGGACGTTTTCATGGCCATGGGGCATCCCGTGCTGGTCGGGGCGTCGCGCAAACGTTTCGTCGGCAGGCTGCTGGCCGACAAGGACGGCACACCGCGCCCGCCGGACGGCCGGGAGGACGCCACAGCGGCGATTTCCACGCTGGCCGCCGCGAAAGGCGTCTGGGGTGTCCGAGTGCATGACGTGATGCGTTCGCTGGACGCGGTGCGAGTGGTGGCTGAATGGGAGCGGGTGTGAGCGACCGGATCACGCTCACCGGGCTGCGGGTTCGTGGCAACCACGGTGTGTTCGAGCACGAGAAGCGCGACGGCCAGGACTTCTTCATCGACATCACGGTCTGGCTCGACCTGACCGATGCCGCCAAAACCGACGACCTCGCCAAGACCATGCACTACGGCGAGCTCGCCGAACGCGCGGCGGCGATCGTCGGCGGCCCGGCGCGTGACCTGATCGAAGCGGTCGCCGGTGACGTGGCTGACGACGTGCTGTCCGATGAGCGGGTGCGCGCGGTCGAGGTCACTGTGCACAAGCCGTCGGCGCCGATCCCGCTGACATTCACCGATGTGGCGGTCACCGTGCGGCGGGAACGCGCATGACAACGGCCGTCCTGTCGATCGGCTCGAACATGGGCGACCGGCTCGGTCACCTGCAGTCCGCGGTGGACGGACTGCCTGCACTGGCCGTGTCTTCTGTGTACGAGACGGCGCCGTGGGGCGTGACGGATCAGGACGATTTCCTCAACGCGATCGTGGTCGCGTCGCGTGAGGACTTCGACGAATGGGACTGGCTGCGACTCGCCCAGGATCTGGAGAACGCTGCCGGGCGTGTCCGAGAGGTCCGATGGGGCCCGCGATCGCTCGATGTGGATGTGATTACCGTTATCGGCGTCACGAGCACTGATCCGCGGCTCGAATTGCCGCACCCGCGTGCCCACGAGCGCGCGTTCGTCCTGGTGCCGTGGCTGGAGTTGCAACCGGACGCTTCGTTGCCGGGCCACGGTCCGATCGCTGACCTGGTTACGGCGTTAGGGGACGAGGGTGTGCGGCTGCGTGAGGATCTCAAGCTGGAGGCGGCGTGAAGTTCACCAGGCCACGTGACCTGGTCATCGCAGGGCTGCTCGCTGCGGTCGTGCTGTACCTGATCATGCAGTCGGCGTACGGCTCGCTGCCGCCGTTGCCCACATTGGCCGGTGTCACGTTGATCATCATCGCGGTGATCGACGTGGTATTGGGTTTCTCACTGCGGTCACGTATCCGCCGGACCAAGCCAGGCAAGCCCGTGGAGGCGCTCACGGCCGCGCGTGCGGTCGCGTTGGCCAAAGCGTCGTCCGTGCTCGGCGCGATCATGCTCGGCGCCTGGATCGGCGTGCTGATCTACGTGTTTCTTAAACGGGGAGACATCGTCGCAGCGTCGAACGACACCACCAGTGCGATCATCGGCGCGGTCTGTTCGGCCGCTCTGATCGCGGCCGGACTGTGGCTGGAGAACTGTCTCAAGACACCGGATGAACCAAAGGAGCCCGACGACCGTTGATCGATGCAAAGCGTGGATTTAACGCAGGTTCGGCCACGAGCAGGTCTCGGAGCGATAACTGACAGGTACGGTGTTAGGCATGTCCGGCCGTGCCGTCTCGACGCGCGACTCCAGCAGGGTGCCGAGCACGGCTCGCCTTCTGCTCGGTGGCGCCCTGGTCCTGGTGCTCGGCGCGACGTTGATCCTGGTACTGACCGACGACGCCCGCTTCCTCAAGATGGGCATCCTCGCGGCCCTCTGGGCGGCCCTGGTCGGTGCGTTCCTTGCCGCGCGATTCCGCCGTCAGGTCGCTGACAAGACCGACGAGTCGCAAAGTATGCAGGCGATCTATGAGCTCGAACTCGAGCGTGAGATCGCCGCGCGGCGCGAATACGAGCTGGAACTCGAAGCCGACGCCAAACGCAAAGCCGAAGAACAGTCCCGTGCGGACATCGAAGCCTTGCGGACCGAGCTGGGGCAGCTCCGCGAGACCCTGCAGACCCTGCTCGGCGGCGAAGTGCTGGTCGAACGGTTCGCGCTGCAGGCACAGGCGACCAGGATGCGTTCACTGCCGGACGAGAAACACCAGCTCCCGCAGCAGGGCCAGGTGGTGAAACGCCTGAACCCGGCGGCTTCGGCGCAGCAGCCGGTGATCATTCCAAGCGAACCGCAGACCGAGCTGATCGACCGCGTGGCAGCGGACCGGCCCCGGGCCGCCGCCCGCCCGCAGCCACAGCGTCCCCAGCCCCAGCGCCCGCCGCGTGAGCCTGCCGAGCGCCAGGTGCAGATCCGCCAGCCCCGGCGTGACGACCCCGCCAACCCAGGTTCCGGCTGGTGGGACCCAGTGACGCCAGTGGGCCCGTACCACCAGCCGGTGGCCGGGGATTCGGCCAACAGCCTCGGCGAAGGCATCGACCCGGGCTGGACGCCATCGTGGGAACGCAGCAACACGCCTCCGCCACAACGCCAGCAGCCCCCAATCCAGCAGCACTCGGTCCAGCAGGCAACCGGCCGTCCGCCTCGGCCGCCGAAGCAGCCTCAGCCCAGCCAGCCGATGCAGCGCCCGGAGGTCGAGTCACCGACCCGGATCCAGCCGTTGCCGGAGACCGCTGAGCCGACGGTCCAGCGGCCCGTCATCCGGGAGAGCGTCGAGCCGACCGTGCAGCGGCCCGTTGTTCGGACTCCTGAGCCTCCGCCTCCGCCGCCCCCGGTGCGTAAGCCCGAACCGGCCAGCCGGGTTGTCCAGATGCCGCCGACCGAGGAGGCCGGTGGGCGTCGGCGGGCGCCCGAGGTCGAGACCACGGGAGGCGGGCGTCGGCGCAAGGCGGATGATGCGCCATCGTGGCAGGAGACATTCCAGGCCCGGCAGCAACAGCAGCCCTCGGGCAGTCACGCCAAGCCCCCTGCACCCCCGGCCGAGCAGACGGGTTCGCATGCCGCGGGCAAGTCGGTGAACGAGCTGCTGGCGGCCCACGGGGCATCAGGAGAAACACCCCGGCGGCGCAGGCGCAAGGAAGACTGAACCCGAGCCCACCCAAACGCCGTGTCCACCGTTCCGGCACACCGTGTCCACCGTTGCGGAACAGGGAAATGCACGTTGCTTGCGGCGTGGTTTGCTGCCGGTTTCAGCTGGGCTGGGTTGGATGAACTACCGCGTGTCCGCCCCACCGGCACGGTGAGTCAAACTGCTCGACTCGCTCCCAGCTCGGTCACCCGCCGCCGTGCGCCGCTCGCGTTCAACACACCATGCCGGAGCGGCAGACACGCGCGGGCACCCGGTCGCCGACTTCCAGCTAGATGACTGATTCCGTGAAGATCACGTGAAGTGAGGCCGGGGCGCGGACATGAGAGGAGGGTGTTCAAGATCAATGTGTGACGAAAGAACTGAACACCCTCCTGACCGCACTCTACGTGCTCATCGACGATCACGTGGTACCACCCCGCGCCGGACGCGGCCGTCGGCCGTTGCTGTCCGACAGCGAGCTGATCACCCTGGCCGTGGCTCAGGTGCTGCTGCGGTACCCCAGCGAGCGGCGCTGGATCCGGCATATCCGCTCCAGCGCCGAGTGGCAGGTCATGTTCCCGTACCTGCCGGAGCAGTCCGGCTACCACAAGCGGCTCAAGAACGTCCATCCGTTGCTGTGCAAGGCGGTTCTTGTCCTGGCTGCGTGTTGCCCGTCCTGGTTCGACGATGTGTGGATCGCCGACGCCACCCCCGTTCCGTGCGGCATGTCGCGCGAGACGGTGAAACGCTCGGACCTGGCCGGGCACGCCGGCTACGGCTACTGCGCCGCGCATTCCCGGTTCTACTGGGGCCTGAAACTCTACCTGGTCTGCGCGGGCGACGGGATGCCGATCATGTGGTGCCTGGCCAACCCGAAGCTCGGCGAGCGCGAGGTACTCGCCGCATTGCTGGAGCGCAACCACCACCTCATCCGTTCCGGGCAGATCCTGCTGGCCGACAAAGGCTTCGCCGGCAAGCACTTCCACGAGTTGACCGCGGCGCTGGGCCTGCGACTGCTGCGCCCGGACCGCCGCGACGAGACCTACCGCCACGGCAACCTCGGCCACGTGCGCCAGTGGATCGAATCGGTCAACCAAACCCTCAAAGGCCAGCTCGACCTGGAGCACCACGGCGCCCGCACTCCAGCCGGGGTGTTCACCCGCGTCGCCCAGCGGCTATTGGCCATGGCCGCCGGGATCTGGCAGAACTGGGAAACCGGCGTGACCAGCAAGCGGTCACTGATCGCGTTCGATCACTGAACACCAATTTCACGGAATCAGTCATCTAGTTCGCTGCGCTCACAGCTATACGTCGCTTGCTACCCGGGTGCTCGGTCCCGGGCGCATGTTGGGTCGAGGTTCGCCTGGTTCTAAGGTTCGTCTCTGTGATCACCCAGGAGCCGGCTGTTCCCGTTCGGCCGACACCGCGACGTAAGACCGTTCTGCTGCCCATGGTCGGGCTGATTCTGCTGAGCATGGCGGGTATTGGCGTGTTCGCCTATCTCACCGCCAGCGTCGGTGTGGTCGCCGAGCTTGTCGGGTTGGCGGTCGCGTTGTTGCCGGTCGGGCCGGTTGTCGCCGCCTTTCTCTGGATCGACCGGTGGGAGCCGGAGCCTGCGCGGCTGCTGTGGCTCGCGTTCGTCTGGGGCGCCTGTGGCGCGACATTGACCGCCTTGCTGATCAACAACACCGCCGAGGTCGTCGGTGACCTGCTGCTCGGCAAAGGTGGTGGCAACACCGTCGCCGCGGTGGCTTCGGCGCCGCTGATCGAGGAGGCGGCGAAGGCCGCTTTCGTTCTCGGTGTCTACCTGTGGAAACGGCAGGAGTTCAACGGGGTCGTCGACGGCATCGTCTATGCCGGGATGTGCGCGGCCGGGTTCGCGTTCACCGAGAACATCTACTACTTCGGTCGCATTTTCGGTGAGCACGGGTTCGGCACGGTCGACTCCGCCGGAGTCATCGCCGCGTTCATCCTTCGCGGGGTCATGTCTCCGTTCACGCATCCGCTGTTCACCGTGATGACTGGCATCGGGATCGGTGTCGCGGCAGGCACTTCGAAGAACTGGGTCAAGGTCGCGGCTCCGCTCGGCGGTTACCTTGGCGCCGTGGTTCTGCACGCGCTGTGGAACTCCGCGGCGACGCTGGGCACTGCGACCACGTTCCTCAACGTCTACTTCCTGATCATGCTGCCGGTGTTCATTGGCGCGGGGGTGCTCGTGAACTGGGCACGCAAACGGGAACAGAAGATCATCGCGGGCGCACTGCCCCGGATGGTCGGTGACGGGCTCATCGCGGGCAGTGAGATCGACGTCCTGTCCAACCTCAAACGTCGTCGCCAATGGCGGAAAAAGGTCGCTCGCAAGTCGGGGCCCGATGCTGGACGGGCCGTCGCCGACTACCAGACTGCCGTCTCTGAACTGGCTTTTTATCGCAACAGCCACGATGACGGCCATGTTGAGCAGTTGCTCATGCAGGCAGTTCGCGTGAGCCGGGCCACGGCGGTCAGCGCTGCGAAGCGGCAATAGTTACGCTCTCACCTTGGCTTGACGAAAGGACAAGGCATGAGCCGTCCCGCGCGCCTCGGAGTGGGCGTGGTGTCCGCTGGCCGAGTCGGCGCGGTGATGAGTGCCGCGCTGGCCAGGGCAGGGCATGCGGTTGTCGCCGCGTCCGGGGTTTCGCGTGACTCCGTGCGGCGTGCCGAGGAACTCCTGCCTGGTGTGCCTTTGCTGCCGCCGGACGAGGTCGTCAGCAAGGCTGACCTTGTGCTGCTGGCGTTGCCGGACGACGCGCTGGAAGGCATGGTTCGCGGGCTCGCGGCCGCGGGCACACTGCGGCCTGGGCAGATCGTGGTGCACACGTCCGGGGCGTATGGCGTCGACGTGCTGCAGCCTGCTGCCGACCATGGAGCGCTGCCGTTGGCCTTGCATCCGGTGATGACGTTCACCGGGCGTGCTGAGGATCTTGACCGTCTTGTCGCCTGTTCGGTCGGGGTGACCGCGCAGGACGGCGACGAAGCCGCGTGGAATGTTGGCGAGGCCCTGGTCGTGGAGATGGGCGCGGATCCGATCCGCGTGCCGTCGGCGGCTCGTCCGGCGTATCACACCGCCTTGGCGCACGCGTCGAATCACCTGATCACGTTGGTCGCCGACGCCACAGACCTGTTGCGGCAGGCGGGTGTCGGCAATCCGGAACGGATGCTCGGCCCGCTTTTGTCGGCCGCGCTGGACAATTCGCTGCGGCACGGCGACCGCGCGCTGACCGGGCCGGTCGCCAGGGGCGATGCCGGTACGGTGCGTAAGCATCTGAAAGTGTTGCGGGACAACGCGCCCGAGCTGGTGGCCAGCTACCGGGAGATGGCGCGTCGGACCGCTCTGCGGGCGAGCGACAGCGGTCTGCTGCGCGCGGATCTCGCGCCGGACGTTTTCCAGGCCATTGACGAGGAGCACGAGTGACGGCACCGAAGGCACCCGAGTTCACCCGCGGTGCGCTGCATGTGCACAGCAGCCCGCAGGACGTCGCCAGGGTCACAAGGGCGCTGCGCGCGGTCGGCAACAAGATCGTGCTCGTGCCGACGATGGGCGCGTTGCACGCCGGGCACCGCGAGCTGCTGCGCCGCGCGCGCAACATCCCGAACACCGTGGTGGTCGCGTCGATCTTCGTGAATCCCTTGCAGTTCGGGCCGAATGAGGATCTCGAGCGCTACCCCCGTCCACTTGAGGCAGACCTCGAGGCGTGCCGCGATGAGCGGGTGGAGATCGTGTTCACGCCGGAGCGCGAGGACATGTACCCGCCGGACTCGCAGACCACTGTCCAACCCGGACCGCTGGGTGACGAGCTGGAAGGCAGCGTCCGAAAAGGACACTTCGCGGGCGTGCTCACCGTTGTGAACAAGCTGTTCAACATCGTCCGGCCGGATTACGCGCTGTTCGGTGAGAAGGACTACCAGCAGCTGATGCTGATCAAGCGGATGGTCGCCGATCTGAACATGGACACGCACGTGATCGGCGTGCCGACGGTCCGCGAACCCGACGGCCTCGCGCTGTCGTCAAGGAACGTCTACTTGAGCGCCACGGAACGCGAGAGCGCTGTCGCGTTGTCCGCGGCGTTGGCAGCCGGTGCCTATGCCGGCCGCCAAGGGCACGAAGAGGTAATCAAAGCTGCCCGTGAAGTACTGGCGGCACACCCGGATGTTGCCGTTGACTACCTCGATCTGCGCGGCCCTGACCTCGGTCCCGCGCCGGAACAAGGTGAAGCACGCCTGCTCGTGGCTGCCCGGGTCGGCACCACGAGACTCATCGACAACACCGGCCTGCGCCTCGGCGACCCGCCGTCGGAACCCGGGCTGTAAGGGGAACCCACCATGCTGCGCACGATGCTGAAGTCCAAGATCCACCGGGCCACGGTCACCCAGGCCGATCTGCACTACGTCGGCTCGGTCACGGTGGACCTCGACCTGATGGAAGCGGCCGACCTGCTGGTCGGCGAGCAGGTCACCATCGTGGACGTGACCAACGGCGCCCGCCTGGAGACCTACGTCATCGAAGGCGAGCGCGGCAGCGGGGTGATCGGCATCAACGGCGCGGCGGCGCATCTGGTGCACCCCGGCGACATCGTGATCATGATCGCCTACGGGATGATGGACAACGCCGAAGCCGCGGCCTACAAACCGCGTGTGGTGTTCGTCGACGGCCAGAACAAGGTTGTCGACCTCGGCGCCGATCCGGCGCACGCACCAGACGGATCCGACCTGCTCAGCGGGGCCATCGTCGAACAAACGGCTGAGACAGCGGATGCCGCCGCGCTGGACGCCTTGCTCCAGCCGGAGAATTCCTGACGTGCTCTTCGCGATCGACGTAGGCAACACCAACATCGTCCTCGGCCTGTACTCCGGCGAGAAACTGGTCCGTGACTGGCGAATGCGGACCGTCACCGGCATGACCGCCGACGAGCTCGCGCTGACCATGCGCGGCCTGCTCGGCGAACACGCCGACCGCGTCACCGCGGTGTCCGCGTTGTCGACGGTGCCCGCCGTGCTGCGGGAGTTGCGGGTGATGCTCGATCGCTACTACGCCGACGTGCCGCAAATCATTGTGGAGCCCGGAGTTCGCACCGGCGTTCCGTTGCTTGTGGACAATCCGAAGGAGGTCGGCGGCGACCGGGTGATCAACACCCTGGCCGCGCACCACCTGTACAGCACGGCATGTGTGGTCGTCGACTTCGGCACGTCGACCAACATCGACGTGATATCGGCGAAAGGCGAGTTCCTCGGCGGCGTTTTCGCGCCGGGAATCGAGATCTCGGTCGACGCGCTGGCCGCGCGGGCGGCCGCGCTGCGCAAGGTCGAACTCGTCCGGCCGCGCTCGGTTATCGGCAAGAACACAGTGGAATGCTTGCAGTCCGGCATTCTCTACGGTTTTGCCGGACAGGTCGACGGCCTGGTGAAACGGATCATCGCGGAACTGCATTCGCAGGGCCACGACAAAGCAGGCCCGGTGAGCGTGATCGCGACCGGCGGCCTCGCACCACTGGTGATCGCCGAGTCGGAGACGATCGAACACCACCACCCCGATTTGACCCTGCTCGGCCTTCGCCTCGTCTTCGAACGAAACACCAGGTAAACCCTCGTGAGTGGTTAGCGGCGTTAGAACACGGCTAACCACTCACGACCTACTGCCTCGGTAAACTGTAGTCTGGAAGGGAAAATCGAACTCGCCGGGCTCGGTTTCCGGCTGCGCCAACAGGTATGCGCGCATCCGCTCGTTGAGTTCCTGGCGTTCTTCCGAACTGGCGACAAGCATGTGGGAATGCGTGCCGATCATCGCGAGCAAACTTTCCACGGTGTGCCGGACGGTATGCCGGAAATCCTGTTGTTCGAACCGGCCGAAGAGCGGATGATCCGAAAACTGCGCCGGCCGCGTCCACGATCGGTGGGCCCTGGCCCTGGCCAGTTTGTCGAAAGTGGAAACCCACGGAACCTGTTCATCCTCATGGTTCCACAGCGCGCCCAACATCCCGCCTTGCCGCAACACCCGGCCAATCTCGGTAAGGGCCCGTTGCGGATCGAACCAATGGAACGCCTGCCCGACGAGTACGGCATCGACGCTGGAATCGGGCAACGGGATCTGTTCGGCGGTGCCGGCCAACGCGCGGACCGACGGAAATCGTTTTCTTAGTTCGCCGAGCATCGCCGGATCGGGTTCGACCGCGGTGACGTTCAGGCCGCGCCCGATCAATGATTCGGTGAGTTTTCCGGTACCGGCGGCGAGATCAAGAACGTCGGCCGCGCCTTGTGGCAGTACCCAGTCGATCGCGCCGGCCGGATACCCCGGCCGGTAGCGGGCGTACTCGGCAGCCTGCGCACCGAAGGAGTTCGCGCGCCGTGCCCGTAGTTCCGCATCCGGTAGTTCGGTCACACCAGCCACGCTATCTATATCCGGTTGGCTTTGCCGCAGGCCTTTTCCGTACCCTTTGCAGCCGTGAGTGACGAGCACGTTTCCCCAGCGCCCGAGCAAGACGACCTCCCCGAGCAGATGCGCATCCGCAGGGAGAAGCGGGAGCGGCTGCTCGCCGCCGGTGTCGAGGCCTATCCGGTCGAACTGCCGAGGACCAACACGCTCGC
Source organism: Kibdelosporangium philippinense (assembly GCF_021390435.2). GTDB lineage: Bacteria > Actinomycetota > Actinomycetes > Mycobacteriales > Pseudonocardiaceae > Kibdelosporangium > Kibdelosporangium philippinense. Next base: position 1,954,749 of record NZ_JAJVCN010000003.1, on the reverse strand, counting down.
CGAGATCCGGGCGAAATATCCCGACTTGGCGCCCGGCGCGGCCACCGGTGACGTGGTCGGAATCACCGGTAGGGTGATGTTCCTGCGCAACACTGGCAAGCTCTGTTTCGCCACGTTGCGCGAGGGCGACGGGACGGAACTGCAGGCCATGCTGAGCCTCGCCAACGTCGGCGAGGAGGCGCTCGCCGCCTGGAAGTCCGACGTGGACCTCGGTGACCACGTATTCGTCCGAGGCGAGGTGATCACCTCCAAGCGCGGCGAGCTCTCGGTGATGGCCGAAGAATGGCGAATGGCTGCCAAGGCACTCCGCCCATTGCCGGTCGCGCACAAAGAGCTGTCCGAGGAGACCCGGATCAGGCAGCGCTACGTCGACCTGATCATGCGCCCGCAGGCCCGAAATGTGGTGCAGACCAGGGCAGACGTGATGCGGTCGCTGCGTGACAGCTTCCACCGGCGCGGGTTCACCGAGGTGGAGACGCCGATGCTGCAGACGCTGCACGGCGGCGCGGCGGCGCGGCCGTTCACGACCCACTCGAACGCCTTCGATATCGAGCTCTTCCTGCGGATCGCGCCGGAGCTGTACCTGAAGAGGTGCGTGGTCGGCGGGATCGAGAAGGTGTTCGAGATCAACCGCAACTTCCGCAATGAGGGAAGCGATTCATCGCATTCGCCTGAGTTCGCGATGCTGGAGTTCTACCAGGCGTACGCGACTTACGACTCAGTCGGCGTACTGACCCGTGAGCTGATCCAAGAGGCGGCCGACGCGGTTTTCGGTACCCAGGTTGTCACCCTTACGGACGGTTCGGAGTACGACCTTTCCGGGGAATGGACCGCGCTGACAATGTACGGATCGTTGTCCGAGGCCCTTGGTGAAGAGGTGACCCCGGAGACTTCCGTCGAGCAGTTGCGCAAGTTCGCCGAGCGGCTCGGACTTGAACTCGCGCCGAAGCTCGGGCACGGCAAGCTGGTCGAGGAGCTGTGGGAGCACCTGGTCGGCAACGACCTCTTCGCACCGACTTTCGTCCGTGATTTCCCGGTCGAGACTTCCCCGTTGACACGCCAGCATCGCGACACGCCGGGTGTTGCCGAGAAATGGGATCTTTACATCCGTGGTTTCGAACTCGGTACCGGTTACTCGGAGCTTGTCGACCCGGTCGTCGAACGGCAAAGGCTGATGGATCAGGCCAGGTTGGCCGCTGCCGGTGACGATGAGGCGATGCAGTTGGACGAGGACTTTCTGCGCGCACTGGAGTACGGAATGCCACCCAGCGGTGGAGTCGGAATGGGTATCGATCGGCTGCTGATGGCACTCACCGGACTCGGGATCAGGGAGACGATCCTGTTCCCACTCGTTCGTCCGCAATGAAACATGGGTGAGTGACTATGCAAATTCGGATGGATTTGCGCTAGCCTACGTCCAGGCGAGAATCATTCCGTACCGGAATCATCCCGAGGAGGCGGCGTATGGCGCAGAAGGTCACGGTGACCCTCGTTGACGACATTGACGGTTCGGAAGCCGAAGAGACGCTCGAGTTCGGGCTTGACGGCGTTTCGTACCAGATCGACCTGTCCGGCGACAATGCCGGGAAGCTCAGGGAGATCCTGAGCGACTATGTGGACCACGCCCGCCGTTCCGGTGGTCGTAAGCGAGCAGCAGGTCGGCTTGGGGTCGGTGGCCGGGTCGCGCGGACGGCCGCGGTTGACAGGGACCAGAACCAGGCAATTCGGGAGTGGGCGCGTAAGAAGGGATACAAAGTTTCCGATCGCGGCCGTATCCCGAAGGAAGTCACCGAGGCTTACCACAACAACAGGGACTGAAATCCGGAAGTCCTCAACGGCCCGCGGCTCGCTGCGGGCCTTTTTTATCGTCCCGATTCCCGGGTTGGGCCAGGCCAGGAGGGTCAGTTAGCCTTACCTAACCGCTACGGGAGGTGTCAGGTGACTCAGGTTCGGTTACAGGCGAGCGACTTGGCGCTCGGCTACGGCGAGCGGCTCGTGGTCGACGGCCTCGACCTCGACGTCCCCACCGGCACCGTGACCTCGGTGATCGGCCCGAACGGCTGCGGCAAGTCGACGCTGTTGCGTGCGCTCGGCCGTCTGCTCGCACCGCGAGCGGGCCAGGTCCTGCTGGACGGCAAGCGCATCGACAAACTGCCGACCAAAGAGGTGGCGCGGACGGTCGGCCTGCTCCCACAGACACCAGTCGCTCCCGACGGCCTGACGGTCGCGGACCTGGTTGCACGCGGCAGGCACCCACACCAGACCTGGTACCGCCAATGGTCAGTGGAAGACGAAGCGGCGGTCACCGACGCATTGCGGCTGACCAAGATGGACGAGCACGCGAATCGGGTAGTCGACGAGCTTTCCGGCGGCCAACGGCAACGCGCGTGGATTTCAATGACGCTCGCACAGGGAACAGAGTTGTTGTTGCTGGACGAGCCGATCACTTATCTGGATCTGGCACACCAGGTCGACGTGCTGGATCTGGTGCACGATCTGCATACGACTCGTGGCACGACAGTGGTCATGGTGTTGCACGATCTGAATCTCGCGGCCCGTTATTCCGACCGGCTGGTGGCAATGCGGTCCGGAAAGATCGTGGCTCAGGGCGCGCCGGCCGACGTGCTGACCGAGAACCTGCTCAGGGACGTGTTCGAGCTGGATGCCAAGATCCTCACCGACCCGGTCGCCGGTACCCCGATGGTGGTGCCGATCGGCACCCGCCACCGCGCGCTCGCCGCGGCGGAGGAAGCGGCGAGTTGAGCCGAAGGGATCATCGGCAAATCTGGTTGTCCACAGCCCTCCGCGAAACAGATGTTGATCAAGCACCACCGATAGACTGGCCACGGGGTCGCCCCCCGGGAGCGGTGGGGGCATGTCTGTTGCGCCGATCGAGTGAGAAAGTGATCGCCGTCACGCTTGGACGCATGCTGTTCGCGGACAGCGGAACCGTTCCATTGGGTGGAATCCATCGCCGAGAACCCACGTTGTAAGCGGTGTTCGGTGGTGACGTCAGGCAAAGTTCCTGGTCCGTCACCAATCTGTGGTCGTCAGTGGCACTGAGCGCGACAGGCCGGGCGACTACAGTGGTCCTACGGTGCTGAATCCACCAACATGACGAGTGGTGAAAGGGCCGCCGGCGCAGCAGTCAGGGAGTGCGAATGTTCGAGAGGTTCACCGACCGCGCGAGGCGGGTGGTTGTCCTGGCCCAGGAAGAAGCCAGGATGCTCAACCACAACTACATCGGCACCGAGCACATCCTCCTGGGCTTGATCCACGAGGGTGAAGGTGTCGCGGCGAAGGCGCTCGAGTCGCTCGGGATCGCCCTGGAAGGCGTGCGTCAGCAGGTCGAGGAGATCATCGGCCAAGGGCAGCACGCGCCATCCGGTCACATCCCCTTCACGCCTCGGGCGAAGAAGGTGCTTGAGCTGTCACTGCGCGAGGCGCTGCAGCTCGGCCACAACTACATCGGCACGGAGCACATCCTGCTCGGGCTGATCCGTGAGGGCGAGGGCGTCGCCGCCCAGGTGCTGGTCAAGCTCGGCGCCGACCTCAACCGGGTCCGCCAGCAGGTTCTCCAGCTCCTGTCGGGCTACCAGGGCAAGCCGGAGACCGAGCCGGGCAGCCGCGGCGAGGGCACCCCGTCCTCCTCGCTGGTGCTCGACCAGTTCGGTCGCAACCTCACCGCCAGCGCCCGCGAGGGCAAGCTGGACCCGGTGATCGGCCGGTCCAAGGAGATCGAGCGGGTCATGCAGGTGCTGTCCCGCCGTACCAAGAACAACCCAGTCCTGATCGGCGAGCCGGGTGTCGGCAAGACCGCGGTCGTCGAGGGTCTGGCGCAGATGGTGGTCAAGGGCGAGGTGCCCGAGACGCTGAAGGACAAGCAGCTCTACACGCTGGACCTCGGATCGCTCGTCGCGGGCTCGCGTTACCGCGGTGACTTCGAGGAGCGCTTGAAGAAGGTCCTCAAGGAGATCCGCACCCGCGGCGACATCATCCTGTTCATCGACGAGATCCACACGCTCGTCGGCGCGGGTGCCGCCGAGGGCGCGATCGACGCGGCCTCCATCCTCAAGCCGATGCTGGCCCGTGGTGAGCTGCAGACCATCGGCGCGACCACGCTCGAGGAATACCGCAAGTACGTGGAGAAGGATCCCGCGCTTGAGCGCCGGTTCCAGCCGATCCAGGTCGGTGAGCCGAACCTCGAGCACACGATCGAGATCCTGAAGGGTCTGCGTGACCGCTACGAGGCGCACCACCGCGTCTCGATCACCGACGGCGCGCTCGTGCAGGCGGCCACGCTGGCCGACCGGTACATCAACGACCGCTTCCTGCCGGACAAGGCGATCGACCTGATCGACGAGGCCGGTGCCCGGATGCGCATCCGCCGGATGACCGCGCCGCCGGACCTGCGTGAGTTCGACGAGAAGATCGCGGACGTGCGCCGGGAGAAGGAATCGGCGATCGACGCTCAGGACTTCGAGCGGGCCGCGAAACTCCGTGACTCGGAGAAGCAGCTGCTCGGCCAGAAGGCCGAGCGGGAGAAGCAGTGGAAGGACGGCGACCTCGACGTCGTCGCCGAGGTCGACGAGGAGCAGATCGCCGAGGTCCTCGCGCACTGGACGGGTATCCCGGTCTTCAAGCTGACCGAGGAGGAGACCACCCGCCTGCTGCGCATGGAGGACGAGGTCCACAAGCGGATCATCGGCCAGGAGGAAGCCGTCAAGGCTGTCTCCAAGGCGATCCGCCGGACCCGTGCCGGCCTGAAGGACCCGAAGCGCCCCAGCGGCTCGTTCATCTTCGCCGGCCCGTCCGGTGTCGGTAAGACCGAGCTGTCGAAGGCACTGGCGAACTTCCTGTTCGGCGAGGACGACGCCCTCATCCAGATCGACATGGGTGAGTTCCACGACCGCTACACCGCTTCGCGGCTGTTCGGTGCCCCTCCCGGTTACGTCGGATACGAAGAGGGCGGCCAGCTGACCGAGAAGGTCCGCCGCAAGCCGTTCTCCGTCGTGCTGTTCGACGAGATCGAGAAGGCGCACCAGGAGGTCTACAACACCCTCCTGCAGGTGCTTGAAGACGGCCGCCTGACCGACGGTCAGGGTCGTACGGTCGACTTCAAGAACACGGTCATCATCTTCACGTCGAACCTGGGCACGCAGGACATCTCCAAGGCGGTGTCGCTCGGGTTCGCCGGTGGTGGCGAGCAGTCGAACAACTACGAGCGGATGAAGCAGAAGGTCAACGACGAGCTGAAGAAGCACTTCCGCCCGGAGTTCCTCAACCGTATCGACGACATCATCGTCTTCCACCAGCTCACGGAGGACGAGATCATCCGGATGGTCGACTTGATGATCAGCCGGGTCGAGGTCCAGCTGCGGAACAAGGACATGGCTCTCGAGCTGACCCCGCTGGCGAAGAAGCTGCTGGCCAAGCGTGGTTTCGACCCCGTGCTCGGTGCCCGGCCGCTGCGCCGGACCATCCAGCGCGAGATCGAGGACCAGCTGAGCGAGAAGATCCTGTTCGGCGAGCTCGAGCCGGGTCAGATCGTGATCGGCGACGTCGAAGGCTGGGACGGCGAAGGTTCGGACGACAAGGCGCACTTCGTCTTCCGTGGCGAAGCCAAGCCGCGCAACGTCCCGGACTCGCCCCCGGTCGACCTGGCCGCCTCGGCGGGCAGCGCAGGTGAGGCCGAGGGTCTGGAAGACTGAGGCTGATCGATCCGACTAGCACGAAAGGCGACTCCCCAGGGAGTCGCCTTTCGCATGCCTGTCGTGAGTGGTTATGCGTGTTCTAACCCTGATAACCACTCACGAGGGATGACATGCTGGGACTGTGCGAGTAGCTGTGCTCGGGCCGTTGTGCCTGACCGACACCGCCGGCCAGGAAATCGAGGTCGGCGGCCCACGCCTGCGTATGCTGCTGGTCCGCCTTGCCCTTGACGCCAACCGGATCGTGCCGGTCGAGGCGTTGATCGACAGCTTGTGGGGCGCGCAGCCGCCCGTCGACGCGACGAACGCCTTGCAGTCCTTGGTTTCCCGGTTGCGTAAGACGGGTTTGGCCAAGCGGATCGAGTCCTATCCGGCCGGATATGCCTTGGCGGCAACGGAAGTGGACGCGGACACGTTCCAACGCCTTGCCGCTGAAGGCAGCCGTCTGCTCAAACAGAACCAGGTTGCCCAGGCGGCTGAAGTTCTTGCCAGCGCGTTGAAGTTGTGGCGCGGCCCGGCTTTGGTGGATGTCGCTGAAGCGCCTTTCGCCGCGGCGGCTGTGGCTCGGCTAGGTGAGTTGCGGTTGACGGCGTTGGAAGACCGGATCGACGCGGACATCCGGCGGGGCCACGAGGCTGACGTCATCGCCGAGCTGCAGGCCCTGACCAGGGAGAACCCGCTCAGGGAACGACTGACCGCGCTGCTGATCCGGGCCTTGCGCAAGGCTGGCAGGCAGGCGGATGCCTTGGCTGCGTACGAGATCGCACGCCAGAACCTGGCCAGCGAACTTGGGGTGGATCCGAGCCCGGAGTTGCAGGAGGCCCATCTGTCGCTGCTGCGGGCGACATCGGCCGAAGTCCCGAACACTGGCACCAGATTGCCCGCGCAGTTGACGAGTTTCGTTGGTCGAGGGCACGAGCTGTCCGAGTTGGAACGGCTGCTCGGCAGCGATCGGTTGGTCACCCTTGTCGGGCCTGGCGGTGCCGGAAAGACAAGGCTGGCAACGGAAGCCGCGGGCCGCGTGGCGGATCGGGTGTGGTTCGTCCACCTGGCTGGGCTGCGGGAAGCGGTCGATGTTCCTGTCGCTGTGGTGACCGAACTGGGCCTGGGGGATTCGGCTGTTCCCGAGAATCCGCGGAGCTGGCACCGTCCGGTCGACGTGATGACTCGGCTGCTTGACGCGCTCGCGGACCGGTCCGAGCTGATTGTGTTGGACAACTGCGAGCACGTCATTTCCGCGGTCGCTCACCTGGCCGAGACGTTGCTGGCTGGGTGCCCGCGGCTGAGGATCCTGACCACGAGCCGGGAACCGCTGGCGATCACTGGGGAAACCCTGTTCCCGGTTGGGCCGTTGGAGCTGCCGGAGGAGGACACGTCCGCGCAGCAAGCGGTTGAGCGCGCGGCTGTCCGGCTTTTCCTTGACCGCGCGCGATCCGTCCGGCCTGGGTTCACTGTGGACGGATCCAACTGTGCTGAGGTCGTTTCGATTTGCCGTCAGCTCGACGGTTTGCCGTTGGCTCTTGAACTGGCGGCTGCACGGTTGCGGTCGATGACGGTCGGGCAAGTCGCCGAACGGCTCGACGACCGGTTCCGGTTGCTCACCGGCGGCAGCCGAACTTCGTTGCCGCGGCACCAAACCCTTGGCGCGGTGGTTGAGTGGAGTTGGAGCCTGCTGACCGAGGCCGAACGGACGATGGCGAGCCGGTTGTCGGTGTTCGCCAGTCCATCCACTTTGGAAGCGATTGTCGCGGTCTGTGCCGACGATGAGCTTCCCGCCGACGACGTGGTGTACGTTCTGGCGTCGCTGGTGGAGAAGTCCTTTGTCGAGGCGGGTGAAGGGCTCGACGGCCGACCGCGCTACCGGATGCTGCAGACGGTGAAGGCCTTTGCGGCGGAACGACTCTCCGGCACCGAGAAGTTCATGACCCGGTTCGCCGCGTGGGTGATGGCGATGACCGAGCACGCGGATCCGCATTTGCGTGGGCCGGATCAGGTTCGCTGGCTCAAGATGCTGGATGCCGAGCGGGAGAACGTGATCGCCGCGGTCCGGTACGCGGTCGATCAGGACGACGCCGAGACGTCGTTCCGGATCGTGCACAGCTGGGCTTGGTATTGGCTTGAGCGGCAAGGACTTTTCGGCGAAACGCTGTCCGAGCAGATCCTGCCGATCGCCCGGATGCGTCAGATGGAGGACCGTGCGCCGCAGCACACCGTGATGCTGATCCGGATGCTGTCGGTGCTTGGCGGTGTCGAGGAGCCGCACGAGGACGAGATCGTCCAGATGATCGAGCTCTGCCAGGCAGGGACCGAGAAAGCGTCGCCGATGGTCGTGCTGATGGAAGCCACCGCGTACGGGATGCTGGGGGATTTCCAGGCCGCGGGCGCCGCTTTCCGCCGTGCGTTGCGCCATCCGGATCCATGGGCGCGGGCGACGGTCGTTCTCGGTGGGGCGATATCCGCGGAGAACGTCGGCCAGTTCGAGGTGTCGAAGCGTTGGCACGCCGCCGCGATCCGCCGGTTCCGCAAGATCGGCGACCGGTGGGGCTTGGCGATGTCGCTCAACGGCTTGGCGAACCACCTGTCCACGCTTGGCGAAATCACCAAGGCGCTCGAGCTGCACAGCGAGGCGCGCGAGCTGGAGATCGAGCTGGGGCCGTTGCCTGAGCCGCCGTTGACCGGCAGCAGAATCGCCGACCAGTACTACCGGCTCGGCGACTTGGAGCGGGCGCGAACCGAGCTGGAGCGCTTGTTGGTGCTCAGCACGAAGACTGGCCAGCGCCCGGTCACCCTTGGAGTCCTTGCCCGGCTCACCACGGTCAACCGGGCACGTGGTGATCTCGTCAGCGCACGGGCGCACTTCGCCGCGGCACAGCGGGAATTGCACGGCTGGCCGGACCACTTGAGCGACCCGTTCTGCGGCTGGCTAGGCATCGTCGAAGCTCTTCTGCTTGTGTCCGAAGGAGATCTGACCAAGGCCAGAGTGGCTGCGGCCGGAGCACTTGGCTCAGCCGAGCGCGCGCTGGGCTATTTCCGGACCGAGCGGGATCTGGTCGAGGTCACCGACCTCGCGGCCGAGTCACTCGAAGCGGCGCAGATCGGGATCCGGTCGATGCGTGACGCGCAGACGTCGTCCGATGTTGGCGAGGCCGTGGCTGTGATCGCCGCGGCCGAAGGCGACTTGACGGCCGCGGCTCGGTTGCTGGGGGCCAGTTCCGCCATTGGTGGAGCGTTGGACGTCGGCTCACCGGACAATCGTGCGCTGCTGGCCACATTCGGCCCCACCGAGCACGAAACCCTTGCCGAGGCACAAAAACTGTCGCCTGCCGAGGCGCTTGAGGTGTTGCGACAGGGTGTCTCCGCACCCCCTGCGGAGACACCCTGAGCCGTCAACGCATCCGCCGCCGGTACGCGACCATCGCCAGCGGGTAGAAAACCGCGATCAGGCCGACCATCCAGGCCAAGCCGCCAAGCAGTGGTCCGGCGACCGGACCACCGTGCAGAAGGCCCCGGTTCACCTCGGTCATGAAGCTCGCCGGGTTCACCTCGGTGACCGCCTGCAGCCAGCCCGGCATGGTCGTGCCGGATACGAAGATGCTGCTGCCGAAGCTGAGCGGCATGATGAACAGGAACAGCACGTTGGGAACGGTCTGCGGGCTCTTGACCACAAGCCCGATCCACACCGAGATCCAGCACAGGCTCAACGCGAACAGAACCATCAGCAGCAGGTCAAGCAGGACCGCGAACGGGTTGGTCTGTACTTCGAAACCGACGAGGAAGCCGAATCCGAGCGTGAGGGCGACCGAGAAGGCATATCGCGGCAGATCGCCGAGTACGGCGCCGATCAGTGGCGCGGAGCGAGCGATCGGCATACTGCGGAACCGGTCGAACACACCCCCGGTGACATCGGTGCACAGCGCGACACCGGTGCCGAGGCTGACCAGGAGTGTCGTGTACACCATCAGCCCGGGGACCAGTTGTTGCACGTAGGCTTCCCTGTTGCCGCCGGAGATCGCGCCACCGAGGACGAAAACGAACAGGATCAGCATGATCACCGGCTGGACGATCAGGCCGATCAGCTCGGTCGGGTTCTTGAGCAGTTTGGTGAAGCTCCGGCCAGCAAGCAGGAACCCTTGCCGCAGCGCCTGAAAAGGCGTGACGGTGGTGGGAATGGTGGTCATCCGCTGGCTCCTTCCTGGATTGCCGGTGGCCGGTGAAGCCGTGCGTGCACCGTTGTCATGCGGTGGCTCCTTCCTTGCTACCCGTGATCGCCAAGAACACCTCGTCCAAACTCGGCAACCGCAACCCAAGCTCGTCCACGTCAATCCCGGCCTGGTCGATCCGGCTGACCACTGTGGACAGAATCAGCGGATCGTCGACCGGCGTATTGAGCACCCGGCTGTCGACGTCACGATTGGCGTGCCGCCCGGTCAGCTCCAGCAGGATCTGCCCAACCACATCCATGTCCTGCCAGCGGCTCGGCCGTACCTGCAGGGTCTGGCCGCCGATCTTTCGCTTCAGCTCGTTCGACGTGCCGTCCGCGACGACCCTGCCGTGGTCGAACACCGTGATCCGGTCGGTCAGTTGATCAGCCTCTTCGAGGTATTGCGTGGTCAGCAATACCGTCACACCGTCGTCAGTCAGCCTGCGGACGATGTCCCACACCTCGTTACGGCTGTGCGGGTCCAGCCCGGTCGTCGGCTCGTCCAGGTACAGCACGCGTGGGCGGCCCATCAGGCTCGCGGCCAGATCAAGCCTCCGGCGCATACCGCCGGAATACGTCTTCACCGCGCGCCCAGCGGCGTCGCTGAGCTCGAACCGGTCGAGCAGCTCCTTCGCCCGGGTGCGCGCGTCTCTTTTGGACATGTCGTGCAAGCGGCCGAACAACACCAGGTTGTCCCGGCCGGACATCTCTTCGTCCACCGAGGCGTACTGGCCGGTCAGCCCGATCAGCCTGCGCACCGCCACCGGTTCACGCAGGATGTCGAAACCGCCTACCCGCGCCGTTCCCGCGTCTGGGTGCTGCAACGTCGCCAGGATCCGCACCGCGGTCGTCTTGCCTGCGCCGTTGGGTCCGAGCACGCCGAGAATCGCGCCGGTTTCCACGGTGAGATCCACGCCGTCGAGCGCGGTCGTCTCGCCGAACCTCTTCACCAAGCCCTCGGCTTCGATCGCGTTGGACACCCTTCCCCCTCTCGTTCATCTCATCGATACGACTGTCCTGCATATCGCTGTTGAGCTGCGCACAGAACGCTGTCAGCGCGTTTGAGGCAAGCTGGTGTCGTGACAGCGACGCTCAGAGGGCCCCGGCTACCGGTGAAAACGTGGATCGTCGTGCTGTGGGCAGTGCCGTCCGTGCTGTTCCTGGCCTTCGCCGCGCTCCGGCTGCTCGGTGTCACCGGCAACCGCTTCATCATCGCCACGGTCGCGCTGACGCCGTACATCGGCGTGATCGGCCTGGCCCTTGGCGTCGTCGGGCTGTTCATGCGCCGCTGGATCTTCGGCGGGGTCGTGCTGGCGTTCGCGATGATCACCAGCGCGGCCGTCGTGCCACGAATAGTGACCAACGATCAACCCACGGTGTTCGGTCCACAACTGACTGTGATGACAGCGAATCTGTACGTCGGCCGAGCGGATGCCGTGGCATTGCTGGACTTGGTCAAACAGCACAACGTGGACGTGCTCAGCATGCAGGAACTCAGCCCGGCGATGGTCCAGGACCTCGACCGTGCCGGGATCGACCGGGTGCTGCCGTACCGGCTGTTCGACGCACAGCGCGGCGCGTCCGGCTCGGGGCTGGCATCGAAGTTTCCGCTGCAGGAGACGAAGATCGCCGACCCGGCCACGTTCGCCCAGCCGAGCGCGATCGTGGACCTGCCCGGAGTGGTGGACCCAGAGGTCCTGGTCGTGCACACCGCGCCGGGCGTCGAGGCAGAGTGGACCGGGACGTGGAAAGCGGAACTGGCCGAACTGCCGGACGCGTCCAAAGGCAAGGACAAGCCGAGGATGCTGGTCGGGGACTTCAACGCGACACTGGATCACCCGGATCTGCGGGACGTGATCGATCGCGGCTACATCGACGCGGGCGAGCAGCGCGGCGGCGGCATGACACCGACGTGGCCAGCGGGAATCTGGCCGCCGCCGGTGAGCATCGACCACATCCTTGTCGACGGAAGGTGCGCGGTGCTGGACTACCAGGTGTTCGACTTGGCAGGCAGTGACCACCGGGCCGTGCTGGCGTCGGTCAACCTGCCGTAAGCCGCTTGTCCAATTCGGACAACGCATCGAGCGCGCCAAGCGGAAGCTGAACACCGCGGCTGTGCCGGATTTCCGGCTCCCGCGGGTTGATCCGGATCAGCGCGCTGTTACGAGCCGAGGCCAATTCGGACATCCGGCGCACGGTCGGAACCGCGTTGCCCGCGCCGAGTTCGATGACCGCGAGGTTGTCCTGGCTGACGCGCCAGCGTGACACGTCGGCCAGCACCTGCTCGCTGCGTTCGCCTTCCCAGTCCCAGTCGCCGAACATCAGGATGTTCGGCCGGGCAAGGCCACCGCAGCCTGGGCACGTCGGCAGCGCGCCGACCGCCCGCATGGTGTCCTCGTCGATCGCGACATCCGGCCCGGCGGGCCACACCGGCTGTCCACAGTGGTCGAAACACTGCAGGTGGTTGATCGACCCGTGCACCTCGGCGACGTGGTCGTCCGGGAAACCGGCCTTCTGGAAATGGCCGTCCACATTGGATGTGAACACCCTGGTGGGCAGGCCCCAGCTCCGGATGATGTGAAAACCCTGGTGTGGCTTGGTTTCCCGGTACAGCTTGAGCCGATGGCCGTAGAAACCCCATGCCAACTCGGGATCCTCCCGGAAGTGCACGGGGTCGGCGAGCTCGACGAAGCTCAGGCCGAGGCGTTCGTACGGCGGGTACGCACGCCAAAACCCTTCGTCGCCACGGAAATCCGGCAGGCCGGAGTCAACGCCCATACCGGCACCCGCGCACACCAATAACGCGGACGCGCCCCGGATCAGGTCCGTGGCGCGGTCAAAGTCCGCACTCACTCGTTGAAGATCGATTCGACTATCTCGAACTCCAGCAGGCTCGCGCCGGTGGCCACGGGCTTGTCGCTCGGCGGGCCGGAGTGCGCGGCCATCGCCGGGCCCTGGCGCCACGCCTGGAACGACTCCTCGTCCACCCAGCGGGTCAGCACGAAGTACCGGGTGTCGCCACTGACCGGGCGAAGCAACTCGAAGCTGAGGAAGCCGGGCGAGTCCTTGATCGTGCTGGACCGCGCGGCGAACCGCTTCTCAAGTTCGGCGCCCGCGCCTTCGGGCACCTCGATCGCGTTGATCTTCACGACTGCCATAACCCAACCCTACTGTTCACGGCATGATGCTCACCCGTGGCTCACACTGTTGCGGTTTTCTTCGACGACGAGGCCGAACGCAAGGTCAGAGCGCTGTGGCGCAGGCTTGACCAGGCCGGAGTGCCGAGCCTGGCCAAGCATCCGAACGGCTGGTGGGCGCCGCGTGTGACGTTCGCCGCGGCGAAGCAGATCCCGCGAAAGACCCGTGACCTGCTCAAGGACGAGTTGCGGACCCTGGCCATCCCGAACCTGTGGCTGTCGAACCTCGGCACCTTCCCGGACACCGAGAACGTCCTGATGCTCGGCGCGGTCGTGGACAACGAACTGCTGGCCGTCCACTCGGCCATCCACGACGTGCTGGCGGGCCGCGTGCAGGCACCCCAGGCGTATTTCATGCCGGGTTCGTGGACGCCGCACTGCACGCTCACCCAGGGCGTCGACCATCACAAGCTGGTCGAGGGGTTCGCCGCGCTGCACCCGGTCGACCGGATCGAGGCGCGCGTCGAGCACGTCGGGATCGTGGACACACAGACCGCGGAGGTCGAGATCATCAAGTGAGCGACGACAGGAACGCCTCGACCGCACCGCGATAGATCTCCGGCTGGTCTCGGTGCACCACGTGACCTGCGCCGGCAACGACGATGTGGGTGCCGCCGCCAGGGGAGCGGACCGGCATCTGTGCCATCTGGCCAGGGGGCATCGCGCTGTTCTCGGCTTCGATCGCGAGCATTGGGCACTGGATCTTCTCGATCAGGTCCCAGTAGTCGCGCTCGCCCCACTCGTTGGCGATCGGGTAGAGCCGTTCCAGGTCGGCGATCAGGTGATAGCCGTCCTCGCGTTCCTCGAAGCATTCGATGAAGTGGTCGCCGTACTGGCCGAAGAACGCTTTCACGTGCGCAAGCGACTGGAACGGCGTCGGCCACGAGTCGAAGTACGACTTCCACTTGTCCACGGTCTTGCCACGCTGGTCTGGCGCCATGTCCTCGACCACGATGCCTTTGACCAGTTCAGGGTGGGTGGCGGCGAGGGCCCACGCGTGCAGCCCGCCCATCGAATGCCCGATCACCACCGACGGCCCGAGTTCGCGGACGACCTCGGCGGCGTCCGCGACGAAGTCCTCGGTCCTGCCGGTCTTGACGGAGTTACGGCCGTGCGCGCGAGCGTCGATCCCGACAACGCGGCCGTAGCGGGTCAGCCACTGCGCCACCGGCCACCAGATCGTCGCCCGGCCCATCAGTCCGTGCAGCAGCAGGATGCCCTGGCCAGAGCCCCCGAATTCGACCACTCGACGCATTCGACTTCGTCCTCACACCACGTTCGTTACGTTAGGCCGCATGGAGCACTCACCCGGCCGCCTCGCGACGACCTTGATCGCGACTTCCATCATGGCTGTGGGATGCACCAGCTCACCACCCGATTCCCCGCCGCCACCCCCGCCGACCGTCAACGCGGCAGGTGCGGGCGCGGATGGCGCGGGCGATCCGTATTACCCGCAGGACGGCAACGGCGGGTACGACGTCACCGATTACAACGTCTCGATCAGCTACGACCCGGGTGTGGGCACGCTTGATGGCGACACGACCGTCACCGCGAACGCCATAGCCGATCTGAACAAGTTCAACCTGGATTTGATTGGTTACGACGTTTCGAACGTCGATATCGACGACAAACCCGCGCAGTTCACCCGCGAGGGCGACCATGAACTGTCGATCACCCCACCGGAACCGTTGCCGAAAGGCGCGACTTTCAAGGCGCGCGTCCGATACAAGGGCACGCCGACGGTTCAGGAAGACGGCCAGCTCGGCAAGAACGGCTGGCAGAAAGCCCGTTCCGGCGGCTCTTTCGTCGCCGGCGAACCGCATTCGGCGACTTTCTGGTTTCCTGCCAACGATCATCCGCGCGACAAGGCCACTTTCCGGCTCAACGCCAGGGTTCCGGACGGGTGGTCGGTGGTTTCCATCGGCCGTGAGGAACCCAGCACCGCGGCCGACGGGTGGACGACGTACCGCTGGGTCGAAGAAACCCGGCTGGCGACTTACCTGACCACCATCGGGATCGACAAGTGGACGTACGAGCGGTCCGCATTGGCCGATGGCACGCCCGTAGTCACGGCCTATGCGCCTGGCGCGGAGAACAAGAAGGCGCTTGAGGCCCGGCTGCCGGAGATCCTCGATTTCCTGAGCTCGAAATTCGGGCGGTATCCCCAGAAATCGGCCGGAGGGATCTACCTGAACGAGGACATCGGGTTCTCACTGGAAACCCAGGGCAGGCCGATCTACGCACGGTGGACCAACCTGGAAACCGTGGTGCACGAGAACGCGCACCAGTGGTTCGGCGATTCGGTGTCGGTGGACACGTGGGCCGACATCTGCCTGAACGAATGTTTCGCCAGTTACAGCCAATGGCTGTGGACCGAGGCGAAAGAACGGCAGAACCTCGACCAGCGCTACCGCACCGCCATCGACCGTTTCAAAGGCCGCGACACGTTCTGGGGCAACAAGCTCTACGGAATGGGCAAGGGCAACGAGTTCCACGGCGTTTACGACAAGGGCGTACTCGCGATCCACGCGCTGCGCAGGCAGATCGGCGAAGACGCGTTCAACCGCGTGCTGAAGGAATGGCCCGCCGCACACAAGGACGCGAACGCGACGTGGAAGCAGTTCGAGGACTTCGTGCAGACCATCGCTGGCCAGGATCTACGCGGGTTCTACGACGCGTGGTTCCACTCCGACAAGATCCCGGCCGACCAGTACCTCTACCCAGGCTCCCTCCGAGGTTGACCCTCGTGAGTGTTTTCGCCGGTTCTAACCGGCCTGGTGTTTTAACGTTGTGAGGGCATGGTGGGCAGGGCCGTCGCGGAGCGGCGGCCCTGCTTTCGTTGCTGGGTTTAGGTTTTTGTCACTGGACGGACGATGCGATGCCGCGTCGCGGGGATGGATGTATGCCCTGTCGGGCGGCCCGGACCGGGCCGTGAAGGTTTTCGCGGTTTCGCCGGAGATCCCAGGCGCGGATGAAGCCCACGAAACCCGCGTTTGACCCGTAGCGGGCTGAGCGGTCCCCGGCGTCGTTCCCAGGACAGTCGCTGATCGGCGATGAGCCCACGCGCCAGGACCAGGTGAACATAAGCCACAGCCACCAGCCAACTCCACCGCTCGGCTTGCTCGGGGCCACGCACTCGAGGGCGGGTCCAAGCCAGGTATTGCTTGAGGAACCGGAAGAGGTGCTCGATGCCGTAACGGCGCAGATACGCCCGCCACACCCGGTCAAGATCGAACGAGCCCTCAGGCCCGGTCCAGAACAACCACATCGGCGGGTACGCCGGGTCGGCCGAACACACCCAGACCACACTGCCCCGGGTCACCGGGCGGGAGTACCCGGGCCGGTAGCCAGGTTCCCGCAGTGCCGCCGATTCCGAGGCACGCGGGTGCATCCCATGCCACACCGACACACTCACCGCGGCCCGCCCAGGCTCGGCGGGCACCGCGAGGTATTCGTCCGGGTCACGCCAGCTACGGCGATCGGACAGTTTCATCTTTGGCCCGTGCACTCGCGGCCGCCCGATCGTGCCTGGTTCCCGCGGCGGCGGATCGGCCATCACCACCGCGTCCTTACGCAACCGGACCACGATCTGCACCCGCTCGCCGGTCAACCGGCCACCCAGATACACCGGGCTGTAGTCCCCGTCAGCACACACAATCGGAACCAGACCACCACCATCATCACCACCGTCCGGGTCCCGGTCGGCAGCCACCTGCTTCAGCAACGCCTCGATCTGCCCGACAGCAACCACATTGTGGTTCTCACCCACCGCGATACGCGCCACCGCCACCGGCGACGCCCACGACGAACCGCTCGTCCCGGTCGCGGCCAGCCACTGAAACCACCAGCCCGGAGTCACCACCCCGCTGCCACCGCCAACATCCTTGCCCGCGTCGTAGTTCAACGTCCGGTCCGGGCTGGTCGGCGCATCCGGACGCGGCCACTGCGAACAATCCAACGCGAACACCAGCCCCGAGGACCGATCCACCACACCCGCCAACACACCCGCCAACACCGCGGCGTCGATCCGGCCCCGATCCAACGCGGCATACACACTGCCATGCCCACGCCGCAACACCGGCTCCAAGCTTAGATACGGCAACGACTCCAACCGGCCCGGATGACACAACAACGCGTCCACCATCTCGAACAACACATCCGGCCACCTCGTGAACGACTCATACACCGCCCGGCGGAACCGCCGCAGCCGCCGGAGTTGGCCTACAAGGGATCCATCAGGCACACTGCCAGACACGGCCACCGCTTTCGTGATCAAAGTTCTGTGGAAGGAACCAAGATCATCGAGCGGTGGCCGCCTCCATGTCAAAGATCAACCACCCGGAACGTTAAAACACCAGACCGGCGAAAACACTCACGAGTGCTCACCAGGCAATGCGAAGAGGCCTTGCGGGGTTTGCTCCATCAGGCCGTCGACCAGCAGTGAGTCCAGGCAGCGGTCGCGTTGCGCCGAGTCCGCCCACACCGCGTCCAGCCGCGCCCGTTCGACCGGCCCGTCGGTGTCCCGCAAGACATCCAGCAGCAGCCCACGGACCTGACGATCGGTTCCGGCGAAGCGCTGAACCGGCTTCAGCGGCCCGGCGTACTCCGGCCGTCCCGCCTTCTGCCACGCGCAGTCTGTCAACAATGGACAGTCAACACAGCGCGGGTTCTTCGCGGTACAGATCAAAGCGCCGAGTTCCATCAGCGCGATGGACATCGTCGCGGCATCGGCGACGTCGACAGGCAACAGTTTCTCGACGTCAGCCATGTCCCGTGTGTTCGATGCGGGACCGGCGTCGCCCGCGCCGTGCACGGCGCGGGCGACAACGCGCCGGACGTTCGTGTCCACCACCGGAGCCCTTTGCCCGTAAGCGAAAACCGCCACCGCGCGAGCCGTGTACGCGCCAATGCCCGGCAGCGCGAGCAGAGTGTCCACATCGGACGGAACGATGTCGTTGTGGTCCTTGGCGATCACGCCAGCGGCCTCGTGCAAGCGGAGCGCCCGGCGCGGATAGCCGAGTTTCCCCCACGCCCGCACGACTTCACCCTGCGACACCGCGGCGAGCTTGGACGGCACCGGCCAGCGATCCATCCACTCGAGCCAGATCGGCGCGACCCGCGCGACCGGTGTCTGCTGCAGCATGATCTCGCTGACCAACACACCCCACGCGCTCGTGGCGGGCTGACGCCACGGCAGGTCGCGTTTGTTGTGTGAGTACCAGTCGATCAATAATGCATCCATCGACGGGAATTCTGTCAGACGACCTCGGTCAGCTCGCCGGTGTGCACGTCATAGACGAAGCCGCGGACCAACTCCTTGTGCGGAAGGTAGATCGCGTGCCGCACCCGGTTCATCGACGTCCGCACGCTGTCCTTGACCTCGCGGAACGCTTCGACCGACCACGTCGGCCGCAACCCGCTGGCCTCTTCGAGCTCGTCCTTGAAACCGTCCTCGGTGACCGTTTGCAGTCCGCAGTTGGTGTGCTGGACGATCATCACCTCGCGCGTGCCCAGTTTGCGCTGGCTCAACGCCAGCGAACGCACCACGTCGTCGGTGACCACGCCGCCCGCATTGCGCAGAACGTGCGCTTCGCCCTCTCGCAGCCCGAAGATCGCGAAGACCCGGATTCGCGCGTCCATGCAGGTCAGTAAGGCGATCTGCATCGAAGGCTGCGGAGTCGAGCGGTCACCGAGCGTCCGCTCGGTCAGGCTCGAATTTCGGCGCAGTAGCTCGTCGATCGCACTCATACCCTCGATGGAACATGGTCGGGGCGGCATCGCGCAATTGTCGGTAGATGGACGTCACGATGACGAACACAACCCGATCTAGTGAATGTAAGATCCACAACCCGCGGTAGTCGCGGAGTTACTTTTCCAGCATGAATGAGCAGGCGTCTATCTACTGGCGTCGGCGCATGGTCGCTATCGGCGGTGTGGTCGTCGCACTCGTGGTGCTCGGCTGGGCCGCCGGTGGATTTTTCGGAGACGGGTCGCAAAAGGTCGAAGACACCAACGCAGGCGTGCGGGAGTCGCAGCCGCCGTCGAGCCCGCCGCCGTCATCCCCGCCGGGGTCAACGACGTCCTCGACCTCCTCGGCAGCGCCGACCAGCGCTGTCACCACAACAACATCGCCACCCCCGCCACCACCGGACCCGAACCTGCCATGCCCCGACTCGGCAATGCAGATCTCGATGGAACTCGGCGCGCAGCAGTACCACGTAGGCCAACGGCCCCTGCTGAGACTCGTGGTGGCCAACTCAGGTGCAGTCCCGTGCACAAGAGACATCAGCCGTTCGCTGCGCGAGACCCTCATCACCACAGTGGACGGAGCGACCCGAATCTGGTCGAGCAAAGACTGCTACACGGCGAACGAAGCCGACATCCGAATCCTGCAACCAGGCGAGCGCCGCGACTACGAAGTGAGATGGGCAGGCAGAACGTCAGCGCCCGGGTGTCCGACGCGCAGATCCTCGGTCCCGGCAGGCACGTATCACGTCGTCGGAAAGGTCGGCGGGTTGACGAGTGCGCCGGTGCCCCTAGTCCTCATGTGATTCAACGGCCGAGCAGGGCTGCATCCTGCTCGGCCGTTTCGGTCACCTGCTACAGAACACTTCGTTGAGCACCTTCGGCAGGGTGTTCTTGATTGCCACTGCTGTGGCCATCGCGTCGTCGTCCACCCAGGTCACCGACGCCTCGAGGGTCTTGCTGCGGTCGGGCGTGCTGTACATCAAGGTCGCGGCACCCTGAACACCACCGCCATGATTGAGAACGGTGACGCCACAGCCCGCGTCTTGCACGAACATGCCGAGCCCGTAACCCAATGCCTTAGGGTCCGGGTGCGGCGTGCGCATCTCAGCCAGCAGCGCGGCCGGGAGAAGCTGGCCGCCCACCAGCGCGCCGAAGAACGTGTGCAGATCCTCGGTTGTCGAGATCATGTCCCCGGCACTGGAGATCCAGGATGGATTCTGGCGCGTGACGTCGACTGTTTTGCTGTCGTACTGGTAATAGCTGTGGGCATGCGGCCCCGGGATCTCCGGGTCGGTGCCCGGCGAGAAGGTGTTGTGGAGCCTGAGGGGCCGCAAGATCCAGCGCTGCAACTCGTCGTTGAACGACCGGCCGGTCACGTTTTCAATCAGCAGCCGGGCGATCACGTAGTTGGTGTTCGAGTAACTCCAGTCCGTCCCCGGCGCGAACCGTGCAGACTTAGCCAAGGCGAACCGGACCAGGTCGTCCGGGCGATAGGTCTTGAATCGGGTGTTCTCCACCCATTCCTTGCCGTTCCAGGTAATCCCGGGGACTACCGTCCCATCGGGGTAGTACTCGCCGGTGAGGTTGAACACCCCACTGGTGTGCTGAAGCAGCATCCGGACCGTGATCCTCGGGTCCATCGCGAACTCGGGGAGGTAGCGGGCCGCCGAGGTGTCCAGCCCGACTTTGCCTTCCGCCACCAGTTGCAGCACCACGGTGGCCACGAAGGTTTTGGTGCTGCTGCCGATCCGGAACCGCCCGTTGGTTGGCGGCTTGGCGGTGCTGCCCAGCTTGCGTACCCCGGCGCTGCCGGTCCACTCTCCTCGCTGGTCGTGGACCCGCAGCTGAATGCCGACCGCACCCGCGTCCACCACTTCCCGCATGACCTTCTGCAGTTCCGAGTGGTCTTGCCCGGCGGCAGCCGCAGTTGCCGCCCCGGCTAACATGGTTACTGTCAGTGCTGCGACCGCTACCTTGCGGAGGTTCTTCGTCATGACGGCAACGATCTAGCTCCGTCCTGACGCCGCGCAGTCATCGCTCTGACATCACTGCCCGTCACTGCTGACACCACTGGGGGAAGGTCGGAACTGGTTGGCTGGCGCGTTCGTTGCCGAGTTTGGAAGGCACGCGGGGGCGGCGTGGCGTGGCGTTCGGGCGCCACAGGAGCTGACGATGGTCGACCACTCTTTTATGTGCCCGTGGGGGCTGGCAGCTCTGGGGCCGCTCAGCTCCTGAGGTGACCGCGGGCCTACCGCCCTACCGCAGGCTTGCTGCGGGCAGGGCGTGGTGCGGGCCGTCGCCCGCGGGCTCGCCCCAACTGCAGCAGGCCATTCAGGAGGACGTGCGCAAGCTCGGCGAACGCTGGGCCCGCTGCTCGTCACGTCGGAGGCCGAACCCGCGAAACCTCGAACCCGCCGTCCCTGAACCGGCGGCCAGTGGACGTGCCGATCTCAGGGCCGAGCCAGCGAACCCGTCAGTCCTGCGCAGCCGGGGGCCAGCCCGTGAAGCCGCCGACCCGTGAACCCGCTGATCTCCGAACCTGCGAACTCGCCGACCTGTGAACCTGCCGATTCGAGGGCCGACGGGCCCGTGCGCCGGATGACCCGCCGACCTGCCGACCTGTGAACCGCTACCGACCCGCGGACCCGCCCAGCCCGTGAACCCACCGAGCCGTGAACCTGTCAGTCCGTGAACCCGCGCCGACCCCTTAGGGCCCGAACCAGCGTTCCTCCGTCGTCCGGGGAGGAGCGGCGGTGATGCCGGGCAAGAACTCGGTTTCCAGCGTGATGCTGCGGGGCCGGGTCCGTTCGGAAGGGCTCAAAAGCAGCCGTCCAGCGGCCTTGCCCTTCTCGAGCACGGGCTGGCGAACGGTGGTGAGCCCAACCCGCTCAGCCTCGACGATCCCATCGAACCCGGTGATCGTCAGGTCCTGTGGCACCCGAAGCCCCCGACGTTTGGCCTCGGCCAAAGCCCCGAGCGCCAATATGTCCGAGGTGCAAATCAAAGCTGTGATCTGCGAGTCGGAGTCGAGCAGCTGGGCGGCGGCCGAAGCGCCCATCGCGCTGCTGTGGTCGAACCGTTCGACGACGGGCACCGAAGCCCAGTCGACCCCAACGGTCTCGAAAGCCTTGGCCAACCCGCTCAGCCGGGTCCGCTGGACGTGAAAATGCGCGCTCTGCTGCCTTTCCACCGGTGCGAAGCCGTCGTTTCGGTCACGGGCCAGGCGCATGCACACCACGCCGATCCGTCGGTGGCCGAGGGTGATCAGCTTTTTGGCCAACTCCGTGATCGCGGTTCCGTCGTCGATCCCGACGCAGTCGACGCCTTCGATGTGCGGCTGGTCCGCTATCACCGTTGGCACCGGGCGGGAAAGTACGGCCGCCAAATGCGGGTCGTCGTCCGGCACGGAATACACTACGAAACCGTCTACTCCGGCCCTATGGACCGCCGCGACGTCTTCTCGTTCCGGATTCACCGGCACCAGGTGCAGGCCTTGGCCCGCGCCTTCACATGCCAGTGCCAGACCTTCCAGGAATCCCAGCGCCGCTGGGTCGCGGAACGCGTATGAGAGGTTTTCGGTCAGCAACAGGCCCACCGCGCCCGCTTTGCGGGTCCGCAGTGACCTTGCCACCGGGTCAGGACCCGGGTAGCCCAACCGCCTTGCGGTCTCCAGCACCCTTCGGCGAAGCTCTGGAGACAGCTGGTCAGGCCGGTTGTAGGCATTGGAGACCGTTGTCCGGGAGACCCCCAGTTCGGCCGCCAGCGAGGCCAGCGTCGCCGGTCGCCGTACATGTATTGACCGCGCCATGCGGTGACGGTAACGGTTCAGAACCAATTGCAGAAGTCCGCTGAAGGGTGACTAGATCACTTCGTTGTTTCCCGAGGTCCAGGCGACGAAATTCCACCTGTTGGTCTAGACCATACAAAAGCGCGAAGAAGCCTGGTAGAAACGTCGGATAGCAGTGGGTAACCGGTTACTTTGGTCTACACCACTTCGATACGCGCTGATGGCTGACGTATCACAAAAGACCAGCTACGGTGAGCGAGAACACAGCAGTAACCGAAGGGAACAACACAGATGGCCGAGGTCTCGTACGTGGGCGCGTCCAGGGTGTTCGCCGGCAACCCGCCGGTGCGCGCGGTGGACCAGCTTGACCTGGATGTCGCTGACGGCGAGTTCCTGGTTCTGGTCGGCCCGTCAGGGTCGGGCAAGTCGACGGCGCTGCGGATGCTCGCAGGTCTTGAGGACGTCGACGAGGGGACGATCCAGATCGGTAGCAAGGACGTCACCAACGTGCCGCCGAAGGGCAGGGACATCGCGATGGTGTTCCAGTCCTACGCGCTCTACCCGCACATGACGGTCGCCGAGAACATGGGCTTCGCTCTCAAACTGCGTGGCACGCCCAAGACCGAAATCAAGGACAAGGTGGCCGAGGCGGCCGCCATGCTCGATCTGACCAAGTACCTCGACCGCAAGCCGAAGGCCCTCTCCGGTGGCCAGCGGCAGCGTGTCGCGATGGGTCGCGCCATCGTGCGTGAGCCAAGCGTCTTCCTGATGGACGAGCCGCTGTCCAACCTGGACGCCAAGCTCAGGGTGGAGACCCGTGCGAACATCGCGGCTCTCCAGCAGCGCCTCGGCACGACCACGATCTACGTCACGCACGACCAGGTCGAGGCCATGACGATGGGGCACCGCGTCGCCGTGCTGAAGGACGGTCTCCTGCAGCAGTGCGACACCCCGCGTGCGCTGTACGACAAGCCGGCCAACGCCTTTGTGGCCGGCTTCATCGGCTCGCCTGCGATGAACCTCAAGACCGTGCCGCTCGCGGCTGAGGGCGCCAAGCTCGACGGCATTGTCGTGCCGCTTGAGCGTTCGGCTCTTTCCGCCGCACAGAGCGCGGGCCTGACCACGGTGACCTTCGGCATCCGGCCAGAGTCGCTGCGGCTGGCCAGCGTTGAGGAAGAGGGCATCGACATGACCGTCGAGCTCGTCGAGGAGCTCGGTGCCGACGCACTCGTGCACGGCGCCGTGAAGATCGGCGAAGGCTCGGAGCGGTTCGTCGTGCGTGTCGACGGCCGTACCCCGCCGCAGCTTGGCCAGAACGTCAAGATCGCGGTCCGGGACGCCAGCGAGGTGCACCTGTTCCACCCGGAGACGGGCGAGCGGCTCACCGACTGAGATTGACAGCTGAACGCGACCCTCGCCGAATTTCGGCGGGGGTCGCTTTCTGTAGTGGGCGTCACTCGAATGGTGGAAGGAAATCATCGAAGGTGTCGTAGACTGACCCAAGACGACAACGGTTTCCATTTCCATTCAGGAGTACGCATGAGTCCCCGACTCGTAGGGTCGATCGCGGCCGTGGCCCTCGTGCTTGCCGGTTGCAGCTCCGAGACGGGCGCGGCACCGCAGCAGCCGGGCGGCAAGATCGCCGTGGTCGCCTCGACGAACGTCTGGGGCAGCGTGGCGCAGGCCGTCGGCGGCGACCAGGTCGACGTGAAGTCGTTGCTCAACGACCCCTCGGCGGACCCGCACTCGTACCAGAGCAGCGCGACCGACGCGACCGCGGTGAAGGACGCCAAACTGGCGATCTCCAACGGTGGCGGCTACGACGACTTCTTCGAGGCCCTGGTCAGCGAGGCCGGGCGGGACGCGCGCACGATCGTCGCCTTCGACGTGTCCGGCAAGCCCGAGGGCACCAACGAGCACGTCTGGTACGACCTGCCGACGGTCAAGCAGGTCGCGGACAAGATCGCCGCGGAACTCGGCGCGATCGCGCCAGATCGCAAGGACACGTTCACCGCGAACGCCAAGACCTTCGACGGCCAGATCGACGCCTTGATCACCAAAGCCAGCCAGATCGGCACGGCGAAGCCGGGCGTTCAGGTTGTCGTCACCGAGCCAGTGCCGGAGTATTTGCTGGAAACCGCGGGTGTTCGCAACGCGACGCCGGAGGAGTTCTCCAAGGCCGTCGAGGAGGAGACCGACCCGCCGGCGACCGCGATCGCGCAGACCACGGACTTGGTCAAGAACAAGCAGGTCGCCGCGCTGGTCAATAATGAGCAGACCGAGACGCCGGTGACCAACCAGCTCGACGACGCCGCCACGTCGGCTGGGATCCCGATCGTGCAGGTCACCGAGACCTTGCCGGCGGGGGTCAGCGGTTACGTGGACTGGATGACGAAGCAGGTGGATGCGCTATCCAGCGCGCTGACGAAGTAACGACGACGCAGGCACCGACCAGGGTCGCCCTGCGTGGCGCCACCCTGGCCTACGGCAAACGCACCCTTTGGTCGGGCCTGGATCTCGAGCTCAAGCAGGGCGAGTTCGTCGCGGTGCTCGGCCCGAACGGCTCGGGCAAGACGAGCCTGCTGCGCGTGCTGCTCGGCCTGCAGAAGCTCACCGGCGGCTCGATCAAGACGCCGCAGGACACGCGGGTCGGCTACATCCCGCAGCAGCGGGCGCTCGACCCGACGATCACGTTGCGTGGCCGCGACTTGGTCTCATTGGGCTACGACGGCCACCGATGGGGAATCGGCTTCAAAGGCATGCGCGAGCGCAGGCAGCGCGTCAACGAGGCGATCGACGCGGTTGGCGGCACTGCCTTCGCGAACCGGCCCGTCGGCCTGCTCAGCGGCGGCGAGCAGCAGCGTTTGCGGGTCGCTCAGGCGCTTGTGAGCGATCCGGACGTGCTGCTCTGCGACGAGCCGTTGCTGTCGTTGGACCTGGCGCACCAGCAGGCGGTCAGCCAGTTGATCGACAAGCGCACGACCGAGGCCGGGACGTCGGTGCTGTTCGTGACGCACGAGATCAACCCGATCCTGCCGTTGGTCGACCGGGTGCTCTACCTGGTCGACGGGCGATTCCGGATCGGCACGCCGGACGAGGTGATGACCTCCGAGGTGCTCTCCGAGCTCTACCGCACGCGGATCGACGTGGTCCGGGTCCGCGGCCAGATCATCGTGGTCGGCGCGCAGGGCTGCGTCGAGTCCGACCAGCCGCATCATCACCTGCAGGTGGATTGATGGACAAGTTCTTCGACTTCGACAGGACCGTCGAAGCCCTGCAGTACGGCTTCGTGCAGGACGCGCTGATCGCCGCGGCGATTCTGGGCGTGCTCGCGGGCGTGCTCGGTCCGTTGATCGTCAGCCGGAACATGGCCTTCTCGGTGCACGGCACGAGCGAGTTGGCCGTGACCGGTGGTGCGGCGGCTTTGTTGCTCGGCGTCGGCGTGGGTTTCGGCGCGCTGGCTGGTGCGATCGTCGCCGCGCTTGTGCTCGGATTGATGGCACGCAAGGGTTCCGAGCACGACTCGGTGATCGGCGTGGTGCTGGCGTTCGGGCTTGGCCTTGGTGTGCTGTTCCTGTGGCTGTACCCCGGCCGCGCGTCCAACAAATTCGGCTTGCTGTTCGGCCAGGTCATCACCGTGGACCGAAGCTCGATCCTGTTGCTCGCGGTGTGCGCGGTCGTCGTGCTCGCCGCGCTTTCCGTCATCTACCGGCCGTTGATGTTCGCCTCGGTCGACCCGGACGTGGCCAAGGCTCGTGGCGTGCCGACCGGCGTCCTTGCCCCGATTTTCGCCGTGCTCGTGGGTGTCGCGACTGCGCTGGGCGTGCAGACCGTGGGCGCCTTGCTCGTGCTCTCGTTGATGGTGACGCCTGCCGCGGCAGCCGCACGGATGACCGCGAGCCCTTTGCGGGCAACGATTCTGTCGGTCGTGTTCGCGGAAGTGGCCGTACTAGGCGGAATCATTCTGTCGCTCTCGCCCGGTGTGCCGGTCAGTGCGTTCGTCACTGCGATCTCGTTCCTGATCTACATCGGCGCGCGGCTTTACTCGCGCGTGCGCGTGGCCGCCTAAAGCAGCAGCACCTGCAGCTCGCCGACGGCGAAGCCGATGATCGCGCCGACCGCGATGAGCTTCCACTCGTCACGGCGGAACGCCGGCCGCAGCAGCTCTTCGTACTCGACCCTGGTCAGGTCGTGCATCTTGGTCGCGATCGTGTTGCCGACGTCCAGGGTCTTGGTCAGGTAGTCCTCGGCGTGCCGGATCGTGTCGGGCAGGCGCTGCACAGCCTTCATCGCCGCGTCGCGCTTCATCTGCTTGAGGCGGTGTTCGCCGATCGCGGTGACCACCAGCGGCCGCGCCAGCTCTGCCTGCTCGTCGACGGTTTCCTGAACGACCCGCTCCACCAAGGCTTTCAGCCGGTCGGCCCGTGGTCCATTGAGGACGGAGTCGAGGATGTTCGGCACGGTCATCACCTCGTCGGCGACCAGCTTGCCGTACTGCTCGGCGACCTCGTCGCGGCGCTTCTGGAAGATCCCCTGGAACCCGAACTTCCGTTCACGCGGGAAGAACACGAGTTTGATGGCCAGCCAGTCGGTGAACCAGCCGATGCACATCCCGAACAACGGCAGCACAAGCGGCTCCTTGGTCAACGCCCAGACAAGCGTCTGGACGAGACCGAGCGCGAAGCCGAAGTAGATGCCCGAGCGGGCGATGAACGCCATCTCCGGCTGGGAGATGTCCTTGATCAGCCGGACCATCAGCGCCGGATCGCGGCGCAGCACGCTGACCGCGAGCTCCTTGATGTCCAGCACCTGGTCGATGTTGTCCTGCAAGGCTTCGACGATCTTGCGGACGGCCTCGGGTGAGCCTGCCTGGACTTGTTTGACGACCACGTCCTGCGCCAGTACCGGCAGCGCTTCCCACAGACCGGGGTGATGCGTCGCCATCACTTCGCGGGTGATCGCGTCCACTTCGAGCAGCAGTGCCGTTTCGAGCTCGTGCGCCAGCCGGTCGGGATCGACTCGTGCGAACACCTCGCGCGCGTCGACAAGCCGTCCGACCAGCATCTCGGCCGCGATCCGGATCATCCGCTCGGCGTTGCGCGGGACAACCCCTTGCCAGCCAATGAATGTGCGCGGGATTCCGACGAACCGCAGCGGCCGGAACATCATCTCGATGGCGATCCGTTTGGTGACGTACCCGAGCGCGGCCGCGACGAACGGCATCGCCACGTAGATCACCCAGTCCGGCACAGCGATCACCGTAGCGAAGGCTGCTGGGGCGGACGCGTTGACAGCGCGTTCACCGGGTGAGACATTGAAACAAAGATGGCCACTTTGTCTCAGGGAGGCCTGGTGCTGGTTTCGAGACTGTTGGACGTTGGCGACCTGGCGATGATGGGCAACCTCAAGCGGAGTATCGCCTTGACCTGGGCAAAGGCGCTGAACGCCGACCGGCTGCCCGGCGAGCAGTACACCGGCCCGCCTGGCGACCCCGGATTCTTCGGCCCGAAATCGGCCATGTGGTACGTCCACGACGACCCGTCCGGTGTGGTCGGCGGCGTGATGGGCCTGATCCTCGGCTCACTGCACGAACCGACGATGCACGGCACGAACAAGCACTCGGTCTACAAGGACGATCCGCTCGGCAGGCTCGGCCGCACGGTGTCGTTCGTCAACACGATGTGCTGGGCGAGCAAGCCCGTCGCCGAGAAGATGGCGCAAACCGTGCGGCGGATGCACAAGCACGTGCACGGCACCATGCCGGACGGCAGGCCGTACGACGCCTCCTCGTCCGAACACCTGACGTGGACAGGCGTGACACAGGCGCACGGGATCATCCAGGCGCACCTGCGGTACCACCCGCACCCGGTGAGCAAGGCGGACGTCGACCGGTACTACGCCGAGTACGCCGTGATCACCGAGATGCTTGGCGCGACGGACGTTCCCAAGACCGCGGCTGACGTGGACACGTACTTCGCCGAGATGCGCCCGCAGCTGACGTTCTCCGAGGAAACCGCGGCCGTCGTCCGCTTCTTCACCGGCCCGATCGGCGGGACCCCAGTCGCCCGCGCGGGCAGCAGGTTGCTGAACAAAGCCGCGTTCGACCTGTTGCCGCCGTTCGCCAAGGCGTTGTATCGCCTGCCGGACAACCCGATCGACCAGATGATCACCAGGCGGTCGCTGCGTGTCCTGCTGCAGATGCTGCGCGACAGCGTGGGTGACGCGCCGATCAAATTGCAGGCATACGAACGCGCCACGGCTCGCCCGGAGGTACTGTCACAGACCGGCTAGGGCGACTTCGAGGAGGCCATCCTGATTCCACTGTGGGTGGTCTACGTGTCCATGCCGTTCATCGCGGCGGTGATCGGCTATGTCACCAAGCGCGTCGCGATCGAGATGATGTATCGGCCAGTGGAGTTCGTCGGCGTCAAAGGCACGTTCATCGGCTGGCAGGGCGTGATCCCGCGCAACGCGCACCGGATGGCCAGCGTCGCGATGGAACTGCTGACCACCAATCTGATCCGGCCGCAGGAGATCTTCGCCCGGCTCGACCCGTCCAAGGTCGCCGAAGAGCTCTCCGAACCGTTGCGGCGTGCGGTCGAGGACGTCACCCGCGAGCTGATGGCCGAGTATCAGCCGCAACTGTGGGAGATGCTGCCCGCGCAGGCCCAGCAGCGGTTGATCAAGCAGGTGCAGGCGGACGCGCCACGCGTGGTCGAGAAGCTGATGCGCGAGATCGCCGGAAATATCGAGGAAGTACTCGACGTCCGCGATATGGCCGTGCGCAACCTGGTGCGTGACAAGGCTTTGCTGAACCGGCTGATCCGGGACGTCGCGCAGCCGGAAATGCGGTTCATCGCGCACTCGGGAATCTATTTCGGTTTCATCATCGGGCTTGTCCAGCTGGGAGCGTGGGCGCTGACGCACAGCCCGTGGATCATGCCGATCTTCGGTGGCCTGACCGGCTGGCTGACCGACTGGCTGGCGCTGAAAATGATCTTTTTCCCGCGTGAGCCGAAGAAGTTCCTGTTCTTCACATGGCAAGGCATGTTCCAGCGCCGCCGGATGGAGGTCGCGCACGACTACGGCGACCTGATCGCCCGTGAGGTGCTGACCGTGCAGAACGTGCTGGAAGCCGTACTGACCGGCCCGAAGTCCGACCGGTTGTTCGCGCTGGTGCAGCGTGAGGTGCAACGCGCGATCGACACGCAGGTCAGCCTGGTCAAACCGCTGGTCGTGCTGACCGTCGGATCACGCCGGTACCAGGAGATGAAGAAGGTCGCCGCCAAGCGCGCCATCGAACTGCTGCCCACCACCGTGAAGCATGTCGAGGACTATGCCAGCAACGCGCTGGACGTCCGTAACACGATCATCAAGCAGATGCAGCAGCTGACGCCGATCCAGTACGAAGGCTTGCTGCGACCCGCGTTCCGGCAGGACGAGTGGAAGCTCATCGCGGTAGGCGCGGTGATCGGCTTCCTGGTCGGTGAACTGCAAGTGCTGCTACTGCTGCACTGAGCGCCGTGTCGGATAGCCGCCAGAACTCCTTGCCAGAGCAAGCTTTCATAGACCTATGAACACAAAGGTCGCCCTGATCACCGGGGGTAGCAGGGGAATCGGCGCGGCGACAGCGATCCGTCTCGCACAGGACGGCGCCGACGTCGCGTTCACCTACAACCAAAGCGCGGACCGCGCCGCGGACGTGGTCGAACAGATCAAGGAAACCGGCCGCCGCGCACTGGCGATCCAGGCGGACAGCGCATCGGCGGAAGCGATCAAGGATGCGGTGTCCCAGACCGTGGCGGAGTTCGGTCGCTTGGACATTCTGGTCAACAACGCGGGTGCGGCGGCGTTCGCGCCCATCGCTGAACTGTCCATATCGGACTTCGACTTCGTTGTGAATGTCAATGTGAAGGCGGCTTTCGTTGCGTCCCAGGCCGCGGCCGCGCATCTCGGGACGGACGGCCGGATCATCACTATCGGAAGTCGTTCCTGTAAAAACCTCGTGAGTGGTTATCAGTGTTAGAACGTGGATAACCACTCACGAGGGTTTATCAGGCGCCTGCGGCTTCGCGGGCTTCTTCGCGGCCGTCGTCTGCCTTCGTCGCTTCGTTGGCCATCTGGCTGAATGAGGCTCCGAATGCGCCGAGCGGGATTTGCATGCCGCCCACGGTCACCATGTGGCTTGGCTCGCGGATGTTCTTCGCGGCCTCCAAAGCTGACAGCACCTCATTGCTGTGCTTGTTTCCGAACAGCCTTCGGGCGATGTCCGCGATTGCCTGCTGTGGCAAGCGGTTCAGCTCGTTGATCGGTCGCATCAGCTGTTCCTGGTTGCGGTAACCGCCAGCCGTCCACGCGGACCATGAACTCTCAGGCACAGCCTTGGGCGGCGGCATGTTCGGCATCGTGTCCGCCCGCTTCGGGGGTGGCGGGGGTGCGTCGTCGACCTTGGGTGTGGTGCTGGAGGTCGAGGTGCCCGCAGGTGCCGTGTCCTGGCGCTTGGGTGGTGGTGGCGGGGGAGTTCCGTCGGCAGGCAACGAGTTCGCGCGTGGGGGAGGTGTTGGCTCCGGGGTTTTCGGGGGCGGCGGCACCGCGAAGTCGGGTGGTGCGGAATCGGCACGTTTCGGGGGCGGCGGAGGTGCGGAGCTGGGCGAAGTCTTGAACGGCGGCAGGTTTGCCAAGTCGTCCGACGGGTTCTGCCAGCTTCCTCCGGGGCGCCAGGGGTTTCGGCGGGCGGCGTCGGCGAAGCGTTCCATTCGCTTGGCCACGTCGGCCATGTATTGCGAGAGGTCCGCCATCCGCTTGGACATCCTGCTGACGATTCCGGTCACCTTCGAGATCAGCTTGGCGATCTTGGCTGCCGTCGATGCCGCCAGACCTATTGCCGTGGCGATGAATCCGGCGATGGACGCGCCGAAGGTGAAGAATGCCGCCGCCACCGCTGCCAGTGCTCCGGCGATCAGGCCGCCGATCAGGGTGGCGATGATGTCACGCACGAGCGCCCGGGTCGCGGCGACGGCGACGCCCATGTTCACCGTTGTACCCGAGGTGCCGGAGACGATTTCGCCGTACGACTGCAATTCCTTGGACAGGTCACGCATGCTCTTGCGGAACGTGTCGGCTGCTTCGCCCTGCCAGCCTGCCACCGCCGCCAGTGCTTGATCGTGTTCTGCGGCGTACTGCTTGAACTTGGCGGCTTCCATTTGCAGCAGGGCCGCGTTTGCTTTGATCGCGTCCGGGTCGCCCATCAGCAGGTCCAGCGGTTCACGCAGGAAGCCGATGTGCTCGATCAGCCAGCCGACACCAGCCGCCAGCACGGTCCCGAGTGGGTCGAGAACCATGCCGAGCACATCGAGGCCGACTGTCACGCCAGCGACCGCGATCTGCGCCGCGTCGTTCTTTCCTTCTTGTTTGACCGCGCCGACAAGCTCCGCGAAGGACTCGACAATGCCGCCGCCCGCGAATTTGTTGTCGTCGTCCAGCCTGAAATTCGAGTACTCGTAGGCCTGTTTGACCTCTTCTTCGGTCTTCGCCTCGGTACTCACTTGTCGCCCCCGAAGTTGTTGTTCACGAGGAACGTGTCGTTGTCCGTGTACGCCTGTGCTGAGTTGTCCACGCCGGTTGCGGCGTCGCGGATGCTTGCCGCGCCTTTCTCCAACGCTGCGCTTGCGTCGCCGGTGGCTTTGCGTGCGCCGATGGAGAACAGCTGGCCGACGATTCCCCATGTGGTCACGTTGTAGCTCACGCCACGCACCGCGGCTGCTGACGTCGTGACCTTTTCGGCGGTGTCGCGCAACGACTTCGCGAACGTGCGCAGCTCGTCGGTGACCACCGCATAGCTCTGATCAGGCACTGTGTGCTCCCAACGTCACCAAGGCTGCTCGAAGTCGTCGTCGTCCTGTGTGGAGGGTCGACGGGTGGGGCGGGGCGGGGGCGCCACGGGTGGTGCAGGCTGTGCTGGCGGTGGCGGCGGCTCGTCGATGTCGTCGACTCCGGCAAGGCCGTCCACCGGGGCGTCGGAAATGTGTTCCGGTGGGGGTGGCAGGAATTCCTGCAGCATTCGCATCGCGTCTGTGCCTTCGGCGACTGGGGCGAATGCCTGTGCGACGCGGTGTGCGGCCTCTCGCTGCGCTTCCGCGGCTGCGCGCATGATGATTCCGGCTAGCTCGGCTGGTGGATAACGCGTTGTCGATGGCGCCAGTTGCAGGTTTTCCAACGCTCCCGTTGGGCCGACCGTCACTCGTACGCTGCCGTCGGGGGAGGTCGCGGTGGCGCCGGAGGCGGCTATGTTTTGCTGCAGGGTGGCCGATTTCTGCTGCAGTTCGGCTATTCGGGCTTCGAACCCGGCCATCCAGTCGTTGATCGCTTCTGTCACCAGGGTCTCGCTTTCAGGCTGCGCGCAGCAGTTCGTCGATACGGTTCGCGATCCGGTCGGCGCCAGCAGGCGCGATGCTGACCCACGCGCCGTCGTGCACCATCAGATACCGCCCTGCCTTGGTGTCGAACCACGTGATCATGGTTTTCGACCGGGTTTGCCTGCTTGGCCGCGTGCTGGTTGCCCGACTGGCCGTCGTCACGCCGAACTGTCCACCTCGGACACGGCGGTCGGCCAGCTCAAGCAGGTCCGTCGCGTCCTGAGCACTGACCCCGTGACGCACAAGGACGCTGTGTTCGTCGTCCTCGCCGAACGGATCGTCATCGTCGCCGTCGATCGCACGCTGCACAACCTGATGTGGCACGGAAATCGCGTTCCCCGTGCTAGCCTCACCTGCGGGAAGGACGTCCACAATGGACCACGGCAGTGAAGTGTGGCGGATTTCCTTGACCGACACCGTGTCATCGTCCACTGTGGCCAGCACGCCTTGGCTTCCGTTCGCCGCGGCCAGGCCTCTGATCGGGCCGTCGGCGAAGCCCACGGTATCGACCGACACCGTGGGCGCCGCAAGCACCTGAAGCAGTTCAGGCAGACGGCCGCGCAGCAAACCCCTGTCCGCCAAGGCATCGATGGCCTCAGCGCGCATTCTGTTCCGCTCGCTCATCGTCGCGCCGTTGCTTGGCACGTCGATCGGATACGGCATGCGCCCGAGCTCTAGGTGCTCCCACAGGAAGTCGAATTCCCGTGTGGACACACTGAAGTCCGTCACGTCTGCTGCTGCTCTTCTCTGTGCTGCTTGGCGGTCTTCTCGCCGATGACGAGCGGCACCATCCGGCCGGGCTCCTCGACGATCTTCTCGCCCGTGGCGTACTTCGAGCGGTGCTCTTTGTCCTCTTCGCCGCGATGTGCGCCGCCCATCGGGCCCATGCCCATCCCGGGCGCACCCGCCGCACCAGCCCGGCCAGCCACGTTGTTGTTGCTGCGCATCGCTGCTTCCTCGGCGGCTGTGAGCGCGCCGATACCCGCGGCGCCGCCCGGCGCGCTGAAGCCGCCGCCGATTCCACCGCCGCCGATTCCACGCGGCACGAACGCGCCGCTGCTCGCGCCACCGGTAGGGATGCCGCCGCCCGCGTAGTTCAGGCGCGGTGCGTTGGTGTCGCCCGTGATCGGGGAGAAGAACGTCGGCGGCAGGTTGCCGGAGGTGATGGCGGGCGGGATGTAAGGACTCTTCGACCCCGTGTTCGGGTTGTACAGCCCGTCAGGGATGTTCGGCATGCCGATGTTCGGTGGGGTGAAGGTGCTGCCCCGGCTGATCGAGTCGTTCGGCAGTCCACCGCCGGTGCCGGGGATCGGTGGCGGCGTGAACCCGGACGCACTGGTCCCAGTGCTGGGAATGGGGGAACCCGAGCCGGAACCGCTGGGAATGCCACCGGGGCCAGGGAAACCGCCAGGAAAGCCCGGCCCGCCGCCACCAGGGAAGCCTGAGCCGCCAGGAAAGCCACCCTGGCCGCCGCCGGGAAAACCGCCTGAGCCACCAGGGAAACCGCCTGAGCCACCGGCACCGCTGGGCCCGCCGCCTGGGAACCCGCCCTGGCCACCGGCACCGCCGAGTCCGCCGGGAATTCCGCCCGTGCCGCCGGTACCCGCGCCGCCTGGCCCGCCCAATCCGGCGCCGCTGAACCCGTTCGGCGAGCTGGTCTGCGACACCGCCGTGGGATCGCTCGCGCCCAAAGGCGAGCGCAGCAGGCCGTTCACCGGGCCACTGTCGCCAGACGTCGCGTCCGGCGGAACCACGAACCGCGGCGTCGTCTCGTCAACAGACCGTGACTCGTTCTCCATGGTGCTCATCACCCGCGCGGCCTGCTCGTGCGCCGCCCGGGACTGTTCGCTGGCAACCTGGACATCCTTGGCAGCGGACATGAAACCGGCGAGACCGCCCGAGCGGAAGCCCTGCTCGAGCATCGCCCGGTAGTCGAACTCGAGTGGCTCGGGCATCGCGGCCTTCGCACGTTCGGTCGCCAAGCCCTGGTCCGCGATGCGGGTTCCCATGTATTGCGACGTTTGCGCGGCGTCGCCGCCCCAGGTGGCGAGCTTCAACGTCGACTCGCGGGCCATCTGCGCGCCGACGCCGGTCCAGCCGGATTCGGTGCCGCGGATCGCCTCGTCCATGGCGCGGGAGTTCTCCGCCATCATGTTGCCGAGGTCGGTCCACTCCTTGGCCAGCGCGTACGCCTCGGCCGGTTTGTTGTTGATGTGCACCGAGTCGTACAGCTGCCGGTGTGGCACTGCCGCCCAGTTTCCAGACTCGGTGATCACGCGGTCTTCGCCGAGCGAGACGTTGTCGTCCAGCTTGTTCGCCGCGTTGTCGATCCGGATCTTGTCCAGCAACCGGCCGAAGTCGCCGAGGAATCCTTCGCGATCGGGGTTGGTCTCGCCAGCGACCGGCGAGTCGAACGTGTCGTAGCGTTCGAACTCGTCCTGGTCGAATCCGCTGTGGTGCCGATCTTCTGCCATCAGGCCAGCTCTCCTGACACGCCGTGGAACGTCTGTGCCGACGCACGGTCGGTGCTCTGGTAGCTCTTGATCGCGTGGTCGACCGTGTCGTGTGCCTTGAGCAGCATCTGGTGGTACTGCGCCAGCACGTTCACGAACGACACGTCTTCGCCGTCAGCGCGGCGCTCGAACTTGCCGGACATGGCTTCACCAACCCAGTTGGTGCCCAGCGGCACGGGCCTCGACATGCCACGCAGCCGGTTGAGCCAGTCGGCCGCGGCGTCGGCTTGGCCGCGCAACGTGGTCAATAACCGTTGACCCGCTTCGGGTTCGAGCATGACCTGGCCGGATTTGACCGCGGCATCCATGGCCGCCACGTCCACCATGCGCTCGCTCAACGTCGTCGCGGCATGGGCAGCAGGAGTGTTCGGCGCGTCGGCGGCTGCAGGGTCGTCGACGTACATATGAAGTTTCCTCGCAGGGGAGACGCAACAAAGGACGAAAGCGCTCTCACTTACCGTGCGGAGGCTATCGACTGAGGGTCAATTGGCCCAGACAACTATGTGGCACAAATTTGCCACGCCACTAGAACTGGTTGTAGAGGAACGGGCTGAATGTGCCGGATGCAACCAAGATCGTGCAGGCGACCATGCCGACGGTCATCACACCGACCCGGATGACCGTCGCGGGCTTGCTCTGCGACGACTCGATCAACGGCCCAGTCACCGGTTGCGCTGGCATGAACAGAATCGCCAGCGCCGCGATCAGCACCACGAGCCGCTGGTTGGTCAGCGCGCTCTCGGCGATGTCGGTCAGACCGTCGAAGTCGGGCAGGAACATGTGCCCGACCATGGTCATCGCGCTGGTCAGGTCGTCGGCACGGAAGTAGACCCAGCCGATGATCACCAGCAGCATGGTCAGCGCGCGACGGGCGATCCTCGCCCCCTGGCGTTCCGGAGCCTCTTCGAGGTGGAATCCGCGCTCGATGATCAGCAACGCGCCGTGGAACAGGCCCCACACCAAGAAAGTCCAGTTCGCGCCGTGCCAGAACCCGGTCAGCACGAACACGATGCAGAGATTGCGGTACGTCTTCGCCGCGCCATGCCGGTTACCGCCAAGCGGGATATAGACGTAGTCGCGGAACCACCGGGACAGCGACATGTGCCAGCGCCGCCAGAACTCGGTGATCGTGACCGAGGAGTACGGCCGCGCGAAGTTCTCCGGCAGCCGGAAACCGAGCATCCGGCCGAGTCCGATGGCCATGTCCGAGTAACCGGAGAAGTCGAAGTACAGCTGAAGCGTGTACGCGATCGCACCAAGCCAGGCGATCGCGAACGTCATCTGGTCGTCGGGAGTGGCGAAACACGCGCTGACGAACGGCGACAGCGAGTCCGCGATGATGACCTTCTTGCACATCCCCAGCGCGAACCGGGGGAAACCGGCCGCGATGTCGTCGAGCCGGTGACTGCGTTGCTGTGGCAGCTGATCCGCGATCTCTCGATATCGCACGATCGGACCCGCGATCAGCTGCGGGAACATCGCGATATAGGTGACGAACGAGACCGGATTGCGCGCCGCGTGCCGTTCACCGCGATAGATGTCCACCGCGTAGGAGATGTGGTGGAACGTGTAGAACGAGATACCGATCGGCAGCGCCAGTTCGGCCACTGGGAAGCTGCCGCCGAAGAGCTGCGCCAACGCGTCTATCTGCTGGGTGGCGAACCCGGCGTACTTCCAGACCGCCAGCACCGCGAGGTCGAACGCGATGACGGAGAACAGAATCGTTCTGCGTGAATTCTTTTTGGGCCGCTTGCGGTTGCGATCCCACTGGTCGGGTTCGAGGAACGGCCCGGCGATGAAGTTGACCACCATCGTGGTCAGCAACAGCCAGGTGTCCGAGCCCGCGGCGGTCGCGTAGAAGTAGATGCTGGCGACCGCGATGATGCCGTTGCGCCAGCTGCGCGGCGCGATCAGAACACCGACCAGCACCGTCGGCAGGAAGTACCACAGGAACAGCGGGCTGGCGAACGACATCGAGTACCTCGGTGGAAGGACAGGGCCTCGACGACCCTATCCGACCAAATGGGTGAATGTGATGCGATCCCGAATGCCGTGAAGGCCACCTTCACGGAATCTGACGCCGCAAATGTTCCCCTCGCGGCGTTTAGATCCGGCCCGCAACCCGGCGCCGCCGGGCGATCTCGGCCAGCACGACACTCGTGGCCACCGAGGCGTTCAACGACTCGACACCCGCTGCCATCGGGATCGACACCGTCTCGTCACAGCGCTCCTTGACGAGCCTGCTCAGCCCACGACCCTCGGACCCGACGACGACCACGATCGGGCCGTTCGCCAGCTCCAGCTCGTCGATTGTGATCGACCCGTCGGCATCGAGACCGGCGACCATCACCCCGGTGTCGGCCCAGTCCTTCAGCGTCCGGGTGAGGTTCGTCGCCACGGCCACCGGCAGGTTGGCCGCCGTACCCGCGCTCGTCCGCCACGCCACCGCCGTGATGCTGGCGCTACGCCGTTGCGGCACAACCACTCCGTGCGCCCCGAAAGCCGCTGCGGAACGGATCACGGCGCCCAAGTTGCGCGGGTCCGTGACCCCGTCCAGTGCGACGAGCAGCGCGTCCTCGCCGGAATTCTTGGCTGCTTCCAGCAGGTCATCCGGGTGCGCGTACTCGTATGGCGGGATCTGCAGCGCCAGCCCCTGGTGCACGGCGTTGTGTGTCAGCTTGTCCAGCTCGGGCCGGGAAACCTCGAGCACCGAGATGCCCCGGTCCGCGGCCATTCGCACAGCCTCGGTGACACGCTCGTCCGCGTCCACACCGAGCGCCACGTACAACGCGGTCGCGGGCACCTCGGCCCGCAGGCACTCGACGACCGGGTTACGGCCGGCGACGAGCTCCGAGGTCGGGCCCGAGTCCTTGCGCTGCTGCGGACGCTTCTGCGCCGACGCTGGCTTGCGGTACGCCTTGTGGTTCGGGCGTTCGTGCGCCTTCGGCGTCGGGCCCTTGCCTTCCAAGCCCTTGCGCCGCTGGCCACCAGAGCCGACGACCGCGCCCTTCTTGGTGCCGGGCTTCCGCATCGCGCCCTTACGCCTTGAGTTCCCGGCCACGCTAACTGTCCTTCAACGTCCATAGTGGACCGTCGGGGGTGTCCTCGACGGTGATGCCCGCGGCGAGCAGCTGATCGCGAACCAGGTCGGCCGCGGCGAAGTCCCGCTCCTTGCGAGCCTGCTGTCGCTGCGACAGCAGGTGGTCGACCAGCGAAGCCAGTGCGTTGCGGTGCGCGGCGTCCGATGTGGACTCCTCGGACCACTTGTCCGACAACGGGTCGAGCCCGAGAACGGCCATCATCGCGCGAACCGAGCCCGCCGCGTGGCGGGCTTCCGCGTCCTGATTGGACGCCAGCGCGATGTTGCCTTCCCTGACTGTGTTGTGCACAACCGCGATCGCCGCGGGTGTACCAAGATCGTCGTTCATCGCCGCGGCGAACTCGGCCGCGACCACGCCAGGCTCGACCGAACCGAGCCTGCCGGTCACGTTGCGCAGGAACGTCTCGATCCGGCCGTACGCCGAAACGGCCTCGGCCAGCGCGGGCTCGGAGTAGTCGATCATCGAGCGGTAGTGCGGCGTGACCAGGTAGTACCGCAGTTCCGGGGCGCGCACCTTGTCGAGCATCGCCGGAATCGAGACGACGTTGCCAAGCGACTTCGCCATCTTCTCGCCAGCCATGGTCACCCAGGCGTTGTGCAGCCAGTACCGGGCGAACGTGTCACCGGCCGCGTGCGACTGCGCCTGCTCGTTCTCATGGTGGGGGAAGATCAAATCGATCCCGCCGCCGTGGATGTCGAACTCGCTGCCAAGGTAGGTCGTCGCCATCGCCGAGCACTCAAGGTGCCAGCCGGGACGGCCGGGCCCCCACGGCGTCGGCCAGGACGGCTCGCCAGGCTTCGCGGCCTTCCACAGCGTGAAGTCACGGCTGTCGCGTTTGCCCTCGGCCGCGCTTTCGCCCTGCTGGACCTCTTCCAGCTTCTGGCCGGAAAGCGCGCCGTACTCAGGGAACGTGCCCACGGCGAAGTACACGTCACCAGCGGCCGCGTATGCGTGCCCCTTGTCGATCAAGCGCTGCATCAGCTCGATCATCTGGGTGATGTGCCCGGTCGCGCGCGGCAAGTACGACGGCGGCAAGCAGCCGAGCGCGTCGTACGCGTCCTCGAACGCGTTCTCGTGCGTCTGCGCCCATTCCCACCAGGGGCGGCCCGCTTCGGCAGCCTTGTTCAGGATCTTGTCGTCGATGTCCGTGACATTACGAACAAGCGTGACATCCAAGCCGCCGTGCGTCAGCCAACGACGCAGCACGTCATAGTTCAGCGCGCCACGGATATGGCCGATATGCGGAATGCCCTGCACTGTGGCCCCACACACGTAGATGGACGCCGTTCCGTTCCGCGCGGGATGAAACTCCCGCGTGCTCCGGGTCGCCGTGTCGTACAGGTGAAGGCTCACAGAGAGATGGTACGGGAGCCCGTAATCGGGTTTACCAACCGTTCTCGGCAAGAACGTCGAGCAGTCCATTCGGCCGTTGTCCGACGGGCAACGGATCGACGAACGCGACCGCGCAGCCGATCTTGGCCGCGCCGCCGTCGGCCTCCTCGCTGTCGCCGACCATCAGCACCTGCTCGGGCGGCAGGCCAAGGCGTTCGCAGGCGACGGTGAAGATCCGCGGATCCGGCTTGACCGCACCTTCCTGAAAGGACAGTACGAATTCGCTGACCAGATCGGCGACACCGATCCGTTCGAAGGCAGGCCGGATGTCCCACGCGATGTTGCTGACCACGCCGATCGGAATTCCGGCGTCCGCCAAGGTTTTCAGCGCGGCCGCGGTATCCGGGTACGGCTCCCAGTTGTTCGTGTCCAGCATGCGGTCGTACAGCAGTTCCGGATTGCCGACGCCGGAACCGTGCAGCACCGCGTGGTAGAGCTCGCGGTGCAGCGGCGGAGCGAGGTCACGCTCGTCCCAGTGGTCGTGCAGCCGCTCGGGTAGTCCTTCCGGCCTGCCCGTCGGCGCGGTCATCCGGCGCATGACTTCGGCATGGTGCTCGCCCTCGAGCGGGTTGCCGTCCAGGTCCACCAGGCCGGACAGGTCGGGTTCGAGACGGAACAACGTGCCGGAAAAGTCGAAAAGGACCCCTCGGATGCTCATGTACCCATCTTAAGCGCTTCAGACCGGGCGGTCGGGTGAATTAATGATGAGGGCGAGGTCACGCTTCGACGATGATGGCGCTTGCGATCGCGGCGATGCCTTCGCCGCGTCCAGTCAGGCCGAGCCCATCAGTCGTCGTCCCAGAGACTGAGACTGGTCCGCCAACAGCCTCCGACAACACCTTCTCCGCCTCGGACCGGCGCTTGCCGATCCGTGGCGCGTTCCCGATGACCTGAACCGACGCGTTGCCGACCCGGAAACCGGCCTCGTCGAGACGGCGCCGGACCTCTGTGAGCAACTCCACGCCGTGCGCACCGGCCCAACGCGGGTCGCCCGTGCCGAAGACCGCACCAAGATCACCCAACCCAGCCGCCGTGAGCAGCGCGTCGCACAACGCGTGCGCAGCGACGTCGCCGTCGGAATGGCCGTCGCAGCCGTCGACGCCTTCCCACAGCAGGCCCGCGATCCAGCAGTCACGGCCTGCGGCGATGGGATGGACGTCGGTCGCGGTTCCTACCCGTGGGATCACGGGGTCACGCTAGCGACGTCGATCGCCGTGCGAATGCGCAGCCCATGCGGGTGGCCGGGGACTGTGCTCAACGGCACGTCCGGGCGTCTCGGATCTTCCGCTTTCCGCAGCACGTCGATCGGCGCACCGAGCGGGGACTGCATCACCCGCAGCTCAGCGCGGTCTCTCGTGGCGAGAATGCGGCCGTTCTCGTCGACTTCCTTGACCGTGTCGGTCAACGGAAGGACCGGGATGACCGCCTGCGCGCCGCGTTCGAGTTCGTCGACGACGGACTTGATCACTTCGGGTGGCGTTTCCGCGCGTTCGATGTCGTGGATCAAGCCGAACCGAATGTCCGGAAACATCTCGATCGCGGTTTTCAGCGCGGTTTGAAGATCGCCGACAACAACTGTGCAGTCGGAGTCAGTGAATTCGAGGTTAATAGGGGTGCAAATAAAAACGTGCCGTACGCACCCTGCTTGACGCAGGGAACGTACGGCACGCTCTGTCAATGGCATGCCATGTACGGAAACCACTCCGGTCGCCGGCACGACCGCGAGCGCGACGGAACTCTGCACTCTGCTGTGTTTCCCGTACTGCGGGGTGGACTAGACCGCCGCGGCTGTGGCGAGAACCTCGTCGAGGAGGACCTCGGCCTTGTCCTCGTCGGTGCCCTCGGCCAGTGCCAACTCGCTCACCAGTATCTGTCGAGCCTTGGCCAGCATCCGCTTCTCACCAGCGGATAGGCCACGGTCCTTCTCACGCCGCCAGAGGTCTCGCACCACTTCGGCAACCTTGTTCACATCGCCGGAGGCGAGCTTCTCCAGGTTGGCCTTATACCGCCGTGACCAGTTGGTCGGCTCCTCGGTGTGAGGAGCACGCAAAACATCGAAGACGCGGTTCAGACCTTCTTGACCCACGACATCACGAA
This sequence comes from Kibdelosporangium philippinense, assembly GCF_021390435.2. GTDB lineage: Bacteria > Actinomycetota > Actinomycetes > Mycobacteriales > Pseudonocardiaceae > Kibdelosporangium > Kibdelosporangium philippinense. The sequence goes on along the minus strand of NZ_JAJVCN010000003.1, from coordinate 1,912,587 downwards.
CGCCCACAATCTCGGCGTTGTCAGCGGGTACGCGAACCGTGAGATCACCTTGCGCGACCTTGAGGACGAGGTACTTCTTCTCCTCGCCCTTGATCACGCGGGTCTCGATTGCTTCGATGAGAGCGGCACCGTGGTGCGGGTAGACGACGGTCTCTCCGACCTTGAAAACCATGTGTCCTCTGCCCCTTTCGCTGACTCCATTCTAACACGTCCCGCAATCCCCCTCAGCTTGGTGTGAGACGGGTAAGCGCAGGTCAGTGGCACGAGGATGGACCGGCTAGGGGTTGACAAAATACGCCTGGGCATGCATCGAGATGACAATTAACGATCTTGATGGGATAATCTCCGATCCTTTGTGGACATCAACTCGCCGAGGTGCTCGCGAGGGGCGCCAGTACGCCGGATACCCTTCGGGCCGACGCGTTTTCCCCAGGAAGGACCGGCAACGTGAGTCGTGTAGGACACAGCCTGCGCTACGCCACTGCGGCGGTAGGGATCGCGCTCGCACTCGCGGGCTGCGGTGCCGGCCAGATCTCGCAGACCGCCGGCATGGAGCCGGCCGTGAACGGCGGTGAAGGAGACGTCGGCCCGATCGCCGTCCGCGACATCCAGCTCGCCTACCCGCCACACGGCGTGTACGAGCCGGGTTCGGCGGCAGTGGTGCTCGGCACCCTCGTGAACAGCGGACAGACCGATGACGCGCTCGTGTCGATCACGACGCCAGCCGGCCAGGTGACGATCACGGGCGACAAGAACCTGCCCGCCGGTCGTTCCCTGATTTTCGAGACGCCGGTTGGCGGTGTGCCGACTTCCACGTCTTCGTCTTCTTCGTCGTCGGTTCCGGCCACGACCGGGTCTCAGACCTCGGGCTCGCAGACCTCAGGCTCCCAGACTTCTGGGTCGCAGACTTCTGGCTCGCGGACTTCGGGTTCGCAGACCTCGGGCGCCGCGACCACGACCACCACGCCGCCGCCGACGACCACTTCGCGTCCGGTGACGATCGGCAAGGTGACCGTGATCCTGACCGGTATCTCCGAGGAGATCAGGTCCGGCAAGACGATCGAGCTGACATTCACGTTCCGCAACGGTTCGGTGACCATCCCGGTCCCGATCGCCGTGCCGACCACGCCGCGCCAGCCCGCGGCCGGTGGCGGCGGCGGCCACTGAGTTTCGAGGCAAAGGGCCCGGCATCACGGTCGATGCCGGGCCCTTCGCTGTCCGACCTGTCCGGTCGCCGCGCCCCTTACCGCGCGCGGCGCTGGGTCCTTGGCAGCCTGTTGCCGAGCCGCACCTCAGAGACCTGGCGTTATCGCGCCAGCCACTCACACCACCCGCCGCGCCTTGCCGCCAGCCGCACTTTTGTCGCGCCAGCCATCCACACCACCCGCCGCGCCTTGCCGCCAGCCGCACTTTTGTCGCGCCAGCCATCCACACCACCGGCCGCGCCTAGCCCGCCAGCCCCGCCTTTGTCGCGCCAGCCACTGACACCACCGGCCGCGTCTTGCCCGCGAGCCTCGGGCTTTGTCGCGCCATCCACTCACGCCATCCCGTCCTGCCCGCCACCCTCGGCTTTGTCGCGCCGGTCATTTACGCCACGCAACACGCCCGACGCCGCCCCAGCCACAGCGAAGAGCAGCCACTGAGCGGTGTCGGCAGCGTGGGGCGGGGTGGAAATGACCGGCTTTGGCGACAAAGCCCGTCCGAGCGAAGCGAGGACAATCCAACACTGTCGGTGGGGGCGGATAGGTTTTCGGCGTGGTGAAGAAATCGGGCCCGGCCTACCGGTGTGGTGAGTGTGGCGCTGTCGTTGCCAAGTGGTTCGGCCGGTGCCCGGAGTGTCAAGCCTGGGGGACCATCGAGGAAGTCGCGGCCGCCAAACCCGCACTGGCCAAAGTCGTCGCGGGTGCCCCGGCCGCCCCAGCCCGCCCCATCGCCGAAGTGGACGTCGAATCGGCGAGAGCCCAGCGCACCGGGGTTCCCGAGCTCGACCGGGTCCTCGGTGGCGGCCTGGTTCCCGGAGCCGTCGTCCTGCTGGCAGGTGAGCCCGGGGTCGGCAAGTCGACCCTGCTGCTTGAGGTCGCCCACCAGTGGGTGGCCCGGGAAGACTCGCCAGGCCGAGCCCTGTACATCACCGGAGAGGAATCCGCGGGCCAAGTTCGCCTCAGAGCCGAGCGGACCGGAAACGTCCACCAGGAGATGTTCCTTGCGGCCGAGAGCGACCTGGCGACGGTCATCGGCCACGTGGACGCGGTGAAACCAGCGATGCTGGTCATCGACTCGGTGCAAACCATGTCCTCGCCTGCGGTGGACAGCTCGGCGGGAGGTGTGACGCAGGTCAGGGCGGTGACGGCGGCCCTGGTAGCGCTGGCCAAGGAACGCAGCCTGCCGGTCATCCTGGTCGGTCACGTCACCAAAGAAGGCTCGGTGGCCGGTCCACGGGTCCTTGAGCACCTGGTGGACGTGGTCCTGCAATTCGAGGGCGACAAATACTCGTCCCTCCGGCTGGTCCGTGGCGTGAAGAACCGGTTCGGCGCGGCTGACGAAGTCGGCTGCTTCGAAATGGTCGAAGACGGCATCGTGGGCGTGCCCGACCCTTCCGGGATCTTCATGAGCAACCGGGTCGAAGGCGTCGCGGGCACGGCCGTCACGGTGATCATGGAAGGCAAACGGGCCCTGCTTGGCGAGGTTCAGGCCCTTGTCGCGGCCACGGACGCGCCGATGCCGAGGCGAGCGGTGAACGGTTTGGAGTCGTCAAGGGTCGCGAAGGTGTTGGCAGTACTGGAAAGGCGCGCGAGTCTGCCGTTGGGCAAGTCCGATGTCTTCACCGCGACCGTTGGCGGGATGCGGATCATCGAACCGGCGGGGGATCTGGCGCTCGCGATGGCGGTCGCGAGCGCCAAACTCGACATCCCGTTGCCGAACGACATGGTGATCATCGGCGAGGTCGGCCTTGCCGGTGAGGTACGCCGGGTCGGCAGCGTTGGCAGGCGGCTGGCCGAAGCCGCGCGCCTCGGCTTCAAGCGTGCGCTGATCCCGCCGGACTCCGGCCGCCTGCCCGCGGAGATCAAGGCGACCGTCGTCCCGGATCTGCGCATGCTCGTCGACACGCTCTCTAAGAAGTAGCTCCCAAGCTGTTCACGACCGACCATTTCGTCGTCGTCTCGTCGTCCACCTTGCGCGGGTGGTAGAGCTGGGTCTCCCTGGTGCTGATCGCCTGGCCGGTTGCCGGGTCGATCAGCACCTCGATCAGGTGGTCGATGAACCGGTTGTCGATCTGCAGTGCCACGGCGGCGCGGCCGTCCCTGGTCTTCGCCGCCCAGTCGATCTTCAGCCACGGGTGGTAACCCAGTGCCTTGAACAACGCGGCACGAATGTCCGCCGGGATCGGACGGCTGAGCAATTCGCCTGCCATCGAGAGCGCCTCGGCGGTCGGGTCATAGTTGCCCGTCGAGTCCTTGACCAGTTTCTGGTACAGCGCTTTGGGATCACGCGGCAAGCCCGCGATGAAGTCCGATGTCGGACTCCGCCAGTCCGAGGCCCCGAGATGAAGACCGTAGTCGCCCTTGGGCGCCTGGAAGGTGCCTTCGCTACGGGACAGTCCGGAGATCTGACTCCGCGGCCGCTGTTCCTCCGGCAACGGCTGGTTGCCGTAGCCGATTAGCATGTCGCGGGTCAGCTGCCACGTTCCCGATCGGTCCGCTGGCACCCACTCGTGCCAGAAACCACCGTTCCCGAGGGCTTTCTCCAATTCCTCGCGGTTGTCGTTCTCGGACGACACGATTGGACGCATCCATTCGCGCCGCTCCATGTACAGGTACTGCCCGGGCGTCAAAGGCACGTCCGTGGCGTTCACGGCGAGATTGCCAGCCGCGTTGTACACGACCGTCGGTGCAGGCAGTGGCGCGCCGGTATGGCTCTTCGGTCCGCCCTTCGCCGCAGCGGGACGTCGTGGCGGTGACGGGAAGCTCGTCGTAGGCGGCAACACTGGCTGAACAACCGGCGGCGAGGACGACAGCGTCGTAGCCAATGACGGCTCGTCTACCGGCGTCGCCGGACGCTTGTCGCCGGTGTTGACGACAAGCGTCGTGCCCACGGCCAGTACGGCCGCCGCGGCCGCGACCGTCAGCCACGGCGTCAGACGCCGTGGTGGGCTGCGCCGACGGCTGGTGCCGAACGTTTCGACCCGTACCACCACCAGTGGATTGGGCTCTGGCAACGGTTCCGGTGCCGGTTCGGCCGCGGCCTGCAGGCGCAGCCTGCCGATCAGGAAAGCGTCCTCGGTCATGTCGGGTACGTCGTCGCGGAATTCGGCCAGCGCCTCGTCCAGCTCAAGGTCGTTCATCGCTCTGCTCCAAGGTGGTCCCGAAGTGCGGAGCGGGCGCGATGCAGCCGCGTCCGGACGGTTCCCGCGTCGATCTTGAGTGCGTCAGCCACCTCGACCGGTTTCAGACCGGCCCAGGCCACCAGCAGCAGCACGTCCCGCTCCTCTTGGCGCAACTTGGCGAGCGCGGCGCCCAACCGGCGCGCCTTCACGCTGGCGTCCGCACGGGAAACAGCCACAGAGTCGGTGCCTTCGTCAACATCGGCGCGCCCGACGTCACGCGCGGTCGCCCGTAGCCCCCGAACTTCGCTACGGGCGTGCCGACGTAACAGGTTCGTCGCTATGCCGTACAGCCATGCGCGGACGGTTGCCCGTTCGGGCTCGTAACGGCCGCGCTGTTCCCACGCGAGCAGGAATGTGTCGGCCACGAGATCGTCCGCAGTCGCCGGATCGAGCCGCCGCGCCAGATATCGGTGCAGGCCACGCGCGTGCTCGTCGTAGAGCCGCGCGAGCACCGAGCCCGCGTCGGAGCCCGTGAGATCCGGCCGTTCCACGCTCGCCATCGTCACAACGGGTATTGCCCGCAGCCAGCCCGAGCGTTCCGACAAAAGGGTCCGCACGCCCCCGACCACGCGTGCGGACCCCTTTTTATATCGATTCAACGACGGGGTTCGTCACCGATTTCAGCCACCACAGCCGAGGAAGATGATGAGTAACTCCTCACAGTGCCAGCCGGGACCGTCGGCCAGTGCGGCCAGCGCGCCCGCAAGCCGTTGTGCGGCAGCCTGTGCGTCGACCCGTTCGGCGACACGGCCCGCGTGCCCAGCAACCGGCGTCTCCGCCGAGTGGGCTTTCAACTGGCGCTCTTCGTCGCGTACGTGCCTGCGCATCAGGTTCGTGGCGATCCCGTACAGCCAGGACCGCACTGCGGCACGCGCGGGGTCGTAGCGGTGTCGTTGGTGCAGTGCGACGAGGAACGTCTCACTGACCAGGTCGTCAGCGGCCGTCTCACCGACCCGGCGAACCAGGTAGTGGCGCAGTGCGGCGGCGTGGTTGTCGAACAGCCAGCCAAAGACATGGCCGGGATCGGGCCCGCTCAAGTCGGGCCGATCCCGGCCTAATGCATGGCCGCTGGTGTCAGCGTCACCGGTCAAAGTGCTCACACTGACAATTGCCAGCCGAGCACTTCCACGTTCACGCAGGTCATCCCTCGTGAGTGGTTACGCGTGTTCTAACCCTGCTAACCACTCACAAGGGCTTTTCGCCACTCAGCAGTTGCGCGCAGCGGATCAGACCGAGGTGGCTGTACGCCTGCGGGTGGTTGCCCAGCGAACGCTCGGCGATCGGGTCGTACTCCTCCGGCAGCAGACCGGTCGGGCCCGCGCAGTCGACCATCTGCGCGAACAGGTCCTCGGCCTCGGTACGGCGGCCACACATCAGGTACGCCTCGATCATCCACGCAGCGCACAGGTGGAAACCGCCTTCGTTGCCGGGCAGGCCGTCGTCCCGGTGGTAACGGTACACAGTGGACCCACTGCGCAGCTCGGCCTCGATCGCGGTGACGGTCGACGCGAACCGCTCGTCCGACGGGTCGATCAGGCCCGACAGGCCGACGAACAGCGAAGCCGCGTCCAGGTCCGTGCCGTCGTAGGCCGTGGTGAACGACTTGACCTCGTCGTTCCAGCCCTTGGCGAGGATGTCCGTCGCGATCTTGTCGCGCAGCGCGTGCCACTCCGGATTCGGCTGGCGCCCATAGGTTTCCGCCAATGTGACGGCCCGGTCGATGGTCAGCCAGCACATCACCTTGGAGTACACGTGGTGGCGCGGACGGTGCCGCTCCTCCCAGATGCCGTGGTCCGGTTCTTCCCACCGGCGCGCGACGGCCTCGGCCATCGCGTTGGTCATCTTCCAGTCGTCGTCGGTGAGTTTCCCTCGTGCCAACGAAAGCGCCGCGACCAGGTCGACGACCGGGCCGAACACGTCGAGCTGAACCTGCTGGTTGGCAAGGTTTCCGACGCGCACCGGCCGCGAGCCCGCGTACCCGGGCAGCGTGTCGATGACGGCCTCAGGGCCAAGACCCGTACCGGCCAATGTGTACAGCGGGTGCAACCGCTCGGGTCCCGGAACTGTGGCCAGAACTCCGTGCACCCAGTTGAGGAACGCCTCGGCCTCATGCGTGGAACCCAGCGACACCAACGCTTTCGCGGTCAGCGCGCCGTCACGCAGCCAGCAGTACCGGTAGTCCCAGTTACGGATGCCGCCGATTTCCTCGGGCAGCGAGGTGGTCGCGGCGGCCATGATCCCGCCGGTCTCGCTGTGGCACAGGCCGCGCAGCGTCAGCGCCGAGCGGATCACCAGCTCCCGCTCGACCTCCGGGAACCGCAGTGAGCCCAGCCATTCCGTCCAGTACAGGCCCGCGCGCTTCTTGCGCTCGGCCTCCGGGATCGGGTCCGGCGCCAGATCGTCCGTGCCGCAACGCAGTTCCAGCAGCACCGGCTCGCCGTTCGGGCTGACGACCGCGCGAGCGGTGTCGTGCATGCCGTCCGAGGTGATCTCCCAGTCGACACCGGGCGAGTGCAGCGCCATCGGGTCGGACGTGCCGACCACGCGCAAGCCGTTCTCGTTACGCACCAGCTTGACCGGCACCTGGCCGAACTCCGGCCGCGGTGCGAACTCGACGACCGCCCGGCTGCTGCCGGTGATCGTGCGGATCAGGTCCGTGCGGTGCGGCTGGGCGTAGTGCTCCAGGTAGTCCGTGACCAGCAGGCCCGACCAGCGGGTCTCCACGGTCATCGTGCCCGGCAGGTAACGCTGGCCAAGCGGAAGACCGCCGCGCTCCGGCGTGACCGACAGGTGCCCGGCGCTCGGACCACCGAGCAGGTCGGCGAACACGGCCGCCGAGTCAGGCTCGGGGTGACACAACCAGGTGACACGAGCTTCGGGCGTCAGCAACGCGACCGAGCGCTCGTTGGCCAGCATGGTGAGTCGCTCGATCGGGGTGGCCTGCTCGCCGTACAGCCAGTTCCGGCGCTCCTCCAACAGGAACGCGAGCATCGTGGCCACCGCGGGGGTGTCGTCGATGCGGAACTGCGCGAGCGTCTCGCCGTTGCCGACCTTCACGCCAAGATCCGGCCCGGACAGCCGCGCGAACGCCTTCTCGTCGGTCACGTCGTCGCCGACGAAGATCGCCGCTGTGGCGCCGATCTGGTGCCGCAGCACGTCAAGGGCGTGGCCCTTGTCGGTCTGCACCACAGCGAGCTCGATGACCGCCTTGCCTTCGGTGACCTGGATACCTTCCCAGGTGCATGGGCCGTTGCGGACCGCCTCGGCGATCCGGTCGGCGACCGCTTGCTCGGCGCGCCGGAAGTGCACCGCGATGCTGGCCGGCTTGACCTCGAGGTGGATCCCCTCGGCGCCGTCGACCAGTCGTTCCAGCTCGGCCTCGACCTTGGCGTGCAGTTCCCGCGCGGGTCCGTTGAGCGAGTGCACGAAGCCGATGTCGAACTCGGAGCCGTGGCTGCCGACCAAGTGCACCTCGGCCGGTAGCCGCGACATCGTCGCGAGGTCGCGCAGTGCCCGTCCGGAGATCACCGCGGTGGTGGTTTCGTGCAGTCCGGCCAGCGAACGCAACGCGTGCACGGATTCCGGCTGGGGCCGTGCTTTGTCCGGGTCTTCGACGATCGGCGCAAGCGTCCCGTCGTAGTCGCACGCGACCAACAGCCGGGGGGTGCGTGCGAGCTGAACGATCGCCCGCCTCAGTTCGGCGGGGAGAGCCTCGGCAGTCACGCCTTCTCCTCGTGCTCCAGCGTGGCAGCCATTGCCACTTATTGGGAAGTTACGATCTGAACTGATTCAGTTCAACCCCTGTGACCCCAGAGCCTCGAGGAACGACCGTGCCCAACGGTCGACGTCGTGGGTGAGGACCTGGCGTCGCAGAGCGCGCATCCTACGGCGACCCTCCGCTGGGTCGATCGTAAGGGCCGCATGCAGCGCGTTCTTCACCCCATCAAGATCATGTGGGTTGACCAGGAACGCGCTGGTGAGCTCGGCGGCCGCGCCGGCGAACTCACTGAGCACGAGGCTGCCGCCGAGGTCGTGGCGGCAGGCGACGTACTCCTTGCAGACGAGGTTCATCCCGTCACGCACCGGCGTGACCACCATGACATCGGCGGCGGAGAAGAACGCGACCAGCTCGCGCCGATCCACCGACTGGTGCAAGTAGTGCACGACCGGGTGACCAACTTTGCCGAATTCCCCGTTGATCCGGCTGACCACCTGCTCGATGCCGTTGCGCATCTGCTGGTAGTGCTCGACCCGCTCACGGCTCGGAGTCGCCAGCTGGACCATTGTCACCTCATCGGGGTCGACTCGGCCCTCGATGAGCAGTTCCTGCAACGCGTACAGCCGGACGTCGATGCCCTTGGTGTAGTCGAGCCGGTCGACACCGAGCAAGATCTTCTTCGGATTGCCGAGATCGGTCCTGATCTGCTGCGCACGCTGGATGGTGTCCCGTTTGCGGGCCATCCCGTCGAGCCCGGCCGAGTCGATCGAGATCGGGAACGCCCCGACCCGGACCGGCCGGTCGCCGACGTGGATCAGGCCTGGCCTTGTCCGCACGCCGACCGCGGCGCGACTCGGCTCAAGGCCGACCAGCCGTCGCGCCAGCCACAGAAAGTTCTGCGCGCCACCCGGTCGGTGGAACCCGACCAGGTCAGCGCCGAGCAGTCCGCGCACGATCTCGGTCCGCCACGGCAGCTGCATGAACAACTCGACCGGGGGAAACGGAATGTGCAGGAAGAAGCCGATCCGCAGGTCCGGCCGTTGCTCTCGGAGCAGCTGCGGGACCAGTTGGAGCTGGTAGTCCTGAACCCAGATGGTCGCGCCAGGAGCGGCCACGGCCGCCGTCGCCTCGGCGAACCGGTGGTTGACCTTGACGTAGCTGTCCCACCACGCCCGGTCGAACACCGGAGGTTCCACCACGTCGTGGTACAGCGGCCACAGGGTGGCGTTGGAGAAGCCCTCGTAGTAGTCGCGGACCTCGGTGGCCGACAAGGTGACCGGGATCAGGCGCAGGCCGTCGTCCTCGAACTCCTCGACATCCACGTCCGCGACACCAGGCCAGCCAACCCACGCGCCGCTCTTGGATCTCAAGAACGGTTCGAGGGCACTGACCAGCCCGCCTGGGCTGTGCTTCCAGCGTTGCGTGCCATCCTCGGCACGCTCGAGGTCAACCGGCAGCCGGTTGGCCACGACGATGAAATCCGCACCGCTGTTCACCGGGAGAGAGCCTCCTTGTGATGACACTGACTAAAAGACAGTAGCCAGTTAGACCGCTGAGCGCGTCCGGCAAACGGTAGGTGGTAAGTCTCACTTAGACGCCGTTGTCTCCAGCTCCAGCCGTTGCCACGTCGGCCCGACCAGTCTGACGGCGCCGAGCCGTCGTTCCAACCTACCGAGACTTACTCGTACAGGTTGTGCCAGGTACTCACCGAGAACGACGCCAGCGCCCAGCGCCAGGGCGATTCCAAGCGCCGTCATGAGCGTGACGACACCAGCAGCGGTGCCATCAACCGCGAGCTCATACAGCGACCGGTAGGTCGTCAGCCCAGGGAACAACGGAGTCATTCCGGACACGGCGACGACAAGGGGAGCAACGCGCAGCCGTCGCGCCATCACGCCCCCACAGAACCCGATGCCCGCGGCGGCGATGGCCGACGCCACGATCGGTCCCGCTCCGGCGAGTAGGAGCCCGCCGTAGCCCAGCGCGCCCAGCGCACCCGCCGCGCTCGCCACCATCAACGAACGCATCGTCGCGTAGCACGCGAGCGCGAAGCAGCCAGCGGCGGCGGCACCCGCCAGAGCCTGCACCGGCAACCGCAGCGCGCTCGGCGGCAGCGCCTCAGCCAACTGAACCCGCGGCAGCCCGAGCTCCCCGGCCATGTTCAACGCGAGCACAACGCCGCCAATGAGGCCCGCGGTCATCAGCGCGACCTCCATAGCCCGCCCAGCGGCCGTCACGTTGTAGCCAGTGATGGCGTCCTGCACGGCACCAACGACGCTCAGCCCAGACAGCAGCACTGTGATGGCTGCGGCAACCACGAGCGTCGGTGACTCACCGAGCCACCCCGTGGACACGACCGCGAGCGACCCGCCCGTCGCCAACGCGCCGCCGATGAGTTGCTGGAAGAAGAACGGCAGGTTGTACCGGTTGAGCACCCGGCCGATGCGGTCAATGACCGCGGTGATGACAGCGGCGACCAGCGCAACGAGCGGACCGCCACCGAGCAGGACCGTCACGCTCGCTGCCATAGCGGCCCACGCGGCCGTCGCAACCCAACGCGGGTAGGGGTGCTTGGCGCTGACGATCCGGTCGAGCCGCTTGGCCGCGTCTCCAGCGGTCGTACGGCGCCGCGTGATGTCCCTGACGAGCCGTTCGACGGCGGCGAGCCGCGTGTAGTCCAACCCCCTGGACCGCACGACGCGAAGGGACGTGACGGGCGCGTGATCAGGTCCTCGATGGCAGCACGCGGTGATGGAGGTGAACGTCACATCCACCTCGCACTGATCAAGCCCGCAAGCGTTTGCGACTGCGATGATCGTCGCGGTCACATCGGAGGCGCCCGCACCGGAGCTCAGCTGTACCTCTCCGATCCGCAACGCCAGGTCAAGCACCTGATTGACGACCGCCTCGGCCGGCACGACCCGCGCCACCACCACTCCTCTCGGCACGCATTTCCCGCGTGGCATCGCAGAGGAAGGCAGAGGCGTAACAGTGTCGTGCACCACAACCAGGTTTAGACCGAAACAGCTGGCGCTGGTTGATCCACAACGTGCCCAGCGCTGGGTCAGAACGAGCCCGCACCGTGGGGGTCTTGGGGCTCGGCCCCGGAAGTCACCGGCCGAACGGCGGGCGCACAGCGGAAAAGAACGCGGAACAAGTCCAGCCGGTGACGGGACTCGAACCCGTAACCTTTCGCTTACAAGGCGAGTGCTCTGCCAATTGAGCTACACCGGCGGGACGTTCTCCACCATCGTAAGCAACCGGTCGAACCGTTTAGTACACCGGCTCCCTTTACTGCAACCAGCTCAGCAGCGCCCCACACGCCATGAGGGTCGGCAGGCACCAGCGCATCGTGTTGATCTGCCGCTGCTTGGTGTCCCGGTCCAGTACGTGATCGGGGTACACCGACACCGCCCATGCGGCTGACATCAAGAACAGGCTGCCGGTGACCGCGGGCCAGACGGGGAGCTCGACAACGGGCGTCGACCACAGGAAGTACGGCACGACGAGCGCCACGATCCCGAGCGACACTGCCCCAGCCGAGATCACCAGGTGCCGTTTCACCGCCAGGAACGCGAGAAACACCACCAACGCGGCCCCGAACGACACCACGGCCCCGGTTCTGATCACGGCCGTCGGCAGCTCGTTCATCACGGCGGGCACCCCGGAGGCCAGCATGACCAGTCCGGCAAGACCAAGGACCCCTTGGATCGCGGCTGGCACGAACTTCACCGGTTGCAGGCCAGGCGCGAAGACCCGCGCGTAGGACGCGGGGTCGCCGAACGCCTGCTGTGGCGTCTTGCCGGTGTCCGCGCAATGTGCCTCGACCGAGTCGAGCAGGTGCTCGATCCGGTCGGCTGGCAGGTCTCTCGTGCGTAACTCCCGAAGCAGGGCTTGCTGCCACGGATCGAGCTTGCGGGTGATCATGGTTGCTCCGAGCAGGGCGGGAGGCGTTCCCCCACAACCTAGTCAGGCAGTCAACCTCTCGATCTTCGCCGGAACATGCTTGTGCCAAGGGGTTCCCGCGATGGGATCACGCCAGTTCGAGTCGGTCAGCTCGTTGGGCGCGGTGCCGGTGAGCTCGCTCTGATAGCTGAGGCCTAGACCATTTGGCAGAGCGACATGGCCCGGTTGCATCCGGTCGTTGATCTCAACGGCCGCTGCGACCGACCCTCGCTTGGTCGTGACCAGCGCTGTCCCTTCGTCTTGTAGTCCAAGGGCTTCGGCGTCCTGCGGGCTGATCCGCAGGGCACCGCGGGTGTCCCTTCGGCGCCACGTCGGGTCTCGCATGATTGTGTTGGCGGTGAATGATCGTCGTTCACCGGCGGACAGTACGAACGGGAACTCGTCGCTGGTCCAAACCTGTGCGGAGTCCAATGTGCGCATCTCGTCGAGCAGGCTTGGGATCGCCAGGTGGATCCGGCCGTCCTCGGTGCCCACGTACCGCCAGGTGTCCGCGTAGTCGTCGAGTGTGAGCGTGATCCCGGAGGGCGAGTTGAGGATCGCTTCGAACAACGCTTCGCCGTCGGCATGGCCCGCTCGTTTGACCGCTTCTGGGTACGTCATCGCGCACTTGTGCGCGGCGAGCCAGAGCACAGCGGCTGAGCGGGCGCCGTTGGGGAGCTTCGGCCCCAGGGTTTCGTAGAGCACAAAGGGTGCGAGTGGCGCGAGTTTGCTGCTCAGCGCGCCCATCATCGCCTGAGCAAACGCTTGCTGGCTTTCGGCTTCGTGCAGTGGCGCCAGGTCTTCGGCGGTCACGAGCCCGAGTGCGCGGATCAGCCGGGCGTAGATCTCCGGTTCGCTCAGCGTGCCCGGCAACGGATCGACGACCGGTGGGCGCAGGTGGAACGTGTTGCGCGGGAACTCGAGGTTGAAGAACGTGGCTTCCCACTTCTCGAACTGACTGGCCGCAGGCAGCACATAGTCCGCGTGCTTGGCGGTTTCGGTCATGGCGACGTCGATCACGACAACGAAATCGAGCGCGTCCAACGCTTCGCGCATCCGTGGCGAGTCAGCGAGCGAGTGGACGGGGTTCGCGGATTCGATGATCATCGCCCGGAACCGCTTGGGGTGATCGGTGAGGATCTCGTCCGGAATTACGTTGCACGGCACCAAGTTCGCGAACATCGCGGATCCGGTGACCGGCGTCCGGAGGTCGCGCCGTGTGTCGTGCTTGGCGACTGGGACAAGCCACGAGTGCAGGTTCACCGTGCCCTGCTTGGCGAAGTTGCCCGTCAGCGCCCACAGCAGTTTGTCCAAATAGGAGACCAAGGTGCTTTGCGGAGCCTGCTGGACGCCGAGATCCTCCAGAATGGACACACTGCTCGCGGTCCCGATCCGCCTCGCGGCACTGATGATCAGCTCTTCGTCGACGCCGCACCGAAGTGCGTAGTCGGCGATCTTGACATGGGCGAGCTGCTCGAGCACCGCGGCGGAGCCGGTCGTGTGCTCGGCGAGGAAAGCCTGATCGACCAAGCCTTCCTGCACTATGCCGGCGAGCAGGGCGGTGAGGCACCACGCGTCCGTGCCCGGCTTGACCTGCAGGTGGAAGTCCGCGAGATCGGCGGTCTCGGTCCGCACCGGATCGATCACGACCAACGACCGCGCCGGATCCCGTTCGATCTCCTTGAGTACGACCCGGGCGCGCGGGAAACCGTGTGACTGCCATGGATTCTTGCCGACGAAGACGGAAACCTCGGCATGCTCGAAGTCCGGCGCGGTATGTCCATTGTAGAGCTGAGCGTCCACCCAGAACTCGCCGGTTTTCTCCTGTGCCAAAGCATTTGACCGATGCCACGCACCCAGCCCACGCAGCAACGAGGCGCTGTACGCGCCACCGAGGTGGTTACCTTGCCCGCCACCGCCGTAGAACAGGATCGATTCGCCGCTGTACTTGTCGCGGACCTCGGTGAGCCGCCCGGCGATCTCGGCGATCGCGGTGTCCCAGCTGATCTCCTCGAACTCGCCGTTCTCCTTGCGCCGCAACGGGCTGGTCAGCCGATCGGCGGCGTTCTGGTAGTGATCGAGCCGCAGGGCCTTGTTGCAGGTGTATCCCGCGGACCCGACATGATCCTTGTCGCCCCGAATCCGTTTGAACAGCCGATCCTCGGTAAGCACCTCGATACCGCAGTTGCACGCACAGAGGATGCAAGCCGATTTGTGCCATTGCTCCATCGCAGCGCTCCGGAAGAGTAGATTATGCTAACCGTCATACTCAACCCGATCTGACGACCCGTCAAGCCGAGTCGACGAGCAGATGGCCAAGCATGCGAGTCATCTCCCGCTCAACCTGGTCAAGCGCCTGAGTGTGCTGTTGAGCACGCGCGAGCACAGTCGCCCCTGCGGACGCACTGATCAGCAAGGTCGCCGCGGAAGCCGCCCGCTCCGCCGAAACACCCCGCTTGACCAGCGAATCCGCGATGGTCCGCGTCCACTTGCCGAAAACATCACCAGCGGCCTGATAAGCACCGGCCGACTCCGCGGCCCCCAACGCGGCCGCGACGATCGGGCAGCTGGTCTGGAAGTTCTTGGTGAGCTCCCCGCGCCAGAACTCGAAGAGAGCGTGCGTGAGGGCGATGGGATCGTCACCGAACTTGCCGATCATCCGGTTCATCAGCTCACCGGCCCACGCGGTCGCCTCAGCGGCAATCTGGTTCTTCCCACCAGGAAAGTGGTGGTAGATCGACCCTCGAGGAGCCCCACTGTGCTCGATGATGTCAGCAAGGGACGTGCCAGCGATCCCTCGCTCCCGAAAGAGCGTCACCGCACTGCGCACCATCGCCTTGCGTACATCGCTCGCCATGCGGACCAGCCTACTATGACGACCGACATAGCCGCGCTGGCCAAGCAGTGATCGAGAGCAGTGCACACGGCGGAGCCATGCGGAGACCCTTGACCCGAACAGCCGCATCGGCGGCGATCACGACTTCGTGGGTAACGGAGTCAAACATTCACACCCGCATGGGCGATGGCGGGGAAGCTCCAGCTCAGGTCGCGGCCGGTGCCGAGGCGCCGGACCCCGCAAAAGGGTGATTCCCAGGCGCTGACCTGCGGGGATGTGTGGTAAACCTGGGACGCTGAAGCGTGGGAGGCGTCGTGGCTGAGGAGCAGGATCCGGTCGACCGGGTGGTGGCGCAGGCGGGCAAGCTCGCGGGCTGGCTGGCCAGGACGAGCTGGCAAGCCGCGAGCCGCCTGCCGGGAGGAGAAGCCGCCCAACGCCAGTTCCGCAAAGCCGAGAAGGCCGTGCTCGACGAGGTGCGCAAGCGGCTCGACGAAGAAGGAACCTTCACCGGCAACCTGATCGAAGCTCCGCCCGCGGTGGTCGACGGCCACATCGACCCTGTCCGGACGGCGATGGCCGAGCTGTTGCGGCAATCCACCGAGCTTGATCGTGAGCATGGGCGCCATCACCTCTTCATGGCCATCGTGCGTCAGCTTGTTCCCGATGAGGCACGGATTTTGGCTGCGCTCAGTGATGGTGAGGTCTACGCGCTCGTTCATGTTGCCGGGCGGTCGACTTTGGGTGGGCCGCAGCGGATTGTGCTGCGGAATGCTTCCTCCGTCGGGCGGGCGGCGGGGGTGATGTTGCCGGATCTTGTTCCTGACTACGTCACGCGGTTGCTTGGGCTCGGCGTTGTCCAGACTGGACCGGAGGACGCTGGGCTTGGCACGCAGTACGACATCTTGCTGACCGAGGATCGGGTGCGGGCCGCTGAGAATGAGGTTCGCACCGTCCACAAGTTGAGTCCGCGGTATGTCCGGCGGACTCTCAAGCTGTCTACTTTGGGCACTCAGTTCTGGGATGCGGCGCGGCCGGGATGATCGACGACATCCTTGCCGACTTTCAGCGCAACTGGCATGTCTATGCCTCCATGCCGCTCATTGCCGCGCTCATCGGGTATGTCACCAAGGTTGTCGCTATCCGGATGATGTTCTGGCCCATCGAGTTTCGGGGTTTCCGGCCGTTTTTCGGTTGGCAGGGCATCGTTCCACGCAAGGCCGCGCGGATGGCCGCCATCGCGTGCGACACCATGACCGATCGGCTCATCTCCGCCGGTGACGTCGTGCAGCGGCTTGATCCTGAACGGGTCGCCAAGGAACTGGAGAAGCCGCTGCTTGAGGCGGTTGCCGAGATCACCCGCGAGGTCGCTGAGGAATACCAGCCCGCGCTGTGGGAGTCCTTGCCGCCGCAGGCTCAGGATCTTGTCGTACGCCGCGTCCAGGCTGAGGCGCCCAAGGTTGTCAAGAGCATCCTGGCCACCATTCAGTCCGATGTGGACGCTGTGTTCGACCTCAAGGGCATGGTGGTCGAGAACCTCGTCAAGGACAAGGAACTGCTCAACCGGATCTTCCTCGAGGCAGGCAAACGCGAGTTCCAGTTCATCGCGCGCTCCGGCATCGTATTCGGGTTCGCCATCGGCTTCATCCAAATGTTCGCGTGGGCCACCCTCCATTCGCCGTGGGTCATGCCGATCTTCGGTGGCCTCACCGGCTGGTTCACCGACTGGCTCGCGCTGAAAATGATCTTCAATCCGCGTGAGCCGAAACGCTATCTCGGCTTGTTCACGTGGCAGGGGCTTTTTCTCAAACGTCGCAAGGAAGTCGCCGCTGACTATGGCGCGCTGATCGCCAAGGAGATCATCACGCCGCACAACGTGCTGCACGCCGTGCTGCGCGGGCCGTTGGCCGATCGCCTGTTCGCTGTGGTGGAACGGCAGGTCACCGACGCGATGGACCGGCAAACCAGGCTCGCGCGCCCGCTTGTCGCGATCACGGTCGGCAGCCGCCGGTATCGCCAGCTCAAGCACAGTGTCGCCGAGAAGGTCATGCGCCGGATGCCGGACACTCTCGCGTTCATCGAGGATTACGCCGAAGAGGCGATGGATATCCGCAACACGCTCGTCCAGAAGATGCAAGAGCTTTCCGCCGAGGAGTTCGAAGATCTGATCAGGCCGGCGTTTCAGCAGGATGAATGGATTCTGATCACGGTCGGCGCGGTACTCGGCTTCGCCGTCGGCGAGCTGCAGGTCCTGCTGGTTGAGAACCTGGCCAACTGAGCCGCGTTATCGGTATGCGACTATTGCTAACAGTCCGCGGAAACGCGTCGATGGTCCGGTGGTCGCATTCTCTCCGGCAGGCTCGACAATCGGCGAGGTGGGGAAGATCATTCCAAGACGAGTGGCCGGTGGGTCGCTGGCGTACCCACAGGCCAGCCTGCTCGGGCGGCTGTCGGAACGGACCAGGGAGGATTTCCTCGCAGTCGGCGTTTCGGAAAGCCGGCCGGCCGGCGTGACAATCATTAGCCAAGGGGAAACAGATTCCTCCGCGCTGTTGTTGCTGCACGGCTCGGTAAAAGTGCAGGCCACGGACCCGGCAGGGGAACGGACGCTGCTCGCGATCCGGGTCGGCGGTGATCTCATCGGCGAGATGGCGGCACTCGATGTCGGCCCCAGATCGGCCACAGTGGTCTCGTGTACCGACATTTTCTTCAAGCGGATGACCAAGGCCGAGCTGCGTAACTTCCTTGCCCGTCACCCGGATGCGGCCATCGAGGTGGCGACCATGTTGAGCGAACGTTTGCGATGGGCCGACCGCCGAAGAATCGAACACGGTCGTCCGGCGAGCGTGCGCGTGGCGAGAGTTCTTGTCGACCTATACGAGTCATATGGCATCCGTTCGGCTGGGCACTGGGATCTGAGTGTGCCGCTCACCCGCGAGGAACTCGCTTCGATCGCCGGTATCAAGTTGTCGACCGCGGAAAAGATCATTCGAACTTTTCAACAGGAAGGCCTGGTCAGTGGCCGTTACCGCGGTATCGCGGTACTCGATATGGCCAGGCTGAGACAGCGCGCCGAAATAGCGTGACTCGTGTACTGTTAAAAACTTGAACCAAGCGGCCGAGCTTGTTGCGTTAAATGCTCACGAACCCGTACCAGTGCCGCTTTCATACGGACGACCTACTGCATGATTACGCAGAGCACCAGCATCCCTCGGATCCGTCCACGAAGGGTCTAATTGTATGGCAGATACGGGCTTCCGGCGGTCGCTCTATGTCGGAGTTGATATTCGCGGGTACGGCGCCGCTCCCGAGCAGCGTCAGCAGAAATGGCAGGAGACCCTGCTGCGATCGCTCGATCGTGCCGCGTCGTCAATGGGATTGAACCGCGCGCGCTGGTCCCGTCAGCAACACGGCGACGCCGAACTGGCCGTCCTTCCCCACGATGAGCCCGAACCTCTTGTGGTCGACGGTTTCACCCGGCGTCTTGAAGCGGAATTGCGACAGCACAACGAGGACGTTCTGCCGTGGGCCCGGCTGCGGATGCGGATGGCGGTGCATCACGGCGTGGTTGTCAACGGCCCCAACGGTTATCCGTGCCGGGACGCGGTCGTGGTGAGCAGGCTGCTCGACTCGAAGCCCCTGCGCGGAGTGCTCGAACAATGGCCGGAGGCCAATCTCGCGGTCATGCTGTCCGATTTGGTCTATCGTTCGGTCGTCGAGGCGGGGCACACGTCACTGCGCACCGACCAGTTCCGCCGCCTTGCCGTGCGGGAGAAGGAATTCAAGGGGTACGGGTGGCTGTGGCTGCCCGGTTGTTCGGACACGATCGACATGTACTCCCGGCCGATCGTGCCGAAGTGGGACTCCGCCAACACGCAGCCTTACGTGGTCGGTGCCGAAGAGGTGTCCGATGTTGTCGTCCGAGGGCGGCATCGGCCCGCTGCGCAGCGTGGTTTGATCGGCGGATGAGGTTGGGGTGGCCTCGCCCTTGGGCGCCGGGCCACCTCGCCTAATGTCACTTATATTCACCCTTGTGGTGTACCAAGCCGATGAACGGCGATACGACAAAGCGGAATTCCGGCGCAGTGGGCGCAGCGGGCTCAAACTGCCGCTGATCTCGCTGGGCCTGTGGCAGAACTTCGGCGGTGCCCGGCCCTACGAGCAAGGCAGGCAGATCGCCAGGCGCGCTTTCGACCTCGGTGTCACGCATTTCGACCTGGCCAACAACTACGGTCCGCCTTATGGCTCCGCCGAGGAGAACTTCGGCCGGATCCTGCGTGACGACCTTCGGCCGTACCGCGACGAGTTGGTGATCTCCACCAAGGCCGGCTACGACATGTGGCCTGGCCCGTACGGCGACTTCGGATCGCGAAAATACCTGCTGGCCTCCCTCGACCAATCGCTTGGTCGGATGGGCCTCGACTACGTCGACATCTTCTACTCGCACCGGTTCGACCCGGAAACGCCGCTTGAGGAGACGATGGGTGCGCTGGTCAGTGCCGTGCACCAGGGCAAGGCGCTGTACGTGGGCATCTCCTCGTACTCGCCTGCCAAGACCAAAGAGGCCGCTGAGCTGCTCAAGCAGGCCGGTGTGCCGCTGCTGATCCACCAGCCGTCGTACTCGATGCTCAACCGCTGGATCGAGCCGGAGCTGCTGGACACCCTTGAGGAAGCTGGCGCTGGCTGCATCGCGTTCTCCCCGCTGGCGCAGGGCATGCTGACCGACAAGTACTTGGGCGGCGTGCCCGAGGGGTCGCGCGCGTCACAGCAGGGCACGTTGAGCAAGGACTACCTGTCCGACGAGAATCTCAATCGGATACGTGGCCTCAACTCGATCGCGCAGCAGCGCGGGCAGAGCTTGTCGCAACTGGCGCTGACCTGGGCTTTGCGGGATTCGCGGGTCACTTCCGCGCTGATCGGCGTGAGCTCGGTGCAGCAGCTCGAGCAGAACCTGGCCGCGCTGGACGGCCCGCCGCTGACCGAGGCGGAGCTGGCCGAGATCGACAAGTTCGCCGTCGAGTCCGGATTGGACTTGTGGCGGGCGTCACGTGTAGCCGGCTGACGTTACGGGAACGCGCGTGCGCGGGAGCTAAGCAACCGCACACGCGCGCTTCAACACTCTGTACTGATCAACACAGACCTTTTCGCGTTCTCCCAGCTCAGCTGTCCGGCCGAGACTCGATGGGCTGATTGGCGCAACCTCCTCTGTTACGTTCCCTCGGCATGTCCGGAAAAACCTTCGGCCAGGCTGTGGTGGATGTTCCGTCCACGTCGGACGGTGCGGGAATGTGGCGGCTGGCGCGGGATTCGCGCTCGCTCGACCTGAACTCGTCGTACTCCTACTTGCTGTGGTGCAGAGATTTCGCCGGTACCTCCGCGGTTGTTCGCCTTGACGGCGAGGTGATCGGCTTCGTTTCGGGATACCTGCGCCCGAACCAGCCGGACACACTGGTGATCTGGCAGATCACCGTGTCCGATCAGCATCGCGGCAGAGGCTTCGCGACCGCCCTGCTGGACAGCCTGGTGCGCCGCACCGGCGCCAGACACCTTGAAGCGACTGTCACTTCGGACAACGACTCATCCATCGCGATGTTCCGTGCGCTCGCTGCCCGCTGGGGTGCCGGTCTCACCGGCAATCAGCTGTTCAGCGCAGATCAGTTCCCTGACGAGCACGCGGCCGAGTTCCTGTTCCGGATCGGCCCGTTCGTATCGGTCAACGCACCTGCCTAACCCCCGGAGAACCGTGAACATTTTCGAGACGCTCGAATCCGAGGTCCGCAGCTACTGCCGTGGCTGGCCGACCACTTTCGACAAAGCCACCGGCGCACTGCTCTACGACGAGACCGGCAAGGAGTACCTGGACTTCTTCGCTGGCGCCGGTTCGCTCAACTACGGCCACAACAACCCGCTGCTCAAGCGGGCCGTGATCGACTACATGCTCGGCGACGGCATCACGCACTCGCTCGACATGAACACCGCGGCAAAGCGTGACCTGCTTGAGTCCTTTGAGGACATTGTGCTGAGGCCTCGTGGACTTGACTACAAGGTGATGTTCCCCGGCCCGGCCGGTGCGAACGCCGTCGAGGCCGCGCTGAAGCTGGCCCGCAAGGTGACCGGCCGCGAGTCGATCATCAACTTCACCAACGCCTTCCACGGTATGACTCTCGGTGCCTTGTCGGTGACCGGGAACTCGATGAAGCGCAGTGGCGCGGGTATTCCGCTCGTGCACGCGACACCTATGCCGTACGACAACTACTTTGACGGCCAGACCCCGGATTTCCTGTTCTTCGAACGGCTTCTGGCCGACAGCGGCAGCGGTCTGAACGAACCGGCGGCTGTGATCGTCGAGACTGTGCAAGGCGAAGGCGGCATCAACGCCGCTCGCGCCGAATGGCTGCGCGGACTTTCGGATCTCTGCAAGCGCAACGGGATCCTGTTGATTGTGGACGATGTCCAGATGGGCTGTGGCCGGACTGGGCCGTTCTTCAGCTTCGAGATCGCCGGAATCGAGCCGGACATCGTCTGCCTGTCCAAATCCATTGGCGGGTACGGACTTCCGCTCGCGCTGACGCTGCTCAAGCCCGAATTGGACGTTTGGGAACCCGGCGAGCACAACGGAACCTTCCGCGGCATCAACCCTGCCTTCGTCGCGGCGACGGAAGCCTTGAAGGTCTACTGGCAGGACGACAAACTCGAGAAGAGCACACTGGCCAAGGGCGAACAGGTCGACCGGGAGCTGACGGCGCTGGTCGAATCCCATCCGGACGTGCCGATGCGGGCCAAGGGTCGCGGCCTGGCAAGGGGTTTGCAGTTCCAGGACGCCGCGCTCGCCGACCAGGTCTGCAAGAACGCTTTCGAGGCTGGACTGTTGATGGAGACGTCCGGACCGGACGGTGAAGTCGTGAAGCTGATGCCGCCGTTGACGATCAGCGACGACGAACTCGAGGCCGGACTGTCCATTGTGGCGAAGTCGGTGAAGGGAGTTCTGGCTTGATAGTCCGTACGACGCAGGAGATCACCGAAACCGACCGGGACGTGCAGACTCCGAACTGGCGCAGCAAAAGACTGGTGCTCGCCGGTGAGCGGGTCGGGTTCTCGGTGCACGAGACAACGCTGTACGCGGGCACCGTCAACGACTTCTGGTACGCCAACCACATCGAGGCGGTCTTCGTCGTGGAAGGTGAAGGCGAACTGGAGGACAAGGAAACCGGCCAGATCTATCAACTCGCGCCGGGCTCGATTTACGTCCTCAACGGACACGAGCACCACCAGCTGCGGCCGAAAACGTTGATGCGCACGGTATGCGTCTTCAACCCACCCGTCACCGGACGGGAAGTCCATGACGAGAACGGTGTTTACCCCCTGATCGCGGAAGGAGCGACATGACCGTCACCAGCACGCGAGCCGTTGACCGCTACCCGACCCGCGTCATCGGCGAGCCTGGCCTGATCGACCGGACCGACCCGACAGTGTGGACGGACCAGCCGGGACCGGTCGACACGGCCACGCTGGCTTCGCACGACGCCAAGGGGTACTCGATCGCCGATGGCGTGCTGTCGAAGCGGGAAGTCGAGACCTATTGGCAGGAACTGGTCAGGCTGACCGGCGACCCCGGCCTGCGCGCGGACGAGCGGGTGGTGATCGAGAAGGAGTCGCAGGAGATCCGCTCGATCTTCGAGGTGCACCGGATCAGCCAGCTGATCGCCGAGCTGATCACCGATCCGCGGATCCTCGACCGGGCCTGCCAGCTGCTCGGCTCGGAGGTCTACGTGCACCAGAGCCGGGTGAACTTCATGCCGGGCTTCAAGGGCAAGGGGTTCTACTGGCACTCCGACTTCGAGACGTGGCACGCCGAGGACGGCATGCCCGCGCCGCGCGCGGTGAGCATGTCGCTCGCGCTGACCGACAACTATCCGTTCAACGGTGGCCTGATGGTCATGCCAGGATCGCACCGGACGTTCGTGCCGTGTACTGGCCAAACACCGGCCAATCACTACCGGCAATCGTTGAAGGAACAGGAAATCGGCGTCCCCAGCAGGGAGAACATCACGGCGCTCGCGGCCAAGCACGGCATCGACCAGTTCACCGGCGAGGCCGGTTGCGCGCTGTGGTTCGACGCGAACATCATGCACGGCTCCGGCAACAACATCACGCCGTTCCCGCGTTCCAACATATTCGTGGTGTTCAACAGCGTCGAGAACACTTTGCAGGAGCCGTACGCGGCACCGCAACCGCGTCCGACCTTCATCGCCAGCCGCGATTTCACCCCATTGGCACGCACGCCCCGGGTGTGATGGATCACATGCGCTCTGTTACCGTTATCTCGCATTGATCTCGCTCAGCCGGATTGCGGTCACGGGCCAGTCGGTCTTCCACTCGGGGTGGGGCCGGCGAAACTCGTGATCAGGCCGTGTGAGTGTGGCCCCTTGCCAACCGGATCGGGACCGGGCGGCAAGGGGCCGACTTTCTTCGCCTACTTCGCGCCTACACCTTTACTTCTCCCCCCTCGCGCGCCTTAACGTGGTCACCGGCAGTGAGGGACGGGGGAGGACGGAAGTGAGTACGGGGGAGACTGGCGAGGACGACCATGCCGTCGTCCGATTCGGCGTGCTCGGACCGGTGCAGGCGGTGGTCAACGGTGAACCGGTTGCGCTCGGCGGGCCGGGTGTGCGTGGCCTGCTTGCCATGCTTTTGTTACGTCCCAACGAGGTCGTTCCGGTAGAGGACATCCTCGACGGGCTGTGGGGCGATGACCCGCCGCTGACCGCGCGGACCATCGTGCAGAACTACGTTTCGCGGTTGCGCAGGCAGTTGCGGCTGGTCGATCCGACTGGATCGGTCTGGATCGACACCCAGTTGCCCGGCTACCAACTGATTGTCGACGAGGACCTGATCGACGTCAGCCGGGCGACGTGGCTGCTCAACCGGGCACGGCACGACCATCCGGTGCGGCGGGCGGAGATGCTGCGCGAGGCGCTGAGCCTGTGGCGTGGGCCGGTTCTCGCCGACGTGTCGCCGCGGATCAACGCGCCGGAGCTGGAAGACCTGCGGTTCGCGGTTCTTGAGGCGCGGATCGAGGCCGACCTCGAACTCGGCAGGCATGCCGAGCTGATCGGTGAGCTGGCGACGTTCGCCGAGGCGTATCCGTTCCGGGAGCAGATGATCGCGCATCTGATGCTGGCGCTGTACCGGACCGGCCGCCGGGCGGACGCTCTTGAGTCCTACCAACGGTTCGCTCGCCGGGCGGCCGAGGACCTCGGGATCGATCCAGGCCCGGCGCTGCGAGAACTGCACGAGCGCGTGCTCAACGACGACTCGACTTTGCTGCTGCCCGTGCCCGCTCCACTCGTCCCGCCGAAGGTCGGTGTGATCGTTCCAGCGCAGCTGCCGCCCGCACCGGTCGGATTCCACGGCCGGGACGAGGAACTGGTCTGGCTCGACCAGTTGCTCGCCGAGGATCACGGTGCGGCGACGCCGATCGGGGTGATCTCCGGGCCTGCCGGGATCGGGAAGACCGCGCTGGCCGCGTTATGGGGCCGGATGGTCGACCACGAGTTCCCGGACGGCCAGCTTTTCGTAAGCCTGCGCGGGTTTCATCCCGAATACGCGCCGCTCGAACCGGGTGACGTGCTGACCCAGTTCCTGCTGACGCTTGGTGTTCCGGCCAACGAGGTGCCCGTGGACACCGATGACCGCGCGGCGCTTTACCGTTCGCTGCTCGCACACCGGCGCGTGCTCGTAATGCTTGATGACGCACGGGATTCCGCGCAGGTCAGGCTGTTGCTGCCGGGCGGATCGCGTGCGCTGGTGTTGATCACCAGTCGCGTCCGGCTTGAGGGGATGGTGGCTCGCAGCGGCGCGTGGTTGCTGGATTTGGAAGCGCTTCCCGTGCCCGATTCCATCCGGGTGATCGACACGATCGTTGGTGCGGGCCGGATCGATCACGCCAGGCTCGAGCAGCTGGCGACGCTGTGCGGCGGCTGGCCGCAGGCGTTGCGGATCGTCGGCGCACGGCTCGCCGCACGCCAGGAATGGGTTGCCGACGAGCTGATCAGTGAAATCGGTGATCAACGCACGAGACTGGCCGCGTTGACCGCGGAGCATTCCGATACCAGTGTGCGGGCGGGTTTCGACCTCACGTACCGGCGGCTGGCCGAGCCGGATTCCTTCCGGTTGCTCGGCTTGTTCCCCGGTCCGTCGATCAGCCCTGCTGCGATGGCCGCAATGCAATCCGTGGATGTCGCCGAGGCACGACGGAATCTGCGTGTTTTGGCCGATGCGTTCCTGGTCACCGAGACCAACAGGGACGTCTTCGTCATGCACGACCTCATTCGCTTGCACGCTAAGGAGCTCGCGCCTGTCGGTGAGGAACGGTCGGCAGCATATGACAGGCTTGTGTTGTACTACCTTAGTAGTGCTGATGCCACTCGCCGGTTCTTCGGCCCGGCGGCGTACCCACTGGGCAAATCGGACAATTCCGGGTTCGGCGATGCGGCGCAGGCGGTGGCGTGGTTCGAGCGAGAGTGGCCGACTCTGTTGGCGTTGCTTGACGTTGCCGCGCCAAGTGACGCATGGCGACTCGCCCGGATGGCTCACGACTTCTGGGTTGTCAGCCCGTCGCGAGCTTCGCTTGTCCACAAAGGCTTGTCGATAGCGGTTTCCGCAGGTGATCTCGAAGGTGAGGCGTGGCTGCGTGCCGCCCGCTGTTCTTTGGAATATTCCAAGGAAACTGTTTCCGATGCCGCGCGTGTCATCGAGATCGCCAACTCGCTCAGCGACACACGCCTTGCCGCCGTGGGATATGAAGCATTAGCAACTGTCCAAAATGGAGTTGCTGGTTACGAGAAGGCCCTTGAATACTACGGCGAATTGGGCGAACCAGCGCTGTCCGGGCCCGCGCATGCCCGACTCGCCTTGCTGCAGGCGGAAATGGGCAACTACGGGACAGCGGAACGACACGCCCGCACGGCAGTCGACGTCTCGAACACGGTGTTCGCCGAGGCGTCCGGCCGCGAAGCGCTCGGCCGGGTACTGTCCATGCGGGGCGCGAATTCCGCCGCACAGCAACAATGGCAGCAAGCTGCCGAACTGTACGCGCAGGTCAGCGTGGAGCGTGCGGAACAAATGCGGGATTTGATCGACGGCGTTTAGCGCGCGGTTAGTGACGTTGATCGGGAAGCTGGCAGGCTACCCGCGGCGCCATACCGGGGGCGGCCGGCACGCCGAGGGGGAGTGCCGGCCGGGCGTGTCAATCGTTGACGGGAATGTCGCTCAACGGGCGCAGTTCCGGGCGTTTCGGGGCGACACCGTCCCCCATGGACTCGCCCTTGATGTGCCGTTTCACCCACGGCATCAGGTGTACGCGGGTCCAGTCCAGATCGGCCTTACGCAACTTGAACCAAGACGTGATCCGCTCCTGCGGCGGCCACGGCTCACGCCAGTCCTGCTCGGTCGGCACACCGAGCACCTCGGCGGCCCGCAACGCGATCCGCCGATGCCCCTCAGGCGAGAAATGCAGCCGGTCGTCGCTCCACGCGCGCGCGTCACCAAGTACGTGCATCGCCCACAGATCCACGATCCGCGCACCATGCCGGTCGGCGATAGCGTGCAGATGCTCGTTGTAGATGGCGACCTTCGCCCGCACCCTGCGCACCATCGGCATCGCCTTGGGGTCAGGACCAGCGAAGATCAGCACCTCACTGCCGGCCGTCTGAATGTCCACAATGGCCTGCTCAAGCTGGCCGGCCAGCTCGTCGACATCACTGCCCGGCACAATCAGGTCATTGCCGCCAGCGCACAGCGTGACAAGATCGGGCCGCGCCTCGATGGCGAGCGGCACCTGCTCAGCGATGATCTCGGACAGCATCTTGCCGCGGATGGCGAGATTGGCGTACCGGAAGTTCGAGTCCCGCTCGGCCATCAGCTCGGCAAGGCGGTCAGCCCAGCCCCGAAACCCGCCGAACCCGTCGGCGTCGTCCAGCCCCTCGGTGAAGCTGTCCCCGATTGCGACCCAGCTACCCCACCCCACGACGTCCCTCCCGAAGGTCGTTGCCGCCCCCAACTAATGGTCAGGATGCCTAATGGAGGACTACCTACGCCACCGTCGGTTGCGATTGGCAATATCCTTGTAACGGTGTGTGATTGACCAAATCGCCCGTCAGGGTGTCCATTCCGCGGCTAGATCCCGGTTTGTGACCCGATTTGCCCTGGTATTGGCGGCTTTGCCCGTGGTTGGCGGCTGCGCTCAACGTGAGCAAGGTATCCCTGTGGCGGCACCGGGTGCGGAGGTGGCGAAGACCACTTCTCCTCCTCGTCCCTCGGCTTCTTCGGGTTCGTCGGGTTCCACGGCCTCATGGCCGACAACTGCGGCATGGTGGGTGAGGCGGATGCCAAGGCTTTGGGCCTGTCGTACCCAGGCAAACCGACCCCGATCCCAAACGGTCCGGTTGCATCTTCGGGAACAACAAGGTCGGCGTGCTGATCCAGTACCAGACTCGGGGGCTCAGGCCTTCTGATGGCGAGGAGGTGCAGTTCGCCCGGGCACAAGGGCATCAAGATGCCTGATGACCCGAAGTACCCGGACACGTGCGGCTACGCCGTTGGGGTGTCTTCGAGCTATCACGTGGGTGTCATTGGCGCTGGGTCAATTCCGCAGGCTGAGTTGTGCGCGACCGTTCTGGAGGTGGCCAAGGCCGTGGACCGGCGGCTGCCCGCCTGACTGATCGCGATTCGTGACAGCTGGATCGCATATCGTGAGTGTCACTGTCCCATTACGACTGCAGGTGTATGTCGGAACCGATCACAACGTTCCGACATCACAGTTACGATGCGGAGTTGGAGAGGGATCGCCTAAACGGGGGAAACGATGGCAGACGGGACGCCACAGCCGGATCCGAACAATCCTGACTACAAGAAGGCCTATGACGATGCCTACAAGATAGGTACTCAGGACAACAAGGGCGGCTTGTTCGGCATCTTCGAGACCATCGCCGACATGGCGATGGCCGCCGAGGCCGGTGCGTTCGCGGTCCGTCCCGACGTCGCGCAAGAGGTCGTCAAGCAACTGAGCAGGATCCAAGACCAGGTCATCGAGATTCGATCGTTCTCTAGCACCTTTGGCCTGCGTCCAGAGCTGGGCGGGGGCTACGCGACTCAGGTGGCGACCTTCAACACTCAGGTGACAAACGAAGGACCGGGCAAGCTGCTGGATAACTTCGCTCAAGAGATCGAACAACTCAAGGCTGCCGTCACCAAGAGCATCGCCAACTACGCAAGCTCGGACGGCGACAACCGCCAGCGAGTCAATCGAGCCGGAGAGGGAAAGTGAAGGCAGTGACGAACGGGGGTCTTCCTCGGCTTCTTGCCGCGGTCCTGGTGGCTGTGAGCCTCGCAACGGGGTGCACCCAGCAGGAACCGGGAACTCCGTCCCCATCGGCGGGAGGGACCTCCGGAGCCACCAGTGCGAGGCCGGGGACGACAACAACCACGCCGCGGCCCACGCAGGGCAATGCCCCATTCGATCCTTGTTCCCTGCTTTCCGACACCGACGCCGCGACGCTCGGAGTGCCCAGCCCAGGAAGGGCCAGGATGTTCCTCAACTTGCCAGCGTGCCTGTGGCTGGCATCAGGTCAGTTCGGAATCTCGATCGCGGCCGATGGCCAAAAGGGGTTGGACGGGGTAGTCGGACAGAATGTCGCTCTGCCTAAACATAAGGCGATCCAAGTCATCAACCCTGCTAATGCTGGCGGCTGCGGCGTCGTTGTCGAGGCCACCACTACCTCAAGCGCGCTCATCGTGGTGACTCCGGCCGGTGGGGGACAGCCCGAGGCCGCGTGTCCGCGAGCGGTCGAAGTCGCGAAGATCGTCGACGCCAAATTGCCGTAGGGAGGGTGACATGGTTGAACGGCACCAAGTTCCGCAGTCGAACTTGAACCTTGCTGGGCAGAGTCACGTCGCGTTGAAGCAGTGGACCGACACCGGTCGACCTGCGGATGCGGAAGCTCTCGCGACTACATGGAAGGACGTCGGAAACGGACTGCAGGCAGCCGCGCGAGATCTGTTGGTCGCGATCGTCGGCTCGCAGGAAGGCTGGAAGGGCCAGGCTGCCAACGCCATGCGGTCGCACTTGCAGAAGGTGGCCGACTGGAGCAAGGCGACCGGTGAAGGCGTCACCAAGGCTAGTACTGCATTCACTCAACAGGGCGAAGCCATCAGTACCGCGAAGAACTCCATGCCGGAGCCGGTGGACTTCAATCCGCAGCAGATGATCAAAGACGCCGCTACCAAGGGCGGGATCATTGGCTTGGCGACGCTGCCCGTCAACATGTACGCGCAGCACCAGAAGCAGCAGCAGGCGCATGAGCAGGCGATCCAGGTCGTGGCTCAGCGGGACACGGCCCTCCAGGCAGCGGCTTCATCGGTGCCGCCCTTCGAGCCGCCGCCCAAGATCGGTGACAGCGGTATCAAGGAGCCACCACCCCAGCCTCCGTCCCCACCCGTGGGCCCGGGAATCCCGCCAGGCACGGGTGGTCCACGCCCAGGCGGCAATGGCGGCCAGTTCAGGGGTGGCGGCGGCGGTGGCGGAGGTACCGGCGGTCCATTCCAAGGCGGCAACGGCGGCAATGGCGGGAACGGCGGCTTCAACCCCAATGACCCGAACAACCCCAACAACCCGAACCGGCCCGGGGCAGGCATAGGCACGGGCACCGCCGGTTACGAACCACCCCCTCCGCCGAACAACAACAACTACAACAACAACTTCGGCGGCGGAAACCCCAACAACCCGTACTCAGGTGGCCAAGGAGGCTACGGAGGAGGCCCCTTCGGAGGACCCGGAGGCGCGGGTGGCTACGGCACCGGTGGCGCCGGACGACCCGGTGGTGGGTTCGGCGGCAACGGCCCGATGAGCGGCTCCGGGCCACAGGCCGGAACCGGAAACACTCCGCCCCCAGGCGGAGCCGGGGGAATGGGCGGCCGAGGTGGTGGCCCTGCCGGAGCAAGGGGCGGCGCTGGCATGGGTGGCATGGGCGGCGGTGGTGGGCATGGTCAGGGTGGCGAGGACGAGGAGCACCAGCGGCCTTCTTACCTCGTTGAGCCGGATCCGGATGCGACTTTTGGCACTGACCAGTTGACCGCGCCGCCGGTGATCGGCGGATGATTCGTGAGCTTTCGCTGCCTGCACTCGATGCGTTGTGGGAGGACCTGAGGCTCGGCTCCATCCCTTTCCCGCTCGAGGTTCGCTCGCATGGCGAGACCATCGAGGAACGCCTGCGGATCAAGGCCGCGGTCTACTCCGACCTGGAGAGTCGCGGCCTGATGCGGCAACGACGGGCCGAGCCTGAGCTTGAGGACGCCCTCACTCTCCTCGCGCGTCCGACGATCTGCATCGACAACGTCGCCATGCTGGACATGCGGGATGAACGGTCCGTCAAGGCCATGGTCGTCGCCACCGGCCGTCAGGCCATGTTGGTTGTCCAACGGGATCTCAAGATCAGCTTCACGCCCATCCGCGAGACCGCGCTTGCTTCGTCCATTGTGGACATTTTGCCGCCGGTCAAGGCCGGGCCTGGGCAGCCGATGACTCTTCCGCTTGACGCCGTCAAGGGCGGCAGTCATCGCCGGCCTGACCCTGAGCACCGGATGAACATGCAACGGCTACAGGCCGTTATGCAACGCCCTGTCTTACGGGCCGGGCAGTTCGGGATCACCGTCCGCGACCGGCAGGGGCGGGCCAATCGGCTTCCGGGGATCGGGTGGTTCGACACCGATGCTGGCCGGTACATGAACGTCATTCGTGAGGCGTGGCTCACACTCACTCCGGCCGATGGGGCACGAATCTCCCATCGACTCTCCGAAGAGCTCCTTCGGGCGCTACAAAATTAGGCATGCCTAAGGCAGGCTGGAAGGGTGACAAAGCGGGAGTCGCTCGGTGACGTGCTCGGAGGCCGCCGGGGTGCGCTCGACGCCAGCATTCCGCCGTTGGCCTTCGTCATCGCTTGGCTCGCGGCGGATCAGTCGATCGCCGTCGGTGCGGTCGCCGCGCTCGGCGTCAGCGTTCTCATGGGCGCGTATCGGCTGATCAAGGGCGGGAAGATCACGAACCTCGTGGTCAGTGTGGCCCTCGTCGGCGCGGCCGCACTGATCGCCATGCACACCGGCCGGGCGCAGGATTTCTTCTTGCTCAGACTGATGTCCAACGGCGCGAGCGCGCTGCTCTGGGCCGCCAGCATTGTGATCCGGTGGCCGTTGCTCGGGGTTGTCGTCGGTGTCGTGATCGGCCAGAAGACCAGCTGGCGCAAGGATCCTGACCTGCTCAAAGCCTATTCACGGGCGAGTTGGGTGTGGGTGCTGCTGCAGTACACCACGCGGGTGGTCATCTGGGGTCTGCTGTGGTGGGCGGGCGAGGTCGTCGCGCTGAGCGTGGTCACGTTCGTCATGTCGTGGCCGCTGGTCGCGGCCACGGTCGCGGTGAGCGGAATCGTGCTGTTCCGTTCCCTCCCGAAAGATCACCCTGGGCTACGTCACCCGCGCACAAGCTCCGACGGCCGGGGCGCGGACGACCCCAACACGTCGACCGCGGCCAGCCAGACCGCGCCGGTCGCGCCTTCGGTCGAGAAGTAGATCGGCAGATCGCCGAGCCGTTCCCGCAGCAGCACACCGACTGGGCTCTCTGGGCCGACCACGCTGCCGATCAACACGACCGGGCTGCGATCCGAATCGGACGGACGGGTGTCGGCCACCATGCCGGCGAGCACGTCAACGGTCCGCGAAACGATGTCGGCGGCGACGGGATCGCCCGATGTATAAGCGGCAGATACAAAAGGCGCGAACCGGGCGAGCCTGATCGGCTGTTCGGCATTCGCGGCCGTGATCAACCGCTGCCACAGCAACTGGTGGTCGTCGCCGATGGTCCCGACGGCCTCGGTGAGCACGGCCTGCGCCAACGGCCCGGCGGGTACGTGCGTCTCCAGCAACTTGAGCACGGCGCGGACTGCCTCGCGGCCCATCCAGTACGCCGAGCCTTCGTCGCCGAGCAGCCAGCCGATTCCGCCGACCACCCTGGACATCCGGTGGTTCTCGATCCGTGAGGCGATCGAGCCGGTGCCCGCGACCAGGATCGTGCCGGACGGCTCCGAGGTCATCGACGCGAACGCGGCCTCCTGGTCGGTGATCACGCGGATCTCGCAGCCAAGGCCGAGCGCGCTCCATGTGTCGTGGAACACAGCAGCCACTTCGGGGTCGGTCAGCTTGGACGACCCGGCCATGCCAACAACGCAGGCCTTGCAGTCGGCCGGGTCGAGGTCACGGATGGCCAGCGTGATCGCCTCGGCGATCCGCGCGGCGGCCACGTCATACGGATGCGAATTCGGGTTCGCGCCACCCGAGGCACCCCGGCCGAGCCGGTAGCCGGCCAAGTCAACGGCCATTGCCCTGCTGCCGGTGCCGCCTGCGTCCACGCCGACCACGTAGCTCACTGCTGCTCCATTCGGAGTAGTATTCACTCTGCCCGCTTCGTCCTACCCCCTCGGCGAAGCGGGTTTCTCACGTTTCGAGTCGGAATCTTGTCAATTATTAACTAGACTCGATGGACTGTTCGCCGATACGCTAGCACTGGTCTGGACCAATTGGAGGGGAAGTTTGAGTACTGTCCTCGCCGCGCAGAAGGCCCTGATCGGCCGCGGCTTCACTGGCCCGGTTTCCGTCCATATCGAGGACGGCCGGATCGCCCGAATCACCGAATCCGTGGCTGGCGACGCGGCGAACGGCCTGCTCACCCCTGGTCTGGTCGATATACAGGTGAACGGCGCGTTCGGCGCCGACTTCGCCGAGATCGACGAGGAAGGGCTGCGCCGGATCGTGCGCAACCTGCCATCCACGGGTGTCACGAGGTTCCTGCCGACGTTGATCACCGCCGATCTCAGTGCGCTGCTTGAGCAGGCGAGGGTGCTGCTCAATGCAGTGTCCACTGTGAACGGTGCCGGTGCGCGATCGCTTGGCGTGCATCTGGAAGGACCATTCCTGTCGCCCAAACGGCCGGGCGTGCACGACCCCGCGTTGATGGTCGCGCCGACCGCCGAACGGATCGACGCGGTGCTCGAACTGCGTGACGCGCTGCGCATGGTCACGCTCGCGCCGGAGTTGCCAGGCGGCTTCGACGCGGTCAAAAGGCTTACCGAGGCCGGAGTTCTCGTCGCGGTCGGCCACACCGACGCGACCGGCGCGGAAACCACCAAAGCGGCGGACCTTGGTGCGCACATGGTCACCCACCTGTTCAACGCTCAGCGCGGCCTCGGCCACCGGGAACCGGGTGTGCCAGGCGTTGCGCTGGTTGACGACCGGTACACGCTAGGCCTGATCGCGGACCTCGCGCACGTTGGCGCGGATGCCTGCCGACTGGTGTTCAAGGCCGCGGGCGACCGTGTCGCGCTCGTGACGGATGCCGTGGCAGCAGCGGGAATGCCGCCTGGCGTGTACCGGCTCGGTGGCGCGGACGTGTTGCTGTCCGACGACGGCGTGCCCCGCTCGGCGGAAGGAACCATCGCGGGCAGCGCATTGACGCTGGACCGCGCGATTCGCAACATCATCTCGATCGGCGTCGACCCGGTCACGGCTTTCCGTGCCGCGACGATCATTCCGGCCGACACGATCGGCGAGCCGACGCTCGGCCGGATCGAACCGGGCGCGGTGGCGGATCTCGTATTGTGGGACGACGAGATGAAGCCAAGCAAGGTCTGGGTCGAAGGCAAATTGGTCTACGACGCCGCGACGGCCGAGCCGGACACGACGCTCCCGCCGCATCGAGAGGCCGCAGGTCAGTCGTCGTGAGTGGTTAGGCGTGTTCTAACACGCCTAACCACTCACGAGGTTCTATCAGCGGGTTTTGGTGACCTTGGACAGGCCGCGTGGGCTGTCCGGGTCGCCGCCCCTGGCAAGCGACAGGCCGAGCGCGAGTCGTTGCAGCGGAAGGACTTCAAGGATCGGCGCGACCTCCTCGGCAGTCTCCGGCAGCAGAATCCGGGAACTGGCCGGGACGTCCGCCGCGGCCGAACCAACCGCGAGCACGTCCGCACCACGCTGGCGCACGGTGTCCACGACATCACGCATCGCTTCGCCGCCACGGCCAGCACTCGTCACCGCGACCACACCGGTGTCGGAGTCGATCGCGGCAACTGGACCGTGCAAGAGGTCCGCGCCGCTGTACGCACGCGCCGCGAGGTAGCTGGTTTCGGCGAGTTTCAAGGCACCTTCGGCGGCTGTGGCCGACGAGTAACCGCGACCCGTTGTCACCATGCGTTCCACGAAGCGGTACCGGGCGACCGCCTCCTCGACCGAAGAGTCGATCGTGGACAGCGCCTGCGCTGCGAGTTCCGGTAGCGCAGCGGCTTTCTCGCCGTGTCCACCCTGGACAGAGTCGATCAAGAGGTACAACGCCAGCAGCGTCGCGGTGTACGTCTTCGTCGCCGCGACCGCTTTTTCTACGCCAGCGTTAACATCCACCGACAGTTCGGCCGCGCGAGCCAGGTCGGACTCGGGGTTGTTGGTCACCGCCACGGTGAGTGCGCCGCGGTCACGCGCCGCCGCCGTCGCTTCGATCAAGTCGGGTGAGCCGCCACTCTGGCTCACGGTTATGTACAGGACGTCGTGCAGGTCCGGCTTGGCGTTGTACAACGTCGTCGTGGATGCCGACACCAGGCCGGCGGGCATCTCAAGCAGGACTTCTATCAAGTACTTCGCATACAACGCCGCGTGGTCACTCGAACCACGGGCTGCCAGCAGCGCGAAGCGCGGCCTGCGTTCAGCGATCGCGCCGCCGACAGAGGCGATCGCCGGCCGGGTCGCGGTGACCGCTGCGAACACCTCCGGCTGCTGAGCGATCTCGGCACTCATGTGCCTGCCGGGCGTTTCGTCGGTCATCGGTCCCTCCCGAAGTAGGTCTAGACCAATCGTAATGGGCGGGCAACACCGACCGCCACGTGAGACGATGTGATGCCAGTTTGTCACTCCAATGGGCAACTCGGCGCGGTTTGATCGCATCTGAGCCGGTGGCAAGGCATGCTGTGGGGGTACGCCTTGAGGAGGAGGCCATGCTGGAGACATCGTCCGCCGCTACGCCGGACGCCGCGGCCGCTGCGCGCCTGCAGCGCGAGCCGAAGTACTGGGGTTTGAAGCGGCATCTGCTGGATCTGTTGAGCGCGATGCCGCCAGGCTCGCCAATCCCGACCGAGCGTTCGCTCGCATCGGAGTTCGACGTCTCGCGCACCACCGTGCGCCAGGCGCTTGCCGAGCTGACGGTGGAAGGCCGCCTGCTGCGCGTGCAGGGCAAGGGAACCTTCGCCGCCGAGCCCAAAGTGGCGCAGCGGTTGCATCTTTCGTCCTATACGGAAGACATGCGCGCGCAAGGACGTGAACCGTCTTCACGTTTGCTTGAAGTTTCCGAGCTGCCCGTCGAGGCGGAACTGGCCCGGCTACTGGGAATCCGGGCGGGCGCGAAAATCCTGCGACTGCACCGGCTGAGGTTCGCTGACGGCGAACCAATGGCGCTGGAGACCACGCACCTGCCACTTGGCCGGTTCCGCGGCCTTCGCCGCTACATCACCAGCGGCGGTTCCCTGTACCAGGTGTTGCGGGAACGCTTCGGAGTGGAGTTGGGGCACGCCGAGGAGACCATCGAAACCGGTCTCGCTGGTCCGCAGGAAGCCGAACTGCTCGGCGCCGACGTCGGGATGCCGATGTTGTTGCTGTCGCGGCACTCCTTCGGCACGGACGGTCGTCCGGTCGAGTGGGTGCGGTCGGTGTATCGCGGTGACCGGTACAAATTCGTCGCAACGCTCAACCGTCCAAACGGGTGACTCGGACAAGGCCGATGATCCATTTGTGACAGTCGGGCAGCGGCGAGCTCGCGCCAATCACGGTCAGCGATTCCGGGATAGGCTCGCCGCGGCTTGAAAGGTATAGGCATTGAGCGAAACGGGCCTGCAGTGACTATCCGCTGGGGGACGCCGGTCGCCCGTGGCGTTCTCGCCACGACGATCATGGCGTCGGGTATGGCGATGCTCGACGGCACGATCGTCAACGTCGCGCTGCCGACGATCGGCAAGGAGCTGGATGCGTCCGTCGCGGGTCTGCAGTGGATCCTCGACGGATATCTGCTGTCGCTCGCCTCGCTGATCCTGATCGCCGGTTCGCTCGGCGACCGCTACGGCCGTCGCAAGGTCTACGTCCTCGGCATCGTGTGGTTCGGCCTGGCAAGCCTGCTGTGCGGGATCGCGCCGAACACCGAGCTGCTCGTGGTCGCCCGGGTTCTGCAGGGAATCGGCGGCGCGCTGCTGACTCCCGGCTCGCTGGCGATCCTTCAGTCCTCTTTCGACCGTGCGGACCGGGCCCGTGCGATCGGTGCTTGGTCCGGTTTGGGCGGAATCGCGGCTGCCGTCGGGCCGCTCGTCGGCGGTCTGCTCGTGCAGGCGTGGTCGTGGCGGCTGGCGTTCCTGATCAACCTGCCGATCGCGATCATCTGCGTCTGGATGGCCCGCAAGTACGTTCCCGAATCGCGGGACGAGCAGATGCAGGGGCATCCGGACATCGTCAGCTCCGCGCTCGGTGCCCTCGGGCTCGCCGGGCTCACGGCGGCGCTCGTCGAGGCGCCGGTCCGGGGAGCCGACCCGATCGTGTTGATCGCGGCGGTTCTCGGAATTGCCGGGTTGGCCGGGTTCGTGGTGTTCCAGATCAAGTCGCACGACCCGCTCGTGCCGCCGGAGATGTTCCGGGATCGCACGTTCACACTCTCGAACGCGCTGACATTCGTGGTTTACACCGCGCTCGGCGGCGTGATGATGCTGCTTGTCCTGCAGCTTCAGGTCTCGCTCGGCTACTCGCCGACCGCGGCGGGCATCGCTGGCCTGCCGATCACGATCATCATGCTGCTCACGTCGTCGTTGTCCGGGCGGATCGCGCAGAAGATCGGACCACGGCTGCAGCTCGTGGTCGGGCCGCTGGTGATCGCGGCGGGGATGCTGCTGATGCTGCGGATCGGGCCGGGCGCCTCGTACCTCACCGAGGTCCTGCCCGCTGTCGTAGTCTTCGGCCTTGGGCTGACCACTGTGGTCGCGCCCGTCACGGCGACCGTCCTCGCGGCGGCGGAAGATCGGCATGCGGGGGTTGCGTCGGGCGTGAACAACGCGATCGCGCGGACCGGCGGTCTGCTGGCTGTGGCCGTCTTGCCTGCGGTGGCCGGGCTGAACGGGGCCGCGTACACCGACCCAACGGCTCTCACGAGCGCTTGGCAGACGTCGTTGATGATCTGTGCCGTGCTGGCCGCTGTGGGCGGGCTGGTGGCGCTGGGCGTGCGTAACGACGTGCTCAGCGGGCCGCCGGAGCCGGAGCACGAGGCGCCGGCGCCGGGTGAGTGCCTGCACTGCGGGGTCGAGGGCCCGCCGACGCACATCAAGCCGTCAGGACATCCGCAAGCATCTGTGGATTGATGTTGCCGCCGGACACCACGGCCACAGTCCGGCCGGGGACAGCCGCGCCCTTCAGGTAAGCGGCCATGGTCGTGGCGCCGCTGGGCTCGGCGACCAGGTGCGACTTGTGCGCCAGCACCCGGATGGCCTCGCGGATCTCGTCCTCGGTCACGGTGATCATGCCGTCGATGACCTTCTGCAGGTGCGCGAACGTCAGGTCGGACGGCTGTGAGCGCAGGCCGTCGGCGATCGTGCGGTTACGGTCCTCCACCGACCAGTTCACGCGGTGTCCCGCGGCCAGGCCCTCGGTCGTGTCGGCGGCCAGCTCCGGCTCGACGCCGTAGATCCGCGCGTTCGGGCACAGGGCGCGGATCGCGGTCCCGATCCCGGACGCCAGCCCGCCGCCGCTGACCGGGATCAGCACGACCTCGACGTCCGGCAGGTCGTAGGCGATCTCAAGGCCCGCCGTGCCCTGGCCGGCGATCACGTCGGGGTGGTCGAACGGCGGCACCAGCACCGCACCGGTCTTTTCGACCAGGTCATCGGCGTATTCCTCGCGCTTGCCGACCGGGCAGAGCACCACCTCGGCGCCGTACGAACGGGTCTTCTCGACCTTGATCTCGGGTGTGTCCTCCGGCATCACGATGTGCGCGGGAACGCCGTAGGCCCGTGCGGCGTAGGCGACCGCTTGCGCGTGGTTGCCGCTCGAGTACGCGACGACACCCCGCGCGCGTACTGGTTCGTCCAGACGGGCCAACGTGTTGAAGGCGCCGCGGATCTTGAACGCGCCGATCGGCTGCAGGTTCTCCGGCTTGATCCACAGTGGACGCTCCGGGTCGGCCCACGTCGCCGGCAGCAGCGGGGTGCGCACCACCCACTCCCGTACCCGGTCGGCAGCGGCTTTGACGTCGTCGATAGTCACCAGTTCCACGGCAGCCATCCTCTCATCAACTCGACTGTCTACTGTGGACTCAATGGGTGGCGGTGCTCACGTTCGGGCAACGATCAATAGCCGGTCAGCGTCGATTCAGATGATGAGTGCAGAGCATAAAAATGGATTTCATCCGAGTCAGGTCGCGGTTGCGGCACTGTCCGCTGTCACGGCTGCGATCTTGGGCTCGACACTCGGTGTCGCGGGAACGGTACTGGGTGCCGCAATTGGTGCGATCGTGACGACCGTCGCCGCAGAGCTATACGCCAGATCGATTGACCGAGTTCGTAGCCGAGTTGTTAAGTCGGGAGACGACGAACCGGCCAAGAAAACACGCCGCGTGCGCTGGCAATTACTCGCTGGTGGCACACTCGCCGCATTCGTTGTCGGCATGCTTGTGATCACCGGTATCGAATGGGTTCGTGGTGAACCACTTTCCGGTGACGCTAAGACTACGATTGGTGGCGTTCTGCAGCCATCAGATCACGGCCAGCAAAAATCAACTTCGCCGAAAATGACGCCGCCGCCACCAACGGTCACAGTTACCGAAACACCGTCACCACCGTCGATCACAACCACGACGACACCGCCGCCAACTTCGGGATCGGGTTCATCGAGTGTGCCGTCGACCTCGGGGTCGGTTACTGATCCGGTTCAGTCGGATACGCCGAGTAAGACGCCGGGCGGGCTGTAAAGCGCTCTGTTCAGGCATGATTACAGAACGTACATCTTTTGTGTGATTTGGAACACAATTTCGCCCTGTTCGGGCCATTGTGTAACGCGCACGCGATTCATACGCTCGCTGGCAGAGGGTGACCCGGAAGAGTGATTGCAAGAACACTCGAACAGGTGACGGGGTGAGTCGACCACCCCGTCACCTATTCCTTGAAAGCCCGTGAGCCGGCCCTGCATCCAGCTCACGGGTCCCTGCACCCAAGGAGACGACATGAACCCAAGGAAAACGGCCCGGTTAACCGGAGCCGTCCTCATTGCCGCCGCCATGGCTGTGATGCACAGTCTACCCGCGTCCGCGGCATCTTCGGGTGGCACTTCTACAACAGATTTGTCAGTTCTTCAGATCGAAGCCGAAAATCCCGGACTGCTCGCGGCGATGAAGCGCGATCTCGGTGTTGACGCAACTGCCGCGAGTGAGCTGCTGGCAACACAGGATGCCGCGCTTGCGACGGAGAATTCGCTGCGTACAGCGTTGGGTGAGAGCTTCGGTGGTGCGTACTTCGACGCAGCCACAAGGAAATTGGTCGTCGGTGTGACCGACGCGAGCAAACTCGGGACTGTGCGAGCCACTGGCGCGACCGCCAAATTGGTGGCTCAGAGTGCGGCCCAGTTGGACTCTGCGGTTGCCCGCCTAAACGCCCGAGAAGGCAGCGCACCGTCCACGGTGACCGGTTGGTACGCCGACACTGTGACCAACGAGATAGTCGTGACGGCCGTTCCTGGCACCGCTGAAGCCGCGAAATCCTTTGCGGGTTCCAACGTTCGGGTGAAAGAAGAGGCAGCGCCACAGACGTTCGTGAAGGGCGGCGACGCCTACTCGGTCGGCAGCTCGCGCTGTTCCGTCGGCCTGACTGTGCGCGGCGGCTACGTCACAGCCGGACACTGTGACGTGCTGACCGGAAGCGGCCAGCCCAACAACGGCACCTGGGGCGGCTCGTCCTTCCCGGGCAACGACTACGCGTGGGTGCGCACCAACGCCGGTGTCACGCTCGAGCCACGGGTCGGCAACGTGACGGTCCGCGGGGCGACTTCAGCCGCGACCGGCGCGCAGGTGTGCAAGGCAGGCTCGACCACCGGTTGGACCTGCGGCACGGTTGGCTCCAAGAACCAGACCGTCCGTTACCCGCAGGGCACGGTGACCGGCCTGACCGCGTCGAACGTGCGCTGCCAGCCCGGTGACTCAGGCGGCGGCTTCATCACCCCAGCCGGACAGGGCCAGGGTGTTGTCTCCGGTGGCAACACGGCAACGTGCTACTTCAACCCGCTCGGCGAGATCCTGTCGGTTTACGGCCTGAGCTTGCTCACGGGCTGACCAGCTGGGATTTCAAGAGGCTGGCGGCGGCGCGCGGGTCTTCCGCTTCGGTGATCGCGCGCACGACCACCGCACGGGACGCGCCCGCTGCCAGCACCTCGGGCATCCGGTCCGCGTCGATACCGCCGATGGCGAACCACGGCCTTGCCGTGTTCTCCTCGGCGGTTCGGCGTACCAGGTCAAGACCGGGTGCGGGCCTGCCTGGTTTGGTCGGTGTCGGCCAGCACGGCCCGGTGCAGAAGTAGTCGACGCCCTGTTCCACAGCGGCCGCGCGAGCCTGGTCGACGTCGTGCGTCGAGCGGCCGATGATCATTTCCTCGCCGACGATCCGGCGGGCGTACTTCACCGGCAGGTCGTCCTGGCCGAGGTGCAGCACGTCCGCGCCGACCGTGGCCGCGATGTCCGCCCGGTCGTTGACCGACAGCAGCGCGCCGTGCTTGGCGCACACTCCGGCCATCTCTTCGAGGGCCTTGATCTCCTGACGCGCTTCGAGGTTTTTCGCGCGCAGCTGCACGATGTCCACGCCGCCCGCGAGCGCCGCGTCCACGAAGTCCGCCAGGTCGTCGCGCATGTCGGTGCACAGGTAGAGCCGTGCGTCGGCCAGCTTGCGCCTGAGGTCTGTCCCACTGAGTCCGGGCATACCTTGATTTCTACGCTATTCTTGAGACCGGTCCGCACGGGAGTCTGGCGAAACCAGGCTGAGAGGGAGCTTGTTGAGCTCCGACCGTCGAACCTGATCCGGGTCATGCCGGCGCAGGGAGCGTGTTGTGGTCAAAGGAAAGATCGTAGTCGTCGGGGCAGGCGTCATCGGCCTGTCGGTCGCGTGGCGTGCCCAAAATTCCGGATGGCGGACTGTTGTGGTTGACCCGCAACCGTGTTCGGGCGCCTCATGGGTCGCTGGCGGCATGCTCGCGCCGACAACCGAGGCATGGCCGGGTGAAGAACCGTTGCTGGAGCTGGGTGAGGCGTCGTTACGGGCCTGGCCGGAGTTCGCGGCCGAACTCGGTGACGTCGGGCTGCGGCGGGAGGGCACGGTGGTCGCGGCGTTCGACTCGGCCGACGCCGACCAGCTCACCATTCTGGCCGAGCACCTGGACGGCATCGGGCGAAAAGTCGATCGGCTGACCGGGCCGGAACTCCGCAGAATGGAACCGACCCTGTCCACGTCGGTCCGCAGTGGACTCTCGGTGCCCGGTGATCTGGCCGTGGACAACCGGAAGCTGCTCGAGATCCTCAGGTCGAAGGTGGAATTCCTCCATGCGGAAGTGAAAGCGGTCCGGCCGGGTGCCGTCGAGCTCGAAGACTCCACTGTGGACTGCGATGCGGTCGTGATCGCGGCCGGTGCGTGGAGCCGGAATCTGCACCCGCGGCTGAACTCGTTGATACGACCGGTGAAAGGCGAGATCCTGCGCCTCAAACCCGGCCGTGGCGCGCTGCCGCTCGGCCGGACCATCCGTGCCTTGGTGGAATCACGACCGGTGTATCTCGTTCCCCGGGACACTGGCGAAGTCGTCCTCGGTGCGACGCAGTACGAAGCCGGATACGACACGGAAGTCGCGGTGAAGGGGGTCCGGGATCTGTTGCTGGACGCCGAACGCGTGGTGCCGGGCATCTCCGAGTACATCCTCGTGGAAAGTGCCGCGGGCGTACGAGCGTCGAGTCTGGACAACCTGCCGTTGATCGACTGGCTGGAGCCCGGCGTCATGGTGGCGAGCGGACATCACCGCAATGGCCTATTGCTCGCCCCGATCACCGCGGACGCGGTCGTGGCATTGCTCAACGAAGATCCGGTCCCTGAAGCGGCTCTTGTGGCCAGATTGGAGTCACGACGATGAAGGCGCGCGTCAATGGTGTCGAACGTGAGCTGACCGACGGCGCGACGGTCACGGATGTCCTGCGGCTGCTGGAGATCGCAGGAAACGGTGTCGCCGTCGCGGTGAACGGTGAAGTCGTGCCCCGCGCCCACCACCAGCAGACCGTGGTCGGTGAAGGCGCTGAAGTCGAAGTGCTGACCGCAGTGCAAGGAGGGTGACATGGACGATCCGTTCGTCCTCGCCGGCCGGGAGTACTCGTCCCGGCTGATCATGGGAACCGGTGGCGTGGCCAACCTCGCCATCCTTGAACGAGCTCTTGTCGCATCCGGTACCGAGCTGACGACCGTCGCGATGCGACGCGTCGACGCGGGCGGCGGAACGGGCGTGCTGGAGACATTGCGGCGACTGGGAATCGATCCGCTGCCGAACACCGCGGGCTGTCGGACGGCCGCGGAAGCCGTGCTGACCGCGCGGCTCGCGCGGGAAGCGTTGGACACC
Source organism: Kibdelosporangium philippinense (assembly GCF_021390435.2). GTDB lineage: Bacteria > Actinomycetota > Actinomycetes > Mycobacteriales > Pseudonocardiaceae > Kibdelosporangium > Kibdelosporangium philippinense. Next base: position 1,869,960 of record NZ_JAJVCN010000003.1, on the reverse strand, counting down.
AACTGGGTCAAGGTCGAAGTGGTAGCCGATGATCGGACGTTATTGCCCGATCCCGTTGAGCTGCTTGATGCCGTGCGGCAACTCGTCGCCGACGGATTCGTGGCCCTCGCGTACACCAATGACGATCCCGTGCTGGCCTTGCGGCTGGAGGAAGCCGGTGCGGCAGCGGTGATGCCGCTCGGTTCACCGATCGGAACCGGTCTGGGCATCAGAAATCCGCACAACATCGAACTGATCGTTGCCAGGGCGTCGGTTCCGGTCGTGCTCGACGCGGGTATCGGCACCGCGTCGGACGCCGCACTGGCCATGGAACTGGGCTGTGACGCGGTAATGCTCGCAACCGCCGTCACCCGGGCGAGCGATCCCGAAAAGATGGCCGCGGCCATGCGCAGCGGTGTTATCGCAGGTAGATTGGCGCGCTCGGCGGGGCGTATACCGCAACGGTTCTGGGCACAGGCATCCAGCCCTCCTCGGTAACCCAAGGCGAAACAGTCATTATTGTCCGATGCACCTTTCTCCAAGGGAGGGCAACGTGACGCCTTCGGCTGCTGAGGACGTGCCCGCTCGGCTCTATCTCGCGATCGGCCGGCTGTCTCGGTCGCTCCGCCGCAGTGGCACGCAAGGGCTCGGACACGGCTCCATTTCCGCGCTGTCGACATTGGTCGGCTGCGGCGAGATGCGGCTCGGCGATCTGGCGAACAAGGAAGGCGTTGCCGCGCCGACCATGTCGCGGATCGTCGCCGCGCTCGTCGAAGCCAAGTACGTGCAGCGCGAACCGGATCCGGTCGACCGGCGGGCGTGGCTGGTCAAGGCCACGCCGGACGGCGAGCGAATGGTCTCCGGGCTGCGCTCGACCCGCGTGCAGGAACTGCGCAGGCGGATCGAGCGTTTGCCGGAAGCCAAACAGGTCCAGTTGATCAGTGCCATCCCAGTGCTTGAGGAACTCCTCACCGAGGAATAAGCGCTGGCAGCGGTCTTCTGGCGCGGTCACACAAGATCGAGTTGCAACGATTCACTCGCGGGCGGCGCGCAACTCGGCGATCTCCGCGCGCAGCGCCCTGATCTCACTGAGCAGCAACTCGTCCGACGCCTTCTGCTCGGCGGCGTGCTTCTCCTCGGCCTCGACCAGTTCCTCGGTCATGCCCCGGTCCATCCCGTTGACCACGACCGCGATGAACATGTTCAGCACGGCGAAGCTGGACACGATGATGTACGTGACGAAGAAGATCCACGCCATCGGCGCCTTGGCCATCAGCTCCCGCGCGATGTCCGGCCAGCCCTCGCCGGTCATGATCTGGAACAGCGTGAACAGGGTCGTGCCCATGTCGGCGAAGTGCTCTGGCTGCAAGTGCTGGAACAGCTTCGTGGCCATCACACCGGCGACGTAGAGGATCAACGCGAGCAGCGCCGCGATCGACGCCATCCCGGGCACCGCGAGCAGCAAGCCGCTGACCACGCGCCGCATCGACGGCACGACCGAGATCAGCCGCAGCACCCGCAGGATCCGCAGCGCGCGCAGCACGGAGAACTCGCCGGTCGCCGGCACCACCGCGATGCCGATGATGATCAGGTCGAAGATGTTCCACGAGTCTTTGAAGAACGCCCAGCCGAACGCGTAGACCCGCAGCAGGATCTCCACGACGAAGATCACCAGCGCGGTCCGGTCGGCGAAGTGCAGCACGGTGCCGTACTCGGCGACGATCCCCGGTGAGGTCTCGAAGCCGAGCGTGACCGCGTTGAACACGATCACGCCGATGATGAAGCGCTGGAAGGCCTTGTGCGTCACCAAGGTGTGCACTTGTTCCCGAGAGATCACGGAGCAGAAGGGTAGGGGAAGCGGCCGGTGCCCGCCGGGAGCGTAGTTGCGGATACGACTCGGTGAACTCCAGCTGAAGACAGCGACCACGGCCCTGAATCGGCCGACCAGCCGAATTAGATTGATCTATCTGGGGTTCGCGCTGGGGAGGCGTCGGTGGATCTGGATCTGTGGGCACTCATTCTCTCGATAGTCGGTATCGGCGTTCCCGTCTTCGCGTTCATGTGGGAGTTCGTCTTCGTCGGGCGCAAACGGCTCGGCTACCGCGTGCAGATGGACACCACCGCGACCGACGAGGTCAAGTCGGACAAGCTGAGCACAACGCTCGCCGGGGTGCTCTCGGACATGAAGCGGGAGAACGGCACCGAGCTGGTGAACCCGTCGTTCGTCCTCGTCAAGATCGAGAACGACGGCGCGACCACCATCGGTTCCGCCGACTACCAGGTGATTCCCGAGGTCAAGGCGGGGATCCGGATCCTGTTCCCGAACCGGACGGTCGCCGGGCTCGTGGTGACCGAGCTCAGCCAGTCGACGCTGCGGCAGAACTTCCAGGAGGGAAGCGGACTCGACAGCCGCAACACCCTCAACGGCGCCGAGCAGAAAGTCGGCGTCGTCGACCTGCCGCGAGTGCCGTTGAACCGCAACGACCACTACAAGGTCCTTGTCGTGCTGGAGAACGGCACTGGCGACGAGGCGCTGGAGAAGCCCAAGGTCGAGGTGGGCATCCTCGGCGGGCACGTGAAGGAGACCGAGTCGGGCACCGGGATGTCCCGCCGGACCGGCGCGCTGCTGGTCTTCCTGACCGTGGTGATCCTCGGGCTGGGCCTGTTCACCGTGTTCAACGAGGACACGCCGCTGGACTGCGCGACCGGTGCGGTCACGCTGACCGGGTCGACCGCGATCGAATCGGTCATGCGGGAAGCCGGTGACATGTACGCGAAGACATGCCCTGGCGCCAGTTTCGCGTTCTCCTTCCAGGGCAGCTCGGCCGGTCTGACCTCCTTGCAGGACGCCGGTGACCAGCTCAAGGCCTCGCCGCCGGTGCTCGCGTTCTCCGATGGCGCCAAGGCGGATCTGCAGCCGCAACTTTTGCCGAGACCGGTCGCGTTCATGCTGTTCACCCTCGTGGTCAACAAGGACGCGGGCGTCAGCGACCTGAGTATCGACCAGGTTCGGCGGCTCTACGACGGGCAGATCGCGAACTGGCAGGAGATCGGCGGCAACGACGTGCCGGTCACGTTGATCAGCCGCAAACCCGGATCGGGCACCAGAACCACGTTCCAGCACCAGATCCTGCAGGGCAAACGGGAACCCGCGACCAACTCCGACAACTGCCGGACCCGCGACAACGGCGGCGCCCCGGGGATCGTGCGATGCGAACGGGACCGTACCGACGATCTGCTGAACGGTGTGGCCACGGTTCGCGGCGCCTTGGGATACGCCGAACTCGGCGCGGCCATAAGGCGAACCGACCTGGTGGTCGTACGGATGGACGGCCAGAAGGCAACGCTGGACGCGGCAACGCATGGCGCGTACCCGTTCTGGGAGACCGAGTTCGCGTACACCTACCAGGAGCCCAAGGCGGACTCACTGGCCGCGAGTTTCCTGCGCTACCTGACCAACCAGGTCGGCAAGGACATCATTCGCTCACACGGCAACAGGCCCTGCGACGAGTTGCAGAACCCGGTGCTGTGCAAGCCGGTCTAAACCTCCTCTTGGGACAACCGCCAGAAGGGTGACACCGGGCCGTGGCCTTTACCGAGCGGGTACGAATTTTGTACTGACCGCACGATGAACCGTTTGCCGAAAGCGACCGCTTCCGGCACCGGAAGGCCACGAGCCAGTGCCGAGGAGATGGACGATGCCAGCGTGTCGCCGCTGCCGTGGGTGTTGCCTGTGTCGAAGCGCGGTCCGGGCAGCTCGTGGAAGGTTGAGCCGTCATACAGCAGATCCACGCAGTCGTCCACGTTTTTCATGTGACCCGCTTTGACGACAACCCATTCGGGCCCGTAGTCGAACAACGCTTTGGCCGCGTCGCGTTGGGTGGCCATGTCGGTCACCTCGATGCCCGTCAGCAGACGGACTTCGTCGAGGTTCGGCGTGATCACGGTGGCACGCGGGAACAACTCCGACCGCAATGCGTCCAATGCATTGTCCTGCAGCAACTGGTCGCCGCCCATCGAGGCGGAAACCGGGTCGACGACGAACGGAATGCCGCCGCCCCGGCCGATCCCGACCCGGTCGGCCGCACCGGCGATGGCCACGATGATGTCCGCGTTCGCCAGCATCCCGGTCTTCGCCGCGCCGATCCCGATGTCCACCGCGACCGCCTCGATCTGGGCGGCGACGACATCCGGCGGGATCTCGACGATTCCGGTGACACCAATGGAGTTCTGCACGGTCACCGCGGTCACGGCGGTGAGTCCGTGCACGCCGCAGGCGAACAGCGTGCGCAGATCGGCTTGAATGCCCGCACCACCGCCGGAATCACTTCCGGCGATGGTGAGGACGGTAGGAGGAGTCATCAATCAACCACTGGTAGATAGACCTTGTTGCCCTGCTCGGCGAACTCTTGTGACATCTCGTTCATCCCGGCCTCAATGGCGTCCACTGAGGACAGGTTGTGTTCCTCGGCGTACTTGCGCACGTCCTGGGTGATCTTCATCGAGCAGAACTTCGGCCCGCACATCGAGCAGAAATGCGCGGTCTTCGCGGGTTCCGCCGGCAGGGTCTCGTCGTGGTACGACCGTGCCGTGTCCGGGTCGAGTGACAGGTTGAACTGGTCGACCCAGCGGAACTCGAAGCGTGCCTTGGACAACGCGTCGTCCCACTCCTGCGCGCCGGGGTGGCCCTTGGCCAGGTCGGCCGAGTGCGCCGCGATCTTGTACGTGATCACGCCGACCTTCACGTCGTCCCGGTTGGGCAGTCCGAGGTGCTCCTTCGGGGTGACGTAACAGAGCATCGCGGTCCCGGCCCAGCCGATCTGCGCCGCGCCGATGGCCGAGGTGATGTGGTCGTACGCGGGCGCGATGTCGGTCGCGAGCGGGCCGAGGGTGTAGAACGGCGCCTCGCCGCACCACTCCTCTTCCAGCTTCACGTTCTCGATGATCTTGTGCATCGGCACGTGGCCGGGGCCTTCGATCATCACCTGGACGTCCTTGGCGCGCGCGATGTGCGTGAGCTCGCCGAGTGTACGCAGTTCAGCGAACTGCGCTTCGTCATTGGCATCCGCGATCGACCCGGGCCGCAACCCGTCGCCAAGTGAGAAAGTCACGTCGTAGGTGCGCAGGATGTCGCACAGCTCTTCGAAGTGCGTGTACAGGAAGCTTTCCTTGTGGTGCGCGAGGCACCAGGCTGCCATGATCGAGCCGCCACGCGACACGATTCCGGTGACGCGTTTGGCGGTCAGCGGGACATACCGCAACAGCACGCCAGCGTGGACAGTCATGTAGTCCACACCTTGCTCGCACTGTTCGATGACGGTGTCCTTGTAGACACTCCAGTTCAGCTTGGCCGGATCGCCGTTGACCTTCTCGAGTGCCTGGTACATCGGCACAGTGCCGATCGGGACCGGCGAGTTGCGCATGATCCACTCGCGCGTCTCGTGGATCCGCTTGCCAGTGGACAAGTCCATGATGGTGTCCGCGCCCCACCTGGACGCCCAGACCATCTTGTCCACCTCGTCCTCGATGGACGAGGACACCGCGGAGTTGCCGATGTTCGCGTTCACCTTGACAAGGAACCGCTTGCCGATGATCGCGGGCTCGGACTCGGGGTGCTTGCGGTTGACCGGGATGACGGCCCGGCCAATGGCAACCTCCGAACGGACGAATTCCGGGTCCATCTTTTCCCGTGCGGCCACGAACCGCATCTCGTTGGTGATGATCCCGGCCTTGGCGTACGCCAATTGGGTCACCGCGCCGTTGATCGGTTCGAGTGCCCAGCTCTCCCGGAGCTTGGGGAGTCCACTGTGGACGTCAATGGTCGCTGAGGTGTCGGTGTACGGGCCAGAGGTGTCGTAGAGGTCGACGTGTTCGCCGTTGGTCAGTTCCACCCTGCGGAAGGGCACCTTGATACCGTCACCGATATCGCGGTATTCCTTGTGCGAGCCGGAGATCGGCCCGGTTGTGATGGTCGGCTGGACAGTGCGGTCTTCGAGCGCTGTCATGAACGCCTTCCTTCCCTACGCCGGCATTACCCGGTCAGGTTCATGCGGTCGGCGGCGCCTGGTCCTCAATGGACACCAAGCCGCCCTCTCAGCCCGCCTAGGCGCGAGCTCCCGCGACGTTTGGTAAATCTTCTCGACGATAACCACGATGACCGCGCGTTGCCAAGACAACTGGCGTACCGTTTCGCTGTGACGTCCGCACCGGGCCTGCGGCAGCTGGCCAGACCCGACGCGGTCGAGCCATGCGCTGACTGCGGTGAATTCGCCGGCCGTGGTTACCCACAGTGCTCGGCGTGTGAGGACTTCGTCGACCGGTACTGGGCGGCTGACTGGCTCAACGCGCTGGCAGGAACCCCCGCGGACCTGATTTCGGCGGTGCTGACCGACGACGGCGACACGTATCCCTGGACCTGTCTGGACTGGGCTTTGCGGCTGTCGAACTGCGCGGGCTGCGGGCGTGAGGCCACGACCGGGGAAATCGAATGCGCGTACTGCGCCATCGCGGAGGAGAAGCGATGGATGGCAGGCGGCGACATGACCCCGAACGAGACGTTGTTACGACAGGCCCGGGTGGTCCTGCGGGCGCCGCACCGGCACCGGGCCTCACAGGTCGCTTACTGGCGTCTGGTGCTGCCGTTCCTGCTGACCGGCCACTGCTTCACCCCTCGGCAAGCGCAGCGGTTGCGCTCGTTCTTGATCGCTGGCCGATATGAGGAGCTGGCCGTCAGCACCTCGTACGACGAGCTGGCGTCCCTGCCCGACCTGCCGTGGCGGCAGAATACGGTCGTGGCATGAAGATCGGATTCGGCGCCCCGGTCGCGGGCGCGTGGGCGACGGCCGCGAACGTGGCGCGGTTCGCCGAGTCAGCGGAAAAGCTGGGCTACTCCTCGCTGTGGACGTTCCACCGGCTCCTGGTCCCGGCCGAGCACGGCCTGGACGCGGTGTACCGCAGCGTCCTCGACCCGACCGTGGCCATGTCCTTCATGGCCGCGCGGACCTCGACGATCCGGCTGGGCGTCGCGTTGATCAACTTTCCGTTCGCGTCGCCCGCTTATGTGGCCAAGCAGTTCTCGACGCTGGACCTGTTGTCCGGTGGACGCGTCGATCTTGGGCTTGGTGCGGGGTGGCTGCCGGACGAGTTCGTCGCTTCGGGTGCTTCGATGGAGCGTCGCGGTGCTCGGACCGTGGAGTACGTGCAGGTCCTGCGTACTTTGTTCGCGGACGAGGTGAGCAGCTTCGACGGCGAGTTCTACACCGTGCCGCCGTCACGGATGGACCCGAAGCCCGTGCAGAAGCCTGGGCCGCCGGTGCTGCTCGGCGGTGCCGTGCCCGCGGCTTTGAAGCGTGCCGGGCGGATCGCCGACGGCTGGATGTCCCGTAGCGCCACCAACTTGGACGAGATCGCCGCGCAGATCGCCATCGTTCGCGCGGGTGCGGCCGAGGCAGGCAAGGATCCGGCCGGGGTGCGCGTCGTGGTTCGTGGCGTAGTGCGGCCTGGCGAGCGCGTTGGGCGCCTTTCCGGGTCCTACTCGCAGATCCGCGCCGACGCCGAATGGCTTGGCGAGCAGGGCGTCACAGAGCTGTTCTACGACCTCAACTGGGACCCGCGGATCGGCAACCCGGACGCATCAGTCCATACCGCCACCGAGACCGCCCACGACCTCCTCGAAGCCCTAAAACCCTCGTGAGCGGTTATCCATGTTCTAACCCGGATAACCACTCACGAGGTCTTTTTAGTCTTGGAAGGGGTCTGGTTCCGTTGCCGGATCCCACGACAGGCCGGGCACGCCCCATCCGTTGCTCTTGAGCATCTTCTTGGACTGCTTGGCATAGCGGCCGACGAGCCGGTCGAGGTACAGCAGGCCGTCGAGGTGGTCGGTCTCGTGCTGAAGGCAGCGGGCGAAGAACCCGGTGCCTTCGACCGTGATCTCGGAGCCGTCCACGTCCTGGCCGGTCACGCGGGCCCACGAGGCCCGGCCGGTCGGGTACGTCTCGCCGGGCACCGACAGGCAGCCTTCGAAGTCGTGATCAGGGTCCGGCATGGTTTCTGGGCGCTCGGAGGTCTCCAACACCGGGTTGACCACGAGGCCGCGGTGGCGCACGCCCTCGTCGTCCGGGCAGTCGTAGACGAACACGCGCAGCGGGATGCCGATCTGGTTGGCCGCGAGGCCGACACCGTTCGCGGCCGCCATCGTCTCGAACATGTCTTCGACGAGCTGCTGAAGTTCAGCGTCGAATGTGGCAACTTTGTCGGTGGGGGTGTGTAGAACAGGGTCACCGACGACGCGGATCGGGTGTACGGCCATGGCAGGCACTCTATCCAGGGCCGACTGCCCGATCCGGACGCGCCGGGTGACATGGCCAACAGTGGACGGCGGGGGCGTGATGTAATGGCACGGCGGAAATCACATACGTGTGATTCCCCCGACGGGCACGGGATTCCTGACCGCGAACCGAGGAGCCGGATGGACGCCGCAGAGGCACTGGTCCCCGAGGGCGGGCCGCACGACGGCTTGACCGATCGGGAACGGGTGGTCCTCGCCTTCGAGCGCCAGTGGTGGAAGTACGCGGGCGCGAAGGACCAGGCGATCAGGGAGATCTTCGGGATCTCACCCACCCGTTACTACCAGTTGGTCAATGACCTGATCGAAAAGCACGAGGCCCTGATGGCCGACCCGCTGCTGGTGAAACGCCTTCGCAGGCTGCGCAGTGGTCGCGTCCGGGTCCGTGGAGCACGAAGGCTGGGTGTCGAGCGCACATGACTAACCCCGAGCAGGCAGGACCGACCCGGCCAGCTCGCCTGGCCGGTCTCGGCCTGATCGCGCTCGCCCTGATCGCGTTGGTGATCGGACTCATCCAACTGCTCGGGGGCGGTGATTCCGACCAGGCGGCACCGCCGCCCGCGTCCTCCGAATCGCAACCGCCGCCGCCTCCGCCTTCGGAGACGCCAACGACCCCGCCGCCCGCACCCCCGACGACGGGCACGACGACCACGCCGCCCCCGGCCACCACGACCAGTTCGACACCGCCACCGGCACCGCCGACGCAGGCGCCGAACCGCTCAGAGCCGGTGCGTGTCTACAACAACAGCTTCATCGAAGGCTTGGCTGAGCGTGCGGCCAATGACTTCCGTGCAGGCGGTTGGAACGTGGTCGACACGGGCCCGCACCAGGGCAAGGTTCCGGTCACGACGGTCTACTACCGGCCAGGGACGGCCGAGGAGGCGCAGGCCAAGGAGCTCGCGCAGCAGTTCGGCCTGCGTCCGGAGCCACGGTTCGAAGGCATCAAGGACGCGTCGCCGGGCATCATCGTGATCGTCACCCGCGAGTACAACCCGAAGTCCAAGTAAGAATCCCCTGCTCAGCAGGCCCGTGGAACACGCACGCCCAGGTAACGTTGTTAATAGGTGCAACGGTGTAATCACTTGGGCGGGTGGTAGCGGTGGACGAGTACTCCAAGACGGTTATCTCCGTCGCCAAATCGGTGACACCGCACGTGGCCAGCGTGCGGCTGGAAAACGGCAGCGGCTCGGCCGTGGTGTTCGAAAACGGTCGTTTGCTGACAAACGCGCACGTCGTCGCGAACGCGAGACGTGGTACCGCCACGTTCGCGGACGGTAGCGACGCGTCCTTCGAAGTCGTCGGGGTCGACCCGCTGTCGGACCTCGCGGTGCTGAGCGCGCGCGGCGAAATCCCGCCACCAGCGACTTTGGGCAACGCCGACAATCTGGAAGTCGGTCAGCTCGTGGTCGCGGTCGGCAACCCGCTCGGGCTCAACGGCTCGGTGACCGCGGGCGTGGTCAGTGCACTCGGCCGGGCTCTGCCGGTCCGGCAAGGCAAGGCAGGTCGCGTGATCGAGGACGTGATCCAGACCGACGCGGCACTGAACCCCGGCAACTCCGGCGGCGCGCTCGCGGACTCCGATGGCCGTGTGGTCGGGATCAACACGGCGGTCGCCGGATTCGGCCTCGGCCTGGCAGTCCCGGTGAACGTGACGACCATGCGGATCGTGCAGACCCTGATCGCCGACGGCCGAGTCCGCCGGGCGTATCTGGGCCTGGTCAGCATGCCCGCGCCACTGCCCGACGAAGTGGCCGAACGGACCGGTCAGAAGGCAGGCCTGCGGGTGGTCGAGGTCGTGACGGGCAGCCCAGCGCACAAGGCCGGGCTGCACTCGGGCGACCTCGTGCTCACCGTCGGGCGTAAGCAAGTCAGTGACGCGCAAGGCATCCAGAAGCAGCTCTTCGCCGACGCGATCGGCGCGGAGCTGCCGGTGACGGTGTTGCGTGGCGGAGCCATGGTCGACGTCTTCGCGACGCCGACCGAGCTCTCGGTTCGTTAACGCGATTTGGCATAGGCCTCAAGCGAGGCCAACTGGGCTGGGTCGAGGGAAGGCCGGACGGTCTCCCTCGCCTTGTCCAGATGCGCTGCCGTAACCACAGTGGCATCGAGGGATTCACGCATCGCGGTCAACGCGGCCTCGCGGATCAGTGCGGCGCAGTCCGCGGCCGAGTAGCGATCCAGCTTCTCGCCCAACGCATCCAGGTCCACATCATCGGCCAGCGGTGTGTTGCGGGCCGACGAGCGCAGGATCGCGGCACGCGCCTCGCCATCAGGCGGTGGGACGTAGACGATCCGCTCCAACCGTCCGGGCCGCATCAACGCAGGGTCGATCAACTCGGGCCGGTTCGTCGCGCCTACAACGATTACGTCCCGCAACGGTTCCACGCCGTCCAACTCCGTCAGCAGCGCCGCAACCACGCGGTCGCCGACACCGGAGTCGCTGGACTGCCCACGCCGCGGTGCCAATGCGTCGACCTCGTCGAGGAAAATCATGGCTGGCGCGGCTTCCGCGGCCCGGCGGAACAATTCACGCACGGCCCGCTCCGACTCGCCGACCCACTTGTCCATCAGCTCGGCGCCCTTCACGGACATCACGTTCAACCGGCCCGTGCCAGCCAGCGCGCGGATCAGGAACGTCTTACCGCAGCCGGGAGGGCCGTACAGCAGAACCCCGCGTGGAGGCTGAACACCAAGCCGGGCAAACGAATCCGGGTACTGCAGCGGCCACAGCACGGCCTCGGTCAACGACTGCTTGACTTCGGTCATGTCGCCGACGGCGTCCAACGTGAGCCCGCCGGTCTGCAGGTTGTCCGAAGAGGACATCGAAGTCGGCCGGACTGTTTCCAGTGCGCCAACCAAGTCTTGAGAGGAAATCCGTGGCTCAGGCGCTTCCTTCTGCCGCAACGCGGCCCGAACGGAAGCCTCGCGCCTGAGTGCAACCAAGTCAGCCACAACGAACCCCGGAGTCCGGTCCGCGATCGCTCCGAAGTCCACATTGGATTCCATCGGGACATCGCGCATCAGCACGCGCAGCAAATCGGCCCGAGTCTTGCTTGTCGGCAAGGGAAGTGCGAGCTCACGGTCAAGCAATTCCACAGTGCGCAGTCGTGGATCAATGGCCTCAGGGTGCGCGGTCGTGGCTACGATCGCCAGGCGCGGAGTGTTCACCGCGGTCCGCAACGAGTCCAGCACGATCGTCGCCACCGGCGGGGGATTGGTGGCGGGGAGCAGAGCGTCCACATCGGTCACCAGAAGGACAGCGGGAGTGTTCTGCTCGGCCTCGGCGATCGCCGCCCGCACTTTCCCAGCAGCGGCATTTGCTTCCAGGACCGCGATCGAAGGCGCGGCAACCTCGATGATCTTCGCGTCGACCGCGTTCGCGACCGCCCGGACAACGCTGGCCTTGCCGACACCCTCCGGCCCGCTGACCAAGGCGCCAAGACGTGGTGCGGCACCGAGCTTCTTGAGCAGTTCGGGCCGCTGGAAGGCCAATTCCAGCCATTCGGTGAGTTTCCGTGCCGCGTCAACGGCTCCGACCAGATCGGCGACCGGCAGGGGAGCCTCAACCGGCGTCGTGTCGATCGTTTCGGACACGATAACGGCGTCCTCGATGACCGGGCTCTGCGCGGTGACCTGAGTGGACCCTGCAGTGATCTGCGCCGGTTGTGTGGTCCGTGCACCATCCCGCCAGCTGACCACTGTGGACGGAGCAACCGCCACGGCGCCATCGGGATCAGAGGCGGTGATCGTGATCAGCTCATTGGTCCAGGTCATCCCAATAGCTTGGGAAAGCCGCTGCCGTGCCGCGGTCACATCCGCCTCGGGCGGCGGCGCGAGATCCTGCGGCAGCAAGGAGACCGCGTCACCGACCGTGAACACCTTGCCCATCAGAGCCAGCCGCAGGATCTGCGGCGTGACCGCGGTCGTCGCGAGCCTCGACCCGGCGACCGTGATGGACCGTGCGGCGGCCACCATCACCGGCGAGACGACAACCTCGGAACCCTCGACGATGCCAAGGTTGGTCAGCGTGATGTCGTCGAGCAGGGCAACGCCAGGAAGGTTCGCACTCTCCGCAGCCAGCGCGACGCTCGGCCGTGCCCCGATCAGCCGGACCGAATCCCACTGCTGCAGGCCAAGGGCGTCAAGGACTTCCGGATGCAGCCGAACCACACCCCGCCGGGTGTCGATGGCCGACGGGGTCAAGCGCGCGGTCAGCGTGATCTGCGGAGAACTCACGCACGCGAGCCTACGGGTTCCAGCGCTGGGTTGACGATCAAGATGTGCGTGTGCGCGTGCTGCCAGAGCTCCTGGCTGGCGCTGGCCTCCATCAACGCGGACACCCCGCCATGCGTCGGCGCGCCGACCACGATCGCTCGCGCTCCGTGCTGGTCGGCGTACTCGGCGATGAGCCTGCCGATGTCACCGTGGCGCGAGGCACCGTGAAGCACCTGCCCGGTCAGACCCTTCACCCGGTCGAGCTGACGCTGGACCACGGCCTCGGCGGTCTGCGGCTCCTCACCGATCGTGACGGCCTGCTCCTGGACGTGCACCACGTGGACAGTCCGGTTGTGCAGAGTCGCGAGCTTGACCGCGGCATCCACAACAGCGTCGGCCGTCGGCGAGTCGTTGATGGCGGCCACGATCACGTTCTCCTCGACTGCGGCGACAGGAACCTCTTGGGCCTTCTCGGCCTCGGCAAGTTCCTTACGCGCCAACGAAAGGATTCCGATGCCCAGCACCAACGCGCCCGCTCCGATGTAGAACGGGACATGCACGTTCGTGGCCTCGACCAGCTTGCCCGCCACAAACGGCGCCAAACCACCACCGATGAACCGCACGAAGCCATACGCAGCCGACGCGATCGGCCGCTCAACCGGCGACACGCTCATCACAGCCTGAGTGGTGACGGTGTTGTTGATGCCAATGAACACACCGGCCACGATCACCAGTACGACCAGCGCGGGAGGCGAGTCGGTCCAGATCGCGATGCCCAGCATCACCACCGCGAACAACGCCAGGTTCAAGTAGAGAGTGCGGGCGATCCCGAACCGCTGCCGCAACCGTGGCGCACCGAAAACCGAGAAGATCGCGACAAGCAAACCCCAGCCGAAGAACACAAAACCCAGCTCGATCGCGCCAAGTTTCATCGGGAACGGCGCGTACCCAAGCATGGTGAAGAACGCCCAGTTGTAGCACAGAGCAGCCAGTGACAGGATCAGCAAACCCCGGTGCCGCAACGCTTTCAGCGGCGCCGTGATGGACACCTTGTGTGTGGGCTTAGGCGTGGGATCCAGCAGCACGACCGTCGCGATCAACGCGATCGCCATCAACACGGCGACCCCGAAGAACGGTCCACGCCAGCTGACCTCACCCAGCAGCCCGCCAACCAACGGCCCGACCGCGATCCCGAGACCCAGCGCGGTTTCGTAGAGGATGATCGCGCCGACAAACCCGCCCGTCGCCGACGCCACGATCACCGCGAGCGAAGTCGCGATGAACAGCGCGTTCCCCACGCCCCACCCGGCACGGAAACCGACGATCCCGCCAATGCTGTCGGACGCTCCAGCCAGCGCGCTGAACACCACGATGATCGCCAACCCGGTGATCAGGGTCTTCTTCGCGCCGATCCGGCTGGACACCCACCCGGTGATCAGCATGGCGACCGCCGTGATCACGAGGTAGCTGGTGAACAGCAAGGTCACTTGGCTCGGCGTGGCGTTGAGGTCGTGCGAGATAGCGGGCAGGATCGGGTCGACCAACCCGATCCCCATGAACGAAACGACACATGCGAAGGCGACAGCGAACACGGCCTTCGGTTGCTTGAAAAGGGTGGTATCACTGGTCATCTGCTAGACCCCTCAGTGCGTTGATCGCGGGAATCGCGGCGGTCAACGCCTCGTGATGTGCCGGGTCGAGCCTGGCGAGCAGCTCAGCCAGCCGCTCGGCCCGGACCTGCCTGCGGTACGCGACCTGAGCACGCCCCGCCTGAGTGATGTGGACCTGAACAACCCGGCGGTCATGCTCATCGGCAACCCGCTCAACGAACCCGCTGTCCTGCAGCCGCGAGATGAGTTGAGTCATCGCAGGCTGAGACACACCCTCAACGGTCGCCAATTCAGTCAGCCGCCGCGGCCCAGATCGGTCAAGGGCAGCCAGCACGCTGGCGGCGGTGAACGACAGACCGGTCGCCGGGCTGAGCTTGCGGACCAGCCGGACAACGCTCTCCATTGTCGCGGCCAGATCGTCCATACAACTAGTTGTATCACGCACTTATGTATTTACAAGCCCGTCGGACAGTGGCCTTGACCACTGGGTTTGTCAGGCTTTACCGGCCACGAAGAGCGTGCGGCTGCTGTACGCGACGAACGGAAGCCGCTCGTTCAGCTCCCTGAGCTGGGGAAGGTACTGCGCTGTGTTCAACGCCGCGTTAGGGCGGCCATCCGCGCATGCTTATAACGCGACGAAGGCCGGGCGTACGGTCGCCCGGCCTTCGAATTCCTATCTACCCACGCTCGCGGGGTGGTCGCTGCTGACGGCGCAACCCGATCCGGCGCCAGCTGCGGCGCTTCGGCAGCGGGCCGATCACGTGCGGCTGCTGCTCAGGCGGCAAATACGACTGCCACCCGGCGTGTAACGGCTCATCGTTCCCATTCCGGCGGCCACCGATGCGGACCCGGCGCGCCATCCCGGCAACCCGACGACGTAGCGGCGGACGCAGCCCCAACCGCCGCGCCTGGCTGCGGATCGCGCGACGCTCCTGCGGTGGAACGTCCCAAGCCTCAGGATGATTCGCCAACCAGTGCTTCCGGCGCACCGCGTAAGGAATGTGCAGCAAGTAGACGATCAGGAACACGCCAAGCGCCGCGATCGGGAACGTCACCACGGCCGCCGCAAGCATTGTCACGCCAACAAGAACCGGCACGACTATCCGTGGCGGAACCCGCGTCGTCTTCACCGAGAGCGTTGGGATCCGGCTGATCAGCAACGCAGCCACGGCAACCGTCCACACCATCACGACGGTCGGATTCGTCCACCAACCCTCGGCACGGTCGAACTCCAGCCACACGATCATCGGCAGCAGCGCCAGCATTCCACCGGCGGGCGCGGGCACGCCGACGAAGAATTCCTTGGCGTACGGCGGTTGGTTCGTGTCGTCCAACAGGGTGTTGAAGCGTGCCAAGCGAAGGATCATGCACACCGCGAACACCAACGCGAAGATCCAGCCGACTCGGGTTGAGGTCGCTTCGCCGAGTTTCCATTGGTACAGCACGAGTGCGGGCGCCACACCGAATGCGATCGCGTCGGACAACGAGTCGAGCTCCGCGCCCATCTTGCTTGTCGCGTCGAGCAATCGGGCGATCCGGCCGTCCAAACTGTCCAGGATCGCCGCGGCGAAGATCGACGCGAGCACGGCCTCGTAGTTGCCGTGCAAGGCGAATTGCACTGCCGACAGGCCCGCGCACATCGCCAGGACCGTGATCGCGTTGGGCAGTAGTCGCACTCCGGGGGCGGTCCGTGCCGCCATCTGGCTCAGCCTCCCAGTTCGGCGAGGACGGTTTCCCCGCCGATCGTCCGCTGGCCCGGCTCGACCAGCACGCGGCTGCCGCGCGGCACGTAGGTGTCCACTCGGGAGCCGAAGCGGATCAGGCCGTACGTGGCTCCGGCCGTGACCTTGTCGCCTTCGTCGATGTGGCAGACGATCCGCCGGGCCACGAGACCGGCGATCTGCACGACGACCAGGGTGTGGCCGTCCTCGGTGCGCAGCTGCACCGTGTTGCGCTCGTTCTCCTCGCTGGCTTTGTCCAGGTCAGCGGAGAGGAACTTGCCGGGGTGGTAGAGCTTGCGGACCACCTCGCCCGCCGCGGGCACTCGCTGGACGTGCACGTCGAATACCGAGAGGAACACGCTCACCCGCAGCATCGGGGTGTCGCCGAGGCCGAGCTCCGGTGGCGCGACGACTTCGGCGACGTGCGAGACCGTGCCGTCAGCCGGTGCCACCGCCAGGCCGGTGCGGCTCGGGGTGACTCGCTTCGGCTCGCGGAAGAACCAGGCCGTCCAGCCGGTCAGCAGTGCGCCGACGACCCCGAGCGGCCGCCAGACCTTGCGCAACACGAGTGTGAGCGCCGCGGCCGCCAGCACGAAGGGGCGGCCTGCCGGGTTCATGGGTGGCACGATCCCGCGCGCCAGCTCGACGAAGTGGGCGACGGGAGGTTTCGGGGAAGAAGTCACTGCGGCCTTTTCTTGATCACGACGGGTGAAGTGTGGCTCAAGTCTGCCCGACTTGCTCAACCAAGTGCCGTCAAGGCCACCCTTGCGGCATCTGACGCATCAAAGGAGGCCCTCGTGCGTCTAACGCCGTGAAGGTGACCTTCACGGCACTCAACGCCGGGAATGTTCCCTTCACGACTTGCCGGACTGCCGGTGCATCCCCCCGACGATGCACCGGCATCGGCGGTTCACCCACGTGGTTTACCCGATACCTGCAGTTTAGGCCCGGGTAAAGGTGGGATCAATGGCTCTTTGTGTGCACATCGTCACGGAGCGAGCATGAGCAGCTGCACCTCGCCACCCTCGGCCACCTCGGTCACGTCCTCAGGGATCTCGATCAGGCAGTTCGACTGGGCGAACGCCATCAGCAGGTGCGACCCGGGTCCGCCGACCGGCACGGCCTGCACCGACCCGGCCTCGTGGAAACCGCGCCGGTACTGCTTCTTCCCGGCAGGCGACTTCATCGCGGCGGTGGACTTGGCGGTCACTCGCTTGCGGTCGACGTTCGGACGCCCCATCGCGCGCAGTAACGCGGGCCGTACGAACAGTTCGAACGACAAGGCCGCGCTCACCGGATTGCCAGGCAATGTGACAACAGGCAACCCCATGTATGTGCCGAATCCCTGCGGTCCGCCGGGCTGCACAGCGACCTTGAGGAACTCCACGCCCTCGCCCGCGAGAGCGTCCTTGACCACCTCGTACGCACCCGCGCTCACGCCACCGGTGGTCACCAGTAGGTCATGGTCGTGCAGGTGCGGCTCAAGCGTCTTGTACAACGCCTCGACATCGTCCGGAACAGACCGCAGGACGGTCGCGACGCCGCCGATCTCCTCGACGGCCGCAGCAATGTGCACGCTGTTGGACTCGTAGATCTGTCCGTGGGTGAGTGGCTTTCCTGGCTCGACCAGCTCGGTGCCGGTGGACAGGATCAGCACGCGTGGGCGCCTGCGTACAGGCAGGTGTGACAACCCGAGCGCGGCCAAGAACCCGAGCTGCGCTGGGCCGAGGACGGTCCCGGAGTGCATGACCGTCGAGCCCTCACGCACATCCTCGCCCGTACGCCGCAGGTGCGTACCAAGGGCGACGGCCGCGAAGATGCGCACGTGCTCCACACCGGAGTCCGTCAGCTCAACCTGGACAACCGTGTCCGCGCCGGGTGGTACGGGCGCGCCGGTCATGATCCGGTGTGCCGTGCCGGGCAGCAGCGGCACGACATCGGTCCGGCCGGCCGGGATGTCCTCGGAAACCGGCAGCTCAACGGGGTTGTCTTCGCTCGCGCCGACCACGTCGACGGACCGCACGGCGTATCCGTCCATGGCGGAGTTGTCGAACGGTGGCAACGCGATGGGCGCCGTCACATCTTCGGCGAGCACCAGTCCGAGGCAGTCCGCCACCGGAAGTCGCTCGATCGGCAGGTCGGTCACCAGGGCGGCGATGGTCGCCCGGTACGAGTCGACGCTGCGTGGTCTTGTCGCTGTGTTCGGCACGTCTGCATCCTGCCTCGTTGCATACAGTCGCGACACCGTGGCGTGAAAGACTTGTGGTGCGACGCACGTACCGACCCTCGGAGGGGAAACGTTGCAGGTCCGGACCCGACACACCCCTGCGTACGGCGTGGCCAGGCTGTTGCTGGCCCCAGGCGAGGCGATCCAGGCCGACTACGACGCCCTGCTCTCGGCGAGCTACGGCGTGGTGATCGACGTACGGCCGAAAGGCGGCGGCCGCGCCAAGCGGGTCCAGCCGACGCTGTTCACCGCGCCACCGGAAGGCGGCTGGGTGGACGTGGCGCCTTCCCTGCCCGGCGAGGTCTACACGCTTGAGCTGGAAGGAATCACCGGCTGGTGCGTGACGCGCGGCGCCGCGCTCGCCGCGTCGAGCACCATCCAGTTCGACGCCAGCTGGGCGCCGTTCCGGCCGATGTTCGGCGCCGACCACGGTTTCCTCGATCACGTCTCCGGCCAGGGTTCCGTGGTGCTCAGCTCGTGTGGCGCGATGGACGTGGTCAACCTCGAGCCGGGCGCGGCGATCACGGTCACCCCGGAATGTGTGGTCGCTTACACCGAGGGCACCCAGACGCGGCTGCGCGCGATCAGCCAGGCGCTGCCGCAGTCGATGCGGACCGGCGAGGGGCTGCTGCTGGACTTCGCAGGTCCAGGCCAGGTGTTGACCCAGACACGCAAACCGCAGGCCATGATCGCGGCGCTCTCCTAACCAATTGGCGGATACGTCCACGTGCTGTCGTAGCCGGACGTTAGGCTGCGCTGCGTGTCGGAGGACCTCACCGGGCGTCGCCTAGGGCATTACCGAATCGACGGTGTGCTTGGCCGTGGCGGCATGAGCGTGATGTACAAGGCCACCGACGTCCGCCTCGGCCGCAAGGTGGCTCTCAAGGTCATCGGCGAGCACCTTGGTGAGGACGCGGAGTTCCGTGAGCGCTTCGTGGACGAGGCCAGAAACACCTCCGCCATCGATCACGCGAACGTCGTGCCGCTCTACGACTTCGGCGAGGTCGACGGGCTGCTCTACATCGCCATGCGGCTGGTCGACGGCTCCGACCTGGCCAGCATCATCCGCAACGGCCCGATCACGCCGGAACGCACGCTTTCGTTGCTCGGCCAGGTCGCCGAGGCGCTCGACACGCTGCACGACCGCGGCCTCGTGCACCTCGACGTCAAACCGGCCAACGTGCTGGTGACCAGCAGGGAGACGTCAACCGAGCACGTGTACCTCGCCGACTTCGGCCTGACCAGGCGTGGTGCCACCGGTCACCGCACTCGCAGCGGCGACTTTCTTGGCTCGCCCACGTACGCGGCTCCTGAGCACCTGCGCGGTGAGCCCGTCGACGCGCGGACGGACGCGTACTCGCTGGCCTGCGTGCTGTTCGCCTGCTTGACCGGGCGGCCGCCGTTTCAGGGCAAGGTTCCCGAGGTCATCCAGGGCCATCTGAACCTCGACCCGCCCGCGGTGACCGGCCTTGTCGCGCTGCCTGGCGCGATCGACGAGGTCATCCGGCGTGGCATGGCCAAGGACTCGAAGGTCCGCTATGTCGACTGCAAGGCGCTGATCGGCGCGGCCCGGCAAGCCCTTCAGCAGGCGCCTCGCCGCGAGGTGCCGCGTCCAGCCGTCGCGCCGCAGCCACCCCAGCAGCAATATCGGCCGCCTCAGCAACAGCAGCCACCGCAGGTTCCGCAACAGCCTCAGCAGCAGCCGCCGGCTCCTGGGGATTTCGTGCGGCTGCGGCCGCCGACCCCGGTCGGCTCGTCGGCCTTCACCTCTGACAAGGGCAGCAAGAGGTGGCTAGTTCCTGTCCTTGTCGGTCTGGTCGCGATCGCCGCCATCGTGCTGATCATCGTTTTGGTCTCCGGCGGCGGCGACAACAGCGACCCGCAGCAGAACTCGACCGTGCCGCAGATCCCGGTCGGTGAGGGCTCCGGAACGCCGACGAAGCCGAAGTCCACGACGCCGTCGACGCGCCGGACGCTGCCATCCAACTTGACCGTCATTCCATCTGGCAGCTGACCAGTGTTTCTTGCACTCGTCCCTGCCGAGTGCTAAACACGTGTTAGCACTCGGTAGAGTTGAGTGCTAGTCGGGCTGGTGAGACCGGGTCACCCTCGGTCGTCCGTCGCGGGCGCCACACCTGGCTGAGCAGTGTTCGTCGTGGGGCACTGCCTCACGACCCCCAACGTAAGCAAGCAGGCGGAGGACACACCGCAATGGCCAAACTGATCGCGTTTGACGAGGACGCGCGCCGCGGACTCGAGCGCGGCCTGAACACCCTCGCCGACGCCGTCAAGGTGACGCTCGGCCCGAGGGGCCGTAACGTCGTGCTCGAGAAGAAGTGGGGCGCGCCGACGATCACCAACGATGGCGTCTCCATCGCCAAGGAGATCGAGCTCGAGGACCCGTGGGAGAAGATCGGGGCCGAGCTGGTCAAAGAGGTCGCAAAGAAGACTGACGACGTCGCTGGCGACGGCACAACCACCGCCACCGTGCTGGCTCAGGCGCTCGTTCGCGAGGGCCTGCGCAACGTCGCGGCCGGCGCCGACCCGCTGTCGCTCAAGCGCGGCATCGAGCAGGCTGTCGAGGCCGTGACCGAGCAGCTGCACAAGGTCGCCAAGGAGATCGAGACCAAGGAGCAGATCGCTGCCACGGCCTCCATCTCCGCCGCTGACACCACGATCGGCGAGCTGATCGCCGAGGCGCTGGACAAGGTCGGCAAGGAAGGCGTCATCACCGTCGAGGAGAGCAACACCCTCGGGCTCGAGCTTGAGCTCACCGAAGGTATGCGCTTCGACAAGGGCTTCATCTCCGGTTACTTCGTGACCGACCCCGAGCGTCAGGAAGCGGTCCTCGAGGACCCGTACATCCTGCTGTTCGGCTCCAAGATCTCGTCCGTCAAGGACCTGCTCCCGCTGCTGGAGAAGGTCATGCAGGGCGGCAAGCCGCTGCTGATCATCGCCGAGGACGTCGAGGGCGAGGCCCTGGCGACCCTGGTCGTGAACAAGATCCGCGGCACCTTCAAGTCCGTCGCCGTCAAGGCGCCTGGCTTCGGCGACCGCCGCAAGGCGATGCTGCAGGACATGGCCACCCTGACCGGCGGCCAGGTCATCTCCGAGGACGTGGGCCTCAAGCTGGACAACGCCGACATCACGCTGCTCGGCAAGGCCCGCAAGGTCGTCGTGACCAAGGACGAGACCACGATCGTCGAGGGTGCGGGTGACGCCGAGCAGATCCAGGGCCGCGTCAACCAGATCCGTGCGGAGATCGAGAAGAGCGACTCGGACTACGACCGCGAGAAGCTGCAGGAGCGCCTGGCCAAGCTGGCCGGCGGTGTCGCGGTGATCAAGGCGGGCGCGGCGACCGAGGTCGAGCTCAAGGAGCGCAAGCACCGCATCGAGGACGCTGTGCGCAACGCCAAGGCCGCTGTTGAAGAGGGCATCGTCGCCGGTGGTGGCGTTGCGCTGCTGCAGGCAGCCGAGGAAGCCTTCGCGAGCCTGAAGCTGACCGGCGACGAGGCCACCGGTGCCAACATCGTCAAGGTCGCCGTCGAGGCGCCGCTGAAGCAGATCGCCATCAACGCCGGCCTCGAAGGCGGAGTTGTTGTCGAGAAGGTCAAGGGCCTCAAGCAGGGCGAAGGCCTCGACGCGGCAACCGGCGAGTACCGCAACCTGGTCGAAGCAGGCATCATCGACCCGGCCAAGGTCACCCGCTCGGCGCTGCAGAACGCAGCCTCGATCGCAGCGCTGTTCCTGACCACCGAAGCCGTAGTGGCCGACAAGCCGGAAAAGGCCGCAGCGGCCCCAGCCGGTGGCGACCCAACCGGCGGCATGGACTTCTGATCAAGTAGTCCATCAATCGGTAGGCATACCGCGCCCCAGGGACTCCCTCCCTGGGGCGCGGTCCTATATAGACACTGAAGCCCAGAAGTCCCCCACCTCCCACTGTGCGCCCCAGTGGTTCGGCCGACAGTCGTGAGGATTGGGCGGCTTACCTACTTTGGTTGAGAGTCGGGTGGCATACCGACCTTGGTCGAGAGGTCGGGCGGCTTACCTACTTTGGTCGAGAGGTCGGGCGGCTTACCTACTTTGGTTGAAAGTCGGGCGGCTTACCTGCTTTGGTCGTGGGTTGGGCGTTTTGCCCACCTTGGTCGAGGGTTGGGCGGCTTAGCTCACCTTGGTTGAGGGGATGAAGGGTTGGGCCTGGAATGTGTGGCGTGCACCCGGTAGCACAATGACGTATCGCCGTGAGCGAAGCGAGCAGGCGGGGAGTCAGTGACGGGTGCCCGCGCGTGTCTGCCGCTCCGGCATGGCGTGTTGAACGCGCGAGCGGCGCACGGTGGCGAGCAGGCAGGCTGGTGGCGAGTCGAGCAGTTTGACTCGCCGTGCCGGTGGGGCGGACACGCGGTAGTTCATCCCAGCCAACCCGGCTGGACCGCGAAGCCAGCAACGGGGCCGGGCCTGTCGGTATCGCCGGGCCGTAAAAGTCGGGGCTTCCACCGGACGGTGTCTGGCATTGCTCCGCCCTGGCGCGTGTCCACCGTTCCGTCACGGTGTGTCAAACTGCTCGACTCGCTTCCAGCGCGGTTGCTTCTCCCCGTGCGCCGCTCGCGTGTTCAACACACCATGACGGAGCCGGTGGACACGCGAGGTCGCGCGTGCACACGCGGGAGCGCGCGTGTCCACACGAAGACGCTTTCAGGCGGCTATCACGAACATTAGGATCACTGTGGCTAGGGCGCCGAGGAGCAGGGTTCCGCAGCCTAGTGACAGGATCTTGCTCATTCCTTTGGCGCGCACCGAAATGATGGCTGCTCCGATGGCTGCGGCGATTGGCACCAGGGCGCACACGATCAGGGCTCCGGTGCTTGGCCTTGAGGGTGTGCCGAGTACGGTTGCCAGGATTTCGGTGGCGAAGAACGCGCTGAAGGCGCCTACTGTGGCCAGTCCGAACGCGCACAGCAGGACTATCAGCCGGGCGGCTCCGGTGTTCGGGGACGGACCTTCGTCGTGCATGGCACGAGCGTAGTGGGCCACCAGCAAGGTGCGTATTCGCGAATCGCTGGAATTGTTGCTACATTTAGTGGCTGCGACACAAAAATCGACCAAAGAATCTTTGGTCGATGGCATTATTTTAGCGAAGGGAAAGCCGGTTGTCAAGCGGGGAAATCGAGCTGGAACAACAGGTCGTTTCGATGCTCTATGGCCGTCTCGACGATCTGCGTGCGCGGACCGCCGACCAGTTGGCCAAGGTGCTCAAGCAAACCGGTGGCACCCCGCAGGCTCGCACCGAGCGGGAGGCGGGCAACGTCATGTATTCGCAACAGCTCGCTCAGTACAACTCGGTGGAAAACGGGCTTGTCTTCGGCAGGCTTGATTTCGATGATGACACTGATCAGCACATCGGCCGGATCGGGATCTTCGATGAGGATGCCGACTACGAGCCGCTGCTGATGGACTGGCGGGCGCCTGCGGCGCGTCCGTTCTATCTCGCGACGGCCGCGGCGCCGGATGGGGTCAGGCGGCGCAGGCACATTCGCACGAGCATGCGCAAGGTCACGGCGGTCGACGACGAGGTGCTTGACCTTGAAACCGCCGACCCCAAAAAGCATGAAGGCCTGACTGGCGAGGCGGCGTTGCTGGCTGCGGTCAACGCCAACCGCACGGGCCGGATGAACGACATCGTGCAGACCATTCAGGCCGAGCAGGACAAGATCATTCGCTCTGGTCTCAACGGAATCCTTGTCGTGCAAGGCGGGCCGGGCACGGGCAAGACCGCGGTCGCCCTGCACCGCGCCGCGTACCTGATGTACACGTACCGCGAGCAGCTGTCCCGGCGCGGTGTGCTCGTTGTCGGTCCGAACACGACATTCCTGCGTTACATCAGCCAGGTTCTTCCTTCGCTTGGTGAGACTGGTGTTCTGCTGTCCACGGTCGGTGAGCTGTTCCCTGGCGTCGAACCGGACCGTACTGAATCCGTCGCGGTGGCTGAGATCAAGGGCCGGATCGAGATGGTTGACGTGCTCAAGGCCGCCGTCCGCGACCGTCAGCGCGTGCCGGACGACTACCTGGAGATCCAGTTCGAGCGCGAAACCCTCAAGCTGGACAAGAAAACCTGCGTGCAGGCCCGTGCTGTCGCCCGAAGGTCGCGGCGCGTGCACAACAAGGCAAAGTCGTTGATCGTGCCGACCATTATCGACGCTCTCGCGCGCCAGTACGCCGACAAGATCGGCGCGGATCCGTTGGGCGGCGCGAACTTGCTCGAAGAAGCCGACATCGAGGAGATCAAACGCGAGCTGCGCGAGTCGGATGAGGTGCAGGAGGCGATCGACTGGCTGTGGCCGATCCTCACCCCGCAGGAACTGCTCGAGGACCTGTTCGAATCGCCAGAGCGGCTCGCCGTCGCCGCGCCCGATTTCCCTGAGCTGCAACGGGAACCAGGCGGTTGGACGGCGGCCGACGCGGCATTGCTCGACGAGGCCGCCGAACTGCTTGGCGTGGACGACACCAAGCAGAAGGCCGCAGATGCCCGCAGGCGCCAGGAGGAAATCGACTACGCCAGCGGCGTGCTCGACATTCTCGACCTTGACGACGCCGCCGACCCCGAGATCCTGATGGCCACCGACCTGATCGACGCGGGCAGGCTGGCCGGTCGTTACGAGGAGACCGACTACCGCACGGCAGCCGAACGCGCCGCCGACGACCGCGAGTGGACGTTCGGGCACGTGATCGTGGACGAGGCGCAGGAACTGTCCGCGATGGCGTGGCGTGTGCTGATGCGCCGGTGCCCAAGCCGGTCCATGACGCTCGTGGGCGACGTGGCTCAGACCGGCGACCCGGCGGGCACGACGGAGTGGGGCGCGGTGCTCGAACCGTACGTTGAGGACCGGTGGCGCATGGAGCACCTGACGGTCAATTACCGCACGCCGTCGGAGATCATGGCCGTCGCGGCGGACGTGCTCGGACCGGACATCGACGCGCCACAGTCGGTCCGTGACGCGGGTGTGGGTCCGTGGCACCGCCAGGTCACCGACATCGAGGCGCAACTGCCGGAGATCATCGCCAAGGAAGCCGCGGAGATCGGTGACGGCAGGCTGGGCGTGATTGCTCCGACCGAATTCAAGGGGATTTCGGCCGATGTCGACCTGGAAAGCCAGGTCTCCATCCTGACCGTCTGGCAGGCGAAAGGGCTCGAATTCGACTCGGTCATCGTGGTCGACCCGGCCAGCATTCTCAACGATTCCCCACGCGGCGTGAATGACCTCTACGTGGCCCTCACCCGCGCCACCCAGCGGCTCGGCGTAATCCACCCGGGCGAATTGCCACAGAGCCTGTCTCGCCTGGTTCTCTCGTGAGTGGTTAGTTCGAAACGCGCTATACCCTTGAATGGGACAAACCACTCACGTGAAGGGTTACAGCAGCACAGTGGGGGTGACGATCGTGCGGGCGGGTGGGCCGCTCAGTTGGATCACGATTTGCGTTGTCCCGCGCGGAACGCCGTCCAGCACGAACCGGCCGCCTTCGTCGGCCGTTGTTTCTCGCGATCCGTGCTCAGCGACGCGTACTTCCACGGAATGCTCACCCGCGGGTACGAGCCAGCCGTCGATCCGGTTGTTCTCGCCAATCCTGGTCAGGTTGATCATCACGGTCAGGTCGCTGACCGTGAATGTGATCGTGCCCTGATCGCCGCCACGAACCCCGGCGAGAGAATCCGCCCGCACCCAGCGGGCGACCTCCACATCCAGGTCTTCGAGCGCGATCGCGAACTGGATCCGTTCAACGAGACCGGCCGGTGGTGGATCGAATTCGTCGAGCATGCTGTCCAGATCGGCAAGCAGGGTCTCGTCGTCGGGATACGCCTGGCCTCCCGTCGGATCGATCTTCGTCATCCGCCGCCCCCTTCGGTGTCCAAGAGCTCTCTCAGCGTCGTCAGACACCGGCCTCTTGTGGGTCCGATGCTGCCACGCTTCATCTGCATAGCCTCGGCTACCAGGCGATACTCGCTACGACCGGCCAGCACAGTCAACCGCAACAGCTCCTGGCACTTCTCCGGCAACTCGCCGAAAGCACGCCACAGCCGTGTGTCACGGTCGGCGCGCAGTGCCTCGTCTTCGGGCTGCGGCTGGGTACTGGTCAGCTGCTCGGCCATCTCGTCGGTGAGCGGCAGGTCGTTGACACTCTTGGTCCGCACCCGTTGGGCTTCCCGCCGGGTGGTGGTGATCAACCAACCGGCGAGCGCCTTGGGCTCGGCCAGGGAGTGGAGGTGGCTGAACAGCGCCAGCCAGACGGTCTGTACGACGTCTTCCGCGGATGCGCGGTCGAGTCCGTTGCCGCGCGCCACATGCCAGACCAACGGGGTGAGGTCCTTGACCAGAGCCGACCGCGCGATCAGGCTGCCTGCCCGCGCGGCGTGCATGCACGCCGCGTAGCGCTCAGCGCCCTGCAAGCCCTCCCATGGCGGGTCAGCTTCCGCGGTTCGAACATCAGTCACCACGCCCACCCCATCCCGGGTGTCGTTCTTCAGCTGGCGACGGAAGTATCGCGACCTTCGTGAAGTACATGAACGGCGAGATCCTGTCTGGATACATAACACACCCGAATGGACTAGTGCCGTGTGACCCTGTTTCCTTTCTCCCAGCAAGGCCAAGGGAACAGGGTCACACGGCACTGGCGACCGCGGACGTAACGGCGTCCTTGAACGGATCGTCACCACACAGTTCATGACGCCTCGCCCACTTGGGGTATTGAGGTGCCGATGTGGCGCAGGCCGGCCATGGCGAAACGCCATGGCCGGCCATCTCCC
This sequence comes from Kibdelosporangium philippinense, assembly GCF_021390435.2. Taxonomy (GTDB): domain Bacteria; phylum Actinomycetota; class Actinomycetes; order Mycobacteriales; family Pseudonocardiaceae; genus Kibdelosporangium; species Kibdelosporangium philippinense. The sequence continues at coordinate 1,843,064 of NZ_JAJVCN010000003.1, read as the reverse complement.
GGTGCCCCCGATTTCCCCTCGGCAAATCCGGTGAGTCTGCTCGTCACCCGAATTCTCATTTGGGCGATATCTCCTTGGTAGGGAGACGGTGGCCGGCAACCCCCCTCGTGCTGCCGGCCACCACCTCCGTTGTGCGGCCCCCTCGGCCCGTCTTCGGTGGTGTGTACCTAGACGATCAATTGGTCGATCTGTCCGTCGGAGTCCTCGTGGAAATCGACGGGTAGGTTGTCGTGCGTGGCCGCGCCGGCCAGCAGTGTCATATGGGTGTGCCCGGATCGGCTCGCTGGCGATAATCGTTTCCAGCCAACACCTTCGACCGACACCCAGACTCCTGAGGAGTCCTCATAGGACCATAAGTCGGAAATCGTTTGTCCGACGTGCCAACCGCATTGGGTCGGCGCGATCGCCTGAGGGCTGGTCGCCGCATCCCCATACGGCGTCCAGTCCTCAGGTGTGCCGAGCACGCTGTACGGGCTTGGCACCGGTGGTTGTCCGATCATCAGTCCGCCACCTGCACAGTGGATAGTTCGTTGCCGTTGATGAACGGCGTTACCGGGTGACCGCTGGCTCGCGCGTGCGTGAGCATCGCGAGCTTGTTCGTCGTGCTGTGCGGGCCGCCCGCGAGATGGGTCCAACCCAGGTTTTCCAGGTACGCCCAGCCGTTCGCGTCGTTGGCCGTGGCAAAGAGCCTCAGCGCGCGCTGCGCAGGCAGCCAGGCGCGTAAATGCACTGCCGTACAACCGAAAACGGTCGGCCGTGGACTCGGATAGCTCTCGATGAAGCTGTCGCCGTACGCGATACGGAAGAAACCGTCCTCGCCCCAGGCTGTGCCCCACGAGTTTTTGGCGATCCAGCACTGCGAATCATCGTCCCAGCCGATCAACGCGACGCAGTGCCCGCCAGCGAGTCGATCGGTTGTGTGCTGGTACACACCACCGCGATAGTGGAAGAAGTCGGTGTGCACCACGAAACATGCTGCCACCGCGCCATATCCGAAGATGTGCTGCTTGATGGCCGCGGGGTTGCCGGTCAGGTCGGTCACGCCCGCGGCCTTGGCCAGCCGGTTCGGCCAGTCGGGGTTGGGCGCGCCGGAACCGTTGTCCTGATACGGGAAGTAGTCCTCGAACGTGACGCCCTTGTGGACGGTGTCGTCGAAGAGATCGTCCGGCCACGCCCCGGATTTGCGGGTATAGCCCCGATCGCGGGCGTGGTTGTGGAAAAGATGGGCCTCGGACAGGTCGAGATTCAGTCCGGGCGCGCCGCGGGTGTACGCGGCCGTGGTCTCCAGTACGGCGAGCGCGCCGAAGGAGACCGAAGAACTACACGCGCCTTGGTCCTTGACGCCGGTGACGAAGTCGCGCCCGCTGACTTCCCTGAGGTCAAAGGACTTCGGCAAGCTCGACGCCGGTGCGGTGGCCGCGACCACCTGCTGGCCAACGGCTTCCAGCGCCTCGGCAGCCATCCGCTCGGCCTGGCCTGCCCGTGCGTCGATGTCCGCCTGCTGCGGCGCGGGAACGCCAAGGCGTACGCGCCGCACCTGCTCTGGTAGCAGGCTCAGCGGGGTTTCGCCTGCCTGCCACGGCTCGCCGAGCGCGGCCAGCGAATCGCGGATCGCCGCGATCTCCGGCTGATGCGGTCGGCTCATTCGTGCCTCCAGGTCGAACGGGTCTTCGCTGTCACAAGAGCGAGAGGCCCGGACCTGGATACAGGAAATACCGAAAATTAGCCCGTTGTGGCGTGCGTCACCAATCCGCGGCAGGTTCCTGCGGCATCAGGATCCAGCAGATCAGGTACAGAATCGCGCCGGTGCCGAAGCCGAGGATGGTCGCGGCGACGAGCAGGATGCGCAGCAAGGCGGCGTCCACGCCGAGAACGTGTGCCCAGCCGCCACACACCCCGGCCACCATCTTGTCGGTGCGGCTACGGCGGAGCTTGCGGGTGTAGATCTCGTTCGTCATGGCATCAAGGATCCGGCCGCGGCAGGCGACGGACATCCGGGAGCGCCCCTGGCAGTCCCCGGATTCAGCGCCCCTGACCTACCCTCACTAAATGACGTGGATGTCGGTGCCCGCCCCGCAGGACCTGGCGAAAGCGCTGGACGGCGTCGGCTACCTCGCCGATGACGGCCTGGCCACGGCCGCCTTCCTGTCCCTGCGCATGCACCGGCCGCTGTTCTGCGAGGGCGAGCCGGGTACTGGGAAGACGTCGTTGGCGACGTCCCTGGCCCAGGCACTAGGGGTTCCCCTGATCCGCCTGCAGTGTCACGAGGGAATCGACGCGACGCAGGCGCTCTACGACTGGGATTTCCCTCGTCAGCTGCTGCATCTGCGGGCCTTGGAAGCGGCATCGCACGGCGAGTTGGACGCTGACGCGGCCGAGCAGTCGCTCTACACCGAGCGGTTCCTGCTGGCCCGGCCGCTGCTCAGGGCGCTTCGCGAGGCGCCTTGCGTCCTGCTGGTCGACGAGATCGACCGTGCCGACGACGAGTTCGAAGCGTTCCTGCTCGAAGTGCTCAGCGAGAACGCCGTGACCTTGCCCGAGATCGGGGAGGTACGGGCCGAGGTCGCGCCGCTGGTGATCCTCACGTCCAACCGGACCCGCGAGGTGCACGACGCGTTGAAGCGGCGCTGCCTGTACCACTGGCTCGAGCACCCGGATCTGGCCCGGGAAGTGCAGATCCTCAAGCGCAGGCTGCCCGGCGTATCGGATCGGTTGGCCGCGCAGGTCGCCAACGCGGTCCGGCGCCTTCGTGCAGCGGAGTTGCTCAAGCCGCCGGGCGTCGCGGAGACGATCGACTGGGCGGAAGCGTTGCTGGCATTGGGAAAGACGGAACTCGACGCGGAAGCCGCAGCGATCACCCTTGGCGCGGTGCTGAAGTACCGCGAGGACGCGGACCGCGTACGAGTCGATCTCGACGCCTTGCTGGCGGGTTGAGTTATGAACCCGGTTCCGGGACTGGTTGGGTTCGCGGCGACGTTGCGAGCCGCCGGACTGGCGTGCGACCCGGAGCGGGTCCAGGCATATCTGGCCGCGGTCGAGCACATCGACGTCGCCGTGCCTGATCAGCTGTACTGGGCGGGACGGGTGACACTCTGCGGCGACCCGGACGACCTGCCGCGCTACAACGACGCGTTCCACGCCTGGTTCACCGGAACGACGCCGGAGCCGCCGAAGCAGACGGTCGCCAAACCGCGCCCGAGCGTGATCGCGGCAATGATCCCTCGCGCGGAACAGGGGGCCGGTTCGCGAGAGCCGGATGAGCTGGGTGTGGCAGCGAGTGACACAGAAGTCCTGCGCCACAGGGACATCAGCGACCTGAGCGCGGCCGAACGGGCGCATCTGCGTGAGCTGATGGTTCTGCTGAAACCCGATCCGCCGATGCGTGCCGCGTTCCGAAAGGAGCCGTATCGCCGTGGCGAGCTCGACCCGCGCCGCACGTTGCAGGCGATGCGATCGACGGGTGAACCGATCAGGTTGAACTACCGGCGGAAGGGAAAGCGGCCGCGGCGGGTTGTATTGCTCGTGGACATCTCCGGCTCGATGAGCCCGTACGCGGACGCTCTGTTGCGGTTCGCGCACGCGGTGGCGCGGCGAACTCACGCCGAAGTGTTCACCCTCGGCACCAGGCTCACCCGAGTTTCACGTCAGTTGCATCAGCGTGACCCCGAGGTCGCGCTCGCGGCCGCGTCCCGCGCTGTCCCCGACTTCGCAGGCGGAACGCGCCTTGGCGAAGGGCTGAAGGCCTTCCTCGACCGTTGGGGCCAACGCGGTGTGGCCCGTCAGGCGGTCGTTGTGTTGTTCTCGGACGGTTGGGAGCGCGGTGACCCAGGACTGCTCGGTGAGCAGATGGCCAGGCTGCGACGGCTGGCACACGCGGTGTTCTGGGTGAACCCGCACGCGGGAAGGGACGGCTACCGGCCGGTCCAGTCCGGGATCATCGCGGCCCGGAAACACGTTGAGAAGTTGTTGGCCGGCCACAGCCTGGCCACGCTGGAGGAACTGTTGGTGGAGGTACGCCGTGCGTGACGTGCTCGACGAGCTGGTCAAGCGCTACGACGCCGGAGAGACGGTAGGGCTGGCGACAGTTGTCGCGACCTTCAGCTCAGCACCGCGCTCACCCGGCGCGGCCATGATGGTCACCGAACGCGACGAGGCCTTCGGCAGCGTCTCCGGCGGTTGTGTGGAGGGGGCGGTCTACGACCTCGGACAGACCGTGATCGCGGACGGGCAGCCAGTGTTGCAGCGCTACGGCGTGAGCGACGACGACGCTTTCGCGGTCGGTCTGACCTGCGGCGGCATCCTCGACATCTACGTCGAATCGGTGAACTCCTCGACCTTCCCCGAGTTCCCGCAGCTAGCCGAGTCGATCAGGAACGAGCAAGCGGTGGCTTTGGCGACCGTGATCGAGCACCCGGACGCCGCACGTCTCGGCGAACGGATGATCGTCTGGCCGGACCGGGTTCTCGGCGATCTGGGCTCGTCCCGGATGAACGACGCGGTGACGGACGACGCGCGCGGCATGCTTGCCACAGGCCGGACGGGCACCATGCACTACGGCCCGGACGGGCAGCGTCGTGGCGAGGGGATGTCGGTGTTTGTCGCGTCCTTCGAGCCGCCGCCCCGGATGCTGGTCTTCGGCGCGATCGACTTCGCCTCGGCAATGGCCAGGCTCGGGTCCTTCCTCGGCTACCGGGTGACGGTTTGCGACGCACGGCCAGTTTTCGCCACCAAGAGCCGGTTCCCCGAGGCTGATGAGGTCGTCGTGGATTGGCCCCACAGGTATCTGGCGGCCGAGGCTGAAGCAGGCCGGGTGGACGCGCGGACCGTGGTCGCGGTGTTGACGCACGACCCGAAGTTCGACGTGCCCGTGCTGCAGGTGGCTTTGCGGATGGACCTTGGGTACGTGGGCGCGATGGGTTCGCGGCGGACTCATGACGACCGGCTGGACCGGCTGCGTGAAGCCGGGATGACCGAGGCCGAACTGTCCACATTGTCCTCACCGATCGGGCTTGACCTGGGCGCTCGTACGCCCGAGGAGACCGCGGTGTCGATCGCGGCGGAGATCATCTCGTTGAGATGGGGCGGCAGGGGAGACAGGCTGATGACAACGGCAGGCCCGATCCACCGAGAGTCCTCGTGAGTGGTTAGCCGTGTTCTAACCCTGATAACCACTCACGAGCTTTATTTGGCTGGGCGGACGAGTCCTTGGTCGCCGGCCTTGCGGGACAGCACGATCTCGTCGGTCCGGTTGACCGCCTCGGTACGCCGGGAATCCGCGGACGATCCCTGAGTCAGGTCGAGCAGGCGGATCGGCGGGCCGAGCGAGATCAAAGTCGGCAAGTACTCCGCCTTGTCCGCGGTCCAGCTCGATCCGTTGCGGACGAAACGGAACCGGGCGATCGTCCCTTCCTCCGATACCCCGCGGGGGTCGGAGTGCTTGGCGATGTGGTTGCCGAGGCCGTATGCGACCCATTTCCCGTTGATCTTCTCGAATGGCTGTACCACGTGCGCGTGGTGCCCGATGATCAAATCGATGTTCGGGTCGCCGAGCAGTTTCGCCGCGTCCCGTTTCTGCGCGGCCGTCGGTTCGTGCACGAATTCCGTGCCCCAGTGCAGGCTCGCGATCACGACTTCGGCGCCCGCGGTTTTCGCGGCCTTCGCCGCCGCGATCACGTCGTCGGCCTTCAATGTGTTCGACAGCCACGGCTTGCCCGCGGGCAGTTGCTTTCCGTTGAAGCCGAAGGTGTACGAGACGTGCCCGACCTTCACCCCACGCACATCCATGATCATGGGTTTCTTGGCTTCTTCCGATGAACGGGCCGAGCCGGTGTGTTTGATCTTCGCCTTGTCCAGCGTGTCCAGGGTCCTGGTCACGCCTGCTTCGCCCATGTCCAGGGTGTGGTTCGACGCTGTCGAGCAGTCGTCGTAACCCGCGTCGGCCAGTGCGTCCGCGACTTCCGGGGGTGCGCTGAACTCCGGGTAGCCCTTGAACGGGCCGTTCGGCGGGGCCAGTGGCACTTCGAGATGGCAGATCGCCAGGTCAGCCGCGCTGATCGTGCCTTTGACGCCTTCGAAGATCTGCCGGTAGTCGCGTTTGCCGCCGCCGTCTTCGGTTGCCTGGTCGGTCAGTGCGGGATGGATCAGCACGTCGCCGGTCGCCACGACGGTGAAACCCGGGTCGTCCGGTTTCGCGGTGCCCGACAAATTGTTGTTCTGTGGTGCGTTGGGCACCGTCAGTTTCGGGTCCGCGACACTTCCTGTCGCGCACCCGGCTGCCAACAGAGCAGTCGCGCAAAACGTGGCGAACAAGGACCGGCGCATGCGCGCCATGATGCCAGTAGATTATCTCCGGCGTCGGCGGGCTAGCAGAAACAGCACGATCAAGCCCGCTACGACCAGCGGCAACACCCGTTTGAGGGCCGGGCTTCCGGCGTATTCGAGCAAGTCGATCGCTTCTGCCTCTTGTGGTTGCGGCACAACGCGTAGCGGCTCGGACACGGCAGGCTCGGCAACTTCCGGCGGCGCCACGACTTTGGCGAGGTTTTGCGCGAACGTGTCCAGTATCTTGCCGCCGACTTCGGCGATCATGCCTCGGCCGAATTGCGCCGGTTTTCCGGTGATCGTCAGATCCGTTGTCACGGCACCGGTCGTCTGTCCGTCCTTTTCGGACAACACGACTGTCACGTCGGCCGATGCCGTACCACTGCGGGCGTCCTTGCCGGACGCCTTGATCTTGACCGTCCTTGTCGCGAGGTCGGTTTCCCTGAATTCGCCCTTTCCCTTGTACACCAGGGATATCGGGCCGAGTTTGACCTTGACCGACCCGGCGAACTCGCCGCCTTCGACGCTGGTCAGGGTGGCGCCGGGCATGCACGGCGCCACCCTTTCCGGGTCGAGCAGGGCCTGCCACACCACATCAACCGGAGCTTCGACGGTGAATTGATGTTCCAGTTGCACAGGCCCAGTCTCCTTATCCGACAGCGGCGGTCAACGCACGTCCGGTGAGTACACGAGCAAGGTGGCTACGGTACTCGCCATCGGCGTTGCCGTCACTCGTCGGACTGGTGTCATTCGCGGCGTGTTCGGCCGCTGCCTTGATGTTCTCCGTCGTCGCGGCCTGCCCGACCAACGCCTCCTCCACCGCACGCGCGCGCACGGGGACCGATGCCATGTTGGTCAGGCCGACCCGTGCCTCGGCGATGGATTCGCCTTCGGTACGGACCATCGCGGCTACGCCGACCATCGACCACGACTGCGCCACCCGGTTGAACTTCTCGTAGTGCGCGCGCCAGCCCGTGTACTTCGGCAGACGCACCTCGACGAGGATTTCGGCCGGGGACATCGCGGTGGTGAAGAAGTCGACGAAGAACTCCGCCGCGGGCACCGTCCGGCGCCCGTCCATGCCCGCGACGACCATCACGGCGTCCATCGCCAACGCCGGTGCGGGCAGGTCGCCGGCCGAGTCGGCGTGCGCGAGCGAGCCGCCGAACGTACCGCGGTGCCGGACTTGCGGATCGGACACGGTGTCCGTCGCAAGAGCGATCAACAAAGCGTGCTCCCGCACCAACGGGTCACGCTGGACCTCGTAATGCGTGGTGCACGCACCGATCACCAGGTGGTCGCCGTCTTCGCGGATCCCACGCAACTCCGGGATACGGCCGATGTCGACCAGTTTCGTCGGCGCCGCGAGCCGCATCCGCAGCACGGGCAGCAGGCTCTGGCCGCCAGCGATGACCTTGCCGTCCTCGCCCGCGTCGGCCAGTTCCCGGATCGCGTCGTCCACTGTGGCCGGTGCGACGTAGTCGAACTGCGCCGGGATCATCGCGCGCCTCCCTGAATCGCTTGCCACACGCGCATCGGCGAGCACGGCATCTCGATGTCGTTGACACCCATGTGCCGGACCGCGTCGATGATCGCGTTCACCACCGCGGGGGTGGACGCGATCGTCCCGGCCTCGCCGACTCCCTTGACACCCAACGGGTTCGTCGTCGACGGGGTTTCGGTGCGGTCGGTCACGAACGTCGGCATGTCCGCCGCCGATGGAATGTAGTAGTCGGCGAACGTGCCTGTGGTCAGCGTTCCGCTCTCGTCGTGCACCGCTTCCTCGTACAGCGCTTGGGCAATGCCTTGCGCGAGGCCGCCGTGCACTTGCCCGTCGACGATCAACGGGTTGACCACCTTGCCGACATCGTCGACGCAGACGTACGACCGGATCGACACGCGCCCGGTCTCGGTGTCCACTTCGGTCGCGCAGAGGTGTGTCCCATGTGGATACGAGAAGTTCTCTGGGTCGAAGGTGGCGTCCGAATCGAGCGTTGCCTCGTAACCATCCGGCAGGTCGTGCGCGGCGAACACCGCGAGCGCGACGTCCTGGATGCTCACGGCCTGGTCGGTGCCCTGCACACCGAATTTGCCGCCGGTGAACTCGACATCGTCCACCGAGCATTCCAGCATGTGCGCCGCGACCGGCTTGGCTTTGTCGAGAACCCGTTGCGCGGCAAGGACAAGCGCGGTCCCGCCAACGGCAAGCGAACGGGAACCGTACGTGTCCATGCCTTTCGGTGAGAACTGGGTGTCGCCGTGCAGCACTTCGACGTCCTCGAAGGGGACTCCGAGCTGGTCGGACACGATCTGGCTCCACGCCGTCTCATGCCCTTGGCCGTGCGCCGACGCGCCGGTGATGACCTCGACCTTGCCCGTCGGCAACATCCGGATCGACGCGCTTTCCCAACCGCCTGCGCCATAACGCAACGCACCGAGCACGCGGGAAGGCGCCAGTCCGCACATCTCGGTATAAGTGGAGATGCCGATGCCGAGCTGGATGGGGTCGTTGGCGGCCCGGCGGACTTCTTGCTCACGCCGCAGGCCCTCGTAGTCGAACAGTTGCTTGGCCCGGCCGGTCGCGGCTTCGTAGTTGCCCGAGTCGTACGTCAGACCGGCGACCGTGGTGAACGGGAACTCCTCGTGCTTGATCCAGTTCTTTTCGCGCAGTGCCAACGGATCCATGCCGAGTTCGACGGCGAGTTCGTCCATCATCCGCTCGACCGCGAACGTGGCCTCCGGACGCCCGGCGCCGCGATAGGCGTCGGTCAACGTCTTGTTGGTGAACACGTTCGTGCACACGAACCGGTACGCGGGGAACTTGTAGATCGCGTTGTACATGAACGCACCGAGAATCGGCACGCCCGGCGCGACAACACCGAGGTAGGCGCCCATGTCGGCGAGCAGTTCGACCTTCAGGCCGGTGACTGTGCCATCGCGGGTGGCCGAGATGGTGATGTCCTGGATCTGGTCACGGCCGTGGTGCGCGGTGACCATGGTGTCCGACCGGCTTTCGGTCCACTTCACCGGTTTGCCCAGTTTCTGTGCGACCAGAACGGACATCAGTTCCTCTGGCAGCACGCCGATCTTGCCGCCGAAACCGCCACCCACATCGGGCGCGATCACCCGGAGTTTGTGCTCCGGCACGCCAAGGGTCAACGCGGTCATCACCCGCACGATGTGCGGGATCTGGGTCGACGACCACATGGTCAGCTGTGCGCCGGTCGGGTCGACCACAGTGGACCGCGGCTCCATGAACGCGGGGATCAGCCGCTGCTGGCGGAACCGGCGGGTGAGCGTGACCTCGGCGTCCTGAATGGCCTGTTCGACGTTCCCGCCGGTGCCTGCCTCACCGGAGTCGAAGATCCACAAGGCGTTCCGGTTCGTGCCGAGGTCCTCGTGGACCAACGGCGCGCCTTCGGCCAGCGCGGCTTGCATGTCCAGCACAACCGGGAGATCGTCGTACTCGACGTCGATGGATTCCAGTGCGTCCTCGGCCTCGGCCGCACTGCGCGCGGCCACCACAGCCACGCCCTCACCGGCGAAGTTGACCTCGTCAGCGGCAAGGACCGGCCGCCGCGGGTGCTTCATGTCCTCGGTGATCGGCCATGCGCAGGGCACGCCGATCTCACCAGTCGGGTCGAGGTCCTTCGCCGTGAAAACCGCGATGACACCGGGCATTTCGCGGGCGGCGGAGGTGTCGATGCTGACGATCCTCGCGTGTGCCATCGGGCTGCGTAGCACCGCGAGGTGCAGCATGCCGGGCAACGTGATGTTGTCGGTCCACCGGGTGCGTCCGGTGATCAGACGAGCGTCTTCCTTGCGGAGCCTGGCTTTGCCTACCTCAGGCTCAGCGGTGGCGGTCATCAGTTACCGCCCCCTGTGTGGCTCGGCGCGCGGGACGTGATCTCGGAGTCGGACACTTGCTCGGCCGCGGGACCCGCGCCGGGCGCCATCTTCTGCGCGGCATCACGGACCGCGCGGACAATGTTCTGATAACCGGTGCAACGGCAGAGGTTTCCCTCAAGGCCGTGCCGTACCGCGTTCTCGTCGGGATCGGGGTCGTCGGCGAGCAGGTCGATCGCCTGCATGATCATGCCGGGTGTGCAGAACCCGCACTGCAACGCGTGATTGTCGTGGAACGCTTGTTGGACGGGGTGCATCTGGCCGTCGCGGGCAAGTCCCTCGATCGTGGTGACCTCGCAGCCGTCGGCCTGTACCGCGAGGACTGAGCAGGACTTCACGCTGTGCCCGTCCAGATGCACGGTACAAGCGCCGCAGTTGCTCGTGTCGCAGCCGATCACGGTGCCGGTCTTGCCGAGTCGCTCGCGCAGGTAGTGCACGAGCGACATCCGGGGTTCGACCTCATCGGTGTATCTGGTCCCGTCGACGTTGACGGTGATCCGCATAGCGCCTCCAACGCTGGCTCGGTGGTGGGCTCGGGAACTGTGCTGTGTGCGAGAGGTGACCGTGATCACACTCGTCACCCGATCGAGCCTGCTCTCGATTGCGCGTTCAATCAACCCCGCGTCGATCAGGACTCGCATCTGCGGATCGATGGGTGGTTTGTCGCGGATTCTGCGGAGTGAATCGCCCGAATGTCCCGAGTAAGTAGCCGTTCGTGACATGTCGAAATGTGTCCCGAGGCCAGGTGCGTCATTGTGATCAGCATGTACAACATGTCACGCGAAGAGTGGTGGGAGTTCGCCTCGTACGGCACCCGCACCGGCAAGCTCGCCACCGTCCGCGTGAACGGCACAGCCCACGTCGCCCCGATCTGGTTCCTGCTCAACGAGCAGGACGGCTACGACGAAATCATCTTCAACACGGGCTCCTCGTCGCTGAAAGGTAAAGCGCTGCAGCGCGACCCGCGTTTCTCGCTGTGCGTTGACGACGACACGCCGCCGTTCTCGTACGTGGTGATCCAGGCAGAGGCCACAATCGTGCGCGACCTGGATGAATCACTGGAATGGGCAATCAAGATCGCCGCCCGATACATGGGCGCGGACAAAGCGGACGCATACGGCAAACGCAACGCGGTACCGGACGAGCTCTTGATCCGTGCGCGGATAACCAAGGTCATCGCGCACGGAAACGTGGCTGACTAGGTTTTGGCGATACAGAGGGTCGTGGCCGGTTCGGAGTAGACGGCCGCCACGTTTCCCCTGGCACACGCCGATTTGTCGGCAGTGCCGGTGACGACCTTGACGATCTTGTAGGGCGCCGACGGGCCGCACGGGACGCGCTCGTCGGTCTGGTTGAGGCCGCTCGTGGAGATCTTGAAGCAGTCGCCTTCTTTGGCGTTGAGCATCAGACAGAGCTTCATCGTGTCCCGGCGGCTGCGCCGGGTCCACTCCGTGTAGTCACCCTTGGGGCACTGGTCGGATGAGCTGTCCAACTTCTTGGCGACCTTGTAGATGGCTTCCTGGGTGTTGCAGTCGGCCTTTTCCGCCTCGGCGCTCGAGGCCTTGACGACCTTGATGCAGTCACCTGCCTCGGCGGCCGCGGCACCCGTACCCCAGTTGATGATGCCGAAGATGATCAGTCCGACCACGCCGAGGGCGACGACGCCGAGGACCACCTTGGACTTGGGGTTCTTCTGCGGCACGGGTGGCGGCAGATTCGGCGGTGGGAAGCCAGCCGGGGGCGGCGGATAGCCAGGCTGCTGTGGGAAGCCGCCTGACTGCGGTGGGTAGCCCGGCTGTGCTGGAAAGCCACCTGATGGCGGGTATGGCTGCTGGGGAAGCCGCCTGACTGCGGTGGGTAGCCGGGCTGCGCCGGGAAGCCACTTGATGGCGGGTATGGCTGCTGGGGATAGGCACCGGGTTGCTGCGGGTACTGGCCCTGCTGCTGATAGGGCGGCGGGTAGCCACCCGGCTGCTGTGGCGGGTAGTTCCCCTGCGGTGGGTAAGTCATCGGGTCCCCAGCTTGATCGGTCCAAGACCGGGGTCACGCTACCGGTATGACCGGCCTCGTCATGGCGGAATGGCCGGGATTTTTGCGACCGCTCGCGGTGTTGGCACACTAGTGTCGTATGGCGCCGGGAACGATTTGATCTCCCAGCAAGGCGAAATGGAGCGAGGCCACACGACACGTGGAGATCCCGCGGATGAGGAGTTGTTCTACACAGTGACCGACGGCCCGCTGATCGTGCAGTCCGACAAGACGCTGCTGCTCGAAGTCGATCATCCACTGTCCAACGAGGCCCGGATGGCCATCGCGCCGTTCGCCGAGCTGGAACGTGCCCCTGAGCACGTGCACACCTATCGGGTGACGCCGCTGGCGCTGTGGAACGCCCGCGCCGCCGGGCACGACGCCGAACAGGTCGTCGACGCCCTCTCGCGCTATTCGCGGTACCCCGTGCCGCAGCCGTTGCTGATCGACGTCGTGGACACGATGGGTCGCTTCGGCAGGCTTCAGCTTGTCCACCATCCGGCGCACGGGCTGGTGATGAACGCCTTCGACCGTGCGGTGCTTGAAGAAGTCCTGCGGAACAAGAAGGTTTCGCCGATGCTCGGCGCCCGGATCGATGACGACACGGTCGTCGTGCATCCGAGCGAGCGTGGACGGCTCAAGCAGGTGCTGCTCAAAGTTGGCTGGCCGGCTGAGGATTTGGCGGGTTATGTCGACGGTGAGGCGCACCCGATCGCCCTTGAGGAGGACGGCTGGGAGTTGCGTGACTACCAGCGCAACGCCGCGCAGACGTTCTGGGCCGGTGGCTCGGGCGTTGTCGTTTTGCCTTGTGGCGCAGGGAAAACTCTCGTTGGTGCGGCTGCGATGGCCGAGGCGCAGGCGACCACTCTCATCCTCGTGACCAACACTGTCGCTGGGCGGCAGTGGAAACGTGAACTCATCGCGCGTACTTCGCTGACTGAGGACGAGATCGGCGAGTATTCCGGCGAGCGCAAGGAGATTCGCCCGGTCACCATCGCGACCTATCAGGTGATCACGCGTAAGACCAAGGGCGAGTACCGGCACCTTGAGCTTTTCGATTCCCGTGACTGGGGCCTGATCGTGTACGACGAGGTCCACCTGCTGCCCGCGCCGGTCTTCCGGATGACCGCGGACCTGCAGTCCCGCCGCCGCCTCGGTCTCACCGCGACCTTGGTGCGTGAGGACGGCCGGGAAGGCGATGTCTTCTCGCTGATCGGCCCGAAGCGTTATGACGTGCCCTGGCGTGACATCGAAGCGCAAGGCTGGATCGCGCCTGCCGAATGCACCGAAGTGCGTGTGACGCTGACCGACGCCGAACGCCTGAAGTACGCGACGGCCGAGCCGGAGGAGCGGTACAAGATCTGCTCGACGGCCCGGACGAAGTTGCCGGTCGTGCGCAGCATCTTGGAGCGGCATCCGGGTGAGCCCGCGTTGGTGATCGGCGCGTACCTCGACCAGCTCGACGAGTTGGGGGAGGAGCTGAACGCCCCGATCGTCCAAGGTTCGACGAAGACGAAGGAGCGCGAGGCGCTGTTCGACGCGTTCCGCAAGGGCGAACTGCCGACGCTCGTGGTCTCGAAGGTCGCGAACTTCTCCATCGACCTGCCGGAGGCCTCGGTGGCCGTGCAGGTGTCCGGGACGTTCGGGTCGCGTCAGGAAGAGGCGCAGCGTCTCGGCAGGCTCCTGCGGCCGAAGGGCGACGGGCGCCAGGCGCATTTCTACTCGGTGGTCTCCCGTGACACCCTCGACACCGAATACGCAGCTCACAGGCAACGTTTCCTGGCCGAACAGGGCTACGCGTACACGATCATGGACGCGGACGACCTGCTCGGACCCCCGGTCCCAGAGATCGGCTGACCCGGATTGTCGGACCCCTCCGCTACGGTTATATTCGAACACACGTTCGAAGGCGAGGGGTTCGCTATGACGGCTATGACGATCGCTCCGGCGGCACTGGGCAGCTGGCACGGTGAGATCTGGTTGACCGACGCGGTGCTGACGGATCCGCACGCGTACCTCGACCGGGTCGCGGACTACCCAAGGACCCGCTTGTGGCCGGTGCTCGTGCCAGCAGGCGGCCTCGGCATCCCACCGGAGGTCAGCTTCGTGCCCGAATCTGCCCGTAGGGCTGTGGACCGGCACGACCCACAGGCCGAAGCAGGCATCACGGGGGCTGTGATGCTGGCGAACAAGCGGCCCGCCTACCGCCTGGGTTTAGTCGAGGCCAACCGCCCGGCCGACGTGCCCGCTCGCCTTGGCAGGCCAGGGATGTCGGCGATCCTGCGCAGTTGGGAGGACCGGTTCGGGGCAACCCTGGTGATGCTGGGGGCGCGGGAAATGATGCTGTCGGTGTCGGCCCCACCGACGGAGTTGCATCACGCTCTAGTGATCGCCAACGAGCACAGGTCGTTCTGCCCACGGATCCCGGGGACCTTGCCGCAGCTTTCGCGGGGGCTGATTCGCTTGCGCCGCTGGCATTTCCGCTGGCGCTGAACACCCAGCTAACAGCGACAACCTCGCGAGCCCAGAGTCTTACCCACTTTACGTGAGGGGTTGGGCGGTTTACCTCACGTTGGTTGAGGGGATGAAGGGTTGGGCCTGGAATGTGTGGCGTGCACCCGGTAGCACAATGACGTATCGCCGTGAGCGAAGCGAGCAGGCGGGGAGTCAGTGACGGGTGCCCGCGCGTGTCTGCCGCTCCGGCATGGCGTGTTGAACGCGCGAGCGGCGCACGGTGGCGAGCAGGCAGGCTGGTGGCGAGTCGAGCAGTTTGACTCGCCGTGCCGGTGGGGCGGACACGCGGTAGTTCATCCCAGCCAACCCGGCTGGACGTCAAAGGCAGCCGAAGGGGCCGGGCCTGTCGGTATCGCCGGGCCGTAAAGAGTCGGGGCTTCCACCGGACGGTGTCTGGCATTGCTCCGCCCTGGCGCGTGTCCACCGTTCCGTCACGGTGTGTCAAACTGCTCGACTCGCTTCCAGCGCGGTTGCTTCTCCCCGTGCGCCGCTCGCGTGTTCAACACACCATGACGGAGCCGGTGGACACGCGAGGACGCGCGTGCACACGCGAGAACGTGCGTGCACACGCGAGAACGTGCGTGCACACGCGAGAACGTGCGTGTCCACGCGTGGGGGTTAGCTTGTTGGTGGGGTGAAGATCATTGTTTCTAGGTTTATGTTTGCGTTGGGGGCCAACATGTTGTATTGCTTCATTAGGTCTACTGTTCGCTGTAGGCGGGTTCGGTCGACGCTTGTTGGGAATGTTCCGATCCGGACCAGTTGTGCCACTTGCCTTTCCAGCTTCGCGTAGGCCATCACCGCGTTTTCTACTTCGGTTCGGTCGCGTGCTAATTCCGAGGCCTTTACCAGGGCTCGGCGGAATGCTTCCGTTGTCTTCGGGTTTTCCGCTACGAATTTCGCCATTCCTGTGTAGCCGGAGATGGGGAAGTTTGATGTTGGGCCTTGGGAGGTGTCCAGGATCGGGACTGCTCCGATCCCGCGTGCTGCCTGTGTCACGAAGGGTTCCAGGATGACTGCCGCGTCGATCTGGTTGGCTTCCAGCTTGGATTGCATGTCTGGGAAGGGGAACTCGACCCATTCGACCGTCGAGTGGTTTACGCCTGCTGTTTCCATCGCGGACTTTGCCAACAGGTCTGTGATGCTGTTCTTCGTGTTTGTCGCTATCTTCTTGTGTTCGAGGTCTTTCGGCGTCTTTATTGGGGAGTTCGCCGCTACCATTATCACGAAGATGTTCTCTGCCGTTTGGTAGCTGTCTGCTACGAACTTGAAGTCTCCGGTTCCTTTTGATTGTGCTTGGAACACTGGGACGTATGCTCCGTAGGTGAATTGGAGCTCTCCGTTGAGCAGCTTGGGGATCGCTGTTGCCGCTCCGGTCACCGTTTCCAGTTTGACGTCAAGCCCTTGCTCTTTGAAGAAGCCTTTCTGGGCTGCTATGTGGATCGGCGCCGAATCTATGATTGGCATCGCGCCGACCGTTATTTGTGTGCGTTCCAACTGACCGTTGCCGCCGCCACCGCCGCCACCGTCAGTTTTCGATTCGCCGCCTAGAAGTCCGCAGCCGCTCAGTGTCGCGAGCAGGCCCGCGGACCCTAGGACGCTTAGCGCGGCGCGTCGAGTGTGTACAGACCTACTGCCTCGTCCAAGCATGTGTGATGCCTTATCTGAGTGTGAGGATCTGGAACAGCCGAAACACGGGCGACACGATCAGTCACCCCACGTGTTCTTGTCCGGTGTTTTATACACCATCCGGTTGATCATTGACAGGTGTTCAGCGTGCCGGTCTTTGGTGATCACGGCAGGGCTGAACTGCTCTTCTGTCTTTGTCGCGGCGCGGGTCTGCTTGCAGGAATCTGCAGCCGTCGACAAATATGATCATTGGTACAAGCGGAGCAGTTCTCGGTCCATTCGACCTCGTTCTCGTGCTCGGCGCGCGCTCGCATTCACCATCACGTCCGGCGCGGCTGATCGGTTCACGAGTTGGGCCGCACTGGCAACGAGCATTCTCGTCGCCAGTGCTGAAAATGTCCTTTGTGGACCGTCTAAAACGGCTTAGTGGCTGGCCTGCTTGGTTTGCTCACGCTCGGCTTCGAGGAAACGCTGCGCTGCGGCCTGCTCGTCCGCTGAGGACGGAGTCGGCCGCTTGACCGGCTCCGGCTCCTCCGCTGCTGGCTGGTTGTGCAGGAGCCTGGCGACTTCGCCGCGCAGAGCGACGAAGTTCTTCGACTCGCGGGTCGTGATCTGGTCGCGCTTGGCGGGCAGATCGACGGTCAGGTCAGCCACGATCGACGCGGGCGACTTGGACAGCACAAGCACACGGTCACCGAGGTACACGCTCTCGTCGATGTCGTGCGTGACAAGCAGAACCGTGCTCTCGTGCTCGTGGCGCACGCGCAGCAGCAGGTCCTCCAACTCGAACCGGGTCTGCGCGTCGACCGACGCGAACGGTTCGTCCATCAACAGCAATGAAGGCTGGCACGCCAACGCGCGCGCGATCGATACGCGCTGCTGCATGCCGCCCGAGAGCTGCCACGGGTACTTCGCGCCCGCGCCGGACAGGCCGACCCATTCCAACGCTTCCTCTGCGCGCTTACGGCGGTCGGCGCGCGAGACGCCACGCGAGCGCAACGGGAACTCGACGTTGCCGCGTACCGAAAGCCATGGGAACAGCGAACGGCTGTAGTCCTGGAAGACCACCGCGAGGTCTTCCGGTGTGCGGTCGATCTTGTCGCCGTGCAACGAGACTGTGCCCGCTGACGGCTTGATCAGCCCGGCTATGCAACGCAGCAACGTCGACTTGCCACAGCCCGACGGGCCGACGATGCACGCGAGTTCGCCAGTGGCCACTTCGAAGGTGAGGTTCTGTACCGCGGTGTGCGCGGTCGGCCCGGAGCCGTACGTGTGCCGAAGGTCGGCGACTTCCAGCATTGGCGTCGTCATATAAGTTCAGCCTCCGGTTTTAACGGTACTCGTTCGCGCGTTTCGGGTGGGTTGCCATGCGAGCACGCGCCGCTCCAGCAGCAGCAACAGGCTGTTCAGGGCATATCCGAGCACGCCGAGGAGCATGATGATCGCCCACATGTCGGTGTACTCGTACTGGCGCTGCGCGTCGACCAGTTGGGTGCCCATGCCGGTGGCCGCGCCAACCAGCTCCGAGATCACCATCAGCACCAACGACAGTGACAGCGACACCCGCAGTCCGGCGAAGATCTTCGGCAACGCGGCTGGCAGCACCACCATGAAGATCCACTGACTGCGGGGGACACGGAAGGACCGCGCGGTGTCGGTCTTCACCGCGTCCACCGAGCGGGCGCCGTCCACCGAGTTCAGCAGGATCGGCCAGAGCGCGCCAAACGCGATGAGCGCGATCTTCTGCGGCGAGTCGATACCGAAGATCACCATGAAGAACGGCAGCAGCAAGACCGGCGGAATGGACCGCAGGAACGCGAACAACGGTCCGAAGTAGTCGACGCCGTGCTTCGAGCGGCCGAGCGCGATGCCCAGCGTGATCCCGACGACCGCGGCGCCGAGCCAGCCGGTCAGCAGCCTGCCGAGGCTGGGCAGGATGTGCGTGAACACGTTGTCGTGCAAGCCAAGCTGGGACGCGGGCCCGCCGAACCACAGCCCGGCACCGGCTTCGACGATCGATACCGGGGTCGGGAAGAACTTCGACCCGCTCGCCATCGTCAGCAGCTGCCAGACCACCAGCACACCGACGAACACGACCCAGCGCTGCGCGAGCCCTCGTAGCTGCGTCATTTGCCCGCCTCCACGGTGTTCCACTTGAACAGCACCCGCTGCAGTTTCAGGAATCCGCCGTCAAGCAGGTAGCCGATCACGCCTGCCAGGATCGTCACCGCGAGGATCACGTCCTGGCGGCCAGAGCCGCTGGCCCAGTCCAGCGTGAACTTGCCGACTCCGATCACGCCACCGGCCAGGTATTCGACGCTGATCACCACGATCAGGATCACCGCACTGGCCAGCCGGACACCGGTGAAGATGAACGGCGCCGCGTGCGGCAGGCCGACGGTGAACATGGTGCGTGCCTTGCCGAGACCAAACGACCGCGCGGTGTCCAGCAGCAGCGGGTCGATCTCGTCCAGCGCGTAGATCGTGTTGAACAGGATCGGCCAGACCGCCGCGTAGACCGCGAGGGTGATCTTGGTTTCCACGCCGGAGCCGAGCATCACGATGATCAGCGGGATGATCGCGACTGACGGGATCGGCCGGAGGAACTCGATGATCACCCTGGTGGCCACCCGGACCGAGGGGATGCTGCCGAGCAGCAGGCCGAGCGGGACCGCGATGCCGATCGCGATCAGCAGCGCCAGCAGCCAGGTCAGCATGGTCGCGACCAGGTCGGAGATGAAGTGGCTGCTGGTCGAACTCGAATCGGCCGCGTTGAAGGTCGGCCCGAACAGCTCGAACATCCGGGGGATGACCGTGGTCGGCGGCGGGATGTAGTCCTGCGGGAAGAGCCCGGCGAACGAACCGAGCTGCCACGCGGCGAGGATGACCACGATCCCCACCAGGCCGCGAAGAAACCGGATCACCCCGGCTCACCTGCAGACGGAATCACAATCAAGGGTGCGGCGTCGGGCGGCGACGCTGCGGAGATGAACACACCGAACTCCATGAGCGGTTGGAAGGCGGGTCACCCGGCGATGCCAGGGGGTCACTCTAAAGACTGGCGATGGTTTTCGACAAATTGCTCACGTTCCGTCAACCCATCACGGTATGGAAATCCGGCCATTCGGCCTAGTCGCACAGGAGCAGCGGGCTGCTCCGTCCAGCCGGACACAGTTACTGCGCGCGACCCATCATCACCCTGATCAACTGAACAAGCCCGGGGATGTGTGATCCCCGGGCTTGACAGAGTTCTGGTGCGCATCGGATCAGTTCGTCGCGGTCGGCTCCAGCAGCATCTTGCTGACGTCGAGACGCTCACCGATCACCTTGAACTCGAGCATCAGGTCGGCGACCCGCTGCAGCCGGATCGCGTCGGCGCGCTCCGGGTAGTCCGCGATGGTGACCAGCGGCGCGGTCTGCTCGTCGATCCGGATGTGCGTCTTGAGGATCGGCTCGAGGACCGTGCGGTCCTTCTTCACGTCCGCGACGCCCTTGTTCAGCCCGCGCTGGAACGCGGCGAACGTGTGGGGGTTCGCGCTGGTCAGCTTGTCCGTCGCGGCCCAGCCGGACATCGAGATGTTGGCCGTCGGACCCGAGGAGACGTCGACGATCGTCATCGCGCCGAACTCCTTGGCCGTCCTGGTGCGCCACGGCTCGGCGACGACCGCGCCGTCGATGTTGCCGCTCTTCATCGCCGGGCCCATGTCCTGGAACGGCATCGGCACCCACTGGATCTTGTCCACTGGGATGTTCTGCGCGGACAGCACCGACATCACGCCGAGGTCGGAGATGGAACCCTTACTGGTCACCGCGATCTTCTTCTCCGCGACGTCCTCGGGTTTCTTGATCTTCGCCGTCGGCGACGTGATCGCGACAAGCGCGAGATGGCCTGGTCTGGCCGCGTACGCGTCGGCCACGATCTTCAGATTGGCCACGCCCTTCGACTGCGCGACGAACGCGCCGGGGTAGCTGGTGAAGGCGATGTCGATCTCGCCGGAGATCACGCTCTCCACCGCCTTGGGACCACTGGCCACCACGACCGGCTCGACGTCCAGGCCCTGCTCTCTGAAGTACCCCTTCTCGACCGCCTGGTACAGCGGGGCGACGTCGACAACGGGTAGCAGGCCGACTCTGAGCTTGGGCTTTTCGATCGGCCCGGTCGTGCCCGAGCCGCCACCGCTCGGGTTGTTCGACGAGCCGTCCAGCGCGCCGCAGCCGCCGATCGCGGTCAGCAGGGCGACGGTTGTGGCCATGATCGGGATCCACACGCGCGACCGAATGTCGCCGCGTCTAGGCATTGCCTCTCCTCGAGTTCTTGCTGATGTGAATGTTTCGCAAGGTCGCTCCCCGACGTACCGGCGAGACTCTATGACCGACTACCGGCTAGTCACAATGGGTTGCCGTCCGGTTTCTCGTCGCACATTTCGATCAGTCAATCGGTCTAAAACACCAAATGGAGTAACCGTCTGCGTGGTCTGGCGGTAGCTGTTGGCAAACTTCTGGATCTAGCCGATGTTGGAATCAGACTGCCAGTGCAGTGAGGTGATCTCAGCGACTTTCACGCGATCTTGCCGTGTTCGAAATGCGTGAGGACAAGGGCGGCTTTGACGATGTCGCCGATCTTGCTGGGGCTGGCGGTGAGATGCCGCAGGCTGCGCCAGCGTCCGGTGAGCAGGGCGAAACCACGTTCGCCCAGACACCGCAGGCCACGCAGCAGAGCGTTGCGTGTGCGGGTGTCCACGTCGAGGACCTGGCCATCGGCAGGCTGTTTGACCGGGGTGTGCACGCCGATGCCGGCACCGTCGTAGCCGCCATCGGCCAGCGTCGGCAGATCAAGGTGCGAGGCGGCCCAGTACAGCGCACCCAGCACATGCTCGCGCGCCACGGTCAAGTCATGGAGTGAACCGGGCTCGACATCCGAGACCCACCACGGAAAACCGTCCGGCGCGCACAGCGCTTGGATGTTGCCGCCGTGCTCGCGGGCTTTGCCGGAGTACCACAGGTCGATCGGCTCGCCTTTCACGCTCAACGTTTTCTCGCTACAGCGATCGGCGGAGAAGACCTTTCCATCGAGGATCACGTAGGCCGTGCCCTCATCCTTGGCCCGCTGCAGGGCCTCATGCAGGTCCGGCGCCTGCTCGGCGAGCACGATGACGACCTCATCCAAGTAGCGGTAGCCGGTGGCGCGGGAGATGCCGTGATCGCGAGCCAGGGCGGGGACGTCGGTGTTCTGCCGGAACCAGCGCAGGCCCAGCACCGCGTGGCGAAAGCAGGTCAACGCCCTGCTGTTCTTGCGGGTGCCGCGTCGGCGGCGTTCGGCGTGCAGCAGCCGGCTGAGGTAGAGGGCCAGTTCACGCGGGACATCGAGCATGGCACGATACGCAATCACGGGGAGCCTTCTGGTCCGGACTTGATCTTCGCAATCCAGTTCTACCAAGGGCTCCCCGCCCATCTTTCCCCGGGTCTCACCACTCCCCAGCACATCGACCAGCGCTCGTCCGAGCAGCTTCGCGGCTCAACAAACGAACCAGAATCTTGGTGAGATTACCTCAGTGTTCGTCGCTCGAAAACCAGCAACAGCGTGTTGAACAGGTAGCCGAGCGCGCCGAGCAGGACCACCCACGCCCACATGTCCGGGAAGCTGAACTGGTCTTGCGCGTATCGCAGCTGGTAGCCGATGCCGTTGGTGACGCCGACCATCTCCGAGACGACCATCAGCAGCAGCGCGATCGACAAACTGATTCGTAGCCCCGCGAATATCTTCGGCAACGCTGCCGGTAACACGATCATGAAAAGCCGGAGTACCGGCGAAATCCGGAACGCGCGCGCGATGTCCGTTTTCACCGAATCAACGGACCGGACTCCGTCGACGGTGTTCAGCAGCACCGGCCACAGCGCGCCGAAAACGATCGTCGCGAGTTTCATGGTCGTGTCGATTCCGAACAGGATCATGAAAACCGGGATCAACGCGGGTGGCGGAATCGCTCTGAAGAACGCGAAGAGCGAGCCGACGTACGCCATTCCGGTCTTCGTGAGTCCGAGTGCGGTGCCAACCGTGACGCCAATCGCGACGGCGATCAGCCAGCCGCCGAGAATCCGGCCGACACTCGGCAGGATGTCGTTGACGACGGCCTCGGTCAGCAGCAACCGGCCGAGCCGGTCCACGATCGTGATCGGGGTGGGGAAGAACGGGCTGCGCACGGCTTGGGTGACCAGTTGCCAGACGAGCACGATGCCGATGAAGAACGCCCAGTTGCGGGTAAAGCTCAGCAAGATCCTCATTGCTGCCACCGGAAAAGCCTGCGGCCCAACCGTTCCAGCCCCGCGTTGACCAGGAAGCCGAACACCCCTGCCACCACTGTTCCGGCCAGCACGAGATCCAGCCTGCCCGCGCCGCTGCTGGCGTTGAGGATGAACGTGCCGATCCCGCGCGGTGCCCCGGCCAGGAATTCCGTGCTGACAATCAGGATCAGCGCGATCGAGCTGGCCAGCCGGATACCGGTGAACACGAACGGTGCCGCGTGCGGCAGCACCACGGTCAGCAGGATCCGCGGCCGCCGCAGGCCGAACGTCCGCGCGGTGTCCACAAGCAACGGATCGATCTCGGCCATCGAATAGATCGTGTTGAACAGGATCGGCCAGACCGACGCGTACACCGCCAGCGCGATCTTGGTGTCCGAGCCGCCGCCCATGGCCACGATCGCAAGCGGAATCAGTGCCACGGAAGGGATCGGCCGGAGGAACTCGATCAACGCGCGGGTCGCCGTGCGCAGCAGCGGCACGCTGCCAAGCACAAGCCCGGCGGGCACGGCGACCGCGATCGAGATGCCGAGTGCGATCGCCCATGCCAGCACGCTGGCGATGATGTCGAGCTGGAAACCGCGCTGCCCCAACAGTTCGGCCAGCCGGAGGACGACCTCGTGGAACGGCGGCGAGAACAAGGCCTCCCACAGCGCGAAGAAGACCCCGAGCCCGATGAGGGCGCGCATCAGATCATCGAGGCGACGTCTACCTGCTTGTCGATGAAACCGAACTCTCTCATCAGGTCAGGCACTCGCTGGATCGACTTGACGTCCACCTTGGACTCGAAGGTCAGCAGCCGTGTCGACTTGGCGATTTCCGGCGTGACTTTGGCGTACTCCACCAGCAGCGGCTCGATCTTGGCCCGGTCGGCCACCGCCTCGGTGGTCGCGCGGTCCATCACGCGCCGAAACGCCTGGATGGCTGCGCCGTGCGAGGCCACGTACGCCGCAGTGGCGCCGTACCCGGCCGTCGGCATACCGGCGGTTGGTCCAGTCGCGGTGTCGAACAGCGGCACCGCGCCAACGGTCTTGATTGCCTGCGTAACGAACGGTTCGGTGAGGAATGCCGCGTCCACGTCACCGCGCTGCAGGCGCGCCGGGGTGTCCGGGAACGGCATCGTCACCCACTGGATGCTCTGGTAGTCCACACCCGCTGACTTGACCGCGGACATGGTCAACAGGTCCGACATGGTGCCTCGGGCGGTCACCGCGACCCGCTTGCCAGGCAGGTCCTTGACCGACTTCACGGACGAGTCAGGCATCGTGACGACCATCGTGCTCGACGGCCCTGCGGACGAGCAGGCGGCAATGATCTTGATATCGGCGGTGTTCTGGGCTTTGGCCGTGAAGAACGGCGTGTAACTCCCGTACGCGATGTCGACTTCGCCGGAAACCATCTTGGCGACCGAAGCCGGCCCACTGGGCGCGGTCGTCGATTCGATCTTCAATCCTTCGGCTTCGAAGTAGCCGCTGCGCATCGCGAGGTGGAATGGGGCGAGATCGGTCGTCGGCATCACCGAGACCTTCACGACCGTCGCACCAGCCGTGCCTGAGTTGTCCGAATCCCCGAGTAATCCGCATCCCGAAAGTGTGAGAACGACCACCCCAATGATCGACATGCATCCTCGGCCGAATGAGCGACGCCACATATCCGCTCCTCCCCGCGGTGGACATCAGCGAGGCCACCGTAGGGACTCACACCGGTCGTGACAATGGGTGTACAGGCTCGTGCACCTGCGGAGGAATTAACACTCGAATGGCGGAACGCGTCCCTCCGAAGAGTGTATTCGGACACAAAACGATCGTTCCGGTACCGCTAGTTGCGCCGCTGGTGGGACGTGACTCTGGGGTAAACCTCCCCGATAGGCTTACATCGGCGGATAGTTTTCGCTACCTTCTGTGCCCACAGTGAGGTGGAGCGCCACCGATGTAGGGAGGAGGCTGCCCGGAAGCCGGGCCGACGGCATCGAGCCGTCGTACCAGCAGCCGAGCAGGCTCGAGGGGAACACCGTGGCTGCCGAGGACGACCCCGGTCGGGATGGGTTGACCTAGGTGGCCCTGGGCCGCGATGCTTCGCGCCAGAGGAGTTTTCGGCATGCCCGCTGGGCACCGCCGGGAACAAGCTGGTTCGAGGCTGAGTGGATTGGCTGCCGCGAGCCGAAACGACAGGTTGTGAGGACTGGAGCTATGTGACCTGACGTTCGGTGTCGAACGAGACACGTGCTCGTTCGCTGTCCTACTCATTGCGGTAAATCGTCCGTTCGAGCTGGCCTTCCGGGTACCGGGCTACTGGCTCAAACGCAGGGAGTGTGCTGGGAGTGCCCGACCAGAACGCTGGGGTCGCAGGTAGCTCGGGGTTTGGCCGTCAGGCGGGGATGCCAGGCGGCGATCCGTCCGACACAGGTGCCAGGCCCCAAGGGCCTCGCGCGCCCGGCGGCAAGACCGCCCGCGCCGGGTCGCCATGGCGCATGCGCAACTGGAGGTTGCGCACCAAAGTCCTCGCCGTCGTCATCATCCCGACCTTGACCGCGCTGGCGCTCGGTGGACTGCGCGCGCAGGAAGACCTTGAGCGCGCCGACGAGTTCCGGCAGACGGTCAACCAGGTCGACCTGGCCAACAACGTCACCTTGGTCGTGCACGAGCTGCAGAAGGAACGCACGCTCGCGGTCGACAACGTCGCGCAGAACCGCAACGCCGCGCGGGCCGAGCTGGACAGCCAGATCAACACGGTCAACAACGCCCGCCAGCGGCTCAGCGACGCCGCGACGCGGGTGAACACCTCCGACGAGGGCGCGCTCGAGCGCTACAACCGTGGTCTGCAGCGGCTGGCCGGTCTCGACGCGCTGCGCCAGGCCGCCAAGGACACCGAGTACCCGCACATCGCCGTGAAGGCCGCGTACACCTCGATCATCGAGGCGCTCGTCCAGCTCGGCCGTGAGGTCAACACCGCCGTCACCAACCAGGACCTGCTGCGGCAGGCCACCACGGTGCAGGGTCTCTCGGAGACCAAGGAGTTCGCCTCGCAGGAGAACGCGGCGCTGCAGATCGCCGCGACGGTGAACAACTTCCCGTCCGGCCTGCTCGAAGAGGCCCGCGCCGCGGAAGCGAGCTTCCAGGCCGCGCAGTCCTCGTTCCGGGCCAACGCGACCCCGCAGGAACTGCAGTTCTACTCCGACACCGTGTCCGGTCCCGAGGTCGACGACCGCGAGCGGATCAAGTCCACGGCGTTCAACAAGGCCGACAACAACCAGAGCCTCGGCATCGACAAGGCCTCGCTGGTCAAGGACGGCACGGTGACCGTCGACAAGCTGCGCACGGTCGAAGAGAACCTGCTGACCAACCTGCGCAACAGCGCCGACAAACTGGCCACCGCCCGGACCAACTCGGCGTGGTTCAACGCGGCCATCGTGCTCGCCCTGCTGATCGCCGCACTGATCCTGATGGCGCTGGTCACCCGGTCGATCCTGAAGCCGCTGCGGGTGCTGCGGACCAACGCGCTCGACGTGGCGTACACCAGGCTGCCGGAAACCGTGCAGCGCATCCTGGCCGACCCGGACCCCGTCGCGGCGTCCAAGCACGCGGTCGAGCCGATGCCGGTGTTCACCCGTGAGGAGACCGGTGAAGTCGCCCGGTCGTTCGACGCGGTGCACGAACAGGCCGTCCGAATGGCCGCCGAGCAGGCGTTGTTGCGTGACAACGTCAACTCGATCTTCGTCAACCTGTCCCGCCGATCGCAGGCGCTGGTCGAACGCCAGCTGAACCTGATCGACCGGCTCGAGCAGGACGAGCAGGACCCGGACCAGCTGGCCAGCCTGTTCGAGCTGGACCACCTGGCCACGCGAATGCGGCGTAACTCGGAAAGCCTGCTGGTGCTCTCCGGCACCGGCCTTTCCCGCCAGCTGACGCGGCCGGTGCCGTCCGCTGACGTCGTCGGTGCGGCCGTGTCCGAGGTCGAGCAGTACGCCCGGATCGAGGTCCTCTCGGCTCCGGAAGTGGCCGTCCAGGGCCGCGCGGTCAACGACCTCGTGCACCTGATCGCCGAGCTGCTCGACAACGCGACGTCCTTCTCCGAGCCGGAGAAGAAGGTCACCGTCCGGATGGCGGCCACCCGCAAGAAGGAACTGGCCATCCAGATTACCGACCAGGGTGTCGGCATGTCGGCCGACGAGATCGAATCGGCCAACCGGCGGCTGGCCGACCCGCCGGACATGGACGTCTCGGTGACCCGGCGAATGGGCCTCTACGTGGTCGCGCGCCTGGCGCAGCGGCACAACATCCAGGTCCGGCTGCGTGACAACGAGGACATCGACGGCGGTTTGATCGCCCGGATCATCGTCCCGGCGTCGCTGATCCAGTCCTCGCGTGGCGTACAGGCAACGAACCTGACCCCGACCGGCGGTATCCCGACCATCGCACCGTCGTCCGTCGAGACCACCATGGGTGGCACGCCGACGAGCACGCTCGGCGGAACTGGGACGTTCGGCGGGCAGCGTACGCCGCCGCCAGCGTCAAGGCCGGGCGGCGGGATCGCCAACGCCTTCACCGGCAGCCTGCCAAGGGTCGGCGCCGAGGATTCGGACCCGAGCCTTTCCTCGATGCCGTCGTACCCGCCGCCCGCGTACCCACCGGCAACCGAGAACGCGACGAACGGCAACGTGCCAGCCACGGCTGGATGGGCAGGCGACCAGCAGCCCACGCACCACGAGGACACGCCAACCGGGATCCAGCCGCTCCCGCAGGAGCAGCCGGAACCGCCTTCGTCGCTGTTCGGTGACGCGTTCGCCGCGGAGAAGGCGGCACGCGAAGCCGCGAACCCGCGTCCGGCGCCACCCCCTCCGCCCGCGAACCAGGACCTCGACGCGCCGACCGAGCGTCTGCCGATCTACGAGGCCGTGCTGTCGCAGTGGTTCGAGGAAGGCGACAGCGACAGCAAGCGCACGTCAGCGTCCGAGCGTGGCCGCTCGACGCCGCCGCCTGCCGCTGAGGAGGCGCCAGCGTCCCGCCGCGAGGCCGCGCCGCCACCTCCGCCAGCACACGTGGAAAACATGAACGGCGACACACCACACGTCGAGCAGCACGTCGAGCCCGAGCCGGTCGCGCACGCCGAACCGGAACCCGCGCCCGAACCAGAGCCCGAGCCGGCACCGGCCCACGCGGCCTGGCAGTCGCCGGGTGACGAAGGCTGGCAGGCCGCGCAGGCGCTGACCAAGAAGGCGCCTGAGGTGGTCACCTCGGCCGGTTTGCCCAAGCGTGTGCCGAAGGCGCAGCTGATCCCTGGGTCGGCGCCATCAAGACCATCTTCGCCGCAGCAGCAGGCGCAGCGCGCGCCCGCGCTGCCACCACGCTCGGCTGACGCGGTCCGAGGCCGCATGTCGAGCTTCCAGCAAGGCATCCGCCGCGGACGGCACGCGATGGTCGAGTCTTACGCTGGTGACCAGGATGCAGTCGAGAGCCGTCAAGACGAGGAGCAGGAGTGACGACCGCGACGACTAACCAGCCAGGCAGTTTCGGCTGGCTCATCACCGATTTCGTTCGGCAGGTGCCCGGAGTCGCGCACGCGGTGGTGGTTTCGGCAGACGGCCTGCTGTTGGCCGGGTCCCAGGGGTTGCCCCGTGACCGTGCCGAGCAGCTTTCCGCCGTGGCGTCCGGGCTGGTGAGCCTCACCGCGGGTGCCGCGAGGTGCTTCGAGGCAGGCGGGGTCAACCAGACCGTCGTCGAGATGGACAGGGGATATCTCTTCCTCATGTCAATCTCGGATGGGTCTTGTCTCGCAGTGCTGGCAGCACCGAACTGCGACATAGGCTTGGTCGCCTACGAGATGACGCTTCTGGTCGAGCGAGTCGGCCAGCAGATGACGCCCGAACTACGGGCGCAGCTGCAAGGCGCGCAGCGAAGATAAGCCGGGTTGGCGGGGTGAGAGCAGATGGCTAGAGGTCACCGAGCCTCAGGCGGTCGGTTCGGCGCGGACTTTTCGTATCGGGACTGGGCTTCGACCGGGTTCCGATTCGAGGAGCCCGACGCGGGTGGCCCCGACGACGATGATGACCGCGCGGTCGACGTGGCGGTCTATCACGAGCCCGATGAGGCGTTGGACGAGCAAGACCATCGGCTGCCGAGCCGGCCGGAGCGGAGGCAAGAGGAAATGCCGGAGCGAGGTTGGGAGGACCTGCCCGAGCACGGACTTGGGGACCCACCGAACAGGATCGACCTTGATGGCTACCGAGCGCGGTTGTTCGGTGGGCCAGGGGCTAGCCTGTACGGCGACCCGGGAGTGCCAAGGCAGAATGACTGGAACTCCGACCAGCTTCCTGCGGTGCCAGCCGCTACGGAGTGGGAGGAGCCGGTCAGGGCTGAACCGATCGCAGAGACCGGTTCGCTGGTCCGTCCCTACACGAAGACCGGTGGGCGCACGCGGTCCGACTACGACCTGGCCATCGAGGCACTGGTTTCGACCAGTGACCGAGGAAGGCTGCCGGAGGCGGCTGTGCTCCCCGAGCACAGGTCGATTTGCGGGCTGTGTCTCGACACACGCTCGGTCGCCGAGGTGGCCGCGCACTTGCGTCTGCCACTCGGCGTTGCCCGGGTGCTGATCGGTGACATGGCGGGCATGGGGCTCGTGCTGATCCACCAGAGCGGCATGGTCGTCGGGGACCGGCCGTCGATCGAGTTCATGGAAAGGGTGCTCAGTGGGCTCCGCAGGCTCTAGTCCTCACAACCCGCGGGCCGTGGCGCGTCAGGCGACGACGTCCGCGAAGATCGTCGTCGCCGGTGGGTTCGGCGTCGGTAAGACCACGTTCGTCGGAGCGGTTTCCGAAATCGTGCCGCTGACCACCGAGGCGGTGATGACCGAGGCGAGCCAGGACGTCGACGATCTGTCGGCAACGCCGAACAAGGTCACCACGACGGTGGCGATGGACTTCGGCCGTGTCTCGCTGGACTCGGATCTGATCCTGTACCTGTTCGGTACGCCTGGCCAGCACAGGTTCTGGTTCATGTGGGACGACTTGGTGCGTGGTGCGATCGGGGCGATCGTGCTCGTCGACACGCGTCGGCTGGCTGACGCGTTCGCGGCGATCGACTTCTTCGAAGACCGGCAGTTGCCGTACATCGTGGCGATCAACTGCTTCGAGCGCGTGCTGCACCACCGGGTCGAGGATGTTCGTGACGCGCTGACCATCGAGCCGTCGGTTCCGGTGGTCACTTGCGACGCTCGGGATCGGGAATCCACCAAGGAAAGCCTGATCACCCTGGTCGAGCACGCGATGCACCAGCGGATGTCGGCCCGCGCGGTCTGATCTGCTCCCACCAGCGGCTGCTGCCCCCTCGGGACGGCGGCCGCTTTGGTGTACCCCCAGCTCAGCCCTCGTGAGTGGTTATCCGCGTTAGAACGCGGATAACCACTCACGAGGAGGTACGGTCAGCGGCCCAAGTAACCCTTCACCCGGTCCGCCGCTGCTTGGGCGTCGGTGAGGACCCGGCTGTTGTCGCCGATGACCTTGCCCTCTTTCTTCAGCGGGACGCCGTTCACGAAGACCCACTGAACGTTCACGGGTTGGGTGTTGAAGACCACCTGACTTGGCCAGTCCACCTTGGGCGCGAAGTTCAGTGCCTGCGTGTCGATCACTTGCAGGTCTGCCTTCTTGCCCGGAGTCAGTGAGCCAATTTCCTTCTCCAGCCCCAGTGCCTCTGCTCCGCCCATCGTCGCCATTCGCAGAACGTCGGCAGGCGTTGGGTATCGCGCGGGGTCCGTCGACTGTGCCCGCTGCAATCCGACCGCTGCCCTCATATCGTTGAACATGTCGGACGTGTCGTTGGTTCCGCCGTCCAGGCCGATGCCCACCTTCATGTTGCGGGTCTTCATGTCTGGCACGCGGGCTACGCCGGATACCAGGCGCATGTTGGACAGTGGGTTGTGGGCGACACGGACGTCATGTGCCGCAAGCTCGTCCAGTTCCGCGTCGGTTGCGTGCACCAAGTGGTTCGCCAGCAAGCCCGGGCGCAGTGCCCCTGCCCGGCGCAGGACTCCCAGCTGGTCGGTCGCTGGGTCTGCTTTGGACTCAAGCAGGTGCACGTTCAACGGCACGCCCAGTTCTTCCGACAGCTTCTCCGACGCCTCGACGTTCGCGACGTTCCAGTTCGCCGGGTGGGTGCCGATCATCAGGTGTGCCAACGGGTTCGGGTCGATGACGTCCTTTTTGACCCGGCGGACTTCCGGGGCGATCCACGGGTCCGTGCCAGCCATGAAGGCGAAGACGAACCGCTGCTTCGAGTCCTGCAGGGCTTGCAGGTTTCCTCTGGCGAAGTCCGCGTTGAAGGCGTGGGACCAGTCGGTCACCGTTGTCACGCCGGTTGAGATCGCGTCCAGTGTCGACAGACGGGTTCCCGCGTATGCGTCCGCTCCGCTCACCGGCGAGCCCTGCAGTGGCAGTACGCAGCCACCCAGCCAGCCGTTGAGTTCTTTGTCCGTCGCGCAGCCTCTGATCAGCGACTGCCAGAGATGCGTGTGCAGGTCGACGAAGCCGGGCATGACGATCTTGCCCCGGCCGTCGATCACCCTGGCGTTTCCGGCGGAAACACCCCGGCCGACCGCGGTGATCCGGGCGCCGTCGATCAGCACGTCGGCGTTTTCCAGCGTGCCCAGCTTCTCGTCCATCGTGAGGACCATGGAAGCGTCGCGGATCAGCGTCCTGCCGCCGCCCGCCGCTTCACCTACGTCGTCGCGGCCAAGGCTGACCAGGAACACACTGCCGATGACGAGTGTCAACGTCAGAAGGAACAGTCTTTTTCCCACGGGCGGGACATTATCCGTAACCGCGTCATGGCGCCCGCGGCTTCAGTGCGGTCTTAGGGACCGGCCTTGACGCAGACCTGCTTGCGCGCTGGGGATCCGGCTTGCCGGGTCGAGCACGTTGCCGCCCATCGCTTCGAATGCTTCCCGGTCAGGGGTGATCACCTTGGCGTTCGGTGGGGGTGCGAGCTCGGTCATCGGGGCGATGATCAGGACTTCGTCGTAGCCGGCGACCAGGTCCGCGTTGTTGGACATTCGGATTCCGCCGTCCATGTAGCGGTTTCCGTTGATCGTGACGGGCGGGAACACGCCAGGCACCGAGCAGCTCGCAGCCACGGCGAGCCCAAGATCCACGCCGGACTCCCGGGTGAACACCGTGCGTTGCGCCGAGCCTGTGTCGTACGCGACCACTGAGATGTCGCGGTCGGGCCATTCGTTCGAGGGCAGGTTTCCGCCGATTACCTTCACGAACGCTTCTTCGGGCATGGTGTCGGCACTCAGCGAGAGATCCGCCACCATTGGCACGGCTTCCTCCGGTGGGAGGCTGTAGGCCTTCGCGAACAGCTCCAGCAGCTTGTCCAGCTTGGGTGCCGGGCCGATCGCGTTGTTCGCCGACGCGGGCGACGGTGTGGTTTGCCGCTGGTAGGCCTCTTCCGGCGTGATGTGGCCGAGGGCCGCGGCGACAACGGAACCGGCCGATGTTCCGACGATCATGTCGACGTCAAGCACGGTTTCGCCGAGGCCGTGCAGGATCCCGACTTCCCACGCTATTCCGGCGACTCCGCCGCCACCGAGGACAAGTGCGCGCATACCCACATTCTTCTCATGTCAAACTTGATCTGTGCACCCTGTTATGCGTCTGATCTCTCGTCGTCATGCGGACGGCAGCCGTCCCGGGTTCCGGGCCGACGGATTCCGTATCGCACTGGCGATCGAAGGTGGGAGCAGCAGGGGGACTTATTCGAGCGGGATGGTCATGGCCATCGAGGAACTCGGGCTGACCAGGTGTTTCGATGCGGTTTACGGATCGTCCGCCGGTGCTTTGAACGGCGCCTGGCTGCTGTCCGGCCGTGCTTTGTCCGGTATGCGGGGCTGGTGGGATCCGGAGATCATGCGCCAGGTCATCAATCCTTGGCGGTTCCTGCGTGGCAAGCCTGTTCTTGACACGCAGTACTTAGTTGACACCGTATACGGTGAGCTGACCCCGATGGATTTCGAGGCGGTCCTGCACAGTCCGGTCAGCTATCACCCGATGGCCACCGACGCCGAAAACGGCCAGCCGGTGGACCTGCGGCCGTACATCCGGAAAGTCGCGGACCTGAAAACCGCGCTACGAGCCACAACTTGCATGCCCGTCCTTGCCGGGCGGCCGGTTTTCCTGGCAGGCAGGCGTTACGTGGACGGTGGCGTGGCCGAGCCGCTTCCTTTCCGTACGGCCCTTGCCAATGGTGCGACGCACGTCCTGATGCTCCGGACCCGGCGCGCGACTGAGCGGCCGACCAGGCCACGCCGTATGCACAGCATGGTCGTGCCGCGGGCGTTGCCTGGTCTGCGAAGCGTCTGGGTGCAGCAATATCCGCGCGACGTCGCCGACGAGCAACTGCTGACCGAACTTCCTACGGTCATGTCAATTCGGCCGCCGAGTGACGCCCCTACTGTGTCCCCTTTGGAGCGTGACACGGAACTCCTACGCAAAGCCGTAATGCTCGGCCGCCAGGCTGTCCACGCATCTCTAGCCTCGTGAGTGGTTAGTCGCGTTCTAACCCTGCTAACCACTCACGAGTCTTCTACCAGGGATGCCGATGTGATGCGGTGCAGGGCGAACCTGTGGGTCTCCGAGCGGGTCGAGTCCAGTCCTTCCAGGATTCCCGCGCCGACCCGGACCGGCTCGATCACGCGTTGGCTCGCCGTTCCGTTGCTGTCGACGTACCCGATGAACACGCTTCTGCCCTGCGCGGCTGCTTCCTGAAGCAGGGCAAGGGTTTCGGATGTGTCCGCGCCTCGGCCGCCGGCCAGTGCGACGGTTCGGCCACGGCGGGTCGCGGCGGCCTTGTCGCCCGCGCGCATCGCGCTGACCAGGTCCGCGAGCTGTTCTTGGCTGGGTGGTTTCGGCAGGGCCGTGCCCTTTGGACGTTGCCGCAACGGAACCCGCAAGCCGCTGGGGCGCAAGTCCATCAATCGGCCGTCGGAATCCTCGGCTGAGGGT
This sequence comes from Kibdelosporangium philippinense, assembly GCF_021390435.2. Taxonomy (GTDB): domain Bacteria; phylum Actinomycetota; class Actinomycetes; order Mycobacteriales; family Pseudonocardiaceae; genus Kibdelosporangium; species Kibdelosporangium philippinense. Next base: position 1,809,370 of record NZ_JAJVCN010000003.1, on the reverse strand, counting down.
GCGAAACCCGCGGCCCGCAACTCTTCCAGCACGTCAGCCAACGGGACTGGGCTCACAAGCACCCCCGGCGCGATCTTGCGCAACTCCAGCCGCGCACCCGCTGGGCTGGCCGCGACCTCGGCGATCAGACCCTCGTCGTCGCAACGCAGGAACGACATCGCCGCGCCGCCGCGCAGTTGCCCGTGCTTACGGGCGATGTCGTCGATCATGTACGTCAACGCCTGCGGGACCGGCGTGCGTGACCGGGTTTTGAACAGTTCATGCAGGTCCGTCGAGGTGCGGCCGCCGTCAAGCGCGCGCCGGATCGAGGCCTCGCTGATCCGGTAAACCGTTGCGCCACCGGCGGATTCGACGTCCGCGACCAGGTTGATCTCGTGACCAAGCGTTTGTTCGAGCGGACCGGGCGCGACGACCGTCAGGTCTGCCTGCACCAAGACGTGGTCCACGGGGGTCGGCATAGCCTCGGCCATCTGCTTCGCCGCGGCCGCTGGGCCGTCCGCCAACAGGGCACGGGCGGGCGATGTCAAAGCGCCGAACGCGACCATGCCAAGCGCTTGCGCCTCACGCATGGTCCAACGCACGAGGTCGTCACGCAGCCGTCCGCCCCGGCGCGGTGCCCGCCAAGCCAGCAACCCGGCCAAGTCGTCGACCGAATCCACCCCGGTGCCTGGCTCGAACTCGTCCAACGCCTCGAGCACGCGGCGCCGCGAAGCGGGCGCGAGCGGCCGCCGGAGTTCCTCGGACAGGGGAGCGATCACCTTGTCCCGCAAGTCTTTGCTGCCAGCAAGGCCAGGCAGTCGGGGCAGGTCAAGCCAGCACACGGCCAACGTCGCCCAACGCTGCGGCGGCGAGGACACGAGCCACACGTCCGCCTGTGTCGTCGGCGCCCACTGCGGTGTGGACGTGTCGGTCGCGATCACCAGGCCCGCACCAAGCGCTAGCTCGACGATCAACGTCACGCGGGTCTCGTCGGCCTGGAGTTCACGAGCCAGCTTGCGGATGTCCCGCACCCCGAGTCCGCCCGCGCGCAAGACAGCCGGAGGTTCCGCGGACCACACCGAGATCAACGTCTCGGTGTGCCGGATCAGCTCCATCGCCTCACCGGCCGCCGTGGAGTCCACAGTGGACAAAATGCGGGCGGTGGTCTGCACCGGCGGCGGGTTCGCTTTGACCTGGCCCATCGGATGAGCACCACGCAGCGCGAGGCCGACCTGCCGTGGCAGCTCGACGGTCTCGGCATCCAGCCGGAGCAAGAGACCACGGGCCAGCAGCTTCTGCACCGGCGTCTCGGCTTGTTCAAGCGGCACAATCACGTTCGCGTCCCGGCTGCGCCCGGTCGGCTGGCCATCGGCCAAAGTCGCCAGCAGCCTGCGCTCCGGTTCGGACAGTTCAGACAGGACCGTGGTCAGGTCCCTGCCGTCCAGTTCGGACGATCGACGGCCAAGGCCGCCTGGGAACAGTCCGGCAGCCTCCCGTGTGGACGGCACCACGCTCAGCGCGTCCTCCGGCCCCCACGCCAGTGCCAGATCGATCAAGGTGTTGACCGCCTCACGGACCCGCTTGCGTGGCACCTTTGCGCCAAGCATCGCGGCCACTTCGGCCAGCTTCACCGTGCGGGTGTCCGCGTCGCACAGCAGAAGCGCGTCGAGCACGGTCAATGTGAACGTGTCCAGGGATTCGGCCGCACGTGCGACCGACGCCCGGCTGCCTGCTCTTGTCGCCAGAACGGCCGTGTCCGCAGGTATCGGGGTCGCCAGATCCGGGCGCGCACCGAGCAGCCGAGCCAACGCGGCGTCGTCCCGCTCGCGCAGCCACTCGGTTAACGTGGAGACTGACACCCTGACCACGGTATACGCGCGTGCTCCGGCAGGGGGCAGGTCGGGTACCGTACGGGCGGATTTCCGCATCGACATGCGGGCAGTACTTCGAGGAGGAGTCGGTGGCCAAGGCCAAGGGCAACCCGGACCGGATCGAACCGACCTGGCCCGAGAAGCCGGCGAACGCCGCGCACCCGGTCAGCGAACTCGCTGCTGACCGGCAGGGCGCGCTGTCGCCGTTCGGTGACGTGACCTTCCCGCTGCCAGTTGAGGACCTGGGCTACGAGCACCCGGTCACGGAGATCAACAAATAAATCGTTCTTTCGCGGGGAGCAAGACATGCCAGTGCCCGGTCCTGGTTATTCGATCACCATCCGGGTCGAGGCCCCGCCGTCGGCGAGTGCCGCCGGCGACCTGACCTCGGCCGTCGGCAGGGCGGGCGGCGTCATCACGGCGTTCGACGTCGTCGAGTCGCACGCCGACCGCGTGGTCGTGGACATCACGTGCAACGCCACCTCCGCTGAACACGCCAACGAGATCACCGACGCACTGGGTGAACTGCCCGGTGTCGTGGTCCGCAAGGTGTCCGACCGGACGTTCCTCATCCACCTCGGCGGCAAGCTCGAGGTGCACTCCAAGGTCGCACTGCGCAACCGTGACGACCTCTCCCGCGCCTACACCCCGGGTGTCGCGCGGGTCTGCATGGCCATCGCGAAGAACCCCGAGGACGCCCGCCGTCTGACCATCAAGCGCAACACGGTCGCTGTCGTCACCGACGGCTCCGCGGTGCTCGGTCTCGGCAACATCGGCCCGGCCGCTGCCCTTCCGGTGATGGAAGGCAAGGCCGTGCTGTTCAAGAAGTTCGCGGACGTCGACGCGTGGCCGATCGTGCTGGACACGCAGGACACCGACGAGATCATCCGGACCGTCGAGCTGATCGCCCCGGCTTACGCGGGCATCAACCTCGAGGACATCGCGGCGCCGCGCTGCTTCGAGATCGAGGCCCGGCTGCGCGAGAAGCTGGACATCCCGGTATTCCACGACGACCAGCACGGCACCGCGATCGTAGTGGTCGCGGCGCTGCGCAACGCGCTGAAGGTCGTCGGCAAGTCCCTTGACCAGTGCAAGGTCGTGGTCTGTGGCGTCGGCGCGGCCGGTTCGGCGATCATCCGCCTGCTGAAACACCGCGCCCCGGCCGACATCATCGCGGTCGACATCAACGGCATCGTGCACGCCGAGCGCGGCGACCTCGACTCGAACCTCGAGCAGATCGCGGCGACCACCAACAAGGACGGTGTCTCCGGCACGCTGCACGACGCCCTTGTGGGTGCGGACGTGTTCATCGGTGTCTCCGCGCCGAACCTGTTCGGTGCCGAGCAGGTCAAGACGATGGCCAAGGACGCGGTCGTGTTCGCGCTGGCCAACCCGGACCCGGAGATCGACCCGATCGAGGCGCAGCAGTACGCGGCCGTCGTGGCCACCGGCCGGAGCGACTACCCGAACCAGATCAACAACGTGCTGGCCTTCCCGGGTGTTTTCCGAGGCCTGCTGGACGCGCACGCGCGGACTATCACCGACGAGATGCTGCTGGCCGCAGCCGACGCGATCGCGGACGTCTCGAACGGCGAGCGGATCAACGCGTCGTTCATCGTGCCCAGCGTCTTCGACGCGGCGGTCGCACCAGCGGTCGCCGAGGCCGTCCGTAAGGCGGCGTCGAAGTCATGACCAACACGGCGCGGGTGATCACAGCCTCGAACCGGGCGGCTGCGGGCGTCTACGAAGACCGCACCGGCCCGATCATCGTCGACTGGCTGCGGGTTCGCGGCTATGACGTCCCCGCGCCGGTGGTCGTCCCCGACGGCGGACCCGTCGCGGCGGCGCTGCGAGAGGCCATCGCGTCGGGCGTGAACGTCGTTATCACGACCGGCGGCACCGGCATCACGCCGACCGACCGCACGCCCGAGGCAACGTCGTCAGTGCTGGATTACGAGATCCCTGGCCTGGCCGACGCCATCCGTTCGGCGGGCTTGCCCGACGTCCCGACGGCCGCGTTGTCCCGTGGGCTCGCCGGAGTCGCGGGAAAAACGCTGGTCATCAACCTTCCTGGGTCCACCGGCGGCGTCCGTGACGGACTGGGAGTGCTCGAATCGGTGCTGGATCACGCGGTGGATCAGGTGGGCGGCGGCGACCACGAACGGCAGACCGGCCAGATCGTGCCTGCCCGGATCGTTCGGGCGGTCGTGAGCGAGGAAGCGCTGTCGGTCGACGAGCACGCATCGTTGGTCAGCGACCGTGCTGCCGGAGCCGTGGTGTCGTTCGGCGGCGTGGTTCGTGACCACGACCGGAGCAAGACCGTCCGTGAGCTGTCCTATAGCGGTCACCCCAGTGCTGCCGAGGTCATCGAGCGTGTGGCGACGGAAATCGCCGGTTCACGGCCGGGTCTGCGGGCCATCGCGGTCAGCCACCGGATCGGTGACCTGCAGATCGGTGACGTGGCCCTGGCCTGCGCGGTCTCGGCCGAGCACCGGGCCGAGGCGTTCGCGGCCTGTTCGGACCTGGTCGACGAGGTGAAGCGGCAGTTGCCGATCTGGAAGCACCAGACCTTCGCCGACGGCACCGACGAATGGGTCAACTGCCCGTAACGCCCGACGCCCCCATGGCGGTCTCGTGATGTTCCCAGGTCATCCCTCGTGAGTGTTTTTGCCGGTTAGAACCGGCAAAAACACTCACGAGGGATGACCTGGGGATATGGCTGAGCCCCGGAATCCGGTCGTGTCACCAGGATTCCGGGGCTCTCGCCTCAGCGACGCGTGATCGTCACGGACTTACTTGGTGACGATCCGCTGACCCGGGAAGATCAGGTTCACGTTGCTGATGGTGCTCTTGTTCAGCTCGGCCAGCTTGTGCCAGCCGCCCTCGACGTTCAGCTTCGCGGCGATACCCGACAGGGTGTCGCCCGCGACGACGGTGTAGTCACCGACGTTGCTCTGAACCGGGGCCGCGGCGGGCTTCGGCGCGGAAGGCTTCGGGGTGGCCTTCTGCACCGGCTTGGCCGACTTCTTCGGCGCGGCCTTCTTGACCGGGGCGCTGCCGCCACCGAGGCCCAGCGGGCCGCACTTCGGCCACGCCTTGATGCCCTGCGTGCGCAGGACGTTCTCCGCGACGCGGATCTGCTCCTCGCGGGAGGCGTTGTGCGCCGAGCCCGTGCCGCCGTTGGCCCGCCAGGTGCTCGGGAGGAACTGCAGACCACCGGAGTAACGGTTACCGGTGTTGGCCTTCCAGTTTCCGCCGCTCTCGCACTGGGCGACCTTGTCCCAGTTGACGCTGCCTTCAGCCTGCGCCGGTGCCGCTGCGATCGCCAGCGGCGCACCGACTGCGAGGCCAGCGATGGCGACGCGAGCGATGGTGCGGGTGGCGAAGTTCGGCCTGCGGTGCTTGCCGGGGTTAGTCATTTCGCTCTCACCTCCAGCGCCTGCTGCGTGCTGGGAGGGGTCACTCGGGGTTCGCCCTCCTGCTCCCGTCCGGAAGTTGTCTCTCACTCGGGGTTCGGGTCCTGAGGGCCCACCGGACGGGGTTCGGCGCTGCGGGCTCTCAGGTCTAGCCGGGTTGGTCGGGTCCAACCCGAGAGCGACCGTACGTAACCAGAACCGAGATCGGAAATTTATGCGGGCGTGACCTAGGTCACAGTAACGTCACACAACCCACTGCGATTAGAGGTATATCCCCAGGTAGGGGCGCCGTTATCAGTTCGTTTCCTTGCCGAGATTTTTCACTCTGAGTGAGACCTGCGTCATGCGTGTCGCGGCCCGATTGGGCTGTTCGAGCACACCCATTCAGCCCCCGGCAAACGGCGGGAGCACGTCCAGCTGAACCCCGTCCGACAGTCGGATGGCCGTTGAGCGGACCGCGACACCGTCGAGCAGGAAGCTGCACGCGGTCAGCACGCCGGCGAGCTTCTCGCCGTGCTGAGCGGAGATGGTGCTGGCCGCGTCGGCCACTGTCGCGCCTGCTGGGAGGGCTATCTGCTCCTCCTGGATCCCGGCTGCGGCGCGTGCGCCTGCGAAGTACCGGACCTGGACTGTGACCTTGTCACTCACCTCGGTGATTCTAATCTCTGATAGACATACATACGGGATGTATGTTTCTATCGAGGGTATGCCGACAAGGAAATCCGTCCGCCTACGCCAGGCGACGATTGACTACACAGAGTGGGGAGACGGGCCGCCGGTGGTCTTCGTGCACGGCCTGCTCGTCAATTCGGGGCTGTGGCGCACCGTCGCGCCAGCCGTCGCGGATGCCGGAAACCGTTGTATAGCCCCAGATTGGCCGCTTGGCGGGCACGCGACACCGGTGCCGGACGCCGATCTGACCCCGCCGGGAGTGGCGGACTTGATCACCGAGTTTCTGGACACTGTGGACCTGAGCGATGTCACGCTCGTCGCCAACGACACCGGTGGCGCGCTCGTTCAGCTTGCGATGACTCGGAATCCGGACCGGATCGGTCGCGTTGTGCTGACCCCGTCGGACTGCTTCGACGCCTTCTTCCCACCGATGTTCGCGCCGCTGCCGAAGCTCGCGAAGCTGCCGGGGTTCGCGAACGTGCTCGTCGCCGGACTGCGCTCACGGCTGATCCAACGGTCCCCGCTCGCCTTCGGGTTCGTCGCGAAACGCCCTGTTCCCAACGAAATCGTCGACTCATACCTGGCGCCTGCCCGGCGGAGCAAGGCCGTGCGGGACGACCTGACCAGGTTCGTTCGCTCTGTCCACAACCGACACACGCTGGCCGCGGCCGAGCGACTGCCGCAGTTCACCAAGCCGGTCCTGCTCGCGTGGGCGCGTGAGGACAAGGTGTTCCCGATCGAGCTCGCGTACCGGCTTGGCGAGATCCTGCCGAACGCGACCGTGGTCGAGATCGACGACAGCTACACGTTCGTGCCGGAAGACCAACCCGCCGAGCTGGCCGAACAGATCATCAAGTTCCGCACGGCAAACTAAGGCGTATGCCGCGCACCCAGCAGGACCGCTCGAAGGCGACGAAGACCGCGTTGATCAACGCGGCCCGTCCGATGTTCGCCGAGCGCGGCTACGCGAGCGTCTCCGCCGACGAGATCGTCGCGGCCGCTGGGCTCACCCGTGGTGCGCTGCACCACCACTTCAAAGACAAGCAAGGCCTGTTCCGCGCGGTGTTCGAGCAGATCGAAGCCGAGCTGAGCGACGAGATCGCCACCGCTATGGACAAAGCGCAGGACGTGCAGGTCCGGATGGCGATCAGCCTGCGGACCTTCCTCGACGCGTGCGCGCGGCCGGAGGTCCTGCGGATTGCCTTGCAGGACGCGCCGACCGTGCTCGGCTGGGAGACCTGGCGGGCGATCGAGTCCGAGCACGGCCTCAAACTGATCAACCAGCTGATGACCAGGGCGGCCTCGGAAGGCGTGCTCGCGCACGAGCCTTCCGACGTGCTCGCCCGGTTCGTGTTCAGCCTGCTCGTCGAGGCCGTCATGGTGATCGCCCACGCGGCCGACCCGGCCGCGGCCAGGACCCAGGTCGAGCTGAACCTCGGGATCATGATGGCCGGGCTGTTCACCACGCGGTGAATGAGCTGCCCTATATATAGACAGTGCGCGCGTCCCGGAATGTCCACAGTGGCTTGTCGGGTCGATGGGCGATTTCCCCGGTTATGATTTCTTGAGAACGAAGTCTCTTAGTTTTTAAGAGGAGTGTTATCATGTACTCCGTTCCCCCGGACGAGCTGGCGCGGTTCGGCAACATGGGCCGGGAGATGAGCGGTCTGACCGTGCTGTTCCACTCCCGGATCGCCGAGCAGATGGGCGTCTCGGCGACCGACTACAAGTGCCTCGACATCGCGATGCGCGTGGACGAGCCGTTGACCGCGGGGCAGATCGCGAAGATGTCCGGGCTGTCCACCGGCGCGGTGACTGGCGTGATCGACCGGCTCGAGAAGCATGGATTCGTACGGCGCGTGCGTGACCCGCACGATCGCCGCAAAGTCCTCGTCGAGGTCACGAAGGTCGACGAGCAGAAGTACGACCATTTGTTCACGCACCTCGCGACCGGCCTCGAGGACGTGCTGAAGATGTTCTCCCCGCAGGAACGCGAGATCATCGAGCGGTTCCAGCGTGAACTGATCGACCGGTTCCGCAAGGACGCGTTCGCAGAGTTGGAGAACCGCTGATGCCTCGTTTCCGGTTCGCCGAGGCGGCCAAGCTGCTCGGCGTGAGCGACGACACGGTCCGGCGTTGGGTCGACGCGGGCGAGCTGTCGTCGAGCCTCGACGCGTCCGGCCGGAAGGTCGTCGACGGGGCTGAATTGGCTGAATTCGCCCGGTCACACGCGAACGAAGTGCCCGATCCGTCCGGTATCGGCCGCTCGGCCCGTAACCGCTTCGTCGGCCTGGTCACGTCCATAGTGACCGACAAGGTGATGGCACAGGTGGAAATGCAGTGCGGGCCGCATCGAGTGGTGTCTTTGATGTCTGCCGAGGCCGTGCGGGAACTTGGTCTTGAACCAGGCTCGCTCGCGGTGGCTGTGGTGAAGGCGACGACCGTGATGGTGGAAACGCCTTAGTCCAAGTCGGATACCTTCTAGATATGGGTTTCCTGGGGCGCATCAGGCGGGGGTTCGGTCGGGGGCGGACACCTGAGGAACAGTTCATCGACGATTTCGTGGCGACCATCAACCGGTTGCCGGGGATCGCGAAGATCACCAAGACCGACGGATTCGGCATCGACGTGCGCAGGGCCGGCGAGACCGGCGCGCACTCGATCTTTCTCGGCAACCTGTTCGCCGAGGTGAAACACCTCTCGCCGGCCGAACGGAAAGAAGCGGTCCGGCAGTTCGTCGCGGCGATGTTCGCGCATCCGGACGAGCCGGAAAGCTGGGAAGCGGCCGCGCCACGGCTCCGCCCGGTCCTGCGGACGTCCTCATATGCCCAGGCCGGGCAGGTTGGCGGGATCACTGTGGCCAGTCGTCCGGCGTTGCGGCACCTGGTCGAGATGATCGTGATCGACCACGAGCACCGGATGAGCCTGGTCAATTCCGACAGCCTGGAAGAGTGGGGCGTCACGTTCGACGAGGCCTATCAGCGCGGCGCGCAGAACCTGATGGTCGAAGGCACCCATCTGGCCCGTTTGGACAATGGCGTGTTCGCGGTGGCCAGTGAGGACACTTACGAATCCTCGCGCCTTGTCGTCCCGGGTTGGCTGGCCGGACTCGGTGAGGAAGTGGGCATTCAGCCAGTCGCCGTGGTGCCGTCACGCGACATGATGCTGATTGCCGATGAGCGGGACGAAGCCGCGGTGCTGTGGATGCTTGACGAGGGACTGAAAATCTTCGCCGACCACCCGCGTTGGCTCTCGCCTGTGCCGTACAAAGCGGACGAAGACGGCGACATCGTCGCGTGGCAGCCGGTGCCGGGAAGCATGGCGGACGCGTCGGTCCGGCTGGCCGAACGGACGTTGGAGACATACGAGTACCGCGAGCAGCGAAACCGGATGGAGAAACTGTTCCGTCAGGCTGGCGACGATCTGGAGATCGCGGAGTACGAAGTGGGCACTGGTCCTGACGGGACTGCTCGCAGCGTGACGACTTGGCCGTATGGTCAGGATTCGCTGCTGCCGTACACCGACGACATCCTGTTCCCTGCGCCAAGTGGGCCGTTCCGGGTTTCGTGGTCGACGGCGGCTGAGGTGCTGACGACGGAATGGGAAGAGGCACTGACGACCCCGCCTCGCCGCCGGACCCTGCGGTGGCCCGACGAGCAAGCGCTTGCGCGGCTGAGGGAGTTGTCAACCGGCGTTTAGCCGCTCGGCCAGGATGTTCTTGCGTACCTTGCCGAGTGAGGTGCGAGGCAGTTCGGTCACCACATCGAGGCGGCTGGGCAGGTACCAGTCGGTCATGCCGAGACCGGCGAGGTAGTCACGCAGGTCGGCCAGGGTCGGCGGCGGTCCGTCCGGCACGACGACCGCTGCGGCGAGAGTTCCGCCGCACCCGTCCGGATACCCGATCAGGGCCACGTCCTTGACCATCGGATGATCGAGCAGCGCGGATTCAACGTCGGCGACCGGGATCATCAGCATGCCGCCGATCCGGTCGGCGAGCCTGCCGGTGACCCGGATGCCGCCGCGGCCGTCCCACTCCGCCAAGTCCCCGGTGTCGTACCAGCCGTCGTCATGATCGGCCACGACCAGCAGATCGTCGGTGTCCCGGCTGATGGTGGCCAGGCAGACGCCCGCGCCACGGATGAACAGCTGGCCGTCGCGAATGTCCACTTCGTTGCCCGCGATCGGCCGCCCGACGCTGTGCAGGACCCCAGTCGTCCGGATCGTCTGGTCCCATGAACGTGCCCGACGACTCGGTCATCCCCCATGACGTCCGCAGGGGCGGTCCCAGTACCTCGGGAACATCGGTGACGAGCCGGGCGGGAATCGTGGAACCCGCCGTGATCACGTACCGCAGGCTTTTCGCGCGCTCGGGATGTTCCCGAGCCGCGGCGACGAGCTCCATGAGGAAAGCGGGCGGCGCGGCCAGGACGGTGACGGCTTCGTCCGCCAGGAGATTGGACACCTGCTCCGGATCCCACGCGTCCGCGATGACCCCACACGTCCCGGTGAGAACCGGCCGGATGACGATGGCGCTGATACCAGCGCTGTGCGTGACGAAGTTCGGCACGTACGCCCGGTGTCTGGGGTGAAACCGACGCCGGATGCGACGGCGAGGGGATACGGGCGCTGCGTGTTCAGCGTGTGCAACGCCGCTTTCGGCGCGCCTGTGGTGCCCGACGTGAACAAGATCAAACCGACCCGGTCGGGATCGGCGGCGGTGTCCGCGAGCGGAAGCGAGTGCGGGCTGTGCTCGAAGGTCTTGCCGAAGTCCACTTCGTCCGGCTCGATCCGGCGACCGACGACGACCCGGTGGCGCAGCTGCGGCAACCGAGGCGCCATCTCGGCGAGGGAAGCCGGGTCCATCGTGATGACGACCGACGCCCCCACTCGCCGCAAAACCCGTTCCAGTTCCCGAGATCGCAAAGTCGGAATGATCGGGGCGAGCGTGGCGCCGACGTGGAAAGCGGCCAGCAGCAGCGGCGGCAGCTGCCAGATGTTCGGCAGGTGGATGGCCACAACTTCGCCTGGTCCGACACCGAGTTCACGCAGTGCGCCCGCGAACTGTTCCACCCGTTGGGCATATTCACGATAAGTCAGCCGAGTGCTGGAACCGTCCTGAACTGGCGCGCGATCAGGGCGAGGCCGTCTGGCCGCTCGACGCGCCAGCGCGCGAGGTCGTGGATCGGGGTTTCGTCCCGCCATACGCCGTCAGCCCGGAATTTGGCCATCCATGACTGGGGCGGCCGCAGCGTGAATATCGAGTTCACGGGCCAACGCGTCCTTTCGCACTTTGCCCAACGCGTTGCGTGGCAAGGCGGCCACCAGTTCGAGGCGGCTGGGCCAGTACCACTCCGTCATACCTAGCGCGGCGAGGTGATCCCGCAGCTCAGCCAGGGTAGGCGCCGGATCGGCAGCGACCACGAACGCGGCCGGGAGCTGCCCGCCGGACCCATCCGGGTAGCCGACCATGGCCACTTCCTCGACCCCGGGATGCTCAAGCAGCGCCGACTCCACATCGGCGACAGGGATCATCCCGGGCCCGCCGATCCGTTCGGCGATCCGGCCGACGATCTTGATTCCGCCTCGCCCATCCCATTCGGCCAGGTCACCGGTGTCGTACCAGTCATCGATCACGCTCAGCTCGCCAGAATCCCGGCTGAGCGTGGCCAAACAGACCCCGGCGCCACGGATGAACAGCCGTCCATCCCGGATGTCCAGCTCGTCACCGTCGATCGGCCTGCCGACGCTGTGCCGGATCCAGTCATCCGGATCATCCGGCCGGATGAACGTGCCCGCCGCCTCGGTCATCGCCCACGCCGTGCCCAGCCGAACGCCCAGTACCGCCCGGACGTCGGTGATCAACTGAGCGGGAGCCGGTGTTCCGGTCGCCGTGACGTATCGCAGGTTCGGCAGCTTCGGGGCCTCGGCGACCAGGCCGGTCAGGAAGAACGGAGCCGCGACCACACCGGTGACGTCCACTTCGGACAGGAAGCGCGCGACCGGACCGGGAGCCCAGACATCCGTGAGGAGCGCGCACGTCCCGTCGAGAACAGGCCGGATAAGAAGAGTGCCGATCGCACCCGCATGGGTGAGGGTGTGCGGCATGTACGTGCGGTTGTCGGGAGTCGATGGAGTGACGCCTGCGGCGTAGACCTGATAGGCACCCCACGTGTTCAAGGTGTGCAGGGCGGCCTTGGGCTCACCGGTCGTTCCTGACGTGAACATGACCAGGCTGACCCGGTCGGGATCGGCTGATGTGTCTTCAAGGGCCAGCGAGTACGGGCTGCTCTCGAAAGCCTCGGTGTCCGTGACGAACACCGACGGCTCCACCCGCTGCAGCATCCGTTCCAGCTCACGTGACCGGATGCTCGGCATGATCGGAGCCACGGTCGCGCCCACATGGAAACCCGCCAGCAGCAACACGGGAAGCTGCCACACGTTGGGCAGCTGAAGAGCGACGACATCACCCGGACCGACGCCCAGCTCCCGCAACGCACCCGCGAACTGCTCCACCCGCTGGGCGTATTCGCGGTAGGTCAGCCGCGTGGTGACGCCCTCATCGACCTGGCGGGCGATGATCGCGAGCCCGTCGGGCCGCTCGGCACGCCAGCGCGCGAGGTCGTGGATCAGGGTTTCGTCCCGCCACACGCCTTGCTCGCGAAACTTGATCATCGACGATTGCGGCGGCCGCACGGAGAAGTCCACGAATGCAAACGTATGCACGAGCTCGGCCGGGCCGCATTCGAATGGCAGAAACTAGTCCTCAGGCGTGTACGGCAGCGGCACGACCAGGCAAGGCCCGCCGACGAACAACCCGCCGTCGATCCCGAGCACCTTGCCGCCCGCGTATTCGTAGGGCGCCTCGACCTGAGCGGGCAGAATGCCCAGCTGATCGGCGATGACGCTGTGGCCGTGCACGACCTGCTTGCCGCCGAGGATGTCCAGGAATTGCTCAGCCACCTCCGCGCCCTGCGGGCCGCGGAAGGAGTACCTGGTCGTCATCCGCCGCCAGCATTCCCACCAGTCGCCGAGGTCGTCGGATTTGAGCAGGTCACGGACCGCGTCGTTGATCTTCTCGATCGTCTCGCCCCACTGCAGGTACTCGATCGTGTCCGAGTGCATCAGCAGGTGCTCTTCGGCGAGGGTCAGCACCGATCGCGTGGTCAGCCACTCCAGGTGCGCCTCGGTCAGCCCCTCCTGGTCGTCTTCCATACCGCCGTTGATTTCCCAGCTGCGCGCGAAACTGCGTGGCCCGAAGTCCGACGGCACGTCCGTATCGCCGAATCTGTGCATGCCGAGCAGCAGGATCTCGTGGTTGCCGAGCAGGCTGTCGACCATCCCGCCAGCCTCTGGCGCCTGCTCGTACAGCCGCATCACCAGGTCGATCACGCCGATGCCGTCCGGCCCCCGGTCGACGAAGTCGCCGAGAAACCACAGATGGGTGTCGCCACCGGACCAGTTCGCGTCGTCGTCGACCAGGCCGTTGGCTCGCAAGGCCCCCTCGAGTTCGGCGCGATGCCCGTGCACGTCCCCGATCACATAGGTCCGTCGCTCATCCCGCACAAAGGAGACGATACGAGCCTGTCTAATCGAACGGACTCAAGGTCCGCCCAATCAGGTCCGCGATGGAGTTGATCATCCTGGTCGGCCGGTACGGGAACTGCTCGGCGGTGTGCTCGTTCGAGATCCCGGTCATCACCAGAATGGTGGCGAGACCTGCCTCGAGACCGGCCCGGACATCGGTGTCCATCCGGTCGCCGATCATCAGCGTGTTCTCCGAGTGCGCGCCGAGTGAGCGCAGCGCCGAACGCATCATCAGCGGGTTCGGCTTGCCGACGAAGTACGGCTTGAACCCGGTCGCCCGTTCGATCAACGCGGCCACGGCACCGGTCGCGGGCAGCGAGCCTTCGCGGGACGGGCCGGTCGCGTCCGGGTTGGTCGCGATGAACTTGGCGCCTTCTTCGACGAGCCGGATCGCGCGCGTGATCGCGGTGAAGCTGTACGTCCTGGTCTCGCCGAGGACGACGTAGTCGGGGTCGCGGTCGGTCAGCACGTAGCCGATCTCGTGCAACGCCGTGGTCAGCCCGGCTTCGCCGATCACGAATGCCGAACCGCCGGGTCGCTGCGAGTCCAGGAATTTCGCTGTGGCGAGCGCCGAGGTCCAGATGGATGTTTCGGGAACGTCAAGACCTGTCCGAAGTAGCCGCGCTCTCAGGTCGCGTGGCGTAAAAATGGAATTGTTGGTCAGCACATGGAACCGGATGTCGTTGGCACGCAGTTCAGCGAGGAACTCGTCCACCCTGGGAACCAGGTGTTCCTCATGGACGAGCACGCCGTCCATGTCCATCAGATAGTTCCAGGTCATGGGGACATGATCGCAGTGTTGCGTAAGAAACGTACTTTCGGCCGTCTTGTTGGGCTTGACCGCCCATCCGGCGGACGATATCAATGGCGACTGGAGTAACGGCGAGGAGTTGAGTTGGGTCGCAGGCACAAGCCGAGTCGCTGGCCGGTCAACTGGACCGTCGTCGGCGTTGCCGCTGTGCTCACTCTGATTGTCGGTGTGGTCATCGCTTTCCTGGCCAAAGACGACAGGCGCGGCGGAATCGTGGTGCCAGCGCCGTCGGCGCCACCTGCGCTGATCAAGTCGACCGGGCCGGAACCGGCGGTGGGTGCGTCGATCTTGCCAGGGCGGTAGCACAGCGTTCTAAGGTGAGATGGACCACATCGTTGGGAGGCTCACCGTGTCTGTTCCTAGCTACGCGTCGGGCACATCGACTGTTCCGTTGCTCGGGGACACCATTGGGGACAACTTCGACCGGACTGTCGCCGCGTTCGCGGACCGGGACGCGCTCGTTGAACGTGCTTCAGCTCGCCGCTGGACCTATCGGGAGTTGTCGGACGAGATCACGGCAGTCGCCCTCGGTCTGCTGGCGCGTGGCGTGCGGAAAGGCGACAGAGTGGGAATCTGGTCGCCCAACTGTGCCGAGTGGACGTTCGTGCAGTACGCGACGGCCAAGATCGGCGCGATCCTCGTCAACATCAACCCGGCGTACCGGGTGCACGAGCTGTCCTATGTGCTCAACCAGTCCGGAATCAGGACACTGGTTTCCGCGGCTTCCTTCAAGACGTCCGACTACGCGGCGATGATCTCTGAGGCCAGGCCGAACTGTCCCGCGCTGCAAGATGTGGTGCTGCTGGACAGTCCAGAGTGGACGGCTCTGGTCGATGCCGGGCGAGCGGCGGATCCGGCCGTGTTGGCCGAGATCCAGCTGTCGCCGGATGATCCGATCAACATCCAGTACACGTCCGGCACCACAGGTTTCCCCAAGGGCGCGACACTCTCGCACCACAACATCCTGAACAACGGATTCCTGGTCGGCGAGGGCTGCGGCTACACCTCGGAAGACAAGGTGTGCATCCCGGTTCCGTTTTATCACTGCTTTGGGATGGTGATGGGAAATCTGGCGTGCACGTCCCACGGCGCGTGCATGGTCATCCCGGCGCCGTCGTTCCAGCCTGCCGAGACACTCGCCGCGGCCGCCGAGGAGAAGTGCACGTCTTTGTACGGCGTGCCAACGATGTTCATCGCGATGCTGGCCGATCCCGGCTTCGACTCGTACGACCTGTCGAGTCTCAGGACCGGGATCATGGCTGGCTCGCCGTGCCCGGTCGAGGTGATGAAGCAGGTCATCGAGCGGATGGGGATGACCGAGGTGACGATCTGCTATGGCATGACCGAGACGTCACCGGTTTCCACGCAGACGACGGCTGAGGACTCTGTGGACCGTCGAGTGTCCACAGTGGGCAGAGTGCATCCGCACCTTGAAGTCAAGATCGTCGACCCGGAGACGGGATTGACCGTGCCGCGCGGAACTCCCGGCGAGTTCTGCACCCGTGGCTACTCGGTGATGCTCGGCTACTGGGAAGAGCCGGACAAGACCGCGGAAGCCGTCGACGCGGCACGCTGGATGCACACCGGCGACCTCGCGGTGATGGACGACGAGGGATATCTGAGCATCACCGGCCGGATCAAGGACATGGTGATTCGTGGCGGTGAGAACATCTATCCCCGCGAGATCGAGGAATTCCTGTATACGCACCCGGATGTCCTTGACGCGCAAGTCATCGGTGTTCCCGACGAACGGTTCGGCGAGGAACTGATGGCGTGGGTCCGGATGCGTGAAGGCGCGAATCCGTTGACCGCGGAAGCGTTGAAGGAATTCTGTGCTGGCAAACTCGCGCACTACAAGGTGCCGAGGTATGTGCACGTGGTTGACGAATTCCCGATGACGGTGACCGGGAAGGTCCGGAAAGTGCAGATGAGGGAAGAAGCAAAGGAGATTCTTGGCCTGGCCTGAAGGCAAGGCGGATTCCGCGTCTGGCCGATAAGGCTATGGTGGATGTGTGACCAAATGGGGAGTGGTGGCCACCGGCCGGATCGCGGATGTCGTGACCTCCGATATGGCACTGGTGCCGGACGCCGACGTCATCGCGGTTTCCTCGAGAAGCACCCCCAAAGCCGAAGAATTCGCCAAAAGGCACGGCATCCCACGCTTCTACGGCGACTACCACGACATGCTCGCCGACCCGGGCATCGAAGTCGTCTACGTCGCCACCCCGCACAGCAGTCACTACATCGTCGCCCGTAACGCGTTGCTCGCAGGCAAAGCCGTACTGTGCGAGAAGCCGATCACGGTCAGCCTGAAGGACGCCGAACGACTGGTCGAGCTTGCCCGCAAACACAACGTCTTCCTGATGGAAGCGATGTGGACCCGGTTCAACCCGTTGATCAAGCGGATTCGGGCATTGGTCGCGGATGGCGCGATCGGGGCGATTCGGAGTGTGCACGCGGACTTCGGCGCGTTCGCCCCGCACGATCCCACGCACCGGCTGTGGGATCCGGCCGCGGGCGGTGGATCGCTGCTTGACCTCGGCGTATATCCAGTTTCGTTCGCCCACATGCTGCTCGGCGAGCCGAAAAGCATTGCCACACACGGAACCTTGATCGACGGGGTGGACGCCGAGGCCGCGCTTCTGCTGCGCTACAAGAACGGCGTCTTCGCGCAGCTGTCGTCATCGCTGTTGGGGCACTACCCGATCGCTGCGACCGTAGTCGGTACCGAAGGCCGGATCGAGCTGCCGTCGAAGTTCTACCGGCCGACCGAGTTCTCCGTGGTCCGGCCGGGCGAGGACGACGAAAAGCACGAACTGGAACTAGTCGGCCATGGCTACCAGTACCAGATCGCCGAGGTGGTCAAACGCGTGCAGGCTGGCGAGATCGAGAGCCCGGACATGCCGCACGAGGAAACCCTCGCGGTCATGCGGACTCTCGACGAAGCCCTCGACAAACTCGGCGTCAGCTACCCGTGACGGTCAGCCAGACCAACGCCAGGTTCAGTGCGATCACCAATGCGGCGATCACCCAAGCCAGGCCGGTGGTGACCTTGTGGTTGACGTTTCCGCCCATCAACCCGCGTGAGGAAGTCAGCCGTACCAACGGGATCAGCGCGAACGGGATCCCGAACGACAGTACAACCTGAGAGATCACCAGTGCCCACGACGGATCCACGTTGAACGCCAGCAACACAATTGCGGGAATCAGCGTGAGCAAACGCCGCAGCAGCAACGGAATCTTGCGCCGCAGCAACCCGCCCATCACGACCGCCCCGGCGTAACATCCGACCGAAGTCGACGCCAAACCTGAAGCCAGCAGACCGATGGCGAACAGCAGCGCGATCCCGTAACCGAGGTGCTGGCCGATGGCCTGGTGCACACCGGAAAGCGTGTCCACGCCTTCGATCCCGGACAGCGCGCTCGCCGCCAGCAACAACATCGCCAGGTTCACGGCACCCGCGAAAACCATTGCCACGCCGACGTCATAGCGCGTCGCATTGAGCAAACGGCCGAGCGCGGGCCCAGACTGCAAACCATGCCGGTCACGGGCGAGCGCCGAGTGCAGGTACACCGCGTGCGGCATCACTGTCGCGCCAAGCATTCCGGCCGCGAGCAGGACGCTCTCCGAACCGGCGAACTGCGGCAGCAAACCGCTGACCACACCGGACCCGGACGGCGGCGAAACGAAAAGACCGGCCGCGAAGCCAATCGCGATGATCAGCAGAAGTCCGGTGATCACACGTTCGAACGGTCGCTGCCCAGCCTTGTCCTGCACCAGAAGCAGGGCCGTCGACACGACACCGGTGATCAGTCCACCGACAAGCAACGGCAAGTCGAACAAAAGGTTCAACGCGATCGCCCCGCCGAGCACCTCGGCGAGGTCGGTCGCCATGGCCACGACCTCTGCCTGCGCCCAGTAGCCAAGCCGGGTCGGAGTGGACAGCCGGTCACGGACGGCCTCAGGCAGCGACAGCCCCGTGACCAACCCGAGTTTGGCGGACAGATACTGCACGAGACCGGCCATTACGTTGGCCGCGACGACAACCCAGACCAGCAGGTAACCGAACTGGGCACCGGCCGCGGTGTTCGTGGCGACGTTGCCGGGGTCCACATAGGCGATCGCGGCAACGAAGGCCGGCCCGAGTAAGGCGGCGCTGGTTCGGAATCGGACGATTCGGGGCTTGATGGCACTGGCTAGCGACAACGGACCTCCCACGACGAACCGGCCGGGTGCAAGGCTACGGCAAATCACTTGCAATAGGCGGCCGGTGTGAGCCGCTCGGCTTTCCCGGCGAATCCAGGATTCCCGCCAGCGGGAAACCTTGCCGTCGAGAAGTCGAGCCACTGTGGCCGCCTACTCAGGGCTTCCTATCTCTGCGAAGACCTTCGCGTCCTCCTCGCCGAACTGGTCCTCCAGCACCTCGGGTGAGTAGTCCAGGTCGATCTGCGCGACCGGCGTGCCACGGGCCGACGAGATGGCTCCGAGCCGACGCTGGGCGCGGTCACCAGCGTATTCGACATACTCCTGTGGATCGGATTCAAAGGGCCGAGGTTCTTCGAATTGCTCTCCGACCCACTGGATCATGTTCAACGCGATGGGCAGCAGCTCGCCCATCCGCTGGAGCACGGCATCGAACAGCGAGTCGTCCGCGGCCACATGCCTGCGGCAGGTGAACGTGCCCCATGCCATGTGCCTGCGCTCGTCGTCGCCGATCCGCCGGACCAGCTCCTGCATACCCGGCAGGATGCCGCGACCCGTGCAGATCTTCTGCCACGCGTAGTAGCCGGTCAGGGCAAGCGTTCCCTCGATCACGTGGTTGTACGTGACCGAGGCGCGAATCTGGTTGAGCGGGCTGGGATCGGACGCCAGCACGACCAGCGAGCCGGGCAGTTCCTCGTAGAAAAGCTTGCGGTAGTGGGGGTTTTCCGCGACGAAGGGATGCAGGTCCTCAGTCAGCCCGACCGCGTCCATCCAGCGCCGGAACACTTCGGTGTGTTTGGCTTCCTCGAAGCAGAACTGGGTGAGGTACATCTCGTCGGAGATCCGGCCCTCGGCCGCCATCGCCTTCATGAACGGCTGGATGTCCTCGGTCACCGCTTCTTCGCCCGCGATGAACTGCGCGCACAGGTACGTCGCCGACCGGCGTTCCTCGTCGGTCAACGTTTCCCAGTCCGCGCGGTCCTTGCTGAAGTCGATGTCCGCCGGGTTCCAGAACTTGGCGTTGCCCTTGACGAACAGCCGCAAGGGGAACGAGTTCCAGTTCAACCCGCCCTTGCGCAAAGAGGCGAATCCGCTGCGCAGCTCAGTCATGGCACTCTCCTTTGAGCTTCGACTGCGGGCAGGATCACCGCGCAGACGGCGTCGGCGGCTTCGCTGGGCGTGCCGCCAGGCAACATCATGTGACTGACCGCGAGTCGCACGATCGTCTCGGCGATCACGGCGGTCGGTTCCGGCGCCAGCGACGGAACCCGTTCGGCCAGATTGCGACTGGCCTGCTCAATGGCTGGCCGGAAGATCGGTTCGGCACGGGTGGTCAGCAACGGCAACAGATCTTCGGCCTGCGCGCCGCCCAGAACCGAGGCGACAAGCCGGTTTTCCCTGCCGTGCCGCACGGTGTACTCGACCATCGCGTGCAGGCCGGTGGCCAGGTCGTTGGTCGCGCGCCAGCGTTCCTCGCTGCCGTTGAGGAACTCCGAGACAGTCCGTAACGCGACCGCGTCCACCAACGTGGCCTTGCTGCCGAATTCGTTGTAGACGGTTTGCCTGCTCACCCCGGCACTCGCGGCCACGTCGACCATGCGCAGACCCGCGAAACCGTGCTCGGCCAGCAGTTCCGCCGCCGCGTCGAGCAGCGTTTCGCGTAACGACATCCGCACGCGTTCGGAGAACGGTGTGACCTCGGTCATAGTCCGAGTGTTGACACGATGCCCGATTGTGTCAACCACTTGTACTCGGTTGAGGGATTCGTAAAGTCACCTAGGGTGATGGGGTGACCCTGACCGTTGGCTTCGACCTGGACATGACCCTGATCGACGCCCGCGCGGGCATCGTCAAAGCGATGGCGTTGCTGGCCGCGGAGACCGGACTCGACGTCGACGGCGAGTACATCGCCGCGAACATGGGGCCGCCACTGCGTGACATGTTCCAGACCATCGGCATCCCCGAGGACCGGATCGATCCCTCCGTCGCGCGGTTCCGGGCGACCTACCCGGAGATCGTGATCCCGGTGACAGTGCCGATGCCCGGCGCCGAGGCCGCGCTCGACGCGGTCAAGGCCGCAGGCGGGCAGACGATGATCGTCACGGCGAAGCACCAACGCAACGCCGAGCTGCACATCGAAGCTCTCGGCTGGGACATCGACCGCCTGATCGGCGACCTGTGGTCGGCGGGCAAGGCCGACGCGCTGAAGATGTACGGCGCCAGCGTGTACGTCGGAGATCACATCGGGGACATGAAAGGCGCGGCCGCGGCGGGCGCGCTCGCGGTCGGTGTCGCGACCGGGCCCTGTGACGAGGCCACGCTGATCGAGGCAGGCGCGGATGTCGTACTGCCCAGCCTGCTTGAGTTTCCGGCCTGGTTCAGCGGCGCCGGACGACGCTGAAAATCCCCAGCCCCAAGCCGATCGGCAGCAGCATCGCCGCGACGTACAGCCACACCGACGGGTCTGTGGTGCCGGCGGCGTAGAGCACGAAGACCGCGATGATCGCGAGCAGCCCGATGGCGAACATCACCATGGCTGCTGGCAGAAGGTTGAACTTGGGCACGGCTGCAGACTATGCGCTACGCCGCAACGTCGGTTTGGCATAGGCTAGACCGACGCGTCCTGGGCGTGCCCGGGGCGCGTTAGTCGTGCGGAGGAGAGGGTGGAGCCGCACGGCTGATGCTGACGACGAGGGAACGGTGAGAGCTGTGCCGACCGGACGGGTCAAGTGGTACGACTCGGAGAAGGGCTTCGGGTTCGTCACGCAGGACGGCGGGGAGGACGTGTACGTCCGTGCCTCCGCGCTGCCCCCTGGCGTGACGGGACTCAAGGCGGGCCAACGCATTGAGTTCGGGGTGGCCGACGGCCGCCGTGGCCCGCAGGCGCTTTCGGTGCGGTTGATCGACCCGATGCCCTCGGTCGCCGAGGCGACCCGCAGGCCGGCCGAGGAGCTGCACGGACTCGTCGAGGACATGATCAAGCTGCTGGAATCCAAGGTGCAGCCGGACCTGCGCCGCGGCCGTTATCCGGATCGCCGGGCCACCAAGCGAATCGCCGAAGTCGTCCGCGCCGTAGCCCGCGAGCTCGACCCGTAAACCTTCACGGTGAGACGGTGAGGGCCCAGCTGCCGTCGGCGCGGTAGTAGAGCTCCTGGTTGGTGTCCAGCCCCATTTCGCCGATGCGCTGGACTTCGACGTGCATCAGCTGGTCGCCCGCGGTCGGGGTGCGCAGCGTGTACGCGTACGTCCCTCCTGAACGGAACAGGGACGAGCGCGCCTTCTGCACGCTGCCATCCGCCGCGCGGTACCGGAACACGACCACCCATGGCGCGTCAGCGATCTGCTTGGGCACGGAGATGTTCAGCGGCATGCCACCGGGGACGGCCAGCGAGCCCGTCGGCTTGCACTCCTCGAGTGCCACGTCACACACGGGCGACGGCCCGATGTTGACGGTTTCCCCGTCGGCGAAGAACGTGACCTCGGGGTCGTGTGGCGCGGCGCATCCGGCGAGCAGCAGACCGCCCGCCAGCAGCGACGCGATTGCGAATCGGCGCACGGGGTGAGACTACGTGGGTTCGGTACCTGTCCGGCGCGCCGGGGTCGCCCGGCGAACCACGTTGAGCAGGGAATTCCCCTTCGTTGCCAGTATCGTCTGGGCCAGTCCGAGCCCGAGGATCACCGAGATCACCAGGAAGCCGACCCAGAACGTGGTCGGCAGCAACACTCCCAGCGCGCCGCCGAACACCCAGCCGAGCTGCAGCACGGTTTCCGACCGGCCGAACGCCGACGCCCGTGACTCCTCCGGCAGGTCGTGCTGGATCACCGCGTCGAGGCTGTTTTTCGCCAGTGCCGCGGCCGTCGCCGCGATCAGGCCGACGATCGCCATGGTGCCGATGCCGGGCAGGATCGTGGCGACCACAGTCGCGGTGACACATGCGACCACGCAGCCGAGCACCATCTGATCAGGCCGGTTGACCAGCAGTCGAGTACCGATCGCGTTGCCGCCGAAACTGCCGATACCGGCGGCGGCCGCGATGATGCCGAGCAGCAGCAGTTGCTGGAACGCTTGGCCTTCGGTCTCCGCGCGGATCGCGAACGCCGAGAACATCATCAGGAAGCCGGTCAGCACCTTGACGGTTCCGTTGGCCCACAACGAGATCACCACGTGTCGGCCCATCGGCTGACGTTTCGGTCTGGTCGGCGTCGCCGACAGTGTCGCCGGGACCTCGCCTTCGGTCACCTCGACCCACGCCGGGATCCGCATGCCCTGCACCGCACCGACGACACAGATCACGGCGGTGAACCACAACGCGCCTTCTGAGTCGAACATCTGCGTCAGGCCTGCGGCGATACCGCCGAACACCATTCCCGCGACCAGACCGAACGTCGTCAGCCGGGCATTGGTTTTGGACAGCGTGATCTCAGGCGGCAGGACCCTCGGCGTGACCGCCGCCTTGAGGACCGTGAACGACTTGGACAGCACCATCTTGCCGAGCGCGGCCGGGTACAGCAGCCACGAGTCGAAGTTGGTCGCCATCACGATGCACATCAACGCCTGGCCAGCGGAGGCGACGCACATCGCCAGCCTGCGGCCACGCTGGATCTTGTCGAGCGCCGGGCCGATCACGGGCGCGACCAACGCGAACGGCGCCACAGTGATCAGCAGGTACAGCGCGATTTTGCCCTTGCTGCTGTCCGCGCTCGCGGCCGCGAAGAACAGTGTGTTCGCCAGCGCGACGGCCATTGCCGCGTCGCTGGCGTAGTTGAGCATCGTCGCGTACGTCAGCGACGTGAGACCGGATTTGTCGGCGCCATCGGCGTTCGCGGCTCGTTTGAACGCGCCGACTGCTTGTTGCGTCAGTTGCTTGCTGCGCAACGCAGCCACGCGCGTGACGGTCAGCTTCTTCGGCGCCTGAGGGAGACCACCGCGCGGCAACGTCGCGGCCTCCGAGGCGTGCTGCGCCTCGGGTTGCTGCGGAGGTGGCGGTGGCTGTCGGGGCGGCTCGGTCTCGTAGTAGTCGTACGGGCCTGTATGGCCGGTACGAGGCGCCGGGTAGCCGTCGGGGCCGTATCTGGTCGACGGCGGAGGCAGCGGCTGCTCACGACGAATTGGCGCGGTCTGACGGTGTTCCTCAGGAACCGGCGGCGGCTGACGACGTGGGGGCGGCGGTGGCTGCTCGCCGAACTGCTGCGGCTGGCGCGCAGTCCACTTGCGGCCTTTGGACCGGCCCTTGGCAGGCCGATCCCCGCCTTGGTCGTCAGAGCCGGAACGAAGCACCCTTCCATCCTGCCGTAAAGCCACAGCGGCCACACAGGGAGATAGCTAGGACGCCGTGACGAATTTCACCCGGAACAGCTTCGGCCACAACTTGCCCGTGACCAGGAACTCGTCCGTTCCGGGGACAGCCGCGATCCCATTGAGTACGTCCGTGCCCGCGCGCTCGTCCGGGCTCAGCAGTCCGGCCAGGTCAATGGACGCGGTGACGTTCCCTGAGGCTGGATCGATTCGCACGACCGTGTCGGTCTGCCACACGTTCGCGTACACCCCGTTCGCGGTGCACTCCAGCTCGTTCAACTGGGTGACCGGGTCGCTGCCCGAACGCACGCGCACCTCGCCGATGGGCTCGAACGTGTTCGGGTCACGGAAGGTCAGTTTGTCCGAGCCGTCGCTCATCACCAGCCGCTGCCCGTCGCGGCACAGGCCCCAGCCTTCGCCGGTGTACGGCACCCGCTTGACCTCGGCCAGCGTCTCCTTGTCGCGCTGGATCGCGACGCCGTCCTGCCACGTCAGCTGCCAGATCGTGGACCCGGAAACGGTCACGCCCTCGCCGAACATGGGGGATGGCAGATCAACCTTCTTCTCCACGCGCGCGGTCGGCAGGTCGACCTCTCGCACGCTGGACTGGCCCTCAAGGCCGGTGCCCTCGTACAACCGGTCGCCGTCCAGTTCAAGCCCCTGCGTGTACGCCGTCGGGTCGTGCGGGAAGACCGCGACCACTTCGGCCCGTAACTTCGCGGGCGTGGACGGCCCAGTTGGAGCGGACTCGGCGTCGCACGAAGCGACCAATACGCAGGCCGCGACAACAAGGAGCACCTTCACGCCGGAAGGGTGACACACGTGGTGCACAATCTTCGTGATGAGCACGACGCCCGCACCAGAACTCGCCCTTGACGGCGCGGTTGAGCATGCACGCGCTGCCGCCCGCGAAGAAGCCGGCGACGAGGTCGGCGCGCACGTGGGTGTGCAGCCCGAAGACGAGGCCGCGGTCACGCACCTCTTCGAGGCTGACAAGCCCGGCTACCGCGGCTGGCACTGGGCCGTCACGGTGGCCAACGCCGGTCCCGGAACCGCGGTGACCGTCAGTGAGGTCGTGCTCGTACCCGGCCCCGACGCGCTCGTCGCGCCCGCGTGGGTGCCGTGGCAGCAGCGGGTGCAGGCGGGTGATCTCGGTGTCGGCGATCTTTTGCCGACTTCTCCTGACGACCCCCGGCTCGTGCCCGCGTACGTCCAGTCCGACGACGAAGCCGTCGAAGAGGTCGCCCGCGAGATCGGCCTCGGCCGGGTCCGCGTGATGTCCCGCCCGGCTCGCCTCGACGCGGCGGACCGCTGGCAGGGCGGTGAATTCGGGCCCCGCTCGGACATGGCCCGCAGCGCGCCGGAACACTGCGGCACGTGCGGCTTCTACCTGCAGGTCGCCGGGTCTTTGAAGGCCGCGTTCGGCGTCTGCGGCAACGAGATCTCCCCGGCGGACGGGCACGTCGTGCACGTCCAGTACGGCTGCGGCGCCCATTCGGAGCTGCAGATCGACCAGGGATCACCGGTTCTCGTCGCCGATCTGATCTACGACGACTCTTTGCTTGACGTCGAGCGGGCTCCGGTCGAGTGAACGACCCGTTTGGTACCCAGCGCCTGCGCGAGGCGGTGCTGGCGGCTTGGAGTGCCTCGCCAACGCGGTTCCGTGAAGACGCGAACGCCGAAGAAGACCTGCGCTTAGGCGCCTACCGGGACAAGCTCCTCGTCGAGCTCGCCCAGAACGCGGCCGACGCGGCCGGTTTCGGTGGCAGCATCCGTCTATCCATTGTGGACAATGAGCTGCGCGCGGCCAACACGGGCGCGCCGCTCGACGCGGAAGGCGTTGCGGCGCTGGCTTCTCTGCGTGCGTCGGCAAAGCGGGACATCCTTGGCACGGTCGGCCAGTTCGGTGTGGGTTTCTCCGCCGTGCTGTCGGTGACTGACGAGCCTGAGGTGGTCTCGACCACGGGATCGGTCCGGTTCTCCGCGCAGCGAACCCGGGAGATCCCGGAGATCCAGAAGCACGTGGCCGCCAGGTCTGGCCAGGTGCCGGTGCTTCGAATGGTCTGGCCAACGGATTCCGTTGTGCCGGAAGGCTTTGACACCGAGGTACGGCTGCCGCTACGGCCGGACGTCGACCAGGCCGCGTTGCTCGAAGGCTTCCGTGAGCAGGCGCCGGACCTGTTGCTGGCATTACCCGGTTTAGCCTCGATCGAGGTCGACGGATCACGGTGGACCAGCACGGACTCTGGTGACACGGTCGTACTGACCGGGCCGGAGGGAACAACCCGGTGGATGCTGCGTCGGGCTTCGGGGAAGTTGTCCGACACAGCCGGTCTCGGGATGGAGACCAGTCCGGAGTGGATGGTCTGCTGGGCCGTCCCGGTGACCGATGCCGGTGTGCCGCAACCGTTGACCGAGGACGTGCTGCACGCGCCGACGCCAACGGATGAGCGGCTTTCGTTGCCAGCACGGCTGATCGCCAGCCTGCCGATCGAGGCTTCCCGCCGCCGTGTGATGTCATCGCCCGGTGTGTCCGAGGTGATGGCCGAGGCCGCGAAGTTGTATCCGTCTTTGGTCTTCGGGATCTCGGAGATGCACCGGACGGCTCTGGTTCCCGCGCCAGGGTTCCCACGGTCCGATGTGGATGCTCAGCTGCGTGAGCTGTTGATCGCCGAACTGCGTTCGCAGGCTTGGCTTCCCGGGGTCACAGAGTCCTTGAAGCCTGCTGTGGCACGGGTTCTTGAGATCCCGTCGGACTCGTTGGCTGATTTGCTTTCCGATGTTGTGCCCAATCTGGCTTCCGCGCAGCTGGCTCAGCCGGAACACGCGCATGCCCTGGCAGCGTTGGAAATCTCGCGCCTGCGGATCCCGGAGATCGTCGCGGCATTGACCGGTATCGACCAGGAACCCTCGTGGTGGCACCAGGTTTATGCGGCCATCGCGCCATTCGCTGAGAACGACTGCACGATCCGGGACAACCTCAGCGGCCTTCCCGTGCCGTTGGTCGACGGCCGCACATTGCCTGGGCCGCGTGGCACATTGCTCGCCGACGAGCCGGAGTTTCTGTCCGATTTGGACGTTCCTGGCTTGCGTCTCGTCCATCCGGAAGCCGCGCATCCGTTGCTGGAACGCCTTGGGGCGCGGCACGCGGGTGCTTCGGAACTTCTGGATGCCTTGCAGGAGGCCGTTGAGCGCAGTGTTGCCGATGCTTCGGCTGGCTTGATCGTCTCGGGTTTGGCGCACGCGGTGCTTGGCTTGGTTGGTCAGGCGGGTGGTCGGCCTTGGCTGAAGTCGTTGGCACTGCCCGATTCCGATGGTGACTGGCGTGCCGCGGACGAATTGGCCTTGCCAGGATCCCGTTTCCTCGCGGTCCTCGACCCGGAATCGCCACTTGGCTTGCTGGATCCCGAGTTCGCGGAACGCTGGTCCGCTGATGTGCTGTCGGCCGTTGGAGTCCTGACCGGCTTCGCCGTGATCGTGGACGAGGAACCGATCGGCCCGGAGCACGACCTCGCGGACGAGGACGAATGGTGGTCCTTCGGCACCGAGGAGCCGAAACGAGTCGTGGCCGTCCGTGACCTCGACCTGGTCGCCGACGACAAATGGCCGGACGCCCTTCGCCTGCTCGCCCTCGAACCCGCGACCTGGCAAGCATTGCGCGAACCCGGCGGCTACACAGCCTGGTGGATCTCCCGCTACGCCTTGCTCGAAGGCCGCGCACCCCGCTTCTGGCGTACGGCTTCGGCCCACGATCTCGTCGGTCTGTACGACCCGCTTCCTTTGGAGCTGGGCGACGAACTCGCGGCGGCTGCCGGGGTCCGTACCCACTTGGAAATCAAGGACGCGTCGGACGCCTCGGACCTGCTGGACCGCCTCGGCGATGCTGCTCGGACTGTCGCGCATGGGGTTTCCTTACGCGCCCACGCAGCTCTGGCCGGGTCTGTCGATGTGTCGTTGGTCGACGCCCCGGACCATGTGCGGGTCTTGTCCGGCGAAGCTGTGGACGCGGAGGACTGCGTGGTCCTCGACGCCCCATGGCTGCTGGCCGTGCTGCCACCCGACCGCGTCGTGGCCGCACTGGACGACGATGCCGCCGAACCGTTGGCCGAGCTCCTGGATCTGCCGCTGGCCTCGGAATCCGCGGGTGACGTGACCGGCGGCGAGCTTGTCCCGTGGGCCGAACTCGGCGCGGTGGTCGTTGCCGCCGAGCTGCTGGGTTTCGAGCTGCCGCTTGAAGGCGTGATCGTGCACGACGAGCTCACCGCCAACGGCAAACGGGTGCACTGGTGGGTCGACCGGCAGAACCGCGTGCACTGCGAGGACACGCCCGACGGCCTGGCCCGAGCATTGGCCTGGGCCTCGGACCACTGGATCGATCGCCACGTGATCCACGCGATCCTCGACGACCCCGACCCCCGGACAGTCCTGGCCTAACCCCACCCGCGCCCAACCCTCGGCCGTGTCCACCGTTCCTGAAGCGCGTGTCCACCGTTCCGACACACCGAAATACACATTGCGGCACACCGAGTTGCGCGGTCGGGCGCTCGGCAGGGAATTTCATAGTGCTGGAACGGTGGACACGGTGTGCTGGAACGGTGGACACGGTGTGCTGGAACGGTGGACACGGTGTGCCGGAACGGTGGACACGCCCGGGCGGTGCCGTCGGGTTTAGATTCCCTGTTGGGCGGTCTTTGAGCCTTTACGGGCGGCTGAGCGCTGCCAGGTCATGATGGCCATGCCGATTCCGCCGAGCACGATGCCCGTGAACGCGGTCCAGGCAAGGACGCTCGGACCAGTGAAGATGGCGACGATCAGGACCCCGAGCCAGGCGATGTTGCCGACGATGACGATCCGCCACAGATCCACCAGCCGCGCCGGGGGTGGCGGGGGCGGCGGAAGTGATTTTCCGGTTTCGGGTTCCTCTGTGGACGCCACGTGATGCAGGCTACCCGCATGGCCGACACCACCAGCCGCCGCGGCGCGCTCGACCGCTTCTTCAAGATCACCGAGCGTGGCTCGACCGCCGGACGCGAGATCAGGGGCGGGCTGGTCACGTTCGTCACGATGGCGTACATCGTCGTGCTGAATCCGCTGATCATCGGCAGTTTCGCGGCCGAGGGACCGTCCGCGCACCGCGATGTCCTCGGCGACATCCTGCCGGTCAGCCAGGTCGCCGCCGTCACGGCTTTGGTCGCGGGCGTGATGACCATCCTGTTCGGCGTGATCGCGAACTACCCGTTCGCCCTGGCAACTGGTCTGGGGATCAACAGCTTTGTCGCGGTCACGCTTGCGCCACAGATGACTTGGGCCGAAGCGATGGGCCTCGTTGTGCTGAACGGCCTCATCGTGATGGTGCTCGTGTTGACGGGCGTGCGGACGGCGGTGTTCAACGCCGTGCCACAGCCGTTGAAAGCCGCGATCGCGGTGGGGATCGGTCTGTTCATCACATTGATCGGCCTGGTCGATGCCGGGTTCGTCCGCAGGATTCCGGACGCGGCCAACACAACGGTCCCGGTCGGTCTTGGGATCTCGGGGTCGATCGCGTCGTTGCCCACGTTCCTGTTCATCGTGGGCCTGCTTGTCACGGGCATCTTGGTCGTCAAACGGGTGAAAGGCGCCATCCTGATCGGCGTCTTGTTCTCCACCGTCCTTGCCATCGTGCTTGAGGCGATCGTCAAGGCCGGGCCGTCGCAGGGCGTGAACCCGAAGGGCTGGAACCTCGGCTATCCGGCCATGCCTGAGCAAGCGATTGGTCTGCCGGACCTGTCGTTGCTCGGCGAGTTCTCGTTCGGCGCGTGGAGCCGGGTGCCCGCTTTGACGGTCGTCCTGCTGCTGTTCACGTTGATTCTCACCGACTTCTTCGACTCGGTCGGCACGATGACCGGTCTTGGCAAGGAAGCGGGCATGATCGGCAAGGACGGGCAGCTGCCCGGCGTCGGCAAGGCGCTGTTCGTGGATTCTCTCGGCGCGGTCGCTGGTGGTGCCGCGTCCAGCAGTTCGAACACCGTCTACATCGAATCGGCGTCGGGTATCGCCGAAGGCGCACGGACTGGGCTTGCCAACGTGGTCACGGGCTTGCTGTTCATCGCCGCGATGTTCCTCACGCCGCTGTACCAGGTCATCCCGGTCGAGGCCGCGGCTCCGGCGCTGGTGATAGTCGGTGTGCTGATGATGGCGCAGATCAAGGAGATCGACTTCACCGACTTCACGATCGCGCTGCCCGCGTTCCTGACCATCGTGGTCATGCCGTTCACCTATTCGATCGCCAACGGCATCGGCGCCGGGTTCATCAGCTACGTGGTCCTGAAGATCGTGTCCGGCCGGGCGAAGACGGTCCACCCGCTGCTCTGGGTGGTCGCGGCCGCGTTCGTCGCGTACTTCGCGGTTGGACCGATTCAGGGCGCAATTGGGTGACTCTGAGTTATGTAGGGCAGCTCGCTAATTCATAAGGTATGCTAAGTATGTGTCCGGTCCCGCCGATGAGCACTCGCTGACCAGCCGACTCCGGCTGTCGGTGATGCGTCTCAACCGCAGGCTCCGGGCACAACGGACAAATGCGTCCGTCACGTTGAGCCAGATCTCCGCGCTGTCCAGCCTGCACAAGTGCGGCTCGATGACGCCGGGTGAGCTGGCCGCGCGCGAAGGCGTACAGCCGCCCTCGATGACGAGGGTGATCGCCGCACTCGAGGACCTCGGCTACATCAGCAAACGGTCCCATCCGAGTGACGGCAGGCAAGTGATCGTCGAGCTGACCGAACAGGGGCTCGGCTACATCGAGGCCGACGTGGCCGCGCGCGAGGCGTGGCTGGACGCACGACTGTCCGAATTGGACGAATCCGAGCGGGAGCTGCTCTCCCGCGCGGCCGAGATCATCGACAGGATGGCGGGGCAATAAAGAGGTGCTGACCGGCGCGGGTGGGACCCGAGGGAAGAAACCAACCAACCTCGACACAGACCTACCCCCACCGCCGGAGCAGCCGAAGCAAGGCACCTTCTCGTCCTTACGCATCCGCAATTACCGGCTGTTCTTCTCCGGCCAGGTCGTCAACAACATCGGCACCTGGATGAACCGGATCGCGCAGGACTGGCTCGTCTTCACCCTGACCGGCAACAACCCGGTCGCGCTCGGCATCGCGGCCGCGCTGCAGTTCGCGCCGACGCTCTTCCTTTCGCTGTACGGCGGCGTGCTGGCGGACCGTCTCGACAAACGCAAGCTCCTGATCGCCATGCAGAGCGGGATGGCCGCCTGTGCCGTGGTCCTTGGCGTGCTGGATGTCTCGGGCTGGGTTCAGGTTTGGCACGTGTACGTGCTGTGCTTCGTGTTCGGCTGCTTCACAGCGGTGGAAACCCCGGTGCGGCAGTCGTTCACCAGCGAGATGGTCGGCGTCGGTCTGGTCACCAACGCCCTCGCGCTGAACTCGTCGTCGTTCAACCTGGCTCGCGTGGTCGGCCCGGCGGTCGCCGGTGTGCTGATCATCTTGGTCGGTACCGGACCGGTGTTCCTGATCAACGCGGCGACCACGATGGCGGTGATCACGGGACTGCTGCTGATCCGGCCGTCCGAACTGCATCGCGGACCCGCCGTGGCGCGCGCCAAAGGCCAGTTGCGGGAAGCCTTGCGTTACGTCCGTGGCCGCGCGGACCTGGTGACTGTGCTGGTCTTGGTGTTCTGCGTGAGCACGTTCGGGATCACGTTCTTCACCACGCTGGCGATCATGGCGGCGAACGTCTTCCACAAGGAAGCCGATGGCTACGGCTTGCTTTCGACCATGCTCGCGGTCGGCACGCTCACCGGCGCGCTGCTGGCGGCGCGACGCAGTGTGCGTGGCAAACCGAAGCTGCGAATGGTGTTCGGCTCGGCGCTTGTGTTCGGTGTACTCGAAATTGCTGCGGGCATGATGCCGACGTACCTGGCTTTCGCGATCGCGTTGATCCCGGTCGGCGTCGTCGTCATGACGTTCATGAACACCGCGATCACGACCGTGCAACTGTCGGTCGAGCAAGAGATGCGCGGCCGGGTGATGGGCCTTTACATGCTGCTTTTCCTTGGTGGCAACCCGATCGCCGGTCTGCTGACCGGGTGGCTTGCCGACGAGTTCGGCGGCCGGTCGACGTTCTTCTTCGGTGGCACGGTTTCGGTCCTCGCCGCAGTGCTACTGGGCCTGGTCCTGCGCTGGCGGACTAGTCTGCCGGGAAAGCCATCGGCAGCGCAGGGGGAAGTTCGTGGGACTGTTCGGCAAGAAGAAAGCGCCACTGCCCAGACGTGAGGTCGTCTGGGGGCATTGCTACGACGACGATCTGCTCGACGCGGCAGAAGCCGAGTTGCTTGAAGGAAAGCTGAACGCCGCGGTCACGGTTCTCGTGGACAGCCGGGACAACGCGGAATCCCGGAGTCTTCGGCTGAGCAGGCTCGGACACCGGCTGGTCGGCAGCGCGGACGAGATCGCCGAACTCGCGGCGCGCCACCGTGACCCGGAACTGATGCTGCTCGCCGGGGATGCCTACATCGGTGAGGCGTGGGCGATCCGGGGCGGCGGCTGGGCGTCGTCGGTCGGCGAGGACCGGGCCAAGATGTTCCTCACGACCCTGGAAAAGGCTCGTGGCCCGCTGATGACGGCGGCGGAGATGCTGCCGGACGACGCCACCCCGTGGGCGCAGATGCTGACGATGGGCATGGGCCTCGGCCTTGACCGCTCAGAGCAGGACGCCATCTGGGCGGAGACGGTGAAACGCGCGCCGACGCTCTACCCGGCGCATTGGACGCGCCTGCAAGTCGTGGCTGAGAAGTGGTACGGCTCGCATGCGGAGATGTCCGACTTCGCGCTGTACACGGTGCAGAACGCCCCGGAAGGCGACCCGGTGACCGCGATACTGGTTGTCGCGTACTTCGAGGTGCTCATCCAGGCGAAAGTCCGGCGGGGCAGCAATCCTCTCGCGATGGGGCGTGAGATGTTCAAGAAGGTGAATTCGCAGCTCACGATCGCGTCGAACCGGTGGATGTTCGAGGAGCGGCCACACCCGCGAAAGTTCGAGGCGCACAACTACTTCGCGGCGGCGCTCAGCCTTGCCGGGAACGCGGACCTGGCGTTCGTGCATCTGTTCGGGATGAACGACATGCTGAGCAGCAGGCCGTGGGACATCTACGCGGACGACCCGGAGGAGGAGTACCAGCGGATGGTCCAGAAGTACTGGCCGCGGGAACTCACCAGATAGATGAGAGCCCCGGCCGGCGGGCCGGGGCTCTCTCTGTTCCCGAACTGACTGCCGCTCCCACCACGAAGCGGACAGGTATGAGGTTAGCCTACCCTCACTAACTCCGCAACATCGAAACCTCGTGAGTGGTTATTCGTGTTCTAACCCGGATAACCACTCACGAGGGCTGAGCAGCGAAGAAGCCCCCGGCCGCGCGGGCCAGGGGCTTCTCCAAGTGGCAGCTTCGCTTGTCGGAGCATCCGCTGCCAGGTCTCGTGAATCAGGCCTGCGGCACGCGCAGACCGTTCAGCCCGTTGCGGGCGTCGACGAACCGCTGGTTGACGTCTTCCCAGTTGACGACGTTCCACAGCGCGTTGATGTAGTCCGCCTTCACGTTGCGGTACTGCAGGTAGTACGCGTGCTCCCACACGTCGAACGCCAGCAGCGGCGTGGTGGCGATGGACAGGTTCGCGTGGTGGTCCTTCAGCTGCTGGGTCAGCAGCCGCTGGCCGACCGGGTCCCATGACAGGATTCCCCAGCCGGAGCCCTGAATCGTCGTCGCGGCGGCGTTCAGCTGGGCGCGCAGCTTGTCGAACGAGCCGAAGAACTCGTCGATCGCCGCGGCCAGCTCGCCGGTCGGCTTGTCGCCGCCGTTCGGGCTGAGGTTCTTCCACCAGACCTGGTGCAGGGAGTGACCGGCGAGGTTGAACGCCAGCGTCGTCTCCAGTCCGACGATCGAGCCGAAGTCGCCCTTGTCGCGGGCTTCGTCGATCTTCTCGATCGTGTCGTTGGCGCCCTTGACGTACGCGGCGTGGTGCTTGCCGTGGTGCAACTCGTTGATCTCACCGATGATCGCCGGCTCGAGGTCGCCGTAGTCGTAGTCCAGGTCCGGCAGGACATACGGGGCCATCGGCCCTCCTCAGGGGTAGGTGACACAAGTATTTGGTACTTGCAACCTACTCGCAATAGGAGGGTCGGACATGGCGGCCCCGATTAGACGATCATCACCTCAGGACATGGAATACCTGGGCATGTCCTCGGCAAGTACTACAAATTCTTAACAACTTTGTATACTATGGCTGACCAGCGAAAACGCGGTGACGAGCGGTCCCGTGCGTGACGCGAGGCATCGTCGATCTGGGGTTGTTCCTGCGGCGACGAGAATGTGCTCCTGATCACGGGTTGCCTGCGCCAAAGACCGTGCTGCGGCCGCGTCGCATGTTCACGGTGGATCCACTGAAGGGTTCGATCACGCTCACTATCGTGACAAATTTCGTGACAAGAGCTACAGTGACATGCCTGTTGTCACGAAACATGTCACGGAATGAGGGGTGCATGCCGGTGTTGTGCGAGGGCTGCGGAGGGGCTTTGCCAGCCCGAGCGGGGACGGCAGGACGACCGGCGACTTACCACGGCGCTACGTGCCGTCAGCGCGCCCGCCGTGCGCGGCTGGCTGCTGAACCGGATCGTGCGGCGCTGCTTGCCAGGCTTGACGACGTTGGGCAGGCGCTCTCAGCGGCTCGTCATGCCGTGACCGCCAACCAAGATGCACGGGCCGCCCTAGAGCAATTGCGGGCGTTGGTCATCGCGGTTACCCCTGAGAGATCAGCACTCGCGCCGGGATCGCACACGTCTACCGTCACGAAACATGTCACGGAATCGACGGATTGCGACGTGATCATCGATCCCAGTCCCAGGGCCGTGACACCGGCCGACAAGGTCGACCCGAACACCGTGAAGGTGTTGCGCAGTCCCGATTTTGAGGTGAGTGGCAGCTATCATGCACTTGCAACGGTGCAGGGTGAGACGGTGTTGCTCGGCATCTTGCGACGCTCAGACCGGACCGGTTGGGTGGCCCTGACTCCATTGCTGATTGCTGTTTCCGGCGGACCGTGGCGGACACGTCAGGATGCGCTCGTGCAACTCATACTCAACCATGATCTTGCCCGGACGAACGCACGCGAACGTGCCCGTTCATAACACCACTAGCCTCGGCCTTTCGCGCAGTATTTAGTTGATCTTGCTTGTGGTTTTGTCGATCTTGCCGTGAGTGTTTCCGACTGTGAGCGTGGCTAGCCCGCCGACCTGCTTGTGTCGGCCGCTCCGGTTCTTGCCGATCGTAGGGACAGGGGTGCGGATCAGGTGAAGGCGGCGCGGATCTTCAACCAGCCCTGGGCGATCGCGTGGGCATAGGCACAGGTTTCATCGATGCGGATCCGGACTTGCCGGGCACCACGAGTGATTCGGGCGCCCACGTGCAGCACCAAGTTCCGGAACGTAGCGATCTCGGCGCGCGCCAGCACGGGTGTGCCGGTGAAACCCAGGATTTTCGCCCAACACACCAGATCAGTGGCCGCCAGTAACGTCTCCAGCCAGGCGGTGTTCTCCGCGAACCCACGACAGGGCAGGTTGCGCAGGCCGGTGGCCTTGGCTTGGCGGATGCGGTCTTCCACCCGGGCGTGCTGGCGGTGGTGCAGTTCCAGACCGGCGGTCTGACCGGGGATGACCCGGTCGGGGATGTCGGTGATGAACGCGGTGATCCGATGCCCGTCCACATCGGTGAACCTCAACTGGGCGCCGGGATGGGGACGTTCAGCACGCACGATGACCTTCGATCCGGCAGGCCAACTCGACAGGTCGAGCATTCCGGTGATGTCGGCGACCCAGGCACCATCCCGGATCCCGCCCGCACGGTCGATGGCCGATTCCCATGCCTGGTCGGGAATCTGATCGACCACGACCTGGATGCGGGCATCCACCGGGAACCCGAAGGAGAACCACACTCCCCGCTCCCGGCACGCCTGCGCGAACGCGAGGGTGGCACCGGCGGAGTCCGAGCGGGCTACCACCCGCACCGAGTCCGGATCACCCGGACGTGGCCGGGCATGGGCGGGTAACGACGCCAACGCCCGCTCCAGCACCGCGATGTGGTCTGCTGCCGTGTTCGACCCGGCGTTACCCGCCCGCAGCAGGCCCGCCAGTGCTTCGCCTCCCGAGACCTCTGGGCGGTCCAGAAACGCCAACAACGGGTGAAAACCAAACGTCCGTTTCCAGGTTTTGGCCGCGTTCTCCTTGTCCTCAGCATGGGAAATCGTGACCGTGGCGTCGAAATCGATCCGCAGCAGCCCGGTCAGGTCCGGGCCGGCACCCGCGGCCCACGCCCGTTCTCGGGCCGCCGCCCGCGCGGCGAGTATCCCCGGCAGATGCGCTTCGTCGATCCGGTCCAGCATCCGCCAGGCGGTCGGCATGCTGGCCACCGGCCCGCACACCGCATGCTGGTCACCGAAGACCTCGATGTGCGAGACACAGTCGCCGCCATCGGCGATGGCCACGGCCATGTCGGCGAACACCTGTCCTGGTGCATGCATCCACGGACCGGCATACGTGTCGACCAACGCCTCGTTCACCCCCGCGACCAGGCCGGTGTCCTGGGCCAACTCCCGCAACATCCCCACCCCGGCATGCGACACCACACCACGCCCATCAGCACTGACCTTGACCCGCCTCGACCGCTTGCTACGCTTCACCTACGGAGTGCCCTTCTGCTTGGGATCTGCTGTCATCGCAAACAACAGTTTCCCTTGCAGGACGGCACTTCCGTGCATCTATAGCCCGTGTCGCACTATTTCGCGCGAAAGACGCAGGCTAGGACCCTGGTCCGGCTGTCTCCCCGCGTGCACCCCGGAAGAGTTCCCGCTTGTTGGGGCGGATCTTCGAGCGCCCTAAAACGTGGGAGTGCGGTAACCCGCGCTGCTCAGCGTGGACCTGCGGAGGGTAAACGCATGGGAACGCCGGTAACCGTTTGGTGGCCGGTTACCGGCGTTGTTGAGAAGTAGGCCGGGAACCGGTCCTGGCCTGCGTTGGTGGCTTGGGTTGCTGAGGCTACCTATCCGGAGGGAACAGCAATCAGCTTCCGCTCGCGAAAGTTGTCGTGAATGTTGGTGATCAGTTCAACCGAGTCGTTGGGGCTGAGCGCAATCGTCTCTACGTGACGAAGAATGCGCCTTACTTCCTGAACATTATCTGGATCGTTGATCTCCGCAGGACCGAACGGCGTTTCAGCGAAGGCGTAATCTGGCTCTTCCTTGTCGTCGAAAGACAACAACGTCAGCGAGCTGTGCAAGCCCTCATGTGTTCCTATCTGGGGAACAACTTGAAGCGTGACATTGGGCATTTCGGATCTCGTCAAAAGTTCTCGCAATTGGGTGCGATCAACTCCCTGACGCAGGACAGGTTCATGAATCAATGCATGCAAAGTTAGCTGGCGTTCATTAGTAAGTCGTTTTTGCTGTCGAAATTGAATACCTAGCCTCTTTTCAATGATCTCCTCATCGCGACGGGCAAGGATGGCACGCGTATAACTCTTCGTCTGCAAAAGCCAGGGAAGGCGACCCAGCTGAAACTCACATTTGAAGTCAGCCTCGTCTTCCAAGCGAATGTAGTCGATCTCCTGTTTGGTAAGCAGGAAATTGCGCCACCAGCCGCGACGCCGAGCCCTATCCCAAAGTGCGAGATAAGGGTCGTAGTTGCAGCTTGGAACTCCGTAGATGTCCAGGAGTATAATGAGCTCATGATACGTGGGCAGCTGTCGGCGTTCGATTCGGCTGAGTTTTTTATGATCAATGTGGCAACGCGTGCCAGCTTCTTCTTGTGTTAGCAGGTTCTGTTCTCGCAGCCTCTTCATTGCCCTCTGGAGTTTACGGCCGTAGTAGTTCGGTTCCGGTGCTATGCCTGCCATGGTTACTCCCGTATGAGTGGCAAAATGTGGGGCGTCCGATAATTGCGCGGACATTGGCCAATGTAGAGTTAAGGCCTTTTGGCTTAAGTCCCGCGGGGACTTACTGGCCGCGCGAGTCTGCAATCTCAAGCAATGCGCCTTGTATTTTGTCGAAAGTCACGACGCTCTCCTCAGGCACCGGCTGCTGCGTTGATGAGCTTTGAGCACTCGATTGGCGTCGAATTCGTTCCAGCCGAAGACGGTCGTACCGCAGTCCTCGGGGCAAACAACACCTGTCTTGCAGCCGTCCACCCATTTCGGTGCAGGTGGTCCCGCAGGTTTACGATAGGGGTGCAGCAGGATGACAACACGTTCATCGCGAGAATTAACGATGATCGTCAGTCCGTCAGAGGCCCAAGTGCACCGAGATGTCGTATCTATTTGGCCCGTGCTTTGAGGTGTGGCGATGTCCGACTGCTTCCGGGATTCCATATGTGTCAGTCCTGTTGATTCCATTTCCAGGTGAGGTAGAGGCATATCTAAGAAGTAATGTGAGGGCAATTCTCGTCTGTATCAATCCGGAGTTTCCCTGGCAGCGTCGCCATCGTCACCGGTAGCATGCGCGCGCAAGAGATTGGCGACCGTGCAGAGTGCGTCCGCGAGCTGAATCAGTTCATCTGCCTGCACTCGCTTAGTTGGCAGTCGAAACGCAATGTCGTCAGCCACCCATTGAACGCCTTTAAGCACCACAGCCAGTTGTGTATTCATGTCACCCATAATGGTCATCGTCCCTCTCCATGAGGCTTATTCACGGACTCGAGGTGGATCCTGCGACACCGCACCTGAGCTGCGGCGATGCACAGCAGTACAATCATCCTGAATAAGCCTCCATATAGGACGACGCGACGCTGCTTAGTACGCGTCGTATGGTCGCCATTCGATGCAGGTTGGCCTCTGGCGTGTCCTCAGCCACTCATGCAAAGCACTACGCGCATGGGTCAACGGGATGACAGCTGTGCGTGGAAATACCGCACCGGTCGTACCGTTGAAAATTAGGTCGACCTTAGGCAATGGTCGAATAGTGTTATAGGAGTTGGCAATGGACATTTCGGGATCGTTGTTGTCCATGTAGTTCAGTGCGGCGCAGTTCGCCGATGGGCGCACACTGATTCGCATTTGATGATCAGGGAACGGCCCGTCCTTGGTGCGATGGTATTCGACGTCACCCACCAGGAGTGTGGTCTCCGAATCTGCGTGATCGAGGCTTAGGATCTCCTCGATCAGGCTTACAGATTCCGTCATTCCATGCGTAACACGTGCAACGCCGGTAGTTAGCGAGGCCGTAAGAACTAGGCGTTCGGGTTGATCGTGCAGTGAAGCCATCTCGGGCGGTTACCTAATCCTCGGAACTAGTCTTGTTTGGGGACGTTGAAAGATCCGTTTCAACCGTGATGGCACCCCAGGGAGGCGTCTATATCTCGTTGGGCATGCCGCATACCGTCCGGGAATATCGCCAGGCAGACGCCAGCCTGACGGTGGTCATATTCACCCGTTGGTGGACGTCTAGAGACGATGTACGCTGTTCAGAGGTAGATCAAGCTCAGAGCTCAGCGGGGTACTAGATGAGCGCTCCCGGTCCACAGCGGGGACGCCGTGCTGGTATGAGCAGCGAACGTCGCTGTCAAGGGTGCGGAAGGGTGCTCGCGACAGACAACACCGCGCGCCTTTGCGGTAGGTGCCACAGGGATGAGCGTGATCAACTCGGCGCGCCACCGGCTCTCAAGACTGAATTCTTCGAGACAGATGCGTTTCGCGCCGCATTTGAGAGCCAACATATCGGAAAAGTCTTCAAAGCCTACCGAAACCATCCACGCCATCTTCAGATGTACGGCAAAGCTCTCAAGCAGGAGCTTCTCGGGCGCTGGCTTGGTCTCACGCAAGCACAGGTGAGTAAACTAGAAAACGGCAAGCCCGAGCAAAATCTTGAGGCGCTGCGTAACTACGCCGGTATACTACATCTTCCGGAACATCTTCTCTGGTTCGATTTCCCCGGAAGAAGCCGTTTGAGGGCCGGGCGGACGAGCGAGCCAACCGATTCTGGTGGGAAACTGATCGACTGGCGACCTCAGTCGATCACAGCAACGTGGCAAATCTCGCCAGCGATCGCCGAGCTGTGTCAAATCCTGGCGGACTACGGTTTCAGTCCCCTACGGTTCAGCTCGGATCAGCTGGGTCAAATTCCGTCGGTCGAGAACCTCGAACGCGATCTAAAAGTTGCCTTCGATGCTTACCAACAGTCGAGATTTACGGCAGCCGCCAACCGAATTTCGACACTCTTGGCCGACGCTCAGCTAACGTCCCGAGAGTGCCGAGAATCGGAGCGAGCACGAGTATCCAGAGTGCTCGCGCTGTCCTATCAGGTTGCCGCTTCAGTATTGGTCAAAGTCGGTCAAACAGACATGGCATGGATTGCTGCCGAACGAGGCATGAATGCCGCTGAGTCTGCCGACAGTCCAGCGGTTCGCGCCTCGCTCATCCGGTCAGTTGCGTTCGCACTGCTCGCAACCAGCCGCTTTGAACCTGCTATGAGGCTGGTGGAATCCGCCGCAGGCTACCTAGAAGGGGAGATTTCCAAGGATAACGCTGCTCTCTCCGTCTACGGAACCCTGTATCTCGTGGGCTCGATGGCTGCCGCTCGCTTCGGCGATAGCTCCAAGACCGTCGACTATCTAGACGAGGCAAGCAAGGCGGCACAGCTCCTCAATAAGGATGCAAACCACCTGTGGACGGCGTTCGGTCCAACCAACGTCGCGATACACCGAGTCAACACGGCCGCAGAACTGGGCGACGTCCAAACTATACTGAATTCCGGCCTTTCTCTGAACACTGAAGCTGTTCCGGTTGAACGGCGAGTGCGTTACCTCCTTGACGTTGCACGAGCGTATAGCCTGGTCGGCAATCGAGACGATGCGCTCGGCGTGATGATTACCGCTGAAAGAATGGCCCCCGAGCAGGTGCGTCAACACTATTTGAGCAGGAAGGTAGTTGCGGCATTGATCCAAGGTACAGTCGGAAAACCGTCCGTTGAACTCGACAAACTCGCCCAACGCGTGAACGCCCAAGGCGCAATCTGATGGAAGATCCGACCGTCAAGTTCGCGACGCCTCGACTCGCGTCCGGTGCGCTTTTCGTCAACCGTGACCGAATTCTTCTGGTCCACAAGACTTACGGCCACCGATGGGACATCCCTGGCGGCTATGTCGATCGCGGCGAATCTCCAGCGGCAGCCTGCGAACGTGAGGTAAACGAAGAGCTTGGACTCCGTAGAACTGTTCAACGCCTACTGGTCCATGACTGGGCGCCGAGCGAGACCGAAGGCGATAAGATTCTTTATGTATTTGATTGTGGCGACCTTGGGAATGACGAACGCAATATCCGTCTTGACGGCGTAGAGATCGACAAAACTGAGTGGGTGAGCGTGAACAGTCTGGCGGACTATCTGACCTCACGCCTTCTCCGCCGCTTGACTGCCGCCTATGAAGCGCACGCGTCCGGCACGATCTTGTACCTCGAACACGGCCAACCATGCGTTAACACAGACTCACGCTAGACCGCGCTGCGCGCGGGTCAGCTCCGAGGTTGGGAATCGCCTGGCACTCCTGT
Source organism: Kibdelosporangium philippinense (assembly GCF_021390435.2). Taxonomy (GTDB): domain Bacteria; phylum Actinomycetota; class Actinomycetes; order Mycobacteriales; family Pseudonocardiaceae; genus Kibdelosporangium; species Kibdelosporangium philippinense. The sequence goes on along the minus strand of NZ_JAJVCN010000003.1, from coordinate 1,767,966 downwards.
CAGGTTCTGGACGCTGGGTACACCCACGCGAGAGGTCCCCTGTAGACGGACCTGACCCATTGCGGCGCATGGGAAAGAGTCGCGTTGCTGGCGCTATGCAGGTTGTCGGCCGATCTGTCCGACCTATGTTAAGGCGACCGGGTCCGGCGGTCGACACCCTCAAGGCCGTCATAGGCCGAAAATTCTCGGTGAGAATATCGTCAGCGTTCAATATTCTTTCTCAGAATATAAACGCGTGGCAACTCCGCTCTGACCAGGCTTAATTCTGGCGCGAAATATTGTATTCCTGAGTCGATATAGTTAGTGCTCTGCGCTTCGGCCTTACTTGAGGCAGCGACCCGCAAACCCGCGAGTCGCAAGCTAAGAGTTAAGGACCAAATAATCATGAAGAGCAACACTTCTAACCTTGATCATTCACGTGGGTGACGTGTCCGCCTGTGCCGGTTCGGATGTTGATCTTGAGTTGGTTGCTGTGTGGTGATGGTCAGGGTTCGAGCCCGGCCGCCGGTGTTGGCTGGGCGCCGGGTTGGGGGGCGGGCCTTTCAGGTCGAGGGGCAGGGACAGGGGTCATCGAGTTGGTGGTGGCAGGGCCAGCGCTGCCCGGAGGCAGGCGGCGAGAGGGTCGGCCCAGGGCCAGGTTTCCGGGATTTTGATCTTGCGTTTGCGTTGGCCGCGGACGATGCGGGCGGCGGTGTGCAGTAGCCGGTAGCGCAGGGTTTTGGGTTCGGCTTTGGCGAGGGTGCCCTCAAGGCAGAGCAGGCGCAGCCAGGCGAGCAGGTCGATGGCGATGGTGGCGGCCAGACACCAGGCCCGGTTGATCTCGATCTTGGTGGAGGGCAGGTGACCGAGGCCGGTTTGCTTGCCGCAGCGGACGTGGTCCTCGACTCGGGCGTGCGGGCGGTGACGGGCTTCCAGGAACTGGACGGTGGCGCCCGAACCGCTGCCCGGGGTGTTGGTGGCCACCAGTTGGTAGCGCCAGCCGTCGGCTTCTTCGAACAGGGACAACTGTGCGCCGGGGTGGGGTTTCTCACGACGACAGATGATCCGCAGATCGGCCGGCCAGTTCTCCAGTTGGTCCCCGTCGGGGTGGTGACGTAGTAGCGCGGTCAGTTCCACCACGCCGGCTTTGTCCAGCGGCCGAGGATCGCCGTGGTGATCGAGCACTGCCTGCCATGCCTTCGCGGGGACACGGCCGATCGCGGCTCGTTCCCGCGCACCGAGTTCCCAGCCGACGCTGTAGTGCGCCTGCCTGCCTGGCTTGGCGTTCAGCGCGGTGATGTACTTGATGAGACCGTGGGAGGCGCCCGCGCCGTCCACGGTGACTAGAAGGTTCCTTCGATGTTTCGCCGGGATCTGGGCGATCGCGGCGTCGAGGACCTCGAGGTGATCAGCTGTCGTGTTGGATCCGGCGCTTCCTGTGCGCAGCAACAGGGCCAGCGATTCGCCGGTGTTGTCACACATGGCCAGCAGCGGATGATGACCGAAGCTGCCCTTGTAGGTTCCCGCGGCGAGTTGTTTGTCCGAGTGCGCGATCACCAGCGAACCATCCAACCGGACCACCACGGTCGTGCCCAGATCACGGTCGGCCACCCGCGACGGCGGAATCCGGCCGTGCCGTCGCTCGATCAACGACCACACATGCTCGCGGATCCGGGCACGCACACGGGCGATCTTGTTGCGCTGCACCTGACCGACCGCGTCCAACGTGCGCCACAACGTCGGATCTGAGGCGACCGGCCCGAACAGTTCGGCCTGATCGCGCAGGACAGCCAGATCCGACAGGACCCGCCCGCCGTCAGCGATCAACACCGCGGTGTCGGCGAACACCCGGCCACGGTCATGCACCGGCATGAACCCACGCCGCGCCATCGCCCGCGACAAGCCTTCCGTCAACCCGGTGCGGTCGGCCAGCAACCGCACCGCCGCGGTCCCGGCATGACTGACCACGCCACGCCCACCGACTTCTACCGCCAGATCCCGCGACCACCCAGTAACATCCACGTCGAAAGTGCTCCAGAGCTTCATGGGTAAGAACAGGCATTAGCAACCTCATCTTCCCAGCTCAGGAGCACTTTTCCCTGTTCCGACACGGCGCCCGAATCAAGATCGCCATGAATACTCAGGGCTAACGGCGCATCATGCTTGCTGTCCATCGCTGAGGTTGCGTGGCTGCTCGGCGTTGAGAACTCGCGTGTGTGCCGGGCTATCCGGCTTGGGCGCCTGCCGGTCGTGCGGCGTCGGCATCGCGTACTCGTCCCGGCACATGCCCTTGCCCATCTCGCAGGCGGGAGTGCGCCATGACGGCTCCCGATCTGGACAGGTGGCTGGTTGCGATCGCATGGCGGCTTGATCGCCTGCGTTGGGTTCCACGTGACGTGCTCGCCGAGATTGTGATCGACCAGGGCGAATGTGCCTGGGAGTACACCTACGGCGACCCACCCGCGTGGACAGGAAACGACACGGCTGATCGGGAGTTGGCGGCGCGGTTGTGCGCCCGCTGCCCCGTTCAGGACGAGTGCCTGGAACTCGAATTGCGGACGGCCGGTGAGCAGACGGCTGGAGTGTGGGGCGCGTTGGCCGAGGACGACCGCCGAACGCTGTACCGGTACTGGCGTCAGCGTGGCGAGCGAGCCGACGACCGCGCCGAGACCGACGAGGACACAGAGGGAGGCGCGGCACGATGAACACCATCAACCTAAAGCCTACCGAGATCGTCGCAGGGGTCGGCGTCCTGCTTCTCCTGTTCGTGCTGTGGCGGGCGCGCGTGCGCCGTGCCCGTGCTGCGGCTACCGCCGCTCGGGCGGGTGCCCGGCTGCTGTCGCTGGCCGGTCGTGTTCTGTTCACCGCCGCGCTGATCGTCGGCGTGCAGTGGATCGTGATCGTGTACGCCGCATCCAACAAGTGGCTATTGCTTGCGGCGTTGGGGTTTCCGGCGTTGTTCGCGTCTTACGCCCTGACCCGCGCGCTGACTGTGACCACTGTGGACACTTCGCGTCACCGGGGTGGTCGCCGATGACTACTCCTTACGACACGCAACACGTGCCGGTGCCTCGCGCGCAGAAGCTCGCGCGGGACGCGGCCGAGGCAGCCGATGTCCGCGCCTATCAGACCCATCCCGATGTGGTGGCGTTGCGGGTTGAGCGGGTGCGGACACAGGTCGACCGGTTGTGCTGGGCGGGGATCGTGCTCGGTCTGGCGTTCACCATGACCAACGTCCAGACTTTCGCCGCCGCCGGTTCGGTGGCTTGGTCGCTGCCATGGTTGGCCGCATGGCTGCTGGATCCCACGGTTTCGGTGGTGCTGCTGGCGATCCTGCGGGCCGAGCAGGTGACCGCGCGATACCAGGTGCAGACCGGGCCGTGGGTGCGGCGGGCGAAGTGGTTCACGCTCGCGGCCACGTACCTGGATTCACCGAAGATCTTGGTGGGTTGGTCGTGTCGTGGACGGGCAGATGCCCTCTGACTTGGGACGATTGTTCTTGTGACAGAAACATATCGGTCCGAGTGAGAGGGCATCTGCTGAGTGAAAGCATCGCATACGCGTGGCGCGGTGTCGGTGAGGTTCGACGATCCGGGATTGGTGTCGCACGCGGGGCTGGTGGCGGTGATGCGGCTGGCCGAGGACGCGGGGTTGTCGGATCTGGCCGGTGAGCTGGTCCGGCTGGGTGGTTCGGTGGGGGCGAACGCGGGCGCGAAGATCAGCTCGATCGTGGCCGGGATGGCCGCGGGCGCGGACTCGATCAGTGATCTGGATGTGCTGCGGCATGGTGGGATGGCGGGGTTGTTCACCGGGATCCGCGCACCGTCCACTGTGGGCACGTTTCTGCGCTGGTTCAGCATGGGTCATGTCGCTCAGCTGGAGAAACTCTCCGCCCGGCTGCTGGCCCGCTTGGCGGAGCTGACGCCGCTGCTGGCGGGGGCCGACCGGTTGGGGTTGCTGGATCTGGACTCGAAAATCAGCCAGGTCTACGGGCGGGGCAAAGACGGGGCCGCGTTCGGCTATACCGGGGTGTTGGGGTTGAACACGCTGGCCGCGACCCTGACCACAGCGGCGGGCAGGCCGGTGATCGTGGCGACCCGGTTACGGGGTGGCAACGCCGATACCCGCCGCGCGGTGAGCTCGCTGGCCCGGCGCGCGCTGGGCACCGCCCGCGCCGCGGGCGCGACCGGGCCGCTGCTGGTACGCGGCGATTCCGGGTTCTATGTCGGGGAATTGATCACGATGCTGGTGCGGGAAGGGGGTCTGGTTCTCCATCACCGCCCCACAACATTCCGCGATCCGGGAGGCGATCGACGCGATCAGCGAGCACGCCTGGCAGCAGCACACCTACCGCGACCCGGTCCTCGACCCGCACACCGGGCAGCTGATCCACACCGCCCAGATCGCCGAGACCAGCCATACCGCGTTCACCAACCCGACCGTCAACCCCGGCCAGAAAACCACCGCCCGGCTACTGGTCCGCCGGACCCGGATCACCACCCGCGACGAGCAGGGCGAGTTGTTCCCAGCCTGGCGCTACCACGCGGTGTTCACCAACCTCCCACCCGCCACCACCAAGCCCGCCACCACCAGGCCCGCCACCACCGAGCCCGACACGGCCGGCTTCGACACGGCCACCGCCTGGCGTCTGCACGACCAACGCAGCGGCGCGATCGAACACGTCTTCGCCGAACTCGCGGCCGGCCCGCTGGCCCACTTCCCGTCCGGACTGTTCGCCGCCAACGCCGCCTGGCTCTCCCTGGCCGCCCTGACCCACAACCTCCTGCGCGCCACCGCAACCCTGGCCGGCCCCGCCCACGCCAGAACACGCCTGACCACCCTGCGCCGCCGGTTGATCACCATCGCCGCCCGCGTCACCCGCACCGCCCGCCACATCACCCTGCGACTACCACAAGACTGGCCCTGGGCCCACGACTTCACCCACCTGTTCACCACCATCCACGCCCCACCCCACCCCGCCTGACCCCTAACCACCCGCCTGACCAGGCCCAACCCGAAAGACCACAGTGGAAAAGCTGGGCAGACCAGCAACTCCCACACGACCACACCACACACCACCGGCCCACCACCACAATCACCCACCACCACAACCACAACCCAAGATCAACGGTGAATCCAGGACGTACGTGATGAACACGTGGGCGTCGTATGCGGACGGTTCGGCGTCGGGCATCGTGCTGCACTCGGTACCGCCACTGGTGGTGTTCGTCGCCGCCGAAGCGGTGACCGATCTGCGGGACAAGCTGACCGATGCGGTACACGCGGCGTTCACCGAAGCAACCGCACGACGCACACCGTTCACGGCGCCCACGACCTACACAGCCGACACGACGGGCGTTCATGAACCAGCCGACCCGCCACGACCGGTCAAGACTCGGCGCACTTCCTCAGCCGAGTACCTCACCATCGCGCGTCGTGCCTGGTCGCCAGGGGTGGAGATCACCCCGGCATGGGTCCGACATGTCACCGGGTGTTCGCGTGGCTTGTCGTCCAAGTTGGCCGCGACGCTCACCGCCGAGATGAGCGCGGAGACGCGCGACGGCCGGGACGATGCGGCCGTGGGCGAGGAGGCGCGGCCGTGAACGATCGCGAAAAGCCCATGAACGCCATCCCCACCCCGGATGACGGCGTGTCGGGAGCGGAGCTGGAACGGAAGGTATATGACGCCGAGTTCGTCACCGACGATGCCCCCGGCAGGGCACCGAACCGGCTTCGGCCGCCGTGGTCTCCGCGTACGCTGGGGGCGCGACGGTGGCGGCACGCGTTCGCGTCGCTGGTCATGGCGGCCGTGCTGCTGTGGCGGTCCGGCCCGATGGTGCGGGTACGGTCGGTGGCGGCGTATCGCGTGCGCAAGATCCCGCAGGACGTGGCACGGCTGGTGTGGTTCGTGTTGCGTGGCAATTGGCGGTGGCTGGTCAAGTTCTGGACGTGGGCGACCTACGCGGATCTGCGGGCGGACGCGCGACGCGCCCGGCTTGCCGGGGACGCCGAGGCACGGCGCGCGGCCCAGGAGTTGATCCGTTCGGATTCGCAGGCTCGATGGGCCAAGGTAGGCATCTGTCTACACCGGATCGTAGTACTAGTTCGTGTGCTCGCTCCGGTGGTAATTGTGTTGTGGGCCTTGGACTCCTGGGTTCCCCGCGGTGACATGTGGCCATGGCTCGCGAGTGTCTACAACGGACTTGATGCAGTGTGGACGATCGTCGCCGCGGCCGGGCCGGCCGTGATCTACACGCTTCCGGTCCTTCTCCTTGTGGCAGCAGCGTTTGAGGGTCGAGATAAGACGCCTGGAGTGGGGTGGCTCGTCCATCCGGACCGAGATGACGCTGACTCATGGATCGACGAAAGGATGATCTCAAAGGCGCTGGCACACTTGGGGATCAGCCCGCTCAACCAGTTCTTTAAGGACGGAGGTGTACTCGCCTATACCGTTCCGGCCCGCAAGGATGGAGACGGCACATACGCACAGGTCCGGCTCCCACTTGGCGTGACTGCCGACATGGTCGCCTCGCAAAGACCGAAGCTCGCCGCGAATCTTGGTCGTGCCGCGTTGGAGACCTGGCCTACCAAAGGCGATGAGGACGGCATTCTCGACCTGTGGGTAGCCGACAAGGGCACCTTGAACGGTGGCGCCGGTGACTGGCCCTTGCTGCACGACGGACAAGTAGATCTGTTCAAGGGGGTCCCGTTTGGACTGTCGCAACGTGGACTGGTGATCAATGCGCCGTTGATCGGCGCGAACTGGCTCATCGGCGGTCGACCAGGACAGGGCAAATCTGCTTGCCTGCGAACGATTCTGCTCGGTGCGGCACTGGATCCCACAGCAGAACTGTGGGTGTACGTGATGGGCGAGGCCCCCGACTTCGAGCCCTTCGCCCCCCGGTTGATGCGCTACCGGATGGGCATGGACGACGCGGTAGCAGAGGCCGCGTTGCAGGCACTTTCCGACCTGTTGGACGAGATGGAGCGACGCGGGCGCGTGCTCGGCCAGCAGCCGGGTAGGCCGCCCAAAGTGTCGCGCAGATTGGCCGACAACCGCAGTCTCGGCCTGCACCCGATCGTGTGCGCGATCGACGAATGCCACGAACTGTTCCAACATCCCAAGTACGGCAAACAAGCCGCTGAGATGGCAATCCGGTTGATCAAGCGAGGCCGCAAGTACGGCATCGTCTTGCTGTTGGCCACCCAATCGCCCACAAAGGACAGCATTCCGCGTGAGATCACCCGCAACGTCTCATGTGGCGTGGCGTTCTCGGTCGCCGACCAGATCGCCAACGACGGGCTGTTGGGCTCTGGAAAGTATCGCGCCGGTATCCGGGCGACCGACCTACGCATGAACACCGATCGGGGAACCTGCGTCGCCGTGGGCGTCACCGATGCCACGTTCGAACTGGTCCGCACCTTCTACATACCGTTTGAAGACGGCATCGACGACGTGTCACCGGTCGTCACCCGTGCCGTGGCACTGGTGGAGGAGACAGGCCGCGCCATTGAGGCGCCACACAGATTGGAGATCGAGGCCGCGCCGGTCGATCACCTCGCCGATATCAACCTGGTGATGCACGGCGAACGCCGTGTGCGGACACAAGTGGTGCTCTCCCGGCTCGCCGAACACAACCCCGCCGAGTACGAAGGATGGTCGCCCAGCGACTTGACCGCCACGCTCGCCATCGACGGTGTGCGTCCCGGCAAGTCGCACGGCGTGATGGTCATCCGCGCCGAGGACATCGCCGACGCGCTCACCCGCCGCGATGACAGCAGCCTGCCCGACGACGGGGAGCGCGACGGGGAGACAACAGGGACGCGGGGAGTTCTCCCCGCCTATTCCCTAACCAGATCTCCCCGCCCTGACGTGGGAAAACCTCGCACGGGGAGGGCGAATGCCGCGCACGGAAAACCCGCAGAAACCCCGGAATCCGGCACTCGGCCGCCATCACTCGGTGACATCCCCGGTTCCCCAGGCGAGTCCGACGGCACGCCGCCATGAGCGCCACATACGACCGGCCAGACACCGACCACGCAACACCAGACCACACCCCACACAGGAGCGCTGACGATGGACACACCACACCGACCGACACCCACTGCGGACAGGGCACCGATAAGGCGATCGACGAGGCCGACACCCACCCGATACCCAACCCCCGACAGAGCACCGCCGTACGGCGGCGCCCTGAGCGTGGCACACGGCGAGTCAAGCGGCGTACGACGGGCCGTCGAACCAACAAACCAGGCAATCTGGCAGACACCGCGCCGACTCCAGAGGAGTGGGCTCAGGAACAGTTGAAGAACGCTCCACAACGATCACCAGCGTGGGCACGATCCGTCGCGGCGATCTACGGCCTGGAGGTACCGAAGAAGTAACCCGTTCACACGACAGACTGCCGTCGCCTAGAAGTGAGCCCCTGGTCAGTGACCAGGGGCTCGGTGGTAGATCTCGTCAATGACGAGCTTTGCGATAGCAGCAGGCGAAACGGCTTACCCAGGTAGGACCCCGCCGAGAGTGAGGTGACGGACGAACCGGCGGATGCGGCGTTGGGCCAATCAGACGTTACTGGTCTGAGACAGAACCGAAAGGCAAAAAGCGGGTGTGCCTGGGCGGTAGACAGTGGACCATGCAGCAATGGAGATGACGCGTGAGGACTTGGTAGCGCTACGAGACGCTTCCGTGCAAAACGCAGTCAGTCTCCTGCACGACGCTCAACTGTTGTATCTGGGCAGCAGGTGGGCAGGTGCGCACGGCATGGCAACTCTTGCAGTGGAAGAAGCGGGCAAGGCGTGGCTGTGCCATCAGAAACTCATTGGGCTTCCTGGTATCACACGTCAGGACCTGTCCAGTCATGCCCACAAGGCCATTGCTGCACGGCAGATGATTGCCACAGTGCAACAAGCTTCTGAGAAGATCTTCAATCTTGACGAGGTATACGGTGAGCATCACGATTATGCCGCCGACTGTGATTTCTACTTGCGCATGGCCGGGTTCTACGTTGACCTGACGGAACACGGAGTGGTCGGCGGTGCGAATAGCATCACAGAAGATCAGGCATCAAGCTCAATGGTTGTCGCGGAAGTCGCGGTGCGAATGGCAAAGACGTTGCCCGAATGGGAGCTACCTGATCGCGAGCCGGGATCAAGTGAACGCTTGGTTGGTAAACCTCTCAAACCGCCAGTTAGGTAAAGAGGCGGAGTGAGATCGGCACTATGAAAGCGCTCCTTGAGTTAGCTAGCGAGAAAGGTGAACCAGCGATGGAACTCGGAATCCCAGACGACATTAGACATGATTACGCCGGGCAATGTTGGTGGTGCGGAAGCGTCGCGGACACCCGGGAGCACAGGTACAAGCGCTCGGACCTCATCCGTGATTTCGGCAAGGGGACCTGGCTCGGCGAGTCAGCCGTCAGTCGAGTCCTAGCAGGCGTCAAAACGGACATTCGTGGCTCCAAGTCAGAAAACCTAAAGTTCGAGAGGAACATCTGCGGCGCGTGCAATAACACTCTTAGTGAGGTGATCTCAGCGACTTTCACGCGATCTTGCCGTGTTCGAAATGCGTGAGGACAAGGGCGGCTTTGACGATGTCGCCGATCTTGCTGGGGCTGGCGGTGAGATGCCGCAGGCTGCGCCAGCGTCCGGTGAGTAGGGCGAAACCACGTTCGCCCAGACACCGCAGGCCACGCAGCAGAGCGTTGCGTGTGCGGGTGTCCACGTCGAGGACCTGGCCATCGGCAGGCTGTTTGACCGGGGTGTGCACGCCGATGCCGGCACCGTCGTAGCCGCCATCGGCCAGCGTCGGCAGATCAAGGTGCGAGGCGGCCCAGTACAGCGCACCCAGCACATGCTCGCGCGCCACGGTCAAGTCATGGAGTGAACCGGGCTCGACATCCGAGACCCACCACGGAAAACCGTCCGGCGCGCACAGCGCTTGGATGTTGCCGCCGTGCTCGCGGGCTTTGCCGGAGTACCACAGGTCGATCGGCTCGCCTTTCACGCTCAACGTTTTCTCGCTACAGCGATCGGCGGAGAAGACCTTTCCATCGAGGATCACGTAGGCCGTGCCCTCATCCTTGGCCCGCTGCAGGGCCTCATGCAGGTCCGGCGCCTGCTCGGCGAGCACGATGACGACCTCATCCAAGTAGCGGTAGCCGGTGGCGCGGGAGATGCCGTGATCGCGAGCCAGGGCGGGGACGTCGGTGTTCTGCCGGAACCAGCGCAGGCCCAGCACCGCGTGGCGAAAGCAGGTCAACGCCCTGCTGTTCTTGCGGGTGCCGCGTCGGCGGCGTTCGGCGTGCAGCAGCCGGCTGAGGTAGAGGGCCAGTTCACGCGGGACATCGAGCATGGCACGATACGCAATCACGGGGAGCCTTCTGGTCCGGACTTGATCTTCGCAATCCAGTTCTACCAAGGGCTCCCCGCCCATCTTTCCCCGGGTCTCACCACTCCCCAGCACATCGACCAGCGCTCGTCCGAGCAGCTTCGCGGCTCAACAAACGAACCAGAATCTTGGTGAGATTACCTCAGTCAACCGTTTGATCGAGCTTACGACACGTTCGTAACGTATATTCGCCAGCGCGAGTCAACCGTTATCGCATCCCGCTTGATTATTCTATCATCAGTCTTTGGGGGTGAATGGCGACGACAGCGCAACCTGAACCGCACCGGGATCGATAGAGGCTACCTCGATATCGTCTTGGCTACCGTATCAGATGTTTCTTGGGCGTAGTAGAGGGTCTCGTATTCGGCTGGCGGGATGTTGCCGATCGCGCTGTGCAAACGCCGATGATTGAACCAGTCAACCCACTCGAGAGTGGCGATTTCCAGTTCGTCCACGGTCTTCCATGGTCCCTTCCTTCGGACCAGTTCGGTCTTGTATAGTCCGATCGCTGACTCGGCGAGAGCGTTGTCATAGGAATCGCCAGTTGTGCCGACCGAACACTCAGCACCGGCCTCAACGAGCCGCTCGGTGTAGCGAATTGACGTGTATTGCGTGCCACGGTCGGAGTGGTGCACAAGCGTGTTAAGCCGGTCATTACGTGCCCAGATCGCCATGTCCAGCGCGTCCAAGGGCAGATCTGTGGTCATGGACGTCGAGGTGCGCCAGCCGACAATCCGCCGCGAATAGACGTCGATGACGAACGCGGTATACACGGTGCCGGCCCACGTGGCGCAGTAGGTGAAATCCGCGACCCACAACCGGTTCGGCGCGGCTGCGGTGAAGTCGCGTTTGACCAGGTCCGGAGCCCGTCGGGTGCTCGGGTCGGCGACCGTCGTCCGGCGGGTTTTCCCGCGCACCGCACCGGACATCCCCAGCGTGCCCATCAGCCGCTCGACCGTGCACCGGGCGACCGTGATGCCCTCGCGGTTGAGCTGGCTCCAGATCTTCCGGGCGCCGTAGACGCAGTAGTTTTCCTCGTAGACGCGGCGGATCTCGCGTGCCAGCTTCTCGTCGCGGACCGATCGGGCAGACGCTGGCCGGGTGAGCGCGGCATAGTACGTTGACGGAGCGACCTGTAATTCACGACAGATCGGCTCGACTCCGAATTCGTTCTTGTGACCGTCGATGAATTCGACTAGCGTGGCGGTCGCGGGTCGAGCTCCCGCGCGAAGAAAGCAGACGCGGCTTTCAAAATCTCGTTAGAGCGTCGGAGCTCTCGGTTCTCACGCTCCAGCTCGGCGAGTCGCTGCGCATCCGCAGTCGACGTACCCGGCCGACCACCGTCATCAATTTCAGCCTGCTTTACCCACGCCCGAAGCGATTGGTCACCGATCCCCAAACGAGCGGCGACCTCAGGGATCACACCATGCGAGCTACCACGTTCACGACGGATCTCGAACACCAAACGAACCGCACGCTCACGCAACTCGTTCGGGTACTTCTTGGGCGCAGACACGATCTAATTCTCCCATAGGATCAGAGTCTCCATCGATCCCGGGGCGGTTCAACCTGTTGGAGAAGTACATCGTCAAGCATGTATGCTGCCGCCTCGCCGAATCGGGAATGAAGATCCCCGCCGAGATAGTGAGCTATCTCGGGGATGAAACCGCAGCATCTGCCCCTTATCTGCACATCGAGCTTGAGATTCGGGCTGACATTGTCGAATACATCGATCGGTTGAGTCGGCAGGCCGAGACCCACGGGAGCCTATGGGTAGGTGAGCTGATAATGAATTACAGCAATTCGCGGCGTCAAATTACTAACGCATACAGCTTCTTTGGGTACAGATGGCTCCGTATAAATTACTTCTTTGACATAGATAACCTGCGAGGGTCGTCCAACTTCTCTACGGACCATGTTTCGCTACCTGTCGGGCGCAACGTAGCCACTGCCGACATTGACGCACTTACTGACGAGGGGTATGGCGATCCTGAAGCGGCCACATAGCCTGGAAAGGTTGGAAATCAGTCAACTTTCCTGGTGGAAGACCACCGTGATTTGGTCGGGGTGAAAGTGTCTAGCTCCCTTGCCTGCTGGATGGATCACGATAGCGGTCAAACTTTTTGCGATCGCCGCTTGTTTCTGCTCCGTGCTGAAACTGGGCGAGTCCCACAGGCTCTCAAGGTTGGTAACGGTCGACGAGCGCAAGTTGCTTTCTTTCGAGTACTTGCTTTTCTCGCGGCGAAGGTCGGCCTTTTTGGCTTCCATGCGCGCGAGGCTCGGGAAGTAGTGTTCCGCTGGATATGTGCCAGCTTCGTATTGGCGCGTGGACTCGCTAATGCGGCCTTCTAGATCCTGTAGTTCCTTCTCCTTGGGCCACGGCGGCAATTCTTTCATCTTGACTGCGCTGATCCGCTGATGATCCGCGATTACCAATGCCTTTATGTAATGTTCAATAGGCTCGGCGACCCGCGAGACGCCACCGCACCCGCCTTGTCCTCGACTAGGGCATTTATAACGCCGCCGTCGGTGTTCAGTGCCATGTATCTTGTCGTTGGTGCAAACCATCCGAGCGTTGCATTTTCCGCATCGAACGAACGGGGATAGCAAATGAATGGTTCTATAGCCGCGCCCCTTGCCGCCTAGTCGCGACTCTTCACCCTTCTCTGCTGGCGCCCATTGTTCAACTACTTTCTCGTACTCCTCGTCTGAAAGAATCGGCTCCCAGCGTCCACGAACGGGGACGCCATCCTCGTCTCTCATGACGTCCTCATGATAGATGACCATGCCGCACATGCGCGGCCGGAGAAACATGTTTCGAATGGTTGACGCGCGCCATTGTGCGCCGGTGACCGTCGCGATACCGCGTTCGTTCCACTCGGCCGCTATCGTGAGTGAACTGACCCCCGCAAATATGCGGGGTAGCGCATCTCGGATGTTCTTCATCTCGCGCTTGTTTACGTGCAGTCGATCCTTGCGCCAACCGTACGGGCGGAGCGGGCCGCCGTTGTGTTTCCCCTCCAACGCCGCTAGGCGCTTGCCGTTCGTTATACGGCGGGACGTATTCCGGGACTCGTCGTTACGCTGACCTACCAGGCGCCGGGCCGACGAAATGCCCTCGTCTGTAGACAGGTCAATGTTCCCGGTCATACTGACGGCATATACGCCGTAGAGCTCTACAGCGTCGATCAAGTCTTCCAAGATGCGTGGGTCACGCGTGGCCCGATCGATGTCGACCGCAGCCAGCGCGTTGCACTCACCGCGCCGCAAGGCGGTCATGATCGCTTCCCAGTCTGGCCGTACGACCCGGTAGCCGTACGTGCCATCTGGCAACAAGACTCGTTGGCGCTTGAACGACGACACGTTCGGCTCTTGAACCTCTAGGCCGACTCGGCCGCCGATCCCCTGGACGAACTTGCGAAGGTCGCTGAGCTGGTAGTCGACCTTCCCCTTCTCGTCTGGTCCACCCTTGGTGACTGTCCTCGACTCGCGAGCCGACAACGCCCAAACTAGCTGCTCAGGGTCATGCTTGATGAGCGTTCGGCCCCACTCACGACGTGGTGCTGTTCCCATGAGTCGAAGTATGCGTTAGAAACTTCGTGGCAAGGGCGGCGAAAACGGCGACGTTCAGCTCGTACGCCCGAACGCTCTCGATGATGACCCGCTTGCGCTCCTGCGCGTTCCACGGCGCCTCGTTGAGCAGCGTGCGGTAGTTGTCTCGGAACTTGGGAGCGCTGGGGATCTGGTCGAAGACGTAGAACATCGACCCCGGGCCCTCGACGCCGTGCAGTTTGCGCAGCCGGTGCCGGATGATCTGGCCGCCCGCGATGTCGCCGAGGTAGCGCGTGTAGTGATGCGCCACGAACTCGCCAGACCACGAAACCGAGCGGATCCGCTTGCAGTACTCGGCAGTCGCGGGCAGCTCTGAGACCTGCGACTCCCACGATGGACCGAAGTAGTACGCCATGTCCTCGCGCAATGCCTCGCGGCGGTTGAGCTCAGCGAACACGAACTTGCCCGCGATCGGGTCGTCGCGCATCGCCTCCGCGGCTTCCTCCAAAGCGGAGTAGACGAAGTACAGCTGGCTGGCCAGCTGGCCGAAGGCGTCAACTGACAACTCTCCGCCGAGCAGTGCCGAGATGTAGGGGGAGTGGTTCGCCTGCTCGTGCGAGGGCATCGTCGCGGCTCGCAGGGTTTCCGAGAACGTCGGGCTCATGCTCACGTCTCCTTTATCTGACACCGCTGTCAGAAAAGGATAGGCGATTTCTTCGAGTTAGGCCACCCTAACTCCTACGGCGCGCAAGATGAAGCGCACGGCGGTCTCGATTGTGTTGTCCAGCTCCGACCCGGCGTCCACGACCTCGCGGGACGCCAAACTGGCCGTGATCATCGTGATGAGGACGTCCACGTCCTCGTCGACCATCTGCCCAGAGGCGATCCCACGGGAAAGGATCGTGCGCAACTCGGTGGTGATCGGATCGACGTGCTCGGCCATCCGCTGATACGCCTCCGGCGACAGCAAGGCGTTCAGCTTCGCGCCCGGCGGTGTGTGGCGTCCGGCGAGCACGCGCAGCTGCATGCGGACGAACACTGCCAGCGCCTCGACCGGATCGGACACCGCGGCCAGTGCTTCCCGAAGCCGGATCACGTACTGCGACGTCTCGTTCTCGACGAACGCGACCAGCAGCGATTCCCGGTCAGGGAAATGGTTGTAGATCGCGGTCCGGCCGACTCCGGCGGCCGAGGCCACACCGGACAGCGTGATCGCGTCGAAGCCACGGGTGTACAGCAGCGTGCGCATCGCGTCGAACACCTTCGCGCGCACCTGCGAGCGGTGCTCGGCCAGCGACTCGCCGAGGATTTTCGGCATGTGCTGACACTAACCGACCGGCCACGTATGCACCGGTTCACCGGTGTGCATCAGCTCGATGTACGCCCGCAGCATCCCGACAAGCGCCGCATCCCGGTGCATACCCCGCTGCTCCAACCTGGCCACGGTCTCCCGCTGCCACGAAGCGCCGTTACGGCGAGCGACACACCGCTGCTCGATCACGGCCAGATACCGTTCCCGCGCGGCATCCGCGACGCCACAGTCGCGCAAACCCTCGTGCGCCATGGGAAGCAGCCGGCGCAGGACGAGCTCGTCCGGCGGGATCCAGCCGATGCCCGGCCAGTACAGCTGCGAGCCGAGGCCGTGCCGGGCCGCCGAATACAGGTTCTCCTCGGCCGCCTGGAACGACATCTGCGTCCAGAGTGGACGGTCTTCGTTGACCAGTGCGCGTTGCACGCCGTAGAAGAAAGCCGCGTTCGCGACGAGATCCACAACCGTCGGACCTGCTGGCAGCACACGGTTTTCCACGCGCAAATGCGGGACGCCGTCAACCACGTCGTACACCGGGCGGTTCCACCGCCACACGGTTCCGTTGTGCACCCGCAGTTCCCGCAATGTGGGCGCGCGGCCTTCGGCAAGCTCGGCCATCGGGTCTTCGTCGTGCACTTCCGGTAACAGGCCGGGGAAGTATCGGACGTTCTCCTCGAACAGGTCGAAGATCGACGTGATCCACCGCTCGCCGAACCAGACCCGCGGCCGGACGCCCTGGTTCTTCAGCTCTTCCGGCCGGGTGTCGGTGGCCTGCTGGAACAACGGGATCCTGGTCTCGTGCCAGAGTGCCTTGCCCAGCAGGAAAGGCGAGTTCGCGGCGAGCGCGACCTGAGGTCCGGCCAGGCATTGCGCCGCGTTCCAGTGCGCGGCGAAGTCCTCGGGCGCGACCTGCAGATGCAGCTGTGCCGACGTGCACGCGGCTTCCGGCAGGATCGATTCCGCGATGCTGCGCAGGCGTTCCGGGCCTTGGCCAGGCATCGGCTCGCCTTCCATGTGCAGCTGCATTTCCTCGCCCCGAGCGGCGAAGATGCGCTCGTTGAGGATGTTGTAGCGCTCGTTCGGCGAAAGCCAGCGCGCGTCGAAATGCTCTTCCCGCAATGTGGGCAGGATCCCGATCATCACCAGGTCCGAGCCCGCGTCGTGCGCCTTGGTGTTGGCCCGGGTCAAGGAGGCGCGGATGTCCTCCTCGAGCTCGATCGCCCCGCTGCCGTCCAACGGTCTCGGCCGCACGTTCAGCTCGAGATTGTGCTGGCCAAGCTCCATCACGAAGTCCGGGTCCGCGATCTTTTCCAGCACAACGGCATTGGTCATCGCCGGATGCAGCTTGTCGTCGACAAGGTTGAGTTCGATCTCAAGACCCATGTGCCTGCGGTGGAAAGCGAACGATTCGCTGTTGAGCATCGCGGCCAATGCGTCAAGACACCGCTGGACTTTGCGGCGATAGTGTTGGCGGTCCTCCCGGGAGTAGGCCCCGGCAGTCACGTCCCTTCCCATGCCGCCTCCCCTTCGCTCGGCTCGGCCGCAGCAGGAAAATCAACGTTGACACAGCAACCAACGCGATTGCTAGCGGCCAAATCGGTGCTGTCAGTCACTCGCGTATAACGCTCCGCGCTAGAGAGGGCAGTCGGTCATAGCGGGGTTTCCCGTCAACCGGGAGCACCAATCATGGAAAGATCACCCCTTGTGGCCGAGGTGATCCGGATAACAGACCCAGCAGACCCGCGGCTCGACGACTTCCGCGACCTCACCACGGCCGACCGCCGGCCGGACCGGCCAGGCGGAAAGGGCCTGGTCATCGCCGAAGGAGTGGTGGTCGTCCGGCGCCTGCTCGCCTCGCCGTACCCGGTGCGCTCGCTGCTCGGAGTGGAGCGCCGGATCGCCGAGCTTGACGCCGAAGTGGACAGTTCGGTCCCCGCATACGTCACATCAGCCGACGTGATGGCCGAGGTCGTCGGATTTCACCTGAATCGCGGTGTGCTCGCGGTCGCCGACAAGGTCAAACCATGGAGCCTCGACGACCTGACCGGCAAGAAAAGGCTCGCTGTCCTTGAAGGCGTCGGCGATCACGAGAACCTCGGCGCGCTGTTCCGTAACGTGGCAGCGCTCGGGTTCGGCGGTGTGGTGCTCGGCCCGGGATGCAGTGATCCGTTGTACCGCCGCAGTGTCCGCGTCTCGATGGGTCACGTGCTCGCGGTGCCGTTCACGACCGTGACCGAATGGCCGGGTGCGTTGAAACACTTGCAGAGCAAAGGTTTCCAGGTGCTCGCGTTGACCCCGAGGGCGGATTCGGTGCCGCTGAACGAAGTCACCATCGATGGTCCGGTCGCCGTACTGCTCGGTTCGGAAGGGCCAGGCCTGACCGACGAGGCGATCGACGCCGCCGATCACGCTGTGCGTATCCCCATGGCGGGTGGCGTTGACTCCTTGAACGTCGCCACGGCTGGTGCCGTCGCGTTTTACGCAGTCGGTACTGGTTAGCTGTTGGCGTGGAATTGCGCACGAACCGTGAGCGAGCCGAGCTCATCGGGCCTGATGACGAGGTCATCGACCCGCAACTGCTCGACGTGCCAGCCGAGCTGACCACGGACCTGCACGAATGGGCCCGGGTCGTGGCCGCCATGCAGCGCGCTGACGCGCCAGAGGACGCCTCGGCCGCCGTCCTGGTGTCCCGGCGGGGCATGCAGCTCGCGGACAGACTCTCAGCGGTCCTGCAGATGACCGTGCGCTACCACGACCCCTTGACCGGCGAAGTCCTGTTCGTCGACGCCGCGCCGGAGCCTCCCGCGCCGCCTCAGCCGGTGGTCGAGGAGACGCCGTGGCCGACCGGTCTGACCGTGAGCGGCCTGATGGCGATCGTGACGTTCGCGGCCGTGCTGACCTTGGCGATCACGTTGAGCGAGACCAGCGCGTTGCTGGCGATCGGCGCCAATGCCGTGGTCACCGCAGGCCTGGCGCCATCAGTCTGGCTTGCCCGCAATGTCCTGATCTGGCGCTGGGTCGCCCTCGGAGTCGCGGCAGGCCTCGCCCTCGGCTGGGTCGGCCTCCTGTTTGTGCTGCTCTGACCTCGTGAGTGACCGGCGAAAACACTCACGAGGGTTGATCAGGCCAAACTCTCGAGCCAGGCTTGGTGCAGGGCCGCGAACTCGCCTCGGCCTTCGGCTACCAGGTCGGCTGGGGAGCCGTCTTCGACGATCCGGCCGCCTTCGACCACGAGCACACGGTCGGCGATCAGCACTGTTGACAGGCGGTGCGCCATGATCACGGCTGTCCGGTCGGTCAGCACGGTTTCCAGGGCCGCCTGCACCGCTCGTTCGCCGGGCACGTCCAGGCTGGACGTGGCCTCGTCGAGCACGAGTACGGCCGGGTCGGCGAGGAAGGCTCGCGCGAACGCGACCAACTGGCGTTGACCTGCGGAAAGCCTGCCACCGCGCTTACGCACGTCGGTGTCGTAGCCATCCGGCAGCGCCGCGATGAACTCGTGCGCGCCGACCGCCGCGGCCGCCGACTCGATCTCGCCTCGGGTCGCCGACGGCTTGCCGAGCGCGATGTTGTCCGCGACCGAGCCGGAGAACAGGAAGTTCTCCTGCGTCACCATGACCACCTTGTCGCGCAGGTCCTCGTCCGCCGCGTCCCGAAGGTCCACTCCGGACAGTCGCACGGATCCGGCCGTCGGGTCGTAGAACCTGGCGACCAGCTTGGCGATCGTGGACTTGCCCGCACCCGTCGCACCGACGAGCGCGACCGTCTGTCCAGCTGGGATGGTCAGGTCGAACTTCGGCAGGACAACCGGTGTGTCCGGGCCGTAGCGGAACTCGACCTGCTGGAACTCGATGGTTCCGCCCGGTGGCAACGGTTTCGGCTTGACTGCTTCGACGACCGTCGGCTCTTCTTCGAGGACGCCGGAGATCTTCTCCAGCGCCGCGCTCGCCGAGGCGTACGAGTTCGCGACCTGCGCCAACTCGTCGAGCGGGTCGTAGAACCGGCGCAGGTACAGCGTGAACGCGGTCAGCACGCCGAGTTCCAAGCTGCCGCCGGTGACCCGCCACGCACCGATCCCGAGGACGATCGCCAGCGATACGTTGCCGATGAACCGCACCATCGCCGCGAATGTCGCGACCGCGCTCGTGGCGGTGTAGTTGGCATCCCGGTACTCGGCGTTGTCGACGTCCATAATGGACTCATTGCGGTGCTCGCGGCGGAACGCTTGCACCGCGCGGATTCCGTTCATGGTCTCGACGAACTGCACGATCACCTTGGCGATCGCCGTGCGCGTCCGCCGGTACGCCCGGCCGGAAGTGACCCGGAACCAGCGCAACGTCAACACAAGCGGGATGAAGCCCGCCATCACGATCAACGCGAGCGGCACGTCGAGGATGAGCAGCAACGTCCCGATGAACGCCAGCGACAGCACCGCGTTCAGCAGGTTGTCCAAGCCGTCTTCCAGCAGCTTGCCAATCGAGTCCATGTCCGCGGTCAGCCTGGAGATGACCTTGCCGGACGTGTAGGACTCGTGGAACGACAAGGAAAGCCGTTGTACGTGCCGGAACAGCCGCCCACGCAGGTCGAGCAACACGTTCTGGCTGATCCGCGCGGCCAGCCGCTGGAACGCCATCAGCAAGCCGGAGTTGGCGATCGCGCTCAGTGCGTAACCGCCGATGCACCACGCGAGAATGCTGGTGTCGCCCCGGAGTGCCGACGGGATGCCGGTGTCGATCGCCGCGGCGATCAGCAACGGACCCGCCAGCGACACCAGGTTCTGCAAGACCACCAGCGTCAGCGCGGCCGCGGCGGGCCAGAGGTGCGGGCGGACAAGCGATCCGAGCAGCTTGCGTGACCGCGCCTGCAGTTTGGCGCCGACTTTCGCGTCCAGCTCCTGGACCTCTTCCGCGGCGACGCCACGCCACGAATCGTCCTGCGTCATGCCCTCACCTCCTCAGGTGCATCCAAAGTGGACAAAAGCTTCCGGTAAGCCGGGTTGCTCGCCAGTAGTTCCGAATGGGTACCGACGGCCGCGATACGCCCATCGGCCAGCATCGCCACCCGGTCGGCGAGCTGGACCGTGCTCGGCCGGTGCGCCACGACCAGCGCGGTCACCCCGGAAAGCACCTCACGCAACGCGCGTTCCACTTCGGCCTCGGTGTGCACGTCCAAAGCGGACAAAGGGTCGTCGAGCACGAGGACCGACGGCCTGCCCACGATCGCCCTGGCCAGCGCCAACCGCTGCCGTTGTCCGCCGGAAAGCGACAGGCCCTGTTCGCCGATCCGGGTGTCCAAGCCCCACGGCAACGCCTCGACGAACTTGTCCGCCTGAGCGATCCGCAATGCCTGCCAGACCTGCTCGTCGGTGGCCTCGCCTGTGCCGAGCGCCACGTTCTCCCGCACGCTCGCGGAGAACAGCACCGGCTCCTCGAACGCCATCGACACCAATGTCCGCAGGTCAGCCAGTCGCATGTCGGCCACGTTCACGCCATCGATGGTGATCTGGCCGCCGGTCACGTCGGCAAGGCGCGGCACCAACGCGGTCAGCGTCGTCTTGCCGGAACCGGTCGCGCCGACAAGCGCTACGGTTTCCCCGGGCCGCACGTCGAGGTCCACCCCGCTGAGGATTTCCTTGCTGCCCTCGGAGTGCCTGAAATGGACGTTGCTGAACCGGAGGTGACCACGAGCTGGGCTGGCTGCCGGCTTGGCGTCCGCCGGATCGGCCACCGTCACCGGCTCGTCCATCACCTCGAAGTACCGGTCAGCGGCGGCAGCGGCCATGTTGGTCTCCGCCAGCAGCCAGCCGATCGAATCGGTCGGCCACCGCAGATACGCGGCCACGGCCATGGCCGCGACCAGCGTGCCGACGGTCATCGTCCCGTTGACGATGCCGGTCGTGCCCACCAGCAGCTGCCCAGCGATGCCGATTTCCGGCAGCAGGACGATCGCGCCCCACAGCAACGACGAGATCCGCACCTTGCGCAGTTCCGTACCGCGCAACAGCTTGGCCTGCTTGCGGAACTTGCCTGCCAGGTGCGGGCCGCGGCCGAACGCCTTGAGCACCCGGATGCCCAGTGCGGATTCCTCGACCGTGGTCGCGAGGTCGCCATCCTGGTCCTGCGCGAGCCGGGCGACGACCTTGTATTTACGCTCGAACACCGTGGAGATCGTGATCAGCGGCAGCGCGGCGAGAAGTACCGTCAGACCGAGCCAGAAGTTCAGGCCGAACAGCACGATCAGGCCGCCGAGCAGGGTAAGGCTGTTGACCACAAGGAAGATCGCGACGAACGCGATGAACCCGCGGATGGTGGACAGGTCGGCCACCGCGCGGGACAGCAGCTGCCCGGACTGCCAGCGATCGTGAAACGAGACCGGCAGCCGCTGCAGGTGCGCGTAGAGGTCGCGGCGCATGCGCGCTTCGATGTGCGTTGTCGGCCGGGCGAGTACCTTCCGGCGGAAATAGAAAAGCCCGGCCTCCGCGGAGCCGAGCAGCGCCACCGCGAGTACCGGCCAGAGCAGGCCGGAGATCTCACCCCTGGCGATGGGGCCGTCGAGAATGCTCTGGATCACCAGTGGAATAGTCAGTCCCGCGGCCATTCCGCCGACTGTGGCGATGATCCCGAGTATCAGGTATCGGCGCCACGGCCGCGCGTACGGGCCAAGGCGCCACAAGGATTGATAGGCCGAGCGCGGTTGCTCCGCCTGTTTCATTCCGTGCCCCCAAACTTCTTCGTGCCAGCCCTCGACGTTACAAAGGAACGCTGTGCCGGTGCATCCGAATTTCCTCGCCATCGTGCGACCTCAAGCACACTTGAGGTCAACTGTCGGGGACTCGATGCAACCTGCTAGCGGTCCGAAGGGTCTTTCTAATGTGCTGCAGAAGAGCCCGGTGATCCGACACGTGACGACGCGCGTGACCGCGCGCGACCTGATCGTGATCGGGATCTACGTACTGGCTTCCGTACTGCTCTACAGTCTGATGTGGACGGACCTGCGTAACGGCTACCTGTACAACAGCATGCAGGACCAGAACATGTTCGAGTGGTTCTTCGCGCTGGCGGCGGCCGCACCGGGCGACGCGTTCTTCACGACGCTGCAGAACTACCCGACCGGCGTGAACATGATGGCCAACACGTCGGTGCTCGGCCTGGGAATCCCACTGGCGCCGATCACATGGCTCTTCGGCTCGACCGTGACATGGACGGTCGCGTTGACGGGAAGCGTCGCGGCGAACGCGGCCGGCTGGTACTGGGTGATCTCCCGCCACATGGTGGACAGCCGGACAGCGGCGGCGATCGGTGGAGCGTTCTGCGCCTTCGCGCCGCCGATGGTGACGCACGCGACCGCGCACCCGAACTTCACGGCGTTGTTCCTGGTGCCGTTCATCGTCTCCCGGCTGATCCACCTCGCCAGAGGCGAAAAGCTGGTGAAGCACGGCGTGATCCTCGGCCTGCTGGTGGCATATCAGGTATTCCTCGGCGAAGAGCCATTGCTGATCACGGCGACGGCCCTGCTGATCTTCGGGCTGGCCTGGCCATCGGTGTTGAGCAAGCATTTGCTCAAAGGCATCGGAATCGGGGCCGCGGTCACGCTTGTCCTGGTGGCTTATCCCTTGTGGCAGCAGTTCGTGGGGCCGCAGAGTTACGACGGTCTCGGGCATGGACCGGCAGGCAACGACCTGGCGTCGATCACGGCCTTCGGGAGTTACTCGATCGCCGGGGATCCGGAGTCCGCGGGCAAGGTCGCGATCAACCCGACGGAGGAAAACGCCTTCCTGGGCTGGCCGTTGGTGATCTTCTTGGTCGTACTGGCGATCTGGCTCTGGCGCGTGGCCGCGGCTCGTGCTCTCGTGATCACGACGGTCGCGATGGCTGTGCTGTCCCTCGGGTGGGAACTCAAGATCAACGGCGAGAACACCGGGTTCCCGTTGCCGTGGCAACTGGTATCCGAGCTGCCGTTGTACGACTCGATGCTCGGGCCGCGGCTGTTCATGGCTTGCGTGCCGTTGATTGGCATCTTGCTCGCCATGGCGTGCTATCGAATTCTCACGCTCGCGCAGCATGCGACGCACATCCCGCTGCGGCTGCTGTGGTTCGGGGCATTGGCCGCGATCTTGATCCCACTGGCTCCGACCCCACTGCCCATCATCTCGCGCGCGGACACCCCGGCGTACTTCACCGAGGGCATGTGGCGTGCCAACGCAGGACCGGACAAATCGGTCGTAACCGTGCCCTTGGCGGGCCCAGGGAACTCGCTGCCCCTGTATTGGCAGGCCCAAGCGGGCATGGGGTTCAACATGGCCGAGGGCTACTTCGTCGGGCCCGACCGCGAGGAGCTTGGGCACTACGGCGCGGTCCAGCGGCCCACGAGCCGCCTGCTTGACGAGGTCGCTCAGGGGTACGACCGCACGATCGGCCCCGCGGAGATCGCGCAGGCTCGGATCGACCTGCGGTATTGGCGGGCCGGAGTGGTCGTGCTCGGGCCGCATGAACGGCAGCGTGAGCTTCGCGCGGTGTGCGAACTGTTGTTCGGTCACGGAACCTATGTTGGCGGGGTCTGGACATGGGTTGTGTGACCGGCGCCACACAACCGATGGTGTTTCTGGCGTTGTCCCCCTGATGAAAGGGGGTGGGTTGTGCGAGCGTCAGACGAAGAGCGCTACACCGAGTACGTCACCGTCCGGTTGCCTGCCTTACGCAGAATCGCCTACCTGCTGTGCGGAGACAGCCATCGCGCGGACGACATCGTCCAGAACGCGATCACCAAGCTGTACGTGCACTGGCGAAAGGCACAGGCGGCGGACAACCTTGACGCCTACGTCCGGGCCATCGTGGTCCGGGCTTTCTTGACCGAACAACGCACAGGCTGGTTCTCCCGGACCCGCGTGGTCGACGAACCACCGGACATCCCGGTCCGCGGACCCGACATCGAGACCAGCCAAGTCCTGCACACAGCACTGCGCCGGGTCCCGCCACGGCAACGAGCCGTGCTGGTGCTGCGGTTCCTCTATGACATGCCAGTCGAGGCGGTCGCGCACGCCTTGAAGTGCTCGGCGGGCACCGTGAAAAGCCAGACCTCGCTCGGCCTGGCAACTCTGCGCAAACACCTTGGCGACATGAACCTGCTGGCTGAGAGGTGATGGGCATGACTGAAAACGAAGGGCAGCGGATGCTCGCACCGTTGCGTGAACTCGACCCGGACACGCGGTCCACCGTGGACGTCACCAAGGCCAAGGTCGCGGGCAGGCGGATGAGCCGACGCCGGATCGTCGCTGGTGCCGTGGCCGTGGCAGGCGTTTTCGCGCTGATCGGAGCCAGCGTGCCCATCCTGTCCTCGGCTTACTCCGCTGACCCGGTTGCCCCGGCCGTGACCGAGCCGGCGTTCGGCCCGCTGTACGAGGCGGTCACGGTGGGCAAAGCAGGCGGATTCCGGCCGAACTTGTACAAGACAGGCCGGGACAGGCAGACGATCGATCTTGTCAGGGACGACGGCAGCACCGGAGGAGGTTTGATCACCGTGTACCCGCCGGGCGCGGCGCGTGACGAGATGGGTGTGAAAGGGCCAGGTCCTGGGATGTTCGCAGGCGACGTGAAGTTCGAATGGGCCCCGGGTGCGTTGGCAACGGTGCAGGTCGTCGGGCCGGAACCGGACATGCAGGCTCGTGCCGAGCAAATCCGCCAGAGCGTGGCGGTGGCCAAGGACAAGAAGGTGAAAGTGCCGTTCACCGTGGACAAGGCCGCGCTGGGCGCGTTGAAGGTCGCCGCGGTGATCACGATGTACGACCCCACCGAGCCGATCAAGGTCACGGTGTTGCTGAGTGCCTCCGAAGCGGTCGAGCGCGGGTCAATGATGCTCACCGCGACTTTGGGCGGCTACGGACCTGGACCGAAGGAGAAACTCGGTGATCACGAAGCCACGGTCGTCGGCAACGACTACGGGGTCGAGTACATCGGCATCTCCGACCGCGGCTCGAAGATGAACCTCACGACGTGGAACGTCATAGACCAGCTTGCACTGGCCAAGGCCGTCATCGGGTCCGTGCGGTTCGTCCCGGACGCGACCAACCCAGCGAACTGGGCCGACAACCCGATCCGCTGACCTTCAACGCTGTTCCCGCAGGTCAACCCGTGCGTGCAGGAAAACTGTCGTACCCCTGCGATAGCGTAAAAATCAGGGGTCCCCCTGGCGAATTCCTGGTGGGGAGGAGCTTGGCCAAGGGACAGATGTGGGGAGCGGGGAACTGGGGCATGGGAAAGGGGACAGGCTGAGCCTGTCCCCTTTCGCTGGCTGTCGGCTTGCTAGCGCGGTCCCGCTGGCCTCGGTCTGATGGCCCGCAGGTTTGGCAGTGCCTGCCGGTTTTGTTCGATTTGCTCGGTCCCGTCGGCTCTCGGCCTACGGGCAGCCTTGTTGGCCTTTGCCCGCTTGGTGCTTGCCCTGGCCCAGCCCCCGATAGCCAAGGGCTCCCGGGCCACGTGAGCTTGCCTACGCCCTCGTCCCGCAATGCCCAGGCCTCCTCGGCCCAGGTACCCAGGGGTCGTTAGCCCCGGTTGGAGCGAACCCCGAGCAGGACGTCCTCCCAAGCGGGCACGACAGGGTGGTTCTTCTTCTTGCCGCGCCGAGGTGCAGGCTTGTCCTTGGCGGCTTCTTGCTTTGGCTCAGGCTCGGGTACCAGTTCTTCCTGCACCGGCTTGGTAGCCGCGGCCGCAGGCTCCGGCTCGACCACCGGTTCCGGCTCAGGAGCAGGCGACGGCTCCTCAGCCACCGCAGGCTCTGGCTCCGGAGAAGCCACCGGTGCAGGCGGCTGAACAGGCTCAGGCTCCCGGTGCACCGGCTGCTGATAAACCGGCTCCTCCTGGACAGGCGGCTGGTAGACCGGCTCAGCCTCCTGATACACCGGCTCAGGCTGAACCGCAGGCTCCGGACGCGGCGGAGCCTCCACCGCAAGCGCTTGCCGAGCCAGCTCGGTCACCGGCCGAACGGTCCGCAAAGACCGGTTCGGGTTCGGGTCGAGCAGGTCATGGGCATGATCGTCGAGCGGAGTCACCGTGCCGCCGTGCGCACCGGGGTGGAAGGACCAGTGTGCGTGGTTGTCCGAGCGGCCCGCTGTCCAGCGCAGCTGCACGATCCACTTGTTTTCCTCGTTCTTCCACGAGTCCCAGACCGCTTCCGAGTACTCCTGGCCGCGCAGGCCGAACGCGTGCGCGCACACCTCGCCGAGGGTTTGCACGTCCGGACCGTCCTCGCGGACTGGGTGGGCACGCTGGGCCAGGTCGGCGGTACGCGATCGTTCGAGCAGCACCGGGTAGGCGAACCGTTCGACCTTGTCCTCCGGCAGCCCGGACGCCGAGGCGACCTGCGCGACGGACTCGCCCGCACGGATGCGGGCCTGGATTTCACGTGGGCGCATCTGGCTCTCCAGCTCGATTTCGATCTGGCCGAGTCTGGTGACGTCGCCACGGGCGGCCGCTCTGAGCCGCTCGTCCGCCGGCAGTTGGAAACGCTCGCCACGCATCGGGTCTTCGAGGATGACAGTGTTGCCATCCTCTCCGAGCCCGACCACTCGCAGCGCGCGCACCTCAAGCCTCCCGAATGACTTCACCTCGCTGACTTTGTGACGTTATTACGGCGCGCCTCCTTGACGACGGAGGCGCGCCGCGCCTCAGCGAGATACTCACTTCGATCTTCCCGCATCCCCAGCGGATTCGCACTCCTTTAGTCAGTACTTTGGTTAGGCAGAACGGAGGAATCACAGGTGCGGGGATCAACACTCCTCGGAATCGTCGTCGCAGAGCTGGCCGCGATCACGCTGATCGTCTGGCTGAAGGTGTTGGACGGCATGGATTTCGAGATCTACCGACTTGGCGCATTGACATGGCTGCAGAGCGGTGATCCATACGGCGTGTTGCCGCCGACGCGCCGTGGCATCCTTCTGCCGTTCACCTACCCGCCGTTCGCCATCCTTGCCTTCGTTCCCACGACTTGGGTGCCGTTGCAGGCGGGTTTCCTTGTACTCACCGTGATCTCGGTCGCGCTGCTGTTCGTCGTGGTGTTCGGCTTCGTGGTGAGCTTGCGGGGCCGGGAAAAGGGCCTTGTGCTGCCCGCGATCGTCGCGATCGGTGTGCAGTTGCTCGCCGCGGGGATGGATCCGTTCCGTGCCACGCTTGGCTACGGGCAGATCAACATTCTGTTGATGGCACTGGTCGCCGCCGACTGTCTGTTGCCGAACAAGCGCTGGCGCGGCGCGTTGATCGGCCTCGCTGCGGCGATCAAGCTCACGCCAGCCGTGTTCGTCCTGTTCTTCCTCATACGCAAGGACTATCGCGCGGCGCTGCGCGCGGGTGTGACCTTTCTCGCGGCAACCGCGGTGGCCTGGGTGGTTCTGCCTGGCAGTTCGCTGACGTACTGGACCGTGTTGTTGTTCAACGGGGAACGAATTGGCGGCCCGGATTTCGTTGGCAACCAGTCACTTCGTGGTGCGTTCGCCCGGTTGTCCGTTGATTTCTGGTGGGTTCTGCCCGCCGCGGTGATCGTTGCCTTGACAGTGTTCGTGATTCGACGCACAAGCGGGCCAGTCGGACTGGCGGTAACGGCGTTGTGCGGGTTGCTCGTGTCGCCGATTTCGTGGGTGCACCACTGGGTGTGGCTGATTCCGGTGCTGGTTGTCTTCGGCTGGACCGCGATTACTGAGCGTCGCGTCGCGATCGGGGCGGCGGTGGTTCTGGCCGCGGCCGTCGCCATCGTCACGCCGGTCTGGATGTTCGAGAGCGGCGGCTGGAAGGACGGAGTCTGGCAGCAGCTCGTGGCCGACAGTTACGTGCTCGCCGGGATCGTCCTGTTGGGCGTGATCGTGGCGTACGCGGCAGGCGGCAGGTCAACCCGCAAATCCAGCCCGCCGGACGGGCGCGCGGCGACCCCGATCGACCCGTCGTGGGCCTTGACCACGGATCGCACGATCGACAGCCCCAACCCGGAGCCGCCGGACGTGGATGTGCGTTCGAGCCTGCGGAACGGTTCGAACAATCCGGGCAGCGCCTCGACCGGCACGACAGGACCGGTGTTGACCACGCGCAACGCGGGCGAATCGGCTATTTCGACCGAAACCGAACCGTCGGAAACGTTGTAGCGGATCGCGTTGTGCACGAGGTTGGTGATCAGCCGTTCGAGCAGCACGGGATCACCGGCGACGGTCCGTGGCCGAAGGTTCTTCTTGATCGTCACGTTGTACTGGTCGGCCAGACCGATGGATCCGAGCAGCACGGTCTCGGCCACCTGATCGAGCCGCACCGGCACGCGCCCGCGCAGGCCACGGTCGCTGCGTGCGAGCACGAGCAGTCCCTCGATCAGGCGTTCGCTGCGCTCATTGGTGACCAGCAGATGCTCGCCGAGCCTGCGCAGCTCAGGCGATGCTTTCGGGTCAGCCATAGCGACCTCGACCAGCGTGCGCTGGACCGCGAGTGGGGTACGCAGTTCGTGTGATGCGTTCGCCACGAAGTGCGTCTGGCTGTCGAAGGCCGAAGCGAGCCGGTCGAGCATCCCGTCGAACGTGTTGGCGAGCTCTTTCAGCTCGTCATCCGGCCCGTCGAGGTAGATCCGCCGGTTCAGGCTCTCCGCGCCGAGTCTGCGGGCCGTCGCGGTGATCGTGTGCACGGGACGCAGCACGCGGCCCGCGATGTACCAGGACATCAGCGCTGCGATCGCGCCCGCGGCCAGCAGGGCGATTCCCGAGGTCAGCAGCATTGTCTGGATCGTCGACGCCCGGTAGTCCGCCACTGTGTCGACCGTCTGCATACGTGCCGTCGTCGTCACGCCGTCCGGGATCGCGTAGCCGGGCACCGCCGCGACGAACGCGGCAGGCTGCGGCAATACGCCCATCAGCAGCAGGTAGTTGATCACTACGAGCACCACGCCGACGGCCATGAAGACGAGGCCGTAGATGACTGACAGGCGCGTGCGGACCGACCAGCGGTTCATGACAGTCGATACCCAGCGCCGGGCAGCGTGTCGATCACCGGGGGATCGCCGAGTTTGCGCCGCAAGGTCATCACCGCGACCCGGACCGCGTTGGTGAACGGGTCGGTGTGCTCGTCCCATGCCTTCTCCAGCAGATCCTCGGCGCTGACCACGTTGCCTTCCGCCCGCATGAGCACTTCGAGCACGGCGAACTCCTTCGGCGAGAGCGCGAGGTGCCTGCCGTCGCGCGACGCCTGGTGGCGGGGCAAATCCAGCACGACACCGGACCGTTGCAGCACGGGCGGCAGCGCGGGCCGGGCCCGGCGCGCAAGCGCTTGCACCCTGGCCACCAGCTCGTCGAACGCGAACGGTTTGGTCAGGTAGTCATCGGCACCCAGCCGCAGGCCCGTCACCCGATCGTTGACGTCGCCCGCCGCGGTCAGCATCAGCACCCTGGCCTCGCCGCCCGAGTCGATGATCGACCGGCAGACGTCGTCGCCGTGCACCTTGGGCAGGTCACGGTCGAGGACCACGACGTCGTAGCTGTGCACGTGGACGCGTTCGAGCGCCGCGTCGCCGTCGTAGACCACGTCAACTGCCATGGAAAGCCGCCGCAGCCCTTCGGCCAGGGTGTCGGCGAGCAGCCGTTCGTCCTCGACGACCAGAACTCGCATGTGGACAGTGTCCCCGAACTGGGGTTAAGCGCCAGATAAGCGCTTTCGCTTAACGCCGCCGAATCGGCCGGTCTCTAGAAATTCGAAGCGAGCGGGTCCGGGCTGTCGGGGGTCGGATCCGCCGTAAAGCGAAAGGGAGACCGGAGAATGGGTGCAAAGTGGCGACTCGCCACGGTGACCGCGTTGTTGGCCTTGGCGACAGCGTGTGGCAGTAGCGACTCCGGCGGCGACAAGGTCGCCTCATTGGGTGGCGACAAGCAAGGCAACGCCCAAGGCAACGAGAACGCCGCCAACGACGGCAAAACCGACGAAGACCGGATGCGTGACTTCGCGAAATGCATGCGTGAGCACGGCATCGACATGCCCGACCCCGGTCCGGACGGCAGTATGTCCGCGACCCGGATGACCGAGGGCGACGCGGAGAAGTGGAGCAAGGCGGGCGAGGCGTGCAACAAGCTGCTGCCCAACGGCGGCAAGCCGAAGCCGCTGTCGCCTGAGGAGTTGGACAAGGCGCGCGCGAAGGCGAAGTGCATGCGTGAGCACGGGTTCAACTGGCCCGACCCGAACCCGGACGGCTCGGTGAGCGGCGGAACCATCGACCTCAGCGGCGACAAGGAGAAGACCGAGAAGGCCTTCAAGGAATGCGGCGTGGAAACGATGGGCGTACCGGCGGCCGGAGGCGGCAGGTGACCGACGAAGGGCCACGGCTGCAGCACAAACGCCGCCGTACTCGCTGGATGATCGCCGGCACGGCCACCGTGGTCGCACTAGGGGTCGGCACGGCGGTCATCCTGACCAGGGTCGGTTCGGGAACCGCGATCGCGGGGCCGCAGGCACCCGCCAAGGTCGAGACGGCCGAGGTGGTCAAGACCGACCTGTCGGACAAGAAGACCGAGAGCGGAAAACTCGGCTACGGACTGGAAACCGCGCTGGCAGGCCGTAAACAGGGCACGATAACCGGCCTGCCGTCGACCGGCGACCAGTTCGACCGGGGTAAAGCAGTGTACAAAGTGGACGCGAAGCCGATTGTGCTTTTCTACGGCGACATCCCGATGTACCGGCCGGTCGGGCCGGGCGTGAGCAACGGCCCGGACGTCAAGCTGGTCGAGGAGAACCTGAAAACCTTGGGGTTCGGCGGGTTCGGCGCGCCGGACGAGAAGTTCACCGACGGGACCGCTACCGCGATCAAGAAGTGGCAGAAGTCGCTCAAGGTCGACCAGAACGGCACGGTCGAGATCGGTGACGTGGTGATCGCGCAAGGGCCGTTCCGGGTGAGCACGCTGGTGGCGAACCTCGGCGCGCAGGGCACCACGGACGTGCTGAAGTACACCGGCGTGAACCGCGGCGTGACTGTCAAGATCAAGGCGGAGCAGCGGGACAACGCCAAACCCGGTTCGAAGGTGACGGTCAGCGTCGGCGGCAAGCAGACCACCGGCACGGTCCAGCAGGTCACCCTTGCCGCGGCGGACAACAACCCTGGCATGGGCGGCGGCGATCAGGACACCAAGTTCGACGTGTCCATCAAGCTGGACGACCCGGGCGCGATCACGGCGCCGGACGGAAGTTCGGCGGACGTCCGGTTCACCACCGTGAGCCACAACGGCGTGCTGGCCGTGCCGGTCGGCGCGTTGCTCGCGCTGGCCGAAGGCGGGTACGCGCTGGAGGTCGTTGAAGGGACCTCGCGGCGGCTGATCCCGGTGCAGACCGGTCTGTTCGCCGACGGCAAAGTCGAGGTCAGCGGCCCGGACGTGCGGGAAGGCATGCAGGTGGTGACCACCTCATGACGACCCCGGTGCTCGCGGTCCGCAACGTCGCCAAGACGTACACCGGCGGGGTGCACGCGCTTCGAGACGTATCCCTGTCCGTCTCGTCGGGCGAACTGCTCGCCATCGTCGGGCCGTCCGGGTCGGGAAAGTCCACATTGCTGCAACTGATGGGCACGTTGGACGTACCGACGTCCGGCCGGGTCGAGGTCCGCGGGCACGACGTCGCGCGATTGAACGACCGCAGGCTCTCGGCGTTGCGGTCGCGCTGGATCGGGTTCGTGTTCCAGCAGTTCTTTCTGACCGAAGGCCTGTCAGCGGTGGAAAACGTCGCCACCGGGCTGCTGTACGCGGGAGTTTCGGCTCGGCGTAGGCACAAAATCGCGATGGGGGCGCTGGAACAGGTCGGACTTGGTTCCAGGGCATGGCATTTCCCGAGCGAGATGTCGGGCGGTGAACGGCAGCGCGTGGCGATCGCCCGCGCCGTGGTGAACCGCCCGGCCATCCTGCTCGCCGACGAGCCGACCGGAAACCTCGACAGTACAACGGGTTCCGGGATTCTATCGCTGCTGCACCAGCTGAACATGGCGGGAACGACGATCGTGGTCATCACGCACGACAACGACATCGCGGCCTCGATGCCACGCCGGATCGAGATGCGTGACGGCCTGTTGCGCCTGGACACCGGGGCGGTGGCGGTATGAGCGTGGTGCTAGACCGGCCATCGGACGCCGAACCGCTGCCATCCCCGCGCAGACTCCGGTCGAAGGACATGCTTCGCCTTGGCCTACACGGAATGCGCACACGTCCACTGAGGGCAGTGTTGTCGGCGCTGGGAATCGCGATCGGTGTGGCCGCGATGATCGCGGTGATCAGCATTCCGGCGTCCAGCAACAAAGCACTGGCCGACCAGATCGCCGCGCTCGGGCCGAACCTTCTTGTGACCAAGCCGGGCCAGACGTTGTTCGCCGAACCGGCGAAACTGCCGGAGACGTCAGTGGGCATGGCTGGCCGGATCGGCCCGGTGACGGGCGCTTCGGCAACCGGGTCAGTCAAGAGCACGGTGCGCCGCAACGACCAGATTGACGCGGGCGAGACGTCCGGTCTCGCCGTGCTGACCACCAAACCGGACCTGCTCGGTGTCCTGAACGGAACACTCCACAGTGGAAAGTTCATCGACGCGGCGTCGGCGAAGTTCCCCGCGGTGGTACTGGGATCGGTCGCGGCGACACGGCTCGGCATCGACCACATCGACCCGGCACACCCGCCGCAGGTGTGGATCGAAGGCCAGTGGTTCACCGTGATCGGCATTCTGAACGCCATGCCGTTGGCGCCGGAGGTCGAGCGGGCCGTGCTGGTGGGCTGGGACGTGGCCAAGGAGAAGCTGGGTTTCGACGGCCACCCGACCACGCTGTACGTGCGTGCGCAGGACGCCAAGGTGCAGGACGTGCGTGACATCCTTGCCGCAACGGTGAACCCGCACCACCCGGAGGAGGTGCAGGTGTCGCTGCCGTCGGAAGCGTTGGCAGCACAGAAACTCGTGGACGAGTCCTACAGCGCGCTGTTCCTTGCGTTGGGCGGTGTCGCGTTGCTGGTCGGCGGTGTCGGTGTCGCGAACACGATGGTGATCTCGGTACTGGAAAGACGCCGTGAAATCGGTTTGCGGCGGGCATTGGGTGCGACCCGGCGGCAGATCCGTGGCCAATTCCTTGCCGAGTCAGTGCTTTTGTCCGGCCTCGGCGGAATCGTCGGCGTGGTGATCGGTATCGCCGTCACAGCGGGCTACTCGTTGAGCCAGAACTGGCCCGCGGTGTTGCCTCCGTTGGCGTTGGTCGGCGGTGTCGGGATTTCCGCTCTGGTCGGTGCGATCGCCGGTGCGTATCCGGCAATGCGCGCCGCACGTCTCCCACCGACATCGGCACTGGCATGAAGGGCCTAGTGGTTGTGGCCGCATTGCTTGCTGCATGCAGTCCTGACTCGGCTGCGTTGCCTGTCCCGAGTAGTGTCGTCAAGTCCGATATAGACAAGATGCGGGACTACAAGAAGTGCATGATCGAGCACAAGGCCGATCTGCCGTACGAAAGCACGGAAAAGCTGGACGTGAGCGCGGCGACGCTGGCCAAGGCCGAGAAGGAGTGTGCGAAGTTCTTGCCGGACACCAAGGGTGGGCCGTTGCCGGTCACCCCGGAAGAGTACGCGGCGAAGCTGAAACTGGCCAAGTGCGTGCGTGACAACGGTGTGCCTGAGTTTCCTGACCCTCGGCCGGACGGGGTTGATGAAGGGATCAAGTACACAACGGATCCCAAGACCGTCGGCAAAGCGTTCGACGCGTGCGCGCGGATAACCATGCGCTGATTCCGTCCGCTCACAGTGAAAAAGATGGCCGCGGCCATGATCCCCGCCTAGCGTGGCGATATGGGGATCATGGCACTGCGGCCGTTTCTGTACCACGTGACATTGAAGTTCGGCCAGGCATACCTCTGGCAGGACGGCGACGAATTCACCTTGATAGACACCGGCATCCCGGGTTCAGCGGAGGAGATTTCCGAAGCGGTACAAGGCTCGGCGATCCGTCGAATTCTCATCACCCACGGCCACGAAGACCATCACGGCTCAGCCGCGGACATTCGCGCGCGGCATGGTGCTCCGGTGCACGTCCACGCGGCGGACGCGGCAGTCGTCCGGGGCGAGGCACGCCCGGCACCGCCGGTCTTGACCGAGTTCGACAAGCCGATCTGGGAACATGTTCAGTCCCTTGGTGTCCCGGAAATAGTGGTGCCACCGTCTACAGTGGATGTCGAGCTGGCTGGCGGCGAGGTGCTCGATTTCGGCGGTGGCGCGCAGATCTTGCACGTGGCCGGGCACACGCCCGGCAGCATCGCGATCTACCTGCCCGAGCACAAGGTCCTGTTCACCGGCGACACCGTGGCGAACGAAGGCGGCGTGATGCTCGGGGTGTTCAACCAGGACGAGGATCAGGCTCTGGCAGGTTTCCGGCGGCTGGCCGAGTTGGACGTGGAGACCGCGTGCTTCGGCCACGGCGCGCCCATTGTCGAAGGCGCGGGTTCGGCCCTGCGTGAAGCCGTTAATTCACACCAGAAACGGCGCCCGATCTAGCAGAATCGGTGTCGTGACCGACCTGGACGCCACCTTCGCCGAGGCCAAGCGTTTGCTCGCTGGCCTGGTGAGTGGCGAGGTCAGCCGCGAGGAAGCCGCCGACTGGGCATGGCCCATGGTCGTTGACGATGAGCGCTACCCCGCCAAGTTGTGGGAAGCGCTCGGATATCTGGCTGGCGCCGATCTGCAAGTGGCGCCAGGCAAGTATCTTCACGGTGAAGCGGACTTCCGAGCGTGGCAGGCGGCTGTCGCGGACTAGCGTGCGTCGAGGATGTCCAAGTAGCCCTTGGTTACCGCATGCAGATCGTCGGCCACAGGTTCCAACTTCCGCGGGCTCCACCGGGTCGTCTCGTAAACCTCCGCCGCCGCACGCATGGCCTTGAGGCTGGTCGCCAACTCCAAGTCCAGCCGGTCCCGAAGCTCGTCAGGACTTGGCGCGGCAACCCGAAACCCGCCAAGGTCACTGAAAGCATCCTCGGCAACACCGTTCTCCACGTCCCACAAAAGCACGGGCTGAACGATCCGGTGGTTCCAAACCGGAACACGCGACGATCGCCAAAACGCGCGCAGCGGATCTTTCAGGCGTGCCGAACGGCTCCACCATGTCCCACCGTCCGGAACGGACAGCCAAGGAACCTCAGGCACGTCAACCACCAACGCCACCTCAGCGAAGTCCAAGTCCGCGTTCGAGGCCACGACGTCGCCAAATGCCCAAAGCTGCACGACCGACAAAGACTCGATCCGGCCGGAAACCGCGTGCATCCGGGCACACTCGTCGGCAAGGGTCCGCAGATGATGGCTGGCTCGTGCCCATTTCACTCGGGCATTCTTGCCCATAGACACCGTTGATGCCCTAGGCGCGGGCGCGCTCCCAGCGAAGCAGGCGAGAATCACGGCATGCTGCCTTCAACTGAGCTGGCCCTGCTTCGCCGCGTCGCGCACGAGCAGGCGACCTGCCGTGCTCCGTCCCTGGTCGCGGCGGTTGTCCGGGAGGGTGGGCTGGTGTGGTCCGGCGCGCGTGGCCGCGTCGACGGCGAGGTGCCGGGGCCGGACACGCAGTACCGGATCGGGTCGATCACCAAGACGTTCATCGCGGTCCTGGTCATGCGGCTGCGTGATGAAGGCAAGCTCGATCTCAACGACCCGCTCGACAAGCACGTTCCCGGCACGGTCATGGGCGACCGAACGCTTGCTCAGCTGCTCTCGCACACGGGCGGCTTGACCGCCGAGTCGCCCGGCGTCTGGTGGGAGCGGTCGCCAGGGTCGGACTGGGCGGCGCTGCAGGCCAGCCTCGGGCCGGAGCACCTGGTGCTGCGAGCGGGCAGCAAGCTGCACTACTCCAACGTCGGCTACGGCGCCTTGGGTGAACTCGTTTCGCGCCACCGGGGCGTGAGCTGGCTGGAGGCGGTCAACCGAGAGCTGCTCGTGCCCTTGGAGATGACACGGACAACCCCGCACCCCGAAGCCCCGCATGCCCTGGGCTGGGCGGTCCATCCACACGCCGACGTGCTGCTGCCGGAACCGGCGCCGGATGCCGGGGCAATGGCGCCCGCGGGCCAGTTGTGGTCGACCCTCAACGACCTCGCCCGCTGGTTGCGGCTGATCGCAGGCGACACCGGCGACGTGCTGCACCCGGACACCATGGCTGAGATGCGGGCGCCGGTGATGGTGGACGACGGCGACCACTGGACGGGCGGGTTCGGGCTCGGCCTGCAGCTCGTACGCGATTCCGGGCGACGGTTGGCCGGTCACACCGGGTCGATGCCGGGCTTCCTGGCGTGCGCGCTCACCGACACGTCCAGCGGAACCGGGTCGTTGGTGCTGACCAACGCCACGTCCGGGGTCGGGATCATGGGCCTGTCGTACGACCTGATGAAGATCGCGGACGAGCAGGAGCCGCAGCTGCCGACCGAATGGGCCCCGGCCACGGTCGTCAACCAGGACCTGCTCGATCTCACGGGCGTCTGGTACTGGGGCGCCGCGCCCTTCCAACTGCGGCTGCTCGACCAAGCGTGGCTCGACCTCGTGCCGATCCAGGGCGGTCGCGCGTCGCGGTTCAAGCCAGCCGGTGACGGCACCTGGACCGGTCTGGATGCCTATTACGCTGGGGAAACACTCAAGGTCGTTCGTGACGCCAATGGCGAGGTCACGCATATCGACCTGGCCACGTTCGTGTTCACCCGCCGTCCGTACGAACCGGCTGGCCCCATCCCCGGGGGTGTCGACCCTCACGGGTGGGGTACGCGACGCTAGGCCACATGACAAACTGGTTACCGCCCGGCAACGGCGCCGGTACCGTCGCAGTTCAATTCGATCCAGATGCGATCCATGAAGAGGCGCCATGACGCAGACCGTTGATCCGACCACTCTGCAGTTGCCCGGTGAGCTCAAGCCGTCCGACGGCCGGTTCGGCTGCGGACCGTCCAAGGTCCGGCCGGAGCAGTTGGCACGCCTGGCTGGCGAGGGCGCGGCCTTCATGGGCACGTCACACCGCCAGAAGCCGGTCAAGTCCCTGGTCGGCAGGGTCCGTGCGGGCCTGCGTGAGCTGTTCTCGCTGCCTGAGGGCTACGAGGTCGTGCTCGGCAACGGCGGCACCACCGCGTTCTGGGACGCTGCCGCGTTCGGCCTGGTGAACGACAAGGCCCAGCACTTCACCAACGGCGAGTTCTCCTCGAAGTTCGCCAAGGTCACCAACGAAGCCCCGTTCCTTTCCGACTCGATCGTGATCAAGGCAGAGCCGGGCACCGCGCCGGAGATCACGTACTCCGAAGGCGCCGACCTGGTCGCGTGGGCGCAGAACGAGACCTCGACCGGTGTGATCATGCCGGTCGTGCGGCCCGCCGGTTCCGGTGACGCGCTCATTGCTGTGGACGCCACCAGCGCCGCTGGCGGTGTGCCGGTGGACATCGCGGAGACGGACGTCTACTACTTCGCGCCGCAGAAGAACTTCGCCTCCGACGGCGGCCTGTGGATCGCGCTGATGTCCCCCGCGGCTCTCGAGCGGGTGTCGTCGATCGCCGCGAGCGGCCGCTGGGTGCCGGAATTCCTTTCGCTGCCAACGGCTTTGGACAACTCGGTCAAGGATCAGACGTACAACACGCCGTCGGTGGCCACGCTGTTCCTGCTGGCCGACCAGATCGAGTGGATCAACGGCAACGGCGGCCTTGCCTGGTCGACCGCCCGGACGGCCGACTCGTCCACGCGCCTGTACCAGTGGGCGGAGA
The DNA here is from genome assembly GCF_021390435.2 of Kibdelosporangium philippinense. GTDB lineage: Bacteria > Actinomycetota > Actinomycetes > Mycobacteriales > Pseudonocardiaceae > Kibdelosporangium > Kibdelosporangium philippinense. The sequence goes on along the minus strand of NZ_JAJVCN010000003.1, from coordinate 1,730,008 downwards.
AGACCGCATACACCACGCCGTACGTGGCCGACCCGGTGAACCGCTCACAGGTCGTCGGCACGATCGACTTCGCTGAGGACGTGGACGCCACCGCGGTGGCGAAGGCGTTGCGCGCCAACGGGATCGTCGATGTCGAGCCGTACCGCAAGCTGGGCCGCAACCAGCTGCGGGTGGCGATGTTCCCGGCGATCGAGCCGGACGACATCACCATCCTGACCAACGCGATCGAGTGGGTCGTCGAGCAACTCGGCTAAACCCCCAGCTCAACCCTCGTGAGTGGTTAGCCGCGTTAGAACGCGACTAACCACTCACGAGGTCTTTTTCAGAGCATGCCTTGTTCCATAGCTGTGGTTACCGCTGCCGTGCGGTCCGAGACGCCGAGTTTGTTGAACACGCGCAACAGGTGCGTCTTCACGGTGGTCTCGCTGATATGCAGCGACGCGCCGATCTCGCCGTTGGTCTGTCCTTTCGCGACCAATCGAAGCACCTGAATCTCCCTGGCACTCAAAGATGGCTGCGCGGGCTGACGCATTCGTCGCATCAACCGTCCGGCGACTGAAGGCGCCAGAACAGTTTCACCGCGTGTCGCGGCACGGATGGCGCCAGCGAGCTCGGCGCGGGACGCGTCCTTCAGCAGATATCCGGTCGCGCCTGCTTCCACTGCCCGCAGGATGTCCGCGTCGGTTTCGTAGGTCGTGAGCACGATGACCCGGCTGCTGCCGTCCGAGGACATGATCTTCTCGGTGGCACCGGCGCCGTCAAGGCCGGGCATTCGCAGGTCCATCAGGATCACGTCGGGCTGGTGGGCCGCCGCGAGCGCGACGGCCTCTTCACCCGAACCGGCTTCACCGATGACCGTCAGGTCTGGCTCGGCGTCCAGCATGCCGCGCAACCCTTCCCGGACAACGGGATGGTCGTCGACCAGCAGCACCTTGATCACGTGCAGACCTCCAGTTCGACCGTGGTGCCCGCGCCTGGCGAGCTTGTCACCGACAACGAGCCGCCGACCTGGTCGATCCGCGACCGCATGCCGCGTAACCCGAACCCACTGGTCGCCGCCGACGGATCGAAACCCTTGCCGTCGTCCGTGACCAAGAGGACAACTGAACCCTCCTGATAGGACAGTACAATCTCGACGCTGTCCGCGTCCGCGTGTTTGCGCACATTGGACAGTGTTTCCTGCGCGGTCCGCAGCAGTACTACGTCAATCCCGGTGGTCAGCGGCCGCCGGTCGCCCTGCACGACCACCTCGGCCGCGACACCGGTTTCCTCAGTCAGCTTGCTTGCCTGGCGCCGGATGGCGTCCAGGACAGAACTTTCGGTCAGTTCAGCGGGCGCGAGAGCCGCGACCAAGGCACGGGATTCGGCCAGGTTCTCCCGTGCGGTCCGCACCGCGAGCGACAAATGCTTGCGTACCTGAGATTCGTCCCGGCCGAGCTCCGATTCCGCCGCCTGCACCAGGGTGATGATGCTGGTGAAACCTTGCGCGAGGGTGTCGTGGATCTCGCCTGCCAGCCGTTCCCGCTCCCCGGCGACGCCTGCCTCGTGCGACAGCCGGGAGACCTCGGCCTGGCTGTCCTCCAGCTGTTTGATCAGGTCGCGGCGTTCGACGCTCTCGTCGATCACCTTGTGGATCCAGACACCGATCATCACCGAGAACGACACGCTGATCGCCAGCGGGATGACCGCGTTGAGGATGCTCGAACCGGGATCCCAGACCAGCGAGATCATCATCGAGGTGAAGATCGACGCCGCGGTCAGCACGATCGCCGGGAACAACCGGAGTGTCATGAACAGCAACGGCACCACGGCGAAGAACGAGTACATGCTGAGCGGAACAAGCACCGACGATCCGACGATGCAGCCGAACAGTGTCGCGATGAACAGGTTGCGCCGCCAGCCGAGCCGCTCGGTGACGAGTTCGCGCCTGGCCAGGAACACGTACAGCAGCAGGATCACGGTCAGCAACCCGACCGAGCCGTAGCGTTCCGCCGCGGTCACCCCGTTGGCGACGAACAGCACCAAACAGACGACCGCGACGTAGACGAACGCGAAAAACGTGTCCCACAGCCAGAAGTAGCGATCAGCGGCGTCGGTCACGCTCGTTTGTCGCTCCACCGGAACGTCATCAGGCACAGCACGAGCCCGACGACGCACCAGGCGCCAAGGACCAGTGCCGTCTTGCCCAGTTCCCATGACCCCGCCATTTCGTACTTCGTCATGCTGTCCGGCAGGAAAACCGACCGGAAGCCCTGTGCCGCCCACTTGACCGGGAAGAACGACGCCACCGTGACCATACCCGCGGGCAGCCAGGTGATCGGGTTCATGTAGACGCCGGAGATGAACTGCAGGCCGACGTACGGCAGGTTCGCCACGGCCGACGCGCTCGACGCGGATTTGGCAAGCGACGCGGTGAAGATGCCGATCAGTGAGCAGCTGACCACGGCGAGCACGAAGACCCACGCGAACGTCAGCCACTTGGCCGGATCGGTCGGCAGGTCCAACCCGAACAGCCCGACACCGACCACGAGAACCAGCACGGTCTCGGCGAGGCTGGCGACGAACACCAAGATGATCTTGCCGAGGAAGTAGGACACCGCGGGCATCGGCGTGCCGCGTAGCCGCATCAGGGTGCCGTCCTCACGGTCGAGCGCGACGCTGACACTCAGGTTCACGAACGAGGTCGCGATGATGCCGGCACCGACCATGCTCGCGGTGAGTACCTGGCTTGAGGAAACCCCAGTGTCCTCGTAGACCTGGCTGAACACTGACCCGAGCACGGCGAGGATCCCGGCGGGGAAGGCGAACGTGAAAATCGCCTGTTCCTTGGTGCGGAAGAACAATTTCAGCTCGGTGAGCCCGCGCGCGAGCCCGATGCTGATCGGCGAAGGCAATGTCAAGGTGGTCATCGGCTGCCTCCGACCAGGTCGAGGTAAACGTCTTCGAGCGTCGGCCTTGCGACGGTCAGCCCAGCGAGCTCTCCACCCCCACGGGAGAGCTCGCCGATCAACTTGGTCGGCGTAGCGGTCTGGACCTGCTGTTCCCCGTTCTGGTCAACCCAGCGCACGGTGGCATGCCGCGTCGAGCGCCCGCCGAGTTCGGCAGGCGTTCCCTCGGCGACGATCTCCCCCTTGGCGATCACCGCGACCCGGTCGGCCAGCGCCTCGGCCTCGTCAAGATAGTGAGTGGTCAGCACGATGGTCGTACCGTCGGCGGCGAGCTTCTGGATCAGACTCCAGAACTGCCTGCGTGCCTCCGGATCGAACCCGGTCGTCGGCTCGTCGAGGAAAAGCAGCTCAGGCGTGCCGATGATGCCGAGCGCGACATCGAGCCGCCTGCGCTGACCGCCGGACAGCCCTTTCACCCGAGCGCCCGCCTTTTCCTTGAGGCCACACAGTTCCAAGACCTCCTCAGGCTGCCGAGGCCGAGGGTAGTAACGCGCGAAATGCTGGATCGTCTCCCTGACGGACAGTTCGGCGGCATCGGTCGCGGTCTGCAGCACGATCCCCAACCGCGCCCGCCAAGCCCGGCCGGCCGTACCCGGATCCTGACCGAGCACGGAAACCGTGCCAGCATCCCGTTTCCGATGTCCCTCAAGGATTTCCACAGTCGTTGTCTTACCGGCCCCATTGGGACCGAGTAACGCGAACACCTCGCCGCGGTCGATCCGCAAGTCGATCCCGGCAACAGCCTGGATCGTCGGGTAAGCCTTACGCAGCCCCCGAACCTGTATCGCTGTCATGTCCGCAATGCTCATGGAATCCGGGGGCCGGCGGGACAACCACAGGACTGAATCCCCATGTCCACCGATCGGAGGACAAGCAGTCAGACCCGGACAGGGATAGCACTGAACCCACGGATGCTCGACGAAAGCCGGCGAGCGGGAACACCGTTGAGCTTGATGGTGGCAAACCGTTCAGCCATAGCCCGAAAGGCGACATCACCCTCCAAACGAGACAGTGGAGCGCCAAGGCAGTAATGCACACCGCCCCCAAACGCGAGATGCTCGACGGACCCGGACCTGGTGATGTCAAACCGATGTGGCTCAGGAAAAACCGCCGGATCCCGATTGGCGGCGCCAAGCATGAAAAGCACGGACGCGCCAGCAGGAACCTCCCCGCCATCAAGCTGAACGAGGTCGTGCGTGAACCGCATGAGGACAGGCACAGGAGATTCGTAGCGCAGAACTTCCTCGACGACATTGGTGGCAAGATCCGGCTGTGCCTTGAGAAGTTCCCACTGCTCAGGGTGCTCACTGAACAGAACGGCGGCGTTGCCGATCATGTTGACGGTCGTCTCAAACCCAGCGATGAGCAGAAGCATGCACGTGGTCATGAACTCATCGGCGGTCATCCTGTCCTCGGTCTCCGCCGCGACAAGAATGCTGATCACATCGTCACCCGGATCGACCCGACGCTCAGCCATGAGCCGAGAGAACAACTGCCTGATGTCGGCATAGGCCGTGTTGTACTCCCGCACCTTCGCCGGAGAGTTCAACCCGTCGAACGCCTCAGCGATGATCATGCCGTACCTCGCGAACCGCCCGGTCTCATTGGCAGGAATACCAAGCAGATCACTGATGACAGTGATCGGCAGGGGATTGGCGAAGTCAGCCATGAGATCGAACTCAGTGCCAACGTGGTCAAGCAAGCGATGAGTGGTCGCCTCGATCCTGCCGCGTAATTCCCGCATCATCTTCGGCCGAAAGGCAGGGGCCGTGATCCTGCGCAGCCGCGTGTGATCCGGCGCATCAAGGACAACAAAGGAGCCCTCAAGGGCATTCGTGCCCAGCGTGAACGGGTCACGCTTCCCTGGCAGCGGCTGAACTTTCACCTGCGGATGCTTGAGCGCCTGAGAGATCAGCGAATGCGAAGTGAGGGCATACATGCCGGAAAGGCCACGGTAGACCGGACCCTTGGCGCGCATGCGTTCGAGCACTGGATATGGGTTGTCGTGAAACCTCTTGGTGTCGGTGGCGGCGATGAGATCACCGGCCTCGGCAAGCACCCGAGCAGCAGCCCGAGTGGTGAGGGCGGTGGCGATCCCTCGGACATCACTGAACGACAACATCGTTGCCCCTCCCTGGTGAACATCTCTGTTCATAACTGTACAGAAATGTTCACCACAAGGGGTGAGTGGTCTCGTGAGTGGTTATGCGGGTTCTAACCCGCATAACCACTCACGAGTCCTGAACTGTGGTGGCTCACTGGTGGGCGATGCTGTCCCAGCCCTCGACAGCCTCAGGCTTGCGCGCATCAGGCCCGATGTACCGAGCCGAAGGCCTGATCAACCGCCCGGTCTGCTTCTGCTCAAGGATGTGCGCGCACCACCCAGCCGTACGAGCACACGTGAACATAGCGGGCATCATGTGCGGCGGAACCTCGGCGAAGTCCAAAATCACCGCGGCCCAGAACTCCACGTTCGTCTCGATGGCCCGATCCGGCCGACGCTCCCGCAACTCGGCCAAAGCCGCCTGCTCCAAAGCCGCCGCAGCCTCATAACGAGCAGCCCCAAGCTCCCGGCAAGTCCGCCGAAGAACGCGAGCCCGCGGATCCTCAGCGCGATAAACCCTGTGCCCGAACCCCATCAGCCGCTCACCGCGGTCAAGGATCCCCTTCACGTACCCCCGAGCATCCCCCGAACGCTCAACAGCCTCAATCATCGGCAGCACGCGAGCCGGCGCACCACCGTGCAAAGGCCCAGACATAGCCCCGATCCCACCCGACAAAGCAGCCGCCACGTCCGCCCCAGTCGAAGCGATCACACGAGCGGTAAACGTCGAAGCGTTCATGCCATGCTCCGCCGCGGACACCCAGTACGCGTCGATTGCCTTGATGTGCGCGGGATCCGGCTCGCCGCGCCAGCGGGTCATGAAGCGTTCGGTGATCGTGTCGCACTCGTTGATCCGGCTCTGCGGCACGGCAGGATGGCCGATGCCGCGGGCCGATTGCGCCACATAGGACAGTGCCATCACCGATGCGCGCGCGAGCTGGCCACGCGCTTCCAGGTCCGTGATATCCAGCAACGGCTGGAAACCCCAGATTGGCGCCAGCATCGCCAGTGCCGCCTGTACGTCGACCCGGACATCACCGGTGTGCACTGGGATCGGGAACGGCTCAGCCGGTGGCAGTCCCGGGCCGAAGCGGCCGTCCACAAGAAGTGCCCATACGTTGCCGAATGTCACGTGGCCGACCAGATCTTCGATGTCCACGCCGCGGTAACGCAACGCGCCGCCATCCCGGTCCGGTTCGGCGATCTCTGTCCGAAACGCGATGACTCCTTCGAGACCCGGTTTGTAACCGTCGTCGTCGAAGTCGACATGCGATGGGTTCACTGTTGGTGTCGACATGCGCGGTCGCCTTTCCCAAATGCCCCGACTTTGATACGCGCCGCGCCAACATCTGGATACGAGTCGGCGACACTGCGCGGCCTCATCTTCAAACACTTCTCTTCTCTGGCCAGAGTCGCAACGACACGCGCCGTGGGTTGAGTCACGATTCCGTGAACGATTCAGTCTGCTAGAGCTGGGGCATGCGAATACTCTCCGCCGCGGACATCAAACGCGTCCTGCCGATGGACGAGTGCGTCGAAGTGATGGCCGACGCGCTCACTGCCAGGGCGAAAGGCCTGGTGGAGCAGCCGCTGCGGACCGCTTTCACGCCGTTGTCGACGAACGCGTTCGGTGTCTGGATGCCCGCGTATCGCGGCGGCGATGCCCCACTGTTCGGCACGAAACTGTTGTGCATCGTGCCGGACAATCCGGCGCGCGGGATGGACACGCATCAAGGCGCGGTCACCCTCTTCGACGGTGTCACGGGCGAGCCGCTCGCTTTCATGAATGCTTCGACGATCACCGAAATACGAACGGCCGCGGTGTCCGCGCTGGCGACCCGTTCATTGGCTCGGGAAAATGCCAAAAGCCTCGCGATCATCGGCGCGGGCGTGCAAGCCGAAGCACATTTGCACGCGATTCCCCTCGTCCGTGAGATCAAAGACGCGCGCGTGTTCTCGCCGCGTTCCGCACCCGCGTTCGTGGAACGGATGAATGTCCCTTTCGAACTGAAAGCGGCAGAGTCGGCAGCAGAGGCCGTACGCGACGCGGACATCGTCGTGACCGTGACAACCTCGAAAGAGCCTGTGGTGCAAAGGGATTGGCTCAGCCCTGGCACACACGTCAACGCGGTCGGCGCGAGCACGATCCACCATCAGGAGGTCGACACCGCAACGGCCAAGCATGCCGAGCTGTACGTCGACGCGATGCAGTCCGTGCTGGGCGAGGCCAAGGAGTTCCAGAGCGACCCGCCCGAAGTACGCGGTGAACTCGGCGATCTGTTGATCGGCAAGGCGCCTGGCCGGTCCGGGCCGGAGGCGATCACGATGTTCCGGTCACTCGGCATCGCCACCGAGGACCTCTTCGCGGCCGACTACATCCTGCGTAAGGCCATCGACCTCGGCATCGGCGTCGAAGCGCCGCTCTGACAGCCGGGCGCCGAACCGCGCGCACGCCGCCCGGAACTCGACCGGTTCGTGGATGGTGAAATCCGCGTCCAGCGGAGCAAGACTCAGCACGAGCCAGTGCCACGAATCGAGTCGCAGCACCGCACGAGTTCCGCCTGAAGTCCTGGTCAGCTCGACGTCCTGGTACTTGAAAGCGTCCGCGACTTCTGTCATCGGCGCTTTGATGGTCACCACAACGCGTTTCTGATCTCTGGCAAGGCCTTGGCGCAGGTAGTCGATGCCAGTCTCGGCGGGCAGGGGTCGAGGGGTGAACGTGCGGCCGGTGTTGCGCGGATTCGAGATCCGGTCCGTACGGAAGGTGCGCCAATCCGCCCTGCCGGTGTCCCAGGCCAGCAAGTACCAGCGCAGATTCAGATGGATCTGGCGGTGTGGTTCGACCCGGCGCGCGCTGCCGTCGGCGTAATCGAAGGTCACGAGCTGCGCGTGATGGATCGCGTCCGCGAGCGTGCTGATCGTCTCGGCACTGGTACTCGGCGCCGACACCGCGGTGGTCTCCAGGCTCTCGCGCAGCGCCACAGCCTGGGGTCGGAGGCGTTTGGGCAGGTACTGGTCGACCTTGCCGTAAGCCCGGGTCGCTGCGTCGTCAACGCTGCCCTCGCTGGCGCTGCCGATCGCGGCGATGGTCGCCAGGCCGAGGAGAGTCGCGATGGCCTCGTCGTCGTCCAGGAGCAACGGCGGCATGGCGCGGCCCGCAGCAAGCCGGTAGTAGCCGCCAGGGCCTGGCTGGGTCTCGACCGGGTAGCCGTAGCCGCGCAGCCGGTCGACGTCCCGCCGCAGCGTGCGCGGGTTGACGTCCAGCCGTGCCGCCAATTCGTCGCCCGCGAACGCCTTGCCCGTCTGCAACGCCGCCAGTAGTGCGAGGACTCGCCGCATCACATCGGCCATGACTCCATGGTCGCTGAAATCGCGGACATTTTCTGGCCACATCTGCTCGTACGGTCGGTCGCATGATCCAGATCAGGGGAGCGAGGACCAACAACCTGAAAGGCATCGACCTCGACGTACCGCGTGGTCAGGTGGTGGTGTTCGTCGGCCTGTCGGGCTCGGGCAAGTCGTCGCTGGTGTTCGACACGATCGCGGCCGAGGCCGGATACCAGCTCACCGAGACCTTCCCGCCGTTCACCCGCAACCGCCTGCCGAAATGGACGAGGCCGGACGTCGGCGCGATCGGCGGACTCTCTCCAGTCGTGGTGATCGACCAGCGGCGGATCGGCGGAAACGCCCGGTCGACGGTCGGCACGATCACCGACGCCTGGACCTACCTCAGGCTCCTGTTCTCGCGCGTGAGCACGCCATTGGTTGGCGAGTCGAACCACTTCTCGTTCAACGACCCGGCAGGCATGTGCCCAACCTGCTCAGGCCTCGGCGAGGTGGTAGCCAGCGCGGTCGATCGGTTCCTCGACATGGACAAGTCGCTGAAAGACGGCGCCATCGTGCTGCCAGGATTCGGCAACGGCGGCTACTGGCACTCGCTGTACGCGGACATCTTCGACGTCGAAAAACCCTTGCGCGACTGGACAAAGGAGCAGCGAGACAGGCTGCTGCACGGAACCGAACCCGAAGGCGTCGCACTGCGGTTCGAACGGATCTACCTGCACACCTCGGACAACCTGTCGGACCGGAAGAAAGACGTCATCGCCCGTTTCACCAGGTCGGAGGTCTGCCCGGAATGCCACGGCGATCGTCTGAACGAAGCCAGCCGGACAGCGAAAGTCCTCGGCTACACGATCGGCGAGATGGCCAGGATGGAGATCAGCGAGCTCGCTTCCCTGATCGCCAGGGTCACCGAGGTCGCGCCGGTCGTCGCGGCATTGAAGGACAGGCTGGACGCCATGGTCACCATCGGCCTCGGATATCTGCACCTCGGCCGGGCGACGACGAGCTTGTCCGGAGGCGAATCGCAGCGGATAAAAACGGTCAAACACCTGGGCAGCAGCCTGATCGAGATGCTCTACGTGTTCGACGAACCAACCGTCGGCCTGCATCCGCACGACATCGCGTCGATGACAACCCTGCTCGAACAACTCAGGGACAAGGGAAACAGCGTCCTGGTCGTCGAACACGACCCTGCGGTGATGGCAATCGCCGACCAGATCATCGAAATCGGTCCGCGTGCGGGTGATCAGGGCGGCCAGCTCGTTTTTCAAGGCACCTTCGCCGAGTTGCAGCGCGCCCGTACGCCCACTTCGGCCGCGCTGTCAAAGTCTCGCCCCACCAATGAGAAACCCCGCGAACCGCGCGGAACCATCACCGTCGCCGACGCCACTCGTAACAATCTCAAGAACATCACTGTTGATATCCCGACTGGCGTGATGACCGTGCTTACGGGTGTCGCGGGATCAGGAAAGTCAAGTCTCGCAAGCGAACTGGTCACCCAGCACGACGCTGTCGTGATCGACCAGAAGGCGGTGAGCACCAACCGCCGGTCGACGCCGATCACTTACACCGGCATCGCCACTGCCATCCGGAAGTTGTTCGCACGCCAGAACAATGTTCCTGCGAGCCTGTTCAGCGCCAATTCGTCGGGTGCGTGCCCGGACTGCGATGGCCTCGGGGTCATTTATACGGACCTGGCTTTCATGGACGGCCAGGAGACCGTGTGCCAGACGTGCGGAGGGCGCCGGTTCACGGTCGAAGTACTGCGCCACAGGGTGGATGGACTGTCCATTGCGGACGTAGACGACCTGACGATCGCCGACGCCATCCATAGGTTGTCCGACCCAGCGATCACCAAGGCCCTGCGGCACCTGGACAACGTGGGCCTCGGCTACCTGCGGCTCGGCCAGCCACTCACCACGCTGTCCGGTGGTGAGGCCCAGCGCGTGAAGATCGCCAGGGAGCTGCGCGACACGGTCGCGCCGACGCTGTATGTGCTGGACGAGCCGACGACCGGACTGCATCTTCGCGACATCGACACCCTGCTGAGCGTGCTGGACGGTCTCGTAGCCCACAGCCACACGGTCGTCGTGATCGAACACAACTTGGACGTGATTCGACGAGCCGACTGGTTGATCGACCTCGGCCCCGGCCCGGGCAAGCACGGCGGCCAGATCCTGTACCAGGGGCATGTAGCGGACATTGCCGACACAGCGACGGCGAAAGCCCTCACGAGCACCTGACCAACCCGCTTTGCCCTGGCGAGCACCTGATCAACCCGCTTCGCCCTCGCGCGCCACAATGGACAAGCGCCAGCACAACACCAAAGCCCAAGCGCCAGCACAACACCAAAGCCCATAGGGGAACCCCCAATTTCAACGCTACCGCAGGGGGCCGACAAGTCCGAATCGCCGGAACCGAGTTATCCACAGGCACCCGTCTGAGTTACACCTGTGTTTCCAGATCGGGACAGCGGCGGTCAGCGGTGATAGACCTTGCGCATGCACCTGACCCCGCACGAACGCGACAAGCTGCTGATCCACGTGGCGGCCGACGTCGCACGCAAGCGGCTGGACCGGGGCGTGCGGCTGAACTACCCAGAGGCCGTCGCGTTGATCACCGACCATGTCCTGGAAGGCGCGCGCGACGGCCGAACGGTCACCGAGCTCGTCGCAAGCGGCAGGCACGTGCTGACCCGCGACCAAGTCATGCCGGGTGTGCCCGAAATGGTGGACGCGGTGCAGGTCGAAGCCACGTTCCCGGACGGCACGAAGCTCGTCACCGTGCATGACCCGATCATCTAGGAACACAGATGCGTCCAGGCGAGATCATTCCGGCCGACGAGCCGATCGAGCTGAATCCCGGCAGGCCCCGCACAAGGCTCCGGGTCCGAAACACCGCCGACCGGCCGGTCCAGGTCGGCTCGCACTACCACTTCGCCGCGGTCAACCCTGGCCTCGACTTCGACCGCGAAGCAGCGTGGGGCCACCGGCTCGACATTCCCGCGGGCACGTCCGTGCGCTTCGAGCCGGGGGTCGAGCGAGAAGTGGACCTCGTGCCGATCGCGGGCAACCGCACGGTGCCGGGGCTGAGGAAGGAGTGGTCTGGTGACCTCGATCGATCGTGAGCGGTACGCCGAGCTGTTCGGGCCGACGGTCGGTGACCGGATCCGGCTCGCGGACACGAATCTGCTGATCGAGGTCACCGAGGACCGCAGCATGGGTGCGGGCGCCGGTGACGAGGTGATTTTCGGCGGCGGCAAGGTGATCCGCGAGTCGATGGGCCAGGGTATGGCCACCCGCGCGCAAGGCGCGCCGGATCTGGTGATCACCGGTGTGGTGATCCTCGATCACTGGGGCATCGTCAAAGCGGACATCGGTGTGCGCGACGGCAGGATCGTCGGCATCGGCAAAGCGGGCAACCCGGACGTGATGGACGGCGTCGACCCGGCGCTCGTCATCGGGCCGTCTACGGAAATCCTCGCGGGCAACGGAAAGATCCTCACCGCCGGCGGCATCGACTGCCATGTGCACTTCATCTGTCCACAGTTGACAGACCAAGCGCTTGCTTCAGGCCTGACGACCATGATCGGCGGCGGAACGGGACCGGTGGAAGGCAGCAAAGCCACCACAGTCACGCCGGGCGCATGGAACCTTGGCCGGATGCTGCAGGCGATGCAAGAACAGCCCGTCAACGTCATGTTGCTTGGCAAAGGAAACACGGTCAGCCAGGAAGGCCTGCGCGAGCAACTCCGTGGCGGCGCGGGCGGTTTCAAACTACACGAAGACTGGGGCACGACCCCTGCCGCGATCGACGCGTGCCTCACCGTCGCCGACGAATCCGGTGTCCAGGTGGCGATCCACACGGATACCTTGAACGAAGCCGGATTCGTCGAGTCCACTTTGGAGGCCATCGGCGGCCGGTCGATCAACGCCTACCACACCGAAGGCGCCGGAGGCGGTCACGCGCCGGACATCATCCGCGTCGTGTCCGAGTCGAACGTCCTGCCGAGCTCGACGAACCCGACCCGGCCGCACACCGCGAACACACTGGACGAGCACCTGGACATGCTGATGGTGTGCCATCACCTCAACCCATCGGTGCCCGAGGACCTGGCGTTCGCCGAGTCGAGGATCCGGCCGACCACGATCGCCGCCGAGGACGTGCTGCACGACATGGGCGCGATCTCGATGATCAGCTCCGACTCGCAGGCCATGGGCCGGATCGGTGAGGTGATCATCCGGACGTGGCAGACCGCGCACGTGATGAAGAACCGCCGCGGTTCCCTGTCCGGCGACACCACGGCCGACAACATGCGGGCACGTCGATATGTCGCCAAATACACGATCAATCCCGCGATCGCGCACGGCATCGACAAGTGGGTCGGTTCGGTCGAGGTCGGCAAACTCGCGGACCTTGTGCTGTGGGAACCGAAATTCTTCGGCGTCCGGCCGCATCTGGTGCTGAAAGCCGGATTCACGGCATGGGCCGCGATGGGCGACGCGAACGCCTCGATCCCCACGCCACAACCGGTTTACGCCAGGCCGATGTTCGGTGCCGCGCCATCCGTCGCATTGGACAGCGGATTTCATTTCGTGGCACCGGAAGCGCTGGAGTCCGATTTGGAGAACCTGTTCGGCATCGGCAGAGAACTCGTCGCGGTTGGCGACACCCGCCGCGTGACCAAGGCGGACATGCTGCTCAACGATGCGATGCCGGACGTCCGGGTGGACGCGGACAGCTTCGCCGTGCACGTCGACGGCGAGCTGATCGAGCCGCAACCGGTGTCCGAATTGCCAATGGCACAGCGCTACTTCCTGTTCTGATGCACACAGTTGCCCTGGTCCTGTCCGATTCCCGCTTCCCGGGCGGCGGACACGTGCACTCCGGCGGCCTTGAGGAAGCCGCCACGCGTGGGCTCGTCACGGACATCCCGTCGCTGGGCCTGTTCTTGGTTGGGCGACTGCGCACGGCAGGCGAGCTGTCGGCGATCTTCGCCGCAGCCGCGGTAAAGTGTCACGAATGGTCCATTTTGGACGAAGAACTCGACGCGCGGACACCGTCGCCCGCGCAACGTGAAGCCTCACGAGCACAAGGGAAGGCGACAGTTCGGGCGGGCCGCCGCGCGTGGCCTTCGCCCATTCTGGATTCGCTGATCCAAGCCACCCCGAGGCCCCATCACGCGATCATCGTCGGGGCCTTGACGGACATCGCCGGGGGAGGAGCCGCCGACGCCGCGTTGACGGCGGCGTACCTCTCGGTGAGCGGCCCGGCCAGCGCCGCGATCCGCCTGCTGGGCCTTGATCCCTTCGCCGTCAACGCGGCTGTGACCCGGCTCGGCGACGCGATGCAGACCGTTGCCCAGCGCGCGGTGGCGTCAGCGGACCTGCCGCCGGAGGATTTGCCTGGCCCGGGCGCGCCCGGGCTGGATTTGTTGGCAGAGGCGCATGTGCGTCATCACAAGGAAGAGGTGCGTCTCTTTGCAAGCTGATCATGTGCACACCCATCCGGTGAACTTCGACCCCACGTGGTCCGAACCGGATCACTACGAGCCCACGCCCCCGTCCAACAGGGCCTATCGGATCGGCATCGGCGGACCGGTCGGCAGCGGCAAGACCGCGTTGACCGCCGCGCTGTGCCGGGCGTTCAAGGATGAGCTGAACCTCGCCGTGGTCACCAACGACATCTACACCACCGAGGACGCGGATTTCCTGCGTCGCGCGGGCGTGCTGGACACCGACCGGATCGAGGCCGTGCAGACCGGCTGCTGCCCGCACACCGCGATCCGGGACGACATCACCGCCAACCTCGACGCCGTGGAAACGTTGGAAGAGCGCCACCCCGGGCTCGAGCTGGTGATCATCGAGAGCGGCGGAGACAACCTGACCGCGGTGTTCAGCCGTGGCCTTGTCGACCGGCAGATCTTCGTTGTCGACGTGGCAGGCGGCGACAAAGTGCCGCGCAAGGGCGGTCCCGGCGTGACCACGGCGGACCTGCTGGTGATCAACAAGATCGACCTCGCCCGATTGGTCGGCGCCGATCTCGAGGTGATGGCGTCGGACGCGGCCCGGATGCGTGGCGAATTGCCCGTAATCGCCCAATCCCTGACCGAAACGCCGAACGCGCCAGCCGTCGCTGACTGGGTTCGTTCACAGTTGCCAGTGCGCGCCGGATGAAAGCGCACGCGCGGGTCGTCGCCGAGTTCGTCGACGGGCGAACAGTGTTACGGGAACTGCGATCCGAGTCCCCGCTGACGCTCGTTCCGCATCGCGGCAAACCAGGTCTCGTGCACCTGGTCAACTCGGCGTCGGCCCCGCTCGGCGGCGACTCGCTCGACCTCACGTTGATTGCCATGCCGGGCGCTTGGCTGAAAGTGGTCGGTGTCGCCGCGAGTCTCGTCCTACCTGGGCCGCGGCCGGCGACGAGCCGGTTCGCCGTGCACGTCGAAGCGGCCGAAGGGTCCACAGTGGAGTATCTGCCGGACGCGACCATCGTCACGCAGCGTGCTCATCACTCGGCGATGTTCACCGGTTCGCTGGATGCGTCGGCCCGGCTGACTATGCGCGAAATGCTTGTCCTCGGCAGGGAAAACGAATCGCCCGGCCGGTTGAGCACCGAGACGATCGTCCGGCGCGGCCGCACGCCGGTGCTCAACCAGAAGCTGGAGATCGACTCGTTGATCGCCAGTCCGGCCGTACTCGTCGGTCGGCGCGTGCTCGCGACGGATCTCCGTGTGGGCTATGAAGATCCGCCGTCACCTGTCGCTGAGGAATGGTGCTCACTCGTGCCGTTGGCCGCTGGCGGATCACTCACGACCGCCCTAGCCCATGACGCTGTGTCAGCGCGGCAGATGATCGACTCCCTGAATCGATTTTGTTGATCGATCTGGGTGGCTCCGCGTGGGTGTAATCACCATTCGTGCTGTTTCTCCAAACGTTGGGAACCCGTAACGTCGCTGGGAACCAAGGAGATCCCGAGGCGGAGGGTGATAGGCATGACGGACGCCGACATCACGTCCAACATCACGCTCGACCTACCGACAATGCGTGCCCACTACGAAGGTGGCAGTCTCGACGAATCCGAGCTGGCCACCACATGGCACGAGCAGTTGCAGTTCTGGCTTGACCAGGCGGCACAGCAAGGTGTGGTCGAACCGAACGCGATGGTGCTTGCCACCGCCGACCCACAAGGCAGGCCGTCGTCACGGACAGTGCTGGCCAAGGGGCTCGACGCGCGCGGCGTCGTGTTCTTCACCAACTACACGTCCACCAAGAGCCACGAGCTCGCGGCGACCCGGTACGCCTCGGCGACGTTCCCTTGGTACTCCTTGCAGCGTCAGGCCCACGTGCGCGGCACCGTCGAGAAGGTCGACGTCAGCGAGACCAGGGCCTACTGGGCGAGCAGGCCGCGTGAGTCGCAGCTCGGCGCGTGGGCATCGCCCCAGTCGGTGGTAGTACACAGCCGCCACAACCTCGACGCCTCCTTGGCCAACATCCAGCGTCAGTTCGCCGACGCCGAAGAGGTACCGGTACCCCCGCACTGGGGTGGCTGGCGGATCCGGCCGGAGATCGTGGAGTTCTGGCAGGGCCGCCGCAACCGCATGCACGACCGGTTGCGCTACAAGCTGACCCGCGACGGCTGGAAGGTCGAGCGCCTCGGCCCGTAAGGGCGCACCGGCGACTGAAGATCATTCTCACTCGGCCGCGTTACGTTCGGTTTGTCCGAACGCGACGCGGCCGAGCCGCGTCCGACCTCCGATGGGAGATCGATGCGCAGACTTCTGGTATCCGTTTTCGCCCTTGTCACCATGGTTTCCGCGACGACCGTCGTTTCGGCGCACGGTTTTCAGACGGCCCTGCCGAGCCGTGCCTACTTGTGCCAGCGAGGGGCGATCCCGTGCGGCGACATCAAATACGAGCCACAGAGCCTGGTCGGGCCGAACCAGTTCCCGCAAGCCGGGCCGGTCGACGGCGAGATCTGCTCGGCCGGACTGCCGCAGTTCGGTGAGCTGAACAAGACGCGGATCTCCAAGTCGCAGCCGTGGCCGACCGCCAACGTGCTACCGGGGTCGACCCACAACTTCCGGTGGACGATCACCGCACGGCACCACACAACCACCTTCCGGTACTACATGACGCGCGAGGGCTGGCAGCCGGACGCGTGGCTGAGCCGCGCGCAGCTGGATCCCGTGCCGTTCGCCGTGGTCGATTACCACGGTCAGCTCGTGGGTGCTTCGGTGTCGCATGACGTGACGCTGCCCGTCGGCAAGCAGGGGCGGCACATGATCCTGGCGGTCTGGGACTATGCCAATGAACCGCAGGCGGTCTACAACTGCTCGGATGTCTTCTTCCCGAGGGACTGATTCCTTCCCGAGGGACTGGCCGGTCCGCGCGCGGGCTAAATCACTGCCGACCAGATCGTTAGGTGTCCTAAGCTAAAGATTTGTGGCGCTACGTGACCTGGTGATGGATGTCCGACCTCTTCGCGTAGCGCCCTATCGAAGGTTGTGGCTGTCCACCGCGGTCACCTCGATCGGCTCCCAGCTGACCGCGGTCGCGGTGCCCAAGCAGGTGTTCGACCTGACCGGATCGTCCGGTTTCGTGGGTTTGACCGGCGCCGTCGCGCTGGTCCCGCTGCTGGTCTTCGGCCTGTACGGCGGCGCGATCGCCGACATGATGGACCGCCGCAAGCTCCTGCTGATCACCAATATCGGCATCGCGCTGAGCTCGGTGCTGCTGTACGTGCAAGCCGCCGTCGGCATGAACTCGGTCTGGATCGTGCTGGTGTTGCTCGGCGTGCAACAGTCGTTCTTCGCCGTGAACATGCCGACGCGCACCGCGGCCATCGCGCGGCTCGTCCCCGCCGAGCTGATGCCGTCGGCAATGGCTTTGGGCTCAACGGTTTTCACGTTCGGCGCGGTGCTCGGCCCGTTGTTCGCCGGTGCGCTGCTCCCGTTCATCGGACTGTCCACTTTGTACTTGATCGACTCCGTGGCGCTGCTCATCACGATCTACGCGGTCTGGCGCCTGCCCAAGCTGCCGCCGCTGAGCGGCGAGACAAGGCGCGCCGGACTGCGGGACGTGATCGACGGATTCCGTTATCTGGCCGGGCGAAGCGTGCTGCTGGCGTCGTTTCTCGTCGACATCATCGCGATGGTCGCTGGCATGCCGCGGGCGTTGTTCCCCGAGATGGCCGAGCGTACGTTCGGCGACCCGGTCGGCGGCGGCGTCGCGCTTGGCTGGCTGTACGCCGCGATCCCGCTCGGTGCTTTCCTGATGGGACTGTCGTCCGGCTGGCTGTCGAAGGTCAACCGGCACGGTGTCGGCGTGATCGTCGCGGTGTGCGTGTGGGGCGCCGCGATGGCCGGATTCGGGCTGACCAGCACGCTTTGGCTGGCTGTTGTGTTTCTGGCGATCGGCGGCGCGGCTGACATGGTCAGCGCGGTGTACCGGTCATCGATCCTGCAATCGGCTGCGCCTGACGAGATGCGTGGCCGGATGCAAGGCGTCTTCACCGTTGTCGTCGCAGGTGGACCACGGCTCGCCGACCTCACGCACGGCTGGACCGCCGCTGCGGCAGGCACAACGGTCGCCTCGGCGGGCGGCGGTTTCCTGGTGATCGTCCTGACCGTCGGCGCGGCCGTCTGGCTGTCTGCTTTCTGGCGTTATCGAGCCGATAAAGAAGTTGCTACGCCAATGGAGTGATGTCGTTACCTGAATTGTCAGTGACTTACGGCACACTCCAGAGATGACCGAAGGGATCAAGGAACACCCAACCGGGCAACCGGAGCTCAAGCGGGCCATCGGCCCGAAACTACTGCTGTTCTTTGTCGTGGGGGACATCCTCGGCACCGGGATCTACGCGCTGACCGGGCAGGTGGCTGGCAGAGTCGGTGGAGCGCTGTGGCTGCCGTTCCTGCTCGCCTTCGTGATCGCGTTCCTCACCGCGTTCAGCTATCTCGAACTTGTCGGAAAGTTCCCGCAGGCGGCAGGCGCCGCGCTGTACACACATCGAGCTTTCAAGATCCAGTTCCTGACGTTCATGGTCGCCTTCGCGGTGATGTGCTCAGGCATCACGTCCGCCTCGTCGGCCGCGATCGCCTTTGGTGGCACGTATCTGAAAGCCACCATCGGCGCGACGACCGTGCCGGTGACATTGCTGGCGATCGCGTTCATCGTGCTCGTCGCGCTGATCAACTTCCGCGGCGTCAGCGAGTCGGTCAAGGCCAACGTGGTGCTGACGTGCATCGAGCTGTCCGGTCTGCTGATCATCATCGCGGTCGGCATCTCGGCGGTGGCCTCCGGCGAAGGCGACCCGAGCAGGTTGACCGAGGTCAACACCCATGACAACACCTGGCTCGTGGCGATCACGTCGGCGACTTCGCTTGCGTTCTTCGCGATGGTCGGCTTCGAGGACTCGGTGAACATGGCCGAGGAGTGCAAGGATCCGGCCAGGATCTTCCCGAAGGCGATGCTGTGGGGCATGGTGATCGCGGCGTCGATCTACATCCTGGTCTCGGTGACGTCCTCGCTGCTCGTGCCCGCCGACGAGCTGCAGAAAGCGGGCAGTTCCGCGTTGCTGAAGGTGCTCGATGTCGGCGCGCCTGGCTTCCCACACGTGGTGTTCTCCGCGATCGGCATGTTCGCGGTGATCAACTCGGCCCTGATCAACATGATGATGGCGAGTCGTCTGCTCTACGGCATGGCCAACGAGCGGATCATCCCGAAGCAGCTCGGCACGGTGCATCCGTTCCGCCGCACGCCATGGGTCTCGATCCTGTTCACCAGCGCCATAGCCATCGTCCTGGTGTCTACAGTGGACATCAGCGTGCTCGGCGGCACCACCGCGTTGCTGTTGCTGGTGGTCTTCGCCATCGTCAACATCGCGCTGCTGGTACTGCGCAAGGTCAAGGTGGAGCACAAGCACTTCCGTACACCGACCGTGATCCCGGTGATCGCGGCGATCCTGTGCCTCTACCTGGCCAGCCCGCTGTCCGGACGCCCAGCGCGCGACTATGAGGTCGCGTTGATCCTGCTGGGCGCCGGCCTGGTGCTCTGGCTGATCAACTACTTCGTCAACCGCGCGACCGGCCAGCGCGTGGATCTCAACCCAGAGGCGCTGACCAAGGGCGGGGACTAACGGTATCGAGCCAGTTCGGCCGGGTCGTGGGCGCTGAAGACCTCGACCCGGTCGCCATGGTCACGGACGAGTTCGCGAAGCCGCTGCTGGTTGTGCAGTCGCGGCTCGCGCTCGGTCTCCACGATCTGCTGGAACTGCACGAGCAACGGCGGGCAATGCGGGTTCACCGGATCCATCTCGCCATGGAAGAAGTAGCTGTCACCGCAGTGCAGCAACCATTTCTCGCCAGTGTTGACGGCAATTCCCGCGTGGCCCTTGGTATGCCCGCGCAACGGAACAAGCAAGATCTCCTCGTTCAGGCCTTTGAGCCCGCGTACGGACTCGAAGCCGAACCAGTCCTCGCCGGACAGTTCGTAGGCCTCGTAATCCGCGTGTTCCCACTGCGCTTTACGGAATCGCGCCCGGTCCTTCGCCGTGGCCTGCGCCTGGGCGGTCTGCAGTTCTTCTTTGTAGACATGCACCTTGGCGTGCGGAAAGTCCCGCAAACCGCCTACGTGGTCCTGGTCGAGGTGCGTCGGCAGAATGTGCCGGACGTCCTCAATCCGATAACCGAGATTGAGCACCTGCTGTGCAGCCGTTTCCCGCTCGTCAAGAACAGGGTTGGCGGCGAGGCGGAACTCGCGCGTGAGCGAACCGCCCGGATTGCGGATATCGTCGCGCCCAATGCCAGTGTCGACAAGGACAAGGCCCGCGTTCGTCTCGATGAGCAGAACGTGGCAGACCATCGTGCTTGCCCGGAGGTATCCCGGCCGGTCGTCGAGCAGTTTGCCGCCAATCGGCCGCATGGTCCCGCAGTTCAGGTGGTGGACGCGCATCATCGCTCCTTCTGGACAAGGACTTTGAGGTGTTCCCCGACATGCCGAAGCGGCGCGAGATCCTTGCGAGTCCTGGCAAGCAAAAGAGCCCCCTCAATCGCCGCGAGAACAGTGGTCGCCAACGCCTCGGCATCCGCGATCCCTTGCTGCTCAAGGCGACCAGCGATCACCCGTTCCCATGAGACGTAAGCGCTGTCACAGGCCTGCCGGATCTGTTCACTCTCACTGGCCGCGTCCAACGCGACGGTCGCAATTGGACACCCATCCTGAAAATCAGACTCGACAAGCCTTTTCCCGAGCAGCTCAATGACTTCATCGAGCGACCGGGTCTGCTTGAGCTCCTCGCACAGCTCGCCACCGGACAGCTGCAGCGACTCGACCGCAAGCTGCTCCTTGCCGCCGGGAAAGTGGAAGTACAGCGAGCCTTTCGGCGCACCACCCTCGGCAAGCACTTGATTGAGGCCCGTCGCGTGATAGCCCTGGCTGCGAAACAGCGCCGCCGCCGTTTTTAGCACCCGGTCCCGCGTGTCGGTCTTCTTGGGCATATCGCCGACTATACAGACTGGTCTATTAGATCGTCGAGACGAAGCCGCCCCTGGCTCCAGGCAGCAGGTCCTTGTCGCCCGGCAATGCATCGACCAGTGCGATCACCGCGCCGCCCGCCTGGTCGACGTCCGTCAGCCAATGCTCCCACCCATCAAGCCCGAAGGTGGGAATCATGAACCCTGCATCTCCGGGGCCGTCGACAACGCACATGGTCAGCCGTGGCAGCAAAGTCCAGCCTTGGCATGTAAGGCCACGAAATCGTGCGCTCAGGGCCACAAAACGGGACGCGTGAGCCCTAAACTGTCGGACCCCCTTGCTACCGTAAAAGCAAGGGCTCCCCTGGTGGCGGGATTTGTCGCCGCCGACCAGGGGAGCCCTTGGTCTTTGCCTTCTGGGTTTCGCTCTTCGCCCGTGGTCTAGCCTGGGCGTTCGCCTTGGCTGAGGGCTATCGCGGCAGGGTGCACCCGGCCGCGGTCAGCGTGAACTGGTTGCCCGCCCCAATGCACGCCGGGATGTTGTAGATCTGCTGACCGTACTTGTACCCAGAGCGGACCGTGACCTGCCCGGACTGGCTGACCTCACAAGGGTTGTTGAGCGTGCATCGGCCACCGCTCTCATTCGCCGTGTTGTTCACCGCGACAACCCGGCCCGAAGCCGTGTCGATCACCGGCGAACCCGAAGTGCCGCCGATGGTGTTGCACGTCGACTGGGACGCGTACCGAACCGAGTCGCGCCAAGTCCACACGTCCTCTTTGAGCTGATACGCGAAACCGTCCACCCGGCAGTTGTAGATACGCTTCCAGTAACCCGACACGACCTGGATACTCGAACCAGCCGCGGGCCGCGTCGTGTTCATCACCAGCGCGCGCGAGCCGAACTGCTGCTGGATCTGCGCGTACGTCTGGCTGAGCTGGTAGAAGGAGACATCCGTGTCTTTCATCGTCGCGTACGCCAGCTTGGTCGCACGCAACGTGCCCAGGCTCTGGCCCGCCCCGTTGAGCAGCGTGAATGTCCGCGATGACGCTTGGTTCAGGATGACTTCGTTGGCGCCCATGAACTTCACGCAGTGACCGTTGGACATCACCAGCGCGGGGTCGGTGTCTTTGGCCGCAGGTGGTCGCACCACCGAGCCGGAGCAGTTGTTCAGCGCCACGATGCCGGTGAAGTCGGCTTGGATGGCGTGGGCAGGGGCAGTGGCGAGAGCTCCGATGGACAGCGCCGCGAGCAGCGTGCCAGCAACACGCTTGAGCATAGGAGGGTCCTTCCGATCGCAGGGTCCTCCAGCGTCAACGCTGCGCGAACGAAGTACCACCCGCCGTTAGGCTGCAAATCATGAGTCTGGAGATCGTGCACGGCGCCGCGAAAGCCGTGATCACCGAAACCGGGGCGGGGCTGCAGGCCTTCGAGGTCGACGGCGTTCCGTTCAGTGAGACGTACGGTTACGGCGAGACGCCACCGTTCGGTTCCGGCGCGGTGCTGGTGCCGTGGCCGAACCGGACCGCGGGCGCCCAGTGGCATCTGAACGGCGAGCTGCAGCAGCTCGATGTGTCCGAACCGGCGCGCGGCAACGCCATCCACGGCCTCGTTCGCCGTCTACAGTGGACAGTCGTGGAGCATGTGGCCTCGTCGATCTCGCTCGAGGTCGAGATCGAGCCGCAGGCGGGCTGGCCGGTGCGGTTGCGCACCACGATCTCGTATTCGCTCGACGACACCGGACTGACCGTTACGCACGGAGTGTATAACGTCGGCGACCGTGCGACGCCCTTTGGCGTCGGTACGCACCCGTATCCACGCGCGGGCAACAATGCGACGGACGACTGCACGTTGCGGCTGGCTGCGACGACGGTGGTTTCGTTGGACTCGGCGCGCATGGTCCCTGACGGGCCCGCGGTTCCGGTCGCTGGCACTGAGTACGACTTCCTTACCGCACGGCCATTGCGCGATGTGCACCTGGACACCCCTTTCGGTGGCTGCTTGCCTGGAGAAGATGGTCTTGTGCGGCACGTGTTGACCGGGCCGTCCGGTGGCGTCGAGCTGTGGGCCGATCCGGACTTCAAATGGGTCCAGGTCTTCACACCGGGCGAGTTTCCCGGTCGCGGCAGGGCGATCGCGATCGAGCCGATGACCTGCCCGCCGGACGCGCTGAACTCCGGCATCGACCTGATCGTGGTGGAGCCAGGGCAATCCTGGGCAGGCCGCTGGGGAATCACCCCAATACGTACCTGAAGTACTTGACGTACCTTCCGGACTCGGGAGAAAATGGACACCGACCGAGAGGGAAGTCATGCACTTCGACAGTTACACCGACGCCCGGACCCATCTCAAGGACCTACTGGACGCCGCGGAGAAAGGGCGCGTCGCGACCATCCGGCGTGACCACGCCCGCACCGCGGTGGTCGATGTCGTTCGGCTGCAACATGTCTTGGTGTCCATGAACCAGCCACGGGCCCATGTGGTCGCGGAGTCCGACGGCTGGTCGGTCTTCATCCCCGGCTTACCGGTCTCGGCCGATGGCGCCACGTTCGACGAAGCCATCACCGAAATGATCACGTCGTTGCGTGAGTACGCGGAGGACTGGCAGGAGCGGCTCTTGGAAACGCCCAATCACCGCGACAACTGGGGCTTAGTCCAGTTGATCGGCCTGAGTGACGACGCCCAACTGCGCGAGTGGCTGGTTGGGGTCGCTGAGTGAGCGAGCAGTCGCCGACCCCAGCCGACCACGACCGCTTCTGCCAGATCGAAGGATGGATAGGCGTCCGATCAGGCACGCACATAACCTACGAGCTCGGTCTGCCCGACGGGCGTGTCCTGCGCACGCGCCTGTCGGACAGGCAGACGTACGGACCTGACCTGTGGCAACACATCCTGCGTGACCAACTGGAGGTCGACGAGCCCACCTTCTGGGCCTGCGTCAACGACAGCGAGAAACCCGATCGAGGCATCGCCAAACCGCGACCCGACGCCCTTCCGGTCGACCTTGTGCACCTGCTCATCACGCGCCTCGGCCTGCCCGAGCGAACAGTCGCCACGATGACCAGAAAGGAAGCCATCGCCCGGATCGACGCCTATTGGGAACAGTCCGACGGTGCGTAAGCCATGACGCCCTCGCGACGCTTGACGAGCAACAACGCGCCATCCGCTACTCGGCGGCGAATGGCAGGCTGGGTCTCATGACCGAGCCGGCCGCGCTGATCGAGTACGCGGACCACTGGGTGCTGCCCTACCGCGACATGATGGTCATCCAGTTCAGGGTGACCCGCTCACTCACGTTCGACCTGGACGGTGACGCGCAGATCCAGATCGAGACCCCGTTCCGGCTCACCCTGAACGCATCCGGACCCAGCCGGACAGCGGCCGTCCCCATCGAACTGAACCCAGAACGCCACGAGATCGTGCCAGCGTTCTCCCTGCTTCTCGCCCGCGTCACCTCAGCCATCGCCTACAAGAAGGGCGCCCTGCAGGTCGACTTCGACAACGGCGCCCGCCTCAACGTCCCACCCCACCCCATCTACGAAGCCTGGAACGCCACCGGCCCCGGCAACCTGCACATAGTCGCCCCACCCGGCAACGACCTCGCCGTCTGGACCTAACCCCGCCACCGCCCCAAACCCCGGCCGTGTCCACCATTCCAACACACCGAAATGCACGTTCCTGAACACCGTGTCCACCGTTCCAGCACAGTGTGTCCACCGTTGCGACACAGCGAAAAGCACTTTCCGGCACCGCGCGATCTCGGTTAGGTCATGACCATGAACACCATCATCGACAAGATCGCCTTGATTCGTCTGGAACACGGCAGGATCCTCAGCACCCGCTCACGCGGCAAGGACGTCTACTACCTGCCCGGCGGCAAACGTGAACCCGGCGAGACCGACCTCGAGACCCTCACCCGGGAGATCGCCGAAGAACTGGCCGTCACCATCCTCC
This sequence comes from Kibdelosporangium philippinense, assembly GCF_021390435.2. Taxonomy (GTDB): domain Bacteria; phylum Actinomycetota; class Actinomycetes; order Mycobacteriales; family Pseudonocardiaceae; genus Kibdelosporangium; species Kibdelosporangium philippinense. Next base: position 1,705,187 of record NZ_JAJVCN010000003.1, on the reverse strand, counting down.
CCGCTACCGCGACCGACCTCGGCACCTTCCACGCCCAAGCCCACGGCCACTCCGATGGAGTCACCGTTCAGATGGCCTGTTACACCGCCGACTATCACGGAACCCCTACTCCCAGCAGCGAAATCGACGAAGTCGCCTGGCTCGCCTATGCCGACCGCGCCCGCGTCTCACCCGTCGATCAACTCATCTTCGACCACCTTCACCGAACCGGCCACCTCCACTGACCGAGCGCCTCTGTCCAAAGTGGCGCGCCAGACTCTTGACCACCTCGCCGTACTTCGCTTGCCCGGCCACGGGTGTCGTACAAGTGGCGCTCGACGACCCGGACGCGACCGTGGAATCGCGCAGAACCCGCTGGCCGGATGGACAACTCGCCGCGAAACCCGTTCCTCGCCCACTGGGCAACCATCCCGACAGACGGCAAGTCATCGGATGAATACGGTTACATAACCGATCAAGAATGGTGTAACACGTTGATTCATCGTAGGTTTGGCCCGTGGCGGACGTGTCAAGGAGGACATTCCTGGGGGCTGCGGCCCTCACCAGTGGTTGGGTGGTCGGCGAGCCGGCCGCGTGGGCGGAACCCGAGGTAAACCGAAAAGAACGGGTTTACCAGCAGATCGTCAACGATGCCCGGATGGTTTGGCGGCAGGTGCCGACGGGCTGGGACAACAGCCCCTTTCTTGGCAACGGTTTCCTCGGTGTGCAAGTCTACCAGGGGCCTGAGCCGAACGTGCTGCGCTTCATGCTCAGCCACAGCCTCGTTCAGGACCAGCGTGCGCAATGGGAAGCGGCGGTCGGACTGTCGCGCCTGCCGATCGGTTTCCTGACCCTCACGCTGCCTGGCGCGGTCACCGCAGTGGACTGGACCTTGGATCTGTGGAACGCGGAACTCGAGGGAACAGTCACAACCACACAGGGCAGCCTGAAGTTCGAAGCCTTGGTGCACAACGAAAGCGGCGTGCTCCTGGTTTCCACGACCGGCGAGGTGCAATGGGGTTTCACGCCGATGGCCTCGCACACCACGCGCCAGATCCGGATTCCGCCGGAGTACGTGGGCAACCCGGCCCCCAAGATCGGCCCCAACTACGTCGAGCAGCCGCTCATCGCAGGCGGTGGTTACAGTACGGCGTGGCAGGAAAAGCACTTCGGCACAAGAAAGCTGCTCACGGCGACCGTCCACTATGGCTATCCACATTCGACTGGACTCGCTGAGGCGCTTGCCAAGGTCAAGACGCTGCCGAACGTCGCGTCGCACCGGGCGTGGTGGAACGCCTACTACACCCGCAGTCTCGTGTCCGTGCCGGACAAGTGGGTGCAGCGGTTCTACTGGATCCAGCTGTACAAGATGGCTTGCGCGACAAGGAGAAACGCGCCAGTCGTGACGGAGTGGGGACCGTGGTTCCCTGAGGGCGGCGGCAGTTGGACCGCGGTGTGGTGGAACCTGAACGTCCAGGTTTCGTATCCGCTCGTCAATGGGTCGAACCATCCCGAACTGGACGCTGTCACCGAGACTTTCCGGCGCTACCACGAGAATCTCGCATTCTCCGTCCCGCCGGACTATCGCGATGGCAAGACGTATGCGCTTGCTCATCCCGGTGATCGGACTTTGCGGTCGGGTGGGCCGAAGTTGGGTTCGCAGATTCCGGATCACGCCACGGTTGGCAGGCCGGGTACGAGCACCAAGACCGATCAGACCGGCAACCTGGTCTGGGCTATGCACGGGGTCTGGGTGTCCTATCAGCACACAAAGGAACGCTGGGTGCTGCAGGACGTTCTGTTCCCGATCCTCACCAAGGCGCTGAACTTCTATCTGCACTTCCTGACCGAAGGAGCCGATGGCAAGCTGCATCTGCCGCTCACTCGTTCGCCGGAGGTCGCCGATGCGACCGACTGCACCTACGACCTGTCGTTGATTCGTTGGGCCGCAGGGATTCTGCCCAAGCTTGCCGAAGAGTTGCGGGTTGAACCGGATCCACGGTGGAGGGACGTGGCGACCAGGCTTGTTGCGTATCACGAGAACCAGACCGGCGTCCTGATCGGCGACGGTGTCGCGCTCACGTCGTCGCACCGGCACTTCTCCCACATGCTGTGGTGGCATCCGTTGCGGGAGAAGACGTGGGACAGTCCCGGTGATCGCGAGATCATCAAGCGGACGTTCGACCACTGGTCGAGCATGCGTGACGCATGGGCCGGTTACAGCTATCCGGCCGCGTCGACGATGTCCTCGATGATGGGCCAGCCGCAGCAGGCGTTGTCGTACTTGCGGCACCTGTTGGACGGCAACGGCATCGGGATCGCCAAGCTGATGCCGAACACGATGTACAAGGAAGGCAACAACCTCGCGATCGAAAGCCCGCTGACCGCGGCCCAGTCCGTTTTGGACATGGTCATCGACAGCGACCCTCGCCTGATCAAGGTTTTCCCGGCGCTGCCGTTTCCGGACGCGTCGATCGCCGGTCTACGCACGCAAGGCGCCTTCGAAGTCGACGCTTCACGCCGTGCTGGTCGCACCGAGTGGATCAGGGTCCACAGTTGCGCTGGTGCGCCTTTGGCGTTGCGTCATGGAATTGCCGGTGAACTGGACGTTCGGGACGAACGCGGCCGCCGGCTGCCGTGGCGGGAAATGTCGCCGGGGACGGCTGAGATCCGGCTCAGGCGCGGTGAAACAGCCGTTGTCTCACCGCGCGGGAGCACGCCGGACGTGCGGCCGCGAGATGTTCCGGCGGCGAGTAGCGCCCCTCAGTGGGGTATGGGCTAGTACGGTGTCCATCCGTGACAGTCGCAATCACGGGTGGATACGTTGTTCCTGTAACCAGCGAGCCCATCGAGGGCGGCATCGTGCTGATCGACAACGGCAAGATCGTCGCGGTCGGTGCGGACGCCGATGTGGATGTGCCGGATGACGCCGAGATCGTCGATGCGTCAGGCTCATGGGTGCTGCCGGGGTTTGTCGAGGCGCACGCGCACGCGGGCATCGGCGAGGAAGGCCTCGGCTGGGAAGGCCGCGACTACAACGAGATGACCGACCCGAACGGCGCGAGACTGCGGGCGATCGACGGGATCAACCCCGACGACCAGGGGCTGCGGGACGCGCTCGCCGGCGGCGTGACCACGCTGGTCGTCAAGCCCGGCTCCGGCAATCCGATCGGTGGGCAGACGGCCGCGATCAAGGCGTGGGGCAGGACCGTCGACGACATGCTGATCCGGACGCCGTGCAGCGTGAAAAGCGCGCTCGGCGAGAACCCCAAGCGGGTCTACGGCGAGCAGAAGAAGCTGCCGTCGACCCGGCTTGGGGTCGCTGCCGTGATCCGTGACGCGCTGACCAAGACCCAGGACTACGTCAAGAAGCGTGACCACGCGGCCAGCGAGGACAAGCCGTTCGACCGTGACAACACCCTGGAGACGCTCGCGCAGGTGCTCAGCGGCGAGGTGCCGTGGTGCCAGCACTGCCACCGGGCCGACGACATCGTCACCGCGATGCGCATTGCCGACGAGTTCGGCTACCGCCTGGTGGTCAACCATGGCACGGAGGGGCACCTGATCGCCGACCTGCTTGCCGAACGCGGCATCCCGGTGATCATCGGCCCGCTGTTCACCAGCCGGAGCAAGGTCGAGGTCAACCGGCGCTCGCTGCGCAACCCCGGCATCCTGGCCAGGGCCGGCGTGAAGATCGCGCTGACCACCGATCACCCGGTCGTGCCGATCGACTTCCTTGTGCACCAGGCGACCCTGTGCGTGAAGGAAGGTCTGGACACCGAGACCGCGCTGAAGTCGATCACGATCAACCCGGCGGAGATCCTCAACCTCGACGACCGCGTCGGCGCGCTCGCGCCAGGCCTGGACGCCGACGTCGTGATCTGGTCCGGCGACCCGCTGGACGTGATGAGCCGGGCGGTCCGCGTGTTCATCGAAGGCGACGAGGTCTACTACTTCGACGACGCCAAGGGCGAAGGAATCACCAAAAGCCCCTGGTACAGCGAGTAAAACCCCTCGTGAGTGGTTATCCGTGTTCTAACACGGATAACCACTCACGAGGGTTGTTGAGCCTTTAGGCGTTCTTCAGTTCGCGGGCGATGACCATGCGCTGGATCTGGTTGGTGCCTTCGAAGATCTGCGGCACCTTGGCCTCACGCATGTACCGCTCAACCGGGAAGTCCTTTGTGTACCCGGCGCCGCCGAGCACCTGCACCGCGTCGGTGGTCACCTTCATCGCGGCATCTGTGGCGACGAGCTTGGCGATCGAGGACTGACGCTTGAACGGCAGCCCGCGATCCCGCCGACGCGCGGCCTCCAGGTACATCGCCCGGGCTGATTCGACCGCGGCGGCCATGTCGGCGAGCAGGAACTCCATGCCCTGGAATTCGATGATCGACCGGCCGAACTGGGATCGTTCCTTCGCATAACGCACGGCCTCGTCCAAAGCCGCCTGCGCCAGCCCCACGGCACACGCGGCGATCCCCAGGCGCCCGGAGTTCAACGCCGTGAGCGCCATCTTCAGGCCGATGCCTTCGTCGCCGAGACGGCGGGCGACCGGCACCCGGGCGCCGTCGAAATTCATCTGCGCGGTGGTCGACGCCGTCAGGCCCATCTTGCGTTCGGGGGCGGAGGCCGACAGGCCGGGAGTGTCGGCGGGCACGAGCAGGCAGCTGATGCCGCGGCCGCCATCAGGCGACGTCCGGACCATGGTCGTGTAGAAATCCGCCTCGCCGCCGTGGGTGATCCACGCTTTCGTCCCGGTGACGACATAGTCCGAACCATCCCGCACAGCGCGCGTCGACAGCGCCGCCGCGTCCGAACCCGCGTGGGTTTCCGACAGCGCGTACGCCCCCAGCAACTCGCCAGCCAACATGTCTGGCAGCCAGGACGAACGTTGCGAGTCTGTGCCATATTCGGCAAGCGCGTAGCAGGACATCGTGTGCACCGACAGGCCGACGCCGACGGTCAGCCACGCCGCCGCGATCTCTTCAAGAACCTGCAGGTACACCTCGTACGACACTCCGCCGCCGCCCCATTGCTCTGGGTACGGCAGGCCTAGCAGGCCGGATCGGCCAAGTAGGCGGAACTCTTCCCTGGGGAACAGCTCCTTCTCTTCGTACGAGCTGGCCTTCGGCGCCAGTTCGTTGGCGGCAATGTCCCGGGTCAAGGCGATGAGGTCTTCCGCCTCGGTGTCCGGGAGCAGACGTTCGACTGCCATCGCGGGATCTCCGTATGTATGCAGTGCTTGAGGACAACCCACATTACTATCCGGGCTGTGATCGTTGTCGCTGGTGAGGCACTGGTCGACCTGGTGCCCGCGAAGTCCACACTCGACGGAGAACCTGGCGCACTGCTGCCCCGGCTTGGCGGTGGCCCGTTCAACGTCGCCGTCACGGTGGGTCGCCTCGGGGCTCCGGTGAGTTTCCTTTCCCGGATCTCGGCCGATGATTTCGGCGAGGCTCTCGTCAACCGGCTCAAGTTGTCCAATGTGGACACCACGAACCTGCAGCGCGGGAAGGAGCCGACCACGCTCGCGGTGACGAGCCTCGGGCCGGATGGTGGCGCGCGCTACACGTTCTACGCCGAAGGCACGGCCGACCGGCTTTTCCAGGAGCCTGAGGAACTGCCCGAGATGACCATGCTCTCGCTTGGCACGCTCTCCCTCGTGCTCGAACCGGGCGCCAGCGCGTACGAGCAGGTCATGCGGCGTTCCAGCGCCCTCACTGTGCTCGACCCCAACGTCCGTCCGGTGCTCATCGACGACCCCGAGGCTTATCGGGCCCGGTTCGCCAGCTGGCTGCCCGATGTCGATCTGCTCAAGCTGTCCGAGGAGGACGCCGAGTGGATCGCCGAAAAAGACGCCATTGATGCCGCCAAAGAATGGCAACAACAAGGCCCAGCCGCCGTTGTGCTCACGCGTGGCTCGAAAGGGTTAGCCGTTGTTGCCGGGTCGGGTGAAGTGATCGAGGTGGCCGCTACGCAAGCGCAAGTCGTCGACACGATCGGTGCCGGTGACACCGTTCACGGCGCGCTGCTCAGTTGGTTGTATACAAAAGGCGTCCGTTCGGCGGAACACCTGCGTGAGCTGGACAAGGACGCATGGCGAACAGCATTGCGATACGCCGGGGCGGCCGCCGCGATAACGGTGTCACGTGCCGGCGCCGAGCCGCCATTCGCGGCTGAACTGGATCCAATCCTCTGAATCGTTCTGTGAATCGATGTGAGAAGCGTCCCACCAGCCGTGTCTTAACTTACGCCGCACTGGGCGATTCGCTCGAAGAGCACTAGCGTTGGGGGTTGACAGGACCCCAATGGGGCGGTGCTGCGGTGCGGCGATCGATCAGACCGCGTGCACGTGGCTTGATTCGCCAGATCCACCGCCCTGACCGATCGGGAGAGGGACATTCATGCCCGACGCGACGACCGCGCCGCAATCCGGTACTCGTACCGTCGCGCTTCACCACGACGGCGGAGAGCTCGAAATGGCGGTAGTACCCGCCACCGAGGGCTCGAACGGAATCGAGCTCGGCAAACTGCTGGCGAAAACCGGACTGGTCACACTGGACCCCGGCTTCGTCAACACCGCCGCCTGCTCGTCGGAGATCACGTACATCGACGGTGACGCGGGAATTCTGCGCTACCGCGGATATCCGATCGAGCAGCTCGCCGAGCGCTCAACCTTCATCGAGGTCAGCTACTTGCTGATCTACGGCGAGCTGCCGTCACAGGCGCAGCTCGACGACTTCACCACCAAGATCAGCAGGCACACCCTGCTGCACGAGGACCTGAAGAGGTTCTTCGACGGCTTCCCGAGGGACGCGCACCCCATGCCGGTGCTGTCCTCCGCGGTGTCCGCACTGTCCACGTTCTACCCGGAGACCCTCAAGCCGGTCACCGACGAGCGCACCGAGATCGCCACCATCCGCTTGCTCGCCAAGCTGCCGACGATCGCGGCCTACGCGTACAAGAAGTCGGTCGGCCAGCCATTCCTCTACCCGGACAACTCGCTTGGCCTGGTTGAGAACTTCCTGCGGATGACGTTCGGCTTCCCGGCCGAGCCGTACGACGTGGACCCGGACCTGGCTCGCGCGCTCGACCTGCTGTTCATCCTGCACGCCGACCACGAGCAGAACTGCTCGACGTCGACCGTGCGGCTGGTCGGCTCGTCGGAGGCGAACCTGTTCGCCAGCATCTCGGCGGGCATCAACGCCCTGTTCGGACCGCTGCACGGCGGCGCGAACAGCGCGGTGCTGGAGATGCTCGAAGGCATCAGGGACTCCGGCGGCGACGTGAAGTCGTTCGTGAACAAGGTGAAGAACAAGGAAGACGGCGTCAAGCTGATGGGCTTCGGCCACCGGATCTACAAGAACTACGACCCGCGTGCCGCGATCATCAAGAAGACCGCCGACGAGATCCTCGGCAAGCTCGGCGGCGACGACAGCCTGCTCGGCATCGCCAAGGAGCTCGAGGAGTACGCCCTCGCGGACGACTACTTCGTCCAGCGCAAGCTCTACCCGAACGTGGACTTCTACACCGGGTTGATCTACCGAGCGATGGGCTTCCCAACGAAGTTCTTCACGGTGCTGTTCGCGCTCGGCCGTCTCCCCGGCTGGATCGCCCACTGGCGCGAGATGACCAACGACCCGGCGACCAAGATCGGCCGGCCGAGGCAGGTCTACATCGGACCGAAGCAGCGTGACTACGTGGCAATGGACGCCCGAGCGTAGCGAGGGCGGACGAAGCCCGATACACAGCGCGTGTCCACCGGTGACGGCATCGCGCGTGTCCACCGGTGACCGCATCGCGCGTGTCCACCGGCGACGGCATCGCGCGTGTCCACCGGCTCCGGCATGGTGAGTTGAACGCGAGCGGCGAAAAGCGGAAAGCAAGCAAGCTGGAAGCGAGCCGAGCAGTTTGACTCACCGTGCCGGAATGGTGGACACGCGCCAGCTCGCGGGCAAAGAAAGAAATCCACGAGCTAGGTGCGGCAAAGTGCATCTCACTGTGTCGCAAAGGTGGACACGGTGTGCTGGAACGGTGGACACGGTGTGCTGGAACGGTGGACACGGCGTTCTGCACGCGTGCCACCCACGCGATAGCGTTCTTGGATGACCTCAGTCATCTGGTTTCGTCGAGACCTCCGGACCAGAGACCATCCTGCGCTGTTGTCCGCCGATCGGGACGCGCTCGCGCTTTTCGTGCTGGACGACCGCTTGATCAAACCTTCGGGCGCGCCGCGGCTTGCGTTCATGTACCGCTGCCTGCGTGCCCTCAACGAGCAGTTGAACGATCGCTTGCTTGTCGTGTCCGGCGATCCCGTCGAGCTCGTGCCGAGCATCGCCAAGCAGATCAACGCTTCCAGCGTGCACGTCACCGCCGATACCGCGCCCTACGGCCGTAAACGCGACGAGAAGGTCGAAGAAGCCCTCGGGGACATCGACTTTGTCCGTTCGGGATCGCCCTACGCGGTCACGCCAGGCCGCGTCACCAAACCCGATGGCACGCCGTACAAGGTCTTTACGCCCTTCTCCAAAGCGTGGGCCGATCACGGCTGGCGCAAGCCCGCGGATACTGATGCGTCCAGTGTGGACTGGATCGACCCGCCACGCGAAAGCCGAATCCCCCAGGATCCCAAAACACCTGAGCTGCCCGATGCGGGCGAAGAAGCAGCGCGGAAAGCCTGGGAGACCTTCAAAACAGAGCGTCTCGACGACTACGCCGAACACCGCGACCGACCGGACAAGCCGGGAACCAGCTGGATGTCGCTGTACCTGCGCTGGGGCTGCGTGCACCCGCGAACCCTGCTCAACGACCTCAAACCCAGCACGTACCGGACCGAACTAGCCTGGCGCGAGTTCTACGCGGATGTCCTGTGGCACAGGCCGGACAGTGCGCGCAAGAACCTGGACCGAAGATTCGACAAGATCGAACTCGATGAGGACCAGGACGCGTTCGACCTGTGGTGCCAAGGCAAAACCGGGTTTCCGATCGTGGACGCGGGCATGCGGCAGCTACTGGAACTCGGCTGGATGCACAACCGGGTCCGGATGATCGTGGCCAGCTTCCTGGTCAAGGACCTGCATCTGCCGTGGTGGTGGGGTGCGCGGCACTTCATGCGGCACCTTGTCGACGGCGACTTGGCGTCCAATCAGCACAACTGGCAGTGGGCGGCGGGCAGCGGAACCGATGCGGCGCCGTACTTCCGCGTGTTCAATCCGACCACACAGGGCGAGAAGTTCGACCCGAACGGCGACTACGTGCGACGGTTCGTGCCGGAACTGCGTGGCATCACAGGCAAACGCGTGCACAAGCCATGGGAGATCGACGGCCTTGACTACCCCCGGCCAATGGTCGACCACGCGCACGAACGCGAGGTCGCCCTGGCCCGCTATAACTCGATCAAGAACTAAGAGCGTCCTTCAACCGAACCCGGCTTCCGGTGCGCAGCACGGCATTGCTGTAGATCCGGCCGCCGAGCCACGCCACCAAAGCGATCCCGCCGAGGGACAACAGGACCGACGCGACCTGCATCCAGATCGGTGCGATGCCCATCGCGGTCAGGCCGGGCATCAGGATCGGCGCGAACGGCGGCAGGATCGCCATGACCGTGGTCAGCGTGCTGTCACTGTTGCTGATCAACAGGTTGATGGCGAAGATGAAGCCGATCACGATCACCATGGTGACCGGCGTGAGCACGCTCTGCGTCTCTTCCTGGCGCGACACAAGCGAGCCGACCGCGCCGAAAATCGTGGCATAGAAGAAGAATCCGATCAGATACCAGAACAGGCCCGCGATCACGCTGACGACCGCGGTGCCCGAGATCGTCAAGGCTCCTGTGCCGAGCCCAGCGATCAAGCCGACGATGGCGATCAGCGCGAACTGGATCAACCCGACCAGCCCGAGGCCGAGCACCTTGCCGGTCAGCAACTGCCACGGCCGCACGGTCGCCAGCAGGATTTCCACCACACGGCTGGACTTTTCCTCAACCACGCCCTGCGCGACCATCTGTCCGTAGATCATCAGCGCCATGTAGAGCAGGAACGCCACGATCAGGCCGATCACGAGTCGCTGCCCCTGATCGTCACCACGCGGTTCGAGCTGCTTGACGGTCACCTGCGCGGCGGCCGCGGTGCCGAGGACCTCCTTGGGGTCCAGGTCGGCCGCGGCCAGCTCGGACGTCAGGATCTGCTGGCGCATCAGGCCATTGAGTGTGTTGCGCAGCTCGGTGTTCAGGTTGTCCTTGACGGTCACCTGGAGCGAGCCGACCGGGCCGGTCACCAGCGCGTCCAGATCGTTGTCCTTGACCTGCTGCTCGCCTTGCGCCGGATCGGCGATGTCGATGATCTGGACGTCATGCCCGAGCTGCTTGGCCGATTCGACGATCTGCGGGCCCAACGCCGTCGCCTGACCGCTCAGGCCGACCGTGCTGCGCGCCTGGTCGTCGAACGAGGAGCTTTGCAGCAGCACGAAAACCGCGAGCACGACGATCGAGACGATGGTACCGATCACAAAGGACCGCGTGCGCAGCTTGGTGTTCAGCTCACGCCCGGCGACCAGCAGCACGGCCTGAGCTGGCTTGAGCTCGTTCATCGCCCGTTCTCCTTGACGACATTGCGGTACAGCTCCGCCAACGACGGCCGGTGCCTGCTGAACTCGTGCACCGGCCCGGTTTCCAACGCGGCCTGGAGGATGTGCTGATCGTCCACATCGTCCGCGACCCGGAAAGTCGTTCGGCCGTCCTGTTCGGACACTATTTCGACACCGGAAATCCCTGCGGCCCAACCGGTCGGCGCTTTCGGGGCGTGCACAACGAGCTCGGACGCGCCAGAGGAGCGCAGCGCGTCGACCGTGCCACACGCGACCATCGAACCTTTGTTGATGATCCCGACGCGGTCACACAGCCGTTGTACAAGATCAAGTTGGTGGCTGGAGAAGACCACCGGGATGCCTTCCGCGGCTTTTTCTTTGAGGACCTGGCTCATCACGTCCACCGCGACCGGGTCCAATCCGGAGAACGGCTCGTCGAGCACCAGCACTTCGGGGTTGTGCACGAGCGCCGCGGCCAGCTGCACGCGTTGTTGGTTGCCAAGGCTCAGTTTCTGGACCTCGTCCAGCCTCCGCTCACGCAGGCCAAGCCGTACGATCCAGTCGTCGGCCGCGCGGTGTGCGTCGTTGGCTGTCAATCCGTGCAGCTTGGCCAGGTAGACCAGCTGATCCAGCACCTTCATCTTCGGATACAGGCCGCGTTCCTCAGGCATGTAACCGAAGCGGCGGCGCGTGCTCAGCGTGATCGGCTCGCCTGCCCAGCGCACCGCGCCGGAATCCGCTTCGAGCACGCCGAGCGCGATGCGCATCGTGGTGGTCTTGCCGGCGCCGTTGCTACCGACGAAACCGAACAATTCACCCGGCCGTACCTCGAATGTCATGTCTGACAAGGCGACGACGTCGCCGTAGCGCTTGGAGACGTGGTCGATCTCCAGTCCCGCCTCAGGCACCATCGATCCTTCCTCGCTGGACGTGCCCCCAGTATCCAGCCTGGACCCCGTCCGCGCTCAAGAGCCTCGTGAGTGGTTACGCGGGTTAGAACGCGCGTAACCACTCACGATGTCTACCAGGGGGTTCGCCTCGGCGGGAACAAGGCCCACCCTGGAGCGCCGGTGCAGCACGTCGTCGGCGTCCAGTGCGCCTTCGTGCTGGAAAGCCCAGATGACCTCGGCGATCGTCAGATCGGGGTGCAGTCTTGCCGGGTCGAGCTTGGCGACCTGCGCGGCTTCCGTGCCGTATTTGGCGATCAGCCTAGCGGGTGCGTCGATTCGGCCCAGTCGCTCACGCGCAGTCGCGCCGACGAGCGGAATATCCTTGGTACGGGCCGGAATCGTGGTGAGCCCGGTGGCGTCGACCGCGTCGGCAGCCATTCGGCGATATGTCGTGAATTTGCCGCCGACAACTGTGATCACACCGTTAGCTGCGGTGCGGACGGCGTGTCGCCGGGAAAGGTCCGCGCTGGCGCCGTCCGCGTCAAGCAACGGCCGAAGTCCGGCATACGCTCCCAGGACATCGTCGCGGGTCAACGGTCGTTCGAGGACGGACGACGCGACCGAAAGCAGGAAGTCCACATCGGATTCCGGAGCGTGCGGGACATCGGGAATCTCGCCATCCACCGGCTCGTCGGTCAGTCCGACGTAGATCCGGCCGTCCACCTGGGGCAGAACGAGTACGAACCGGTTGCGGGAACCCGGAATCGGCACGGTCAGCGAAGTGCCCGTGATGCCAGTGCACGACAGTACGACGTGCGTGCCGCGCGACGGCCGCAACCGTACCGACTCAACCAGTTGACCTGCCCAGACTCCGGTGGCGTTGATCACTTTCCTGGCCCGGACGTCGAATTCGGCGCCGGTCAGGGTGTCACGCAGGCGCGCGCCGTCGCCTTCGAGCGAAACAGCTTTGACCTTGGTGAGAATCCGGGCGCCGTGCCCGGCAGCGGTTCTGGCCAACGCGATCACGAATCGTGCGTCGTCGATCAACTGACCGTCATACGAAAGCAGGCCGCCGCGTAGTCCCTCGCGTTTCAGCCCAGGCGCTAACGCAAGCGCTTCAGCCGCCGGAATTCGCCGGGGACGAGGCAAAAGACCCGAGGGTGTACGGACAATTCGTCGCAACAGATCGCCCGCGTACAGGCCGGTCATCGCCAGCGCACTGGAAACGCCTTCGTACAACGGAATGAGCTGGGGGAGCGGCCGGGTCAGGTGCGGCGCCGTGCGTGTCATCACGATTCCGCGTTCGACCGCGCTCTCGTAGGCGATTGCGACATCGCCGTTCGCGAGATACCGCAGGCCGCCGTGAATCAGCTTGCTCGACCACCTGGAGGTGCCGAACGCCAGGTCGTGCGCCTCGGCAAGGACGACCGAAAGACCGCGTGACGCGGCGTCCAGTGCGACACCCGCTCCGGTCACCCCGCCGCCGATGACCAGCACGTCGACGACGTCCTTGGCCGCGGCTTCGATATCCGCGAGGCGACGGCTCGCGTTGAGCGAGGTGTTCACGCCAATGCCCCGTTGAGCATCTTGGCCAGCTCGTCGAGCAGCGCGTCACTGTCCACATCAGACGTCGCCGGGCGCTGCGAAAGGACGAACGACTGGACGATCAGCAGCACCGCGCGCGCCTGCGTCGGCACGTCGGCCGGCCGGATCGACCCGTCGTGGTGCCCGGCTTTGAGCTCGTCGGCGATGAACTGCTCGGTCAGCCGCTGCGTGCTGCCCAGCCGCTGCACCACGTACGGCAGGATCAGCTCGGGTTCCAGGTCGAGCGCGGCCCGCATGATCGGGTTGGTGCCCAGCGCCTTGACCCCGGTGACCAAGCCGGTCACCAGGCGTTCGCGGGCGCTCAGCCCGGTCAGCGTTGCCGATATCTCCGCGAGCAGCCCACCGAACTCCCTGGTCATCAGGGCCGCGATCAGGCTGCGGACGTCCGGGAAGCGCCGATACAGCGTCATCCGGCTGACCTGCGCCCGCCTGGCCACCTCGGTCAGCGTGGTCCGGCCGACACCGATCGCCAGCACACAGCTGCGTGCCGCGTCCAGGAGCACGTCGTCGTCCACTCGATAACTGTGACGTTGTGACGCCATGTGTCACACTGTACCTATGGCGAACCGAACTGACCAGCTTTTGCGGTCCGCGTGGACGTCTGAACCGCCGCAGTTGCCGCCCCACGCAGTGCGGTGGCTCAGGCAGGAGACTGGGCTGACGGACTCATGGACGCCGACGCGGGCATTGACCGCGCCGCCGTCGGAGCTGCCGGAGAAAGCGCGCGAGGTGCTGGCGGGCATCGTCGGCGCCGAGCACATGCTCACCGACGAGCGGAGCAGGCTCGGCCGGACCGGCGGCCTGTCGTATCTGGATCTGCTGGCGCACAAGGGGATTGGCTCGGTTTCCGTGCCAGACGCGGTCGTCCTGCCCGCTGATCCGGCTGAGGTCGCTGCCGTGGTGAAGGCGTGCGCGGAGCTCGGGTTGAGCATTGTTCCGTTCGGTGGCGGGACGTCGGTTGTCGGCGGTGTGCAGGCTTCGGAACGCTCGGTCATCGTCGATCTCGCTCGCCTTGATCGGCTTGTCCTGGTCGACGAGGTCTCCCGGCTGGCTGTTTTCCAGGCCGGTGTGCGTGCTCCGGACGCTGAAAAAGCCTTGGCGGAGTACGGTTTGACGCTCGGGCACGTGCCGCAGTCGTTCGAGCGCGCCACGATCGGCGGGTTCGCCGCGACCCGATCGGCCGGTCAGGCCTCGTCGGGATACGGCCGGTTCGAGGACATGGTCGAAGGCGTCCGCGTCGCCACTCCGCGCGGCGAGGCGCGGTTTGGTGTGGCGCCGGCCTCGGCCGCAGGCCCTGACCTGCGGCATCTCATGATCGGCAGTGAAGGCGCCTTCGGTGTGATCACCGAGGTCACGGTTCGTGTCCGGCCGTTGCCTAAAGTGCGCCGCTACGAAGGCTTCGTGGTCGACGGCTGCGAGCGCGGTGCCGACGTGGTCCGGAAACTGGCTCAGGATCGCGTGCTCGCTGACGTGACCCGACTGTCCGATGTGGATGAGACGCGCGTGTCATTCGCGCTGACTGGCGGCCTGAAAGCCGCTGGGCTCAAGGCTTATCTGAAGGCCAGGGGAGTGCGCGAGCCATGCATGCTGATCCTCGGCTGGGAGGCACAGGACAAGACCGAGCTGGCGATGCGCAGGGCCGCGACTCTTCGCAAACTGCGTGGCGCGATCAGACTGGGCCGTGTGCTCGGAGAGGCCTGGCGGCATGGCCGATTCAACGGCCCACGGCAACGTGACGCGTTGATGAACGCGGGTGTGTGCGTGGAAACCCTGGAAACCGCAACGCATTGGTCCCAGCTGACCGAGCTGTGCACAAAGGTCCGCCAGGCGTTGACGGATTCGTTCGAGCGCCCGATCGTGATGTGCCACATCTCGCACGCCTACGAAACCGGCGCCTCCTTGTACTTCACTGTGATCGCGCCGCGATCGCTCGAAGACCCTGCGGGGCAATGGAAACGGGCCAAGGCTGCGGCGTGTGACGCGATCGCCGGACTCGGCACGATCTCGCATCACCACGCCGTCGGCGTCGACCATGCTCCTTATCTGCCAGCCGAGATCGGCGACCTCGGGGTGGAAGTGCTCGCCGCGGTGAAGAACACGCTCGACCCGAGCGGGATCCTCAACCCCGGCAAGCTCATAGCTCCTTAGCCGACTCGTTGGCGGCGTCGGTGGCTTTCGCGCACGCGTCGGACGTCCCGCCCACTTCGAGCCGAGTGGTGAAATAGGACGTTTCGAGCACCGGCCGGACCAGCACCATGACCTCGCACCGGTCCTGCTGGTCGGGTTCCTGGTGCCGCATGCCTTCCTTGCCGCCGACGGTCAGCGGCTCGCCGTGCGCGTGAGCAGCCATGTTCTCGATCTCGTGGCTGATCAACATTGTTCCGTTCGCCCCGGTCAGCTCACAGTTGATCAGCGTGGGGCGACGAGCTTGGATCAGCGCGCCGATTTGCTGGGTGAACTGGTCGACCGGCTGGCACGGATCCTTGCCGTGGAAAGGAGAAGCGGCGAGGCTCTGCGGCGGCGACTTGAGTTGCGCGGCGACCGCCGTTGCCACCTCACGGGCTTGGGCGCACTGTTTTTCGTAGTCAGTGCCCTCGATGGAGATTGCGATGCCGAGCTCGCCCGTGGTCTTGACCGTCAGTGTGCAACCGGTGTCCTGCACGGCGGTCAGGCCGGGGATTTCAACCGGTTTCGCGTCCGCCGCGACACGTTCGCCGACGTACGCCCGCGCGGTGAGGGGCGTTCCGTCCGGCTGCGTGATCGTGACGACGCAGTTGTGCGCGCTCGCACCACTGAAGGTGCGGGCACCGACCTTGCCTAGCTTCGACAACGCGGCCTCGTCGAGGATCGCGCAGGAGTCGATGGTGCGGAACGAGGCCCATTCGTCCGGCGGCAGGGGTACCGAGGGCGTGGACTGGCCAGGTTCTGCGGAGCACCCCGCGAGCAGGAGCAGGGCGACGATCACGATATGCGGTCGAACCCTCATACACCGTGATAGTACCGACTGGTCCAGACCTATTCGACCCCCGATTTTCGCCGTCGCACAGCACCGAGCCAGATCCAGCCGATCATGCCGCCGAAGAACAGGGTCCACGCGGGCAGTGCGCGGGCGTCGATCCCGCGATCACACATGGCGACGTACTCGGCCAGGATCGGCCGTTCCGGGCGGCCGAGACTGGCCGCCAGCTGTGGCGTCTCGACGCCACCGAGGGTGTTACCGCAGCTCACCTTGACCGTGGTGGTCGTGTCCAGCGTGGATACCCGGACCGGGAGCAGGCCGAGTACCAGGCCGACGACCAACGCGATCGACGCCAGTGACGCGACAAAGACCCGTGGCGGCAGCGTGATCTGCGCCAACGGGTCCTGTTGCGGCTGGGCCGGCGAGAGGATCTCTGTCGACATACGCGACAGGGTGCCTGCTGACACCGGCCCGTGGCCAGTAAATCTGTTTACTTGTAATACGCGCTGCCGTCGATCGCGCCGTGCTGGCAGACCGAGCCGAAGTCGAACTTGACCGTGAACGGCTGCGTCTCGTCCGGCGGAATCACTGTCGCGCCTTTGGACTCGGGCTCACACGCGCCCGTTGTGGACTCGGTGCCGTCGGGCACCGCGCCCCAGTGCAGGTTCTTGAAGGCCTTCTGCCCCGGCTCGAGCGTGACCAGCGCCGGACCCGGATCCGCCTTGCGCGCCAGCTTGGTCGGCTGCCCGTGACCGTTGGCATCGGTCAACTGCAGGCCGCCGTAACCGTACAAAGTGCACGCTTTCGAGCTCGTGTTCGTCACCTGCAGCTTGGCGTAGCGGTTGCCCGCGGCCGCGTCGCCTGACACGATCTCGCCCTTCAGCGCCGTTGGCCCACATCGAGCGACGTTCGTACTACGCACGACGTGGTCCGGCCGCTCAGGGCCTGTGCTCGTCTGGTCCGGCGGAGTACTTGGCTGTGTCGTCGAAGATTGCGTCACCGTCACGGTTTGCTGCGGTTGTCCTGTCGTCGGCCCACCGCCGCACGCGGCGAGTGTTCCGGCCGCCAGTAGGGCCATCCCTACGAAAATCACCCGGTTGCGGACCATGGTGCCACCTCCCGTAACGTAGTTACCCGGTCCTATCAGTAAGGACGGGCGACCGCACGCCGGGTTGCGAGCAGTCACACGCTCAGGCGAATTTCCATAGGTATGTCCAGCAAATCGTGCCGTCCGGCAGTGCGACCCGGATGCGGCGGTATTCGTCCCCTTCGTACGAATCCAAAGTGGCCAGTGCGGCTTTTGGCCTGCGCAAAGGCAATACCCAGCCGCTCACCCGATCGGTGCCGCGCCGCAGCCCCGGGTAGCCCAGCCCTGTGTCGAAGACCTCACCGGTGATGCTGGCTCGGTAAGGCTCGCCATCGACCCACGGCTCAACCAGGTCCCACGCGGATTCCCCAGGTTTGAGCGTGCCGTAGACGAACACGCGCGCTGGAAACTCGTCCGGCTCAGGCGCGCCGTCCACAACGGACACATCGAGCCCCATCACTGGCGCGGCGGTCCCGACCAGATCGCGCGCCTCCGGTTGACCAATTTCCGCCAGCCGGACGGGTGAACCTCCGACGAGCAGCGGCCACCGGATCTCGGCCTTGCCGGTGTACGCGAGCAGACCGTCCCAGACGCTGCCGTCCTCAAGCTCGACGCGACCGGTGTGCAGGCGGGACAGGTTGTACCGATCGCCGCGGCCTTCGCAGACATCGAGGACAGCGACCTGTGCCGGATCGGCCATCCACACGGCATGGACCTCGGTCGCCATGGGCATTGCGGCGAGTGTGACCGGTCGTTGCGTATCCACGACCCGCAATCCAGCGGCCCAAACCGCGGACAAGCCCGTGCATGTGGCTCTGAGGACCACGACCGGCCCCTCGAGACCGAGGTTCTCGCGTAGCCAAGTGATCTTGCTGGGGTTGGCGTTCGAGCCGTACGTCAGCACGGGAACGCGCTCGGCGAGGGTGGCGGCGTTGTGCTTGGTCAGCCACTCGTCGAGATCGTCGTCGGGCTTGACCCGCCACCCCTTGCCATCGAGGTGGACGTAAGAGAAAGGAGGACGAGTGCCCGGGTAAGGGGCGGCGGGGTAGTCGGCGTCGGTGAACGTGCTCACTTTTTGCGCTCGTCGTAGGCGACCTGAGCCCGTTCGAACTCATCCCACCGGCCAGCGATCAGATCGAACAGGGCGGTGACGACCGTGGCAGCGTCCGTACCAAGATCGGTGAGGCTGTAGTCGACGTGCGGCGGGATAACCGGATGCACAACCCGGCGGACGATCCCGTCACGCTCAAGGGCCTGCAGAGTTTGGGCAAGCATCTTCTCGCTGACGCCGCCGATGGCGCGGCGAAGCTCGCTGAACCGCATCGTGCCCTCGCGCAGAAGCATGATCTGGATGAGCACGCCCCACCGGCTGGACAGATGTTCCATCACGGCCCGCGACGGACACTTCATGTCGAATACGTCAACCAGGGCACTTTCCATGTGCGCAGTATATGCCCGTGTCCAGGATTCTTCCCTAGAGGTAAGTACAGCACGTTAAAGTGGGTACTTACTTTGAGTTAGTAACGCTCCTAGGGTTAGCGGCATGACACTTCTGCTGACCGGAGCGAACGGCCAACTAGGCACATTGATCAAGAACCACCTGACGGCCCGTGGTGCCACCTTCATCGAAGGCTCCCGCACCCCGGCTGAGGGCGGCCGACACGTCGACTACACCAACCCAGCGGGGCTGGAGCAGGCGTTCGCGGGAGTGACCAAGCTGATCCTGATCTCGGTCCCCAGTGGCGACCGTCAGGCGCTGCACCGCAACGCAGTGACCGCCGCCCAGCGCGCGGGGGTTTCGCACATCATCTACACGAGTGTGACCGAGGCGACGACGTCACCTTTGGGCCTCGCTGCCGACCACAAGGCGACGGAGGAAGCGATCCGCGCCGCGGGGCTGACGTTTACGTTCCTGCGCAACAACATGTACCACGAGAACTACACCGCACAGCTCGCACACACCGACGGGACCTTCTTGACTTCAACAGGTTCCGGCTTGGTCGCTTCGGCCGCGCGGGATGACTACGCTCTGGCTGCGGCGATTGTCGCCAGCTCCGCCGGGCATGAGAACGCGGTTTACGAGCTCACCGGGTCAACTGCTTGGACGTTCGACATGTTCGCGGCCGAGGTCGCTTCGATCTCCGGAAAGCCTTTCGTGCACAAGAGTATTCCGGCGGAAGAGCTGCGCGCCGGTTATGTCGCGAGTGGACTGCCCAGAGAAGCCGCCGAGATGTTCACGGACATTTACGTGCGCATCGCCAATGGCGAGGGTGCGCTCGGAGAAGTCCGTCCTGACCTGGAAAAGCTGATCGGCCGCCCGACAACGCCACTCGCTGACACGATCCGCGCAGCCTTGGGAAGCTGACTGGCTGCCGGGCGATTCCGCTCGCCGAAGCGATCCGCGCAACCGTTCGAAGCTGAGCCCAGGGTGATCCGCGCGGCCCTCCGGAACCTGTTCCCGCATGGGTGGGTCCGTGCGGCTTTGGCCCCAGCCAGCAAGGGTACAGGGTGTCTGATGGTCCATTGTGGACCTTTGATTGGCCCGGTAGTCAAACTCGGCCCCGTCTGCCCCACCTGTAACAGGACCGGATGCCGTGAAGGTCACCTTCACGGCATCCAATCCAACGCACCTAATCTTCCCCTCGCAACGCCCCATCACCAGCACGGGCCCAGATCTGCCACTCGGCTGCGGTAACCGGCAGTCGACAAGCGCCAACTCCTCAGGCGACTAGCGACAAATCCCGCCACCAGGGGCGCCCTTGATTTAATGCTATCGCAGGGGTCTGACACTTTTGGTGTCGTTCCCGAGGGCAAGGCTAAACCCGGCTGCTGTGGTTACTGCTGCGATGCGGCCGCCGGGTGTGGCGCGAATTGGTGTGGAGCGGACAGAGTGGCTCCAAGGTCTCCACGGAGACTGTTCATCTTTGGGGCCAACCGAATCCTTGTGGCCGCGGAGCGTCGGAAAGCTGAATCCGGCGTGTCGTGGCGCAAGAAGCATCTCGTTCCCATGTGGACAACTGTCCATCTGTGGATAACCCAGCCTCCGGACAACGTTCGTTCCCAGTTTTGTCAGACGCCTCGACTAGACTAGAAATCGGGGCCGCAGGCCGCGCCAGAGAGTCAGAACTGGGCCAGCACTGGGCCAGAACAGTGTCGGGGACAGAGCCACCGCAGCCGTCGGGCAGAGTCAAACTTGAGCACTTTGCCCTGTCGGAGCTCAAGTTTGTGGTCAGGTCCACAGTAGATCTTCGCTGTGATCCCAACCTTCGGAGTAGTGACTTTCCTTCACGTTCTCCGGCAGGATCGCGGCATGGCCAACCTAAGCCGTCGTCGGCTGCTGACTGCCACAGGTGCGTTGGGTCTGCTCGCCGCCACACCGGCGCAGGCGCTGGACCGGGCGTTGCGCGAAACCACCAAGCGCGCGATCGCCCCAGCCGGAACAACACTCGAGACCGTCGGCACCCCCGTGGGCACCGGGTTTCGCCGACTCACCGCCGGACCGGGCTGGCCGCTCGTCGTCGGCGCTGACCTCGTCGCGCCGCAAAGCGGGCGCGATGATCGCCGCACGGCGCTCACGTCGTTCGTGCAATTCACCGATTTGCACGTGATCGACGCGCAAAGCCCGGCGCGGGTCGAGTTCGTGCATCCGTTCATCGGGTCGGCGCATCGTCCACAAGAGACGTTGGGCACGCAGGGCGCCGCCGCGCTCGTCAGACGCGTGAACGCCATCAAAGGGCCGTACACCGGGCGCCCCTTCGACTTCGTGTTGAACACGGGTGACAACACCGACAACCATGAGACCGTCGAGCTCGAATGGTTTCTGACCATCCTCAACGGCGGCACGATCACCCCGAACACCGGCGATCCCGCGCGGTTCGAAGGCGTGCAGAACTCGCGCGCGAAGCTGTACTGGAATCCCGGGGACAGTGTTTCGGACATGTACAAGGACAAAGCGTTCCCGCTGATGCCGGAACTGCTTGCCAACGCGATCAAACCGTTCACCAGTCCCGGCTTGAACCGGCCGTGGTACAGCGTTTTCGGCAATCACGACGACAGCGTGCAAGGCACGTTTCCCAGCGGCGTCCCGCTGATCGACGCCATCTACACCGGTTCCGTCAAGATCGAGGGCTTCTCCTCGGAATCCGACGCGGCCAAACTCGCCCAAGCGATGCAGGGCTCGCCGCTCAAGGCCGTTGAGTTGCTGCTCAACTTCCGCGGGCCGATCCGTCGGGTCACGCCGGATTCGCGTCGCAGGCCGTTCACGCCGAAGGAGTACGTCGCCGCGCATCGCGATCCGCGTAACGCCGGTCCTGGTCCGGTTGGCCACGGATTCGGCCCGGCCAACGCCAGCGGCCGTGACCTCTACTACACGTTCCAAATCGCGCCAGGTGTCGTCGGCATCGGTATGGACACCACGAACCGTGCGGGACTCGCCGACGGTTCGTTGGGTGACGGACAGTTCAAATGGATCGAGCGCACGCTCAAGTCAGGCAGCTCGCGTTACTACGACACCAAGGGCAACCTCGTTCGTACGAGTGCCGGGGATACATTGTTCGTACTGTTCAGTCATCACACGAGCACATCGATGGACAACCTGCTGCCGGACCCGACGAACTTGCTTGAGCCGCGGCGTGACGGTGCCGCGTTGGTCGGGTTGCTCAACCGGTTCCCCAATGTGGTGGCGTGGGTGAACGGGCACTCGCACCGCAACCGGATCACCGCACACCGTGGCGCCACGCCCGAGCAGGGGTTCTGGGAAATCAACACCGCGTCGCACATCGACTATCCGCAGCACGCCAGGATCATCGAGCTGACCGACAACGGTGACGGAACGCTGTCACTGTTCACCACGCTCATCGAGTCCGACAGCCCGTACGAGGCCGAGTACGGCGACGGCTCGACGGCTGGTCTGGCGTCGTTGTACCGGCAGATCTCGCTCAACGACCTGCACGCCGACCCTGGGCTGATGGGGTCGGCTGTCGATCACAACACCGAGCTGGTGTTGGCCAAGCCGTTCTGAGCGGGCGCCGTCGGCTCGACTGTGTTGGCATAAGGGGAGCACACAACTGCTGAGTGATCGCTATCGTCAAAGCGACGCTTCCCAGGAGGTGACTCCGCTGCCCGCCGAACCTGTCGAGCCGCCGGCTGGCCGGTCGCGCAAGCTCAACGCGACCTCGTATGTGGTCTTGGGCATGCTTACGTACGGTCCGGCCACGAGTTACGAGCTCAAGCAGCGGGTAGGCCGATCGGTTGGCAACTTCTGGGCGTTCGCTCACTCACAGTTGTACGACGAGCCTGCCCGGTTGGTCGCGGCCGGGCTCGTCACGCAGACCACTGAGGAGGGCGGCAGGCGCAAACGTACGTACGCGATCACCGAGGAAGGCCGTCAGGCGCTGGCCGAGTGGCTGGCCGAGCCGACCCTCGAACAGACCGAGGTCAGGGACACCGGTCTGCTCAAACTGTTCTTCGGCACCGGTGCGCGCCCTGATGACATCCGCAAGCTCGCCAGGGACCGATACGAGTCCCATCGTGACCGCGCTGACGGCTACCTGCGGCAGCGCGCCGAAATCGAGTCACTGGCCGACCGGTGGCAGCTCAAGACCCTTGAGCTGGGGATGCGCTACGAACGTACGGTGGAGAAGTTCTGGAAGGACTTCATGGAGGAGCTGGACCGGGATCCACCCTGACAGCGGTTTACAGGATCTGTGACAATGGTGAAAATATCTCCCACGTAGTCGAGGGAGACGTAACCATGACCCGATTAGCCCTGCTGACCATCGCGACCCTGCTGGCAATACCCGTTCTCCCCGCGGCGGCCGCCCAACTCAAGACACCGGTGAACTTCCACTCTTGGCAGAAATACGACTTCTTCTACGCGGGCAAGCGCGACGGTCTGGTTCCCACCCTGCGCGGCCTGCGTATCGGCCGTCCGGCGGGCACGATCGAGCACACCGAGCCGGGCATGGGCACGAAGACGTACGAGTACGGCACCTGGACGTCACCGTTCTACAGTCATGGTTTCGACGCGACACAGCTCGTGCCCTCATGGAATGCCAGCACGCCCAAGGGCACTTGGCTGAGCGTCGAGATGCGCGGTCGGACGGCGTCAGGCGTCGAAACGATGTGGTACGGCATGGGCCGCTGGGCGTTGCCTGACACCGACATCCGCCGGACGAGCTTGCCGGGGCAATCGGACACGCACGGCTACATCGACGTCGATACTTTCGTTGCGAAATCCACACTGCGCGCTTATCAACTACGCGTGACGTTGTACCGCGCTGTTGGCAGTGGCGAATCGCCGATGCTGACCATGGCTGGCGCGATGACTTCCGCGGTCCCCGACCGGTTCAGCGTGCCGACGAGCCCGGGGGCGGGCGCGTGGGGCAAGGAACTGAAGGTCCCGCCGTACTCCCAGAACATCCACATTGGAGAGTATCCGGAGTATGGCGGCGGCGGTGAGGCTTGGTGCAGTCCAGCGTCAACCCAGATGGTCGTGGAATATTGGGGAAAGCGACCCTCTAAAGAGGACCTCGCATGGGTCGATCCGTCCTATGAGGACCCCAGTGTGGATCACGCGGCGCGGTTCACCTACGACAGCGACTACGACGCGACCGGCAACTGGCCGTTCAATACCGCTTATGCCGCAACGTATGGCCTGAAGGCACACGTGACCCGACTGCGCTCGCTCACTGAGCTTGAGCAGTACATCAAGCGCGGCATCCCGGTGATCACTTCGCAGTCGTTCCTCGCTTCGGAGCTGGACGGCGCGGGTTACGGCACGGCCGGCCACATCATGGTCGTCATCGGATTCACGAAGGACGGCGACGTCATCACGAACGACCCCGCCTCGTCAAGCAACGAACGCGTCCGTAACATCTACAAGCGCGCCCAGTTCGAGAACATCTGGCAGCGCACCAAGCGTTACCGTGCGGACGGCTCGGTTGCCGGCGGTCCCGGCGGAATCGCGTACATCATCACCCCATAGAGCCAGGCGGTCCTCCTGAGCGGGTGCCTCCCCCCTCGCTCGCTCACGAGGGCCGCCGCCCTTTTTGTGGCGGCGGTATTTGTCCCGTCGCCGGTTCCCCGCGGTGTTGGGAAAGTGTGCGGTGCTCGGTCAAACATGAGGGGAGCCACCATGAAACGAGCACTGGCCGCGGTCCTGTTCGTCCTTGGCATGATCGTCGTACCGGCCGCAACCGCCTCGGCCGCGAGCTGTGACGCCAGATCGTCGGGGCAAGTATCCGGCGGTTACGTGGTCACACTTTGGTGTTCAGGCGCAGGTTTCGTCGATGGCTACGGCAGCACGCTGACCGACGCGAACCGTGAAGCGCTTTTGCTGTACCAAATCTACGTCGACTACGGCATCGATTGCGGCGGTAGGGGAACTTCAGCCGCGACTGGCGGCCGTGTGGTCACGTTGTGGTGCTCGTCAGGCGGTTTCATCGATGGCTACGGCAGCACGCTGACCGACGCGCAAGTCGAAGCACGCGAGTTGGTCGTGCTACTCGGCGAAAAGGGGCAGGACTGCTCAGGCCGTGGCGTCGGACGCGTTTCCGGCGGCTACGTGGTGACGTTGTGGTGCACGCGTGGCGGATTCATCGACGGCCGCGGCAGCACGGTCACCGGCGCGGCCCAGAACGCCCGCTTTGCCGCCAGCATCGCTTGATGATCTCAGCTTGGTAACGCGATCAACCTCGCAGCTCCCCGCACGACTTTAGAGATACGGGTTGGGCTGGTGCAGCCCAACAGATGTTCTTAGGGGGACAAGTATGTCTGTGCGTAGGTTGTTCAGTGCTGCTGCCATTGCTGTTGCTGCGGTTACCGTTTCCGCACCGTTCGCTGCGGCGGCGTCTCCAACGCCGCCGGTCCCGCATCCGGACGGCGGGGACGCTTCGGTCTCCGTCCGTCCGGGGGTGGTCAAGCCGGGTCAGAAGGTGACTGTGACACTGCTTTGCGTTGGTCAGAAGGGTGATCTTGGGAAGGTTCGCGCTTCTGTGCTTGAGCTGGGTGCGTTGCGGACCAAGGAAAGCAGTGTCTATGAGGTTGCTGCGACGGTGAAGAAGGACGCCAAGCCGGGCACTTACTCGATCACCTACAAGTGCTACGACTCGGTGCTCAAGGCTTCGCTGAAAGTTGTTGCGCCGGAAGGGAAGCCGAAGCAGCAGGTGGCCGTGAAGCCCAAGGGTGCCGCGGAGACCGGCGGCGGTTTCGCCGGATAGCTGAAAGGGCGAAGGGGCTAGGCAATCGCCGGTCGCTTCTCGGCAGATCCCGCCGGGCGGGCCCGGTGGCACGTCCACCACAAGCCGAATCCGCCGACTGTACAAGCTCGGGGTAGCTGGCCTGAACAGTCGGGAATGCCAGTTCCACCGGCGGAAACCTGGAACTGTCGTACCCTTGCGGTAACGTAAAAATCGGGGGTCCCCCTGGGGAATTGTTGTTGCGATGGCGCATGCCCAGGTGCAGGTCGGCGGAATGTCGGTCCCTCAGTGAAAACCTGGAATTGTCGTACCCAAGGAGTAACGTAAAAGCAAGGGCTCCCCTGGTGGCGGGTTTTGTCGCCGCTGGGCCAGGGGAGCCGTTGCTCTATTGTGGACAGATCAGGTCAGGTGGGTGACGTCGAGTTTGCCGTCGGCGTATGCCGCGCGGATCCGTTTCTTGTCGAACTTGCCGACGCTGGTCTTCGGCACTTCGTCGATGTACGTGAAGTTCTCCGGTACCTGCCAGCGTGCGACCCGCCCTTCCAGGAACTCGCGCAGCTCCTGAGGCTCGACGCTGTGCCCTTCCCGCAACACGATCGCGACCAAGGGGCGTTCGTCCCACTTCTCATCCGGAATGCCGACTACCGCTGCCTCGGCCACCGCAGGGTGGGCCATTACCTGGTTTTCCAGGTCCACCGACGAAATCCACTCGCCGCCGGACTTGATCACGTCCTTCGACCGGTCGGTCAGCTTCAGGAAACCGTCGGAGGTGAACGCGCCAACATCGCCGGTGCGCAGCCAGCCGTCCCGGAACTTCTCCGCGCCTTCCCCGTCTTCGTCCTGACGGTAATAGGAAGCGGCGATCCACGGGCCGCGAACCTCAAGCTCGCCAACGCTTTCGCCGTCCCAAGGCACTTCGTTGCCGTCGTCGTCCATCAAACGCGCACTCACCGAAGCGGGTGGGCGGCCCTGCGAATACCGGTACGGCCACTCGGCATCGCCGGTCACGCCCGCGGGCGGCCGTGCAACGCTGCCAAGGGGAGAGGTTTCGGTCATACCCCAGGCATGCGTGATGTGGATGCCGTACTTCTCCTG
Source organism: Kibdelosporangium philippinense (assembly GCF_021390435.2). Classification (GTDB taxonomy): domain Bacteria; phylum Actinomycetota; class Actinomycetes; order Mycobacteriales; family Pseudonocardiaceae; genus Kibdelosporangium; species Kibdelosporangium philippinense. The sequence continues at coordinate 1,678,787 of NZ_JAJVCN010000003.1, read as the reverse complement.
GAACGCATGCATCAACGAAGGCGGGCACGCCGAACCACCAACAATCACGTCACGCAACGACGACATGTCAACAGGATTGCCTTCGAGATAAGCCAACAACCCTTGCCAGATGGTTGGAACAGCGCCAGCGAACGAAGGCTTCTCAGCCGCGATCATCGCGGCCAGCGGCTCCGGCTGCAGGAAACGGTCCGGCATAAGCAAAGAAGCGCCAACGAGCATGGATGCGTACGGCAGGCCCCAGGACATCGCGTGGAACTGTGGCACGATCACCAAAGTCTTGTCCGAGCCCGCAAGGCCCATGCTGTCGGACATACACACCTGCATCGAGTGCAGGTAGATCGACCTGTGCGAGTAGACGACGCCCTTCGGGTTTCCGGTCGTTCCCGACGTGTAGCACATCGCGGCCGCTTGGCGTTCGTCCACTTCTGGCCAGTCGTAGGAATCCGGCTGCGCCGCCAGGAGTTCGTCGTACGAGTGCACCTCGATGCCCGCCGGTGCCTCCAAGGCCTCGACTGGGCCGTTGGCGACCACAACGTGCTTGACCGTGCTGAACGTCGGTAGCACGCGGGCGAACAGGGGCGCGATCGATGCGTCGACGATCACGACATGGTCAGCCGCGTGGTTGGTGATGTACGTCAACTGCTCGGGGAAGAGACGCAGGTTGAGCGTGTGCAAAACCGCGCCCATCGCGGGTACGGCCAGGTAGGCCTGCAGGTGTTCGGCGTTGTTCCACATGAAGGTGCCCACACGCTGGTCGCCGGTGACGCCCAGGCCGCGCAGCGCGTGCGCGAGTTGTGCCGCTTTTCTCCCGGTCTGACCGTACTGCTCGCGGCGTCCTTCCGTCCCGGTCCAGGTCACTACCTCGCTGGACGAGTACATGCCAGTTCCGTGGCGGACGATCCGCCCGATCGTGAGAGGGGCGTCTTGCATCGTGCTCAACATGGGCTCTCCCGCTGTGTCCTGCATCACCGCATCGTGCGCCTGGTTGCACAGTAGATGGTCGTTCGCACTGTGCGGTGAGGTCACGGTCACGGTCACGGCTTGCAATTGAAACTCACCTGCGGTAGTTCTCGGAGATTTCAGACATCCCCAGGAAGAGGCCCAGAAATGCGGCCGAATCCGGCCGGCGGCACTCCCCGGATAGGCCCGCGCGTACTGTCGAGAAACCGCCCTTGAGGGTGAATTACAGAGGGTTGTGCCTGGTCGGTGCGGGGTTGTTCGGCGGAAAGTCCCGCGTGTCGGGGGTATGTTGCGCAGGTAGGTGTCGTTTACTGGTCGCGTCGTGAGGCGCGGACAGGCTCCGAAAAATGGGGCGGTGGAATTCGCACCCGGCGACACCAGACCTCGACATAGGAAGGAACAGCACGTTGGCTCTGCCTACGTTGACTCCCGAGCAGCGCGCTGACGCGTTGGCCAAGGCAGCCGAGGCACGCAAGGCGCGCTCCGAGCTGCTTGCTTCGATCAAGGCTGGCAAGACCACGATCGACAAGGTGCTCGCCAAGGCCAAAGAAGACAAGACCATCGGAAAGACCAAGGTCAAGCAGCTGCTGATGGCCGTGCCTGGTCTTGGTGCGGTCAAGGTCGCGTCACTGCTCGAGAAGGCTGGTATCGACGCCGAGCGTCGTGCCGCGGGTCTCGGCGAGCGTCAGCGCGGTGCGCTGATCGACGCCCTCAAGTGAGACCGGCCCCTAGCCGGAGGGGCTGAAGAATGTGCCGAAGGTGGTCCTCGCATGACGAGGGCCACCTTCAGCAGTTTCAGGGGTGCCCATAAGGGCACCATGAGACTGGGCGGGCACGATGAGAGGTTGTGGACGTGGAACTGATCGACCAGTACCAGCGGGGAGCCTTCTTCTTCGCCAGCCCGGAGCGCACCCTGCTCGCCAGCGACCCAAGGCACGTCCTCTCCGAGAAGGACTCGGCCGCGCTGTCCGCGCAGGTCAACGACGCTTTGACGGAATACGGCGGGATCGCGGTCGGCGCGCTGCCGTACGACGACACGGGCGAGACACACGTGCTGCTGCCCACCTCCGTGGCCTGGTCAGGGCCAAGCCAGCAGGGAAAACAGCAGGTTTCGCTGTCCGGCTACCGCGTCACACCCGAACCGGAGCCTGAGGAGTACCAGAACAGCGTTACCAAGGCGCTCGCACTGCTCAAAGACGGCGCCGTCGGCAAGGTCGTACTGGCCAGGACGCTCCGGATCGATCTCGATGAGCCCGTCGACATGCGGCGAATGCTTGCCAGTCTCGCCGCGATGAACACGCACGGTTACACAATCGCGACACCACTGCCCACCCCTGGGGTGACGTTGGTCAGCGCCAGTCCAGAGCTGCTGATCCGCCGGACCGGAATGAGTTTCGTGTCCCGGCCGCTCGCTGGCTCACAGCCACGCGGCAAAGACCCGGTCGAGGACCGGTCCAACGCGCAGCGGCTGCTGGCGTCGAAGAAGGACCAGGACGAGCACCGCTGGGTGGTCGAAGCCGAGGTCGAGGCGCTGCGGCCGTTCTGCAAGCGGATGGACGTGCCGCGCGCGCCGTCCGTGGTGAGCACGCCGAGCATGTGGCACCTGTGCACCAAGATCACCGGCGAGCTGATCGACCGTGACGTGACGGCGTTGACGCTGGCCGCGGCGCTGCACCCGACCCCGGCCGTCTGCGGCTCGCCGACCAGGGCCGCCCGTGACGCGATCGCCCAGATCGAATCCTTCGACCGCGGCTTCTACTCCGGCGCGGTCGGCTGGGTGGACAGCAACGGCGACGGCGAATGGGCCGTGGCGATCCGCTCGGCGGACGTCACTGACCAGTCACTTCGGCTCTACGCGGGCGCGGGTATCGTGGCAGGCTCGGTGCCGGAACTCGAACTGGCCGAGACGTCGGCGAAGTTCCAGACGTTGTTGCGTGGCATGGGACTTGATCTCACGCTGTAGCTTTGGGCTATGCATCCGTATGTCGTGGCCGACGTCTTCACCGAGCGGCCGCTGAAGGGCAACCCGGTCGCGGTGTTCACGGCGGGCCACGACGTGCCCGCCGAACACATGCAGGCGATCGCGCGCGAGACCAACCTGTCGGAGACCGTGTTCGTCCTGCCGCCGACCAACGGTGGTGACGCGAAGGTCCGGATCTTCACGCCAGCGCTGGAACTGCCCTTCGCCGGGCACCCGATCCTCGGCACCGCTTACGTTTTGGGCCAGACGATCGAGGGCGACTCGATCAGCCTGGAAACCGGGAAGGGCATCGTGCCCGTCGCGCTGACGCGTGACGGCGACCGGATCGTGTCGGGCCGGATGTCCCAACCGGTGCCGACGTGGGAGGAATTCGCTGACGCGGCGGAACTTCTGGCCGCGTTGGGGGTGCGGTACTCGGTGCTTCCCGTCGATGTCTATACCAATGGCCCTCGGCACCTCTACGTGATGCTCGATACGACCGACGCCGTGGCCGCGTTGCGTCCGGACATGTCGGTCCTTGCGGAACTGCCTGGCATCGGCGTCAACTGTTTCGCGGGTTCTGGGTTGCGGTGGAAGACCCGGATGTTCGGTCCTTCCCTTGGGGTGAACGAGGATCCCGCGACCGGCTCGGCAGCGGGCCCGCTCGCCGTGCACCTCGCGCGCTACGGCCGTGTCCCCTTCGGACAGGACGTCGAGATCAGCCAGGGTGCCGAAATCCACCGCCCGTCAACGCTTTACGCCCGCGTCGAAGGTTCCGGCGAGCAGATCGACAAGGTCGAGGTCGCCGGTTCGGCCGTGATCGTCGCCCACGGCACCCTTCTTCTCTCGTGAGTGGTTATAGGTGTTAGAACACGCCTAACCACTCACGAGGGATCACGGGAGGCGGACGACCATGAGGTCGTAGTTGGCTTCGTTGTGGAAGGTTCCGCTGCTGCCGCGCAAGGTCAACGAGTGCTGGCCGGGCGAGAGCGGGTCGATCCGAACCCACAGGCCGCAGCTGTAGCCATCCTTCGCGCCCTGCTCACTGTCATAAGTGATCTTGGTGGGCTCGATCTTCTCCAGCTGCACCGGTTTGCCGTCCAGCAGCGCCTCGCCCTTCGCCGCGGTCAGGAACCTGGTGCAGCTGGCGGCATCCTTCGTCACCTGGGTTGCGGCTGGGCCTGCCAGGGGCAGGGTGGCTGGGACCTGGCAGTGCCGGTCGGCCGATCCACCCGGTGTGCCCGCGATCAGCCATACGCCGAACGGCTGGCTGTCCCCGCAGTATTGGCCCGTCGGGTCCTCGACCGGGTTCTGGCCGGGCTCGGCCGAACTCGCCCAGCTCCACCATACGGTCTGTAGCCGTTGCGCGGTCAGGGGTTCCGCCTTCACCGGTTCGGCGGCGGGCTCAGCCTCATTGGCGGGTGGCGTCGGGGCAGGCTCTGGCGTGCTTGAGCACCCGGCCAAGAGCGCGCCGATCAAACCGATCAACACGTGGCGTCGGATCACCGGCGAATCGTATCGGGCCAGCGAAAGGCACTGTGGACAGTCTGTCGGCTCGCGCGTTTTGCCTGCTTGGGGTCATACTGTCGGCCGGACGAGCGACTCAGGAGGCTGACGTGCCCGCGACCCGCGACCGGATCACGTGGTTGGAATGGATCGGAGTCGCAGCCGGGGCCGCCGCGCTGGTCGTGAGTTTCCTTCCTTGGTACAGAGCCGAGGGTGACCAGGGAACACAGTTGTGGATCCCGGTGTGGGAAGCCAACTTCCTCGCCTGGTTCCCGGTCGTGCTGCTGATGGCCATCAGTGTCCTGCTGTTGTGGCAACGGTTTGGCAAGCCCGTACAGATGCTGTCGTCGCTCTGGCTGACGCTCGCGGTGCTGGCGGTGGTGATGATCTTGCTGCGGTGGATCACGCTGCCCGCGCCGATCGCCAGCGACTTCGGGCTATACCTTGGGCTCATAGTCGCCGCGGGCTCGGCTTTGACCGCGTTCCTGGCGTTTCGACGCGATCAAGACGCCGCGCGAGCAACGTGAGGCTATCCGCGAGGCCGAAAAGCGAGTTAAAGTCGCGTTATGGGCGCTCGGATAGTGGCTACGCTGCTGCCTGAGGCACTCCTGGACTTGGCGCGCTCGCAACGCGCGCAGGTGCCGGAGCTGTCCGCGCGGCTGGTCGACCTGCTGCGCGAGAAGACCGAGTGCTATCGAAGAGTCGCCGACGAGTATCCCGAAGAGCTGCGCAAAGTCTGTGAAGCGCACCTCGACGGCGCCTTCACGTCGTTCATCGAATGCCGTGAGGTCGAGTTGGACCACGCGCTGAAGACCGGCCGCGCCCAAGCCCGCATCGGCATCACGCTGCCGGATGCGTTGCGCGCGTACCGGCTGGCGGGAACGTTCGTCTACGAAATGCTGATCGAGCACGGCGGCCCGCGGACGCACGGCGTGACCCCGGAACAGATGCTGCAGGCCAGCACCTCGGTCTGGAAGATCATCGACGCCTACTCCGAGGCGCTCACCACGGCATACCGCGAAGTCGAAGCCGAACGCGGGAAGCTGGACGAGCAAGCCAGAACAGCGTTGATGGACGGTTTGCTGGAAGGCCGGATCGCGCAACGCCCAGATCTCGAAGACGCGGCAGGCGTACTCGGCTTGCCCACATCGGGAAAGCTTGTCGTGATCGTCGCCGACGACGCCAGCGCGGTCGACGCGATCGGGTCACGTGCGGTCTGGCGCCGCCGCGTGCACTCGTCTGGTGTGGACATGAACGTCGGCATCATGCCCGTCGGCTCCGGACTGGACACCATGCGAGACGTCCTGGCAACGACGACCGGTGTCGTCGGCGTGAGCACGCCGTTCACCGACCTGACCGAAGTCCCAGCGGCCTTGCACAGAGCCAGAATCGCGCGCAGGTCGCTGCCGCACGGCACCAACGGCGTGGTGGTTTTCGGTGATCTGCCTGTCGCGGCGCTGGTCGCGGGCGCACCGGCGTTGGCTGCGGAGCTGGCGCACGAGATGCTCGCGGGCGTCCTCGCGTTGCCGCCAGCCGAGCGCGAGATCCTGCTGATGACGCTCGAATCCTGGTACGACCACGGCGGCTCAGCGAAGCTCGCGGCGAAGAACCTGTACGTGCATCCGAACACAGTGCGTTACCGGATCAGGCGAATCGAAGATCTGACGGGCCGCGAGCTGACCCAGCCGAAGTGCGTCGCGGAGCTCTACATGGCGCTGCAAGCGGTCCGGCTTGGTTTGTAACTTTCCCGCGCGAGTGCGCATCGCACGCATAACCCCAGGTCACTTCTCGTGAGTGGTTATCCGTGTTCTAACCCGGATAACCACTCACGAGGGTCTTTCAGGGGCGGCCGGCGATGAAGCGGCTGAGCGCGGCGAAGAAGATCTCGTTGATCTTCGTCGGGTCGGCGGTGTTGAACGCCTGGCCACCGGTGGCCTTGGAGATCGCGTTCAGCTCGTTGACGTCGACGTCCGGGCCGAAGCCGATGAACACGATCGGCAGCGGCCGGTTCGGGTCCTGCATCTTGCCGAGCTCCGCCAGCAGCGACTCGCGGTTCACGCCACGGCCGTCATCGTCGTTCTTGCCGTCGGTCAGGATCAGCACGAGGTTCAGCCTGCCTGGCTCCCAGTTCTGGCGAGCCGAGGTGTACGCGGCCAGAGCCGTGTCGTACAGGCCGGTACGGCCGGTCGGGGTCGCCTTGATGGCACGCAGCTTCTCCAGCGCGCCCTGCGGTAGCGACTCGTTCAACGGCAGGACCGGCAGCACTTCCTTGTAGTCCTTGTCGCCGTCCAGCTCGGCCGAGAACACCCAGATGCCCAGCTTGGTCCGCGGGTTCATCAGCCTGATGCCGCCCTCGGACGCCTCCAGCGTCACCTGCATCCGCGTCTTGCCAGAGCCAGGGATCACGCCGTTCATCGACCCCGATACGTCCAGCACGGCCTGGATCCGGGAGGCCTTGCTGATCCCGGCCCACGTGTTGAGCACCTGGTCGAGCTGGGCGGTTCCGGGAGCCGCAACCGGGCGCAGCTGGCGCACGATGGTCCGGTTGTCGGTCGGCGGGGTACCGGCCACGCGGCCGTCGGGGAAGCGCAAACCATTGGTGGCCAGGGCTTCTCCGACGCTCTGAGAGAGCATCGCGGTACGGAACTTCGCCGCGGCCACAGCCACTGGCTCCGACGAGGGCAGCACAGCGTACGGGTAGTCCAGCGACGGCGAGGCCGGCTCCGGATACACCGCGACGAGCTGCTCGTCCTTGCGCTTGGCGTTGTTGTCCAGCAACGCCCGCTCGGAGGTCGGGAAGGCGGTGATCGGCGGGCCGCTCGCGGTCGTGCCGGTCTTGGCGAACAGCTCGGACGAGCCAGAAGCCGCGTTCGGCGAGAGTTTCCGCAGTACCGCGACGTTGTTGGCGGCCGGGTCGGACGACAGCGCGGTCACCTGGCGCACCGCGATCAGCGCCGAGACGCCAACCGCGTCGACCGACGGGTCGACCATGCCAACGTTCAGGTCCTGGCCGCCGACACCGATCACGTCGGCCCAGTTCAGCTGCTTCTCCGGCCAGCTACGGGCTTTGGCGGCCGGTTCGGCCAGCGCCATCACCACGGGCGAGCTGGCGATCGACGAACCGGAGTCGGGAACCTGCGCGGCGCCTTTCTCCTTGGCCCGGCGCAACCAGACCGAGGAGTCCGCGACCCACACCGCGGGCGGGTTCACCGGCCTCGGTGCGGCCAGCTGGTCCGCCACCACCGCGGAGTCGTTGACGACCATCTCGACGCGGTAGCAGGTGTTCACGTCGTTCGGGTTCAGCCCGCTGGCGACCTTGTCGACCACCGGCGCGATGTCCGGTGCGGCGACCACGTTCAACACGACGGGGTTGGCGCACGTGGCCTGGGCCGGGTCGCGTAACCGGTCGACGGTGAACCACGCCACGCCGGCGACCAATGCCCCGACGAGCACGATCACCAGCATCAAGATCAGTTTCCGCCGGTCTTGCTGTTCGATGTCGTGCCGGCCCATCTCTTTCCTACCCCTTCACGGTGGCGCCGGCATTTCCGGCCAATCAGAAGTCCCCTGGAATCTACTGCCTCGAATGGCGTCGACGAATACGCCGTGTGCAGTAACACTGGGTTTCGTCAATGATTGTCGTTCCGGAAGGGCTGATCGTTATCAATAGGATCGCTGTCCTCGGCGACAAAGTAAGTTGTCGCCGAGGACCGGTGTCACAATTTGTAGCGTTATGAGTACAAGGCATCAACGTCGGCGGAGAAGTCGGCCATGATGACCGACCGCTTCAGCTTCAGTGACGGCGTCAGGTGCCCGGTCTCCGGCGAGAACTCGGTGGCCAGGATCCGGAACTTGCGCACCGACTCGGCCTTGGAGACCGCGAGGTTGCCCTCGTCGACCGCGCTCTGGATCTCCGCGTTCAGCTCGGCGTCGTCGATCAGGTCGGCGACCGTGGCCGACTCGGCCTTGCCGTTGGTGGACTTCCAGTAGGTGAAGTAGTCCGGCTCGATGGTGATCAGCGCGGCGATGTAGCTCTTCCCGTCGCCGACCACCATGGCCTGGCCGACCAGCGGGTGCGCGGCGATCCGGTCCTCGATCACGGCTGGCGCGACGTTCTTGCCGCCGCTGGTCACCAGGATCTCCTTCTTCCGCCCGGTGATCTTCAGGAAGCCTTCCGAGTCCAGTTCGCCGAGGTCACCGGTGGCGAACCAGCCGTCGTCGTCCAGCGCCGCCTTGGTGGCCTCGTCGTTCTGCCAGTACCCGGGGAACACCTGGCCGCCCTTGATCTGGATCTCGCCGTCGTCGGCGATCCGCACGGCGGTGTTGGGCAGCGGGTGGCCGACCGTGCCCGGCTTGAACTTGTTCGGCGAGTTCACGGTGGCCGCCGCACACGTCTCGGTCAGGCCGTACCCCTCGAACACCACCAGTCCGACGCCTCTGAAGAAGTGCGTCAGCCGCAGGCCGAGCGCGGCGCCGCCGGAGATCGCGTACTTGGCCTTGCCGCCGAGCGCGGCGCGTAGCTTGGAATAGACCAGTTTGTCGAAGATCGTGTGCTTGATCTTCAGCCCGATCCCGGCCTTGCCGTCGGCCTCGCTGTAGGCGATCGCGGTCGCGGCGGCCGCGTCGAAGATCTTGCCCTTGCCGCCAGCGTGAGCCTTCTGCCGCGCGCCGTTGTAGACCTTCTCCAGCACGTACGGCACGGACAGGATGAACGTCGGTTTGAACGCGGCGAGGTCCTCGGTGACCTTCTTGATGTCCGCGGTGTGCCCGAGCCGTGCCCGTGCCATCACCGCGCCGACCTCGACCATCCGGCCGAACACGTGCGCGAGCGGCAGGAACAGCAGCGTCGATGTCTCCTCGACGCCGAGGCCCTTGAACACCGGCGCGAGCATCTCCACGACGTTGCCGCCCTCGGAGTGGAAGTTCGCGTGGGTGAGCACGCAGCCCTTCGGGCGCCCGGTGGTGCCGGACGTGTAGATCAACGTGGCCACATCAGCGGCCTTGACGGCTTTGCGGCGCGCGTCAACGGCCTCGGCGGTCTCGCTCGCACCCGCCGCGACGACCTGGTCGACCGCGCCCTTCTCGATGTTCCACACCTGCTTGAGCGCGGGCGTGTTCGCCTTGATGGCGTCCACTTTGGCCTGCAGCGCGTCGTTCTCGACGACGACGGCGACCGCGCCGGAGTCGGAAAGGATCCACTGGATCTGCTCGTCCGACGACGTCACGTAAATCGGTACGGGGACACCGCCGACCGCCCATACGGCGAAGTCGAACAAGGTCCACTCGTATCGTGTCGCGGCAAGGATCGCGACCCGGTCACCGACGCCGACGCCGGAGCCGATCAGGCCCTTCGCGACGTCGACCATCTCGTCTTTGAACTGCGCCGCGGTGATGTCCTGCCACGTGTTGCCGACCTTGCGGCTGAACACGACGGTGTTCGGGATCTCGGCCGCGTTGGTGTAGATGAGGTCGGCCAGTCCACCGCCGTATGGCTCCACCAAGGCGTCGACTGCGATCTCGCGCATACCTCACTCCTCCGACCTGCTACTACTCGGTAACCAGGGTGACATACTGCCTTCCCGCTGCAGCGACGGCCAGACCTCGCAGCCGAATCGGTACTAAACGGGCGCATGTCCGCTGTCGATCTACTGTGCGGTAACATACGACCCGTATCGGTAAACGTTTCCTCCGTCACAGCAAAAAATGCGTCATCGGCATTTCGTGAACGGAATTTTTTCAGCTCACGTGGATCTCACCTGAAGCGCGGAAGACACGCGTGATCTCGGCGCGATCGGCGCCTGCCGAGACCAGAACATGGAGAAGAACGCGCGCTTTGAACGGATCGAGGAATCCGGCGTTGATGAGCCCTCTTGACAGCAGATCCTGTTCCGATCCGGGATATCCGTAAGTACGGGTCAAAACCGGGCCCGAACTGGTGCGGGACGCCAGTACGACCGGTTTCGCCTCGGCCAGTTCGGCCAGCAGCGGCACGAGCCGCGACGGCACGTGACCACCGCCGAACCCGGCGATGACCAGGCCGTCGGTGTGCTCGGCGAACGGCCGCAGCCACTCGCCGTCGTCACCGAGCGCAGCGTGCACCATGCCGATCGAGGTTTCGGTCAACCGTGGGCTACGCGGCAGTGGCTCGTACGGCCGCGGCCTGCTCAGCAGAACGAGCTCCTGCTCGACGATGTGCCCGATCGGCGCCGCGTTGGGGGACGTGAACGCCCCAGTGCTCGTGCTGTGTGACTTGCGGACGTAGCGAGCCGCGTGCACCTCGTCGGACATCACCACGACCGTGCCAAGGCCGCGCGCCTGGGGATCGGCGGCGACCACGAACGCGGCCGACAGGTTCGCCGGGCCGTCCGGGCCTGCCTGCTGCGGATGCCGCATCGCACCGGTCATGACGATCGGGACGTCGCCGCCGATCGTGCGGTCGAGGAAGTACGACGACTCCTCGATCGTGTCGGTGCCTTGGGTGACCACGATGCCGGTCGCGCCGTCGGCGATCTCCTGCTCGATCTTGTCGGCAAGCGCGGCAAGGTCGGTGAAACCGATGTCCGGGCTCGGCAGGCTGCGGAAGTCGTGCGTGACCAGATCGATGTCCAGTTCAGGCAGCGTCGAGAGCAGGTCGGCCGCGTCCAGCCTCGGGACGACCGCCCCGGACTCGTTTGCCGAGGTCATGGCGATGGTCCCGCCGAGCGTCAGCATCGACAGCTTGGGTTTGTCCGTCACGGCGGCGACTTTATGTCGTACCCCTCTGATCGCATCGGTTCATGAGACGGAAAACGCTTCTCACACTGGTAACAGTGTTCGGACTGGTGGCGACCCCCGCGGTCGCGGCGGCCAGTCCGTCTGGGGGTTGGGAAGGCACGTGGGCGACTTCGGTGCACGAGGCACACGAAGGCTTCTTTCCGAACTGGTCGTTGCAGGGATTCGCCAACCAGACCGTCCGCCAGGTCGTGCGCGTCAGTCAGGGCGGTCCGGCTGTCCGCATCCAGCTCAGTAACAGGTACGGCAAGGCGCCGATCGAGCTCGCCGGTGCCACGGTCGGCCGCGCGGGGGAGGCCGAGGAGGTCAGCGGCTTGCGGCCGTTGACGTTCAAGCACAAGAAGTCGGTAGTGATCCCGGCAGGCGGCGAGATCGACACCGATGTCGCCCTGCTGCCGGTGCGGCCGTTGGAAAGCCTGACCGTCACGCTGTACTTCGCCAAGCCGACCGGGCCGGTGACGTACCACGGGCTCGGCTTCGCCACGACGTACCGGGCAGCTGGTGATCACCAGAACGACCGTGACGGCTTGGTGTTCACGGAGAAGTCGGAGTCCTGGTACTTACTTTCCGGCGTGCAGGTGCTCGACCCGTCCCCGAAGCGCGATGTGGTTGTCGCGTTCGGTGACTCGATCACCGATGGCTACGGTGCCGGAGCCAACACCAACGACCGGTATCCGGACGAGCTCGCGGAACGGCTCCGCGGCCGGTTCGGCGTGCTCAACCAGGGCATCGGCGGCAACCAGGTGCTCACCGACTGGGACCAGGCAGGCGAGGCCGCGGTCAAGCGGTTCAAGGCGGACGTGCTCGACCAGCCGAAGGTTCGGACCGTGATCATCCTTGAGGGCATCAACGACATCGGGATCTCGGACGGCGCCGGGTCTCTCGTGTCGGCCAAGCAGTTGATCGAGGGGCACCGCACGCTGATCCGTCAGGCGCGGTCGAAGGGCCTGCGCGTCATCGGGGCGACTTTGCTGCCGTACAAGGGATCGCCGTATTACTCGGACCGCGGTGAGAAGGTGCGCGACGAGCTCAACAACTGGATTCGGACGTCAGGCGAGTACGACGCGGTGGTCGACTGGGACAAGGTGATGGCTGACCCGAACGATGCTGACCTGATGAACCCGGCGTACGACGTGGGGGACGGGCTGCACCCGAACGCGGCGGGTTACCAGGCAATGGCCGCCTCGATCGACCTGAACACCCTGTAAGACCCTCGTGAGTGGTTATCAGGGTTAGAACACGGATAACCACTCACGAGGAGATACTGGGGGTATGACTCAGGTTGCTGTGATCACGGGGGCCGGATCGGGAATCGGCCGGGCAGTTGCCGTCGACCTGCTGGAAGCCGGATATGCGGTGGTGCTCGCGGGAAGGCGCGCGGACAGACTGGCTGAGACGGCGGCATTGGCGCCGGGCGAATCCCTCCCTGTCCCGACCGACGTGGCCGACCCGGACTCTGTTCGAGCGTTGTTCGAACAGGTCCGGACTCGCTACGGCCGGGTGGACGTGCTGTTCAACAACGCGGGGCTGAACGCGCCAGGCACGGTCGGCGAACTGTCCCTTGAGGACTGGCGGCGGGTGATCGACATCAACCTCACCGGCTCGTTCCTGTGCGCGCAGGAAGCGTTCAAGCTCATGCGTGACCAGGACCCGCAAGGCGGCCGGATCATCAACAACGGTTCGATCTCCGCGCACAGCCCACGTCCGGCTAGCCCGGCGTACACGGCGTCGAAGCACGCGATCACCGGTTTGACGAAGTCGATCTCGTTGGACGGCAGGCCATACCGGATCGCCTGCGGCCAGATCGACATCGGCAACGCGGGTACGGATCTGACCGACCGGATGGTGAAAGGTGTGCCTCAGGCGAACGGAACTGTGGCACCGGAGCCAGTTTTCGACGTGCGGCACGTGGCCACCGCGGTCCGGCAGATGGCGGCCTTGCCGTTGGACACGAACGTGCAGTTCATGACGATCATGGCGACGAACATGCCCTTTGTGGGACGAGGGTGACGATCGTCATGGGTCAAGTCGCGATCCGTGACACTTAAAACTCGTCTCGCCTGTTCCTAGCTTTGGAGTATGGAAACCAGCTTCGACCGAGTGAGCTACGGCTACGGCTCGGTGCAAGCGCTCACCGAAGTCAGTTTTACGGTCCCCAGTGGACAAACCGTGGCCTTGCTCGGCGCCAACGGCGCTGGCAAGTCCACCACGGTCGACCTTCTGCTCGGACTCAAACGCCCGCACACCGGCGCAGTGACCGTCCTCAATGGATCCCCGCAGGACGCGGTCACGGCAGGCCGCGTCGGTGCGATGTTGCAAACTGGCGGCCTGCCAACGGATTCGACGGTCAAAGAGGTCGTCGACCTTGCCTGTCGACTCTACGGAAAGCGGCGCACCCTCAGGGAAGCCCTCGACCTCGCAGGACTGACGGACCTCCAGCGCCGCAAAGTCGACGCCCTGTCCGGCGGGCAAGCCCAGCGGGTCAGGTTCGCGGTGGCGATGGCAGGGGAGCCCGAGCTGCTGTTCCTCGACGAGCCAACGGTCGCACTGGATTTCAAGTCCCGCAGGCAATTCTGGCGTGCGGTGAAGGAACAAGGCCACACGGTCATCTTCGCCACGCACTACCTCGACGAGGCCGACGAGTACGCCGACCGCGCCATCGTGATCGACCGGGGACGGGTGATCGCCGACGGTCCGCCCAAGCAGATCAAGGGTGACACGAGCCTTGAGCACGCGCTGGTCAAGCTGACCGAGGGAGCCGAGTGATGCTGGCGTACACAAAATTCGAAGTTCTGCGCACAATGCACAACATTCGGTACTTGGTGTTTCTTGTTCTGATGCCAGTGGTGTTCGAGCTGATCTGGGGCAAGCAAGGCCAAGGCGTGACCGCGGCGATGGCGGTGTACGCGGCCACCGGCGCGGGCCTGCTGGGCAGCGGAAACACGATCGCGGAAGACCGAAACACCGGCTGGCTCAGGCAACTGCGCGTGACACCGCTGTCGGACAAGGCCTGGCTGACCGGCAAGATCGTCCAAGGCATCATCACGGTCATCCCCGGAGTGTTGCTGGTCAGCGTGATCGGCGCGTACACCCAGCACATCGATCGGTGGCCATTGCTGGTCGCGGTCACGGTGGTGGGTTCGTTGCCGTTCGTCCTGATCGGCGTCTTCGCCGGAATGCTTTTCAAAGGCAAGACCGCGACCGTCGCTTTGATGCTCGTGTTCTTCGCGTTGATGTTCACCGGCGGCGTGATCGGCGGCGACGCGATCTGGGCCCTGGCACCGACGAACAGCCTGATGACACTGGGCATGGGTACTGTGATGAGTCGGCCGATCGGGGCAGAAGCGCTGCTCAACCTGGGCGCGTGGACGATCGCGGCCGCCGTGGCGGTGCTGCTCAGGTGGCGCCGAGCGTGACAATGGCAGGCATGGACCTCGCCGATGAACAGGTCCGGTTGATGTGGAACCGGCGCAAGTGGTCGCGATACGTGCTGATGTACGTCTCGCTGATCGCGTCAGCGACGTTCTACTTCGTCGGCAAGCCGCCGGTGTGGGAGGCCGTGCTCGTCATGACGGTCGCGATAGTCACAGCGCTCCTAGGCATGCGGACCACGTTCGACCTGCCGATCCCGCGACTGCAAAGGCTGCCGCTCTGGCCGTCCTATGCGGCGCTGCTCGTGCTCTGCGTGGCGTTGCCCGCGTTCGCCGGGCCGGAGTGGACCTTCAACTCGGTCTGGGCCAGCGCGGCAACGGGCTGGCTCGGCGGCCGATGGTTGGTCGCGCGACTGGTCGCGATCAGTGCCGTCTTCGCCATCATCGCGTGGCTCGACAGCATGGAACCGGTCCTGATCGCCTGGCTGGCACTGGTCGGACTGATGGTCGGCTACTTCACCCGGCAAGCCCGTCAGCAGTTCGACATGTTCACGGAACTGCAGGTCAGCCGCAGGGAACGGGCCAGGCTCGCGGTCGCCGAAGAACGCGACCGGATCGCACGCGACCTGCACGACCTGGTCGGCCACAGCCTGTCGGTGATCGCGGTGAAGACCGAACTGGCCCGTCGCCTGGTCACGATCGATCCCGACAAAGCCGAGCAGGAACTCGCGGACATCGACACGGTTGTCCGCCGCGCCCTGGCCGAAGTGCGGCAAGCCGTCACGAACTACCGCCAGCCGACCCTGGCGGGCGAGCTCGTGTCCGCACGCAAAGCGGCCGCGTCGGCGGGCATCGACTGCCGGGTCGAATCCCCGGAATCCTGGTCCCTACCGCCGTCGGTGGATGGCGCGCTGGCGTGGACAGTCCGGGAAGGTGTCACCAACGTGCTGCGACACAGCCAAGCGGCCAATTGCACGATCACACTGTCCCTTGAGGACTCAACCGCGGCCGTCGAGATCGTCGACGATGGCGTGGGACCGGGCGAGAACGGGCGCGGCAACGGCTTGGCCGGGCTTGCCGAACGCGCGCAGGCTTTGGGCGGCACGATGGAAGAAGGCCCGCGCCCGCAGAACGGCTTCTACATCCGAGTTCAGGTACCCACATGATCAAGTTGCTGCTGGCCGAAGACCAGACCATGTTCCGTGGCGCGATGGCGACTCTGCTCGACCTCGAGGCGGACCTCGAAGTCGTCGTCCAGCTCGGCCGGGGTGACGAGGTCGCCGGCGCGGCCGAGGCCTTCAAGCCGGACGTGGCCCTGCTGGACATCGAGATGCCAGGCATGGACGGCCTTGAGGCGGCGAGGCTGCTGCGAACCAAGGTGCCCGGCACGCGCGTGATCATCCTGACGACGTTCGGCCGCCCCGGCTACCTGCATTCGGCGATCGCGGCGGGCGTCGCCGGATTCCTGCTCAAGGACGCGCCAGTGACCGAGTTGGCCGTGGCGATCCGCAAAGTCGCGGCGGGGGGACAGGTCGTCGACCCCGGCCTAGCGCTTGCTGCGCTCAGCGAAGGCGCGAGCCCGTTGACCCCAAGGGAAACCGAGATCCTCGCGGCCGCACGTAGCCACGGCACGATCGCGGAATTGGCGCGTGGCCTGCACCTCTCGCCAGGGACCGTACGCAACCACCTGTCCGCGGCGATCCAGAAGCTCGGTGCCCGGACAAGAGCGGAAGCCGTCGAGATGGCCGAGGCCAAGGGCTGGCTCTAAAACCCTCGTGAGTGGTTAAGCGTGTTCTAACCCTGATAACCACTCACGAGGAGGTGACGAGGGCGGCAAGCAACTTTCGCGCTTCCACCGGAAGGCTATCGGCGTAGTAGTCGTACAACGCCTCGCGCGCCAACCGGGCCGCCAGGGCGCCATCGCGGTCACGGATCGCTTGCAGCACTTCGGAATGGTGCTGCAAGTACGCCAGCATCAGCTTCTGCCGATCGGAAGCCGTCGCCAGGTGATCGGCGATCAGATCCAGCACCACACCACGAACCACGTTGCTGCACACCAAGATCAGCGTGTTCTGAGTGGCTCGCGCGACCGCGTCGTGAAACGCCACGTCCGCCGCACTGAAGTCGGCGTGCTCGGTCGCCTCGGTCATAGCGGTCAGCGCGGCTTCCATCTCCGCGAGCTGGGCGTCGGTACGCAGCTGTGCGGCCAACAGGTACGCCGAACCTTCGAGCAGCATCCGGAACTGCAACAACTCCGCCAGCGACATCGACTCCGCGCGGACCAGCCGGGACATCGACTTCTGCAGGCTCTTCGGCGACGCGGGCAGCACCTCGGGGCCGCGCGGATCGCCCGCGCGGGACTGGACCATTCCGTTGCTCTGCAGCACTCGGAGAGCCTCGCGCACGGTCGAGCGGCTGACGCCGAACTGGGTCATCAGGTCACGCTCACTGGGCAGCCGCGAGCCGGGCCGGAGCCGGCCGGTAAACACAGCTTCTTCGATCTGCTCGACCACTCGTTCATATGCCCTGACCGGGCTGACCGGCTCGAACATCCTCGGACCGCCCCTCTTGACCAATGCGGCAGCGAGTGCAAGTCTACTGGTCTGACCAGCGTACTAGGTAGGTGAAGCCGGTGCGGATTTTCGTCGCCACGGTTGTCCTCGCGCTGCTCACCAGTGCGTGTTCGGCCGGGTCCTCCGTGTCGGTTCCGGCCGATCCCGACGCGATCTCGATCGGATTCACCGCCGAGCCGGCCAATCTCGACTTCACCCGCACCGATGGTGCCGCGATTCCGCAGGCTCTGCTCTACAACGTCTACCAAGGCCTGGTGAAACTCGACCCGGACGGCAAGATCGGGCCCTCGTTGGCTCGCGAGTGGACAGTCAGCGAGGACCGCAAGACCTACGACTTCCAGCTGCAGCCGAACGTCACGTTCAGCAATGGCCAGCCGTTCACCGCGCAGGACGTCAAGTTTTCCGTCGAACGGGTGAAAACCGCGTGGACCATCTCGCTGAAGTCCAAGATGGACGTGGTGGACCGAGTCGACGTGGTCGATCCGACGCACGCCCGCGTGATCCTGAAGCGGCCGAGCAATAACTGGCTGTTCGACATGACCACCAGGGTCGGCGCGATGTTCAGCCCGTCTGGTGTCGCTGACCTGGCCAACACCCCGGTCGGCACCGGGCCGTACGTGTTCGCGACCCGCAAGCGCGGCGACTCGATCGTCCTGCGCGCCAACCCTTCCTACTGGGGCCGTAAGCCGACCTACACCACGGTGTACCTGAAGTACTACAAAGACCCGACGGCGCTGAACAACGCCTTGCTCAGCAACGGAATCGACGTGATCTCGGCGGTCACCACGCCCGACTCGATCCGCCAGTTCGAGACCGATACGCGGTTCACGGTCCTGCAAGGAACCACGAACTCCGAGGTCACGCTGTCGTTCAACAACGCGCGAGCGCCCTTGAACGACAAGCGAATACGCCAGGCGTTGATGTACGCGATCGACCGGAAAGCAGTGATGGCAACGGTTGCGGCGGACCGTGGGACGCTGATCGGCAGCATGGTCCCGCCGACCGACCCGTGGTACGAGGACCTCAACGGCATTTACCCGCACGATCCGGTGCGCGCCAGGGCATTGCTCGCCGAGGCCGGTCAGCCGAACCCGCGGCTCAGGTTGCGAGTGGCGAACCTGCCGTATGCCGTGAACTCCGCACAGGTCGTGGCCTCGCAACTGGCCGATGTCGGGGTGAGCGTGAGCATCGAACCGCTGGATTTCCCGGCTGTGTGGCTCAAGCAGGTGTTCACCGACCACGACTTCGACATGTCGATCATCCAGCACGTCGAGGCCCGTGACATCGTTACGTTCGGCAATCCCAAGTACTACTGGGGTTACGACAGTCCGAAGGTGCGGGAACTGTTGACTCAAGCCGATGTCGGCACGCCACAGCGTCAGGTCGAAGCCATGAAGGAGATCGCGCGCACGATCACCGACGATGCCGCGGCGGACTGGTTGTTCCTGTTCCCCAACGTGGTCGCGGCCAGGACCAAGGTGACTGGGCTCGCGCGTAACCAGGTCAGCGAATCCTTCGACCTGACCGGGCTGGGGCGCCAATGATCCTGTCCATCGCCCGTCGCACGGCGATCTTCATCGTCAGTGTTTCCGTCGCCTCGATCGCGGTCTTCCTGTTCATGGCCGTCCTGCCGGGCGATCCCGCGCAGGTCGCGCTCGGGATCAACGCGACGCCCGAGTTGCTGGCCAGTACCAGGGCGGAGTTCGGCACCGACCGTCCACTTGCGAGTCAGTACTTCGACTGGATCGGCGGCGTGCTGACCGGCGACTTCGGGCGTTCGTACGTCACTCGTGACCTGATCGGGCCACAGCTTGCCGACCGGCTCGGCGTGACGTTGTGGTTGGTCGGTGCGGCGATGATCATCGCGTTGCTGATTGCCGTGCCGTTGGGGTCTTTCGCGGCCGTGCGGCACCGGAAAGCCAGCGGCACCGTCATCTCCGGGGCATCACAGCTCGGTGTTGCCGTGCCCGCGTTCCTGGCGGGCATCTTGCTCGTGCAGATCTTCGCGGTGCAGTGGCGGCTGTTGCCGTCTGGTGGATGGACGCCGCCGAACCAGGATTTCGGCGAGTTCATTCGCGGCTTGGTTCTTCCCGCACTAGCGCTTGGTCTGGTGCAGGGCGCCGTGCTGACCCGATACGTCCGATCGGCCGTGCTGGATACCTTGCAGGAGGACTATTTGCGGACCGCGCGGGCCAAGGGCCTGATGCCCGGTCAAGCGCTAGTTCGGCACGGGTTGCGGAACGCGGCAGTGCCTGTCGTGACTGTGCTGGGATTGCAGCTCACGACATTGCTGATCGGCGCGGTCGTGGTCGAGCGGGTGTTCGTGTTGCCAGGGCTGGGAAGCATGCTGCTGGACTCGGTCGCGGCCCGTGACCTGCTTACTGTGCAAGGCATCGTGCTGGTCCTGGTAATCGCCGCTTTGCTCGTGAACTTCCTCGTCGACCTGCTGTACACGGTCATCGACCCACGGCTGCGGAGGTCCTGATGACGACTGTCCGCACCACCCGCAGGACGTCCGCGCTGACCGCCGGCGTGATTCTGGTCGGCTTGGTCGTGGTGTTGGCCGTGGTGTCGTTCCTGTGGACACCGCACGAGCCGACCCGAGTTGACGCGGCCGTGCGCTTGCTCGGGCCGACTGGCGATTATCTGTTGGGCACCGACAAGTTCGGCCGTGACCTGGTCAGCCAGATCATGGTCGGTGCGCGGACAACGCTGTACGTCGGCGTGGTCGCGGTCGGTGTGGCAGCCGTGATCGGCACACCGCTCGGCATCCTGGCCGCGATGGGTCCACGGTGGCTTGGCGAACTTGTCATGCGTGTCAACGACTTGGTGCTCGCGTTCCCGGCTTTGCTGCTGGCGATCATGTTCGGCGCTGTGTACGGCGCGAGCACACTGACCGCCATGATCGCGATCGGCATCGCGACCGTGCCGTCGTTCGCCCGGATCGCCAGGTCGGGAACGTTGCAAGTGTTGAGCACCGAGTACGTGCTTGCTGCGCGTGCGGCAGGCAAGTCGAGGTTCGCGATCGCGCGAAGGCATGTCCTGCCGAACATCGCGGGTCTCTTGATCGTGCAGAGCTCGGTGTCTTTCGCGATCGCTGTGCTCGCTGAGGCCGCGTTGTCGTTCCTCGGTTTCGGCACCAGGCCACCGACTCCGTCATGGGGCCGGATGTTGCAGGAATCGCAAGAACTCCTTGCCGTGGAGCCGCGGTTGGCGCTCGTTCCGGGTGTCGCGATCGCGATTGCCGTACTGGGCTTCAACTTGCTGGGTGACGGGCTGCGGGACCGACTCGATCCACGATTGGCAGGTCGCCGATGAGTGTGCTTACGGTTTCCGGCCTCAACGTCTCGGCGGGCGGTGCCCAGCTGGTCAAGGACGTGTCGTTCAAGATCGACAAGGGTGAACGGGTCGGCCTGATCGGTGAGTCCGGATCGGGCAAGACCGTGACCGCGTCGGCCGTGATGGGCCTGCTGTCCGAGGAATTGTCCGCGTCCGGCTCGATCCGCCTGGACAATCGGGAACTCGTCGGCATGCCGGAGCGTGAGCTGTCCCGGTTGCGTGGCCGGGACATGAGCATGGTCTTCCAGGAGCCGATGACCGCGTTGAACCCGACCATGCAGGTCGGCAAGCAGGTCGCGGAGGTCATGCGGCTGCACCGAACTCAGCCAGATCGACACTCTGCCCGTACTGCGGCGGTTGATCTGCTGGATCGCGTGCGCCTGCCCGATCCGCAGCGGGCTTCGAAGTCGTATCCGCATCAGCTTTCCGGTGGTCAACGGCAGCGCGTGATGCTCGCGATGGCGTTGGCCAACAACCCATCCCTGTTGATCTGCGACGAACCGACCACGGCGTTGGACGTGACGGTCCAGGCGCAGATCCTAGAGCTGATCCTGGCCGGCACCAGGGAATCCGCGTTGCTGTTCATCACGCATGACCTGGCGGTCGTGGCGACCGTGTGTGAGCGGGTACTTGTCATGTACAACGGGGAAGTCGTGGAATCCGGGCTCGTCCGGGACGTGTTCACGGCGCCGGAACATCGTTACACCAAACAGCTGCTCGCTTCATCGGATCTCGAGTCGACTGACCCGGACGGCAGGCTCTGGACGGTGTCCCATGATTGAGGTTCGTGACCTGCGCAGGACCTATCGCGGACGCCTCGGCCGCAAGCCCGTCGAGGCGCTGCGTGGCGTGTCGTTCGATGTCGGTGTTGGGCAACGGTTCGGCATCGTCGGCGAGTCCGGTTCCGGCAAGTCCACTTTGGTCAGATTGCTTGCTGCTTTGGACAAGCCGACCGGCGGCACGATCTCGTTCCGTGGCACTCGGATAGACTCGTTGCCGGAACGGAGGCTGAAATTCCTGCGCGACGAGGTGCAGATCGTCTTCCAGGACCCGATGGGTTCGTTGGATCCGCGCATGCGGGTCCGTGACATCATCTGCGAGCCATTGAAACGTTCCGACAATAGCGCCGAACGGCTCAACGAGCTGCTGGACGCGGTAGGACTGCCGCAGGACGCGGCTTCCCGTTACCCACACCAGTTTTCTGGCGGTCAACGGCAACGGATCTCGATCGCTCGAGCCCTCGCGCCGCATCCCAAGGTGCTGATCGCCGACGAGCCAGTCAGCGCGCTGGACGTGTCCGTGCGTGCGCAGATCCTGAACCTGCTGGCAGATTTGGTCGAACGATACGACCTGACCTTGGTGTTCGTGTCGCATGACCTGTCGGTGATCCGGCATGTGTGCGACACGGTCGCGGTGATGCGCCACGGCGAAATCGTCGAGCTCGGTGCGGTTGACCAGGTCTACCAGGAACCGTCACATCCGTACACGCGAGAGCTGATCGCCGCGGCGCCGACGTTGCGCAAGGCGTTCGCGAGGTTCCGGGAAGGATGAGCATGTTCCGGCCGCCATATCCACCTGGACTGCCTATTGGTTCTGAGTGGCTACCTGTGCCGAGCACCAGCCCGGTGCTTTTCCCGTATGACGGAACCGTGGTCACGCAAGCGCCTGTGGGCACTGCGGATCTGGCCCGTCAGGCGCTCGATTCGGCTGTCGCGGTGAAGAAAGAGGCCGCCGCGCTGTCGTCGCGCGCTCGCCGCCAGATCCTGACGTCCGCCGCCGATGCGATTGCCGCGCAGCGGGAGGCATTCGAGGAACTGCTGGTGCTGGAGACCGGGAAGCCGCTGGTCGATTGCCGGGTCGAGGTCGCACGAACGATCGTGACCTTGCAGGCTTCGGCCGAGGAAGTCGCCCGGCTCCATGGGGAGACGGTCCCGCTGGACCTGTTGCCGTCCGGCGACGGGATGATCGGCTACTGGACAAGGCGCCCGATCGGTGTGGTCGTGGGGATCGCGGGCTTCAACTATCCATTGCTGTTGGCCTCACACAAGATCGCGCCCGCTGTTGCCGCCGGTTGTCCTGTCGTCTGCAAACCCGCTCCAGCAACGCCATTGGCCACTCTGTGGCTGGTTGATCTGTTCCGCAAGGCGGCTGTGGCGGCCGGAGCGCCTGCTTCGCTGGTTCAGTTGGTTACCGGTGACGTTGAAGTCGGGTCCACATTGGTCACCGATCGCCGGATCGGCGCGGTGTCGTTCACCGGCTCGTCCGCGGTCGGTCACCAGATCGCCAGGGACGCCGCACCAACCAAGACCTTGCTCGAACTTGGGTCCAACGCGGCCATGGTCGTCGCGGACGACGCCGACTTGGACGCGGCCGTCGATGCCACCCTGCGCGGCGGTTTCTATGCCTCTGGCCAGGCATGTATCTCGGTTCAGCGGCTGATCGTGCATGAATCCGTTGCCGCTGAGTTCGATGCCCGGTTGCGGGACAGGCTCGGCGAGGTCGTCATCGGTGACCCGCGTGACGCGAAGACTCGGGTGTCGGTGCTGATCGACGACCGGTCGACCAAGCGTGTGCTTGATTGGGTCGAGTCGGCGGTGTCCGCGGGCGCACGGCTGGTCAGTGGCGGCGGTGTGGACGGTGGAGTGATCCAGCCGACCGTGCTCGCCGACGTTCCGGCTGGCGCGTCCTGCTGGGATGATGAGATCTTCGGACCGGTCGTCTGCCTGCGCACTGTGTCCACAATGGATGAAGCTTTCGACATGGTGAACGACTCGCGCTACGGCCTGAACGCATCGGTGTTCACCCGGTCGCTGGCCACCGCGCACAAGGCGATCGACACCCTGGAAGTCGGCGCGGTGGTGGTGAACGAGGTCCCAGGCTTCCGCTCGGACACGATGCCGTACGGCGGCGTGAAGGACTCGGGGATCGGCCGTGAAGGGCCGAGGTTTGCCATCGAAGAGCTGACTGTGACGAGGATGGCGGTGATCCGGCCAGCATGACCGACTACACCACACTGTTCAGGTTGGACGGTCGCAGGGCCGTTGTCCTCGGCGCCGGAAGCGGAATCGGACGTGAGTCGGCGCTGGCTCTTGCTGCCCATGGTGCCTCGGTGATCTGCGCTGACGTCAACTTTGTCGCGGCGCAGGAGACCGCGTCGATGATCGACGCCGATGCGTACGAGATCAACGTCCTTGATTCCGAGGCTGTTGCCGAAGCCGCCGCTGCTTTGGGTGAAGTGGACGTCGTGGTCCTGACGGCCGCGATGAATGTGCGCAAGCGCTTGCTCGACTACAGTCGCGACGAGTTCGACCGCGTCGTCGCGTTGAACCTTGGCGCCACATTCGACGTGGTGCGAGCCTTCGGATCGCACATGGTCGAGCGCGGGCGTGGCAGCATCATCGGCTTCTCGTCGATCCGCGGGACCACAGTCGAACCTGGTCAGAGCGTGTACGCGGCCACCAAGGCTGGTTTGGTGCAACTGTTCCGTACGGCCGCGGCGGAGTTCGGGCCGTACGGGGTCCGGGTGAACGCGATCGCGCCCGGGGTCGTCGAGACTCCGTTGACCGCGCAGATCAAGTCCGATCCAAGCTGGTATCAGGCATATGCCGACAAGGGCGCGCTCGGCCGATGGGCCAAGCCTTCGGAAATGGCTGGTGCCGTGGTGTATCTGGCTTCGGACGCCGCCAGTTTCGTGACCGGAGCCGTGATCGCGGTCGACGGCGGCTGGACCGCGGTCGACGGTCGCTTCAACCCGCCAGCGTGAAGGGGAGTGCAATGACTGATCTCGCGGATCTGACCGCGGTCGACCTGCTCGCTGAGTACCGCGGCGGCCTGTCGCCGGTCGAGGTGGCCGAGGCGGTCCTCGCCCGGATCGCGTCCAAGGAACCCACTTTGCAGGCGTTCTACACGCATGACCCGTCGGCCGTTCTTGCTGCGGCACGGGAATCCGAGCAACGCTGGCGGTCTGGCAGCCCGCAAGGGGCTCTGGATGGCGTGCCTGTGACGATCAAGGAGAACATCGCCACCGAATCAACTCCGGTGCCGCTGGGGACCGCCGCGACCGAACTCGTTGCGGCTGCTGAGGATGCCCCGGCTGCGGCACGGTTGCGCGAAGCCGGTGCGGTGTTTCTCGGCAAGACCACGATGCCGGACTACGGCATGCTCACGTCCGGCTTGTCCAGTTTCCACGCGACGGCCCGAAACCCTTGGGACACCTCGCGAACGCCCGGTGGATCGAGCGCTGGTGCCGGTGCAGCGGGCGCGGCTGGGTACGGACCGTTGCACCTGGGGACCGACATCGGCGGATCGATTCGGTTGCCTGCCTCGTTCTGCGGTCTCGTCGGGCTGAAGCCTTCGTTCGGCCGGGTGCCGGTGGATCCGCCTTATATCGGACGCGTTATCGGGCCGATGACCAAGACAGTCGCCGACTCGGCTCTGCTGATGAAAGTGTTGTCACAGCCGGACTCTCGTGACTACATGGACCTGCCGCCGAATGACATATCGTGGCAGGACTTGACTTTCTCTCCGGCAGGGGTGCGAGTTGGTCTGCATCTCGAAGCCGGTGTCGGGCTGGATGTCTCGCCGGAGGTCCGTGCCGCGGTCGAGGAAGCCGCTCGGTTGTTCGAGTCAGCCGGTGTGACCGTCTCGCCCCTGGATCCCTTTGTCACGCGGGAAATGCTCGACGGTCTCGACTTGTTTTGGCGTACCAGGCTGTGGTCGGACCTGTCTGCTCTGCCAGCCGATCGGTTCTCGAAGGTGCTGCCGTACATCGTGGAATGGGCCCGTGCGGGCGGCGATGCGTCTGGTGTGGACGTTTATCGAGGGTTCTCCCAGATCGACCGGATGAGCGCGGCCGCGGTGCGGGCGACTTCTCCGTACGACTTCGTGCTGTCACCGGTGTCGCCCACGCCCGCGTTCCAGGCTGACTGGGCATCTCCGCTGAACGACCCGGCGAGGCCGTTCGAGCACATCGGCTTCACCGTGCCGTTCAACATGTCCGGACAACCCTCGCTGTCGATCAACTGTGGATACACGGCTTCCGGTCTGCCAATCGGCCTGCAGATCACCGGACGCCGGTTCGACGATCTCGGCGTGCTCAGGATGGCTGCCCTGTTCGAACAACTGCGACCGGAACAGCGGACAGCCGTTTGATCAGCACGCCGATGATCCCGATATTGGCACCGAGCACGAACCGTTCGGTGATACCGCTGTAGTCACGCCATCCCGGGACGATGAACGTCGCCACGAACAATACGAGCAAGACGAAACTCGCGATCGAGAAGGGGCGCAAGACTGGCCATTGCCGTGACAACAGCAAACCGGCCCACGGCAACGTGACCAATCCGGCCAGCGCGGCATAACGATGGATGGCGCCGTGCCATGTCAACGCCTGATCCGCGGGTTCCTGTGGAAAGATGGCCAGCACGGCAAGCCCGATGCCCCACACCAAGATCAGCCAGTACGCCGATTTCGGGCCACCGGCCGACCACAACGCGCCAGCGGTGGCAAGGGACGAAAAGCCGATCGCGAGCATCGCGACACCGGCAAGACGCGCCACCTTGG
Source organism: Kibdelosporangium philippinense (assembly GCF_021390435.2). Classification (GTDB taxonomy): domain Bacteria; phylum Actinomycetota; class Actinomycetes; order Mycobacteriales; family Pseudonocardiaceae; genus Kibdelosporangium; species Kibdelosporangium philippinense. The sequence continues at coordinate 1,652,745 of NZ_JAJVCN010000003.1, read as the reverse complement.
CCGGTATAGACGTATTCACTGAAGGTTTGGTGGATCGTGCCCGCGTACACGATTTCGAGGTATATCGCGACGCTCAGGCCGACGATCATCCACAGCAACGCGGAACCGGCCATCAGTCGGGTCATTCGCTCGTTCATGAATTCGAGCTTGTCGGGAGTCGGCCGCCAGGTCGTCCCGCTGTGGCGGTGTCTTGGGCGTACCCCTGCGGAGCTACGGGTATTTCCCCGATATCCGTATGCGGGCGAAGTTGGCTAGCGTCAGGGTATGGGGATTGTCTGGGCGCTGGTGACCGGCCGAGACCGGGAAATGGGGCCACCGATCGGGTGGTGGCGCGGACCATCCTGGCTCGGCTGGTCACTGTTGCTTGGAGTCATGGCGGTATGGACGGGAAGCGGGTTCCTGGTCTGGTCAACAGCGAGCGGCGGCAATGAGCTGGTCGGCGTCCTTGTGGTGGGGTTGGCGGCGGCAGCTGTTCTGTTGTGCCGTCATTTCCCGTTGACCGCGGCGCGATTCGCGGTCGCCGCGACAATTGTCGCCGCGATTCTTGCCAGGGAAGTCCCTGCGCCGATCGGCATGGTGCACCGCTGGCCGTTGGACGCGTATCTGATCCCGTTGGCGCCAGTGGTCGCATTGGCTCTCGCACGAGCCCGGGTCAAGGACATGTTCGGGATCGCCGCCATGACTTTCGGCGCGGTCGCGGTCGCCACCCTTGTCGTCGGCGTGCGATATGGCGCCGAATTGATGGCCGGACCGGTCGCGGGCGTGATCGGCGCGGTCATCGCCGGATACATCCTGAACGACAGCCGAAACAGCCGACTGGAGTCCGAGCAGGAACGGCAGAAGCGATCGCATTTGCAGCAGCAGACCAAGATCGCGCGGGAACTGCACGACGTGATCGGGCACCACCTGTCGATGATCGCCGTACGAACCGAGAGCGCGCAGTACCGTCTTTCCGGCGTGACACCGGAAGTCCAAGAGGAATTCTCTGCCTTGGGCACGGCCGCGCGTGCGGCGTTGAATGACGCCCGCAGGCTGATCGGAGTGCTGCGTGAGGACGACGGCGAACCGGAACACTTGCCACAGCCGACAATTGACGATATCGATTCGCTTGTGCGGTCGGCGAGTGCTTCAGGGGCGTCGGTGACATCGTCGCTGTCCGAGATTCCCGGGGTGTCCGCGATGGTTGGTCTGGCTGCGTACCGGATCGTGCAGGAGTCATTGAGCAACGCGATGCGCCACAGCCCAGGAACTGATATTTCTGTGGTGGTGCGATCTTCTGGTCCGGCCGTCGAAGTGTTCGTCGACAATGGACCCTCTGCTGGTGTCGCGCATTCCGTTGATGGCAACGGGCTGACCGGAATCAGGGAACGAGTGAGCCTAATAGGCGGTGAATGCACGGCTGGGCGCCGTGCGGATGGGGGATTCCAGGTATGGGCGAAGCTGCCCCTGTGATCAAGGTGTTCGTGGTCGACGACCAGACGATGGTACGGGAGAGCTTCGCTGCTGTCCTTGCCGCGCAACCGGATATGACCGTCGTCGGGACAGCGGGCGACGGCGCGCAAGCGGTTGCGGCGATTCCGTCGGCGGCACCGGATGTCGTGCTGATGGACATCCGTATGCCCACAATGGACGGCCTGGAGGCAACCCGTCGACTGCTGTCCGGTTCGGTTCCTTACCGAGTGGTGGTCCTGACCACGTTTCACCTGGACGAATACGTTTACGACGCGTTACGTGCGGGCGCCAGCGGATTCCTGCTGAAAGACGCCCCTTCCGTCGACCTGATCAACGCGGTCCGTGTGGTTGCCGCAGGTGACGCGCTACTCGCGCCAGCGGTGACCCGTCGTCTGATCGCCGACATCGTGCAGGCAAACCCCGCACCCCGTGCCCGTCCCGCCTCGATGTCCCGCCTGACCTCCCGTGAAGTCGAAGTGCTGCGGCTGGTCGCCCGCGGCATGTCCAACGCGGAGATCGCCGGGCAGTTCGTGTTGTCCGAGCAGACCGTGAAGACTCATGTAGGCCGTATCCTGGGAAAACTCGGCCTGCGCGACCGTGCGCAGGCGATCGTGCTCGCCTACGAGTCAGGCCTGGTCCAACCAGGACAGGGTTAGAGTGGCCGTCATGTCGGAACTGCGTGGGGTGCTCGACGACTTGGTGGCTGAGGGTGAGTCGCTGGATTCGCTGGTGGCCACACTGGACAGCTTGACCAATCCGACCCCGGCGGCAGGCTGGACGATCGCACACCAGATAGCCCACCTGACCTGGACGGATGAGGCCAGCATCCTCGCCGCGACAGACGCACCGGCGTTCCAGGAAGTGGTCACCGAAGCCTGGAAGAACCCCACCGGCTTCGTCGACGAGGGTGCGGCTTCGTTGGCCTCTCTGGAGGTGCCAGTGCTGCTGGCCCGCTGGCGTGCGGGCCGCTCGGCCCTCGCGGCGGCGTTGGGCGAGGTGCCTTCGGGCGTGAAGCTGCCTTGGTTCGGCCCGCCGATGAGCCCGATGTCCATGGCCACCGCCCGCATCATGGAAACCTGGGCCCACGGTTTGGACGTTGCCGACGCTCTCGGCGTCTCCCGCCCGCCAACCATGCGCCTGCGCCACGTCGCCCACATTTCCGTGCGTACCAGGGATTTCGCGTATCAAGTCCACGGCCTCACGCCGCCAGCGGAGCCGTTCTACGTGGCCTTGACCGCGCCTGACGGTTCCCTATGGACCTGGGGCCCGTCGGACGCGGCCCAATCCGTCACCGGCCCAGCGCTGGACCTGTGCCTCGTGGCCACCCAACGCCGTCACCGCGCCGACACCTCGTTGATCGCCACCGGCCCAGATGCCGAAAAATGGCTGGACATCGCCCAGGCCTTCGCAGGCTTGCCCGGCCCCGGCCGACCCCCAACCAAAACCGACTCCACTCAAACCTGACCCCAAGCAGGGCCTACGCCGCTCCCACCCTCGCCGTGTCCACCGTTCCTGAAGGGTGTGTCCACCGTTCCGGAACACCGTGTTGACCATTCCCGCATACCGTGTTGACCGTTGCTTGCCGCCGCCGGCCTCGGTTCGCCGAGTAAAACCAGCACGCTTGCTTGTTTTGCGCCTGGCTGGCATGCTGGCGTTATGTCGGCGATCAGGATCGGCAACGCGTCCGGGTTCTATGGCGACCGGTTCAGCGCCGTGCGCGAGATGCTCACCGGTGGACCGCTCGATGTCCTCACCGGCGACTACCTCGCCGAGCTGACCATGCTCATCCTCGGCCGTGACCGGATGAAGGATCCCAAACTCGGCTACGCCAAGACGTTCTTGCGTCAGATGGAGGACAACCTCGGGCTTGCCGTCGACCGCGGTGTCAAGATCGTCGCGAACGCGGGTGGGCTGAACCCGTCCGGTCTGGCCGACGCCTTGCGCGAACTGGCCGCGAAGCTCGGGCTCGACATCAAGGTCGCGCACGTCGAAGGCGACGACCTGATCAACCGCGCGGCCGCCCTTGGACTCGGCGAACCCTTGACTGCCAATGCTTACCTCGGCGCTTTCGGGATCGCGGAGTGCCTCAAAGCAGGCGCTGACGTCGTGGTGACTGGTCGAGTGACCGACGCGTCAGTGATCGTCGGTCCGGCGATCGCCGCGTTCGGCTGGACACCGACGGACTACGACCAGCTCGCCGGTGCTGTGGCCGCTGGGCACGTGATCGAGTGCGGCGCCCAGGCCACCGGCGGCAACTATTCGTTCTTCCAGGAACACGACATCCGTCATCCCGGGTTTCCGATCGCCGAGATTTCCGCCGACGGCAGCAGCGTGATCACCAAGCATCCCGGGACCGGCGGCGCCGTGACCGTGGGAACTGTGACGGCCCAACTGCTTTACGAGATCTCCGGCCCGCGGTACGCGGGCCCGGATGTCACCGCGCGCTTCGACACCGTCCAACTGTCCCAAGAGGACGTTGATCGGGTCGGGATCAGCGGTGTACGCGGCGAAGCGCCGCCGCCTTCGCTGAAAGTCTCGCTCAACACGCTCGGCGGATTCCGTAACGAAATGGTGTTCGTGCTCACCGGGCTGGACATCGAGGCCAAGGCGGAACTGGTCAAGCAGCAGCTGACGTTCGTCAAACCACCGGCCGAGATCAAGTGGACGCTGGCGCGGACGGATCACGAAGACGCCGCAGGCGAAGAGGAAGCCAGCGCTTTGCTGCGCTGTGCCGTCAAGGACGCCGATCAGAAGGTGGTCGGGCGCGCGTTCTCCAACGCGGCCGTCGAGATCGCGTTGGCCAGCTATCCCGGCTTCCACGTCACCGCGCCACCTGGCGATGCGTCACCATACGGGCTGTTCAAACCTGGCTATGTTGACGCGAAGCTGGTCGAGCATGTGGCCATTGTGGACGGTGCCACGATCGCCATCCCACCGGCGGCCGAAACAGTGGAACTTGCGCCGGTCGACGAACCCGCCACGCCCGAACCATTGTCTGGCCCGACAAAACGCCTCCCACTGGGTAAGATCGCAGGAGCGCGAAGCGGGGACAAAGGCGGAGACGCCAACGTTGGAGTCTGGGTGCGGACCGACGAAGCATGGCGGTGGCTGGTGCACGCGCTGACTGTCGAAGAGTTCCGCAGGCTGCTGCCGGAAACCGCGGACCTCCCAGTGACCAGATACGTATTCGGCAATCTCAAGGCGGTGAACTTCGTGGTCTCAGGGATTCTCGGTGACGGTGTCGCCTCGCAGGCCCGGTTCGACCCACAGGCCAAGGCGCTCGGTGAATGGTTGCGGGCGCGATACATGGACATCCCGGAGGTGCTGCTGTGACGACGTTGCCGTCCACACTGGACACGGCGTCGGACGAGTACGCGGCCAACCGTGACTCGATGCTCGGCAAGCTCGTCGAACTGGAAGCCGAGTACGCCAAAGCCATCGCGGGCGGTGGCCAGAAGTACGTCGACCGGCACCGCAGGCGCGGCAAACTCCTTGCCAGGGAACGTGTCGAGCTGCTCATCGACCCGGACTCGCCGTTCCTCGAACTGTCCCCGCTCGCCGCGTGGGGCAGCGACTACACCATCGGCGCGAGCGTGATCACGGGGATCGGCGTGGTCGAAGGCGTCGAATGCATGATCATGGCAAGCGACCCGACCGTGCGCGGCGGATCGAGCAACCCGTGGACGGTCAAGAAGACCTTCCGTGCCATGGACATCGCGCTGGAGAACCGGCTGCCGCTGATCAACCTCGGCGAGTCGGGTGGTGCGGACCTGCCGTCGCAGAAGGAGATCTTCATCCCCGGCGGTCGGTTGTTCCGTGACCTCACCAGGCTTTCCGCCGCGGGCATTCCCACGATCGCCCTGGTGTTCGGCAATGCCACGGCCGGTGGCGCGTACGTGCCGAGCATGTCCGACCACGTCGTGATGGTCAAGGGGCAGTCCAAGGTTTTCCTCGGCGGCCCGCCACTGGTCAAGATGGCCACCGGTGAGGAGTCCGACGACGAATCCCTTGGTGGCGCGGAGATGCATGCCCGCAAGTCCGGGCTCGCCGACTACTTCGCGGCGGACGAACAGGATGCGATCCGGATCGGCCGACGGATCGTGGCGCGGCTGAACTGGAAGAAGCGCGGTGCGACCCCTGGTCTTTCCACGCCACCGAAGTACGACGAGGAAGAACTGCTCGGCATCGTGCCCGGCGACCTCAAGATCCCCTTCGATCCTCGCGAGGTCGTCGCCCGCGTGGTCGACGGATCTGACTTCGACGAGTTCAAACCATTGTACGGCACCAGCTTGGTGACAGGATGGGCGTCGGTACACGGCTACCCGGTCGGGATTCTGGCGAACGCGCAGGGCGTGCTGTTCAGCGAAGAATCGCAGAAGGCGGCGCAGTTCATCCAACTGGCCAACCAAAGCGACACCCCGTTGATCTTCCTGCACAACACCACGGGCTACATGGTTGGTAAGGACTTCGAGCAGGGCGGAATCATCAAGCACGGCTCGATGATGATCAACGCGGTGTCCAACTCGAAGGTCCCGCACATCTCGATCCTGATGGGCGCGTCCTACGGCGCCGGTCACTACGGGATGTGCGGACGCGCGTACGACCCACGGTTCCTGTTTGCCTGGCCGAGCGCGAAATCCGCGGTGATGGGCCCACAGCAGCTCGCGGGCGTACTGTCCATTGTGGCCAGAGCAGCGACCTTGGCCCGCGGCGAGGAATACAACGAGGACAACGACGCGGCCATGCGCGCGATGGTCGAGGCGCAGATCGAAGCCGAGTCGCTGCCGATGTTCCTGTCCGGCAGGTTGTACGACGACGGCGTGATCGACCCGCGCGACACCCGCACGGTCCTTGGGCTTTGCCTGTCCGCCATCCACACAACGCCAGTGGCCGGTGCGGACGGCTTCGGCGTCTTCCGGATGTGAGAGCGATGATCACGAGTGTTCTGGTCGCCAACCGAGGCGAAATCGCCCGCCGGGTGTTTCGTACCTGCCGAGCCCTGGGAATCGGTTGCGTCGCAGTCTATTCAGACGCCGACGCCGCCTCACCCCACGTGCAAGAAGCCGACGCGGCCGTACGCCTGCCCGGAAACTCACCCGCTTCAACGTACCTACGCGGATCGTTGATCATCGAAGCCGCCCAGCGAGCAGGAGCGGACGCGATCCACCCTGGTTACGGCTTCCTGTCGGAGAACGCGGACTTCGCCCGCGCGGTGATCGAAGCAGGCTTGACCTGGATCGGCCCATCCCCCGAAGCGATAGACCAGATGGGCTCGAAGATCGCCGCCAAGGAAATGATGGCGTCCGCGGGCGTCCCAGTACTGTCCGAAGTAGACAACGTAACTCCTGCTGATTTGCCCGTACTGATCAAAGCATCAGCGGGCGGCGGCGGCCGAGGCATGCGAATCGTCCGGTCTCTGGAAGACCTGCCCGCCGAACTAGAAGCAGCCCGGTCGGAGGCCGCGTCAGCATTCGGCGACCCAACGGTGTTCTGCGAGCCATATCTGGAAACCGGCCGCCACATAGAAGTCCAGATCATGGCGGACAAGCATGGGGAAGTCTGGCCAGTAGGCGAACGCGAATGCTCGATCCAGCGCAGGCACCAGAAGGTCATCGAGGAGGCGCCGTCCCCGCTGGTCTCACGCACCCCCGGAATGCGCTCGCGGTTGTTCTCCGCCGCTCGCGCAGCCGCCAACGCGATCTCGTACACAAGCGCAGGCACAGTCGAATTCCTCGCCGACGAGCAAGGCCGCTTCTACTTCCTTGAAATGAACACACGCCTGCAGGTCGAACACCCGGTGACCGAGTGCACGACCGGCGTCGACCTCGTCCGCCTGCAGATCCTGATAGCCCAAGGCGCCCACCTGAGCGCAGCTGCCCCCCAGTCGGCAGCCTTCACCGCACCCACAATTCCCGCGGGGGAACCCCCAATTTCAACGCTACCTCAGGGGTACGACAGTTTTGGGTCTCCGCTGGTGCGGGGGCATGCGATCGAGGTTCGGCTGTATGCCGAGGATCCCGCGCAGGACTGGCGGCCGCAGAGCGGTGTGGTGCAGCGGCTCTCGGTGCCGGGTGTGACGTCAGAGTTCACCGTTCCGGGTGGTCCCGGGCTTCGGCTGGACAGTGGCGTGCAGGACGGGTCGACCGTCAGCGTCTTCTACGACCCGATGCTGGCGAAGGTGATCTCGTTCGCTGAGACCAGGGATGAGGCCGCGCTCGGGTTGGCTGGGGCGCTGGCGCGGGCGGAGATTCATGGCCTGACCACCAACCGCGACCTGCTTGTCCGGGTCCTGCGGCATCCTGAATTCCTCGCGGGCAATACCGACACCGCGTTCCTCGAGCGGCATGGCCTCGCTGTCCTCGCTGAGCCGCTGGCGGACAAGGATGCCGAGGCGATCAGTGCTCTCGCGGCCGCGTTGGCGGACGCCGCGGCACGTCGTTCCATGGATGTGCCAAGTGGATGGCGGAATGTGCCATCTCAGCCGCAGCGCAAGGTGTACAGCACCGCGTCCGGCGATATCGAGGTCACCTATCGGCACACTCGCGGTGGTCTGGTTGCCGATGGTTATCCGGACCTGCGGTTGCTCAGTGCCGAACCCGACGCCGTCGTGCTGGAGTTGGCGGGGGTGCGGCGCGCGTTCCGAGTGTCCGTCTATCCGGACGTGGTCTGCGTCGACTCTCCATTGGGGCCGGTCGCGTTGACGCCCGCGCCGCGGTTCACCGATCCGTCGAGCCAGGCGGCTCCTGGGTCGTTGCTGGCGCCAATGCCGGGCACCGTGGTTCGGGTCGCGGTTTCTGCCGGTGACCAGGTCGAACAGGGGCAGCCGCTGCTGTGGCTCGAGGCCATGAAGATGGAGCACAAGATCACCGCTCCGGCCGCTGGCACGCTCAGTTCCCTGCCTGTCGCCGCAGGTCAGCAGGTCGATCTCGGCGCCGTCCTCGCGGTGGTGACACCCCTCGAATGAGTAGGGCTAAGTCCACTGGCTAGCGGCCGCCGGCAGACCAGAATGGGGTCATGAGCACACCACGTCCGGCGCCGACCAGGCTTCAGCTGTTCGGCTGGAGCCTGGCCTTGATCGGCATGGCGGTTCCGTCGTACGTGCTGCTGGCCACGCTGCTGACTTCTATGGGGCTGACGCTGATCTGGCTCGGTTTCCCGTTCCTCCTCGGCCTGCTGGCGTTGCTGCGGAAGTTCACCAACGTGCACCGCAGGCGGGCGGGATGGGTTCTTGGCACCGAGATTGAGAAGCCGTATCGCGCCCGCGTGCCGGGGCACGGGATGTACCGGCGGGTGTTCGACATGCTCACCGATTCGGCGACCTGGCGTGACGTCGCGTGGTTGTTCGTCGAGATCGTCGTTGGTTCGGCGCTGGCGATCCTGAACGTCGCATTGCTGCTCGGCGGGATCGCGCACATCACGCTGGCGACGTGGTGGTGGTCGCTGCCTGCCGACGCCGATGTCAACTTGCTGGGCGCGCTGACCGTGAATTCGACGGCCACGGCGATCTTCGTAGGTATACCGGTCGGCTTGCTGTACATCGCCATCTGGTACTTCGCGTCGCCGCGCATCATGCGGGCACAGGCTTGGCTGACAGCGTCATTGCTGGCGCCCACTGAGGCGGCACGGTTGGCTAACCGTGTTCAGCAACTGACCGTGTCGCGCGCTGACACCGTCGATACGCAAGCCGCTGAGCTCAGGCGGATCGAGCGTGATCTGCACGATGGTGCGCAGGCTCGCTTGGTGGCGCTGGGAATGAGCCTTGGTATGGCTGAGGAAACGGTCGCTCGGGACCCGGCTGCGGCTCGTGAACTGCTCGCCGAAGCCCGCGCGGCCAGTTCGCAGGCATTGGCGGAACTGCGTGACCTTGTTCGTGGCATTCATCCGCCGGTTCTTGCCGATCGAGGGCTCGATGGTGCGATCCAAGCACTTGTACTTGCCAATCCACTCACGACGCATGTGGATGTAGACATTCCGGGACGGTTGTCCGCGCCGGTCGAATCGGCCGCGTACTTCGCCGTCGCGGAAACGTTGACCAATGTCACCAAACACGCTGAGGCTGGCAAAGCGTGGATTCGCTTGACCTACGACGAAGGCAAGCTCACGATCCTTGTCGGCGACGACGGTCGCGGTGGCGCTGACGCGAGTGGTGGCACAGGATTGCGGGGAATCGAGCGGCGCCTCTCCGCGTTTGATGGAACACTGGTAGTGAGCAGTCCGATCGGCGGGCCGACGGTTGTCGTGATGTCCGTGCCGTGTGAGCTGATCGCGGCTGAGTAACGCCGACCATTCTGCAATGACTGTGCAACGGCGGTGTTCGTTCCGTGTGGCCAGGCTTCTTAATGTGCTGCGCCTGGGTGATCCCGACATTTGTCACCCAGTCCCGCGAAATTCGAGGAGCACTGAGGCACGTGAGCACTTACCCGACTACTCCGGCCCACGGAAATCAGCCATACGGAAACCAGCCCGTTGGAAACCAGTACGCCGCGCAGCCCATGGGTCCCGCGCCGACCAGGCCGGGCACCTTGCTGGCCGCGTTGGTCGTGACGGTCCTCGCGGGACTGTCCGCTGTGGCCTACGGCGCGATCATCCTGATCGGTGGCGCTGACCTGGCACGGGAACTCGGCGCCAAGGCAGTGGCGATCCTGACGGGGGACAGCGCCGAGTCGATCCTGGCCGAAGGCAATGCGCTGCTGGACACCGCGACCATCATCGCGCAGGACACGCTCGACATCCGCGCGTGGCTGCTGATCGTGCCCGGCGGTCTGTTGCTGCTGTTCGGTCTGTTGATGGGCAAGGCGTCGACCGCCGTGCGGGTGCTGGCTACGATCGCCGCTTCGTTCACGCTGCTGTTCGGTGGCATCGTCGGCCTCGACTCCGAGACCAACAACACGATCATGGCGATCACCAGCTGGGTTGCCGCGCTCGGCGCGGTCGTGTGCATCGTGCTGATGTGGCTGTCGCCCAACGGTCGTTACGGCAAGGCGCTCAAGCAGCGGGCCTGATGCAAAGACGCCGGGGGCAGGGTCGGGCGGACTAGGGGTACGTCCGACCCTAAGGTGTTGCGCCCCAAGGTGTTGCGACAGTCAGATTCAGCAGCATTTTCAACAGGGTCGCGGTGTTCGTGTCCCGGGGATCGCCGAGCCGGTCGGCTTCGGCGCGGGCATCCTTCGCCGCGACAGTGTCGTTCAGGGAGTCGTAGGCGGCGGCCAGCAGGTTCAACGTGATCGTGGTCGCCGACGTACTTCCCATTTCCCGATATGTGTCAAGGCATTCGTTGAGCACCGTGATCGCTTCGTCCGCACGGCCGTCACCGATCCACGCCGCCGCGATCGCCCTGGTGCAGGACAGTTCCCTTGGCCGCTCGGTGAGTTCCCGTGCGATGTCGCGGGCTTCCCGGAACGCGCGCACGGATTCCTCGCGCTTTCCCAAACCAGCCAGCACAGCACCCATTGTCCGCAAGGCTTTGGCGAGCGACGAGCGTGAACCAACCGAGCGCAGCAAGGAGATGGCCTCCTCGGCGAGTTCATGCGCTCGCTCAAGGTTTTCCTCGCCCAGCGCGCAGCCCCAAGCTTCGTCGTGCAACGCCATCGCCAGTTGCCTTGGCTCGCCGAAGTTCTTGGCGAGATCGAGCGCCTTGGTCGCGATCCGCGCGGATTCCTCGGTACGCCCCAACCGGTTGAGCGCGGCGATCTGTGTACGCAGCACTGAACCACCGGCGAACGGGTCGTCCCGCAGTTCCTCCCAGGCCGCCGTGGTCAGCTCGATCGACTCGTCCGACTTGCCGACCGCGATCAGACAGGCCGCCAGGTTGGTGCGCACCCACGCCAGCGCTTCGTCCTCACCCAGCTCGGCCAGTTCGGTCGCGCAGGTCCGATACTCGCCCACTGCCTTCTCGTACTGCCCGCGGGCATGCCACAGCAACGCGAGTACTGACCTCGCGCGAGCGGCGACCCGTGGATTCAGTTTGTCCGACGCGTCAGCGATGCTCTGGTACGCCACACGCATGTCCGCGTACAATCCCTCGGCCCACAGATACACCGAAAGCCGGTCCATCAACAGGATCGAGTCGGTGTGCCAGCCAAGCGCGGTCATCTTCGGGATGCCGTTGAGCAGATTCGCGCGCTCTGCGGCAAACCACGCCTCGGGGTTGACCGTGAGCCGCTCGACCAGTTCGGTCGCCAAGGGCTGCGTCGGGATCGGACCGTGCAGGCGTGGCAACGGAACCGTCCACGGCAACTTGCGCGCCGCGACATCCGCGATGCCGATGATCGCGTCGATAATCGTCCGCGCGCCCGTGTACCGCTCCCGCGCGCTGTCCTCGACCCGCGCCCGCTCGAGCGCGAACACCCTTACCAAGTCGTGCAACCGGTAGCGAGGTTCGCCGGTCTCGTCGGTACCCATCGGCTCCAGCAAGCCGGACTCGACCAAGTCCTCGACGACGCCCTCGGCAGGCAGGCCGTCGAGCAACGTCGTGATCCGCCACTCCGGTAGGTTGACGGTGTTGATCAACCCGAGCCGTCGCAACGCGACTTGTGACGTCGTCGCCAGTGCGGCATAACTGAGCGTCAGGCTCGCTCGTACCTGAAGATCGCTGACTTCGAGCTCGTCCAGCCTCCTTCCCTCATCCTCCAACCGATCGGCAAGCAACCCGAGCCGAAGGTTCGGCCGCAACGCCAGCCTTGTTCCGGCGATGCGCAGGGCCAGCGGCAGATTCCCGCACGCGTCGGCAATCCGCACCGCGTCCGCCCGCTCGGCGGAAACCCTTGCCCGCCCGACAATCCGCTCAAGCAGGCGCAGCGCCTCGTCACCTGTCAGCCGCCCGACCGTGACCCTGTTCGCCCCAGCAAGGCCACTCAGCCGTTTGCGACTGGTGATCAGCACCGCGCAGCCCGGCGTGCCCGGCAGCAATGGCCGCACCTGTGCCGGATCCGCCGCGTCGTCCAGCACCACCAGTACCTTGCGGTCGGTCAGCAACCCGCGATAGGTCGCCGCCCTGGCATGCAGGTCGTCCGGGATCGCCGGACCGCTGACACCGAGGCCACGCAACAGGTCCGCCAACACCGCGCCGGTATCCCGTGGCGAGTCCACTCCGGACAGTGGCACGAACAGCTGGCCGTCCGGGAACACCGACCGCACCTGGTGCGCCGCGCCGATCGACAAGCTGGTCTTGCCCGCGCCCGGTTCTCCGCTCAGCACCACGACAGGCACGCCGTGCCCGCCAGGGTTGAGCAGACCAGTCACCTTGGCCAGCTGCTGCTCTCGCCCGGAGAAGTCCGCAGCGACCGCGGGCAGCTGACAGATCGGCCACGTCGGCCGTGGCAACGGCGCGTCGTCGCCGTCCCCTTGCAGCATCGACGTGTGCAGCCGCCGCAACGCGGTCCCCGGCTCGACACCAAGCTCGTCAATGAGCGTGGACCGAGTATTCCGGTACACCTCAAGCGCTTCGGCCTGCCTACCCGAGTGCTGCAACGCCAGCATCAGCTGACCGGCAAGGCGCTCCCGCAACGGGTTCTCCGCCAACGCCGCCTGTAGCTCGGCTGCCAACTCCGCATGCCTGCCCGCCGCCAGCTCGGCGTCCACGCAGTCCTCGAACACCGCCAACCGCTCAGCCTCAAGCCTGCCGAGCTCGGCATCGAGCACTGGCACATGCATGTCGGTCAACGGATGACCGCGCCACTGCGCCAACGCCTTGCGGAAGAAGGCAGCCGCCTTCTCCGGCTGACCGGCCCGCGCCGCACTCCGCCCAGCGGCCGCGGCCTCCCGGAACACCAGGAGATCCACGTCCTCAGTGGCGACCTGCAGTCGGTAGCCACGACCAGCAAGATCGATCCGGACACCAGGAAGGCGTGCCCGCAACCGCGACACATACGTGTGCAGGTTCGACGCATACGACTTCGGAGGCATCTCCGGCCACAACGCGCCGACAAGTAAGTCGGTGGTCACCGGCCGGTTCGCGTGGAACAACAGCATCGCCAAAAGGGCACGCTGATGCTCACCGCGTAATCGAACCTCCTCGTCCGGGCCCGCCACGGTCAGCGGGCCGAGCACGCCGAATCTCACAGTGTTGTCGCCTTCTCCAGCTGCTGGGCGGGGTGCAGCTTAACCAGCATGGAAAGTGAATGCGCAACCAGGCGTTTGTTCACAAGGTGAAATAGCAACCTCCGCAGGTGATCGACTGGAACTGAAAACCTCTCACGATGTGCCGGCTGCCCTGATTGGGCTGGTCGGCGGATCATCCGACTCAGCGAGATCATCGCGGCCGAGCGGCGAGTTTCGTGGACAGAAAGTTTCGATTGGCGGCTCCTCTCCAGAGCGTCAGGTCGGCGGGGCGTGGGTGGCTAGCGCGGGTTTTGAGTCCTCCGGAAGGCGCCTTCCGGAGTGCTGCGGGTGCGCGGTCGTGGCTAGGCATCGATCGGAAAGCAGCTCCATGGATGGGGCCGCTGTAGGACGAAGGTGGGCATGGGGCGGGTGTGGATTGCGAGCAGGCCTCCTTTGAGCGGGTAGAGGGAGTTGTGGTTGCTGACGGATTGGCACCTCCGACGAGCACGTGAGCGTGGAAGGAGAACGGCGTGGGCAGGTGTGGATGGAGAGGGCCTCCTTGGGCGGGCGTGTAGCGGGCGTTTCTGGTTTCGGACGGAATGGCGCCTCCGGTGTGTAGGGCGTGGAAGGGACAGGTTGTGGGTGGGCGGCATTAGTTGAGAGGAGCGTCTCCGATGAGTGCGGGGATCTGCGGAGGTGCGTTGGCTTAGGTGTTGGGAATGGTGCCTCCGGTGATTGGTTGGGGGAGTGGTGTTGGTGGGTGGCGGGTATGGGATGCGCTTGTGGTTGGGAGTGTTGGTGGGGATGGCGGCTCCGGTGGTTGGTGAGTGGGTTGTGGTGTAGGTGGCGAGGTGCGTCTCGAGTGGGTGGCGAGTGTGGGGAATGGGCTGGAAGCCGGGAGGTGTTGGTGCGAAAGGCGTCTCCGGTGAGTAGCGGGTGTGAACCGGGGCCGAGCGGGTGTGGATGGGAATGGCGCCTCCGGGTTGTTGTGGTGGGGATCGAGGTCTCGTGAGGGTGCGGGCTCACGAAGGCATCGCATCGGGGATCACGGTGTGTGGGGCGGTGGTCGGCATGGGTGCGGAAACATCACGACTCTCCGGGCAACGGGACGAATGCATGGCCAGGGGCGTCCGGATCGCAGCCGATGCGTAGCAATCGCGCGCGGATGGATCCCGTTGTGCGGCCGAAATGTTCGGCGAGGATGCGGCGGAAGGCCTGCGCGCTGTACGTGTCGCCTGCCGACGCCCAGCGTTCGAGCAGTTCCTCGTCCTGCTCCTTCGTCCACGGGGCTTGGGCGTTTGCTGGGGTTGTGGTTGTTCGGCCGCTCAATGTGGACAGTCCGGTGAGTACCTGGCTGATCAGTTTTCCGACCACGTTGAGGCTGTCGGCTGGGAGTGTGAAGGATCCGCATTCGGTTGCCGCGCCTGCCGAATCACGGTTGGACAGGGCGACTTCGACGCGTTCGTCGTGATCGGTGCCCGCAGGCAGGGTAGCCGCGCGGACGGTGTACTTGCGGCCGTTGGCTTGGACGTCGGCGCTGCAGTCCACGATTCCCATGGTTTCTCCTCGGTGTGTGCTTGGTGGGTTCGTGGTGAACCCTGTTTGGCGACAGCTTGTCGGGAGGTACTGACAGTTTTGGGTGGCTGGTTGGCGGAATAGTCATTTCGGATTGGGGTTTGAGCTGCTGGTGTCGGCTGGGTATCCCTCGGATGGCTGAACTTGCGGAGGCGGACATGAAGCGACCAACCATCGGCGATATAGCCCGGCGCGCTGGACTGTCCAAGGCGGCGGTGTCGTATGCGCTCAACGGCCGTCCTGGCGTGTCTGAGGAGACCAGGCAACGGGTGTCGCGGATCGCGCACGCGCTGGGCTGGCGGGCCAACATCGCGGCGCTGGCGTTGTCCAGCGAGCGGGTCGGGGTGATCGGGCTGGTGGTGGCCGGTGAGGTGCCGTGGCCGGTCGTCAGGGGGATCGAACGCGAGCTCGCTGTCGACGGCATCGTCCTGCAGCTCGCGATCGCCAAGGACGCGGAGGAGACCTACCAGGACTGGTGGGCGTCCGGCCGGGTGGACGGCATGCTGCTGATCGATCCGGTGCCGAACGATCCAAGGATCGCGTTGCTGCACAAGCTGAGCGTCCCCAGTGTCCTGGTTGGTGCGAGTCATCCGGAGATGTCGGCGGTCCTGCCGGACACCGCTGGCAAGTGCCGACAGGTGACCGAGCACCTGACACAGCGAGGACACACCAGGATCGCCCACATCGCGGCAGGTCCGGACGAAGCCGTGACGGCGACACGAGACCTGAAGGACGTCACGGCGGTGATCTACGAAGACCCCATGGCCGCGGCGAAGGTCGTGGCGCATGTCGGCCTGCGCATCCCAGCAGACCTCGCCGTGGTCGCCTGGGAGGACTCAGCGGTGTGCCGGATGGTCCGCCCCGAGGTCACGGCGGTCCGTCACGATCACGCCGCAGACGGCTCGCTGGCCGCGAGACTGCTGCTCGACCAGCTCAACACCGGTGTTCCCGAACATCGGGTCGGCGGGCGGGACGAGCTGGTCATACGTGGCACGACCTAGTCAGGCTGACCACGGCGGATACCGCTAGTGTCACGCACAGTGTCAATGTGGTGACAAGAGGGGCGGAAGTGCACGGCGAGGAGTTCGAGGCCGGCCAGCGGGCGCGGGAATGGTTCCACTCGATGACCGTGCCTCCGGGAGCGTGGACCATCCTGAGGGTGGATGGCCGCAGCTTCTCGCGGTTCACCGAGCAGCGGTACGACAAACCGTTCGACTTACGTTTCTCCCAGCTGATGACCGAGGCGGCGAGGGCGTTGCTGGTCGAGTTCGGCGGCCGGTACGCCTACACCGAGAGCGACGAGATCTCGGTGCTGCTTGACCCCGAATCGCAGATTTTCGGCCGTGGCGTGGAGAAATTGGTCTCCCTGTCGGCCAGTGTCACGGCCGCGGCCTTCACCCACGCCGTCGGCGAACCGGCACAGTTCGACAGCCGGGTCTGGATCGGTACCGGCCCGCTCGACGTGATCGACTACTTCTCCTGGCGACAGGCCGACGCGGCCCGCTCCGCGCTGAACGGCTGGTGCTACTGGACATTGCGCAAAGACGGCCGTAGCAGGCAAGAGGCGACGAAAGCCCTTGAAGGCGCGAATGCCTCGGCCAAGAACGAAATGCTCTTCCGGCACGGCGTGAACTTCAACGACGTTCCCGTGTGGCAGCGCCGTGGTGTCGGCTTGTGGTGGGAGACCTACGAACGCCCTGGGTACGACCCGAAACGGGCGATGGTGGTGAGCGCGACCCGCCGTCGCGTGCGTGAGGAGCGGGAACTCCCGATGAAGGAGCCCTATCGGGAGTTCCTCGCCGACCTCATCGCTGGAAAAGCCTGACTACTTGCCGAATCCCGCGCGTCGCAGGGCATCGGCCATCGAACCGCTCGCGGCAGGCTCGTTTCGTCGCTGCTGGCCGCCGCGCTGACCACCGCGCTGCTGCTGGCGGCCACCACCGTTGTCCCGGCGGCCACCGCCGCCTTGCTGCTGTGCGGGCTTGCCGGGCTCGTCGTCCAGCCGCAGCGTCAGGCCGATCCGCTTGCGCGGGATGTCGACCTCCAGCACCTTCACCTTGACGATGTCGCCGGGTTTGACCACGTCACGCGGGTCCTTGACGAAGGTCTTCGACATCGCGGACACGTGCACGAGGCCGTCCTGGTGCACGCCGATGTCCACGAACGCGCCGAACGCGGCCACGTTCGTGACCACGCCTTCCAGCGTCATCCCCGGCCTGAGGTCGGCGATCTTCTCGACGCCGTCGGCGAAGGTCGCGGTCTTGAACGCCGGTCGCGGGTCGCGGCCCGGCTTGTCCAGCTCGGCCAGGATGTCGGTGACGGTCGGCAGGCCGAACTTCTCGTCGGCGAAGTCCTGCGGCCGCAACTGCTTCAACGTCGGGCTGCCGATCAACGACCGCACGTCGGTCTTGGTCGTGTCGAGGATCCGCCGCACGACCGGGTAGGACTCCGGGTGCACGCTGGAGTTGTCGAGCGGGTCGTCGCCGCCGGGGATCCGCAGGAAGCCCGCGCACTGCTCGAAAGCCTTGGGGCCCAAGCGAGCGACTTCCTTCAACGCCGTCCGTGACCGGAACGGTCCGTTGGTGTTGCGGTGCAGCACGATGTTCTCGGCCAGGCCCTCGCCGATGCCCGACACGCGGGTCAGCAGCGGCGCGGAGGCCGTGTTGACGTCGACGCCGACCGCGTTCACGCAGTCTTCGACGACGGCGTCAAGCGACCGCGACAGCTTTCCTTCGGACAGGTCGTGCTGGTACTGGCCGACACCGATCGACTTCGGGTCGATCTTCACCAGCTCTGCCAACGGGTCCTGCAGCCGGCGGGCGATGGAAACCGCGCCACGCAAGGAAACGTCGAGTCCGGGCAGCTCCGCGGAGGCGTAGGCCGAAGCCGAGTACACCGAAGCGCCTGCCTCGGACACCATCACCTTGGTCAGCCGCAGGTCCGGGTGGGCCTTGAGCAGGTCGCCCGCGAGTTTGTCGGTCTCACGGGACGCGGTGCCGTTGCCGATCGCGATCAGTTCGACGTTGTGCTGCTTGCACAGGAACGCCAGCTTGTGGATCGATTCGTCCCAGGCACGCCGCGGCTCGTGCGGGTAGATCGTATCGGTGGCGACGACCTTGCCGGTGCCGTCGACGACCGCGACCTTCACGCCGGTACGGAAACCGGGGTCGAGGCCCATGGTCGCGCGGGTTCCGGCAGGCGCGGCAAGCAGCAGGTCACGCAGGTTCGCGGCGAACACGCGGACCGCTTCCTCCTCGGCGGCGTTGCGCAGGCGCATCCGCAGGTCGATGCCGAGGTGCACGAGAATCCTGGTACGCCAGGCCCAACGGACCGTGTCGCTGAGCCATTTGTCGGCGGGACGGCCCTGGTCGTCGATACCGAACTTGGCGGCGATCCGGATCTCGTAGTCGCTCGGGCCGGTCGCTGGCTCGTCATCCGGCTCCGGGTTGAGGTTGAGATCCAGGATCTCTTCCTTCTCACCGCGGAACATCGCCAGGATCCGGTGCGACGGCAGCTTGGTGAGCGGCTCGGCGAAGTCGAAGTAGTCGGAGAACTTCGCGCCCTCCTCTTCCTTGCCTTCGCGCACCTTGGCGGCCAGACGGCCGCGCGACCACATGTGCTCACGCAGCTCACCGATCAGGTCGGCGTCCTCGCCGAAGCGTTCGACCAGGATCGAGCGGGCGCCTTCCAGCGCCGCCGCGGCGTCCGCGACGTTCTTCTCTGGGTCGACGAATCCGGCCGCGGTGGCCTGCGGGTCGAGCGTGGGGTCGGCGTGCAGCTGGTCGGCGAGCGGCTCGAGACCGGCCTCGCGGGCGATCTGCGCCTTGGTCCGCCGCTTGGGTTTGTACGGCAGGTAGATGTCCTCGAGCCGGGCCTTCGAATCCGCTGTGCGGATCTGCTCCTCGAGCTCGTCGGTGAGTTTCCCTTGCGATCGCACCGATTCCAGGATCGCCACCCGCCGCTCTTCGAGCTCTCGCAGGTAACGCAGCCGCTCTTCGAGCGTACGCAGCTGCGCGTCGTCGAGCGTGCCGGTCACCTCCTTGCGGTACCGGGCGATGAACGGCACGGTCGCGCCGCCGTCGAGCAGGTCGACCGCGGCTTTCACCTGGTGCTCGCGGACGCCCAGCTCCTCGGCGATCCGCTGGTCTATCGACAAAGTCACGCCGTGCATTGTGCCCTCAGGCTCCAATAGCTCAAGGCAGGGGTGAAACATACGTCCAGTAAGTTACTAGTGCGTAACCCGTTGGGTGGCTCGCGCGTTGTGCTTGTTACGCGACACCCAATGGAGGGTATATGCGCAGCTCACGGGTGTTGACCCTGCTGACTACCGTGGCCGCGGCGGGCGCCCTGCTTGCCCCCGCGTCCAGCGCCGCGACCTCATTCGGCGCTGACATTTCCTATCAGACGATTCCTGGCCACAACGGCGTGCCCATGCGCGGGTTCGTTGTGACCCCGACCGGGCGCGGCGACGGCCCGTTCCCCCTGCTGGTCATGCCAGCCAGCTGGGGTGCGCCCAGCCTCGAATACGTCGGCGCGGCCCGCAAACTCGCGGCCGAAAGCGGCGACGTCGTCATCAGCTACACCAGCCGCGGGTTCTACGACTCCGGCGGCGAGATCGACGTGGCAGGCCCGGACACCGTCAACGACGTCAGCCGGGTGATCGACTGGGCGTTGGCGAACACGCCGTCCGACCCCGGCAAGATCGGGGTTGCCGGGATTTCCTATGGCGCAGGCATCGGACTGCTCGCGGCAGCGAACGACAACCGGATCAAAGCGGTCGCGTCCATGAGCACGTGGGCCGACTTGGAGGCCTCGCTCTATCCCAACCAGACGATCAGCCAGCTGTCGTCGGGTGCTTTGCTCGCGGCCGCGCAGGTCGCCGGCAGGCCGGGGCCGGACCTGCGCAGGATCACTTCCGAGTTCCTGCAAGGAAAGATCGACTACGCCAGGCAGCTTGCGCCGTCCCGATCGGCAAGCACCAAGGTGGACAAGATCAATGCCAACGGTGCCGCGATCCTGATCGCGAACTCGTGGCAGGACGCGATTTTCCCGCCGAACCAGGCGGCTGACTTCTATGACCGGCTGCGTGTGCCGAAACGCCTGATGTTGCAAGGTGGAGACCACGCGACCTCGGAACTGCTCGGCGCGGTCGGGTTGTCCAACGACGTCTGGAACGCGGCCACGAAGTGGTTCGATCACTATCTCGACGGCGCCGACAACGGCATCAACCGGACACCACCGGTCCAGTTGATGTCGGCGAACGCATGGACTTGGCGTGGTTACTCGTCTTTGGCCGCCGCGGCGACCGCGAAGGACACAATCTCGTTGGGTAGCAAGACGTTCGCGACCGGCATCGACAGTATCGCCAACAGCGGGGTCCCGGTTCTGAGCGGTGCCTTGCAGGGATTCCTCAAGATTCCCACGGGTGTTTACGTTCCTGGCGCGGTGCCTGCGGGTGTGTGGAACGGTCCGGTTTACCCGGATGGCGTAACGGTTGTGGGCAAACCACGACTCTCCGCGACAGTGACGTCAAGCAACGCGGACACCACCTTGGTCGCGTACCTCTATGACGTGAACGCGGCGGGCTTCGGATCACTGATCACGCACACCCCCTACACGATAAGGGGAACAAAGACGGCAACCATCGATTTCCCGCTAGAGTCGATCTCGTGGGACGTGCGCGCCGGGCATCACCTGGCGCTGGTGGTGGACAGCGCGGATCTGCGCTACACAAGCGAAAGCAACCCAGGAACAGTCAAGATCGTCGGCAAGCTGACGATTCCCAGGAGGTAAATCGAGCGATTCGAGCGGACAATGGGCGCGGCGAGAGGAGCGACCCATGTCCGTGGCGACAAGCGGGCTGCACCACGTCACCGCCATCGCCGGTGACCCGCAGCGCAATGTCGACTTCTACCTGAGAACCCTCGGCCTGCGCCTGGTCAAGACAACCGTCAATTTCGACGATCCAGGCACATACCACTTGTACTACGGCGACAGTGCCGGCCGGCCGGGCTCGCTGCTGACGTTCTTTCCGTGGCGCGAGGCCCCGGGCGGCAGGCACGGCAACGGGCAGGCCACCACAACGGCCTTCTCGGTGCCCGCGGCTTCCATTGGCTGGTGGAAATCGCACCTGACCGGCCTTGGCGTCGAGGTCGGTCAGGTTGTCAGCCGGGATGACGAGGACGTGCTGACGTTTCGTGATCCCGATGGGCTGGCGATCGCGCTGATCGCCCATGTCCAGGGCGACCCGCGCGAGCCGTGGGACCACGGGTTCGTGCCGCCGGAGCACGCCGTCCGTGGCCTGCACTCGGTGACCTTGTCGGTTGACCGGGAGGAGGCGACGGCCGGCATGCTGGTCGACGACCTCGGTCTGCGCCAGGTGGGCGAGGACAGCAACAGGTTCCGGTTCGCCGCAGGTGCGGGCGGCGCCGGTGCACTGGTGGATGTCCTTGTCACGCCGGAGGCTTCGCCTGGTGTGGTCGCGGTCGGGACCGTGCATCACGTCGCGTGGCGCGCGCCCGATGAAGCCACACAGGTGGAATGGCGCGAGGAACTGGTCGACCGAGGCGTGAATGTGACGTCCATTTTGGACCGTCAGTACTTCAGGTCGATCTATTTCAGGGAACCGGGTGGAACCCTGCTCGAGGTGGCTACCGATGAGCCGGGTTTCGCGATCGACGAGCCGTTGCTCGAGCTCGGGCGGGCGTTGAAGCTACCGCCATGGCTTGAGCCACAACGAGAAGAGATTGAGGCGATGCTGCCGAGACTCAACCTTCCAACAGAAAACGACGTACCAGGTTAGCGATCTCGGATGAGTGGGTGCCGAGCAAGCCGTGGTCGCCGGGGAGTTCGATGACCCGCCGCCCGGCGAGGTCGGCGAGAACGCCCTTGCGTGCGGCGGTGAAGAACTCGGCGAAGGGTTCTTGAGCGGGCATCAGTTCCATGGCAACCACGGCGATCGCTGGGGCGGTCAGGCCGTCGTAAAGCTCCCGCACTGAGCTGTTGTCGACCAATGAGCGCAGCGCCACGTGCTCTGGTGGCAACTGCTTGGCCATCTCGTCGAAGAGTTCCTTGAGCTTGGCCTTCCAGCTGCCGACTTCGGCGTCGGTCAGACCTGGATATGTTGACGGGTGGCCATGGCCGTCCAGGTTGACCACGCCAGGGCACTCGGGATGACGCTTCGCCCAGTAGATGGCGAGCGCGCCGCCCAGCGACGAGCCGACGACGGCTGGGTTGTCGAGCTTGAGGCCTTCGAGGTGGTCGAGCATCGCCTCCCAGGTGGTCAGGCCGTTCAGATCTGGTGCGACACAGTGGAAATCGGGCATCTCGGCGATGAACCGCTCGAACTGTGCCGGGGTACCGCCCGCGCCGTGCAGCAGTAACAGGTCTCTCACGATCGTTGTCCCCTCAGCTGGATCCGTTCCCGGATGGACGTCACGGTGACGCCCCCGTCGGGATGACGAGCGAGCTTGTTGCGGGTCACCAGGTCGTGCACGCCTTGCCTGGTGACGCCCAACATCGCGCCCGCGAGCGTGTACGACACCGCCTCGCGGCCGGGGAAGCCCATCTGGCGCAGGACGACCTGCCCCAGCGCCGTCCGCCACCAGTCCGCGGGTGGGTCGAACGCGTCGTCGCCCGGGTACAGGGCGCCGATGATGCTCGCGACCGCGTAGTTGCCGTGCGGGCCGAGCAAACGGACCGCCCATGACTCGGCGGCCCGCTCGCATCGCTCCCGCAGGTCCGAGACCGGGTTGGTGTAAACGCTCGACCCCGCAAGCGGATCCTCGGAAAGAAGAATTTCCAAGGGGTCGAGCAGCCTAGTACTCATGATCGACATCAGCTGCTGAACCAATGGTCCGGTCTCGGTCATCGCCCGCCTCCTTGACGTCCAGTGTCAAGTACTTGACGCCAGCTGTCAAGGAGCGATGTGAACCACCAGCTTGCCCTGGGCGCGGCTGCTTTCCTGGCGCTCGTGCGCGGCCTTGATCTCGCTCAAGGGGAACACCTGCTCGACCTCGACGTGCACCTTGCCCGCGTCGATCAGAGCAGCGATCTCGGTCAACGCGCGGCCGTCCGGCTCGACCAGGAACGGGATCGCGGTGACGCCGCGCTGCTCAGCTGCCGTGGCCAACTCGGGGGAGACGCCGCCGGGGACAGCGACCACGGTGCCGCCTGGCTTGGTGACCTGGATCGACCGGACGGCGTTGTCGCCACCGATCAGGTCGACCACGATGTCCTGGTCGCTGGTGACGTCCTCGAACCGGGTCGACCTGTAGTCGATGACCTCGTCGGCGCCGATCTTGCGCAGCCAATCGTGCTTGGCCGCACTGGCTGTGCCGGTCACGTGCGCGCCCGCCGCCTTGGCGAACTGCACCGCGAAATGTCCGACACCGCCTGCTGCGGCGTGGATCAACACCCGCTGGCCTGCGGTGATGTGCACAGCGTCGTGCAAGATCTGCCACGCCGTGAGCGCGGCCAACGGCACCGCTGCCGCGGCGTCGTGGTCCACGGTGGTCGGCTTGAGGGCGAAGTGTCGCGACGGCGCCGTGACGTACTCCGCGAAGCCGCCGGCCTGGCGTGGGAACCACGGCATGCCGTACACCTCGTCGCCTGGCTTGAGGGTGTGCACACCGTGGCCGACTTCCTCGACCACGCCGGACACGTCCCAACCCAGGATGAACGGCGGTTCGCCCAGTATGCTCGCCACGCCGCCGCCCGCGCGGGTCTTGGCGTCGACCGGGTTGATCCCGGCCGCGACCACCCGCACGAGCACTTCCGTCGGCAGTGGTTCCGGTCGTGGAATGTCGATCTCCCGCAACACCTCCGGGCCGCCGAATTCGTCCTGACTGATCGCTCGCATCTGTTCTGCCTTCCGCTCCGACTGACGTGTTTCGACGCTATCTCCGAGGCCCTACTTTCCCGCAAGGGCGAGTACTATCCTTCAGGAAGCATGCAGCTAGGAGGGTCAGATGTCACTTTCCTGCCCGACGGGACAGCACGACAAGCACGATGTGTACGCCGCGCAGTGCCCGTGCCGGGGTGTGCTGGACCTGCTCGCGAACAAGTGGGCCGCGCTCGCCATCGGCGCGATGGAACAGGGCCCGCAGCGCTTCGGGGAGCTGCAGCGAAGGCTGGAGGGCGTCAGCCCGAAGGTGCTCACCAACACCCTGCGCAGATTGGAGGAGGCCGGGTTCGTCGACCGGACGATCTACCCGGCGGTGCCGTTGCACGTCGAATACGCCCTCACTGACCTCGGACGCAGCGTCGCTGAGCCGTTGTCCGGATTGCGTTCGTGGGTCGAGGACAACTTGCACCGGATCGCCTCCCTATAGTGGGGACGCGTGGCCTTGGTGACGATCGAGCAGGGGCGGCTCAGCGGGCTGCAGCGTGAAGGTTGTGTTGTCTGGCGCGGGATTCCGTATGCCGAGCCGCCGGTTGGCGAGTTGCGTTGGCGCGCGCCGAGACGCGCGCCGCAGTGGGGCGGAACGTGGCGGGCCACCGACTTCGGACCGCAAGCTTTGCAACCGCAGGAGATCGGTGTCGCCGCGGCGCCATCCAGTGAGGACTGCCTGTATCTGAACGTGTGCGCGCCGGAAGGTGTGCCGCCGCCGGGTGGCTGGCCGGTGTTGTTCTGGCTACATGGTGGCGGCTATCGGACTGGCAGCGGGATACAGGCAGGTGAGGGCGAGGCGTTCGCCCGTGCCGGGATCGTGGTGGTGACGGTCAACTACCGGCTCGGCGCGCTCGGAATGACTTACCTTGCTGGGGTCGCTGGCCCCGGCGAGAGCGATGCGGGCGTGTGTGCGCTGCTTGACCAAGTCGCGGCGCTGCGGTGGGTGCGCGACAACATCGGGGCGTTCGGCGGGAATTCGCAACGGATCACGGTTTACGGTGTTTCCGCGGGGGCGAAGAGCGTTGGCAACCTGATGGCCACTCCGCTGAGCCGGAACCTGTTCTCGCAGGCCATCATCAGCAGCGGTGGAGACCACGTCGCGACCCCGGAGCAGGGCACACGGATCGCCAAGCGACTGATCGACGAACTCGGCACCCGAAACCTCCGGGCTGTGCCCGCCGAGGACATTTTGGCCGCACAGGAGCGAATCCTGACCGGTATGGCGTCGGTGTGGCTGTGGCGTCCGACGATTCATCCGACGGTGTTGCCATCGACGCCCACCGCCCTCATCGCGGCGGGCAGTGCCGCGGGGATCCGGCTGATGATCGGCCACAACGGCAACGAGGCCGCGACCTTCTCGGCCTTCCTCGGCGAAGAAGCGACCGCGCCGGTCGACGACGTGCTCACCGAGATCTTCGGCAGTACCAGGATCCTGGACACCTACCGGGACATCCGTGGTGGTGACGAGGCGGCCAGGATCGCGGTGATGAGCGACGAGCGGTACGGCATCCCTACCCAGCGCCTGGCGGACGCGCAGGCTCGGCACAGCCGGGTCTACCGGTACCGCATCGACATCGCCCAGCCTGGCGTCCCGAGCTTCCTCGACGGCGCGCACGGGATGGAACTCGGCATGGTCTGGAACGCGCCTGCCCAGCCGTCGCTGCCGAGGGAGATCACCGCGGCGCAGATCCACGAGGCGTGGGTGAACTTCATCCAGGACGGCATCCCGTTGCCCAGTTGGCCGCCCTATGGCGAGACCCGGCCGGTACTGGTATTCGACGAGGATCCGCACGTCGAGTTCGACCCGAACCGGCGGGAACGCCTGGCATGGGGCGATGTCTCGTGGCAACCGGGCGCGTGGTTCGCGTTCTGAGGAGCTATTGACTGGCCAAGTGGTCTGTGTCACCGTCAGCACGTGCGTTTACCAATTGGTCAACTGGTTGCGGCGCGATGCTGATTCCCCGTCCGCAGCGGATGATCCACCGGCCAGGGCATTTCACGCTCGACTCGAAGACCGCGATCCGGGCGGGGCGGGGCACCGAACTGGCGGCCGAGCTGTTGCGCGAGTACATCGCGGGCACGGTCCGGTTCCGGCCGCGGATCACGACTGGCGGAGCGATCACGCTCGCGCTGGATTCCCGCCTGGTCGGGATGGGCGATGAAGGCTATTCGCTGACCGTCAGCCCGCAGGCGATCGTGCTCAGGGCCGCACGCAACGCCGGTCTGCTCAACGGCATCCAGTCGTTGCGTCAGCTGGTGCTGACCTCTGGCGGTCGCCGGATCCCATGTGCCGACATCAGTGACCGGCCGCGGTTTGCCTGGCGTGGTGCCATGATCGACGTGGCAAGGCATTTCATGCCGGCGAGCTTCCTGCGCCGGCTGGTCGACCTGTTGGCCTTGCACAAACTCAATGTGCTGCACCTGCACTTGACCGATGATCAGGGCTGGCGCATGCCGGTCCGCAGATACCCGGCGTTGACCGAGGTCGGTGCGTGGCGCCCGGAGAGCATGATCGGACCGGCTGGCAGTACGACCTTCGACGGCAGACCGCATGGTGGCGCGTACACACGCCGTGAATTACAGGATCTCGTGCAGTATGCGAGCGAGCGTGGTGTGACGATCGTTCCGGAGATCGAGATGCCGGGGCACGCCATGGCGGCTTTGGCGGCGTACCCCGAGCTGGGGAACTTCCCGGACCGTGAGGTGGGCGTGTGGACCAGGTGGGGCGTGTCGGACGCGATCTTCGGGGTGCAGGAAGCCACCCTCGACTTCTGCCGTGAAGTGCTGTCCGAGGTGATGGAGATCTTCCCGTCGCCGTGGATCCACATCGGTGGTGACGAATGCCCGACGGTAGAGTGGGAGCTCAGTCCTGTTGCCCGGCAACGGATCGCGGCCGAGGGGCTGGCCGGGCCGAGTGAGCTGCGTGGCTGGTTTCTTGGCCAGATCAGTAGGTTCCTCGTGCTGCACGGCAGGCAACCGGTGTGCTGGGACGACGGCGACCACAGCGGGAGTCTTCCTGCCGAGGCCACCGTGATGGCGTGGCGCGACGCTGAACATGGGGTGGCTGCGGCAGAACGTGGGCACCAGGTCGTGATGACGCCGTGGCGCTCGACGTACCTCGACTACCCGCAAGGTGCCCGTGGTGAGCCAGCTGGGCAGCCTGGCGGGATCGTCACGCTCGAAGATGTGTACCGGCAGGAGATCCAACCGTCCACATGGGAGCCTGAGCTGGCCGCGGCGGTGATCGGTACGCAGGGGCAGCTGTGGACCGAGTTCGCCGCGACGACCGAGGCCGTGGAGTACTTGGCGTTTCCCAGATTGTGCGCGTTGGCCGAGAACGCGTGGTCAGGTCACTGGCCGGACTTCGCGGAACGGTTGGTACAGCACGAAACCAGGCTGAAAGAACTCGGCGTGCACTACCGGGCTAACCCGAGGTATGATCGAACGTGAGGTGGGTGGTGATGCGGTACCGGTCCCCGCGATAGATGGACCGGGTGTATTCGATCACGCGATCGGTTGTGTCCCTTGTGGTGCGTTCGAAGAGCAAAGCGGGCGCGTGCAGCGGCACGCCGAGCAGTTCGGACTCCGCCGGATCGGTGACCGTCGGTTCGGTCGTCTGCACGGCTTTGCTTGCGACAACTTCATATCGGATGCGCAGCAGCTCGTACAGCGAGCCGGACTCGAAATCAGCGGGGGCGATTTCGGGGACGAGCTCGGCGGGCAGCAGGATGCGCTCGATCGCCATCGGGCTGTCGTCGACGATGCGGATCCTGGTGACGTGCACCAGTTCTGTGCTCGGTGAGACCTGCAGGCGCTGGCCGAGCCGGGCGCCCGCGACCTGCGTGGTGAACTCGACGACGCGGCTGAACCACGTGCCGTCCGCGGGTGGCGCGTTGAACTCGCCGCTGGGCATCGGCGACATCTCCTGGGCGATCTTGCGTGTGCCGGTGAACGTGCCGCGCCCGTGTTCGCGCACCAGCAGGCCGTCCTTGGCGAGGTCGCTCATGGCGGCACGCAACGTCGGCCGGGACACGCCCAGTTGCTCGCTGAGGTTGCGCTCGGAGGGCAGCACCTCGCCCGGCTGCCGCGAGTTGATCAGCTGACGCAGCTGTTCGCGTACCTCGGACCGCTTCACCGGCACTCCTTTCGCTGCGCGCGCACAGCGAAGGGTACCAACCTATACCAATAACTGACCAGGCAACTCGCCTACGAGCTGGGAAGAAGCGGATTGTGTTTACCTATTGACAACTCTGGTCAACAGGTGGAGTTTACCAGTTACGGCCGGCCGGCTCTCTGCGAGGCTCCCCTGCGACTCGAGGAAGAACCCATGTCCGGATCAAGAATCACCGCGGTGGTCGTGGCTCTGCTGGCCACATTCGCCCCCGCGACTGCGACGGCGTCGTCCCAGGCGAGCGCCGCCTGCGGCGAGCTGTTTGACGACTTCCATTACACGTCCCATACCGACCCGACTTTGGCTGCGCACGGCTGGTCCGCGCGAGCCGACGCCGGTGGCCCAGGCGTGCCCGGTGCAAGGTGGACGCCCGAGAACATCACGTTCCCGACTGTCGACGGCGACAAGGCCGTGCAACTGGCGTCATCGACAGACGGCACAGCGAGCGGAACGAAACACACGGAGTTGCTGCAGAACGAAAGGCGGTTCTTCGAAGGCACGTACGCCGCTCGGATCAAGTTCGCCGACGCACCCGTGAGCGGCGCCGACGGCGACCGGGTCAACCAGACGTTCTTCACCATCAGCCCGCTGCGCTACGACAACGACCCGTTGTACAGCGAGCTCGACTTCGCCGAATACCTGCCCAACGGCGGCTGGGGCGAGCCGGTGTGGCCGGTCAACTTCCACACCTCGTGGCACACATACCAGTTGGAACCATGGGTGTCGAAGAACAAGTACGACAAGCAAACCGCGAGCATGTCCGGCTGGCACACGGTCGTCGCCACCGTGTCGGGCGGCCACGTGAAGTACTATGTGGACGGTCGATTGAACGGCGATCACAGCACGATCTTCGTTGACGGTCAGGAACTCAGCGTGTACCCGCGGCAGCTGATGTCGCTGAACTTCAACCACTGGTTCATCGACCTCACTCAGCACAGCGGCGGCCTGAGCACGTATCACGAGCAGGTCGACTGGGTGTACTACGGCAAGAACCGCGTCCTCACCCCAGCCGAAGCCGTCGCCCAAGCCGGAACATTCCGCGGCTCAGGCGTGCGGTTCAAGGATGACTTGGTCGGCAGTTGCGGCACACCGCCGCCGACCGAACCGCCGCCGCCGACCAACCCGCCTGACTGCACCAACGCCCCAGCCTGGCAATGGGCCACGGTGTACTTGGAGAACCAGCGGGTCAAGCACAACGGACGGCTGTGGCGGGCTCGTTGGTGGACGCAAGGTTCCGAGCCAGGTGTGACGGCCCAATGGGAAAACCTGGGAGCGTGCTCGAGGTAGGGCAGATTTCCGGTCAATGGCTGGACATGACCGCTGTGCGAGCAGGGCCAGATTCCGGCCATTGGCTGGATCTGGAGCCACTGTTTGCGGCAAGGGTTTTTCGGCCAATAGATCTAATTGCTGACATGGCAGCACGTCGGTCTAACCGCACCCTGTGGTTGTGGTTTCCCGGCTTCGGCTGCCACGTCGGCCAGGATCTTGGTGCGCTCTGTTCCATTTCGTTGATCATGTTGAGCTGGAACTGGAAGTACCTGCGTTGTTCTGTCACCGCATCCGGTGTTGAGGGTGCCATCAGGCTGATTTTGTCGGCCCAGTTCTTCCTGGTTTCTTGGGGGATGTAGATGAGCCGTGGATCATTGGCGAAGGTTCCCGGCGGGGACGACACGGCCCTGAGCACAGTCAAGGTTGGGCACTGCCATGTGTTGGCGCGTGTCATTCTGTCGTAGAGGTCGGCGGCTTTGGATGGGCTGTGAGACAAGGAAGCTGCTCGGTCCACTTCGTCTATCACGGCCCAGAACGCGCGGGGACTGGTTGGGTTGATCGGTGTAGTGACGAGCCGCTGCAGGAGTGTTTCTTCGTCACGGGATGTTGCCAGCGACATCTGATACAGGTGTTCGTAGCTGCGCATGCCGTCGGCGATCACTTGACGCACTGGGATCCGGGCTGGTTGGTGTCCTGCGAAGGGCAAGCCGACTTTTCTGGCCTCGTCGATCAGGGCGAGGTATGCCTCGGGCAAGAGAAACGAGTAGATCTTGAGGAAGTCGGCTTCTGCAGCCTTTGCGCGACGAACCGCGGTGCGTGCGTGGTCAGCCGTAACGACCTGGGTTGACGTCGGCCAGCTCGAGTGTTTGCCGTCGATGACCGGGCTGGCGATGGTGAATCGTGGTCCGAGCAGCTTGCCTCGGTTGATGCGGTCACGGACCCGGTGGGTCGCATCGAAGCCCCACATTTCTCGTGCGCTGGTTACGCCGTTGACGATGTGCAGCGGAAGCGTCATCGTCTCGTCGACGCCGTCATGGGTGTGCATGTCCCACAGGCCTGGGATGACGTATTTGCCGCGGATGTCGAGCACACGTGCGCCATCCGCGTGTGGCAACTGGGCGGGCGGGCCTGTCCACGCGATCTGGTCGCCGAGTAGAACTATTGTCGTGTCTTTCGTGGCTGGCGCGCCGGTGCCGTCGATCAGCGTTCCGCCTGTGAGCACGGTGATGTCGGTCGATTCCGTGACGGCGCTTGCCGCTGTGGGCAGTACCGCCACGCCAATGCCAAGCCATCGAAGAAAGGCGCGACGATCCATGCGTCCCCCCGCTGTCTACGTCGATGTGTTCGACTCTAGCCCCCGGGCGATTCGTAGCAAGGCTTCTCGTAGACGTGTGGGTAGTTCTCCCTGGCGGACAAAGCTTTCGCTGAGCCACATCAGTTCGGCGACGTTGTATGCCGTGGCTGGGGCGACCGCGGTGAGGTATTCGGCTGTGCTCGGCGCCCACAATCCTGTGAGTACGGCGACTTCGTGGTCCTCGCGGCCGAGCAGGCGGATCAACGCGCCTTCGTCGACCGCGCGCCACACTCCGGGCGCGGCCCTGCGGCCCAGTTCTCGTAACCGGTCGGATGCCGTCCGGATCTCCTCGGCCGCCAGTCTACCTTCGCGCTCGAACACGTGTTCGATCATTGGCGGTCAATGGCGGTGTGAGCAAATCGAATTAACCCCTCCGGGGGAGAGGTGGCTGCTCAGCGGCTCAAGCGCGCTCGCACAGTCGTGCCGCCGCCCGCGATGCCGGTCGCGGCCAACGCGATGATGGTGAACAAGCCTGCGGTTTCGGCTGACGCGTCGTCGAGCACAAGCGAACCAGACCGGCCGACGACGAAGCCCGCGTACAGCAACCAGCACTGCACGCAGGTCGCGAGCGCGCCGACGACGGTGGTGATCGCCGAGACTCCGGCGACGGCCAAGGCGAGGGCGAACAAGCCGATCTCGGTGTGCGTGTTGGCACCGGCCAGCGATGCGACCAAGGTCGCGAAGATGCCCGCCCCGAAGCCTGCCGCGGATCCCAGTGCACCGGAGATCCTCGGCCATCTGTTCATGTCCTTGGCACCTCTCACCTGTCGATTCACCCACGGTAATCGACCGGTGGCCTCTCGCACTGGCGAGGTTTTGACGCGTTCGGCGGATTCCTTTATGTCTTCTTGATGCCTCGGCGGGAAAGGCCTGGTAGTGAGAAGCACCCGATCGTGTGAGCGATAAGCTGCATTCCCCTGCAGCTGTTGATGAAGGAGATCTCATGGGCGTGGCCGTCGGTGACCTGGTGGAAGACTTCGAACTACCGGATTCGACGGGAACGCCACGACGGCTGACGGAGTTCCTTGAGAAAGGCCCAGTGGTGCTTTTCTTCTACTCGGCCGCGATGACCCGTGGATGCACGATGGAGTCGTGCCACTTCCGTGACCTGGCCGCGGAGTTCGCGCAGTACAACGCACAGCGGGTGGGCGTTAGCGGGGACAGTGTGGACAGGCAGCGGGAGTTCTCGGACAAGCACGAGTTCGACTATCCACTTCTGTCCGATGTGGATGGTGTGGTCGCTGAGCAGTTGGGGGTTCGGCGGAAGATCGGGTTTGGAGCGTTGAAGAATCGGCGGATGACATTTGTGATTGGGGTGGATCGCAAGGTGCTTGCGGTTGTGCACTCCGAGCTGGATATGAATGGGCACGCTGATCGGGCGCTTGAGACTTTGGCTGAGGCTCACGGCTAGGTGGTGGGTGCTGGGGCGGGCTTGGCTTGGAGTCTGGCTGAGGCGCAGAAGTAGGCAAACGGCTGGACGCGGGCGCTGGTGCGCTGTGGCGGCGGGTTTCTAGCCGCTCGGGGTCCCGGGCTTCCTCGTTGGGGTGTGGGTGGTGTGGCGTCGTGTCCGGTGTGCGTTGTGGTTTGTCGGGGTGAGGTTGGGGATGGGTTTCTTGGTGGGTCGTGGGCCCGTGGCGGTGTGTCTGGTGTGGGTTTTCTAGACCGGCTGCCGATGCTATGGCGCCGTCGCTGATGTGGGTTTCTGATTGCTTGGGATCAGGTTGGCTGGTGGGGTTTTCTTTCCGCGTTGGAACTCCGCTGCGAACTTGTCCGGGGTGAGGGCCGCTTGCACCGCTTTCGTTATGCGGTCTATGTCTTGGCGTTGGCCTCTTGGCAGCGGGTGGCCTACTGATTCGCGGGCCTGTGTTGCCGCTCCCAGCAGGCGAGTCGCCAAGGTGTGGTTTCCGGCTAGGGCTTCTGCTCCTGCCAGGCCTTCCAGTGCAAGGGCCACCGCGCGGGGGTCGTTGCCTTCTTGTGCGATCGTTAGGCTTGCTTGGTGGTGGGTTCGGGCTTCTTCTGCGTTTCCTCGGTGTTCTGCTACGAAGCCCAGCTCTGCGAGGATCAGGGTGCTTCCGGATTCGTAGTTTTGGTCCTGATGCCAGGCCAGCACGCTGCGCAGGTGCTTTTCCGCCACGTCAAGGTTTCCTGCTCTCCTCGCGATGAGGGCAAGGCCTGTCTCGGCGTACATCTCGGCTGGTTTGAAGCCGTTTTCCAGGCCTATTCGATGTGCTCGGGAATGCAGGTCCCATGCTTCGTCGTGGTCGCCGTCGAGCAGGGCTATCCGGCCCAGCCAGGAGAGTTGGTAGCTGATTTCTGGGGTCAGGTTGAGTTCTTCGGCCATCTTCAGGCCTTCGCGGTGGACTTGGGCCGCTCGCGCGTAGTCTCCTGCTATCTCCGCGAGGGTGCCGACCATGAAGCTGACCTGGAGTTGCGCCCAGCGCTCGCCGAGGGGTTCGATCAGTTTCGCGCTGCGGGTGGTGTCGCGTTCCGCAGCGGTGAAGTCGCCGCGGGCTTTGTGGTGGGTGACGCGGTCGATCAGTGTGACCGCTGTTCCCCAGTTGTTGTTCAGGGCTTCGAACTCGGATAGTGCTTGGGTGCTCATGAGTTCGGTTGTGGGGACGCCGCCTATGGTTGTCGTTACGTAGCCAAGGAACCACAGTGCCATTGCGCGGTCGGTTGGGTTCTTGATGTCGTACGCGACTTCGATGTCCTTGGCGACTTCACCTGCCAGGATCGCTAGTCCCGCGTCCCATGCCAGCACAGTTGACGGCAGGTCTTGGGCTTCGCCTGGGAGGTCAAGGGCTTGGCGGATTGCCCGGCGGGCTTCGTTTATCCGGCCGCGGAGGAACCAGTACCAGGTCATTGCTTTGACCAGCCGGAGGGCTAGGTGTGCGTGTCGTTGCAGGAGAACGGTTTCCAGCGCTCGGCGGAGGTTGGCTGTTTCCAGGTCGATGCGTTCGAGCCATGAACGCTGTTCGTTTGTACGGAGCTTCGTGTCGGCTTCTTCGGCCAGCTTGATGTAGTACTCAGCGTGGCGGAGGCGGATTTCGTCTAGTTCGCCTGCAGTTTGGAGTTGTTCGATGCTGTACGCCACTACCGATTCGAGTAGGCGGTAGCGGGGGCCGCCGACGACTAGCGAGCGGTCGACGAGGTTGGCTATGTGGGTCATTACGTCGGCCGCGTCGATGTCTTCGCTGGCACAGATTGCTTCGGCTGCCGCCAGGGTTGTGCCTTCTACGTGGACGGCCAGTCTGCGGAGGACCGCCTGTTCTGCTGGAGACAGGAGCTGCCAGCTCCAGTCGATCATCGCGCGCAGCGTTCTCTGCCTGGGTGGGCCGCTGCGGTTTCCGCTTGCCAGTAGGCGGAATCTGTCATCGAGGCGGGCGAGGAGCGCGCTTGTGTCGAGTGCGCGGATTCTGGTTGCCGCGAGTTCCAGCGCTAGCGGGATTCCGTCGAGTCGGCGGCAGATTGCCGCGATGTCCGCCGCATTGTTTGCGTTGAGGGTGAATCCGGGGGAGGCGGCTGATGCCCGCGCGACGAAGAGTTGTACGGCACTGAATGCTCGGACGTCGTCGGCCTCGGCTGTTGCTGCGCTTGGTACCTCCAGCGGTGGGACGTTCCACACCACTTCGCCTGCTACGCCTAGCGGTTCTTGGCTGGTGGCCAGGATGCGCAGCCGTGGTGCGGCATGCAGCAGCGTTGATGCCAGTCGGGCGATCGAGTCGATCAGGCCTTCGCAGTTGTCCAGTACCAGCAGGATTTCCTTGGTGTACAGGGATCCGGCCAGGCGGTCGAGTACGGCGATCTGCTCGTCCCGGATTCCGAGTGTGGCCGCGGTGACTTCGGCGACGAGGTCGTCACGCGGGCACGTCTCCGGTGTGCCGTGTTGTTCGAGGCCCGCGAACTCGACTAGCCATGCTTCCTGGACCTGTCGTGCGGTCTGCAGGGCCAGCCGTGTTTTGCCCACGCCGCCGGGGCCGGTCAGGGTGACCAACCGGGTTTCACCGATCAGCGACAGGATCGACTGCACGGCCGCGTCACGGCCGACCAGTTCGGTCAGTGGTTCAGGCAGGTTTGTCCGCGGCACTGACGGACTGCCCAGTGCCGGATCCTGCTGCAGGATCTTCGAGTGCAGCGCGACCAGTTCTGGACTGGGAGTCAGGCCTAATTCGTCGTCCAGGACCGTGACCAGCTGTCGGTAGCTGTCCAGTGCCTCGGTTTGTCTGCCTGCGCGGTAAAGCGCGCGGAGTTGGAGCGCGCGTAACCGTTCACGCAGTGGATGCGCGGCGACCAACTCGGTGAGTTCGATGGCCAACGGGGCGTGCTCACCCAGTTCGAGTCGCGCTTCGGCCCACTTTTCGAAGGCGACTAGGCGTTCCTCGGTGAGCCGTTGGATCACCGGGATGGCGAACGGCTCGTCTGCGAAGTCCACCAGCGCGGGCCCACGCCACAAAGCCAGCGCGTCGGACAGCAGCGACGACCGAGTCCGCGGATCGGCAACACTGCGGGCCTGGGCGGTCAGCGCACGAAACTGCGTCACGTCCAGGTCGACCTGCATCACGTAACTGCCGGACCGATGAGACACCAGCAGCCGCCCACCCGGCTCGGCGTCTTCCAGAGCCCTGCGCAGCTGCGAGACCTTGGTTTGCAGCGTGTTGACGGGGTTTCCGGGTTGCCGTGCGCCCCACAGGTCGTCCGCCAGTCGGTCGGCCGCGACTGGTCTGCCTTCCTGCACGAGCAAATCTGCCAACAGCGTGCGGACTTTCGCCTCGGGCACGCGCACCTCGCGCCCGTCGGCTGTCCACACCGTCAACGGTCCCAGCACCCCGAACTTCACAATTCGAACCTAGCGGCACCTACCGACAATTTCCGTGCGTCGATCCGCAGTGATCCGTGCGCGACCCTGCGCAGAGTGGGGTCATGCCAGATCTCAGCAAGCCCGCAGTCACCGTCCTTGGGCTCGGTGACATGGGATCCGCCCTGGTCAGAGCGCTGCTCGCGGCCGGATATCCGACGACCGTGTGGAACCGCACACCGGCGAAGGCGAAACCGCTGGTCGACGAGGGTGCGACGCACGCCACTACGGTCGCTGACGCGGTCACAGCCAGCAGGCTGTTAATCGTCTGTCTGCTCGACCACAACACTGTGGCTGACGTGCTCGACACCGTGAGAGACGCGTTGAGCGGACGGGTCGTGGTCAACCTGACCAACAGCACGCAAGGACAGGCTCGTGAGCTCGCGGGCAGGTACGACGTCGACTATCTCGACGGCGGGATCATGGCCGTGCCGCCGATGATCGCGACGCCAGCGGCCTTCGTGTTCTACAGCGGGTCACGCAGCGCCTACGACACCAACAAGGCCGTGCTTGAGACGTTCGGGGAGAGCATTTACGTCGGCACCGACCCGGGTTTCGCGGCACTGCACGACATCGCGTTGCTCAGCGGCATGTACGGCATGTTCGCTGGCGGACTGCACGCTCTCGCACTCATCAACTCGGCAGGCATCTCGACGACCGAGTTCGCGCCATTGCTCAAGCGCTACGTCACCTCGATGGCCGGTTACGTCGACGGCCTGGCCGAACAGATCGACAAGCAGGACTACGCGATCAACGTCACCTCGAACATCGCCATGCAGTCCGCTGGATACATCAACCTCACGCTTTCCGCGCAGGAACAGGCAATCAGCGCGGAGCTGCTCGAACCACTCGGCCCGCTGATGGCACGGCGGGTCGCGGACGGGCACGGCCACGAAGACATCGGTGGCGTGATCGAACTGTTGAAGAAGGGGAACAAGAAGTGATCACAGTCATTGGCCTCGGGCCGATGGGACAGGCGATGGTCCGGGGATTCCGCAAGGCCGGCCACGAAGTCACGGTGTGGAACAGGACCGCGTCACGAGCCGAAGGGCTCGACGCAGCAGTCGCGCCGACCGTGGCTGAGGCGCTCGACGCGAGTGAACTGGTCATCTTGAGCCTGACTGATTACAAGGCCATGTACGACATCCTTGATGGACAGTCCATCAAGGACAAGGTGATCGTCAACCTCAGCTCGGACTCGCCCAACAAAACTCGCGAAGCCGCGAAATGGGCAACCGAGCAGGGGGCGACGTTCATCGACGGCGGCATCATGGTCCCGGCCGATCAGGTGGCCACGGAAGTTGCATATGTGTTCTACAGTGGACCGGAGGACGCTGTCCGGAGGCTCGAGCCGGAGCTGAGCGTGATCGGCAGTGTCAAGTACGTCGGCTCAGCGCCTGGTCTTGGCCAGCTGTTCTACCAGGCACAGCTGGACATCTTCCTGACCACACTCGCGGCTTATCTGCACGCGTCGGCGCTGGTGGGAGCGGCAGGCGTGCCGATAACCGAGTATCACGAGTTCGCGCTGGAGAACTTTGCCACGGTCAACTTCGTGCTCGCGGACGCGCTGAAGAACATCCAGTCCGGCGAGCACCCCGGTGACCTGGCGAACGTGATCATGATGGGTGCGACGGCCGATCACATCGTCGCGGCCAGCAATGAGTACGGAGTGGACTCTGCCCTTCCATACGCAGTGAAGTCCTTGTACGACAGGGCTATCGCGATGGGACACGGCCGCGACAACTGGACCAGCCTGTACAACGTGGTGAAGCCGTGAAGGTGACTGTGCTAGGGCTCGGCCAGATGGGCGCGGCGATTGCCGTCGCGCTCGTCAAGGCCGGGTACGAAACGACAGTCTGGAACCGCAGTCCTGGCAAGACAGTGCAAGGCGCCAACCACGCGAAGACCGTCCAGGAAGCCATTGCCGAAAGTCCGGTCGTGATCGCAGCGGTGTCCGACCACGAGACAGTCCGAACCGTCGGTGGAACAGCCAAGGTTTTGATCAACCTGGCGACCGGAACACCTGAACAGGCAAAGGAAACAGCGGACTGGGCAGCTGAGCGAGGCATCGAGTACCTCGACGGCGCCATGCTGGCGGTGCCGAGCAACATCGCGACACCGGACGCGCATTTCCTGTTCAGCGGGTCGAAAGCGGTCTTCGAGGACAACCGGAGAATGCTGGACCTGTTGGCCACCAACCACTACCTCGGTGAGGATCCGACGGTCGCGGCGTTGTGGGACGCGGCTCTGCTGAGCATCGGGTACTCGGCATTCTTCGGCTTTTTCCAAGCCTTTGCGTTGCTGGAAACCGCGGGGACACGGCCGTCCGAGTTCGTTCCGGTGGCGCAGCAGTCGATTCAGGGCCTGTTCAGTTTCATCCGTGAACTCGCCGGTGAGATCGAGACGGGCGACTACCGGGGTGGAGCGTCCCCTGTGGACATGAACCGAGCCGTTCTCGGCAGCCTTGTCGGTACCAGTCTGTCCCGTGGCGTCAACGCGGAAACGCTGACGCCGATCCGGGCTCTGCTTGACCGCCGGTCAGCGGACGGGCATGGCAATGACAGCCTGTCGAGCGTGATCGAGGTGCTCAGGACTGGAAAAGGTCGTCAGGCACCGGCAGGCTGAGTGCGGTGAGGAACTCGGAAACCTTCGTTTCGACGAAGACCTCGACATCGGAGTCTTCCTCGTCCCAGTCCACTTCTTCGTCCTCGGCGAGGAAGTCGACAAGATCGTCGGAGGTGACGGCCGAAGCGCCGAGTTCCTCACGCCACGCGGCCAGACCTTCCGCCTCGCGCACCACATCCGTCGGCGCCGAGGCGGTTTCGTCGGCGAAGTAAACGCGGGGAGTGACCCCGATGTACGCAACACCGGTGCCGGGACCGGCTGGGCTGTAGCTGACCGTGCCGATGTCACTGTCGTGAATGTCGACCATCAGCCATGGCCCGGACACATCGGGCCGCACGTCGTTGTCATGCGGTGTCCACTTGTCACCGTCATACAGATAGGTACCGAATAAACCCACTGCAGAACCTTAAAGCGCCGACTCGGCAGGCTCAACTCCCGTGTCGATGGAAGTGTCACAGTAACGATCAAGCTACTGCAGTGCTTGGCGGATCCGGTCGACGTCGCCCCGCTCACCTGGGGGTAGCGGGGCGTCGACGGAACGCCTGAGCTGGTCGGCTTCGGCCAGTAGTTCGGCGGCCTTCGTGGTACGTCCGGCAAGGGCATGCGCGCCCGCGAGGCCTTCGAGAGCGAGAGCGATGGCTCGTGGATCCTCGGTGGCACGAGCCACGGTCAGGTCTTCCGCATGCAAGGCCAGCGCTGATTGGACGTCACCTCGGAGTTCCGCGATGAAGCCGAGTTCGGCAAGCAGCAGTGCGGTTCCCGCGTCACCGCCCCAGCGGCGGCACCAGTCGAGCCAGGCCCGGAAGTGGGCCTCGGCCTCGTCGAGCTTGCCTTGCCGACGTGCGCTCAGGCCGAGTCCGACTTCGGCGAACTGCACGCCACGCTGGTGCGACTGCTCGGCGGCCAGTCGCGCTGCCTGGGTGTGCAGTTCGTCGGCTTTGCGATAGTCCATTTGTAGCAACGCGATTCGGCCGAGGCCGGACAGTGCGTACGAGGCTTCGACCGCGAGGCCTAGTTCCGACGCGACTCGCCGGGCTTCTACCTGCAGACGCGCGGATTCGGCGTAGTTTCCGTGGGTCTCGGCTAGCGAAGCAAGCACTTGGTTAGCTTTGATCTGGCCCCAGCCGTCGCCAAGCTCACGGAGCAGGACGTGGCTTCGCGCAGCCAAGTCTTGTGCCGAGGGGAAATCGCCTCGGGCGAATGCCGTTGTCGCTTTGGTGTACAAGGCGATCGCGCGATCCCAGTCGTCTCGGGGTTCGTCGAATTCCATGCCGCCGGTGAACCCGTGTTGGGCGTACGTCAGGAACCAGCGGGCCCGCGGGTCGATGTCGCCGTCCGGGATTTCGGGCTCCGCGCCGTCTCGGATCAACAGCGTGAACCCGGCATACCAGGCTTGTGACGTTGGTGAATCGCCGTTCTCGAACGCGCGTTGGGCTTCGCCGAACCGGCCACGCAGGAACCAGTACCAGCTCAACGCCTCGGCCAGACGGGGATTGCGAGCACGGCGGAAGTTCGCCGCTTCCGCGTCCAAATTGACTAGCCACTCTTGCTGTCTGTGACCGCGCAAGTACTTTGCGGCCTCTTCGCCGAGTGCCGTGTAGTACGAACGATGCCGCTCTCGCATCCACTCCAGTTCGCCCGCTTCCGTCAAGCGTTCCTGACTGTAGGCGGCCACGGATTCCAGCAGGCGGTAGCGAGGCATGGTTACGAGTGACCGATCCACCAAGCGCGCCAACGTATCCAGGGATGCGCCAGTGAGGTCGATCGCAGCATCGAGCGTGCATCCGTCTGCGGTTACGGCCAACCGGCGCAGCACGACCTGCTCATCCCGCGTGAGCAAGCCCCAACTCCAGTCGATCATCGCGCGCAGGGTCTGCTGGCGCTGGGGAACACCGCGCCTCTCGCCGGACAACACGGTGAACCGATCATCCAGCCGGGCAGCGAGTTCACGCACACCCATTGCCCTTACGCGGGTCGCGGCCAGTTCAAGTGCTAGCGGAATACCGTCCAGCCGACGGCAGATGGCTTGAACCTCAGCATCCACTATGGATAGACGAGCTCGTTTCATGAACAGTTCGACAGCATCGGACTGGGAAAGTGGTTCCACAGGAAGGACTTGCTCGCCGTCCACAGTCAGAGGTTCCTGACTGGTCGCGAGAATACGCAGACCCGGCGCGGCAGAAAGCAGTTCCTGAGCCAG
The DNA here is from genome assembly GCF_021390435.2 of Kibdelosporangium philippinense. Lineage (GTDB taxonomy): Bacteria > Actinomycetota > Actinomycetes > Mycobacteriales > Pseudonocardiaceae > Kibdelosporangium > Kibdelosporangium philippinense. The sequence goes on along the minus strand of NZ_JAJVCN010000003.1, from coordinate 1,612,312 downwards.
TTCGGCTGCTTGGGCGATCAGGTGCTCACAATTGTCCAGTACCAACAGGAGTCGCTTGGCACGCAGCGCATCCACCAACCGGCCGCGTACATTCAGAACCTGGGCGACGACGTCGAGTACGTAGGTGGCGGAGGTTAGATCGGCCAGCCAGGTTCCGTCTGGAAAGGACTGTCCAGTCGCGACTTCGAGAGCCAGCCGGGTTTTGCCCACCCCGCCGGGACCGGTCAACGTCACCAACCGGCCCTCGGACAAGGCTTGACGCGCGTCCGCAACCGCCTGGGCGCGGCCGATCAAGGGCGACACCGGGGACGGAAGGTTGGTCTGAGGCACCAGGATCGACTGGTACACGCTGCTGAGTTCCGGACTCGGATCGACTCCGAGCTCGTCGGCAAGCAGCTGACGGAGTTGGTGGTAGCTCTCCAAAGCTTCGGCTTGCCGCCCGGCACGATAGAGCGCCCGCATGTTCAAGCCACGCAACCGTTCCCGCAACGGATACCGGGTCACCAACTCGTCGAGCGACACGTCCTCGCCCAACTCGGCCTGATCTTCCAGTGCTGTCAGACGTAGTTCGTCCAGCCGGTCGATCACGGGCCGGGCGAAGTCGGCGTCCTCGAAAGCCGGTCCACGCCACAACTGCAGTGCCTCTGCCAGCAAGCGTGCCTTGACCGCAGGCGATTCAGCACGAGCCTGGCTGAGCAGCGCCTGGAACTGGAGCATGTCCACTTCGTCGGCGTCGAAACGCAATTGATAGCCCGAGGGATGGGAGATCACACGGTCCGCGCCGATCGCCTTACGCAGCTGCCAGACACGGGTCTGCAGGGTGTTCTTGGGGTTCGCGGGCAGCCGATCGCCCCACAGATCCTCGATCAGCCGGTCTGTGGTGACGAGCTTGCCCTCGTGCGCCAGCAGATCGGCCAGCAGCGCGCGGACCTTGGTCTCCGCGATCCGGACCGGTTCGCCGTCCGCCCACACCCGCAATGGACCGAGCACCTCGAACCGCGCAGACCAAGCCTAGACCAGATCTAGACCGCGTTTCCGCAGGCTGGCAGGGTGAGTAAGCAATCAGTGACGGTCATCGGTCTTGGTGCCATGGGCCAGACCCTGGCCAAGACGTTCGTACACAACGGTCACCCGACGACCGTATGGAATCGCACGCCGGGCAAGGTCGTCGAAGGCGCGACCCACGCTCCCACGGCCGCGGAGGCCGTTGCGGCCAGTGAGCTTGTCGTGGTGTGCGTGCTCGATTACAAGGCAGCACAGTCCGTGCTGGATCTCATCGACTTGTCCGGCAAGGCCGTGGTCAACCTGACCAACGGCACGCCCGCGCATGCCAGGGAATTCGCCAAGGGCGACTACCTGGATGGCGGGATCATGGCTGTTCCGCAGATGATCGGCCAGCCCGAGGCGATGGTGCTCTACAGCGGGTCGAAGGAAGTCTTCGACAAGTATCAGGAGACGTTGAACGTCTTGGGACAGAGCAGGTTCGTTGGCGAGGACCCCGGCTTGGCCGCGCTCTACGACCTGGCGTTGCTCAGTGCGATGTACGGCCAGTCGGCCGGTGGGCTGCACGCGGTGTCCATGGTCGGCGCGAACAGGGGCGACTTCGTGGAGTCGCTGCTGATTCCGTGGCTGACCGCGACCATGTTCGCGCTGCACACGGTCGGCGAGAGCGACCCGGAGTCCCCGGACGACATCGATGCCAGCAACGATCTTGGCCTTGAGCAGCCGGGATACCTGCGATGAAGGCCGTGGTGATCGGCGGCACGCACGGAATGGGTTACGCGGTCGTCGAAGCGTTGCGCAAGCGGGGTGCCGAGGTGCTGCTGACCGGCCGGAACGTTGGGACGCTCGAGAACGCCGTCCGTAGCGATGTCACCAGTATGGCCGACATCGAGGCGCTCGGCAGGATCGTCGAGGAGCGGTTCGGCCGGATCGATTTCCTGTTCGTGAACACGGGAATCGCTCGGCTCGAACGGTTCATGCGGGTGAGCGAGGCCTCGTATGACGAGAACTTCGCGGTGAACACGAAAGGCCCGTTCTTCGTCACGCAGAAGCTGGCGCCGTTGATCCGGGACGGCGGGTCGATCGTCTTCACGACCTCGATCGCTGACGAAGGCGGAACGGACGAGCTGACCGTCTACTCTGGAGCCAAGGGCGCGATCAGGGCTATGGCCAAAGGTATCGCGGGTGCGTTGATGCCGCGTGGAATCCGGGTCAACGTGATCAGCCCTGGGTTCATCGACACGCCGACAATGGGTATCGCTGGTTTGTCCGAAGAGGACCGTAAGGGCTTCATGGCGTTGGGCGACCAGATCACGCCGATGAAGCGGCACGGCTCGGTCGAGGAAGTGGCCGCGGCCGTGATGTTCCTTGCGTTCGACGCGACCTTCACGACCGGCGCCAGGCTGACTGTGGACGGCGGCATGGGGATCACGCCAGCCGAGAAGGCCCAGGAGTGACGGAAAGTGCATTTCACTGTGCTGGAATGGTGGACACGGTGTGCTGGAATGGTGGACACGGCGTTGGGGTTAGGCGCGCTGGTATGTGCCTGGGGTGATGCCGTAGTAGCGGCGGAACCATCTGGTCAGGTGGGCTTGATCGGCGAATCCTGACTGGACGGCAGCTTCGGCGGGTGCGATGCCCGCGCGGATCAGGCGACGGGCTGAGCGCAGCCGGAGCTGCCGTTGGTAGTCGCTGGGGGACATGCCGTAGGTCGCCTTGAAGGCGCGGTACAGCGCGAACCGGCTGCATCCGATGGCCGAGGCGAGGTCGTCGGCGCTCAAAGGTGCGAGATAGTCCTGTTCGAGCAGGTCACGGGCTTTTCGCACGTTCGGCATCGGCTGTGTGACGGCGGCCGGTGCCGACATCGCGGCCCGGCGAACCATCGCCGCGACGGTCTCGGCCAGGGCTTCGTCCATGGCCAGGGGCGTGTCCGAGAGGCTGTTGTAGAGCCGGTCGAGGGCGCCCGCGAGGACGGAGTCATACAGCACGGGCTCGGCGAACAGCGGCAGCCCAGCCGGGTGTCCGGCCTGGTCAGAGAGCACTTCGGTGATCAACGACGGGTGGATGTGCACGATCCGGTACGTGAAACCCAGCTCGGACGCGGCGTACCCGTCGTGCGGCTCGTCGGGGTTGAAGGCCATCACCATGCCTGCCGCGCTCGTTCGGCGTGACCCGCGGCAGCCGAACGTCTGCGCGCCGACTTCGGTCAGACCGAACGAGTACGTGTCGTGGGCATGCATGTGGTAGCGATGCCGTTCGAAATGCGCGTGCATCGTCTCAACTGGACGGTCCGGCAGCCGTCGGTATTCGGCCCACTCCACCTCTCCATTGTGCACGCGCACGAGCGTTCAAGACCCTGAGGTGAGGATCGCCTCAAGATGCTCACCGTGCGTACGTATCTGATGCTTGTGCTGGTCATGGCACTGTGGGGGAGCGCGTTCGCCTCGTCGAAGCTTGGTGTGAACGAGGTCCCGCCGCAGGTCGCCGCGTTCTTCCGGTTCGGCTTCGGCGCGGTCGTGCTGCTCGCGCTGCACAGCACCCGCCGGGGGATCCCGCGCAAGGACCTCGGCAAGATCGCCGGTCTCGGCATGCTGGGGATGTTCGGCTACAACTCGTTCTTCTTCCTGGCACTCTCGCTCGCGCCTTCAGCGGACGGCAGCGTGATCGTCCCGGTGACGGCACCGGTGATCACAGTCGCGGTGACGGCCCTGCTTGGGCGTCGAAAGCTGACGGTCAGGTCGTTCACGGGGTTGGCGATCGCGGTTGCCGGGGCGACGGTGTTCTTCGTCGGCATTCCTGGTGGAGGCAGTGCTCGACTGGTCGGTGACCTGCTGTTTCTCGGGGCTGCGGCGTGTTGGGCGGCGTACACGATGCTTGGCGCGCCGTTGCTGAGCCGCTTGCCCGCGTTCACCGTCACGACCTTCGCCACGACCGCGGGCGCGTTGGCGTTGGGTGTGGTCGCGTTGCCGTTCTTCGGGGACGTGCAATGGTCCACTTTGGGTGCTGAATTCTGGCTCAACCAGGCCTATTTGGCGATCCTTCCGACTGCTTTGGCGTATGTCATGTACTACGAGGCCGTGCGCACGGTCGGCCCGGCTACGGCGTCGTCGGCGATGTTCTTGGTGCCGGTGTTCGGACTGCTTGGGGCGTGGGCGGTTCTGGATGAATCGATCACGCCGGTGCAGGCGATCGGTGCCGCGGGCATGCTCGTCGGCGCGTTCCTTGCGACGATTGTCAAGACTCCGAAGCTTGTCCCCGTCGGATCGCCTCGGTGATTCTGTCCACATCGAGCCGTTCGGCCTTTGGCAGCGGCGCGCCTGCCGCGGCCCGCATCGAAGCGGCTTTGGCCAGCAACTCGGCCGCCCTGGAGTACGAACCGTCGAGGGCGTGTGCACCGGCGAGGCCTTCGAGTGCGAGGGCGATGGCACGTGGGTCGCCGACGCTTTGCGCTGCGTACAAGGACTTGTGCTGTATTTCGACGGCTTTGGCGACGTCTCCCTGCAGCTCGGCGATGAAGCCGAGTTCGGCGAAGATCAGGGCGTCACCTGGCGTGTAGTCGGCGTCGCGTTGCCATTCGAGCACGTTCTTGAAGTGCTTCTCGGCGATGTCGAGTTTGCCTTCACGCCGTGCGCCCAATGCCAACCCGAGTTCCGCGTGCACGACGCCTGGTTCGTACGAATGCTCCGCGGCCAGGTGCATCGCGCGTTCGTGCAGGTCCCAGGCTCCGCGGTAGTCGCCTGCCAGTAGCCGGAGGCGGCCTAGGCCGGTGAGGCGCTCGGCGACGTCTGTCCACAGGCCGAGTTCCTCGGCGAGCCGGAGGCCTTCGGTGTGCAGCTGTTCCGCGCGTTCGTAGTCTCCGGTGATCTCGGCAAGGGATGCCAGTGGTGTCACGACTTGCGATTGGCCCCACTTGTCACCGATCTCAGCGAGCATCCGGGCGGCGCGCGTGCCTGCTTGCTCTACAGTGGACAGATCGCCGCGGACTGATGCCTGGTCGGCGCGGACACCGAGCGCGACGGCTTCGCCCCACGGGTCGTCCTTGAATCCGGCGAGCGCGCGTGCGATCAAGTCTTCGCTCGCGGTCAGCTCACCGGCGGTGAAGAGGGCGTATCCCAGGAACCATTCTGCTCGATGCAGCCCGTCGCCTTCGAAATCCTGGAGCGCGGCCTCGCAGGCGGCCACGCGGTCGGTTCGTTGTCCGGCAAGGATGTCCAGGCCTAGCTGCCAGATTTTCGACTGCGCACGCAACGCGCGTGATCCGCCCAAGGCCAAAGCAGAGTTGAGGGCGCGCGTGGATTCGGCGCGCCTGCCGCGCAGGAACCAGTAGCCCGTGAGCGCGTTGGCAAGGCGCAACGCGGGGTCGGCCGCGCCGGTTCGGATCATGCTGTCCAGCGCCGCACGCAGGTTGGCTGATTCCCGGTCAAGTGTGGTTATCCAGTGCTGTTGACCGGGGCCGTAGAGGTTGTCGCGGGCTTCTTCGGCTAGCTGTAGATACCAGATCTGGTGGCGTTGCCGGGTTTCCGGCTCTTCCCCGGACTCCGCGAGACGTTCGAGGCTGTACTGCGCGACCGATTCCAGCAGACGGTAGCGGGGTACGGGATTGTGCGTGACTACGACAAGGCTGCGTTGGACCAAAGTTGTGAGTTCGTCGAGGACGTCCAGGCCGCTCACGGCTTCGGCGGCCGCCAACGTGCATCCTTCGACGTGCACGGAAAGCCTTCGCAGGACAAGCTGTTCTTGGGGTGACAGCAGGCCCCAGCTCCAGTCGAGGATCGCGCGGAGCGTGCGTTGCCGGGGTGGCGCGTCACGGTATCCGGAGGTCAGGACCTTGAAACGGTCGTCAAGCCGGGCAACCAGCTCGGCAATGCCCAACGCGGGGACACGAGAAGCGGCGAGCTCCAAGGCGAGCGGGATGCCGTCCAGGCGCTTGCACAGCTCGATAACCAAGGGATCGTCGGAAAGCTGATGCCCCAAGGCTTTGACGCGCTCACGCAGGAGGGCTACAGCGTCCGCCGAGTCGAGGGGTGGCACGGGATAGCGGATTTCAGCTGGTAGTCCGAGTGGTTCTTGGCTTGTGGTCAGCACTCGCACACTTGGGGCCGTGCGCAACAACCGGGACACCAGGTCCGCGGCCTCGGCAACCACGTGCTCGCAATTGTCGAGAACGAGCAGCATTTGCTTGTCCCGCAACGCTGTCAGCACCAAGTCTGTTGGTGTGAGTTCCTGATATTCACGTACGCCCAACGTGGTGAGTATGGCCTCGGTGACCGAACTGGCCGCTGCCAACTCGACTAGCCACACGCCGTCAGGCAGGGTGACATTCCCTGCGGTCGCCAGCGCAAGCCGTGTTTTGCCAACGCCTCCGGAGCCGGTCAACGTGACAAGCCGTTGCGACTCAAGCAAAGCGTTTACTTCGGCGGTTGCTGCCGCGCGGCCGATTAGTGGCTCTGTGGCGGGCAAGTTGGTGCGAGCCTTGGTCAGGCCGGTGTCTTGGCGCAGAATTCGTTGGTGCAGCTCGACAATAGCCGTCCCGGGATCGATTCCTAGCTCGTCCCGGAGTGATGCGGCGAGTTCACGGAAGCTCGCCAGCGCCTCACTTTGCCGCCCTGCCTGGTACAACGCCCGCATGTGCACGGCCCTCAGGCGCTCGCGCAACGGATGCGTGGCCACCAGTTCGGCGAGTTCGCCCAGGTCCCAGGTTTCGAGGGCGTCAAGGCGGTCTTCGATCGCGGTCAGCCGCTGCTCGGTCAGCCGGGTGATCGCGGGCTGGGCGAACGCGTTGTCCGCGAAGTCCGCGTAGGCCGGTCCACGCCACAGAGCAAGCGCTTGTTCGAGCTTGGCGGCTCGATGGACCGGATCAGCGGCCGCCTGCCTGGTCAGGGCCACGAACTCGGCGGCATCCGTGTCCTGAGCCAGCAGCCGATACCCAGCCGGGGTGGACTCCACGAGCGTCCGGTCGCCGAGGGCGGACCTGAGCTGAGCGACCCGGACCTGCAACGCGGCCATGGGATCACGCGGCGGCTGGACACCCCAGATGTCCTCGATCAGCCGGTCGGCCGAAACCGGCTCGCCAGCGTGAACCAGCAGGTCAGCGAGGAGAAGACGGACGGCGGTCCGGGTGACCGTGACCGGCTCGCCGTGCGATGTGTGCACGGTGAGCGGCCCGAGCACGCCGAATCGCATACGTCTGAGAATAGTTTGGTAAGCCCTTGGTAAGCGCCCGCGCACACGCTTGCGTCCATGGAAAAGACTGTGGCCCGGGCAGGGGCCAGGGAATGGATCGGTCTTGCGGTGCTGGCGTTGCCGACACTGCTGCTGGCCATGGACGCGACCGTGCTCTACCTCGCGATCCCGCAGCTGAGCGCCGACCTGCGGCCGACCGACTCAGAGCTGCTGTGGATCGTGGACAGCTATGGCTTCATGGTTGCCGGGTTCCTGGTCACCATGGGCACACTCGGGGACCGGATCGGCAGGCGAAAACTGCTGCTGATCGGCGCGACCGCGTTCGCCGCCGCGTCGACGCTCGCCGCGTTCGCGCCCGACCCGTTGTTCCTGATCATCACTCGGGGACTGCTTGGCGTCGCCGGTGCCACGCTTGCGCCGTCGACGTTGGCGCTGATCAGCACCATGTTCCCGCCGGGGCAACGGGCGTTCGCGATTGGACTGTGGGCCACGTGTTTCTCGGCCGGAGTCGCGCTTGGGCCGATCGTCGGCGGCGTGCTGCTGGAGTGGTTCTGGTGGGGTTCGGTGTTCCTGCTCGCCGTGCCGATCATGGTCGTCCTTGTGCTGACCGGGCCGTTCCTGCTGCCCGAATACCGTGACACGCAGGCCGGGAAGCTGGATCTGATCAGCGTGTTCCTGTCGTTGGCCACGGTGTTGCCGGTGATCTACGGCATCAAGCAGCACGGCAGCTTCACGATCATCGTCGGCCTCGTGTTCGGCGTGCTGTTCGTACGACGGCAGCGTAAGCTTGCCGATCCACTGCTGGACCTGCGGATGTTCGGCAACCGGTCGTTCAGCGTCGCGCTGCTGGTGCTGGTGTTCACGATGACCGCGATCGGCGGCATCTATCTGTTCGTCAGCCAGTACCTGCAGGTGGTCAAGGACTTCACGCCGCTGGTCGCGGGCTTCTGGCTGGTGCCGTCCGCGGTGGTTCTCGTGATCAGCTCGTTGATCACGCCGAAGCTGGCCGAGAAGTGGTCGCCCGCGGTCATTGTTGGTGTCGCTTTGGCCGCCGCCACGGCCGGGTTCGGTGTGCTTGCTCTCGCTGACGGATTGGCTGCGGTTGTGACAGGTTTCTGCTTGGTGTACCTGGGAATCGGGCCGATCATGACCCTTGGTACGGATCTTGTGATCGGCACCGCGCCGACGCAGAAGGCCGGGTCCGCGGCTGCCATGTCGGAGACCGCGATGGAATTCGGCATCGCGTTCGGTGTCGGCGTGCTCGGTGTCGTCGGCACGGCCGTGGCCACGAACGGGCAGCCGCTGCTGGACAGCGCGCCCGCGGAATTCACTTCGGGTCTGAATGTGGTGGCGATACTGTGCGCGGTGATCACCGCGGTGCTGTCGGTGCTCGTGTTCCGGCTACTCAAGGGGCGATGACTTGGCCAGGCAAAACGTTTCGTCGGGTGGGGCGTTCGAACCTGTTTACGGCTACTGCCGGGCGGTCCGGGTCGGCAACCAGATCCACGTGTCCGGGACGTGCGCGCGTGACCCGCACCTGGACGGGACCGACGCCTACCAGCAGACCAAGAACATCCTGGAGATCATCGAGGCCGCTTTGGATGAGGCCGGGTCAAGCCGGGCCGCTGTCGTGCGGACGGTCGCGTACGTGACCGACATCAACGACAAGATGCTCGTGGCCAAGGCACATCAGGAAGTGTTCGGCGACGTGCTGCCCGCCGGGACGTTGGTCCAGGTCTCCGCACTGGTCGACCCGCGGATGAAGGTCGAGATCGAGGCGTACGCGATCGAAGAGTGAGCGGAAATGCCCCATCGGGTGACACCCAATAGGATGCGGCGATGCGATTGGGGCAGATCACGTGTCCGTCCGGCCAGCTGGTCGTCGCTGACGGGGGCTACCTTGGGGCATGGTCGGGCGAGAAGTCGCCTGCCGAGATCGACCCGGTGCTGCTCAACATCGACGATCCCCAGCTGATCAGGGAGATCTCCGGAGCGGTCGACTTCGACATCGTCGGACCGGACGCGCAACAGGCGGCCCGGGAGTACGGCAGGCAAGCAGGCACAGCGTTGTACGACATCCCGATGTCACACGTGCACGAAATGCCACGCGAGTTCTCCGAGTTCTGCCACGAACAGGGCTTTCAGGCCAGGGCTGAGGCGCTCGCGGACCGCGTACCGCATCGGGAGCGCGTGCGACGCTGCGTGAGCAGGGGTGACGGCCAGTTCATCGTTTTCGGTATTCCGGTTGTGGCTGTGGATGGCTTGCCTACCGACCGTGCGTTGCCGGTTGAAGGGACGCAACGGGACTACGGCGAGCACGGTGTGCGGCTGCAGGACATTTCAGTGCTGCTGAGCGATAAACCCGTGACGCGCAGTCAGTTGCTGGGGCGTGTTGGTGTCGACTGGGCGCGGTTGTCTTTTGCTGACGCGGATGCGTTGAGTGCTTGGCGGCACCTACGGCCAACCGATGGCAAGGCGGATGTGGCTTTCTGGGGGCGTGACGCGGAAGAAGCGGCCGCTGTGCATGGGGCTGGCAAGCTGCCCGAGGGTGTGGATGGCTGGGAGAACCTTGGGCTGGAAGAGGCGATTGAGCGGTACGAGACCGTTGAGTCGTGGCAGGAGGCCAACGGCAAGGTTCTCAAGCTCGACTTCCGGCCGCATTCGCACCACTGGCAGGTGATGCGGGAGGTCCGCGCGGCCGAGACCGAGTCCGGTGAGATCGAGGTCGGCGGTGCGCGGATGGTGTTCGCGATGACCAGTTGGGGCGACGGGTTCTTCCCGGTGTACGCCGACTACGCGGATGACGAACTGGTGGCGGTGCGAGCGGTCGTGGACATTCATGCCAGAGAGAAAGAAGAGTAGAAGGCCAAGCCACTAGGCTTACCTGATGATCGACTGGCTTGCGGACCTGAGGGCCAAGGCGAGGCGCGCCACCAGCGTCCTGCCGCTGGCCATGCTGGTCTTCGGCTGCGCGATCATCGGCGAAGGCCTGCTCGTGCTGATGCTCTGGGATGTTGAGGAGCCTTCCGTCGGCCCCTTCGTGGTCAGCGACTTCTACTGGCCACTCGCCGTCCCGGTCTGCCTGGCGATTCTGGTCCACAAAGGACGCCTGAAAGCAGGCGCGACCTACCGGTACATGTCGGTAGCCATCGCGATCGCGGCTGTCGTCTGCGTGGCTGCGGTCGCGCCGTTGGCCGCAGTGGACCACCAGGTTTCCTGGCTACTTCCAGGCAGGGATCCTGGGGCCGTGCCGCGATGCGCGCTGGCCGTGGGCATGCTTGTGCTGGCGTCATTGGAACGCAGGTGGGGCACGGCGTTGGTGACGGTCGTCGTGTCCGTGCTGATCGGTAGCTTGTGGTTCACGACTGGGTCGCTGAACGTTGCCGGGTCCGAGGCTGAGTTGCTGCCGTTGTTCGCTTCGGTCGTTGCCGCGCATTTGGTTGTGCCTGGCCTGATGCTGCTGTCCTCGCGTGAGGTGGCGACGTGAACCTGACTGGGGACCTCGACGACGCTGTGCACCAGCGGATTCGTCTTGGCATGCTGGCTGTGTTGCGGGAGGTTGGCCGGGCCGACTTCTCGTTCCTTCGTGACACACTCGAACTCACCGATGGCGTTGTGCACCGGCACTTGAAGGTGTTGGAGGACGCTGGGTTCATCCAGATCGAGAAGGGCTACGAAGGCCGCCGTCCCCGCACATGGGCCAAGCTGACCGGTGCCGGGAAAGCGGCTCTCGACAAGGAAATCGCTGCCCTCAAACGGATCGTGGCGCACGTGGAACGGGTCGCCGAGGCCTGATCACATCTCGCGCAGCACGTTGGTCGCGCAATGCAGACCGCCGCCGCCAGCCAGGTGATGCGTCCGCCAGTGGTCAACGAACTGCACCTGGTAGCCAGCTTCCGGTACGCCTTGCTGATCGCGTCACGCAGTACCGGATTGTGTGGATCTGGTGCGAGGTAACGGCGTCGGTCGAGCACGATGCCGTTCACCGCGGTCGGCACCAGGCCGCCCATGCATGCTTTGGCGATCGACGGCTCGACTTTCGGAATGTACTCGAACAGCGCCGGGATCCGGACTACCATGGGGAGACTTCCAGCGTGGGACTCGTGAGTGGTTATTCGGGTTAGAACACGGCTAACCACTCACGAGGTAACTGTGGAGTTCGGCGGCACCGGCGAGCATTGCCCGGCCGCGTTGGGTGAGCCGCGAGTGCCAGTCATCCAGAGTGGCCTGCAGTGGCTCGATTCCGCCTGCGGTCCTGACCTGGTCAAGCACGTCGGCGATCTGGGTCAACAGGTAGCCGCCGCGCCGGAGCTGGTGCGCGAGCTGGGCATCCCGGACGTCGGCGGCCGTGTACACCCGATACCCGGTCTTGGGGTCACGTCGTGGCACGAGCACGCCAGCACGCTCCCACTTGCGCAGGGTCGCCGGGCGGACCTTGAGCTGGTGGGCGAGCGCCCCGACTGAGGCCACTTTGGACTCTGCTGGCGGCGTCAGGTTCTGCAACGCGTTTTCCACCGCGGCAAGGGTTTTCCGGTCCTTGCGGAGCAGGTCGTGGCAGTCGTCGATGATCGCGAGGGCTTTGTCGGGCATGCCTTCGTGCACCGCTTGCATGATCATGGTCGCGGCCGGGTGGCCGTGTCCTGGGATCAGCGCGAGGAATGTACTCAGCGCCTTCGCGTGCAGGTCTGTGTACCTGCGATAGCCGCTGGCCGTGCGCTCGGCTGGCGGCAGGATGCCCGCTTCTTCGTAGTTGCGGACCGCCTGCGTGGACAGGCCGTGTTGCCTGGCCAGATCGATGGGCCTGCTCATAGTGTTGAGACTTTTCCTCGGTTTTTGACTCGTTTCGTTGCTGAAGTCTTCATCGTAAATTCAACGATACGGTAAAGGCCATGATTGTTCAGGACATCGGAGTGGCACTGGATGGGGACGTCGGGCCGGCGGTGGACGCTTTCCTGGGGTCGCTTGCTGGCGACCCGCGGATCCTGGCGCTCGGCGAGCCGACGCACCACGTCGAGACCTTCCCGCTGCTGCGTAACCAGATCTTCCAGCACCTCGTCGAACACCACGGCTACCGGTCGATCGCGATCGAGAGCGGCTGCCTTGCCGGTCTGGTGGTGAATTCCTATGTCGTTGACGGCATCGGGTCGTTCGAGGACGTGATGCGTGACGGCTTCAGCCATGAATTCGGCAAGTTCGAGTCGTCCCGCGCGCTCGTCCGGTGGATGCGTGAGTATAACGAGAACCATCCAGAGCCCATTCGGTTCTTCGGGTTCGATGGCCCGTTCGAGGTGGCGTACGCGGAGAGTCCGCGACAGGCGATCACCGAGCTGAACGCCTACCTCGGTTCACCGTACACAGTGGACTCGCTACTGTTCGAGGACGAGCGCTGGACCAACCCCGAAGTCATCATGGATCCCACGAAATCAGTCGGCTCGTCGGACGAGGTGAAGCAGCTCCGGCTGATCGTCGACCACCTGCGTGGCCGCCTCACCGAGCAGACCCCGCAGCTGGTCGCGCTCTCGCGGGACGATTGGTGGCGAGCCAGGTTGTTCGGCAGAACTGCGACCGCTTTGTTGCGGTACCACGAAGGAATGGCCGTCGATTCGCCTGACCGGATCTCATACCTGCTCGGGATTCGGGACGGCTTGATGGCGGAGAACCTCAAGGCCATCACCGAATACGGCAAGACGTTCGTCTTCGCGCACAACAGTCACCTGCAGCGGCGAAAGAGCTCGATGAATTTCGCTGGGGCGCATCAGGAATGGTGGAGTGCGGGCGCGATCGTCAGCGCGGAACTCCGCGAGGAGTACGTCTTCATCGCCACGGCCATGGGTACCGCGCCGAATCCCAACATCGGCGCGCCGCAACCGGGCACCTTGGAAGGGGTTCTGGACGCACTGCCGGGGGACTACCTGCTGAATTCGGCGGACGTCGACGTCACCGGTCTCGAGCGGCGTAAGACGGACAACTTCGCTTACGCCCCACTGGATCCCACCCATGTCCGGGAGACCGACGGGATCGTGTTCATCAAGACTGTTCCGCAGCTGTACGGCTAGGCATCAACAGCAGAGCCAGAACGCTGACGGCGGCGACCACGATCAGCGCGACGAAGACGTTGTGCGTCGCGTCGAACAGTGAGCCGCGCACGAACAGGGAAACCGGGGATTCGTCGTGTGAGCCGAGAACGAGGCTGGTCGCGTCGAGGCTGTTGGGCAGGTGTCCGGCGACGTCGGCTGGTGGGGTGGCGAAGCGGTTGGCGAGGGTGGCGTTGGCGATCGCGCCGAACACCGCCACGCCGACCGCGCTGCCCAGTGAACGGCCGAACATGTTGGCGCCGGTCGCCACGCCACGCTGTTCCCAGCCGACAGAGGACTGCACCGCGATAACCGAAGGGCTCGACGACAAACCAAGCCCTACGCCCATTACGAATGCGGCGCCGCCTGCTTGCCAGACTGTGCTTTCGGCGGTGAGGGTGGCGGTCAGGATGGCACCGGCGATCACGAACACCGCGCCGATCAATGCGGTGTTGCGTAGCCCGATTCGCATGTAGACGTGCCCGGACAGTGTGGCCGCGATCGGCCAGCCGATGGTCATCGCGGCCAGGGTGAAGCCCGCGACCAACGCACCGGTGCCCAGGACGCCTTCGGCGAAGGTCGGCAGGTAGGAGCTGAGGCCCATCAGCATCGCGCCGACGACCACGGCCATCAGGTTGCCGCCGATGAGGGTGCGGTTGCGGAACACCCAGAGCGGCAGCACGGGTTCGGCGGCTTTACGTTCCACGAAGCCGAAAGCGATCAACAGGGCCACTCCGGCCGCGAAGATCAGGATGCTGGGCGCGGAGTTCCATGCCCAGGCGACGCCGCCTTCGAGCAGGCCGAGCAACACCAGGGACAGGCCGATGGTCAGCAGGGCCGAGCCGAGGTAGTCGACTTTGTGTTTGGTCCTGGTGATGTTCTCGGTGAACTTCCGCATCAACACGAGTACGGCGAAGATGCCGACGGGCACGTTGATGAAGAAGATCCACCGCCAGGAGATGTATTCGGAGAACATGCCGCCCAGCGCGGGGCCGACGAGCGATGCGGCGGCCCAGACGCTTGTCACGTAGCCCTGTACCCGGGCGCGTTCCTCCAGCGAATACAGGTCACCGAGCATGGTCATGCTGATCGGCTGGACCGCGCCCGCGCCGATTCCCTGGATCGCTCGTGCGGCAATCAGGACCGGCATGCTCCAGGCGAACCCACACAGCACCGAACCGATCAGGAAAACCAGGATTCCGAACAGCAGTACGGGTTTGCGGCCGAACAGGTCGGCGAATTTCCCGTAGAGTGGGACGGTGACGGCCTGGGTGAGCAGATAAACCGAGAAAAGCCACGGAAACTGCGAGAAGCCACCCAAATCGGCCACAATGGACGGTACGGCTGTCGCGATGATCGTGCTGTCCAGCGCCACCAACGCGGTGGCCAGCATGATCGACCCGAGTACCGGGCCTCGCTCAGAGCGCAGTCCGACCGCTGCGCGGGTGACCTCAGTCATTGATTCCTCCCACGAAACCAACAACCATCATCCACCTAGAGTGATTCCAGGTGTGCTGTGAATTGCACTACTCGGCGATCCCGAGCAATTTCGGGGCAGTGGTGTCCAGAATCTGGTTCACCGCTTCCGCGGGCAGACCCGCGCGTTGTACGTAAGTCACCGCTTCGGTGAACGCTTCACCTGACTGGTACGGAAAATCGGTGCCGAGTACGAGCCGGTCCGCGCCGAGAACGTCAACCGCCGCACGCAAAGCCGGGTCAAGACCGTGCGCGACCGTGTCGAAGTACATCCGCCGCACGGCAAGACTTGGCTTCTCCGGGGTGTTCGGCGCTTCCCATGTGGTCTGCCGGTCCATCCGCTTGAGCAGCATGGGCAACGCGCCGCCGAGGTGCGAGGCGACGATCGTCATGTTCGGGTACCTGCTCGGCACGCCCGCGATGATCAGGTGCGTCAACGAGATCGTGTCCTCGATCGGCGCGCCGACCGACCAGGTCATGGTCGAGTTGATCAACGACGACTCGGCGCCTGCGCCAGCCGGGTGGACGTAAAGGATGCTGCCGCGGCGGTCGAGTTCCGCGAAGACCGGCTCGAACGCCGGGTCGTCCAATGCGCGGCCCAGAACGGATGTGGTGACTGTCACGCCAAGCATGCCCAGCTCGTCGAGTCCGCGCGTCAACTCCGTCAACGCGGCGTCGGTGTGCGGGAACGGCAGCGAGGCGTACGCGCGGAACTTGTCGGGGTAGCGCCGGACGATCTCCGCGTACTCGTCGTTGGCCCGACGAGCTGCGTCAACCGCGTTGGTCTCGTTCTCGAAGTGGGGTGACGCGGGCGGTGTCGACAGGACCTGCAGGTCGATGCCTGCCTTGGCCATCTGGGCGAACCGCGCGTCCAGTTCCTTGTCCGTCGACCCGGCGCCGAGGCCGCGGTGCACGGCCGTGGCCGTGTTGCCGTAGCTCTCCAGCAGG
Organism: Kibdelosporangium philippinense; assembly: GCF_021390435.2. Taxonomy (GTDB): domain Bacteria; phylum Actinomycetota; class Actinomycetes; order Mycobacteriales; family Pseudonocardiaceae; genus Kibdelosporangium; species Kibdelosporangium philippinense. Next base: position 1,596,629 of record NZ_JAJVCN010000003.1, on the reverse strand, counting down.
TCCAGGTAGGCCTCGCTCCATAGGTGGGCGTGCACGTCGATGCGCATCTCCGGCTCCTCTCACGAACTAGTTAACAAAACAATAGATAACTAGTTAGATATTCCGCGAGTTAACATGTGACCGTGACAACAGACTTCGACGACTTCGTGGCGGCCACGCATGACCTCTTCATGGCGATGCGCCGCAACCGCGGCCGCCTGGCTCGAACCACCGCGGGTTTGTCGTTGTCCCAGCTCACGCTGTTGGACGCGGTGCTGGCCCACGGTCCGCTGCTGGTCGGCCAGATCGCCACGCATGCCGGGGTGTCCGGGCCGAGCGCGACCCGGATGCTCAAGCAGCTCGAACAGGACGGTGTCGTGGTGCGGCGACGCTCGCCCGAAGACGAGCGCAAAGTTGTGGTCGACCTCACCGAGCACGGCCGTGAACTGGTCGAAGAGCAACACCGCGCGCTTCGGGAAAGTCAGCGCCTTGACTACGAATCACTGAGCCCGCGGGAGCGGGAAGTGTTCGTCGACGTGCTGCGACGGATGGCGGGGATGATCGCCAAATGGTCCGAAACACCGACCAAGTAAGGTAACCACCACACCGACGACGACCGGGGGAGCGCCGATGTTCACCTTCATTGCCCAAGCTGTTGACCCGGACACGGAAAGCCCGGTTTTCCCCAGCACGTCGTTCGTGGAGATCCCGCTCGGCCTTGTGCTGTTCATCATCCTGTACCTGTTGATCGCCAAGGTGATCGTGCCCCGGTTCGAGAAGCTCTACACCGAGCGGCAGGGCCGAATCGAAGGCCGTATCGACGAAGCCGAATCGCTGCAGGCGCAAGCACAGCAGGCGCTGGAGAACTACCAGGAGCAGATCCACGCCGCGCAGGCCGAGGCCGCGCGCATCCGTGACGAGGCCCGCGCCGAGGGCAACGAGGTGCTCAACGAGGTCCGCGCCCAGGCGAAGGCCGAGGCCGATCAGCTGGTCATGGCCACCCGTGCCGACCTGGAGACCCAGCGGGTGCAGGTCAAGGCGGAGCTCGGCCCCGAGGTCTCCCGGATCGCGGTCGAACTGGCCAGCCGGGTGCTCGGCGAAACGCCGTCGGAAGTCGAAGCCGACGCCCGTCGCCGCGGCACAATCGACCGCTTTCTCGCTGAACGTGGATGAGTGAAATTCCTGGCGGAAAGCAGCCAGGATAACCGCTAGCTTTGCGCCCGTCCGATCCGGAAAGCCACACTCGATCGTGTGGCGATCACCCTCCGGATTGTGACGGGCGTTTCGGTTTAGCGGCTTTGACGGCAGGTACAGCATCCTGCCGTCAGGCTTTTCGGTAGAAGCAGCGAAACGGTTGGAATGCGGCACGTACGCCGTGCCAATGAACTGGAATCAACCGGATTCGGGATCCGACATCACGATCGCGGTGAGCAGACTTATCGCCAATAAGCCCGCGAAGGGGACGTTGTTCGCCAATCCCGGCGAGCCGGGCGCACCGGCGCAAACGTTCCCGTTGTACTTCGCGCACACCACAATGGTCGAGAGCCAGGATATCTACGCCATCGACCCGCGTGGCACGACCAGAAGTGCGACCGTCTCGTGCGGCGACCTGCCAGACACGTCCACTTTGGATCCACGGGACCCCGGCAGGGTCACCGGCAACACGTGCGTCGCCGACGTGGTCGACAAGTTCGTTGTGGACGGAACGTTCCCCAGGAGTGACATCGCTTGTCCCGGTGTGCCGTTCCCGATGCCCACGCATCAGGTACCGTCCGGCCGTGATCGACCTACAGAGTGACCTCGCCGCGTTCTGGCGGGAACGCCACCTCTGCACCTTCACCACGATCCGGCCGGACGGCACACCGCACGTCGTCCCGGTGGGTGCGACCCTCGACATCCCCGCGGGGATCGTCCGCGTCATCACCTCCGGCGACTCGGTCAAAGCACACCGCATCCGTGCCGCTTCTGGTTTGCCCGCAGCGCTTTGCCAGCTCGACGGCCGTCGGTGGTCCACGATCGAAGGCATAGTCGTGCTCCGCGATGATGCCGAGTCGGTTCGTGAGGCCGAGAGTCGTTATGCGGAGCGGTATCGAACTCCGCGGGTCAATCCGAAGCGGGTCGTCCTTGAGATGACGATCAAGCGCTTGCTCGGCAACGTGTCAGCGCGTGTAGACGAACAGTAGGTACATGCTGGTCATCGAGCCGCACAGGATGGCGTGGGCGACCTTGTTCTCCCGCATCAACGCGATGACCTCACGCAGGAACGCGCTCGGCAGGAAGTAGTTCGCGGTCGGCGCGCCGATCGCCTCGACCGGCAGGCCGAGCCTGCGCGCGGTCACCGCGGCCCGGAACGCGTGATAGTTGTTGGTCACCGCGGCAATCGGGCCTTGGACGTTGTTGTTCTTGAGCAGTTCCGAGCTGAAGCGCAGGTTCTCCTCGGTGGTCGTGGACTTGTCCTCGACCAGGATCCCGTTGTCCGGGAGTCCTTTCTGGACAAGGTAGTTCCGCATCGCTGTGGCCTCGGCGACCTCTTCGTCGGGACCCTGGCCGCCGGACACGACGACGACCGGTTTCGGTTCTTGGCGCTCGCGTACACCGATCGCCTTGTCGAGCCTGCTGGCAAGGAGTTTCGGTACGCGATCACCGATCACCCGTGACCCCAGCACGATCAAGGCGGAGTACTGCGCGCCACGCTGGAAAAAGCTGTACATGACCGAGTAGAGCAGCACACTCGTGCAGAAGAAGCCGACGTACCCAGCGAGTAGGACGCCCGCGCCGAGCAAGGCGTGGATCGGGCCGAGCCCGCCCGACGCGACCACGATGAACGAGATGTCCACGACGACGATGGCGATCCCGGCGATGAACGAAAGCAGGTTGCCCAGGGTCCTGCGCTCTTTCTGGAGCATTTCCAAGCCGTTGAGGATCAGCCCGACCGGCAGCACCACGCCAATGCCGAGCAGCGCCAACGCGAAGGCCCAACCCGCGAACGGCGACGTGCTGCCCAGCGCGGAGAACACCAGCGTCACGCCAAGCCACATCGCGTTGGACACTCTGCGCCGGTCCCGCCGGAAGCCTCGGATGAACATCACGGCCGGGAAAAGGGCGATCAACCAGGACACGCGGGCACCCTAGTCCATATCGGACTTATCACCGGGAAGTACGGCGAGAACGTGTCGTCAACTGACCGGCGCGAGCCATAGGCCGACGAGTGCGTCAATCAACCCATCCGCCGTGTGCCGCCAACTCGATCGTGGCGTTGGCGTGCCATCGGCCAGCGCGCGTTCCCGCTCAGCGACCATGTGCACCATCAACTGCCTGGACATATCCCGGCGTTCGGCACGGACCTCGTCCGGCAGATCAGGCAGTAACCGGTTGAACGCGGCCGTGATCCGCACAAGCGAAGGCGACGACCGCGATTCCTCGAACATGATCTGCCGCAGCGAAGGATCGGTCGTGACCTGCGCGCTGAACCGGCCGTACCAAGTCGGATTGCCCAGTTCCTCAAGGTGCTCGGTGGTCGGCCGGATCAGGCAGGCGATCCAGGCCCGCAGGTCCGACCGCTCGTCCAGCGAGGCGACCATTCGCTGGCGGATCCCCTCGATCTGCCCCGAATGCTTGCGTGCGATGGCTCTCACCAGGTCGGCCTTGGTGCCGAAGTGGTAGCCGACAGCCGTGTTGTTGCCCTGCTCGGCCGCTTCGCTGACTTGGCGGTTGGACACGGCGAAGACTCCGTGCTCGGCGAACAGTCGTTCCGCCGCTGTGAGGATCAGCTCGCGAGTCGCGCTAGCCCGTGACGTTCTCATGTTCACCACCTCCCGTCAGCTTATTCACCTCGATGTTAAGTCAGTCGACTGACTTAATCTATGATCCGCAGCATAAGCCGAGAGGGAGGCTCTGCATGTCCCAAGTTTCCGCGTCGAGGTCATCGGTCGTCGTGCCGGTGCTCGCGGCTGGCGGTGTGGTCGTCTCGCTGATGCAGACCCTGGTGATCCCGCTGCTGCCGGTTCTGCCGAAGCTGCTGAACGCCTCCGCCGCCGACGCGTCATGGGTGATCACGTCGACACTCCTCGCCGGTGCCGTCGCGACGCCTGTGGTCGGGCGGCTCGGCGATATGTACGGCAAACGCCGCATGCTCCTGTTCAGCGTGGCGCTGCTGATCATCGGGTCGACCATTGCCGCGCTGTCCAACACCGTGCTGCCGATGGTCGTCGGTCGTGCGTTGCAAGGTGCTGCGGCTGCCGTGATTCCGTTGGGTATCAGCATCATGCGTGACGAGTTACCGGCGGAACGCCTCGGCTCGGCCACCGCCGTGATGAGTGCCTCCCTTGGCGTCGGCGGTGCTCTCGGTTTGCCCGCGGCCGCTTTGCTTGCGGAGAACGCGGATTGGCACGTGCTGTTCTGGACTTCCGCAGGCCTCGGTATCGTGGTTTTCGCTCTGGTACTGGCTTTCGTGCCCGAGTCCAATGTGCGCACTGGCGGGCGGTTCGACCTGATCGGGGCGCTGGGGCTCTCGGTCGCGCTGGTTTGCTTGCTGCTGGGGATTTCCAAAGGCGCTGACTGGAGCGCCGGGCTGACGTTCAGCCTGTTCGGCGTGGCGGCCGTGGTTTTGTTGGTGTGGGGCTGGTTTGAGTTGCGGGTCCGGCAGCCGCTTGTGGACTTGCGGACCACCGCACGCCGTCAGGTTCTGCTGACGAACCTGACGTCCATTGTGTTCGCCTTCGCGATGTTCGCGATGTCGTTGGTGTTGCCGCAGATCCTGCAGTTGCCCGCGGCGACCGGGTACGGCCTGGGGCAGTCCATGCTGGCCACCGGGCTCGTGCTCGTTCCGTCCGGCCTGGTGATGATGGCGACCGCGCCGGTTTCCGCCCGCATTTCGCGGATGTACGGGCCCAAGGTGACTTTGATGGTCGGTGCCTTGGTCGTCGGTGTCACGTACGGCCTTGGCGTGTTCATGATGTCCGAGATCTGGCAGCTCGTGCTGATCTCGGCGTTGATCGGTGGCGGTATCGGCCTTGGCTATGGCGCGATGCCCGCGTTGATCATGTCGGCCGTGCCGTTGTCCGAGACCGCGGCGGCCAACAGCCTCAATACCCTCATGAGGTCGATTGGTACGTCGATCTCCAGCGCGGTGTCCGGCGCGATCCTTGCCCACCTGACCATCTCGTTCGGACAGGTGGAAGTGCCGTCACAGAACGGTTTCCGTCTGATCATGGCCATTGGATGTGCAACGGCACTGACCGCGCTGGCCATCGCTGCCTTCATCCCCGCGCGCAAACCGGCCTCGGTCGAGACACCGGCTCCGCAGCCTGCGTCCGCGTGATTTACCTTGGGGGCCGGGCATTCCAGTCTCGATCCACATTAGGCAATGGCAATACCCTTTCCGGCCGATCGGGCGAGCATGATCCATCGTCAGAGTTAACACAGTGACCTTGCGTGATAACGCGCCACCCGAGCGGTTAATTGCCTACCCGTCGCACATCCCCGTACGTTCGGACTGTCAACGAACGGAAGGGAAAACCCATGCGCAGGCTGATGGTTTCCGGTGTGGCGATGCTGTTCTCGGTGGTGGCTTTCGCTGGTACCGCCGTGGCGTCGCCTGTCAAACCACCACGCTGTGACCACCACTTCTACGGCCTCGGCAACGGCGAGGGCATCGCGGTCCTGTGTGATTACGGCCCATCGGACAGATTCCGCGTCATCGCGTACTGCGAGGCAGGGCTCAGTTCGTGGAACGAATACGGCACGATCGCGTACACCGGATTCGAATCCTCGGACGCGCAATGCCGTGGCCTGCTCGCCACCCCACACGTCGCCGGATTCCGAATCGACTGGCTCTAACCCTCGTGAGTGGTTAGACGTGTTAGAACACGGCTAACCACTCACAAGGGTCAGGGAGCCATCGCCAGCGGGCTGCCTGTCGCACGCAATGCTGCCAGGACATCGGCGTCGATCCGGATGCCGTTCTGTGCCGCGGTTTCGCCGCGTTCCTGTTCAGTCTGCCCCTGGCAGGTAAACCCGTCCGGTGCCTCGCGATGCGTTGATCTGTTCGGCCAATCTCAGTGTGTTGCTTGCGAATTCGTCACCGAAAGCATCCGGATTGACGGCCAGGAAGAAATGCGCGCAGTCGTTGGGAACTGTGGTGTCGGCGTACAGGCCTCGTACCCCATTTCCGAAACCACCGCCGGAAGCACGCCAGTCAACACGTCGACGATCAACGCTAGGCTGTATCCCTTGGGTCCGCCAAGGGCCGCTTCGGACAACGCCATATCGAGCACAATCGGTGGCCGGTTGGGCAACGGGACGGCGACAGCGAGGGGATTGTGCCGACAACCGGTTTTGCTCCTCCGGGTGCGGGCATCAGCGGCCGGGTATTAGCTGCTGCTATGCCGACGCAGCCTGCATCAGCTGCTGCGCTGGCGTAACGGAATGCCGCGCCGAAATGGAACGCGTGCCGGACCGCGACAGCTCCGATACCGAACTCGCGGGCCTTCTCGATCGCCAGACGCATGGCTTGATCGCCGCTGAGCTGACCAATGCTGTGGTGGGCGTCCAAGGTCGCGATCGCGCCGAAGTCGTTGACCACCTCGGGTTTCTCGACGCCATACATGGGCACGAGCAGAGCTCGAAGGTCGGCGTCCACCAGAGATTCGGCGACGGTCCGTGCCGCGTCAGGAGAGTATTCGAGGGCGAGGAAGATCCGCTCGATCGCCTCGGTCAGCCAGTCCGCAGTCACGACAGTCATTTGCGGTACTCACGTATCGCGGCAGCGACAGCGTCCACATCGTCGCTGGTGTTGTAATAGTGGAACGAAATTCGCAGCAGCTCGCCACGCGGGCTGGTGACGATGTTCCGGGCGCGCAGAAACTCCGCCAGTTCATTGGGATTGGGGTCGATCAACGCTACCTGCGGGTCTCGCAACGACGGATCCGAAGGTGTCCCAAGGTCATCCAGCACGCTGTGGGCGTACTCCGTGAGCTCGGCAATGTGGCCCTGTATCGCCTTCGGTTCAAGGGAAGCCAGCACCCGCATCCCTGCCACAGCACCGTAGGCAGCTGGGATCGCGGGCGTGCCGCTTTCAAATCGCCGCGCGTTCGCCGGAAAGTCGATCACACGTGGGTTGAAAGCGAACGGGTCACGACGGCCGAACCAGCCAGTGGCTTGCGGGTCGACCGCGTCCTGAACGCCTTCCCGCACATAGAGGAAAGCTATCCCGGGAATCCCAAGCATGTACTTGAGCGATCCGGCGGCCAGGAAGTCACAACCCAGCTGCCGTACATCGATGGGTACAACGCCCGCGGCCTGATAGGCGTCCACGAACGTCAAAGCGCCAACAGATCGAGCCTTTTCCAAGACACTCTCGACCGGAAGGCGAACCCCATTGCGATACGAGATCAGCGGCACGGAAACCAGCCCGCAGGTCTCATCGATCGCGGCGTCGTAATCTTCCGCGTACACGACACCGGACCGATCTTCGACATATCGGACATCGGTTCCACGCTGCGCCAGCCAGACGTGAGCGACCGATGGGAATTCCATGTCGGTCGTGACGATCCGCGGCCGCGACCGCCAATCTCTGGTCGACGCGACCTGGTACGCGGCGGCGGACAGCGACGGCACCACAGCGATCTCGTCCGTGGTCGCGTGAATCATGTCGGCGAACAACTGGCGGGCCAGATCGACCTGCTCCAGCCATTGTTCCCAAGGCGCACCGTACTCAAGGAGCGTGTGCTGGAATTCCAGGAGCGCGGTTGCCAGCATGTCCGACAATGCGCCTTGACTGCACGACGCCAGATAGGTCGTCTCGGTGAGCGCCGGGAAACGTAGTCGGAATTCCTCTGGGGTTGTCACACGTGCTCCTATCGACACGAGGGACGTTATGTCGACTGCACTGGCTTCGCTATCCACCTAACGCGCCGCTTGTCCGCGCAGCGCACGTCAGCGCCGCAGCGTCGTGGACGGCGTCTCACCGAACCGCTCGCGGTATTGCACGGCGAACCGCCCGGCGTGCAGGAAAGCCAGCGTGTGGCGGCCTCGGTGACGCTCACGGTGTTCGGGTCGGCCTCCGCGATGTCCTCGACGGTCAGCGGCTCGGCCGCATGGTGCTCGATCAACTTCATCGCTCGCTGGATCGCCCTCGGCGCGACGGACCGCTCGTCGCCGAGCGCGCCGCTGTACGTGCTCGGCTGGGCCAGGAGAAACCGCTGGAAAAGCAGCCCTTCCAGGTGTTCCATCGCCAGCGGCGCGTGGTCGGTCGTGGATACCTCGCGCAGGAGCAGGTGCACGACGTCGAGCCAGGCACGAGCTGCCGCGGACGTCAGATCCATGCCGAGTCCGAAGCGCAACGGCCGGTCGAGCGAGCGGTTCAGCGTGCGCCGCAGATGATCTTCCATCCGTTCCCGGTCGATCCCGATGATGAGCTGTGGCGTACCCCGTGACCAGGTCATATCGAGTCGTTCGGCAGGGTCGACGACGACCGCGTTGGCCGGATCCGAGCTCACGGCTTCGCGGCCGCACGTGATGTCCGCGTGCCCAGTGAGCGGGATGTGGACGAGGAAGCCGCTGCTCGGCTCGGAAGCAGCAATTCGGACACCGACGCGGTAGTCGACGTACGTGAGCGTCATCCCGCCGACCGCAGCGGACCGAAGCACAGCACGGAACCCGTTGCCGCTTTCGGGCGCGAGCTGGTGGTTGCGGAACACGCGGCTGCCGACCGCACGGGCCTCGTCCACGTCCACGGTGTCGATGACCTGGTGGTTAGCGAGAACGCTCATGGCAGCTCCTTCGCTTCCGCGTCCCTCCTATTTAGCCAGGGGGCCGCCGAAATCCCAACTGTCCGCCGAACGCAGCAACTATCCGGATAAGTGAAACGCGTGGCCACTGTCGCCTCAGCGACCGTACGGTCCGGCAGGTGACCGGAATCGATCTGCATACCCACCTGGCGCCTGAGCTGCCAGGGTTCGACGTTCCGCGAGCGTTGTACGAGCCCCTGAGGCTGGAGCGTTACCTGGACACGGCTGGACTTGACGAGGCCGTGGTGATGGTGCCGCCACCGTTCTTCCAGCAGCACCTGCCTGATGCCGCGGAATGGGTACGGAGGCTGAACGACGGGTTGTGCGCGACCGTCGAGGCCTATCCGCGGCTGCTGCCGTTGGGGTATCTCCCGTTGGAGGATCCGTCGCTCGCGGTTGCCGAGTATTCGCGGCTGCGATTGTCGCCGGTTGTTGGCGTGTGTGGCTCTGCTGGTGGCCGATCCGTCTCGTTGGCCGACCCTCGGTTTGATCCATTGTGGAGCTTGCTGGACCGGGACGGACGGATGATCCTGTTACATCCTGGGGCATCGCCGGACGCTCGGCTCAATGCCTTCTATCTGTCCAATTTGCTGGGTAACCCGACCGAGACGGCATTGGCCGCGGCGCAGCTGGTGTTCGGCGACGTGCTCGCGCGCTATCCCGGGATTCGAGTTCTTGTGGTCCATTGTGGAGAGACAGTGTCATCGATGATTGGCCGGTGGCAACTTGGTTACGACACCTCGCGCCCCGGCATCAAGCCGCTGACCGAGCCGCCGTCGGTCGCGATCCGTCGAGTCTATGTGGACTGTCTCGCCCATGACCCGATGCAGGTGGATCACGCCATGGCTGTCTTCGGCCCGGACAAGATCGTCCTCGGCAGTGACTGGCCGTTCGCCATGGGCACGGACGATCCGTACGGACAAGTGAAGCATCTCCTCGCCGCCGATCGCATCAGGACAACCAATGGCCGTCAGTGTCTGAAAGGGATCTCGTTGTGACCACCGAACTTTCCTCACCGCCACGGCTGGCAGGCGGGTTGCGCCAGCGTCACCTGACCATGATCGCGATGGGCGGGGTGATCGGGTCGGGGCTGTTCGTCGGTTCCAGTGCCGGTATCGCCTTAGCCGGTCCCGGTATAGTGTTCTCCTTCTTATTGGCCGGTTTGCTCGCTGTGCTCGTCATGCGAATGATGGCCGAGATGGCCGCGGCCCTGCCGTCAAGCGGTTCATTCTCGGAGCACGCCGAACGCGCATACGGCCCATGGGCCGGGTTCACCATCGGCTGGCTGTACTGGGTGGGTCTGATGGTCGCCGTGGCGATGGAAGCAACCGTGGCGGCGATGATCGTCAACGGCTGGTTCCCGATGATTCCACAGTGGGCACTCGTGCTGATCTTCATGACGGCGTTCACAGTGGTCAACTTGGCGGCAGTCGGAAACTTCGGCGAGTTCGAATTCTGGTTCGCCTGGCTGAAAGTCGCCGCGATCATCGTCTTCCTCGCCCTTGGGTTGCTCGCCTTCTTCGGCGTTCTGCCCGGCACAAACTTTGTCGGCACGGCAAACCTGACCGAGTTGTTGCCCAACGGCTGGTCCGGCGTGATCACCGGCTTGCTGGCGATCGTGTTCGCCTTCGGCGGCCTTGAAGTCGTGACAATCGCGGCGGCGGAATCAGACAACCCGGCACACGCCGTCGGCCGCGCAGTCCGAACCGCAGTATGGCGAATCTTCGCATTCTACATAGGATCGATGCTGATAGTGGTCACGTTGGTGCCATGGAACCAAATCATCGTAGGCGAAAGCCCGTTTGCCGCCGTACTGACCCACATCGGAATCCCCGCGGCAAGTCAGATCATGAACGCGGTCGTGGTGGTGGCATTGCTGTCCGCGTTGAACGCCAACATCTACGCCAGCGCCCGCATGATCTACTCATTGGCCGAGCGCGGCAAAGCACCCCGTGCCGTCACACGACTCGATCGCAACCAAGTTCCATACGTGGCAGTGCTGGCGTCGGTCGCATTCGGCTTTGTCGCAGTGGTCCTGAACATCGTGTGGCCGGACACGCTCTTCTACTTCATGCTCAACGCAGTGGGCGCGGTCCTGTTGCTGGTCTGGATCATGGTCGCCTGCTCACAACTCCGGCTGCGCCGAGTCCTCGAAAGTACGCAGCCCGCGTCGCTGACCGTGAAGATGTGGGCCTATCCGTACCTGACGTGGGCCGCCCTGATAGCGATGATCGGAATCCTGCTCCTGATGCTCACGGACTCCGCGGGCCGAGTCCAGCTGATGAGCTCCGGAATTCTCGTCGCAGTGGTACTCGCCATCTCCCTGTGGCACTCCCGAACCCACGTCTGACCAAACGAAAAGCGGGCTTTCGCTAGGAAAGCCCGCTTTCATGTCTGCTTAGGACGCAGTGACCGGCTGGACCAGCCAACGCTGGTTGCCGCCGCCGTTGTCCCAGAACTGAATGATCGGCGTACCGAGTGCCGTGCCGCTGTTGAACGCGTCAGCGATCTTGCCGGAGAACACGCTCGTCAGGATGTAGGAACCGTTGTCCCCCTTGGTGAACGTCCACTGCTCGGTACCACCGAGGTGACAGTTGGCCTGGACAAGCGGTGCCCAGTCGTCGACCGACCCCCACTTGACATCGAGGCACAAACCCGCGCCGTTCTTCAACGCATACCGCTTGCCGCCGAGGGAAACCAGCTCCCAGCGCCCCTGTCCGAACTGGCAGGACACCAAACGAGCCGGAGCCAAATCGGGCTCGCGGCCCGGCGCGACACCCATGCAGTGACCGGACGCGACGCCCTTGATCTCGACAACACCGGGCGTCATCTTGACGGTCGACTCGGTGTGGGTCACGTCGATGATGCGCCAGAGCTGATCGGCCGACTTGAGGTCAACCGCCTCAACCAACTGGGTGCCGTTGACAACGCCGCTGCTCGCCGGAGTGACGAACGTACCGGTGCCGACATTGCGAACCTGGAAGGTCCCATCGGCCGGGTTCTCGACGAACTTCCAGCGCTGGTCAGGGATATCGGTGCAGACAGCCTGAATGATCGTGCCATCGAGAGTGTCAAGGCAAAGCTTCGATGCGGTGTTCAGCAGCGAGTACTCGCCGTTGCCCTCGGCCGCCAGCTCCCAAACCTGCTTCGCGCCGCGTTCGCAGTCCCACAACTCAGTGGGGGCACGGTCAGCGAGCGCACCTTCGTTCGGCGAACCCAATTCACCGGCAACCTGGACGCATCGACGTGAACGAGCGCCTTGTAGTTCCACCACAAGCTTGTCGGCCGGCTTGATCTGGTCGACCTTGATCGCATTGAGATACCCGAGGGTCAGGAATGCGTTGCGGTCGGCGATGCTGCCTGCCAGTGCGGCACGCGCGGCCGTAGCCACCGTTGGCTGGAATCCGTCTTTCTCAGCGGCTTCAAGGATCTTGCGAACGTCCTGCTCGGCTTTGACGGCTTCCAAGCGGTCGCGTTCGTCAAGGTCCGCCTTGTGTGCGGTGTGGACACCGGTGAAAATGAACGCCTTCCACGCGGAAGGATCGTCACGCTTGTCGAATGCTGCCTGTGCGGCCGCCTTGACCTGAACGCCCAGTGCGCGTTTGGTGATCTCGTGGATGAACTCGCGGTCAGGCAGGTTCTTGATGTCCTCGGGAACCGCCGAGCCGACCGCGGCGGACCATGCGCTGGCCTTGGCTTTCAGATTCGCTTCCCGCTCAAGACGTTCCCGCTCAGCCTGTTCGGCTTGCTCGATCTTGCGGATGCGGTCCGCGCGGGACGCGGCGTAGATGCCGGTGACGAGGAAAGTCTGACGCTGCTCTTCAGTCGTGCCGTCGGCGAACAGCGCTCGCGCGGCGGCTTGTACGTGACTGCTGTTCTCGGACTTCTCCCACAGCTTGAAGATGAAGTTCTCGCTCGGGCCGTCCAGCAGTACCTGTGGGACGTTGACCCATTCAATCTCAGCCGCGGCAGCCAAACGCTGGCGATCTTGTTCGGCCTTCCTTTTCATCTCTTCAACGTCGAGCGCCTTGGCCTTGAAGATGCCGTCCACGATGAACAGCGTGCTCGCGGCTTCATCGGGGTCGGTGAATGCCCGCTCGGCCGCCGCCTTGATGTGAGTTCCTGGCTTTGCCTTCTGCCACAAGAAGATTACGAAGTTCTTGTCGCTGCCCACGAGCGGTATCTGGCTCGGGTCGAGTCCCAGCTCGGCGGCGGCCGCGATCCTCGCGTCGATGTCGGCCTGCGCGGCGGACGATACGGACGCGGAGGCGGGAGCAGCCAAGGCTGGCGCCGCTATCCCACCAGCCACAGTGGATGCGATGGTGAGCGCGGATAAAGCGCGCATGACAAAAAGAGACGATCTGGCAGACACCAGAACCCCCTGCATACTCAGAATTGACCGATAGTCCTCAATGGACCGTCTACCCCCCGGTAGTCGGATGCCGATGGGACCTTCGCATGTGCGGCGCGTTACAGGCAAGCCTGAATGACGATCGTCACCTCAATGGCCGTATCCGTACCGCGGAGGCGACGGTGAGCGCGCACAGCAAGAGTGGGCTTTCCCTGTGACATTGGGAAAGCCCACTCTTCACGACTGGCTACCGCACCAGCAGCCACTGCTGGTTCTGGCCGCCGTTGCGGTCGTGCTGGATGATTTGCGAGCCGAGCGCCGTCTGGGAGTGGAACACGTCGGCGACCTTGTCGCTGAGGACGCTCTTCAGGAAGACGGCCCCGTTTTCTCCCTTGGTGAACACCCACTGCTCGTTCGACTGGAGGTGGCAGTCGAACTGCACCAGTGGGGCGTAGTTGTCGATGGAGCCGTACTTGACGTCAAGGCAACGGCCGGACCGTGTGTTCTTCAGCGCGTACCGCTTGCCGCCGACGGAGATCAGCTCCCACCTAGCTGACGGTGGCAGTGGGCTGGGGCCACTGCAGGAGGCCAGGACCATTGGAGCCAGGCTGGGCTCGGAGAAGCGTTCGTAGCCTATGCAATGGCCTGACTGGAGGCCCTTGAGCTTGACGAAACCCGGTTCCACCGCCACGGTCGACTCGACGTGGGTCGGGTCGATAATGCGCCAGAGTTGGTCGGCGGACTTGAGGTCGGCGACGTGTTCGACCAGCGTCCCGTTGCCGGTGGCGCTGTCTCGCGGGGTGAGCAACAAGCCGGAGAAGGTGTTGCGCAGCTGGAAGGTGCCATCGGCTGGGTTGGCGATGAACTGCCAGCGCTGGCCCTGGAACTCGGCGCAGGAAACCTGACGGATCACCGCGTCGCCGCCGGTGTCAAGGCAACGCCGGGAGGCGATGTTCATCAGCTGGTAGTGCCCCTGGCCTTTGTCGATCAGTTCCCAGACCTGCTTGGGGCCGCGCGCACAGTCGTGGATCTCGGTGGGCGCGTGACTGGCGAGTGCGCCCTGATCCGGCGTACCCAGGTCACCAACGACCTGGAGGCAGCGTCGCGAGCGGACGCCCTGCAGCTCGATCAGGAGCGGAGCATGGTCGCCAGCGGCGGGCCAGCGGTTCGTACCGAAGGCGAGGCCGTACTGGCCACAGGCGACTACGAGCGGATTCTTGCCTTCTACCAGACCGGCTACGCGGAAGCGAACAAACGCGACCACGACTACGAAGACCAGATCGTCAAAGCCCTTGAGGATCGGAACAAGACGATCCGTGAGCTGACCGAACTGGCCAGGCGTTCTGAAGCGGCCTCGACCGCGCGGGCAGAGATCCTGCGTTTCAACATCCAAGCGGTGAAGTCGCTCGAAGAAGCGACCCGCGCCATGCAGTTTGGTACCAGGGCAGCCCAGCGGGCCGACCAGATCCTGCAGGAGGACAAGCCTGGCAGGAAAAACGGCCAGCGTGGCCGTACGCAAGAACTCCAGGCGCAGGTAGGCGAGGCAAAACGACAGTCGGAGTGGGCGGCAGGCGCGGTCGATATCGCCCGTACTACGACCGCGCAGGTGCAGAACGCGGCAGCCAACCTGATCAACACCGGTATGACCAACGGGTTGGAGTGGTCGAGGGTCACCATCGCGCTTGGCCACGCGACCGAGGCTGCCGCGAAAGCGACGGAAACGTCGATGCACGCCGCCGAGGCGACACTCGCTGACAGCCTCGCACTCGACGCGAACGCGAATGCTCTGGAGCACGCGCAAAACGCGAAGAAGTGGCGTGCTGAGGCCGAGCGTCAGGAACAGGCTGCCGCGCAGTTGGCCGCGGCAGCGAAGACTCAGGAACAGATCGCGGTCCAGGCGCGGGATCGAGCGAAGGCCCAGCAGGCCATCGCCGAGCAGGCCGCCCGCAATGCACGCACCCACGCAGCGAACGCGCGTTCGGCCAGGATCAACGCCCAGGCAGCGGCGTCGAACGCGATTGCGAAGAGCAACTCGGCGGTCGCGGCGAACTCTGACGCGGTCAGGGCGAAGACGCGCGCCGACGACGCGGCTACCGCGGTTCAGACGACGGCGGTGGAACTGCAGACCGCGACCAACATCACCATCCAGAGGGTCGAGGACGCCGACCGGGTCGAGCGTGCGCTGTACCTGGCACGCGAAAAGGCAGAAAAGGAAGGCAAGAACGCCGACGAGGCGACCAAGGACATCGCCGACGCGGCAAAGCGAGCCCGGTCGGACGCGAACGCTTCGGCTGCCTGGGCCGCTCGTGCCCGCAACGCCGCGGCAGTCGCCCGGTCCGAAGCAGCCAAGGCCGCAGCCGAGGCACAGCGTGCCCGGCAGGCTGCGATTCAGGCGGAGCGGGAAGCGGTCACCGCTCGCCGGGCGGCTGATGAAGCGAACCGGCTTGCCATGGAAGCAGCCAACGTCGCGAACGAGGCCTTGGCGTCCGCGGAACGGACCCAGCAAGAGGCTGAAGCCGCGGTGTCCGAGGCCAACCAGGCGACGTTCCAGGCCGACGTGGCCACCCGGGCGGCCGACGCGGCGACCGCCTCGGCCGCGCAGGTTGTGGATCCGGCCAAGATGGCGAACCTCATTGCGAAGGCGTACGCCGGCATCAACGCTGACGCTCGTCGCGCCATGGAAGTGGTCGCCGACGCACTGATGATCAGCGAACAGCAGGCCAAGGCGGCACGTGAGAAGGCCGACGAGGCCACCGAGGCAGCGAAACAGGCAAGGCAAGCAGCGGAAACCGCGGTCAACGAAATCAAGCCCGGGTACGAAGCGGCTGCTCGTGCGGCCGAGTCGGCAAAGCAAGCAGCGCAATCCGCGGTCAGTGCGAACGACGCCGCCAACTCCGCCGCCCAGCATGCTCAAGGCGCACACATCGCGGCCCGCAATGCGGGGCAGTCGTCCGTGTCGGCACAGGCCGACGCGAGACTGGCCGGGCACGCGGCCGCATCAGCCACCGCTGCGGCCGAGGTTGCCAACCAGGCTGCGACGGCAGCCGAGGCGATCCACGAGTTGGCGAAGAGGACCACTGAGTCGATTCACAACTTCGGCAAGCAAGTCAACGACCACCTCAATACCTTCATCAAGGACCGCAGGGCGGCGGAAGCCGAGGCCGAGCGGATGGCGCAGGACGCCGCACGCAAAGATGCGGAGCTGAACAAGCAGTTCCGGGATGGCATCATCGGCTTGATCTTGTGCAAGGTCTCGAGATACACCCCGCAATGTATGGAACTCAAGAGGAAGATCGACAAGAAGATCTTCGAGGGCGCGGTCGCGTACGGCAACTACGTCGACGACATGATCAAATGCGGTGTCGGTTCGGAATCCGCGTGCGCACAGTGGCGGGAGTCGACAAAGAAGATCGGCGAGTTCCTCCACCAAGCCGCCCTTGGCTTCGCGGAAGGGCTCAAGGGCACCGTCGAAGGCATGATCCAGATGGGCACCTGCGCGGTAGGTGCCATCACCGATCTGAACAACGCGGCTTGCCGTCAGATCGCCGACGGGTTCAGGGAACTGCTCAAGAATCCGTACCACCTCATCCATTTGGATGTGTGGCACGAGAACCCTGGCATGGCGTTCGGCCTGACTCTCTTCGACGTTGCCTCGCTCGCTTTGTCGGCAGGGAGTGGCGGTAGCACGGCACTGCTGAAGGTGCTACAGACCTTGGCCTCAGCTGTGGCCAAGGTTTCCACCAAACTCGCCAACGGAATCGCGAGGATCGAAAGGCTAGTCGTCCGCCTCACCCCCGGCATGCCCGACAAGCTGCCTGGTGCCGTTGCCGACATCAGCGGACTCACTGTGCGCATCGAGAACGGTGTTGCCAAGCTGGACGGTGGCCACGTCGACGTCGACGGCGTGCTTTACCGAGTTTCTCCGAGCACCGCACGGATCGACGGCGATCTGTCCAGACTGGAAGGTTCGATCGTTCGCCTTGAAGGCGGCACGGTTCGGATCGAGAACGGTGTGGCCAGGATCGACGGCGCCACCATCAAGATCGAGCAGCCCAAACCCGGCGATGCCTGCCGGTCGGCGAACTCCTGCACCCCTCCACCCGGCACCGATCCCAAGGAACCGGAGTTGCCGCCCAACGGCTGGAAGGGCTACGACGAAGGCGAATGGTTCACGCTGACCGAGCAGGAGCTCGCGGCGGCCAATCGTCTCATCGACGACGCCAAGGCCAAGAAGAAAGACGTTTCGGACAAGATACTCGACGTCCTTGGTAAACTGCAGAAGCAGTTCCCAGAAGCTGACAAGGCTGGATGGGAACACATGCTCAAGGAAGACGACTCGCTCAAGCGTAAGCTGGCGACTGAGATCAAGGGTGAGGGCAGTCTTGAAAAGGCGCTCATCAAAATGAACGATTCGCTCCGATTTACGATCACGTTGCCTGAAAATGTCTACACGGCAGGCTATCGCGAGGCTGTCAAGCTTATGAAAGGCCCACTGAGGTGATCTCAGCGACTTTCACGCGATCTTGCCGTGTTCGAAATGCGTGAGGACAAGGGCGGCTTTGACGATGTCGCCGATCTTGCTGGGGCTGGCGGTGAGATGCCGCAGGCTGCGCCAGCGTCCGGTGAGTAGGGCGAAACCACGTTCGCCCAGACACCGCAGGCCACGCAGCAGAGCGTTGCGTGTGCGGGTGTCCACGTCGAGGACCTGGCCATCGGCAGGCTGTTTGACCGGGGTGTGCACGCCGATGCCGGCACCGTCGTAGCCGCCATCGGCCAGCGTCGGCAGATCAAGGTGCGAGGCGGCCCAGTACAGCGCACCCAGCACATGCTCGCGCGCCACGGTCAAGTCATGGAGTGAACCGGGCTCGACATCCGAGACCCACCACGGAAAACCGTCCGGCGCGCACAGCGCTTGGATGTTGCCGCCGTGCTCGCGGGCTTTGCCGGAGTACCACAGGTCGATCGGCTCGCCTTTCACGCTCAACGTTTTCTCGCTACAGCGATCGGCGGAGAAGACCTTTCCATCGAGGATCACGTAGGCCGTGCCCTCATCCTTGGCCCGCTGCAGGGCCTCATGCAGGTCCGGCGCCTGCTCGGCGAGCACGATGACGACCTCATCCAAGTAGCGGTAGCCGGTGGCGCGGGAGATGCCGTGATCGCGAGCCAGGGCGGGGACGTCGGTGTTCTGCCGGAACCAGCGCAGGCCCAGCACCGCGTGGCGAAAGCAGGTCAACGCCCTGCTGTTCTTGCGGGTGCCGCGTCGGCGGCGTTCGGCGTGCAGCAGCCGGCTGAGGTAGAGGGCCAGTTCACGCGGGACATCGAGCATGGCACGATACGCAATCACGGGGAGCCTTCTGGTCCGGACTTGATCTTCGCAATCCAGTTCTACCAAGGGCTCCCCGCCCATCTTTCCCCGGGTCTCACCACTCCCCAGCACATCGACCAGCGCTCGTCCGAGCAGCTTCGCGGCTCAACAAACGAACCAGAATCTTGGTGAGATTACCTCACTGTACGAGCATGCAGTTGTGAAGAACGCGTGGAAATCCAACCTGACCAACTTTCAAAGGTATCGCGGCATCAACGATACTTGGGAGTTGCAACTAGTACGGCAACGGCAGTCTGGGATGTTTGATGCGTTGTCGCTGGTAGTGGCTGTGACGGGCTTGGGTTTGACGTCGTCGTCGCCAGTCTGACCAGTGTGCGATGTGCGCCTCAGCGTGCGCAGGGTGGGTCAACGCGGCCCACAGACGCCTGATTTCGTTGCAGGACAGTGGAATCAGGCACGCCGTGTCGGCTCTGGTGCCCCTTTTTCGTCGCGTAACCGTTCAGCGTAGGCGGTGACAGCGAGGAACGCGGCCGCGAGCATGGACAGGGTGATATGCCGATACCAGGCGTGGTACTTACGAACTTGGTAATGATCGAGCCCGGTCTCGTTCTTGGCGAACTGGAAGGTTTCCTCGACACCCCAACGGGATCCGGCGACGCGGACGAGTTCGGCCAGCGGCACCGGGTGATGGGTGTGGCAGATGTAGTAGGCCAGCTCGGTGGGCTTGCTGATCGAACGGCGAACCAGCAACAGGTGCTCATCTGCTCCGGGGTCCACCAGTAGCCAGTCATACAGGCGGTGGCCCTTGCTGCCCAGCCCGGCCGACAGGCGCTGCCAGCCCTTGCGGGGCGCGCTGCGGACCAGTTCGTCGGCCCGCACAGACTCTTTCGGGGTGATGAAGTGCTGGTCACAGGAGACGGCCATGACGTAGTTGAGGTTGACCTCTTCCAGCCATGCCCGCAGTCCAGGGTTGTCGCCGTAGGCCTCGTCGGCGGTGAACCAGCCCACCTCGACACCTGTGTTCAGCAGGCGCTCGAGCATGTTCTGGGCCAGCATGGGTTTGGTCGCGAACTCGACCTCGGCGCCGATTCCGGCTTCCTGACAGCGTTCCCGGTCACCCGTCCACGACGCCGGCAGGTAGAGCTCGCGGTCGATCAATGCCCGACCCTTGCTCGAGGTATAGGTCAGAAACACGCCGAGCTGGCAGTTCTCGATCCGCCCGGCAGTGCCGGAATACTGGCGTTGAACCCCGGCGGATTTGGTTCCCTTCTTCAGGAAACCAGTCTCGTCCGCCACCGCGATACCGCTCGGGTCACCCAGGTGCTCCAGCACGTACCCACGCAGATCATCACGGACCGCCTCGGCGTCCCAGCGGTAGAAGTTCAGCAGCCGCTGCATGCCATCGGGAGTCAGGTCGCCAGCCTGCTCGGCCAGCGTCCAGGAGTTTTTCCGCTCGGCACCCGAGAGCAGCCCAAGCAGGTACATCCGGGCCCGTCGCCGCGAGTCGGCCTGCGCGAAACGGCCCGCGACCAGCGCGAACATGTCATCAAACCCGGCCTGCCACCGGGCCAGGCGATCATCAACTACAGTCTCTGACGCGGCCACCGCGTCTTCTTCGAGATCCAACACACCTTGAAGTTGATCACGCGGTGGCCGTCTTCATGATCACGCCCCACCGCCGATGATCACACTGTGCGGTTGCCGTAGTAGTGAGGCCTCGCCTCGGACCGCCGAGCGGGTGGCTGGTCTGGTATAGCCGCTGTGGGTTGGAGCATGCTCGCCTGCGTAGCCATGGTGACGGAGGCGGGTCATGGGCGCGCATGTGGTGACGGTCAACGACGTGCTCGACGGGCATGTCGCGTTGGACATCCAGTGTCTGGACCGGATCTATCTCAACGCCTACGTGCCGAAGCTGCAGACCAGCGCGCAGGTGGTGGCGTTCCTGTCGGGTCACTTGGATATCCGTTCCCGTCTCCGGCGTTGTTCAAGCAGTTGGGTGACCGGTTCCGCCGGGCGGTGTCGGATTTCGCCGAGGCCAACGACATCCCGTGGGTGAAGTTCGGCAAGAACGACGTGGGCGGCAAGCTGGAGTTGATGCGTCCACACCTGGATCGTCAGGCCGCGACTGGCCGGTCCGGTGTCGCGGCGATCGGGGTGGCACAAGAGTTCCAGCGAGTCTGGACCGCCTACGAGCGCCAAAGCCCGGCCGGGGCGGTGCAGTGGTGGTTCACCAAGACCGACCGGCGGGTGTCCTGTTACTACTTTTACCTGTGGGACATCGACTTCGGTCCGGCGTTCATCAAGGTATGCACCTACTTTCCTTATCCGGCCAAGGTGTGGCTCAACGGGCACGAGTGGGCCAAGTGTCAGGCCGAGCGGGCCGGGATCGGGTTCACCGCACTGTCCAACGGGTTCGCGGCCACCGACGATCCGGTGGTGTTGCAAGCGATCTGTGACCGGCTCGGCCCCGGCGTGATCAATGTCTTCCTGCAACGCTGGTTCGCGCGGCTGCCACTGCCGTTCACCACCACCGATCGGGACGCCGGGTACTGGTGGGAGACCTCGATGCGGCAGATCGAGACCTCCCGCACGATCGTGTTCGACGCACCCCGGCATGCCCGCGGGTTCTTCGAGGCGCTCATCGCCGACAACCTCGATCTCGGCCGCCCGCACAACATCGAGATCATCTTCAACCGGCGGGTCCGGCGCGACACCCAGGGGACGTTTCGCACCGCGATCGATCGCCGGGACAACGGCGGGGTGCTGGTGAACGTGTTCTACAAGCACTCCCGGATCAAGCAGTACCTCAAAGACGGCCGGGCGATGCGCATCGAAACCGTCGTCAACGCCCCACGGGATCTGGGCTGCAATGCCCGGCTGCCCAATCTGGAGGAACTCTCAGCGAAAGCCCGTGCCTGCAACCAGCGAATCCTGGATGCTGAACGTGTCGGTCAGGGTTGCGTCCTTGCGAGTCCAGCCTTTGAGCGGATCGCACACCCCTCCGTGGACGCGGAGGGGCGCAGGACCCCGGCCCTACGGTTCGGCGATCCTCGGGTCATGGCCCTGACCGGCGCGCTGTGTCACACCCTGCTCGCGGCAACCGGCTTCACCAACAAGAACCTGCGTGTCTTGATCGCCGGGCTGCTCGGCAGCGACTACCGCCCCGGACAGATGACCTACGACCTGCGCCGGCTGCGCCTGGCTGGACTCATCCGCCGCCTGCCACACAGCAACCGCTATGTCCTCACCGAGGACGGCCTGCGCATCGCCGTGTTCTACACCAAGATCTACAACCGGCTGCTCGTCCCGCTCACCGCTGCCAGCCAACCCCAGGCCCCAGGGCTAAAGCAAAGTCGGTTGATCTTGGGAGTGGTGGGGCGGGGTGAGGTTTTCCCTGGTGGGTAAGGAGATGCGGCCCTTCGATGGGACGATGTGAGTTCTCACGCTCTTGATCGTCTGTCGAAAGGCCGCTGGTGTCAGTGTCGCATGCCGTCTGCGTACCCGTCGATGCGTCGGTCATGATGGGCTCGGCTGAGCTAGCCGACTTGGTCGCGTTGCTGGGCAAGGTCGCCGATCCCCGTAAACGCCGGGGGATTCGGCATCACATCGCCACGGTGCTGGCCGTGACGGTGCTGGCGGTATTGGCGGGGGCGAAGAACTACCGGGAGGCCGGTGACCGGGCCGAGGACTTGCCGCAGGAGTTGCTGGAGCTGGTCGGGGCGCGGCGGAGCGTCCTATCGGGACGGCGTGTGGCGCCGAGCGCGGACACGATCCGCCGGGTGGTCGAGTCGGTGGACGCCGAGGCCGCCGACAGGCTGGTGTGCCACTGGCTGGCTGATCGAGCGATGGCCCTGGCCGGCGACGACGGCTGTGCTGGCTTCGACGGGGTGGCCATCGACGGCAAGGCCGTGCGTAATTCCGGTGGTGTGCGCCTGTTCTCGGCGATGCGTCACGGCCAGGCGGTGGTCATCTCGCAGATCCGGGTCCCCGACGAGACGACCGAGACCACGCAGGTCAAGTCGTTGCTCACGGGTATGGATCTGGCGGGTGCGGTGGTCACGGCCGATGCCGCGCACACCCAGCGCGACACCGCGCGGCACCTGGTGTCCGACAAGCAGGCGGACTACGTGCTTGCTGTCAAAGGCAACCAGCCGACCCTGTTGGCCCAGGTCCAAGCCCTGCTGCCGCCTGCTGCCCCAGGGTCGGAGGACCATGTGGACGACGAGCGCAGCCACGGGCGGATCACCCGCCGGGCCATCTGGGCGACCGTCGCCGAGGGCGTCGATTTCCCTCATGCCGCCCAGGTCTTCCGCATCCGCCGGGACGTGTTCAACCTCGCCGGGCAACGCGTCCACAAAGAGATCGCATACGGCGTGACCAGCCTGAACACCGAGCGAGCGTCCGCTCGGGACATTGGTGGCCTGGTACGGGGTCAGTGGGGCATCGAGAACAAAATCCACTGGGTCCGCGACGTCGTGTTCGCTGAGGACCACCAGCACGCCTACACCGGCAACGGTGCTCACGCCATGGCCATGCTCCGCAATCTGGCCATCGGCCTGATCCGCCTGGCTGGACTCACCGAGATCAAACGCACCCTGGAATGGATCGCCGCCGACCGCATGAGAATCCTCCCGCTCCTGGCCGCATCTACCCCCTGAACAGCAACAACGACTTTGCTATTGCCCTGCCCCAGGCCCCGCCCGAATTACGCCAAGCCCTACGCACACTTGACCGCCACGTCGACAGCTATGCCGACCGGGCCCGGCTCACACCCGCAGCCTGAAACTTGACACAGATGTGAAGAAGCCTGCGACCAAAGATCACTAGGTGGCGGGCGGGTGCTGCGTTTCGAGGTCCAGTTCCACACGCCGATGAGTCTGTGGGCCAAGACGGATGAGCATCCCTACTACAACCAGCGACGGGTGCTTGATGAAAATGATCCGGCTAACCCTGAGTATTCATGGCGATCTTGATTCGGGCGCCGTGTCGGAACAGGGAAAAGTGCTCCTGAGCTGGGAAGATGAGGTTGCTAATGCCTGTTCTTACCCATGAAGCTCTGGAGCACTTTCGACGTGGATGTTACTGGGTGGTCGCGGGATCTGGCGGTAGAAGTCGGTGGGCGTGGCGTGGTCAGTCATGCCGGGACCGCGGCGGTGCGGTTGCTGGCCGACCGCACCGGGTTGACGGAAGGCTTGTCGCGGGCGATGGCGCGGCGTGGGTTCATGCCGGTGCATGACCGTGGCCGGGTGTTCGCCGACACCGCGGTGTTGATCGCTGACGGCGGGCGGGTCCTGTCGGATCTGGCTGTCCTGCGCGATCAGGCCGAACTGTTCGGGCCGGTCGCCTCAGATCCGACGTTGTGGCGCACGTTGGACGCGGTCGGTCAGGTGCAGCGCAACAAGATCGCCCGTGTGCGTGCCCGGATCCGCGAGCATGTGTGGTCGTTGATCGAGCGACGGCACGGCCGGATTCCGCCGTCGCGGGTGGCCGACCGTGATCTGGGCACGACCGTGGTGGTCCGGTTGGATGGTTCGCTGGTGATCGCGCACTCGGACAAACAACTCGCCGCGGGAACCTACAAGGGCAGCTTCGGTCATCATCCGCTGCTGGCCATGTGTGACAACACCGGCGAATCGCTGGCCCTGTTGCTGCGCACAGGAAGCGCCGGATCCAACACGACAGCTGATCACCTCGAGGTCCTCGACGCCGCGATCGCCCAGATCCCGGCGAAACATCGAAGGAACCTTCTAGTCACCGTGGACGGCGCGGGCGCCTCCCACGGTCTCATCAAGTACATCACCGCGCTGAACGCCAAGCCAGGCAGGCAGGCGCACTACAGCGTCGGCTGGGAACTCGGTGCGCGGGAACGAGCCGCGATCGGCCGTGTCCCCGCGAAGGCATGGCAGGCAGTGCTCGATCACCACGGCGATCCTCGGCCGCTGGACAAAGCCGGCGTGGTGGAACTGACCGCGCTACTACGTCACCACCCCGACGGGGACCAACTGGAGAACTGGCCGGCCGATCTGCGGATCATCTGTCGTCGTGAGAAACCCCACCCCGGCGCACAGTTGTCCCTGTTCGAAGAAGCCGACGGCTGGCGCTACCAACTGGTGGCCACCAACACCCCGGGCAGCGGTTCGGGCGCCACCGTCCAGTTCCTGGAAGCCCGTCACCGCCCGCACGCCCGAGTCGAGGACCACGTCCGCTGCGGCAAGCAAACCGGCCTCGGTCACCTGCCCTCCACCAAGATCGAGATCAACCGGGCCTGGTGTCTGGCCGCCACCATCGCCATCGACCTGCTCGCCTGGCTGCGCCTGCTCTGCCTTGAGGGCACCCTCGCCAAAGCCGAACCCAAAACCCTGCGCTACCGGCTACTGCACACCGCCGCCCGCATCGTCCGCGGCCAACGCAAACGCAAGATCAAAATCCCGGAAACCTGGCCCTGGGCCGACCCTCTCGCCGCCTGCCTCCGGGCAGCGCTGGCCCTGCCACCACCAACTCGATGACCCCTGTCCCTGCCCCTCGACCTGAAAGGCCCGCCC
This sequence comes from Kibdelosporangium philippinense, assembly GCF_021390435.2. GTDB lineage: Bacteria > Actinomycetota > Actinomycetes > Mycobacteriales > Pseudonocardiaceae > Kibdelosporangium > Kibdelosporangium philippinense. The sequence continues at coordinate 1,571,642 of NZ_JAJVCN010000003.1, read as the reverse complement.
CCCAACCCGGCGCCCAGCCAACACCGGCGGCCGGGCTCGAACCCTGACCATCACCACACAGCAACCAACTCAAGATCAACATCCGAACCGGCACAGGCGGACACGTCACCCACGTGAATGATCAAGGCTAACGCTCAGAAGATTGCTGAACTGAAGGCCATAAGTGAAAGCTATTTCAAGCAAGTGACATATCCTGCTGGTGTGCTGGACATTATAGCGTTCGACAAGTATAAGGACTAGTTAAGGATTCGAATGCCTCGGCAGTACCGGTACTACGCGATCGTCGGCCCTCAACGGACCGTCGACAGTCCAAGCGTGGTCGTTCGCGAATGGGACGCGGCTGGTGGCGACACCAGCGAGGAAATGTTCTCGACGGATCTCGAGTGGGTGCGGTCCAACATCCTGTACCGCATCGGCTCCGGCCGGGACATTTCCGATGCCGTGCCGATCTCCGCGGAAGCCGCGACGCGGTTCGAGTCGATTCAAGCTGACCGAGTCCGGCTCGAGCGGGAGCGGGAGCGCGAGCTGAAGTCGCGGCAGTACCGGTACTACGCCGTTCTGGGCGGTGAGTACACCCTCGCGGACGACCCGTTGATGGTTGTCCGCGAGTGGGCCACTCAGGATGGCGATACGCACGAGGAGATGTACTCGAGTGCGCGCGAATGGGTACCGTCTGACTTGGTGTCGCACATGAGGTCGGGGCAGGCAAGTGATATCGCGGTGCCGATTTCGCTGGACATGGTTCGGAAATTCGGTTTGGTACAAGCCGAACGCGAGCGGCACGCCCGTCGTCTGCGCGATCAGGAGTTGGGCCGAGAGTACAGGTATTTCGCCGTTGTGGGTGCTCACGACTCACTAGACAACCCTCATGCTGTTGTCCGCCAATGGGATGGGCAGGACGGTCAGACGCACGAGGAGAGGTTCGCCAAGAGGCTCGACTGGGTGCCGTCCGACCTGACGTACCGGATCAGCGTCGGTGCCGAGTCCGAGCCGTTCGAGGTGATCGCTGTCGACATGGTGGCGGCGGATCGGTTCGAAGGGGTCCAGCAAGAACGGGTATGGGCCGAGGAACGTCATGATCCGTCGGTCGCGGAGTACAACTACTTCGCGATCGTGGATGCCGGCCATCCCGTTGACGACCCGCTGACCGTGATTCGTGAATTCGGAGGGGTTGAGCAGGAGTACACGCATGCCTTCCGGTGGGATGGGTCCACCTGGAGATACCGGATCGGCCTACGCCAGCTTGCCAGTGAGGCCGTTCCGATCACCGCGGAAGCCGCCAAGCAGTTCGAGACCGTACAGCGCGCACGCTTCCTGCGAGCTCACGGACTTGAGCCCTGAAACCGGGAAGTTTCAACCGGAGGTTCAACGATACGGTTCACTGGTATGACGTTGGCGACCGAGCTCAGCATGGCTGAGCTGCGGGCGGTCACGGGCTTTGCAGTGGCCTGTGCGGAGCCCGCGTTGGCGATCTTCGAACGCGACTGTCCAGACGACCCGCGGCCACGAGCCGCGATCGAAGTCGCGCAGGCGTTCGTGGACGGAGCCAAGCGGACCAAGGTGGTCCGGGACAATGCCTGGGCTGCGCAACGGGCGTATCAACAGGCCCGCGACGCGGGGCAGGCTGCGGCTGGTGAAGCCGCCCGGGCTGCCCTCGCCGCGGCCAGTGGGGCATTCCTTCATCCACTGGCGAAAGCGACGCAGGTCCTGCACATCCTCGGCGCGGCTGGACATGCTGCCAGGGCATTCGAGCTCGATGCTGGTGACGACAATGAAGTTGGTGCCGCATACATCGCGAAGGCCCGGGATCTGGCTGGCTCCAACGTGATCGGCGTTCTGGCCCGTTACCCAGCTGCTCCGGCTGGTCGCGGCCGGGTGGGGGAACTGGTGCGCGGCTTGGACATGTCGCTCCGAGGTCAGCTCAGGTCCGGGGAAGGTACTCCCAGCGGCCATTGATCTTGAATTGTGGCTTGCCATGGCGGCGTTGGGCCTCGCGAGCTATTGGGATCATCGTCGCCTCCAATGTGGAGCTGACGTGGAGGTGCCGTAACCAGCCATAGTCCAGCAGTCGGATGCCGGTTGGCTCACCCTTGGCCGTCGTGTCACTGAAGTTCCAGGGTTCGCCGTAGCCAAAGGTGTTGACCTCGTTTGCTTGCAGCAGAGTGATTGCCTCGTCCACGGTGATCCATCGGCCAGGCTCGCCGGGGTTGTTTTCGTCGCGGTACGAGATGGTGTGGCCGCAGCGCCGTCGGACGTCGTCTGCTGCGGCGACGTAGGCGGGGTATCCCGCGCCGTCCGCTTTGCATGGGCGCCAGATGACTTCCTCGTTCTCGTCCCAGTTGTTGACGTAGGTGAACCGGACGATGCCGTCCGTCTCCTTGCGGAAGCTGTCGACTGAGCGGGATTTGATCAGGTCGAGTAGTTCGTCCTTGCTGAGCACCCGATTGATTTCACGCCTGCGCCGCCGTTTCCGGTACAGCACGACATGCACCGTCACGTCGAAGGCCGCCATGGCACCGCCGATGCTTCCGGCCAGCACGCGAGCGATCAGCGAATCGGTCGTGAAGGCCAAGATCAGTCCGGAAACCGCGCCGACGTAGGTCATCAAGTAGGCGGTGAAGAACAACGGCGCCAGGACCATCTGAACGAACTCGGTCCCCGACGCCCCACCTCGCGCCAACAGGATCAGCCACGCATGCGTCCCAGCCGCGGCACCGACGATCACCACCGCGACCCCGAACGCTCCCCATAAGAACCCAGCCATCGCTCGAGCATGTGACCTTTCGGACAATGTGTCAATACATACTGTCCGGACACTCTGTCCGAATGCAACCGGGGTATGGCGGCGAACCCTTTCGGATGGGAAAAGGGGCTGGTGGCCAAGGGGTCGGCTGCGTGCACACCCAGCCCGGTAAGGTGAGTTGCCAGGTCGGATGAGGAGAAGACACACGTGGGCGTTCGCGACGCGGCACCGCCCCGGGGGCTTTGCACTGCAAATCTATGAAACGGGGATTGCCGCGATGACTGACGTTGCAGGCAAAAAGACGCATGCGCTGCTTGAGGACGCGCACCGGATAGTCGCGGACCGCTCCTGCGCCGCGCTGTCCTTTGACATCTTCGACACCATTCTCTGGCGTCGGGTACCGCGGCCTGCGGATGTGTTCGGCATTATCGGCGCGCGCCTGCGGGCGGCCGGGCTGGCTCCCGCATGGCTGACCGATGCCACGTTCCGGCGGATGCGGATCGACGCCGAGCGCAAGGCTCGTCGTGACCACGGTGACCTCGGCCCTGAGGTGTCGCTGTTCGACATCTGGCGGGCGATGCCCGCTGGCACGTTCGACAAGGCCTTGCTTGAGAAGCTGGTCGCGCTGGAGATGGAGGTCGAGCGTGAGTTCACCGTCGTCGACCTCGACATCGCCGAGCTGATCGCCGCGGCGCACCGCAACAAGGTGCCGCTGGTTCTGGTCTCGGACACGTACTTCACCGAGGAGCAGCTGGCCTACCTGCTTGACCGGCCCGAGCTCGAGGCGTTGAAGAGCGCCAAGGTCTATCGCTCGCACCAGCATGGCCTCGACAAGACCAACGGCCTGTTCGAGATCGCGCTCAACGACCTCGGCCTGACCCCTGAGCAGGTCGTACACATCGGCGACAACGAGGTGGCCGATATCGAGACCGGCATCGAAATCGGGATGCGGGTGGTGCACTACCGCCGCATCGACCAGCCGCTGGCTGTCGTGCTCGAGCGCGAGGGTGAGCCGGAGGACGGTTTCGGTGACTACGCCCCGAACCTCGACGACCAGCACGGCGATTTCGGCATCACCAGCCTGCGTGCCAAGGCGCTTCAGGCGTCCGGCGCGGACAGCGAGTCCGGTACCGACATCGCCTGGCGCTACGGCGCCGCCGTGCTCGGCCCGGTGCTGACCGGCTTCGCTGAGTGGGTTGCCTGGCGGGCCCACGAGGACGGCACCAAGGTGCTGTGGTGCCCGATGCGCGAGGGCGAGCTGCTGTCGGCGTTGATCAACAATGCCGCGCAGGCGCGTGGATGGGCTGTGCAGGCAAAGCCGGTATGGCTGTCCCGGCACGTCACTTCGCTTGCCGCGTTGGACAGCTTCGACGCGGACTCCGTGCAGGAATTCATCCGCCGCAGCCACAAGCTGACCGTCCGCGAGCTGCTGTCGGTGCTGCACTTGCGCACGGGCGACGTGCCTGCCTTGGCGAACGAGCTGAACTCCGTCGTGGACAACGGCGACATCGCCCAGCGGGTCGCCGTCGCCCTGACCGAGTCGCCGCACCTGCAGAACCGGCTCAAGGCCACCATCACCGCGACGCGTGAGCGCATGGTGCTGCACCTGCGCACCGTCGGTGCATTGGACGCGCCAGAGATGACCATGGTCGACCTCGGCTGGGGTGGCACCATCCAGCGTCAGCTCGCCGCCGCCCTCAAGGTCGCGGGCATCAAGGTCAAGCCCGCCGGCCTCTACCTGGCCACGGACGACCGCTCCGCGCGGGCGTACGCGCAGGGCCTGCGGCTCGAGGGCTATCTGGCGCAGGCAGGCAACCCTGCCGACGTGTGTGGCGCGATCGTGCGCAGCCCCGAGGTGCTGGAGCAGTGCGTCAACGCGCTGTGCGGTTCCCTCGTCGGGTTCAACGAGGACGGGTCCCCGGTGCTTGGCCGGGTCAGTGAGTCGACAACCCAGAACAACGAGCGTCTGGCCGCGCAGCAGGGCATGCTGGCGTTCCAGCGGCTGTGGAACGACTACGTACACGCTTCCGGGGGAGCCTGGCCGACGCTGGCACGCCCGCAGGCCGCGAAGGACCGGCTGGCCAACATCCTGGTGTCGGCGCTGCGGGCGCCCACTCCCGGCGAGGCCGCCGTGTTCGGCAGCTGGGTGCACGAGGACAACTTCGGCTCGACGGTGGTCACCAGGCTGATCCCGGACGATCTGGTCGCCGCGCTGCCGTACCTGTCGCCGCTCGACCTCGAAGACCTCGGCATGCGCGACTCGTTCTGGCCCGCGCTGCTCGCCTCCGGCGACACCGGCCTTGCCGCGGCGGGTACGGCGCTGGCGAGCGGGCAGGTCGTCCGGGACGTGTTCGAGGCTTCCGGCGAACCGGCACAGACGAAGCTTTGGTACAAGACCGGCGCGAACGACTGGGAGCTCGGCGGCGAACGGCGTGTTCGGATCAACCGCAACGGCCTGTCGTTCGCGCGGATGTACTTCGAGCACCATGACACGCATGACTTGTCATTGCTGATCCCCGGCCGTCCAGCGATCGTGCGGGTCGACTGGATCGAGGTGCGTGGCAATGCTGGCCGTCGTCCGCTAGACCACCCGTTGCGCTATGAGACGCCCGATGACTTCATGGCTATGACTTACCGCGACGCCAGGTGGCTCGGCGCGAACCTGGTCGAGTTCTTCGGTCCGGAGTCGGCGATCATCCTGCGGGTTCGCGACCAGCTCGGTATGCCGATGTCGTCCGGTCAGGTCACTGTGGCGTTCGCCATGCTGCCGCAGTCGATGTCGAACCTGTCCGCCGCTCCGCCGTCGACAGCTTCACGCGTCCAGCGGATCAGCGGACGTCTGCGTGCGGAGTATCGTTTCGGCGGCGCGAAGGGTGTGGCAACGAGCGCCGCACGGGTCGCGATCCGCAAGCTTGGAGGCGCTTCGTGAACCATGGTGTGGACGTCGTCGGCAGCCGCGAGGACCCGAACGCCCCGATCAGGGCGGCTCGCACATTGCCGGTGTTGCTGCACTCCCTGTCGCTGTTGCGTGAGCAGTTCGAGATCATCTTCGCCAACCGGAAGATCAAGAAGGTGATCGAGGTCGGCGTCGAGTCCGGCCAGGTCTCCTCGATCTACACGGACCTTGGCGCGGACGAGGTGCACTGCATCGACCCGTACCCGAGCGACAAACTGCGCGAGACCTTGGCAGAGAACCCGAAGCTGCACCTGGTCGAGGGCCACTCGCCTGCCGTGCTGGCCGAGTTGCCGGTCGCGGACCTGTACGTGATCGACGGTGACCACAACTACGCCGTGGTGCACGGTGAGGTCTCCTGGATCATCGCGAACGCGCCAGACGCGGTCGTTGTGTTCAACGACGTGCTGTGGCCATGTGCGCGGCGCGACATGTACTACGAGCCGTCCCCACTGACTGGCGAGGACAAGCACGAATCGTCGCCGGACGGGCCGACCGTGTGGCACGACGAGCTCACCCCCGCTGGCGTGGTCGGCCTCGGCGCGTTCACGTGGGCAGTGGAAGCGGGTGGCGAGCGCAACGGTGTGCTGACCGCGATCGAGGACGCGGTCGCGGCGGCCGGTGCGGACGAGTGGTACCTGGAAGTGGTGCCAGCGGTTTATGGCTTCGGCATCCTGGTGCGCAAAACCGCGCCTGGCGCCAAGAAGATCATGGACGGCCTGAAGCCGTACACGCACTCGAAGCTGATCGCGACCCTTGAGGCGAACCGGATCTCGCTCTACACGCGGGTGCTGCAGATGCAGTACGAGGCGGTAGCGCACGCCAACGACGCGGACCGGCTGGCCGAGACGATCAGCGCTCAGCGGCATGAGATCGAGCGCCTGCGTGCCGAGCTGGATCGGCGCGGGCACGAGGTGCACGAGCTGCGGCGGACCAACGAGGAGCTGCGCGACCCGCTTTCGGTTGAGCCACCCGATCTGAGCGCGGCGGCGCACAATCTGAAGCGTGCTGCCGGGCAAGTTTTGCGGCACGCGCGGCGCGGCTGAAATGTGACGAAAGAAATGGTCCCCGCCGATTTCGCGGATTCTCGGGGTCCTCACAACACCTGATGCATGCAGGCGCTCGGCTGGGGTTTCCCAGCCGAGCGTTTCGCGTGGGCGGCCATTTCGCAGCCTTGGTCCCAAGTCAGCGAGCCGTGTTGGTGTTCGGGCAACACCAGCACGTCGCGGACTTCCTCGGCGGTGTGCCCGTCGGGCTTGCGGCATGCTCAGCGCAGCTGAGATTTGACAAAAGAAATGGCCCCGCCGATTTCGGCGGGGCCATTTCTTTCAGGTCAAGAATTCATCAGCTGTTCACGCGCGGCCGGCGGTCGCGGGCAACAGCTCCTCCGAGTTGTCGAGCTGCTGGGGTCCGGCGCTGCCCGCATCGGCCTTCGGCAGCTGCGACGAGCGCCAGTACATGACCCACAGCACCACCACGCCGAGCAGGCCGAGCACCAGCGGCAGCACGTTCCCGTACGGCGGCGTCCAGCTGCCGTTGAACGGGTTGAAGCTGACCATGCCGGAGTTCCACCTGGTCATGGTGAACCAGAGGCAGATGAAGTGCAGCGGCAGCAGCAGCGTGGCCAGCAGCCTTGTCATGGACCGGAAGTGCTCCGCGGTGAACAGCCGGTACGCCATGATGTGTGCCGCGAGCAACGGGATCCCCACCGCGCCGGGCAGGAAGTAGCGGCCCTGGTTGAACCAGTTGGTCTGGTTGATCAGGATGATCTCCATGGCGGTGTACGGCACGAAGGTGCCGATGAAGTACGCGATCATCCGCCACCGGTCGACCCTCTTGCCGACCACAAGCGCGGCCAGGACCAGGAAACCGAGCACTGCGAACCAGATCACGTACACAAGGCGCGGCATCAGCGTGTCGGCCCAGCCCATCACGCCGACCATCTGGTTGGTGATGTTGGGCCACATGTCCATGAACGCCGAGCGGAGCACGTCTTTCAGCTGGTAACCGAGGTCACGGTCGGCCACCTCGGCGGTGTTGGTGTACAGCGTCCAAGCCGCCGACAGGACCGTCGCCAGCACGATGACGCCGCCCCAGACCTTGACGATCCGCTGCCGGAACAGGTACTTCACCCGCTGCATCGACGCTGGCACGAGCATCACGCCGAAGATCACCAACAGCCACATCACGCCGCTGAACCGTGGGGTGACCAGTACGGCTCCCGACACGCCTGCCAGCGCGACCGCGGCCCGGTTCACGTCCTCGCGTTTCTCGTGCAGCAGTGCGATCAGCGCGACGGCCAGTGTCAGACCGGACGTGATTTCTATGCCGTTCGGATTTATCGCCCCGCCGAGATGCGCGATCATCGGCGTCGCGGCGGCGACCAAGCCGGCGAGCAAGGCTTTGTGCCTGGTCCAGCGCACCGCGGCGACCACGGCGAATGCCAGCATCGCCGACATCAGGGCGCCGTTGATCAGCCGGGCGGACATCACGCCCTTCCACTCCGGCCAGAAGCTCAGCGGCCAGCCGACGGTGGCGTAGTAGATCGGGTTGAACCTCGCTTCGGCCACGTAACGACGCACCAGCGTGGTGTCGCCGCCGGGCTCCTCGGCGCAGCTCGCCGCGACGGTGGGGCGCATGGGGAAGCAGTTGCTGTGGTGGATCCCATAGCTGTCGACCCGGTTGTTCTTGTCAAGGCTTTCCGGGATCGTCTGGTTACGGTCCTCGGGGATAATGTCGCCCTGCATAATGCCCGCGGCCCGCAGCACGTGCTGTTCTTCGTCGGGCGGGCCGTCATATGGCGCGGCGAACGCCCAACCGGCATGAATCAGCATGAAACCGGCGAAGGCGAGGAGCCAGAGCCATACACCTGAACGTCGCTCCGTCATGGCCGCGTATCTTATGGGGGGAGTGGTGGCTCGCCTTCGGCGGCTCAGTCACCAGGGGGAAGTCAGGCTTCGCTATGGTCACTTCCCTCACGGGCAAGCGAGTCCATAAATTCACCCAGCTTGACGGAGCACTTTCGCTATGACGTTGTCGAACCAGTTGGAACAGGACTCGGCCAGAACTGAGGCCGACGTTCTCGAATTGACGATCGTCCTGCCGTGCCTCAACGAGGCGGAGACCCTCGAAATCTGCGTGCGCAAGGCGACACAGTCGCTGGAACGGCTTGGCGTCAAGGGCGAGGTGGTGGTCGCCGACAACGGCTCCACCGACGGCTCACAGGACATCGCCCGCGCGAACGGCGCACGCGTCGTCGACGTGCCCCGCCGCGGGTACGGCGCGGCGCTGATGGCGGGTATCGAGGCGGCGGACGGCAAGTACGTGCTGATGGCCGACGCCGACGACAGCTACGCGCTCGACGACATCGAGGGCTTCCTCGTCGAGCTGCGCAAGGGCGCCGACCTGGTCATGGGCAACCGCTTCCAGGGCGGCATCGCGCCGGGCGCCATGCCGTTCCTGCACCGCTACCTGGGCAACCCGGTGCTGTCGAAGCTCGGCAAGGTCTTCTTCCGTATCCCGGTCGGCGACTTCCACTGCGGCATCCGCGCGTTCCGCCGGGACCGGATGCTGGAGCTGGGCCTGCGTACCTCGGGTATGGAGTTCGCCAGCGAGATGGTGGTCCGCTCCGCGCTGAACCACCGCAAGATCGCCGAAGTCCCCACGACCCTGCGTCCGGACGGCCGCAGCCGCGCGCCGCACCTGCGGACCTGGCGTGACGGCTGGCGTCACCTGCGCTTCCTGCTCGCGTTCAGCCCGCGGTGGCTGCTGTACTACCCGTCGGCCGCGTTCAGCCTGATCGGCCTTGTCGGTCTGCTGTGGCTGTCGTTCGGTCCGCAGCAGGTCGGCGGGATCGGCTTCGGCCTGCAGTCGATGCTGGCGTTCGCGACGATGTTCATCCTTGGCTTGCAGGGCACCGGTTTGGCAGTGGTAGCGAGGTCCTACGCCGCCCATCTCGGCCTGTTGCCGCCCCCGTCCGGGCGGATGATGGAGCGCGTCGCCAAGGCTTCACTTGAGCGCGGCGTGTGGATCGGCTCGCTGCTGATCCTGCTCGGTATTGCCTCCTTCATCGTCGCGATCCTGACGTGGGGTGCGACTGGTTTCGGTGCGCTTGATGTCGTCGAGACGATGCGTATTCCGATTCTCGGCATGGTGTGCATCGTGTCCGGTTTCCAGATGATCAGCGTGAGCTTCACGCTCAGCCTCACCAAGATCGGCGAGGACTGATCCACCAGCGGTACGAAAAAGCCCCGGCCAGCTGTGGCCGGGGCTTTTTGGTGCGCTTAGCTAATGGCCGGCGCGGGCACTCGTCGTTGCCGGAGCAGCAATCGCAGAAGGCCTGAACGGGAGCCGATTTCCACGACCAGGAGCGCGCTGCCGACCGCGATGGCCGAAGCCAGGATGATGTGGTGCGGTGAGTCGTGCAGCAGAGCGAGCAGCGCCCAGTGGATGACAGCGATGCCGACCATGCCAGCCACGAACCGCTTGCTCTTGCGGGCGATCGAGAACGTCAGGTGCACCCACAGCACCGCCGCGCCGGTCATGACCAGGGCCAACAGCGGCAGCAGCGGTTTGGCCGCGGCGTACTCGGGGCCGAACGTCACGCTGATCACCGACGTCGGCATCACCCACAGCCCCAACGCGACACAAAGACCTGCCGCGGCTGTCAGAGCGTGCGTCTTCAGTACCGCCAAGTCGGCGGACTCGCCGCGTTCCAGTGCAGCCGACGCACGGGGCAGCAGCACCATCGCCAGGGCGGCGGGCGCGAACAACGCCACCTTGCCCAGCAGCACGGCGCTCGCGTACAGAGCACGGTTGTCCGCAGGCAACATTGCCTGCGCGACCAGCAGGTCCACGTTGGTCAGCGACGAGAACGCCACCAGCCCGACCATCGCGGACAGGGTGGCCGTCGAGGAAGGCGCCTTGGTCGGCGTCGCCTTCATCTCGCTGGCCAACGGCCGGATCAGGATTGCGAGGCCGATCACGGTGGCGATGACCATCGCCCACATGCTGCCTGTCATTCCCGCCACGAGCAGGCACAGCGGCAGCAGCGCGAGCCTCAGCACGCCAAGGGGACCGGCCAGTGAGAACGCCACGTAGCCGAACTGCTCAAGACCCTGCGCCACCCCGGTGATGGCCAGCAGCAGGTACGTCAAACCGATCCACAGCCCAGCCAGCGCCACCGTCTGGACGGACCCGATGTTCAACTGCTCGGACAGCACCGGGCTCAATGCCATGATCGCGGCCGCGACCAGGAGTGCGGCCAGGCCCATGCGGCGACTTTGCTGCCGCAGGTAGGCCGACACCTCGCCGGGGGTGCCTGAGGTCCGCAGTACGGCCACGTTGCGCGTGATGGCCATCTGCACACCGTTGATCGGCGTCCACACGATCGTGCCGAACGCGATCAGCGCGGAGATCGCGGCGAACTCCGCGCCGGTCACCATCCGGGCAGCGACCACGTAGAACAGGTAGTTGGCGCCGTGCCCTGCGAAGCTCGCGATGAGCACGATCAACCCGGCCCGACGGCCGCTGCTCATCGGACTGAGTCCGCGAGTCGGCGGTACACGTCCGCGGTGGCGTCAGCGGTCCGCTGCCAGGTGAACAGCGAGGCCCACTTGCGGCCTGCGTCGGCCATGGTGCCCGGGTCAGCGACAACTTCACGCACGGTCCGGGCGATCGACGCCGGGTCGTGCGGGTCGAAGTACCGCATGGCGTCCCCGCCGACCTCGCGCAGGATCGGGATGTCCGAGCCGACGACCGGGCAGCCACGCGCCATGGCCTCCAGCACAGGCAGGCCGAAGCCCTCGAAAAGCGTCGGGAACGCGTAGGCGCTCGCGGTGTCGTAGAGGCGCTCCAGCTCCTCGTCGGTCACCCAGCCGAGCAGCTCAACGTCGTTGGCCAGGTCCAACTGGTCGACCAAGGGGCGCAGCGGGTCGTCGCCGTGGCTGCCGGTGATCACCAGCTTCGGCCGTTCGGCGAGCGGGATTTGCGCCCATGCCTCGACAAGCTTCGCGAAGTTCTTGTGCGGCATCCGGTTTCCGCTGGCCAGCACGAACGGCCGGGCCGGTGGCTCGTGACGGTCCAACGGGTCGACCGGCAGGACGCCGAGCGGGATCACGTCGACCTCGGTACGCCCGAGCAACGAGCGGATGTCATTGGCGGACGTCTCGCTGATCGTGATGATCCGGCTGGCGGCACGCGCACTGGCCTTGCTCAACGTCTGCACGCCGCGTGCACGGCCGCCGGGCACCCATTCGGGGTGACGGTGAGCGAGCAGGTCGTGCACGGTGACAACGGTCGGCAGCAGCCGCACGGCAGGCCCGAAGTTCGACGGGCAGTGCAGCACATCTGCCTTGGTGCCGCGAGCACGTGGGCCCACAGCCAGCATCTCGGCCACGGCCCATGCGGCGCGGTTCTCGCCGGACACCGGCAGCGACACGATCTCGCCGGGGAACCAGGATGGCGGCTGCGCGGCAAGTTCACGGTTGCCGATGCCGACGAAACTCAGGTCGTCGTGGTCGGCCAGGTGCGCGAACAGGTGCCGGGCATAGCTCTCGGTGCCGCCTTTCTTCCCGGTGAAGAAGACCAAGTCGACGGCGATTCGCAATGGCACGCTCCTCATCGTAGGGCGGCGGCCTGCACCAACCTGTCGAGGATCTGCCGAGCGGCCGCCTGGATGGTGTTCGTCCTGCTCACGCGCATGTACCAGTCATGTGTGGACTTACGCAGCGGCTCGCCCGCGTTGACCACCGTGACGATCGCCTCGCCGAGCTCTGCGGGCGCCACGGAGGCCGCGACCTGGCCGTTGACCCCGTTCTCGACAAGCTCGACGGACGCGTTGTCCTCGGCGTTCGCCAGCACGACCGGAGTGCCCACAGCCGCCGCTTCGACCACGACCAGGCCGTAGCCCTCGCGCTGCGACGGGTTCACCAGCGCGGCGGCGGTGCGGATGCCCTGGTCCAGCTCCTCCTGGCTGACGAATCCCGGCGTGCGGATCACGTCTCGCAGGCCGAGCCGGTTGATTTCAGCTTCCACCGCGGCCCGCGCCGCGCCCTCGCCGAAGATGGTCGCGGTCAGGTCGGGGATCTGCTTGCGGGCGTGCGCGATCGCCGCCGGCAACGCCTCGACCCGCTTGTCCGGGATGTGCCTGCCCACGTAGACCACGTTCGGCGGGGTGGTCGTGGACAGGTTCGGCTCGATGTCGCCCTGCGGGTCGATCAGACCGGGGCTGACCAAGGGCTGGCTGCGCAGGCCGGAGGCCTTGAGCCGGGCCGCGTTCATCCGTGAGTGGCACGAAGCCACTGGGCTGAGCTTCGCCGCGGTCCACTGGAGCACGCTCGCGACCGTGCCGACGAGGGGACCGGAGTACGTCCGCCACTGGTCCGGCCGCCATACCTCCAGCCAGTCCACGCCCACTGCGGTCTTCGTGCCGACCAGTGCCGCGCGTACGGCCAGGACGTTCGTGGTGGGCAGCGCGGCCACCAACACGGCGTCGTAGCGGTTGCGGTTGGCGCGCAGGTGCTTCACCAGGCCTTGTGCGTAGCGCAGGGCTGGGCCCAGCGTGCGCACGCCGTTCGCGTCGTACAGCTCACGGTCGGTGCTGACCGCGACGACCTCAATGCCCTCGATGCTCGGCGGCTCGTCCCACTGCAGCCGGGTCAGGTAGGTCACATCGTGGCCCGCAGCGACGAACTCCTCGGCGAAGCGGCGGTACTGCCGTTCGCCACCTCCCTTTGACCAGGGAAACAGCGAGTCGTAGGCAATGGCGATGCGCACGGGCGGATCCATCCGTCGAAGGCAGGCACTCTCTGGAGAAGGGTTGATGGTATCGAGCGGCCCGTCCCGCCCGGGACGGGCCGCTGTCAGCGGTTTCAGCGCAGGCCGACCGCGCGGATCACCGTCTGGTCGACCGTGTTGCCTGCCGAGTCGTTTCCGGTCACCCGCAGGGAGACGAACCGTGCCTTCCTTGGGGCGTCAAGCCGATACGAACCCCGGTAGTCCTCCCGCACGTGGGTCCACGTGGCACCGTCGTCATAGGACACGTCGACTTTCTGGGTCCGCGGCGAACCACCACCCGCGACCTTCACGTCGACCAGGCCGACCGAGACGGGCGCACGCTGCTCGACCGTGACGCCGAACCTCGCGTCACGCGACACGGACCCGGAGTCGTCCGGCTGAAGGCCGTAGCGGATCTGCAGCAGCGGCAGCAAATCCCGTTGCCCGGCAACCTTTGGCGCGGCTGAGGTGAACGTCCACGCGGTCGTGGTGGCCGACGAGAACGGGCTGACGGACGCGTCCCGCCGGTTCTCAACGACCAGGCGGTACTTCTGTGGCTCGGCGCTGGACGCGGCGGGGTACATGATCAGTCCGTTGGACGTGCTGCCCAGCTTTTTGTCGCCCTGGTAAAGGGTTGTGGTCTGGTTCGCGCGCTGCCAATCCTGCAGCGAACCGACGTGATCCGCGTTGCCATAGCCGGGGACGTCGATCCGGAAGTCGTTGTCCGTGCGCGTCGGCCCAAGGAAGTTGTTGTTGAGATACGGGCGTTGGATCGGCTCGAACCATTCGTCGCTCGTGACGCTGCCGGGTTCGTACTTGCGGCGCACGCCCCACGCGTTCGACAGGCCGTCCATGGCTTCCTGGCCCCAGCGGTTCGCGCCGTCGGTGCTGACCCAGTCCGTCCGGCGAGTGCCGGTGGCCAGCGGGGCGTAGTTGCCGATGCCCCACTCCGAGTAGGCCGGGAAGTCGTAGCGCCATTCCTCGCCTCTGCCGCTGGGACCGGCGAAGTTCTCGTCGATGCGGGCGAGGTTCTTGCCCGACGCGCGCACGACCATGTCCTGTGGCAGGTCGTTGTGCCAGGTGTGCACGAGGTCGTAGAGGTAGGACGGGATCGGGTGCGACTCCGCCTGATGACTGAATTAGGTGCGTCCACACGGTTCAAGCCGGATGCATGGCTGAACGCCGCGGCTGGCTCTGATCGCTGATGTCAATCGGCATGCCTGTATCAGGCCGTTTGCCAAGAGCCCAAGACGTCAGAAGGACCCCACATGAGGTCTGCACCGTCGCCGGAGACGGCGCCGGCTAGGGAGACGACAGCGGTTCCCGTTTCTCCATGGGTGAATCCTGGAGCGTGGGTGGCGGCTTGCCGCAGAGCGGCCAGGTCATGGTTGTCGAAGGGGCTACCAAGCCATTTGATGGAGCCCGCGAAGAAAAGCCGTTGTGCGACAGGGGCTCGGTCGGCTCCGATGAGATCGATCTCAGGATCGAATTGGCGGTTCCACCAGGCGCCAACGGCGGTGACGTCCGGCCAGGGGAGTGTGCCCGCGAGGGCGGCGAGTTCTAGGGCCTCGCGGATGAGTGGCTCGACGGCACGCCCTCGCCATGTGGTCCAGCGACGATGGAGCAACTGGATGCCCGCTTCGGGTCGACCACGACGGGCCTGTTCTTGCGCTGTACGGCCGAAGGCGAGGTACAGGCGGAGGTTGCTGTCCGCGACGCGATAGAGGGCAGGTTTGCCAGGGTGGATGGACAACGGGTGATCGACCGCGAAGACCCGTTTCTCCTCGGTTAGACGGTGCAGCAACGGGGACAGCGAGCCGGAAGGGATGCTGCCTTGGCGGCTTCCGGCTGTGGCCGCGATGTTCGAGAAGGTGCGGTCACCGCTGCCGACAGCTTCGATGACTCGTCGAGCTTGATCGGGAGTGGCGAACTCCGCCATCAATGCGGATTCCGGGATGCTGAATACGGGCGAGGCCGGGTCGGCGCATTCGGCTTCGAGGAACGTCAGTGCCGGCGTGGCGCGGGGCCAGCTGCGGATGATGCCAGGAAGACCGCCAGTGACCAGGTGGGCATCGATGGCGTCCGCGGCACCCAAGCCGAGTGCGTCAGCGGTTTCGGCGGGATTGAGCGGGCCAAGCACCATGTTGTCGGCGCGGCCGAAGAATGGCCGGTCGTAGGCAGTGAGCCGCTCCATCATGTGGATGTCGCTGCCGAGCAGCAACAACAGGACCGGTCGTGCGGAGAGGAGCCTGTCCCATGCGGTTTGCAGCGCGCCGTCGAACAAGTCGTCCTGCTCGGCCAGCCACGGCACCTCGTCCATGACCACGATCGCCGGAGCAGGGGGAAGGGTCGAGGCCAGGACACGGAAGGCATCCGGCCAGCCACCTGCCACCTGACTGGGGATGAGCTCGCGATCGGTCGTGAGCGACGATGCCATCAGCTCGTCGAGGAAGGTCGCCACGGACTCCACTGACGACGCACCCTTGGTCGCCGTGAAGAACATATATGGGACGCCCGCCCGGTTGCAGAACTCCTGGACAAGCCGCGATTTGCCAACCTGGCGACGCCCGCGAAGGCTCACCGCTGTCCCCGCGCCCGACGCGGTGACCTGATCGAGGCGTTTGCGTAACAAACCCAGCTCGGCTGCTCGTCCGACGAACTCTGCCATTGCTCCCCATCTATGTAGTCGCGAACTACGTAGATGGAGTCTACCTAAAACGTGGATCCAAAGCCCATGGTCAGCGGAATTGTCAGCTTGCTCGAGGTCAGCTGTTGACCGCTTGGCGATCGATCGTCAGGTTGGCGCGGTCGGCGGCCGCCCGTCCGGCATCCCACCCGGCACCGTTGGTGACCGACGTCGACTTCTGGACGGCGTGTCGGAACATCGACCTGAAGGTTTCCTCGACCACACGGGAGCGGTTGGCCAACACCGGCAGCAGCCGTGCGTCCTCGGAAGGATCGTGCGCGCGTGCGCCTGCCTCCTTCAGTCGTTCGCCGATGCGCACGGCGTACGAGATGAGAAAGGACCGCCGGAAGGAGCGGGTCCGTGACATTCCGCTACGGGTGGTGTGGCTGCCTTCGGCGACCATGGCGCGGGTGGCCTGCACCAGTAGGGAGGTGGCCAGCAGTTCGGTGATCTCCAGGTCCATCTCCTCGCCGACCAGCGCGACGAACCCGAGCTTCGCGTAGAACACCGACTTGCACCGGTTGGCCTCGGCGATGGTGGCGACCAGGCTGGACTTGGCCTCCACATACGGGTTGTCCAGCCACAGTCGGGTCGAGGTGGCTGCCTGCTGCCGTTGGGTGTCGGCGTCGAGCAGGGCGCGTTCGAAGGCGTGCCGGTTCATCAGCTCCTGGGCTTTGGCCGACAGCGCTTCGGCTTCCTCGGGGAACTGGGTGGACTCCGCCTTGGCCAGCAGCGCCCGCACCCGGGCGAGGATCTTCTGGTCGACCCCGGAGACGGACGCGGCCGAGCGGCGAGACGCCGTTCCCGGCGGCGGCACGATTCGGGGCAGTTCGGGCAGAGGCATCAGCGCGGCCATCAACGTGATCGTGACCCGCAGTGCCAGTTCGAAGTGGACGCCGGCGCGTTCGGCCCATTGCGGCAGATGCGGGCTGTCGCGGTTCCACCAGACAGTTGCGCCGAGCCGCTGGACTTGCGCGGCCCATCGATCGTCCACTGTGGACGAGTTGTACTGGTCGATGTCCTCGGCGATCACGTCCACCAGCAGGCTGACCGACGCGGCATCCGAGTTGCGCCGGGTGATCTCCCATGCGTCGGCAGGCAGCCAACCCGTTTCCCAGAGCGATGTGAGGACCATATTCAGCGCTATGCCGGCACCCGTCGCGACGGTGCGTTGGTCACGTGCGAACCGGCTACTGCTCAGCTCCGCCGCGCAGGCCGCCGCGGTGTTGGTGTCGCCCATGGAGTGCTCGCGGGCCGCCGCCAGCAGCGTGTTCGCCAGCAGGCCAGCGGACAGATTCGTTGGCGGCACCCAGAAATCGTCCGGCTCGTGACCAGGCTTGGTCGCATCGGGGCGTGGCCGGTTGCGCTTCTTGGCCGCCCGCTTCTCCCGATTCCGCTTACCCATCACGTGCTCCGCATTCTCAGAACAGCAACTGGTTCAGCGTACGCCTGACCCAATTCACGCCCGTCGGCGCCACGCCGCAAGTGGTTGCGGTCAGAGGAAATGCCTTAAGCATTCCCGGTTGATCAGCGGCGGCGCACCAGGGATTGTCCATAATAGACACTCAATTGTCACATCAGCCTTGATCATTCACGTGGGTGACGTGTCCGCCTGTGCCGGTTCGGATGTTGATCTTGAGTTGGTTGCTGTGTGGTGATGGTCAGGGTTCGAGCCCGGCCGCCGGTGTTGGCTGGGCGCCGGGTTGGGGGGCGGGCCTTTCAGGTCGAGGGGCAGGGACAGGGGTCATCGAGTTGGTGGTGGCAGGGCCAGCGCTGCCCGGAGGCAGGCGGCGAGAGGGTCGGCCCAGGGCCAGGTTTCCGGGATTTTGATCTTGCGTTTGCGTTGGCCGCGGACGATGCGGGCGGCGGTGTGCAGTAGCCGGTAGCGCAGGGTTTTGGGTTCGGCTTTGGCGAGGGTGCCCTCAAGGCAGAGCAGGCGCAGCCAGGCGAGCAGGTCGATGGCGATGGTGGCGGCCAGACACCAGGCCCGGTTGATCTCGATCTTGGTGGAGGGCAGGTGACCGAGGCCGGTTTGCTTGCCGCAGCGGACGTGGTCCTCGACTCGGGCGTGCGGGCGGTGACGGGCTTCCAGGAACTGGACGGTGGCGCCCGAACCGCTGCCCGGGGTGTTGGTGGCCACCAGTTGGTAGCGCCAGCCGTCGGCTTCTTCGAACAGGGACAACTGTGCGCCGGGGTGGGGTTTCTCACGACGACAGATGATCCGCAGATCGGCCGGCCAGTTCTCCAGTTGGTCCCCGTCGGGGTGGTGACGTAGTAGCGCGGTCAGTTCCACCACGCCGGCTTTGTCCAGCGGCCGAGGATCGCCGTGGTGATCGAGCACTGCCTGCCATGCCTTCGCGGGGACACGGCCGATCGCGGCTCGTTCCCGCGCACCGAGTTCCCAGCCGACGCTGTAGTGCGCCTGCCTGCCTGGCTTGGCGTTCAGCGCGGTGATGTACTTGATGAGACCGTGGGAGGCGCCCGCGCCGTCCACGGTGACTAGAAGGTTCCTTCGATGTTTCGCCGGGATCTGGGCGATCGCGGCGTCGAGGACCTCGAGGTGATCAGCTGTCGTGTTGGATCCGGCGCTTCCTGTGCGCAGCAACAGGGCCAGCGATTCGCCGGTGTTGTCACACATGGCCAGCAGCGGATGATGACCGAAGCTGCCCTTGTAGGTTCCCGCGGCGAGTTGTTTGTCCGAGTGCGCGATCACCAGCGAACCATCCAACCGGACCACCACGGTCGTGCCCAGATCACGGTCGGCCACCCGCGACGGCGGAATCCGGCCGTGCCGTCGCTCGATCAACGACCACACATGCTCGCGGATCCGGGCACGCACACGGGCGATCTTGTTGCGCTGCACCTGACCGACCGCGTCCAACGTGCGCCACAACGTCGGATCTGAGGCGACCGGCCCGAACAGTTCGGCCTGATCGCGCAGGACAGCCAGATCCGACAGGACCCGCCCGCCGTCAGCGATCAACACCGCGGTGTCGGCGAACACCCGGCCACGGTCATGCACCGGCATGAACCCACGCCGCGCCATCGCCCGCGACAAGCCTTCCGTCAACCCGGTGCGGTCGGCCAGCAACCGCACCGCCGCGGTCCCGGCATGACTGACCACGCCACGCCCACCGACTTCTACCGCCAGATCCCGCGACCACCCAGTAACATCCACGTCGAAAGTGCTCCAGAGCTTCATGGGTAAGAACAGGCATTAGCAACCTCATCTTCCCAGCTCAGGAGCACTTTTCCCTGTTCCGACACGGCGCCCGAATCAAGATCGCCATGAATACTCAGGGTCAGCCACAGGAGGCCGCGTCAGTCCCTCCTGTTGCGGGGCCGCACGCCGTGAAGGCCACCCTGGCGGCGTTGAACGCCCCTGAACTTCCCCTCGCACTTGCCCGTCATGCACCAGGATTTATGGAGGAGCGTCCTAAGGGGTCCAGTTCCGGGAACACGATGAGTTTCGGAGCCGACGAGAGTGTCCCTGATCGCCTGTACTCCGCGGGAGTTCCGCACTCCGCGTGGACAGCCTGGGATATGTAGAACTCCTTGGCTTGATCGGTTGGGGAGACGAGTGGTCTGCCCTGCCGTCAAGCAGCCGGGGCCAGTCGCTCAGCGGTTGACGTGCGTACCGGCGTGCCCGGACGAGTTCGGCTGCCGATACCCGGTCGGGACGGCGACCGGATGCCGGTAGCCAACCTGCCGACTGCTCCATCCGCGGGGAGTCCGGTGGCCGACACTGGGGACGGTCGAGACAATAAAGGCCCTCTACCGGCATTGCTGCTGGTAGAAGGCCAGTTCGCCCGGTGAAAGACGAGTGCCCCCGGCAGGAATCGAACCTGCGACACACGGTTTAGGAATGTGTCTTTCCGTTGGATCACCAGTGTCTACCAGGGCCTTAGTGTGGCGCCGACCCCGCAACACGGCCCTTAGAGTCACTACTGACCGGCAGTTCGCAACACGACTTGCAACACGGCTTACGACATGCATGCTGTCCACATTGGACGGCGTTGGCCGGGTGCCGTGCGGGGGCTCGAAGATCACGGTGTGGGTGAATCATGTCCTATGAGCGTTATTCTGGCGACTTGATCACCTCAAAATAGGACAACGACCCCAGGCAAGTAAGATCGTTTTCCTCTCGCAGAAGACAACTTACAGGCGGGGTCGTTGCGTTATCAGTCTACTACAGGGCTTGCTGCTGACCAGATCCAGGAGCTTGTCGCGCGCATCTGGCAGATCATCCAATGCCATGAGAACCAAGCGTGGCCTCCGACCGTGGGACTGTATCGCGCTGTCGTGATCACTTTGGTGTACGTCCGACAGAATCTGAACCAGGCGGCCGTGGGCGATCTGTTCGGCGTCAGTCAGTCGACCGTATCGCGGATCTATCGAGGCATTCTCCCATTGATTGGGCAGGCCCTGTGCCTGCACATTCCAAACCTCAAGGAGGCCATCCGCGGCCGGCTCGTCCTGGTCGACGGAACCGATGTCCCGACCGGCAACCGTGCTGGTCACGAAGACAACTTCTCCGGCAAGCGGCGCCGCGCGGGGCTGAACATCCAGGTCGCCGCCGATACGGAGGGAGGCCTGCTGGGAATATCCGCCCCTCTGCCTGGCTCGATGCATGACCGGAAAGCGTTCGCCGAGTGTGACTGGGAAGATCTTCTGGCCGAGACCTCAGTCATCGGTGACCCTGCCTATCAGGGCACTCACACGATTACGCCTCGCAAAAAGCCACAGGGCGGCGAGCTCTCGGCTGACGACAAGGTGAACAATAAATTCATCTCCTCACTTCGATCCGCCGTCGAGCGATGCATCGCGCATATCAAGAACTGGAAGATGATTGCGACCGGCTATCGAGGACGCCTTTCCGAGCTCCCCAACATCATCCGGATCATCACATCGCTCGAGTTCTATCGACTCGGCTGGTAACCCTCATGAATAACGCTCTATGTTGACGATTTCAAGATTTCGGTACGTGGATACAATTCGTCGATGACTTGGCTCGCTGGATGTGTGGCGCCGCTGGAACCACGCTGACAGTGCACCGGTAGAATTCGAATGACTCGTCCATCGCGGAAGGAAACATTATGGCTGACTCGCCGGACCTCGGTGTGGAACGGACTCTCGTTCTGCTCAAGCCCGATGCTGTTGCTCGTGGCCTGGCGGGCCGCATCATTACGCGGTTCGAAGATGCCGTGCTGAAGATCGTCGGCGTGAAGATGGCACAACTAGATGCTGAATTCACCCGTAAGCACTACTTTGACCTTGAAGAGCGTCTCGGCGCCGACATCTATAATTCGACTGCCAAGTTCATGCAGACCGGGCCGGTTATCGCGTTGGTCCTCGAAGGTGTTGACGCAGTCGCGAAGGTGCGCCAAATCATCGGTGCTACGTATCCAAACCTTGCCGCGCCGGGCACGGTGCGGGGCGATTATGCGCACCAGACCAAAGCGTCATCGGAGGTTAGCGGAAAGGCCGTGATGAACCTCGTGCACGCATCCGGTAACTCTGACGAGGCCAAGTACGAAGTAGGCCTGTGGTTCGGCGAGGAAGAGCAGTTCGAGTACGAAACGCTCGCTGAAAAGCTTGCCTACTGACTGTCGGAGCTGGATGTGATTGACCACATGACTACCCGAGATTGAAAGCTTAGGGTCTGGCTTCGGCGTGTCGTCGCGGTGTTCGATGAGGTGTGGTCTACGCCGATGAGATGCGATATCCAGACGGTGGTGGCCTGACCGCTCAAGGACGAGCCAAACGCGAGGCGGTGCGCCTGCAGGCAGCCGAACTGTTCGCTCGCGGAATCAGCGCGGTCGAGGTCGCCGACCGGCTGCGGGTCTCGACGAAGTCGGCCTATGCCTGGCGACGGGACTGGATGCGCGGCGGCACGGCGGCGCTGGCTTCGCACGGCGCGGCCGGCGGGCCGTGCAAGCTGACCGCACAGCAGTTGGTGCGGTTGCAGTCCGCATTGGACGCCGGGCCCGCGGCGTATGGCTGGAATGAGGACCAGCGCTGGACATTGGCACGGGTAGCGCAGCTCATCCGGACGCTGTTTCGCATCTCCTACACCCCGCGGGGCGTGTCCTATCTGCTGCACCGGCTCGGGTGGAGTCCGCAAGTGCCGGTGCATCGAGCCGCCGAGCGCGACAACGAAGCCATCGCCACCTGGGTGAAGGAGACCTGGCCACAGGTGGAACAACCCGGCGGGAGCAGGACGCGTGGCTCGTCTTCGAAGACGAAGCCGGCCAATCACTGAGGCCGCCGAAGGCACGCACCTGGTCCCGCCGCGGCCACACCCCGATCGTCACCGTGTCGGGCACGGGATCCGGCCGAGTCTCGATCGCCGGACTGATCTGTATCAAACCCGGCCAGCGCACCCGGCTGATCTACCGCACGATCACCCACCACGGCCGCAAGGGCGAGAAGAAAGGGTTCCGGGAGACCGACTACGCCGCCCTGCTGGATGCCGCGCATCAGCAGTTGGGCGGGCCGGTCGTGCTCGTGTGGGACAACTTGACCGCTCACCACGACGCGGTGATGCAGAAGCTGATTACTGCCCGGAGTTGGCTGACGGTCTACCGGTTCCCGACCTACGCACCGGAGCTGAACCCGGTGGAAGGCGTGTGGTCGAACCTGAAACGCGGCCTGGGCAACCTCGCCGCCCGCAGCATCGACCAACTCACCATCCTGGTGAAAACCCGGCTCAAGAAGATGCAGTACCGCCCTGGCCTCATCGATGCCTTCATCGCCGAGACCGGCCTCATCCTGACTACCAATCCGCCCTAAGACCCTGACCTTTCAACGTCAGTAGCCAACCTGTATCGCTCGAAGAGTTGGAAGCTGCGTTCGAGCGGGAGGTGGTCGGTGACAAGCGGGCGGCTGCAGAGACTGCCTATGCTTTGGCTTGTCGCTACCGGACCGAGTACAGCGGCAGCGATCGGCACCCATTCAGTATCGCCAAGGAATGGGCAATGCGTTCCATCGAACTGCTTGATGAGCTTCCAGCCGATACGGTCGAGCAGGTTGCAAGCACGCGCATGTCCGTTGGCGGAGTCGACTTGCCCGAATTGCTTCACTCCGGTGTTGTGCGGGAGCGGCTCGCTGACTTGCTGCAATCCGAGTGGTAGAAGCGAGTGTGATCTTTGTGGGGTCGTAGGGCAGGGGAACGTCAAAGTCTGTGATCTTGGTGTGAAGTCCGGTGTGGACGTGTGTGATGTGCGGCTGCGGACATGAGTGGTGGCCTTCGGCCTGGGATGATCAAGGTTCCTGCGCCACGATCGTCATCAGGATGAAGGCCACCGTTGTCAGCGTCGCATGCCCCATGTTCGCCCGTGCTGGCCGTTGCCGAGCAGCCTGATCCGTTGTGGGAGACGGGCTTGGCCGAGGTTGGGTTGCTGGTTGATCTTCTTGCCGGTGTGCCTGATCCGCGTGATCCACGGGGTGTCCGGCACGATATTGGCGCGGTGCTGTCGGTGCTGTCGGTGCTGTCGGTGCTGTCGGTGCTGTCGGTGCTGTCGGTGCCCGCAATTTCCGGGAGATCGCTGATCGGGCCGCACGAGCATCATTGCGCTCAATAAAGTTCCGTGAGTGGCGTAAGTTCGCCTTTCGGAGCGGATCCGTTGCCGAACGTGCTGACGTTACTCTAGGTTCCGATCGTTATTTTGATCTAGTTTTGAAGCGAGGACTTTGTGAAACACGCCGTGGCCCGGGTGATGACTATCGCTGCTTGTCTTGCAGTTGTGGTGGTCGGCATGCAGACCTCCGTAGCATCCGCTGATACCTTCGTAAACAAGCTAATCGGGCCCTACGAAACTGAACGGAATTGCCAAAAAATAAGCGCCGTTTTCAATCGAGATGAGGGTTACCCCAACCAGTACGACGAGTACTACTATTGCAGCGGCAAGAACATTTGGTTCCGGGACAACACGAGCCACTAGGCAGCTGATTTGTTGCTGCCCATTTTCGTGTGTGCAGGGGTCGCCGGGTTTGTGAATTGCTCCCCGTTAGTTGATCCGATGACTTCCGGGGAGCAGTTGTAGGGGTTGGCCCCCTTTAACATGTCAGTGAGGCCTCGCCCGTCGCTCGCAGTCGCCCCTGGGAGGGGCGTAGCGTTGCGAGAGCTGAGCTACAGTAAAAGCACCAGAGTACGAAGAGTGTGTCCCAGCCCTCAGTATTCATCGCGGTCTTGAGACTTACGGGCATTTCAGCGTGTCAAGAAGCGCAAGATTCGAAAGATCCGCCCTCACCGACACGAAAGCTCTAATAGACTCCAGCCGCATAGATGTAAAACTGTGAACCTGACTCGGTTTTTGGAGGATGAGGTTTTGCTTATTCGCCGCACCATCTCCGCATTTGCGGTGGCAATTCTGTCACTAGGCGGCTTGACTGCCATGTCCGGCCAGGCGTTTGCCGGTACGAATGGTCAACAGCTTACGGTCTGCACGCCGAATAAGGATATAACAAGCTTGATCTTCATTGGTAAAAATGAAAAAGGTAAAGATGTGCAAACGGGACACTTGGGGATGCAAGCGGACCCGGATAATCCGAACTACCAGAATTGTGCATCGGCAACTAAATGGTGGTGGGTCGGCTTGGTTCAGGTGAATTTTTACAACAATAAAGGATATGTGGACGTGCGGGATGTGAATGTGCCAAAAGCGCAGCCTGAGGGCGATTGGATTAAACGCAGCTTTCGTATTTAAGAGTTGACTTCCTGGATGGCAATAGACAAGCGGCCCCGACGCAGACGCGACTCTGTGTCGGGGCCGCTTTCTATGGCGTGAGAGACTCGTCTACGTACTGCTGGACAGGTTCGAAGAACGGATACGGCACGTACTCCGTAAGTTGCCCTCGCTGCGTCCATGTGAGTTCTACGAGTTCTTCGTCATCCTTAACATAGGCATCGCCGGATACAATGTCGCACGCTACATAGATCATGGTGCGCCCGGTCGCAGGATGAACACGCTCTCCAAGAACTTTCACGTCAGTCACGGTCAAGCCGGTTTCCTCGAATGCTTCTCGTACGGCAGCTGCCCTCGCAGTCTCGCTAGACTCGACTTCGCCAGCGGGAAACTGCCATGAAAGGCTACCCTCCTTCACGCGCCGCCGGACCAATAGAAGTTTTCCACCGTCGACTATGACCGCTGCGGCGATCGGGGGTTGCGGATTGTCAGGAGTCGGCTGACTCACTGGGGACCTCCAAAGCTTCTCGTACTGGCGGAAAGATTCGATCGGTCGGAATGAACCGAGTGAGCTTCTTCCTTTCGATCCACGTCACGCTAACATTCTCGACCACGTCCCGGTTCTCGGCGTCGCCTGACAGGTACTCGCACAGCACGTAGTCGCACAGAACGTTGGTAACAGGGTGCACTCGACTACCGAGCATGCGCACCACGGCACAATGCACGCCTGTCTCTGCAAGAGTCTCGCGAACGGCCACCGTCTCAGGCCTGACGCCCGGCTTGATCATCCCGGCGGGGAACTGCCATGAGATACCGCCCCCGTCGTCACCCCGTCGGCATACGGCCAGGACTTCGGACTCTCTGACCACGATGGCGATGGCGACGCGTAACGCCTGAGCGGTGCTTGGCGTGACTGGGGTGACATCAGTGAGGTAATCTCACCAAGATTCTGGTTCGTTTGTTGAGCCGCGAAGCTGCTCGGACGAGCGCTGGTCGATGTACTGGGGAGTGGTGAGACCCGGGGAAAGATGGGCGGGGAGCCCTTGGTAGAACTGGATTGCGAAGATCAAGTCCGGACCAGAAGGCTCCCCGTGATTGCGTATCGTGCCATGCTCGATGTCCCGCGTGAACTGGCCCTCTACCTCAGCCGGCTGCTGCACGCCGAACGCCGCCGACGCGGCACCCGCAAGAACAGCAGGGCGTTGACCTGCTTTCGCCACGCGGTGCTGGGCCTGCGCTGGTTCCGGCAGAACACCGACGTCCCCGCCCTGGCTCGCGATCACGGCATCTCCCGCGCCACCGGCTACCGCTACTTGGATGAGGTCGTCATCGTGCTCGCCGAGCAGGCGCCGGACCTGCATGAGGCCCTGCAGCGGGCCAAGGATGAGGGCACGGCCTACGTGATCCTCGATGGAAAGGTCTTCTCCGCCGATCGCTGTAGCGAGAAAACGTTGAGCGTGAAAGGCGAGCCGATCGACCTGTGGTACTCCGGCAAAGCCCGCGAGCACGGCGGCAACATCCAAGCGCTGTGCGCGCCGGACGGTTTTCCGTGGTGGGTCTCGGATGTCGAGCCCGGTTCACTCCATGACTTGACCGTGGCGCGCGAGCATGTGCTGGGTGCGCTGTACTGGGCCGCCTCGCACCTTGATCTGCCGACGCTGGCCGATGGCGGCTACGACGGTGCCGGCATCGGCGTGCACACCCCGGTCAAACAGCCTGCCGATGGCCAGGTCCTCGACGTGGACACCCGCACACGCAACGCTCTGCTGCGTGGCCTACGGTGTCTGGGCGAACGTGGTTTCGCCCTGCTCACCGGACGCTGGCGCAGCCTGCGGCATCTCACCGCCAGCCCCAGCAAGATCGGCGACATCGTCAAAGCCGCCCTTGTCCTCACGCATTTCGAACACGGCAAGATCGCGTGAAAGTCGCTGAGATCACCTCAGTGCGCGCGGCAGGCACGCAATATCGCGTAGAACGAATCGAACGTCTCGCCGTTGAGCTTGCCGACCTGAAGCTTGCCGAGCAAAGGCCGAACATGGTTACGTATGT
The DNA here is from genome assembly GCF_021390435.2 of Kibdelosporangium philippinense. Classification (GTDB taxonomy): domain Bacteria; phylum Actinomycetota; class Actinomycetes; order Mycobacteriales; family Pseudonocardiaceae; genus Kibdelosporangium; species Kibdelosporangium philippinense. The sequence continues at coordinate 1,544,748 of NZ_JAJVCN010000003.1, read as the reverse complement.
AGCCCTCGTAGCCTTTCCGCGTGTTGACGTCGACGTCGAGCAGTTCCAAGTAGCGATCCATGAGCTGATCGACGGTCGCCTTGGTCCTTGGCGTGCGTTGTTCGTCAACTCGATTGAGAAGGCGTGTCCGGGCTTTCTCGGCCGCATTCGCTGCGTCTGGTCCCTGCGGGATGGTCTCCAACAGATAATTGCGGCGTCCCGTCAATGGGTCGGTTCCGGCGAACACCCGGACCTGTAGGGAGCCGCTCGGGAGCGTCTTGATCTCGCCGCGTGTGCGCCGCCTGGGCGCTGCCTTGGAGGTGCCCATGGCGCAAGTATAGTCCCCGTTCGCAACACGAACCGCAACATGCTAGAGGGGTAAGATCAACTAAAAATCAACTCAGACTGACGGCCGCTGACCTGTTTGCGCAGGTCAGCGGCCATAATCTCGCTCGGTGAAAGACGGTGCCCCCGGCAGGAATCGAACCTGCGACACACGGTTTAGGAAACCGTTGCTCTATCCCCTGAGCTACGAGGGCCTGGCTCGATCATACGGGGGAGCGCCAACGGGTATCCGGCACCCTTGGTGAATGCTGATCGTGATGTGCGGGCTGCCCGGGTCTGGCAAGAGTGCGATGGCCGCGGCACTGGCAAAAGCCCTGGTTGTGCCGGTGTTGTCGGTGGATCCGGTTGAGGCGGCGATGTGGCGGGCTGGGGTGGACCGGGACCAGCCGACCGGGTTGGCGGCCTATGTCGTGGTCGAGGCTCTCGCTAGGGAGATCCTGAAGCTCGGGCAGACGGTCATCGTCGACGCCGTCAACGATGTCCCCGAGGCTCGGCGGCAATGGGAGCCTCTCGACCCCCGCTACATCGAGGTCGTCTGCGGCGACCCTGTTCTGCATCGCAAGCGGCTGGAGCAAAGGCAGCGGGACATCGAGGGGTTCGAGGAGCCGACTTGGGCCCAGGTCGAGCAGCGCCGGAAGAATTTCGAGGAGTGGATGGGTGGGCGCATCACGGTCGATTCCCGCGACGACCTCAGCGACAACGTGAAGCTGGTCCTGGACCGCCTCAGCAGCCCAGGACCAGCGGCAATTCAGTACGAGTAGAGCTCCAGCTCATACAGCGAGTAGCCCCAGCCGGTGCCGCGTTGCACGCCGACAAAGCGCACGTAGCGAGCATCAACCGCGGCGAACGCAGCAGCGTCCACACCGCCGTCCCCGGTGGTGGTGGAGTACGCCGTCCGCCAGGTTGAGCCGTCGGCCGACGTCTCTAGGCGGTACGACTTGCCGTACGCGGCTTCCCAGCGCAGGACTGCCCGGGAAATCCGTTGCACCGAGCCGAGATCCACGGTCAGCGATTGGTTGTCCGACCAGTCGCTGGCCCAACGGGTTTTCACGTCTCCGTCCACCGCATTGCGGGCGGGGGACGGGTAGGCGCCGGTTTCAGCGCTCGAAGCGCTGGCCGTGCGGCCTGTCGACAGGTTTGCGATGTTCTGGCCGCGCCGCGACGGGAACTCCACTACCTGCTGGAATGTCGGCCTGTTCTGCCAGGTGATCTTGTCGTGGGTGATTCCGCCCAATGGGTTGTGGATGATGCTGTCCGCGCACCACTGGTCTCCGGCCGCGCACGAGGCGTCGCCTGGGTAGACCTGGTTCAGCGGTGCCGACACTGCTTGGCCCAACGTGGTCAGCAGGACCTGACGGCAGCCGGAAACCGTTCCACCACCACAGTACTTCTGCGACAAGGGGCCTGCGACCTGGTCGCCGAGCACTGACCTCAGGTCTTTTTGGACGTAGCCCCACCATCCATATTGGAATGACGAGCCCTTGTGCGGTTGTCCACTGTGGAAGTCGGGTTGTCCGTTCTGGAAACCCGACGGCGACTCGTTGATTCCGATGACCCCAACGAGTGCGTTGTACACCGGGTCGCTCAACCCTGGTTGGAACTGGCCGCGCACCAACAGTGGCCACCAGGCGTCGAGGATCTTGATCGCGTCCGCATGCCCGTATTTGTGGCTTCCTTGGGCGGTTTCCTTGCGCAGCGAGCCTGCTGCTGCCCAGGCCTTCAAAGAGGACACAGCCTGTGCCGACCGCGTGTCAGTGATCGGCTGGCTCTCCAAAACCCGTACCAGGTACGGCAATACGCGTTCGGCACGCAGGTCTGCCAGTGCCGCGTCCGCCATGGCCTGGGTCAGATTCACCCGGGTGACCTTCTTGCCGCCGGAGATCAACGCGCGTACGCGGGAGTCGAGCAGGTCGCCGCGGTGTACCGAGCTCTTGTCGTAGCCCGCGTTCGCGTAGTCCTTTGCTTGCGCGTTGTTCCAGGAGATGAAGTAGTCCTGGTTGACTGCTTGCGGGTGCTGCTCGAACGGTGTGTAGGTGGCCCCGTTTGTCGCTGGGTTCCAGCCGTTCCACTCGTACGCCTGCTGCGCCCAGATCGGCATGTTCGGGTCCACATTGGCCTTACGAGACGGGTTCGAGCCCGAGTTGAAGTATGCCGTGTCCCGAGAGTCCACGTAGAACCAGTTGAAGGTGTAGTTCACGTGCGAAGCCGCGCGTTGGAAGTCCTGCGCCGACTTGATCACGTCCGGGTCGTTGAACTCCTGGAAGCCGATGATCGAGTCGATCTCGTGCTTGTAGGTCGACCGCATGCTCGTGTACGCCACCGGCTTTCCACCGACGGTCGCCCTGTGCGTGATTGGTCCGTAGGCCGTACGGAAACTGACCAGTCGATACGAACCGGCTGGTGTACCGTCGGCAACCGTTGGCTTCCAGGCATTCCTGCGCTCGATCGTCTCGATCGGCGTGCAAACACCGCGCAACAGGTAGTGCGTCGAGTTCTTCGTCGGCTGCGCGCCGGTCGGGTCGCACAGTTCGACGGCGTACGTGTCGATGATGTCCTGTGCCGAAGTTGTCGCACTCCAGGAGTAATCCTGGCCTCGGCCCAACAGTACGTAGAAGCTGATTCCGGCGAAGGAAGCGCCGCGCGCACTGATACCTGGCCCTTGGATTTCTTGCAGGATCAGCAACTGCGGCGCGAAGTACCCGGTCTGCGGCCCGAAAACGGCTACCGGGTTTCCGCTTGCCGTGTGCTGGCCGGAAACCACCAAAGCGTTGGACATTCCGTGCTTCTCGCTGACCAGATTTCCTGGCAGCACACCATCATTGAACACGCCACGGGCAGGCTCAAGGGCGGCCGGAGCGGGAACCGAGACAGCGGCAGGGGAAGCTGAACCGGCCGAACCAGTCGGGTCGAAGACCAGCTGCTGCGGCGTGACGGATCCCTTGTCGGGCATGGCGACTCCGGCTGGGTTCGCCGGTTGTCCGCCGTACGGGAAGCTCTGGCCGTTGTGGAGCGTCTGCACTGTCTCCGGGTCGTTCTGCGCGCGGAACGCCTGCCAGGCCTTCTCGCCTTCGACCACCCCGTAGCGCTCGTGGAACGCCATCCGGGTGATCGCCGACTGCACCTCGCCGCCACCGCCGCCACCGAACTGGGCACCGACCACCGAGGCCAGGATCACCAGGTCAGGCAGGGTGAACGGGTCGATCTTGCCCGCGTTCGTGATCGAGTCGATGTGCCCGGTCAGCACGTACTCGCCCGGGAAGTACCGGCCACTGTGTGACTGTTGAATGTAGAGGTTGATGCCCTCCACGTAGGACCGCGCGTCCGCAAGAGCCTTCGCGCCTGCCGGGCTGGACGAGGCCGCACGGTCGATCTGCGCCTGAAGTTCGGCCTCGTTGTAGGGCGCGCCCCGGAAGAAGTCCTGCTCGAGTTGACGGTTGGACGGCGCGCCTCCGGCGAACGGTGTCAGCTGGCCGCGGCCGACCCGGCGGAACAGGTCCATCAGCCAGAGGCGGTCCTGCGCGGCCGCGTATCCCGCGCCGAACATCGTTCCTGCCCTGGTCGTGCCGGTGATGTGCGGCAGTCCGAGCTTCTTGTCCCGCACGATCGTGACGTCCGCCCGCGGCTTGGTCGTGCTCTCGACCTGGTCCGCGGGGACGCCGAACGATGAGTCGTTGAAGAACTGTCCAATTTTGTCGGTGGTCAACCCACCGTAACCGGCTGCGAGCGTGTCGTATTTGGCCAGTTGGTCCGACGCGTGCGCTGGTCGGGTGCCCAACACCTTGTGGGCGAGGATGTCGGCGAGCGTGGCGTTGCCGTTGGCGCCGGGCGGCAACACGTCGCCGCACTGGCCGAGGCAGAAGTCGATGGGGGCCGCCTCCACCTCCGGTTCCGCGATTCCGGACGGTGCGGCGGCGACCAGTCCGGCGACGGTGGCGAGAGCGGATAAGGCGGCGAGTAGGCGTCCGCGCGTCATTGCAGGGCTCCTCTCAGGGCGTGACGTTCGACACGTTACCTCCGAGTAGCAATATTGCGAAAGACCCTCACGTTTAGCCGTCCGTAACGGGTTACGATCACTCAGTAGATATTTGTGACCCGTTAGGGATTGACCTTCACGCTATTGGGTGAGAAAAAGGGCCATTGGACTCCTGCCGTCCCGAATGAACCGGTTCGGCGGGACCCTGACCGGGGAGGCGCCAAAGGTGATCAAGGTGATGCTCGCGGACGACGAGGACCTCGTTCGTTCGGGACTTCGGACGATCCTGACCAGCGCGGGGGACATCGAGGTAGTCGCGGAGACCGACGACGGTCTGCACGTGGCCGACCTCGCCAGGCAGCACCGGCCACACGTGGCCCTGCTCGACATCCGGATGCGCTCGGCGGACGGCCTGTTCGCGCTGCGCAGGCTGCGTGCCCTGCCTGAACCCCCCAAGGTCGCCATGCTGACCACGTTCGACGTGGACGAATACGTCACGGAGGCGCTGCGCATCGGCGCGAGCGGCTTCCTGCTCAAGGACACGGAGCCCGCTGTGCTGGTTCGCGCCGTCCGGGATCTGGCGGCAGGCGGGGCTGTACTCGACCCGGGCGTTGCCGCCCGGGTGCTCTCGACCGTCGCCGACGGCGAACGCGCAGCTGAACCGGCCAGGAGGTTGCTCGCGTCGCTGTCCGAGCGGGAGCGGGAGGTCGTCGGCCTGATCGGCCAAGGCCTGTCGAACGCCGAGATCGGCGGTGCGCTGCACCTGTCCGAGGCGACCGTCAAGGGCTACGTCTCCGCCGTGCTCGGCAAGATCGGCGCGGTCAACCGGGTGCAGGCCGCGCTAGTGGCCTATCGCGGTGGGCTCATCGCCTGATTCAGATCCGGCCATTCGACGCGGTTGCGGCCGTTTCGTTTTGCCAGATAGAGAGCCGTGTCCGCGGCAGCGAAGAGGTGTTCGAGGCTGCCGCGGCCGTTGGCGACCCCAATACTCACCGTCGGACGGCGTGCCGCGCCGAGCCGTGAGCGCCAGTCGTGCTTGTCCACGGCGGCCCGGATCCGCTCGGCGACGGCCACACCGAGCTGCCCTTCGCCGACCAGCAGCACGATGAACTCGTCGCCTGCCCAGCGCGCCACGAGGTCGTTCGCCCGGCACTCGCCGCGCAGCAGTTCCGCGATCTCGCGCAGCGCGCTGTCGCCGACCGCGTGCCCGGCGTCGTCGTTGATCTCCTTGAACCAGTCCACGTCGATCACGATCAGCCACGGCGTCGCCCCGGTCGCCGCGGCGTGCGTGAGTAGTTCCGGTGCCGTGCGCTCAAGGCCGAGCCGGTTGGTCAAGCCGGTCAGGGGATCGCGCACGGCGGCTTCCTGAGCCGCGGTGGCCAGGCGTTGTGACTGGATGGCGAACCGTCGTTGCTCCAGTGCTTGGCCGAGGCCTTCCTGCATGGTTGCCATCGCGGTTGTACGGGCGTTGACGTTGCGCCGCAACGCGGTCGCCTCGCCCGCGAAGTCGTTGAGCTGCGCGCAGACGTCCGCGAGGTCGGCGGAAAACCGTTGCAGCAGCGAGATGTCGTTGATCATCTCGGCCTGCCGGACCGCTTTGCTCGCGTGCGTCCGCGCTTCCACGAGCCTGGCCTGGTTACGGCGGACCATTGAGAGCACCCAGTTGCCGACCGCGATGCTCCAACGGTCGCCGTCGGACAGTCCCGCTTCGAGGGTCGCGTGCGCGGCTTTCTCGCCCTCTTCGAACTCTCCGCAGCCGACCAGTGCCGCGCCGTAAGCGGCGAGCAGTGTCCGGTGTGTTCGGTCGGTCGCCCTGAGCGTGAGGCCCTCGGCGAGAACCTTGCGCGATTCAGCGAACATCGGCAGGGCGTCGGCCGGTTGGCGTTCCACCGCCTCGAAGTTGAGCGTGCCACCAAGTCGTTGCAACGCCAGTGCGAGCTCACACGAGTCGCCGCTCGCCCGTGCGGTCTCCACGGCTTGGCGCAGCATCGGCAACGCCGCCCGGACGTGCCCGATGCCGTTGAGCAGATAGCCAAGTAGCCCGATGGCAGCCGCGGCACGGGATCCGGACGGCGGTTCGCTGTCGATGTCGGTCCAGCCCTCGGCGGCCAGTTCGAGGGCGAGCGGAATTCGCCCGAGCCGCCAGGCGATGACGGCGCGTCCGGTCAGGATCGCCGCCCGTGACCACGTATCCACGTCGGCTGGCATGACTTCAAGGGACTTGTCGAACCGGGTGGCCGCCTCCGCGAGCTGGTCAGTATTCAGCAGCAGGCGGATCTCCCGGTCTTCCCGGAGAATCTCGCCAGCCTTGTCCTGCTGCTCGTCGTGGTCCAACCCGGCCTCGGCAACCTGTAGCCCCTCGCACCCCGCGGCCGAGATTACCCGGGTAAGCCACCACACCGGCACCGAGATTGCCCAATGGGCTTGATCTATAACTCTTTCGGACTAACGCTGCCGGGTCGACGGGTACGGCAGCAGCGCCATCTCCCTGGCATTTTTGATAGCCGTCGCCACTTCGCGTTGCTGCTGGCGAGTGAGGCCGGTGACCCGGCGTGCCCTGATCTTTCCCCGATCCGAGATGAACTTGCGCAGCAGGGCAGTGTCCTTCCAATCTACTGTGGACACACCCTCGCGCGGCAGCGGGTTTCCTTTCCTACGCTGGGGTCGCAATCTCACCGGTCCTCCTTGAACTCGACGTGCCTTCGCGCGATCGGGTCGTACTTGCGCAGCACCATCCGATCTGGATCGTTGCGGCGGTTCTTGCGGGTCACGTACGTGTAGCCGGTGCCAGCGGTCGACTTGAGCTTCACGATCGGCCGGATCTCGTTGCGGGCCATCAGACCCGCACTCCCTTGCTGCGCAGTTCGGCGACCACGGCCTCGATTCCCTTGCGGTCGATCGTCTTGATGCCCTTGGTGGACACCGTGAGCGTGATCGTCCGGCCCTCCGACGGCAGCCAGTAGCGGCGCCGTTGCACGTTCGGGTTCCAGCGCCGCTTGGATCGCTTGTGTGAGTGCGAAACGCGGTTGCCGAAGCCCGGCTTGCGCCCGGTGACGTGGCAGATCGCAGACATCCAGCCTCCTGAAAATGACACTCGTTTTCAATTACGATAGCATGTGGATCGAGGAAGGGAGTGGCATGTCACGAGTTGGCCTTGTGCTCGTCGCCGGTCTGCCGCGCAGGCAGGCCTCGGCTGTCGCGACGAGACTGATGCACGCCGAGCCGGGCGGTGTTGTCGTGCACCACGATCTGCGCGACATCGCCCAGGGTTTCGTTGTGCGAAGGCAAAAGTCGGCGGTGCGGGAGGAGGTGACGCGGCTGGAACTCGCGCACGGTTGCGTCTCTTGCACTCTTCGGGAGGACTTGCTGCCGTTGCTGGCGAAACTGGCCGATTCGGACGGTGTGAACCGGATCGTCGTCCACCTCGACCCGACCATGGAGCCGGAACCGGTGTGCTGGGCGATCCGTGACTTGCCGGTCCGGGTGACCGGCGTGGTCACTGTCATCGACACGGCGTCCTGGCTGGCCGACGCGACCGGCGACGAGGAACTCGGCGAGCGTGGATTCGGTGTGGCTGAGGGAGATGACCGGACGGTCGCGCAGCTCGCGGTCGGTCAGGCGGAGTTCGCCGACGCGATCGTGCTCGCCGGGTCCGGCGCCGACGCGTGGACCGATGCCCGTACTTCTGCCGTCCTGCAACGGATCGCACCCACGGCGAACAAGGTGTCCATGGCCGACGCGGTGTATGCGTTACGCGATCTGCCCGAAGGGGCGCGGCGCGGCAAACTGGACCGCTGGTTCGATCCGCTCCTTTGTGGACAGCCACCGCTCGAATCCGACTGTGGCGTGTCATTGACCGTCTTCACCGAGCGGCGTCCGTTCCACCCGGACCGTCTGCATGATGCGATCGGCGTCTTGCTGGACGGAGTCGTCCGGGTCCGCGGCCGGTTCTGGCTGGCCAGTCAGCCGGACGTGGCGCTGTGGTTCGAGTCGGCCGGTGGCGCGCTACGCATCGGCCAAGGCGGACCGTGGCTGGCCACAATGGACGACTGGTCCGGCGAATGCCCGCAGCGGACCGTCAAAGCTTCGCTCGAATGGCATCCACGGTTCGGCGACCGGGCGCAGGAGCTGACGATCGTCGCCCATCAGGCCCTCCCGGACGAGCTCACCGAGGCACTGCGGGCGGCACTGCTGACCGACGAGGAGATGGCCGAAGGCGAAGAGGCGTGGCTGCGGTACCCGGATCCCCTTGTGGCTATTGAGTAGTGCCGTCCGGCGACGGCCGCCATTGCGGGAACGGCCGGTCAAGGCTCCACGTTCCGTTGTGCAGGGTGAGGATCCGTGGCTCGACCTGATTCGGGTTGGACAGTGACTCGAACAAGTCGATGCTCCACGAGAACACCCGGCGGCACAGCAAGCGCATGGTCAGGCCGTGCGTCACGAGCAGCACGATGTCCGGGTGGTCGAGGTCTTCCTTCATCCGGTCCTTGAGCTCGGCAAGGAACGCGGCCACCCGGTCGTCCACATCGGCGCCGGACTCGCCGTGCGCGAGGCGGTAGAAGAAGTGCCCGAACTCGTGCCGCTTGAGCTTCTGGATTTCCTGCTCGACCGGGTCCTGCAGGTTTCCCCAGTCCTGCTCGCGCAACCGGGGCTCGGCGACCGTCCTTGTCACGATGTCGCCGAGCTCCAGCAGTTGCAGCGTGCGCTGAGTGCGTACGTAAGGACTGACATAGGCCGCCACCGGCCCGGCGCCGAGCAGCTCGCGCACGGCCGGACCGGCGGCGCGAGCCTGCTCTTCGCCTTTGGGCGTCAGTGGTAGCGCGTGGTCGGGGATGCGGCAGTACGCCAATTCGTCGACGTTGCCGAGGCTCTCGGCGTGCCGTAGCAGGATGATCCGCACCCCTTCATCGTGCCGTCACCGGCCATAGCCCGCCCGGGTGAGGAGTGTCACGGTTGACGCGTCACCAACGACGGCCTTGTCGACCGAGCGCGGGACGGCCCGGGTGTGCGCGCCTGCCTTGGCGCCGAGCACCTTGCTGATCTGCGTGGCCACACCAACCATTCCGGACTTGAACGGGTGGTACTGGATGGCCTTGAACAGGTTGTTCTCCTTGCCCTGGATCCACGCGTCCCGACCGGCACACGCGTCGTGGCCGAGACTTGCCGGATACATGTCGACAAAGGTCGTCCGTCCGTCCGCATTGGCCGCGTTCTCCAGCGCGCCGTTCAACGCCTGCTCGACCCCGTCAAGCCAGCGCAGGTCGCCGTCGGCGATCGGCAGCACGCTCGGGCAGTTGCCTTGCGGCGGCGCGATCCTCGGGTAGCCGATCAGCAGGACCTTGGCGTTCGGGGACCGCTCGTGCACGCCCGACAGCACGGCACGAACGCGGTCACCAGTCATGGCCACCTTCTGTTTCATCGTGTCCACGCCGTTCTGCGTGTAGTACGTGCGGCATGGCGAGCCGGTCGGGTCGGACGCGCGCAGCTCAGGACACTTGCTGGTGAGCTGGCCGAAGACGCCGAAGTCGTTGCCGCCGATGCCGATCGTGACCAGGTCGGTGTCCGCGCGCAGGAAGCTGAACTGCGCCGGGTGCTGGCCGAGCGGGATCGGGGGCGTCTGGGGGTTGAGCATGTTCGTGGTGTCCGCGCCACCGCAGCTGGCGTCGGTGTACGAACGCAGGCCCAGGTTGTCGGCCAGCAAAGCGGGGTAGTTGTTGGTCGATGTGGCGCACGCGAGCCGGTCCAGGCGCGGCCACGGGATGCCGGGGCCGGACGTGTAGGAGTCGCCGAGCGCGACGTATCTCTCGAACTGTCTGGCTTGTGGTGCCGCTGCCGCGACTGGGGTTGCCAGCAGGAGGGCGAGCAGGGAAACCATGATCACGCGCAGTGTGTTCACGGTCACACTCCATCACCGGATCTAGTCATTTGTCCAGGTCAGTCGCCCGGTCGGAGCTATTTAGACTCAGTCGCCATGCTCTTGGTAGTGCTCGACCTGGTCGGGATCGCGGTGTTCGCCATATCGGGTGCACTCGCTGGGGTGAGGGCGCGGTTGGACACCTTCGGCGTCGCCGTGATCGGCGTGACGACCGCACTCGGCGGCGGGATCATCCGGGATGTGCTGCTGGGCGTGCACCCGCCCGCGACCCTGAGGGACTGGCGCTATCTGCTCGTGCCGATCGTCACGTCACTCGTGGTGTTCTGGCTGCACCCGCAGTTCGCCAAGCTGCGTCGCGGTGTGTTGCTGGCGGACGCCGTCGGGCTGGGGCTGTTCACTGTGTCCGGTACAGCGACCGCGCTCGCCCACGATGTGCCGTCGTACACCGCGTGCCTGATCGGGATGACGGCAGGCATCGGCGGCGGTGCCCTGCGCGACGTGCTGCTCAGGGAGATCCCGATGGTGCTGCGCAAGGAGATCTACGCGCTCGCCGCGCTGGCCGGTGGAGTGGTCGTGGTCGTCGGCGAGTGGTCGCGCTTTCCCGCAGGTCCGACGGCTGTCGTGGGCGCTGCCCTAATCGTGACCATTCGCTTGATCGCGCTCTGGCGCAGGTGGAACGCGCCAACGGCGCCAGGTATTGGCACCTGATCAGTGCTTTCTCAGGCATATCTCAGTCCGACAAGACACACTGACGTCCATGCGCATACTCGTAGTGGACGACGACAGGGCCGTTCGTGAGTCCCTTCGGCGGTCGCTGCAGTTCAACGGATACCAGGTGGAGACGGCGAGCGACGGCCAGCAGGCACTCGACACGATCAAGGGCGGCGAACGGCCGGACGCCCTCGTACTCGATGTGATGATGCCGAGGCTCGATGGCCTCGAAGTCTGCCGCCAGCTTCGTAGCACCGGTGATGACCTGCCGATTCTCGTGCTGACCGCGCGGGATTTGGTCTCCGACCGGGTAGCCGGTCTCGACGCGGGGGCGGACGACTACCTGCCGAAGCCCTTCGCGCTTGAGGAGTTGCTCGCCAGGCTGCGGGCGTTGCTGCGGCGGACCCAGGCCGACGCGATCGCGGCGGAGAAGCAGGAGCCGTCGCTGAAGTTCGCCGATCTGGAGCTGGACCCCGGCACGCGGGAAGTCCGCCGCGGCGATCGGGCGATGAGCCTGACCCGTACCGAGTTCTCCCTGCTCGAGCTGCTGCTGACGCACCCGAAGCAGGTACTCACGCGCAGCCGGATCCTCGAAGAGGTCTGGGGATACGACTTCCCGACCTCGGGCAACGCGCTCGAGGTCTACATCGGCTACCTGCGCCGTAAGACCGAGGCGGCCGGGGAACCGCGGCTGATCCACACCGTCAGAGGCGTCGGCTACGTGTTGCGGGAGACCCCTCCGTGATGTTTGCCCCACAGCAGCAAGAATCTGGGCGCAGGCAACGCGTATCGCTGAGAAGTCGAGTAACCCTCCTGGCCGCGATCTGCGTGGCCGGGGCGGTCGCGCTCGTTTCACTCGGCGCGTATCTGACCGTGCAGCAGAACCTCTACGAACAGGTCGACCAGAACCTGCGTGACCGCGCCACGAACGCGTTGAACCTGCGCAACATCCAGGACGTCGACGACAATCCGGCGACCTCGGTGTCCGCGCTGATCGTGGCGTTGAGCGACGTGAAGTTCACGGTGATCGACGGGTTCGGCCGTCAGGTGATCAGCCCGTCAGGGGTGATGGCGCCGCCTTATGACACCCCGGAACGCGCTGTCGCACAGGGCGTACACACCGAATGGTTTCGGACGGATCCGCGTACCGACACCAGGGTGTACTCGCTGCGTGTGACGTTGGGCGGTCAGCCTGCGGCTTTGGTGGTCGGGCAACGTCTTGCGCCGACCAAGCAGCTGTTGAACGACTTGGCGCTGGTGCTGGTGCTGATCAGTGGTGCCGGTGTCGTGGTCGCCGCGCTTGCCGGGACAGCGGTCGCGCGGACCGGTCTGCGTCCCGTGGAGAGGCTGACTCGGGCGACCGAACGTGTCGCCAGAACCGGTGACCTGCGGCCGATCCAGGTCAGCGGGGACGACGAGCTGGCGCGTTTGACCCACAGCTTCAACACGATGCTGGGTGCCGTGTCGGATGCCCGGGACCGGCAGCGCAGTCTCGTCGCGGACGCCGGGCACGAGCTCCGGACGCCGCTGACTTCCTTGCGTACCAACCTGGAACTGCTGATGGCCTCCGAGGCGCCCGGTGCGCCCAAGCTGTCCGATGAGGACAAGTCGGAGATCCAGGACGACCTGCGCGGCCAGTTGGACGAGCTGACGACGTTGATCGGCGACCTGGTCGAGCTCGCCCGTGAGGAAGGCGCGCAGGCCGTGTGGGAGCCGGTCGAGCTCAACGATGTCGTCGAGCAAGCGCTTGACCGGGCCCGGCGGCGGGCCGGTGACATCGAGTTCGACGTGGCCATGCAGCGCTGGCGGTTGATCGGTGACGCGGGCGCGTTGGAGCGCGCGGTGCTGAACCTGCTGGACAACGCGGTGAAGTTCAGCCCGCCGAACGGGATCGTCCGGGTGCGGCTCGGCTCGGCTGGCGACGGATTCGCCGTGCTCGAAGTAGCCGACCAGGGCCCAGGAATCGCCGACGAGGACCTGCCACGCGTGTTCGACCGCTTCTACCGTTCGCAGGAAGCACGGACGTTGCCAGGATCCGGGCTCGGGCTCGCGATCGTGCAACAGGCGGCGTTGCGGCACGGCGGTGAAGTGCTCGCCGGTCGGTCGCCGGAAGGCGGCGCGCTGTTCAGCTTGCGGCTGCCGGGGATGCCTGGATAACCACTAAGGTTGCCCGGCATGGCGGTTGACGCGATCGAAATGAAGCTCGACGAGATCGAGAAGTGGGCGGCAGACCGGCCGGTCAACCGCGATGAGCTGCGGCTGATGCTGGAGCTCGCCCGTGAGCACCTCGGTCACGAGACACCGGGCAGCTTCTCGCCCGGCGATATCGAAGAGCTGCTGCTTGAGGTCTATCCGGAGCGGGTGGAGATCCCGACCGAGGTCGACGCGGTCCAGATCGTCGAGGCGGCGCGGGATCTCGTCGACTTCATCGAGGAGACCACTGAGACCACCGGTGAGCTGCTGGTCGAGCTTGAGGACGCGGCGCCACAGTTCATCGGGATCGTTGGCGATGGCCAGGACAACGGCCTGGCTGACATGCTCGAACAGCTCGGGCTGCCGCGCGACCGGCTTCCCGGCGTCCGGCTGCCGTCGGCGGACGAACTCCTGGCCTCGGCCAAGCAAAGCAAGCTCTTGGCCAAGGCACACGAGCTGGCCGCGTGGGCTGGCGACGGCAAGGAAATCGACGACGAGGACGAGCTCACCGAGGAATCCGTCGCGCAGGCCGCTGCCGCGCTCGGCATCGCCGACCAGCTCGACGTCAGGGTGCTCGCGGATGTGGCTGAGTTCGCCGGGTTCGCGTCGACCGAATCGGGCTCTTACGCCCGTCTGCCAGGCGGTTTCGAGCAATGGCCGGACGGCGAGGATGTCATGGGCATCTGGCAGGCCGGGTTCATCTCGACCTTCGGGTTCGTCCTCGACCGCGTGGCGGAGTTCCACGGCTCGGACATCGAGTTCTCCGACGTGCCGGGAAATCTGCTGATCATGATGTTCATGACGCGGGACGTCGGCCTGCCGCGCAGCGAGATCAGCGACCTGATCCACGAGCTGACCGAGGACGAGTGGCACGACTACGTCGACGAACACGGTGACCCAGCGGACTTCCTGATCCGCGTGATGCTCCAGATCGGCGGCTTTGAGGAGATCGGCGGCAACGTCCGGTACTCGGCGCTGGCGTTGAACGCCGTGCGGGAACACTTCGTGCTCAACGGAATCGACGTTCCCCTGCTGCCTCCGGCTGCCGAGATGACGGCCGAGGATTTGGCCGTGCTCGCGCTGCAACTGAGCGGGCCGGAGATGGAGTCCGAGCAGGCCGCGTGGTTGGCGACCCGCGACGCGGACCAGGCTGCGCGTGAACTTCTCGCGGTCGCGGCGGACGGGCCCGCGCAGGTCCGGGTCTGGGCGACCGGAGTGGTGACCGAGTTGGGTGTGCCCGAGGTCTGGCGTGCGGTGATTGACATCGACACGTTGCGGCCGTACGCCCGATACGCGCTTGGCGAGACCGAGTTGGAGCTCGCCGAACTCGGCTGGATCACCATCGACGGGCTGACGTTGTTCGTCGCAGCCGATGAGCAGGGAATGCCCGGCATCGAGCCCATGGTTGCCGAGCTGCTGCCCGCCGGGACCGAGGAAGAACTGCTCGACGCCATGTGGCGGTTGCCGCATCCGGACGTGGTCGCCGCCTTGAACCTGCTTGGCAAATATCACCCGGACAAGAAGGTCGCCAAGCACGCCCGCAAGGTGGCACACAAGGCAACCACACTTCACTCCCAAGGGTGACCGTTCGAAACCGAGGCGCTTTTTGTCGGTGGGTGGGTGCAGGATGACCCGCGTCACATCGAACGCCTTGGGGAGCGGACATGGCACACGCGATCCTCGCGGAAGGCCTGGTCAAACGCTACGGCTCGATCGTCGCGCTTGACGGGCTGGACCTGGAGGTCGAAGAAGGCACGGTAATGGCCTTGCTTGGGCCCAACGGGGCTGGCAAGACAACGGCCGTACGGGTCTTCACAACACTGTTACCGCCGGACGGCGGTAAAGCGACAGTCGCTGGGCTCGACGTGGTCTCCGACGCGCGCAAGCTGCGTAAGGAGATTGGCGTATCCGGCCAGTACGCGGCGGTCGACGAATATCTGACCGGCTTCGAAAACCTCGACATGGTCGGCAGGTTGTATCACCTCGGCGCGCGCAAAAGCCGGGAGCGAGCCCGTGAACTGCTGGCGGCTTTCGACCTCGTTGAGGCGGGCGATCGACCGGTGCGTGGCTACTCGGGCGGCATGCGACGGCGCCTCGACCTGGCCGGAGCACTCGTCGGCGGCGGAAAGGTGCTTTTCCTCGACGAGCCGACGACTGGCCTGGATCCGCGTGCCCGCTTCGGGTTGTGGGACGTCGTGGAGGAGTTGGTGCGCGCAGGGGCGACGCTGCTGTTGACCACGCAGTACATGGAGGAGGCGGAACGTCTCGCCGACCAGATCTCGGTGATCGACCACGGGAAGGTGATCGCACAGGGCACAGCGGACCACCTGAAGGATCAGGTTGGTGGCGAGCGCCTCGAATTGGTGCTGGCCGACGCGCACGACCTGGAGACCGCGCGGACAGCGTTGTCGCCCATCGCGGTCGGCGAGATCCAGATCGACTTGAGTTCCCGCCGGATCACGGTGCCGGTCAGTGGCGGTTCCGCGGTTCTGGTGGACGGTCTCGGCCGGTTGTCCGAGGCGTCGGTCAAGGTGCAGGACGTGGGTCTGCGCAGGCCGACGCTCGACGACGTCTTCCTTGCCCTGACTGGCCACGAAGCGGAGGTTTCGTCGTGAGTGGTTACGCGTGTTCTAACCCGACTAACCACTCACGAGGTATGGGGGAGGCGAAATGAGCTCGATCGCGCTGGTTTTCACCGATGGCATGACGATTGCCCGGCGAAACCTGATCAAGATCAAGCGGGTGCCGGACCTGCTGGTGTTCACGCTGCTCTCGCCGATCATGTTCGTGTTGCTGTTCGCGTACGTGTTCGGCAGTTCGATCTCGATCCCCGGAGTGTCCTACCGGGAGTTCCTGATGGCTGGCATCTTCGTGCAGACCGCGGTGTTCGGTGCGACATGGACCGGACTCGGGCTGGCCGAGGACATCCAGAAAGGCATCATCGACCGGTTCCGGTCCTTGCCGATGTCCCGCTCGGCAGTGCTTGTCGGCCGGACCACGAGCGACGTCGTGATCAACCTGATCAGCCTTGTCGTGATGTCGCTGACCGGCTTGCTTGTCGGCTGGCGCGTGCACACTTCGTTACTGGAAGCGTTGGCAGGCTTCGCTTTGCTGCTGCTGTTCGCCTATGCGCTGTCGTGGCTGATGGCTGTGATCGGCCTGTGGATCCGCAGTCCCGAGGTGTTCAACAACGCCAGCTTCATGGTCATCTTCCCGCTGACCTTCGTGGCCAACACCTTCGTGCCATCCAACAACCTCCCAGGCCCATTGAAGGTCATCGCGGAATGGAACCCGGTGTCGGCGATAACCCAAGCGGCACGGGACCTGTTCGGCAACACGCACCCAGAACTACCAACCCCAGACGCCTGGCCCCTGCAGAACCCCGTCCTGGCAACCCTGGCGTGGACCGCGATCATCCTCCTGATCTTCGTCCCCTTCGCCATCAGAAGGTACAGGAAAGCGGTAAGCCGCTAGCCGCCGTGTCCACCGTTCCGACACACCGTGTCCACCGTTCCGGAACATCGTGTCCACCGTTCCGGAACACCGAAATGACCAGTCCGGCACAGTGAAATCTTCGACTTGGGCGGGCAGGCCCGTAGCCGGGAATTTCGGTGTGCCGCAATGGACATTTCGGTGTGCTGGAACGGTGGACACACCCTTCTGGAAAGGTGGACACGGCGTTCTGGAACGTGGGTTTCAGTGGGGGAGGCGGTCGGCTAGCCAGGGGCGGGCGATCTTCCAGGTCTCGGTGGCTGGGTTGATCACGTCGAAGTGGTTGGCGCCTGGTATTTCCACGTACTTCGCGTCGGCCCCTTTGGCGGCCACGTAGTCCCTGCTGTAGCGAGGGGGTACGACGTCGTCGGCGGTTCCGTGGATGACCAGCAACGGAACTCCGCTGTCGTCCAACTCGGCCGGTGAGGTGACGGCGTATCGGTCAGGTACCGAGTCGGAGTGGCCGCCCAGCAAGGCGTTGATGGCGCCTTCCCCGAGCAGCTTGGAGACCGCCGGAATCAGGTCCGCACGAGGTTCAACCGGCGCGCCTGCGGGTGGCGGGGTGTTCGGGTCGGTCAGGTCATGACCTGCGCGGTCGGCGTCGCCAGCCGCCAGGTCGAGAATGCCCGCGAGAGACACCGCACCCAGCGGGATCACCCGTGGGTTGGCGCCCGGAGCGTCCGAAGGCAGCAAGGATCGATGAGCGACCCACCCGGCCAGATGTCCGCCCGCCGAGTGACCCACGACAAGCACACGGCTGGGATCCACAGCCGGAGAGAGATCGGCCAGCGCGTCCACGGCCGCGGCGACGTCCAAGAACGTCCCACGCCAGCCAGCGCCGTCCTCGCCCAAGCGTCGATACTCGACGTTCCACACCGCGTAGCCATGAGTGACAAGGTCTTCGGCCAGCGGGACCATCTGGTACCGGTCGAACAGGGCCGTCCAGTATCCGCCGTGTAGCAGAAGAACGACAGGGAACGGGCCGTCACCCTCTGGCAAGTACAGGTCGCCGACCTGGGACGGCGACGGGCCGTACGAGATCGTCTTCGTCATCACAGCACCTCTCCGGTAGCTACCAGTGATAGTCAAGATTAGTGACTGTCACTGGTAGCTATCAACAGGGGTGACTGCCGTTTTATGCCAGTGCCGATGTGATGTAGCCGATGCTCAGCGGGTCGTACGCCAGCTGGATGTGTCCGACGAACACGCCAGGGTGCTCGTCCTGTATCACGATATTCCGGACGTTCGGTCCAGAAAGGAAGGACGTGGACACCGGTGTCACCAGGAAATCCGTCGTGCTCACGATGACCGTGTACCGCACGCCAGCCTGCGTCTCGCCGCCGGAATTGAGATCCCGGATGAAATCCGAGTCGCGGATCAGCTGCAGGCAGGACTTGCAGAGACCGCCGACGAGCAACTGGGCCGCGCCGGGAAAGAGCTTCGCGAGTTCGGCGATGCCGCTCATCGTCGTGCCGTGGTTCGGCGGCGCGAGGGCGACGAAGTGGTTGACCTTGGCGGCACCGCCGAGGTTCTTGAGGTAATAGCGCGGCATGATGCCGCCCTCGGAGTGGCCGACGATGTCCACTTTGGCCGCACCGGTCGCCGCGCGAACCTTGTCTATATAGGTGCCGAACTCCTTGGCGGAGTTCTGGACGTAGTCCGTGCCACCGATTCCCGGCAGAACGGACTGGCCGTACGTCGGCGTGAACACGCAATAACCCTGGCCGGCCAAAACGGGCGCGATGGCCAGGAAGTTGCCTGGACCGTTGCCGAACAGGCCGTGCGCGGTCACGACCGGCCGGGGGTGCGCCGCCGATGGACGGCAGGAAAAGTCGTTGATGCCGCCGGAAGGTGCGGCGGTGGCGGGGATAGCCGTGAACAGCAGGCCGGCGGCGGACAGGGCGAAGACCCGCCGGAGTACCCGATTCATCTGCACTCCTCACTGAGCGTGGGAATCCGGTTACGCGCTGGACGCTACCCTGAACTTGGAAGAACTTCCAAGAACTACATCCAAGAAGTTTGTTCGGTACCGTTTCAGCATGGCTCGCAACCGACGCAAACAGCCCCGCAGGGACGCCTTGTTGGAAGCCGCGGTCGAGGTGGTCGGCGAAAGGGGCGTAGCTGGGACGACGCACCGCGCCGTGACGGAACGCGCCGAGGTCCCCTTGGCGACGGCGAGCTACTACTTCTCCTCGATCGACGAGCTCATCGCCGAGGCGCTGACCGCGTTCGTCAAGCAACGGTCCGAGGAAATCGGGCTGCCGCACGAGGGCGAGGTCGCGCCCGCGCAGGTCGCCGAGTGGTACGCCGAGCAAGTCATGGGGCTTGACAAGGCCAAGCGGCTGGCGTTCTACGAGGTGCTGTTGAACGCCGCCCGGACGCCAGAGCTTGCTGAGGCGGCCCGCAACGCGTTGGACAGCTATCAGGATTGGGCGGTCGCCGGGCTCACCGCGGCTGGCGCGCCAAGAGGCGTAGGTGCCGCTCGGGCGTTCGTCGCATTAGGACTCGGCTTTGGTCTGCTCCATCTGGTCGAGCAGCGCGACAGTGACACCGAGGATCTGTTCGTTGCCTTGCGGGACCTCTTCATCGGTAGCGTGCTGGATCCGGACGAGCACGCAGTGTGGACGCAGAGGTTGGACGCCGGTCGAAAGTAAATCGACAGGTCGCTCTCACCCATTTCCTAGTTGGGGTTCATAGCTTTGATGTTGTGTCCCCCTTGGGTAGAAGAGCCTTCCTGAGCGGCTACCTGGTGGCCGCGATCGTGCTCGTGGCGTCAGCACCGGCGATGTCGGTTACCCCGGCCGACCCCGCAGTCGCCGTGTTGGCGGCGCCACGAGTGACGATCGAGCCGTCACCCGAGCCAGAGCAGTCGCAGGAACCGCTCGCGCAAGCACCGCAGGCGACCAACATCGCCGCAGCGATGGTTGACGCAGCGAGTGCGGCCGTACCCAAGGGGGTCACCTCAGGAATCGCCGTGATGGACCTGAACACCGGTCAGCTCGCGACGAGCGGCGCCGGACAGTTCTATACGGCCTCACTGAGCAAGCTCATGCTTGTTGTAGACATGCTCGATCGTGACGTCGAGATCACGCCGACGGTCCAGAACCTGATCAACCGGGCGCTTGGACCGAGCGACGACAACGCGATGAACTCGCTGTGGGTCAGGTTCGACGGTCCTAATGCGATGGACCGCGTGGCCGCTTCCCTTGGCATGGTTGACACACACAGCCCAGACGACCGCAGCCAGTGGGGTGAAGTCGTTGTCTCGCCCGCTGGCTACGCGCGCCTGTATCAGCACATCGTTACGGAGATGGCGCCCGACGACCGGGACATCATCCTTGCCGCCCTCGCCGCCGCCCCGGCCACCGCGGCTGACGGGTTCAACCAGGGTTTCGGCTTGCTTGGCGAGCCCTTCAAGCCGATCACCAAACAGGGCTGGATGTACTACGGCAACAGGCTTTACCTGCACAGCGCCGGTCTCGTCAGCTACGAGCAGGAACTGTTCGCCGTAGTACTCCTGACCAGCCAGTCACCCTCGGCCAACGTGGCCAGAGGGAACGTCACAGCGATGGCTCAGACCGCCTACCGGGCAATGGTGTCCTCGACCATCCCCGGTACGCCAGGCACCGAAGTCAGTCGATGAAATAACGTGGGACGGGTTCACTCAGCAGCCGCCGCGTGGTCTCCAAGCCCCAATCATCAAGCTGGTCAATGGCATCCGACGAGCCGCGCAGGCCACCGAACTTCGATACGTGCGAAGCCCATCCCTCGCGCCGCTCGATTCCAGGTCTGGCAACAATGCAGTCCGGATCGTTCACCCAGAATCGTCCATGTTGAAACGACCGCGATTCGCCGTTGAGCACCGCACCCCATTGCCCTGGCATGGAAATGTCATCGTCCTCAGGCAAATAGGTCGGCGCGATGTCCGGGCTGACGCGCATCGCGTCCACCAAACCGATCGACGGCAGCTGTGGCGCGCCACAGCCCAACAGATAGGCGTCGGACCCGATCGCTTCCCTGATCAAGCCCAAAGCATCGCGGTACGCCTGGATCGGCGAGATATCGCTGTACCGCTTGCCAGGCAACGCGCCCGCGTAGACGAAGTCGATCTTGTGGAAGTCGATGCCCCAGTCGCGGAACGTCCGGAACACCGTCGCCAGGTAGTCCGCCGCGCCAGGATGTGTGCTGTCCAAAGCGTACAGATCCTGGTTCCAGTTGTGCCCAGCACTGACCGGTGAGCCGTCGTCGTTACGTACCAACCAATCCGGATGCTCGGCCGCGACTTGGGACAGTGCGCCGACAAGGAAAGGAGCCGTCCAGATGCCTGCCCGGCGACCCGAATCCCGGATCCGGGCGAACAAACCTGGCACGTCGGCGAAATCGCCAGACGGGATCAGCCAGTCGCCGATCTCAGCCTGGTAGCCGTCGTCCACTTGCACCACGCCGGTCCATCAATGCGAGGTTCGAGTCCACATTGGCCTCGGTGACCTTGGTGAAGTACTGGTACCAGGAACACCAGATCGTCGGCGCGGGCCGGGGCGCCGCCAGTCCCAGCGAGGAAACCACCGAGTCCGCCCAACGCGCCAACGCTTCCTGAACTGAACCGTCATACGTCGTCACCACAACGTCATCCGAAGAAGCCGTCACGACCGCCCGGAAGTCCATGATGGACACATCGATCGCTGGAACGGAGTTCACCGGATCCGCCGACGCGATCACGTGCACCGGACCATCGCCCGGGTCCACCGCGATCAATCCTTCGCCGCGGTAGACATCCGGCGCGGGAAAGGACTCGGCTCGCCACGCACCGATCCGTCTGGTCTGAGTGGACGGTCGGTGCGGCGGCGAGCCGGGACGATATGAGGTTGACGGCGACCAGGACTGCCAGCCCTGTTCGTGGATGACGGCGCGGGCAGGTTCGATGGGGATATCGGTCACCGGCCGCACAGGTTTCAGCCTTTCGTCGATCCTAGGGTCAGACCACCGACGAACTGCCGTTGCAATGCGAAGAACACCACCAGACATGGCAGTGCCACCAAGAGGGAACCCGCCGCGAGCAAGTTGTAGTCGGTGAAGAACTGGCCTTTCAAGTTCGACAACGCCGATGTGATCGGCATCTTGTCACCGGTCTGGATCAACACGATGGCCCAGAAGAAGTCGTTGTAGATCCAGGTGAACTCGAGCGTGGCCAGTGCGCCGAGGGCGGGTCGGCACAGCGGCAGGATGACCTGCCAGTACTGACGGAACACACCGGCTCCGTCCACCCGAGCGGCCTCGGTCAGCTCGTTCGGGATGGTCTTCATGTAGTTGCTCAGCACGAACGTGCAGAAGCCGATCTGGAACGCGATGTGGATGAGGATCAGCCCGAGCTGGGTGTCCAGCAGGGTTTCCTTGTAGTTGATCCACTCGGGCACGGGGATCAGCCGGAACATCCGGTACAGCGGCGTGATGATCACCTGCTGCGGCAACAGGTTGCCAGCGGTGAACAGCATCAGCAGCGCCAGGTTGAACTTGAAGCTGAACCTGGTCACGCCGAACGCCACGAACGAGCTGAACAGCAACGTGATGATCAGCGCGGGGATCGTGATGATCAGCGTGTTGCCGAAGTAGTTCGGCAGATCCGCGGTCTCCCACGCCTTGCCGAAGTTGCTCAGCGTCAGCTGGGACGGCAGCGAGAAGTAGCCGTTGGTCGCAGTGTCCTCATAGGTCCGCAAGGATGCGAACACCGTCCACAGCAAGGGAGCCAGCCAGATCAGGCACACCGCGATCAGGAACGTGTGCAGCGCGATACGGCTTGCCTTCAGCCGGGCGTTCTTCTTCTCCCGCTCGCCGACGCCTGCCTTCTTGACGGGCGGACGGTCCAAGGTCGTCGTCACGCTCGTTCCTCCTTACGGAAGACCTGGACCAGGTACGTGATGATGAAGCCGAGCGAGATCACCAGCAGGATCACCGCGAGCGCGGAACCCCAGCCGATCCGGCTTGCCTCGCCGATGATGTTGTCGGTGATCAGCACGGAGACCAGTTCGAGGCCGTTTCGGCCACGGTTGATCGCGTACACGATGTCGAACGCGCGCAGGCCCTCGATCACGGTGATCACCAGCACGATCACGTTGATCGGCTTGAGAACGGGGAAAGTGACCCGCCAGAACGTCTGCCAGCCGTTGGCGCCGTCCAGCGCGGCTGCTTCCTTGAGCGAAGGGTCGAACGACTTCAACCCGGCCAAGTACAACAACATCACGTAACCCGTGTGTTTCCAACCGGCGGCGATCAACACGGCGTAGATGTTGATGTCCGAATCACCAAGCCAGTCAACGGGATTGGACTGCGCGATGCCGAGCAGGTTGTTGACAAGGCCGAGGTTCGGCTCGTACATCAGCTGCCAGATGAAGCCGACCATGGCAAGCGCGAGGACCACCGGCAAGTACAGGATCGACTGGTAGATCCTGGTGAACTTGAGCTGCCGGTCAAGCAGCACCGCGAGTAGCAGCCCGAAGCTGGTCGGCAGCACGATCAGGAAGATCAGCCAGATCAGGTTGTGCTGCACGGCGGGCCAGA
The DNA here is from genome assembly GCF_021390435.2 of Kibdelosporangium philippinense. Lineage (GTDB taxonomy): Bacteria > Actinomycetota > Actinomycetes > Mycobacteriales > Pseudonocardiaceae > Kibdelosporangium > Kibdelosporangium philippinense. The sequence continues at coordinate 1,521,625 of NZ_JAJVCN010000003.1, read as the reverse complement.
ACCGTGGGTACGCGGTGAAGATGTCCGAGTAGTTCTGCACCCCGACGAACTTGATCTGGTCGAGGTCGCCGATGCCGTCCCACGAGGTGAACGACAGCAGCACGGACGACAACGTCGGCACCCACACCAGCGCCAAGTGCAGCAGCGTGGGAATGCCGACCATGAGCAGCAGGACGATCCGGTCGGTCCCGGACAGCGCCGTAGCCCGGCGCCGCCCCTTCTTGCGAGGGGACGGCGTCTCCTCGACGCGAGGCGTGTTCTCGAGAACTGTCATTACTTCTGGAAGTACTGCTTGGACTGGCTGGCGATCTTCTTGACGAGACCGTCGATGTCGTTCGGGTTCTTGATGAAGTCGTTCACGCTGTTGATCGCGACCTCGCTGGCGAAGCCAGGGTCGGTGTCGCGGTCGAGGAACTGCGTGATGTGCTTGGCCTCGTTGACGAACTGCACGCACTTCTGCTGAAGCTTGTTGTACGAGGCGGAATCCGCCTTGTTGCTGGCCGCGATGCTCGTCGGGTCCGACTTCAGGTACGTCTGCTGTGCCGCGGCGGTGGAGATGTAGGTCAGCAGCTTGTCCGCGGCCGCCTTGTCGCGCGGCTTGACCGACTGGGCGAAGCCGTCGATCGGGGCCTCGATGGTGTCCTGGCCGTGTGTCGGGTCGATCTGCGGGAAGGCGAAGAAGTCCAGGTCGTCGAGCTTGCCGCCGACGCTGAACTGCTGGCCGATCTGCTGCGAGCCGATCACCATCATCCCGGCGTCGCCCTTGAGCACCGACTGGGCGGCCTCCTGCCAGTCCCGGCCGAGCGAGTTCGGCTGGTAGAACTCCAGCATCCGCTTCCAGTTGTCGAAGGTGGCGCGCACCTTCGGGCCTGCCCAGTCCTCCTTGCCAGCCATCAGGTCGACGTGGAACTGGTAGCCATTGGTCCGGAAGTTGATCTGGTCGAACGTGCCAAGCTGCGGCCAGCCGTTCTTCTGGCCGGCGGCGATCGGCACGATGTTGTCGGCCTTCATCTTCGTGGCAAGCGCGATGTACTCGTCGAAGGTCTTCGGGACCGTGTAGCCGCGCTGCTGGAAGACGCTCGGCCGGTAGAACACTGCCCACGGGTAGGAGTAGAACGGTACGAAGTACTGCTTGCCGTCGTCGCCGGTCGAAGCTTCCTTCTGGGCCTGCGTGTAGTTGCCCTCGAGCGACTTCCACAGCTCGGAGATGTCGCCGACCAGCTGCTTCGACGCGAAGAAGCGGAGCCGGAAGCCCGCGAACCACGACCAGACGTCGTCCGCGCCTGCCTGCAGGTACGAGTTGATCTGCTGCTGGAACGCCTCGTGGTCCTTGGTGTTGATGTTCACCTGGACGCCCTGCGCCTGGGTGAAGGCCTTGATGACCGCGTCGAGCGCGCCCTTGGGCACCTCGTCGGAGTAGTTCGATCCGAGGGTGACCGGTCCGTTGCCACCTCCACCGCCGGAGGAGCCGGAGTCACCACAGGCGGCCAGTCCGGGGACGGCCGCGAGACCCATGGTGGCGAACAGGCCCTTCATGGCCGTTCTGCGCCCGATCATCGCATCGTTGCGGTGGTTCATATGTCGCTCCCAAACCCACGGACTCAAACAAGAGTGCTCACAATCTGGTAGCGAAGGCACGTCCTGTCAAGCCTCGTTACGCAGCTGTTAACCCGGTTGGATGAACGTGGTGCAGGTAAAATGGGAGGTAGATGGCGACTTTATCGATGTTGGATCGGACCGAACATCCAACAACATCGGTCGGGTCGGATGTTTGAGTATGTTGCGTTGTCGCCTATGCTCGCGGCGAGTGCGTGTCGTCGCGACGGGTGACGGCATGGGCTGGAAGGGGTGTGCGGTGCTCGCGCGGCAGCGGCAGGCGATGATCCTCGAAGAGGTCAAGAAGACCGGGGCGGTCCGGGTCAGTGACTTGGTCGACCGGCTGGGCGTTTCGGATATGACCGTCCGCCGTGACCTCGAGGTTCTGTCGCGCCGTGGGCTGGTGGAGAAGGTGTACGGCGGCGCGACCGCGGTCGTCGGCCGCAGCACCGACGAGCCCGGTTTCGAGGCGAAGTCCGTCCAGCAACTGCCGCAGAAGGAAGCGATCTCCGCACTCGCCGCGACCCTGGTCAAACCGGGCACCGCGATCGGGCTGTCCGCGGGGACGACGACCTGGACGCTCGCCAGGTACCTCGACGACGTGCCCGAGCTGACCGTGGTCACGAACTCGATCCAGGTCGCCGACGTCCTACAGCGCACCGGCCGTTCCGACAGGACAGTCGTGCTGACGGGCGGAGTGCGCACGCCGTCGGACGCTTTAGTCGGTCCGGTTGCGGTGCACACGTTGCGGTCGTTGCATTTGGACATGGTTTTTCTTGGTGTGCACGGCATGGCCACCGGACCGGGCTACACGACGCCGAACCTCAACGAGAGCGAGACCAACCGCGCTCTGGTCGAGGCGGGCGGCCGGCTGGTCGTGCTCGCCGATCACACGAAGTGGGGAACCGTCGGGATTTCCACCATCGCGGACCTCGAGGACGCCGATGTGCTGGTCACGGACGACGGGTTGAGCCAGGAAGGCCGGGAGTTCCTGGCCGAGCGCGTCGGTGAGTTGATGATCGCCGAGGTGAATGAGGATGGGATTTCCGACACCGGAGGGGAAACCGCGTGAGGCGTACGGTGAACCGGCTGGCTGACGGCCGGGAAATCGTGTATTTCGACGACACACCGGACGCACCGGCTCGTACCGCGAAAGACACAAGAGACCTGCCCCCGTTCCACCCGAGTTCGGAGATCCGGCGTGACCCGCTGACCGACGAGTGGGTGGTGATGGCCGCACACCGGCAGACGCGGACGTACAAACCGCCGGCCGAGACGTGTCCACTGTGTCCAAGCGAGCCGGGCCGGCCGACCGAGATTCCCGAGTCGAGCTATGACGTTGTTGTCTTCGAGAACCGCTTCCCGTCCTTCTCGCACACCAACGGGGATGGCTTCGCCCCGACCACTGTGGACGGAATGGACATGGTGCCGCGCGCGCCGGGCAGCGGCCGTTGCGAGGTGGTCTGTTTCACCTCGAACCACAACAGTTCTTTTGGTGAGCTGACCGTGCCGCGGATCCGGACTGTGGTTGACGTCTGGGCAGACCGGACCGAGGCGATGTCCGCATTGCCTTATGTGGCACAGGTTTTCCCGTTCGAGAACCGTGGCGAGGAAATCGGCGTCACGCTGAGCCACCCGCACGGCCAGATCTACGGGTACCCGTTCATCACTCCGCGCACCGAGCGGATGCTCGAGGTTGCTTCGGCGTACCAGGACAAGCATGGTCGCCCGGTGATGGGCGATGTGCTGGCCGCGGAGCGCGCGGTGGGGACTCGCGTGATCGAATCGTCTGAGCACTGGACGGCTTTTGTGCCCGCGGCGGCTCGGTGGCCGGTCGAGGTGCACGTGGTGCCACACCGCCAGGTGCCGGACTTGCCCGCGTTGACTTCTGTTGAGCGTGACGACTTCGCGGACCTGTACTCACGCGTGCTCAAGCACCTGGACTCGCTGTATGACCGTCCTCTCCCTTATATAGCGGCCTGGCACCAGGCTCCGGTGCGCGAAGGGCGTGACCTGGCGTGGCTGCATCTCGAGGTGTTCTCCGTGCTGCGGACCAAGGACAAGCTGAAGTACCTGGCCGGGTCGGAGTCCGGGATGGCCGTGTGGATCAACGACACGACCCCGGAAGCGGTGGCCGAACGCCTGCGGAGCGCTGTCTGAGTTTTTGGGGCCAAGTCCAAGGTTCATCTCAGGCGGTTCTCAGGCGTAGACGGCAAGCTATGAGCCATGACCGAGAACAGCCCCGGCCCGCAGGAGCCGCCGCGGCAGGACCCGCAGGACGCGTACTGGCGCCCGCAGGACACCACTAGGCAGGAGCAGCCTCAGCAGGAGCAGCCAGCAGCCAAGCCCGATGCCCAGGAAGTGGCGCGAGAGCAGGCGCAGTGGCAGCCGACGCACGAGGTCCAGCGGGAGACTCCACCGGAGTCGGCCGGGACTGACACGCCCGCCCATGCGTGGGCGGCGCCGCAACAGCAACCCCAGCAGGTGCTGTTCGGCTCCGCAGTGGGCGGGCAGCAGGGACAGGCGGGCGTGTACGTGCCACCGAGCACGACCCACACGTACCCGACGCCACCCCCGCTGGGACAAGCATCGCCGCCACGACGCGCCAACGGCCTCGTAGTAGGGGTCGCGGTGCTCGCGCTGATCGTCGGGGGTGGCGCGGGTGCTATCGGCGGCTATCTCGTCTCGGAGAACAACGCCGCGTCCGCGCCTTCCTCGCTGGATGTTCCGCCGCCTGCCGCGAACGTGTCCGCCAATGCCCCTGACGGCACGATCGAGGCAGTCGCGAACAAGACGCTGTCAAGCGTGGTGCAGCTGCGTACCCAGAGCGGTGAGGGTTCCGGCTTCGTCATCCGGCAGGACGGCCTGGTCATCACGAACAACCACGTGATCGAACAAGCCGTCGGAGGTGGCACGCTCAAGGTCGTCTTCCAGGACGGCCAGACCGCGGACGCCACGGTCATCGGCCGTGACCCGTCATCCGACCTCGCTGTGGTGCAGGCCAAGGGCGTCTCCGGCAAGACGCCGGTCGTACTCGGCAGGTCGGACGACCTGAAGGTCGGCCAGGCCGTGGTCGCGATCGGCTCGCCGTTCGAGCTGTCCGGCACCGTGACCTCCGGCATTGTCAGCTCCCTGCACCGACCGACCAGGGCAGGCGGCGACAACGGCTCGGAGGCGACGGTGATGGACGCGATCCAGACCGACGCGGCGATCAACCCAGGCAACTCCGGCGGGCCACTGGTGAACATGGCCGGCCAGGTCGTCGGGATCAACTCGGCGATCTACAGCCCGAACAGCTCGTCGCGCCAGCAAGGCGGATCGGTGGGCATCGGCTTCGCGATCCCGATCGACCAAGCCCGCAGGACAGCGGACGAGATCGTGAAGACCGGCAAGGCAACGCAGACGGTGTTGGGTGTGTCGGTGCAGACCGACCAGAACGGCGGAGCCCGCGTGAGCCAGGTCGTCCAAGGCGGCGCGGCCCAGGCAGCCGGTGTCGCGGTGGGCGACGTGGTGACGAAGCTGAACGACCGCCGTATCGACACCTCCGATGCGCTGGTCGCAGCGGTCCGATCCCTGGCACCAGGCGACAAGGTGACGTTGACGATCGGCAACGGAACAAAGACGGTGACCGCCACCCTCGGCAGCCAACCAGTCCCCAACTAAACGCTCGGCCGCCGACGCGGTCGAGACCAACTCTCCTCGCTGAGGCTCCGCTTGTGCAGGGCGAGCGTGAGCCTCGCGAGGAGAAACCAGCTCCGGCCCAGTCGGGTGGGCCGGAACAGCCGATTCTCTCGGGGAGATCGGCCCCCGGCTCAATGCCCCTGAGCCGGCAATGCCGAGCCGCACCCGACGGGTACCCCCTCACCCGTCGGTGCGGCTCCGGTGTGTGCGGGATAAGGCGAGAACCCAAAGGCGCGTCCCACCCCAACATGCGCCCGGGACCGCGGCCCGAACAAAGTGAGGTCCGCGGGACAAGGGCGCGTACACCGACGCGCGTGTCTGCCGCTCCGGCATGGCGTGTTGAACGCGCGAGCGGCGCACGGAGGCGAGCAACAAGGCTGGAAGCGAGTCGAGCAGTTTGACACGCCGTGCCGGTGGGGCGGACGCGCGGTAGTTCACCCCACCCAACCCAGCTGGAAGCGAAGGCAGCGATCCCAGCCACCAGCAACGCGCATTTCATTGTGCTGGAACGGTGGACACGGTGTGCTGGAACGGTGGACACGGTGTGCTGGAACGGTGGACACGGTGTGCTGGAACGGTGGACACGGCGCGTCAGGGGCCGTGTCAGGTTGGGGTCAGGGGCGTGTCAGGCCCGCCGCGCACATTAGCTCCCATGACAAGCGCAGCGATTACGGCTTCGGGGCTGAAGAAGGCCTACAAGGACAAAGTCGTGCTCGACGGCATCGACCTGGATGTCCGGGCAGGCAGCGTCTACTCGTTGCTCGGCCCCAACGGCGCGGGCAAGACGACCACGGTGAACGTCCTCACCACCCTGCTCAGCTTCGACGCTGGAACAGCCCGGGTAGCCGGGTACGACGTGGCCACCGAGACCAAGAAGGTGCGTTCCTCCATAGGCGTGACCGGCCAGTTCGCCTCAGTCGACGAACTGCTGTCCGGCCGCGAGAACCTCCAGCTGATGGTGGACCTGCACCACCTGACCGGCAAAGAAGGCCGCACCACAATCGACCACCTGCTGAGCCGCTTCGACCTGACGGAAGCGGCCGAGAAGCGGGCGGCGACGTACTCCGGTGGCATGCGCCGCAAGCTGGACCTGGCGATGACCCTGGTCAGCAGGCCCCGGATCATCTTCCTTGACGAGCCGACAACCGGCCTGGACCCGCGTAGCCGCCGCACGATGTGGAACATCGTGCGTGAGCTGGTGGCCGACGGCACCACAATCTTCCTGACCACCCAATACCTCGAAGAAGCCGATCAGCTCGCCGACCGGATCGCAGTCCTCGACCAGGGCAGGTTGGTCGCCGAGGGCACGCCCGAGCAGCTCAAGCGCCAGATTCCCGGCGGCCACGTGCAGCTGCGGTTCGCCAGCGCCAGCCAGTTGGACGCCGCGGTCCGCGTCCTGCCTGGCTCTGCCCCGGATCCGGAGAGCCTGATCTTGCGCGTGCCCAGTGATGGCGGCGTCAAGTCCATGCGGACATTGCTTGACCGCCTTGACGAGTACGCCATCGATGTCGAGGAGTTCACGGTGCGGATGCCCGACCTCGACGACGTTTTCCTTGCCCTGACCGGTCACTCGAGCAAGACGGAGGCCATCGCATCATGAGCACCGACGCCGCGATCATGCTTCGCCGCAACTTCAAGCACACCCTGCGGGCGCCGTTCGCGGTGTTCAACGGGATCGTCATGCCCGTCCTGATGATGGTGATGTTCGTGTACGTCTTCGGCGACGCGTTCAACGTCGGTGGCGGCGACTACGTCAACTACGCCACCCCCGGCATGATCATCTTCGCGATCTCCTACGGCCTGAGTGCCACCGCCATCGCCGTCAACTCCGACATGACCAAAGGCATCATCAACCGCTTCAAGGTCATGGACGTCTCCCGAGGCGCCGTGCTGACCGGCCACGTCGTGGCCACGATGGTGCGCATCGGGTTTGCCCTCGCCGCGATCGTCGGCGTGGCGTTCCTGTTCGGATACAGCCCCAACGCGTCCTTCGCACAGTGGCTCGCTGCTGTGGGTGTGATCGCACTGGTGGTCATCGCGGTCAGCTGGCTCACGGTCGCTCTCGGTCTTGCCGCCAAGACGCCGGAATCAGCGGGTGGCGCAACCGTGCCGTTGATCATGCTGCCGTTCTTCAGCAGCGCGGTCGTCCCCGCCGACAAGATGGGCGCCGGTATCCGGGAATTCGCCCAGTACCAGCCGTTCACGTCGTTCATCGAGTCCGTCCGCGGATTCCTTACCGGCGTGCCGGACACTGGGCAGACCATCGCCGCGATCTGCTGGTCGGTCGGCCTTGCCGTGATCGGCTACGCCTGGGCACGCTCGAAGTTCAGCAAGCGCGCGTGATGGCCAAGACAGCGTCGCCTCGGTGAACTCAGTTCCGCCGAGGCGACGCAGCCATGCGTCGCCAGACGATTCCAACCAGCACCAGCAACCAGACAACCCCGAGGCTGATCGCCAGCCCCAGCCAGTAGTCGCGATCGTGCAGCCCAGGGTTCACGGGCACATGTGGTTGCCAGATAACGGGAACCGCGATCAGCACAAGGATCCCGGACACCACGGCGCCCACCTTGACCGGACCGCGGATGACGAGCCCGACCAGGCCCACAATCGGAGCCAAGATCAAGTCGTGCAGGATCGGACCGGCCAGGAACCACGCCCCGAACTCCACAATCGTCGGCACCTCAAGAGCCAGCAGAGCACCCCAGGCCATCATCACGAGCCCGGCAAGACCGAGCGCGACCCGAGTCTTCACAGCACCTCCAACCGGTTGACCCACTTGGTCTGCAGCACGCCCGGCCTGCTCGGTGCGATGATCCGGCACGGGTAACCGTGATCAAGGTCGAGCTCCTCGCCATTGCACCGTAATGCCAGCAGTGTCAACGGATCCTTGGTGTGCTCGCCGGGCAATGTGCTCGTCCGGTACAGCCCGTTCTGCTCCATCGAATGCACCCGCACGGCCACGCCAGGTTCAGCGCCAGCGGCTTTCAACACGTCAGCCACGGGAACCCCGGTCCAGCTCGCCGACTGGCTCCATCCCTCGACACAAGCGATCGGCAGATCGGCTGTGGTCTGCTGCATCGCCGTCAGCTGTGCCAAAGTGAACCGCTTCCCGGCGACCTCCAATGTCCATGAAGGATCCTTGGTCACGCCAGCGGCCACGGCCGTCCGATTCACCGGAACCCCTTGTGGCCCTTTGGTTGACCGCCAGGCAAGCGCGGAAACCTCTCGCAAGAACGGAACCGTCACACCAGCGGTCGCCACGACGGCAACCCCGGAAGCCAGCCATGTCGTCCGCAGAAACGCCCGTCGCGACGGATCCAGGTCCCGCTCAAGTCCACGGCGAACAACCGGGAGCTTGACAGCGATGTGCAGCAGGATCGCGCCAACCGCGATCCACGCGACGGCGTAGTGCGCGACCGGGAAGTAGAACGTGAACACATAGTTCTGGGCCACATTGAAGATCCCGGTGACCAGTTCGAAGAACGCGGCACCGGACAACACCAGGATCGAGCCACGCTCCAGCGCGTGTGGCAGGGATTTGATCAACGGTCGTTCGAATAGCTTCGGATATACCGACCACAACTTCGCCAGCAGCAACGGAATCGCGGCGACGCCGGAGATCACGTGCAGTCCCTGGGTGATCCGGTAGAGGTTCACCGGCCGTGACGGCCAGAAGAACCAGGATGGCGGGTGCTGGAGCGCGTGACTGATCAGCCCGGTGACAAAGCAGACAAGAAACGCGATCCCTAGCCACAATCCGATCCTGGCTGTGGCTTTCTCGCTGTGTGCGGCACTTGTGAACTTCATCGCAACTCCGTGAACCAGCGGTCGCCGCCTTCCGCGACCCACCTTGTCTCGAATCCCGCTTGTGCCGCGAGCGAGTCGATCGCGTCCGCGCCCACCCACGCCCATGGAAACCATGCTCCTGTGCCGTTGACCCGCACCGGCTGATGTCTCAACCCGAAGCCCGGCAGTTCGACCTCCGCGAGAACCTTGCCGTTATGGGAGATCAGCTGTCGAATGCGGCGGAGCAACCGCACCGGATCGCCACCGATGCCAATGTTCCCATCTGCCAGAAGGACGCTGTGCCAACGCCCTTCGCCGGGCAATGGATCGAAGACGTCACGCTGCACGGCGACCGCGCCTCGAGCAAGCGTTTGTGCCACAGCGACGGGCGAGACGTCGACCCCGAGCGCGGGGACTCCCCGGCCGGACAACGCGCTTGTCAGGCGACCAGGGCCGCAGCCGATATCCAATGTGGGTCCCGAGCAGTGGGCCAGCAGCATCTCGTCGGCGGTCGATGTGGCGCGCCAACGATCGACCGGCAGTGCGATCCGTTCCCCACTGGCCAGTTCGAGCCAGCATTCGGTGCTCTTCAACGCAAGATCGAAGCCGGTCATCGGGCACCAACCGTCGACGCGAACCGGCCACTTGTTTGGCTCGCCACCCGAGCCGCGTCGGCCATTGTGTCCACATCGGACAGAACCGGCAGGTGCCCGATCCGCAGATGACTGAACGCCAGCCACGTCCGCTCACCCGTGTCCGGCCGTGACATCGGCACATCCTTCAGAACGGCGGCCTCAAGCGGATCCCGAAGTCCCAGGGCCCACCACCCACCGTCTGACGCGTGTCCCAGCACAGCGTCCAGCTCCGCGAGGCGTTCCACGGCACTGATCAACAAAGCGGGCGTGACCTGCGGTGTGTCCATCCCGATCTGCAGCACGGGCCCATCGACGTCCTGGTGAGCGTTGGCAAGCCGTTCGCCAAATGTCTTGCCGCGCTGTGGAATCACGGTCGTCCGCCGCAACAGGACCTCAAGATCGTCCCGACGCGCCGCCCGATCCAGATTTCCGGCCAATGCGACAACCGGTGTGACGTCAGGAACCGCGAGCACGGCGTCCAGAGTGTCCAGCAAGGCAGCCGCGGCGATATCCGCGGCTTCGGCATAGGTCGCAGGTGGGCAGAGCCGCGTCTTGGCCAGCCCGGGAACAGGCGCCTTGGCCATCACAAGCAGGGAAGTCATCGCAGCACTCCAGCCATGTCGCGGATCGCGCGCACAGTGCCACGGACCGAGCCGGACACTTTGGACTTTGTTCCGGCCGCGCGTGCTTGGTAATCCACGTCGTGTTCAACCACGCGCCAGCCGTTCTTGTTGGCTCTTATCAACAGTTCCAGCGGATACCCGAAAGCGCGGTCCTGCACGCCGAGCGCCAGGAGCTTGGCGCGCTGGACGACTCGCATCGGCGCGATGTCTTTCACGGGCAAGCCTCGGCTTCGTAGCAACGCCGCCAGCAAGGCATTTCCCGCTCTGGCATGCCATGGCCAGACTTCACGGCTGATCGGCACGCGTCGGGCAACTGCCATGTCGGCGCCGTCCCGGACGCTTTGGACCAGGCGAGGTAGGTCCGCCGGGTCGAGTGAGGCGTCCGCGTCCATGAACGCCACCAGATCGGCGGTCGCATTTTCCAGTCCTGTGTGGACGGCAGCGCCGTAGCCGCGTCGAGGTTCGTGAATCACTGTGGCGCCAAGGTTCGCGGCGATCCGGGGCGAGTCGTCGGACGACCCGTTGTCCACCACGATCGCGCGATACCCGGCGGGCATCGCGCCGAGCACTGACGGCAGTGCCGCGGCCTCGTCGAGGCAAGGCAACACCACATCGATCATGTCCATGACTGGGAAGTTAAGTCCATCATGGATAAGCTAGGACCCGTTGCGGCGCTTACCGATTTATGACGTCACCGCACTTCTTACGGAGTTGTGACGGCTCGCCGATCCAGCTGGTTGTCCTGCCGCGGCGGCATTACGGTTCGGCCTGTGTCCCGCGCTGTCAGAATACGCGGCGATGTGGTCGCGCTCGCCTTGTTGGTCGCCGCCATCGCCGTCGGTTTTGGTTTCGGTATCCGGTTGTACGGCAGTAAGCACTTCCCGGGCGCGCCGGACACGTTCGGCGAATGGCCCATTCTCGCCCAATGGGCGCCGCATATCGGCATCGGCACCCCACTCTCGATCATGGTCGCGATCGCGGTGATCGCATGGGGTCCGTCGCTGGCTGCCCGATTGCCGTGGCGCAAAGCATTGCTGCTTGCCTACCTCACGAGCGTGGGCTGGATTGTCTCCCTGGCCTTGATCGATGGCTGGAAACCCGGCATCGCCGAGCAGCTCACCAGCGGGGACGAGTACCTCAAGGAAGTCCCTGGGATCACCGACATCGGTGTGTTCCTCCGCACGTTCTCCGCACGAATCCTGGACTTCCAACCGGATTCCTGGACCACACACGTATCCGCGCATCCGCCCGGCGCGACGCTGGTGTTCGTGTGGCTGGATCGGCTCGGCCTGTCCGGCGGTGGCTGGGCAGGAATTCTGTGCATTCTCGTTGGCGCGGTCACAGCTGTCGCTGTTCCCGCTGCCGTTGCTGCGTTGGGGAAACCTTCACTCGCACGGGCCACGCTGCCGTTCATCGTGCTGTTCCCGGGCGCCGTGTGGCTGGGAACGTCCGCCGACGCGATGTTCGCCGGTGTCACGTCTGCCGGGATCGCCTTGCTGGCGCTGCGGACCAAACTGTCCGCCTTGGCCGGTGGGGTGCTACTCGGCTTCGGGATATTCCTGTCCTACGGCCTCGTCCTCATCGGCCTCCTCGCCCTCTGCGTGCTGTTGTATCCCAATGGTGGTGTTGGGAGCATCAGGCTGTTGGGAATAGCCGTGCTGGGCGCCGGTGCTGTCGTCGCCACCTTCGCTTTGGCAGGGTTCTGGTGGCTCGACGGCTATCACCTGGTCGTGGAGCGGTACTACCAGGGCATCGCCAACGACCGGCCGTACTGGTATTGGGTATGGGCGAACCTCGCCTGCCTCGCGCTGGTCATCGGGCCCGCGGTGGCAGCCGGGTTGCCGCGAGCCTGGCGCTATCCCTTGGTCGCGGCCGCGATCGTGGTCATCCTGATGGCTGATATTTCCGGGCTGTCCAAGTCCGAGGTGGAACGGATCTGGCTACCGTTCGCGGTTTGGCTGGTGCCCGCGGCCGGATTCCTGCCGAGACGGAGGTGGTGGCTGGTTGCGCAGGCGGGCACCGCGCTTATGGTGAATCACTTGCTGCTGACGAACTGGTGAGGACGATGAGCGAACAGGGCCACGTGCTGGTGGTTGACGACGACGAAACGGTCCGCGACGTCGTACGGCGATACCTTGAGCTGGCCGGGCACGACGTCACGCTCGCCGGCGATGGCGAGCAAGCGCTCGGTCTGGTCGCCGGGTCCGAACCTGACCTGATCGTGCTCGACCTGATGCTGCCGGGAATCGACGGCCTCGAAGTGTGCAGGCGGATCCGGCAGCACAGCGCGGTACCGATCGTGATGCTCACGGCGCTCGGCGAAGAAGAGAACCGGATCGCCGGACTGCAGCTCGGCGCCGACGATTACGTGACAAAACCGTTCAGCCCCAAGGAGTTGGCGCTGCGCGTAGGCTCGGTCCTCAGGCGCGCGCGTGCCGTTCCCACCCAGAGTCGTCAAGTCGTGACGGACGACGATCTGACCGTGGAAGCAGGCGCGCGGAAAGCCGTCCTGCGCGGCACCGAACTGTCATTGACCACAAGGGAATTCGACCTGCTTCTGTTCCTGATGACCAACGCGGGCAAGGCTTTCTCCCGGGTCGAGCTGCTGGCCAAGGTGTGGGGATGGGATTTCGGCGACCAGTCCACTGTGACCGTCCATGTGCGACGATTGCGGGAGAAGATCGAGGCGAACCCGGCGAAACCACTGAGGATCGCGACCGTGTGGGGAGTGGGGTACCGCTATGACCGCGCCTAGCATGATCGATCCGGCCGAACCGTTCAGCGCGATGGTCGAGCACGCGTTGCACATCCTGCCGCTCGCGCTGGCGTTCACCGTGCCAGTGACCGCGATCGGCGTCTTCGTGCTCTACGTGCTGCGCAAAAGGCAGTTGGCGACCAACCTGACCGTGCTCGTGATCATCCCGATCGCGGCCGTCGTTGTCGGCGTGCTCGGTGTCAGCGGGTTCATGTTCAACGCCACTCTGGCCACAATGCTGCTGGTTTGCCTGCTGGTCATGGTCGTCACGCTGCCCGCGGCGATCCTGCTTGGGCGCATGATCGCGGCCCGAAGCGTGTGGGAACGGGAAGCGCGCGACCGTGAACGCGCTGCCGAGGCTTCACGGCGCGAACTGGTCGCGTGGATCAGCCATGACCTGCGGACGCCGTTGGCGGGAATCCAGGCGATGGCCGAGGCCTTGGCAGACGGCGTGGTGGCTGAACCGCGTGAGGTCGCGGATTACGCCAGCCGGATCGGCGGCGAGACCCGGCGACTGTCCGGCATGGTCGACGACTTGTTCGAGCTGTCCAGGATCACGGCTGGAGCGTTGGAGCTGACCCTGTCCGAGGTGGCCCTGCAGGATGTCGTCAGCGACGCCCTAGCAGGTCAGCGGTCCGTCGCCGAACGCAAGAAGGTCCGCCTGGTCGCTGATGCGCAGGCGTGGCCGGTCGTGCTGGGCAGCGATCCCGAGCTCGCGCGGGTGGTACGTAACCTCGTGTCGAATGCCATCAGGCACACACCGCCAGATGGCACCGTCGCAGTGCAGCTCGGTGTGGACGGCGCCAGCGCCGTGCTCTCGGTGGACGACGCGTGCGGCGGAATCCCTGAGCAAGAGCTCGCTCGGGTCTTCGAGGTGGCTTTCCGGGGCAGCGCGGCGCGCACACCGGCGCCGCGCGGAGACGAGCCGATCGGCGCGGGACTAGGCCTCGCGATCGCGAAAGGCCTGGTAGAGGCCCACCGGGGCCGGATCACCGCGCATAACCACGGCCCCGGTTGCCGCTTCGAAGTACGCCTACCGCTCGTGGTTTAGCCGTGATGCGGCGGCTTGTTGCGCAAGTACCAGTCCTCGTCCCGCTGCTCGGGGTCTGGCTCGCGCTCGTCTTTGGTCGTATCCGGCAGAACATCGCCGAAGATCTCGTCGATCTTGCGGCGGCGTTCCTCAGGCGTCAGTTCCCGTCCCACCCGGACAGCTCCCCGATCACGTAGGGGACCAGCGAGGACAGCGTCGCCATGCCGTCACGCACGGCGGCACGCGAACCAGCCAGGTTGACCACGAGGGTGCTGCCCGACACGCCGACCAGGCCACGCGAGATGCCCGCGTCCACCGCACCGGCGGCCAGCCCGGACGAGCGCAGCGCCTCGGCGATACCCGGGATCCGCTTGTCCAGCACACCCTGGGTGGCGTCCGGCGTGACGTCACGCGGAAGCAAACCCGTGCCACCGACGGTGACGACGAGGTCGACACCACCGATCACCGCGGTGTTCAGCGCGTTGCGGATGTCGACGACCTCACCTGCGACAGCGACCGTTCCATCGACGATGAAACCGGCCTCCTCCAGCAGTTCGGTCACGAGTGGACCCGGTGAGTCGTCGTGCTCACCGTGCGCGATCCGGTCGTCGACGACGACGATGAGAGCCCTGCCCAGCCGCTGCGCGCTGCGTTCCATGGGCTCCAAGATATCTGTATCGAGATCTGACCGTTCTGTGACGTCCGCTCCCGGACATCAGCGCCGGAGTGATAGCGGCCATACGGTTGGTCACATGCGGGTTTTGCTCACCGGCGCGGCCGGGTTCATCGGGTCCCACATCGCGGAGGAACTGACGACACGGGGGCACGAAGTGGTGTCAGTGGACAACTTGTTGCCACAGGCGCATTCGTCCGTTCCAGAGTGGACAAACTTCGTGCGCGGCGATGTCCAGGACTTCGACCTGATGACAAGGCTGTTGGACGGTGTGGACGCGGTGTGCCATCAGGCTGCGGTGGTGGGGCACGGGCTTGATCCCTCGGACGCGCCGCTTTACGTGCGTAACAACGATCATGGAACTGCAGTGGTGCTCGCGGCCATGCATTCGGCCGGGGTCCGCAAGCTCGTTCTCGCTTCTTCGATGGTCGTGTACGGCGAGGGGCGGTACGTGTGCTCGGTACACGGCGATGTCCGGCCAGAACCGCGGGTCTCGATAGATCTGAAGGCTGGGCGATATGAACCTTCGTGCCCGATTTGTGGTGATTCGGTCGACTGGGCGTTGATTGAAGAGGACGCGCCGCTGGACCCGCGGAGTACCTACGCGGCCACGAAAGTCGCCCAGGAACACCTCGCTTCAACGTGGGCACGGCAGGCCGACGGGAACGTATGGGCGCTGCGGTATCACAACGTGTACGGGCCTCGGATGGCTCGGGACACGCCTTACGCGGGCGTGGCCGCGTTGTTCCGTTCGGCCCTGGAACGCGGTGAGGCGCCGACCGTGCTGGAGGACGGCATGCAGCTGCGGGACTTCGTGCATGTCACGGACGTCGCTGTGGCAAACGTGCTCGCCTTGGAGAGCTCGGTGTCCGGGTTCGTGCCGGTTAACGTATGCTCAGGTTCACCACATACCGTCGGCGAGCTCGCTCAGGCACTTGCCTCGGCGTACGGCGGCCCATCGCCGCAGATCGTCGGTGGCGCACGCTCCGGCGACGTCCGGCACATCGTCGCGTCGCCGGTGGCTGCGCAACGGTTGCTCGGCTTCCAGGCACGGGTTGGATTTGCCGAGGGCGTGCGGGCGTTCGCTAGCGATCCACTACGCGCTTGACCTTCGCCTTGAACGCGCGCCGCGCGATCGGACCGAGATCGTCGACCACCTCGACGAGTACGGCCATCTGGTCCAACGTGTCCAGTGCCCGCGCGGCGCCAGCGGGATCGATGCCTTCGTACAGTTCAAGCCCGATGAACGCGGCCGACACCGCGCCGGCCAGACCCTTCGTATCGACAAGGTCCTTGGCCGGTGACTTGGCCAGCACGCGGATCAGGACTTTCTCGATGGCGTCGATCCACAGCTGCAACGCCGTGCGGGTGGTCTCGGCGAGGCCTGCGTCGTTGCGCGCCCCGGCCAGCAACTGGGCGAGGATGGTGACGTTGAAGGTCTCGGACTGCTTGGTGTGCATGTCCTTGCCGACCGCGAGCAGCTCTTTGAGCGTGCTGACCTTGTCGAGATCCGGTTGGAACAGCTCGACGGACGCCTTGGTGTGCGTCATACACGCGGCCGCGAGCAGGTCGTGAACGCTGCCGAAATGGTAAAAAACAAGCGCTTGGTTAACCCCAGCGGCGGCCGCGATGGAACGAGCCGAGACACCGCTGATGCCTACGGTGCGGATGGTCTCGACGGTCCCGTCGATCAGCTTGCGCCGCGTCTCAGACACGCCTCATTCTCTCGCTTCCTCCCGGTACGGCTTCACGGTGGCCGGAACCGGCGTGTCGACGTAGTGGGCGGTGAACCTGCCGTGATACCCAAAGATCGGCCCGAAGCGCGGATTGCTGACCCTGACACTGATCCGGAAGCAATCCTCACGGTCGTCGTACCACTCGTGCAGATCGGCGGTGCCGGTCAAACCCTCCGGCAGGACGAAGTCAAGCCCACCCATCCGAAACCGCTGTTCGCCAGAGCGGATGTGCAAGCCACCACGGCGATCGACATCAAGGTGAAGGTCAACCGCGACGTGCTGATGCGTGCCGAGGTAATCGACGATCGCACCCCGCTCCCCGCTGTAGATCATGGTCGCGTCAAACCGTCGCCGCAGCCCAGGCCTGAGGTCGAACGTGCGCACGAACGTGACGACGTCCCGGCCGAAACTGTCCTGGTAAACATGGTTCTCGATGGTGAAGGGGACATCGGTGCCGGTCTCGGGGAAGAGGATGTTGCGGTTTGTGCCGAGCCGAAGGAAGGGGACGGTGTGCCGCCCGCCGCGCCAAATCTCGGTCATCGTGCCAGTGCCGATACAGGATTGCCGGAAGCTGAAACGCTGCTGGAGCCGAGGATGCAGGTCGTCGAAGCGTCGGCCAAGTGCTTGCCTGAAGATCATCGCGGTCGCTTTCTGAGGCATCGGTGCGCGGACGGCACCAAGTCAGACTTGGGGATGAAGGCGACCAAGGCGAGCAACGGGTTCCTCGCTTTCACGGCGACCGCGAGTACCGTCGCCCTTGCTGCGGCGTCCGCGATCGCCAGCCGCCGGGCCCGCTCCGGCGGAATGTCGTGTTCGAGCCAGATCCTGAGCCTGTCGAAGGACCACGCGGTTGCCCAGCCCATGAGCGGCCGGAAGATCCGGTCTCCCGTTGGCCAGCGCGGGATGTAGTCATAGCCCGTGAGAAACCGGATCCCTTGGCGCGTGGGGATGTATCGCCAGTAACCGCTTCCGCTCACGATCATCGACAGCGGGTGGTTGGAGCGGAATCGCAGTGCGGACGTGGCTTGGTGTTTGTTCGACGTGACACCTTCGCCATGGATCCTGATGCCGAAGACGGTCGTGGAGTATCGGAAATGCTGTGGCGGGCCTGTGTTCTCGGGCCCAGACAGGCTCTCGACAGTTGGGCCATCGGCCGTGTCGGGTCGGGCTGGGCTCTCGGTCGTTCCCAGATGGGCCGCGCTATCGATCTTTTCGGTCTTTTCGATCCTTTCGGGCCTTGGGGCGCCGGACTTGCCAGGTAGTCGATCTCAGTGAAGCGGGCGTCCCAGCGTTGATGCTCGGCCGGATCCTGGGTCCGCTGCCACAACCTCGCCATATCGGTCCGTATCCGAGTCTCGATGTACAGCGGTTTCACCATGTTCCCCCTTTGCTTGGTCTGATCGGCGTCCATCACCCGGACGTGTTCGGCCTTCTGCCGCCATTGGACCGTTCGAGGTCGACCGGATCTTCGCGACCGGTTTGACCTGCTCTCCAGCGGGTCGATAGTCCGCTCTGCTCGGCGTCCCCGCTGAATCGGTTGTCGTCCCGGACCTGTAGGCGGCGCCCTGCCGCAGTGCCTGTCCGGAACCACAGCAACGTGCTCTCGGTCAGTCCGCCATCGCGGCTGGTTTGCCTTCCTCTGCCTGCCTGGGTCCGCCTGGGCTTTGCCTTGCCGTCGGCGCAATCGGATTGACCCGGTGCGCCGTGTGGGCCATCGGTTTCTCCCTGCCGATGACCCACAGCGCCCCCTTATGTCCAGCCGCTCCCCGTCGGCTGGAACCCCCTCCCCTGAGGTTTGAGCGTTCGCTCAAAACGAAGCCTAACCCAAGTTTGAGCGAACGCTCAAGAGCCCACTGTCAAATCCCCACCCCCGATTTCCCCCGACTTATCCACACCCCACCACCGATCCACAGCCCGCACCCTCAACACCTGGCCAGCCAAACCCAAAACCCGCAGCCTTGAACCATGCCCCAACTCCTGAAAGCACTCCGAACCAAAGGCTGGGTCCGTACGGTCGCGATCCGCAGGCTCATCGCGGTCGCGCTCGTGGGCCTCGCCCTGTTCCTCGCATGGCGCCCCAACCACGCCACGGAAGCCCAGATGCTCGTGGCCGCCCACGACCTCGCACCGGGCACGACACTGTCCACATCGGACCTGAAACTCGTCAGAGCGCCGCCGTCACTGATCCCGCGGGGTGCGTTGACTGACGTCCAGGCCGCGGCTGGTCAGGTGCTGGCTGGTGTTGCCGCGGCCGGTGAACCCATCACATCCGCACGGCTTCTTGGTCCGGAGAACACTCGTCTGACAGCAGGCTCGCCGGACGCGGCGGCGGTCCCGATTCGTTTGGCTGATGAAGGGGTAGCCGAACTGCTGGTGCCGGGGGCTCGGGTCGACATCGTCGCGCCGGATCAAACCGTGCTCGCATCGGCTGCGACGGTCGTGACGGTTCGACCGGCGAGGCGAGCGCATGAGCAAGGATGGCTGGTCGTCGTGGCCTTACCCGGGCACGCCGCGCCACGAGTGGCGGCCGCCTCATTGGCCAGGGAAGTGACCGTTACGCTCCGGTGATTCTCTGTTCTTCTCAGTGAGGGAGTTGTGCCGTGCTGAAGGGTTTCAAGGACTTCATCATGCGCGGGAACGTGCTGGAACTGGCAGTCGCGGTGGTGATGGGCACCGCGTTCACCGCGGTGGTCACGGCCGTGGTGAATAGCATCCTCAACCCGCTGATCGCGTCCATCGGTGGCTCGAACGTCACCGGCCTTGCCTGGACGATCGTCGACGGCAACGCTAAGTCCACAATGGACTTCGCTGCGGTGATCACCGCTGTCATCAACTTCATCCTGATCGCCGCGGTGGTCTACTTCGCATTGGTGCTGCCGATGAAGAAGATCCAGGAACGCCGGAAGCGCGGCGAGGAAGCAGGCCCAGCCGAGCCAACCCAGGTCGAACTCCTCTCCGAGATCCGTGACCTGCTCCAGGCCCAGGGACAGTCCCGCCCAGGGCAAGCACCCGGCGGCCAGCCAGTCCCCGGCCAGCCCCGCCGGTAAACCGAAGGAGGTAGCGCGCAGGCAAACCAACGAAGGCACCGGCGGGGTGCGATGCATCCACAGCGACTGCGGCCAGATAGTCGCTGGCGCCAGCACTGCAGTCCCTCGTAACTACGGGCGGCGCCGATGCTGTGACCAAGGTGCCGATACAGGCAAGACGTCCGGATTTGCCGGGCGGCCGTGCTGGGTCCGATCCCTGGCGGACAGGCAACACCAGGACGGCGTCGTCCTTGCGGTCGAGCGACAACCTCGCCACCACGCACAGCTGTGGCAGGGGAGGAGCACCAGCTCGAACGCGAGCTCCGTGGAGGTCCTCCGACTGGAAGGTCGCCTACTCCGGCGTGCGGCACCGGCGAGCGCAAACACGTCGACGTGCCTAGGCGCGGCCCGACCCCAACCCGGTAGCCGTCGGCCCGGGATGCCGCCGGGGTGATGTAAGGCTCGGTTGGCCCGCGCGGACCGGCGTCGATGCCGCACGGTCGCTCGCCAATGCCCGCGGGGACCCGGCATCGCCGGAAACCGGGCGCTGCTGGAAGCCCGGTGCTGCCGGGAGCCTGGCGTCGCTGGAAACTCGGGGGTCGCCGGGAACCGGGCGCTGCTAGAAACCTAGCGTCGCCGGAAGCCTGGGGTCGCTGGAAACCTGGCGTTGCTGGAGCCTCGCGTCACTGGAAGCCCGACGCTGCCGGGAACCTGGCGTTGCCGGAAACCCGGCGTCGCCGGAAACCTAGGGCCGCTGGGAGACAGACCCTGGCGTTGCTGGAAGCCCGGCGCTGTGGAGATCTGGCGTCGGAGAAAACCCGGCGCTGCCAGAACCCAGCGTCCCCGGAAACGCCGACGCCACCGGAAAAGCGAATGCCCCGGGCGCATGGCCCGGGGCATCGGCAAAAATCGGGACTCAGGAAGCCTTGGCTGCCGGAGTGCTGCTCGACGAGGACGAAGATGAGCTCTCGGACTTCGCCGCGCTCTTCTCGGAGGTGCTGCTGCCGCCGGTGTTCGTGCTGTTCGAGCGGCTGTCGGTGCGGTAGAAGCCGCTACCCTTGAACACCACGCCGACCGAACCGTAGAGCTTGCGCAACTTTCCGGAGCACTCGGGGCATACGGTCAGCGAAGGGTCGGTGAAGGCCTGCACCTGCTCGAACCGGTGATCGCACACGGTACATGCGTACTGGTAGGTCGGCACGGACTTCTCTCCTTATGAGACCGCAACTTCTCGTAATTGGCAGTCTAGCACGGAGAGTGCTAAGACTCTTCGGCCCCGACCACCCCGCGACCCGGCGTCAAGATCGCGGTCATCCGGACGTCGTGCCGGTCAGCGGGCAGTTCTGGCAAGAACTCCTGGTCTCGGACCACTCCTATCAACGCTGTCCCCGGGGTCGCCGATACCAGTGACCGGTCATAGTGACCAGCGCCACGTCCGAGCCGCACGCCGGTCCGGTCCATAGCCAACGCGGGCACCAGGATCACCTGGGCCGAGGCGATCGCCGCAGGTCCGAGCCGTGGGCCAGCGGGCTCCAGCAACTTGTGCGGCCCAGGCTGCAGCGTGCCGTCATACACAGCCCAGTCCAGTGGCGCCAGTCCGGTCACGACTGGCAGCAGCACTTGGACGTCCAGCTCCACCAACGAGTCCAGCATCGCGCGGGATCCCGGCTCGGTCCCGACCGGGACATAGGCGCACACCGTCTGGCCTGCGTGAACCAAGCCGACCGCGGCACGTGACAACGCCTCGGCCTCGGCCGCATGCACCGAAGCGGAAACCTCCCGGCGGGCAGCCAGCAAGCGTTTGCGTAATTCGTCCTTGGTGGCGGAAGAAGCGGTCACGCCTTGAGGTTAGGCTCACAATCCATGAGCCCGTCGCTCGCATTCAAGACAGCAATCGTGCCCGCCGCAGGGCTTGGCACGCGTTTCCTGCCCACCACCAAGGCCGTGCCCAAGGAACTGCTGCCGGTGGTCGATACCCCGGGTATCGAGTTCGTCGCCGCCGAGGCGGCCGACGCGGGCGCGTCCCGGCTGGTGATCGTCACATCACCGGGCAAGGACGCGGTGGCCCAGTACTTCCAGCCGCAGCCGGAGCTCGAAGCGACCCTCGAAGCCCGGGGCAAGACCGAGCTGCTTGCGAAGGTCCGCCGCGCGCCGGCCCTGCTGAAGGTCGAGACCGCGATCCAGGAGCAGGCGCTTGGCCTTGGGCACGCGGTGGCGTGCGCCGAGCCCAACCTCGACGGCGATGACGACGCGGTCGCCGTGCTGCTGCCAGATGACCTCGTGCTGCCGACCGGCGTCCTCAAGAAGATGGCTGACGTCCGCGCCGAGCGTGGCGGCAGCGTCCTCTGCGCGTTCGACATCCCGCGTGAGCAGATTTCGGCGTACGGCGTGTTCGATGTCGAGGAAACCGGTGACGAAGACGTCAAGATCGTGCGCGGAATGGTCGAGAAGCCACCGGCCGACGAGGCGCCGTCGACCTTCGCCGCAGCTGGCCGATACCTGCTTGACCGGGCAGTTTTCGACGCTTTGAAGCGGATCACCCCTGGCGCCGGTGGTGAGCTCCAGCTGACCGACGCGATCGCCCTGTTGATCTCCGAGGGACACCCCGTGCACATCGTCGTTCACCGCGGCGGACGTCACGACCTGGGCAATCCTGGTGGTTTCCTGCGTGCCGCCGTGGACTTCGCGCTCGATGACCCTGAGTATGGGCCCGGTCTGCTTGCGTGGTTGCGCGATCGGATCAGGGACTAGACACGAAGGTCGGGTGGATGAGGTCAGTCGACGAGCAGCTCGCCAGGGCGCTGGCCGCAGCGGTGCGGCCAGCGCCCGTGCGCGTGGCGATCTCCGAAGCACAGGGTCTGCTCTGTGCCGAAGAGGTCGTTGCCGAGCACGCCCTGCCCGGCTTCGACCAGGCGGCGGTGGATGGCTACGCGGTGCGCAGCGTCGACGTCCAATCGGCTGGCCGGGAGCCGGTGGTGCTCCCGGTCGTCGGTGAGATCCCGGCCGGATCACGGCAGCCGCGCCGGTTGCAGCCGGGCCAGGCAGTCCGGGTGGACACCGGCGCGCCACTGCCCACATTGGCCGACGCGGTCGTCCCGCTCGGCTATACCGATGAGCACCCGGCGCGCGTGACCATCAACCAACCCGTCCCGTCCGCCGCGTACGTCCGGCGTACTGGCGAGGACGTGCAGACCGGTGACGTCGCGGTCCGCCGTGGCGCGACGATCGGCGCGGCCCAGGTCGGTCTTCTCGCGGCGGTTGGCCGCGCCAAAGTGCTCGTTTACCCACGACCGCGGGTGTCGATCGTTTCGATCGGCGACGAGCTCGTGGACATCGACCGCGCACCCAGCCAGGGCCAGGTCTACGACGTGAACTCGTACGCGCTCGCCGCCGCGGCTCGTGACGCGGGCGCGGAGGTCACCAGGGTTGGCATCGTCAGCCCGGACCAGCGCCGCGTGCGCGAGGTCGTGGAGTCCCGGCTGCTGCTGTCCGAAATCGTGGTGTTGGCAGGCGGCGTCGGGGGAACCACAGGGGATGAGGTTCGCGCGGCGCTGGCCGACCTTGGCGAGATCGACATGACCCGTGTCGCCATGCACCCAGGCTCCGTACAGGGCTTCGGCAGGCTGGGCCAGGACGCGGTGCCGACGTTCGTCCTTCCGGGCAATCCGATGAGCGCGCTTGTCGTCTTCGAGGTTCTGGTCCGGCCGTTGATCAGGGCAGCGCAGGGCAAACGCAACCCGCGCCGCAGGCTCGTGTCGGCAAAGCTGCTGTCGCCGATCGCGTCGGCTAAGGGCCGCAAGGGGTTCCTGCGTGGCCAGCTGCTTCGGGACGAGAGCAACGGCCAGTACCTTGTGCAGCCGCTCGGCCTGTCCGGCGCGCATCTGCTTGCGTCTCTCGCTGAGGCCAACTGCCTGATCCTGGTGGACGAGGACACGACCGATGTGGCAGTGGGCGACGAGGTCCAAGTCAGTTTCCTAGCGCAGCGCGGGTGACGTGATGGAAGCGCCGAGCCCGCAGGGCCGGCACCCCGGCTGGCCTGCCAAGTTGGGGCCGCTCCAGGTGAAGGCCGGTGTGGTCGCGGTCCGCGGCCCGCGTCTGTTCGACGCCTCGGCCTGGAGCAAGATCCGCCTGCGCGACCGCGAGCACCTCGAACGCTGGGAGCCATCGGCGCCAGGAACCTGGGAAGACCGCAACGGCACCCTGGCGTGGCCAGGCCAGTGGTCGTCGCTACGGGCCTTGGCGCGCCGTGGCATGACTCTGCCGTTCGTGATCACAGTGGACGATCAACTGGCTGGTCAGGTCACGGTCGGCAACGTGATCCGTGGCTCACTCTGCTCGGCGTGGGTCGGTTATTGGGTGGCGTCACACGTGATCGGCGGCGGCGTGGCGCCAGCGGCGGTGGCACAAGTGGTCGACCACTGCTTCATGGTTGGCGGGTTGCACCGCATTGAGGCGACCGTGCGCCCGGAGAACGCCGCGAGTCTGCGCGTGCTCGAGAAACTCGGCTTCCGTCAGGAGGGACTGTTCAAGCGGTACCTCGACGTGGCCGGCGACTGGCGAGACCATTTCTGCTACGCGATCACGGCCGAAGACGTGCCAGATGGACTGGTCACCCGGCTGCTCGCCGAAGGTCGTGCCACCATCCCCCGATAGGGGGAATTTTCCTGCCCCACGTGAGCGATGGGCTGCACGAAAACGCCTGAAAGGACCTTGCGCCGCAAGATCGTGCCCGGCGCGCCTCCGTCACTGCTGTGACTGTTGTGACTAGCGTGGTCAATTGCAACGGATCGGGGGAGGTGACGAGGCATGCCGAGCTCACTCATCGTGGTGGCGCTCGTCCTGGCGTGGCTGGTCGTCCTCGTCCCGATGATCGTGCGCAAGCGTCAGGAAATCGCCAGAACCGCGGACTCCGCCCTGAACGCGCGCGTTGTGCGCAAAGGCGGCGCGGAAGAAATCGACCTGCGCGACACCGACGACGTCGAAGACGAAACCGGCCACGCGCACGGCCACGACTTCGACGACGACTACGACGACGAAGACGCCGACGATATGGATTCGGCTACGGAACACCCCGAAGCCCTCGACACGGCGGACGAACCGGACGATCGTGACCACGTGGCCACGGACAGTGTCGCCCAGCGCTCGCAGTCGCGCCCATACCGGCCGGGCCGCGGCGGATTCGACCCAGAAGCCGCCGCGCTGACAGCGCGCGCCAAATACGCGTTCCGGCAGCGCGTCGTCGTAGCGATGCTGCTGCTCGCCGTCGGCAGCGCAGTCGTCGCAGGAGTGATGTACGCACAAGTGTGGTGGGGCCACGGCGCCATAGACCTCACCCTCGTGGGATACCTCACCTACCTGCGAAGGCAAGTCCGAATCGAAGAAGAAATCCGCCAACGCAGAACCGCCCGCATCGCTCAAACCAGACGCGCGCGACCAGAAGCAGAAGCGGACTACGAAGAGGACTACCGAGACAGCTACAGCGACGCCCACCGGGACACCCACCGAGACGCCGAAGACCGCAGGCAAGAACCAGCCGAACGCCGGGAACCCGTCACACCCCCAGTCGCCAAAACCACCCAACCGCGCATCACCCACCCCCACGCGGTCGTGGTCGACATCGACGACGAAGACCCAGCATTCGACGAGCTCGACGACCTCGACAGCCTCCGATACCGCCGAGCGGTGGGGGAGTGAAAACCACTCAACGGGCCCTGATAAGCTACGAGTGCACCAAGGGGCTGTAGCGCAGTTGGTAGCGCGTCTCGTTCGCATCGAGAAGGTCAGGGGTTCGATTCCCCTCAGCTCCACACATGAAGTTGAAGATGAACCCCCTGAGCGCTTGGAAATCCCAGGTCAGGCGCTCGCAGGGGGTTCATCTGTGTCGGGGGTTTGGTCGCGGCACGTTGGGTCGCTTACTAGAACTTTGGTAGGGCCGCCTGGATCGTGATCCAGGTCGCCATCCAGGCTTCTTGCGATCTCAACGAGGACCTTGGCAATCTTGTGCGCGTCTGGCGGATCGTGCCGCACACCGTGAATCCGGATCTTCGACACGCGGGTTCGGGGCTTGTGTTGCCGCTTCTTCGGTTTGGCCATGAGAAGTCACCACCCTGTCGCGACGGTTCGTTGGTCACGCGGACGGGGACGAGGATCTTGCTGTTCGCCAGCAAAGCTGCTGACGCTGATCTGGATCTCTCGCTGAGGATAATCCGGCAGCATCCGGATGTCTTCTCCAGCGAAGAGGACGCTGCGGGTGGACTGCTTCCGGTTCAGCGGACAAGGGCGAGGGTCGCCCAGGTCTAGGACCAGCAAGCAGCTGACAGTAGGTCGGTGTTCTGGATTGGCGGTAGGCCGTCATCGAGACCGCGCAGCCGGTCGTAGATGTTGCGCATCGTGGCCTTGTCTGGAATGTGCAGTCCGCCTGCCGCGCGCTCCAGAATGGTCAGCGTGCTCACTAGCAAGATCGACCCCACAGCTTGACCGCTGGCCCGGAGCCGTCTGAGTCGGTTGATCTCCGCAGTGGCGATCCGCGCTCCTGACCCGTCGTCGATGAGCACGGTCACTGTCTCGCCAGATTCGGCGGCGACGACCGCGTGCGCGATGACCATTGTCTCGCCCAGATCTTTCGGGTGTTTCAGCCTTTCTTCCATGGGTAGCTGGGTGATCCGGTGGACGACCGCAGCAAGTTCGGGTGTCTGGTCATCGGAGAGTATCTGCACCCACTTGGGAGTCAGCTTTTGCCAGACCACTGCCGCGGAGCGGAAGCGCCCATCCTGCCGGGCCTTGCGGAGCACTTCGTCTTGCACAGTCTCCGGGGTACTGAGCGGACCCAGGACCTCGATGAGGAGACGCTCTTTGTTGATCGAGAGAAAATTCAGGCCGGGGCCGGCGTCGATGATCGGCCGGCGCCTCATCCTGAATCTTTCTCTGCCGCCGTAACCTGGCCGTTGTCATCTGGCGCGTTGAGATCCTCTTCCAGAACCGCCAGATCTACGTGCACGTCGGGTAGTTCGGTCGGAGCGGCCCACGCGATCTCCTGCTCGGCGGGCACGACACCTGCCTCACGCAGGTCCGCCTCGGCGGCCTCCAGTGTGATGCCGCGCAAGGTGGCGATGGCTTGCGCAGGCACCACCGCCTCCGCGTAGCCCCTGATCGCGCGGGCGAGCAACTGTTGCGGCGCCCTCCGCTGATTGGAGTCGGCCTGTAATGCGCGGTACTGATCGCTCCACCCGAACCGGGACGCCACTTGGGGCGCGGTCAGCGCCATCCACTCCTGCTTGGTGCCGTCATCGACGTAATTGGCTTGGTGCAGGGCGATGGCGGCAATCTGGGGTGATACCAAGAATCGCTGAACGACCGCAGAGAGGGTGGCTTGGGTCACGGACTCTCGATCTCCGAGGAACTCACGCAAGCCCTCGACCGGTACGAGCAGGTGCCGCGCGAAGGCGTCGGCTCGAATCTCCGCGGGGCTGCGTTCGCTCCAGTTGCCCGTACCGTTGTCAGCCCAGTCCTCGAACAGCACGTGGCCAAGTTCGTGGGCAAGCGTGCTGCGTTGCCGCATCGGGTTCGGGGTGCGCGCGACGCCGATGAACACGGCGCCGCGCGCAGGGTCTCGCATCGTGAGGCCGTGTTCATCCGGGCCGACATCGAGTACGGCCACGTCGATCCGTGTCGCCTGCTCGATGATTGCCACAAGGTCACCCAACGGCTGCACGCCCAGGTGGTGCTCTTGACGGAACCGCGCGGCGGCAGTACGACCTTCAGTTTCAGCACTCAAGATGATCTATCCACATCAGACCGTGGCGGGGATGGCCTGGTCGTCCAGGTAGTTGTCCAGTTCCAGGAAGTGCAGCAGCGCTTCACGCATGCGGTCCATGTCGGAGTCGTTGGTGGCGCGGGCGGCGCACTGCACTCGGTCGGCCACCGTCCCAGCTTCGGTGAGTTGGGCGACCGTATGTCCAGTTGCCCACGCGATCGCGACCACCTCAGGCATCTTCGCCGCTCTGTCCCCGGAGATGATCCGCGACAAGGTGGGCTGCGAGATGCCAGCAGCGTCCGCAAGGGCGCGCTGACTGAGGCCCGAAGCAACGCGGGCACGCTCAATAGGCACACCGGCACCCATTGTCATCGCAGCCACCCTTCATGGACTGAATCATGATCGGTCGATGTGATTCAGTGTAGCCTAGTGCGGCATGCAACGCCAGCGCGCTACGACTGAACTACTGCGCGCGCGGGACGCACAGTCGATCGGGTAAGAGCAGCCCAAAGTGCCTGCTCATCGACGGCTACTCCTGCTCAACGTGTTGCTGCTCGGCGCGGGTCGGGGAAGCCGAGGCTGACATAGCCGGGCGCGCGTTTGGCCAGTGAAGAAGCCAGGACGCCGGTGTTGATGTCGTGGTAGTCGTGGACTTCGGCGGTGGACTTGCCGGGGTGCGCGCGGAGGATCCGACCCGCATACTGGACGAGGCGTCCCTTGAACGCGATCGGTGCGGCGAGGAAGAGCGTGTCCAGGACGGGGCAGTCGAATCCTTCGCCGACGAATGGTCCAGTGGCAACGACCAGTAGCGGTACTCCGTCCGCGGGTCGGAGGCGGGCGAGGGCGTCGCGGCGGGCGGTCGCGGTCATGCCGCCGCGCAGCACGATCGGGTCGAGCGAGCGTCGCCGGAGTTCCTCGGCGAACCGTTCGACGTGGGTGGTCCACTGGGTGAGCAGTAGGCAGTGCCGATCTCGTTTCAGCGCAGCGATCACATCGTCGACGACCTGGGTGAGGCGGGCGTCGTTGGCCACGAGATCGCGGTAGATGGCCGCCATTCCGCCGGGCTTCGTCGGGTCGGCGTCACCGGAATAGCGGTAGGCGGTGTCGTGTACGCGGAGCACTGGCTTCGGACGCTGCGCGGTCGTGTCCAATTCGAGTTGGGGCGTGCTGTCCTCGCCGGGACGGGTGGGTTGTGTGATGGTGTGCCGGATCGGGCCCAGCTGGAGGGCTATCAAGTCGTCCAGCTTGTCGCGTCGGTACGGAGTGGCGGTGAGTCCGAGCCAGCGGCTGGCCGGGATCTGCTTGACGGCGTGCTCGAACGCGGCGGCGGGGATGTGGTGGCACTCATCGACGACGACCAGCCCGTAGCCGCTGGTGAGCTCCTCGATGTCGGTCTTGCGTGCCAGCGTTTGCAGCATGACGACATCGACCACGCCACGGGTTTTGCGGCGACCACCGCCGAGTTGGCCGGCTTTGACGCCCAGCATTTCGCTGATGCGGGTGCGCCACTGGTCGGCCAGGGTCTTGCGGTCGACCAGCACGAGCGTGGAGGTCGCATGGGCGGCGATGATCGCGCAGGCCATCACGGTCTTGCCCGCGCCCGGCGGCGCGACCAGCACACCGAGATCATGATCGCGTAGGTCGTCTACGGCGTCTTGCTGCTGACGGGTCAGCGTAGCCGCGAACGTGAACTCCCGTGCCTCGCCGGCCTGCCGCCCATCGATCACCTCAAGGCGGCTGCCCGCCTGCTCGACCAGCGAGGCCACCGTGTCGTGCAGCCCCCGGGGCAGGATGAGCCCGCCGTCGAGTGTCTCGTCGTAACTGCGCAAGAACCGCGGTGTGTCCCACGTGGACATTCGGAGTCGCTGGCGCTCGTAGAACACCGGATTCGTCATCGATGCCGCATGCTTCAGCGTCGCGTGCAGCGCTGGGGTCAACTCCCCTGATTCCAGCCGGATTCCCGAGCTGAGCCCGGCGTGCACAATGGGCGGTGCGGTGGTACGGATCCGAGTCGAGACCGCAGCACCGATCTTGTCGATGGCGGCACCGACAGTGACTCCACCGGCGCGGCGCGCGACCCGATTGACCTCGGCCGGGCTGATGCGGCCGAGCGAGGACAGGTACGCCCACTGGTCATCGTGTGGTTCCATCGTCGCCAGATCGAGGAACGCCGTCGCGCCGTCCTGGCGGGCCTTGCCCTGCAAAGGCGTGGCGATCAGATTCCCCACGCCGCCCGAAGGCAGCACATCCTGCGACGGGAAGAGCCGGTCGTAGCTGGCCAGGTCCATGCGGCCACGCACCGCCATCGCCTCCCGCAAGAGGGCGGTGCCAAGTCGGCGAGCCGTTTCCGCGGGCACGGGTGCGGTGAAGAAGACCCATGCATGGGCGCCAACGCCCGAGCGCGACACTTCCAACGCGGCCGGCACCGAGCACGCTCTGGCGGCCTTCAGATAGGCCAGGGCATCCAGCATCGCCATCGGGCCGTCGAAGTCGGCCGCCAGCCACCAGCACAAGTCACCATCCAACAGCGGATACAGTCCGACATGCACGTCACCGGTCAGGTGCGTCCGCAGCACGTCCTTGCTCAGCGGCAGGTAGTCGCGGTCCTCATGCCGGACGCCCTTGCGCCACCCGCCGCGCACCGCCGGCAGCCAACCAGCTTTGCCAGTACGCGAGTTCTCCCATCGCGTGGCGTAGATGTCGATGCGGGCGGCGAACAGGGCAGCGAAGAAATCGACCTTCACCTCCGGGGCCGATCGCCGGTCGACCGGGCCGGGGTGCGCTTCGAAGAAGCCGGTCTGAATCGGGCCGGGCGGAGCCGCCTGTTTCGGTGTCAGCTCCAACAGCCGCAGCAACCGCGTGTTCTCCGCTCGCAACTGAGTTGTCAGCGCGCGGAGTTCCGCAAGTTCCTCCGCGAGCCCCGCAGCCTTCGCCGACTGGAGATCGTCTTTCACAGAGCCCACCGTAGATGGGATGGTCAGATGCGTGCCCGGTTGAGGCGCTCAATGAGGCTGGGTTTGCGTGCATGCGTTTGCCGCAACGCGATGGTGCGGATGGTGAACGTGTCGTAGCGGTCCTCGCGTTCGGCCAGCGCCTGCAGATCGGTGAGCAGCGTGACGGCGGCGTCGTACTCGGCCGGTTTCCGGGTGGCGATCATCGCCTCGACGCGCGACCACGCGGTGTCTCCCTCAGCGGCAAGTGTGTCGAGTCGTCGTTCGCGGGCCAGCAGGCGCGCCTGTTCCCGGCGTGCCTCGTCTTCGGCGCGCTCGGCGGCGAGCCGACGGTCGCGGTCGGCTCGTCGCTGCGCCGCGTTGTCGAGTAGGTCGGCCACGTTCCGGCGGGCTGGGATCGGGCTGATCGGAGCGGTGTCGCCGCGGAAACGGCGCAGCAACTCCATCTGCACCCGCGCCGCCTCACCCTGCGCTACCCGCGCCAGGAGCCGGTCCTTCTCGGTGACCGGCAGGCGAGCCACCCACACGGCGAGGTCATCGGGGTCATCGGCCGTCTGGCCCAGCGGTGGAGACGCCTGAGCAGCGATCGTGATCAGCTCGTCGTCGAGGCGGAGAAAGTCGGCCAGCGCCCGCTGCGCGGCAGTGAGCGTGCCCAGTCCGGGCGGAACAGCTGGTTCGAGATCGTCGTCAGCAGCACGATCGAAAACGTCTTCATCGCGCTCCCAGGCACCGTAGGCCGCCAGCCAGGCGAGATAGAGCGGCCGGAGATCACCGGCGGCGAGTTCGGCGCGAACTCCGACGATCGTCGACAGCAGGTTCGCGGGGTCGTAGTCGAAGTCGAACTCACCAGCGTGGTCATCGCTGGTGAAGTCGAGCACGATGAACTCGTCCGTGACCCAGGCACTCGCCTCGTCGCCGACGCAGTAGTCCTCGACGACATCGGGATCGAGCAGATCGCACGGCAGCCGGAACATCACTCGGTGGGTACCCCAGTTGGCGACGTATAGGTGCGCGTCGTAGTAGCGCTCCATCAGACGGCGAGGGTCACCCTTGAAGTCGCCCCAGTGGTACTCGTTCACGAAGCTGGTCGAAGAGATCCGTGCCCGGGTGGACAGCGATCGGACCGCAGCTTGTTCACCGTCGTCCAGTGGCCGGTCGATCGCCAGGAACTCGTAGTACTGGTATTCGCTCACGGCTCATCCAGTCCATCATCGCCGGTGAACGGCTTCGCCCGGAAACTCGAGTCGTCGCCCAGGTGGAAGAACAGATGGCCCTCGATCGTGTTGTCGTCGACCAGGACTGCCCAGCCGCGTCCGCTGACCTGATCGCCCTCGTCGGAACCTTCCCAGGTGAACTCCACGCCGGGCCGGCCGTCCCGCTCGACCGAGCGGCAGTCCAGCCAGCCGTTGACGGCGATGAAACCGAACTGGCCGGTCCCGTTCCGGGCGAACTCGACGTAACCCGGCTCGACCAGGTCGATCGCCTCGCGGTCCCAGCCGCTCATCGCCACGATCCGCCATCGACCGGACATCCGGGCGCTGAACTTCGGAGCCCTTACCATGGGATATCAGCGTAGTGAACTCGGTGAGATCGATTCGACGTACCACCGTCTGACGGTGCACCGGGAGAATCCCCAGTACATCAAGACCGAGGTCGACCATGTGTATCGCGGGTGGGGACGCCGCGTTCGCGGAGTTTGGTCAGCACCGTGGTGTGGTCGACGCAGAGGTGTTCGCCGACTCGTGCCAGGGACCAGCCGAGGTTGTAGAGGTGGATGGCGTCGTCGACCTGGTCAGGGGAGAGACCGCGGCGGCGCATCGGCACGTCGTGTCGTTTGAGGATGTTGCTGACCGTCCGCCGCTCGATGCCGAACCGGTCGCCCAGCTCGTACACCGTCGCTCCGGCTTGATAACCGGCGATGAGTTCCTGGACCTGGTCGGCGTCGAGTTGCCGTGCACGACCTGGTTTCGGCCGGTTTGCGGGCGGCGGAGCGGGCGTGGACGGGTCGGGGAGCTTCTGGAGCAGAGTCTCCAGGGCTTCTACCTGGGGTTTTGTGTTGTAGTAAGTTCCCCCAAGGTCCACGGACTCTGGACGACCCTGCTCAGTTGCTTCGCAACTTTCGCCGGGTCGTCCTTTGTTATGTTGGGGGGCCGAGCCCCCCAAACCCCCCACGGTGCCCGCTTCTTCTGACCCAGCGCTGGGCACGTTTTTCTTCACCAGCACTGCTTGGGTTTGGGCTCTTCTCTCTGTGCGACTTTGCGTGGGCGGCTCAGCCAGGGTTTTGCCTCTTTGGGCACGCCTGTGATCGCTTAGGTTGGCTCCCGTCGCTGTGGGGCTTGTCTTCGGTGCGCTGGCCGGGGTTGGGCGCTTGTTGCTGTGCGGTTTTTCTTGGGTGGCTCAGGCAGGGTTTTGCTGCTTTGGGGGCGCGCTCTTCAGCCGCGCTTGTGGTCTCTTGGGCTGGTACTGGGTCGTTGGGGGTCTTCCGCTTTGCCGGTTTGAGACAGTCCTCTTTGGTTGCGCCTTCGGCGATCGGCGGCGGTTCTGGCGCTTTTGGTGTGGCTTTTCGCTTGGCTGCGTGATGATGCCCCCAATGGTTTGCATTGGGGGCATCTTGGGTTCGTTAGGTTGTTGGGAGTTTTCGGATTTGGTAGCAGCCTGAGAGGTAGACGTTTCCGTTTTTGTCTACCGCTACAGATCTTGAAAGGCCAGGATTACGGCGGTTGTGGTTCGAGGTTCAGTCTGGTGTGGGCGAAGAACGCGTCGATCAGCCCGGGTCGGTACTGGATGCGTTTGAGTCGGTTCTTCACGATGGCGGTGAGCTGGTCGATGCCGTGCACGATGAGGTTTCCGAGGTTGCGTTTGACGTGGGACCACACGTGCTCGGTCGGGTTGAGGTCCGGGGCGTAGGGCGGGAGTTGGATCACGTGTAGCCAGTCGCGGGCCGCGACCAGTTTGCGCATCGCGTGACTGGTGTGCGTGTTGAGGTTGTCCCAGATCAACACAATCGGGGCGCCGAGCTGCTGGTGTGCGGCGTCCAGCAGGGCGGCGTAGTCGGTTTCGGCGAAGCTGCGCCGTTCCCCCTTGCGGCCGCGGTGGGTCCGGACACGGTAGATCAACCGGGGCCGGTGTCCGGGCCGGACGCATACCAGCCCGGCGACCGATACCCGGCCCGAACCCTTGCCCGACACCGGGATCTGTGGTGTCTGGCCCCGGCGGCCCCAGGTGCGGGCTTTCGGCGGGCGCAGCGTTTGCCCGGCCTCGTCCTCGAAACACAGCCAAGCACCTTGCTGCGCCGCTACCGTTTTCCCGCCGGCCATACCTCCCGCCGCCAGGTGGCGATCGCCTGCTCGTCGCGCTCGATCGCGCGGTGGGCGGGTACTTGTGGCGAGAACCCCATGCGGTGCAGCAGATACGACACCCCGCGCAGCGTGTAGCGGGTGTGAAACAGCCGGGCGATCAGATCGGCGACCCGAGCCAGGGTCCAGCGCTGATCCTCGCCGAACCCATGCACGGCTGGGCCTTGTTCCAAAGCCTGGGCCAGCCTGTCCAGTCGTGGCTGGTCCAGCCGGCAGGACGATCCGCCCGGTCCCTTCGACGCCAGCCCTGCCTCACCCTCGGCACGCCATCGACGCCGCCAGGTATAGACCGCGTTGGTGGATACCCGCAGTCTGCGGGCGATCTCGGCGGCCGGCACGTCCTGGGCGAACCATTGGGCCGCCTGCAACCGGACAGCTTCGCGTGTGGCCCTGCCCCGCTCGGACAGGCCACCTCCATCCGCGTACCTCATCCATCCCTGCGTAGATCATGAATCGATCAGGATCCGGGAGGACACGCCGCCCAAGGACAAGATCAACCCTGGCCTTTCATGATCTGTAGCCTTGATCATTCACGTGGGTGACGTGTCCGCCTGTGCCGGTTCGGATGTTGATCTTGAGTTGGTTGCTGTGTGGTGATGGTCAGGGTTCGAGCCCGGCCGCCGGTGTTGGCTGGGCGCCGGGTTGGGGGGCGGGCCTTTCAGGTCGAGGGGCAGGGACAGGGGTCATCGAGTTGGTGGTGGCAGGGCCAGCGCTGCCCGGAGGCAGGCGGCGAGAGGGTCGGCCCAGGGCCAGGTTTCCGGGATTTTGATCTTGCGTTTGCGTTGGCCGCGGACGATGCGGGCGGCGGTGTGCAGTAGCCGGTAGCGCAGGGTTTTGGGTTCGGCTTTGGCGAGGGTGCCCTCAAGGCAGAGCAGGCGCAGCCAGGCGAGCAGGTCGATGGCGATGGTGGCGGCCAGACACCAGGCCCGGTTGATCTCGATCTTGGTGGAGGGCAGGTGACCGAGGCCGGTTTGCTTGCCGCAGCGGACGTGGTCCTCGACTCGGGCGTGCGGGCGGTGACGGGCTTCCAGGAACTGGACGGTGGCGCCCGAACCGCTGCCCGGGGTGTTGGTGGCCACCAGTTGGTAGCGCCAGCCGTCGGCTTCTTCGAACAGGGACAACTGTGCGCCGGGGTGGGGTTTCTCACGACGACAGATGATCCGCAGATCGGCCGGCCAGTTCTCCAGTTGGTCCCCGTCGGGGTGGTGACGTAGTAGCGCGGTCAGTTCCACCACGCCGGCTTTGTCCAGCGGCCGAGGATCGCCGTGGTGATCGAGCACTGCCTGCCATGCCTTCGCGGGGACACGGCCGATCGCGGCTCGTTCCCGCGCACCGAGTTCCCAGCCGACGCTGTAGTGCGCCTGCCTGCCTGGCTTGGCGTTCAGCGCGGTGATGTACTTGATGAGACCGTGGGAGGCGCCCGCGCCGTCCACGGTGACTAGAAGGTTCCTTCGATGTTTCGCCGGGATCTGGGCGATCGCGGCGTCGAGGACCTCGAGGTGATCAGCTGTCGTGTTGGATCCGGCGCTTCCTGTGCGCAGCAACAGGGCCAGCGATTCGCCGGTGTTGTCACACATGGCCAGCAGCGGATGATGACCGAAGCTGCCCTTGTAGGTTCCCGCGGCGAGTTGTTTGTCCGAGTGCGCGATCACCAGCGAACCATCCAACCGGACCACCACGGTCGTGCCCAGATCACGGTCGGCCACCCGCGACGGCGGAATCCGGCCGTGCCGTCGCTCGATCAACGACCACACATGCTCGCGGATCCGGGCACGCACACGGGCGATCTTGTTGCGCTGCACCTGACCGACCGCGTCCAACGTGCGCCACAACGTCGGATCTGAGGCGACCGGCCCGAACAGTTCGGCCTGATCGCGCAGGACAGCCAGATCCGACAGGACCCGCCCGCCGTCAGCGATCAACACCGCGGTGTCGGCGAACACCCGGCCACGGTCATGCACCGGCATGAACCCACGCCGCGCCATCGCCCGCGACAAGCCTTCCGTCAACCCGGTGCGGTCGGCCAGCAACCGCACCGCCGCGGTCCCGGCATGACTGACCACGCCACGCCCACCGACTTCTACCGCCAGATCCCGCGACCACCCAGTAACATCCACGTCGAAAGTGCTCCAGAGCTTCATAGGTAAGAACAGGCATTAGTCAGTCTGTCCTCTGGTGAAGACGCCCGTTGAGGGGTGAAAATCGGTGTTGGCTGCCCGCTGACGTCGTTGTCTCTATGGTCTGTGAAGGCCGTGCGTTAGTCGGACGCTGGGAGCCCTTGGTGGGCCCTTGATTGTTGCTTCGAGCACGCGGATCAGATTCGTTGTTGCCTGGGCTCCCGCGGGTAGCCGCCCCGCCGGACGCTCGGGGAGAGGCCGATGTTGGAGCAGACACAGGACAACGAGGAGATCATCGCGCGGGTGGCCGCGTTGGATATCGGTAAGGCCGAGGTGATGTGTTGTGTCCGGGTGCCCGATGAGGCGCGTCCGGGTAAGCGGCTGCAGGAGGTCCGGCCGTACTCGACGATGACCCGGTCGTTGCTGGTGCTGGCTGATCGGCTGGCCGGGCTGGGCGTGACCCGGGTGGTCATGGAGTCCACATCGGACTATTGGAAGCCGGTGTTCTACCTGTTGGAGGCGCACGGGTTCGAGACCTGGCTGGTCAACGCCCGCGATGTCAAGCATCTGCCCGGCCGGCCGAAGACGGATCGATTGGACGCGGTGTGGTTGTGCAAGGTGGCCGAGCGGCAGATGATCCGGCCCAGTTTTGTCCCGCCGTCACCGATCCGCCGGCTACGGGATCTGACCCGGTATCGGCGTGACCTGGTCGAGGTCTGCACCGCGGAGAAGCAGCGGGTGGAAAAGCTCCTGGAAGATGCCCAGATCAAGCTCTCGGTGGTGGTCTCGGACATCTTCGGGGTGTCCGGCCGGGCCATGCTGGCCGCGCTGGTCGCCGGGCAGCGGGACCCGAAGGTACTCGCGCAGCTGGCCCGCACCTCGATGCGGCGCAAGATCGGCAGGCTGGAAGAGGCGTTCACCGGGTTTTTCACCGATCATCACGCGTTCCTGTTGTCGACCATGCTGGCCCGGGTGGATGCCGGGATCGCTGACGTCGCCCGAGTGGATGCCGCGATCGAGGAGTTGATCGCCCCTTTCGCCACAGCGGTCGACCAGCTTGATGAGATCACCGGCGTCGGGCGCACCGCCGCCCAGGTAGCCATCGCCGAGATCGGGCTGGACATGGCACGCTTCCCAACTCCGGGCCACCTGTGTTCCTGGGCCAAGTTCGCTCCCGGGGTGTCGGAGTCGGCCGGCAAGAAGAAAGGCAAAGCTGCCACCGGGCACGGCAACCCTTACCTGGCCCGAATCCTGGGCGAGGCCGCAGTGTCCGCCAGCAGGACCAACACTTTTCTCGGCGAACGCTACCGGCGCATCGCTCGCCGCAGTGGCGCCAAGAAGGCCATCGTCGCGGTCGGCCGTTCCATTCTCGTGATCATGTGGCACCTGTTATCCGACCCCAACGCCCGGTTCCGTGACCTCGGCGCCGACTACTTCGTCCAGCACACCAACACTCAACGCAAGGTCCGCAACCACATCAGCCAACTGGCCGCTCTGGGCTATCGCGTCACCCTCGAACCCGCGGCCTGACAACCCAACTACCAACCCGGCTCCGCTGCGCTACGCCGGGTGCCTTCGGCCTGCCCACTCACCATCGATTTTCGGATCAGCAACCTCATCTTCCCAGCTCAGGAGCACTTTTCCCTGTTCCGACACGGCGCCCGAATCAAGATCGCCATGAATACTCAGGGCTAGGGAGGTTGGCTGGGAGAGTTCTGCCAGGGCTGCTGGGCCTCCTTCTCCGCCGCAGGCTCTGCGATCTCTTGGGGTGTCTTCGGATCTCAGGCCTATGCCTGCTACTACTTTCGATGGTTGTTGGTGTCGGCCACGTACACCGTTCCGCCAGGGCCCATCGCGATCCCGGCCGGGTGGTCGAACTGGTTCCAGCCCGAACCGGGATTTCCGCCCACTGCGAAGGAATTGGTGACGGTGATGCGGTTGTTGCCGGTGTCGGCGGCATAAATGGCTTGCTCGGTGTCGGCGGCCGCACCGCGTGGGTGGTCCAGTTGCCCGGCACCGCTGCCTGCGACACCGTCGCCTACGACGGTCCGGATCACCTTTGTGCCGTCTACTTGGCGGACGCGGTTGTTGTTCGTGTCGGCGATGTAGAGCTTGCTGTCCTTGTCTACTGCGATTCCGGTGGGGCCGTTGGGCCGCGCCTTCGTCGCATCTGCGTTGTCGCCGCCGAAACCGGCTTCTCTGGTGCCCGCTGCCGTTGTGATGATTCCGTTTGGCGCGACTTTGCGGACTTTGTGGTCGAGCTCATCCGCGATGTACACGTTTCCTTGCCTGTCAACGGCAAGACCGACCGGGGCGCGCAACTGGGTGGCTGTGGCCTGGCCTCCGTCCGGGCCCGAACCTGGTTCGCCTGTGCCCGCGAAGGTCGTGATGGTGCCGTTGGGGGCGATCTTGCGGACTCGGGGCGTCCACCACTCTGTGACGTAAACGTTGCCGGCGGCGTCGCGGGCGATACCGGATGGTGTGTCGAGAACCGCGTTCGTGGCCGGTCCGCCGTCACCGGACGGGCCGGTGTCGCGACCGTTACCTGCCAAAGTGGACATATTTGATGGTCGAGTACGTGCCGGAGCGTGTCAGGGATGCGCTTGCCGGTGGAGCGCGCCAGTTCACCGATGAAATAAGGGTTTCCGCCGGATCTTCGATGAACTTCGGTCAGTAGGGCGGAATCCGGTCGTACCCCGATGACAGCGTGCATCAGCTGGCTCGTCTCCACCTCGGAGAAACCTGCGAGCTTGATCTGCGGGCCAAGGCGTAAAAGCCGGCGCAGGTGCTGCGGGAGTACCTCGCCAGGATCGGTGTTCCGGTAGGTGGTGAGGACGACGATGCGGCTGTCCCGCAGCAGGGTCCCGAGGAACTCCAGGTAGCGCAGCGTTTCCTCGTCAGCCCAGTGCAGGTCGTCGACCACGATCAGCAGAGGCTGCTCGGTGGCCAGGAGCGCTTGTGTCAACGCGTCGAACAGGCGGAACTGATCGTTGTGGGTGGCGGGCTTGGGTAACAGCGGGCTCAAGGAGTCGGTGTCGGCATGTGACCAGCCATGAGCCGCCACGAGTTTGCGCAGGATTTGCACCAATGGCCAGTACGCGCGCTGCGCATTGTCCTGCCAGCAGGTTGCCCACAGCACGGTGAAGCCGGTCGCGGCTTCCGGTCATGTGCTGGGCGAGCATGGTCTTGCCGATCCCCGGCTCGCCGGTGGTCAGACCGAACGCTCCGCGACCTGTCCGTGCGTGGGTGAGCGGGGCGGCGAGGTGGTCCGTTTCCGCCACACGGCCAACGAATTGTGCGTGCACCAGCCGACCGTAAGAGCGGTTCCACGCTCGCCACTTGATCTTTCGGGCGTTCGTTGGTGCGGTGCGGTGACGTCGTTTTGCTGCGCTTGATCCGGTCGAAAACTGGTGGTGTGATCGGCACTGGGGACCGACCATTGCCGGGGGAGTAGTCGGTTGAGGGGGATGGCACGGGAGACCGTGGCCATTGTGGAGGCCGGGTCCTACTTCTCCCGGGTTAGCGCCGTTTCAACTGGGGGTGGATCGGTGTTGCTTCTTTGAAACCGCCGTGAAGTTGGCCTTGGGCACGCTGTTTCGCATGAAAATCACTCTTCGGCGTGTTGGAGCTGGCGTACTTCTCGCCGGCTTCGTCACTACCTTGGTCGCGTTGGCACCTGCCACCGCGGCGGCGGACAGCGTCCGCATCACGTCCGACCCTGACAGCGTTCGCATCACTTCAGACCCGGGCAGCGTCCGGATTACTTCAGATCCGGGCAGTGTGCGGATCACTTCTGACCCTGACAGCGTTCGCATTACGTGAATCTGACTAGATGACCGGCCACCGGGGTCACAGTGCCTCGGTGGCCACCTTTATCGCCGCGGCCCCAGTCTTGTCATCATGTCGCGGAGGAATGCCGTGTAGCGCTCGCGGAACGCCGGATCCGTTGCCTCGACGCCGAAAGTCTTCTTCACCATGTCCGGCATCACGAGTGGTGCCGTGGTCAGCGCCATCATGCCGAGCAACAGGCATGCGGGGTCCAGGTCTTGGTCGATCTCACCGGCCTGCTGGCGCTCGGTGATTCCGCTCAAGTCCTGCTCGGGCTCTTCGTCCGGTGTCTCCTGGCCTGCCGCGTAGCTCAGGCCGCGCCAGACCATCAGCCGCGTGCCGCGTGGGTCGTCCAACGCACCGTGCAGGTAGGACGTCGCGATGTCCGCGGCTGATCGGCCGGGGTCGTGAAATGTCGCTTCGTGCTTCAGCCACTGGCTCTGGAGGGTCCGGTAAAGGCCTTCTTTGCCGCCGAAGTAGTAGTTGATCAACTGCTTGTTCACGTTGGCTCGCGCCGCGATCTCGTGCACGCGCGCGCCCGCGTAGCCCTTCTCGGCGAACTCCTCGTACGCGGCCGCGAGCAGTACTCGCCTGGTCCGGTCCGCATCCGCCTGACGCTCCTCCGGTGCAGGTGAGCGCCTTGGTTTGCCTGGTTCGCGCATGACCGAAAGGGTATCAGTCAACTATTTGGTTGACGCGGTTTAACAGATGGTTGAAACTAGCGGTATGACCATCTTGGTAACCGGAGCGACCGGCAACGTCGGCCGGTCCGTCATCACGCAGTTGCTGTCAGCTGGCGCCTCGGTGCGCGCGACCTCGCGTAACCCGCAGGCCGACCTGCCTGTCGAGGTGTACGCGGCCGATCTCGCCAAACCCGAGTCGTTCGAGTCGGCGCTTGAAGGCGTCGAGAAGGTATTCCTGTTCCCTAATCCGCCAGGCGCCGACGGGTTCGCCTCACTCGCGAAAGCCAAGGGCGTCAAGCACATCGTGCTGCTGTCGTCGCAGGCCGCAGCGCACGAGAGCTACGGCGACTCGGTGATCCGAACGAGGCACGTCACTGTCGAAGACGCGGTGAAGCGCGCAGGCGTTGACTGGACTTTCCTGCGGCCGGGTGCGTTCGCCACCAACACGCTGTACTGGGCAGGGGCGATTAAGAAGGAAGGCTCGGTGCGGCTGCCGTTCGCCGATACTAACGTGAATCCGATCCATGAGGCCGACATCGCGGCGGTTGCCGTCAAGGCTTTGTTGGAGGACGGGCACATCGGCGCGGCTTACGAACTGACCGGCCCGGAGTCGATCTCGCAACGGGAGCAGGTCTCGCTGATCGGCGCTGCCGTCGGTCGGGAGATCGGGGTGGTGGACATGACTGTGGCTGAGGCCAGGGCGCACTGGGCCAAGCAGTTCGGCTTTACCTCCGATGAGGCGCTCGACGGAATGCTGAAGATGCACCAGGCGGCGGTGGGCAAGCCTGCCGATCTGACCACTGTCGTAGCGGAGGTTCTCGGTCGGCCCGCACGGACCTACGCCGAGTGGGCGACCGACCACAAGGCCGACTTCATCGCCTGATTATTCCGTTGCTGGACTGGGGACTTCGAGGGTGGCGATGGTCGGGCCGCCTGGCGGGCTGGTGAGCTCGAACGTGCCGTCGAAAGTGGCAAGACGTCGCTGCACACCGCGCAATCCGGTGCCGCCGGAAGCCGAAGCCCCGCCAATTCCGTCATCCACAACGGAAATCGCCAAGCCGTCCGACGAGTGTCTGATGTGGATGATCACGCGGGTGGCGGCAGCATGCTTTGCGACGTTGGTCAACAGCTCGCTGACCGCGAAGTAAACCGCGGATTCGACGGGGGAGGCTGGTCGGCCGATCACCTTCCCCTCAACCGTCACTTTCAGCGGGCTGTCCAAAGCCAACGCCTGCAAAGCGTCCCCGAGTCCGCGTTCGGCCAACACGGGCGGGTGGATGCCGCGCACGAGGTCCCGCAACTCGGTCAAAGCCTCGGCCGACGCGGCCTTTGTCTTCGCCACCAATGACTTTGCCGCCGCTGGGTCCTGGTCGATCAGGCGTTCCACCGCGCCCAAGTGCAGGCCCATCGCGACGAGCCGGGCTTGGGCGCCATCGTGGAGGTCGCGTTCGATGCGCCGGAGTTCGGCGGCTTGGGCATCGGTGGCGTCGGCACGGGTCGCGGTCAATTGCTGGACCCGTTGCGCTAGAACGGCTTGAGTAGTTGGGGCGAGTAGCCAGCTGGACACCCGAAGCTGCAACGCGCGGGTCCATGAGGGAGCGACCACGGCCATAGGGATAGCAATCAAGCCAAACAGGGTGTCGACATAAGCCGAAGCGAAGTCACGCCACGTGGCCACGTCGGTCATCACCCAGCGGTAACGGGCGTAGCGCATGTAGCTGGCGGGCGTCTTGTACAGCTGGTTGCGGAGGCGGTACATGCCGTCGGGGCGAGGGTTAGGCAGCACGGGTTCCGGTAGGTACGGCGCGGGGATGTCGACCCGGCGGAACGCGGTGAGAGAACGGACCAGAGTCACAAGCGGCACCCACGCGAAGATCCACAGGCCCCAGATATGGATCGGCACCACGCCGACGACCAGGACAAAGGTGCAAACGAGAGCCGTGCCCAAAGACATCAGGAAATGGGCCGTCACGGACCACAGGACCTTGATCCGCGCACGAACCCGTGCCCAGAACCGGAACATCACGCCGTCGCTCTTCGCCTTCAACATGAGCGACGACCACCGGGAGTGAACCTGCACGAGCCAAGGAGCCGCCAAGTAGCCGAAAACCGCGACAACCGCGAACGGCCACTGAGGCGTGAAAGCCAGCCAAACGCCCAAGCCGATCAAACCAGGCGCCAAACCCGCCAACACGCCGCCAACGAAGAAGTTCGTGAACATCCAGTTGAGGTCACGGCGAGTGCCCGGGTCATCGGTCACCCAGTCGAGCAACCGGTCGAATTCGCTGTACCACCGTGGCTTCTTGACCAGGGTGTCGCCGACTCGGTACAGGCCATCCTCGTCGAGGGTCGGGGGCGGCGGGTCGGGCCAGTAGACGCCGTCACGCGGCACTCCGGCCAGCCGTCTGGCCAGGTTGGGCAGCCAGCGGGAGTGCCTGATCACCATCGGGCCGGTGATCACGATCGACAGGTTCGCGAGCACCCAGACCAACATCGGCAGGCTGAGCAGCGCTATGCCGAGCAGCTGAATGCTGCGCCACACCGCCTTGGTCTGCCGGATCATGCCCACAGTCTGACGGAACACGGACGGGTCGCGCATTGCTCACAGGCCCAAGAACCCAGGTAGGCCTAGCCCCACCTGATGGTGCCCCGGATCCGCGCCGCGTTGGTCTCCTCACGCCCATAGAGCAGGCCGAACGTGAACCCGTTCTCCTGCATGCCGAGGGTGCGCAGCAGCGGCAGCGCGACTACGCTGTCCTGGTATTCGCCCGCCAGCTTCGTGAACGCCTTCGCGCGCTTGCGGGCCTTGTTGGAGCCGAGTACCTCAAGCCCATAGCGCAGGCGTTTCGCGGCTTTGCGAGCCCGGTGGACCTCGCCCGCGTCCAACCTGGGGCCAACCTTTCGGGCGGCCTTGGATGTGTGTTTCGGCAGCTCCTTGGCGGCCTTCCGGGAAGCCTTCGACGTGAACGGCGGGGCGGCGAGCCACGAGTCCAGCTGGTCGAGCAGATGGAGGTAACGCTTGCTGCGCAACGTCCGCAGCACGTCCTTGCGCGCCTGTGCCTGCGCCGGGCTGAAATGCCGGACCAGTTGCGCCTGCACGGGCCCGACGGCCAGCTCGACGGGCAGTTCCGACACCGCCTTGGTCAGCCGCTCAGACTGCACTTCGAGGTCACGTGCCGGACTCAGCTCCTTGCCGAGCCACTGCAGTTCGGCGTCGAGGTCACCGCTGGTCACGACCTTGCGGTACACCCGCAGCGCGCTGCGCAGCCGACGGGTCGCGACGCGTATCTGGTGCACGGAGTCGTCAACGTCCTGACGCACCAGGATGTCGTAGTACCTGATCTTCTCGATCTGCTTGGCCGCGTACGCCAGCACTGTCTCACCGGCCTTCTTGCCCGGTTCGTGGCGCTCAGGCTTGGTGTCGAGGGCGCGGGCGAGCTTGGATGGCAGCGATGAACGCTGGAAACCCGCTTGCCGCAACGGTTCCTCGGCTCTGTCGAGTACCGCTGGGTCGCCTTCGACTTCGAGTTCACGCCACACCATGGGTTCCGTGTCCGGCCGGGTCGCGGTCACGCGGTCGTCGGTGAGTTCGGCGCCGGACAGCTCCCAGACGGTCCGCTCGGTCGTGATCCGGGCGACGGGCTGCAGCGCCGCGCCACGGGTGTATCCGAGCGTCAGGTCTGCGAACGGCTTGGGCGGCTTGTCTTTTCCATTCAGTGGCAGGTGGATTTCGTCACGCGTGTCCGCGCCGACGGGCACTTTCAGGTGCCAGCCTTCGTCCGCGCCGCCTTCTCTGCGTCGCAATGTCAGGCCGCCGCGGATCAGCCGGAGATCCTCGGTGTCGTAGTAGACCGCGTCGAGTGTTTCGTGGCGCGGCTCGGCGGCCGAGCCTGCGAGGTCCGGTAGTTGGGCGTCCGGAGCGGCTTCGTACTTGCGCTCCACTTCTCGTTGAGTCCGCATACAAAATCACCTACCCCGGCAGCGTGATCGTGAAACAGGCGCCGCCTTCCGGCGCGGGCCCTGCTTCGATCTTACCGCCCATCCTGGTCACCAGCCCGTTCACGATCGCCAGCCCCAGTCCGGTGCCCACCGGCCGGATTCCTTGGTAACGCCGATACAGCGCGCCACGGTCGAACGCGATCCGATAGTCCTCTTCGGACAGACCGGGCCCGCCGTCCCTGACTTGCAGCACCCGGCCAGGCAGCTGCGCGAGCACGATCGGCCGACCGGCAGGCGTGACTCGCAAAGCGTTTTCCATCAGTCCGTCCAACGCTTGCCGCAGCCTGCGCGGATCGGTGTGCACGGCAACCGGATAAGCCGGGTTTTCCAACCGGAACTCCACATTTTCGCGGGCGCATCGGGCGGACCAGACATCTGCGGTTTCCCGCATCACCCCGGACAAGTCGACGGACGTGATGTCCAACCGGAAGTCGTCGGCCGACAGTCTCGCCAGGTCGAGCAGGTCGCCGACCAGCCGTTCCAGCCGCTGGGCCTCGTTGACGATGGTCCGCCCGACCTCGGCGGCCTGATCGCCGGGCACGACCCCGTCGGCCAAGGACTCGGCGAAGCCGCGTACGGCCGTCAGCGGCGTTCTGAGCTCGTGTGA
Source organism: Kibdelosporangium philippinense (assembly GCF_021390435.2). GTDB lineage: Bacteria > Actinomycetota > Actinomycetes > Mycobacteriales > Pseudonocardiaceae > Kibdelosporangium > Kibdelosporangium philippinense. The sequence continues at coordinate 1,476,790 of NZ_JAJVCN010000003.1, read as the reverse complement.
CACCGAGAGCAGGAAGTCACGTTGCCGGGATTCGCTGCGCTGCAACGCATCCGCCAGTGAGTTGACCGATCCGGCGACATCGGCGACTTCACGCGGGCCTTCGACCGGCGCGCGCAGGTCCCGTCGCCCCGTACGCATGGTGTGCGCGACTTGGGCCGTCCGCCGCAACGGACGGGCAAGCAAGCGACCGAGCAAGATCCCAGCCACAGCCGCGACCAGGAGCCCGATTCCCAGCGCCAGCAAGATGTTTCCGATGAGCCGCCGAATGGTTGACCGATCGGACGAAGGCTCAAGGACCAGCGCGAAACTGCCGCGAGGCGCGTCCCTAGCCTCGACGAGATACCGCTTCCCGGCCACGTCCACGATCTTCGACACCGTGCCGCCGTCGACTGCCTTGGCCTGTCTGGCCGCGGCGACCGCGGTCGCGTCACCGACCGCCACGCCACGCTGGCTCACACCGACGACCGATATCCCTTGCCGCTCAAGGATGTCCACGACCCGGCGACGCCCGGCAAGCGCGCCGTCGGTCTCGAACAGTTGCGCGGCCAGCACGTCTGCCTGATTGGCAAGCACACGCTGGGTCACGTCAAGCGAGGTGGTGGAGACCAGGCGAAACAGCACGAGCCCGGCAACCATAGCGGAAATCCCAGCCACAGCAAGGCAGACAATGATGATCCGGCCGGCGAGCGAGCGGATCATCCCGACTCCGCCGAGTAACCAACCCCACGGACTGTCCGAAGAGGACTGTCTGCGCCGAGTTTGGCGCGCAACTGCGCGATGTGCACGTCCACGGTCCGGGTCCCGGCCGCGGCCTGGTAGCCCCACACGGCACTGAGCAGCTGGTCACGGGCATAAACCCGGCCAGGCGTGCGCATCAGGTGTTCGAGCAGGTCGAACTCGGTCGAGGTGAGCGTGATCTCCCGGCCGCCCGCCCACACCCGGCGCTGGTCGACGTTCACCTCGACCGTGCCCGCCCGCAACACCTCGGTCGCGGGCGACCCCCGACGCAATACGGCACGGACCCGCGCGACCAGCTCGCGCGGGCTGAACGGCTTGGTCACGTAGTCGTCGGCGCCCATTTCCAGGCCGAGGATCCGGTCGACTTCGTCGTCACGAGCGGTCACGAACAGCACCGGCGTCCAGTCCTCGGCCGCCCGCATCTGACGGCACACCTCGATGCCGTCCATCCCAGGCAGGCCGATATCGAGCACGACGGCGACCGGGCGCAACCGGCGCACGGCCGCGAGCGCGCCCGTGCCGTCCGCCTCCACGTGCACGCCGAATCCATCCCGGCGCAGGTACATCCCGACCAGGTCGGCGATCGACCGTTCGTCCTCGGCGACGAGAACGAGTCCTCTAGGGCTCATTCAGCTCCGACTCGACACTGTTCAGTGTGGACTCGATGGAGTCTAGGTCACCCGGCGGCGGATCTTCCTGCTTCTGGCACCCGGTAAGCAGGAACAGGAAAACCGCGGCCGCGGTTAATGAGCGCCTCATTTGCCCGTGCAGTACTTCTGCTTGTAGGCACCGAGCCGCTCCTGTGCCTTCTTGAGCACGTCAACCCGCTCTGCGCGGTGATCGGCTTTGCCGTTGAGCCAGTCCTTCTGTGCCGGGTCGGTCGCGCGCTCGGCGCGTGCCCGCAGGTTCGCGACCGAGCCGCGTACGTCGGCGCCGCCGTTGATCCTGGTCAGCGCCTTGGTCACACGGTTTTCCAGCTTGGGGACGCGCTGCTCGCAGACCTTCTTGACGTCGAACGTCGGCGTCTGTGCGTTGGCGGCCGGGGTCAACAGTGCCAGGCCCAGCACGGTCGCGGTGGCGATGCGGAGTGTCAGCTTCATGGCACACACTCTGACGGCCCGGCATGAGCGGAATGTCCGGCGAATGTTCGGGGTTTGTAAGGCCCTGTCAGCGAGCGCTCAACGGAATGAAAGCGCTGGTCGTGACCCTCCTGGCTATGAACGCAATCGCGGTACACGGCCTGCGCAAGGCCTACGGCGAGCCGATCGTCCTCGACGGCATCGATCTCGATGTCGCCGAAGGCATCGGGGGCACCGGCCAGTTCTCCGCGGTCGACAACCTGCTGACCGGCGCCGAGAACCTGATCATGATGGGCGACCTCTACCGGGTCTCTGACTCCCGCAGAAGGGCTGCTGAGCTGCTCGAACAGTTCGGCCTCGCGCAAGCGGCCGACAAGTTCGTGATGACGTACTCCGGCGGCATGCGCAGGATCGATGTGTGCAATGCGGACAGTTCGGCCGACGGGTCCGCGCCTAGCTCGTTGGCAATTGTCTGACGTGCGGTTTCGTAGACCGTGAGGGCTTCGCTGGTCCCGCCTGTCGCGCACAACGCTCGCATCAGGGCGCCGATGAGCCGTTCCCGCAACGGATGCTCCGCGACGAGTGCGGTCAACTCGGAGGTCGGATCGTGCCCGAGCCGGAGGTCAGCGTCGACGCGGTCTTCCGTAGCTGTGAGCCGCAGTTCGGCCAGCTTGGCCGCGTGCGGCTGGAAGAAATCCTGGTCAGCGACATCTTGCAGAGCCGGTCCACGCCACAGCGCCAACGCTTCCCGCAGCACCTGAGCCTTCGTCGGATCGTCTGCGAGCCGCACGCTCGCCACGAGCCGTTCGAAGCGGGTCACGTCCACCTCGTCGGGGTCGATGACCAGGCGATATCCAGCGGGATGGGACTCGATCGGCACGTCGAGGGACTTGCGCAGCCGCGATATCAGCACCTGCAGGGCATTCGCGGCTCGTGCGGGCGGATCGTCGCCCCAAACGCCGTCGGTCAGACGGCTGATCGACACCACCCGGCCAGGCTCCAACGCCAGCACGACCAGCAACGCGCGCAGCCGGGAGCCCGCGATTGCGCCGTCCACCTGCAACGGCCCGAGCAGCCCGATACGCACGAAGGCAGCTTATTCGTCCGTCATGCTCTGCCGGAGCTGCGACTGTACCCACGCCTGCCGTGGATCCGCTGGTGGCAGGCTGAATGCCAGGGCTTCCAGCGCCGCCTGGTCCGGCGTCGCGCGGACGAACGAATGCAGCGCGTCCAGGTCACGCCGCTCAAGCACCAGCCTGCGCAGCTGGGTCAGCGTCTGCTCACGTTCCGCCTGCACGCCTGGCGCGTTCGACCTCGGCAGCAACGGCCCGCGCCACAAGGCCACCGCGTCACGGACCCGGCGTTCCCGCAAGGGCGTGCGCACGTTCAGGAAATCCGCGTCGACCTCGGCTTCCAGGCGGTACGGCTTCGTGCTGATCGCCGAGGCGCCCAGTTGTGTCCGCAACCGGTGGATTTCGGCGCGCGCGGTCACCGGGTTGCCAGTTTCGCCGTACAGCACCAAAGCCAGCTGTTCCGCGGTCATTCCCCTTGAGTGCAGGGCAAGCAGCGTGAGGATTTCGGCGTGCCGAAGGGTCAGCGGGATTTCGCGGCCGTCGAGCAACACGCGCGTTTCCTCGGCACCGAGGAACGGCATGGTCAGCAACTGCGGGCGGCGCGTGGACAGTCCTTGCGATATCCGCAGCAGGAAGCCCTCGGCCAGCGGTTCGATGAACGCTTCCCGGCCGTCCGGCAGCCACAGCGTGCCTTTGCCGGTGTCCACTCTGGATGGAAGGCCGTCGCACGACTCGGTCGCGACGACCCGGCCGGTCGGGCTGACCAACGCGCCGGGCTGGCCGCGCAGTCCGCTCAGATGCCGGATGTTGCGCAGCCGGAAGCGCTCGTTGCGCGAGTGCATCCGTGTCTCCAACTGGCTTTCTGCCAGTTGAGCGGCGGCCGAGACGAGCGCGAGCGTCGACGGATGCATTGTGGACATTGGACCGGTCACGTCGATGACGCCGAGCAGCGCGCCGGTGTCCGGATCGTGCACGGGCGCCGCCGCGCAGGTCCACGGATGGTAGAGGCGGACAAGGTGTTCAGTCGCGTGGATCACCACAGGGCCGTCGACCGCGAGCGCGGTGCCCATCGCGTTCGTGCCAATGGCTTCTTCGGTCCACCTGGTTCCTTCGGTGAGCAGCACTTTGTCGGCTTGCCTTCGAACGTTGGCGCTGCCTTCCCGCCAGAGCAGGTGCCCGGCCGCGTCGGTCACCAGCATGATGTGCTCGGCCTGGTCGGCGATGGACACCAGCATCGCCCGCAGCGCGGGCATCACCGCTGCCAGCGGATGGTCTGACCGCAGGTCAGGGACATCGTTCTCGTCGTAGACGACCGGCGGCAACCCGTGTTCGGGGTCCACACTCGCCGCCAGCGACCGTTGCCACGATGCGGAAACCAGCGCCCGTGGCTCGTTGACCGAGCTTGTCGCAGGCAGCCCGTCACGCAACTGGTCGACCAGGAATGCGTACGCGCCCGCGTCCTTCATGTTCCACACCCTCGGAACGCACCTTGCAACGTCACTGCAACCCAGTGTCTTCTACCGTCCGCCACTCGTACCCATGAAAGCATGCCGGGGAGGCGTGGAGCATGAGTAGATACGCCGCACCAGGACAACCGGGCAGTGTGGTGCGGTTCGCCAGCCGATACGACCATTTCGTCGGCGGCGAGTACGTGCCACCGGCTGCTGGCCGATACTTTCGAACGCCGACACCGGTCACCGGCAACGACTTCACTGAAATCGCCGAGGCAACGGCCGATGACCTGCACCGGGCCATCCAGGACGGCCGCGGCGCGGCACCGGGCTGGTCACGGACGGCGCTCGCCGAACGCTCGGTCATCCTCAGCGAGATAGCCGACCGGATCGAGGACAACCTCGAAGCCCTTGCCGTCGCTGAGACGTGGGACACAGGAAAGCCGATCCGGCACACGCTCGGCGCGGACGTGCCGTTGGCCTCAGATCATTTCCGGTACTTCGCCGGTGCGATCAGGGCTTTGGAAGGTGTTCGGTCCGAGACCGACGGTGCCATTGTGGTTCATGGTTTTCGTGAGCCACACGGCGTGGTTGTCCGGTCATTGGGCTGGGACTTCCCGTTGCTCGGCGCGGCATGGCAGCTCGCGCCCGCGCTCGCGACCGGCAACACCGTGGTCCTCAAACCGGCGATCCAGACGTCCGCATCGATTCACGTGCTGCTCAGCGTGATCAATGACCTCGTACCGCCCGGCGTGATCAACGTGGTGAACGGTTTCCCAGCGGCACAACCGATCGGCCTGGGCCCGGCGGTGTTCTTCGCCGATCTCGAAGGGGCAGTGCACGACCGCGCGCTCGACGGTTTCGCGATCGGGACGTCGGCGGCGCTGATCCAGGACGGCCGGTACGAGCAGTTCCTCGGCGCGGCGTTGGGGCGCGTCGACCAGCTCGTCACCGGTCACCCCCTCGACCTGGCAACCACAGTCGGCGCGTTGGTCAGCGCGGACGAGCGTGCGAAAGCCTTGCGACACATCGACAACGCGGCCCGATCAGGCGCTCGGGTGCGTGCCGGTGGCGTTCCGGCTTCGCTGAGTGGCGAACTGGCCGACGGGTTTTTCCTTGAGCCGACAGTGATCGAGGGCGACAAGGAGCACGCTTTCACCACCGCGCCCGTTGTTTCGGTCACCCGGTTCAACGACTTCGACGACGCCGTCAAACTGGTCAACGAGATGCCGGAAAGCGCCGGTGTTTCACTGTGGACACGGGACACGGGCGTCGGATACCGCGCGGTCCGGACCATCCACGCGGCAAGGATCTGGGTCAACAGCGACCACACGTACCCGGCGGAAATCGCGTTCAGCCAGGAGAACCGCAACAGCCTGCTGGCCGAGTACTGGCGCGAGAAGCGCCTGATGGTCAACTACTCGTGAGTGGTTTCGCCGGTTAGAACCGGCGAAACCACTCACGACCTACCAAGGAACCTTCGGCGAACGGTAGAAGTTGACACCTTGGTGAACCCAGCGCTCACCCTGCTGGGCAAGGCGCTGACGGAACGACTCCCAGTCGTGCGTCGACCACGGTGACCAGCCCAGTTCGGCGATCGCGGGCAGCCGTGGGAACGCCATGAACTCGATGTGGTCGCTGTTCTCGAGGGTCTCGGACCACAGCGGCGCCTCGACGCCGAGAACGCTGGACTCAGGCAGGTTCTTGACGAACGCGCCAGGGTTCCAGCCGTACGCGGTGTCCACCTCGATCAACCCGGCCCAGGTGAGGCCGAGCTTGGTCGAGCGGTCGTACTTCATGTCCAAATAGGACTTGTGTGCTGGCGAGAGCAGGATCTTGTTGCCACGCTGGGCCGCGGCAACCACTTCCTCGTCCGTGTCGTCCGTGCCCCAGTACTGCGGGAGCACGGTCGGGTCGTTCTGCGTCTTAGCGATCTCGTGCCAGCCAGCGGCCTTCTTGCCGTACTTCGCGACAATCGGCGTGACCCGCTGCATGAACTTCACGTAGTCAGCGGGTTTGGTCGCGTGCGTCTCGTCGCCACCGATGTGGATGTACTCGCCGGGCGTGAGCTCAGCCAGTTCGCGGATGACGTCCTCGACGAACTTGTACGTGATCTCCTTGTCGATGCACAACGAACTGAAACCGACGTTCGTGCCGGTGTACAGCGGCGGCGCGACGCCGTCGCAGTTCAACTCGGCGTACGAGGCAAGCGCCGCGTTGGTGTGCCCAGGCATATCGATCTCGGGCACGAGGGTGACGTACTTCGACTTCGCGTACGCGACCAGGTCGAGATACTGCTGTTTGGTGTAGAAGCCGCCCGGCCCACCGCCGACCTCGGTACTGCCGCCGTAGCTGGTCAGCCGGGGCCAGCCGGGAATCTCGATACGCCAGCCCTGGTCGTCGGACAGGTGCATGTGCAGCCGGTTGACCTTGTACTGGGCGATCTGGTCGATGTAGCTCTTGACCTCGTCGACGTTGAAGAAGTGGCGTGACATGTCCAGCATCGCGCCGCGATAGGCGAACCGGGGGAAGTCGACGATCGTGCCGCCGGGCACGACCCACGGTCCTTTTTGGCGTGACTTGCTCTCGACATTCGCCGGAAGCAGCTGGCGCAATGTCTGCGTGCCCGCGAACAACCCAGCAGCCGTGTTCGCGCGGATGGTGATGGCGTGCCGGTCGACCTTGAGCTGGTAGCCCTCCTGGCCGACGCGCGCGTCAGCACCGCCAAGCAGCAGGGAAATCCCGTGGCCAGGGACGAACGCGGGCACAACCGGAATGGGGAACCCGGTCGACGGTCTCAAGACGTCGGCCAGCTGTTTGCCGACGGCAGCAGCCTCCCGTGAGCCGATCTGCGTGAAGATCGCGGTACCCCAGCCGAGCCGAAATGCCTGCCGTGCATCCGGCTGTGTGACGGCTGGAGCAGGGACGACACTGGAGAGACTCTTGCTCATCGCTGGTGCCTGCTCCGCGCTCGCGGGTGTTTGGAATAAGGCGGCAGTGGCGGTTGTCACCGCCATGACCGCGAGGAATCGACGTACGTGCACAGGGCCCTCCCGAACGTAACTCCTGTAGCGGCGACAAATTTAGGTATAGACCACTCACCCACCCCTCACAACGGCCGATTGTCTTGCGCGCGGCGAAAGTGCGACGCTGTTGCGCGTGTTGCGCGCGTGCCTTTGGGGTCTCGTCATGCTGCTGCTGGCCGGATGCGGTGCCCGCCCAGCGGTATCGCCAGGGCCGGTTGATCTGCCTTCGAAACCCGCGGACTTCGTGGACGTCTTCACGTGGTCACAGGGCGTTCCCGCAGGTGCGCGGCCGATTTCCTTGACCTTCAGCGGCCCGCACTTCTCGTACCAGTTCGGTGCTTTGGCCGTGCGGCCCGACATGGACGAAACCAGCGGCGGCTTGGAGGGCGGGCCAGCGCGTGCGGCCGCTGGGCACGAGTTCCTCGTGCTCTATCGGTTGCAGGGCGATGACACGTTTGCGCCACCTCCCGAGGCTCCTTTGGTCGCCGAGGTGGTGGTCTCGGGTGTGCGCAAACGTTTGCCCCAGGCTTTGGAACGCGGGAGCGCGCTAATCGTGAGTGTCCCGATCGGTGGCGACGCGACTTTGGAGATTACCGATGACAAGCCTTATCAGCTGAGTATTCGCAGCGGGCTAGGGGCTACTTCTGCTGCGCCTTCTTCTGCTGGACCTTCCTCGGACGCCGCTCCGAAGCCTGGGGCGGGCGCGGTCCGCTGGGACGATGGGAAGTACTCCGGTCAGGGGGCTTATCAGGGGCAACGGACTTCCGGGCCGCTTGGCGTGACCCTTGACCTGGGGACCCGGTCGGAGCTGGCTGCTAACTTGGCTGGGGTGGGCGCCGCGGCGACCAAGCAGGTGTGGCTGCGCTTGCCCGATGCCAAGATCAGCACTGATGATCCTGACCTGAAGGTTGACCTGGCGCGCAGCGTGTCGCTGACGTTGTCCACAGGCACGAAGATTTCGCCACGGGCTTCGTCGTCGGGGCTGCTTTTCTCGGTTCCTGAGCCTTTCAGTGGCGGGACTCTGACGATCGCCCCGGAATTTCCGGCTTCGAGCACGGCCGAGTGGTCGGAGAAGCCGGATCCCAAGCAGATCCCGTTGACGGTAGCCTGATCCCCAGGTCAGAGCTCGTGAGTGGTTATGCGTGTTCTAACACGCATAACCACTCACGAGCTCTGACCTTGGATTAGGGGTGCAGGATTGGGCGGAGGGCGTCGAGGACTGCTGGGTCTTCGATGGTCGATGGCACCGGTTCGGTTCTGCCGTCGGCGATTCCGCGCATTGTCTTGCGCAGGATCTTGCCTGAGCGGGTTCGGCAGGCCGGCCACGATCGACACGTCCCGGAATGCCGCGACCGGCCCGATGTCCCTGCGCACCGCGGCGATCAGTTCGTCGCGCAGAACATCCTCCTGCACCTCGACACCAGCCTTCAACACCACGAAACCCCGTGGCAGCTGGCCTTTCAGCGAATCATGCACACCGATCACCGCGCACTCGGCCACCGCCGGGTGAGCCGCGAGCACCGCCTCCATCGCACCCGTGGACAACCGGTGCCCCGCAACGTTGATCACGTCATCAGTGCGGCCCATGACGTAGACATAGCCGTCCTCGTCGATGAATCCGCCGTCGCCTGTGAGGTAGTAGCCGTCGTACGTGGACAGATACGAGCTGACGTACCGTTCGTCGTCTTCCCACAAGGTTGGCAAAGTGCCTGGCGGCAACGGGAGTTTGATGGCGATCGCGCCTTCTTGCCCCGCGGGCAGCTGGTTTCCTGACTGGTCTAGGATTTGTACGTCGTAGCCGGGCACTGGCACTGTTGGGGATCCTGGCTTGATCGGCATCGGCTCAAGGCCGCGCAGGTTCGCGCAGATTGGCCAGCCGGTTTCCGTTTGCCACCAGTGGTCGATCACCGGCACGCCCAGCTTTTCCGTTGCCCAGTGGTATGTCTCCGGGTCCAGGCGCTCACCTGCGAGGAACAACGTTTGGAAGTCGGCCAAGTCGTACTGTCCCAGTAGTTTCGCGTCCGGGTCGACTCGCTTGATCGCGCGGAATGCCGTTGGTGCCGTGAAAAGCGCCTTCACTCCGTACTCGCTGATCACGCGCCAGAACGCGCCTGCGTCTGGCGTTCCCACCGGTTTGCCTTCGGAAAACACGCGGTAGTGGTACCTTCCAGCGCTATGGCCGCTGACCTGCTTGAACTTGACGATTTGCTGTGTCTCCGCGAGTTCCTGCGCGTATCCAATGACCGCTCCGGACGCGAAGCGTCGCTGGACCAACAGCACGAGGTGTTGGTGGCGGACGGTCAACGGGATCGCTTCCGCCTCCACCCGGAGCCGTACCGCGAGGTCGGCAGCGCAAGCAAGTACGCGAAGAAGGCCCGCAAAGATTTCGATCGCCTGGTAAAGGACCTGGAGACTGGTCAGTTTGGAGCTGGCGGCCTGGCGCTGTGGGAGTTGAGTCGCGGCAGCAGGAAGGTCAAGGAGTGGGCGCACATGATCGAGCTGCTGGAAGAGCAAGGCCTGTTGGTTTGGATCCATACGCACCGCCGCATGTACGACCCTCGGATCGCCCGAGACCGCCGTACACTCCTGGAAGAGGCCATCGACGCTGAGATCGAATCGCACAAGACCAGCGAGCGCCTGATGCGCGACGTGGCGAGTCGGGCGGCCGAAGGGAAGGCCGCAGGCCGCCTGTCGTGGGGGTACACGCGACGCCACGACGAGGAAACCGGAAAGCTTATTGGGCGCGTTGTCATTCCCGAAATAGCCAAGCTTGTGAACGAGCTGTTTGGTCGAGTCGTTCGCGGTGAGGCGATCAGTGGGATCGAAAAGCTCTGGGCTCGGCGGGGTATTGTAAATGGCGTTGGTAAACCGTTCACCCATGCGCAGTTGGTTGAGGTTCTTCGCAATAGGACCTACATCGCTGAACGGGTGCACCTTCCCGGAAAACAAGGACGTTGGTGGTATCACCGCGACGAGGTTCGGATAACCAAAGGGGACTGGCCGCCAATCCTGAAGGGTAAGAAGGGGAGGAAACTCTTCTTCGCAGCGCAAACGATTCTCGATGACCCCTCTCGCCAGAAGGTGCGACCAGGCGGATCGCGGCATCTGCAAACCATGTTCACGCTCTGCGACGAGTGCGTAGGGCCAATGGTGGTTTCTGGAAAGCGGCCCTCTAAGGCAATGAAAAACGTAGTTAGGCCGGGCAAGGGGACGGCCGGGGGAATACGCAACGAGGACGGTGAAGGGAGGGCGCCAATCTATCGCTGCAAAAATAAGGGGTGTGTAACGATTAACAAAGACGATCTTGAAAAGTTTACGATTGAGGTTGTGCTTGCCTATTTGTCGTCTCCGAAAGTGTATGAAGACTTGGTGCGGCTGGACGGCGAGGGAGGGCAAGAATTGGAATCCCTTCGAGAAAAGCTTGACGTTCTTCGCCAGGAACATCGAGATCTCATTCAGTCGCGTAAAGCAAGGCGGATCACTCTCGCTGCCTTTGAGTCGCTCGAACCGGATCTCGTGAACGAGATTGAGACCTGCGAGAAGGAGATTCGCCGTCTGGAAACACCTCCAGTGCTGCGAGGGTTAATCGAGCCTGGAGTAGATGTGCGCGAGCGGTGGGAACAGATTGACGATCCAGTTAGACGTCGGGCGATTGTGCAAGTGGTGTTGACTCCCGAGCGGGCCGGACAGTTGCGGGTATTGAAGTCACCCGGTCCTGGCAAGCGGTGGCCCGTCGAGAGCCGCGTGGTTCTGCACCAGGCTCCGGCCGCTTAGTCGCGGTACCTGTGTCGGTCGGAGCTCGACTCTTCGACAGTCGACAAGTGGTGTCGCGCTGCGTCGATCGCGTCTCGGTATTCGCTGATGCGGTTCCGGTCCGATCGACGCTCTGCCCATCTGGTGCCGATGTACGCCACCCATGACACGCCGGTTCCGACTAGAAGCGTGACGAAGGCGAATCCGCCAAAAGCCGTCGGAGTGTGCATGGTGAACACGTAGATGACGGCATAATTACCGACAAGAGCCGTCAAGGCCAGCGAAATTCCGAACAGAACTTCCCGTGCAAGGAACATCCAACCTAATACCTCCCCTAAGGCACCGTGCGAATCTAAAGTCGATCTTCATCCGGGGTGCGTTAACCATAACGTGGGATCTTCACACGTTTGGCCTACAGGGGATTACTGCATGTAATCATTGCTTGTCGGACGCGTCCGTTTGCTTGACGTTCGGCGTCCGGTCGTGAGCTTCCTCGTTGATCTCTAGCGTCAGCTGGAACAGCTCCTCGAAGGCGGCGCGGCCTTGTTTCGCGCGAACTTCGGCGAGGAACTCGGCAATCTCTTGGGGTGAGCTGGTGAGCGGGTCGAGAGGTTGTCGAGCCTTTACTGGTTCTACGAATCCGTAGGAATAGGTGCCCCCGGCGAGCACTTCGTTGACGCTGCCTCGTGTCCAGTCCAGCCCGCGTTCGATGGCGATCTTGCTGTCTTCGGTGAGGCTGCCGCCTTTGCGTATTCGGCGCAGCAGTGCGATCGAGATCTTCCCCCGTGCTGCTACCTGCTCCCAGATTAAGCCCTGTTCAGCGCGTGACTCATCCATGAGTTCGGCGAGCCGTTCCCTGTCCGCGTCCCCCGACATGGCTCCTATGCCTCTCGCTTGCTGGCGATGTCTAGCGAACTTTAGCGCATTGAAGCGCTACGCGACCATTTGGTGACGCGATTCGTAGCGATGTGTACTTGTGTGTAGCGCTACAGACCGCTACGTTGATCGACATGGCACCAACCCCTCACCTCAGCCTCCCGTTCAGCGGGGCGAAGGCCCGCGAAAAGCGGCAGAGGCTCGGGCTCAGTCTCGACAAGGTCGCTGCTCGCTGCGCCGAACTGGGTCACAGCGTCCACTTCACGAACATCGGACGGATCGAACGGGGCGAGCACATGCCAAGCGCGGCCTTGCTCCTGGTGCTCGCCGAGGCGCTCAAGTGCACCTCGATCGACGACCTGCTTGACGAAGTCGCGGCGTGATGAACATCCGGCGCCTCGTTGTCGCCCCTGGCGAGACTCGGGCGCAGTTCATCGCTCGGATCGTCGCCACCGCGCAGGCTCCCGCCTTTGGAGAGCTGGAACGGCTGCATCAGCTACTGCCAAGGGCAACCAAGACACGGGTTTTCACCAAGTCGGAAGCGGCATGAGACATCGGCGCTCCCGGTGACCCAAACAAAAAGGCGGCGGTCCGGTGCGCCAACACCGGACCGCCTTTGACCAAGGAGGAGTCAGCTCCATGGCTAGAACCAACCGTATCTGTCCTCCCACGAGGGGCGAGTTGCGTGTAGCGGCTGCAGCCCTCCCGAACAGCATCGGCCCGCGCGGGCCGTTCACCAAAGGTCAGCAGACAGAGCTCAAACGTCAGCTCGCCGCGCTTGGAAAGGCAGGGAAGCGATGAGCAACAAGGCTGTTGGCGTGACGCTGGCCGAGTTGGGCGAGCTGGTCTCCCAATACGAAGACCTACCGACGTGGGGTCGGGTGCGATGGTCACACGACAGTGCCGTCGACGTCGAGATGGAGCGCGAAGGCGGGTCCATTATGGACGGAATCACCGAGCTGCAGTCCCTCCTCGTCTGGGCAGATCGATTCGACTTGGACGTTGAGGTCCAGGTTGAGACCTATCTGCACGTTCGGATGCGGTTCACGTTGGGCCGCTTCGATGTGGTGTTGAACGCCCGTGTATTCGGCGAGTCGTCAGCCCTCATCGAGGCCTTCGGCTGGTCCGTGGCTCCGGTAGGTGACGACCCCATCATGGTGAGTCGGGACGGTTTTCGTGCCGCGCTTCATCGGTACGAGGCTGCAGGTGTTCGGCGCAAGTGGCAGGTGAGGCGTGATCAGCACTTTGCGCAGAGCAAGGAGTACGGCGCGCGAGACGAGGACGCGGCGACGTATGCGGACCGCAAGGCCACTGAGGAACTCGGGCCGATTCCACCACTGGTAGGACTCGACGCAACTGTCGACGAGATGCGACTGGTCTCCGACTGGCACGTCGGGCAGCAGCAGCACGCGGGCGACCGGCGCCGTGACGGGGGCGAGTTCCGTGGCTGAGCGGACGTTCGGCCGTATTGACCGCTCCCCGAACGCGGTGTGGCCGCCTTACGAGAGGTATGTCCCGGCGAACCGTGCACAGCGCGAGGTCATGATTCGGGACGCGTTGCGTGGTGTCGAATTGGGGGCCTATGACGAGCGAATCGTGACGTGGCTGTCCGATTGGGACATTCCGACGGTGGCGGTGATTGTGTCGCTGTTGGAGCGAGCACGGGCCGCGGGCTGCGGGGAAGGGCTGGCCGAAGTTCACGGCGGTGAGTCGAGTGGCTGAGCCGAAGAAAGTCACCATCGCGATCAACAGCGTCAACAAGGCCGCTGGCGCGTTTCAGAAAGCGAGCGACCTGGCGAGAATGGCTCGGATCGACGCGTTGCGAGCCCTGCCCGACGAGCAGTTGTGCGAGCGGCACCCGGACGCTGTCCGCCTGACGGCACCGGAGACATGCCGAATTCCTAAGTGGGTCAACGAAAAGCCCACCGACTGCCCGCATGAGGGCTGGTGGCTGTTGTCGAACGAACGGTTCGAAATGCCGGTGACCAAGGGATGCACCACCGGCACCGCCGAGTACCTGCGTAGCCGGTTGTGGCTGGACCGGCGTGCGATTGAGCGGGGCATGGCATGAGACGGCCGCCCAGGGCGCCGCGCGATGAGTGGCGGCTCCGAGACCACTTCTGTGTGACGTTGATCCTCGCCGGTTCGGCGGCGGTGATCCTGTCGTTCGCGCAGGCGAACCAGGTCCCGCCGGAGATGGCTCTCGTCACTGCAGCGGCGATGCCGATCCGGCACGCCTACCTGCGGCACGCGCGGCCGCGGTTGCAGTTGCCGATGGTGGCGCTGTCCAGGCTGATCGGTTGGTGTGCGAGGCGGTGGCGCGTCGGGCTGGCAGTGCTGGTCGCCGTCGACGTGGTGCTCGGCGTGCTGGTGCTGGTTCGTGATGGTCACGATCTCGCGGCTCTCGCGGTGTTGTCAGCCGCGCTTCTCGGGGCCGTCGGTCGGCTGGCCTGGCTGTGGACGGCCGACCGGTGACCGGACGGACGAGGACGTTGGTGGTCGATCTGGCGAACAAGTGCGCCGAGGTTCGTGTCGACGGGCACACCGAGCTGATCTGGTCCGGCGTCACCCGCCGGACGGCGGAAAGCAAGGCCCATGCGTCCGGGTGGCGACGCGCGGGCGAATGGCAATTGACGACTCCGCCGGACGGGTTCTGGTGCCCTGTCCGGCCGTGCACGGAACTGGACAACGACATGACGAACCAGAAGACCTTGCCGCTCAACGACGTTCGTACGACGCGAGACAACGCCTTAGCGGCCGTTGATGAGTACTGGGCACCGGAGCTCGCCAACGAGCGCAAGCGCTCCAAGAGGTTCCTGCGTCAGCTGATGGCGTCCCGTAAGAAGTGCGTCCGGGCGACGTCGCAGTCAGTCGACCTGGCAGGCAGGCTTAAGGCGGCCGAACGCCAACGCGACGAGCTCGCGGCGTTCGTGCACGCGGTCCGCAACACGCTCGGCCTGGTCGACCTGCACGGCGCGAGCCCGACCGTGCTGATGTCGGACACCCTTACCGGCGCCCGCAACACCATGGCCGCGCTCGTTGACTTCCAGTCCGCAACGGAGTTTGCCCGTGACTGACGAGCAAATGAGCACCGATCCTGAAGACACGGCACATGTCGAGACGCGGGTGAGCGGCGATGCCTGAATTCCCCGCTGGTGCACGCGTGCAGATCGGCGAGCGGTTCGGCCGCGTACACCGCGACCTCCGCACCATCGCGGTTCGTATCGACGACGGCCGGCTCGGCTACTTCGTGCCGGAGGCCGTGCGCCTGGTCGACGAGCCGCTGACATCCGAGGAACCGCGATGACGCTCAGGATCGAAACCAAGCACCTGGTCGAGTTGCTCGGCACCCTCGCCTACACCGCCGGAACCGGCATCCTGTTGCACACTGCACGCGGCTACCCGACCGGCGGCGAACCCGGCAAGAGTGACCTTCTCGTCGGCACGTCGAGCACCGGCCGCGTGGCCGGTCACACGAACGTGGTGACCTTCGGGCAGTTGTCACAGCCGATGCTGTGGTCCATCGAGGATGTGGACGCGGTTCTCGCGTCCTATCGCCCCCGGTTGAAGGACAACAAGGACCACTCGGTCGAGATCGAGCTGACCGGCGGCCACATCATCGTTCGCGAAGACCCGGACATGTTCGGCGACGGCCTGCAAATCGAGTTCACCGCTGGCGATACCGCGGACTATCCACGTGAGCTCTGGTCGCTGCTCACCGACGAGCACGTCACACCCCGGGTCGAGACCGAGCAAGGCTCAGTCGTCGCGCGATCGCCACGCACGGACTACACCCCGGCTGACATTGCGCCGTTCGTAACGATCGCCAAGGCCCTCAAGTGCGAGCTGCAGACCTTCAACTACCACCACAGGCTGCCGACACTGGTGCAGATCGGGCATAAGTACCGCGGCCTGATAAGGCCCGTGCTGTGGCCGGACGAGCGTTCACCCCGACTCGGCGAAGGCCCTACCAGCGAGGTCTATCCGGCCAACCTGCCACCCAAGAACGTCGTAAACCTCAGGTCCGCCACCGGTGTGCACATCGGCACGGCACGGGCACCCAAGGGAGACGCGGCCGATGGCTGACTACCACGTGATCGACATCGACTTGAGCGGCTTGTGGAAGCTTGAGCACCCGCCAGCCTGTCCGCTCGACGAACGTCAGTGCCTGGTGCATCAGCGCGCCGAGCAGATTGTTGGCCCAGACACGAAAGCGGGCCGGTTTGAGTGCAGGCTGGGTCCGCTCGACGAACTGCTGATCGGTCGCGAAATCGCGGTGCACGACGCGACCGAGCCTGCCGTCAGCGACCAATCCACCGCGCCGCAGGGCGATCCTGTCCAATCTGGTGATGCACAGGTGCGATCGGTCCACCTTGACCTGAGCACCTTTCCGAATCCGGGCGCCGTGCTTGTTGATGGCGTCGACATCGCGCGTGCCGTGAGCGCCGTCGAGGTGCACGCCGACGTGCACAGTGTCCCGCACATCGTGCTGTCCATGCCGATACCGCAGGTGACAATCGACGGACAGCGGTGTCACGTCCAGCTGCACAAGGGCACGCGCGACGCGCTGGCCGAACTCGGCTGGACACCACCATGTCCTGAAACCGGCGCGCCGCTGGACTTCTACGGCCAACGCCGCGTCACCAAACTCGCGCTGGATCTGGCGCGCCGGTTGCTGTCGACGTTCACTACTGGCGAGAAAGCGCACCCAGGGCGGCCGTCGGTTCGAACCGGGTGGGTCGCCGAGGAATCGCTAAACCGCTGGCGCGAACTGATGACGTCACTCGTCGCCGACCATGCTGCATTCGATCCGGAGCATGGCCTGTCCGCGCCCGGCGTCGTCGACGACGTGCATGGAACCAACCACGCCATCATTCGGCACTACGAGTCCGGAGAGGACTTGTGCCGACCGTGCGCAACCCTGCGAGGCGAGCTGCAGCGCGCAGGACTGCCGAACCACGACACGGGAGGGCAACCGTGATCGTCGGCGCACTCGTCGCCCTGACGGCGCTCGGCGTGATCATCGCCTGCGCCGTGATTACGAAACGGTCCCGCGTTCAGCATTTGGAGCCGCGGTGGATCGACCGGACCGAGCTGGAGACTTTCCAGCTCGAACTCGAACTCTGCGAGGACCCCATTGGGGCGTTGGAAGAGGAACGCGGAGAGGCCTGCCAGTGTCCGGCATGATGGCCAACCGCGCGAAGACGTCAGCCGGGATCAGGCCATTGGTTGGACCGGCCGGTGAGCATGAGCTCGCCATCCTGGCGACGATCAGCTCGGGTATGGGCATCGACGAGATCCTCGCCAGCGGCCCGTGGTCGCTCACAGAGGTGACCAGCGTGATGCGTCGGCATGGCCTTGTGACGACGAGCAATGGTCAAGTCATCAGGGACGGCTTGCCGCTGGCGCAGTTGCGAACCGCGGTCGGCGAGTCGCCGAGTCCGTTCGTGCGCCAGCAAGCCGAGCGGGCTCACGCGCAACTACTCGCGCTGGGCAAGGCAATAGCAATGCAGACAGCCCGGGACAGCTCAGACGACGTGCGCCGAGAACAACGCCACGCACTGCAGAGCTGGCTGGAATGGTTGCGCGCCGCGCAATCCGGCGCACGCGACGAGCTTGACCGGCTGCGCGCCAGCTCGCCGCGCTCGGCCCGCGCGAAACGAGCCACGTCGTGACCTGAACCCACAGATTCATAAGCCAGGCGGTCGGTGCCCACTTCCCCGGGGCACCGGCCGCCGACCCACATTCACGATTGACCGTCCAGAAAGGACGCATGCGTGACCAACGAGCCAGTCCCGACCACTTGGGACGACTGGCGGTGGCCCGAATGGGTGCCCGAGCTGGTTCGGGCCGCCGTGCGGGGTTACTGGCACTACGGAAGCCGCGGCCCTGCGCATTGGCTGGCCGACGCGAAGCATCGCGGTGCTCCCGAATTCGGCCAGCACGTCGAGGTCGCGAAGTACGCGGGCCTGCGCACCGAAGCGGCGGGCCGATACATCCACTGCCATACGAACGTTGGCAGGGTGGTCCATGGCGACCGCCGGATCTCGCTGGTCTTCGTGATGCACGACGCCGTGCACTTCGTGAAGACCGTCGGCCTGTCAGGCAAGGGGTGACATCGTGCCCTATTTCCTCACCAGCGACACGTTCGCAGACGAGCCGATCTGGGAAGTGCTGGCTGGTGGCAAGACCGCCGTGATCGACGCTCTGCAGGCCGCTCATCAACGCCTGATGTCCCGGGCATCGCACACGATGACCGACGGATACCTCACGCAGCAGGTCGCGCTGCGCGAGTGCCGCACCCGCAAGGTCCTCACCCTGCTGACCACGCCGGTGCTCGGCAGGCCGCCACGCGTGCACCAGCGCGGCGACGAGTGCGAATGTCTTGGCGAGAGCTGGATTGAGGGCTACGACTTCAGGATCCACCGATTCCTCAAACGCAACCCCAGCAAGGCCGAGTACAAGCTGGACCGCGCGAAGAAGGCGAACCTTCGGGACGCCCGGCTCAAAGCCCTGGTGCACGACCGGGACGGCGGCTGCTGCCGCTACTGCCGATCCGGTCCGCTCTCGCCGAAGGCCGGTCGCGCCAAGGACCGCCGGAAGTTCCTGCAGTTCGACCACGTCGACCCCGACCAGGCCGCTACACCGGACGGTGAGGGCCTGGTTGTCGCGTGCGGACGGTGCAACGAGTCCAAGGGGCACCGAACGCCGGACGAGGCCGACATGGTCCTACTGCCCGCGCCTACCGAGGACGAGCGCGCAGCGTGGCAGGCGCGCGGCCTGATGTTGTTCGACCCGGCAGATCAGCAACCGATCATCGACGAACCAGCGTCAGATCAACAACATGATCAGAAACCGGCTGCTGATTCGATCATGGACAACGATCATGATTCCGACGCCAACCACAGCAACATCGGCGCGGCCGCCGTGCGGCCCGACACGGACAACACCGATCACGATCACCGCACGGCGGAGCCTGCGGAGGGTCCGGCTCGGGTCGGGCAGCCGCTATCCCATGGTTCCCTTCCATCCCAACAGGACAGGCCACTGCCCCCACGTCCATCGGAAGCCCCGGACATCTACCACCAGCGCTCCCGACATCCAGCCTCTCCAGCCCCCATGGATGACCCGTGACCAGACGAACCAAACGCGAAGAGGAATGGGTACTCGAAGGCCTCGAACAGCGCGAGTCGTTGCGAGCGGCCGCGCAGACGGTCGACTGCCCGGCGCCTCCCTTCGGATGTCAACAGCCCACCGGCAAGCCGTGCGTCAACCGCGTCGGCGAACCACTGCGACACATGGACCACGCCAGTCGGCTCACCCGAGCACAAGCCGCGAAGGACAGACCTTGACAACTGACCTCACCCAGCAGCAGACCGAGCGACCGCGATCCGGCCGAACGACGGGCGGACTCGTCGACCTGCTGGCAGCGCCATGAGCAAGTGCGTCATCCCATCATGCGGGCGGCCGAGCGACACCCCGATGTGCTCGGCCTGCTGGAGCCGACTACAGCGCCAGCTCGCCCGTACTGACGACATCCTCGAGGACCTCGAGCTGACCGGCGCTGGCCGGGACAAGATCCGCGGCGCTCCCACGGGTCGGATCTCCCATAGTTCAAGCTCTCCCATGCCGGTCCGGCCGCACGTGGTGCGCGCGGCCGACCGGCTACGCAACGCGCTCAGCACCTGGGTACGCGACTTGTGGGAGACCCACGCCATCCGATGGCAGGACTGCGATACCTGCGATGCTCGCTGGCTGTCAGGCGACAAGCGGCACACCACGCCGGACTGCGGCGGCTCATGGGTCGAGAAGGTCGCCGAACTCGGCCACGTCGACCACACGTCCGCAGGGCTGGCACGCTGGGTCCTGCGACACCAGAACTGGGTCAAGACGCATCCGGCCGCCGACGAGCTGCACGCCGACCTCCTCGACGCGTACGCCGATGTATTGCGCGTGATCGACCGTCCGGACGACCGGCTGTACCTAGGGATCTGTTCGGCCGAACTGGAGAACGGCGAACTGTGCGAGGTCGACTTGTTCGCACGTCAGGGCCAAACCGCGATCCGGTGCCGCGGATGCGACTCGGCCTGGAACGTGCACGAACGCCGCGAGTACCTGACTGCAGCCGTCGACCACCAGTATCTGCCGTCCAACCTGGTGATCGCGGCCGTCACCCGACGTGCTCACCACCTGACACAGTCCATGCTCCGCAACTACCGCGCGCGCGGCCGACTCACCGCCTACGTGCACGACGAGTCAGCGACACCCGACGAGCACGGCCACCAGGTGCGGCCGATACGCGACGACGACGACCAGGTCGCGCTGTACCGCGTATCCGAGGTCGTTGACGTGCTCACCACCAAGTACCGCCGGACATCCCGGGAGGCGTCATGATGACCGGGCCACGCTCCACCTGGCGGCGGAGGTGGTCAACGTGCTATCCACCAAGTACCGCCGGGAGGGAAGGGAGGCCAGCCGGATGTACGACATCCTGAATACGGCGACCGGCGAGACCATGACGTGCGTCTCGGACAAGGGCCGCGCGAGGCTGCTCGCCGCGCCGATGGAGTTTCACCGAGTGGTCGACGTCAGCCACCAGGGTTACATGTACGCGCACGGGCCCCGGCGAGGCTGGGCACAGGAGCACCCGCACGACCACGCTGGCCGTGAGCACATACGACTGCGGCTCGTCGCCTTGATCGCAGAAGCGGAACGCCGATCGGCGGACAGCGAGTAGGGAGCACAACCATGGATCCTCGAACCGAACAGCCCACGAACGGAGAGAATGACGTGCCCAGCCACGTTGAACGCGTCGAACGCGATGGCGAAGTCACGATGACCAACCAGCAGACCGGCTACTCACGTAGCGAACCGGGCGAGGTTGCGGACTGGCTGGAGTCCCTGCCGCTGGACACACTCAAGTAGACCGTCGCCTGTGGAGAGATCCCTCGCTGCAAAGTGGGGGATGTTTGGGGCAATGAGTTTGGGCCCCAGTCGGACAACGGAATTTTGGCCCTGGCGCGTGTGAGTGGAGCCCCGTTTGTGGGGTAGGTGGTGCGAGCGGACAGGTGTTTTGCCCCAGCTCTGGATGAGTGAATCTTGCGGTGGTGGCGTGCCGTCCGGAGCCGTCGAGCTTCTGCGGGCCGGGTGTTCACGGCCCCTGTGTCCCTGACAGGTGCGGGTTCCGTGAGCAGCCGGCCCTTCTGCTTTCAGGGCTGGAGCGGGCGAGGCTGACGCGGCCGGAGCTGCGGGTTTCCACTGCGTTGCGTGACGCGCTTGCCTGTGGCGACTGCCCGATTGGGTGATTACCAGCGTCGGGGATTACCACGTTGAAGGATTGCTGTCTACGGTTAAAACAACGAACGCCCGGTCTGCTTCGGTTCCGGGCCCCGCCTTCGACCGGAAAGAAGCCAACGCTCGCCATGGCCGATTCGGCCCCGCCGCCCGTTCAGTGCCCTGCGTGTCAAGACAAGGGCGTACTGCGTTGGACCCAACCCGTCCCGAACGACGTCGGCGGCATGATCCTGCGTGAGATGCAACTGCCCTGTCCCCACGGCTGCGGCGACACATGGAAATACCCGGCCGCCGAGACCGACCGCGTGATCAACACCCCGGACGACCGGCCCGAACGCGTTCGCGGTCAGGTCGATGCCATGGAAGCCGCCAGCCGCGCCAGTGGCCATGCCGATTTCCTGCGCGCGGCTCTCAGCAGCGCGGGATATACCTGGGACCGACACGGCCACCGCCAGTTCTGACCCAGCGGCCCTGCGAGCGCACAAACGGGTGATCACCGCTCCATCACACCATCGTGGCCGTGTCCACATCAGACACCGCTGGGGCCCAAAAACCACTGTCCAAACCCGCTAGCGCCACAACCCGCTGACCGACTGCGGCCGAGATCAGCTGTCAAAAACAGGGGGATCTTTTGCACCTCAAGGGCTTGATCTTCACCAGAAAGCTATGTAATATCTTTCTTGTCCGGATCACCGGGCAAGACAATTACAGAGTGGAGGCACATAGTGTCCGACGAAGACCGGTCATATACGTGGCTGGATACTTTGCCGCCTGAGGCACTCGCGCTACTCGTAGCGTGGTTCGATCAGGCGCCGGAGGTCTTCCGCAAGCGCTGTGAGGCGATTGCCGACGAGTTCGGCAACGGTAACCCTCAACTGGTGCTGTGGTTGGCGGCCGTGGACCGAGCGCTTTTCGCGCTCGGCTACAGCGAGGCGGTACTTCCGATGGGACTGACGGTCGAGTTGTTCCAGCTCGGCGCGTCGCCCATGACCATCATCAGACTGATCGATGACATGGTGAAGGCGGTACAGGCAGAGATCCGCGACGAGGAAGGCTAAGTCGGATAGCAGGGAGCGGGCAGGGCTTAGCTGCCCGCTCCCGTGCCTCCCAAAGGAGGACGCAAGTATGACCGACGTGCCAGTGCTGTTCCAAACCCACGTGCCACCGGACGTGCGAGAAACGGCACGGAACGCGGTTGCGGGCATGCAGAAGGTGGACGCGAGTTACTCGATGCGCACGTTCATCGCCGATGCGGTGCTCGCACATGCGCAACGGCTCGCCAACGAGCACAACGGCGGCAAGCCGTGGCCCAAGGCGAAGCGGCTGCCAACCGGCCGGCGACCCGCCGCGGCCGACTGAGATGCACGATTCGACGAGTGGTGTGGCGATCCTGACCGACCCGCAACCCCGCTCGTGGGAATGGGACGTGTACTACACGACCCACGATTGGCTCCGGCTCGGGGTGACTGAGGCTGCACGTAGCCGCGTCGAGGTGCTCGCCGATACGTACCTCGAAGCGCAACGCCTCGCGATCTGGATGGTCATCTGCAGGTCCGGGTTCTACGTCACTCGCGCGGACTTCGTGATGTAGGCCGACGCGCCGAGCGGAACGCATGACTTGCGTTGATCGATTTCGGACGCTACCTTCTGTCAAGCTTGGTTGACGTATCGGTGAACCCCCGCATCACACCTCGTGTGCGGGGGTTCACCGCGTTCGGAGGGTCGCCATGGCCGTGAAGGCGCAGCAGGCCAGGCGATCCGGTCGGCCGTGGCGCAGGTTCCGCAGGCTAGTGCTGGAGACCTACGGGCCGCTGTGCTGCTTCGGGGATGCGTGCAAGTTCCCGTCCGTGGTGATCAACCTGGATCTACCACCCAACGATCCCGCGTCATTCACCGTGCACCACCTAGATCCGTTGTCGCTGGGTGGCTCGCTGCTTGATCTCGAACGGGCGCGGCCTGCCCATTTCCGGTGCAACTCGGCGCAGGGCAACCGACCGTTCGCTTTGTCATCGTGGACATCCCATGACTGGCCGGTCCGGCTGCCATGATCACGTTCGTGATCATGGCAGCGACCTGCGGTTTTTAGTGGCCTGCGGCTGGTAGACCCCGTGAAACCCCTTCCCACTTTTTTCTCCCCGGGAGGCGGGAAAACGCCGGAGGTGATCACTGTGACAACTGATCGGATCACCGTGATTACCGGTGTGGTCAGTGATGCGATCAAGAGTTTCCGCAGGCGGGAAGGGCTGTCCCGCGCGGAATTCGCCGAGCGTGCGTGGGAGCTCGGCGCGCCATCGGACTTCAGCGCAACGGTGCTTGGCGCGCTGGAGTCCGGTCGGCGCTCGGCCGGTGGCCGACGACGCGAGATCACGCTGGACGAGCTGGTGTTCATCTCCGCTGTCATGGGCATGACGCCGCTGGCGGTGCTCGGCGACCAGGCGGCCGTCTTCACTGGCGGCGACCAGGCGGCCGATTGTGTCCGTTGCGCCAGTCAGGACGACTCGCTGCAGCAACGTGTGCGTGCGGACATCGCGGCATTGCCGGAACTGTCCGGTATGGACCCATCACTCGCCGAGACGGCCTACGTGCTGGCTGCCGCAGTCGATAGTGCGCGCGGCGACGGACGGCAACTGCCGCGACTGACGAAGGAGCTACGGGCGACGCTCGAGCAAATCGTGGCCAGCCGCCCAGCAGACGAGGCGCCGGACGAGGACGACGATCTCGACGGCCTTGATGAGCCCGAGTGAGCGTGACCGCGCGGCGATTTACGCGCACTACGGCCTGACATGCCCCCCGCGGTTCGCCACCCTGCGGAACTTCAACAACAAGACCTACGGCCCCAAGGTCGCGAAGATCTCCGCGGCGCTGGGCGCGCCGTTCATGCCGTGGCAGCGCTACGTCTTTGATACCGCCTTGGAGATCGACCCATACACGGGGCTGTTCGTGTATCGCGATGTTGGCGTCACTGTGCCGCGTCAGCACGGCAAAACTACGGGCATCCTCGCGTTGTGTTGCCACCGCGGCATGGCATGGAAGCGTCAGCAGATCCTGTACGCGGCACAGAACGGCACAGCAGCTCGGCAGAAATGGGAAGACGGCCAGCTTCCGATCCTCGCCGCAGCTGGGTTCGCCCCAGGCGAGGGCGAGAAGCTGTTGCCCAGCCACCGCGCGCGAGTACGGAAGGCCAACGGTCGCGAAGCGATCATCTGGCGCAAAACCGGCTCTATCCATGGGTTGCACGCCAGCACCGAGCAGTCTGGACATGGCCCGACACTTGACCTTGGCGTGAAGGACGAGTTTTTCGCGCAGGTGGACGACCGGATCAGCGCGGCATGGTCACCGGCCATGATCACCGTGCTGATGGCTCAGCAGTACTGGTTTTCCACGATGGGGACATCGCGATCCGTACCAATGAACGCGGCCGTCAAGACAGGACGCGAACTGACCACGTCGGGCGAGCCGACCCGCATTGCCTACTTTGATTGGTCAGCTCCGATTGGGTCCGATCGCACCGATCCGGCCGTGTGGCTGGCGTGCATGCCCGCGCTCTGCCCGGATCCGGTGTGCAGGTGTTCACCGGAGTGGCGCCACACGATCACTATCCCGACGGTCAAAACCGAGCTGGACAAGGCAAGCACCCCGTCGCTGCTGGCCGACTTCGACCGCGCGTACATGAATCAGGTGCGCGAAGACGACGAGGTTGACGAAGACCCGAACGTACCGACGCTCAGCGAATGGGAGCTGCTGGCCAACGACAAGGCCGTTGCAGGCGCAGGGCTCGCCATCGCCATCGACACGACCCCGATGGCGACATATTCGGCGGTAGTCGCCGTCGGCGAGGGCCCGGACGGGCTACCGCTGGCGGTGGTACTCAAGCACGGCCCTGGCAACACGTGGGTTCCGGCCTTCGCCGCGGAGTTGGCCGAGACGCTACGGCCGGTCGCGTGGGTGCTGGACGAGAAGTCCCGCGCAGGTGAGCTGATCACCCCTCTGAGCAAGGCCGGAATCGTGCGGGCCCCCATGGACAAGTTCCAGCGCGGCAACCTGTGGATTCCCAGCCTGCATGAGATCGGTGCGGCATGTGGCGGATTCAGCACTCGCGTGAAGACCGGCAGCCTAGTCCACTTGGGACAAAAGGTGATGGCCGACGCCATCGTCGGCGCCCGGACACGGTCGCTCGGCGACGGCGCGATTGCATTCGGGCGCAAGGTATCGAGCGCAGACATCAGCCCGATGTACGGCGGCGCACTGGGTTTGGCCGCTTGGGAACGGTTTCAACATCTGGCCGTCGAGGACGACTACGACGTACTCGACTCGATCGGCTGAGAGGGGGTGTGCTCGTGAAGCCGGACAGCATCACCACCCTGCTGGACGTCGTGGGCCTGGCGCTCATCGCGTTCGGCATCGGGGCCGCATTGTTCCCGCTGATCGGGTGGGCCGCCGCGGCACCGGCGGGCTGCGTCGTGCTGGCGGGTGTCCGTGTCGCGACGTGGCTTGTTCGGCCACAGATGGCTCCGGCCTGGTGGCGCAACCGGATGCGTGGGGGTGATCGGTGAGCCTCTTCTCCCGCTCAGTGCCACCGGTGACCGATCTGATTCCGCAGAGGATGCCATCAGGCAAGGCGGGCAAAGTTCGGGTCACCAACGACACCGCGATGCGGCACAGTGCCGTCTGGGCCTGTCTGCGGCTGCGTGCCGACCTGATCTCGACCATGCCGATCGATGCCTATCGGATGCTCGGCGACATCCAGATCGAGGTGACCAAACCGCCCGTGCTGATCAGCCCTGGCGGAGCGCGAGTCAAGGTTCATGAGTGGATGTATTCCAGCCAAGTCGACCTCGACCGAGCTGGCAACGTGTTCGGGCTGATCACCGCGCGGGATGGTCTCGGCCTGCCAGCACGTGTCGAGCTGCAGGACCTGGCATACACCTCCGTGCAGATCCGCGACGGCGAGATCGAGACCTACCGGTTCCGCGGCAAAACCTATCTGCCGCACGAGGTCTGGCACGAGAAGCAGTTCACCCTCGCGGGGTTGCCGATCGGTTTGTCGCCGACGTCCTACGCCGCGTACACGATCCAGCAATACCTTTCGGCGCAACAGTTCGCGTTGGACTGGTTCGGTGGCGGGGCCATACCGGCGGCCGAGCTGAAGAACACCGCGAAGACCATCACACCGAAGGAATCCGAGGACATCAAGTCGAGGTTCAAGGCCACGGTCGGCCCGGGTGATGTCTTCGTGCACGGTAGCGACTGGGAGTACAAGCCGCTGCAGGCGATCCAGAGCGATGCCATGTGGATCAACACGCAGGAGCATGGAATCCCGGACATCGCGCGGTTCTTCGGCTGCCCGGCTGACCTGATCGACGCGGCCGTGTCCGGCCAGTCAGTCACCTATGCGTCGATCAGCCAGCGCAACCTGCAGCTGCTGATCATGAATCTCGGTCCGGCGGTGTTCCGGCGCGAAACCGCGTTGAGCGACCTGCTGCCGAAACCACGGTTCGTGAAGCTCAACAGCGACGCCATCATGCGGATGGATCCGGAAACCCGCGCGAAGATGCTCGGCCAGCAGATCAGGGACCGGATGCTCGCACCGTCCGAAGCGCGGGCGCTGCAGAACCGCCAGCCGTTCACCGACGAGCAACTCAGCGAGTTCGATCGGCTTTTCGGCGCGCCAAAGACAACTCCGACCATCGCAGCGACAGGAGCGACGTCGTGAACGAAGAGGAACTCCGGACAGCGGCGACGGCTCGGGCCGGTGAGGCCCGCGTCGACGGTGCCCGCGGTTACCGCGCGCCCGCTGATCGGCCGTCTCGGCGACGCTGCGCTGAGGACGACAACGCGCCAGCGCGGGTGAGCGTGCGGGTGCGGGACTTGGAGATCCGCGAGGCGGGTAGCACGGGCCTGCAGTTCCGCGGGTATGCCAGCGTGACTGACGCTGGATACGAGATGTGGGACATGTTCGGCCCGTACACCGAGCTGGTCTCGCCGGGCGCGTTCTCGACGTCCCTCGCGAGGTCCGATCTTGACGTCCCGCTTGTCCTGCAGCACCAGGACTTGCGGCGAATCGCCCGGACGACCAACGGCACGCTCCAGCTGGCCGAGGACGACACCGGGCTGCTCGTCGAGGCCGACCTTGATCCCGACGACCACGACGTGCAGTACATCGTTCCGAAGCTCCGGCGCCGGGACATCGACGAGATGTCGTTCAAGTTCCGGATCACCGCCGGTCAATGGTCGCCGGACTGGATGGAGTACCACATCAACGACGTGGACATCCATCGCGGCGACGTCGCGATCGTCGGCTACGGCGCCAACCCGCATACCGCTGGCGCCGGTCTGCGCGCCGCCGATCCGGTCGAGCTGATTCGGTCGCTGAGCGACGAGCAGGCCCGCGCCGCACTGGCCGAGCTGAACGCCCGGCTGACACCACCGAGGACTCCGCGTGCCCTGATCACTGATGAGGACACGCGGCTGCGCGTCATTCGTTGACGCGCGCCTTCCCTGCAGCTTCGCGTAGGAACCCCGCACCGCGCCACGGGCCCGGTCCGGGTGTCACCGCCTGCTGTCCGCAGGGCCATCACCCCTACCCGAGTTCCCGCTGAACGTGGGAGAAAGGACGACGTCACGATGACGCTCGCCCAGCTCATCGCTCAGCTTCGGGGCCAGATGGCCACCAAGCTGACGGAGCGCAACGGCTTCGCGGTGCAGCTCGCCGAGCTGCGCGCACAGGACAACCCCGACCAGGACAAGGTCGCCGAACTGCGCCGGTCCAAGGACGGTCTGGACGCCGAGCTGGACCAGATGCAGGTGCGAGTCGCCGACCTCGAGGCCGAGCTGGCTCGCGACGACGCCGCCGACCGGCTGGCGCGGGAGGTCAACCCGGGCGCTCCTCGCCCGGCCTACGACCAGGTGGCGCGAGTCGGTACGGAGGAGAGGACCTACCGGCCCGATGTCGATCCCCGCGGCGTCCGTTTTGCGCGCGATGTGGCGTCGGCATTCCTCGGTGAGTACGGCGCGCAGGCACGGCTGGCACGCCACATGGAGGAAGAGACCGTCGAGCGCTCGGTCGCCGTTACCGGTGCCCAGGACCGGGCCGTCGGCACGGGTGCACAGGAGCAGCGCGCGGTCGGCACCGGCGCATTCGCGGGATTGGTCGTCCCGCAGTATCTGGTCGACCTGTTCGCGCCCATGGCCACCGCAGGGCGGCCGTTCGCAGACGCGTGCCGTCCTCACGAACTGCCCCCGACCGGCATGACCGTGAACCTTGGCCGTGGCACAACGGGAACCAGCGTCGACGACCAGTCCGCGGAGAACGCGAACGTGTCCGAGACCGACTACGACGACTCGCTGCTGACCTTCCCCGTCCGCACGGCAGCAGGACAGCAGACCGTCTCGCGGCAGGGCGTGGACCGTGGCGTCAACATCGACGACACGATCATCGAGGACCTCTACAAGCGGTATCACGCCAACGTGGACAACAAGCTCCTCAACCTGGCCAGCGTCGGGTTGACCAACGTCGCGACCGCGGTCACCTACACCGACGCGACCCCGACTGTCGAAGAGTTGTACCCCAAGACAATCGAGGCTCTCGCCGGAGTCGAGGGTGCCCTGCTCGACGTGGCGTCCGGCGAGAACATCGCCGTCATGCACTCCCGACGCTGGTACTGGCTGCAGAACGCCATGAGCACCAAGTGGCCGATCATCAGCCAGCCCGGAATCATCGAGAAGACGATCGGTGCGAACTACGCCGAACGGTACGGAAGTGGCGTCCGCGGCATTCTGCCCAACGGCACTCCGGTGATCGTGGACAACAACATCGCCACGAACCTGGGTGTCAACACCAACGAAGACGAGATCTACGTCGGCGACAAAAACGAGTTCCACCTGTGGGAGGACCCGGCCGCGCCGCTGCTGATCCGTGCTGAGCACACCAAGGCCGCGAGTCTCGGTGTTCTGCTAGTCGTCTATGGCTACTACGCCTTCACCCACACCCGCTACGCGCACGCGCGCAAGGTCGCGGGTACTGGTCTGATCCCGCCGACCTTCACCGGCGTCTGATCGAAACCCATTGCAGCAGGGAGCGTCCGTTGATCGGCGCTCCCTGTTTGCTATGCCCTGAAAGGAAAGTACGTGAGCGACGAGATCAAGAATGCCGACGAGCCGCAGCCGCAGGATCCCATGATCGACGCGTTGCTGCACGAGCGCCAGGGATACGTCCAACGTGGACTGAAAGACCGAGTCGCGCAGATCGACGAGCAGATCGTGCTGCGTGGCGGCGAGCCGCCCAAGCAGGCCAAGTCCGCGACCGGGCGCAATCAGCAGACCCGCGACTGACACCGCGCGGGAGGTGAACGGTGGCCATCACGATCTACGCCGACCTGGCGACTCTGAAGGACTCGCTGAAGATCACCGATACCGACGATGACGACCAGCTCACCAAGAACCTCAACGGTGCGTCGCGGGCGATCGACACTGTCACCGGCCGCCGGTTCTCGCTCGACGACAACGTGTCCGCCCGGAAGCTCCGGACCGACAAGCGCACGGTCGAGCTCGACAACGGCGAACAACTGTTGCTCGTCCCCGACATCGCGACCGATGCCGGTCTGATCGTCGAAACCGGATCGAAGAGCACGTGGACCCCGGTGACCGACTACGAGCTGTACCCCGAGGACGCGTTGGTCGGCGGTTGGCCAATCACCGGTCTCACCCTCGACACACGGTGCTGGCCCTCGATGCCTGGCCAGCGGGTCCGGATTACCGCGAAGTGGGGCTGGTCGGCGGTTCCGGACGACATCGAGCAGGCGTGCCTGATCTTGTCTCGCAGGCTATTCGCCCGCAAGGACTCTCCGGGTGGCGTGATGGGGAGTCAGGACTGGGTGGTCAGTCTCGCCCGCCGCGACCCGGACGTTCAAAGCCTGATCGAGCATTTTCAACTCCCAGGGTTCGGCTAACCACACCGTCCCTTTAAGACAGAGGCGGGTGAGTCTGATCAATCTCGCCGACGTCATGGAAGCGCTGGCGGACCGGGCAAGAACGTTGATCCCGCGCAGCTTCGCCTATCCGCCAGACAAAATCAGCCCGCCAACCTTCCTGCTGGATCTGCCCGAGGCTGTCGACTACGACGGAACCTACGGCCGGGGCATGGATTCGCTAAGGCTGACGGCGCTTGTTCTTGTTGGGCGAGCGGAAAATCGCGCGTCTGTCCGCAACCTTCTTCCATATGTTGACGGATCCGGACGCCAGAGCGTCAAGGCGTTGCTGGAGTCCGGCATGTACTCCGCGATGGACACAGTGCATGTGAGCCAAGCGGAACTGGCCGTCTACAAGTTCGCCGCCATCGACTACCTGGGCGCCGAATTCACGATCAACATCACCGGGTCAGGAGAGTGACCATGGCATTTACGCATGCCAAAGACACGTACGTCAGCCTGAACGCGGTCGACCTGTCCGCATTCACGAACAACACCGAGTATGAGGAATCCGCCGACGAACATGACGTGACCACGTACGGCAAGAACAGTCACGTGTTCGCAGGTGGCCTCAAGGGCGGTACGGCCACCATCTCGGGCGTCCATGACAACGGCCCCAACGGTCCACGCAAGGTCATCAAACCCTTGGTAGGCAACGTTGTTCCACTGGTCCACCGTGCCGAAGGAACCGGTACAGGCAAGCCGCAAGACACCGTGAATGCCTTGGTGAAGTCCTACAAGGAATCCGCGCCGGTAGCGGACATGCGCATGTGGACAGCGGAGCTCACGTTCTCCGACGACGTCGTCAGCACGAACCAGGCGTAAGGGGCAACAACGCATGGCACGCACCGCCATTGCCGCCGAGGCAATCAACAGTCAAACCACCCGCACACCGACGTTCACTGCGGCGATCGCAGACGGCCACATGACCATCAATGACGGCTCGACGTTCTTGCGCGTCAGAAACACCGACGCGTCACCGAAGACCGTCACCGTGTTGATCCCGTCAACACTGGCTGGCGTCGTGGCGGCGAACGGCGGCCGCCAGCACACCATTCCGGCGAACACCGGCGACGTGACGATCGGGCCGTTCCCACCCGATTACACCCAGCCGTCAGACGGCCGGATCTGGTGGGACTACTCAGCCATCACGGGTGTCACGGTCGCGGTTCTCAAGGTCGAACGAAACAAGTAAAGGGGCCACCGTGGACAAATCAATTCTGCTCGCCCGAGGACAACAGCAGCATCGCGACACCGATGAGGTCCCAATTGGATACATCGGCGCAGTGACGGTACGCGGTCTGACACGTGCAGAAGTCAGGCAGTACACCGAAAAAGACGGTACGGCCGATGAGAACGGCATGATCGCGTGCGCGCTAGTCGATCCCGAGATGACCGCGGACGAGGTCGGCCAATGGCTCGACGGGGCGCCCGCAGGTGACAGCGTGGCGGTCATGGACGCCATCGCCCGGCTTTCCGGATTCGACGAGGGCGCGCAGAAAAGCCGCGTACCTCGCCATGGAAAACGGCGACGGCGTTGAGTTTGAGTTCTTCCTTGCCCAGAAGCTCGGCCGGACGGTCGAGGAGCTGAGGCAGATGTCCAACAGAGAGTTCGTGTGGTGGAGCGTCTACTACGGACGCAAGGCCCAGCGCGACGAACTGGCGCGAAGGCGGTGAGCCACGATGGACATCGAACCGATCAAGATCAGCGGTCTGAACGAATTCAACCGCAACCTCCGGCAGATGAACGCCAGTCTGCCGAAAGGGCTCAGGCTCGCCAACAACGAAGCGGCCGGGGTGGTCGTCGACTGGGCGCAGCCACGCGTACCGCGCAAGACCGGCCGAGCCGCAGCGAGCGTCAAGGTTCGTAGTACCCGCACCATGGCGCGCGTTTCTGGTGGCAGCAAAAGCGTTTCCTACTTTGCCTGGCTGAACTACGGCGGCCGGGTCGGTCGTGCAGGCAGCGTCCGGCGCCAGTTCATCAAGGAAGGCCGCTACCTGTACCCGGGGTATGCCAAGAACCGCGACAAGGTCCGCGCGATCCTCCTGTCCGCTCTAGTCGAGGTTGCCAAGGACGCAGGCCTGGAGGTGACCCATGAGTGAGGAGCTGGTGACTGATCGGCTGACGCGGATCGAGACCAAACTCGACCTGGCGCTCACGCAGCACCGGGAAGAACTCAACGACCACGAGACACGCATTCGCAAGCTTGAGCGTGCACTGTGGATCGCTGCCGGGTTCGCAGCCACCGCCGGAGGCGGTGTCGGCGCGGTTATCTCCCAGATCATGGGCGGTGCCTGATGGCCAGCAAACCCACCGTCACGCTGACCTTCGCGGGCGACGAGAAGCGTCTCACCGCGGCCATGGCAAGAGTCGGCGCGGCATCCGATTCGATGTCCGACCGAGTGGGCCGGTCTGGTGCGTCGATGCTGTCCATGGCAACCAACCTGGGCACGGCCGGTTCAGCGATCACCGGCGTGACATCTGCGATGGGTGCCTTGTCAACGGCATCCGGTGCTTTGCTTGCCCTGCCTGCGATCGGAGTGGCTGCCGCCGGTGCGATGGCCGCGGTCAAGCTCGGCGCGGATGGCGCGACCAGAGCGTTCGACCGCCTCGGTCCGACGATCGATGGCCTCAAGAGTGCTGTGTCGTCGTCGTTCGAGCGGGCTCTCAATCCCGCGGTTGACAACCTGAGGGGCATCCTGCCGCAACTTCGTGCACCGCTGCAGAACATCGTGACTCAGATCGGTGGCATGGCGACAGAAGCAACCAAGGTGGTCAAGCTGCCGCAGAACATGCAGGTTCTGAAGGCTGCTCTGGATGGCGCCGGTTTGTCGACCGGGAACCTCCGTAAGGCAGTGGCGCCCCTTACCCAGGCATTCATCGACTTGGTGTCGGTCGGCGTGCCAGGTCTGGGCAGCATGACCCAGAACGCTGGTGGCCTGGCGCAGTCGTTCGCTGATTGGGTTCGGGAGGCCAAGGAGTCCGGCCAACTGGCGGAGTGGCTGGAGAACGGCAGAGACGCGTTGCGGGCCATCTGGGACGCGCTGCAGGACATCGTTGGCATCGTCGGAGGCGTCTTTCGCGGAATCTCGGCCGGAGCCGGAGGCGCGGCCGGTGCGCTCGGTCCGCTGCTCGATGGGTTGAACCGCATCGTCAATTCCGAGCAAGGTCAAGAGGTTCTGCGCGCGATCGGCGAAGCCCTGGCACGGATCGGCGAGGCGATCACCTCCGTGGCATTGCCCGCGTTCGACGCGCTGGCCCCACTTCTACCGCCGCTACTGGAGTTGTTCACCCGCATCGTCGAGATCCTCGCCGAGGAGCTCGTCCCCGTGATCGAGTTCTTGGCTCCCGGGCTCGAGGCCATAGCCGGGTTCATCGCCGACAACGTCGAGTGGCTTGCTCCGTTGGCGACCGGGCTGACGATCGCTGCTGGCGCTTGGTGGCTGCTGAACGCCGCGATGATGGCCAACCCGGTCATCCTGCTGGTGACCCTGCTCGCCGGGCTGGTCGTGGCGATCGTGTCCCTATGGGAGCGCAGCGCCGAATTCCGGGACTTCTGGATCGGGCTGTGGACAGTGATCGAGACCTCGGTGAGCAACTCGGTGCAGTGGATCGAGGACCGTTGGACCGACTTGATCGGGTTCTTCGAGTCGATCCCGGACAAGGTCGGCCGAGCGCTCGGCCTCATGGGTGACGTGGTCGGCCGGACATTCCGGGCCGCCGGGAACATGGCGATCGATGCGCTGAACTGGACGATTGACCGGCTGAACACCGCGATCCACAACATCAACATCGTCAACCCCTTCGAAAACGTTCCGTACATCGGGCGGGTACCGCGCATGCACACCGGCGGCAAGGTCGGCGGCGCGCCAGGAACAGAGCAGATGCGCATCCTGCAGGCCGGTGAAACTGTCCTGCCCGCCAACGCTTCCACGGGTGGTGACGGCGTGGCGCTCAAGGTCGCCAGCGGCGCGGATTCGGGCATTGCAGAACTGATTGACTATCTGATCCGCACAGGTCAGATCCAAGCCGTCAGGAGCACATGATGGCCTTGAGGTTCCCGCGCGAACTGGTCGTTGAGGCTTACCTCAACGGGTGGACCGACATTACCGACCAGGTGCGGCAGAGCGACCCGGTGAGCATCACCAGGGGACGATCCAACGAGCAGTCCAAAGTGGCGCCCAGCAGGCTGTCTATGCGCCTAGACAACACAACCGGGGATTGGAACCCACGCAACCCGCTTGGGGCCTACTACGGCCTGCTAGGGCGCAACACTCCGTTCCGAGTGAGCCTAAGGGTTGCGAATGACGAATTCACCCGGATCCAATCGAACGGGTGGGGCACCTCGTCGTCCGGGGACCCGTGGTCAATCCAGGGCACGGCGTCACAGTTCGCGGTCAACGGATCCGCGGCCACGCAACGGGTCGCGTCCACAGCCACGTTCGTCAACGCGTGGCTCACGAACTTCACGGCGTACAACGTCTACGTCCGGATCAACTACACGCCGACAGTCACCGATGTGACGGGAGGGCCGATCGAGCCTGCCACGATCATGCTGCGCTACATCAATCACCTGAATTACTACCAAATGCGCGTGATCGCGACCACGGACGAGCAATACCAACTGCGGGTGCTTCGCCTGTTCGGCGGCTCGGAACACATCCTGAGTTCCAGCACCATCACCGTGCCAAGCCTCACGCACACCAATGGGCAAACGGTCTGCATCGCGGCGATGATCGAGGGTCGCACGCTCTTCGGGAAGGTGTGGCCGGCCACCGACCCGGAGCCGTTCACGTGGCACGCCATCGTCTCCGACCAGGATGATCTCAACGCGTTGATGGAGCCCGGTTCCGTCGGTATCCGGTCCGGAGTCGCAGGCGGCAACACCAACGCGAAGCCGATCACCTTCACATACGACAACCTGGACGTCCGGGTCATGCGTATGGCTGGTGAGCTGTCCGAGATCACCCAGGACTGGGACGAGTCGCACACCAACAAGCGGGCATCGGTCAAAGTGGAGGGTCCGCTACGGCGGCTGGGGCAAGGCGATTCGCCGCTCAAGTCGACATTGCGCCGGGCATACGAGACAGAGGTAGACAACCCGCCGATCGCCTACTGGCCGTGTGAGGACGGCCCAGGGGCCACCCAACTGTCATCAGCTGTTGGCGGGCCACCGATGGCCATCATCGCGGGCAACGTCGACCTGGCATCGTTCACCAAGTTCTTATGCTCGGCCCCGCTGCCGTTGGTGCAGCAAAGCCGTTGGTACGGGCCGGTTCCGAACTATACGCCGACGGGCAAGATTCAGGTCCGTTTCCTGATGTCCATCCCCGCATCCGGTACGACAGACGGCGCGATCCTGTGCCAGATGTACGACACAGGAACCGCTCCGCGCTGGGAAGTCTCCTATGACACTGACTTTGGCGGTTGCCTGGTCCTGAAAGCCTACGACAAAGCGGATGCCGAGATCCTGAATACAGGAATCCAGCTGGTGGGACGAAACGGCAAGCTCACCCTGGTATCTCTTGAGCTGGTACAAGACGGGTCCGACGTCGACTACAACCTGCTGATCTTCGATGTCGGCGCTCCCGCTGGGTTCTTCCACGCAGCCACTCTGGCCAACCGCACCATCGGCCGAGCCGTCAACGTCAACATCGCCGTCGGCAGCGTCATGACCGACGTCGCGTTTGGACACATCACCGTGCAAGGGCAGATCACAAGCTTGTTCGACCAGCTGCAAGAGCTCAACGCGTGGGCGGGAGAGCTTGCCGGGAGACGGTTCGAACGACTGTGTCGGGAAAACAACATCCCGAGTGGAATCTTTGGCAACGTGTCAACCACCGCGCCAATGGGTCCTCAACAGGTTGACACTCTTCTCGACCTGTTGTTCCAGTGCGCCGAAGCCGAGCAGGGAATCCTGTGCGAGTTCCTGTCCACCTTCGGCCTGCTGTTCCGCACACGGCAGAGTCTCTACGCCCAAGAGTCCCGGTTCACTTTGGACTACGCGGCGAAGCAGGTAGCGCCGCCATTGCTGCCGTTGGAAGACGACCAGGCCACGATCAATGATGTCACGGCCCGGCAACCCGGCGGCAGCGAGTTTCGCGCCGTGCAGCTGTCCGGGCCGCTCAATGTCAACTCGCCCTGGGAAGACCCGGACGGCGTCGGCCGGTACGAGGTGTCCGTCGTCGCGAACGTCCACAGGCCCCACCAGCTCGCTGACGTTGCGACCTGGGTGCGGCACCTCGGGACCATCATTGATGCCCGCTTTCGCAGCATGACCGTGAACTTGCGGGCACCAACGGTCTCCGGAGTCGCTGCGCGGGTGCTCGCCGCGGACATCGGCGACCGAGGGGTCATCACCAATGTCGCCCAGATCGACCGGTACCAGCCGATCGACCAAATGATCCAGGGCTACACGGAAACCTTCAACACCGCGCACCTGCACGTGATCAAGTTCAACGCGACGCCGTACGCCGGGTACCGGATCTTCGTACTTGACGAAGACCGGCTTGAGCACGATGACAGCAGCCTCGCCGAAGACCTCACCATCACGGAAACCATCGTCGATGTGGCGAACCACAGCGTGACTCGCTGGATCAACTCGACCGACCACGCAGCGCACTTCCCTTTCAACGCACAGTTCGGCGGTGAAGAGGTGACCGTGACCGCGATCAGCGGGACCGGCGCGGTACAGACCTTCACCGTGGTGCGGTCCGTCAACGGTGTGATCAAGACCCATACCGCAGGGACGGCAGTGACATTGGCCAAGTCAGTCTATTTAGGACGGTGATGGAGTGACTGCGCCGCTGTTCTTTGCAGGCGAGAAACTGTTCGCCGATAGCATGAACGACCGCATCGCGCACGTCATCGCCCGCGCGCAACGTACAGACTCAAGTCCAGGTACAACCAGCGCGACCGGCGTCGGTGTGACTTCGCTGACCGTGGATGTGTTGGCTGGACACCGCTACCGGGTGGACATCCCGCTGTGCCACGCGACCAGCACTACCAACGGTGACCTTACTTTGGTGAAGGTTACCCACTCTGTGAACGGTTCCACGCCAACAGCGTCCAGCCCGGCCATCCTGGGCGCTCAGGCGGTCGCGGCGCCGCACCCGACCGCGCCGTTCCCCGTGGTCGGTTTCATCACGCCGAATGCGGATTTGACGCTCAAGTTGTTGGTCTGTGTGGCTCGCGTAGGCGGCTCAGGAACGTCCAGCATCTTCGGAGACGGCATTCGAGTAATGGATCTATTGGTATGGGACATGGGGATCGACCCGGGTAACACTGGGACCAACCTCTAATTAGGAGTGTCCAACGTGCACATTGTGTATGAGCACCTCATGCCGAACTTTAACGGGCCGACCGGGCTGGGCACGATGCACTGCTACGTGTGTCCTGACCGGATGGAGATCAATTCCAACGGTATGGACCAACGTCAGGCTCGTGGGTGGATCGTCGACTCGTGGAACCGGCAGACGCCCGAAGATCCGCCGGTGACGTTGGACGACTTTGACTTTCGCCCAGCTCCGGCCGATTTCGGATACATGTGGTGAAAACGTTTAGATCAATGTTCCGCACACTGCTGCTATCACAAGGGAGGTAACAAAACAGTGCGCGTCATTCTCCGCGCCGAATGGGGATCCAGGCATGACAACGGATCCGGCTCGGCACCGTTGCCCGCTAGCGAGGTGTGGCTGCACCACAGCGTTACCAGCTCACCCGGGCCGAACGTCACGTTCGAGCACGACGCCGCGAGGATCCGCACCATAGAAGCCATCGGCGAAAGCCGCTTCGGTACAGGGATGTCCTACACCTGGCTGATCACCGAGTCCGGCAGGGTGTTCGAGGGCCACAGTGTCGGGAGGCTCGGCACGCACACCGGCGGCCGGAACTCGCGAGCTCGCGCGATCTGCTTCGTCGGCAACTACGACAACCTGCGCCCGTCCAACGCGCAACTAACCGCGGCGGCGTGGTTGCTGCAGGAAGCGAAGCGGCGCGGCTGGATCACGGCGGCGCGGCTCAACGGCGGTCACCGCGACGTCAAAGCCACTGGCTGCCCAGGAAGGCACGCATACGCCGCCATTGGCCACATCAACGCCTTGGCGGCCGGGCCGCCGATCACCGAGGAGGACGACATGCCCCTGACCGACTCTGACGCCCAGCTGGTCGTCGACAAGCTGCTGAACACGTGCATCCGTCGCACGAACGACCCCGGCGAGCCACCAGTCGCGGGCGAATTCCTGTTGCGCTGGCTCTTCGCCGCGACCGACGGCCACACCGGCGCGATCAAGGCTCGCCTTGACGCTCTCGAGACCAAGGCGGACACGCAGCAGGCCGGGCTGCTGGCCGCCGTCGACCGCCTCACCGACGCCGTCGCGAACGACCGCGACGTCACTCCCGACGAACTCCGCCAAGCGGTCCGGGAGGCCATGGCAGAGACCGTCACCGTCGACGTCCGGGTGACCGGCCCGGCCCCGCAGGAAGGAAGCTAGCCATGACAAGTCTCGAACCGCGCCCACACCCCATCCGGGACGCAGCCGCGAGCGCGTCCAAGGTGTTCGGCGTGCTCGGCTCGCTGGTGACCGCGCTCGTAGGTTTCGGCGTGCTCACCATCGCGCAGGGCGACGCACTCACTGGCCTGCTCGGCGCGATCCCCGGCGTGATCACCGCCGTCACGACCGTGCTAGTCGCGTTTCGTGTGGCTCGTCAGGCTGAACCACATGTGACCCCGCTGGCGGAACCTCGCAACCATGACGGCATGCCGCTGGTCGTCGACAGGACGGCCAACCCGTCCTGACTGCCTAAGCGATACGAAACCCCGGCCGCGCATCGTTGCGACGGCAGGGGCTTCGTCGGCTCCTTCTTCGCTTGTTGCCTCCCCAGGGACATCAAGGAGCCGAACATCCACTGGAACACATCACCTGGGGAGAATCAATGCTCAACGTCGACATGCACCGCGGCGACTCGCTCGCCGTGCTGCCGACCCTCACCGACGACTCGGTCGACGCGGTAATCACCGACCCGCCTTACAACTCTGGCGGTCGCACCGCATCCGAGCGTAGAAACCAGTCTGCGCTGGAGAAGTACGTGTCCGGTGGTTGCGTGGCGAGCAAAAGTCACCCGAACTTCACTGGCGATAACCGCGATCAACGCGGTTTCCTTGCGTGGCTGTCGCTAGTGCTCTCGGACTGTCTGCGGATCACCAAGCCAGGTGGTCACCTGCTGGTGTTCTCCGATTGGCGGCAG
Source organism: Kibdelosporangium philippinense (assembly GCF_021390435.2). GTDB lineage: Bacteria > Actinomycetota > Actinomycetes > Mycobacteriales > Pseudonocardiaceae > Kibdelosporangium > Kibdelosporangium philippinense. The sequence continues at coordinate 1,437,287 of NZ_JAJVCN010000003.1, read as the reverse complement.
GTACCGATGATGAGCGACGCCCTGCAGGTCGCTGGATGGATCTGGCAAGGCACACTGGTCTGGCACAAGCCGATCAGCCGGCCGCGCCGCGGCGGGTTCAAGGCGGCAGCCGAGTACATCTTGTGGGGCACCAATGGGAAGTTCGACGCATCCCGCGAGGTGTACCTGCCGGGGTTGTTCAGCGCGAGCCAGCCGCGCGGCCACCAGCGACACCACATTACGCAGAAGCCGGTCGAGGGACTGCTCGCCGAACTCGTCCAGATCTGCCCGCCAGGTGGCGTCATCCTCGATCCATTCGCCGGATCGGGGAGTACCGGCGTCGCGGCTATCCAGGCAGGCAGGGGATTCGTCGGAATCGAACTCTCGGCGCAGTACCACGAGGTCGCCAATCAACGGATCACTGCGGCGAAGACGCTCGGGTGATTCGTGTAACACATCGGCCCCGATCCCGCACAGGACAGCGGGATCGGGGCCTTCGTGGCACATTTAGGCTTGGCCGACAAACACTGCCTTGTCCTGACCGAAGGCTGGCTGCAGCGTGATCTGCAGTTCGCCCGGCTCGGCCCCAACGGCGTAGGCGACCTCGTACGAGTATGTCTTACCGGGCAACACTGTCGCGGTTTCCAAACCGATGCCCGCCTTGCACGGCCCCGAACTGTCGAAGAGCAACTCAGCGTTGGCGCCCGCGAACTGCACTTCATCCATGCCAGTCAGCACGGAGGTCTCGAACGGCGCATCGGTCCCATTCGTGACCGTGACTTTGACCTTGATTCCGCGCTTTGCGCCCTCCGGCTGAGCGTATTTGCCCGGCTTGCAGTCGGTTGGCTTGGCGATCTCGACAGCGAGACCGTTCGGCCACGTGTGTCTCTGGCCCCATGTCGGTGTTGGTTTCTGCTCAGCGACCGGCGCCTGTGCCCCGCTGGAAGCGTCGGACACTGCGCCGGTGTTGACCTTTGGCGCGGTGCACGCGGCTACCAGTAACGGAATGGCACAGATCGCGATCAGGTGGCGCATGGTTCCCCTCTCGGTGGCGTGGCGGCTGGATAGTGCCGCGTGACGCCACACGCTGACTGCACAGACGTCCTAGTGGATCGACGTACACATACGTGTTGTTACTGGCCGAGGGCCCAGAAGCTTCGCGGTGCCCCGGGCCCTCGGCGTTCAACGCAAAGGGGTCAGGCGATCAGGTCGTCGAATTCACCGGCTTTGGCAGCGGCGACGAACAAGACCATGTCGGTCCTGCTGTAGGTGATGACGCCTTGTTCCAGCCTTTTGCTGTTCCGGACGGCGACCTCGCCGCCTGGCAGGGCCGCTAGCTCGACACAGCCTCCCTGGCCGACGCTCGCCTTAGCCTTGCGCCACTCGACGTCATCAGGGACCACTGATAGATGCGACAACGCGTATCTCCTTGGTTTTGTAGTTGAGATGGGGTGTTGGGGGCGTGCGCGCCAGCCACCCAACGATCACGGCAGGGGTGCCGTGAAAATCAGGAGCCGTCCTGGCTCGTGCCGCTGAGAGACAGCCAGTGCGAGTCAAGTTCGAGAAGAACCTGCCGAGCCTGGTTACGCACGTCTTCTGTGGCGTCCGGGGCTAGCGCCTGCTTCGTCAGGTCGAGTAGCCGCTTGATCAGGTCGAGCACCTCAGGTGGCACCGGGACGAGTGGGCCAGTGTTACCTATCCAAAGCATCCGGAGCCCTCTCATCGACGGTGCGTGCTTGGTCCTGGCCGAGCCGGGGTCCTGGCCGAGCCGGGTACTCATGGTGGTGGTCGCGGCCAGGCGCGCCTCTTCGGCGAGGTCGCGAGCCATCTCGTCCATCTCACGCTTGGTGTAAACGCCGAGGTCCCACATCAGCTCTCCTCGGGTTCGTCGCCGTACACGGCGATCTCGGCTTCGGACTCCATGCGCGAAAAGTGCAACTGCCGGGCGACAGATCGTTTCCGCACTGCAGCCTGGATTTCTTCCGCGAGCTTGTCGGCTTGGTCGTTGGTCAGGTCCGCGCCGGACATCGGCGTGGTGACGCGCAGGGTGAAGTCGGTGTAGACGGTGACACTGGCGTGGGTTTCGTGGCCGAACGCGTCCGTGCAGGGGACGGTCCGGCTGAACAGGGTTTTCTTCATGACTTGCCGGGTTCGATGGTGCGGGCCTGATCGTCGCCGAGGCGGGTGCACATGGCGGCGGTCGCGGCCAGGCGTGCCCCGAGCTCGGTCCATGCCTCGGGCGTGGTGCCCACGACGTAGGCGCCAGCGACCCATTCGCGGATGACGTCGGCGGTGACCTGAAGCTGCTGGAAAACGCGGGTTTCTTCGTGTGTGGGACCGTCGTAGGGCTGTGGGTTGTTCCAGTCGGGGCTGAGCGGCGGCAGGATGTCAGACATCATCCGACGCTCCCGGCTGTCCCGTAAGCATGATCTGCCGGAACTCATCCCGGGTCAGGCCGGTTACTTCGATAAGTTGATGGACGAGGCTGTCGATGTCGGCGCGAATGGCCTCGATCTCGGTCGGCGTGAAGTCGGGTCCATCTGTGTCGGTCATGCCGCTCGCCTCCTGGGTGCCGTCGAGGCGGCTGGCTGGGCTGCCTCGACGGCGTTTCTCCCAAGGTCCTCCAGGACAAGAGGACATTTGGTGTCAGCCGACGCCGCCGTCGTGTTGGGGGGCGTGATGGTGGCGTCGACTGACAGCTGGTGGCCCTGCCCACCGCAGGTGTTGTTCGCACTGAGCACGGTGGGCAGGGGGACCGTTGCCTTCTCGCCAGGGGGTTGCCGCCAATTGCTCGCGGACGATGGCGCTGGCCGCGTCGGGCTGACAACGGTCCGGTCCAGGCTGCTGTGCGTCGGCGCAGCCTGGGGTTTGGAGCCCTGCCCGCCGCCGGGCGTGGGCAAGACGGCGGACAGGGGTAGTGGGCCCGCACCCGGGGCCCCGAGGGGTGAGGCAGCACCGGGTGCGGGCTGGGGCTCGACGTCGTGGCTGCCCACCGTGACGGAGCCCCGGTCTGTGCCCGCGCCAGTTATCGGGTTGCCCGGCGCGGGCGGCTCGACGCTGGCCGTCGCCACAGCGGAGCCGATGGGAGGTTGAGAGCCCGCACCCGGGTGATCAACGTGCCCGGTAAAGGGCACGGGTGCGGGCCGATCCGCTTGTGCGGACCGCTCTGAGGTGAGGAAAGCGAGATCGTGTTCGACTAGCCAGACCCGGCGCCAGAACGCGCGATCCGGGTTGGTCCACCAGTCACGCAGTGCTTGCCATCCCCAGACCGCGGGGACCCACAGGAACGTGGCGGCAAAAATGATGAGCGCCAGAACCATCACAAGCTGCCGGTGGTGTTGAGCAATGAACGATGTTGGACCGGCAGTTGGATACCTGCAGCCCGAGCGCCTGCGGCCGACACGCATGCACGGTGCTCTGGATTGTCGGCCGCAGGCTGTTTCCGAGCTGCGGGAGCCCGGAGTGTGCGACGGGTAGGCGCAGTCGCCCAGCCTGGGTGCCACATCGTGCATCGCCTTCCCCGAAATGCATTGTTTGCTTGCGGGAAGCGACGTTATGTCTGATCTTGAACGCGGCGTTCACAGCTTGTGAACACCTGACTAGGTTCACCCATATGGGCGCTAGCTCAAGCTCACCGCGAAAAGGCGCGTCAGCGTGCGACTGACCGACTCATACCTAGGCGATTTTTAAGGCTGTCCAACTGCCAAGCACGCTGCTGAGCACGCAGCTCCAGTTTGTGAACGATCTCTCGTGTAACCGGGTCATGTCGTATTCGTAGAGGCGCAATCTGATCCGCCTCGTCGAGATGGCGCAAAGCTGCAGCGTCTCGCGCGCCATCGGCTTGCAGGTATGCACGCGCGAGGTCGAAATGCAGCGCCGCGCGGCGGTCGTCCGTAATTAGACCCTCGTCGTATCCCGGCGTGCGCTCGATCTGTTCAGCCAGCGCTACACCGTCGCCAAGTTCAACCGCCGTAGAAAGCGACCAAGCACGGACGTTGGCTGGACCAAAGCTGAACCACAATCGGTTCTGCTCGCCGGTCCGCTCGGCCAGTTCAAGCGCCGCGGCCAAATGCGCCGCTGTGTCGTCTGCACGGTTATCCTTCGCGGCCATCTGCGCCGACGCCAGGTGCAACATGCCCGCTGCTTGCGCTGCCGATGTGTCTTCTGCGGTCGGGTCGATCACCGAATCCACTGCGGTCAAGGCGCTGGATGCGACTTTCTTTGCACGGCGTCGAGATCCAAGTCGACTAAAGGCACTCGTACTGGTCATGGCCGCGAATGCTGCAAGTCCAGGCTCTCCCAGGCGTCCTGCAGCGTCCTCCGCCCGGCCGGCCGCCATGATCGCAAGATCCGGATTTCCCAGTGCGCGTGCCACTCCAGAGGCAACAAAGCACGCCTCAACGAGAGCGGCAAGCGCAGCACGCTGGGCGTCGCTGTCCCCCATGACTGCTTGCACGTGGAGCTCGGTCAACAGCACGCCCAGGTCGCGACCTGCAGCTCCATACCGGCTGTTCGCCGTGTGCTCGTTCGCCTGCGCAGCCCACTGGGCCAGCCTGTCAACTGGCCGCGTTGGCATATCCGGCACGTCATCTAGGGAAACGTCATAGAGCGCGATCGAAATTGGCGAGAGCGTGGCGAGGGCTTCAGCACTATCGCGGTCGCCAAGTGCGTACGGTTGACCAGTCAAATCTGTGACGGAGCAACCAAGCGCACGTGCGACGTCCTCAAGCAGGCCGCGGCGTTCGAATGCACGGTGGCCGTTCTCAAGCATCGAGAGGTAGGCCTTACTGATGCCTGCCAGTCCTGCGGCGGCCTCCACAGTCAAGCCTCGACGCACTCGCATTCTGCGGGCGTTCTGGCCTATCTCGGATGGCTCAGGGCGCGGCTTCGGTGCGTTGGTCATCGCAGAACCTTCTTCGCGGAGTATGGCCTCTTCGCGTGCCCCCGGCGGCCAAACCGGGGGCGTCCCTCCGCGAAGAGGTGCAGCTCCCAGGGTACCCACGGCCCCGGTCGGCAGTCGCGTCCATCCGTGCTCGGCCGCTGTAGGTTCGCCTAAGGCTCGTTGACGACACCAAGCGCCAGTTCGGCCGCTGCGGTCTTGATCTTCGCTAGGGACGACATGGGGGCAAAATGTGGTCCAACGGTGGTCGACACGTGTAGTTCTGCTTACGCTGCAACAGAAAACTCGTTACCTAGCGTCTGATCTCGGAGTGCCCAGCAACGGGGTTTCTTGTCGTAGAGCACAGTTGTCGCTCCGACAAACAATGGTGCGTAGACGATGTACGAATGTCCGACGACCCAGCCGACGTCCGAGGCGGTCCAGAACACATCACCAGGGCCGATGTCGTAGATCGCTTTGAGTGACCATGCCAGCGCCACCGCGTGTCCGCCGTTGTCACGCACCACGCCTTTGGGGCGCCCGGTTGTACCGGACGTATAGAGGATGTACAGCGGGTCTGTTGCGCTTACATTCACGCAATCATGCGGCTCCGCGGAAGCTACGAGGGTGTCCCAGTCGATGTCGCGCGGGCCCATTTCGGCAGTTTGCTGCGGTCGTTGGGTAATCACGATGTGGTCGGGTTGGTGTTCGGTCACCGACAGTGCTTCGTCGATGATCGGTTTGTAGGCGACCACCCTGGTCGGCTCGACTCCGCAGGACGCCGCCACGATCACCTTCGGCTTCGCGTCCTCGATCCTGCTGGCCAGCTCCTTCGGCGCGAATCCGCCGAATACCACGGAGTGCACCGCGCCGAGCCGGGCACATGCCAGCATCGCCACCACCGCACGTGGCACCATGGGCATATAGACGATCACGCGGTCGCCCTTGCCGACACCCAAGCTCGCGAGGGCGCCTGCGAACAACGCGACCTCATCGCGGAGCTCGCGGTAGGTGAACGTGGCCTTGCTGCCTGTGATCGGCGAGTCGTAGATCAACGCGATCCGGTCGCTGTCCACATGGCGGTCCAGCGCGTTGAAGCAGGTGTTCAGTTCGGCGCCGTTAAACCAGCGGTAGAAGGGTGCGTTACCGGAGTCGAGGGCGCTGACCGGCGGTTTGGCCCAGTCGATCGCCTCGGCGGCGGCGAGCCAGAAGCCGTCTGGGTCGGTCAGGCTGCGGTGATATGCGTCCCGGTAGTCACCCATGGAGTCACTCTGCCACCTATGCAACCTCGTTGCCCACGGCGCGTCTGGAAGAGCACGGGGCCACGGTTGCCTAACCGCTCCAGCGCCGCTGGACATATGGTGGGTTGGGTTAGTGCTCACATCGGGTGAGTAAGCACGAGGAGGGAAACCGTGGACGGGTTCGTACGAATGGCAGCTGACTTGTTGTCGTTCGCGCATACCGTCTTTGGGCCTGGGTTCTGGCCAGGCGAGTGGGTATGGGCGACCATGGCGGCCGGATTTCTGATCGGTATTTTCCCGGTCGTCGCGTCGTTCAGCATCGCTGTCATCCGCAAAGGCACAGGGAACGCTTACAACTCGGTCACGATCAGCGTTTTCGCGGTGATCGGCATCGTGTTCGCGCTGGCGTTGCCGTGGCTGATGGCCAACGGGATCTCTGCGATCTTCCGAGGCGCCGCGACCGACGGTGACACCTTCGGCGTCAGCTTCGCGTCGACGTTCGGCTCCGAGCAGCACGCGGTGATCGGCACGCAGGCCGAGTACCTCGGTCTCGGGCCGATCGTCTACGACCTGCTGACCAGGCCTGGTGACGGCGTGGACTTCGTGCTGAACATCGCCAAACTCGTGGTGTTGCCCGCGGTGGCCGCGTTCTTCGTGATCCTGCAGGCGCGTGCGGCGTTCCGGCGTGGTCCGACATGGCCGGGCAGGTTGGTCTGGCTGTCGTTCGTCGCGTTCGCTTTGTTCAGCGTCGCCTTTCAGGCCAATGTCGCGTTTTTGCTGTGGTTGGGCATGGTGCCCGCGACCGTGCTCGGCTTGATCCCGATCTTGGTGATCGGCGCGCCGAGCTGGAGCACCATCAACCGCTCGGTCCAGGAGGAGAAGGAGCCGCCTGCCGTGCAACAGCAGCCTTCGCAGCAGCAGTTGCCCCCGCAGCAGCCCTCGATGCACAACCAGCAGCAGGCGCCGCCGCCTCCTCCTCAGCGCCAGCCTTCGCAGCAGCAACCTCCGCCTTACGTGCCCGAACCGTCGCCTCCGCCGTACCGGCCGGACGGCGTGCCACCTGCGTTGTTGTCCGGCCAGGCGCCCGGTCAGGAATTGCTGAGCGGACGCCAGCAGCCCGGCAAACTCGCTGACACGCCTGGCCCCATGCCGTTCCCGCTCGGCGGTGCGGCACCGGTCGGCGCGCCGAAGCCAGCCACGCGGGCGATGACCGGCGCGAACAGTGCGAACAGCATGTGGACCCGCAGCGGTGGCCGTTTCAAGAAGATCAAGGCTCTTGGGCACGGCGGCTTCGGCACGGTGTGGCTCGCGATGGACACCCAGCTCGACCGCACGGTCGCGGTCAAGATCGCGCACGCCCCCGACGCCGAGACCGAGCAGCGCATGCTGCGCGAAGCCCGTGCTCTCGCCGCGGTCCGGCACCCGAACTGTGTGCGTGTTTACGACATCGTTGAGGACGAAGACGGCCTCGGCATTGTCATGGAGTACATCGAGGGCTTGCCGCTCGCTGACGCCGTGCACGAGAACGGCAAGCTCGACGACCTCGCCGCCGCACGCCTCTGGGTGACGATGGCGGGCGCGTTGTCGGCCGCGCACGCGAAGGGCGTGCTGCACCGGGACATCAAGCCGTCCAACATCATGATCGACCCGTCCGGCATGCCGCACCTGATCGACTTCGGTATCGCCAGGTCAAAGGGTGATTCGACGCTGACGAAGACCGGCATGATGGTCGGCACTCCGGACTTCCTCGCGCCCGAGACCGCCGCGGGTTCGCCCGCGACGCCCGCATCGGACGCCTGGCAGCTCGCCGCAACCGTTTCATACGCCCTGACCGGCGAGCCGCCGCGTGGCACCCGCGACAACCCGATGGCTGCGTTGATGGCAGCGGCCAAGGCCGAGCGGATCACGCATCTGCCCGCCAGCAGCGTGCACTTGCGCTTGATTTCGGCGGCGCTGGGCCCAGATCCCGCTGGTCGGCCAACCCTCGACACGGTGATCCGGCAGACCGGCGGCTGGCTGACCAAGGGCGGGCACGCCGAGGACGGCCCGGTCACCAAGGTCGTCAAACGCGAGGACATCGCCGCGCTTGATCGCACCAAGGTCACCAAGCCTTCGGAAGGTGAGAACGAGCGCACGAAGTTCACGGACCCTGATCGGACGTCGTTCACGGATCCGGACAGGACTTCGTTCACGGATCCCGAGCGGACAAAGTCCACCAACCCGCCGCCGCGCCCACCCGCCCAGCAGACACCGCCGCCTCCGCCCCAGCCTGACCCGGAGCGCACCCGGCCAACGCAGCAGAAGCGGCACAACCCGACCAGGCGTTTCGGCACCTGACACCCCAGCAACCCCTCGTGAGTGGTTATCGAGGTTCTAACCTTGATAACCACTCACGAGGTTTTTTTATGAGCGCCAGGAGGGCAGCCAGAGTTCGGCTTGCCAGCGGGCGTTGGTGATCGAGTCGCCGTTCAGGATCGGCCACAGCCAGATGAAGTTCGCCACCACCAGGCCCACGTAGATCGCTACGACCAGCAGTCCGGTGCCTCTGCGTTCGTAACCGTCGTCGGCTCTGCCGAGGATATGGCCGAGCGGCAACACGAGTCCCAGGATCAGGAACGCGGACGCAGGCGTCATGTAGAAGAAGTACATCTGCCGGTCGAGGTTGATGAACCACGGCAGCAGGCCAGCCAAGTACGCCACGATCACCGCGGCATAGCGCCAGTCCAGCTTGCCGAACATGCGCCACAGGCCCCACGCCAGCATCGGGAACGCCAGCCACCACATCGCGGGCGTGCCGATCAGCATCGTCGCGCTGACGCAGGACTGTTCGCCGCACCCGGTCGTTGTGCCATCCCAGTGGAAAAGCATCGGGCGCAGGCCCATCGGCCACGTCCATGGCTTCGATTCCCACGCGTGTGGGTCGTTGGGATTGGTGACCAGATGCGTGTGGAAGTTCAGGACGTTGGCGGAGTAGTCGAACAGTGAGCGCAGCGCCGGTCCGAACGGTCCCCACCAGCTGGTCACCAGATGCCGGTCGATCGCGGTCTCGCTGGCGAACCACGCCCACCACGTGCCCAGGTACACCAGGACCGGAATGACCAACAGCGCCCACAGGCCCGGCAGCAGATCGCGGCGGAGAGCTCCGACCCATGGGCTCGCAACGCCCGCGGAGCGGCGGGCGGTGGCGTCCCAGATCACGGTCATCAGGCCGAATGCCGCGATCCAGTACAGGCCGCCCCACTTCGACGCGCACGCCAAACCAAGGCTGACGCCTGCCGCGAACCGCCACCAGCGGAAGCCAATGCGCGGCCCGTAAACCGAGTCGTTGACCCAGCCCTCGCGCATCGCGATGGCAAGCCGTTGTCGCATCTGGTCGCGATCGAGCAGCACACAGCCGAACGCCGCGAGGATGAAGAACGCGATGTAGATGTCCAGCATCCCCATCCGGCTCATCAGATGCAGGACGCCGTCGCTGATCATCAGGACTCCGGCGACCGCGCCGAGCAGGGTCGACCGGGTCAGCCTGCGGGCGATCCGGACGATCATCAGGATCATCAACGTGCCGAGGATGGCTCCGGTGAACCGCCATCCCCAGCCGTTGTAGCCGAACAGCCATTCGCCGATCGCCATCAGCTGCTTGGTCAGCGGCGGGTGGACTGTGAGCTCGTAGCCTGGGTTGTCCTCGTACCAGCCGTTGCGCAGCATTTGCCATGCTTGTGGCGTGTAGTGCTTCTCGTCGAAGACCGGGGTGCCGTTGCTCGTGGGATAGCCGAGGTTCTGCAGCCGGACGACCCCGCCGATCACGGCGAGCGCGCCCGCGACCAGCCAGCCACGCAGCCGGTCCGTCGGCATCGGTTTGCCGAGCAGGCTCGCGGCCGGGTCGGCTGGCGTCCGGTTGGCCTCCTCCGCCACATGGTCGCCCGACCTGTGGTCGGACCCGGTCACGAGGGCAGTCACGGGCGCGATCGTAGGGTGAATGGTGTGAACCCCGTATCCGGTTCCGGCCGACTCGTGCTCGCAGCCACTCCACTCGGTGACTCCCGTGACGCCTCACCACGGCTGATCGAAGCCTTGGCCGGGGCAGACGTCATCGCCGCCGAAGACACCAGACGGTTGCGCGCACTCGCGACCGCCCTCGGCGTGCCACCATCCGGCCGGGTAGTCAGCTTCTACGACGCGGTGGAAACCGGCCGCATCCCCGGCCTGATCGAAGCCATGCAGGAAGGCCAGACGGTCCTGCTGGTCACCGACGCGGGCATGCCAAGCGTCTCGGACCCCGGGTACCGCCTTGTGACCGCGTGCATCACCGCCGACCTGCCGGTGACATGCCTGCCTGGCCCGTCAGCGGTGACGACCGCGCTCGCAGTGTCCGGCCTGCCGTGCGACCGGTTCACATTCGAAGGCTTTGCGCCCCGCAAACCGGGCGAACGCGGTCGCTGGCTCGCGGAGCTCGTCGCCGAACGCCGGACAGCGGTTTTCTTCGAGTCACCGCACCGCCTCGCCGACACCTTGGCGCAAGCAGCCGAGGTCCTCGGCGCGGACAGACCTGCGGCCGTGTGCCGTGAGCTCACCAAGACCTATGAGGAGGTCCGCCGAGGAGGGCTGGCTGAACTTGCCTCGTGGGCAGCCGAAGGCGTCCGTGGGGAGATCACCGTGGTCGTCGGACCCGCCGCGCCTGTGGCCACGGACATCCCAGCCTTGGTCGACCAGGTGCGCGCCCGGGTTGAGGCAGGCGAACGCCTGAAGACCGTGGTGGCCGAGGTCGCCGAGGCCGCAGGCGTCAGCAAGAAGGCGCTGTACGACGCCAGCCTCTGACTCTGCGCGCGCAAGGCCAGTCCATGGCCTTGCGCGAGGCTCTGATGCCTGCACGAGTAGCTCTGTGGTTGGCCGTGGCGATCGCGGGCAGCTGTCCGGGCATTGCGCCTTGGGCGTGCGGGAAGGCCATTGGCTAGCTGGCCATGATCCTGCGCCTGCCTCTCATGTCCGTGCACGAGCAGTTGCGGCTGCCATTGCTGCGACTGTCCATGCGCCCACCACTGCAGGCCGGACACAGGACACCGGCGTGGTGGCAAGCGGCCGCTGTGGTCGCCCGGCATCCGGGCACGGTCGGCCAAGGCCGTCGGCCAGGGCCGCTCCGCCCTCACCGGCGAACGCGGCAGCCGTGGTTGACCGTGGGCAAGTGGTCCGTGCCGAGGCTTCGGCGTGGCGGCAGGCCATTGGCCAGCACCAGCCTTCAACCCTGCGCGCCTTCACTTCTGCGCCTAGCGTGGCGGCATGGTCCGCGTGCTGACGACCGAGGAGATCGCACCTGTCACCGGCGCCATTACGCGCAGGTTTGGCATCCATGGCACCGATTTGGGCATCCTCTGGGACAACGGGCAGGGGCGTCTGCTCGTTGCCTTCGGGGACACCTACGGCGCCGGGTGGGGTGGGCATGGTGCCGGACCGCCGGATGGTTCCGACTGGCGCTGCAATGTCCTCGCGTTCGCAAGCAACCGGGACCTCGAGACCGGGTTGCGGCTTGATTCAGTTGTGCCAAGGGCGGACGGGATGGCAGCTCAGTTCATCGAGCGGGACCGTCATGTGGACGAGCACACCGTCATCCCGAACTCGGGTATCGCCGTCGGCGGCTACAACTACGTGCACTACATGTCTGTGCGGAAGTGGCGCGAGACAGGGTGGGACACGAACTACGCGGGTATTGCCGTGTCCGCCGACGGGGGCGACACCTGGACCAAGCCGCCAGGCGCACGCTGGCCTAACTCACCCAAGGGCGATCACCCCTTTCAGATCTGTGCCTTCGCTGCTGATGAGAATCATGTTTACCTCATGGGTACGACAAACGGCCGATTTGGGCCTGCCTACCTGGGGAAATGCGGTCGATACGAGGTGCTCAGCCCGTCGAGTTACAGCTACTGGTCCCACAACGACTGGGTGAAGGATCCCTTCGCAGCGACGCCGGTGATGAGCGGGCCGGTCGGTGAGATGTCCGTCGCCTACAACACGCACTTCGGCCAGTGGATCGCGCTGCACCTCGACGAGGACCGTGCCGCGATCGTGCTGCGTTGGGCGCCGGAACTGACTGGGCCGTGGGCGGATGGGCAGGTCGTTGCGGGCGCCAACGACTATCCCGCGCCCTACGGCGGCTACCTGCATCCATGGGCCAACGACAGGCCGGACATCTATTTCACCTTGTCGCAGTGGGGGCCGTACAACGTCAAGCTGATGCGGACCCGGCTCAAATCGGATGCGCCCGTGACGGACACCGTCTAGGGTGGCCCTGACTTCGAGAGAAAGGGAGGTGACTTGGCATGGCTGTCTTTGTCGATGCCGCACGTCTTCTTCCCGTTTCATCTCTCGAAGGGTTCACCGAAGTTGACTTCGCTTGACCTGACCACGCTCGGCTGGGACGACACTTTCGCCGCCGAGTTGCCCGCCGGATCGGTCCCCGGCAAGATCGCCCGTGTCCATTCAAGTGGCGCGGTGGTCATCGTCGATGGCCAAGAGCAGCACATCGAATACTCCGCACGGATCACGTTGCCCTGCGTCGGCGACTGGGTCGCGGTGCAGGACGGCGCCAACGTCACGGTGTTGCCGCGCCGCGCCGCGTTGGTTCGCGGTGGTGTGGCTGAGGATTCGCTCAGTCAGACCTTGGCGTCCAATGTGGACGTCATCTTCGTCGTCGAACCGTCCTGCCTGGAAGGGCGTCGTGGCGACCCCAACCTCGGCCGGATCGAGCGCTTGCTCGCGCTGGCATGGGAAAGCGGTGCGATGCCGGTCGTGCTGCTGACCAAGTCCGATCTCGTCGGCGAGCGGATCGGCGAGATCGTCTCGAACGTCATGGGCGCCGCGCCCGGTGTCGACGTGCATCCGGTCTGTTCGGTGACCGGTGACGGCGTCGACATCGTCGCGTCCTATCTCGGCGTTGGCCGGACCGCGGTGCTTGCCGGGCCGTCCGGTGCCGGGAAGTCCACATTGGTCAACGCATTGGCGCAGGCCGACGTGATGGAGACGCAACAGGTTCGGGCATCCGATGGTCGTGGACGGCACACGACCGTCCACCGTGAACTGTTCGTTCTGCCGCGCGGCGGCCTGATCATCGACACGCCTGGCTTGCGCAGGGTGTCGCTGGCCGCGGGCGGCGAAGGCCTGGAATCGGTGTTCACCGACATCGAGGAACTCGCCGAGAACTGCCGGTTCGACGACTGTGCGCACATCGGCGAGCCCGGATGTGCGGTGATCGAAGCGATCGAGACCGGCGAACTGCCGCAACGCAGGCTGGACAGCTGGTTCAAGCTCAACCGCGAAGCCGAATGGATCGCCAGCCGGACGGACGCGCGCGTACGTGCGGAGCGCGATCGCCGGTGGAAGACGATCCACAAGGAGATGCGCAAGGCTGGCAGGCACCGGCCGTGAGCGAGCGGGCTGACTCGGTTACTCGACCCCGTCCCGTAACCGAGTCAGCCCGCCGATCAGCATTTCCAGGCTGAACGTGAACTCGGCGTGCAGCTCAAGCGGGACCAGGTGGGCGACCGATTTCGTGGCAGGGAAGAGATCCGCTCGGCGAGACCGCCGACCCGGGAATCGGTGCGCTGATGGACATGAACATGCTCGCGATGCTGTCCGGCCGGGAGCGCGGACTGTCCGAATTCGACGCTTTGCTCGCCGCTGCCGGATTTCAGCGGACCAAGCTGACCCAGTTGCAGGCGCCGTACGCGGTGATCGAAGCAGTCAACGGAGCTAGCCGTCACGCATTGGCGCGGCGGAACGAGTGCGTTCCCCACGCCAACGCCACCACGGCAAGCGCGATCGCCGCGACGCCGCCGAACAGAACGGAGCTGGAGCCGAGGTTTCCGGCCATTACCGCACGGGTGCCGTCGGCGATGTGGCTGAACGGGTTGATCCGCGAGAGCACGTACAACCAGTGCGGGCCTTGGTCCATCGGCAACAGCACGCCGGACAGCAGCATCACGGGCATCACAGTTGAGCCGATCACGGGCGCGAACGCATACTCGTGCTTGAGTTTGAGCGCCAAGGTGTACGACACCGAGCCGAGCGCGATTCCCATCAGGACTGCGAAAAGCAGTCCGATGAGGACGTTGCCGACTGAGGCGCGGAAGCCGAAGATTGTCGAGAGCGCCAGCAGCAGCGAGCACTGGATTATCAGCAGCAGCACGTCGTTGAGCACGCGGCCGAGTAGCAGTGCCGTCCGGCTGACCGGCGTGACACGCAACCGCTCCAGCGCGCCAGACCGGATTTCCGGGATCAGGTTGAAACCGGCGTACGCGGTGTTGAACAGTCCCATTTGGATGATCAACCCGGGGACGAACCACTGCCACGAACCTTGGAGCAACGGGCCGAACAGGACGAGCCAGAGGAACGGCTGCCCCACGCCGAACGCGATGACAACCGGATTGCGGAACGAAGGGCGCATGCTGCGCAGGAACACCAGCCAGACATCACGCATTTGCTGCCTCCCGCAGAGAACGGCCCGTCATGGTCAGGAAGACGTCGTCGAGCGTCGGCCGATGGACCTGAACCGACAACAGGGCGACGTCCGCCTGGTCGAGCGCGCGAAGCAAGCCGGGCAGTTCCGTGTCACCCCTCGGTACGCGGAACCGCACAGTGTTGCCTTCGACGTGGAGCTCCCTGGCGTCGTCGACCTTGGCCGTGATCTCGGCGGCGACCGATGGCGTGTCGGTGTCGAACTGGACGAGATCGCCCGCGACTTGGCTCTTGAGCTCGTCCGGGGTTCCTTCGGCGACGATCTTGCCGTGGTCGATCACCATGATCCGGTCGCAGAGGGCGTCGGCTTCGTCCAGGTAGTGCGTGGTCAGGAAGATCGTGGTGCCCGACTTGTGCAGCGCTCGGATGTGGCCCCAGAGGTTGCTGCGGCTTTGCGGGTCGAGACCGGCTGAGGGTTCGTCGAGGAACAGCAGTCGCGGGATGTGCAGGACACCCATCGCTATGTCGAGGCGACGCTTCTGTCCGCCGGACAGTGCGCCTGCCGTTCGGTTGGCGAACTCGGTGAGCTCGAGGCTTTCGAATAGTTCGTTGACCCGGTGGCGTGCTTTGCCGATTGGGAGGCCGTAGAAGCGGGCTTGGAGGGTGGCTTCTTCTATGACTTTCTGGTCGTCTCCGGATCCGTGGCCTTGGGCTACGTAACCGATTCGCTTGCGTACTCCGGCTGGGTCGGTCAGGAGGTCGCAGCCCGCGACTCGGGCTTCGCCTGCGGTTGGGCGTAAGAGAGTGGTGAGCATTCGCAGGGTTGTGCTCTTGCCCGCGCCGTTCGGGCCTAGGAAGCCGACGAGTTCGCCGGGCGCGACGTCTATGTCTACGCCTTGGACCGCTTCGACCGTCTGGCCTCGGGTCCGGAACTGGCGCGCGAGGCCGCGTGCCTTGATCACTGGTTTCCTCCCTATTGCTAGTCAAGTTTGACTAGCGGGAGTGTGGCAGAGGCGTGCGGGCTAGTCAAACTTGACTAGCAACGCTCTTGGCGTTGTGGGTAGGACTGCCTGACGGGGGGAGTCAGCGACGTAGTTGGGTCTGAAGGCCGCCGGGCTAGTCGGCGGGCTTGGTCGGCGGGTTGCCGAAGGCTTCCGGGCTGTCGTCGGCGAGCGTGTACTCGCCGCTCTCAATCCTCGCCACCATGTCCTTCAGCCAGTTCAGTTCCGCGTCGATGGTGACCAGCCAGTACGTGAACATCTCCCGCACGTGCGGAGGTTTGCCTGGCTGCCCGTCGGCCGGCGCGATGGATTCGTCGATCAGGACCCGGATGCTGTCGGCGGCGCCTCTGGTCTGTTGGATCCGGCTCTTCAGCAGGACGAGCAGGTTGCCGCGTTCCAGCGTGGTGATGAACGGTAGCCCGGCGTTGAACATCGCCGAGCCCGATTCTGTGCTGCTGAGGGCGTTGCTGAGCAGGTAGTAGAACTCGCCTTCGCCTTGCTGCGTGATTCGGTAGACCACTCGCTCCGGGCCGAGTTCGCTCTCCTCGGTTGTCACTTCTTCGAGCAGGCCGTCGGCCGCCAGCTTCTTGAGTGCGTGGTAGATCGAGCCGGGTTTGATGTTCGCCCAGCGGTCCGCTGCCCACATCAACAGGTCCTGGCGCACTTGGTACCCGTGCGCTTCTCCGCGCATCCGGACGGTACCCAGCACGAGCAATCGCGTCGCCGACACCTTATTAGGCTATTTCACCGTGACCCCACGAAAAGGCGAGCGGCCGCCGCTGCCTGAGCCGTTGCCCGTGCCGGCCGTCGACGCGCACACGCACTTGGACGCTTGTGGTGCCAAGGACGCCGAAGGTGTGTCCACTTTGCTTGATCGGGCCGAGTCGGTTGGGATCGCGAGGGTCATCACGGTCGCTGACGATCTCGCCGCCGCGGTTTGGGCCGCGGACGCGGCCGAGTGGGACGAGCGGGTGTTCGCCGCTACCGCCGTCCATCCGACGCGGACTGCCAAGTTCACCGATGAGGACAAGGCTGTTCTTGAGGAGCTCGCCAAGCGGCCGCGGGTTGTCGCGATTGGGGAGACCGGTCTCGATTACTACTGGGACTATTCGCCGCCTGAGGCTCAGCATGAGGCGTTCCGGTGGCACATTGACCTGGCCAAACGGGTTGGCAAGCCGCTGATGATCCACGACCGCGACGCGCACGACGACATCATGCGCATCCTGCATGAGGAGGGCGCGCCCGAACGGGTGGTCTTCCACTGCTTTTCCGGGGATGTCGAATTCGCCCGAAAGTGCGTCGACGCTGGCTACATCCTCTCCTTCGCCGGTTCGGTGACCTTCCGCAACGCGAAGGAGCTCAGGGCTGCGGCTCAGCTGGTTCCCCTTGACCAAATGCTTGTCGAGACGGATGCGCCCTACCTCACCCCGCATCCTTTCCGCGGCCGCCCGAATGAGCCTTATTGCGCCGCTTACACCCTTCGGGACCTGGCAGAACTCCGCGGGGAGGATGTGAGTGACGTCGCTGCCGCCGTCCGGGACACGGCTGACCGGGTGTTTCGACTGCTCTCTGTGACATCCCACGATTCGGGCGGTGCTTAAGTCGCCCGATTGGCGTAACGGATGCGTCTTTCGTGCTGTGGTGCAAGTCACAACATGTCTCGGGGTGTTTGCGCAACCTCTCGGGACCCGTTACGGTCCCGTGACCGTACCCAGTGGGTGGTTTACCGCCGGGTACAGCCCGCAGTCGGAACCAGCGCGCGTCGGGGCCGGGATATTTCCGGAAAGCGTCGGTGGTTGGCTAAGGGAGTCGGACTGAACGCAAGGCGCACCCCGCGCCGGACGTACACGGAGGAACAGCCAGGCCCGTAGTAGCTCGACGAGTTCAAGCAACTGCGCGCCACCTGTGTCGGCTGCGCCTCCCGGAGGAACGACCCTGTGACTGAAAGCGAACATCCCAGAGACGGCTTCGACGTCGACACCGACTGGTTCACGCCCGTCGCCAAGCCGTCAACGGCCACCGCCACGTTGGACCCAGCCGAGGACCAGTGGCGTTCGGAGTACCCCGAGTACTCGGATTCAATCGCGGTAGTCCCGCAGGACATCTACGCGGCGCTCGGTCCGCAGGCAGATGAGCTGATGGCGTCCGTCGACGTTGACGTCGACGAACTGATCCGGCTGATCAATGCCGAGACCACGATGCTGCCGCCGATCCTTGACGTCCCCGACGACCTCTCCGGCGACCGGACGCTCGCGCAGCCGAAGAAGAGCGGCGAGGAACCCGCTGGCCTGCGGACCGCGGTCACCAAGTGGAAGCAGACGTTCCTCAAGAGCGCGATCGCCGCTGTGCTCGTCTCGCTGACCGGTGGTGGTGCCGCCGCGATCGCGATGAACAAGTCCGTCACCGTGGACATCGACGGCGTCGAGCACAACGTCCGTACCTACGAGGGCACGGTCGGCGAGATCCTCGAGGACGAGGGCATCGTTCCCGGTGAGCACGACTCCATCAGCCCGTCGCCCAACGCGGCCGTCGGCGACAACGGCAAGATCGTTGTCCAGCGCGGCAAGCTGCTGAAGTACAGCGTCGACGGCGAAGCCAAGGAGATGTGGGTGCGTGCGCGCACCCTCGGCGACGGCCTTCGCCAGGCCGGTGCGCCGATGGACGGCAAGATCTCCGGTGACCTGAACGCGGTCATGCCGATGGAAGGCATGTCGGTCGACATCAGGACGCTCAAGAACGTCACCGTCTTCGACGGCGGCAACGCGCCCCAGCAGATCCAGACCACCGCGGTCACCGTGGACGAGCTGATGCGCGAGATGCAGACCTCGCTGGGTCCGGAGGACTCGGTGAACATGGCGTCCGACGTCAAGATCACCGACGGCGCCCAGATCTCCATCACCCGCAGCGGCGTCACCGTCGTCAACCGGGCCGAGACCGTGGCTCCGCCGGTCGAGGAGATCAAAGACGACACGATGGACTACGGCAAGCAGACCGTCGTCGAAGCCGGTGCCCCCGGCGAGAAAATGGTCACCTGGCGGGTGACCATGAAGAACGGCAAGGAAATCTCGAAAGAGAAGCTTGGTGAGCAGGTCACCAAGGAGCCGGTGAAGAAGGTCGTCAAGGTCGGCACCAAGAGGGCCGCTGTCCCGCCGGTCACCGGCGGCGACGTCTGGGACCGCCTCGCCAAGTGCGAGTCCGGCGGCAACTGGGCGACCAACACCGGCAACGGCTACTACGGTGGTCTGCAGTTCAACAAGTCCACGTGGAACGCTTATGGCGGTGGGGCGTACGCGCCGACCGCCAACCTGGCCACCCGTGAGCAGCAGATCGCCATCGCGACCAAGCTGCGGGACGCCAACAACGGCAGCTACCGCTCCTGGCCGCACTGCGCCTCAAAGCTCGGCCTGCCCCGCTAGTCGAAACACCTCGTGAGTGGTTAGGCGAGTTAGAACTCGCCTAACCACTCACGAGGTGTTGTCACGGGCAGAATGCGGCCGTGGACATTGTGGACAGGCTCGCGCGGCTGCGGGAACTCGACAAGGACTTCACGGTCTTCGGCGCCGATGAGCACGAGTACCGCAGCAGCCCGATGTCCGAGGCCGAGGTCGAGGAGTTCGAGCGGTGGATGACCGTGCCGTTCCCGCCTGCCTTCCGGAACTTCCTGCTCACGGTGGGGACCGGCGCCGGTCCGGAGTACGGCATCCAGCTCACGCGAGACGAAGCCGGGACTCCTGAACCCGGCGGGCAGTTCCCGTTCACGCTGGCCGATGGCAAGCGAATGCGTGCTGAACAACGGGAATGGCAGCGCCGTTCACCACCGAGTTTCCCGTTCCACCTGACTATCGGGTCGGTCCCGGGGTGCATCGCCATCGCCGAGCTTGGCTGTGGTGGGTTCGCCGCTCTGGTGACTACCGGTGAACTGGCAGGCAGGATGTGGGAATCGGGGGAGGGGCTCTGGGGTCCGGTCAGCGGCGCGCAGAGGTTCGATGACTGGTACGACGCCTGGCTCACCGATGCCTTGAGTAAGCTCGACCGGTGACTTCGCTCCTTGGCCCCGCTGAGGTTCGGCGGCTGGCTGGTGAGCTGGATGTCCGGCCGACCAAGAAGCTTGGCCAGAACTTCGTGCACGACCCGAACACGGTCCGCCGGATCGTGACGACCGCCGAACTGAGCCCGGACGACGTGGTGCTCGAAGTCGGCCCCGGCCTCGGCTCTCTCACGCTCGCGCTGCTGCCTGCCTGCCGTGAGGTCATCGCGGTGGAGATCGACCCGGTACTGGCCGCCAAACTGCCCGAGACGGCCGCCGAACGCGCGCCGGAGGGTTCGCTCACGGTGGTCCAGGCGGATGCGCTGAGAGTGACGCAGGAGCAGATCGGTGAGCCGACGGCTCTGGTGGCCAATCTGCCCTACAACGTGGCCGTGCCGGTCGTGCTGCACCTGCTGGCGATCCTGCCGAGCCTGCGGACCGGGCTGGTGATGGTTCAGGCCGAGGTCGCCGACCGGATGGCCGCGGGTCCCGGCAGCAAGGCGTACGGCGTGCCCAGCGTTAAAATGGCCTGGTACGCCGAGGCCAAGCGGGCTGCCACGGTGTCAAGGTCGGTTTTCTGGCCGGTGCCGAACGTCGATTCCGCGCTTGTCCGGTTCGTCCGCAGGCCTGCGCCTGCCGACGTGGACCGGGAGCGGCTGTTCAAGCTGGTGGACGCGGCCTTCGCGCAGCGGCGTAAGACGCTACGGGCCGCGTTGGGGACGTGGGCTGGATCACCGGCGAAGGCCGCCGAGATTCTCACCGCCGCCGGGGTCGATCCTGGCCTGCGTGGCGAACAACTCACCGTCGCCGACTTTTCTCGCATTCTGGAAGCAAGCGACCACGATCTGTGAACGTCCGGGCCAGTTGCTCTGGTCCGTCGGTGTGATGTGCTGCCCAAGGCTTGCATTACGGGCGTCCCGTCGGTTTGAATGCAAGTGCATCCATCCCGAGCGGCCGAGAGACCTGGCTCTGCGACGCCGCAGCAACCACCCGAGAGGGCAGGTGCTACCGCCAGGAGCGATGGAGGAAACATGATCGCGAAGATGCTGACGCAGCGCCGGGTGATAGACCAGGGCAGGCGGACAGTCACCGCATGTCGTAGCCACAACGCCTGATTTCTCAATTACACCCGAAATCGCCCCCGTCCGACCAGGACGGTCCTTAAAGGACATCGGACGACCGTGACCCCGGTCGGGCCGTGTGCTGCGCGCAGGAGTAACCGTGATCACCATCGAAAACGTCAGTAAATCCTTCTGGAGCCGAACAGGCAACGTCGTCGCACTCGACGGCGTCTCACTCGAAGTCAACGCCGGTGCCGCGCTCGGCGTCGTCGGGCCGACCGGGTCTGGAAAGTCCACTTTGGCCCGTGTGGTCTCGTTGCAGGAACGCCCGGACACCGGCGCGATCCGGTTGGACGGCTTGAACACCGCGGCTCTCGACACGAGAAGCCTGCGCGCCACGAGGCGTCAGATCGGTTTCGTGACAGGGGAAACGCAGCTTTTCAAGCAGCGCACCACTGCTGGCAACATCGCGCTGCCGCTTGAGCAGTCCGGTGTGGACGGACCGCAACGCCGAGCGCGCGTCGGTCGGTTGCTTGACCTGATTGGCTTGACCGACAAGGCCGCCGCATATCCGGACGACTTGACCGCCGGACAGCGTCGCCGTGTCGCGGTTGCTCGAGCCCTTGTGGGAGAACCAGGTCTGCTGCTGGCCGACGACCCGACCGCGAACCTCGACACCGATGGCGCCGCGGGCGTGCTTGCGGTTTTGGACCGTGCCAGGGCAGAACTCGGCGTGACGCTGCTTGTCGCGACGCAGGACACCGCTGTGGTGCGGCGGATTTGCGACGACATCGCGCTGCTTGACTCGGGCAAGCTGCTGGAGCACGGCAACCTGTTCGACCTGCTGCACGACCCGGAAAGCCGTGTGGTGCAAGAACTTCTGCCGGTGATCGACGAGACCGGCTCGGTCGGACACGACCGCACCGCGGACATCGTGCTGATCGGCTTCGCCGCTGTCGGCGCGTTGCTGCCGGAAGCCGCGTCCCGCTTCGGTGTCCAGGTCTCGGTTCTCGGCGGCGGACTGACCCGTCTCGGTGAGACTCCGGTCGCCCGATTCCGGATCGGACTGCGCGGCGAGCGTTCCGACGGCGCGCTGGGCTGGATCGGCGAGCGCGGTGGAATCGTGCACCAGCAGTTGGCTGGCCCGCGGGGCGTCGTAGCGGCATAACGGGCATGTGAACGACGGCGAGTGCGAGGACACGTAGGCTGACGTAGTGCTCGCTGTCGTTCCCCCGCCTGTCACTGTGCGTGTGCCGTCTAAAGTCAATCTGCACCTCGCCGTCGGCGATGTGCGAGAAGACGGCTATCACGAACTCAACACCGTGTTCCAGGCGTTGTCGCTGACCGACGAGGTGACGGTCGCGGTGACCGACGATCCCGGTGTCGAGGTGATCGGCGAAGGCGCGGACGAGGTGCCGACTGGCCCGAGCAATCTGGCCTGGCAGGCCGTGCAGGCATTGGCGGAATACGTCGGCAAGGACCACACCGAGCCCAAGATCCGCGTGGTGATCCGTAAGGGCATCCCGGTCGCCGGTGGAATGGCTGGTGGCAGCGCGGACGCCGCGGCGGCGCTCGTCGGCCTCGCGGCCTTGTGGCGGCTGGAAATCGGCCGGGACGAGCTGTCCCAAGTGGCCGCGAAACTCGGCAGCGATGTTCCCTTTGTGCTGCACGGCGGCACAGCGCTGGGCACGGGCCGCGGCGAGAACCTGATCCCGGTGCTGACCAGGCACACGTTCCACTGGGTGATCGCGTTCGACCGGCGTGGCCTGTCCACGCCCAAGGTCTTCGCTGAACTCGACCGCCTGCGCGAAGACGGCGACCCGCCACGGATCGGCGCGGTCGAGCCGGTGCTGGAGGCGCTGGCGTCCGGCGACCCACGTCAACTGGCGTTGTTGCTTGGCAACGACCTGCAGTCAGCCGCGATCTCGTTGCGGCCAGGGCTTCGCCGCACATTGCGCGCGGGCGTCAACGCCGGCGCGCTGGCCGGAACCGTCTCCGGCTCCGGCCCGACTTGCGCGTTCTTGTGCTCCGACGGCGAATCGGCTCTGCGGGTGGCGGCAGAGCTCGCAGGGGCCGGTGTGTGTCGTACCGTTCGCGTGGCGCATGGCCCCGTCCCAGGCGCCCGCGTGATCGGTGGCGACGAAACACCACGTCCAGCCCCGCCGGAGGTGCACGCCTGAGTTAGGCGGCGATCAGTTGGACTTCAGTGCCCTCCGGGACGCCGTAGCGCTCGGGGATCTTGTTCAGCTGGATCTGGTAGTACAGCACGCCAAGGCCGAGCACGAACATCAACAGCAGGCCGACGACCGGGCTGCAGGTGTCCTGGATGCCGGAGCGGCGCTGGGCATAGGCGATCCGCTCCCCGGTCCGGTAGATGGACACCAGCGGCGCGATGATCGTCCAGCTCAGCAGGAGCAGCACCAGCATCGGCCCGACGACCGGCGAGTCGGGCTTGCGGTGGAAGTCAGCCAGCTCGCGGTGGATCTTGTAGTACCACACGAAGCTGTAGATGCCGAGCGTGATGAACGGCCAGACGAGCCAGACCAGGACAGCGTTGCGCTGCTTGATCATCCGGCCGGACGGGGCTGGGTGCACGAGGATTCCTTTCCTGGGCAACGTGAGCCAGGTATGAATACTCGGCGCCGCGATCGCGGTTACGGAAAGTGTCCTTGCGGAGCCCTTCTCGTGACCAACCAGCAATAAAGCCGCGCGGCTTCGTCAGCCACGACCGGCGCCTAATACCCTCGTAGGGCAAGCAGTCACGAGGGAAGCGCGGGTAGATGGCCAATCTGGTCAATCTGGAGTCAGTGAGCAAGTCCTACGGGGTCCGGCCGTTGCTGGACGCCGTCTCGCTTGGCGTCGGTGAGGGCGACCGGATCGGGGTCGTCGGGTTGAACGGCGGCGGGAAGACCACGCTGCTGGAGGTGCTCGCGGGTATCGAGCCCGCGGACACCGGGCGCGTCAGCAGAGCACGGGACCTGAGGATGGCCGTTGTGACCCAGCGCACAGACCTGCCGCCGGGCGGGACCGTGCGCAATGCCGTGCTGGATCCCTTGGAGTTCAACGCTGAGCACGAGTGGGCCGCGGACGCGCGGGTTCGTGCGGTGCTCGACGGCATCGGCATCTCGGCCCTGGGGTTGGACGCTCCGCTCGATCGGATGTCCGGTGGTGAACGGCGCCGGGTCTCGTTGGCCGCTGCCCTCGTTCAGGACCTTGACCTGGTGATCCTCGATGAGCCGACGAACCACCTGGACATCGAGGGTGTGCGGTGGCTGGCGGATCACTTGCTCGCCAGGCGGACCGCGCTCGTTGTCGTGACGCACGACCGCTGGTTCCTCGACACCGTCTGCTCGCGCACGTGGGAAGTGCAGAACGGCAGCGTCGAACAGTACGAAGGCGGCTACGCGGACTGGGTGTTCGCGCGCGCCGAGCGTGCGCGGCTGGCGGACACGCTGGAGGAGAAGCGCCGCAACCTGGCAGCGAAAGAACTCGCGTGGCTGCGACGAGGTGCGCCCGCGCGTACGTCCAAGCCGAAGTACCGCATCGAAGCGGCCGAGGCGTTGATTGCGAACGTGCCGCCGCCGCGGGATTCCGTTGAGCTGACGGCGTTCGCGAAGCGTCGGCTCGGCAAGACCGTGCTCGAACTTGAGGACGCCAGTCTGAGCGTCCCTGACCGTAAATTGCTCGATAACGTCACCTGGCGGATTGGCCCGGGTGACCGGATTGGTCTTGTCGGTGTGAACGGGTCCGGCAAGACGACTTTGCTGCGGCTGCTCGCGGGCGAGACCGAGCCGGAGACCGGTAAGCGGATCCAGGGCCAGACCGTCCGGCTCGGCTACCTCAGCCAGGAACTCGCCGATCTGCCCGGTGAACTCCGGGTTCTTGAGGCGGTCGAGGAGATCGCGCGCCGGGTCACGTTGGGAAAGCAGGAGTTGTCCGCGTCACAGCTGGCGGAGAAGTTCGGGTTCCCGGCCAATCGGCAGTGGACGCCCGTGTCCGATCTGTCCGGTGGTGAACGGCGTCGATTGCAGCTGTCGCGGCTGCTGATGGCCGAGCCGAACGTGCTGCTGCTCGACGAGCCCACGAACGACCTGGACATCGACACGTTGCAGCAGCTGGAAGATCTGCTCGACTCGTGGCCCGGCACGCTCATTGTCGTCTCGCACGACCGTTACCTGGTCGAACGCGTCTGCGACGAGGTGTACGCGCTGTTTGGTGACGGCCGCGCGAAGCACCTGCCCGGCGGCATCGACGAGTACTTGTCACGCCGGTCCACGATGGCCGGACCTGTCGCGGCGGCGCCCGCGCCAAAGGCCGACAAGCCCAAGTCCAGCGCGGCTGATCAGCGCGCGGCGGGCAAGGAGCTGGCGCGGCTGGAGCGGTCGTTGGACAAGCTGACCAAGAAGGAAGCCGAGTTGCACGCCGCGCTCGCCGAGGCCGCGACCGATCCCGACCGGCTGCTTGAGCTTGATGCCCAGCTCAGGGACGTCGTGAAGGAAAAAGGCGAGGTCGAGGAGCGCTGGTTGGAGATCGCCGACAGCGCTGAGTAGCGGGTCGTTGTCGGTAGTAACCAGCCAGGACCAATTAGATTGGGCGCTATGAGTCGGTTCGTGGACGCCCTGCTGGGCAATGCCGCCACCCGCGGCCAGGTCAAAGGGATCGTCACCGGGGAACCCGGCGATCCCGTTCGCCGGACGTGGGCGCAGGTGCACCAGGAAGCCCGCAAGATGGCGGGCGCGTTGGTCGAAGGCGGTCTCGGTGCGCAGAGCGCGGTCGCTGTGCTCGCGGCTGATCCCGTGCTGATCGCACCGGCGATCCAAGCGGTCTGGTTGTCCGGCGGCAGCGTGACAATGCTGCACCAGCCAACGCCGCGGACGGATCTGGCGGTGTGGGCGGAGGACACCCTGAAGGTCCTCGACATGATCGATTCCAAGCTGGTGCTGCTCGGCGCGCCGTTCGACCAGCTCGCGCCGGTGCTGACCCAGCACAGCATCCCGTACCGGCTGCTGACGGATCTTGTCGACGGAACGCCACTGGCCGAACCGGTCCAGGTCGGCGAGGACGTACACGCGTTGCTGCAGCTGACAAGCGGCTCGACGGCTGACCCGAAGGCTGTGCGCATCACGCACGGCAACCTTTTCGCGAACATCGAGGCAATGTCCGAGAAGGCCGCGCTGGACTGGGAGAACGACACGATGGTGTCGTGGCTCCCGCTGTTCCACGACATGGGCATGGTCGGCTTCCTGACAACCCCGATGACCCTCGGCATTGACCTGGTGAAGGTGACGCCGCCGGACTTCCTGCGCGCGCCTTTGCTGTGGATGGACCTGATCAGCCGTTACCGCGCCACGATCACGGCCGCGCCGAACTTCGCGTACGCCATGGTCGGCCGCCGAATGGGCAACGCTGAGGACGGCGCCTACGACCTTTCGACGCTGCGACTGGCTTTGAACGGCGCCGAACCGATCGACGCGGCCGCGGTGAAGGGCTTCACTGACGCGGGTGCGCGGTTCAACATGCCGCCAGAGTGCGTTTTTCCGGCTTATGGAATGGCGGAATGCACGTTGGCGGTTTCGTTCGCGCCGCTGTTCACCGGTTTGACTTTGGACTACATCGACCCGCATGCGCTTGAGGTTGACCGACTCGCGGTTCCGGTCTCGCCCGCGGCGGGCGTCCGGTCGTTTGCCGTGCTTGGCAAGGCTTTGCCGGGCATCGAGGCGCGGATCATCAACCCTGAAGGCGAGATCCGGGGCAACCGTGAGGTCGGCGAGATCCAGTTGCGCGGTTCGTCGGTGACTCCCGGATATCTGACCGTGGACGGCCCGAAGTCCATTCAGGACGCCGAAGGCTGGATGTCCACAGGAGACATCGGATACACGATCGATGGCGAGATCGTGGTGTGCGGCCGGGAAAAGGACGTGATCATCCTCGGTGGCCGCAACATCTACCCGACGGATATCGAACGCGCCGCGACGGGCGTGGAAGGCGTCCGTGCGGGCAACGCGGTCGCGGTCCGGCTGGACGCAGGCAGCAGGCGGGAACGGTTCGCGGTGGTCGTGGAGTCCAAACTGGCCGGTGACTCGGCCGAGGAAGCCAGGCTGCGTAAGGAAGTCGCCGCCCGCGTGTTCGACGCTGTCGAGGCCCGGCCGGTGGCAGTGCTCGTGCTGTCGCCAGGATCGTTGCCCAAGACGCCGTCTGGGAAGTTGCGCCGGGCTGCGGCCGGAGAGCAGTTGGCGGAGAGCATTCGCAAGAACGAGTCCTGATCAGACAGTTCGCCCGTTGGTGAAGCCGGCCAGACCGGCTTCACCAACCCGGGCGGTTCCCGGACGGCCGTGCCCGGAGTGCCGGAACCGTGGAATGATCTTGGGGTGGACTATCTTTCCCGGTTTCGGCACGAGTGCGCTGCGTTCGAGGCCGCGGCCCGGCGGTCAGTCGGCGCGGACGAGACGCCTTTAGTGCCGTCATGCCCCGACTGGTCGGTGGCCGATCTGGTGGCACACCTGGGAAGTGTCCAGCGGTACGTGATCCTCACCGTGGCAGGACGGCATTCGACGCCACCGGATCATCGTGACCTGAAGTACCTGGGGCTGCCCGCGGACACTTCAGGCTGGCCGATGCCACAGCACGAACCCAACCGTGGCCCGGTGCCTGTCTCGCTGGTCGACTGGTTCGCTTCGGGCGCTTCGGAGCTGGCGGACCTGTTCGCCTCCACTTCCCTTGATGAGCCGACTTGGACATGGTCGCCGGAGCACACCGTGGATTTCTGGCTGCGGGCGCAGACTTTGGAAGCCGCCGTGCACCGATGGGATGCCGAGAACGCCGTCGGAGCGGCCAAACCGATCGACACTGAGCTCGCTGTGGACGCGATCGGCCTGCATTTCCAGTTCATGGCGCCATTCCGACGGGGGATCGTGAACGCTCCCGCGGGGTCGGGGGAGCGGTTCCGGTTCCGCCAGACCGATGGCCCCGGCGACTGGACCGTGCAGGTCGAAGGCGACGAGATCCGGCTCGGCGAAGGCAGCGGGCCAGTCCTGCTTGAGGTCAGCGGTACGGCGTCGGACTTGTTGCTGGGAATGTGGCGGAGGATTCCGCTTGCGGGATATACAAAGCGCTACTTCGAGTTGGTGCCGCCAGCCTGACTGTCGGCTTGGCGACCCGCTTCCTCAATGATCAGTATGTTGACCTTATGGGGTCAATCAAGGGGAGGCTGGCGTGATCGTTCACATGCTGCGGTTCAGCTTCAAGGACGGGACATCCGACGCGGACAAAGAGAAGGTCCTCGCGCTGATGAGGCGAACCGCGTCCATGCCGTCGACGTTGTTCGGCACGGCCGGCCAGGATCTCGGGGACCCGGCGGCGGGCTACACGCACGCCTACTGCGTCGGGATCGAGGACTTGGCGGCACTCGAGCGCTACCTGTACGACCCGGTGAACATCGACGGCGAGTGGCAGATCTTTCCGCACCTGGGGCGACTCGCCGGGGTTCGGTTGTCCGACGACCTTGATCCGGGGCTCAGCGAGAAGATCACGGCGATGGCTCGCAAGAAGTTCGAGGACTACCCCGAGCTGGGTGCGCTGATGGCCACGATCCCCGAGGTGCGGCTCTAGCTCAAGGCGTGGAACGTGTTCTGCGCGGCCTCCAGGCCGTGGCTGATCAGGGCTTCCGTCGCGTCGGCCGCGCGGTCGAACACGAACGGCAGCTCTTTGCGTTCGATGACCGAGAAGTCCTTGAGCACGAAGTCCGCTGGGTCCATCCGGCCGGGTGGGCGGCCGATGCCGATCCGAACCCGGTGATATTCCTTTGTACCCAAGGACTTTGAGATGGACCGCAGGCCGTTGTGGCCGTTTTCGCCGCCGCCGAGCTTCAGGCGCACGGTGCCGAATGGCAGGTCCAGTTCGTCGTAGAGCACGACGATGTCCGCCGGATCCGCCTTGAAGAACTTGGCCACCCCGGAAACCGGGCCGCCGGAGACGTTCATGAACGAGCGGGGCTTCATCAGCACTACCCGCCTGGTGCCGAGTCGTCCTTCGAGGACGTCGGCGAGACCCTTGTGGGCCTTGAACTTTCCGCCTACCCGGTCACCCAGCTCGTCGAGCACCATCGAGCCGACGTTGTGCCGGTTGGCGGCATAGCGAGGGCCGGGATTGCCGAGGCCGACGATGACCACGGTTCCCGGCCCTTCGCTCATGACTGATCAGGCCTCTTCGTCGGCAGGCTCTTCGGCCGGGGCCTCGCCGGTGTCGCCTTCGAGCTGCTGGGCGGTCGGGGCCGGGTTGACCGCGACGACCAGGGCCTCGGGGTCGGTCGCCAGGGTGGCGCCCCGCGGCAGCTTGACGTCGGCAGCGGTGATCTGGGTGCCTGCCTCGGCGCCTTCGATCGACAGCTCGATCTGCTCGGGGATGTGCAGCGCCTCGACCTCGACGGTGATCGTGGTCAGGTCCTGGGTGACCAGGGTGGAGGCGGCCGGGTCACCGGTCAGCACGACCGGAACCTCGACGCTGACCTTCTCACCGCGTTGCACCAGCAGCAGGTCGACGTGCTCGATGTAGTTCTTGATCGGGTGGGTGGTGACGGTCTTGGTCAGCGCCAGCTCGGACTTCGAGTCGACATCCAGCGTCAGTACGGCGTTCTGGCCGTGCTCACGGACGACACGGGCGAACTCGAGCGCCGGCAGAGCCAGGTGCTTCGGGTCGGAACCGTGGCCGTAGAGCACCGCGGGGATCTTGCCGGCGCGGCGGGTACGGCGTGCGGCGCCCTTGCCGAATTCGGTACGCGATTCGGCGGCAAGACGGACCTCGGACACGGTGATGCTCTCCTTCAACACAAAAGGCTAAGTGGGGTCGTCACCGCGGCGGAGGCAGGCGTGAAGACACACGGCTACCAACCCAGCCGCGTCGATCACGCCAAGTTCTTCAAAGAACCCGGCCTCGCCGAGACAACCCGGATAGTTTACGCCAGCTTCAACCCGCGAACACCGGGGGTCCCGGCTACGTCGGCACAATGACCGGGGTCCACGTGCGGGCGAGCTTCCGCCGTCCAGCGCGTCACCAGCGGTTTTCCGCTGGATCGAGGGCAACACCGCACGGCATGGCCGCCTATTTCGACGGCCGTGAGATGGCGATGGTGCACCGGATGTTCCGGCGCGAATTCCTGCTCGCCGCCGGTCTGGTCATCAACACCACCAGGAAGGACCGTGCCGAGCTCGTCGCCGACCACATCGCCTCGGTCACCACTTCGTCGCACCATCACCACCACATGGAGGATTCCCGGATCTGGCCGATGTTGGAGCAGCGTTGTCCCGACAACATCAGACCTCGTGAGTGGTTATCCGTGTTCTAACACGACTAACCACTCACGAGGTCTGATCAGGCGTTTCCGTCGAAGAGGCTGGTGACCGAGCCGTCTTCGAAGACCTCCTCGATCGCCCGGGCCAGCAGCGGCGCGATCGACAGCACGGTCAGCCCGGGGAAGCGCTTCTCCTCGGGGATCGGCAGCGTGTTGGTGAAGATGACCTCACGTGCCTTGCAGTTGGCCAGGCGCTCGGAGGCCGGGTCGGACAGGATGCCGTGCGTCGCCGCGATCACCACGTCCGAGGCACCCGCGTCGATCAGCGCGTCACACGCCTTCACGATCGTGCCACCGGTGTCGATCATGTCGTCGACCAGCACGCACAGCCGCCCGGCGACCTCACCGACGACGCGGTTGGCGACGGCCTCGTTGGGCTTCAGCGGGTCGCGCGTCTTGTGGATGAACGCGATCGGCCGGTCACCCAGCTGCGTCGCCCACTTCTCGGCGAGACGCACGCGGCCCGAGTCCGGGGAGACCACGGTGATGTCCGCGGCGTCGCCGTAGGTCTTGTTGATGTGGTCGGCCAGGATGTTCTGCGCGAACAGGTGGTCGACCGGGCCGTCGAAGAAACCCTGGATCTGCGCGGTGTGCAGGTCGACCGTCATGATCCGGTCCGCGCCCGCGGTCTTGAACATGTCCGCGATCAGCCGGGCCGAGATGGGCTCGCGGCCCTTGTGCTTCTTGTCCTGCCGCGCGTAGCCGTAGAACGGCATGATCACGGTGATCCGCTTGGCTGACGCGCGCTTGAGCGCGTCGACCATCAGCAGCTGCTCCATGATCCACTGGTTGATCGGGCTGGTGTGCGACTGGATCACGAACGCGTCCGTGCCGCGTACCGACTCGTTGAAGCGCACGAAGATCTCGCCGTTGGCGAAGTCGTACGCAGCCTGTGGCGTGATCTCGACGTTGAGCTCCCGCGCCACTTCCTCGGCCAGCTCCGGGTGAGCACGGCCGGAGAAGAGCATCAGGTGCTTCTTCGGTGTCCCGGACTTGGCGTTCATGTTTGCTGCTCCTCGACCTTTTGTGCGGCCAGTGCCGCTTCAGCGGCCGCGGTGCCCGGACGCCGGGAAACCACCCAGCCTTCGAGATTGCGCTGCGGACCGCCGGAAACTGCGAGCGCGCCCGGCGGGACGTCCCGCCGGATCACGGTGCCGGCACCACTGTATGCGCCGTCGCCGACCGTCACCGGGGCGACGAACATGTTGTCGCAGCCGGTGCGGACGTGTGAGCCGATCGTCGTGCGACTCTTGCTCACACCGTCGTAGTTCACGGTGACGCTTGCGGCGCCGACGTTGCTGTATTCGCCGATCGTCGCGTCGCCGATGTACGAGAGGTGCGGGACCTTGGTTCCCGTGCCGATCTCGGAGTTCTTCACCTCGACGAAGGTGCCGATCTTGCCCTTCTCGCCGAGTGACGTGCCTGGCCGCAGGTAGGCGAACGGACCGACCGACGCACCCGCGCCGATGGCGGAATCCGAGCCGTGAGTACGAATGACTTTCGCCCCCTCGGCCACGGTCACGTTGGTCAGCGTCGTATCGGGACCAATGGTGGCGCCCTCGCCGACGCTGGTCGAACCGCGCAGTTGGACTCCCTGTTCGAGCAGGACGTCCCTGGCCAGCGTGACTCCGGCGTCCAGCCAGACGCTGCCGGTGTCGATCACTGTGACCCCGTCGCGCATCCAGCGGTCCAGGATCCGGCGGTTGAGCTCGGCGCCGAGCTTCGCCAGTTGCACGCGGTCGTTCACGCCCTCGACCTGCCAGGCGTCGACGCACACCAGCGCGCCGACCCGGCGGCCGTCGCCACGGGCGATGCTCAGCACGTCGGTGAGGTACAGCTCGCCCTGCGCGTTGTCGGTGCGGATCCGGGAAAGACCATCGACGAGCACTTCGGCGTCGAAGGCGTAGATCCCCGAGTTGATCTCGGTGATCTCCAGCTGGTCCTCGTCGGCGTCCTTGTGCTCGACGATCGAGGTCACGCCGCCGTCGGTGTCACGCACGATCCGGCCGTAGCCGGTGGGGTCGCCGACGACCGCGGTCAGCACCGTCACCGCGTTGCCGGACGAGGAGTGTTCGGCGAGTAATGCCGAAAGCGTTTCCGTCTCAAGCAAAGGCACGTCGCCGTACGTGACGATCACGGTGCCGCTCAAGGTTCCCGGCAATTCCGACAGACCGCATGACACCGCGTGACCGGTGCCCTTCTGCTCGGTCTGCACGGCCGTGGTCACCTTGCGGTCCAATGCGGACGCCAGGCCTTCGAGGTGCTCGGTGACCGCAGCCCTGCCGTGGCCGACCACGACGACGAGATGGTCCGGGTCAAGCCCGGCGGCTGCGCGCACGGCGTGCTCGACGAGCGGCCTGCCAGCGATCGGATGGAGCACCTTGGGGGTCGACGAGCGCATCCGAGTGCCCTCGCCAGCGGCGAGTACAACGGTGCTGAGCTGGGCGTTCCCACCCTGGGGCATCAGCGATCTCCCTGCCGAATCCGTTCGGATAACACCAGGTAACGATCCTACGTTGCCTCCGGGAGGACCCACGCGGGGTCGTCTACTACTCGCCCTGACTGCGCGGTCTCGGTGCTCATGGTCACCGCGGAGACTCCGTTGCCGCCGCTGCGTTTCGCTTCGTACATCGCGGCATCGGCCCGCGCGAGCGCACGCGCGGCGGTCTCGTTCTGACGCAACGCGACCACACCGACAGACAACGTCACACCGTGGGAAAGATCATGCGGGAGCTTGGAAACCGCAGTCACGGCACGGTTCAACGCGGCCTCGGCGGCGTGCAGCGGCGCTCCCGGCAGCAGCACGACGAACTCGTCACCGCCGTAGCGCGCGACCATGTCCCCGCCGCGCAGGGCGTCACGCACCGTGCTTGCGACCACGCGCAGCACGTCGTCACCTTCGGCGTGTGAGAACTGGTCGTTCACTTCCTTGAACCCGTCAAGGTCGACCAACGCGAGGGCGAGCGGGTGGTTGTTCGCGCTCGCGGACAACGCTTCGAGCCGGTCGTCGAGCGCGCGACGGTTTGGCAGGCCGGTCAACGGGTCCTGCAGCGCCTGCTTCTCGGTCTCGCCGTGCTTACGGGTCAGCCGCTCGTGCTCCCGGCGAGTGTTCAGCGTGGCCTTACGCGACTCGCGCATCTCCCAGAGCTGGCTTTCCAGCTCCTGCGCGTAACTCTCCAGCGCGCTCATGGTGCGCTCGCCGCCATCCGGCCCGGACAAGCGCGCGAACTCACGGATCAGGCACAGCCGAAGCGTCGGCTCGGACGGGTCCTCGACCAGGAATTCCCGCGCTTCGGCGAGGACATCGACGGCTTCGGCGACCAGGCCGGTCTGTTCGAGGCAGCGCGCCAACGCGACCGACGTGATGATCAACTCACGGGCGTACTTGGCGGTCGGTTTGATCTCGAACAGCCGCTCGACGTGCTCAGCGGACGGTTGCGCGAGCGCGATCGCGGCGGCGACGACCGGAACCTGTTCGGCTGCGGACTGGTCGGCTTTGCGCGGGAAGAGCGATTCGCGGAAGGGGCCTTCGACGGCCAGTGAGATCGCCGCGGCGGTCTCGAACTTCTCCTGTGCGACTTCTGACTGGTCGACGCGTTCGAGGCGCAGTCCCCATCCGACCAGCAGGCGGATCCGGTGGATCAAGTGGACCGCGATCTGGTGCGGTCCGGCTGAGTCTCTGATGCACCGGCTTGCCCGGTTCATCACCTGGTCGGCTTCCTCGTAGACACCGAGTTGGGTCAGGACGAGGCCGATATCCATCAGGGTGGACGCCAGCAGGATGTCCCACTTACGTCTGCCCAGCATCACGTCGGGGGGCAGGTCGTCGTCGAGCATGGCCAGCGCGACCGCGGCCTCGGTCAAGGCGATGTCCTCGGCGCCGTCCATCAGCATCAGGCGGCCGAGCAGGGCGTGCGCGTCGGCTTCCAGCACCAGCAGGCCATGCCTGCGGGTGTGCAGCATCATCTCGTCGAGCAAGGGCTGAGCGGTGTGCGCGAGGCCGGATGTGGTGAGCCGGACCGCCACGGCGGAACGCAAAAGCTGCGCGACCATCCGCGGCTCGCCGCGGTGCTGGGCTTCGGCAAGCATGAGGTCGACCTCGTCGACGTTCTGTACCTGCTCGGCAAGTCCCGCGCTCTGCGTGATCGCCAGTAGTTCACTGGCGCGACCGACCAGCCACGCGTCGGACTTCTCATCCAGCGCGGGCGGGTGCTCCTCGTCCGACTCGTTGCGCAGCGGTGCACCCCCTGCCCATCAACCCTTGTTCAGCTGTCCTGCTCTACCGCTCCGCCGCCAGGGATCGAACCTGGACCATCAGAACCAAAATCTGAGGTGCTGCCTTTACACCACGGCGGACCGTCAGCCGATGAGGCTCACGGTTGGACATCGTCGCACGAGTGGGGTTGGCGGGCGACAGACACCCGGTGGAATTTGTTCTACGGGACTACCCGAATGGGCGTTAGCAGCGTCACACGTGGGTAGTTCGTAGGAGTGGTAAGGCGATCGAAATTACGGTCCGCAGGGTGGCGCACCGGGCTCGCGGCAACCTACCCTGTCGTAAGTTACGACGTCGTAGGTAAGGCTGACCTAAGTCACGCGTGAGGTGGGCGAATGACAACAACCCTCGACAAAACCGAGGATCCGGCTGCGGGCGACAAAGGCCCGAAGCCGATGTTCGAGGGCAAGCGGAACATGGCGACCCAGATCGCGGTGTACACGTTCATCGTGCTGCCGTTCGTAGCGGTGTTCGCGGCTGTTCCGCTCGCCTGGGGATGGGGGTTGACCTGGGTAGACGTCATCCTGGCTGTGGCGTTCTACTGGTTCTCGTTGCTTGGCGTCACGGTCGGCTACCACCGGTTGTTCACGCACAACTCGTTCAAAGCCAAGCGCGGCACGCGGATCCTGCTCGCGGTGATGGGCAGCATGGCCGTGCAGTCGCCGCCGATCACCTGGGTCGCTGACCACCGCCGTCACCACGCGTTCTCCGACCGGGACGGCGATCCGCACTCGCCGTGGCTGTTCGGCACCTCGCCGTGGGCGCTGGCCAAGGGTTTCTGGCACGCGCACATGGGCTGGATCTTCGAGAAGGACGTGACGAACAAGGAGCGCTTCGCCCCAGACCTGATGGGTGACAAGGATCTCGTCAAGGTCAACAAGCTCTTTGTGTTGTTCACCACGCTGACCTTTTTGCTGCCCGCGGTGCTCGGCGGACTGATCACGATGTCGTGGTGGGGCGCGCTGACCGCGTTCTTCTGGGCCGGGTTCGTGCGCGTCGGAATCCTGCACCACATCACGTGGTCGACGAACTCGATCTGCCACATGATCGGCGAGCGCCCGTTCAAGAGCAGGGACAAAGCGGCGAACTTCTGGCCGCTGGCGATCCTGTCCGGCGGCGAGTCGTGGCACAACCTGCACCACGCCGACCCGACATGCGCGCGGCACGGCGTGCAGCGCGGCCAGATCGACATCTCCGCGCGCGTGATCTGGCTGTTCGAGAAGCTCGGCTGGGTCTACGACGTGCGCTGGCCGACCGAACAGCGCCTCGCCCGTTTGTCCGTCGGCAAGGACTGATTTGGCCTAGGTCCTGTCCCGAATGTCCCGGTCGATGAGAGCCGGGATCGGGGCGGTTCCTGGCGTCGCCGCGGCGACGTCGCGAATACTGGTTGTCTTTGGGCGTTGCCGCGGTGGCGCCAGGGGCCGTATCCGGCCCGGCTATCGCGATCGGGCATTTGGGACAGGGCCTAGTGTGTCCGGGTGAGATCTAACGGGGCAGTGCCGCCGACGCGGGTACGGATGACCGGAACCCAGCGTCGGCGGCAGCTGCTCGACGTCGCCAGGGCCCTGTTCGCCGAAAAGGGCTTCGACGGCGCGTCGGTCGAGGAGATCGCGCACCGGGCCGGCGTGAGCAAGCCGGTGGTGTACGAACACTTCGGCGGCAAGGAAGGCATCTACGCGGTGGTCGTCGACCGTGAGATGGACTACCTGTTGTCCGCGATCACGGAGTCGCTGTCGGAGGACATGCATCCCCGGACGCTGCTCGAACACGCGGCGACGGCTTTGCTTGACTACGTGGACACGTCGACCGACGGGTTCCGGATTCTCGTACGTGACTCACCCGTGGCGAGTTCCACCGGGACCTTTTCCAGTCTGCTCTCCGACATCGCCAGCCATGTCGAGCACATTCTCGGCGTGCACTTCAGCAGTCGTGGTTATGACGCGAAGCTGGCGGGTCTCTACGCCCAGGCTCTGGTCGGCATGGTCGCGCTGACCGGGCAGTGGTGGCTTGACGTTCGTAAGCCGCGAAAGACCGACGTGGTCGCGCACCTGGTCAACTTGGCGTGGAACGGCTTGTCGCACTTGGAGCACAAGCCGAAGGTCCGCCGCTGAGTTTTCCCAGTTGGCCGGACATGGGACACTGAGATGGAGCCGAGGTTGGAGGTGGAGTGCGTGTCAGTAGCTCTGGAGCACCCGATGATCGGCCCGTACACCGTTGAGGATTGGCTGGCACTGGACCCTCCGGTAGATGGGTCACGCCTCGAGCTGATGTTTGGATACCTCCACTTGACTCCCGCACCTTCCGGCGAACACCAAGATGCCGCGTTTCTCATGGGCGTGCTGCTTCGGGACGCCCTTCGTGCAGCGAATCGCACCGACCTGAATGTCGCTCTGGCTGTGAATGTGCGGATTTCGACGGCATGGCGGACGGCGTTGATTCCGGATGTGGTGATTCTGGACCGTAAGCCGGTCGGTGTGAGCTTTCCGCCGGAAGCACTGATTCTCGCCGTCGAAGTGTGGTCGCCAGGCAACCCGAGGGCCGAGCGTGAGACAAAGATGGCTGGCTATGCGGGCGCGGGTGTGCCGTTTCTCTGGACCATCGAGCAGGATGACCTTCGTGGACTCCGGCTGACGGCGTACCGCTTGGAGAACGGGCGGTATGTGGTCGAGAACCTCATCGAGGACAAGGGCCCGGCTGTTGTCACGGCTGTGCCGATTCCCATAACCGTCGACCTCGCGGAGCTGCAGACCTGACGTCTGGTTCGCCAGACTCTTCGGCTGGCGGCGCACCCCGAATCCGGGGTGCACCACTGACACTGGCTAGCTGGCCTTCTTCAGGCCGTTCTTGACGTCGATGACCACGCGCATCACTTCCGGCTTCGGGTGATCCTTGCTGTGCTTCGGCGGGTGGTTGCGGTCGGCTGCGGTGATCTTGAACGCCGGTGCCCCTGGTCCTGCTGCGTGCTTGGCCATCTCGGTCTGCCCCTCGTGCTGTGGATTCCCTTGGTCGCTTCCCACTGATGCGGCAGGGGAAGCAGTTGAAGCTTGAACAACGGGATCGAACGTACCCCGAGTGGGGGATACCGGCCAGCGCGGCGGGGCCGATATCGCGTGGCATGAAGGTGCCATGAACCAAGGGAATGCTGGCTTCTGGTGACCTGTTGTGATCGCGGTCTAGTCGTGCCACAACGCCCGCTTGTCCGGTTTCCCACTCGGTGCGACCGGGACCTCGGAAATGAATGTGATCGTCGACGGCACGCTGTTCGGCCCGAGTTCGTCCCGCACCAAAGAGGACAGTTCGTCAACCGATAGTTCCTTGCCAGGCAAGGGAATCACGAAGGCATGCAGCACTTCCGAAGGCCCAAGGACGTACGCCTGATCCACGTCGGGATGCTGCGCCAGCACGCGTTCGATGGGCCCCGCGTACACCGGATACCCGTTCACGATCACGATGTCCCGCGCGCGCCCAGTCAAATGCAGATATCCATCCCGCAGGAAACCGAGGTCGCGGGTCCGGATCCAGCCGTCCACAAGGACTTCCGCGGTCTCGGCGGCGTCTTCCCAATACCCCCGCATCATCCACGGATTACGCGCCCACACCTCGCCATCGCGGATCTCGATGTCCACGCCACCCTGCGGTTTCCCGACAGTTTCCACGTGGCCAGCAAGAATCTCGGCAGGCGTGGCAACGGTCAAAGCATTGGTCTCACTTTGGCCGTACGCGTGATAGATCACGGGCCCAATGCGAGACATGGCTTCCTGCAACCGATGTGGTGCCACAGGCGATCCTGCGACGAGCATGCCGCGCAGGCAACTGAGATCGATTGGGTTGTCACGCAAGGAATCCAGCATCGCGTACAACCGGGGCGTGTTCATGATTGTGAACGTGATCCGCAGATCGGCCAGCACTTCAGGGAACTTGACCGAAAGCGGAATGACCGCGGTTCCCCCATTCAATAGGCACAAAGCCAAATAGTCCTGCACGACAACGCTTGCCAGGCTCCCGAACAGCAGATATCGGTCGCACGCCGCCGCCTGTGCGGCCGTCGCGGCGTCCCATGCCGAAGGGTTCCACGAATAGTGCTCGCCAAGGGCCTGATATGTCTGTGCGCATGCCTTGGGTAGACCAGTACTGCCGCTGGTATAGACCAACCGGGCCACATTTTCCGGTCGGGAAGTAAGGATCAACGGCTCATCTTCGGTGTCCAAAAGGGCAGGAAGCTTCGCGTCGGTGACGATCAGATCCAGCCCGTCGCCAAGGATGTGGTCGAGCTGCTTGTCGCTGAACCCCGGACGAATCCCGACAACTCGGGCACCGAGCGCCCACGCGGCCAGATACGCGGCCAACGCCTCCGGCGTCACTTCCGTGATCATCGCGACGCCCGAGCCGCCGTTGACCCCGGCGGCCCGCATGCCTGCGGCGATCCGGCTGGTCAGGTTGAGCAGTTCGGCCTTGGTGACCTCGCGCGATCCATGCTCGACAGCGATCTTCGCCGGTTCCGTACGCAATGCGGCGAAGACCGCGTCAGGGAAGGACATGCGATCACCCTAGGGTGACCCGCAGCAGCTTGTCGTCGGTTCCGTTGGACGTCGTGATGTACAGGGCGCCGTCCGGGCCCTGCCGTGCCGCGCGCAGCCTGCCCCAGTCGTCGTCGAACTCCGGCGGCACCGAGACCGACTGGACCTTGCCGGCGTCATCCATCTTGAACAGCAGGACTTTCGCGCCCTTGAGCGCCGTCACCACCAGCGATCCGTTGAAAGCACCCCATTGTGGGCCGTCAAGGAACGTCGCCGCGCACACCGCCTCGGTCGTCTCGCCCGATTCCCACAGCGCGGGGATCGCGTCGGGGAAGCGCTGCAGGTCGGTCATTGGGACGTCTTCGTCGTAGCTGGTCACGGTCCCGCCCTGGGACGGATCCCAGCCGTAGTTCTTGCCCGCCTGCTCGATGTTGATCTCGTCGTTCTTGTCCGGGCCGTGCTCGGCGGTGATGACCTGGCCGCTGCCCGGACGGATCGCCACACCTTGCACGTTGCGGTGGCCGTACGTGTAAACCCGCTGCTCATTGGCGTTCGGCGACGAAGCGAACGGGTTGCCGGGAGCGGGCGCGCCAGTCTTGACGTTCAGCCGGAGGACCTTGCCACCGAGGTTCGTGCGGTCCTGCGGAATCGCCGGGCGGGCCGTGTCACCGGTGCCGACGAGCAGGGCGCCATCAGGGGCGATGGTCGGACGGCAGCCCGAGTGCCTGCCGCTACGCGCCACCGGCAGACCCGACAGCATGACGTTCACGCGCTGCGCGTTGCGCCCATCCGGGGAGAGCCGCCAGCGGACCAGCCGGACGTCAACGCCGACGCCGTTCTCCTTATATGTCTGGCACGTGATGAACTCGCGAGTCGAGGCGAAGTCCGGGTCGAGCACCATGCCCATCAGGCCGCCTTCGCCCGACACGAGGACATCGCTGAAATCGGCCTGCACCTGCGTGACGGTCGCGCCGACCTGCGTGGACGACAGCAGCGCGAGCTTGCCGGGCCGCTGGCTGACCAGGACCTTGCCATCCGGCAGGAAGCCGATGTCCCAGCCGTGCTCGAGGCCGCCTGCGACGGTCTCGATCTTCATCTTGGGCGGCTGCGTCTCCTGCGGCGTGCTCGGCTGGCCGCCCGCCGCGCCGGTCGGCGGCGGAACACGGCCCGCGGAGGACTCTGTGCAGGCAGCGAGGGCCGTCAGTGTGACGAGGAGCACGCCAAGTCGTCGCATGATGCACAGCATGCGCTGATCATTGTCCGGTTTATGTGTGGTCCGATAGTCCGGTGCATGTGAAGGTGGAAACGGCCGGAGCCGTGGCGACGTTGACCATCGACCGGCCGGACAAGCGCAACGCGATGAGCCTGGAGATGTGGTCGGCGATTCCCGGCCTGCTCGGCTCGCTCGACCCGGCCGTCCGTGTCCTGCTGATCCAGGGCGGCGAGCACTTCTCGGCCGGTGCTGACATCAGCGAGTTCGAAACCCTCCGGTCGAGCGCGGACGACGCGGCCCGCTACAGCGAAGCGGTGCACGCAGCCGAACGCGCGATCACAACGTTGGCGAAACCGACCATCGCGGTGATCAACGGCTTCTGCATCGGCGGTGGCTGCGAGATCGCACTGGCCTGCGACCTGCGTATCGCCGCGGACAACGCGCGATTCGGGATCACCCCGGCCAAGCTCGGCATCGTCTACAACTTCACCTCGACAAAGCAACTGGTCGACGCGGTCGGAAAAGCCTGGGCCAAGCAGATCCTGTTCAGCGGAGACATCATCGACGCGGCGACAGCTCTGCGAATCGGCCTGGTCAACGAGCTGCACCCGGCGTCGGACCTCGACGCGCGCGCCAAGGAGCTCGCGGCCACGATCGCGGGCCGCGCCCAGGTCAGCGTCCGCGGCGCCAAGACGATCATCAACCGCATCGCCGACGGCGAGCAAGAAGACGACAGCGTCCACGCGTTGTACGACGAAGCCCTGCACAGTGCGGACTACGCAGAAGGCGTGCGCGCTTTCTTGGAAAAGCGGTCGCCGAAGTTCTGAGCCTGGCGAGTAGATGTCGCCAGATGGCAAGCCGTATTCCGGTCGACCTAGCTTGGCGCACATGCCATTCACGCAGATCAGGGACGACGTTCGGCTGTTCTGTGCCGACGAGGGCGAAGGTCCCGTGACGCTGCTGTTCGTGCACGGCTGGACGTGCGACTCGCACGACTGGGACTGGCAGCTGGAGCATTTCGCGCGCAGTGCCCGCGTGATCGCGGTCGACCTGCGCGGGCACGGCCAGTCCAGCGTGCCGTCGAGTGGCTACGACGCACGGGTGTTCGCCGAGGACCTCGTGCTGCTCCTGCGTGCCATCGACGTGCCGAAGGTAGTGGTCATCGGACACTCTCTCGGCGGCGGGATCGGCATCGTGCTCGCGGGCGAGTATCCGGACCTGGTCGCTGGCTTCGTCGCCGTCGAGCCCGCGTACGGCTTCGCCCCGGCGCACTTCATCCACACCGCCGAGACGATGACGACCAAGAACGCGCACGAACTCACCGCGGCGATCATGGATTTCGCCGACAGCCCACACACCCCGGACTTCTTCAGGGCGATGCACCGGCGCCGGGTGTGGTCGGTGCCCAGCCACGTGGTCATCGAGACGTTCCAAGGCAACTGGCTCGGCGCTGGCGAGGTCGGGACCCGCGAACGGACCGAGGCGTACCTCGACCGGATGACATGTCCGACGCTGACGATTTTTTCCAGCGGGCATGAGGATCACGCGGCATGGGCGGCGAAACGTGTGCGGTCCGAATTGGACGGAACGCTGTATCTGTCGCTCGGCCACTGGCCGCACCAGGAAACGCCCGGCTTGCTCAACTCGGTGATCGAGACCTGGCTGAACCGGCTATCCCAATAAACACGGTTCCGCCCGCCCGGCGAATGCCGAGCGGGCGGAACCGTTACTTCTTGG
The DNA here is from genome assembly GCF_021390435.2 of Kibdelosporangium philippinense. Lineage (GTDB taxonomy): Bacteria > Actinomycetota > Actinomycetes > Mycobacteriales > Pseudonocardiaceae > Kibdelosporangium > Kibdelosporangium philippinense. Next base: position 1,395,565 of record NZ_JAJVCN010000003.1, on the reverse strand, counting down.
CTGCCTCACGGAGGCTTTCCGACGCGAGATCGTAGGACTCCGCGTTGTCCGGCAGCAGCCGGGACATCCGCTCGAAGAACGCGAGACCCGCTTGAGTGAGTGCTTGCACCAGCTCAGTTTCCACAGCCTGGACACGAGTCGGCGTGCTGCTCTCGCAGCTGACCAACAACCGGCCCGGTGCGGTCCGGCGGAGCGCGAACTCGACCGGCATGTCCGGGAAGGTGGTCCGGACCTCGTCGTGCTCGCGCAAGTCACTGACCATGTCGGCGATGTAGGCCCACAGCTGGTCCACGTAGTCCCATTGCTGCTGCCCGATCACCTCGACGCCATCGATCACGAGCTCGATCGCGCCTTCGACGTAGTCCGAGTCCGATGGCGGGACGGTGGTCTCCTCGTAGCGTTGGAAAGAACCGTCCTGCTGCTTGAGGAAACTGCGTACTTCGATCATTGGCCCTCTAGTGGGAAGAACTGGCCGATCCGGCCACGGTTCAGGCCGAGCTGGTACTTGACGCCGTTGACCGTACCGTAGATCTTGTGCATCCGTTTCCCGCCGTTGGCGATCAGGTCGTCACGGTTCTGCTGCATGACCTGCTTGATCGCGTCCTCGATGTCCGGAATGGACATACTCTTCGGGAAGAAGCTCTGCTTGTCCTTGACTGTGCCGTCCCAGTAGTCCGGGTGGTGGCGGCGCAGGATGTGGTCCATTCCCTTCTTGTCAAGCAGGAACTCCCTGTTGCCGAACTGCATCGGCTTGCTGATCCAGTCCTTCAGCGCGATCAGGCAGTGCAGTGCCATCGCCTGGCGAGCCGCGACCGTCCTGGCGAGCGCGTCAGGACAGCGGACCTTCTCCGAAGCCACCAGGCCGCGCATGGTGGACAGGAACTTCTGGCCGGCGGCTGACGCTTCGAGGAACTTGGTCAGCCCACCGACGATCTTGGTGATCGCGGCGGCCACCTGAGGCACCTTGGCGATCAACAGCAACAACGAGCCGACGTTGACCACGGTCCACAGGCACGCGGCGACATCACCTTCGGTGAAGCACTTCTTGGCGTCGGTGTACCCGATCATGTCGAGCAGGACCTGGCCACCGTTCTGGATGATGAAGTCGATCAGACCGTTCTTGGCCTGGTCCTGTGCCCGGCGGTACTCCTGCACCAGCTCGTCGCCGCCCTCGAGCCACAGCATCTCCTCGTCCTCATCGGACAGAGGTGGTCCCGGGTCGTCCGACCCCGCTGCTTGGCTTGCGCGCCGCTCCTGTTCAGCCTTGCGCGCTGCTTCCTCGGCACGGTCGGCGGCCTTGCCGGCGTCGACTGCGGCGTTGTAAGCGTTCTTCGCAGCCTCCGAGGCGGCTTCGGCGTGCTTTGCCGCACTGTCGGCAGCCGCGTTGGCTTCCACGGCAAAGGTTTCGGCGCGGTCGGCGGCTCCTCGTGCTGCCGCGGCGTCGGCTTCGGCCCGGTCGGCTGCGGAACGTGCTGCTGCCGCGTCGGCTTCGGCGGCGGATGCGGATCGTCCGGCGATCCGGGCGTCGTTTGCTGCCGCGTTGGCCGCTGCCCGCGCCTTGCGGGCGTCTTCACGGGCTTGGGCGTCGGCCTGGTTGGCGCGTGCGGCGGCTGCCCGTGCCGCGGCGCCGTCCGCTGCGGCTTCGGCGGCGGCTCTTTGGGCTTCGGCGGCGGATTGTGCCGCTGCCGCTGAGGACTTGGCCGCTGCGGCGGCTGCGTCGTAGGCGGGTTTGACTTCTTCCTTGGCCCGGTCGGCTGCCTCCTGCGCCAGCTTGGCTGCTTGAAGTGCTTCTGCGGCACGGCGTTCGGCCGCGGCTGCCTGCTCGGCGCCGACCGCGCGGGCCTGTTCGGCGACCCTTGCAACGAAGTCGGCGTCGATGTCCTGGCCGGTGAACGGTGCCACGACAGTGATCGCGGTATTCGCCGGTTGGGTGATCGCCTGCGAGGACGCCTTCGCCGCCGAAGCCGCTTGCACCGCAAGGCTTGCCTGGGTCGCGGCGGAGACTGCTTCCTGAGCAGCCGCGTCGGCTTCGGCCTTGGTGCGCTCGGCCGACATCTGGGCGTTCATGGCCTCGGATGCCGCCTGGTTGGCCAGGTTCACCGCGTTCTGTGCGGCTTCGGCAGCCTTGGCCTCGTTGAACGTAGCGTCCGACGCGGCCGAGTTGGCCCGCAACGCGGCGGCGTGTGTCGCGGCTGCTTCCGCTTCGGCACGGTTGGCTGCCGCGTTCGCTCGTGCTGCTGCGGCGGCTGCAGCTGACGCTGCCGCCCGCGCCCGTGCCGCTGCACGGGTCGCTTCTGTTGCCGCACCACGTGCTCCGGCGGCGGCACCCGTAGCGGCGTTCGCCGCGCCACGGGCAGCACCGGCCGCGCCCGCGGCGGTGTTGGCTTCACCACGGGCTTGCAGCGCCGCGTCGAACGCGGCCTTCTCGTGCGGCGTGCCTCGGCTGGCCGCGGCCATCGCGTCCATTGCTGCCGCACGTGCTTCGGCCGCGCGCTGCTCGCGTTCGGCCCGATATGCCGCGTCACGGCTGGCTACCGCGTTGCGTTCCTCGTTACGGGCACCGGTTTCCGCTTGTGCGGCAACGCCGTCCGCTACCACCGCGCGGTCACGTGCACCGCGTGCGATGGCTTCCTGTGCCTCGGCTTCGCCACGCATCGCGCGTGCGACAGCGGCTTGCTGCTCGGCACGGCCTCGCGCGGCGGCTGCGTTGGCCGCCTCACGCTGCGCGATCGCGCGCTGTGCGGCAGCAGTCGCAGCCTCACGCTCGGCGGTGATCCGGTGCTGACGGGTTCGTTCCGCAGCAGCCCAGGCTTCTGCTTCAGCCCGTTCAGCTGCCTGACGCGCAGCCTTCGTACGGGCCGCGGCATCCTTAGCCGCTACCGCCTGTACCCGAGCCGCCTCGGCAAGATCGGCTGCGGCCTTGGCGTGCGCCTGAGCGGTCTCACGCCACTTCTTAGCCTGCTCAGCATGCCGCTCGGCACGCTCCTGAGCATTACGAGCCTGGTCGGTGAACGCAGCCGCGTCGACCGAGTGCGACGCGGTTTCCACCGCGGAGACCGCGGCCTTGGCCGCCTGTGACATGCCAAAGGCCATCTGCGCCCACTGCGCGCCGTACGGCAAACCCGTCTCTACCAGCACATCAGCCTGGACCTGCGCCTGGACTGCCGCCCGGTTCGCGTCATCCGCGGCAGCACGGGCGTTGCTCAACTGGCGGGCGACTTCCGCCTTCACGCCGTTGAACGAGTCGGCCGGGTGCTGCCCGCCCGCGTCGTTCGCGGCCAAGATCTGCTCGGCCTTGCGGGCTTCGTTGCCTGCCAGGATCAAGGCGTTCGACGAGCGCTGCAAGGCGCGGATGCCGTTGCCGTGCTGGATCATCAGAACCCGGCGGGCCTCGTTGGCGCGCGCGGATTTCTTGGCCAGTTCGGAGAGGGCTTCGGCGGCCTTGATCCGGGCTTCCTCGTCGGCGAGGAACTTCTCCCGGGCCTCAGCGTCCTTCTTGGCCGCATCGAGGTATCCCGACGCGAGGAACTGTTCGACCGCGGCGTCACCGGCGTCGAGTGCCGTCTGCGCGGCGCGTTTCACGTCTGGCCCACCTGCGGCCAGAACCATGGTTACCCGGGCGCGGTTCTCATCCGCCCGCTGCTTGGCGCTTTGGACGGCTGCGGCGTCGCGCTGCTCGGCGATTCCCTTGCCGTAAGCCAGGAACTGCAGGCGATCCAGGTCGGTTCCGGCGAGTACACGATCCACTTCAGCCCGCAGATACGGACCACCCGTGCCCCGCAACGGTTCAATCGCCGCACGGTTCTCCGCGGCGACCCGAGCCTTACGGTCCGCAGCCTTCTTCTGGGCTTCCTTCAACCCGGTGTTGAGGAAAGCCATGATCGCCGTGCGACCACCGGCCAGCGCCGCCTTCGCGGCATCGCGGACTTCGACATCCTCGGCCAGCTCAGCATTGTCGGCCACCAACTGCCGCAGCCGAGGGTCGCCAGTGTCGGGGACGCCGGACTTGCCGTCCCATTCCTTGTACGGATCCGGCGGCATCGGCCGCGCGGACGACGGTGGTGGATCCTCTGTGGACGATGACGCTACGACCGGCGCCGCGACCGCGGCGTTCGCGGGCTGTACGAGCCCTGCGAACACCGTGGCGGTCAGCGCGGCCGCCAGTGCTCTGTGGATGAGTCTCATTGCTCGGTAAACCCCCTGTATGCCAATGGGGCCCGGCACCGGAAAGCTCGTGTGCCGGGCCCCTTTGTGTCAGACCTGATCGGTCAGAGCTTGGTGTCCCAAGTCCGTCCGGTCGCTGGGTCGTGGTAGATGTAGCCGCCCTGGAAGGTGCTGCGGCGCAGGTTTCCGACCTGCTCCTCGTCCGTCTTCGGGTAGCCGAGGTACGAACGCTCCCAGTCCATTGCCTCCCAACGGCCCCGGATCGCCCCGTAGACCAGATGCGCGCCGGTGTCCGGGGTCCAGTAGATCGACAGCCCGTTGACGAAGTGGGTGTACGTACCCTTCTTGTCCGGTGTGGCGGTGGTGTCGATGATCGGCAGCCTCCACTTAGGACCGCCCGAGGCGCGGTACTTCGTCAGCGCCTCACCGGAAACGCTGCGCACACCGGTCGCCGAGCCCCAGTAGGCGCTGGCCGTGTTGGTGAACTCGCGGTACCGGACCGCGCCGTCGAGCACCTCAGGGGACTTCGGGTTGCCGACGAAGGCGCGCCACGCGTCGTCGTTGTGCCAGCGCAGCATGATCTGCGTGGTGACGATCGGGTCGGGGTCGACGATGTTCCAGGTCGTGTCGACCTCGAACAGGTGCGGGTTCAGGTCACCGGTGGTGTCGCCGCTCTTGGCGCCCGCGAACAGCTGGGCGCCGTAGTGCCGCAGGAACCGGCCCGGCAGCGCCTTGGACTCAAGCGAGACACCGGAACCGGAGTTGCCCAGCTTCGGGCACCAGGTCGCGTCCTTCTCGTACGCGTCGCTGCCGTCGCTGGCCTGCAACTTCACGCGGTAGTCCTGGACACGCAGGTAGCTGCCGACGTGCGTGGCGGACTCGAACGAGTAGCAGTTCGTGTCGGCGAGACCGGTGACGACCTTCCAGGTCGCCTCGCCAAGCGGCGTGTCGGCCGTGGTCGTGCTCTGCGTGCCCGGCGTGATGCCCGCGTCGCCACCTGCGGCGCGCACGTGCCATGCCTTCACACCCGGCGTCGTGGTCCGCAGTGCTTGGTTGAACACGTTGAACTGGGTCTCGGACAGGAACTTGGTCACGTCGGCGGGCGTGCCTGCCAATGCGGCGTTCGCGGCGGCGACCAGACGCGGGCGAACCCGGCCTGCCTCAGCCTTTGCCTTGATCTCACGGACCTTCTGGCGGTCAGCTTCCTCGCGGATCGCCTTCTCCCGTGCGGCATCCCGGTCATCGGCGGCCTTCAGGCCGGTGTCGATGAACGCCTTCCAGTCGGCTGGGTTGCTGCTGCGCAGCGCGGCCTCGGCGGCGTTGCGGACCTCGATGTGTCGCGGGTTCGCCAGCTCCGGGGTGGTCAGCAGCTGCCGGATGAAGTTGTCGTCCGACAGGGTCAGCCAACCCTCCGGCGTGAGGATGCCGAGCACGGCGGCCGCGTTCTTCTTGGCCTGCTTGGCCGCCAGGATCCGGGCGGCTTCCTCGCTTTCCTGCTTGGCCTTCTCGATCGCATCCCGCTGGTCGGCGATGTGCAGCGTGAAGATGTCCGTGTTGATGAACGTCTTCCAGGTCGCCTCGGTGCCGCCCCACGCGGTCATGGCGCCGTCTTTGACCTTCGGGCCGGTGGAGCGGCGCCACACCTGGTACACGAAGTTCTGGTCGTTGCCGTCCAGCATCGCCGCGTCCGCTGGGATTTCGGCGAAGGCAGCGGCCTTCTGGCGTGCCTCGCGGGCCAGGCGGGCTTCTTCCTGGCGGCGGGCGTATTCCAGGTGGTCACGGTCGACGAAGTCGTGAATGCTGGTGCGGATGAACGCGGTCGCATCGGGCGCGTCCGGCTTCTCCACCACGATCTTGTAGACCCGGTAGGCCTCGGCCTTGGTCAGCGGGTACTTGCCCGCGTTGATCTTGTCGAAGACCCGGAACACGAAGTTCTTGTCCGACAACATCAGCCACTCGTCGGTCGCCTCGCCGACCTCGATCGCACGGACCGCGCGGACCTTCTCCACCTCGCTGGACTCGGGCACCTCAGTCGCGGCCGGGTCCGCGGCGATCTGCGGGATCGCCGGTGCGTTCGCGGTCGCCTCGGAGTTGCGCGAGGCCGCCGCTGGTGGAATGTCCGTCGGTGCCGCGTGCGCGACGACCGGCGCCATCAGCCCGGTGACCACCGCGACGGCGGCAAGACCGCGGGCTAAACGTCTGCTAGGGACAGTTGTTCTTCGCATTGCTTTCCTTTTCTGGGCATGGCAAAGCGATCGCCACCTACTGGCGAAGGCCGGTCACAGATATGTCAGTTGATGTTCTTGACGCGCTGTTCCGCGTCAATTGCCTGCTGCAGCAACGCATTCCAGTACGCCGCCTGCTGCGACGCCGAGTCACGCTCGGCCAGCCACGCGGTCTCCGACGAACGCGCCGGATCGATGATCGACTCCCAGTTCGGACCCATCGCAGCCTGCGCCGCGGCCAACACAGCCCGCCAGTTCTCCGCCTGACGCACCGCGACATCCTGCGCCTGCGTCCACCCCGACCGGGCCGGTTCCGTCTGCGTGCCCACCTGCTGCCACGCACGCGCCGCAGCATCCTTGGCCTGCTGCTTGGTCTCCTCCGACGCCTCACGAGCGGCGTTCTCAGCAGCCTCGGCATCTGCGATCAGACGGGTGATCGTGCTGCGCCACTTCATGTTGTCGTTCGCGTGCCGCATCCGGAAAACCTCAAGATCCAACCGCGACCCGGTTGCCCAGCCGTAGGCGAAAAACTCGACCAAGTCGTCATCCGTCGCACCCAGACGCACGGCGTGGGCTGCCGACAGGCGGACCTGCTCCCCGGGGTCGTTCGTGGACAGGTTCCGGACAAAATCCCGGTCGCGCTGAACAAGTGCTTGCTTCTGTGCACCGATTTCGTCGCGATACACCCGATCGCGTGATCGTGCGGTCTCGTATCCGGTACGCACGAACGCCTCACGCTCAGCGTCGGTCGCGTTCGAACCGAGCAGTCGCTTCGCTTCGTTGTGCACCTCGGGGGAGTACTCAACGGTCGTCGTCTCGTACACCCGACGGATGAAGTCCATGTTGCGCACGCGACGCTGCTGCGCGCGCTCTACTGCGTAGTCGTAACCCGACGTCAGGAACGCAGCGATCGCCGCGTCCGGGTTGCTGCTCACCAATGCTGACCAGGCGGCGGTCCGTACCGTGCTGTACGGATGTGAGCTGGCCAGGTATCTCACCCAGATCCAGTCATCAGACGGTTGCTCTGCCTGGATCGTCACGGACGGTCCCGCGTAGGCAGCGACGGGTGCTGCCACGGAGAAGGACGCCACAATGCAGGCAGCACAAATTAGGGCACGTCTCACCCTTGATCCCCCAGTTCATCGAGCCCCCCGGCTCGTTCAGATCGCAAGGTAATGACCGTCCTGCGCCCGCGCAAGCGAAACCGATCACACTGTTGCGGAGTTCCGGCATCCGGCGTAACCCTCGTTTTGCCGTGAAGGTCACCTTCGCGGCGTTGAACCTGGATTCACCGTTGATCTTGGGTTGTGGTCGTGGTGGTGGGTGATTGTGGTGGTGGGCCGGTGGTGTCTGGTGTGGTCGTGCGGGAGCTGCTGGTCTGCCCAGCTTTTCCACTGTGGTCTTTCGGGTTGGGCCTGGTCAGGCGGGTGGTTAGGGGTCAGGCGGGGTGGGGTGGGGCGTGGATCGTGGTGAACAGCCGGGTGAAATCGGTGGCCCAGGGCCAGTCTCGTGGTAGCCGCAGGGTGATGTGGCGGGCGGTGCGGGTGACGCGGGCGGCGATGGTGATCAACCGGCGGCGCAGGGTGGTCAGCCGTGTTCTGGCGTGGGCGGGGCCGGCCAGGCAGGCGGTGGCGCGCAGGAGGTTGTGGGTCAGGGCGGCCAGGGAGAGCCAGGCGGCGTTGGCGGCGAACAGTCCGGACGGGAAGTGGGCCAGTGGGCCGGCCGCGAGTTCGGCGAAGACGTGTTCGATCGCGCCACTGCGTTGGTCGTGCAGACGCCAGGCGGTGGCCGTGTCGAAGCCGGCCGCGTCGGGCTCGGTGGTGGCGGGCCTGGTGGTGGCGGGCCTGGTGGTGTCGGGCTCGGTGGTGGCGGGCGGGAGGTTGGTGAACACCGCGTGGTAGCGCCAGGCTGGGAACAACTCGCCCTGCTCGTCGCGGGTGGTGATCCGGGTCCGGCGGACCAGTAGCCGGGCGGTGGTTTTCTGGCCGGGGTTGACGGTCGGGTTGGTGAACGCGGTATGGCTGGTCTCGGCGATCTGGGCGGTGTGGATCAGCTGCCCGGTGTGCGGGTCGAGGACCGGGTCGCGGTAGGTGTGCTGCTGCCAGGCGTGCTCGCTGATCGCGTCGATCGCCTCCCGGATCGCGGAATGTTGTGGGGCGGTGATGGAGAACCAGACCCCCTTCCCGCACCAGCATCGTGATCAATTCCCCGACATAGAACCCGGAATCGCCGCGTACCAGCAGCGGCCCGGTCGCGCCCGCGGCGCGGGCGGTGCCCAGCGCGCGCCGGGCCAGCGAGCTCACCGCGCGGCGGGTATCGGCGTTGCCACCCCGTAACCGGGTCGCCACGATCACCGGCCTGCCCGCCGCTGTGGTCAGGGTCGCGGCCAGCGTGTTCAACCCCAACACCCCGGTATAGCCGAACGCGGCCCCGTCTTTGCCCCGCCCGTAGACCTGGCTGATTTTCGAGTCCAGATCCAGCAACCCCAACCGGTCGGCCCCCGCCAGCAGCGGCGTCAGCTCCGCCAAGCGGGCCAGCAGCCGGGCGGAGAGTTTCTCCAGTTGAGCGACATGACCCATGCTGAACCAGCGCAGGAACGTGCCCACAGTGGACGGTGCGCGGATCCCGGTGAACAACCCCGCCATCCCGCCATGCCGCACCAGGTCCAGATCACTGATCGAGTCCGCGCCCGCGGCCATCCCGGCCACGATCGTGCTGATCTTCGCGCCCGCGTTCGCCCCGACCGAACCACCCAGCCGGACCAGCTCACCGGCCAGATCCGACAACCCCGCGTCCTCGGCCAGCCGCATCACCGCCACCAGGCCCGCGTGCGACACCAATCCCGGATCGTCGAACCTCACCGACACCGCGCCACGCGTATGCGATGCTTTCACTCAGCAGATGCCCTCTCACTCGGTCCGATATGTTTCTGTCATAAGAACAATCGTCCCAAGTCAGAGGGCATCTGCCCGTTCACGACACGACCAACCCACCAAGATCTTCGGTGAATCCAGGTTGAACGCGTTAAATGTTCCCCTCACGTGTGACGCGAACCGGGTCTGTCGGACCACCGACGTAAGCTTGTTGAGGTCCGACTCTTCGGCAAGGGGATGCTTCCGTGACTCACGCTCCGCTGACTGGTCTGTTGGCCGGCCTGTCCGCTGATCCCGCGGTCATGGCCGTCGCCGAAGCCGCTGGCGCGCCTGTCTACGAACTCGAAGGCCCGCCCGCGGTTCGCCCGGTGGTGGCCGCGACGCTCGCTGCCCACTCGACGGTGCTGGCAGTGACCGCGACGGGCCGGGAGGCCGACGACTTAACAGCAGCTTTGGGGGATTTGCTCGGTAAGGACGTCGTCGCGGCTTTCCCCTCGTGGGAAACGTTGCCGCATGAGCGGCTGTCCCCACGCGCGGACACGGTCGCGCAGCGGCTGTCTGTCCTGCACCGGCTCGCTCACCCGGAGGGTCCGGCGCTCAAGGTCATCGTCTCGACCGTGCGCAGCTTGATCCAGCCAATGGCCCCTGGCCTGGGCGAACTCGTTCCTGTGCACCTCAAGACAGGCGACGAGCACGACTTCGACGGGCTGATCGAGCGCCTCGTTGTCCTCGCGTACACCCGTGTCGACATGGTCGAGAAGCGTGGCGAGTTCGCGGTCCGCGGCGGCATTCTCGACCTGTTCCCGCCGACGGCCGAGCACCCGTACCGAATCGAGTTCTGGGGTGATGAGGTCAGCGAGATCCGGCCGTTCGCCGTCGCTGACCAGCGCTCGCTGCCGACCAAGGTCACCGAGGTGACCGCGCCGCCGTGCCGTGAGTTGCTGCTCACCGAGGATGTGAAGCGCCGCGCCGCTGAGCTGGCGACTGATCACGCTGGCGACGAGCACCTGGCCGAGATGCTCACCAAGCTGTCCGGTGGCATCCCGGTCGAGGGCATGGAGGCGCTGATTCCGGTGCTCTGCGTCGGCGAGCTCGAGCTGCTCACCGACGTGCTGCCGGAGGGTTCGCACGTGCTCGTGGTCGACCCCGAGAAGATCCGCACGCGCGCACACGATCTCGTTCGCACTGGTCAGGAGTTCCTCGAGGCCTCGTGGATGGCCGCGGCCGGTGGCGGTAAGGCGCCGATCGACCTCGGTGCTTCGGCGTACCGCGAGCTGGGCGAAGTCGTCACGCACGCGCGTGAGACAGGGCGTCGCTGGTGGACGCTGAGCCAGCTCACGGGCTCGCCGGACGTGCTGTCGCTTGGCATCAAGCAGGTCGACTCGTATCGCGGAGACGTCGAGCGCGCCTTTACGGACCTGCGCGCGCATACGGCGGCTGGCGGCGCGGCGGTCCTGGTTGTGCCCGGTACAGGTACGGCGCAGCGCGCGGTTGAGCAACTCGGTGATGCTGAGGTCGCGGCGCGCTTTGCGCCCGATGGTCTGACCGAGGCGCCTGAGCCTGGCGTGGTCACGGTTGTGCGTGGCGCGCTCGAAGACGGCTTCATCGCGCCGGATTCCGCGTTGGTCGTGCTGACTGAGACGGATCTGACCGGCGGACGGCATGGGACGTCCACAAAGGACATGTCGGCGAAGATGCCGTCGCGGCGCCGCAACGCCGTCGACCCGTTGGCGCTCAAGACCGGCGACTACGTGGTGCACGAGCAGCACGGCATCGGCAAGTACATCGAGATGGTCCAGCGCACGGTCGCGGGCGCGACTCGTGAATACCTCGTGCTTGAGTACGCGTCGTCGAAGCGTGGCCAGCCAGGGGACCGGCTTTTCGTGCCGACCGACCAGCTCGACGAGGTCTCCCGCTATGTCGGCGGCGAACTGCCGACGCTGAACAAGCTCGGCGGTTCGGACTGGAAGAACACGAAAGCCAAGGCGCGCAAGGCAGTCAAGCAGATCGCGGCCGAGCTCGTGCAGCTCTACGCGGCCCGGCAGTCCGCGCCAGGGCACGCGTTCGGCGCGGACACGCCGTGGCAGCGTGAGCTGGAGGACGCGTTCCCCTTCACCGAGACCGCCGACCAGATGGCCGCGATCGACGAGGTCAAGGCGGACATGGAACGCGGTGTCCCGATGGACCGCGTGATCTGCGGTGACGTCGGCTACGGCAAGACCGAGATCGCGGTCCGTGCGGCGTTCAAGGCGGTACAGGACGGCAAGCAGGTCGTCGTGCTCGTGCCGACCACCCTGCTGGCGCAGCAGCACCTGAACACGTTCGCCGAGCGCATGCGGTCGTTCCCGGTGAACGTCAAAGGCCTGTCCCGGTTCACCGATCCGATGGACTCCGAGAAGGTCATCGCGGGCCTCGCGGACGGCGAAGTCGACATCGTGATCGGCACGCATCGCCTGCTGCAGACCGGAATCCGCTACAAGGACCTCGGCCTGGTGATCGTCGACGAGGAGCAGCGCTTCGGCGTCGAGCACAAGGAACACATCAAGGCACTGCGCACGCACGTGGACGTGCTGACCATGTCCGCGACGCCGATCCCGCGCACGCTGGAGATGTCGCTCGCGGGCATCCGCGAGATGTCCACGATCCTGACCCCGCCGGAGGACCGGCACCCGATCCTGACCTATGTCGGCGGGTACGACGACAAGCAGGTTGGCGCGGCGATCCGGCGTGAGCTGCTGCGTGACGGCCAGGTCTTCTTCGTGCACAACCGGGTCTCGTCGATCGAACGGGCCGCCAAGCGGATCCGTGAACTCGTGCCCGAAGCACGCGTGGTCACCGCGCACGGCCAGATGAACGAGGACCGCCTCGAAAAGATCATCCAGGGCTTCTGGGAACGTGAACACGACGTGCTCGTGTCCACCACGATCGTCGAGACCGGCCTGGACATCTCCAACGCCAACACGCTGATCGTCGAACGCGGTGACTTGCTGGGCCTCGCACAGCTACACCAGCTGCGCGGCCGCGTCGGCCGTGGCCGCGAGCGCGGGTACGCGTACTTCCTGTACCCACCGGAGGCGCCGCTCACCGAGACCGCGCACGACCGGCTCGCGACCATCGCGCAGAACACCGAGCTCGGCGCCGGTATGGCCGTGGCAATGAAGGACCTGGAGATCCGCGGCGCCGGCAACATCCTTGGCGCCGAGCAGTCCGGACACATCGCTGGCGTCGGCTTCGACCTGTACGTCCGGCTTGTCGGCGAGGCCGTCGAGGCGTTCCGCAAGCACGCGGGCGCCGACGCGCCGGAAGGCGAGGAGGAGCTCGCCGATGTCCGGGTCGACTTGCCGGTCGACGCGCACATCCCGCATGACTACGTGCCAGGCGAGCGTTTGCGGCTCGAGGCGTACCGCAAGATCGCCTCGGCCCGTGACGCCGACGAGCTCGCAGGCGTGATGGAAGAGCTCAAGGACCGCTATGGCGCGCCGCCGTTGCCGGTCGAGCGGCTCTTCGCGGTCGCCGCGTTCCGGCAGACGTGCCGTCAGTACGGCGTCACCGAGGTCACCACCCAGGGCGCGTCGATCAGGTTCACCCCATTGGACCTGCGCGACTCCCAGCTCGTGCGGCTCAAGCGGCTGTACCCCAAGGCGAACTACAAAGCGGTTACGAACACCGTGACCGTGCCCCGGCCAACGGAAGGACCTGCCGGTGGCCGGATAGGTGCGTCGCAACTGCGTGACCAGGAGCTTCTCAAGTGGTGCTCGGACTTCCTGGCCAGCCTGGTGATCGCCCCGGCCCCAGTCGGGTGACAGATTGTCCTATGAGAGGCTAACCACTGTGACGACTGCCATGCGCCGCTCAATCGGGATGATCACCGCAACGGCCCTGCTCGTGGCCGGGTGCAGTGCGGGACAGGGCGACCCGAAGGTCGCGTTGACCGTCGGTGACGCGAAGGTGTCCACGGTTGAGCAGATCCAGCGGACGCTCAACGACCTGCTGGCCACCAACCAGGCCGTGCAGGACCAGGCGCGCCAGCACAAGCTGGACCAGGTCTCGCGTGGCATCGTCGGGCAGCAGGCGATCAACCAGCTGGCCGCGGACGCCGCCCGGCGCTTGGGCATCCAGATCACCGACGCGCAGGCCGAGGCCGCGATCCCGGTCCTGACCGGCCCCGGGGCGACGCAGAGCGATCCGTTCCAGTCGATCGTGGACGCGGCGTTCCAGCCCAAGGACCTCGCCCGCGCCCGGCTGGCGCTGGCCGAGGTTGGCCGCAGGGCGCTCGGTCGTTCGTCCGTCACGTTCGACGCGGTCGTGCTGCAGGACGCTGACGCCGCTGTGGAACTGGCGCGCAAGATCGCCGAGAACCCGGCTCAGTCGACCGCGTTGATCCAGGCCGCGCCGGAGGCGATGGGCGAGCCGTTCCTCAACAGCGTGTTCGGCCCGGAGGCAGCCCTCCAGGACCCAAGCAACCTGCTGACGCTGGCCGCTTCGCCGTACTACAACGTGCCCGCGGGCGAGGTCATCGCCACCCGGCTGACCGGTAACCAGGGCGGCTACCTGGTGCTGTTCATGAAGGCACGGCGTGCGGTCACCCCGCCTGCCGAGGTGACCATCCCCGAACTGAAGCCGGTTGAGCTCGCACAGATCGGCCAGGGGCAGTTGACGTTGCTCGCCTCGGTGGTGCCGGTGCAGCCAAACCCGCGGTTCGGCAAGTGGGACCCGGTGACCCTCAAGGTCGTGTCCGGTGAAGAGGCCACCAACATCAGCACGGTCTTCCAGGCCAAGTCGACCCAGCCGTGACCCCAGGCGAGAAGTTGCTCGAAGCGGCGGCGGTGATGGACCGCCTCCGCTCCCCGGGCGGCTGCCCATGGGATGCGGAGCAGACCCACGAGTCGTTGCGGCAATACCTGATCGAAGAATGCTTCGAGCTGATCGAAGCAATCGAGGACGGCGACCGTACGGCGTTGCGTGAAGAACTCGGCGACGTCTTGCTGCAAGTGTTGTTCCACGCCCGCGTCGCGCAGGAAGACCCGTCCGACCCGTTCACGATTGACGACGTGGCCGCGGCCCTGTCCGCGAAACTGATCGGCCGCCACCCCCACGTCTTCGCGACAGACCCAGCGGTCCGCGACTCGGCAACGCAGGAAAAACGCTGGGAAGAGCTGAAGCAGGACGAGAAGAAGCGCGAATCCAGCATCGACGGCGTCGCCCTCGGCGCCCCCGCCCTGGCCCTCGCCGCAAAACTCGCCCAACGTACAGCGCGCGCAGGCTTCCCACCCGACCTCCTGCCGTCGGGCGACAGCCCAGCCGAGCAGCTCTTCGCCACAGCAGCCCGCGCCAAGATCGCCGGAGAAGAACCAGAAGGCGACGTCCGCGCGGTAGCCCGAAAATTCGCCGAAAACATCCGGACAGCCGAGCGCGCGGCAAAAGACGCAGGCCTAGACCCGGCAAACCTGACCGAAGAAGAATGGCGCCACTACTGGCCCAGCTAACCCCCAGACCCAGCTAGACCACGCCGTGTCCACCGTTCCGGCACACCGTGTCCACCGTTCCCGCACATCGTGTCGACCGTTGCAGCACATCGTGTCCACCGTTCCGGCACACCGTGTCCACCGTTCCGGCACACCGTGTCCACCGTTGCAGCACATCGTGTCCACCGTTCCGGCACACCGAAATACACATTGGCGCCCCGTCGGGGATTTCGGTGTGCCGCAAAGTGCATCTCACTGTGTCGGAATGGTGGACACGCTGTTCCGGAATGGTGGACACACAGTGTTGGAATGGTGGACACGGCGTGGGGTTATGGTCGCCAGATGTGGACAGCTATCTCGCGGGTTTGCTCGCTGAAGGTTCCGGTTGGACTGGCGTCATGCAGCAGCTTCCTTAGTTCAGCTTCGAACTTCGGGAGCTCGTCGCCGAACAGGTGTGGTGCCGCGCTGGACAGTGAGAACACCGCAGCCACGACCTCGTCTGCGCTGCGGGTGAGCACCCGGCCAGGGATCTCGATGTGCTGCGGACCGGTGAAGCCCGCGGCCCGGTAGATCGCGTCCTCGCCGCGAGCCGTGCCATTCGGGAGCGTGCCTTGGCCAGCGCGTCGAGTCGGGCCGAGGTAACTCCGCACCAGTTCCGTGATTGCCGCGTGCGGTGGACGTGGATGCGGCAGGGCTTCCGTGCCCTCAATGCCTTCGTGGGTTACGGCGTGGACATGTGCGACGGCACCGTCCGTCGCCAGCATTCCGCGCGCGATCGCGGCGACTTTTGGCCGGTCCATCCAATGGAAGGACTGCGCGAACGTCACCAGGCGGAACGTGCCCAATGATGCGGGCAGATCCTCCGCGCGCAGGTGATGCCATTGCGTGTTGTCGACATTGGCTTCGGCTGCGAGGCGGCTGGCTTCGTTGAGCATGTCCGGGTCTGCGTCGACTCCGATTGCCTGCTCGAACCGGTCGGCCAACAGCAGGGTCAGCGAACCGGGACCGCAGCCGATGTCGAGCAGACGGCCTGATCCGTCCAGTTCCAGTTCCGCAGCAAGCGCGTCCGCGAGTGCTTTCGGGTACGGCATGCGTCCTCGCGGGTAGTACCGCGCGCTGCCCGAATAGAGCGAGGGGTCCCATTGCCAACTTTGCTCGGCCACGCCGGACAACCTATCGGCGACGGTAAGTTGGTTCGAGTGAATAACGCGTATCTGCGGTTTCCCCACGTGCACGGCGATCTTGTCACGTTCGTGGCCGAGGAGGATGTCTGGCTCGCGCCGATGGACGGTGGCCGTGCCTGGCGGGTGTCCGGTGATCAGGTTCCGGTGACCCGGCCGCGCATCTCGCCGGACGGCAGGCACGTCGCGTGGACCAGCACAAGGGACGTCGAGCCCGAGGTGCACGTTGCGCCGGTCGACGGCGGGGAAAGTCGCAGGCTGACCTATTGGGGCTCGGTCAAAACCGCGGGACTCGGCTGGAATCCGGCCGGCGAGGTGCTCGCGATCAGTTCCGTGTCGCAAGCACAGTTTCGCCGTACGTGGGCATACGCGATCCCGCTCGACGGTCAGCCGCGCCAGTTGCCGTGGGGCCCGGTCGGCGACATCACGTACCGCGAAGATGGCGCGGTGCTCCTGCAGTCGCGGGATTCGGACGATCCGGCGTGGTGGAAGCGCTACCGAGGCGGCACGGTCGGCCGGTTCTGGGTGGACACGGCTGGCTCCGGCGAGTTCAGCCGCATTTTGTCCGAATTGGACTCCAGCCTGGTGTCGCCGATGTGGGTCGGTGACCGGATCGCTTTCCTGTCAGACCATTCGGGCGTCGGCAACGTCTACTCCTGCCTTCCGGACGGCACGGATCTGCGGCAGCACACCAAGCACGAGTTCTACGCCCGCAACGCGTCAACCGATGGAGCCCGCGTGGTGTACCACTCCGCGGGCGATCTGTGGATCTTGGACAGCCTGGACGCCGAGCCACGGCTGCTGCCGATCAAGCTTGGCGGACCACGTGTTTCCCGTCAGCAGTACCCGATCTCGGCCCGATGGTCGCTCGGCGAAGCCGCCCCTGACCACACAGGTCGCGCGAGCGCTGTCGAGGTACGCGGGACCGTGCACTGGTTGACGCACCAGGACGGACCGGCGCGCGCGTTGACCGCCGAACCTGGTGTGCGCGCACGACTTCCGCAGGTCCTCGGGACAACTGGGCACGTCATCTGGGTGACCGATGTCGAAGGCGAGGAATCGCTGGAGATCGTGCCCGTCGAAGGCGGCGCACCTCGACGCGTCGGCACGGGACAGTTCGGGCGCGTCCACGAACTGGTCGCGACGCCCGACGGCCGCAGGGTCGGAGTGGTCACGCACGACGGCCGCGTGCTGCTCGTGGAGGTGGAGACCGGCGAGATTCGTACGGTCACCAAGGTGGACGACGGCGATCCGACCGGCCTGCAGTTCTCCCCGGACTCCGGCTGGCTCGCATGGTCCCACCCCGGCCCGCCGCCCCTGCGTCAGATCAGGATGGCCGACACCACGAATTTGTCCATTGTGGACGTGACGCCGCTGCGGTTCGACGATCACGAACCGATTTTCACCACCGACGGCAAGTATTTGGTGTTCCTGTCGGCGCGCAGCTTCGATCCGCGCTACGACGCGCACGTGTTCGACATGTACTTCGCGACCGGGTCGTTGCCGTATCTCGTGCCGTTGTCGGCGACGACGCCATCGCCCTTCGCGCCCCAGCTGCAAGGGCGCCCGGTCACCGAGTCGGACGACGACGAGAAAACCGAGGATGACGAGACGACCCCGCGCGTTTCCGTTGACATCGAAGGGATCGCCGAGCGACTCGTGCCGTTCCCGGTGCCCGCGGCGCGGTATTGGTCGCTGTATCCGGCGAAGGGCGGCGTGTTGTGGATGACACGATCGCTGTCCGGCGAACTCGGGCATGATCTGGCGTCGAGCGACGACAGCGCGCCTCGGTCCTCCTTGGTGCGGTTCGATTTCGAAAAGCGCCGTACGGAGACCTTGGTCGACGCGCTCGACGAATTCTGGGTCAGCGGTGATGGCAAGAGAATCGTGGTGCACGACGGCCGCTCATTGCGCGCGATGCCGTCGGAACACAAGGCGGATGACGACAGCTCGGACAACGTCGACATCGACCTGTCGCGGATCCGCGTGACCATCGACCCGCCCGCGGAATGGCGCCAGTCGTACAACGAAGCCGGACGCCTGATGCGCGATCGCTTCTGGCGCAGCGACATGGGCGGTGTCGACTGGGATGCTCAACTTGAACGTTACCGGACTTTGTTGCCGCGCTTGGGTTCTTACGACGATCTCGTGGACCTGATCTGGGAGGTTCACGGTGAGCTCGGCACTTCGCATGCGTATGTCTCTGAGACGCGTGATTCGCCGGATCCGCGGGTACGGGTTGGGTTGCTTGGGGCGGACTTGGCGCCGGATTCGGCCGGATTTTGGCGTATCGAAAGGATTCTGCCTGCCGAGACTTCGGATCCTGACGCGCGGTCGCCGTTGCGTGCTCCTGGAGTTGGTGTGCGGGTTGGCGATGCGATCCTTGCTGTTGATGGACGCGCTGTCGGGACTTGGGGGCCCGCCGCGCTTTTGGCAGGATCTGCCGGCAAGCCGGTCGAGTTGACGGTTGGTCCTGCGGCTGGCGGGGCTTCGCGTCGGGTTGTCGTCGTGCCTTTGTTGGACGATACGCCTTTGCGCTATCACGCTTGGGTCGCTGATCGCCGGGAGCACGTGCACACGTTGTCTTCGGGTCGAGTCGGGTATTTGCATCTGCCCGACATGCTTTCGGCTGGATGGGCGCAGCTGCACCGTGATCTCCGGTTGGAGATGCGCAGGGACGCGCTTGTGGTTGACACTCGGGAGAATCGCGGCGGGCACCTTTCGCAGCTGGTTATCGAGAAGCTGGCTCGGCGGGTGGTCGGCTGGCAGATCAGCCGGGACGGGACACGGCCGGAGTCTTATCCGCAGGACGCTCCGCGCGGGCCGATTGTGGCCGTGGCCGATGAGCAGACCGGGTCGGACGGGGATGTTATCAACGCGGCGATCAAGGCTTTGGCGCTTGGGCCCGTTGTCGGCATGCGGACTTGGGGCGGGACGATCGGGATCGACAGCCGGTATCACTTGGTTGACGGGACTTTGGTCACGCAGCCGACTTATGCCACGTGGATGCAGGGTCCCGGTTGGGGCGTGGAGAACCATGGGGTCGACCCCGATGTCGAAGTCCCTGCCACGCCAATGGATTACGCCGCCGGTCGGGACCCACAGCTGGATACCGCGGTTCGGCTGGCGTTTGACGCACTGGAGACTCGCCCGGCCGTCGGCCCGCCGACCTTGCCTGAGCTGTAGCTGATACCCCGGGGGAGTCGTCGGACAGCCGCCATCGCAACAACAATTCCCTGGGGGACCCCCTGATTTAACACTAGCAGTGGAGTACGACAGTTTGGTCCGCGCGCGATGTCCTGGCGGCAGGCAGCCCTGACCGCAACGGCAATTCGCCAGGGGGACCCCTGATTTTTACGTTACAGCAGGGGTCTGACAGTTTGGGGTCGCGTCAGGCTGACCAGGCACAAGGCTGGGTTCAGGCCGGTGGGGCGACCTGGGCGGTTGGCTGGTTCGAGCGGCGCAGGGACTCGGCGATGAAGCCGTTGCCCTTCAACTCTTCCACCACCGCGCGCAAGAAAGCCACCGACTCGGCCGACCGTGACCGCGGAGTCCCGACGGCCTGCTGGATCTGCATGAACGCGCCCTCGACCAACCGGTACCCCGGATGGTCGGCGACGAACGAAGCCAACGGCTGCCGAATCCCCGCGGCAGCCTCCAAACCCTGGTCCACGAACACAGTTGTCCCTTCGACCCCGCGCACCACCGAAGCCGCTTGCAGTGTCCGGGTCAGGTACAAGTCGTAAGCCGAACCTTCTTTCACTCCAATCCGGACCCCTGACCTGTCCACATCACCCACCGTCCGCAATGCCGAATCCACCGGCACTGCGAAAACTCCCTCAATCAGGACATAGGGTGCCGTGAATGCGACGGACTCCTCCCTGGCGGGCTCTATCGCGAGGAAACAAATGTCTGCTTCGCCGGAAACCATTGCTTCGTATGATTTCTTTGCCGCGTCGAAGCACTGGAACGACACCGGAACGCCGAGCCGCCGCCCTAGTTCGATGGCTATGTCCACCGTCACCCCGGTCGGAGCTTGCGGTGTTCCCTGTGCCAGGACTGGATTGCCTAGGTTGATCGAGACGCGCAGTGTGCCCGCCGGGGTGAGATCGTTCATGAATCCACGCTATCGCTTCGGCGAAATTGCGAGGACGGTCACCGCAACCTTCGGAAATCTCAAACGTCACCCCCGGCGTTCTCACGAAGTGCACACGCGATGTGCGTATGGTGGAAGTCGATGACTTCCTCCCTGCCGATCGCTCCGCCTTCGCCCAAGCGACGCAGGCCCAAAGGCCGTGGCTTGCCCAAAATCTTGTTCGCCGGCTTGCTTATCGGTGTGCTTGTCGCTGCCTACCTGGTGTTTCGGCAGGACGACGAGCCGAGGCCGACCGCTTTTCCCGTTCCCGATCTGTCCCCGGAGGCTCGGACGACGCTGCCGTTTCAGGCTCCGCCGATCGATATGGCCAGGGTGCCCGAGATGAGCCGCAAGATGCAGATCCCGGAACGGATGCTGCTCGCGTACGCCAAAGCCGAGCAAAGGCAGCGAGACACCAACCCCCGCTGCGGTATTTCGTGGACGATGCTCGCGGGCATCGGCCGCAAGGAGTCGTTTCACGGCCGGATCAACAACACCACCATCAATCCGGACGGCACGCTCTCCAAGCCGATCATCGGTGTTCCGCTGGACGGCTCCCCGGGATTCCGTGCGCTCAAGGACACTGATCAGGGTTCACTGGATCGGGACACCACATGGGATCGCGCGGTCGGCCCGATGCAGTTCATTCCGACCACGTGGAAGCGTTATGCCGTAAGGGTTAGCGACGACGGGCAGCCTGCGGACCCGCAGCAGGTCGACGACGCGACAGCGACGGCCGCGAGGTATCTGTGCGCGGTCGGGAACAACAACCTGACCAGCGCGCAAGGGTGGTGGCGGGCCGTGATGACGTACAACGAGTCGGTCGAGTACACCAGGTCTGTGTTCAGCGGCCAGGACGCGTACGCGAGGGCTGTGCAGTCCCCGTGACTAGTCCACGTCCTCGTTCAGGGCGATGCGCGCGTTGACCTCGCTGAGCGCCTCTTGATACTCGGGTACCGGGTTCATCGCCGTGGCGAGCTTCAACTGCAGGCGCGCCTCGGTGTAGCGGCTTTGCCGTTGCAGCGCGCGGCCGAGCGCGAAGTGCGCGTAGTGATCGTTCGGGTCGAGTTCGATGACTTTGCGGAACGCTTCCTCGGCACGCCGGAGCTGAGCCGACCCGAGGTAGGCGCGGCCGGCGAGCAGCTGCACGCTCGGTTTGTCGGCTTCGGCCTCCAGGACCGGCGCCAGCGCGGCGAGCGCGTCCAGTGGTCTGCGCATGGAAACCAGCAGTTCGGCCTGACGGAATGCCGCAACCATGTCGCTCATCCACTCAACTTTACGGATCTCTCCCGGCTTGAGGCCAATCATCGCCAATCGGCGAGACGACATGTGGTTGCGACCGGAGGCTCGTTGGGGACATTCGGCGGATCCAGGTTTTCGCTGGGCGTGCGGCGGGAAGGTGCTCGTACCGGGTTGTACTAGTGCCTTCCCGTCCGTGCGGCCAGCGGGAAGCTGGGCCGTCGAGATCCCTGACGAGCCTCCAGTCGTGACCACTAGGCTGTGCGGGGACTAGAGGTTTGAGCTGGGAGGGAACCAGTGGCGGTAATCGAGCAGGTCGGCGCACGCGAGATCCTCGACTCGCGGGGTAACCCCACGGTCGAGGTCGAGGTCGCGCTTGACGACGGCACCCTTGCCCGTGCGGCGGTGCCGTCGGGTGCGTCGACCGGTGAGCACGAGGCCGTTGAGCTCCGGGACGGCGACAGCAACCGCTACCTGGGCAAAGGCGTCGAGAAGGCGGTCACCGCCGTGCTCGACGAGATCGGGCCGGAGCTGACCGGTATCGAGGCTGTCGAGCAGCGTGTCGTCGACCAGAAGCTGGTCGACCTCGATGGCACGCCGGACAAGTCGCGGCTTGGTGCCAACGCCATCCTCGGCGTGAGCCTCGCGGTCGCCAAGGCCGCGGCCGAATCGAGCGGGCTCGAGCTGTTCCGCTACATCGGCGGCCCGAACGCGCACGTTCTTCCGGTGCCGATGCTGAACATCCTCAACGGTGGCTCGCACGCCGACACCGATGTGGACATCCAGGAGTTCATGATCGCGCCGATCGGTGCCGACTCGTTCCGCGAGGCGCTGCGGTGGGGCGCGGAGGTGTACCACTCGCTCAAGTCCGTGCTCAAGAGCCGCGGCCTGGCCACCGGCCTTGGTGACGAGGGTGGTTTCGCCCCGAACCTGCCGAACAACCGCGAGGCTCTCGACCTGATCCTCGCCGCCATCGAGAAGGCGGGCTACCGGCCCGGCCGCGAGATCGCGCTCGCGCTCGACGTCGCCGCGACCGAGTTCTTCAACGACGGTTCGTACACCTTCGAGGGTGAGAAGCGCAGCGCCGAGCAGATGGCCGCGTACTACAAGGAGCTCGTCGACAACTATCCGATGGTCTCCATCGAGGACCCGCTGTCCGAGGACGATTGGGACGGCTGGGTGCGGATGACCGCCGAGCTGGGTGAGCGTGTCCAGCTGGTCGGCGACGACCTGTTCGTCACCAACCCTGAGCGGCTCGAGGAGGGCATCTCCCGGCGCGCCGCCAACGCGCTGCTGGTGAAGGTCAACCAGATCGGCACGCTTTCCGAGACGCTCGACGCCGTGTCACTCGCGACTTCCTACGGCTACAAGAGCATGATGAGTCACCGGTCCGGCGAAACCGAGGACACCACGATCGCCGACTTGGCCGTGGCCACCGGCGTCGGCCAGATCAAGACCGGCGCGCCCGCCCGCAGTGAGCGTGTCGCCAAGTACAACCAGCTGCTGCGGATCGAGGAGACCCTCGGTGACGCCGCCCGCTACGCAGGGGACCTCGCGTTCCCGCGGTTCAACCCGGAGAGCTGATGGCTGACGAACCCGCCGACGTTCCACCGCGCCCGGAGCGTTCTGCTTCGCGGCGTGGCCGGTTCGCGCGCGGGTTCGCCAGGTCAACCAAGTCGGACAAGTCCGGAACACCGGACAAACCTGACGGTGCTGAGCGTCCCGGCCGGCGAGCCCGGCCGGGACGTCGCTCGGAAACCACCGACAAGACCGAGAAAACCGACAAGGCCGAGACACCAGAGCAGCCGCAGCGCAGACGGCCAGCTCCCAAGCCAAGGCCCAAGCAGCGTTCCCGCTTCGCCGCACGGCTGATGAGCCAGGCGACCACAAGGCGGGCCGCCGTGCTGGCGACCGTGGTGGCCGCGTTGGCATTGTCGGTCGCCGTGCCCTTGCGGACGTATTTGTCCCAGCGGGACGAAGTCGGCACCCAGGAACGCCGCCAGGCCGAGCTCGCCGCCCAGGTCCAGCAGTTGGAAGAGCGCAAGGCGCAGCTGTCGGACCCGGCGCAGATCCAGGCAGAGGCCCGCAGACGGCTGCGGTACGTGATGCCCGGCGAGACCCCGTACATGGTCCAGCTGCCCGGTGACGCCGGTGTTCAGCCTGGTCAGCAGCCTGCGACGCCGTCCGGGCCGCAGCAGCCGTGGTTCCAGTCGCTCTGGGACTCGATCAAGGAAAGCAGATAGTGCAGCTCGAACCAGTCACCGAGGCGGATCGCGCGGTCGTCGCGGCCCAGCTCGGCAGGCCCCCACGCGCGTTGCGGGCCGTCGCTGCCCGGTGCCCCAGCGGTCACGTCGCCGTGGTGCAGACCAACCCGCGGTTGGAAGACGGCACGCCGTTCCCCACGCTCTATTACTTGACGTGCCCACGGCTGACATCGCTATGCAGCACGCTCGAAGCCGAGGGCGTGATGAAGGAGATGACCGAGCGGCTGGCCGAGGACGCCGAACTGGCGGCGGCGTACGAGAAAGCACACCAGTCATATCTCGCGCAACGTGACGAGATTGAGTCACTTGGCACGCAGGTCAGCGCTGGCGGGATGCCCGGCCGCGTGAAATGTCTGCATGTCCACTTGGCACACGCTCTGGCCAGCGGACCTGGCGTGAACCCGTTCGGTGACGAAACGCTGCGGTTGATCTCCGAGCAGTGGCCCTCAGGCGACTGCGCGTCCGACAACAGGTGATGAACTAACAGCGATGAAAGGTACAAGCTGTCAGCATTGACAGCGGAGGCTTTGTCGCGCCGGTCATTTACGCCACGCAACGCGCCCGACGCCGCCCCCCGCCACGGCGCTGAGCAGGCACTGAGCGGTGTCGGCTGCGTGGGGCGGGGTGGAAATGACCGGCGTTGGCGACAAAGCCCGTCCGAGCGAAGCGAGGACAATTCAAAACAGCCCGTGAAAGTTTCCTGCGGATGAGGCACGCTAGGGAACCGGAGGCACCACAGGAAGCAAACGAGCCGGGGAGGCCGGGTCCGTGTCGTTCGTGCCAGCGCCTGCAAATAGGGCTGCCCGACGGAAGGTGTTGCGCTACCTGCGTCAGAAGCGCGGACTCGCGGCGGTGACAGCGGCGCTGTTGCTGGTGCCCGCCGCGTTGGCGGGCGATACCGTCGCAGGTTGGGGCCTCGAAGACAACTCGATCACACCGGAGGCGAACGGCCTCGGCCGTGGGTTCTTCGGTATCGACCTGGAAGATCTCGGCGCGACCGGCCAGCTGCCCGAGGTCGACGGCCTGTCCAGCGAGCTGTTGCGGATCGCGGGCGATCCGAACGCGCTGGCGTCCGCTGGCGACCCGTTCACCACGCCGTCCGGCCCGCTGATGATTCCCGGCAAGGCGCTCGAGGCCTACAAGAAGGCCGCCGAGTTGCTGGCCGTGTCGACTCCGAATTGCAAGATGCACTGGTCCTTGCTGGCGAGCATCGGCCGGATCGAGTCGAACCACGGCCGCGGCCAGTTCGACGCCAAGGGCAACACCATCGACCGGATCCTCGGCCCGGTGCTCAACGGTGGCGCGTTCGCCGCGATCCGGGACACCGACGGCGGCCAGCTCGACGGTGACCAGCAGTGGGACCGCGCGGTCGGCCCGTTCCAGTTCATCCCTAGCACCTGGAAGGCCTACGCGTCCGACGGCAACGGCGACCGCGTGCCTAACCCGCACAACATGTTCGACGCCGCGCTGTCCGCGGGCAAGTACCTGTGCTCCGGCGGGCTCGACATGAGCAACGCCCAAAACCGAGCGATCGCGGTGTTCCGCTACAACCACTCTGACAGCTATGTGTCGACTGTGCTGTTGTGGGCCACCTCGTACGAGTCCGGCGTGACCCCGATCGAAGGGGGCACGGGCGGCACAGGCGTCACCAACCCGAATGCGCAGGCAGGAGGGCCCGTGCAGACGCCGGTCGCGACGACCCCGTCGCCGACCACGCCGCCACCTTCGACGACGAACCCGCCGGTGGACACGACGATCACGCCGAAGCCGCCGCTGCCGTCGAACCCGCCGTCCAATCCACCGTCGAACCCGCCGTCCAATCCACCGTCGAACCCGCCGACCACCAGCAATCCGTCGACACCGACCAATCCGCCGAATACTCCTTCGTGCGACCCGAGCTCGACTCCGACACCGAGCGGTACCCCGTCGGGGTCCAACACGCCGTCGGGTTCAGCGTCCGAGGCGCCGTCGAGCGGGACCAGCCCAGCCGGTGCCGCCGCTGAGGAAGAGGATCCCTGTAAGCCCGAGTAAGTTGGCGGCATGCCAAGGGTTGCTGCCATTGACTGCGGGACAAACTCGATCCGTCTGCTCGTCGCGGATGTGACCAAACGGGACGACGGCACGTCCTGGTTGCGTGACGTCCATCGTGAGCAGCGCGTGGTCCGGCTCGGCCAGGGTGTGGACGCGACCGGCATGCTCAACCCGGAAGCGTTGGAGCGCACCAGGGTCGCGCTCGCCGACTACACCGCGATCCTGCGCCGCAAGGGCGCGGAGAGCGTGCGGATGGTGGCGACCTCGGCGACGCGTGACGCGAGCAACCGGGACGACTTCTTCGGCATGACGGAGTCCTTGCTCGGCGCGCCCGCGGAGGTGATCTCGGGTGACGAAGAGGCCGCGCTGGCGTTCACCGGCGCGGTCGGCGACATGGACCCCGACGAGGGACCGTTCCTTGTCGTTGACGTCGGCGGCGGCTCGACCGAGCTCGTGCTGGGCACCTGGGACGGCGTGAAGGCGACGCCACAGGCCGCGAGGTCGACGGATATCGGCTGCGTCCGGATCACTGAGCGTTGCCTGCGCAGCGATCCGCCGACGGCAGGCGAGATCGAGGAGGCACGGGAGCTGGCCAGGCAGGTGCTGCGGGCCGCGTTCGATGTCGTGCCGGTCGACCAGGCGCGGACGTGGATCGGTGTCGCGGGCACCGCGACCACGATGGCGGCGATCTCGCTCGGACTGCCGGAATACGACTCCGATGCCATTCACCTGTCCCGGATCGCGAAGCCGAAACTGATCGAGACCAGTGAGCAGTTGCTTACTCTCAATCACCAAGAGCGAGCCGCGAATCCGGTGATTCACCCCGGCCGGGTTGACGTGATCGGTGGCGGCTCCTTGATTTTCCAAGTCCTTGCCGAGCGGTTGACCGAAATCGACGACCTCACGGTGAGTGAGCATGACATTCTGGACGGTATAGCCCTTTCGCAGGTGTAACCGCGTCCGCAACTTTCGAACTAAGCCATTTGGGGGATAAACCCAACATCGTCACTCTTCTGTGACTGGTTCTGAGGTGAAAGCTACTCAGCGGCCAAGTTAACGTCCTCTCACACTGCGGGATCTCAGCAGCTGGTTCGGTACTGGAGGAAGACACATGCGTAAACCACGGCTGGTGGTGTTGACGGCGACGCCGTTGGCACTTGCCCTGGTTCTGTCCGCGTGCGGAGGCGGCGGCAACAACAACCAAAGCCCCGCCCCCGGCAGTGGCAACGCGAACGGCGCGATCTCGATCTACGGCACCGAGCCGGAGACGAACATGCTGCCTGCGAACGCCACCGATGCCGGTAGCGCCAAGATGCTGGAGGGCCTGTACTCGAAACTCGTCGGGTTCAAGCCGGAGGACGGCGCCACCTACAACGAGGTGGCCGAGTCGATCACCACGACCGACTCGAAGGTCTGGACGATCAAGCTCAAGCCGGGCTTCAAGTTCCACGACGGCACCGACGTCAAGGCCAAGAACTTCGTCGACGCGTGGAACTGGGGCGCCAACGGCAAGAACGCACAGCTCGCCGCGTCTTTCTTCGCCGACATCCAGGGCTACAACGACGTCCACCCCAAGGACCCGGACGGTGCTGACGGCCCGCAGAAGGCGCCGGACCCCACCGTCGACAAGATGTCGGGCCTGAAGGTCATCGACGACACGACCTTCGAGGTCACTCTGAACGGCCCGTTCTCGGTGTTCCCGTCGAAGATCGGCTACCACCCGTTCGCGCCGCTGCCGGACAAGTTCTTCGCTGACCCCGAGGGCTTCGCCAAGGCCCCGATCGGCAACGGCCCGCTGAAGTTCGTCTCGCGCACGCCGAACGTGGACATCAAGATGACCAGGTTCGACGAGTACAGCGGCACCAAGAAGGTCAACTTCAAGGACCTGACGATCCGGATCTACTCCAGCCAGGAGTCGGCGTACAAGGACCTGCTGTCGGACAACCTCGACTTCATGGAGGCGCTGCCGCCGTCGGCCAAGGCTGGCAGCAAGTTCGAGAAGGACCTCGGCGACCAGGTGCTGAAGGCGAACCTGCTGTCGATCAGCGGCTTGGCCGTGCCGGAGTACGTCGCGCAGTACAAGAACCCGAACGTGCGCAAGGCCATCTCGATGGCGATCAACCGTGAGCAGATCACCAAGACCGTCCTGAACAACACCTACGTGCCCGCTGACGGCCTGGTGCCGGAAGGCATCGAGGGCTACGAGAAGGGCGCCTGTGGCGAGGCCTGCGTCTACGACCCGGCCAAGGCCAAGGCGCTGTGGGACACCACCGGTTTCCAGGGCAAGGTCACGATCATGTCCAACGCCGACGGTGGCCGTAAAGAGCCGCTCGAGGCCGCGTGCAACAGCATCAAGAACGCGCTGGGCGTCGAGTGCGAGTTCCTGCCCGCGACCAACTTCGGCCAGTTCCGCCAGGTCGTCAACGGCAGCAAGCTGACCGGCCTCGGCCGCTCGGACTGGTCGGCTGACTACCCGTCGATCGAGAACTTCCTTGTCCCGATCGTCAAGACCGGTGGCTCGTCCAACGACGCGCGCTACTCCAACCCCGCGGTGGACCGCCTGCTCGACCAGGCAAGCACCACCGCCGACAAGGCCGAGTCGATCAAGCTGTACCAGCAGGCCGCCAAGCTCGCGGTGGCTGACCTGCCGAAGATCCCGACCTGGGTCGAGAAGGGCATCGGCGCCCGGTCGAAGAAGCTGACCGCCGCCCAGCTGAACTTCCGGCGCCAGCTCGAATACTCGTCCGTCGTCGTCAAGTAGCATTCACGGCCGCTCGGGCCCTGTCCGGATTCTCGGACAGGGCCCGACGGCGGTTTAGCTCCCACCACGTTCTAGGAGTGGACGCATGGGTCGCTATGTGCTGCGACGCCTACTGCAGTTCGTCCCGGTCTTTCTTGGGACGACTTTTCTGATCTACGCCCTTGTCTGGGCGGTGCCTGGCGATCCGTTCGCAGGCAAGTGTGGTGACCGGCAGTGTCCGCCGGAGTTCGTCGAGGCGATGACCGCGAAGTACGGCCTCGATCAGCCATTGATCATTCAGTACTTCGGGTATCTCGGCAAAGTGTTTTCCGGGGACTTCGGTTCCACCTTCAACGGCAACTCGATCGGCGAGCTGATCGGCAACGCGTACCCGATCACCGTCCGCCTCGCGTTGATCGCGCTGGTCATCCAGATCCTGATCGGCGTCACCGCGGGCGTGCTGACCGGGCTGAAGGGCAACAAGTCCTTTTTGGACAACCTGGTGCTGATCTCGACGCTGTTCCTGATCTCCATCCCGGTGTTCGTCACCGGCTCGATCCTGCAGATCGTGCTCGGCAACGAGTGGGGGATCATCGATCCGACGGTGTCAGCGGATGCCACGTTCGGCGAGCTGATCGTGCCAGGGTTCGTGATCGGCAGTATCTCGATGGCCTACATCACCAGGCTGACCCGCACGAGCATCGCCGAGAACAGACGGGCCGACTACGTGCGCACGGCGATCGCGAAGGGCCAGCCCGCGCGCCGTGTCGTCGGTATCCACCTGCTGCGCAACTCGGCTATCCCGGTCATCACGTTCCTCGGCACCGACCTCGGTTCGCTGATGGGCGGGGCGATCGTGACCGAGGGCGTCTTCAACATCAACGGCATCGGTGGGCTGATCTTCCGCAGTATCGCGGAAAAGGAAGGCTTCATGGTCACCACGATCGTGGTGCTGCTCGTCCTGGTGTACTTGATCATGAGCCTGATCGTCGACCTGCTGTACGCCGTTCTCGACCCGAGGATCCGATATGAGTGACCCTGGCTCCGTCGGCGGCGGCCCGGCGCTGCAGGACATGGCGAGCCACGAGGCCGCCGACCTGGCCAATGTCGACGACTCCGCCCAGAAGCAACGCAAACCCCGCAGCCTGTGGGGCGACGCGTGGGCGCAGCTGCGCCGCAAGCCGATGTTCTACATCTCGGGCGTGATCATCGTCGTGATCGTGCTGATGGCGTTGTTCCCCAGCATCTTCACCTCGCGCCCGGCTGACTTCAACAACCTGGACCTGCAGAGCCAGCCGCCGTCCGCGGACGCCTGGTTCGGCTACTCGTTCCAGGGTTACGACATCTGGGCGCGTGCCATGCACGGCGCACGGGCGTCGCTGCTCGTCGGTCTGCTCGCGACGATCCTCACCGTGCTCATCGGCTCGCTGATGGGCATCATCGCCGGGTTCTACGGCCGCCTGACCGACACGTTCATCTCGCGGTTCGGCGACATCTTCGCCGGACTGCCGTTCGTGCTCGGCGCCATCGTCATCCTGACCACGCTGAACCCGCCGGGCACCAGCCCGAGCGAGACGACGATCGTGGTGCAGGTGGTCCTGTCGATCGCGGTGCTGTCGTGGCCGGTGTCCATGCGCATCATGCGCTCGGCGACGATCGTGGCCAAGCAGCTTGACTACGTGAAGGCCGCACGGGCTCTCGGTGCGAGCACACCACGAATCATCTTCCGGCACATGTTCCCGAACACCGTGGCGCCGGTGCTGGTCTACGCCACCATCGCGCTCGGCGCGTTCATCGGTGTCGAGGCCACGCTGGCCTACCTGGGTATCGGGGTCCGGCCGCCGGTGGTGTCGTGGGGCGTGATGATCAACGACGCCAAGGACTACGTGCAGACCTCGCCGCACGAGTTGCTGTTTCCCGCCGGTCTGGTGACCATCACCGTGCTGGCGTTCGTCATGCTCGGCGACGCGGTGCGCGACGCCCTCGACCCGAAGTCACGGTGAATCGAATGTCCACAGTGTACGACGGAGAAAAGGGCGAGTTCGTGGCGCCGGAGGAAACAGGGACGGAAACCGGGCCGCTGCTCGAGGTCAAGGACCTGCGGGTGGAGTTCCGCACAGGTGACGGGGTCGCGAGTGTCCTCAATGGAGTCTCGTATCACGTCAACGCTGGCGAGACGCTCGCGGTGCTCGGCGAATCGGGCTCTGGCAAGAGCGTGACCGCGCAGACGATCATGGGCATCCTGGACATCCCGCCTGCCGTCGTGCTCGGCGGCGAGGTCCGGTTCCATGGCGAGGAGCTGCTCAAAGCCAAGCCGGCAAGGCGGATGGAGGTCCGCGGCGAAGGCATCGCGATGATCTTCCAGGACGCGTTGTCCGCGCTGAACCCGGTGTTCACCGTCGGGTTCCAGATCGAGGAGCAGCTGCGGGTCCGGCGTGGGATGAGCAAGGCCGACGCCCGCAAGCGTGCCATCGAGCTGCTCGACCTCGTCAAGATCCCCAATGCCAAGGGGCGCGTGCGCAACTACCCGCACGAGTTCTCCGGCGGGATGCGGCAGCGCGCGATGATCGCGATGTCGCTCGCGCTCGACCCGGAACTGCTGATCGCGGACGAGCCGACCACCGCGCTTGACGTCACCGTGCAGGCCCAGATCATGGACCTGCTGCGGGAGATCCAGCGTGAGCGGGACATGGGCCTGATCCTGATCACACACGACCTCGGCGTGGTCGCCGAGGTCGCCGACCGGATCGCGGTGATGTACGCGGGCCGGATCGTCGAGCAGGCGGACGTGTTCTCGCTGTTCCGCAACCCGGCGCATCCGTACACCGAGGCGTTGCTGCAGTCGCTGCCCCGCCTCGACCTGAAGGGCCAGGAGCTCAAGGCCATCAAGGGTTTGCCGCCGAGCCTCGCCAACATCCCGTCCGGCTGTCCGTTCAACCCACGCTGCCCACGGGCCGTGGACAGGTGCAAGCAGGAGATCCCGGAATTCAGTGCGCTGGACGGAGACCGGTACTCAGCCTGCCATTTCGCAGAAGAAGTCCTCGTGAGTGGTTATGGCAGTTCTAACCCTGCTAACCACTCACGAGGCGTGACCAGGGGTGACTCATGAGCGAGGCCATTCTCGAAGTCCGTGATGTGGTCAAGCACTTCCCCGTCCGGGTCGGCGTGCTGTTCAAACGCACGATCGGGCACGTCAAAGCGGTCGATGGGGTCTCGTTCAACCTGGAAAAGGGCGAAACCCTCGGCATTGTCGGCGAATCGGGCTGTGGGAAGTCCACACTCGCCCAGGTGCTGATGCGACTCGAGCCGCCGACGAGTGGCACGGCGATGTTCGAGGGCCGCGACATCTTCAAGCTGCGCGGCAATGATCTGCGCAGGATGCGCCGGGATATTCAAATTGTGCTACAGGATCCGTACACATCTTTGAACCCGAGGATGACCGTCGGCGACATCATCGGTGAGCCGTTCGAGATCCACCCGGACGTCGCGCCGAAGGGATCACGGGAAGGCAAGGTCCGTGAACTGCTCGACGTCGTCGGGCTGAATCCCGAGCACATCAACCGCTATCCGCACCAGTTCTCCGGCGGCCAGCGGCAGCGCATCGGCATCGCCCGCGCACTGGCACTGCGGCCGAAGGTGATCATCTGCGACGAGCCGGTTTCCGCGCTCGACGTCTCCATCCAGGCTCAGGTGATGAACCTGCTCGGTGACCTGCAGCGCGATTTCGGTTTGTCCTATGTGTTCATCGCGCACGATTTGTCCGTGGTGCGGCACCTTTCCGACCGGGTGGCTGTGATGTACCTGGGGAAGGTTGTCGAAATCGGGACAGAGGACGAAATTTACGGCCAGCCGTCCCATCCGTATACCCAGGCGTTGCTTTCCGCGGTGCCGGTGCCTGATCCGCAACTGCGCGGACGGCGGGAAGTCATCCGATTGACCGGAGATGTACCAAGTCCGGTCGATCCACCCTCCGGATGTCGGTTCCGCACGCGATGCTGGAAGGCGCAGGATATCTGCGCGCAGGAGGAACCAGAACTCATCACACGGGTGGCGGGGCACCCGAGCGCCTGTCATTTCGCTGAGGCGCAAGTCGTAGTAGGGGCAGAAAGGGAGAATTCGTGAGACGCAAAACCGTGTTGGCGATAGCGGCCTTACCGCTGTTGGCCACACTGACCGCCGTCACGGCGCCGACCGCGTCGGCGTTGCCGAGGCTGCAAGGAAAGAGCGTCGAATACAACGTGCTCGCCGCTCCTGGCACAAGCATCGAGACGATCGAAGCGGCCGCGCGCGCTGCTGGGGGCAAGGTCGTCGACCGCAACGCCGCAGTCGGCCTGATCACGGTTGCCGCGCCGGAGCACGGTTTCACCGAGCGTGTCAGCAAGGCACGCGGTGTGACGGCCGCGGGCAAGAGCCGCGCCGTCGGCCAGGCACCGAAGACCAAGTCCGCACCGAAGCCGGACGTGGTGGAGAAGGAAGCCGCTGCATCGGCTTCTTCGTTGAGCCCGGCTTTGCAGAAGGCCGCCGAGGCCAAGCAGAACCGTGCCAACACGCAGTCGCGGTCCGCCGTGCAGTCCGTCGGCATGGACCCGTTGGACGACAAGCTCTGGGGCCTTACATCGATCCGCGCCGATCTGGTGCGTGACCACACCATCGGCGACCGGCGGGTCAAGGTCGGCATCCTGGACACCGGCGTCGACGGCAAGCACCCGGACATCGCGCCGAACTTCGACCGTGCGCTGTCGCGTAACTTCGCCAAGGACATCCCGTTCGACGAGCTGGGGCAGGTCGTCGACGGTCCGTGTGAGTTCCGTGGCTGCACCGACCCGTCCGACTGGGACGACAACGGCCACGGCACGCACGTGGCAGGCACCATCGCCGCCGCTGCCGACGGCTTCGGCCTGTCCGGCGTGGCGCCCGGTGTGTCCATTGTGAACATTCGAGGCGCGCAGGACTCAGGCTCGTTCTTCCTGCAGCCGGTCGTCAACGCGATGACCTACGCCGGTGACGCCGGGCTCGACGTGGTCAACATGTCGTTCTTCGTCGACCCGTGGCTGTACAACTGCGACAACAACGCGGCCGACAGCCCGGAGCAGCAGGCCGAGCAGCGGACCATCAAGATGGCGATCAGCCGTGCGATGGACTACGCGTACCGTAAGGGCGTGACCCAGGTCGTGTCGCTGGGCAACCAGCACACCGACCTCGGCAACCCGCTGCCGGACGCCAGCAGCCCGAACTACCCGGCGAACACCACGCACCCGCGCACGATCGACAACGCCACCTGCCTGTCGCTGCCGATCGAGGGCCCGCACAGCATCGGTGTCGCGTCCTACGGTCCCTCGGGCCTGAAGGCGGACTACTCGAACTGGGGCACCGAGCAGATCTCGGTGTCGGCACCGGGTGGTTACGCACGTGACTACTTCGGCACACCGTGGTTCAACACGCGCGAGAACACCATCCTGTCG
Organism: Kibdelosporangium philippinense; assembly: GCF_021390435.2. Lineage (GTDB taxonomy): Bacteria > Actinomycetota > Actinomycetes > Mycobacteriales > Pseudonocardiaceae > Kibdelosporangium > Kibdelosporangium philippinense. The sequence goes on along the minus strand of NZ_JAJVCN010000003.1, from coordinate 1,361,786 downwards.
ACCTACCCACGCAACGTGGCGCTGGTCAACGGACACATCGACGCAGCGGGCAACCTGACCCCCGCAGGCGTGACCGCGAAGATTCAGCGACAGGTCAAGCCGGACGGCACGCTGGCGTTCTACCAGTGGCTGCAGGGCACCTCGATGGCGTCGCCGCACGCCGCCGGTGTCGCCGCGCTGATCGTGAGCAAGTTCGGCAACTACGACGCTCGTGGCGGAGTCCTGCTGAACCCGGACCGGGTCGAGCGTGTGCTGCAGGGCACCGCGACCAAGACCCCGTGCCCGACCCCGCGGACCGTCGACTACCTCAAGGAAGGCCGCGATGCGTCATACACCGCGACCTGCTTGGGCGGTCTCGAGTTCAACGGATTCCATGGCACCGGCCAGGTCGACGCCTTGCAGGCAGTGGTGAGCGGAGCGGATTACCTATGAGAAAGACAATCATCGGCCTTTCGGCGCTGCCGCTGCTGGTGACACTGGTCGCTGCGCCGACCGTGTCAGCGTTGCCGCAGCTGTCCGGCACGCCGGTCGACTTCAACGTTCTGGCGAGGGATGGCGCCTCCCTCGCGCAGACCGAGCAGGCCGTGAAGGCCGCGGGCGGTGTGGTCACCGAGCGCAACGACGCAGTCGGCCTGTTGACTGCGAGGGCGCCGGAGAACGGCTTCACCGAGCGACTTTCGCGTGACGGTACGGTTCTGACGGCTGCCAAGGTGCAGTCGATCGGCCAGCTGCCATCGGCCAAGAAGAAGAAGGCCAAGGACAACGCGATCGAGCAGGACCGTGGCAACGGCAACAAGACCCAGAACCAGGCCAAGACTCCGGTCGGCCTCGACCCGCTGGACTCGCAGCTGTGGGGTCTGACGTCGATCCACGCGGACCTGGCGCGGGACAAGACGATCGGCGACAAGCGGGTCAAGGTCGGCATCATCGACACGGGTGTGGACGCGTCCCACCCGGACATCGCGCCGAACTTCGACCGCAAGCTGTCGCGCAACTTCACCAAGGACATCCCGTTCGACGAGCTCGGCCAGGAAGTCGACGGTCCTTGTGAGTACCGCGGCTGCACCGACCCGAACGACGTGGACAACGGCGGCCACGGCACGCACGTCGCCGGAACCGTTGCGGCGGCGGCGAACGGCTCCGGTCTGTCCGGTGTGGCGCCCGGTGTGTCCATTGTGAACCTGCGGGCGGGCCAGGACTCCGGCTTCTTCTTCCTGCAGCCGACCGTGAACGCGCTGACCTACGCGGCCGACAACGGAATCGACGTGGTGAACATGTCGTTCTACGTCGACCCCTGGCTGTACAACTGCGACAACAACCCGGCCGACACGCCGGAGCAGCAGGCGCAGCAGCGCATGATCAAGGCGGCCGTGAGCCGGGCGCTGAACTACGCGCACCGCAAGGGCGTCACGCTGATCTCGGCCTACGGCAACGAGCACACCGACTCGGGCAACCCGAACCCGGACAAGGGCAGCCCGGACTTCCCCGCCAACACGGCGCACGAGCGGACCATCGACAACGCGACCTGCCAGTCGATGCCTTCCGAGCACCCGAAGGTGATCAACGTCGCGGCCTACGGCCCGTCGGGCAAGAAGTCCGACTTCTCGACCTACGGAACCGAGCAGATCTCGGTCTCGGCGCCGGGTGGCTTCCGGCGGGACTACTTCGGTACGCCTTGGTACAACAGCTTCGACAACAACATCCTGTCGACCTACCCGGCGAACGTCGCCGTGGCCGAGGGATTCGTGGACGCGGCCGGAAACGTCACGCAAAAGGGCATTGACAACGGCGTGATCAAGGACAAGCCGGGCGTGTACTACCGTGCGCTGCAGGGCACCTCGATGGCAGCTCCGCACGCGACCGGTGTCGCAGCGCTGATCATCAGCACCTACGGCAAGTTCAAGAATGGCGACGTGTCCCTCGACCCAGACAAGGTCGAGCGCGTGCTCGAAGGTACGGCGACGGCGACTCCGTGCCCGACCCCGAGGACCGTCGACTACCTCAAGGAAGGCCGTGAGGCCGACTGGACCGCTACCTGCCTGGGTGGCCTTGAGTTCAACGGATTCTTCGGCCACGGCCAGATCGACGCCTACCAGGCGATCGTCGATGGGGCGAAGTTCCTGAAGTAGGTTCTCTTTGTCCAACGGCCGCAAACCCCTCCCCGGGTTTGCGGCCGTTCGCGTGTGCACGCGACCTCGCGTGTCCACCGGCTCCGTCATGGTGTGTTGAACACGCGAGCGGCGCACGGGGAGAAGCAACCGCGCTGGAAGCGAGTCGAGCAGTTTGACACACCGTGACGGAACGGTGGACACGCGCCAGGGCGGTGCAATGCGAGATACCTCGCGGGTGGAAGCCCCGACTCTTTACGGCCCGGCGATACCGACAGGCCCGGCCCGTTGCTGGCTTCGAGGTCCAGCCGGGTTGGTTGGGGTGATCTTCCGCGTGTCCGCCCCACCGGCACGGCGAGTCAAACTGCTCGACTCGCTTTCGGCCTGGTTGCTCGCCGCCGTGCGCCGCTCGCGCGTTCAACACGCCATGCCGGAGCGGCAGACACGCGCGGGCACCCGTCACTGACTCCCCGCCTGTTCGCTGCGCTCACGGCGATACGTCATTGTGCTACCGGGTGCACGCCGCACATTCCAGGCCCAACCCTTCATCCCCTCAACCAACGTGAGCTAAGCCGCCCAACCCCTCAACCAAGGTGGGCAAACCACCCAACCCTCAACCAAGGTGGGTGTACCGCCCGACCTCTCGACCAAGGTGGGTGTACCGACCACGGTCGGTATGCCGCCCAACCCTCGACCAGGGTGGGTATGCCGCCCAACCCCTCGAGGAAGGTGGGTAAGCCGCCCAGCCCCTCACGCAAAATGGGTGAACCTCGGGCTCGCAGCCGGTGGGTGTGCTGCCCAACCGCTCACGCGAAGTGGGCGAGCCCTTTGTCCTTTACCACGGCGAGGTAAGCCGCCGCCCGACCTTGCGCGCAAGGTGGGTGAGCCTCCGGCTTGTGCACGGTGGGTATGTTTGTGGATTAGGACGACTCGCGGATGAATGTTGCGAGATCCTCGGATTGTTGCAGCCTGCTCGGTTCGTGGACGTACATCATGTGTCCAGCCTCGTAGTACTTCGTCTCAATGTTCCCGCGCAACTCATCCGGGATAGCCAGATGCGCTACGACGTGTTCGGCCGCGTAGTAAGGCGTCGCGCCATCGTGATAGCCAGAACCTATGTGCACCTTAAGATTATGGTTCGCGCGCATTGCCGCTGCCAGCTTGTCGGCGACCGTGACCGTCGCGTTCTCGAACTCCTTAAAGGACCACGGGCGCACGTTGTTGCTGATTACCTCGTACGGCAAGTCGTTGGCGTACCCCAACTCTGCGCGCACGTAGTGGTTCAGTCCCGCTGAGTATGCGCCGATGATGGCCGAAAGAGACGGGTCGTCGGTCATTCGTTCGCGGCCGTAGTCGTCTTCCCAGCCAAGGAACCGGCCGTCGAGTCGGCCGGTCACTCGACGACGATGCCGGAGCACTTCCGTATAGAACCGCATGTGCTCTATTCGGAGGTTTACCCGGTCTACGAAGTCTGGTGAGAGTCCGGTCAATGTTGCGATTTTGTCTACAATGGACTGACGGTTTGGCAGTCGGGCGCCTTGGGCCAGGGCCCATGGGTAGTCTCGGCTGGCGAATTCTTCGGCTTCGGCTAGCACTTCTTCCAGCGTTCGGTTTTCGTGTAGGCCGTGGTAGTGCGCGATGGCCGCGTAGGTTGGCAGGAAGAGGGCGTATGGGAGGTCGTTTCCTTCGCTGAAGTCGACCGTTCCGAAGTCCAATATGGACGAGATCAGCATGATTCCGTTGAGGTACAGGCTGTGCCGGGACTGCAGGTGCTCGGCGAGGCCGGCCGCGCGCAGGGTTCCGTAGGACTCACCGGCCAGGAACTTGGGTGAGAGCCAGCGCTGGTTTCGGGATGTCCAGAGCCGGATGACTTCGCCTACGGATTCTATGTCCGGGGTGAAACCGTGGAAGTCGCCGGGTTTTTCGCCTTTTGTGGCCCGTGAATAGCCGGTTGACACCGGGTCGATGAAGACGAAGTCGCTGTGCCTGAGGAGGGTTTCGAGGTTGTCAACTAGTTCGTACGGCGGCTTGGCGAGGTTGCCCGCGTCACCGGCCAGGATCCGCCGCGGACCGAACAGGCCGAGGTGCAGCCAGACACTCGATGAGCCTGGGCCTCCGTTGAACGAGAACGTCACCGGCCGGTTCGCGGCGTCGGCGCCGTCGAGGGTGTAGCTGATCATGAAGACTTCGGCTTTGGCCACGTGCCCGTTGGACTTGCCGTCGGTCAGGATCTCGTGGCGCAGGACCACCCGACCGGCGGTCGCGGTATACGCCAGGTCACCGAGGTTGTGACTGGTCGTGACAAGATCGTCGGCCGGCTGGGGCTGCTCCTCGTTGTCTGCCATACACGCACCTTATTGGTGAAGAATCTTGAAACGTGCCGGAGACTCTCGACGAGCTGGACAAAGCCGTGACGTCGTGCCGCTCCTGCCCCCGCTTGGTCAGCTGGCGCGAGCAGGTGGCAGCGGAGAAACGCGCGGCTTTTCGTGACCAGACCTACTGGGGCCGACCGGTGCCCGGCTTCGGACCGGCGGACGCCCGAATCGGGATCGTCGGCCTCGCACCAGCCGCGCACGGTGCCAACCGGACCGGCCGCATGTTCACCGGAGACCGCTCCGGCGACTTCCTCTACGCGGCCCTGCACGCGGTCGGCCTCGCGTCCCAGCCAACCTCGACTCACGTAGGCGACGGGTTGGAGCTCTACGGCGTCCGGATCACAGCCCCAGTGCATTGCGCGCCGCCCGAGAACAAGCCGACCCCAGGCGAGCGCGATGCGTGCCGCCCGTGGCTTGTCCGTGAATTCGCCTTGCTCCGGCCGAGCTTGCGGTGCGTTGTCGTGCTTGGCGCGTTCGGCTGGCAGGCGCTCTTGCCCGCACTGGCCAATTGGCATGTGCCGGTGCCTCGGCCCAAGTTCGGGCATGGTGTCGAGGTCACGCTGCCCGCCACCGACGACGGCCCGGATCTCACCCTGCTCGGCTGCTACCACGTCAGCCAGCAGAACACCTTCACCGGCAAACTCACCCCGGCGATGCTCGAAGCCATCCTCCTCAGGGCGAAGGAGCTTGCACCTTGACGAACGAGGTTGCCGCCCGCTGTTCCGCGAACAGGCATGTTCCGTGCGTTACGGAACGGTCGGAAACGTGGAACGACGGGCGGGGGAGTTTGTGTGCCGTGAGGGGAACATTTGGGGCGTTGAACGCCAATGCCAGGAGTTTCGGGCTTGCTGATCGGACGTTGCTGGACCGGTGTTCAGGTCGGTGACCTGCAGGTTTGCCTGGTGACCCAGCGCGGAGGCTGCCATGGCCGCGGTCGCGCTGGCGTGCTGCGGCGCCGTGCGGGCGGTAGGCCGTTGCGAGGGGAAGGTTCGGGGCGTTGGATGCCAATGTCAGGGACTTGACCAAGTCCACACGGGGGCCGCTTTCGAGCTCCTCAAGGTCCACTAAGGACAAAAAATCGCCTCGTCAGTCACATATGCCACACCAGCCCCGCCCACCACGGAACGCAACGCCGTGAAGGCCACCTTGACTGCACTCAACGCACCAAACTCGGCCCTCACACCCCTGAACGTCACATCATGCCCGCACCCCTCGCCCGGGCGGCCAGTCCCACCCCCGCCAGCCACCGATCATCGCAGGTCAACAGCCCGCGCCCGGCTACAGTCTCGATCGAACCCCGAACCTTAAGTTCCTGGCATTGGTATCCAAAGCGCGAAAGGAGGCCCTCGCGCGTCTAACGCCGCGAAGGTGACCTTCACGGCACTCGATCCTGTCAACCCGGGAAGGGCGGATATTCGTTCCAATGGCCTGGTGAATTTGGGATGCTCTGTGGATGAAAGTCCGGTTGCCGGTGTTGCTCGCGGTTGGGGCGTTCCTCCTGATCGCGGTGGTTGCGGCGCGCGGGAGTTCCGGCATTCCGACGGGCACGCCGGACCTGCGAATCGGCGGCGGTTCGACATCGGCGGACGAGCTGACCGGCATCCCTGCGGTGCCCTCCGAGGCGTTGGCGTACACCACGGGTGCGTACATGATTCTGATGGCCGCCGCGTTCCTGTTCGGGCTCGCGATGCTTCTTCTCGGGTTGACCACCATCCGGTTCTATCGGCGGAAACGTGTGCGGATGCGTGGTGTGATCGCGGGCAAGGTTGCCGATGGGGGCGAGTCGTGGGTGGTCGAGGCCACTCGGCGGGCGTTGACGGAAATGGATCGAAAAATCGGGGGACCGCCATCGGACGCGGTCATTGCCGCCTGGGTTGAGCTTGAGGAGTCTGCCGCGCGGACTGGTATTGAGCGCAAACCTCATCAGACGCCGACCGAATTCACTTCCGCTGTCCTAGTCGGACAGAACGTCGATGCGCAGGCGCTGCGGACATTGCGGACGCTCTATCACCGCGCGCGATTCGGGAAACCGGGCAGTGTCACCGAGGATGATGCGCTTCTGGCTCGACGAGCACTGGAAACGATATGAAGCCGTGGAAAGCCATTCTTCTCGCGATTCTCATTGGTGTTTTCACAGGTCTTGTCGCGGGTTGGTTGATGGCGATGCCGGTGTTCTGGGCGATCGTCGTCGTTCTTCCCATCACCGCGGTCGCCGCCATGGCGTTGATGACTCTCGGTACCGCCGAACCGAGCTGGCAGCCGCTGCCCCCGCCCGAGGAGTCATTGACTGTGCATCAGGCGACTTCGCTGTCGACCAGGCTTGCTGAGGGCGCAAGGGATCCGGGTCGCTTTAGGACACGGGTTCAACCTCGGCTACGCAGGCTTGCCGAAAATACCTTGCGACATAAGGGGATTAACCTCAGCGATGAGAAAGCGCGCGAGGTGCTTGGTGAGGAACTGTACACATTGATCACCACGCGGGACGCGCAGTTGCCGTCCCCTGAGCGGCTGGCCGAACTGCTCAGCCGTCTGGAGGGAAAGTGACCACATCGGACGTCCAAAGCCGACTCAATGTGGACGTTGTCGCGGCCGACTGCCGTTCCGTTCTCGATGCTGTCGGCACGGTTGTCGTCGGGCGTGAACGGACCACGCGGCTGGCGTTGGCCGCTGTGCTCGCGGGCGGCCATGTTCTGCTCGAAGACGTGCCAGGACTGGGGAAAACGCTGCTCGCGCGCAGCCTTGCCCAAGCGCTTGGTCTGGATTTCAAACGGCTGCAGTGCACCCCTGATCTGCTGCCCGCCGATGTGACCGGCTCGTACCTCTACGACCCCACCGAGCGTGAGTTCAGCTTCCGTCCCGGTCCTGTCTTCACCGGCCTGCTGTTGGCCGACGAGATCAACCGCACGCCACCGAAAACCCAGTCCGCGTTGCTGGAAGCGATGCAGGAACGGCAAGTCACGGTCGAAGGCCACACGCATGTCCTGCAGCGCCCGTTCCACGTCCTCGCCACCGCCAACCCCGTCGAATACGAGGGCACGTACCCGCTGCCCGAGGCCCAGCTCGACCGGTTCCTGCTGCGTCTGGACGTCGGCTACCCGCCAGCCGAAGAAGAAGCCGAGGTGCTTCGCCGCAGGTTGGCCCGTCGCCAGGAGGAAACCGAGGTCGCGCCAGTCGTCGACGCGGTGCGTCTGCGGCAGTTGCAGGCCAGTGTCGAGCAGGTCGACGTCGATCCGGACGTGCTGCGCTACTGCGTGGACCTCGCCGCCGCGACCCGCAGGCATCCGTCGGTCGAAATCGGCGCTTCGCCGCGTGGATCGCAGGCGTTGCTGCTGGTGTCACGGTGCCTGGCTGTTCTCGATGGCCGCGATTTCGTGCTTCCTGAAGACGTCAAGGAATGCGCGATCGCGGCATTGGCGCACCGGCTGACGCTCCGCGCTGAAACCTGGAGCACGGGCGCGACCGGAGTCCAAGTCGTCACCGACCTGCTCGGCCAAGTGCCCGGACCAGCGAGTACGCGATGAGCAAACGCGTCCAGAAGTGGATGCACGACCAGCGGGACACCAACCGCTGGCGCAACACCGACGCGATGTACCGCGCCGCGGTCGTCGGTATCGGTCTGGTGGTCGCGGGCGTGCTGCTGCACGAGGTGGCGCTTGTCCTGTTCGGCGCTCCGCTGCTGATCAGCGCCATTTTGGCGATGGCGCGCTCGTATCCAGGCGCGCCGGACGTCCGTCAGCCCAAGTTGCCGCGAGCGTTGGAACAGGGGCAATTCGCCGAGGCGGTCTTTGAGATCGACGCGGATCCGGGCGTCGAACTCGTCGCGTTGCGCGCGCCGCACGGCAAGATTCGTGGCGCCGGACCCGTCCATCTGCTGCCTGGGACGGTCAAGAACGTCCGTACGACACTGGGGCACGGCGGGTGGGGTGAAGGCGTCGACTTACGGCTGGACCGCTTGTTCGCGGGCCCTGACGCGCTACGAGTGTTCGGTCCGATCGTCGGCATCGAAGGGCGCAGAACCATCCTGCCGCCGGTCACGTTGCTGCCTGCCGGTCCGCTGCCGCCGCGGCCAGCAAGCCTCGTTGGCGTGCACCGCTCACCGCGCCCAGGCGACAGCACCGAGCTGAGGGACATCCGCGTATTCCAGCCCGGTGACCGGCTACGACGTGTTGACTGGCGCGTGTCGTTGCGTGCGTCCGCGTCGGCGGGCGGCGTGATGTCACCGAGCGTCCTGCACGTGCGTGAGAGGCACGCCGACGCGGACGCATCTCTCGTGCTCGCCATCGATACGCGCGTGGATGTGGGCGCCGAACTAGCCGACTGGGCGACAGCGTTGCCCGGCAACAACGTACGGCCGGGCGGTTCGCTCGACACGTCCGTACTGGCCGCGTGTTCGCTGGCCGCTAGCTATCTGCGGCAAGGCGATCGCGTCGGTCTCGTGGATCTTGGGCGCCCACAGTTGAGCCTCGCGCCGGGCAGTGGGCCGCGGCAGCTGTTGAGGCTGCGGCATCAACTGGTGGTCTGTACCCGCTCAGCGGGATGGTCGTCGAAGCCGCTGTTACGTCCGCAACAGGCACCGGCCGGGTCGCTGGTGATGGTGCTGTCGCCGTTCCTCGACGACGCCATGGTGGAGCTCGCCGCGACCGTTGTCCGGCGCGGAACCCGTTTGCTGGCAATGGATGTACTGCCGGATCCACTCATCGCGGACGCTGACGACCCGTGGGGTGACGCCGTGCTGACGGTATTGCGCGCCGAGCACGCCGTACGGCTGGAAACGTTGCGGCAGCACGGAATTCCAGTGCTTCGGTGGGGCGATGAGGCGTCCGCCACACTGCGCAGGCTGGCGCGGGGACGACGATGAATCTCACCAACGGACTGCCCGCTTGGACGCTGCGCGCCGGTGTTTTGTGCGCTGTTGTCCTGATTTTGATCTTGCTGGCCAGTCAGGGCGCGGGCGGATTCCCGTTGGGGATCATCGCTTTGTTCGGCCTCTTGTCCGCCGCGGCGCCCAGCACTCCGGCGCCCGCGTTCCTGATCGTCGCCACCGCCGTTACCGCGGTCCTCATCACCGATGATGCTTTGAACATCGGTGTTCTCGCACTGATTCCGGTTACCCATCTCGTCCACATCGGATGCGCGCTCGCCGCTGTGATTCCCAGCACTGCCCGGATTCACGTTGTCGCGTTGCGCCCGGCCGCGATTCGCTTCGGTGTCGTGCAGTTGATCGTCTTCGGCTTGGCGGCTGCCGCCGCGTTCGTGCCGAAAACCGTTACACCAGCGGCATTGGAGGCCGCCGCGTTGCTCGGCGCCACGGCGCTCGCCGTCCTCGCCACGCGGTTGATCATGAAGCGTCCACAGTGAACCGGTGCGCCGTCTTCGCGACCGGGATCACACCTGACCAGGGGTGACGCGCGGGGCCAGCGAGATGGTGCGACCATAGAGCCATGGCCAAGGGCAAGAAGCAGCCGAAGCGGATCCTCATCGTCGGCGGTGGGTATGTCGGGCTGTACACCGCATTGGGCCTGCAGAAGAAACTGCGGTCGCTCGAAGCGTCTGTCACGGTCGTCGACCCCCAGCCGCACATGACTTATCAGCCGTTCCTGCCGGAAGCGGCAGCCGGATCCATTGAGCCGCGTCACGTCGTGGTGCCGCTGCGCAAAGTCCTCCGTCGTTGTCACGTCCTCACCGGGCGCGTCATCAAGATCGACCACGCCACCAAGACGGCGACCGTCGAGTCCATCGACGGGCACACCGACCAGGTCGAGTACGACCTCTTGATCAGCGCGCTCGGCTCGGTGTCCCGGCTGCTGCCGATCGCCGGGCTCGAAGAGCGGGGCGTCGGCTTCAAGACCGTCGGTGAGGCGATCTACCTCCGTAACCACGTGTTGTCCCGGCTCGACCTCGCCGAGTCGACCAGCGACCCGGAGCTGCGGCGCAAGCTGCTGTCGTTCGTGGTCATCGGCGGTGGGTACGCCGGTGTCGAGGCGCTGGCCGAGCTCGAGGACATGGCCCGCTACGCGGTGCGCTACTACGACACGATCAGCGCCAAGGACATGCGCTGGGTGCTTGTCGAGGCGTCCAACCGGATCATGCCCGAGGTGAGCGCCAAGATGGGCGTCTACACCGTGAAGGTGCTCGAGAAGCGCGGCATCGAGGTCTTCCTCGACACGCGCGCCAAGTCGTTGGAGGACGGGCACGTGGTGCTCGACGACGGCACGGAGTTCGACGCCGACACGATCATCTGGACCGCCGGTGTGAAGGCGAACCCGATGCTGGCCAACACCGACCTGCCGCTCGACGCGCGCGGCCGGGTCCGGTGCACGGCCGAACTGCAGATCGAAGGCTTGGCGGACGCGTGGGCGGCAGGCGACAACGCCGCCGTACCGGACCTGTCGCGTATCGCCGAGGACCCGACCGCCACGTGCAGCCCGTCGGCGCAGCACGCGGTTCGTCAGGCCAAGCGGCTGGTGCCCAACGTGCTGGCCGCGCTGCGCGGGCGCAAGCAGAAACCCTACGTGCACAAGTACCAGGGCTCTGTGGCCTCGCTGGGGCTGTATAAAGGTGTTACGGATGTGCTCGGGGTGATCCGGCTGAAGGGCTTCCTCGCGTGGGGCCTGCACAGGGCGTATCACTTGTCGCGGATGCCTACCTTCAACCGGAAGGTGCGCATCATGTTCGACTGGCTCGGCGCATTCGTGTTCCGCCGGGAGGTCATCTCGATGGGGCAGATCCACGACCCGAAGACCGAATTCACCCGCGCGGCGAAGAGCTGAGTGGACCAATTCGATAGGCCAGCTGGATGAGTTGTCGAAAAGTGGCTCCAAAGGGAGCGCCGGAACGCTTAGGCTTCACGCGCCCCCGTAGCCCAACAGGCAGAGGCAAGCCCCTTAAAAGGGTTGGAGTGCCGGTTCGAATCCGGTCGGGGGCACGCTGACCGGGTAGTTCATGTCCATGAAACGCGATGGACGTGGACTACCCGTTCTCATGTCCGGGGTCGGTCGTATTCACGTCGCGCAATCATCCGAAAGCGCTCCGTATTGATATCACTTACGGCGGTCAATCGACGACTGGTCGTATTCATCCCGTGCAAAACATTTCCAAAACGTTATCTGCGCATTCCGGTCCGCTCGTTGTGCCTCGGTGAGCGCGCTGTGCCACGCTGATCACTGTGGGAGACCAAGAGACGGCGATCGCCGCGGCCAGGGACGGCGACGCATCGAAGCTGGCTGACCTGATCGACGGCGGCGTGCCGGTGAACCTCAGCAACGAAGCAGGCGACACCCTGATCATGCTGGCGGCGTACCACGGTCACGCGAACGCGGTGTCAACGCTGGTCAGACTAGGCGCGGACGCGAACATAGCGAACGACAGAGGCCAGACCCCACTGGCCGGAGCAGTGTTCAAAGGCCAGGATGGCGTGGTCGCGGCGCTGCTGGACGGCGGCGCGGACCCGTTCACGGGAACTCCGTCTGCGGTGGACACGGCCCGGATGTTCGGGCGGCTGGAGCTGCTGGCGTTGTTCGAGCGCAAGGGCTGACGGGAACTACCTGGCGGTCACGGGCGACTATGTAGGCATGGACTGTGGGACGTGCACGGAGGCCCTGTCCGCCCGGCTGGACGGCGAATCCCTGGGGTGGCCAGAAGCCGAGGTGGACGCGCACCTGAAGACATGCGCATCCTGCCAAGACTGGTACACGGCGGCAACGAACCTCAATCGCCGGGTGAAGGTGCGGTCATTCGTACCCACCCCGGACCTGGTGTCCTCGGTACTGGCTGAGGCCGCTCCCCGACGTAGGCCCGTGGCCCGGATTGCTTTGGCCGGCGTCGGGCTGATCCAGTTGCTCCTCGCAATGGCCCAACTGTTCGGCACAGACACGCACGCGGCGCACGGGGCCACCTTGACTCCGCACCTGATCAGCGAAGGTGCGGCGTGGAACCTTGCCTTGGGGCTCGCAATGCTGGCCGCGGCCTGGCAAACCAAACGAGCCATCGGATTGCTGCCAGCAGTGGGTGTGTTCGTGGCGGCGTTGGTCGTGTTCTCAGTGATCGACCTGGCGACGATAGGGGTCCCGGCCTCGCGCCTGCTCTCCCACATCCCATTGGTGGCGGGGGTGGCATTGCTCTACCTCGTGCAACGAGAGCACAAGCGAGGAGACAACCCCGCGCCCACGATTCGCCAAGACGACAAAGACCCATCGCAGGTGAATTCGAAGCCTGAAGACGACCGCCGAGCAGGCCCCACCAGGCCCTGGCTCCGCCCAGCCAGCCACGACCGAAGAGCAGCCTAAGCAAGAGAAGGCTCGCCCACCTCGCGCGAGGGTTGGGCGGTTTACCTCGCCTTGGTCGAGGGGATAGAGGGCTTGCCCTGGAATGTGCGGCGTGCACCCGGTAGCACAATGACGTATCGCCGTGAGCGAAGCGAGCAGGCGGGGAGTCGGTGACGGGTGCACGCGCGTGTCTGCCGCTCCGGCATGGCGTGTTGAACGCGAGCGGCGCACGGCGGCGAGCAACCAGGCTGGTGGCGAGTCGAGCAGTTTGACTCGCCGTGCCGGTGGGGCGGACACGCGGAAGATCACCCCAGCCAACCCGGCTGGACGTCAAAGGCAGCAAAGAGCCGGGTCCGTCAGCAACGCATGACCCGAAAAGGATCGGTGCGCTCAAGACATCCACCGAAAGTTCAGCCCTCGACCGACGGAGGCATGAGTTTGCGCTGAACCCACCACACGATCTCCACCAGCACGATGCCGACGGCCGCGATCCCGATGGCCCGTGCGGTGTAGTCGTTGTTGCTGGGGTCGAGCGCGAAGAACCGTTGCGTGAACGGCAGCACGAACAACAGCAAAGACGCCGCCGACATCAAGGTGATCAGAGCGACCTTCCACCACTTGTACGGTCGCGCCACGATCGCGAGCACCCACAAGGCAACGATCATCAAGGTGATCAACGCGGTCGTACCCGACTGCTCGCTGCTGGCCTTGGTGTGCACCAGCATGTACGAGATGAAAGTAGCCGTCGCGATGACCGCGCCAGACGGAATCGCCATGCGCATGACCCGTGCCACGAACCCTGACCGGGCACGTTCGTTGTTGGGTGCCAGCGACAGGACGAAAGCCGGGATGCCGATCGTGAACCAGGCGATCACTGTCACATGCCGAGGCAGGAACGGATAGTTGACCTGCGCTATCCCGACCATCAAAGCGAGCAGCACCGAGTAGACCGTTTTGGTCAGGAACAGGTTCGAGACGCGTTCGATGTTGCCGATCACCCTGCGGCCTTCGCCGACAACGTACGGCAGCGTGGCGAACTTGTTGTCCAGCAAGACTATCTGAGCCACAGCACGGGTAGCGGGACTGCCGGAGCCCATGGCGACACCAATGTCAGCATCCTTCAACGCCAAGACATCGTTCACGCCGTCGCCGGTCATCGCGACGGTGTGCTCACGCGACTGCAAGGCGCTGACCATCGACCGCTTCTGAGCAGGAGTGACGCGGCCGAACACGGCACGCTCTTGCAGCACCGAAGCGAGTTCTTCGTTGTCCGAAGGGAGGTTTCGGGCGTCGATGGGGTTCGCGGAGTTCGGTAGGCTCAACGAGGATGCGACCGCGCCGACGGACAGCGCGTTGTCGCCGGAAATGACCTTCACGGTCACGTTCTGGGACGCGAAATAGTCCAATGTGTCCTTGGCGTCCGGGCGAACCTTCTGTTCCAGCACCACAAGCGCGGCGGCACGCGCACTGCCCAGCGGCTCAAGCGAATCGGTCTGGCCGAGCAACAGTACGCGCAGGCCCTTCGAGCCGATTTGCTCAGCTTCGGCGCGTACTGGGTCGTCGAAGGAAAGCAGGACGTCCGGGGCGCCAAGGACCCAGTGGCCGTGGTCGGTGAAGCTCGCGCCGCTCCATTTGCGGGCGGACGAGAACGGCGCGACGGCGGTGGTGTGCCAGCCGGGATCGTCGGGGTACGCCTCGGCGATCGCCAGCAGGCTCGCGTTGGGCCGAGCTTCGGTACGGGCCAGCGCAGCCAACGCGAGCGACACCGAAGCGTCGCCGTTCGTGCTACGGACTTCGGACAGCCGCATACCGTTCTCGGTCAGCGTGCCGGTTTTGTCCGCGCACACCACGTCCACGCGGGCGAGGCCTTCGATCGCGGGCAGCTCCTGGACGAGGCATTGGCGCTGGCCGAGCCGGACCACACCGACGGCGAACGCGACGCTGGTCATCAGGATGAGGCCCTCGGGGACCATCGGCACGAGTGCGGCGACCATCCCGCGCAGGGCGTCGGCGAGGGACTCGTTGACGTTGAACAGCTGGTTGTAGATGGTCAGCGCGCCCGCTGGGATCAGCAGGAACGTGATGAACTTGAGAATCTTGTCGATACCGGACCGCAGTTCGGACTTGACCAGGGTGAACTTGCTGGCTTCCTCGGCCAGCTTGGCGGCGTACGCGTCCCTGCCGACCTTGGTCGCGCGGTAGGCGCCGCCGCCCGCGACCACGAAACTGCCGGACAACACCTGGTCACCGGGGTGTTTGACGACCGGGTCGGACTCGCCGGTGAGCAGCGACTCGTCGATCTCGAGCGAGTCGGCCGCCAGCACCACACCGTCGACCACGATCTTGTCGCCAGGACCGAGTTCGATCACGTCGTCGAGCACGATCTCGCTGGGCGCCAGCTCGACCGTCGCCCCGTCACGCCGGACGGTCGGCCGCGCCTGGCCGACGATCGCCAGTTTCTCCAGGGTCCGCTTGGCGCGCAGCTCCTGGATCATGCCGATGCCGCTGTTGAAGATGATCAACAGGCCGAACATGCCGTCAAGGAAGTACCCGGTGGACATGATGATCGCGAACAACACACCGTAGATCGCGTTGATCCGGGTGAGCACGTTCGCCCGGACGATCTGGCCGACCGTTCGGCTGGCCCGCGCCGGTACGTCGTTGGTCTTGCCCGCCGCCACACGCTCGGCGACTTCGGCGGAGGTCAAGCCACCGTCGATGGTGCCGAGTGCGGTGTTGTCAATCGACATGGGTCCGACAGTAGGCCTACCTGTCGTGCGACCGCGTCACCCCAGGGTAGGACCACCCCAAGGGGAATGGTCCTTTGTGGACTCTATGCCCGCGATGGCCGGGTGATCGCGCCGATCAGCAGCAGAACGCAACCACCCGCGGTGTTCCAGAAGCCTTGCATGAACTGCGACGCCAGCGCCTCGACCTGCATCTGCTGGCCGAGGAACACCGCGAACACGACGACCGCGAGAAACGCGCCGAGCGCCATCATCCACCGCTTGCCGATGAACAGCCCGAGCAACGCGAGCACGACCGCGATCACGATCGGCACGAACAGCGAGTTGACCATGTCCGTGGTGGTGGTCGTGACCCCGTTCCACAGCTCGTTCAGTGGTATCTGCCGGCCTTGCCGGTCGCGGTACCAGGGCAGGAACTGGCTGTAGACGACCGCGGCGGCCCCGGCCACGGTGGCGAGTATCGCGATCAACATCCGCATGACCACCTAGCATGCCAGCGTGGCGGATTACCGGATCGACGACCTGGCCAGGGTGAGTGGCACGACCGTGCGCAATATCCGGGTCTACCAGGATCGCGGGCTGCTGCCGCCACCCATTCGCCGAGGCCGGACCGCGATTTACACCGACGCGCACCTGTCCCGGCTACGGCTGGTGACCAACATGCTCGGCCGTGGATACGCGTTCGCCCAGATCGCCGAGATGCTGGCGGCCTGGGAGGCCGGACGCAGCCTCGCCGACGTACTCGGCCTGGAAGAGGCCATGGGAGTGCCCTGGTCGTCCGAGCTGCCGACGCCGATCACGGTCCGCGAGCTGCGTCGCATGTTCGGCAACCAGTTGACGCCCTCGAACACGCGTAAGGCACTGGAGCTCGGGCTGTTGCGGCGGCAGGGGATGGGGTTCGTCGTGCCGAGCCCGCAGCTGCTTGAAGCCGGATATGAGCTGGTCAAGCTGGGTGTGCCCCTGGACGAGGTGATCGAACTCGCCGGGGTTCTGCAGCGGGAAGTCGATCATGTCGCTGGGCTGATGGTCGGTCTGGTGCGCCAGTACGTGCTCGATCCGAAGGGCGAGGACTGGCTGCCCAGCGGCGATGAGGTGCCGTACTACGCCGACGTGCTGCGTCGGCTGCCGCCGGTCGTGATCTCGGCGCTGACCGCGGCCGTCGCACGGTCGACCGCGCGAGTCATCCCGGACATGGTCGGTGACCGGCTCGAAGCGTTGATCAAATCCGGTAAATCTACTCCCAGTAACCCCATTTGACCTGCGAAAACATTGGTTCGTCGTTGCAATCGTGTCAATGACCGTTGTAACGTTCCTTGTTGTCAGCGGCGACGGGAGCGGCCATGCGGACGGTCAAATCGGGTGACGTGTCCCTTGCGGTGTACGAGCAGGGCGACCCGGTCAATCCGACTGTTCTGCTCGTCCACGGCTACCCGGACAACCACACGATGTGGGACGGCGTCGCCTCGCGGCTCGCCGTCAAGTTCCATGTCGTGTCCTACGACGTTCGCGGCGCCGGGGCTTCGACGCGGCCGCGTGCGACCGCTGACTACCAGATCCCATGCCTGGTAGAGGACCTGTTCGCGGTCGCGGACGCGGTCAGCCCCGCCAGGCCCGTGCACGTCCTCGCGCACGACTGGGGCTCGATGCAGGCCTGGTATGCGGTGACGTCCGGGACTTCGCGGATCGCTTCGTTCACCACGATTTCCGGGCCGTGTCTCGATCACGTGGCGTTCTGGATGCGTCGCAGGCTGGCCCGTCCGACGCCGCGCAACGTGGCACAGGTCGTGGCGCAACAGCTGCACTCCTGGTACATGCTGGTCTTTCACACGCCCGTCGTCTCGACTTTGGTCTGGCGGCTGGGTTTTGGCAAGGTCCTCGCCCGGATCGAAGGCCTTGACCGGGCTCCGGTCGTCGCTGACGCGGTCCATGGGATGAAGCTCTACCGCGCCAACATCTTCCAGCGGATGAAGTCGGCTACTGAGCAGCGGACCGGCATCCCGGTTCAGATGATCATGCCGACGCGTGATCGGTTCGTGTCCCGTCACCTGCTCGACGACGTGCCCCAATGGGTGCCGAACCTGTGGCGCCGCAAGGTGATCGGCGGTCACTGGGTGCCTGCCAAGCGGCCTGCGGTGATCGCGCGAATGGCCGAGGAGTTCATCACGCACGTCGAAGGCACGCCTGTGCGGCGCGCCTTTGGAAAGCGCCTGGTTCTGGTTACCGGGGCGGGCAGTGGAATCGGGCGGGAAACGTCTCGCGCTTTCGCGCGTGAAGGCGACGAAGTTCTCGTGACCGACATAGATGTGGTGTCCGCCAAGGAAACCGCGGCCATGATAGGAGCTACGGCTTATCAGCTCGACGTCACAGACGAATCGGCGATGCGGCAACTCGCCGACACGATCGTGGCCGAGCATGGCGTACCCGATGTGGTGGTGAACAACGCGGGAATCGCGATCGCCGGGCCGTTCCTTGATACGTCCACAAAGGACTGGCAGCGGATTGTGGACGTGAACCTGATCGGGGTTGTCAACGGCTGCCGCGTGTTCGGCGCGCTCATGGCCGAGACCGGCGAAGGCGGGCATATCGTCAACGTCGCCTCGGCTGCCGCGTACTTGCCTTCCCGCGCATTGCCCGCGTATTCCGCCACAAAGGCCGCGGTGCTCGCGTTGTCAGGTTCGCTGCGCGCCGATTTCGAGTCCGCCGGGATCGGCGTTTCCGCGATCTGCCCTGGCCTTGTGCATACGCCCATCACGAACGCGACGACGTTCGTTGGCGTTGATTCGTCTACACAGGACGCTTTGCGGCAACAGAGCACGCGGCTCTACAAGCGGCGAGGGTTTCCGCCGTCTCGCGTCGCCACGGCGATCGTGGCCTCAGTGCGGTCGAACAAGGCGGTCGTCCCGGTGACGACAGAGGCCAAGTTCGGGCTGTTCCTTTCGCGGTTCGCGCCGGGAATCATCCGGCGCTTGGCACGAATCGGGGTGGACGGATGACTATTTCCTACGAACGCCGTGGCTCAGGAAGCCCGTTGGTGCTCCTGCACGGCATCGGACACCGCTGGCAGGCATGGGAACCGGTGATGGACCGGCTGGCCGCGTCGCACGACGTGATCGCGATGGACCTGCCCGGATTCGGTCTTTCGCCGTCTTTGCCGGAGCCGTACACGGTCGCCGCGGCTGTGGATGCGGCTGTGGATAAGTTCAAAACCCTGGGGATAGACAAGCCGCACATCGCAGGCAACTCGCTTGGCGGCATGCTCGCACTGGAACTGGCGTCCGCGGGGCATGCCAGTTCGGTGACTGCCTTGGCGCCAGCGGGTTTCTGGACCACGCCGCGCGCGAGGTCATGGGCATTGGGGCTGCTCACCATGATCCGGGCGACCGCGCGGTGGCCCGAACGGACCCGGGTAGCCGTGATGTCCCGTAAATCCCTGCGAATGGCGAGCGGAAGCTTGCTTTTCGGGCACCCGTCACGGGTTCCGGTCGAGGTCATGCTGGCGGACCTGGCTTCCATGGCCGCTGCGCCAGGGTTCGACGCGGTGGCGCGGGCCGGGCGTGAGTACTTCTTCCGCAGCGTCGCGCCGACCGTGCCGGTCACGGTCGCCTGGGGCACGCGCGACCGGATCCTGTGGCCCACACAGGCGCGCCGGGCCGCTCAGCTTCTTCCCGAGGCACGGCACGTCACATTGCCGCGCTGCGGGCACGTGCCCATGCACGACGAGCCGGAACTCGTGGCCCGCACGATCCTGGAAACCTGCATCCGCGCAGCTCAGGTCTCGTGAGTGGTTAGTCGTGTTCTAACACGACTAACCACTCACGAGCTTTTACCTGTGATGATGTCGGCTTCGGTGTCCAAGGGCTCGAGCAGGTTCGAGCTTTGGCTGAGCAGCTGGCCGGTTTCCCGCAGCCGCTCCGAAACCCGTTGCCGCAAACCGGTCAGCTGGTCGATTTTCTGCTGCGCTTCCGTTGTGCGGCGGTCAGCTTCCGAAGTCGCGTCCGCGACCAGCTTGTCCGCTTCGCGCTTGCTGGAAATTCGGCGGTCCGCGATTTCCTGGTCCAACGCCGCCCTTCGCGCCGCCATCGCCGACTCGAATTCCTGCTCGACCTGACGGTGCTGCGCGTCCGCCTGCTCGCCGAATGTGCTCCGGCGTTGCTCCGCCTCGGCCGACATCTGCGTCAGTTGCGCGCGGGTTTTCTCCAGCGCCGCTTTGTGCTCGGCCTGCATCTGGACTTGTTGCGCTTCCAGGTCGGCGACCAGGAACTCATAGCGGCTGCGCAACGCCGATGAGGCCTGCTGCGCGGTCGCGAACGTCTGCTCAGCCGCCGCTTGCGCCCGTGCCGTGATTTCCAGTGCTTCCGCACGGGTCACCTCCAGCATTACCCGCAGCTGCTTGTGCACCTCGTCGGCTTGCTTCATCGGCTGGGTCGCGCCGTTGACCTGCGCGTGCAACTTGGTCAGTTCCGCACGCATGGCTTCCATTTGTCTGCTCAACTCGGCCGACTGGGCGCGGGCGTTGTCCCGGTCCGCAGTCAGCCGCCGCAGGTTGGACTCCAGATTGGTGACGTGCTGTTGCACTTGCGCGCGGTCGTATCCGTGGCGGACCACGTCGAAACCGAGCGGTATAGGGGCATCGGCGGGAGCCATGCCCGCGAGGCTACCCGCCGTGTCCAGATCTACCAGTGGAACCCTCTGGCCAATCTGACCAGTGCGGCGGCCGCGGCGGACAATTTTCGTTCACCCTTGCCGAACTTGACACGGCCTTCGCCGCCTGCGGCCGTCGAGTCCGGGAACACCCGATAGCCCTGGTAGGCGATGGCGTCGACCAGGGCTGGGGCCAGCGTGTAGGCGGTTTGGATGACGTAACCGGTCGGCGTACCGATGTGCTTCGGACGGTCACGCAACGCTTCCAACACCATGTCCGCCGCCTGATCGGGTGATTTCGCCGGGAAGGCGTCGTAGAGCTTCGTAGGTCGGATCATCGGGGTGCGCACCAGCGGCATATGCACGGTCGTGAACGTCACTCCGGCGCCGTGTGTCTCGGTCGCCGCGATCTTGCTGAAGTAGTCGAGCGCGGCCTTGGACGCGACATATGCCGAGAACCGGGGCGCGATTCCCTGGACACCGATCGAGGACACGTTCACGATATGCCCGAAACGCCTTTCGGTCATATGCGGCAAAAGCGCCAGAATCAGCCGGACCGCGCCGAAGTAATTGATCGCCATCGCCCGCTCGTAGTCATGGAAACGGTCGTACGACAGCCTGATCGACCGGCGAATCGAACGCCCGGCATTGTTCACGAGCATGTCGACGGCCGGGTGTTCCTCCAGCATCAGCGCGACGGTCTTGGTCACGGACTCCGCGTCAGTCAAATCGCATGGATAGCTGTACGCGCGACCGCCCGTTGCCACGATCTCGGCACGCAACTCGTCCAATTCGGCCGCCCGCCGCGCCACCAGCAACGGAATTCCACCCGCCGCCGCGACTTTCAACGCCGTCGCCCGGCCGATTCCGGATGACGCGCCCGTGATCACGATTCGCCTGCCGTCGAGTTCCCCGTGCCTCCCGGATCGCCTCGCCCGGAACGGATCAAGGTGTTCCCGCCAATAACGCCAGAGCACATCCGCGTACGACGCCAGTTCGGGAACCTCGAGTCCCGGCAGGTGCGCACGGGTCTCGGCCGATTCGAACGTTGACTCGAACGTCAGCGCCGACAACACGACCGGGGGAATGCCCAGCCGATCGAGTACCGCGTCACGGGCAAGCGTGAACCCGGGCAGATACTCGCTGAGCTTCGCCAACTCGACCAAAGGCTTGCTCAGCCCAGCACCCAGTGCGAAATCGACCGTCGGCGCGCCAGCGGCGCGCGCGAAGGCGTTGTAGACGGACTTTCCCGACTGCGGCGACGGGTTGACCAGGTGGAACGTCCGCCCGTCCAAACCAGGCTGCGCGACGAGATGGGCCAACGCGTCCGCTACATAGTCGACGGGAACGATGTTCGTGCTGCCAATGTCCGGTGCGACAACGGGAACGCTCGGCAAAGCCGCGAGGCGCGACAGCGCGGGGAAGAAGTAATAGGGGCCGTCGACCTTGTCCATCTCGCCGGTCTGCGAGTGCCCGACCACGATCGCGGGCCGGTACACGCGCCACGGCACGGCGTCCTGCTCGCGCACCAGACGCTCGGATTCGAACTTTGTCCGGTGATACGGCGTGACCAGGCGTTGCCCGACGTCGAACATGTCCTCGGAGAACGAGCCCGCGTAATCCCCGGCGACCGCGACAGAGGAGACGTGGTGCAAACACCCGGCCTCGATGTCCTCAGCCAGCTCGATCACGTGACGCGTTCCGTCGACGTTGGCCGCGGTGCTTTCCTCGTCATCTGCGGTCACGTCATACAGCGCCGCGAGGTGTACGACGTTGTCCACGCGCCCGCGCAACGTGGTCAGGTCACGTTCGGAAATGCCCAGGCTCGGTTGCGAGATGTCGCCGACAACCATGGTCACCAGGTTCGGCGTCGGCCACGAGCGCACCAGTTTGGCCAGCTTGTCCTGCGACGAAGCCCGCACGACCAGCCACACCCGCTCGATGTCGGCCGTTTCCAGCAGGCGTCGCGTGAAATGCCTGCCGATCAGCCCGGTCGCACCCGTCACCAGATAGGTCGCCATGACCGGTAAGTAAACCCCCTATGCGGCCGCGTCGGCAGCCGCATAGGGGGCGTGCGTCAGCAGTCGCGCAGCTCAGGGCTCTGGTTGAGCAGCTGGCCACGCGGCGAGATGAACTTGCGGTACCGTTCACCGTCCACAGCGGACGGAAGGAACGCCGCGACCCGGTGGCAGTTCTGGAAGCTGAGCTTCACCCCGAAGTGCCGCTCGAGCCCGCCGCGGATCGCGTCGGACGCCAGCGCGCGCAGCAGCTGGCCACGCTCGGCCTCGCTCGGCGGCGGCGTGGTGTTGTCGGCGAACTCCGCGGTGCCCTCCTTGGCCCTCGCGGCCACGTCGCTGATCAGATCCCACGCGTATGGCAGGGACACACGGACGCAGTCGACGAACTCGGCGTCGGTGACATCGCCACGCTCAGCCTTTTCCAGCAACGCGGTTGGCACGTCCAAGGACATGAATACCTCCGTGTTCTGCGGTTTGGTGTTATCCAGCGTTGACGCCCGAGCCCGCCAACGCGACCGCCCCAAGGGTGAACTCGGGGTCGATCTGCTCGGCGAGATCCCGGCCGGCACGTTCGTTGGCCCACGCGTGCGCGTTGCGCAGGTGGAATTCCACGGCCTGGTCCTGATACCGCTGCCAGTCCTTGCCGGTCGCGTCGACAAGTGCCTGAATCGTGCGCAGCGCCTCGCGGTTCTCCGGCTCGAAGGCATCGATTGGCCGGACTTCGCCACGTTCGGCCGCGCGGACGTGCCCCGACCGCGACACCCAGGTCAGCAGGTCCTCGCCGACCTGGTCACGCAGGAACGCGAGGTCGTCCTCATCGGAGATCTTGTTGCCGACCACAGCGACCTTGACGCCGAAGTCCTTGGCGTAGCCCAGATACTGGCGGTACACGCCGATGCTGCGCACGGTCGGCTCGCAGACCAGGAACGTCACATCGAACCGGGTGAACAGGCCGGACGCGAAGGAATCGGCGCCAGCGGTCATGTCGACCACGACGTACTCGCCGGGACCGTCGGCCATGTGGTTGAGCATCAGCTCGACCGCGCCAACCTTCGAGTGGTAGCAGGCAACGCCGAGGTCATCCTCACCGAACGGGCCGGTCACAGCCAGCCGCACGCCGTCGATCTCGCGCACGCACGCGTCGTAGATCGGGTTGTCCTCGACCACGCGCAGAACCCGCGAACCGCGGCCAGCCGGGGTGGTCTTGACCATCTCGTCGGCCGACGCGATTCGCGGGTTGTCACCGCGCAAATAGTTCTTGATCAGTGGCAGGTTCTCGCCGAGCGTCGGCAATGCGACGGTTTCCGGCTCAGAGGCGCCGAGCGCGCCTGCCAGATGCTGGTTGATGTCGGCGTCCACGGCCAAGAGCGGCCGCCCGGCGGCGCCGAGGTGGCGGAGGAACAGCGAGGCGAGCGTGGTCTTGCCGCTGCCTCCCTTTCCGACGAAAGCGATCTTCACCCCGACATTGATATCGGTTTTCATTATCTACGCGCAAGTCGGGTGTGTCGCTGTCACCCGGTCGGTGTGCCGCTTACTACTTGACACCAAGCTGTTTGACGAGCTTGAGCAGGTCATCGCCGGTCAGTGGGGGCGTGGGCCTGGTCGGGGTGCTCCCAGGCTTGATGACGGCGGGCCCGAAGTTGTCGATGGTGAAGCGGACCCGGGTGCCGTCCGGTTTCGCGGCGTCCACCGCGATTTTCTGATAGCCCGTGTCACGGCCCTCGTACCTGCTGATCGCGGCGGCCGCGCCGTCGTCGAGGGTTACGTCGCGGCAGTCGACGAACCACAGGTCCTTGATGGCCTGACCGCCGCCCAGCCGTTCGTCCACGATCCGGTCGAGGGTCGCGCACGTGCCGTTCCCGCCGACATTGTTGATGTACAGGCTGAGGGTGCCGAATCCGTCCTTGTCGCCGACGGCCACGCCGCCTTGGTACGCCGTCGGACCATCAAATCTGTACACCGTCCACTGGTCCTGCGCGGTCATGCCCGCTGGGGGGTACCGGCCTGCGCGCAAGGCATCGAGCAGGGTACGAACGCGAAGATCCTCCGTGAACACGTGGACCGGCGGACACTCGGGTGAGCCGACCCGGCAGGGGACGGGCGGCGACGACGTGGCGACCGGGATCTCCGCAGGTTCTGGCCGAGTGAGCGTGGCGCCGAAGACCACACCCACCACCGCCAGGCTCACGCCACCAATCACGCTCGACCGCGCGATCATCGTGTGGCGGCGGCCTTTGTGGATCAGCGCCTTCGCATCCACGCTCACCGGGGGCTGGGGGCTCGTCGTGCAGCAGCGTGCCGAGCAGGTGCCGGGCCTCCGTCTTTTCATTGTCGATCATCGGTGTCCCTCCAGTTTGTCCGCGACCATTGCCCGCAGCGAGGCCAACCCCTTGGCGCACTGGCTTTTCACGGTTCCCTCCGTGCAGCCCAGCAGCCGCGCCACCTCGGCGATTGGCAGGTCGTCCCAGTAGCGCAGCACGACAGCGGCGCGTTGTTTCGGTGGCAGCGCGGACATGGCCCGGTGCAAATCGATGGACATGTCCCGGTCGTCGCTCGCCGCCGTGGCGTCCGGCAACGGGTACGTCGGCCGTTCCCTGCGCCAGAACCGCCGTGACTCGTCGGTGACCGTGTTGGTCAACGTCTGCCTTGCGTAGCCGAGCGGCGAGGCCGAGACCTTCGACCACGACTTGTAGACCTTCAAGAACGCGACCTGGATCAGGTCCTCGGCACGGTGCCAATCACCGCACAACAGGAAGCCGTGCGTCTGAGCCCGGCGGCGTTCGCGTCGACGAACTGCGCGAACTCCTGGTCGCGATCCCCCATCGCTGCCTCCCTTTTCGTCTCCTGCCCAAGGTGACGAGGTGGCAGCAGGGAAAAGTTGCCTTTACGTTTGCGCGGCGGGCAGCTTCCGCAACTGTTCGAGCACGGCCGGGTCCTGCGCGTCCATCCACTTGATGACGTCGGAGAACGTCGTGCACACGGTCTCCGGCTTGCCGCACACCTCGGCCATGAACTGCTCGGCGGCCACACCGAAGCCGCCGCCCGCCCAGTCGAGGAAGTGGTTGCCGATCAACAGCGGCGCGCGGTTTCCGCGCAGCGTGGCGTCGTAGGCCGCGCGGTAGACCTCCAGCGTCGCCCTGGCGTACTCGTCGCGCTTGGACTTGTCGTCCTTCGAGCGGTTGAGCGCCTCCCAGATCTGGTAGTCGACCATTGTGACCTTTTTGTTGTTCACGGCCGGCATCCGGACCATCGGCAGGGCGAACTCCCAGATGTCGCGCTCCTTGGCTGGCCACAGCACGCCGTCGGAGACCTGGCTGGAGTCGTAGGTCAGGCCGCGGCTTTTCATCGCGTCGAAGACCGCGTCGAACTTGCCTTCGAGGCACGGCAGCCTGCTGCCTTTGATGGTCGTCGCGTCCAGTTTCAGGCCCTGTACGCCTGCTTGGTCGACGAACTGGAGGAACTGGTTCAGCTCGGACTGCCACTGCTGTGTTGTCCATCGCGGGCTGCAGTAGTGGCCGTTGTAGTGGGTCCCGATCTCCACTCCACGGGCCATCGCGGCGTTCAGGTCGGCGATCCGGGTCCTGACCTGATCAGGTGATCCCCCGAACGAGATCGTCGACTGGCCCGCAGGCTGGCCGGGCGCGGTGTATTGCCTGCGCTGGTCGTCAGCGAGCAGGTACACGCCGGACAGGAACGCGGTGAACTTCGCGTTCGACCGTCCGGCCAGGTCGAGTAGGCGCTGCCACTGGTCGTGCGCGCCCGCGCCGTCGAAGGAGAACAGCACGAACTGTGGCGGACGCTCGCCAGGAGCGAGCTTGCGCAGCCAGTCTCCAGGTGTGGCCGACGCCACTGGCTCCGGCTGCGTGCCTTCCGGTTTTTGCATGCCGATTACCAGGAGGATCACGAAGGTCACGATCAACGCGACGCCCAACGTGATCGGCCGCCAGTTCCTCGCTCTGCGTGCACCCATCACCCACAAGGTAGACGCACGATGCGCGGACGTTACACGAGGTTGAAAACCGCAGGTGAAGGTTACGAACGGCACACATCACCCCATCCGGACACGTTAGGCTGCGCCGTAACCTGATCGATTTGGTCGGATCGATCTGAGTAAAATCTGCTTTACCCGACGGGAACACACGGGCACGTTCGGCCGTTGGACCCGGTGAAGGCCACAACAGGCCCATGGAGGATCAGGTGCGTTCTTCGAGCAACCCCGCGTTCCGCAACTTGCAGGGCCGCGGAAACGCTGGCTACGCGGGCTTCGGCAGTCCGCAGGGCTACCCACAGGGTGGGATGCCCGGATACGGCGTTGACCAGGCGCCGCCGACTCAGGCGGACCGCCCGATCACCGTCGACGACGTCGTGATGAAGACCGCCATGACGCTGGGCGTGGCCCTGCTGACCGGCATCATCACGGCCGTCCTTGTACTCGGCGGGTCGATCCAGCCGTGGCCGCCGCTGATCGTCGGTGGTCTCGTCGGTCTGGTCATCTCGCTGATCGTCATCTTCAAGCAGACCCCCAACCCGGGTCTGATCTTGACCTACTCGGCGGCCGAAGGTGTCTTCCTCGGCGCGCTGACCGGCGTGTTCGAGATGTTCGCGCCAGGGATCGCGCTGCAGGCGCTGCTGGGCACCGGTTTGGTGTTCGGCGTGATGCTGGTGGTCTACCGGACCGGTGCGGTCAAGGTAACCCCGAAGCTGACCAAGTGGATCATCGCCGCCGCCGGTGGCGCCTTCCTGCTGATGCTGGTCAACCTCGTGCTCGGCCTCTTCGGTGTGAACATGGGCATCCGAGGCAACGGCACGCTGGCGATCGTCTTCAGCCTCGTGGTGATCGGTATCGCCGCATTCATGCTCCTGCTCGACTTCGACCTGGCGGACCAAATGATCCGTGAAGGTCTCCCATCGAAGTGGGCCTGGTACGCGGCATTCGGCCTGATGACCACCCTGGTCTGGCTCTACGTAGAAATCCTGCGCCTCCTCTGGGCGCTAAACAGCAGCGACTAACAAACCTAGAAAAAGGACCCCGGCCGCCAGGCCGGGGTCCTTTTTACGTGTGTCCTCGCGTGTCCACCGGCTCTCGTTCGCGTGTCCACCGGCTCCGTCATGGTGAGTTGAACCCGCGAGCGGCGCACGGCGAGTACCCCAGCCGCGCTGGAAGCGAGTCGAGCAGTTTGACTCACCGTGACGGAACGGTGGACACGCGCAAGGGCGGTGCAATGCAAGATGCCCTGAGGTACGAGCCCCGAAGCGCAAAGAACACCGCTGCAACAGGACACGCCCGCAAGCAACGTGCAACACGGTGTGCCGCAAAGGTGGACACGGTCTTCAGGAACGGTGGACACGGTGTGCCGGAACGGTGGACACGGTCTTCAGGAACGGTGGACACGGTCTTCGGTCGGTACCTCTTACGAGCGAAATGGCTGGTTGAGCCATGTGTCAGGGGATAAAATCGGGGTTGCCGCGATGGTGTGGGGCGCGATCTGACTGAACGCCGGTTTTTCGGCAGAATTGACATATGGCGCTCAATATCCCGGGTCCGCGGACCGTGTTCGGCTGGGCCGTGCAGACGGTGACAACGGTCGTCTCGGTCCCTGGCCGGGTGTTCGGCCTGCTCACCGCCGCCGAGCAGGCCGTTCGCCGGGCAAACGAGCTCGTCGAGCGCACCGACATCGTCGTCACCTCCGCGGAAGCAGCGGTCGAACACGCCCGCAGAGTCACTGCCGCGGCCGAGGAGGTCGTAGAAGCCACAAAGCCGATGGTTCGCTTCGCGGCGGAGATGTCCGCACACGAGGTAGAAGCGGCGATCCGGCTCGTCGACGAACTCCCCAAACTCGCCGAGCACATGGTCGAGGACATCATGCCGATCCTCGGCACGCTCGACCGTGTCGGACCGGACATCCACGAACTGCTCGACGTCGCCAAGGACGTTCGGCAAGCGATCATCGGCATCCCCGGCTTCAACTACCTGCGCCGCCGCGGCGAAGACCGGGAAATCGAAGGCTGACTTCGGGTGCCTCGAAGGGGAGCGCTCAGCCATTCCCCCGGCCGACGCATCATGCCTGGTCGGAGCTCGTGAGTGGTTACGCGTGTTCTAACCCGCATAACCACTCACGAGCCTGTGACACTCAGCTGAGGCGTTCGATGACCATCGCCATGCCCTGGCCGCCGCCGACGCACATCGTCTCCAGGCCGAACTGCTTGTCATGGTGCTGCAAGGAGTTGATGAGCGTGGTGGTGATGCGGGCACCGGTCATGCCGAACGGGTGACCGACGGCGATAGCGCCACCGTTGACGTTCAACCGGTCGATGTCGATGCCAAGGTCCCGATAGGACGGAATGACCTGAGCCGCGAAGGCCTCGTTGATCTCCACGAGGTCGATGTCACCGATCGACATCCCGGCGCGCGCCAAAGCCTGCTGCGAAGCCTCAACCGGACCGAGACCCATGATTTCGGGCGACAGGCCGGAAACACCGGTCGACACGATCCGGGCAAGCGGGGTGATCCCGAGAGCGGAAGCCTTGTCCGAGCTCATGATCACCAAAGCGGCCGCACCATCGTTCAGCGGGCAGCAGTTGCCCGCGGTCACGCGGCCGTCCGGCCGGAACACGGGCTTCAGTTGCGCGGTCTTCTCGTAGGTCACACCAGGCCGCGGGCCGTCGTCAGCCGAAACCACAGTGCCGTCAGGCAAGGTGATCGGCGTGATGTCCTTGGCCCAGAAGCCATCCGCGATCGCCTTCTCCGCCAGGTTCTGCGAGCGCACACCGAAGTGGTCCATGTCCTCACGGGACACGCCCTTCAGCAACGCCAGGTTCTCCGCGGTCTGGCCCATCGCGATGTACACGTCTGGGACCTGGCCAGACGAACGCGGGTCTTCCCAAGATGAAGCACCGGAAGCGGCGACGGAAGCCGTACGCGCCTCGGCGTCGGCGAACAGCGGGTTGTGGGTGTCGGGCCACGAGTCGGAGCTGCCCTTGGCGAACCGGGACACGGTTTCCACGCCCGCCGAGATGAACACGTCGCCTTCGCCTGCCTTGATGGCGTGGAAGGCCATCCGGGTCGACTGGAGGCTGGACGCGCAGTACCGCGTCACCGTGCAACCGGGCAGGTGGTCGTAGCCGAGTTCGACCGCGAGCACGCGGCCCATGTTGAAGCCCTGCTCACCGCCGGGCAGGCCGCAGCCAAGGATCAGGTCGTCGATCTGCGTCGGATCCAGCTGGGGCACTTTGTCCAGCGCGGCACGCACGATCTGCTGAGCAAGGTCGTCCGGCCGGATGCTGACCATCGATCCTTTACCGGCACGGCCGATCGGCGATCGGGCGGCCGAGACGATGACGGCCTCAGGCATGGCGCAGCTCCTTTGCTTCCCGCGAAAAGTTACTCACCGGTCACTGTAGGCCCAACCGTGAGAATCGCGAGGGGAGCTACATCACTGCACGACACAAGGGCGCCAGCAAAACGTCCGACGCGTGCCGGTATCCGGCACCGTTCGGGTGGAAGCGGTCCGGGCTGAACAGCTCCGAATAGCGCATGTGGAATTCGGATGAGATCAGGTCAGCCGCAGGCACCGGGATCCCGCCCGCGCGCAGCACGACCTGCCGTTGAGCCTTCGCGAGCATCCGCCCCCACTGCCGCACGACCCAGCGCAACGGCTGCGGAATCGGCCTGATGGTGCCGAGATCAGGACATGTCGCCACAACCACAGCAGCCCCTGCCGCTCGCAGCCGCGCGACCTCGATACCCAACAAAGCGGCCGACGTCCGTACCCGCATCTTCCCGGTCACGTCATTGCCGCCGATGATGACCAACGCCAGGTCCGGCCGATCCGCGACCGCCTGGTCGACCTGGGAGATGAAGGTCCGCGTGTTCGCGCCAACGCGGGCATAGGTCGTCAGGTGCACCGAACGCCCGGTTTCCTCGACCAGCCCGCGCGCGAGCAACACACCCGGCAGCAGGCCCGCGTTTTCCGCGCCGAGCCCGGCGGCGAGGGAATCACCCAGTACGGCGAACTTCAGCACGCTGCCGACGCCGCCGGGGTAAAGCCCGTCGGCCCGGTGTGGGTCCGTTGTGGACCGCCCGATCAATGTCCGCGCCCGCTTGCCCTGCCCGGTGAGCAGTCCGTACATCGCGCCGGACACCCCGCCCACCCCGCAAAGAGTCACCGCGACGACCCGAAACCCTCGCAATATCCCCATGGTCGCCTCCCCACGCCGCCCCTGATGCAAGTAATACACGGATCATGACTGATCGGGCACCCTAATTCGCCCCTAATGGGGGTCCCTGAGGGGCAGACCTTCGGTCCGGGGAGACGGGACCGTGCAGGTCGGAATCGGCCTGCGGGCGAAGGCGACCTCGAAGCCGTATCCACGGATCCTGGTCACGTGATGCAACAACGTTACCTTGTTGAGAAACGGAAGCGCGCCAGGTGGATCCATCGCGTAGACGAATCGCGGCTCCTCGAGTGTCCTGTCGGGCCAGTGCGCGCGGTGGATCGCGGTCAGTTCGTCACGGCAGGAAGGCCATTCACGCCACCGTTTCGCAGTCGCGCTCGCCCGCGCGAAGGTCTGCGTGGTGAACACCAAGTCCATGTCCCTGGTCATCACATCCGCGTGCCGGGCAAGGGAAACGCACGGCTGTAACGCGATTTCCCCTGTCACGTCGGGTATCGCGGCTAGCTTTCCCTCCAGTGCGGCCAGTTGGCCACGGTCGACCAGAAACCAATGGCGTTCGGCGAACACGTAGAACTCGCCGCGGTGACGCAGTTCCGGCTCCTGCTGGCCGACGTTCAGGCCCGCCCTTATCCGGTGTGCCAGCGTCAGATCCAGTTGTGCCGTGACGTTCGAACGTGTTGGTACCGCGCGGATGATGTCGAGCAGCGGCGCCTCGGTGCGATACCGGGTCGAGGTATAGCGAGCCAGTAGTTCGGCGAGCAGTTCCGGTACGGGTTGCCGTGCTTCCACATGCAAGGTGTGTGATCCCGTCATGCCGCGCACGAGTCCGTCGTGTGCGAGCGCGCGGAACCACTCCGGGTCGAGCCCAATCGCGGGCAGGTACACGGAATTGGCGGCGACTCTGATGCCGAAGTCAGGGACGAGCAGTTCCGGCGGCGGGGTGCTGCCGACCGCGAACAGCCGTCCGTCGATCTCGTGCAGGTTGGGCAGGTCGGCTGTCTCCAACAACAGGTGCACGCTCAGTCTCATGCGAAACACCCCCTGTAACTAAAACCATACGGTCGCCCAACTTCCCGACGACTGCTCTTTGCGGGTGAAAAACCGCAGGTTAGGTACTGTTGGCCGAGTGGAGTTGGCCGATTTCTACCGTGATCTGCATGAGCACCCCGAGCTGTCGGGGCACGAGCACCGCACGGCCGAGCGAGTAGCGCAAGCGCTCGCTCCGCTGGGCTACGAAGTCACGTCCGGAGTGGGCGGAACGGGTGTCGTGGCATTGCTGCGTAAAGGTGACGGCCCGACGGTCATGGTGCGTGCTGACATGGACGCGTTGCCGGTCGAGGAGAAGACGGACCTGCCGTACGCGAGCAAAGTGCCGGGCGTGATGCATGCCTGCGGTCACGACATGCACGTCGCTTGTCTGGTCGGTGCCGCGCGCGAACTCGCCAAGGACGAGTGGTCAGGCACGCTGATGCTGGTGTTCCAGCCAGCCGAGGAGGTCGCCAGGGGCGCGCGGGCGATGGTCGCTGACGGGCTTTTCGACCGTTTCGGCAAGCCGGACATCGTGCTCGGCCAGCACGTCGGCCCGCTGCCCGCGGGCATGCTCGGCTACGGAACCGGCCCGGTCATGGCGGGTTCGGACTCGGTACAGGTCACGCTGCACGGTCGCGGCGGGCACGGGTCACGGCCGGAGACCACGGTCGACCCGATCCTGATGGCGGCCAACGTGGTCACGCGCCTGCAGGGCATCGTGGCAAGGGAGGTCCCGCCGAGCGAGACCGCGGTCATCACGGTCGGCAAGCTGCACGCGGGCACCAAGGACAACATCATCCCGGACACCGCCGAGCTGGGCATCAACATGCGGACGTACACAAAGCAGACGCATGACCTCGTGCGCGCCGCGATCGAGCGGATCGTGCGTGCCGAATCGGCCGCGAGCGGTGCGCCGAAGGACCCGGAATTCGACTGGAACGACAGCGCCCCCGTGCTTGTCAGCGATCCGGAGGCGACGACGAAGACTGTCGCCGAGTTCGCCCGGACGTTCGGTGCGGACAAGGTGATGGTGATGCCGCTGATCACCGGCAGCGAGGACGTCGGCATCTTTGGCGAGGCCGCGGGCGTGCCGACGGTGTTCTGGTTCTGGGGCGGCCTCGAATTCGACGTGGTCGTTGAGGCGTTGCGACGCGGCGGTGTGGAAGCGCTGCCGAGCAACCACTCGTCCGTGTTCGCGCCGGTCCTCGAACCCACGTTGACCACCGGCGTGCAATCGCTTCGCGTCGCGGCTCTGACCTGGTTGGGTCCTGCGAGCTAGGCTAACTGCGCCGAAAGCGTGCGCGCAGTGAGAAGGAGACAGTGGTGGAGTACGTCGAACATGTCGCTGATCTGATCGGCAACACCCCGCTTGTCCGGCTCAACTCGGTCACCGATGGGCTGAAGCCGCTTGTGCTCGCCAAGGTCGAGTACGTCAACCCGGGCGGCAGCGTGAAGGACCGGATCGCCGAGCGGATGATCGACGCCGCCGAGAAGTCCGGCGAGCTCAGGCCGGGCGGCACGATCGTCGAGCCGACCTCGGGCAACACCGGTGTCGGTCTCGCCATGATCGCCCAGCGCAGGGGATACGACTGTGTCTTCGTCTGCCCGGACAAGGTCAGCGAGGACAAGCGCAACGTGCTCAAGGCCTATGGCGCGCGCGTCGTGGTCTGCCCGACCGCTGTCCCGCCGGAGCATCCCGACTCGTACTACAACGTCTCCGACCGGCTCGTGCGTGAGATCGACGGCGCCTGGAAGCCGAACCAGTACGCCAACGTGAACAACCCGATCAGCCACTACGAGTCCACCGGCCCCGAGCTGTGGCGCCAGACCGAAGGCAAGATCACGCACTTCGTCGCGGGTGTCGGCACGGGCGGCACGATCACCGGCACCGGTAGGTACCTCAAGGAGGTGTCGGACGGTCGCGTGAAGATCATCGGTGCCGACCCGGAAGGCTCGGTGTACTCCGGCGGCACCGGTAGGCCGTACCTGGTCGAGGGCGTCGGCGAGGATTTCTGGCCGGAGACGTACGACCGCACCATCGCCGACGAGATCATCGAGATCTCCGACGCGGACTCGTTCACGATGACCCGCAGGCTCGCCCGTGAGGAAGCGCTGCTGGTCGGCGGTTCGTGCGGGATGGCCGCCGCGGCCGCGATCAGGCTCGCCGAGCGGTGCGGCCCGGACGACGTGATCGTCGTGCTGCTGCCCGACGGTGGCCGCGGCTACCTGTCGAAGGTCTTCAACGACAAGTGGCTGGCGACGTACGGTTTCCTGCCGCCGGAGCACAGCGGCGCCACGGTCGGTGACGTGCTGCGTCGCAAGGACGGCCGTATCCCTGAGCTTGTGCACGCGCACCCGACCGAGACGGTCGCGGACGCTGTTTCGTACCTGCGTGAGTTCTCCGTCAGCCAGATGCCTGTGGTCAGCGCCGAGCCGCCGGTGATGGCCGCCGAGGTGGTCGGCGCGGTGAACGAGCGGGATCTGCTGGACGCGCTGTTCACCGGCAAGGCCGCGCTGGCCGACCGGCTGGACAAGCACATGACCGCGCCGCTGCCGACGATCGGCGCGGGCGAGCAGATCACCGTCGCGATGAAGGCCCTCGCCGGTGCCGACGGCGCGTTGGTGCTGATCGACGGCAAGCCTGCGGGCGTCGTGACCCGCCAGGACCTGCTCGGGTACCTGGCCGGAAGCTGACTGTCCAGTCGAATCGTCTAGCGTGGTGCGCCAACAGGTGCCGAAGGCAGGGGGATACGCCCGATGAGTGCTCCGCAGAACCCGAACCAGCCACCCCAGCAGCAGCCTCCCGGCGCGCTGGCCAACCCGGAGCCGACGATCGCGATCGGCGGTCCCGGCAAGCCGGCGCAGCCCGCGCAGGACGTGAACCCGGACGCCACCCAGGTGGTGCGGCCCGGTAGTGGTGGCGCGCTCGACCAGCCCGAGGCCACGCAGGTGGTCCGGCCGGGCCAAGGCGGTCAGCCGTCGGGTCCGCAGCCGGTTCAGCAGCCCCCGCAGCAGCCGTACGGCCAGCCCACGCCCCCGCCCGGGTACCCCCAGCAGCAGCCCCCACAGGGTTACGGCCAGCAGCCGCCGCCCGGGTATCCCCAGCAGCAGGGCTTCGGCCAGCAGCTCGGTCAGCAGCCCGGCTACCCCCAGCAGCAGCCGCCGGGCTACCCGCCGCAGCAGGGTTACCCGGCCGCGCCCGCCGCGCCGTACCAGTACGGCGGCGGCTACCAGCTCGCGAGCTGGGGCCAGCGGTTCCTCGGTGGTCTGATCGACTATGTGCTGATCGGCGGGATCGCGGCCGCTCTGCAAGGCGTCGGTGCCGCCAACCTCAACTTCGCGCTGATCGGCCTCGCGGGCGTGATCAACCTGATCAACCTCTTCTACAACATCTGCTACCTGGGCGGCATCAAGGGCCAGACGCTGGGCAAGAAGGTCGCCGGGATCAAGCTGGTGCGTGAGGACAGCGGCCAGGTCGTCGGGTTCGGTCTCGCGTTCGGCCGTCAGTTCCTGCACATCCTCGACTCGCTGCCGATCGGCATCGGCTATCTCGCGCCGCTGTGGAGCGCGAAGAACCAGACCTGGGCGGACGCCATCGTGAACACGCTGGTGATCGTCGCGCCGACCGCGCAGCAGCAGCCGCAGTACGGCCAGCCCCACTATGGCCAGCAGCCGCAGCAGCCTTACGGCCAGCCGCCGCAGGGCTACGGACAGCAGCCGCCGCCACATCAGTGGTGAACTGAAGGGGCCCGCCGATCCGGCGGGCCTTTTTCATGATCGTGCTATGTCCGGCGAAACGCCCTGAGCTGGGCTAGCGTGGCACGCGAACATGATGTTGCAGCAGGCCTAGGGAGTTGTTAAGGGCGATGAGTGCTCCGCAGCCGCCGAACGAGCCATGGCAGGGCGGCAGCCAGCCACCGCAGGAGCAGGGCGGCGTGCCGCCGGAGCAGCCGGAGAGCACGCAGGTGATGCAGCCCGGCCAGCCTGGCCACCCAGGCCAGCAGCAGGACCAGTCACCGGAGGTGACGCAGATGGTCCAGCCGGGACAGCCGCCGCAGCAGGGCGAGTCGACCCAGATGGTGCCGCCGGGGTCGATGCCGCCGCCGATGCCGCAGTACGACCCGCCGCCGAGCGCGGCCGACCAGCCGCCGTCCCCACCTGCCGGGTTCCCGCCGCCTCCTGGCCAGCAGCAGACCCAGGCGTTCGGCAATTACGGCCAGCAGTCACAGTTCGGCCAGCCGCAGCCCGGATTCGCTCCGCCGCCCGGCTACCAGCAGCCAGGCGCATACGCCTCGCCGCCTGGTTACGGCCAGCCGCCGGGCTTCCAGCAGCAGGGCGGCGGTGGTGGAAACAGCATGGGCATGGTGATCGGT
Organism: Kibdelosporangium philippinense; assembly: GCF_021390435.2. Lineage (GTDB taxonomy): Bacteria > Actinomycetota > Actinomycetes > Mycobacteriales > Pseudonocardiaceae > Kibdelosporangium > Kibdelosporangium philippinense. The sequence continues at coordinate 1,326,056 of NZ_JAJVCN010000003.1, read as the reverse complement.
GGTGTGGCCGCGCTGCTCGGCCTGCTCACCGCGGTCTTCGTGTTCGTGGACTTCGGGGACCTCAGCACGTACGCCAAGAACTACTCGGCCGCGCCTGCGGCGATCCGTGACGCCACATCGCTGCCGTCAGGCACGTTGCTCTGGATCCTCGCCATCGCGACTCTGCTCGGCGCGCTTGCCGCGCTCGGTGGCGGCGTGATGGTTTTCCTGAAGAACGCGATGGCCGCGATGCTGTTGCTCGTCGGCGGTGGCCTGATGCTCGTGGCCACAGTGGTCTGGTTGATCGTGAAGGACATCCTGCCGCTTGACGAGCTCGGTCCGTTCGTGATCATCGGCCTGATCTCCGGCATCTTGGTCGCCGGTCTCGGCTCGTTGCAGTTCTTCCCTGGTACCAAGGCTTACGTGACTGGTGGCGGTAGTGGCACGGCGACGCCAACCGGCGGGTTTCAGCAGCCGCAGCCACCCGGTTTCGGCCCGGCGCCCTACGGCCAGCAGCAACCGCCGCCTGGCTTCGGGCAGCAGCCACCTCCGCCGGGATACGGCCAGCAACCGCCGCCTCCCGGGTGGGGGCAGCAGCCACCACCGCAGCAGCAAGGTTTTCAACCGCAGCCGGGCTACGGCCAGCAGCCACCACCTGGTTACGGCCAGCACCAGCAACCGCCACAGCAGTGGTGATCAAGGGGCGTCCCGCGCGAGCGGGGCGCCCTTTGCCCATTGGGGCGGAGTCTTCGGCGTCGCTTTGTTGAAAGCGGTCTGATCAGCGAAGAACTGGTTTATGGTCTTCGCACCAGACGCCGACAGCCCGCCCTAGGGGTTGGGGGAGATAGTCGTGACCTATCCGCAGCAGGGTGGTTACCCGCAGCAGCAGCCGTATCCGCAGCAGCAGCCCTACCAGCCCGAACCCAGAAGCGGCGGCAATCCGGCGACCGCGCTCATCACGGTGTTGTTCGCCTTGGCGACCGCCGGGTTCGAGATCGTCCTGCTGGTCAACTGGCTCGAGCTGGTCGACTGGCAGTTCGGCGGGCTGCCCGCTGAGCTGCTTGTCGTGCTCGGCATCCAGGCGCTGGCCACGTTGTTGCTGGTGCTCGGGTCGATTTTGGTGCTGTTGCGAAAGACGGCCGGTGCGGTGCTCGCCATCGCGGGCGCGATCGTGGCGCTCGCTGGCTTCTTCATCGAGCCGCTGATCGGCGAGCTTCGCGTCGGCCTCGGCCGGTACCTCGAGTCGGTCTTCCAGTTCGGCAACTCGGCCGCCACATTCCGCGTGCTCCTGGCGATCGGTGCGGTGCTGACGTTGATCTTCGCGGTGCTGCCGCCGACGTTCAGGTACTTGGGCGGCAACAGGTACGACGACTACCAGCCGCCGCAGGGCGGCTACCCGCCCAACCCTGGCTCGGGTGGGTTCCCGCAGCAGGGCTACCCACCGTCCGGTGGATTCCCCCAGCAGGGTTACCCGCAGCAGGGCGGTTACCCCCAGCAACAGCCAGGCGGCGGTTACCCCCAGCAGCAGGGGTGGTGACCCGTCGTCCAACCGGGCGATGTGTCCCACATTCTGGTCACTCGACTGGTTCAACGTAGGATTGGTACATGTCAGAAGGGGACTCCAGGCTCGGGTTTGAGACCAGGGCCATCCACGTTGGACAGCGGCCAGACCCGCGCACTGGCGCGGTCATCCCGCCGATCTACGCGACGTCCACCTTCGCCCAGGACGGCGTCGGTGGCCTGCGAGAAGGCGAATACGAGTACTCGCGTACCCGTAACCCAACGCGGACGGCACTCGAAGAGTGTCTGGCTTCCCTCGAAGGCGGACGGCACGCCCTGGCGTTCCCATCCGGCATGGCCGCGAGTGACGTGGCGCTGCGCACGATGCTGCGCCCCGGCGACCACGTGGTCATCCCGGACGACGCGTACGGCGGCACATTCCGCCTGGTAGACAAGGTCTTGAAGCTGTGGGGCATCGAGCACACGCCGGTGCACCAGGCTGACCTGGCCGCGGTGCGGGCCGCGATTCGCCCGAACACCAAGGTCATCTGGGTGGAGACGCCGACCAACCCACTGCTGGCGATCTCGGATCTTGCCGGCCTCGCCCAAATCGCGGCCGAAGTGGGCGCGCGGCTCGTGGTCGACAACACGTTCGCCACGCCGTACCTGCAGTCCCCGCTGGGATTGGGCGCGGACGTGGTGCTGCACTCGACCACGAAGTACCTCGGCGGTCACTCCGACGTGGTGGGCGGCGCGCTGATCACCTCGGACGACGAGCTGAACGAGCAATTCGCCTTCCTGCGCAACGCATCCGGCTCAGTGCCAGGCCCGTTCGACGCGTGGTTGACGCTGCGTGGCGTGAAGACTCTCGCAGTGCGCATGGAGCGGCACTCGGACAACGCGGAGCGCATTGTCGAGGCGCTGCTCGGGCACCCGCGTGTCGAGCGCGTGTACTACCCGGGCCTGCGGGAACACCCAGGTCACGAGATCGCGGCCAAGCAGATGCGCCGGTTCGGCGGCATGGTCTCGTTCACGGTCGCAGGCGGTGAGCAGGCAGCACTGGACGTGACGGCCCGTACCAAGCTGTTCATCCTGGCGGAGTCGCTTGGCGGTGTGGAGTCGCTGATCGAGCACCCGCACAAGATGACGCACGCGAGCGTGGCGGGTTCGGAGCTTGAGGTACCGGACAACCTGATCAGGCTGTCGGTCGGCATCGAAGACGGCACCGACCTGGTGCAGGACCTCCTGCAAGCCCTGGCCTGAGCCTTAAAACCCTCGTGAGTGGTTAGCAGGGTTAGAACCCTGCTAACCACTCACGAGGGTTTTTACTGCTGGAGGAATGAAGGCTCGCCTCGGTGGACAACTGGGGCGAGCGGCGCGGGCGGCAGGTCCTGTGAGTCGATGCAGCCGCCGACCAGTTCGACGTAGCCGTCTCGCTGAACAAGCTGGCCTGGGCTGGCGCACCCGGCGCTGGACGCGCTGAACACAGCGACGCCCGCGAGCGCGGCGGCAGCGGCCATCGCACCGACCAGTGGCACCATTCCAGCGGCCCGGTTCGCGCCTGCCATGTGCTTACTCTGCCCCTCGTCGGTGATTACTCGTTGTCGCTGAGGATACCCAACCGGTCGGCCCGATGTGCCGCAGTGGCCAGACTGACAGGATTCCTTAAGGGAAGCAGCAGGTTCGCGGATGCGTCGGCCGAATTGGCTACCGTTTCGGCCGGTAGTCGTCCGGCAACCCGGACATGATGATCTCCCGGTACGTCTCTACCGCGTCAGTCGGCTGCCTGACCAGCACGGGATCGGTCTGTACGTCCACTGTGTACAGACCAAAGCGTGGCCGGTAGCTGCCCCACTCGAAGTTGTCGGTCAGGCTCCAGTAGTTGTAGCCGAGCACGTGCACGCCCTCGGACTGCGCCTGCTGCATCCAGAACACGTGGTCACGCAGGTGATCTGACCGGGTGTACCCGTCCGGCCGAGGCTGGCCGTTGTCCGTGGGCATGCCGTTCTCCACGATGTACAACGGCAGTCGGGGAAATCTGCGCGCGTAGTGCTTCAGCGCGCGGTAGATCCCTTTGGGTTCCGGGTCGATCTTGTACAGCTTGCCGGTCGCGCCGTGCATCGCGGTCAGATTGCCTGGCGTGACGTCGTAGTAGTAGTCGATCCCGACGAAGTCGAGATACCGCTCGATCCAGTCGAGGAAACCGAAGTCCACCAACCGGTTCACCACCGGGATGTACGCGACGTTGCTGGACACCAAGGCTTGCGGGTCGGCTTCGTGGATCAGTCGGTACGCGCCCTTGTGTGCCTGTACCAGCCTGCTCGGCATCATCGGGCTGAACCGGCCCTGCCGCATCTCGTGTGCCATGTAGACGGTCGGCTCGTTGAAAGTGATCCAGATAGTGCCGTTGCCCGCGTATCGCTTGATCACGCGATCGGCGTTGGCCAGCCACAGCTCGACCATCTTCGGGTTGCGCCAGCCGCCCGTCCACGCCGGGTATACCCAGTGGTCGAGCGTGATCATCGGACGCATGCCCGCCGCGCGGACCTTGGCCACCACGTCGTCGTAGAACTCGAAGTCCCATTCACCGGGAACCTGTTGAACGCGGGCCCATTCGACACACAGCCGGAACACCTCGACGCCGAGGTGTGCGGCAAGCTCGATGTCCTGCGGGTAGCGATGCAGGAAGTCGACGGAGTTCTGATATCCGGTGACGAACCGCGACCAGTTGCTGTCCGGGGCCGCGCCCTCGGACTGGTACCCCGCGCCTGCGACGCCCCACAAGAACATGAGAGTCAGGCTATCGAGCCCCTTGCGATAACGGCACGTAGTCATTTGCGCCACCCGGTCGTGGAGCGCGTAACGCCTTCCGGCGAACCTGGCCGTTCGGTGTTCCGATTAGGGAACCTGAAGCGTCCAACACTATGTGAGTGCTGAGATGTACGACCTCGGGATTCCTCGTCGGCTGAGTCGCGCGGAGTTGACCTTGCTGTGCCAGCAGAACCGGGCATGGCTGTTGGCGTATTGCCAGAAGCGCGCGGGAAACCAGCACGACGCGGAAGACCTGGTGCAGGCGGTCTTCGAGAAGCTGCAGCGCAGACCACCGAAGCACCCGATCGTGAACCCGCGAGTGTTCCTCGCAACGGTGGCACTCAACTTGACCAAGGACGCGGCCCGCCGCGAGGCGCGGTCGCCGCGGTCCGCGTCCTACGCGATGGAACTGCTGGACCAACTGGCCTCGGAAGACGTGGTCGGCCGAACAAGCTCGCTGGACGCCAAACGCTTCATCGAAATGGCAAAACCCCTGTTGACACCCCGTCAGCTGGAAGTACTGGCCTACAACCTGGCCCTCGAAGGCGGAGTGCTGACGGAAGAAGAAGTCTGCGTAGAACTGGACCTGAAACCCACAGCACTGCGAATCACGTTCCAACGACTGGCCGAGCACGTCGGCGAAGCAATCGTCGCAGCAACCCTGGCAGTCGACGATGCCATGCGTTGCCCAGAGGTGACGAAGGCCGTCAGCAAACCGGATCCGCACGGCACCTTGTGCACGCGGATCCATAAGCATGTCAAGACTTGCACGGCCTGCCGGGAACGGAAAGCAGCGACGCTCGAAGGGGTCCGTAAGGCCATTTTCGTTGTCCCTATCGGCGTCCTGGGCACACTCTTGACCTTGAAGAAGGTCGCTGTGGCCGCTGTCGTCGCCGCCGCGGCCATCGGTGGCGCGCTGGTTGTCGTGCAAGAGGTCAAAGTCCGGGAACCTGGCGTGGCAATGCCCGCGACCGTGAGCCAGGTGGCTTCGCCGGTCGTACGGCCCGAGATGCCCGTGCAACCTTCGGGCAGCGCTTCGCAGACGGTCGCGCCCACGGTCCCGGCTACCTCGGCGGCTCCCACCCTCGCCGCCGTCAAGCCTTCGCCCACGCCCCTGGCTCAGACACGAGTGGCGCCAACGATTGTCGCGGGCTCGGACGCGATCGAACACCGCACCATCGGGACGGGCGACAGGTGCCGATCGTCGACCCGGGTCAAGGTCGGCGTGAATGCCCCTAGCGGCGTTGATTCGGTCCGTATGACTGTGCGGATCAGGGACACCACAGTGACGATCTCGATGATCCGCATGGGCGAGACCTGGTACAGCCAGGTCGGGCCGTTCCCGGAGCGGTACGCCGGTCACACTGCCGACGTGACCGTCGTCGCCGTCGCCAAGGACGGCCAACAGACGACCAAGGGCTTGGGGCAGGTCCAGGTCGTCAAATGCTGAGGGGTGGTGTTTTGCCTTGCCACGCGAAGGCAAAACACCACCCCCAGCGCCCAGAGGGAAGGCATCTCTCCGGTTTTGTCGGACCCTCTCAGTACTTTGGGCCATCGGGGGGTGCTCAGGTCGAACTCGGGTTTTTGTCGGTGGCGTGCCGTAGCCTCGCAGGGCCAGGTCTGCCTCCGGGCGCTGATGGCGCTTCGGTGTTGCAGGTTGCCGCGGGGCGCTGATGGCGTCCCGGCGTTACAGATTGCCTCGGCGCTCCTGCTCGCGCTCGATCGCCTCGAACAGGGCCTTGAAGTTGCCCTTGCCGAAGCCCAGCGACCCATGGCGCTCAATCAGCTCGTAGAACACCGTCGGCCGGTCACCGATCGGCTTCGTGAAGATCTGCAGCAGATACCCGTCCTCGTCCCGGTCAACCAGGATCCGGTACTGCTTCAAAGTCTCGATGGACACCCGGACCTTGCCGATCCGGGCCCGCAGCTCCGGGTCGTCGTAGTAAGAATCCGGTGTCTCCAAGAACTCGACGCCCGCGGCGGCCATCGCCTCAACCGTCGCGATGATGTCGTTGGTGGCCAAGGCGATGTGCTGCACACCAGCGCCCTCGTAAAACTCCAGGTACTCGTCGATCTGCGACTTCTTCTTGGCGATCGCGGGCTCGTTGAGCGGGAACTTCACCCGGTGGTTGCCGTTGGACACGACCTTCGACATCAGTGCCGAGTAGTCCGTGGCGATGTCGTCGCCGATGAACTCCGCCATGTTCACGAAGCCCATCACGCGGTTGTACCACTCGACCCAGTAATCCATCTTGCCGAGCTCAACGTTGCCGACGCAGTGGTCGACGGCCTGGAACAAGCGCTTGGGCGCGCCCGCCGGACGCTGAACAGTGCTCGAACGGGCGACGTAGCCCGGCAGGTAAGGGCCGGTGTAGCGGGACCGGTCGACCAACGTGTGGCGGGTCTCGCCATACGTCGCGATCGCCGCGATCCGCACTGTGCCAAAAGAATCCGAGACGTCGTGCGGCTCCTCCAGCACGGTCGCGCCTTGCTTGCGGGCGTGTTCGACGCACTGGTCCACATCGCCGACTTCCAGCGCGAGGTCCACGACACCGTCGCCATGCCTGCGGTGGTGGTCGAGCAGCGGGCTGTCCGGCGCCACGCCACCGTTGATCACGAACCGGGCCGAGCCGGATTTGAGCACATAGGACTTGTGGTCCCGATTGCCCGTTTCCGGTCCGGAGTACGCGATCAGGCTCATGCCGAACGCGGTTTGGTAGAACCACGCGGTCTGGGTGGCGTTGCCAACCACGAACACCACCGCGTCCATCGACTTGACCGGGAACGGGTCCTTCGCCGAGTCGTAGTCCACCAGGCCGACCAGCTGCCTGAGCTGGTCGAAGCTCACGTCATCCAACTGCGCTTCGGGGCGCCCAAGAATGTCGGTCATGTCCGCCAGGATCGCCCTGGCCCCGCAAAATGAGCAAGCGTCAAAAATCTAGCTATACAATCTGACCAGCACAAACCCGAACGAACCGGGAATGTTGTGCAATACGACCAGCATCACTCTTCCTCAACTTGCATAGCGCGCACAACAAGCGAATGCTTGGGTCAGGCAACTAGTTGTAAAGACCAAGCATTTGTGTGGAGCGCGGGTCATGGCTGACCAAGGGCAAGACCTCGCTGTCGCAGAAGAACTGGGGCACCAGCTGGTCCGGCTGCTGACCATGGTCGGCCGGGCAAAGGCCCAGTTCACTCAGGCGAACAGCGAAGGCATCGAGCGAGCGGCGTACGCGTTGCTCGCACATCTGGTCCGGGAGGGGCCAAAGCGGATCACGGCGCTCGCTGACGCCGTGCACTCCGACACGTCCACGGTCAGCAGGCAGACGAGTTCGCTGGTAGCGCACGGCCTGGTGGAACGCCAAGCGGACCCGGAGGATGGCAGGGCATGCCTGCTGGTTGCCACCGACGCGGGCCGCGGCACGTTCGACCGGGCGCGGGCCGAGCGGACCAGGCACATCGCCGCGGTCATGGCCGAGTGGCCAGCCAGTGAGCGACGCACGCTTGTGATGCTGCTCGACCGCCTGAACACAGATTTCGAGAACTACCATCCCCTGGGGGAAGCCCGATGACCGAAACCGCGGTCGCGCAGCACCAACAACAGCAAGCTCCGCCCGCGCAGATGTCGCATCGGCAGATCCTGGTGATCCTCAGCGGCCTGTTGCTCGGCATGTTCCTGGCCGCGCTGGACCAGACCATTGTCGGTACGTCGATCAGGACCATCGCCGACGACCTCGACGGGCTGAGCCTGCAGGCGTGGGCGACCACCGCGTACCTGATCACTTCCACCATCACCACGCCGATCTACGGCAAATTGTCCGATATATACGGACGGAAACCGTTCTACCTCACGGCGATCACGTTGTTCGTGATCGGCTCGCTGGCGTGCACGTTCTCCCAGTCGATGTACCAGCTCGCTGCTTTCCGTGCGCTGCAAGGACTTGGCGCCGGTGGTCTGATGTCGCTGGCGTTCACGATCATCGCCGACATCGTCTCGCCACGTGAGCGCGCCAAGTACCAGGGCTACTTCATGGCCGTGTTCGGTGTGTCCAGTGTGCTCGGTCCGGTACTCGGCGGATTCCTCGCCGGACAGCAGACCATCCTGAGCATCGCCGGATGGCGCTGGGTGTTCCTGGTGAACGTGCCGATCGGCGTCATCGCGCTGTTCGTGGTCGCCCGCGTGCTCAACGTCCCGCACCAGCGGCACGACCACAAGATCGACTGGTTCGGCGCGCTGTTCCTTGTCGTCGGCGTGGTGCCGTTGCTGATCATCGCCGAGCAGGGCAGGGAATGGGGCTGGGACTCGCAGCGCGCGATCCTCTGCTACATCGTCGGTGCCGTTGGTCTGATCCTGTTCGTGCTGACCGAGGCACGGATGAAGGACGCCGCGCTGATCCCGTTGCGGCTGTTCCGCAATTCCACGTTCTCGATGGTCATCCTGGCCGGCGTGATCCTCGGTGTCGGCATGTTCGGCGGGATCACGATGGTGCCGCAGTACCTGCAGATCGTGAAGGGCGAGACGCCGACATCGGCCGGTCTGCTGATGCTGCCGCTGATGATCGGCATCATGATCGCGTCGTTCATCTCCGGCCGGATCACCGCGAAAACCGGGCGCTACAAGGTCTTCCCGATCATCGGCAGTCTCTTCCTCATCGCAGGAATGGGTCTCTTCTACACGATCGAAGTGGACAGTCCACTGTGGCATCCACTGGTCTACATGGGAGTGTTCGGCCTCGGTCTCGGCCTTTCGATGCAGACGCTGACCATCGCGGCCCAGAACGCCGCGCCACCGCGCGATATGGGCGTTTCGACCGCGTCGGCGACGTTCTTCCGGCAGATGGGTGGCACGATCGGTGTCGCGGTGTTCCTGTCGCTGTTGTTCAGCACGGTCGGCGACAAGATCCGTGACGCGTTCGTGCGCATCGCGCCGACACCTGGCTTCCAGGCCGCGCTGACCGACCCGACCGTGCTCGCCAACCCGGACAACCGCAATGTGATCGCCGGATTGCAGGGCGGCGGTGTCGGCGACGTGCTGCAGGATTCCTCGTTCCTGCAACGGATCGACCCACGTCTGGCGCGACCGTTCCTCGAAGGATTCACCGACTCGATCCAGATCGTGTTCCTTTCCGGAATGTTCGTGATGGTGCTGGCGTTCATCGTTTCCTTGTTCATCAAGGAAATCCCGCTGCGCAGCGGCAACGCGGTCCAGGCCGCGATGGTCGAAGGCGGCGAGGCGCTGCTGGACGAGCCCGCGCACGGCAAGCACGCGCAGCCGGAAATCGTGCCGGTGTCCTCGAACGGGCACCAACCCGTGCACGGCTTGATCCAGAACGGCGACGGCACAGTGGTCGGCGGCGCGATCCTGACGTTGATCGACCACACTGGACAGCAAGTGGCGCGCAGCAACGCGGACGCTTTCGGCCGATACCAACTGGACGCGCCCGGCCAAGGGGCTTACGTGCTCATCGCGTCGGCGCCAGGGCATCAGCCGTACGCGTCGTCGCTGAAACTGGACTCCCAGCCGATCGTCGTCGACCTGACGTTGATCGGAGCGGGCGAAGTGGCCGGTGTCATCCGTGCCGCGCGTGCGGGCAGTCCGGTCCACGCGGCGACGGTGACTTTGACCGACCGCGCGGGCCACGTCATCGGGTCACACCGTAGTGCGACTGACGGCACATACCGGTTTACGAGCGTCGGCGCCGGTGCGTACACGCTGGTGGTCAACGCAGAGGGATACCGTCCGGCCGCTGTGCCGTTGGCGGTGCCTGAGGTTGGCGAGGTCCGTCAGGACGTGTCGCTGACCAGCGGCGCTGAGTTGTGCGGTGTGGCTCGTAACCATCGTGGCTTGCCCGTGTCCGAGGCACGGATCACGGTCGTCGATAAGGACGGTTCGGTCATAGGCGTGACCATGACTGATGACGACGGCCGGTATCGCGTGACTGACCTCGGTCCCGGCGAGTACACGGTCATTGCGAGCGGTTACGCGCCGACCGTCGACCACCTGCGATTGGGCGATGGTGAGCGCATGAGCCACGACGTGACCCTAGGGTTCGAGGAGTGGACGTAAATCCGATCGACTCCCTGGACGCCCGGCTGCTGCTCTTGCTCACCGACGAGCCGCGGCTGGGCGTCCTGGAGTGTTCCCGTCGGCTCGGTGTGGCCCGCGGGACCGTTCAGGCTCGGCTGGATCGGCTGGTCAGGACTGGTGTCTTGGCGGGATTCCCGCCTGAGCTGAGCCTCGAGGCGATGGGGTACGGGCTGACCGCGTTCGCTGTGGTTGAGATCGCCCAGGGTTATCGCGGGCCGGTGACCGAGGGGCTGGCTTCGATCGACGAGGTGTGCGAGGTGCACGCGACCACCGGGCAAGGGGATCTGCTGGTCAGGATGGTCGCCCAGTCGAACGAGGACCTCCAGCGCGTGATCGACGAGGTGGTGAACGTGAAAGGCGTGCAGCGGATGTCAACCTCGATCGCCCTGTCGACGCCTATTCCGCTGCGTTCCCGCCCCCTGCTCGAACGAGTGGCCAAAGCAGGTCCGTAGCCCCACAACCCGCCGTGTCCACCGTTCCTTGCGACCGTGTCCACCGTTCCAGAACACCGTGTCCACCTTTGCTGAAGGCCGTGTCCACCTTTGCGGCACACCGTGTTGCACGTTGCTTGCGGGCGTGTCCTGTTGCAGCGGTGTTCTTTGCGCTTCGGGGCTCGTACCTCAGGGCATCTTGCATTGCACCGCCCTTGCGCGTGTCCACCGTTCCGTCACGGTGAGTCAAACTGCTCGACTCGCTTCCAGCGCGGCTGGGGTACTCGCCGTGCGCCGCTCGCGGGTTCAACTCACCATGACGGAGCCGGTGGACACGCGAGCGGGAGCCGGTGGACACGCGAGCGGGAACCGGTGGACACGTGAGGTCGCCCGTGCACACGCGTGTCTACTTGGGGTTTTAGGCGCTGTAGGGGATTGCTTTGATCAGGGTTACTTTTTGCGATGAGCCGTTTGGCAGTTCGTATTCTCGGGTTTCGCCTTCTTTGGCTCCGAGGAGGGCTCGGCCTAGGGGGGACTCTGGGGAGAACACGTCCAGGTCGCCTTCGGCTCCTTCTTCTCGGGTGGCCAGCAGGAACTGCTCTTCGTCGTCGTCGCCGTCGTAACGGATCGTGAGCACTTTGCCGGGCTCGGCCAGGCCGTCGTTCGCGGGTGCCTCACCCACTTTGGCGTTGCGCAGCAGTTCTTGGAGGTGCCGGATCCGGGCCTCGGCTTGTCCTTGCTCCTCGCGTGCCGCGTGGTAACCGCCGTTTTCTTTGAGGTCGCCCTCTTCGCGGCTGGCGTTGATCTTCGCGGCGATGACCGGGCGGTTTTCGATCGCCTCGTCAAGCTCCTGCTTGAGGCGGTTGTAGGCATCCTGTGTCAGCCAGGTCACCTTGCTATCGCTCACGGTCACCAACTCCTCGTCTTGCTCCCGGTGCCCGCGGATGCGGGTCGGTGGTTCCAGCCCCTTAGGGCCGGAACGTCAAAACACGGCCCGCCAGGGGCCGTGCCGGTATAAGAGGATAACACGATCAGTAGTGATCACGTTTCCGAAATGTTCGATTTGTCGCCTTACGGCTTAGGTTTCACTCCGTTGGCCGCGCCTCCGTGGACAGATATGGCGGCACCTGGTACGAGCAGCCGAAAACGTCCGCGGTCACCGGATCGGCTGAACTCTTGATCACGGTGGAAATCGTGCTCTCACCTGGTGGGACAAGCACTTCCTTGCGTCCGCCCTCCGACCCGTCGAGCACCCTCGCGCGCACCACGCACACGGCCGCTCTGGAGGGCTCGTCTCTCGTTACGTTGAACGTGATCCGTACCGCGTCAGCGCCAACCGGGCTGAAGGCCGTGCTCTCTGCTTCGATCGGGGCTGAACCGAGATTGCGGTACGCGACGAAAGCGATGGCTACAGCGAGTAACAGACCCACGCCGGTCAATACCCATTTCCGCCCTCGGCCAAGCTGCCGGGTGCGTGAGGAGCCGTAACGGCCCTCAGGAAGGGTGACGCGGCTCTCCAATTCAGGGTCTCCCGATCAACGCTGTATTCCCACGGGAACAATGTAGGGCGCGAACTTGTCGAGTATCCGTGGGGGCCTGGGGAAGCCGCGCGCGGGGTACACGAGAGAGGAACCATGGCGGAGAAGCTGCGTTTGATGGCGGTACACGCACACCCGGACGACGAATCGAGCAAGGGTGCCGCGACCATGGCCAAGTACGTGGCTGAACGGCACGAGGTCATGGTCGTCACGCTGACGGGCGGAGAGCGCGGCAGCATCCTCAACCCGGCCATGGACCGGCCCGAAGTGCTGGAGAACATGACCGAGCTCAGACGAGCGGAGATGGCTGAGGCCGCGCGCATCCTGGGCGTGCAGCACCGCTGGCTCGGTTACATCGACTCAGGTCTGCCGGAAGGCGACCCGTTGCCGCCTCTGCCGGACGGATGCTTCGCGCTCGTCCCGCTTGAAGAGGCGACCGAGAAGCTGGTCGAGGTGGTCCGCGAGTTCCGGCCGCACGTGATCGTCACCTACGACGAGAACGGCGGCTACCCGCACCCCGACCACATCAAGTGCCACGAGGTCTCCGTCGCGGCCTTCGAAGCCGCGGGCGACCCGGACCGGTTCCCGTCGTCGGGCGAGCCGTGGGCGCCGTTGAAGCTGTACTACTCGCACGGCTTCTCGCGTAAGCGTATGCAGGCGATCCACGAGGCGATGTTGGCCCGTGGCCTTGAGTCGCCGTACACCGAGTGGCTGGCGAAGTGGGATCCGGACAAGCCGGACAACGCCGACCGGATCACCAGCAGGGTCGAGTGCGGGGAGTTCTTCCCGATCAGGGACGATGCGTTGCGGGCGCACGCGACCCAGATCGACCCCAACAGCCGCTGGTTCTTCGTACCATTGGAGATTCAGCAGGAGACGTGGCCGTTCGAGGAGTACGAACTGGCCCGCTCGCTGGTTGACACGACTTTGCCGGAGGACGACCTGTTCGCCGGCATCAACGAGAAGGTGACCGCATGACCTTCACGGCAATGGTGGCGCAGCCGCCGCCCATGCCAGACGACCCCGGCGGCCGGGGGGAGGACTTCGGCAAGTCCTCCCCGGTCGGGCTGCTGGTCCTGCTGGTGTTCCTGGTCGCGGTGGTGTTCCTGGCCCGCTCGATGACCAAGCACCTCAAGCGCGTCCCGGCAAGCTTCGACCCGCCCGCTGGCAAGCACGAAGCCGAGGAACCCAAGAACGGCGCAGGTCAGACCTCGTGAGTGGTTATCCGGGTTCTAACCCGGATAACCACTCACGACAGGCTCACAACCTGGGGTCCACCGGCTCGGACTCCAATGCGAGCACCGCGAAGACGCACTCGTGTACGCGCCACAACGGTTCGCCGCGCGCGACCCGGTCCAGGGCCTCAAGGCCCAGGGCGTATTCGCGTCCGGCGAGGGAGCGTTTGCGGCCGAGGTGGCGCTGCTTGAGCCGCTTGAGGTGCTGCGGCTCGGTGTAGTCCGGGCCGTAGATGATCCGCAGGTACTCACGCCCGCGCACCTTCATCCCCGGCTGGACCAGGCCCTTCTGTCCGTGGGTCAGGTTCGCGGCAGGTTTGACGACCATGCCTTCGCCACCGGCGCCGGTCATCTCCTCCCACCAGGCGATCCCTTCGGCCACGGACTCCTCCGAGGTCGTGTCCACGAACAAGCGCTTGGTCGTCGCGAACAGCGAAGGATCGGCGGCCACGAGCCGGTCGGCGATCTCCAGGTGCCACGAATGCGGCTGGGAAGCGAACGACCGTCCCTCGGCGGCGAGCAGCTGGAACGGCGCCAGTCGAACACCATCCAGGCCGTCGACCGGCCAGCAGTACCGCCGGTACGCCTCGCGGTAGCCCTGCGCGTTCGCCAGCCTCGAACTGGTCGACGCCAGCAGCGTTCCCACATCGACCCCGCGATCCGAGGCTGTCGTCAGAGCGTCAAGGGAGGCTGCGAGAGCTGTCGAAGAAACCGCGCCGACGGGTGCGTACTGCTGCGTGATCAGCCCGCCTGCCTTGGCACTCCACGGCATCAGCTCCGCGTCGAACAGCAGCCAGTCGGTGGTCAGCTCCTCCCACAGTCCCGCACACGCCGCACGAACGCGCGCAAGCAACTGCTCGGTCAACTCCGGCTCGAAGAAAGACCGGCCGGTACGCGTGTAAACCGCGCCACCGCCATCGATTCCGAACCGTGCGGCACCGGAATCGCGATACACCAGTACAACCGCGCGCGAACCCATATGCTTTTCCTCGCACACAACGGATTGCACTCCGTCCACACGGTAGCCGGAGAACGCCTCGGCCGGGTGTTCGAGCACTTCGGGCAAGCCTGAAGTCGCGACCGGACTCATCGTCGGCGGCAGGTACAGCAGCCATCGCGGGTCGACCGCGAACCGGCTCATCACCTCCAATGCCGCTGCAGCCTGCTCTTCACGAACCGACACGCGCCCGTGGTGCTGCGTCTCGACAATGCGACGGCCGGTCACGTCGTCCAGGTCGAGCACGTCCGGGTCACGCCGGGCGACCGCGGGCGGCGGAAGCTCCTCGGGCGGCAGCAACGGCTTGACCGGCTCGTACCAGACCTTGTGCGCGTCAACCGAAACGATTTCCCGCTCCGGGTAACGCATAGCCGTCAACCGGCCACCGAACACGACTCCGGTGTCCAGACACATGGTTCCGTTGATCCACTCCGCGACCGGAGTCGGGGTGTGTCCATACAGGACCATCGCGCGCCCGCGGTAGTCCTGGGCCCACGGGTATCGCACCGGCAGGCCGTACTCGTCGGTCTCACCGGTGGTGTCGCCGTACAGTGCGAAGCTTCGGACAGTGCTCGACGCGCGGCCGTGGTAGTTCTCTGGCAGACCGGCATGCGAGACGACCAGCTTGCCTTCGTCGAGCACGTAGTGCGCGATCAGGCCGCCACAGAAGGATTCGACCCGCTTGCGGAATTCTTCCGACTCGTTGCCCAGCTGTTCCAGTGACTCCGCGAGGCCGTGCGAGACCCGGACATTGCGCCCGCGCAACGCCCTGGTCAGCTTCTGCTCGTGGTTTCCGCAGACACAAAGGGCATTGCCTGCTTCGACCATGCCCATCGCCAGCCGCAGCACGCCTGGCGTGTCCGGTCCACGGTCCACGAGGTCGCCGACGAACACCGCGCGGCGGCCTTCCGGGTGCGCGGCGCCGACCGCGCGGCCTTCGGCATCGCGGGCGAGTACGTACCCCAACTCTTCGAGCAGTTCCTCCAGTTCCGCGCGGCAGCCGTGCACGTCACCGATCACATCGAACGGTCCGGTCTCCGACCGCTTGTCGTTCATCAGCGGCTCGATCTCGATCTCCGCCGCGTCGACCTCTTCGGGCGTACGCATCACGTACACCCGCTTGAAGCCTTCCTTTTCCAGTCCTCGCAACGACTTTCGCAGCTCGTTGCGGTGCCTGCGGATCACGTGGTCGCCGAAGTCCCGGTCCGGGCGTGACGCGTTGCGCCCGATACACAGCGCTTCGGGCACATCGAGCACGACCGCGACCGGCAACACGTGGTGCTTCTTGGCTAGTGCCACCAGTTGTCCGCGCGCCGATCGCTGCACGTTCGTCGCGTCGATGACGGTCACTTTGCCTGCCGTCATTCGCTTCTCTGCCACGAAGTGCAGCGCCTCGAATGCCGGTCCCGTTGCGGCCTGGTCGTTCTCGTCGTCGGACACCAAGCCACGGAAGTAGTCGCTCGACAGGATCTGGGTGGCCTTGAAGTGCTTGTGCGCGAACGTGGACTTGCCCGACCCGGACGCGCCGACAAGCACAACCAGTGCCATGTCTGGAATGGACAGTTTCATCGGGTCACCTCGAACACGGCTAGCTGGGTCGGCGGGCCGACTTCCGGGTCGTCCTGGCCGACCGGGAGGTAGCGGACGTGGTAGTCGTAGCGCTCGGCCACACTGTCGGCCCACGCGCGGAACTGGGCTCGAGTCCATTCGAAACGGTGGTCCGAATGGCGCATTTTGCCTACGGGCAGCGTTGGGAACCGAACGTTGTATTCGACATTCGGTGTCGTGACCACGACCGTCGCCGGTCGGGCCTCGCCGAACACGCTGCGTTCCAACGCGGGCAGCCGGGGCTCGTCGAGGTGCTCGATCACCTCCATCAACACGGCAGCGTCAAACCCTTTGAGCGACTTGTCCACATAGGTCAATGCCGATTGCTTGAGCGTCAGACGACTGCGCACGCGCTCAGGCGTCCGCTCGAACTTCCGGGCGGCGACCTCCAGTGCACGCGCGGAGACGTCCACACCGACTATCTCGGTGAACGTGGGCTCCTTGATGAGGTCACGCAGCAACGCGCCACCACCGCAACCGAGATCGAGCACGCGCTGAGCACCGGCAGCCTTCAGTGCCGCGACAACGCTTCCCCTGCGCTGCAAGGCAAGCGGAACCGGGCGGTCGGGCTCCTCCTCGACAATCGGTGCTTCGAGGGCGTTGTCCAGCTCCTCCTCGTCGGATTCGTCCGCTTCCGCGAGCCTGCTCAGCGCGAACCGGACGTAAGCCTTGCGGTGCTTGAGGTATCGCTGACTGATCAGCTCACGCGACGGGTGCTCGGCCAGCCAGCCCTCACCCGCCCTGAGCAGCTTGGTGACCTCTTCCTCGGTCACCCAGTAGTGCTTGGCGTTGTCCAGTACCGGCAACAGAACGTACAAATGCCGTAGCGCTTCGGAAAGTCGGTGTGTACCAGTCAGCCGCAGGTCGATGTACGGCGAGTCGCCCCACTCCGGGAACTGTGGGTCCAGCGGGGTGGTTTTCGCCTCGACCTGCCAGCCGAGCGGTTCGAACAGCTTGACGACCAGCTCAGGGCCACCGCGCGACGGGACGGCCGGGATGTGGATCGACAGCGGGATGGCGGTGTCGGCGAGCTCCTGGCGCGATTTCAAGACCCCGTTCATCGCGGTCTTGAACACCGCGCTCAGCGCGACAGCCATCATCGACCCGGCGGCGTACGGGCGGTCGTTGACGTACTGGTTCAGCGTGAACGCACGGTCGTACCGGCCGCGGACCAGCTCTATCGGATCGATGTCGAGCAGCAGCGCGGCCGTGCACTCGTCCTCGGTCGCCGTGGGATAGAACACGTGTGCCATGCCAGCCGCGATCGGGAAGGACTGCGCCTTCTCGGGATGCTTGTGCAGCAAGAAGCCGAGATCGGTCGCGGGACGATGTGTCGTGGTCAAGGTCAGTAGCACCGCGTGAGTGTCCCGCATCCGTCGTCACGCTTCACCTTGTTTCCGCAACTAGGCTGACGGCATGGCGAATCGACTGGCCGAGGCCACGAGCCCGTACCTGCTGCAGCACGCCGACAACCCGGTCGACTGGTGGCCGTGGAGTCCCGAAGCGTTCGCCGAGGCGGCGAAACGCGACGTGCCGGTGTTGCTCTCGGTCGGTTACGCCGCGTGTCACTGGTGCCATGTGATGGCGCACGAGTCGTTCGAGGACGCCGACACCGCCGAGTTGATGAACCGGCACTTCGTGAACATCAAAGTGGACCGTGAGGAGCGGCCGGACGTCGACGCGGTCTACATGACCGCCACCCAGGCGATGACCGGCCACGGCGGCTGGCCGATGACCTGTTTCCTGACCCCGTCCGGCGAGCCGTTCCATTGCGGCACTTACTATCCTCCTCGCCCCCAAGGCGGAATGCCGTCGTTCAAGCAGTTGCTTGCGGCGATCGTACAGGCGTGGGACGAGCGATCCGACGAGGTGCGCAGCGCCGCGGGCAAGCTCGTCGCTTCCCTTGCCACGCATTCGGCCCCGCTTCCGTCCTCCGCTGTGGACAATGCGGCACTGGATGGCGCTGTTGCTTCGCTGCTTGGTGATTTCGATCGGCGTAACGGTGGATTCGGTGGCGCGCCCAAGTTTCCGCCGTCCATGGTGCTTGAGTTCCTGACCCGGCATCACGAGCGGACCGGCTCGGTCGAGGCTTTGTCCATTGTGGAAGCGTCGGCGGACGCGATGGCCGGTGGCGGGATCTACGACCAGCTCGCCGGTGGGTTCGCTCGGTACAGTGTGGACGCTGCGTGGGTGGTGCCGCACTTCGAGAAGATGTTGTACGACAACGCTTTGCTGCTCGGTGTTTATACGCACCTTTCCCGGTTGACCGACAGTCAGACGTATCGCCGAGTGGCCGTCGAGACCGCGGAATTCCTGCTGCGAGACCTTGGTACGCCCGAAGGCGGCTTCGCTTCCTCGCTGGACGCCGACACCGACGGGGTCGAGGGACTGACGTACGTCTGGACTCCGGCCCAGCTGACCGAGGTTCTCGGCGACGAAGATGGCGCGTGGGCGGCGTCGTTGTTCCGTGTGACGCCGGAAGGCACGTTCGAGCACGGCACCTCCACCTTGCAGCTGCATGAGGACCCCGATGACCTCGTGCGATACGAGAGCGTCCGGTCGCGTCTTTCGGCTGTCCGGGCCACGCGACCGCAGCCAGGCCGTGACGACAAGGTCGTTGCCGCGTGGAACGGTCTCGCGATCACGGCATTGGCCCAGGCTGGCGTGTTCTTCGCGCGCTCGGAGTGGATCGAGGCGGCTTCTCGGGCAGCGGATCTGCTGTTGACCTTGCACCTCGTGGACGGTCGTTTGCGGCGGACGTCACGCGACGGTCAGGTGGGAACGTCAGCCGGTGTGCTCGAGGACTATGCGTGCCTCGCGGAGGGACTGCTCGCGCTGCACCAGGCGACAGGGGAGAAGCGTTGGCTGGACGCTGCGGTCACGTTGCTCGACGACGCCTTGACGCGGTTCGTCGACCCGGACAACCCTGGCGCCTTCTTCGACACGGCCGAGGACGCCGAGACACTGGTGCATCGACCTGCGGACCCGTCCGACAACGCCAGCCCGTCCGGTGCTTCGGCACTGGCGTCCGCCCTGCTCACAGCCTCGGCCTTGGTCGGTCCTTCGCGCACGAGCATCTACCGTGAGGCCGCTGAACAGGCGGTTTCCCGTGCAGGGCTGCTCGCCGCGCGGGCGCCGCGGTTCGCCGGGCACTGGCTGAGCGTGGCGGAAGCGTTGGCGCAGGGACCGGTCCAGGTCGCGATCGTCGGGGACAGTCCTGCGCTGCTCGCCGCGGCCGTACATAAGGCGCACGGCGGTGCTGTGGTGCTCGCGGGCGCGCCTGACTCGTCGCCGTTGCTGACCGACCGTCCGTTGGTTGACGGACAGCCTGCTGCCTACGTATGCCACGGGTATGTCTGCGACCGCCCGGTGACCTCGGTGGATGAGCTCGTCGCCTCGCTCAGCTGAGAGAGAACGTCCTGTCGTCTCCAGGCCTACACGCGTAGCTTGAGTAGTGGTGTAATCATGTAATCAAGGAGCTGTGCATGTTTGGAGTACGACACATGGGACGTGGTGGGTGGCACGGGCGCGGCGGCTTCAAGGGCCGTGGCGGATGGCAACAGTCGGACCTGCCGTCAGCGGATGACGCGGCCGCATGGTTCGCCGGACGGCTGCCCGACGGCTGGTTCACCGAGCCGCCGACGGTCACCGTGGACCGCGAAGAGATCATCATCGTGGGCACACTCGCCCCGGTCGAAGGCGAATTCGAGGACGAAGCGGCCCGCGCGTCGGCAGAAGCAGGCCGGATCAGCAGGTACCGCGAAGAGACCCGCGACGAGCGCATCGACATCGCGCGCCAGGCCGAGCACCGCTACGGCCGCAAGGTCGCGTGGGGCGCTCGGATCGGCTCGACGGAAGAGCTCTTCACGACGCTGTCCGCGCCGGTGATGACCAGGTTGCGGCAGCCAGAGCGGCTGATCCTGGACACACTCGTGGACGCGGGCATTGCCCGGTCGCGCTCGGAAGCGTTGGCGTGGGCGGTGCGCCTGGTCGGCGAGCACGCCGACGCGTGGCTCGCCGAACTGCGTGAGGCGATGTCGAAGGTGGACGACCTGCGGGCGAAGGGCCCGGAGTTCGAGGCCTGAGGTTACGAGAAAAAAGGTTCGGCGCGCTCGTCGAACCCGTGCTGAATGCGCAACCGGGTCGCGGGGTGGATGGGGAGCTCGTAAAGGAGTGACTCCTCAACCCACTCCGCGGCCTTGCTTTCGCCAGCGGGCATCGGCTCGCCACCGATCGGCCGGGCACGAAAGCAGATCGAGAACTCCTGGCGGACGTCGCCGGGACCGTACTCGATGACGTGCTCAGGATCGGAGTAGATCCCGATCAGCTCCGTGATCTCGACATCGATCCCGGTCTCTGACTTGGTTTCGCGGACAGCGGCCCCGGCAACGGTCTCGCCGACCCGCTGAACCCCACCCGGCAGGTGGCAGAGGTTGGTGTCCTTGCGCCGGATTATGAGCAGGCGCCCGCCCTCGTCGAGCGTGAAGACGCTGACGCCGACGACAATGCTGTTCGCCTGCGGAGCGTGCGCATCGAGATAGTGATCGATCCGGGACATACCCCTGCTTACCACGCCCTGTGCTGGCTTACCGGGTGGGGCGTTTCAGCCACGGTTGAAGCGGCTTGTCCGGGTTGCCGAAACCTGGTTACGGTCAGCCCGTCTTGATCAGGAGTTTGCAGGGGGAAGAAACACATGCGGCGTAAGTTGATCGCGCTCGTGCTTGGTATCGCTGCGATGGTCTTCAGCGCCTCGCCAGCGTCGGCGACATCGGGGCGGATGTTCAGCGGCGGGCCGGGAATGAGCGACTACTGCCTGGCGACGCAGGAACCGGTCGTCTTCGTGTTCAGCCAGTGCGGCAAGGAAAACTACCCGGACCAGAAATGGAGCCAGGTCTACTGGGCCGAGAAGGGCGGATACCAGATCCGCAGCCTGTACCGCGACGGATGCCTCGCCGCGCATGAGGACGGCACAGTGTTCACCATCGCCGCGCCATGTGGCGGATACGCCGACCAGTTCTGGCGCCCATTCGACGGCCAGTGGGGTATGTGGGAGAACGTGTTCCACGCCGGCCGTTGCCTCGCCGCGCACGCCGACGGCAAGGTCTTCCTGGCCCCGTGCACGAAAGAATGGACCGACCAGCACTGGTTCATGAACAGCTGATTGTCGGTACCTGCTGACACCCTTGCCGCGTGATCACCGAGAAAACCGGAGATTTGCTCGCGGCCGACACTGTTGCACTGGTCAACGCGGTGAACTGTGTCGGGGTGATGGGCAAGGGAATCGCATTGCAGTTCAAGCGGAAGTTTCCAGACAACTTTGCCGCGTACGCAGCAGCCTGCGCACGCGGCGAAGTCCATTTAGGTCAGATGTTCGTGGTCACTGAGCCGCGCCTGATCATCAACTTCCCGACCAAGCAGCACTGGCGATCCCGCTCCAGGCTGCCCGATATCGAGGCCGGTCTCGAGGACCTCGTGCGCGTGGTGCGCGATATGTCCATCAAGTCCATTGCTGTTCCGGCCCTTGGGTCCGGTCACGGTGGTCTGCCATGGCCTTCGGTCGACGCGCTCATTCACGAGGCCTTCGCAGCGTTGTCCGACGTCAAAGTCCTGCTCTACCTGCCTTTCAAGCAGGACTGAAGCCGGTTGTCGGCGAGTCGGACTGCTGGCAACCTTCGCCAAGTCCCAGAGTCGGGACCACGACTGTGAGGGGGAAACCAGTGCAGCGTAGGAAGCTCACGGCGTTCTTGATGGGAATAACTGTTGTGGCGGCAATGCTTTCCATCGCCACGCCCGCGTCCGCGCAGGCGGGGAGGTTGTTCAACGCCGGACCGCAAATGAACGGGTACTGTCTCGCGACCCACGAACCACACGTTTTCGCGTACAGCAAGTGCCGCACCGAGAAGTACGTCGACCAGAGCTGGGACGTGGTCCAATGGTCGAACGGGTACCGGATTCAGAGCTTGTACCTCCAAGGCTGCCTCACGGCGCGCGGCGATGGCAGTGTCTTCACCTACACCTGGTGTGAGAACTACACCGATGCGCGTTGGCGTCCGTACCAAGGCCAGTGGGGAATGTGGGAGAACGTGTACTACGCGGGCTACTGCCTCGCAGCACACCCCAATGGCCGCGTTTTTGTCTCTCAGTGCAACAAGGACTACAGCGACCAGTACTGGTTCATCAACAGCTGATCTCATGACAAAGGCCCGTCACCTGCTGCAGGTGACGGGCCTCTTTGCGTTAGGGCTACGGGTACATCGCGAGCCAGATCGCGATGTAATGACAGATCGCGGCGACGATGGTCGCTGCGTGGAAGAACTCGTGGTGTCCGAAATGTCCGGGCCATGGGTTGGGCCACTTGGTGGCGTAGAACACCGCGCCGACCGTGTACATCAGGCCCCCGGCGAGGATCAGCACGAGTGCTGCGACGCCCGCGTTGGCCAGCAAGTCAGGCAGGACGAAGACCGCCACCCAGCCAAGGGCGATGTAGATCGGGGTTCCGAGCCAGCGTGGCGCGTGTGGCCAGATGAGTTTCAGTGCCACGCCCGCGAACGCGCCGCCCCAGACCACCGCGAGGACGATCAGTCCGGTGTCGCGGGGCATCGCCAGCAGGGAGAAAGGCGTGTACGTACCCGCGATGAACAGGAAGATCATCGAGTGGTCGAGGCGCTTCATCCACGCCCTGGTCCGCTCGGTTTCCCACCATGTCCGGTGATAGAGGGCGCTCACGCCGAACAGGCCGAGCACCGTGGCGCCATAAATCGATGTGGCGAGGGCGGCCGTTGCCGATACGGTCGACGCGGCGAGCGAGATCAATGCCGCGCCGGTGGCGATCGAGACGAAGAACGACCAGAAGTGGAGCTTCCCCCGCATGCTCGGTTTGTCGGCTGGTGTGGGCCGTTCGAGTGTCGCTGCGGTCACGAGTGGCTAGGCTACGGGACCGTAACCTTTCGCCAAAGGCCTAGTCCCGCTTCCACATAGAACTCACAGCTTTACTCTGCGCTACAACGGATGCGTGTGAGGCATAGGCCACAGTTGCCTGGTCTGATCGGCGCAGCGGCGCTACCGACCGGGGCTTCGTCATCTCAACCAAGTACATTGGTTCGTCGTGGATCGTCGGAGTTGGATCAGAAGGCGTGTCGCGGACGTCGTGTACCGCCTGTATGAGGCGCGGCTGACGGCACAAGTCAAAGGCCAGAAGCGAAGGCCGAAGCACATCGGTGTGATGCTGGACGGCAACCGCCGCTGGGCGCGGGCCGCTGGGTTCACCGATGTCGCCGATGGGCACCGGGTTGGCGGCGCCAAGGTCGCCAAGCTGCTCGAGTGGTGCCAGGAATCCGGGATCGAGGTGGTCACGCTGTGGCTGCTGTCCACGGACAACCTCAACCGGCCAGAGTCCGAGATCGTGCCGCTGCTCGAGATCATCGGTGATGTCGTCGACGAGCTCGCTGAGCCTGGCCGGCCGTGGCAGGTCAAGATCCTCGGCGCGATGGACAAGCTGCCGACCGAGACCGCGGACCGGTTGACGTCCGCCGCCGCGCGGACCAAGGGGCGATCCGGCCTCGTGGTGAACGCCGCGGTTGGTTACGGCGGGCGCCAGGAGATCGCGGACGCGGTGCGCAAACTGCTGCTCACCCACGCGGAGCAGGGCACCAGTTTCGAGGAACTCGCCGAGGTGCTGAGCGTCGACCACATCGCCGAGCACCTGTACACGTCCGGCCAGCCCGACCCTGACCTGGTCATTCGTACTTCCGGTGAGCAGCGGATGTCCGGGTTCCTGCTCTGGCAGTCGGCCCACTCGGAGATGTGGTTCTGCGAGGCCTATTGGCCGGACTTCCGCCGTACCGACTTCCTGCGCGCATTGCGTGACTACGCCATCAGGCATCGCCGATTCGGCTCTTGAGCGCATACGAAAATGGCCGGGAGCCCGAGGCTCCCGGCCATTTCACGTTTTAACGACGTCAGTCGTCGATGCCGCCGGCCGCGCAGGACTCGGTGATCTGCGGGGACAGCACCGGCACGGCCGCGCCGAGCACGCCGACATTGTTGCCGCAAGCGCCGACAATGGCGTTGACGTTGATGTCCTTGGCGATGTCGATGTCGTGCAGGTTGACGAGGCCAACCTGGCCGTTGTGCGCGCTGTTGATCTCAGCGAACGCCGGGGCGCCGAGCATCATCAATCCGGCCGCCGCGGCGGCGATAACACCAGCCTTCTTCAGCACTTCACTCACTCCTATGGGATCCAGGGCGGTTAGTGGAGAACAATGCCCTTTGCTCTCTTGCGCAGTGAACCTACTCCGAATCTTGGTGATAAAGCTCGCGCATTCCCCTATCGTGTGACCCGGCGGACCACAACAATCCCTATTTCGGTGATCTTCAATTTTTTCGGCGTGTCGAATTGCGCTCGTCCGGGCCTGCTGCCTGCGGCGATGTGTACTTCGGCGCCAAGAATCGTTACTGAACGTGATCCGCTCACCCGTTCGTGAGAATGGCATGAAAAAAGCGCGAGGGGCGTCGGTGAGTCCGACGCCCCTCGCGCTGGTTTTTACCAGTCGGTACTGGTCTCAGTCGCCGTCGACGATGCCGCCGGCCGCGCAGCTGCCGGTGATCGACGGGGACAGGATCGGCACAGCGCCGCCCAGCACGCCCACGTTGTTGCCGCAACCGCCGACAACAGCGTTGACGTTGATGTCCTTGGCGATGTCAATGTCGTTCAGGTTGACGAGGCCAACCTGACCGTGCTTGGCGTTGTTGATTCCGCCACCGTGTCCGGGGCCCTCGCCGGCGAAAGCCGGAGCGCCCAGCATCAGCAGTCCAGCCGCGGCTGCGGCAACCACACCAGCCGTCTTCAACACTATTCCCACACTCCTGCAGTCGGGGATCTTTCGAGAACCGAGCGAGGCCCGTTGTTCTCGCGGTGAAACCTACTCGGCATATGTCGGGATTACCCCGTGATATCCACGATTGTGTGACCCGCGAATTCCAAATATCCCCTGATTCGGTGGAATTCATTTTTCGAGTTGCGCACGGTGTGGCGTCGCAGCGCTCCGCGTTGTGCCAGCTACGCAGGGCTATGGTCGCTGGGCCCGGCGACTCGGACGGCCCTGTCGGCCCGAAAGATCAACTACCGAAAGTGATCAGGATCCCCCGTAAGGAGGATGTTCGGTGGGTGAACAACCGGTGTCGCTGACCCCGTGACACCGGCTCTGAACTGGCCTTTTGGCCCGCGAAGACGGCCGGGTCGACCAGCCCGACGCGTTTCGTCATGGTGACCAATTGGCGAATCACCTGTGTGGCAGCCTGCGCCACCGACCGAAACGCAGGTAACTTTCGGAAGTGATGGGTCGTGCGCATGCGGCCTGTCCCGGGAGGCCCTGGTCGTGGCAGTGACGAGCACGAGGGGGCCGGCACCGGGCCCCCGTTGGGGACCCGCCTGAAAGGGCAGGTCGTCAAACCGGGGGCCAGTACCGGCCCAACGAGGAAAGCGGACGCCGTGCCGCGTTCGTCAGGGAGTTGCCGTGACCGCACCGCGTTCGGCCAGGCGTTCCGCCGGCCAAGGTTCTTCCCGCAGTTCCTCCCGCGGCGCCTCGCGTCGTACCACCCCCACCCGTCACGTCTACGTGCTGGACACCTCCGTCCTGCTCTCCGACCCCTGGGCACTGACCAGGTTCGCCGAGCACAGCGTGGTGCTTCCGCTCGTGGTGATCAGCGAACTGGAGGGAAAGCGACACCACCCCGAACTGGGCTGGTTCGCCCGAGTCGCCCTGCGCATGCTGGACGACCTGAGGCTGCGGTACGGCAGGCTGGACAAGCCGGTGCCGATCGGTGACACCGACGGCACCTTGCACGTCGAGCTCAACCACTCGGATCCGTCGGTGTTGCCGGCCGGGTTCCGTACCGATTCCAACGACGCCAGGATCCTGGCGTGCGCGCTCAACCTGGCTGCCGAAGACGCCAGCCAGATCGTCACCCTGGTCACCAAGGACATCCCGCTGCGGGTCAAAGCAGCCGCGGTTGGCCTGAACGCGGACGAGTACCGCGCGCAGGAGGTCACACCGTCGGGCTGGACCGGCATGGCCGACCTTGACGTGTCACAGGAAGTCGTCGACGCGCTGTTCGCGCAGAACGTCGTCGACCTGGCGGATTACGGCGTCGAGCAGGCAGCTGAGCTGCCGTGCAACACCGGTCTGCGGCTGCTGGCGGGAACGTCAAGCGCGCTTGGCCGGGTCACGCAGGACAAGCAGGTCCGGCTGGTGCGCGGCGACCGTGAGGTCTTCGGGCTGCACGGCCGCTCAGCAGAGCAACGGATCGCGCTCGACCTGCTGATGGACCCCGACGTCGGCATCGTGTCGCTTGGCGGCCGGGCCGGTACGGGCAAGTCCGCGCTGGCGCTCTGCGCCGGCCTCGAGTCGGTGATGGAACGCGGCCTGCACCGCAAGGTGGTCGTGTTCCGGCCGGTCTACGCGGTCGGCGGGCAGGAACTGGGCTATCTGCCTGGTTCCGAGAGCGAGAAGATGCAGCCGTGGGCGCAGGCGGTCTTCGACACGCTCGGCGCGCTGGTCAGCCCGCCGGTGATCGAGGAAGTGCTTGACCGCGGCATGCTCGAGGTCCTGCCGTTGACCCACATCCGTGGCCGTTCGCTGCACGACGCGTTCGTCATCGTTGACGAGGCGCAGTCGCTGGAGCGCAACGTGCTGCTGACCGTGCTGTCACGGCTGGGTACCGGCTCGCGCGTGGTGCTCACGCACGACGTCGCCCAGCGCGACAACCTGAGGGTCGGCAGGCATGACGGTGTGGCAGCGGTGATCGAGAAGCTGAAAGGTCACCCGCTGTTCGCGCACGTCACGCTGACGCGTTCGGAGCGCTCTCCGATCGCGGCCCTCGTCACCGAGATGCTGGAGGACTACCCCGGCTAAGCCGTGAGGCGGGCGCTCAGTCGAGCGCCCGCCGCATGAAACCTTTGATGCCGATCGCGCCGAACACGACGATCGAGCCAAGCATCACCACCATGTCCAGCCACAGTGGGATGTGCGGAACCTGCGGCACGAGTTCGGCGCGCATCCCCTCGCTGACGTAGGTCAACGGGTTCAGCGCGCACAGCACCTGGAACCACTCCAGGTTTTCCAGGCCACGCCACGGAAACTGGGTGGATCCGGTGAACATCAGCGGGGTCAGGATGACCGCGAACATGATGTTGATCCGGCGCGGCGAGACCAGAGTGCCAAGCACCATGCCGATCGTCGATCCGACGAGCGAACCGAGCACGATCAATCCGACCACGAGCGGCCAAGACGCGGCCGGCCATGACACGTCGTCGAGGATCAGGAACCCGACGGGCACCATCACCAGCGCGGACAGCACGCCCCGGATCGCGCCGAACACCATCTTCTCGACCGCGACCAGCGGGATCGGCATCGGCGCGAGCAGCCGGTCCTCGATTTCCCGTGTCCACGCGAAGTCCAGCACCAGCGGCATCACCGTGCTCTGCAGCGCGCCGAGGAATCCGTTCAGCGCCACCACACCTGGCAGCAGGATCTGGGCGAAGTCGCCCTGCACGTAGCCGAGGTCAGCGAGCACCTTGCCGAAGATGAACAGGGTCAGGAACGGCTGGATGACCACCTGGGCGATGAACGGGACGATCTCGCGCCAGGTGACGAAGATGTCCCGCCACAGCACGGCGAAGAAGGTGCGGGTGGCGACGGCGACCCCGGCGCGCGGCATCTCGACGGTACTCACCGAAGCTCCCTGCCGGTCAAGTGGATGAAGACGTCTTCGAGGCTCGGCGTGCCGATGGACAGGTCGCTCACATCGCAGCCGAGTTCCCCGAGGGCACGCAGCAGGGCAGGCAGTACGACGGCGGGCTCGACTTCGGTGTAGAGCCGGAAGTGTCCCTCGGTCTCTTTGACGGCCTGCGACGGCATTGCTCCCGGTGGCGGTCCTCCTGGCGGCATCATTCCGGTAGGAAAGCCACCCGCTGGCATCGCCGGGCCGCCGGACGTGATCTTCTCGACCCGTTCGACGCCAGGGATTTCCTCCAGCGCGGCGGTGACCTTGCCCGGGTCGATGGAGTCCAGTGCGACCGTGACGCTGACTGTTGTGCTGCCAGGCAGGTTCTTGGTCAGCGCGGCGGGGGAGTCGAGCGCCAGCAGCTTGCCGTGGTCGATGATTCCCACGCGGTCGCAGAGCTTGGCGGCCTCGTCCATGTCGTGCGTGGTGAGCACCACTGTCACGCCGTCATCGTGCAACTCCTTGACGCGGTCGTGCACGAACAGCCGGGCTTGCGGGTCCAACCCGGTCGACGGCTCGTCGAGGAACATCACCCTTGGCTTGTGCATCAAGGCACGCGCGATCATCACGCGTTGCGCCTGCCCGCCGGAGATGAAGTCGACCCGGTCGTTCGCGCGGTCGGCCAGGCCCATCCGCTCGAGGATCTCGTCCACCCTGCGGGTGCGCTCCGCGCGTCCAACGCCGTGATAGGCCGCGTGGAACAACAGGTTCTGCCTGATGTTGAGCGACCGGTCCAGGTTGTTGCGCTGCGGCACGACAGCCAGCAACTGCCGCGCGGTGGTCGGATCCTTCGTGACGTCGACGCCGTGAACCCGGGCTTCCCCACCCGATTTCAGCACGCGCGTGGTGAGGACGCCGACCGTGGTGGTCTTGCCCGCACCGTTCGGGCCGAGCAGGCCGAACACCTCGCCCGGCTCGACTTCGAAACTCAACCCGGCGACCGCCGGATTCGGATTCTTCTTGTACTTCTTGACCAGGTCGACGACCTCAACAGCCCGCACGCACACAACCTATTGACGCGGTCAAATCGGATTGCTCACCCCTTTCCCGGCAACAGGGCACGAACCGCGTCGATGGTGTCGGCGTCGGCGGCGTCCTTGTCGGGCCGATAACGCAGCACCCGCGCGAACCTCAGCGCGACACCACCGGGATAGCGGGAGCTGACCTGCGCACCGTCCAGTTCGATCTCCACGACGAACTCGGGCCGGACGTAGACGGTGTAGTCGTCCCTGTGGGACTCGATCGCCTGCAGTTCGCGGGTCTGCCAGGCGAGCAGTTCGTCGGTCATGCCCTTGAACGTCTTGCCGACCATGATCGGCGGGCCGCCGTCCGGATCTCGCGCGCCAAGGTGCAGATTGGACAAGTACCCCGTCCGGCGGCCGTGTCCCCATTCGACCGCGATCACGACAAGGTCAAGCGTGTGCTCGGGTTTGACCTTCTGCCACGCCTTGCCACGGCGCCCGGCCGCGTACACCGAATCGAGCGCCTTGACCATCACTCCTTCATGCCCCGCCGCGAGGGAATCGGCCAGGATCTGGTCGGCATTCTCGGTGCCGCCCGGAATCACGTGTGTGCCAACGGCTTCGTGCAGGGCCTTGTTGCGTTCCCGCAGCGGCACGTCCAGCAGGTCGACACCGTTCAGATGTAGACAGTCGAAGAAATACGGGTGCAGCAACAGTTCTCGCTGATTCGTCGCACCGAACCGGCTCATGGTCTCCTGGAACGAGCGAGGTTTTCCATCATCCTGCAGCGCAAGGGTCTCACCATCGAGAACGACCGACTGGCACGGCAATCCCCGCACGAGTTCGACCAACTCGGGCACGCTGCCCGTGATCTCCCGCAGAGTCCTTGTGAAGATGTGGACGTCGTCGCCGTTCCTGTGCACCTGGATCCGTGCACCGTCCATTTTGTACTCGACGACGACGTCCCCGAGTTCGTCGAGCGCGCTCTGCAGGCTGTCCGCCGGGGAAGCGAGCATTGGCCGGACCGGGCGGCCGACTTCGAGCTTGAACTCGCTGAGAGCGGACTCGCCGCCGGTCAACGCCGCCACCGCGGTGACCGTCAACCTGCCAGCGAGCATGAACGCACGCCGCACCGCCTCGCCGGGTACTTCGGCGGCCGCCGCGATCGCGTCCAGCATCACGCCCTCGAGGGCGCCCTGTCTGAGCTCGCCGGTCATCAGGCGCCGGAGGAACTCCTGTTCGCTTTCGGTGGCCGCGCTGAAGAGATCGGTGAGCAGATCGGCCCGTTTTTGCGTTGAGCCTTTGCCCGAGGTGTGCGAGAGCTCTTCGAGGATCTCGTCGGTGCGCTCGACCGTCAGGCCTGGCTCGGTGGCGGGGGTGGCTTTGAGGTCGTAGAGCGTGCGCCAGCCCGCGCCGGTCCGGCCCTGTCTGGGAGCACCCGCGAGGAAGGCGACCGTGGGTTCGACCGCGCCTGGGCCTGCGTTGGCCAGCAGCCCGGCCAGCGCCTTGACCTTGGCCAGCCTTGAGCGCGTCGAGGCGACCTCGGCGGAGGTGGTGACAACGTCGGCGAGCAGCATGAGACCTATCCTGCACCCGGGGTACGACAGTGTCAGATTGTCCTCGCTCCGCAAAGCCGGGAAATAATCGACCTCGATTTGTCAATGAATGATTTCACATGTGCTCGCGAGATCAATTCTGCTCCGTTCGGGTAGAACGATTGCCTCGACCTCGCCGCCACTGCTTGCTCCGCTAGTCTCAAATGTTCGAGCGAGAGCCATGGAGGGGAAGGATGGCGAGCGCTGGGTCATGCGCGGCGGCGGACTTCTGTTCGGAGTTCGCCGGCGACACCGACGTCAGTTTCTTTCGGGTATACCAAGGCGAGCCGGCTTCCCGGCTGATCGTGAAAAAGGGCGATCTGCTCGTCGTCGCCGATATGTCACCACTCGTCCTCGGGCATGTGCTGCTCCTGCCGGTCGAGCACCACTTGTCGTTCGCCGCGCTGATCGCCGACGGGCGGGCCGACGTGCGACGGCTGATCTCGTGGCTGAAACCGATATACCGCAGGACATTCGGCGAATTCGCGGTCCTTGAGCACGGTTCGTCGGGCGACGAGCGGACCGGGGCGTGTGTCACGCACGCGCACTGGCACATAGTCCCGTTGTCGGCCGAACGGATACGCCGAAGCGTTGTCGAGGACCGGCTCACGCCGGTGATGATTCCGAGTTTGGCCGACCTCGGGAAACCGCCTTGGTCGGCAAACCCGTATTTTTACGTGTCCGACGGTGTGTGGCACGCCCTGTTCACGCCGACCGGCCGCCAGCCGAAGCAGTATCTGCGTTCGGTCATCGGCAGGCTGCTGTCGATATCCGATCCGGAATGGGATTACGCCGTGGTGGTTCGCAAACATCTGCTCAGGCAAACGCTGGCGATGACCGAGTGGTGGAAGTAATGCGTCGCCGCCATTCGGACGAGCCGACTCGTCTTGCCGAGTACATCGCGAAAATCTTCCGCTTGGACACCGGGACGAACGAGGTCGAGGTGGCGCCGGGAACCTCCGCGCGGACCGTGTTCGGTGCCGACGCGCAGGACGACTGCGCCGTCGTGCGGATGACGGGCGAACAGGACCTGGTCGTCGGCACGGACTACGTACGCGGCCCGAAGTTCAGGCTCTACGAAATGGGCCATCTGAGCCTGTTCGACCTTGGCTATTACCTTGTCGCGGCCAACGTGAGCGATGTGGCGGCGATGGGCGCGCGGCCACTGGGGCTGCTGTCGGTCGTCCGCTACCCGCCGGACATGCCAGACGACGACTTCCTGCAGGTACTGGCCGGAATCCGGGCCGCGGCGAGCGACTTCCGGTGCCCAAGCATCGGCGGTGACATCGGCAGCGCGGAGCGATTGTTCCTGTCCGCCACCGCGTTGGGGGTGTGCCCGCCCGGCAAGGCATTGCTGCGCAACGGCGCCAGACCGGGTGACGTCCTGTGCCTGACCGGGCCGACTGGCACGGCCGGGGCCGCGATGGCGTACCTGCGGTCAGGCCTTGAGCACGCGGAGATCGAACGCGAGCACCGTGAAGTGCTGCTCTCCTCGTGGCAACGGCCGCGTGCCAAGGTCGCCGAAGGTGCGCTGCTTGGTGATTCGGGTGTCGTCACGAGCTGCCAGGACACGTCCGACGGCCTGAAGGCGGCGGTGCACGGCATCGCGGACGCCAGCGGCGTCGGGTTCGTCATCGACCAGGCCCGGATTCCGGTCGCTGCCGAGGTCAGGGCGGTGTGCAAGTTTCTCGGCACCGACCTGATGGCCACCGTCATGGGCGACTCGGTGGACTTCCAACTGGTTTTCACCGCCCCGCGGGACGAGCTTTCGCGGCTGGGCTTAGAGATTCATCCGATAGGAGTGGCAACCCGTGAGCGAAGTGTCGTATTGGCGGGAGCCGGCGCGCGGCGGTCCGAACTGCCCGGCGCGGCATGGCGGCACGTAGATGAAGCTCAGCAAGGCAAGGGCGATTGACCGGTCGTTCCTGTTGGTCGGCACGCTTGGCTTGGCGGGCAAGGCATACGCCGTGCCGTCGGCAAGTTTCTGGGACGACGTGACCGCGCGTCACCCCGTCGTGGTGCTGGTTTTGCTGGCCACAGTCGGTGTTTTCGGTGCACTGGCGCCGGTGGAAGCGATCACGGCCCGCGCGCGAGCCAATCGTGCGCTGAACGTGCGTAAGCACATCCTCACCAGGTTCGGGCAGATCATCGACATCGCAAGGGATGTAGCGCCACCGCTGCCGATCAACGATCTCGCGCTGCACATCTGGCGGATCCGCCGGACTTTCCGGCATCCGTGGGGCGGTGTACTGGCCAGAGTCGCCACATACCGCCTCGGGACCACGCCAACCAACCGTCCTTTCAGCCCACCCAAGGGTGTCGGGGTCGTCGGACTGTGCTGGAAGCGCGACGAGGAGGTCGAGGTTGACGTCGCCGCGTTGGCGGAAAGCCTGAAAACACAACAGGAATACGACGAATACGCGCGCACGAACGGCGGTGACGCGGTGATGAATCTCAGCTGGCCGGAGTTCTCAAGAATCAAACACCGAGGTGCGATCTTCGCGATGCCGATTCGCAACGGGCGCAGTAAGTTCATCGGGTGCGTGAGCGTCGACGCCAGCCGGGGGTACCCGCAGTTGGCTGGCCAGCAGTTACTTGGCGAGATGGGCACGGTGTGCATCACGGTCGCCGAAGCCGGCTTCGAAAGCTGTTAGTGCCGTGCACGAGGTGACATGGGCGACGCGTCGCGCCTATGACGCCAACGCGCGTTCCTATGCGGACGAGACGGTCGGCTACGACAAGTTCCCCGGGCTGCTCGCCGAGCTCGAACGGTTCGAAAGCGAGATCGCGCCTGGTCAGTGGGTTCTCGATCTTGGCGCGGGCGCGGGCCGGGACACCGCGCACTTACACGGCCGGGGCATCCGGGTCGTCGCCGCTGACGTCAGCCTTGAGATGCTCCGGACCACCAGAAGGCGGTGCGAACACGCCTGTGCGGTCCAGTCGGATATGACTGCTTTGCCATTCCGGGACGCGAGTTTTGCGGGAGCATGGGCGTGTGCGAGTTTCGTGCACGTTCATTCCGGGCAGCTGGGCGGGGCGCTGTGTGAGCTTTACCGGGTGCTGGCTGGTGGGGCGACTATTGCGGCCAGTATGAAATCAGGCGATACCGAAGGATGGTCGGCGGGCCGGAGTATGGCCGGTCAGCGCTGGTTCAATCTGATGGCGCCGGAAAGATTCGCGACCATGCTTTCGGATTGTGGATTCCGTGACGTACGGACACGTTCATGTGGGCGGCCGGATTGGTACGTGGCCACGGCGGTCAAACTCGGTCAGGCTTGAGTCCGTCCACAAAGCCGGGTCGCCGTTGGGCAGTGCCCGCCGGATGCCGCCGCGCGGATCGGTCACGTCACCGTCGTAACGGGGCACCAAGTGGATGTGCAGATGGTCGATGGTCCGCCCGGCCGCGCGGCCGTCGTTGATGCCGATGGTGAAACCCTGCGGATCATGAATAGCAGTCAATGTAGAACGGACGTCGGACATCAGCTGATAGGCCTCGGCGACTTCACCGGGGGCCAGCTCGAAGAACGAGACCACATGCCGTTTCGGGACGATCTCGACGTGGCCGTCGGTCGCCGGGAAATTGTCGTACCGGACGTAGAAGTTGTCGCTCTGCTCAAGGATCCGGTTGACCGACGGATCGTCCATCCGGCAGAAGATGCAGTCAGGGCGATAACGTCGGACCGCGTCGTCGATCGCGTGCGTCTGCGTCATGTCACCTTCTCTGTTAGCGCGAGCCGGCACTGTGCTTCCACCTTGGAGATCACCTCGTCCACCGTCAATCCGGTGGTGTCGATCTGGGTGGCGTCCGGCGCCGGGGTCATCGGCGAGTGCTGCCGGTCCCGGTCGAGCTCGTCGCGCCGGTTGATGTCGGCGAGTATTTCGGCGTACCCCCGATCAGGTTCTTGGCGATTTCGGCGTTTGGCCCGCACTTCGGCGGTTGCGCTCAGGAAGATCTTTGTCGTCGCGTTCGGGAAAACGGCGGTCCCGATGTCCCGTCCCTCGACTATCGCCGGTCCGATGTGCTCGACGATCTTGCGCGTCAGGTCGGTGATCGCGGTCCGAATGCCCGGGAGCTTCGCAACGACTGAAACGGCGCGCGTGACCGAGGGTGAGCGCAACGCACGGGCGGTAGCGGCATCCGTCTGGTAAAGCGCGATCGGGGAACTGGACAGCATTCGATGACAGAGCGCGGTGAGCGCGTGTTCGTCGGTCAGCGGAACATGTTCCCGGATGGCGTGATATGCGACGAGGCGATACGTTCGGCCACTTTCGACATAGCCGATGCCCAGCTTGTCCGAGATGGCCTTGCTTACCGTGGTCTTGCCTGCCGCGGCCGGTCCGTCGATGGCGATCACAGGTGTTCTGAAAACCATGAATCCACCTATCCCCTTGATGTCTCACGGTGATCGTTTGAACTGCGAACGACTTTACCCGCTTGCCAGTAGGCCGGGCAGGGGCCAGCGGCGGTATTTTATCGATCTTTGTCCTTCGACTGGGTGACTGAATCCTGTTCGAGTGGCGAGGGCTGAACGGAAAGTGCACATTATCGTAGACCTTTTCGATAGTCGAAGATCGAGAATGCCGACAGCATGCGACGGGCCTGCGGCTTTCGGGGTAATGCCGCCAAAATACGTAATCGTTCGAGTGAT
This sequence comes from Kibdelosporangium philippinense, assembly GCF_021390435.2. Classification (GTDB taxonomy): domain Bacteria; phylum Actinomycetota; class Actinomycetes; order Mycobacteriales; family Pseudonocardiaceae; genus Kibdelosporangium; species Kibdelosporangium philippinense. The sequence continues at coordinate 1,290,879 of NZ_JAJVCN010000003.1, read as the reverse complement.
TGCGGCGTTAATTCGTACGGTGATTTCGGCCAGGTGAGTGAATCATGGCCGATCGGCGCGGACGGGGACTGGCGACCATCGGCTACGGCGACTCAAACTTTGGTCGCGGTCACTGTGTACTTCAGGCGCATGGCCGGGGCCAGGGCGGCGCGGCATAGTGACGGTGTGAGTCATGCGATTTCCCACCGCCTCCAGCTGCGCCTACGCCCGCCCGCGCACCAGGTGCATCCGAAGGCCGTGTTGTGGTGGGCCCTGCAGAGCGCGATTGGCTGGGCGGCTTTGCTGGTGGGCGGTGGCGTCGTGCTCTACTTCACCGACGCTCCACTGTGGTTGGTCATTGTCGAGGTCGCGGTCGCGGTCGTCGCGGTCGCCGAGATGAGCATCACGCCACGGCTGCAATACCGGGCGCATCGCTGGGAGGTCACCGACCAGGCGGTTTACGTCCAGTTCGGGGTACTCGTGCGGGAGTGGCGGATCGCCCCGCTCTCCCGGGTGCAGACCGTCGACAGCGAGCGTGGCCCGCTGCAACAGTATTTGAAGCTGGCCACGGTCACTGTGACCACGGCGTCGGCGTCGGGGCCGCTGAAGATCCGTGGACTCGGCCAGGACGAGGCCGCTGAGCTCGTCGACCGCTTGACGGCCATCACCGAGGCAACCCCTGGGGACGCCACATGACCGAGGTGACGTGGCAGCAACTGGACCGGAAGACCATTTTCGTCGCGCCGCTGATGCCGATCCTGTCCGTGTTCGGTGCGGCCGTGGTGATTGTGCTGTTCCGTGGCTGGGAGAAGCTCAGTTTCTGGGAGCCGGCGATCGCCGGGACCATCGCGCTTGGCCTGTTCGTCGCCAACGCGTGGCACTACAAGACCACCCGCTACCGGATCACGGACACGCATGTCGAGTTGCACAGCGGCATGCTCGTGCGCAAGCACAGGTCGTTGGCGAAGGATCGCGTGCGTGCCGTGGACATGTCGGCTGACGTGTTCCATCGGATGTTCGGCCTGAGCGTGGTCACGATCGGCACGGGACGGCAGGTCTCCGAGTCGGGTGACGAACTGAAGCTTGAAGCAGTGTCCGCGGGGGAGGCCGAACGGCTGCGGACACTGCTTCTGCACCGCATCGACACACCGGTCAGCTACCAGCGGCAGACCGGCGAGCTGGCCAGGTTCAGTCCGCAGTGGATGCGGTACGCGCCGCTGACCTGGTTCGGGTTCGTGGCTGTCGCCGTGCTCATCGGTGGTTTGTTCCAGCTGGCCAGGACTGTGGATCTGGATCTGTGGAACTCCGGTCCGATCAAGGCTCTGGTCTCCTTCTACGAGACAACGCCGTTGCTGATCGCCATCCCGGCAACCGGTGTGGTGGTGTTGCTGCTGACCACAGTGCTGTCGGTGCTGCTGTATGCCGTCTTCTACTGGGGTTTCGAGATCACCCGGCAGAACGGCGCGCTGAGAGTCCAATATGGACTGATCAACCGGAGGTCGGTCTCCATCGAGGAGAAGCGGCTGCGTGGCGTCCAGGTGGATGAGCCGTTACTCGTCCGGCTGACCGGCGGCGCGCGGGTGAAAGCCGTGGCGACCGGCTTGACCAAGAAGAAGGACGACAACGACAAGTGGGAGCTGGACGCTGACCTCCTGCTGCCACAGGCGCCAAAGGAAGATGCGCGCAAGGTCGCGTCGGCGGTGCTCAACAGCAGACCGCCGACCGACACGGTACTTACTGCGCATCCGTTCGCTGCGGCTCGCAGACTGGTTCTGTGGCATGTGGTCGGCGCCGCGATTCCGGCGGTCACACTCGGCATACTGTCCACACTCGACCTGACGCCGTGGTGGATCGCGGAACTGTTACTCGTCTTATTACCGCTGGCCGCGTTGATCGGCTACGGCGAGTACCGCGGCCTCGGGCATGCCGTGGACGGTGATTTCCTGGTGGTCCGCTGGGGTGTCATGCCGCGTTCGACCGTCGCGTTGCAGCGCACGGGTGTCATTGGCTGGAACATCCGGCAGTCGATCTTCCAGCGCCGGGCCGGATTGATCAGCGTCACCGCGACGATCGCCGCGGGCAGCGGGGCGTACACGATCCGGTACGCCGCACAGAGCGACGGGCTGCACGCAGCCGACCAAGCAGTGCCTGACCTGCTAGCACCCTTCCTGGTCAGAGACTGATCAAACTTTTTGGTTGCTCGTTGAACCGGCTTCGTTATCCGATCGTATCCAGGGGTGAGGCGTAGGCAGGACCAGAGGAGTGGTGAATGTCCCTGTTTGGAGCTAATGGCCGGCACCGTAAGCGCGCGACCATTGGACTGGCCGCGCTACTTGGTGCTGCGGGTATCGCGGGTGCTGTGTTCGCGTTCAGTGGCGGAAGCAGCGAGGCCGCGGAGTCCTGCCAGGGACTGGACACCGCGCTGCAGAACAACTTGAACTTCATCGCCGGTCAGCAGGCCAATCCGGACGCCCAGTCGGAGGCGCGGATCGCCAACCGGCAGGCCGTGGTCGACCTGATCCAGCAACGCCGTCAGGCTGCGGGCTGCACCGGAAACGTTGCCGCGCAACCGGTCAACACCGGTGGCTCCGGCGAATCCTGTGAAGGCCTTGACAAGGCCCTGCAGAACAACTTGAACTTCATCGCTGGCCAGAAGGCGAACCCGGACGCCCAGTCGGAGGCGCGGATCGCCAACCGGCAGGCCGTGGTCGACCTGATCCAGCAACGTCGCAAGGCCGCGAACTGCACGGAGGATGTCCAGGCAGGCGGTAACGCGGGCGGCGGCGCGGCGGAGGAAGAGCCCGCAGGCAACGGAAACGCCGGTAACGGCAACGCTGGTAACGGAAACGGCAATGCTGGCAATGGAAACGCCGGTAACAACAACGGCGGCGGTGCCGGTGAGGTTGTCTGCCAGGGCTCGACCGTAACGTTGTCCGGCGAAGCGGGCGCGCCTGCCGCGTCCAGCAACGAATTCCCGATCGGCACCCAGCTCAAGGTGACCAACCTGGACAACAACAAGTCCACCACGGTCGAGGTCACCGGACCTTCCGGCAGCTGCGCACTGCTGAACAACGCGGCCTTCGAACAGGTCCGTGAGCCGGGCAAGTTCCTGATCCGCCGGGCGCGCATCGAGCGCGTCGGCTGATAAAACCTCCACAGGGGACCCCTCACGACCCTGCATCGTGAGGGGTTTCCGGCTGCGGATTCCCACCACAGCGGCAATGGAGGCGATCAGGGGTGAGCGTCGCTCGCTGACTACGAGACCGGGGAAGCTGTGTTGTGTCTGGTAGTCGGCTGCAGCGCTCATCTCACGGGCGACGAGCGCCTGCACGCGTAGGCGGTCGTCGATCCCGTGTGGCAGTTTGGTCACGAGATGCGCAACCGGCCCGAGCTTGATCGCGAGTACGGCAGGCTCGCCGGGTGACAAAGGCGAAGTTATCGGCCGCCGTGGCTTGTGTGCTGTTGGGATCCTTGGTTCCGTTCACCGGCATGCTCGACGGCTACCCGATCCTGGCTGGTCAAGCGATCCGGTACACCATTGGCGCGGTCGCACTGCTCCTGTATCTCCGATTACAGCTGAAGATGCCGTCATGGCGTGATCTGCCAGGGCTTTTCGGAGTGGTCGGCGCGGGCATGATCGGCTTCAGCGCCGCGATCCTGATTTCCCAGCGGTACGCCACAGCAGGCTTTGTCGCCGCTGTGGTTGGCTCGAGTCCGCTTGTCTTCGCGGTTCTCGTGCCCGCGCTGGCGGGCAAGTTACCGAATCTGCGGGTGCTCACCGGGGCGATTCTGGTTGTCATTGGCGTCCTTGTCTTGACCGGTGGCGGGTCATGGCACGGACCAGGGCTGGTGATCGCATTGCTCGCGCTGGCCGGGGATATCGCGTTCACTCTGGCCGGAGTTGGTGTCGTACGACGAATCGGAGCAGCCTCAGCGTCCACGTGGGCCTGTATCGGCGCCGCCGTGGGCACGTCGGTCATAACGACATTCCAGAGCGAGTGGGCGTTGCCGACCTGGCGGCAGTCAATTGCGTTGGTGATCCTGGGAACCTTGGTGACTGCGGTCGCCTTCGTGTTGTGGCACACCGGCGTCTCGGTGTTGGGAGCTGATCGTGCGGGTGTGCTGACTGGGTTGATGCCGCTGTCTGGGCTGGGCGTGGCGGTCATCATCGGCGCGCAGACGTTGACAGTCAACGCGTTCATGGGAGCTGTGGTGGTCGCGGCGGGTTGCGCGGCCGGGCTCAGCGGAAACCGTGAACGGACACTTCCGCTAACTCCTGCACAGCAGCACGGAGGCGGTCTGGCGTGAGCGTCGCATAGCCGACGACGAGACCGGGGAAGACGGGCTGTGTCGAATAGTCGGCCAGAGCTGGCGCGTTTACCCCACGGGCGGCGAGCGCCTGCGAGAGCAGGCGGTCGTCGATCCCGTCCGGCACCCTGATCACCAGGTGCAATCCGGCCGCGATCCCGATTGGACGCCAGTCGGGCAGCTTGTGCGCCAACGCTTCCAGTAAAGCGTCACGCCTTCGTCGGTACAGTGTCCGTGTTCGACGCAGGTGCCGGTCGTAACCACCGGACCGCAACATCACCGCGAAAGCCGCTTGCGGCAGAGTCGCGCATCCCATGTCGCTGACCCGTTTGCGAGCGATCACACCGGCCCGCAACCGATCCGGGATAACAGACCACCCCAGCCGCAATGCCGGAGCCAGGACTTTGCTGACGCTGCCTTCGTAAACCACGCGTGACGGATCAAGTGCTTGCATAGCACCAAGAGCAGGCCGGTCATAACGATGTTCCGCGTCGTAGTCGTCCTCGACGATGTAGCCGTCGACATCCCGTGCCCAGGCAAGCAATGCCCTGCGGCGATCCGGATGCAGCACCACGCCCAGAGGAAACTGGTGTGCCGCAGTGACCATGACCGCCCTGCAGTCCGTCTTCGCCAGCTCAGACACGCTCAGGCCATGCTCGTCCACAGGGACGGGAACGGCCGTAAGCCCATGTGCCGTAACGAGTTCGCGTTCCCCGGGGTGACACGGATCCTCGACGGCAATCCGTCGGTGCCCGGCAAGCCGAAGTTGCTCGCAGACCAGGCGCAGGCCGTCGGCTGACCCGTTGGTGATCACGATCTGTTCTGCCGTAGCCGAAACCGCCCGCACACGGCCGAGGTAGCTCGCCAATTCTGTGCGCAGCGGCGCGAATCCGGCAGGATCCGGGTAGTCCAGGCCTTCGTCGGGCAACGAAGCCAACGCAGCCCGGTTCGCGGCCATCCATTCGGCACGTGGGAATGCCGACAACGCGGGCACGCCCGTCCGTAGATCCAGCCGCCAGGTGGGCTTCTGTGCGAGCTGAGCACGGGGCTCCCCGGACTCAATCGTGGCGACGACCGTGCCCGAACCATGTCTGGCCAGCAGGTATCCCTCGGCGACGAGCTGTGTGTACGCGGCCGTGATCGTTCCCCGCGCGACGCCGAGTTGCCCGGCGAGGTCACGGCTGGACGGCAGCCGGGTGCCCGGAGAGAGCCTGCCGTCCCGGATCGCCTCGCGCAGCGCCGACTCGATCGCCCGGCCGCGCTGTGGTCCGTCGGGCAGCAACAACTCCCGCAAAGTGGTCCAGTTAGCAGCCATAGAAGTGGAGCTTAAAGCTAGACCACATCTGCGGCACGCTCGATCGTGTGCTCAAGGCAATGGTGGCGTGCGTGCTGGTCGGCGGATCCGTTCCGATCACGGGCATGCTCGACGGCTACCCGATCCTGGCAGGTCAGGCCATCCGCTACGGCATCGGCGCGCTCGCCCTGCTGCTGTGGCTGCGAGGCAAGCTGGTGCTGCCGTCGTGGCGGGACCTGCCAGGCCTGATCGGCATGGTCGGCGCCGGGATGATCGGGTTCAACGCCGCGATCCTGGTCGCGCAGCGGTACGCCACGGCAGGTTTTGTCGCCGCCGTCGTGGGCGCCAGTCCGCTTGTCCTCGCTGTGCTCGTGCCCGCGCTCGCGGGGAGGTTGCCGAACCTGCGTGTGTTGATCGGCGCGGTCCTAGTCGTGATCGGCGTGGTTGTCCTGACTGGTGGCGGCTCGTGGCACGGTCCCGGCCTGGCGCTGGCCCTGTTGGTGCTGGTCGGCGACGTGTCGTTCACGTTGTCGGGCGTAGGCGTCGTGCGACGAATCGGCGCCGCGTCCGCGTCCACATGGGCGTGCGTCGGTGCAGCCATTGGCACATCGGCGATAACAACATGGCAAACCGACTGGGCTGTGCCAACCTGGCGGCAACTCACGGCGTTGGTACTTCTAGGAACGTTGGTGACAGCCGTCGGATTCGTGTTCTGGTACACGGGCGTATCAGAGCTCGGGGCGGACCGGGCCGGAGTTCTGATCGGACTGATGCCGCTGTCTGGACTGGGGGTCGCGGTGATCGTCGGCGCACAGCCGCTGACGATCACCGCGCTCATCGGTGCCGTCGTGGTCGCGCTCGGCTGCGCGGCCGGGCTCAGCGTCAGCGGAAACCGTGGTAGATCGCGGACATGTCGGAGTCGCCGTGACCCCGCTCCGACGCCTGCGCCAGCACATCGTGGATCGCCTTGACGACCGTGGGGTTCGTGCTGACCGCCTCCATCGCCTCGATGATCAGCCCGGCGTCCTTGGACGCGCCGTCGAGCGCGAACGAGGGCTCGAAGTTGCCCGCCAGCACCGCCTTACCCTTGATCTGCGCATAAGGCGAGTCCGTCGCGCCACCGGCGATGGACTCGAAGAACAGCGCGGGGTCGATGCCGAGGCTCTCGGCGAACGCGATCGACTGAGCGGTTCCGGCGACGACCGAGAGGACCCACGAGTTGAGCACCAGCTTGAGCTTGCTGGCGTCACCGGGTTTGTCCGACACCCACACGGTTCGCTGGCCGATCGCGTCGAAGATCGGCTGCACACGGGACTTCAGCTCGGTGGGGCCGGACGCGAGGACCAGCAGTTGGCCGTTCTCAGCGGGCTGCTTGGTGCCGAGCACGGGCGCGTCGACGAACCGGCCGTACTGCTTGGCCAGTCGATCCGTCGCCTCGAACCGACCGTGCTGGACTGCACCCACACGGCGTCCGGTCCAAATTGGATGTCCTTGAGCACCGACTCGACTGCGTTCGCGTCGAACACCATGGTGATGACAATGTCCGCGCCCGCAACGGCTTCCGCGGCCGTGTCGGTGACCGTGGCGAAGTCCGCCAACGGCTCGGCCTTCTCGCGTGAACGGTTCCACACGCGCACCGGGATGCCTGCTTTGGCGATATTGCGGGCCATTCCGGCGCCCATCGTGCCGGTACCCAGCAACGCAACCGTCATTTATTACCTCCACGAGCCATCTTCAGCACGTCCAGCGCCTCATCGAGTTGCTCGATGGTCAGCTTGCCGGAATCGACGTGCCCGCGCTCGATGACCACCTCACGGATGGTCTTGCGCTCCTTCAAGGACTGCTTGGCGATGGAAGCCGCTTCCTCGTAACCGATGTAGCGGTTCAGCGGGGTCACAATGGACGGTGACGACTCGGCGTACTCACGAGTCCGCTCAGTGTCCACTTCGGTCCCTTCGAGGACCTTGTCGGCCAGCAGGCGGGACACCGCGGCGATCAAGCGCGCCGACTCCAGCACGTTGCGGGCGATCACCGGCAGCATCACGTTCAGCTGGAAATTGCCCTGGCTGCCAGCGAACGCGACCGCCGCGTCGTTGCCGATCACCTGGGCCACCACCATCATCGTGGCCTCGGAGATCACCGGATTGACCTTGCCAGGCATGATCGACGAACCCGGCTGCAAGTCCGGCAGCCGCAGCTCGGCAAGACCGGTACGCGGGCCGGAACCGAGCCAGCGCAGATCGTTGGCGATCTTGAACAGCGACACCGCGACCGTGCGCAACTGCCCGGAAGTCTCGACCACACTGTCCTGAGTGGCCTGTGCTTCGAAGTGGTCACGCGCCTCGGTCAGCGGCAAACCCGTTGCCGCGGCCAAATCCGCGGACACCAGCGCACCGAAGTTGTCGGGTGCGTTCAGCCCGCTGCCGACCGCGGTCCCGCCGATCGGCAACTCGGCCAGCCGCGGCAAGGACGCCCACAGCCGCTCGATGCCGTAGCGGACCTGCGCGGCCCACGCGCCAGCCTCCTGGCCGAGCGTGATCGGCACCGCGTCCATCAGGTGCGTACGCCCGGACTTGACGACATCCGCCCAGTCCCTTGCCCGTTTCTCCAGCGTCCCGGCGAGGTGCTCGAGCGCGGGGATGACGTCGGAGATGACCGCCTCGGTCGCCGCGATGTGGATCGTGGTCGGGAAGGTGTCGTTGGACGACTGCGACGCGTTGACGTGGTCATTCGGGTGCACGTCCGCCCCGAGTGCGCGCGTGGCGAGGGTCGCGATGACCTCGTTGGCGTTCATGTTCGACGAGGTGCCCGAGCCGGTCTGGAACACGTCGATCGGGAAGTGGTCGTCGTGTTCGCCGTCCGCGACCTGCGTCGCGGCCGCCGCGATCGCGTCGGCCTTGGCCGCGTCCAGCACGCCCAACTGTTTGTTGACCCGCGCCGCCGCGGCTTTCAGCAGGCCGAGCGCCCTGATCTGGGCCCGCTCGAGGCCACGGCCGGAGATGGGGAAGTTCTCGACGGCACGCTGCGTCTGCGCGCGCCACAGCGCGTCCGCTGGCACCCGGACTTCGCCCATGGTGTCGTGCTCGACGCGGTACTCACGTTCTGCCATACGTCGAGTCTTCACCCTTATGCCCGTGTTGCGCTCGTCGTAGGCTCGTGATCGTTCCCACCACCACGGGGGTGTCTGTTGACAGACGTCGATTTGTTGATCGTCGGGGCCGGACCGACCGGCCTGTTCGCCGCCTACTACGCGGGATTCCGCGACCTGTCCACCGCGATCGTGGATTCACTGCCGGAGCCGGGCGGGCAGGTGACCGCGATGTACCCGGAGAAGCAGATCTTCGACGTGGCCGGATTCCCCGCCGTCAAAGGCCGTGACCTGGTCGCCGCGCTTGTCGAGCAGGCGGGACAGTGGAAACCGGCCTATCTGTTGGGGCGTAAGGCAAGCACCCTGACACCCCTGGACGGCCAGGGGTTCGAAGTCGGCCTCGGCGACGGGACGACGGTGAAAGCGGGCGCGATCCTGATCACGGCCGGAATCGGCGAGTTCACGCCTCGGCCGTTGCCGGCTGGCGACGGCTGGCTCGGGCGTGGCATGGTCCACTTCGTCCCCGAACTCGACGTCTACCGCGACAAACACGTCGTCGTGGTCGGCGGCGGCGACTCGGCGTTCGACTGGGCGCTGGCCCTGCACCCCATCGCGGCGAGCGTGAAACTCGTGCACCGGCGGGCCAAGTTCCGCGCGCACCCGCCGACAGTCCGGCAGGTCGAGGCATTGGGCGTGCCGATCATCACCGACGCCGAGGTCACGATGCTGCGCGGCGAGCCGACCGTGCGGGAAGTCGAGATCACGGTCAAAGGCCAGGAACCCGCGATCCATCCAGCCGACGTCGTGGTCGCGGCACTCGGCTTCACGGCAGACCTCGGCCCGATCGAGTCATGGGGCCTGAAGCTCAGCCATCGCGCGATCGACGTGGACAGCACCGGCAAGACCGCGATCGACCGGGTTTACGCCGCGGGCGACGTGGCCAACTACCCGGGCAAGGTCAAGCTGATCGCGACCGGTTTCGGCGAGGCCGCGACGGCCGTGAACAACATCGCGGTGGCCCTGAACCCCGAGGCACACCTGTTCCCCGGCCATTCAAGCAACGAAGGGTGAAAGACCCTCGTGAGTGGTTAGCAGGGTTAGAACACCGCTAACCACTCACGAGGGTTCTTTGGCCTTCAGGCCTTGCACGACCGCATGGGTCGCTTCGCCGAGTATCTCCACCTGTTCGCGGGTGAGGTGGTCGAAGAAGTGCTTACGCACGGACTCCACATGTCCGGGCGCGGCGGCTTCGATGGCCCTGCGGCCTGCTTTGGTGAGCACGATTTGCGCGCCGCGGGCATCGTCAATGCAGTCCTCACGTGTGACCAGGCCACGTTGCTGCATCCGCGTCACGTGGTGGGACAAGCGGCTCTGCGACCAGAGCATGCGTTCGGCGAGTTTTTTCAACCGGCACCGGTGGTTCTTGGCTTCCGAGAGTGCCGACAGGACGTCGTAATCCGGCTCCGACAGCCCGGAATCCTGTGCCAGGTCCCGGTTCACCTGCGCGTTGAGCAGCAGGAACATCTGCCGGTAGCCGCGCCACGCGCGGTCTTCGGTCTCGTCCAGCCAGCGCGGTTTCGTCATACCCGACACTGTAACGTTTGTTGACATGTCATGTAAGTTGCGATGATGGACGAAAAGCTCAACGATTTGCTTGCCGCAAGCACAAAAGGCGTGCTCGTGACGATCAAGCGGGACGGCCGCCCGCAGTTGTCGAACGTGACCTACAAGTTCGCCGACGGGGTCATCCGCATCTCGGTCACCGACGGCCGCGCCAAGACCAAGAACCTGCTGCGCGACCCGCGGGCGAGCTTCTACGTCACCAACGAAAGCTTCGGGCGGTACGTCGTCGCGGAAGGCACGGCAACGCTGTCGGATGTCCCGACCGAGCCGGGCGACGCCGCGAACGAAGAGCTTGTCGAGCTGTACCGGTCGATCGCGGGGGAGCACCCGGACTGGGACGAGTACCGCGCGGCGATGATCACCGACCAGCGCCGCGTGGTGCGGATCCCGGTCGAGCGGATCTACGGCTTGGCGATGGACTAAGCCATCACCTGCACGCCAGCCTGCACCGGGAGCGCGTCGAAGAAGATCTTGGCGGCCTCTGGCGACAGGTGCACGCAACCGTGCGAGTCCTCGTTCAGCGATCCTTCGTGGAACGCGATCCCGCCCGCCGTGAAGAACACCGAATGCGGCATGGGCGTGCGGTAGATGCTCGACGTGTGCTCCGCGTCCTTCCACGCCACCTTGAACGTGCCGACCGGGGTCTCGTGGCCCGGTCGGCCGTGGGTGATCGGCACCGGGCCGTGCTCGGCGACGCCGTCCTTCATCAGCCACGCCAACTTCAGCGACAGGCTCGCACAAGCCCGGATCGCGGGCGCGGTGCAAGGCGCGGTCGGGACGACCACCGGCTGTGCCTGCGGCTCCGGCGAAGGGGAGCTGGTGGTGGTTGTGGACGGAGGCGGAGGCGGAGCTGCCTGCACGGCCTGCTGCGGTGCTGTCGAGCATGCTGCGAGCAGCAGTGCCGCTGCTGGGAGAACCAAGGCCAAGCGCATGAAAAAACCTTCCCTCTGACGCGTGCGGCCTTACTCACGCGGCAGAGGGAAGGTTGGTTGCAAACGAGTTAGGCCATGTCTCAAAGCCCCCGTCCGCGATAGCCGGGCCGGATGTGGCCCCTGGCGCCACCGCCGGAACGCCAAAAGACAACCAGTATTCCGACGTCCCGGCGGCGACGCCAGGAACCACCCCGCTGACTCCTGACTCCGGCCTCCGGCCGGGGCAGACTCTCACCGAACGGGGACTTCGAAACACGACCTAGCGCACGACTTCCACGACGTCACCGACGGACAGCGAAGCGAAGTACTTCTGCGACGCGCCCGGCGACAAGTGGATGCAGCCGTGCGACTTCTCCCGCAGGCTGCCCTGGTGGAACGCGATGCCACCGTTGAAGAACACCGAGTTCGGCATCGGCGCGTTGTTGAAGATGCTGCTCTTGTGGTTCTTGTTCTTGAAGGTCACCCGGAACGAGCCGGGCGGGGTCGGGTAACCCTTGCGGCCGTGGGTGATCGGCACCGGCCCGTAGACCACCTTGCCGTTCTCCATCAGCCACGACTGGTTGGTCGACAGCTTGATGCACGCCTTGGCGGCCGTGCTGCACGGCGCTTCCTTCGACTGCTCAGGCTTCGGCTTCGACGAGGTGGTTGTCTTGCTCGTCGGCGGTTTCGACGTCGTCGACTTCGTGGACGTCGGGCTCGAGCTGGAGCTGGAGGTCGAGCTGCTGGACGTCGGCGGTGTTGTCGTCGGTGGCGTTGTCGTGGTCTCGGTCGTCGTGGTGATGGGCACGGTGCCCTGGCCAGCGGCGAGACCGACCGGCTGCTCGCTCGGTGACGAGCAGGCGCCGAGTACGGCCGCCGCAGCGACCGCTGCCGCTGCCCCCACAATCAGCTTGCGTACCCGCATTGGTTCTCCCTTGCCCGGTGATCCCTATGCCCTAGAGACGACTAGTGATACCGGTGGGTTGCGCCAAAAAGGTCTCAACCGGATCTCAGTGTTGTGACACAGTTTGCTGGCTGATCCAGTCCACAAAGGCCCCGACATTGGTGTATATGGACGGCCCGGTGCCGCAAATGGCGCTGTCGCTGCCTGACCTGCTGGTCACGCCGACAACTCGCCAGCCATCGGAATCTTTCACCAACTGCGGGCCGCCGGAGTCACCGAAACACGCGCCTGCCTTCCCGCCCGGGCTTTCCGTACACAGTTCCAGTACGCCGTCGATACCAAGGCAGTTGGCCGATTCGATCAGCTTGGTGTCCAGCTGCTGCAGCTTCGCCGCCGTTCCGCATTCGCCGAGCCGTGGGCAGGTCTGGCCCCAGCCGAGCAGCCTCGTCGACGAGCCGACGGCCGCGCCGCGCAGCGCGATCGGCGCGGCGGTCGCCGGTTTCGCCAGCTTCAGCAAGGCGATGTCATTGCCCGGTTTCACCCCGTCGAACGCGGGATGCACGACGATTTTCGCGATCGCCGCTTCCTCGCCACCACGACTCGGCTCGTTGCTGCCGATCCGGGCCTTGATGTCGGCTGGCGGATTGTTCTGCACGCAATGCGCGGCAGTGAGTACCCACTGCGTCTGAATGAGCGATCCGCCGCAGTAATGCTCGCCGCCGGGGTCCTGAATCGACGCCATGAAAACGTACGGCTGATCGGCGTCGTGCCCGCCGACGATCGGGGGGATCAGTGCTGACATGGCGAGAAGCAGAGCGCTGAGCACCTGTCGAAAGTACGCTTTTCGGCGGTGGAAACGCGATAAGGCCGCCGAATGATTCACCCGGCGGCCTTATCGCGGTCAGTTATCGAGATTCACTGGATCGGGTAAGTATCTACGGCAGAGGTGGGAAAGTTTCGTCGTCCTCGCCGTGCTTGAGGTCGAAGTCGACGGTCGAGTACTCGCGCAGCTTGGTCAGCCGGTGGAACCCGTCGATCATCCGGACCGTGCCGGACTTGGACCGCATCACGATGGACTGCGTGGTGCAGCCACCGGACCGGTAGTGCACGCCGCGCAGCAAGTCGCCGTCGGTGATCCCGGTCGCGCAGAAGAAGACGTTCTCGCCGCTGACCAGGTCGTCGGTGGACAGCACGCGGTCGAGGTCGTGGCCTGCCGCGAGCGCCTTCTCCCGCTCGGCGTCGTCACGTGGCCACAGCCGCGCCTGAATCGAGCCACCCATGCATTTCAACGCCGACGCGGCGATGATTCCCTCTGGCGTACCACCGATGCCGAGCAGCATGTCCACACCGGTGTTCGGGCGGGCGGCGGAAATCGCTCCCGCGACGTCGCCGTCGGAGATGAAGTGGATCCGCGCGCCCGCTTTGCGTACCTCGGAGACGAGCTGCTGGTGGCGTTCACGGTCCAAAATGCACACTGTGACGTCGGAAACGTCGGTGTGCTTGGCTTTCGCGACCCTGCGGATGTTCTCGGCCACCGGCGCGGTCAGATCGATCACGTCAGCCGCCTCCGGCCCGACAGCGATCTTTTCCATGTAGAACACCGCGGACGGGTCGAACATCGCGCCGCGCTCGGCGACCGCGAGCACCGCGATCGCGTTCGGCATGCCTTTGGCCATCAGCGTTGTGCCGTCGATCGGGTCAACGGCGACGTCGCACGCCGGTCCGCTGCCGTCGCCGACTTCCTCGCCGTTGAACAGCATCGGGGCTTCGTCCTTCTCGCCCTCGCCGATCACCACGACGCCGTTCATCGACACAGTGCCGATCAGCTTGCGCATGGCGTCGACCGCGGCGCCGTCGCCGCCGTTCTTGTCACCACGGCCCACCCAGCGGCCCGCCGACATGGCTGCTGCCTCGGTGACCCTGACCAGTTCGAGTGCGAGGTTGCGGTCCGGCAATTCCTGGCGGCTGGCGGCATTCGCTTCGGTCATCTGTCCTCCTCGTCGCGACTTGTCGATCCTCGCAGATCGGGCGGGGCCCGCGGTAACGGCGAGTTACGCCAACTGCGACGATGGAGGGGTGTCGGCCCCGAACCGGTTCAAGACGAGCGCCCGCGACATGGTGTTGTCGCTGGCGGTATTGACGGCGATCATCGGCGCGATCGTCTGGCTGACGCAGGGATGTGAGTTCAGTCCCAGCGGCCCGAAAGTAGACCCGGGCTCAGCGCCGACGGTCGATGCGCCGAAGGAATTGTCCAGTGCGGCCCGCCGCGTGGACTTCCCTGTCCGATCGCCCGCGTTGCCGCCGGATTGGCGTGCCAACTCGTCGAACACGACGCCGTTGGGCTCCGGAGCCGGGCGAACGGTCGCTGTGCGCGTGGGCTGGATCACGCCAGGAGGCAAGTACCTGCGGCTGAGCCAGTCGAAGGCGCCGGTCGATGAGCTGGTGGTGTTCGAAGCGGGCGGTGACGTGTCCGCGAGCAGCACGGGCACTGTGGACGTTTCGGGCACCCAGTGGACCAAGTACCGCGGCAGGGGCGAAGAACCCTCGTGGGTCCTGTCGAAGGACGGCGTCCAACTGTTGATCACCGGAAGCGGGACCGAGGACGAGTTCCGGACGTTGGCGACGGCCGCGCAAACCGCGGCCCCGATCGCCAAGTAACGGCCCGGGGCGCCCCGGGCCGTTACCGGTGTGCGTCAGACGTTGGCGATCAAGCCCTTGCTCAGGACAGTGGCTGCCTCGGCGGACAGGCCCTTCTCCTTCTGCAAGTGATCGGCAACCCGGGCGACGGCCTGGTCGTGCGGAACGTTGTCGATCTTGATGCTCTCGATGAGGTCAGCCAGACGCGGCGCCCACACCCGGATGAGCCCGGCGATTGGCTTGAAGAACAGCTCGTTGAGCGGCTCGCCGAGTTGCGGGAACTGCTTGAGCGCCTCGCCGACGTACTCGATGATGCCCGAGGCGATCGGGCCGCCGTACCGCAGTGCGGCGACTGCGAACGGTTGCAGGACCTTGAAGGCGAGCTTGAAGGCCTCGATCCAGTCGATGTCCTGAATGTCCTGAGTGGACAGTGCGGCCTTCGCGCCGGCCAGTCTCGCGACGGTCGCGGTGTCACCGGCTGCGGCGGCCTTTGTCGCCAGGGCGTCGATCTGCTCCGGCGTGACGGCCTGTCGCAGCGTTGTGACGAGGACGTTGTCTTGCTGATCGGCCATTGCCGTCGGCGCGGCGCCTGTGGCGAGCACAGCGGCGATCACCACAGTGGCGACAGGCTTGAGAAATGTGCGTGGCGGCATTGTTTCCTCCTTGCAGGTGGGGAAAATCGCGGCCGAAAGCTAAGGGCGGGCCGGGGTGGCGGTCCGCCCTATGTGGTGTAACCCTCAGTGGTCGAATGATTTCAACGAGCTACGAAAAGGCTGCGACCCGCAAGGTTGGGGCTGTGGTTGACCGGGAGTCACCCGCTGTTTGCCTACTCGGGGGTAACCCGAGCGGGGTAACCGGGAGAAGTGGCGTCAGGCCTTGTCTTCTTTGTCTGCCGCCGCCAACGCGGCCTCTACGCGTTCCCGCGCACCCGCCAGATGCCGGTCGCAGATCTTGGCCAATGCCTCGCCGCGCTCCCACAGCGCCAACGAATCCTCAAGGGACAGGCCGCCTGCTTCCAGCTTGGCCACGACGTCCGCCAGCTCATCGCGGGCTTGTTCGTAGCCGAGTTGTTCGTCCGTGCTCACTTGATCATGCTCCCAACGCGGACCAGCGCGCTCGCGACGGCCTCGTCGTAGCCGATGAACGCCTCAGCGAACTCGGCGCCGTCGCGATCCACGACCGCGTCTTCGATGCGCTCACGGGCGCGGCTGATCCGGTTGCGCAGATGCGTGCCGTCGCCGTTCCACCATGCTGAGCCCGCGTAGATCCCCGTCGCTTCGGCGAGTTGACGCAGGCGTTGGGGCAGTACTCGGCGTCCTGGTCCGTCGCAGCCGCCGAGCAGGGCCGCCCAGCATTCGGCCGCGGCCGCGTCTGCTTCCTCCGCGCTGCGCCTGACCACTTCGGCTCCAGTGGACGCCGCCGCGCTCATCGTCGACGGAAGGAAGGCTGGTCTAGTCGTCACCGCTGCCTCCCCTCCCCGACTCGGCTGACTCGTTCTCTTCGGACACGGTCGCGTGCACGGCTCCGTCGCCGACCCTGACTCGCAAGCGAGTACCGGGTGACGCGTCGGTCACCGACCGTAGAACCCTGAGATTCTCATCCAGAGTGACGAATTGCACAACCGCGTATCCCCGGGCCAGAGTGGCGGCTGGGCCGAGGGTCGTCAAGCGGGCTTTGGTCCCGTCAATCGCGGCCTGTTCGGCCTTGACCAGTGCGATGACCTCTCTCCGGCCGCGCTGCCGCGCCGCTTCTACCTGTTCAGCGTGCCTTTCCAGTGGTTTGAGGGGGTCGGCGAGAACTGGCCTGCTGCGCAGTTGATCGAGCAATCGCCGTTCACGATCCACCCAGCCGTGTAGTGCGCGGCGGGCGCGATCACGCAATGTCCTGATGCGTTGGATCTCCTCCGCGACGTCCGGGACGACTCGTTTGCCCGCATCGGTTGGCGTGGAACACCGAAGGTCCGCGACGTGGTCGATCAGTGGAGTGTCTGGTTCGTGGCCGATCGCGCTGACGACCGGCGTGCGGCACGCGTAGACCGCGCGGCACAGAGTTTCGTCAGAGAACGGCAGCAAGTCCTCGACACTGCCGCCGCCACGGGCGATCACGATCACGTCGACCCGCTCGTCACGGTCCAATATGGATAGTGCGTCCAGGATCTGCGGGACGGCGAGAGCTCCTTGCACCGCAACGTTTTCCACCCGGAAGTCCACTGCCGGCCAGCGGGCTCGCGCGTTCACAAGGACATCCCGTTCGGCTGCCGAGGCGCGGCCGGTGATCAGTCCGATCGTGCGCGGCAGAAACGGGAGCTTGCGTTTGCGGGAGCGCTCGAACAGGCCTTCCGCGGACAGCAACCTTCGCAACCGTTCGATGCGCGCGAGCAGCTCGCCGATACCGACCGCGCGGATCTCGTCGGCGCGCAGGCTCAACGTGCCGCGGTTCATGAAGAAGGTCGGACGGCCGTGCACGATCACTCGCGCGCCTTCAGTCAGCGGCGGTTGGAACTCGCGCAGCAACTGAGTTGGCGCCGTCACTGTCATCGATACGTCCGCGGCGGGATCGCGCAGCGTGAGGAACGCGGTCTGTGTTCCCGGCCGCAGCGACAACTGGGTGACTTGGCCTTCCACCCAGACCGCGCCGAGCCTGCTGATCCACTCGTTGATCTTGCGGGCGACCGTGCGAACCGGCCACGGCTGCTCGGCCGTTGTCTGTTCGGTCACTGTGAATCAGTCTGGGGATCAGGCGGGGACGCGGCCGATACCGACGCGATACGCCGGGTCAGCATGCCGATGAACGACGCCCGCGCGGCGCTTGCCTGTTCATAGCGCAGTAATTCCTCGAGCTCTTCCTTGGAGAAGGTGCGTAGCCGCGCCCGCAGCTGAGGCAGCGACAGGTCGTCGTAGTTCGGCACGCCCGCTGGCGGCGGGGTCTGTTCGGCCTCCTCGACTTCCCGCTCGACCTCCGCGATCGCCGACTCCTCCATCTCCCACGGGTCGGTCACCACGGCGCCGTTGGTCTCCGGACGGCTCACGTCGTAGGTTTCGAGGTCCTCGTCGAACGTCGCCCACTCAGGCGTCTCGTCGACCGGACGGAACGACGCCAGCGCCTCGTCACCCCGTATCGCCAGCGCGGTGATCTCCTGCTGCACCCGCATGGAAAGCTGCATCGCTTGACTGGCAACGGTTACCGGCAGTTCGACGAGTTTCTGCGGCAGCTCACGCGCGCGCTCGATGGCGGTCGCGGCGAGACCGGCGGCGACCCGGAACGGCAGCGGCAAAGGCGTCATGTGCATAGCCTGCCGCAGATCGCCTGTTTCACCCAACTGGGACCCGGGTCACTCTGGGTGTCGCCGTACCCTGGGTGGCATGAGCGATACGACCAAACGGGTACTGCTGGCCAAGCCGCGTGGTTACTGCGCGGGCGTGGACCGCGCGGTGGTGACCGTGGAGAAGGCGCTCGAAACGTACGGACCGCCGGTCTACGTCCGCAAGGAGATCGTGCACAACAAGCACGTCGTGGAGACCCTCAGGGAACGCGGCGCGATCTTCGTCGACCAGACCGACGAGGTGCCGGAAGGCGCCCTTGTGGTGTTCTCGGCGCACGGTGTGTCCCCGCAGGTGCACAAGGAAGCCGAAGATCGCAATCTGCGCACGATCGACGCGACCTGCCCGCTGGTGACCAAGGTGCACATGGAGGCACGGCGGTTCGCCAAGGAGGACTACGACATCCTGCTGATCGGCCACGAAGGCCACGAGGAGGTCGAAGGCACCGCGGGCGAGGCGCCCGACCACGTGCAGCTCGTCGACACCGCGGAGGACGCGGCTCGTGTCGAGGTCCGTGACCCGTCGAAGGTGATCTGGCTGTCCCAGACGACGCTTTCGGTCGACGAGACCATGGAGCGCGTCGACCAGCTGAAGTCGCGGTTCCCGATGCTGTCCGACCCGCCGAGCGACGACATTTGCTACGCCACGTCCAACCGGCAGTACGCGGTGAAGACGATGGCGCCCCAGTGTGAGCTGGTGATCGTGGTCGGCTCGCAGAACTCGTCGAACTCCAAGCGGCTGGTCGAGGTGGCACTGCAGGCCGGTGCGAAGGCGTCCTATCTGGTCGACTTCGCCCACCAGATCGACCCGGCGTGGCTGGAAGGCGTGTCCACGGTCGGCGTGACCTCGGGTGCGTCCGTGCCGGACAACCTGGTGATGGACGTGCTGGCGTTCCTGGCTGAGCGGGACTACCTGGACGTGGAAGAGGTCACCACGGCGAACGAGAAGATCGCGTTCGCGTTGCCGCGTGAGCTGCGCAAGGACCTCAAGACCGGCTGATCTGTTGATCTGTGCAAAGGGCCACCCCACGGGGTGGCCCTTTTGTGTGTCAGTAGTCCTCGCGTGGACGACGCCGTTGCTGCGATTGCGGACGGCCGCCGCCTTGGTCGCGCGGGCGCGGTGGATTACGGCGCGGCGGGGCTTCGCTTCGGTCCCTGCGCTCTTGGTCCCGTTCGCGGTCCCTGGCGGGTCGACGGGCAGGTGGGGCCTGCTCGCGCCTCGGACGTTCCCCCTTCGGCGGCCTTGGACGCTCTTCCCGCTCACGCTCGCGTTCGCGGCTGGACGGACGACGGCGCGGCTCCTCATCGAGGTCGTCGCTGCGCGGACGGCGCTTGGGCCGCTCGTCCTCATCCGCGTCTAAGCTCGCCACACGCCCTTCCGGGTTGCGCTGAACGAGCAGGCGGATCACGCCAAGCGCGATCGTCGCCACCGTGGCCCCAGCCATCCACGGGAACGAACTGGCCAGCGGCAAGGCAAGCTCGAAGAGCAGCTTCCGAGTCCCGGTCTCCGTCGACTCCCGCATGAACTGCACAGGAATGAAGGTCGCGGCGAAAATCAGCGGAGGCTGCACCATCGGACCGAACAGATTGCGCCGCCGCACGCCAAGCACCGCCAGCACACAGCCGGCCAGGAACAGCGCGTGGTACAGGCCGAACCCGGTCAGCCGCTGGTCGTCGACCAGTCTGCTCTTGTCGACCACCGCACCAGCGGCGGACAGCAGGAGCGCCAGTACGACGGCACCCCACCAAGGCAGCCCACGACGGGTGCCGAAGACGGGACGTTCGTCCCACGCGGTCTCTGCCGCGTCCATGTCAAGATCGCTGTCGCGATCGCGCGTGGCGGTCACGCTTCCACACGGTAGACGCTCGCAGGTGAGGCCTGTCGTACCAGCCGCCAATAGCCGTCGGGTTTACCCCGTTCGGTGTGATTCCGGCCACTCCATTGGATTCAGTTGTGTCCGTTTGGACTGGTGATCACCTCTTTGTCGGATTCGAGGGCGGTTGGGGCCTGTGGACGGACGATTTCCGTGACGCATATGGCTGGCGCTGGCATCGGCAGGCCCCCGGCCGATGGGCCCCGCTACCCGCCGCTGCTTGACCTCGTGAGTGGTTATGCGCGTTCTAACCCGTCTAACCACTCACGAGCATGTCAGTCCACGGCTGGCTCCTCCTCACGTTCGGAAACACCGGTTGTGATCTCGTCCGCACGCCGGACCGGCGCGATGGGAGTCGGGCTAGCCGCGGCCTCCGTCAGCGGGCTGACGGACGCACGGAAGCCCTCAAGCGCGTCAAGTTCCCGGCGACGGGCAGACAGGAATCGTTGCAGGTGCGTACTCGACAGGTTGACCGCGTCGATCGCTGCTCCGGCCATCCGGTGGGCGTTGGCGGCCGTGGCACGGACGGCCTCGACATCGGCGGCGAGCGCACGTTCGGTGGCGGCGAACAGCGCACCCGACGCGACGACGGCGAAACCGGTTGGGCCGCAGAGGAAAACCCGTCTGTCCAGCAGCCAGTGCAGCAGGTTCGGGTCCGTGTCCAGCGCCGCGACAACCGCCGCGTCCGATGGGACGAACATGATCGTGCCGTAGATCGCGTCGGCCCATCGCTGGTAGCCCTTGGCGGCCAGGTCCGAGGCGCGGGAGCGGATGTTGCGGACGTGCATCCGCAACGCGTCGAGGCGTTCTTCCGGGTCGGACGTCTCTACAGCTTCGGCCCAGATCGCCATGGATGCCTTGGCGTCAACGGGAACGCGTCTGCCGTCACCGACGAGCAGGACCAGGTCGGGCCGGGACGCGCCGCCGCCGGCCAGATCTGTCTGCAAGGTGAAGTGGATGCCCTCGCGTAATCCGAGCATCTTGGCCGTCTCGACGAGCACCTGCTCGCCGAGTTCGCCACGGCCGGAGATGGACGCGAACGCCACCTCGTAGCGCCGTAGCGCCGTGTGCTGCTCGTCGTAACGCGAGCGTTCGGCCGCGAGCTGCTGCATCGCTGCCTCTGTGCGCCGCATTCCGTCGATGTAGAGCTTCCATAGGGCCAGCACCGCACCGATGAGCAGCAGGGACAGAACAACCACTGCCCAAGCCACTGGAGATCCCTTCGCTGAGTTGGTTGCGCCATCATGTCGGAGGGGTACGACAGTTTTGGTGTTTGTTCTGTTCTAGCTGGAGGTTTCACTCTGTCGTGGCAACACGCCGGGGGTGGTGCCGGGGAATGTCGGTGGCGAGCTCTAACTTGGTGTCATGAGGTTGCTGCACACGTCCGACTGGCACGTGGGGCGAACCTTCCACGGAGCGGATCTGCTGGCCGAACAGGAGTCAGTGCTCGGCGGTCTCGCGGACATCGTCGCCGATGAGCGCATTGACGCCGTGGTGGTCGCCGGCGACATATACGACCGCGCGGTCCCATCGGCCGAAGCGGTGCAGGTGTATGAGCGCGTACTGGTCCGGATCCGTGAGGCAGGCGCCCAGCTGGTCATCACACCAGGCAACCACGACTCGGCGCCGAGGCTCGGCGCGATCGGGAAATTCGCCGAAGCGGGCGGTCTGCACATGCGGACGAGGATCAACGACATCGCCCGCCCGGTGCTGTTGCGCGACGACCACGGCGATGTCGCGGTCTACGGGATTCCTTATCTGGAGCCGGAAGTCGCCAGGCATTCGCTGGGCATCAGCGAACGTGGCCACACCGGCGTGCTGACCGAGGCGATGAACCGCGTCCGGGCTGATCTTGCGACCAGGCAAGCAAGATCGGTTGTCTTGGCGCACGCGTTCGTAACCGGCGGTGAGGCTTGTGATTCCGAGCGGCCGATCGCGGTCGGCGGCGTTGAACAGGTGCCCGGGTCGACCTTCGACGGCGTTGACTACGTCGCGCTGGGGCATTTGCATGGCGCGCAAGAACTCGCGAACAACCTGAGGTACTCCGGCAGCCCGGTGGCGTACTCGTTCTCCGAGGCGCGCCAGCACAAATCGGTCTGGCTGGTGGACATCGACAAGGCCGGGCTCGCCGGGATCGAGCGCCGGATGCTGCCGGTGCCAAGGCCGTTGGCCAAGCTCGACGGCCTGCTGGCCGATCTGCTGACCGATCCGGCGCACGAGCGGTTCCGCGAGCACTACCTGTCGATCACAGTCACCGACCAGGTCAGGCCGGTGGACGCGTTGCGGCGCTTGCAAGATCGCTTTCCGTACGCCGTGCACATGGAATGGCAGCCCGCGGGCGGCCGCAACGGGGAATCGTTGCGCTACAGCGAAGCCGTGCGCGGCCGTGACGATCTTGAAGTCGCGTGCTGCTTCGTCGGGCACGCGCGCGGCGGCGAACCAACTGAACGAGAAAGTGCCTGGTTGAGGGAAGCGCTGGAGGTCGTCACCGCGGCGGAGAGCGAGAAAGAGCGATGAGGCTGCACAGCTTGGAGGTGACCGCCTTCGGCCCGTATCCGGGCACCGAGTCGGTCGACTTCGATCTGCTCGGCGCGGACGGATTGTTCTTGCTGCACGGTGAGACGGGCGCGGGCAAGACCACATTGCTCGACGCGATCGCGTTCGCGTTGTTCGGCAAGGTTCCTGGCGTGCGCAACGATGCTCGTCGGCTGCGTTGTGACTACGCCGACAACGACACGTTGACCGAGGTCAAGCTGGAGCTCACCGTGCAGGGCCACCGGCTGAGGCTGGTCCGCGGCCCGGAGTACGAGCGGCCGAAAAGGCGCGGCGAGGGCACCACGAAACAGCAGGCCAGGGCCTCGCTGACCTGGGTGGGCGACCCACCGGGCGGGTATGACCGGGACGGTCTGATCAGGATCGACGAGGTCAGCCGTACGGTCGAGCGCTTGCTTGGAATGAGCGCGGAGCAGTTCTTCCAGGTTGTTTTGTTGCCACAGGGCGAATTCGCCCGATTCCTGCGTGCGGACACGCAGGAACGCGAGCAGCTGCTGGAGAAATTGTTCAGCACCTACCGTTTCGCGGATGTCGAGAAATGGTTCAGGGACCGCCGGACGGAACGTTTCCGCGACCTGGAGACGCGCCGCGCGGGCGCGATGCGGCTCGTTGCCAGGGTCGCGCAGGCGGCAGGCGAGGAACCGCCGGAGGACCATTCGGCCGACGGTGAATGGCTCGATTTGATGGCGTCCCGGCTCGCCGAAGCCGAAACGGAAGCGCGCGAAAAAGCCAAGCAGGCCGGTGTCACCGCGGCCGCGGCCGAGCAGGACCTGACCAAAGCCCGTGAGCTGGCTGACCGGGTCCGAAGGCTGCGCAACGCCAGGGCCGAGCTGGCCGAATGCGAAAGAATGGCGCCACAGCAACAGGAATGGATCGCGGAGCGCGCCAAGGCGAGGCGCGCGGTTCCGGTCGTGGTCGCCAACCGTGGCGCCGGACAATTGCAGATCGAACTCGACCACGCGATCCGTGCCGAAGAAGAAGCGATTGTCGCTGCCCGGAAAGCGGGCTTTCACCGGGTCGACGCGGACGAATCGTTCCTGCGTGCGGAATCCGCGCGGCTGACCGAAGAAGCGGGCGGGTTGGCGCAGCTGCTGGAGGATTCCAAGCAGCAGAAGAAAGCCAAGCAGCGGCTGAACAAGCTGATCGAAGCCGACTGGGCCGCGGAGGACAAAGTCAACGGCCTTGAAGCCGATCTGGTGGCGTTGCCGGAGAAACTGAAGGCCGCGTCCGAGGAATTGCTGCTGGCCAGCGAGGCAGCGGCCCGGCTTGACGGCTTGCGGGCAAGAAAGGCCGAGTTGACCGAACGGCTCCGGTTGCGTGAGCGGCTCGGTGAGGCTGAGGAGAAGGTCAAGAACGCGGAAGCCGTGCTGCGTAAGGCAATCGATGCCCATCAGCAGGCGCGTGACCACTCGTTGACGATCCGTGCGCGCCGCTTGGACGGCATGGCAGCCGAGTTGGCGAGCCGCCTGGCGTCCGACGAAGCGTGCCCGGTCTGCGGTTCGACCGAGCACCCAGCGCTTGCTCAGCTGGTCCCGGGCGCCGTGAGCGAGGCCGAAGAAGCGGCGGCGGTCGCGGTCGAGCAGGACGCGCAGAACGAACGTGGTGAGGCCGAACGCGCGCATCACGCGGCAATCGCTGACCTGGCAGGGTTGCAGGAGCGACTCGCCACGGGCGACGACCCCGCAGATCTGTCCGACGTGGACAAACTGCTCGCCTCGACGGCCGCGTTGGCCGCACGCCGGGAAGAGCAGCGTAAGCAGGTCGAGGAGCTGGAACGGCGATCCGCGACGATCTCAGCGGAGTTGTCGGCGGCCAAGCAGGAGCTGGCCAGCCTCCGCACGGAACGTGAGCAGCTCGGAAAAACCGTTGAGATGCGCCAAAAGCGCCTCGATCCCGCGCGCGGCGAGTACGCGGATGTGCGTGTGCGGCGGGAGCATGTGCTGCTGTCCGCGGCGGCTGTGACCGAGTTGCTTCGCGCGCGTGGGCAGCGTGAACAACTGTCGCAGCGGTTGACTTCTCAGCAGACTGAGGTGCACGAAGCCGCGATCTCGGCGGGATTCACCGAGGTGGGGGCCGCGTTGGCGGCTGCACGGGACGAACTGCGCCTTGCCGACCTCGACCGGATGATCAGCGAACTGGAAAACCGCTCGGCGGCAGCGAAAGCCGTTCTGGCAGAACCAGATCTGGCCGGAGTGGACCCGAAGGCCGAGATCGACTTGACGAGCATGGCGGCCGTGTTGGCCAAGGCACGTGAGGTCGCCGACGGCGAAGTCGCGGTGTTGCGTGAAGCCGAACGCCGATCGGCGGACGTGAAAGCCCTGGCAGCGCGGTTGCGCGCGGAATGGGCCGCGCTGTCCCCGGTCGAGGAGGAATTCGCCGAGCTGGCGGCTTTGACCGACGTGGTCAACGGCCGCGGCCAGAACTCGCGCCGGATGTCGTTGCGTTCTTACGTCTTGGCTGCTCGGTTGGAAGAGGTTGCCGTCGCGGCGACCGCTCGGTTGAGCCGGATGAGCCAAGGACGGTATTCGTTCGTGCACTCCGACGCTCGTGGCTCGCATGGCACCCGCGGCGGCCTCGGCTTGGACGTGCTGGACGACTATTCCGGCAAGATCAGGCCAGCGAAGACCTTGTCCGGCGGTGAATCGTTCTTGGCTTCCCTTGCATTGGCACTGGGTCTTGCGGACGTCGTGGCCGCCGAGACTGGCGGCGCGCTGCTCGACACTTTGTTCGTCGACGAGGGATTCGGCACGCTGGACGCCGACACGCTCGACGAGGTTATGGACACTTTGGACGAACTGCGGGCTGGCGGCCGGGTTGTCGGGTTGGTTTCGCACGTTGAAGAACTGCGGCAACGGATTCCCGTGCGGCTGCGGGTTCGCAAGGCTCGCGCCGGTTCGAGCCTCGAAGTGATCGCCTAACGTTTCCCCAGGTCACCCCTCGTGAGTGGTTAGCAGGGTTAGAACACGGCTAACCACTCACGAGGGTTTTTCGTGGTCGAGCAGCCAGTGCTTGGCTGGCAGGCCCCAGCGGAAGCCGCCGATCGACCCGTCCGTACGTAGAACCCGGTGACACGGCACGAAAAGCGCGACCGGGTTCCGTGCACAAGCGCTTGCTGCAGCCCGCACAGCCGAAGGACGCCCAGCCAACGAGGCGAACTGCGCGTACGTCACCGGCTCCCCGGCAGGCACGGTCCGAAGCACCTGCCAAGCGTGCTGGATGAACTCGCCGGACCGCTGGCTGACCGCAACTTCCTCAATCGCGTCCAGCTCACCGTCGTGATACCTGAGCACCGCCTTGGTCACCGCGCCGAGGTCCGGGCGCGACTGGACCTCGGCGGGCCGCAGTGTCGGATGGATCAGGCCGACAAGGTCGTCGACCGCGCCCGTCCAGCCGGAGGCGATCACCTCGTCATCCCTGACGACCGCCGTGAACGGGCCGATCGGTGTGTCTACTGTGGAGTATGAAGTCATGATTCCCTCAAGTCTGCTCGCCACAAGTGCATGCCCGCGTACGACCGCCAAGGCGCCCACGCCGCCGACCGTGTGGCGAGGTCGGTGATACCAAGTTTCAATGCCCCCTTGCGCAACGCCACATCGCCGGGGAGCAGGACGTCAGGCGAGCCAAGCACGCGCATCTTCACGTAGCCCGAGGTCCACGGCCCAATCCCGCTGAAACTCTCCAAGGCCGCCGTGAGCTCGTCAGGGTCCGCGCCGACATGCACATCGAGCGCGCCAGAGGCGATGGCTGAACTGACCGCGAGGATGGTTTCGATGCGTTTACGTGGGCCAGTCAGCACTTCAGCGCCGTGCTCGGCGATCGCCCCAGGCGTCGGGAACAACGTTGTCAGATCGCCGTCGGGCACTTCGAGGCGTTCACCGAGAGCCAGCGCGAGGCGGCTAAGCGCCGTCCGCGCCGCGGCGACCGAGATCTGCTGACCGATCAGGGCACGCAGGACGATCTCCGGGCCGTCAACGCTGCCAGGAACGCGAATCCCTGGCGTCTTCAGCACAGACGACTCCAGCGCGGGATCGGTGGACAGCAGCTCGTCGATCGCGCACGGATCGGCGTCCATGTCGAACAACCGCCGCAGCCGCGCGACCGCGCTGCCGAGATCTCGCATGTCCGACAAGCGAAGCGTGCAATCGATGTGATCCGGGGCCGGGTGCATCCGAGCTGTGCCCGTGCCATGCGGGAGACGGAGAGTTCGGGCGTACGAGCCATCGCTGGCATCCTCGACTCCGCTGACAGCACGGGATTTGAGAAAGTCCAGGATGCCCGATCCGTCGAACGGCTGGCGGAAAGCCAGGCGCAGGTTGACTTTCCCCGCTGTCGACAGTGGACGATGCCGTTTCGCTCCCACCCTCAACTGGGTGGGGGTCGCGGCGAACACCGCGCGGATCGTGTCGTTGAACTGCCGGATGCTCGCGAAGCCCGCAGCGAACGCGACGTCGGCGAACGACAGCGTCGTGGTCTCGATCAGGAGCCTCGCCGAGTGCGCCCGATGGGCTCTGGCCAGCGCCAACGGGCTCGCGCCGAGCTCCGCGGTCAACATCCGGGTGACGTGCCGCTCCGAGTAGCCGAGGCGCGTGGCCAGGCCGGTCACGCCTTCGCGCTCCACGATCCCGTCCGAGATCAGCCGCATCGCGCGTCCGGCCAGGTCAGCCCGCAGATTCCACTCCGGTGATCCGGGCACTGCGTCCGGCAGGCATCGGCGGCACGCGCGGTAACCGGCCGCTTGCGCCGCTGCGGCCGTGGCGTAGAACTCGACGTTTCGGCGCTTGGGGGTCGTCGCCGGGCAGGATGGCCTGCAGTAGATCCCGGTGGTCCGGACGGCCAGGATGAACTGGCCGTCGAACCGGGGATCCCGGGAGGCGACGGCGCGGTATCCGCGGTCCTCGTCAACGAACATGGTTTGACCGTACGTCCGCGACCGACGTAGGACTAGCGGGAATCAGACATGGCCGTGTGAGGCACCTGAACAGTAAATATAAAGAGCAAGTTATATGCATGTGGGTAGATATTCAGGGTCGTTAGACTGGTTCGTCGTGAGCCTCACCCTTGGGATCGTCGGCCTGCCGAACGTCGGCAAGTCGACCCTGTTCAACGCGCTGACCAACAACGACGTGCTGGCGGCGAACTACCCGTTCGCGACGATCGAGCCGAACGTCGGCGTCGTCCCGCTGCCCGACCCGCGGCTGGACAAGCTCGCCGAACTGTTCTCGTCGGAACGGACCGTGCCCGCGACCGTGTCGTTCGTGGACATCGCGGGGATCGTCAAGGGCGCGTCGGAGGGTGCGGGGCTCGGCAACAAGTTCTTGGCCAACATCCGTGAGGCCAACGCGATCTGCCAGGTGATCCGCGTCTTCGACGACCCCGACGTGATCCACGTCGACGGAACCGTCGACCCGTCGAGCGACATCGAGACGATCAACACCGAGCTGATCCTGGCAGACTTGCAGACGCTCGAGAAAGCGTTGCCGCGTCTGGAAAAGGAAGCGCGCACCAAGAAGGAAGCCCGTCCGGCCCTGGAAGCAGCGCAGAACGCGCAGGAGATCCTCAACTCCGGCCGTACGCTGTTCTCCGCCGGTGTCGACGGAACGTTGCTGCGTGAGCTGAGCCTGTTGACGCTCAAGCCTTTCCTGTACGTCTTCAACGCCGACGAGACCGTGCTGACCGACCCGGACAGGCGGGCCGAGCTCGAGAAGCTCGTCGCACCAGCGGATGCGGTTTTCCTGGACGCCAAGGTCGAGGCTGAGCTGCTGGAGCTGGACGAGGAGTCTCGCCGCGAGCTGCTTGAGTCGATCGGACAGACCGAGCCGGGCTTGTATTCATTGGCACGCGCCGGTTTCCACACGCTGGGGCTGCAGACGTACTTGACCGCCGGGCCGAAGGAGGCCCGTGCGTGGACCATTCGTAAGGGCGACACCGCGCCCCAGGCCGCTGGCGTCATCCACACGGACTTCGAACGAGGCTTCATCAAGGCCGAGACCGTGTCTTATGACGACCTCGTTGCTGCGGGTTCGATGGCTGCCGCGAAGGCCGCCGGCAAGGTCCGGATGGAAGGCAAGGACTACGTCATGGCCGACGGTGACGTCGTCGAGTTCCGACACGGAGCAACCTCAAGCTTGACCAAGAAGGCATGACTCGGCCAGCAAGGTGCGGAGTTGCTGGGCGTCGTCGCCGACGACGTGGTGACCGGATGCGGCGAGGCGTTGGTAGCCACCACCGATGGCACGCCGGATGAGGCCAGTTCGGGTGACGTGGCCGGTCAGTTGGCTGGTCGGACAGCCGAGGTTCTCGTGGAGACACCGGATCTGACGGCAGTGGTGTCCGGTCAGCCGACGGTGGCTGCGTCGCGGGTGTTGGGGGCGTCAGTGAAGCCGGTGGCGCGGTTAGCGTGTGGCGGTTCAACTCAGCGCGGTTGCGCGCGGCGGGGCTGTCCCCAGTCGTCGAGGACGCGCAGGGCGTCGTGATGGTCGAGACTCGCCCGGATCTTCGCGCCTCAGCCTCAATGGCCTCGACACGGGCAGTGTCCCGCGTTCGGCTCGGAGCGGCCGAGCCGACAGAGCGGTTGCTCGCCGACCCGACCGGCAAAATCTGTGGTGGAGCTGATGCCTCCGACACTTTCGAGCGATTGGCGGAGCTGGATCCCAACTTGGACGGCGCAGAGTCGATCCTGTTGTCCGACGCGGTTGACCACCAGCGTGACGTGCTGATACTTGTCGGAGCAAGACCGGTAGCCGGACGATCCGGGAGATCCAGCCGCGTGAGTTGTACGGCCGTTGGTTCGTGGCGTTACCTTCGTGAAGCACAGTGGGAATTCACTTCCGCCAACATCGAGTCGGTCGCGCCGGTCGGCTGACCGTGGTGCTGGCCGAGCCGGTCGTTCGTACGGTGGTCTCGCCCAGTTCGGTCGGTGAGGGCATTGGGCATTGTCGGATTGCTTGACCGTCGAGTTCTGACATAATGCATCTGTTCCGAAAATGCGACTGGCCAGCCCTGGAGGACAGGAAATGGCGCGGACGGCAAAGCAATCCTTGGGTGACCGCGGTGAGCAGCTGGTTGCCAAGCGCGTTCGGTGTCCTGGTTGTAAGCCGTCGGAGCGCACACTGAGGGTGCTCCCATCGAATTTCAAGTGCGCTGACATTATCTGTGACTTTTGTGGCTACTTGGCCCAGGTCAAGACCAAGTCTGTCAAGGGGCCGCTACCGTCAGACTGTCCAACCATTCTCCCTGGCTCGGCATGGGGTCCACAACAGGAACGTATGGTAGCTGGTATCTACTTCTCGCTGTTCATAGTCCTTGAAAATGACGATGGCGCCATGCGCATCTTCTTCCTCCCGCGGGATCTGCAATCCAGCGGGATGTTTGTGCCGCGTCGGCCACTGTCTGCTACCGCGAAGCGCGCAGGCTGGCAGGGCTTCATGATTGATGTATCGAAAGCATTAGGGAGACCTGTTCGATATGTAGACGGCAGCGCAGACGAATTCCGGCTCGACGTGTAGCGGCGCTGAACTTTGATAACAATACGACTGCTGATCGGCTGGGATTAAGCTTTCACTCATATCCAGTGCGGCGTCCCGCGAAATGGGTGTGGACGCTTGTGGAAGGAATCTGCAGATGCGGCCGGGCGGGCATTGCAAACGTTGGTCAATGCTTGTCTGTCTGGGTGGTTCATCGAATTTGGCTTATTTCACATGCCCGTGTCGCAGCATCCACTGCGTCGTGCAGCATGACTCACATGGCTCTAGTTCGCCGGGATCCACTGCGTTCCAGGCGACTCGAACTATGTCGTGAATATTCTTGCCCTTTCGCTCTGCATATCGCTGCCCTTTGTGTAGCCAGGTGCAGTGGGGATCGTTGTGATAGGCGTTTCCCTCTTTCGTTCGGTAGCCATGAGCAAGCACTCCGGCCGGAGGGGTCTTGCATAACGAACACCACGCGATCGGCATATCGTGCACGCAGTCGGGACTGTCCGTCGCGCCCTGACGAGTAGCCGCCGCGGCCGTGGTAGGCGGTTCGTTTGAACTCCCGGCGTATGACGCTGCGCTACCGGCGACGGCCTGCCTAAGAGGGCATCTGATCTTGGTTGGGGCGATATGTCTGTGTCGGGTGACGGCTGATACCTTGATCAACTTGTGGGGCCCCGGCGTGCGTACCGCAGCGACTTGTCCGATACTCGCTGGGCGTTGATCGAGCCAACGCTGACGGCGTGGCGTGCTGCCCGGCGTGGGCCGGGAACCGTGATGCGCGTGCATGACTTGCGGGAGATCGTGAACGCGATCCTGTACGTGTGCCGGACCGGGATCGCCTGGGAGTATCTGCCGCACGACTTCCCGCCCTGCAAGACGGTTTATGACTACTACGCCAAGTGGGAAGCCGATGGCACAACGGAAACGCTGCATGACCTGTTGCGTGACCAAGTCCGCGTCGCGAAAGGCCGCGCTGCTGCCCCGACGGCGGCGATCATCGACTCGCAGAGCGTGAAAACCTCCTGCAATGTCAGCGAATCCAGTCAGGGTATCGACGCGGGCAAGAAGATCAAGGGCCGCAAACGGCACATCGCCACCGATGTGCTCGGCCTGCTGCTGGCGGTAATCGTGACCGCGGCGTCGGTGCAGGATTCCGCTGGCGGGCAACAGGTTCTCGATCATCTCGCCGCTGCGCATCCGACCGTGTCGGCGGCATGGGTGGACGGTGGCTACAACAACACAGTCATCCGTCATGGAGCCCAGCGGGGTATCCGGGTTGAGGTCGTCAAACGCCCTTCTGCCAAGGGATTCCACGTGTTGCCCCGGCGGTGGGTAGTGGAGCGCAGTCTGGGCTGGCTGATGCAACACCGCCGACTCGCGCGCGACTACGAAGCCCTGCCCCAGCGGTCGCGCACGATGGTCCACTGGGCGATGACTAACATAATGAGCCGCACCCTGACCGGGGAATCCACCCAAACCTGGCGAAACGATCCACCCAAAGCAGACATTCTTGCCTAACTAAGATCAGATGCCCTCTGAGGACCACCAGCACGCCTACACCGGCAACGGTGCTCACGCCATGGCCATGCTCCGCAATCTGGCCATCGGCCTGATCCGCCTGGCTGGACTCACCGAGATCAAACGCACCCTGGAATGGATCGCCGCCGACCGCATGAGAATCCTCCCGCTCCTGGCCGCATCTACCCCCTGAACAGCAACAACGACTTTGCTATTGCCCTGGTCGTGACCGTGTCGGAAGCCCGCGAGGCTTCCCGCACGTAGCACGGACGGCCGCGCGGGTCCGACTTCAGGTCGGCCCCGGCAAGCGCTGAACCCGCGAACCGGGGCCTCCGACGGGATGGAGCCCCCGTGGACGAAGAGTCTGCCAGCCTGCGGGATGCGTTGAAATGCGCCCCAATCACCTTCACTCGCCTGGTCCACAAGCGATTCCGTAGTCCGCACGACATTCCTCACCAGTCCGTGAGCACGCTGGTGGAGCACTGGTCCAACGCCCGCACGCAATCCCTATTGGCCGGGCACACCAACGCCGGGGATCTCGATCCCGACGACCTGTTCGCCGACCTCGCCTACGGAGTCCGGATCGCGCAGGAGGTCACTGCAGATCGGCGGTGTGTGGTCGCCGATCTGCTGCGGTTCGGCATGGTGGACTCGTGGTCGCAGGTCGCCACCGCGATGGGCACCAACGAAACCGAGGCCCGTGACGGGTTCCATGGCCGGGTCGCGGTTCAGGTTGATCTCTGTCGCCGGACCGGCACGATCGGGTTCACCGAGGCCGAGGCAGCGGAGCTGTACACACTGTCCGAGACGGTTGTCTGGTGAGCATTGAAGCAATCCACTGGGCGCTCAACGCCGCCCCAATCCCTCGTGACCGGCGAGACTCGTCCAGTCTGGCGATAGTGCTGGTCGGGCTCGCCAACCACGCTGATCCAGACGGCCGCAACGCCTTTCCTTCGTTGGCAAGGTTGGCGCGGTACACGCGGTTGTCTGAGCGGTCAGTTCGCTATGCCTTGCGGACGCTGGAAGAACTGGATTTGATCCATCCCTCGGACCCGGAAATCGTTGCCGCGTAGTGAAACGGGCGGACCGACGCCCCAACGGGTACAACCTTGCAGTGCATCGCGCCGAGGCCACTGTGGACAACTCGGTTGCCGAGGGGCAGAGTTTGCCCTCCGTTGAGCAGGACGAGGGGCAGACAATGCCGACGCGAGGGGCAAACAGCGTCCCCACGAGGAGCAAAGCTTGCCCCCGAAACGTCCTTAACCATCTAGGAAACCGTTTGTCGCCGTTCCCGCCACCCTGCGGCCAGTGCGATGCCCGGTCCGGTGATCCAGTCTCGGCCCGGATGGTGTGGCTGGATACCGACCGCACTCGTTCGGTCCTATGCCCGCGCTGCCACCCGGCCGCCACCGGCTCGGCGGGAGGTGCTCAGTGACCGTGACCAACGGTGAGCTGGTGACCCAGGTCCGCCAGGCACTCGACGCGGCGCGCGAGGCCGGCCAGCCGACGCGGGGGCGGCCGACGCTGGTGAGGTTGACGGGCGCGACCGATCATGCGGTCCGCAAAGTGCTGGCGGAATTGGCGGCCGAGAACACCAGCGAAGGCAGTGCCGATTCGGACCGGCGGGTAGCGGTCGGCGAACTAGCTGCGAGCCACCTCGCCAGCCCTGGCGAGGTGGGATCGCCAGCCGCTGACCGAGTCACCAGCGCTGGTGATCACGGACCGACTCCGTTCCCATCTGGCGGTCGGCTGGTCGCATGGGCCGGGTTCGTATTCGGCTCGGTGATGTCGATCGCGGCCAACGTGCTGCATGTCTGGTTGCCAGCAGCCCACGAGCCGCCTGGCTGGTCACCGGGAATTGCACGCAGGCCGGGGCTGCGGTGTGGCCAATTGGACTGATGCTTGCCGTGGAGGCGCTGTCTCGCATCCGCTGGTCCAAAGGGGCTCTGTGGAGTCTGGCTCGGTTCGGGGGAGCCGGGGCTGTCGCGATCGGCTCGGCGGTCATCTCGTACGGGCATCTACGGGGCGTGTTGTTGGCGTGGCAATACGGACCGCTGACGGCTGCAGTGGGGCCGTTGGTGCTCGACGGCTTGATGGTGGTCTGCGGGTTCGCGCTGCTGGCGATGAGCCGCACCAGCACTGACGAGGCTGGTGGTGATCGGCGATGACTTCAAGCCAGCGAAACGACGAGTTGGGGGACGTCGTGCCAATCCCTGGTGTGGGCACGCCGCCAATGGTCGCCAGCGTTGGCGAGGTCGAGGCGGTCGGGCCGGTGCTTGATGGTGAACTGCTCACCGACGAGCAGCACCGGCGGGCGCGGCGACGGGCCGAACTCGCGATGTCGCGGCTACCGGCGCGCTGGCACGACCGCGACCATGTGATTCGTGTGCGCGTTGAACTTGTACGCCACGTTGGTGTGCGCACCGTTCCAGTATCCAGCTGCGTCGCAACCGGCAGATCACTATTACCGATCTTGAGGAGCTCGAACGAATTTTCATCGAGTCCGGGATCGGTACCGAGGCCGAGATCAACCGCGCGAAGGCAAACTCTGGTGGTTTTGGCTTGTTCCTTCGGTCGCTCACCGGACTCGACCGGCAGGCCGTTGCGGCTGCCTTCAGTAAGTTCCAGGCGGGCAAGACCTTTACCTCGGCCCAACTCCGCTTCGTCAACGAGATGATCGACTACTTCGCGCACAATGGCACGATGACGGTTGACATCATGTATCAGCCACCGTTCACGGTCATCATTCCCGCGGGTCCGGAGGAGATCTTCCACGAGACGGACATGGAAGCGATGATCACGACGATGCACTCGATCAATGCCACTGCCGTGCCCGCATAACCGGCCCGTAGCAATTGAGCGCGACGGTCGGCTACGAGTTAGTTGGCCGAGCCTGGTTTGGGTGCGGGTGTTCCGTTCGGCCAAACGCAGGGAGAGGTGGCGCCGAGCGAAAGGTCCCCAGTTGGGGTCTCCTGGATGGACATGCTGAAGCCGTCTGTCTTACTCTCTACGGAGATCCAGTTCTCTTTAGGGCGTTTGTCGGCAATGACCACGAAGTCGTGTTGCGTCCACCAACGCACAAGTCCTTCGACGACTTCGGCGTTGCGCTCGCGTGGGACATCCCGGAGCCAGTAACTGCGGCTGACGTAGACGCGGCCTAGAGGGCCGTTGTCTGTTGGGTCGTTGCATTCGCTGTTGTCGAATCGGGAGAGCAGTTCGAGCCGCGGTGGTGGTGTCAGGCTTGCGGCCGCGTCCTGTGGGTACTTTTCGGCTCGGTTGTTCGCTTCCTGCTGGGTGATCGTGTTCTTCACGGGGACGTCCGATCTTGGGGCAGAACATGAGCTGAGCAGTAGGAGAATCGCTGCGAGGGCGGCGTGGTGTGCGAGTCGGCTGTTCATGTCCTAATCCGGGCGTTGTCCAGCGATGATCTTGCCGATGTTCGGCAAGGCCAGCTTGTCCTGGTCCCAATATTGGCTGTGGGCCTCACCGGTGCCACTGCCAAGTATCCCGCCGGGTGTGCCAGGGCTGGACGTGAAGACTTGACCGCCGAAGCGTGGATCCGCTGGATCTCGGCCGAGCGGGTCGGCGGCTTGAGACACCGGGTCGTTGTAGCTGTCCGGAATATTGGTGTTCTTGATCGAATCGTTCTCGGCTGTAGTGGCGTATACGTGCTCGGGCGGCAGGTTCAGATCCTTCGCGTTGCCTACCTCCCACCCAAGTCCTGGACTGCCAAGCAATACGACACCATCGACGTCGAGGCGTTCATGGTGGGCCGCATGTCCGACCACGGTGGTGCCGTAGCTGTGGCCAAGCACAACGTTGTGTGATCGCTGCCCTTCGTGGGTCGCGCGAAGCCCGTCTTGGAAGCGGTCCAGGTCTTTCCTCGCGCCCTCGGCGTAACTCTCGCTTCCGGCTTCTGGGAAGATGCTTTGTGGTGCGTCGTATCCGATCCACGCGATTGTGGACGTCGATGGCGAACCAGCCCTGGTTGCTGCCGTGTTCATCCGATCCGCGCGTTCCATTTCGCCGCTGGCGCCGGCGAGTTTGGCGCCTGTGCCTGGCACATAGGTGCACACATTGGCTGCAGTGTCTGGGTTTCCCATCGCGATGATCGCGCGACCGTTGACCGCCGTGTCGATCCCCAAGAGGAATGCTTGCTGCTGGGTGGCGTCACCCGAGTTGAGCCTGCCTGCGATGGCCAGGATGCCCTTCAGCTTGCCGTCAATCTCGCCGAGCCTGTCCCGTTCCTGCGGGCTCAACTGCCCGCCTCTGGCTTCCAGGCGCTGCTTTTCGGCTTCCAGTTGGCCTTGCAGCTCGACGAGCCTGTTGCGGTTGGCTCGATCTCGCACCACGGCTGGCACGCCGTCGAGCGCTCCGATTTCCGCGGCGTGCGTGAACAGCAACGATTCTTGTTGCATGGGGGAGAGCGAGTCCCACCATTTCTTGACCTCGGTGGGCGCGGTCGTCCGGGGCGGGATTGCGGTTGCGGCGGCGGCGATTGTGGCTTGGTCTGGCGCGGCGAGGCCTGCGGACTGTGCGGACAGCCGCCGCAATGCGTTCGCCGTGTCCGCATCTGCTCGTGAGCATTCGTCGATCTGGGCGCGCATGGCGTCTTGCAGTCGACCGGCTTCGAGCTCCAAGCCGGCCATCGACACTGGCGGCGGACCCGGCGTTATGACTTTGCCATCCCGGTCGAAGTCCCATGCTGCCTTGCGTGCTTCGTCGATCAGCCGAAACGCCTCGCTCCGGGCACGACCGAATCGTTGCGCCGCATCGTTCAGGACTGGGGGAATCTGAGCCATAGTCGCGGCTGCGTCTGCGTACTGCTTGCGATATCCAGCCAGCTTGGCCTTCGCGGCGTCGGCCGCCGCGCCCTGCCATTCCTCGAGTTTCTTGATCTTCTGGTCGAGATCGTTGCCGCGGTCGCGGATACCATCGGCGGCCTTCTGCCAGTTGCGGGCTTCTTCGGCGTACGCGTTCGGATCAACCCGAATCAGATCGTCGTAGGTGGCCATCAGATGACCCGCATACTGCGCGTCGTGCGCAGTTCGTTGGCTGCGTAGGCCTCGGCGTTCAGTAGCAACGTATCGGCATCGACGGCGATCTTCGTGTTCAGCGTGTGCAGTGCCTGCTGCCACCCGGATTCCACGTCAGCGTGTGCCCGAGGGCTGTCCAACCCAGGCGGTGCGCCATTCAGGTTGTCTTGCGCGCCACCCAACAGCCGGGCGTGATGGTGCGTGGCGTCGGCGAGATCCAGAATCTCGTGCGCCACAGCTCTTAACGTGTCCGGTGTCACCCGCACGTGATCAGCAGGTTCTGGCATGCCCACCCCTTTGGCCGCCTGTCACTCCCCGTAAGCCACTGCTCACGATAAGGCCAGCGAGGTGCGTCAGAGTCGGAACAGTCCCGTCCTACCCGTTCGGGCTAATCGCCATAGCGACCAGACTTGATTGCCGCGATGAGTTGGCTGATGTCGACGGTCAGCACTGGCCCGTCAGGATTCTTGCTGTCTCGCACTGCACCCACGTTCGCCAGCTCGACACATGCGCCGTTGCCGCTGCTGCAGCTGCTCTTTCGCCATGTCACGTTTGAGAGGTCGGTCATACCCGAACCCCTTCCAGTTGCCCAGGTTCACAGCTTCGTGACCAGGGTAGCCAGGAACGTGACGGTTTCCTCGCGAGTGAGAGCAAGATCGAGTAGGCCAGTGAACACATCGCCGTAGCGGAGGAGGTCCGCGGGTCGTTCCAGGTACATCCCGCCGCGTTCCGTCTCTACGTAGACGAGGTCCATCTCCTCGCCGGTGTCTGGAAACCTGAGCATGATGAAGGAGCCCTTCATCCCAGGATGTGCGCCGGCGTCGAACGGGATCATGCGAAGGTCGACTCGACCGGTCGTGCTTTCGTCCACCAGCCGCTGGACTTGAGCGTGCATTACCTCTTTGCCACCGACCATCCGGCGGACGACGGCTTCGTTGATGATGGCGGTTATTGGCTTGTCGCCGATGCGTTGTTGTCTTTCTGTGCGGAGTTGGACAAATCGCTCTACCTGTCCGTCCACGTCGCCAAGTCGGGCAGCGCGCCGAATGGCTCGTGCGTAGTCCTCGGTCTGAAGCAGGCCCGGCACGAACTCGGATTCGTAGGTACAGATCATGTCCGCGTCCGGTTCCAGCATGGTGAGGATCTCCAGCCAGTCGGGCATGATGTCGGAGAACGGCTCCCACCATCCGCGCTGGTTGGCTTGTTCGGCGACGCGCATCAGCCGATCGGTCTGTTCGTCGTCGATCTCGTAGATCTCCAAGAGCCGGTAGACGTGGCGCGGGAGGATGGCGTTCCGACCGCCTTCGATCCTGGTCAGCGTCGGTTGGCTGGCGCGCATCCGTTTGGCCACTTCAGCGGCGGTCAATCCGCGCTCGTCGCGCAGCCGCCTGAGCACCTTGCCGAGGTAGCGGCGCCGTGCGCCTGGGCCGAGATCAGCCTCCATGTCCTCCACCTTCTCGTAACGGTGCGAACAGTCTCCTCTTTCACCACGTGTCCCACCGTCCCCTGATCGATGGGTAGCACCACGTATATACGTGACGTATGATAGGTCTGTCAGCGGGAGTAGTCACTGACTGCTCGCCCTGGCGGCCGGAGGCCCCCGTTTCCTGCCCAGGTTCCGGGGGCTGAAGGTCGCGAGCGCTCCCTGTGTCCGCGTGTCGAGCCTGTGAAGGGACGTGGCTTGCCTTGTCCGTGAGAGCGCGCAGTGCTCGACGGCTGGCCAGTCTGTTGACCCGCGCAAGTGGTGTGCACGTAGAAGTCCGTTATGAGCGCGAACTTCGTGTGTACCGGGTGGTCTGGACTGGCGGACCGGAGACGGCGGGTATGAGCCAATGCGTTGCAGCACATGCCAAATCGGTTCCCGAGCTTGACGTAACCGAACTTCGTTGGTGCCGCCGACTCGACAACCACGGCCATGATGATCAGTCGATGGGGCGGGCGTCGTGACGTTTGCGGAGATCGAGGCCGCTCTATTGGCGTTGGCCGATTCACGCAGCCGCGTTGAATCGGACGCCCCACCCCTGAACAGGTCGATCTGGCCGCGGCGATCTTGCAACTGGCCAAGCGGGCACCGGCCAAAGCGCTGCAAATCCACTCGCGACAGATGACAGTCGAGGACTGGCAACAGTTGGCGGGGTTGTACCTAGCGGTCGCTGAGCAGGCCGTGCTGCAGACGAAGACCGTCGACGCACAACGCGGCCAGGAAGGGGTTAGGGATTGACGCCATGTTCGCTACCGGCGTGTTCCGACGGCTGGTGCACGTCATCGACAACACGACGCCGATCGATTTTGCCGGCATTCCACTGTGGTTCGCGCGCTGCGGCGCCGCCTGCGTGCCACTCGACAGTGCACCCAGCATCGACCGGAACCAGTGCCCCGTCTGTGCTTGTGAGCCGTCGCGCCGCGACGAAGGGCATCAGTCGATGACTGCAGAGCTACCGAGCGGCATTCCCGTTTTCTGGGGGCGAGGCATCGTTGAACCCAACTGTGCGCACGTCCGGGAAACCCGTGCGGGACAACCCGTCGCTGACCAAGCCGAAGATGGCTCCGTAGTGGGCTTCGCAATCTGCGGCTGTCTGCTCATCGCCGATGTCACTGACGAAAACGTGGCCTCTGGTGCTTGTCGACGATGCTCGCGCTGTATGGAGTTGATGGCCAACCGGCTGCCTGGCGTCGACTATCCACTCTGGACAGATGGATAGTGGGGTGGCTCAGTCAGTCAGTGACCGATGAACTTCGAGGAGCCGCGCGACCAGCGCACGGTGGTCCGCTGGTGCGATGAACATCTCGACCTCGCCATTCACCATCCTGGCCAGGGTTACATATCGCCCAACAACAGTGTCCACATACGACACGGTGTTCGACGCAACATGGCGTCGTCCGACTCCATCCCTGACCGCGACGCGGAACTCGCCGCCTCCAGTCCGGCCCAGTGCGGCGATCTCGTGTAGTCGTCGAACTTCCAACGGCACCGGATGAACCGCCACTCCGCCGTGCGGTCGATGTTGTCCGCCGTCGAACGCCAGCACGTCCGCGCGCCGCACCCGGAAAGGCTCACCCCTACCCGCCCCGACATCCGGGGTTTGCGCTACCAGCACCCGAGGGAGACTCGCCGATCCGACCGACCGCAGTGATACCCAACCGTCCTGCTCGATGGCCAGTAGCGCCGAACGGCCGGTTGCGGCCACGATCACCCCCGCAGTCGTGTCGCCAACGGTGATCCATCCCGAGTATTCGATGGTCGGGCGGCACAACACCGACAGCGCTGCAGCCACGTCTACATCCAGACGGCCACGCTGATCAAACCACCCCAGCCGCGTGCACTCTTCCCGCAACTGGCCGTCCAGAGCTTTCTCCTCAGCCTCCGGTTGCCAGCCTGCTGCGGGAGTCAGTACATCGGGCAGTTCGCCGATGTTCTCGGCGCGCACCAGTCTCATGAGCGTGTTCAGCGCGACCCGCATCGGCCGTGGCCACAACACCCGGTCGATCCTTCCTAGTGTGCGAACGTGGCCCCCAGAGCCGGTCAGCCCGCTATGGCTGCCCGCCGATCACCGGCGGTGCCGTGATCTCATCGGTGCCGAACACGCTTTCCGGGTCCGGCTCCTGCAAGAACGACGCGCGCTCATGCTCCTCGTCCTCGCTGCCTTGTCCCTTGCCCGGTACGGCGCCCATCGGCACCCCACCAGG
Organism: Kibdelosporangium philippinense; assembly: GCF_021390435.2. Classification (GTDB taxonomy): domain Bacteria; phylum Actinomycetota; class Actinomycetes; order Mycobacteriales; family Pseudonocardiaceae; genus Kibdelosporangium; species Kibdelosporangium philippinense. The sequence goes on along the minus strand of NZ_JAJVCN010000003.1, from coordinate 1,250,676 downwards.
ACCACCGCGACCAGCAATGCTGCCGCCGCGTGCACCAGGGCCTGCGCCTGCGATCGGTTCGCCGACCGGGCCAACAACGGGACGTCCACCCGCACCAGGACCACCGGTGCCCGGTCCGCCGCCACCTGGGCCTCGGCCGCCTGGACCCATGCCAGTACCGGCGCCCGAGCCGCTCCGTCCACCCGAGCCCGTGTCGTCATGCGGAACGCCGAGAGGGCCGATCACGCCGCCGGGATAGCCAACGCCGGGGCCACCACTTTGTGGCACGCCACTTACCGGGCCACCGGCGCCTCCCACTCCACCCGGCACGCCCACTGGAGGCGCAGGAGGCACGAAACCATCCGGAGTTGTCCCTTGCGGCTGGGGAGGCGCAACCACATGGCTGCCGCCACTACCGGCTGAACTGCCCGTGCTTGAGCCAGAGCCACTGTTAGTCGGACCTGAGCCGCCAGCACCAGACGGACCCCCGCTTCCACCAGGCGAATTCGGGTTGCCTTGCCCGGGTCCTGGGCGATCTGGCCCGCCGCCGTCGCCACCACCAGAACCGGTCGGTGTACCGGTGGCGACACGAATTTCTGACTGGTCGTCAGCTATCTGTCCGAAGGAATCCGGCATGCCCATGTTGTAAACGGACGCATTCTCATAACCACGCATCACGTCCACGTTGTGTTGGGCTGCGGCCTTGTGTGCGCCCAACTGCTCCCCATAAGTAACCAACGAGCCCGGGTTCATGAACGCAGCCAACGGATCAACCTTGGCCGGCGCGGGCGGGACCGGAATAACCCGATTCTTCGCGTCGTCGAAGGACCCAACCTGCCGGTTTGTCAGATCTTGCGCTGTCGCCAATGCGGGAGCAGCCAACGCATGTTCTACGGCAAGTGGCCCCAATCCCCGCTGCGCTGCCCCGGAAGCATCTCCCTTCCAGACCGCTTCCGTGGCTGCCACCAGCCTCTTGATCTCGTCAGCCTGAGCGTTGTAGCTCTTCGCCAACTCGTTCACCAGAGCTGCGGAATTGCTGAGACCCGCACCACCCGGGGCCTGCTGAAAGTTGTTGTAGATGCCCTCGCCTGAAAGGAACATCTTACCCACCCCTCTTCAACGTCTCGATCACCAGCGACGCCACCTGCTTAGCGCGATCGCAGGATGCAGCCCCCTTCAGCGGCCCTTGTTCCGTTACCAGGAACGTTAGGGTGTCTGAGATTCCGACTGTCAGATTGCAAGTGCCATTGTTTCGAAAATCCTTAATGTCCCTGAACACTGCGGGGTAGCCAGTCACGTCTGTCGGCTCAAAATAACCGCCAAACTGCCCCTGGCGGTGCGCTCGATAGGTGTCCGACAAACCATTCTTGTTGCCAGTCGTGAAGGAGACGCTATTCGCTGAGGCGTCCGAGTTACGCCAACTGCAGCTAGGTCCAGACGTCTTCGCTATTTGACTGTCGGTGTCCGGTTTACCTTGTGCCTGGAGGTTTAGATCTTTCAACTGGGCGGGAGCGAGGATCGCGCAGGGCTGACTCAGAAACTTGCTGGCGTCTAGCGGTACAGACACACGCGGTGCCTCCGAGTCGTTGCCAGATGTGGTGGCCGACGTACTGGCCGCAGCAGATCCAGTATTTGAACTCGGCGTTGGTGTGCCGCCTTGGCTCGTCGTACACCCGGATGCCATCGCAACCACGACTGCCGTTCCGGCCAGGAGCTTGATCGATCGCATATTGGCTGCTCAGCCCTCGTACTGATTGTTCATGTCCGATGTAACACCCTGCTCGGTGCTTGCATACAACTTGCGGCTCGTTTCAAGTTTCCGGATGGCGGCGTTGGCGACTTGTAGCAACATCTGATTGTGCTCGTATGCACGGATCAGCCACTGCTGAGTTGCCTTGGCTTGCATAACGCTCATGATGTCGGCTGCCGGCGGTTGCGCGAGCTCGGCAGCTCGCTGAAATTTCTCCCCATCAGTAAGGATGGTTTCGTGAACTGCCTTGACGCGGGCGATGATGCCGTCCAGCTCGGCAAGGCTGGTGAACTCGTAGTAGCCACCAGCACCGCCGCCACCTGAGTGGTGTTCGTACTCGCCATCGAAGGCGCTCGCGATCGCACCGCCGACCTGGCCAAGAACGATCTCCGAGTCGACTTGCTGCTCGGCAGTTCCAGGCTCTTGGTCCTGCTCCAGTCCCTCTGGCATGTCTGTCCACTCCCCTTGGTGACTACCAGCCGACCAAGCCTACCAACCGTCACCAGTTCAACACGGCCAGTTGGTGAGACGGCCCCGACAGCCAGCAGGTTCCCGTTTCGCGGATAACCTCGTCATCGCGATCGTCTTGCCCGCTGTTGATGGTTGGTGCGCAGCCAGGGCTCGCGATGTCGCTAGATGATCAACAGGTCGTCGGCGTCGTACTCCGTACTTAGCTGGCGGCTGGCTCACCGGATGCCGATCCACGGCGACGGCTGGCCGTGCAGCTGCGGCGCGATCGACAGGTAGTGCACTGATCGTGTGCCCGGCGGCCGCCGCCTGGTGGACACGGCCCTTCGCGATCTGCCAGGCACGGATCTCGGCGATCAGTCCAGCAAGGGCCAGAACGAGGGCGAGGAACGCGAACTTCTCGTTGAAGCGCCCCATAATGCCGCCGACCGCCGCCAACCGCTTTTGCCTCGCTGCTGTCTGAGGCGAAGGTGCGCGGCGTGACCACGAAGTCGAGGTCACCAGGCTCACGCGCGGCGTCGCCGAGCCATGCCCGGAGCACGACACTGCCTCGCAGCACGAGGTGCTCAGCCCAAGGTGAGGTCGCCACGACCGCCAGCGTGTGCCCCATCGCGGCGCGGCGGGCGGCGAGCCACCGTTCGCCCTCGGTGTCGTTGCCGAACACCGGCTCGCCAGCCCGGAAGGCATGCGCAAAATGCTTGAGTGCCGGGTCGAACGCGGCGCGCTGCCGGATGTCCTGTCGCGGTTTCACTGCGAGCGGCAGGTAGGTCGATGGGAACCCTTCGGTACCGGCGGGCGCGGTCCGCAGCCGCTCATCCCCCGACGCGTGCCAGTCCGCCGCTGGGTCGTGCTCCAGCCAGCCCCGGTCAATGTGCAGCGCGTCGTCGTGGACGACGTATTCCTCCTCGACCTCCAGCACCTCGTACCAACCAACCCGCAATGCCGTCAGCAGCGCGTCGAGTCGAGCCTGGGCAGTCAGGCGACCAACGCGGTGACAGCGCTGGGTGACAAACCGTTCCTCGCGGCCGTCATCGCGTTTGCGCCGTGCGTTGCGCGAAACGTGCGCTTCATGCTGCTGGGCGGTCGACGTCAACGCCGACAAGCCGCCAACGGGTAGTAGCACCTTCACGTGGTGTTCGAAGTACAGGTCCGCACGCGCCTCCTCATCGAACTGTGGCACGCCCTCATTCCATGGCGCTGCCTCGATTTTCACCCGCAGAACGCTCAGGTCGGCTGCCTCAAGATTGGCACGCCACCGCGCCGCGACCTCATGCAGATCCGCCAGCGTGCCGTTGCTCGATACGGTCAGCATCGGCTGGGATGGCATCGCGCCGCGCTGAAGCTGGATATGGCTGAACTTGGCGCCGTTCTGCTCGGCAAACGCTGAGAGCTTGTCCACCTCCCATTCGGAGCCGGTCAGGTGCACCTCGAAGTCGCCGGAGAACATGCGGCGAATCCTTTCACCCGATGGGCAGTTGGTTCATCTCAAATTACGGCGGGGTTCCGTTTCAACGCCTGACGTTCGACGGCTCCGGAAACGCCTCGACGTACTCGTTCGCGCGGATGAATCTGCGGAACTGGCCGAGCGGCGAGCGTACGAGGAACAGGAAGACGACGCCGATCGCGCCGAAGCCGATCATGCCGCCAGTGCCCATACCGAGGTCACCGAGCTCGGTGACCTGGCCGATGGCGATCAGCAGGGCAGTGAACAGCGGAGTGAGCAAGAAGGCGATCACCACCAACAGCCGGTAAGGGCGGTAGTCGGTGCGGTCGTATTCCTTCGTTACGCGCTGCCAAGGGGTGAGCGCGCCCGTCCTTCTGCGGGCGGCCATGGCGCGCCACGCTTCCTCAGTTGCAGGTTCGGCGTCACGCTCGACGTTGGCCGCGCGGGACTCGATCGCCGCCACGATCGTCTTACCGTCCCTTTCGGACACGGGTACCAGGAGTTCGCGAGCCGTGCCAACGATCCTTATCGCCAGGCCAGGCCTGATGTCGTATTCCAGCGCGTCAGCCTGCTCACTGCCGTTGTAGACCAGGACTTGCCATGTCGTGTCGTGTTCCACTTGCTCCAGTCGCACCGAGCGCAGCGTGGTCCACGGGATTGCGACACGGGCACGGGATCGCTTCCACCTCGACAACAGGCTGTCCAGGACAAGCCGGTCGTGCTGAACGCACAAACGGGCATTGAGCCCGTCTGCCTCGAACGGGATCTCCAGTCGTGATGCGATCATCGCGTGGGTGACAGGTCGTGTGGTGACCAGGCGAATGGCGTGCAACAAACCCAAACAGGCCGCACCCAAAGCAATGGCGATCCCCAGACTGATCACCGGGCGGTATTCGGTCCGGTAGTCGTTCGCGATCTCCAGGCTCGTGATCACCGCGGGTACGAGGCCCGGCGCGATGGCCAAGAGAGTGATCATCGGCCACACTGTGACTCTGCGCCAGAACACCACGTATGCGCTAGCGATGATCAACCAGACCGCTGCACCGGCGCCGACGTACTCCCAGACCTGTCCCCAGGTGTCCGTGGATCCTTGCCCGGCGAGCTGTGCGTCCCATTGGAGCAAGGCGCCCCATACGTAGATGGGGAGCACTGCAGCGAGCACGACGAGCGCCAGCGCCATCGCGTGCCGCGGGAAGACGCCTGTCACAGATCTCCTTCAGTGCGCCACTTCTCCGATTGGGGCGATGCTGGTGGCCCCTGAACCTTGGGCGGCTCGGCCGCTTTGCGTCGCTCGGCCTCCCAGTGCTCCCGCCACTCCTTGTCTTTCTCGTCCTGCTTTGCGTGGCCGTCCTGCTCCCGATGGCTCTGGTCGCTCCACGCCTGTACCGCCGAGTTGGCGAGGATTCTTGGGTACGTCGGGACCGTGATGGGGCCAACCTTGGATTCCAGTTGGTCACCGACCGTGTCGATGCGCGGGTCTCCGATGGGCTTGCCTTCGCGGAGATTGTCGTTCCGGTTCGCCGCGAGTTTCTCTCCAGCCTCCGTGCGTGCGGTTTTGAGCTCGTCGCCGCGTTTGCCGAGACCCTTGAGCTTGTCGGCATCGCTGGGATTGAGCTTTCCCGCTGCGGCCTTCTTCGTCATTCGCAACGAGTCACCGGCGTGCTTCACGGCATCCCGGTTGTACTGGCCGACGCTCTTGTCGAGGTTGCGGACTGTTCCCTTGATGATGTTACGAGACTCTTTGGCGTCGTTGGACACCTTCTCCAGTTGCTTGATGACTTTGCTGACCTTCTTCGCGTTCTTCCCAGCGAGGATCGCCCCCGACGCGACGGACTCGGCGATGAACGCGGCCTGCGACGCGCCGAAGGTGACCGGAGCCAGTGCAGAGGCTGCGGCGAACCGGATGATGCGATCCGACGCGAAAGTTGCGATCGAGTCACGCACAGCACCGCGTACGACACCGACCATCGTGGCGGCGACGGTCATCGCGCGGGCGGCGGACGTCGCGTGGTCGGCGCCACCGGCCACTACGGTGGAAAAGTCCTTCACGGCAGTGCGATAGGCATCGATGGCTGGACCATGTGCGTCGCTGAGCGCGGTAAGTGTGTCCGAGTATTTGGCTGAGGTTTCTTGCATCCGGGTAGCGATGCTGGACCACGTGGCCGCCATCGCTGTGACCGCGTCCGGGTCGCCGGCGAGTAGATCGAGAGGCTCCTTGAGGAATCCGATGTGCTCGATCAGCCAGCCGATGACACCGGAAAGGACACTTCCCAACGGGTTCATCGCAACGCCGAGCAGGTCGAGACCGACGCTGACCGCGTCGCCCGCAAAGGCGCCCCAGTCGCCGTTGAACCCGTCGTAGATCGTGTTGGCGGCACTGCCGAACAGACCGGAGCCGTCCCACGCCTGAGTCGCGCTGTCGAAATTGGACGGTTGAAGCAGGCTGGACGCCTCGAAATCCTCTGTCGCGTTGAGCGGATTCTGCGGCTGGGTCATGGCGCCGCCTCGTCCATGCCCTCGCGCAACTTGGTGAACGCGTCCTTCAGACTCTTGTCGTTCTCGTCGTATGCCGTGCGCATCGCGGTGAATCGATCGGCCACACTGTCGCCAGCGGCCTTGACCTTGCCGACGTATTCAGCAGCGTCGTTCGTCCACCGGTTGAGCACTTGGGCGAAGACCATGCCGACGACGCCGAACGCTTGCGGGTTCCACAGGTTGGCACCTGCCGATGCCGCATCAGGCAGACCGGCGATCAGCGCTTTGAGTTCGCGTTCGTGCGCTGCGAGCACGTTGAGGTCGACCGCGAAGCCGTCGGGCATCAATGCTCACCCCTTTTGAACAGGTCGTGTTGGTCATAGTCGATGTCGTCGTCATCGGGAGTGGGAGCGCGACGAGCGGGCGGTGCCTGTGCGTGTTGCTCGGCCCTCTTGGTCCTCGTTGAGTGTGGCCAGTCGTCGCATGGGCGGAGACTCTTCCGTTTCGTCTGGCAGGTCGACGGCCGGGATCTGCTCGTTGACGAAGTGCATCGCGTCGCTGTCCGCGCCGATCAGCGGTTCCATGATCGCGCTGATCTGCCCTGCGGCCTGCGCCTGCGCTCGTCTCGCGGTGCTCATGACGAGGGAGGCAAGCCGCTCCTTGGGCATCTGGTCGGCCTTCGGCCCGAAAGACAGGCGGACCAGCGCACCGGCGACACCGACGGTCACAGTCACCGCGCCGTCCTGGCTCGTAGCGGTACCGGTCAAGTCCTTGAGCTTGGTCTTGGCCTCTTCAGCCGCTCAAGCAATTCCGCGGTACGCAGCTCGTAGTCCGCAACGATCTGCTCTGGATCCGTCACCGTGATCCTTTCCGATGAACACGTTTCGTCACACCGTACTCACCGCGTTGAGTGTCTGTCTGGCCAACGAGAAGGAAGCCCGGTGAAGGAGTGTTATGCCTAGCAACGTGGCGTCCTACGTTCTGGCGCCTGGAAAAGCCTTGACGTCCGGCCAATTGGAACGCTTGTCGGCGCGATCGGGCACTGACAGCGATTCCTGGCGCCCGCTAGATTCCTGACCAGCTGTCAGGGGAGGGTAGCGTGAGACGTCGAATCACGGCATTTGTGGCCGTGCTCGCCTTGTTCGGTTCGTTGGCTGGTACTGCCAATGCTGAGAATGTCCTGGCGAGCGGAACAATTTCCGCGAGGTTCACCGGTCAGCCGGTGGGCGAGGCCTGTGTGACGGTCTTCGACTCCAGCAACGTCGAGGTCGCGCACACATGTGCCGACCAAGCGGGCAGATATAGGGTTGAGTCGACCGCGCCGACCGGGCAGGACTACAAGGTCAAGGTGTCAGCGGCGGGCTATGCCGACACGTGGAACTCCGACAACGGCGGCGACGCGCGCGGTATCGCGACCGCGAAGACTGCACACCTTTCCGGCGGGCAACTGGATTTGGGGTTGCGCCCGACGGGGGAGGGCGTGGTGCGCGGCGTGGTGACGGCTGACATGCCCGGTTTTCGAGCACGCGTGCGGGTGCACGATGCCGACTATCCACAGCAGATCTGGAACTCGGTCGGCGTGGCTGCGGATGGCACGTATCGCGTCGATGGGTTGTGGCCAGCGCGCTATCGCGTCGAGATCCTGACCGAAGCCCTCGGAAACCAGTGGTACCACCAGAAAGACACGCCGGAAGAGGCGGAAGTGGTAACTGTGCCTGCGGGTGTCGAACCTGTTGTCGATGAGCAGATCTTTCCGCGGGGTGTGGTGGATCTGTCTGTTGTGGACGAAGTGACTGGCGCGCCCGTCAATGAGTTCTGCGTTTTCGTGCCTGGGCGCCGGGACCGGTCCTGTACGACGACAGGGCAGGTCGACCATAAGCTCGTCCGCGGGACGTACGGCCTCGCCGTCACGGTCACCCAGAAAACCCACTTCTCGCCCGACACGGTCAGGGTCACTGTTCGGCCTGGCGAGGTCACCAAGGTCACGGTGAAGGCGAAGCCTGCCGTCGCGATCCAAACGACCATCAGGGACGCCAAGACCGGCGATCCCGTTGCTGGCGCATGTACGCAACCGGTCGCTGATCGTGGTGTGTCTGATTCGGGTGTCAGGTCGTGGTGCAGTGATCAGACCGGGGCGGTCACCATCGGCCCGCTTGCTCCTGCCGTCTACAACCTTTTCGTACGGCCTGGCGACACAACGCACGGCATGCAGTGGGTTGGCAGGTTGGGCGGTGGCACGGGCATTCAAGAACTCGCTCGTGAGATCGACGGCAAGCCCGGGACGTACACCAAGGTTCCGCCGATCCGCCTCGACCCGGCTGGCACGATTTCTGGCATCGTCAAAGACAAGCAGACCGGCGACCCGTTCGGCGGGGTCAAGGTTTTCCCTTACGCTACAACGAGTTCGGACAATTCTGGTGCGGCAACGACTGATGCTCAGGGCGCGTACACAGTGACCGGGCTTGGTCCTTATTGGTGGCCGCTTGAGTTCACGTCGTCTGCCGGGAAACACGCATGGCAGTGGTCAGGCAACGCGGCTGACCGGTTCCACGCAGCCAAGGTGAAGGTCAACTCGGGTCATAACACCGCGGCTGCCGTCGAGACCTTGTCGGCCGGTGGGAGTTTGAGCGGCGTCACGAGCGTCGAGGGGCAGGAAACCAGCTCTGTCGAGGTGACGGTGGTGAATGCCTGGACCGGGGATGTCGCCGGGCCGGTCGTTACCGATTCCGGCCGGGGTTACACGATCGACGGCTTGGCTACGCAGCAGGTCAAGGTCCACTTCAGGGAAGTGACGTTCCAGCCGGTTTGGTACAAGGACGCGGCGTCTTTCGATTCCGCCACTCCCGTGCGGATCATTGCTGGTCATACGACCGGCGGCATCGATCAGCACGTGAAGTGACGGGCTGGAGCGGTCCCTTGCTCACTTCATCCGGATGAGATTGTCCAGGTCAAGGGCGATGGGGAACGGGACTGGACGGTCCAGCGTGCCCCTGAATATTCCCGCCGGGACATAGGTGGTGGTCGGTGCGTCCAGCTCGTAGACATGCACTACTGGCTTCGTGTCCTGCTCTTCGACGATCCAGTAGTGCGCGATACCGGCCTCAGCGTATTTGCGGAGCTTGACGGTGGAGTCGCGATGAGCGGACTCCGGGGAGACGACCTCTACGGCAAGCAGCACGTCAGCCGGGGCGTACCACGTTCGGTCCGGCTCGTAGGGGGCGGTTGTTACGAGGACATCGGTTTCCGGCCGGTTCCGTACATCCAGCCTGATCGTCATCACGCGTTCGACTTCGATGCCGTCGGGGGCTTGGTCCGTTAAGGCCACTGTGAGCCCAGTAACGATGCGGCCGTGCCATGACCGCTGCGGAGACATCATGAATACGAGCGCTCCGTCGATGAGCTCTGTGTGGCGGGGTGCGTCCTGGAGACCGTCCAGGTCATCCGCGTACCAGCCCTCGGCGCGAGGAGGGCGCATCCAGTCCGGTAGAGCGGTCACACGTCAGCGGTAGCGACTCGCATCGCCACAAGCTACTCGCACATCCGAAAGCGGACCTCCTACCTGCGGAAACATTATATGTCGGGTCTGGTCAGCGGATCAGCGACCGCTCTTTTCGGCGGTCGGCGATGGTGGGCAGGGCTGCGTCGTTCGGGGGAATCCTGAGCCGGTCTCCCGGCGGTGTTGCCGATGGCGCCCTTGGCGATAGCGTGCCGCCGTCGCTCAGGAGGTTGCCATGCTGAATGCCTTGGCCACGGTCATTCTCGCCTTCGCTTCCGTTGTCCCGCCGCCGGGGCCAGTCACGATCGAGGTGCTCAGCCTCAAGGGAGACGGGTGCGCGGCGGGTAGTGCCGCTGTGGCGATGTCCTTGGACAATGAGGCGTTCACGGTGACCTACAGCGATTTCATTGTTCAGGCGCACAGTTCTGAGGTGCGCAAGACGTGTGAGATCAGTGTGCGGGTGAATCATCCAGATGACTACACGTATGGCATCGCGCAGACCGATTATCGCGGGTTCGCGCATATTGGTGCTGGGTCACGGGGAATCGCGAAGGGGCATTACTTTTTCCCTGGCATGCCTACCCGGCACAGTTCGCACACGATACCGGGACCGGTCAGCGACAACTGGCAGGTCACCGATCAGCTTCCGCCACAGGATGTCCTGCATGGACCGTGCCGGCAGCGGAAACCGTTGAGTATCAACGCCGAACTGCGTGTTGTGGGAAAGTCGGCGACGACTTTCATGACCATGGACTCCACTGACAGCAGTGTTTCATCGACGTTCCGGTTGTCCTGGCGGAAATGCTGAGCGAGGTCTACCGTCGTTTCCCTGACACCGGGAGGCGAGAGCGATGAGTGGCAGAGTCGTACACTTCGAGGTCCCGTTCGATGACGCTGAGCGCGCCAAAGGTTTCTATCAGGAGGCGTTTGGCTGGGACATCATGAGTATGCCGGAGATGCAGTACAACTTGGTCTCCTCCGGTCCCACCGACATGCAGACCGGTCCGACCGAACCTGGCTTCATCAATGGTGGGATGTTCGCACGTGGCGTCAACGCGGCGACGTCGCCGGTGCTCGTCATCGACGTCCCGGAGATCGACCACGCGCTTGAGAAGATCGAGAAGCTCGGCGGTCTGACCGTCACGGCCAAGGCACCGGTCGGCGACATGGGGTTCGCGGCGTACTTCAAGGACACCGAGGGCAACCTGCTCGGTCTTTGGCAGAGCGCTCAGCAATCCTAGGTTTCGACTGCGGCGCGGGTGGCAACTCCTCAGGTAGGTCCCCATGGAGGTGTCATGATTATTCTCGGTGCGATCCTGCTGGTAATCGGCTTGTTAGCCGGTATCTCGATCCTGACGACGATCGGCGGGATCCTGCTGGTCATCGGCTTGATCCTCACGGTGCTCGGCGCCGTCGGCCGTCCGCTGGGCCGCAAGACCTATTACTAGCCAAGCAAACCGGGGCCCTGCCGCACGGCAGGGCCCCCGGTTCCTCCTCAGCGTTGGCGCAGGAGGTCGTACGCGGCCGCGCCGATCAGTTCGAGCGAAACCTGAAGGCGCTCAAGGCTGATGTTGTCGGCAATGGTGTCCTCAGGCGTGTGGTATGTCGGCTCGAGCAGAGCAGGGCCGCCCTCTCCACGCCAGCTGAAGTTGGCCGCGGGCACGCCCTTTTCGTGGAACGGCACGTGATCGCTGGAACCACGAGCGACCGGACCCTTTGTCCGCGGCTCGTAACCAAGGCGCTTTGCCGCTGCGGCAACGGCTTGCGTCGTCGCGTTGTTGGCGCCGTCGACCGACAGCAGCCAGTAGATGTGCGCCGGGTCGTAGGCGGTGGCGACCATGTCGTTCTGGAATGTGCCGCTGATCCGCTTGATGTCCGGCTCGGCCAGTTGCGACACATAATGCCGCGAGCCGATCAGGCCGTACTCTTCCGATCCCCACAGTGCGAAGCGGATTGCTTTGTTCGTCGGAAGATGACGCAGCACCCGGGCGAGTTCGAGGCACAGTACGGTGCCGCTGCCGTCATCGTTGGCGCCAGGTGAACCGGGAACGCTGTCGTAATGCGCGGTCACCATGACGACTTTGTTGTCAGGGTTGTGGAAAGTCGCCGGACGTTCGGCGATGACGTTGTGGGACGTCAGGTTCTTGTGCTGCACCGAGGACACCTTGACTTTGACGGTGCCTTTGGCGAGCCGCTCACGTAACCGCTCGGTCTGAACCTGCGCGAGGCCGAGGACCGGAATGGTGACCGGCGTCGGCAAAGTCGGCGAGAACGCGGAAAGCCTGCGCAGCGGGTCCGCCCCGATCCTGCCGAGCAGTACGGCGATCGCACCCCGTTGGGCCGCAGTCAAATACGCGTCGGCGACGTTCGTGACCGCGCCGATGAACACGATCTTTCCGGTCACGTCTGCCGGAATGTTCGAACCATCGCCGACATCGAGCACAACGCCTTCACGCGTAGCGTCTTGCAAGCCTTGCGGCGACGAACCCGTCTGCCACGTGTCCTTGCCAACGCGGACCGAACCGAGGAACTTGTCTGCGATCTTGAAGGGCTGCAACGAAACCTGGTATCGCAGATCGCGTAGCACCCGCGCGATGTAGTCCTTGGCGCGCAGTTCGCCTTCTGTACCAGCGATTCGAGGGCCGATCTTGTCGCTGAGCACTTGCAGGTGCTCCAAGGCCCGGCGTGCGCGAACCCTTGCCACGACAGGGAAGTCGCCGAAGTTCAGCGACGGCGCGTGCTGAGCACCGGTGCGTTGCCGCGTCGCCTGCGCGGCCGCGACCGGATTGAGTCCGATCGTCGCAGCCCCTGCCAGTGCCACCGCGCCGGTGAACACCCGACGTCTGCTCAGATCAGCCATGGAACGTACCTCGCTTCCGGTGAATCCCCCCATTCCCGTAGCTAAACGGCACGTTCATGTCGCGAACAACCTCCGATCGGCCCTTTTACCGCAGGCCAATCGGAGGTAGGAGGTTGGTTTTGTGGCACCGGAAACTTGCCGATGTCTCGGTGCACTTTCGATGGCCCGGGCGCGATGGAGTCCTGGGGTGCCTCTGATTCTTCGGCCGAGCGCGACTGAGGGCTCGTGTTCGATCGGCGCCACCGATCCCGTGGCCGGGGCGACGGTCCTCGCGCTCGTACACCCGATGGCGGTCTCCGCACCCCATAGGCCTCGACCGTCCCCGCACCCGTAGGCCCCGGCGACGGTCTTCGCGCACCCTCGACCGCAACAGCAATTCCCCAGGGGGACCCCTGATTTTTACGTTACGCCGTGGGTACGACAGTTTTGGGTTCGTGCAGGTCAGGGGTGGCTGCAGGGTAGACCAGGCGGGCGGGGGCCAGCCGACTCAGGCGGGCCGCGAAGGTGGAGGGCTCGCTGGTGAACCTGAGGGGCTGAGCGCGAAGCCTGGGCAGTCGGGTCACTCCCCGGATTCAGGGCGGATTGCCTCGATGACAGCGTCGATCTCGGTGGCCAGGGCGGTGTCCTTGCTAGTCAACCCGCCAGCCGAATGTGTGCTCAGCACGAACGTCAAAGTCCGCCAGCGGATGTCGATGTCCGGATGGTGGTCGTCGTTCTCCGCGATCTCAGCCACGCGATTCACCACCTGGATCGCCTGGGGGAAGCTCGCGAACTCCACTGTTCGGGTGATCGACGAGCCCGAATGGCGCCACGCTGGCAGGTGGGTCAGCGCCGAGGTCAGCTCTTCGGAAGTCAGCAGTTCGGCCATTCCTCCATCGTGCATCTATGCTCTCGGTTCTGCCACGGGAGTCCGGTGCAACCGGGCTGAGAGGAGGGCGAACCAGCCCTCGACCGTAAGAACCTGATCCGGGTCATGCCGGCGCAGGGACGGAGGAACACACGGTGCTTCGAATAGCAGTTGTCGCGATCGCGCTGGTCACGGCGGGGTGCTCGCTCACGACCGAGCAACCCCAGCCCGCCAACCAGCAGACAGTCACCCTGGTCACGCACGATTCTTTCGCTGTACGGAAAGAGCTCCTTGATGAGTTCCAGAAGACGAGCGGGATCAAGGTTGAGCTGAGAAAATCCGGTGACGCCGGGGCGCTGACCAATCAGCTTGTGCTGACGAAGGCCAACCCGATTGGTGACATTGCTTACGGCATTGATTCGACGTTCGCGTCACGGGCGCTCAATGAGAACGTGTTCCAACCCTACGAGGCGCAGGGGGCGAACAAGCGTTACCAGCTTGACGCGACCAACCGGCTGACGGCGATCGACATCGGTGACGTGTGCGTCAACGTGCACACGGGCGGGCTCAAGGGCGTGCCTGAGCCTAAGACGTACGAGGACCTCACCGACTCGAGGTACAAGGACATGCTCGTGGTCGAGAGCCCTGCGACCAGCTCACCGGGCCTTGCCTTCCTGCTCGGCACCATCCTGCACGCCGGGGAGGATGGCTGGCAGGAGTACTGGACCAAGTTGAAGGCCAACGGGGTCAAGGTCGTCAGCGGCTGGGAAGAGGCCTACAACCAGGAGTTCTCCGGGACAGGCAAAGGCACGCGACCGCTCGTCGTCTCCTACGCCTCCAGCCCCGCCGCGACGCCGGACACCAAGGCCCTCCTGGACACCTGCTACCGGCAGGTCGAGTACGCGGGCGTCCTGCAGGGCGCCAAGAACCCCGAAGGTGCCAAGAAGGTCCTGGATTTCATGCTCTCCCAGCAGTTCCAGGCCGAGGTGCCGGACCAGATGTACGTCTACCCCGCGCGGGACGGCGTCGCGTTGCCGGAGGCGTGGCAGAAGTCCGCACCCATGCCCGCCGATGTCGAGGCGACGCTTCCGGCTCAGGACGTCGACCGTAACCGGGAGAGCTGGGTCAACCAGTGGCGCTCGCTCGTCCAAGGATAGGCGTGATCCTGGTGGCCCTTGTGCCACTGGGATTTCTCACGTTGTTCTTCGCGTGGCCGGTGGTCGCTATCATCGGCCTTGGCGCGCGTGCCCACATGCTCGACACGCTCACCAATTCCGACACGTGGGAACTGGTCGCGTTCACGCTTGGGCAGGCCGCAGCGTCCACTGTGGTCGCTCTCGCCGCCGGGATGCCGTTGGCGTTCCTGCTCGCCCGGTGCAAGCTGCCTGGCAAAGCCTTGGTCCAGGCCATTGTCTTGGTGCCGTTCGTGCTGCCGACGGTCGTGGTTGGACTGGCGTTCCGGAGTCTGATGCCGGACGGCGGCATGTGGTCGATCATCCTGGCCAACGCGTTCTTCAACGTCGCGGTTGTGGCGCGGACGGTCGGCGGGCTGTGGGCGAACACCGACCGGCGGGCTGAAGACGCGGCGCGGGCTTTGGGTGCCACCAGGTTCAAGGCGTTCACGCAGGTTACGTTGCCCGCGTTGACACCAGCGATCGGATCGGCCGCCGCGGTCGTGTTTCTCTTCTGCAGCACGAGTTTCGGTGTTGTGTTGATCCTGGGTGGGGCTGAGTATCGGACACTTGAGACCGAGATCTACCTGAGGACAGTCCAGCTTTTCGATCTGCCGGGGGCAGCCGCGCTGTCGATCCTTCAGCTTGCGGCCGTCGTCGCGGCGCTTGTTATCGGGTCCATAGCGAGGAAAAGGCGCCAGGCTGCGCTGAAACTGAGAGGGCGTCAGGAGACTGCGCGTAGGCCGGTTGGTGGCGAGTGGATTGTCGTTGGGATCGCGTACGGTGTGATCGCGCTTCTGCTCACTCCGATCATCAGCCTGATCAGCCAGTCCAGTGTGGAGGGGTTCAGGGCGCTCGCGAGCACTGGGCACGACAACAGCCTGGAAGTCACCGGTTTCCGGGCCGCGATGAATTCGTTGAGCACGGCAACGGATGCGACCGTGCTAGCGCTTGTTCTGGGCGTACTGTCCTCGGTCGCGTTGACACGACTGGGAAAGACGGCTGAGCTCGTGGATATCGCGATGATGTTGCCGCTCGGCGTCTCCGCGGTCACGGTCGGCTTCGGATATCTGATCACGCTCGACGCCCTACCCGGCGACCTCAGGACCTCACCGCTCCTTGTCCCGCTGGCGCAGGCGGTTGTCGTGACACCGCTGATCATTCGCATTCTTCTGCCCGTGCTGAGATCCATTGACGACCGGCTCAGGCAGGCCGCGGGCACACTCGGCGCCAGTCCTGTCCGAGTTTGGTTCGAAGTGGACTTGCCGATGGTCGGGCGGTCATTGGTGACCGCGGCGGCCTTCGGTTACGTTGTCGCGCTGGGCGAATTCGGCGCGACGAGCTTTCTGGCCAGGCCGGACGCGCCCACTCTGCCCATTGCCATCGGGCGGTTGATCTCAAGACCTGGTGAGTTGAACAACCAGATGGCGTACGCGGCCTGCGTGCTGTTGATGGTGGTCACGATCGCGGTCGCCGTCCTGATTGAACGGTTCCGGACCACAGTGGAGGAATTCTGATGCGGATCCGGAATCTCACGGTCCAGTTCGGACAGACGACCGCCGTGAACGATGTCGACCTTGACATCGGCGATGGAGAAGTCGTTGCCCTGCTCGGCCCTTCCGGCTGTGGGAAGTCGACGCTCCTGCGTGCGGTCGCGGGACTTGAGCCACAGGCCGAAGGCTCAATCCACTGGGGCGACGAGGACCTGACCAAGATGCCCGTGCACAAGCGCGGCATCGGCCTGGTTTTCCAGGACGGCCAGCTTTTCCCGCACCGGGATGTCGCCGGGAACGTCAAATTCGGCCTGCGGATGCACAAGATCAAGGACGACGGCCGGGTCGACGAACTGCTCGATCTCGTCGGCCTGACCGGTTACCAGAAGCGCCGGGTCACTCAGCTTTCCGGCGGTGAGCAGCAACGCGTCGCGCTTGCCCGAGCACTTGCTCCCAAGCCGCGCCTGCTCCTGCTCGACGAGCCGCTTTCCGCGCTCGACCGAGCCCTCAGGGAACAATTGGCGCTGGATCTGGCCAGGTTGCTCAGAAAAGCGGGCACGTCAGCCCTCGTAGTCACGCACGACCACGACGAAGCCTTCACACTGGCCGACCGCGTTGCCTTGATGCGCAGGGGAAAGATCGTCCATACCGGCACCGCCGAGCAGGTTTGGCGGCACCCGGTCGACGAGGCCACCGCGATCTTCCTTGGCTGCGGCACGATCCTGCGCGCCGAGATCAGAAACGGCACCGCCAGGTTCGACCTCGGCGAAGTCAAGATCCCCTGGGCGCCAGACGGCCGTCACCAGATCGGCCTGCGCCCCAACGCACTCGTGGCGGACAAGGAAGGCCCGCTGTATGGCGAGGTCAGCGGGCGCGTGCATCGACGTGACCATGTGCGGCTCCTGGTCAAGCTGGAACACCGCGAAGTGGACGCGGTCGCGAGTATCGCGGACGCCCCCGAACCCGGCCACCCAGTGCGACTGCGGTTCGACGCCGACGGGTTTGCCCTGGTAGGACCTCGTGAGTGATTACGCGGGTTAGAACACGGCTAACCACTCACGAGTCTTTGGTGACCATGCGCGCGAGGGCTAGGGAATAGCCGATCACGATGTAGCAGACCGCCCGCAGCAATCCGGTCATCAGGTATTCCGACGGGATCGGGTCACGCAGGAAGTCCGCGATGTCGTTCCAGCTGGTCGTGAGCAGGAACGGGTCCATCCAGTCGAGTACCGGGATCTGGCTGAGCAGGCCGAACACGAACAGCCCGCCGATCACCGACGCCATCACCAGCAGCGGGTGCTCGGTCGCCGCGGACACCGCCAAAGCGATCGCGCCGATCGCCCACATCTGCACGACGACCCACCCGGTCGCCAGCAGAACCCGCCACAGACCTTCGCCCACCGACAAAGTCGAGCCGGAGATGGACACCAGATTGCCCGGCCCCGCGATGATCAACCCGGTGAAGAACGCGATCAGCGCGGTCGTCAAGGCGGCGCCCGCGGACACCACCGCGACACCGAAAGCCTTTACGGCCAACAATCGGACCCGGCTCACTGGCGCGAGCAGCAAGCTGCGCAAGGTTCCGTGTGAGGCCTCGCCTGCCAAAGCGTCGGACGCAGTGATCGTCGTTCCCAATGGCAGGAAGAACACCATGGTCGTGGACAATACGATCACCGGCAGCATGAAGGCGTTCCCGGCGACAGTCGCGACCAGTGTCTGGTCCTGGGTCGCCTGAACGGGATCGTCGATCACCTGGGTGCCGATCCCGAACAGGATCGGGTACAAAGCCAGCAGCCCCAACAGGATCAACGTCCGCGGCCGCCGGTAGATCCAGCGCAGCTCTGAGCGCAACAACCGGCCGATGGGCGCCTTCACCGGCGCGAGCGTGGTCATGGCGTCTCCGTGAGCTGCGCGAAGAGGTCCTCAAGGCCGGTGCGCTGCCGATGCACCTCGTAGACCGGGATGTCGGCACGCACCAACGTCGCCACGACCTCCGGCGCCGTCGTCGCGGTCAAGTCCACGAGCAGGCCATCCGGCACGGCACGAGCGGGAATCCTGTTGTCCCGCAACGCGTCGACCGCGGCCGTCACTTCCGGTGTGGACACCAGCAGCCCGGCGTTCGAAGCCTCGAGCAGGTCCTTGAGCTCGCCCTGGGCGACCACGGTTCCCTGATGCAGCACGGCAACGTGCGTGCACGTCGCCTCTACTTCGGACAGCAGGTGCGACGAAACCAGCACGGTCGTGCCTGCCGCGTGCAGGTCCGCGATCACCGTGCGGACCTCGCGTGTTCCGGCCGGGTCGAGGCCGTTCGTCGGCTCGTCCAGCACCACGAACCGCCGAGGCACGAGCAAAGCCGCAGCCAGGCCCATGCGTTGCTTCATGCCCAGCGAGTAGCCGCGATAACGCCGGTTGGCCGCGTCCGACAGGCCGACACGCTCCAGCGCCTCGTCGACAGCCTTGGCGATCGCCGATGTCTTCAGCAACGGCTCAGCCGCCGCGCAGCGCAGCAGGTTGTCCCGCCCGGAGAGGAACGGATGGAACCCTGGCCCTTCGACCAACGCCCCGACCTGCGGCAACACCGCTTGAGCCGCTTCGGGCAGCCGCGCGCCGAACAGCTCGATCTCGCCAGCGGTCGGTGTCGTCAGGCCGAGCATCATCCGGATGGTCGTGGTCTTGCCGGACCCGTTCGGCCCGAGCATGCCAAGCACCGCGCCTTCCGGGACGTCGAGGTCGACGTGATCGACCGCGACGGTATTGCGGTAGAGCTTGCGCAGGCCGCGCGTTCTCGCGGCCAACATGGGGGTGGGCACGGCCTCGGCCGTGCCCACCCCGGTTGTTTCAGCGAACGTCACTTCACCTGTCCGATGGCCTCGGTGAGCACCTGCTCCGGGACGGCGCCGACCGCCACCCGGCCGTCAGTGGTGACCAGGGCGGTCGCCACCTTGGTGCTGAAAAGGTACCCGGTGCCGTACGGACCCGAGACCTCCTTGTCGAAGGTCTTCAGCATGCCGCTGACGTCCATGTCACCGCGACCACGGCCCTGACCTGCGGCCTGGCCGAGCATCGAGCTCAGGTCGCCGGGCAGCTTGGCCACCAGCGTGGTGTCCCAGCCCTCGCCGACGGTCTTCAGGTTCAGCCCGCTCAGGAAGTCCTCCACACCCTTGCGTGCCTCAGCCGAGTCGTGCGGCTTGTCGGCGTCCGTGCGCTCCTTGACGGTCGCGCCCGGCGGCGGGGTGAACGTGAACAGGTTCGCGTCCTGCGGACCCACGTTGAGTTCGGTGAACTCGACCTTCACGGCCGGGTCGGCCTGGCCGTTGGCCAGCACCTGCAGCCGCAGTGGAATCCGGGTCTCCGAGTCGACCGCGATACGGATCTCCCGCAGCAGCGTCCGCTCGGTCGGCTTCGGCGTCACGACCAGCTCGTACGCGGGGCGCGTGGCCACGCGTGCGGTGCCGTCCACCTTCACGTCGCTGTACTGGCGCACCAGGCCGAGCAGGTCCTTGCCGACCGTGGCCGGGTCCTTGCCAGCCAGCTTCTCCGGCGTGGCTTGCTGGCCGTGGGGGACCTTGGTGACTGTGTTGCGGGCTGAGTCCCAGATCCACGCGGTGCCGCCGTCCTCGACGAAGGTCCTCTCCGAGCCCTTGCCCGGCAGCGTGGCACGGAACCGGTTCTGCCCGTCAGCCCAGACCGAGGCGTTGCCGAAGCCCTCGAGCAGCTTGATCGGCAGGCCGAGGTTCTCCTGTGCGGACACCTTGCCCGCGAGTGCCGGGATCTTGGCGTTCGCGACCGACTCGACCAGCTGCTCCGCACTGATCTGCGGCAGCACGGGCGGCGGCTCGTCAGCGCCGGCTGGGACGGCCAGCACACCGAGCCCGATCACGCCGGCGAGAACGCCTGCCCCCGCGACGGCCAGTGCCGTCCTCTTGGTGTTCATCCGTCAACTCCCCGTTTCGCGTCTTGTGATGTTCCCGCAAGACAGAGACTGCCTGCCAGCACCTGAGATGAGGCTGAGACGCTGAGAGAAGGCTCAGAAATCCCGGCTGGAAAGCTGAGAGACGGGCATGCTGTGCGCGTGAGACCTCGCGTTCTTGTGGTTGACGACGAACCGGGCGTGCGCCGGGCGCTGCAGCGTGGCCTGGCAGCGGAAGGTATGGACGTGGTGGTGGCCGCGGATGGCCCGAGCGCGCTGCAGGTCGCGCGGACCGGCTCGTTCGACGCCATCCTGCTCGACATCATGCTGCCCGGTTTGTCCGGCTATCGGGTGCTGCAGGCGCTGAGAGCCGAAGGCGTCCGTACTCCCGTGCTGCTCGTGTCGGCCAAGGACGGCGAGATCGACCAGGCCGACGGGCTGGACCTGGGCGCTGATGGCTACCTGGTCAAACCGTTCTCCTTCGTGGTCCTGGTCGCCCAGGTCAGGGCGTTGCTGAGACGAGGCGCGGTCGAGGGTTCTGGTCAGCGGCTTCGGCTGGGGGAACTCGTGGTCGATCGGGCTGCGCGGCAGGTCAGCATGTCCGGCGAGCCTGTGTCGCTCAGTCCACGTGAGTTCGCCGTCCTTGATGTGCTGGCGAGCCGGGCAGGGTCCGTTGTCACGAAGGACGAGCTGCTGAGAGCCGTCTGGGGCGATGAGCAGGCCGCGACACGCAACGCCGTCGAGGTGTACGTCGGCTACCTGCGGCGCAAGCTTGACGCGGTCGGCGCCGGTTCCATCGTCCGCACGGTCCGTGGCCACGGTTATCTGGCGTCCACGGGCGAGATTGACGCCGTGATGGGGTCGTGAACAAGGCCAAAGAGGCGTGGTTCCGCCGATCCGTCCGGTTTCGCATCGCGGTCATGGCGACCGGGGCGACGCTCGTCATACTGCTCGGGCTGGCCTGGGTTTCTGGCCGTGGCATCGGCGGTCTGCTGATCAGTTCGGCCGACCGTGAGCTGCAGCCGATCCTCGACGCCGCGATCGCGGACGTCTCCGCTGGCCGAACCCCTCGCCCCGACACGCCGTACGTGCAGGTCAGGGTCCTGGACACGGCCGGAACGCCGCAGGACAACCTTGGCGACCCCGGCCTGAAGGAATGGGCGCTGCGGGACCTGAAAGGCGCCGAGCCCGTCCTGCAGTGGTCAGACGACCCGCCGACGCGATGGATTGGCACGGTCGTGACCGCGCCCGACGGCCAGCAAAGGCTTGTGGTCGCTGGCGCGGCGCTGGCTGGATACCAGCAGGCGCAACACGTGGGTCTCAACTGGCTGCTGCTTGCCGGTGTGCTCGGGGCCGCCGCGACCGGGATCGCGACGTGGTTCGCCGTGCGGTCCTCGCTGCGACCGGTGGACCGGATGCGTGTCGCGGCCTCTCGATTGCCTGCGGGGCAACGCTTGCCGTTGCCAGACTCGCATGACGAGCTGCGATCGTTGGCCGAAAGTATGAATGCGCTGTTGGATCGCCGGGATGAGGCCACGGAACGCTTGCGCCGCTTCACCGGCGACGCCGCGCACGAGCTGCGTTCGCCGGTCGCGTCCATCCGGGTGCAGGCCGAGGTCGCGGTGGCGAACCCGGATCCTGTGCTGTCCCAAGAGGTTCTGGCGGACATCGTGCAGGAGTCCGTCCGACTGTCCACATTGGTGGACGGACTGCTCACCCTTGCCCGATCCGACGCGGGCGAGCTGCCCACGGCGGAACCGGTCGATCTGGTCTCGGCGGCCGAAGCGGCGATTTCCCGCTGCAGCAGCGAAACACCGCGCGTGACGCTCCAAGCGCCGACGGGATCGGCCTGGGTGCTTGCCGCACCGGCCGAAGTGGACCTTGTACTGGACAACTTGCTGCGCAATGCGATTCTGTACGCACGCGCTCACGTGACCGTCGCGGTACTCCCGGCGGGCGGGCACATTCGGTTGATTGTGGACGATGACGGTCCTGGCGTCGCGCCTGAGCACAGGGAAAAGGTGTTCGACCGGTTCTACCGGGTGCAGGACGACCGGGCGAGACAGACCGGCGGATCCGGCCTCGGTCTCGCCCTGGTCGCCGAACTGGTCCGACGGCGTGGCGCCACCGTCCTGGTCACCGAGTCACCCGATGGCGGGGCGCGGTTCCAGGTCCGGTGGAAGTCCCTTTAGGAGCTGAGCTTGACCGCTCCTGAGGGGCACAACGTGGCTGCCTGGCGCACCACGGACTCCTCGTCCGCGCTCGGCACCTCGTGCAGCACCGTGACAATGCCCTCGTCGTCCTGGTCGAACACTTCGGGTGCGGTCAGCACGCACATTCCCGCGCCGACGCACACATCCCGGTCACCTTCTACGTGCATATCTCACTCCTACCACTAGTCACGCGTCCTGAACCCCTTTGTCAGCACAATGTCAGGAAACATCGTCACCACGTCACTGGCAGTGCGTCGACCCCTTGGATGGACACCGCTGGCCGCAGGCCGAGCTCCTCGACCGGCACCGCCAACCGCAATGTCGGCACCCGCTCGAACAACGCCGACAGGGCCAGCCGGAGTTCCGTCCGAGCCAGATTCTGCCCGAGACATTGGTGCACGCCATAGCCGAATGAGATGTGATGCGTGGCGGTGCGGCTGATGTCGAAGCGTTCCGGGTCTTCGAACGCGTCCGGATCCCGGTTGGCGATGCTGCCCGCGAACACGATGCCCTCACCCGCCTTGATCACCTCGCCAGCGATCTCGATGTCGGCGACGGCGACCCTGAGCAGCGGGGCCTCCACGATTGTCAGGTACCGCAGCAGTTCTTCGATCGCGTCGGGCACGGTGTCCGGATCGGACCGGAATGCCGCCAACTGGTCAGGATGGTCGATCAGGGTGATCACGCCGACCGAGATCATCGACGACGTGGTCTCGTGGCCAGCGCCGAGCAGCAGCATCGACGTGAACACGAGGTCGTCCTGGGACATCGCGCCCGTGGCGACCTGTTCCTCCTTGAGCTGGGCGATCAGTCCGGGCGGCGGGTCCTGTGCCAACGTGGAGAGATAGCTGATCAGTGACGCGAGGACCTCGCCTGTCACGGTCGTGTCCAACGCCTGCACGATCGCCTTGGTGGCCCGTTGGAAGAACTCGTGATCTTCCCATGGAACCCCGAGCAACCGGCTGATCACCAGCGACGGGATCGGCAGTGAGAACGCGCTGACCAGGTCGGCAGGCGGGCCCGCGGCGAGCATGTCGTCGATCGTGGCGTGCACGATCTGCTCGATCTCCGGCTGCAGTTCCCGCAGCCGCCGTGCGGTGAACTGCGGGATCAGCATCCGGCGGATCCGGTTGTGGTCCGGGTCGTCGCGCACGATGAACGGCCGGTTCGGCGAGGTCTGCACGGCCGCGAGCGCGGGCGGCATGATCATCGGAAAGCCCGTGTTGGTGCGGTCCGACGACACTCGCGAATCGGCGAGCAACGCGCGGGCCTCGCGGTGACCCGACACGACCCAGCCTTCCTGCCCGTTGATCAGCCGTGTCCGGCGCAGCGGCGGGCCTTCGCGCAGCTCGTCGTAGCCCGGTGCGGGCTGATACGGGCAGGTCCGCGCCTGTGGGTACGTGATCATTTCCGCCCCCTTGTGCTCGTTGCTATTAGCATAGCAATAACTCTACGTGTGTTGAATTAATTCGCGCAACGGGTTTCGGCCGATGAATCCGCAGGTCATCGGCCATTTCGACATGGCTGGGACTATGCTCTGACGGGTGGAGGTTGATCACCGGAAAGGGCCGCGCAGGCGCGGCGAGGCGCTCGAAGAAGCGATCTTGCGCGCGGCCATCGAGGAGCTGACCGAGGTCGGCTACACCGCGGTGAGCATGGAACGGATCGCCATCCGGGCGCGGACCAGCAAGGCCGCGTTGTACCGGCGCTGGTCAGGGCGGCCGGACCTGATCATCGACGCGTACTTCAAGTTCGCCGCGGCCGAGCTCGACGTCCCGGACACCGGGAGCCTGCGTACCGACGTGATCGCGTTGCTGCGGCGCACCGCCGACCGGGCAACCGCCGGGATGCTGCACTTCGTGTTCGGGGTGATCGCCGACGCTGGCGCGAACGAGGAGCTGAAAACCAAGATCCGCGAACGGCTCGCGTTGATGAAACCCAAGCAGATGCACGGAATTCTCCAACGGGCCGAGGCTCGTGGGGAGGCCCGCGGCGATCTGCCGGAACGACTGCGGACGCTGCCGCTCGACCTGATCCGCAACGAGATCCTGCAGCACGTCGGCGGGCCGAACGTGCCGGACTCGGTCATCGAGGAGATCGTCGATCTGGTCTTCCTGCCGTTGGTGCGCCCCTGATGCCCGCCTTGCGAACCACCGAGTTGATCGACGTGCCCGCGCGAACCGTTGCCGGAGCACTGATCGAGGTCATCTCCAAGCGTGCCCACCTGGTCTCGGTGTCGGCCGGGCAGATCGCGGCCGTGCTGCCGGGGCAGCCTTTCCGAGGCGCCCGGTTGACCGGCACATGCGCTTCGACGCCTGCCGGAACCATGCTTACGTGCGAGCTGTCTTGGTTGTCGCCCAACGCTTTCGTGGACGGGATCGCGGTTCGTCGGCCCGTGTTGTCGTTGCTCGGGTCGGTCGCGCAAGGCACTCGGACGCGTGCCGTCGAGTTGGTCGACGCGCCGGTGATTGTCGGGACCGCGATCGTCCGTGACGGACGGCTTTTGGCTCAGCAGCGCGCTTTTCCCGAGGATGTCGCCGGGATGTGGGAGCTGCCGGGCGGTCGCGTCGAGCCGGGGGAGAGCGATCAAGCGGCCGTGATTCGTGAATGCCAGGAAGAGCTGGGGATCACGGTGTCACCCGGTGTGGCGATCGGGCCGGACGTCGTGCTGCCAGGCGGAAAACTGCTGCGGATCTACGAGGCCGAGAGTGCTGGGGATCCGGTCGCGGTCGAACACGAGGCCGTGCGCTGGCTGAGCCAGGACGAGCTCGGCGACGTCGAATGGCTGCCCGCCGACCGCATCCTGCTGCCGGTCTTCCGAGACCTCGTGAGTGGTTATGCGCGTTAGTCAGTCTGTCCTCTGGTGAAGACGCCCGTTGAGGGGTGAAAATCGGTGTTGGCTGCCCGCTGACGTCGTTGTCTCTATGGTCTGTGAAGGCCGTGCGTTAGTCGGACGCTGGGAGCCCTTGGTGGGCCCTTGATTGTTGCTTCGAGCACGCGGATCAGATTCGTTGTTGCCTGGGCTCCCGCGGGTAGCCGCCCCGCCGGACGCTCGGGGAGAGGCCGATGTTGGAGCAGACACAGGACAACGAGGAGATCATCGCGCGGGTGGCCGCGTTGGATATCGGTAAGGCCGAGGTGATGTGTTGTGTCCGGGTGCCCGATGAGGCGCGTCCGGGTAAGCGGCTGCAGGAGGTCCGGCCGTACTCGACGATGACCCGGTCGTTGCTGGTGCTGGCTGATCGGCTGGCCGGGCTGGGCGTGACCCGGGTGGTCATGGAGTCCACATCGGACTATTGGAAGCCGGTGTTCTACCTGTTGGAGGCGCACGGGTTCGAGACCTGGCTGGTCAACGCCCGCGATGTCAAGCATCTGCCCGGCCGGCCGAAGACGGATCGATTGGACGCGGTGTGGTTGTGCAAGGTGGCCGAGCGGCAGATGATCCGGCCCAGTTTTGTCCCGCCGTCACCGATCCGCCGGCTACGGGATCTGACCCGGTATCGGCGTGACCTGGTCGAGGTCTGCACCGCGGAGAAGCAGCGGGTGGAAAAGCTCCTGGAAGATGCCCAGATCAAGCTCTCGGTGGTGGTCTCGGACATCTTCGGGGTGTCCGGCCGGGCCATGCTGGCCGCGCTGGTCGCCGGGCAGCGGGACCCGAAGGTACTCGCGCAGCTGGCCCGCACCTCGATGCGGCGCAAGATCGGCAGGCTGGAAGAGGCGTTCACCGGGTTTTTCACCGATCATCACGCGTTCCTGTTGTCGACCATGCTGGCCCGGGTGGATGCCGGGATCGCTGACGTCGCCCGAGTGGATGCCGCGATCGAGGAGTTGATCGCCCCTTTCGCCACAGCGGTCGACCAGCTTGATGAGATCACCGGCGTCGGGCGCACCGCCGCCCAGGTAGCCATCGCCGAGATCGGGCTGGACATGGCACGCTTCCCAACTCCGGGCCACCTGTGTTCCTGGGCCAAGTTCGCTCCCGGGGTGTCGGAGTCGGCCGGCAAGAAGAAAGGCAAAGCTGCCACCGGGCACGGCAACCCTTACCTGGCCCGAATCCTGGGCGAGGCCGCAGTGTCCGCCAGCAGGACCAACACTTTTCTCGGCGAACGCTACCGGCGCATCGCTCGCCGCAGTGGCGCCAAGAAGGCCATCGTCGCGGTCGGCCGTTCCATTCTCGTGATCATGTGGCACCTGTTATCCGACCCCAACGCCCGGTTCCGTGACCTCGGCGCCGACTACTTCGTCCAGCACACCAACACTCAACGCAAGGTCCGCAACCACATCAGCCAACTGGCCGCTCTGGGCTATCGCGTCACCCTCGAACCCGCGGCCTGACAACCCAACTACCAACCCGGCTCCGCTGCGCTACGCCGGGTGCCTTCGGCCTGCCCACTCACCATCGATTTTCGGATCAGAACACGCATAACCACTCACGAGTCCTTCAAGCGATCCCGGCCAGGCGGAGTACGGAGGACAGCCGATGCTCGCCGCGCTGCGCGGCCCGCTCGGCCCCGGTCGCCCGGATCCGGTCGAGCTCAGCCGGATCGGCTAGCAGGTCCTGCGTGCGTTTGCGCACGTCACGCAGTTCCTCGATGACGGCATCGGCCACGGTCTCCTTCAGCTCGCGATAGGAGCCGATGCCCTCGGCCGCTGTCTTCGGCGACTGCCCGGTACACGCGCTCAGGATCTCCAGCAGGTTAG
This sequence comes from Kibdelosporangium philippinense, assembly GCF_021390435.2. Taxonomy (GTDB): domain Bacteria; phylum Actinomycetota; class Actinomycetes; order Mycobacteriales; family Pseudonocardiaceae; genus Kibdelosporangium; species Kibdelosporangium philippinense. The sequence goes on along the minus strand of NZ_JAJVCN010000003.1, from coordinate 1,223,868 downwards.
CCACGCCCGGCTGTTCGTCCGGCCGGTACTCGACCCGGCCGGCCGTGTCGGTCACCGCCCGCTGGAACTTGCGCCGGATCATGTCCGCGTCTTCCAGCACGAACACCACCCCGGTCTCGTTGCGTGTGGACTTCGCCATCTTGCGGTCCGGATCGGCCAGGTCACGGATGCGCGCCGCGACCTTCGGCGTGACCGCCTGCGGGACAACGAACGCCTCGCCGTACGTGGTGTTGAACCGTCGAGCCAGCGCCCGTGCCAGTTCGACGTGCTGCGCCTGGTCGTCGCCGACCGGGACCTCATCGGCGCCCGGCAACAGGATGTCCGAGGCCATCAGCACCGGATACGTCAGCAGACCGAGCCGGACGGTCTTGGCGCCAGCGGACTTCTCCTTGAACTGGATCATCCGCGCGACCTCGCCGAACGTGCACGTGCACTCCAAGACCCAGCTCAGCGTGGACAGCTGGGCCGCGATATCGGACTGCACGAACACGCTCTCCGGCTTGATCCCCGAGCCGATCAAGATCGCGAGCATCTCCCGGCTGAGCGCGCGGAGGCGCTGCGGGTTGTAGGCAGTCGTCATCGCGTGCATGTCGCTGACGAAATACAGGTCGTCCGGCGCGCCCTCACAGGCCCACCGGCGGATGGCCCCGAGGTAGTTGCCCAGCTGGGCGTGCCCGGACGGTGTCACCGCGGACAGTCGAGTCATGGAATCCTCCCAGTTCAACGGACGTGGCCGCCTGACGGGAGGCAAGAAAGAAGCCGCCCGGTCGGGCGGCCTGTGGCTATCAGCGCACAGCGAGTCGGCCGCCTGTGGCGGCCCACCAGTTCTGGCTGCTGCTGTGCATGATCGGAAGGGTAGCAGAGTCGGCATTAAGAACGCGTATATGCGGCCCTGATTTGATTCCGATAGTGGTAGGCCGGGCGTACCGTAAATCGCATGTACATCGTGATGCTGGCCTACAAAGCGCCAATAGAAGAGATCGACTATCTGCTGCCTGATCATATGGAATGGCTAAGCAGGCACTACGACGCCGGACACTTTCTGTGCTCTGGCCGACAGCCGGGCAAGACCGGCCGGGTGATCATCACCCGACCGATGCCACGGGCGAAGCTGGAAGCCATGCTGGCAACGGATCCCCTCGACATGGCAAGGATGGTCCGGCACGAGGTTGTCGAGTTCGAGGCGTCGCGGACGGCGCCGGAACTGCTTCGCGTCAACGAGGCACTTGCCAGCTAGCGAAATCACGTTTCCGGAATGTTTCGGCCATCATCGAACTGCCCGGATCGACCGACTGCCGGTCCGGGCCGACCTAGCGCGGAAATGGGCATTTGAATAACCGTTTACCTAGCCGAGGCATAATCATTGTGTGACGTGCGTTCTCTTTACGCCGTGGTGGCGTGACCGAAGGCCATCCGCATTGGTAGCCGACGGTGATCTGTCGGTCACTCGCGTGGTGGACTGGGACCACCCTCGGGTGACGTCGCTGCTTTCGCGGCTTTCCGGAAAAGACCCTCTCGATCTTCTTCGTTCCGCGCACCAGTTGATCGCTTCCACTGTGCGTCCGGTGTATGCGTTGAACGACACCCAACCCGTTTCACACACCCTGCGACGCGGCCGTGGCTCGTGCAGCCAACGCCTTGCCGTGCTGGAGGCGGTCGCCCGTGCCTCCGGTATCCCGACGCGCGTGCGCGGCCTCGTCGTCGACGGTCGCTTCTGGTACCCGCGCTTCCGACGGTTCCGTTACGTCGTGCCGTCCGAGGTTGTGCTGGCGTGGCCGGAGTTCTATGCGGAGGGCGCATGGCTCGGCGCGGCGGAGTTGTTTGGCAGCCTGCCGTCACGAAGCGCGTGTGGCGCGTTTACCAACGCCGACAGGGAGACGCTCTTCGACGCGCTGTCGCGCACGGCCGTCGACTGGGACGGGGTGACGGGCACCTCGTGTGATTTGTCCGCGACGGTGCTCACCGACCTCGGCCGGTTCTCGTCACGAGATGAACTCTTCGCGAAACACGGGCAAACCCTGTGCAGGCCGATCAGGGTGCTGGCAGATCCGGTTTTGAGCGGTTGGACACTGAGCTAGGCAGCGACGTCCTTCGCGCGGCGCAACGCCAGCACGGGGCACTTGCCGCAGCGGTCCTTCGACTTGCAGCACTTCTTCTTGACCTTGCCCGCTTTCATCAGGTTGCGCACGGTTTCCGCTGGCGTCTTGCCAACGTACTTGGCCTTGATCTTCTTCTTGCCCACGCGCGCTCCAGATAGCCTCGAATCGAGTCGAAGTAAGGCTAGGTTAACCTTTCTTGATCGTCCTGTGCGGCTGGTCACACCTTTGGTCAGGGTAACCTTTCTGCTGGGCCTCGTCCGCATGGAAGCGTGAGGCCGTTCCCATACTCGAGGTACAGGAGCTCTCGCGTGCCCGCATCGGCCACTGCCAGCAGGACCAGGACGGACCTGCGCAACGTCGCCATTGTGGCGCACGTCGACCACGGTAAGACCACGCTCGTCGACGCCATGCTGCGTCAGTCCGGCGCCTTCGGCGAACGGGCCGAGCTGGTCGACCGCGTGATGGACTCCGGCGAACTCGAGCGGGAGAAAGGCATCACGATCCTGGCCAAGAACACGGCCGTACGCAGGCAGACCCCGGACGGTGTGGTGACCATCAACGTGGTCGACACCCCAGGTCACGCCGACTTCGGTGGCGAGGTGGAGCGCGGCCTGTCCATGGTGGACGGCGTACTGCTGCTCGTCGACGCCAGCGAAGGCCCGCTTCCGCAGACCCGGTTCGTGCTGCGCAAGGCGCTGGCCGCGGGCCTGCCCGTCGTGCTCGTGGTCAACAAGGTCGACCGCCCGGACGCCCGGATCGAGGAGGTCGTCAGCGAGAGCCACGACCTGCTGCTCGACCTGGCCGGCGACCTTGACCTGGAAGACCTCGACGCCGTGCTCGACCTGCCTGTGGTCTACGCCTCGGCGCGCGCCGGCCGTGCCTCGCTGAACCAGCCAGTGGACGGCGGCCTGCCGGACAGCGAGAACCTCGACCCGCTGTTCGACGTGCTGCTCAACCACATCCCGTCGCCGACCGGCGACCCCGACGCCCCGCTGCAGGCCCTGGTGACCAACCTGGACGCCTCCAGCTTCCTCGGCCGTATCGCGCTGTGCCGGATCCACGCGGGCAAGCTCCGCAAGGGCCAGACGGTCGCGTGGTGCCGTGCCGATGGCTCGGTTTCAAACGTCCGTATCGCGGAACTGCTGATCACCGAAGCGCTCGACCGTGTCCCCGCGGAAGAGGCGTCCGCTGGTGACCTCGTCGCCATCTCCGGCATCCCGGACATCACCATCGGCGACACGCTCGCGGACGTCGACAACCCCGTGCCGCTGCCCCGGATCACGGTCGACGAGCCCGCCATCGCGATGACCATCGGCGTGAACACCTCGCCGCTCGCCGGACGCAACGGCGGCACCAAGCTGACCGCCCGTGTGCTCAAGGCGCGGCTGGACGCCGAGCTCGTCGGTAACGTCAGCGTGAAGGTCCTGCCGACCGAGCGTCCGGATACCTGGGAGGTCCAGGGCCGTGGCGAGCTCGCGTTGGCGATCCTCGTCGAGACCATGCGGCGGGAAGGCTTCGAGCTGACCGTCGGCAAGCCACAGGTGGTCACCCGCACGATCGACGGCAAGCTGTGCGAGCCGTTCGAGCGCCTGACGATCGACGCGCCGGAGGAGCACCTCGGCGCGATCACCCAGCTGCTCGCGGGCCGCAAAGGCAAGATGGAGCACATGGGCGGCCACGGCACCGGCCGAATCCGCCTGGAGTACGTGGTCCCGGCCCGTGGCCTGATCGGATTCCGTACCGAGTTCCTCACCGAAACCCGCGGTACGGGCATCGCGAACCACGTGTTCGAAGGCTACTTCCCGTGGGTCGGCGAACTGCGTACCCGCCACAGCGGCTCCTTGGTCGCCGACCGCACCGGCCCGATCACGGCCTACGCGATGATCCAGCTAGCCGACCGCGGCACGTTCTTCGTGGAGCCGGGTCAGGACGCCTACGAAGGCATGGTCGTCGGCGAGAACCCGCGCGCCGAGGACCTGGATGTCAACGTGGCACGGGAAAAGAAGCTCACGAACATGCGGTCGTCGACCGGTGACGAGCTTGAGCGCCTCGCCCGCCCCCGCAAGCTGGGCCTTGAGGAAGCACTGGAGTTCTGCGCCAGCGACGAATGCGTCGAGGTCGCGCCCGCGGTCATCCGTGTCCGCAAACTGATCCTCGACTCGACCCAGCGTGCCCGGGCCCGTTCGCGCGCCAAGACCCAGAGCTGATCAACTCGGTTCCAAGCTTCCGAAGCCGCTGATGGATTTCCTCGTCAGCGGCTTCAAGCTTGATCGGGGACAGTGCCGCGATCGCGGCGACGTATTGGGTGATCAGTTCGGCATTGGAAGCGCTGAGCTGGATGGTGCAAGTTCCGTGATTCTCGGTGATGGTGCCGGGAATCGGGGCAAAGATACGTGCGCGGACCGATTCCGCTGACAGGGGAACGGTTATCAGTGCCGTGTGCTGATAGGACGCTCGCTTCATCGACTCGGTCAGGTAGGTGGCTGCGTCCTTCGCGGGCAGTTCGCGTGGCGTGAATCTGTGCCGTGTGGACATCGGCTCGCTGATCCGGTCGAGTCGGAATGTTCGCCAATCTTCCCTGTAGATATCGAAACCAAGCAGATACCAGCGACCCTCCACAGTGACTATGCTGTGCGGCTCAACCCGGCGAGACGACGGTGATCCTTCGCGGGTGAAGTACTCGAACGTGAGGATTTCGCTTTCCCGGCACCCCAAGGCGAGTGTCGCGATCACCGCGGGATCAGTGTTGGGAACTGGGCGGCGGATCGCGGTGGTTGTCGCTTTGAGCACGGCCAGGCGTGGGCGCTGGCGGGCGGGCAGCAGATCGATCAGCTTGGTCAGTGCTCGCATGGCGTCTTCGTCGGTGCCCGCCCGGATCATCAACGCAATTGCCTCGGACTCGTCGAGGTGCGGTGGTGGGAGCTTGGGGCTGGAGATCAGGCGATAACCCCCGGCGGTGCCGGTGGTTGCCTCGATGACGTAATCGAGCTGCCGTAGGCGTTCGACGTCACGGCGCACGGTTCGGGTGGTGATGTCGAGCTCGGCGGCCAGCTCACCACCGGACCACTCTGGTCGGCTGTGCAGCAAGGACAGCAGCCGTAGAAGTCGAGTGGGCATGCCCTCATTACACCCGTCATTGCGGACCGCTGCTGTCCGCAACCGGTCCTAGCGTGCATCGCATGATCGAGAGTTACCAGTTGTTGGCCACGCACAAGCCCGCAGTTGTCGTCCATGCGACAAGCCCCGCGGACATTCAGGACGCTGTCCGGCAAGGCGGGCCGATTGCGGTGCACGCAACCGGCCATGGAATGGCGGCCCCACTAGACGGCACGGGAGTGTTGATCTGCACGCAGAAAATGACAAGCGTGCGAGTCAGCGCAGTCGAGCGCACCGCGTGGATTGAGGCTGGTGCCAGGTGGCGCCACGTGATCGAAGCTGCCGCGCCGCATGGTCTTGCGCCGCTGTCCGGCAGCCTTCCCAGTGTCGGAGCGGTTTCGTACACCTTGGGCGGCGGAATTGGCTTGATGGCAAGGCGTTACGGCTTCGCCGCCGACCACGTCCGCCGGATCGACCTTGTCACGGCGGACGGACGGCTGCGGCAAGTCACGCAAGCGAGTGATCCAGATCTGTTCTGGGCATTGCGGGGTGGCGGCGGCAATTTCGGTGTGGTCACCGGGATGGAGATCGATCTCATGCCGGTCGACCGCATCTATGGCGGCGCACTTGTCTTCGACCTCAAGGAGAATCCCGAGATCGCGAGCACCTGGTACCAGTGGACCTCCGACGTCCCTGAAGAGATGACCTCGGCCTGCTCGATGATGACCTTCCCGGACGGACGGCAGATCGCACAGATCCAGATCGCCTATCTCGGCACCGAACAAGACGGTGACGAACTTCTGCGACCGCTGGGCCAGGGCCTCAAAGAGGTTCCGTACGCCGAATCCGAGATCGTGTTCAACGAACCCGACCAACCCCATCCCTACCGCGGCGAAAGCATCCTGCTGAAAGACCTCGATCCTGCTCGGCTCACGCCCGTACCCGCGGGAGACGACATGTGCGTCATCGGCCTGCGGCACCTTGGCGGCGCTTTGGCACGAGAACCGAAGATTTCCAATGCCGTCGGCCATCGAACAGCTGGTTACGCATTGGGCGTACTTTCCCCTGCCGACACCGATCGGGTACGCGCAGTTCACTCTCGCGTGCTCAATTCATGGTCGGATCAAACCATCGGCCGCTGCCTGAACTTCACGTTCGGCGCGATCACTGCCGAGCAGGTCGCGGCCGCCTTCGAGCCACAGGACTTTCACAGGCTGTGTGCTATCCGGGCGGCTGTCGATCCGGCCGGGATCTTTCGCGCCAACTTCCCCCTGTGACCAGAACCTCGCTAATGCGCCGACACGATCAGCCGGGGCCTGGGAAACTCGGCTGCGTGAGGGCGAGGACAATGGCATCCTGTCAGTCAAGGGGGTGCCGATTCGTGCGAATGGCAGTCGCAGTCACTGCTGCGCTGGCGATGGTTGCTGGCTGTTCGGTCACGCCACCGCCTCCGGTCGTCGGCACGGTCCCGCCGGTGCCCTCGGCTCCCGCGGCGAAACCCGGCGAGATCGTCGTCGGTGTCGACAGCATCGCCGGTGGTTACAACCCGCATGTGCTGGCCGATCAGTCCACGATCACCACCGCGCTGTCGACCATGCTGCTGCCGAGTGTGTTCCGGACGGCTCCGGACGGAAGCCCGCAGCTCGACCGGACCCTGATGGTCTCCGCGGATGTCACGAACAACTCGCCGTACACCGTCACCTACCGGTTGCGTGGGGACGCCGCGTGGTCCGACAGCGCGCCCATTGCCGCCGAGGATTTCCTCTACCTCCGCGAGCAGATGCGGGACGAGCCCGGTGGTGTCGATTCCGCTGGATACCGGCAGATCACCGACATCAAGTCCGAGGAAAGCGGCAAGGTCGTCCAGGTCACCTTCGCCTCCACCTACCCTGGCTGGCGGTCGCTCTTTTCCAATCTTCTGCCCGCTCACCTGCTGAAAGACGCTCCTGGCGGCTGGGATCAGGTGCTGGAGAGCTCCTTCCCGGCCACCGCCGGCCCGTTCTCGATCAAGCAGGTTGACGCGGCGCGCGGTGAGATCGTGCTGGAGCGCAACGAGCGCTACTGGGAGCAGCCCGCCCTGGCTGATCGGGTGATTCTGCGGCGGGCCGACCAGGCCGGGCTGACCGATGCCCTCAGAACCGGACATGACCAGCTGGTCGTCGCGCGGACGGACGCGGGCGGCGTCACGATGCTGCAGGCGTTGGGCGAGCGGGTGACGGTGAAAGCCGCGCCGAGGCCCAGCGTGGTCAGCCTTTTCTTCAGGCCGTCCGGTACTGACTTTGCTGACGAACGGGTGCGTACCGCCCTGATCAACCTGATCGACCGGGACGAGGTCATCAAGGTCGGCACCGGTGGTGGCCCGAGCGTGCGGGCCGATTCTCTGGTGCTCGCGCCGTCACAGGCGGGATACGCCCCAACTGGCGCGCCGGTCCACAACGCGGCGGCGGGGCAGGAGTTGCTCACCCAGGCTGGCTTCTCGCTTGTGTCGGGCGTCTGGACGCGGGAGGGGCGCCCGCTGTCGGTCACGCTGGGGGCGCCTGCCGACAAGGAGCCGTACCTCCAGGTCGCCAAGGAGGTCCAGCGGCAGCTCGTCGCCGCGGGCGTGCAGGTCAAGCTCCTCACGCCGATCGCCGACCAGCTGATGCGGTCAAGTGGCACGGAGGCAGGCCCCAACATCCTGGTCGCGCCACGGCCGGTCGGTGACAACCCGGCCGCTGTGATGGCTTCTGTGTACGGATGCACGACGGGCACAAATGACGCGAGCACGGTTTTGCCAGGCAATGTCGCCGGGTTCTGTGACATGAGCCTCCAGCCGACGATTGACTCCGCCTTGAATGGGTCGAGGCCGTTAACGGAAGCGATCGGCATCGTCGAGCCGCGGCTATGGCGCCAGGCGGTGGCGCTTCCGTTGTTCCAATCGGCGGATTCCGTCGCGGCTCGCGCGGAATTGACCACCGGTGATCTGACGGCGCCGCTCAATGCGCCCTTCGCGTCCGCGGTCACGTGGCAACGGAAGCAAAACTAACGGTGAGTATTCGTCCGAATGCTGAATAGTACCGGCAAGTAATCGTAAGATCGCCGAGTGCGATCACCTTGTCACCCTTTGGTCACGATCAGTCTCCGGTTGGTGACCCGTGCCACTGGGGTTCCTAGCGTTCCACGGCAGCGCGTTGCACGGCCAGGTGCGCGCGTGCGGGTTTATGGGCGTTCTTTCGAGTGCGAAAGGGATGCTCTGTGCTAGGAGGGCACGTACCAATGAGGAGATCAACGGCTATCTCCGCGATGGCGCTGCTGGCTGCGACGAGCCTGGTGCTCGGCGCGTGCAGCGCGGGCACCGACAGCTCGACCGGCGGCGGTGTCAACCAGCAGGACGCGAAGCCGAGGGAGATCGGCGGCGAGGACAAGGTCTACAAGCGCCCCACAGTCCCGGACATGGGTGAGCTCACCACCACGACCGAGGAAGGGCCGCGCAACTACCAGAACATGATCAGTGCGACCAACAGCGGCGCGAACCTGATCACGGTCGTTGCCCTGCAGCCGTCGGTGTACATCGGCGTGGTCGAGAACGGCGCGTTCGAGCAGCAGATCGACGGCGACCTGATGGAATCCGTCAAGGTCACGTCGACCAACCCGCAGACGATCGAGTACAAGTTCCAGAAGGCCGCCGTATGGGAAGACGGTGCCCCGATCGGCTGCAAGGAGATCTACCTGCAGTTCCTGGTCCGTGGCGAGGAAACCGGCAAGAAGTTCACCTCGGCGAGCGCGGGGTACCAGGACATCAAGGAAGTCAGGTGCACCGACGACAACAAGACCGCGACGGTGGTCTTCGACAAGCCATACGCCGACTACCGCGGCCTGTTCTCCTACACCGGGAACAACAGCATGCTGCCCGCGCACATCTTCGAGCGCAACGCGGGCATCCCGGACATCACCAAGCTCACCCGGACCAGCCCTGAGCTGGTCACCGAGCAGGCGATCAACGCGTACACGAAGGACTGGCTCGGCTTCAAACCGGAGAACGCGATCTCCGGTGGCCCGTTCAAGATCAAAAGCTCGGACAGCCGTGACGTGACCGTGTTGGTGCGCAACGAGAAGTACTGGGGTCCGAAGGCCGCGCCCTCGCAGGTGACGATCCGGACCAACACCAACGCCCAGTCCGCGTCGCAGCAGCTGCAGAACAAGGAAATCCAGGTCGTCGACACCCAGGCCGACGCACCGACGGCGATCCAGCTCAAGCAGATCCCGTCGATCAAGCTGATCGCACAGGGCGGCCAGACCTACGAGCACATCGACTTCAACATGGCGCGGCCGTTGTTCAAGGACAACCCCGAGCTGCGTAAGGCCGTCGCGACCTGCGTCGACCGCCAGGCGATCGTCAACAACCTCGTCAAGGACATCGACGCGAACGCCAAGCCGCTCGGCAACGTCATGTTCATGCCGAACGAGGTCGGCTACGAAGACCACTACGCCGGTGTCGGCGAGGGCAACGTCGCGGAGGCCAAGAAGGTCATGGAGGCGGGCGGCTGGACGCTCGGCGGCGACGGGATCTACACCAAGGGCGGCACCCGTGCCGAGTTCACTCTCAGCTACAAGACGCTCGACCGCAGGCACAAGTCCTGGCAGCTGATCAGCCAGAAGTGCAAGGAAGCCGGCATCCAGATCAACAGCGGCCAGAAGGACAAGTTCCACGACGGCGAGCTGCAGCGCGGCCAGTTCGACGCCGCGCTGTTCGCCTGGCTCGGCGCGCTGAACAAGTCGAACTTTTCGGAGAACTACTTCTCCAAGGACAAGGGCGGCGAAGGCAACTACAACAGCTACTCCAACGCACAGGTCGACACGTTGCTCGCCGCGGCGAACAGCAACCTCGACTACCCGGCGAGGGTCAAGCAGCTCAACGATGTCGACAAGCTGATGGCCGCCGACCTGCACACAATTCCGCTGTTCCAGGTGCCGGACATGGCCGCGACCGAGGCCAGCATCGGCGTCTGCGACTCCTCCGGCAAAGCGAGCGACGTGACCTTCCTGAACTTCCAGGGCGGTCCGACGTGGGACATGTGGGCCTGGTGCAGGCGGTAAGACCCTCGTGAGTGGTTACGCGGGTTAGAACACGCGTAACCACTCACGAGCTCTGACCAGGGCGAGGAGCAGAAGTGTTGCGGTACATCGTGCGGCGGATCCTGATCACGATCCCGCTGCTGATCGTCGGTTCGTTCCTGGTGTTCGCGCTCGTGCAGGGCATGGGCGACCCACTGGGCGAGTGGAAGCTGGTGGAACCGCGCTCGCCGGACGAGATCGCGGCCGAGTACGAGCGAATGGGGTACGACGACCCGTTCTTCGAGCGCTACGGCAACTGGATCGCCGGGTTCGTCCAGGGTGACTGGGGAACGACGGTCATTCCCGGCGCGGGCGAGCGTGACGTCAAAACCGAAGTGATGCACGGCCTGTGGACCACGTTCAGACTGGTGATCGGCGCCGAGATCCTCGCGCTGATGATCGGGATGGCCGTTGGAGTGATCGGTGCCATCCGCCAGTACTCGATCTTCGATTACGCGGCGACCGGCGTCGCCTTCGCGCTGTTCTCCATGCCGGTGTTCTGTATCGGCCTGATCCTCAAGAGCGCGGCTATCCCGTTCAACGACTTCCTCCAGTCCATCGGGATGGACAGGTGGATAACGACGGCAGGTCCACCGCCAGGCGGGTTCAACGGCAGCTTCGGCCATCAGGTCACCCAGTACATCGGGACGTTCCTGTTGCCGACACTGGCTTTGCTGGCGATCCAGTTCGCGCTGTACAGCCGGTTCCAGCGAGCGTCCATGTTGGACGTTCTCGGCCAGGACTACGTCCGCACCGCGCAGGCCAAGGGCCTGTCGAGCAGCCGGGTGGTCTTCCGGCACGCGTTCCGCAACGGCCTGATCCCGGTGATCACCGTGTTCGCGGTGAACTTCGGCTCCATCGTCACCGGCGCGGTGATCACCGAGACGGTGTTCAACTGGTCGGGGATGGGCAGGTTGCTCATCCGCAGCATCTACGACAAAGAGCCGTACATGGTGCTCGGCGTGGTGATGGTGACCGCGATCATCGTCGTCGCCGCGAACCTGATCGCCGACCTGCTGTACGCCCGCTTGGACCCGAGGATCCGCCTTGGCTGAGAACGCAACCATGATGGCGGCCAAGCCACGCAAGCAATGGCAGCTGATCGTGCGCCGGTTCTTCCGGCACCGGGCCGCGATCGTCGGCATGGTCATCTTCGCCGTGCTTGTCTTCCTCGCCGTTTTCGGCCCGATGCTGTGGAAGTACGACGCGTCGGACCTCAACCTCGGCCGCTACCTGCCACCCGAGCTCGACCACCCGTTCGGCACCGGCCAGATCGGCGACGACGTGTTCGCCAAGGTGCTCAGCGGCACCGGGTTCTCCATGCAGATCGCGGTGGTCGCCGCCCTGATCAACACGGCTGTCGGTGTCATCCTCGGCTCGATCGCCGGGTACTACCGCAGCTGGGTGGACAGCGCGGTGTCCCGGTTGACCGACCTCGTGTTGATCATCCCGACTTTCCTTGTCGCCGCAGTGCTTTCGCGCAACACGTTCTCCACCGCCGAGCTGTCACAAGGCGGCGGGTCCAGCAACTGGCTGCAGGTCGCGATCATCCTCGGCCTGACGAACTGGATGGTCACCGCGCGAACTGTGCGAGGCATGGTTCTTTCGTTGCGGGAGAAGGAATTCGTCGAGGCCGCGCGTGCGCTCGGCGGCGGTCCCGGCCGGGTCATCTTCAAACACATCCTGCCGAACACGATGGACGTCGTGATCGTCAACGCCACGATCGCCATGGCACAGGCGGTTCTGCTCGAATCGGCGTTGTCCTTCGTCGGTCTCGGCGTGAAGTATCCCGATACCTCGCTCGGGCTGCTGATCAACGAGAACCAGAACGAGTTGCTCATCCACCCTTGGCTGTTCTACTTCCCGTTCATCTTCATCGTGCTGATCTCGTTGTCGGTGAACTTCATCGGTGACGGCCTGCGGGACGCGTTCGATCCACGGCAGAAGAGGGTGCGGGCATGATGCTCGAGGTCACTGACCTTTCGGTCGACTTCAGCACCGAGGACGGTGTCGTGCACGCGGTCCGTGACGTCTCGTTCTCGTTGGGGGAGCGGGAAGTTCTCGGTATCGTCGGCGAGTCCGGCTCGGGCAAGTCGGTGTCGTGCATGGCGGTGATGGGCCTGCTGCCCAAGTCGGCCACGGTGACCGGGTCCATCAAGTTCCATGGCGACGAGCTGGTTGGCTTGCCGTACAAGCAGATCAGGCCTTATCGCGGCAATCGGATCGCGATGATCTTCCAGGACCCGATGACCTCACTCAACCCGGTCTTCACCGTCGGGTATCAGCTGGCAGAGGCCTATCGGGCGCATCACGACGTGTCGAAGTCTGCGGCCTGGTCCAAGGCAGTGGAAACCCTTGCCCTGGTTGGCATTCCGCAACCATCGCAGCGGGCGAGTCAATATCCGCACGAGTACTCCGGCGGAATGCGGCAGCGTGCGGTGATCGGGATGTCGATCATCAACGATCCCGAGCTGATCATCGCGGACGAACCGACGACAGCGCTCGATGTGACCGTGCAGGCGCAGATTCTGGAGACCTTGCTGTCCATTCGGGACGAGACCAACGCGGCGATCATCATGATCACGCATGACCTCGGGGTCGTGGCTGGCATGGTCGACCGCGTGCAAGTGATGTACGGCGGCACGATCGTGGAGACCGGCGGCGTGTTCGACATCTTCGAGACCCCGCGGATGCCTTACACGGTAGGGCTTCTCGGATCAATCCCGAACCCGTCCTTGCTGGGCAACAAGCTCACCCCGATCAAAGGCGCGCCGCCGTCACTGATGAACCTGCCGAGCGGCTGCGTGTTCTCCCCGCGTTGCCCGCTCGCCATCGACGAGTGTCATAAAGGCGAGCCCGAATTGCTGCCAACGGGCCAGGATCACAGTTCGCGCTGTATCCGATGGCAGCACCTCGCTGGGATCGACGACCCACGCACGCTGTTCGACACCGAGGAGATCGGTGTGGTGGAGAACCCGGCCGCCCTCGTCGCGGAAAACCCGGATCTCGTGCAGGTCGAAGACTTGGCCGAGGTGGCGAAGCGGCTCGAAGAGCAGCGGGCGGAGGAAGTATGAGCGCGCCGATGCTCGAAGTGAACGACCTGGTCAAGACGTTCCCGGTGCGCGGCGGCGGGATCATCCCGCGCACGGTCGGGCAAGTACACGCCGTGTCGGGCGTGAGTTTCACCCTGTCGCCGGGCGAAACCCTAGGCCTGGTAGGCGAATCCGGCTGTGGCAAGTCCACAACCGGCCGTGCCGTGCTGCAGCTGCACAAGCCCACCTCGGGCTCGGTGAAGTTCGACGGCAAGGAGCTGAGCAAGCTCGGATCGCGGGAGATGCGGGCGGTTCGCCGGGACATGCAGATCGTGTTCCAGGACCCGTACGCGTCGCTGAACCCACGCTGGCAGATCAACGACATCGTCGCGGAACCGTTCGACATCCACGGTTTCGAGGGATCCGCCGCCGAACGTCAGCAGCGAGTGGACGAACTGCTCGAACTCGTCGGCCTGAACCCCGAGCACCGCAACAGATACGGCCACGAGTTCTCCGGCGGTCAGCGGCAGCGCATCGGCATCGCCCGTGCGTTGGCGCTCAACCCGCGAATGGTCGTACTGGACGAGCCGGTGTCCGCTTTGGACGTCTCGGTACAGGCCGGTGTGGTGAACCTGCTCGAAGAACTGCAGGAGCGGTTCACACTGGCGTACTTGTTCGTGGCACACGATCTGTCCGTGGTGCGGCACATCTCACACCGGGTCGCGGTGATGTACCTGGGCAAGATCGTCGAGATCGGGCCGAAGGAGGACATCTACACCCGGCCGACCCACCCGTACACGCAGGCGCTGTTGTCCGCGGTGCCCGTTCCCGACCCACGTCAGGAGCGTGAACGGCGGCGGATCGTGCTCACCGGCGACGTGCCGAGCCCGGTCGACCCGCCGTCTGGATGCCGGTTCCGGACGAGGTGCTGGAAGGCGCAGGACATCTGTGCCAGCGAGGAACCACCGCTGGTCGCGCATGGTTCCGGCGGTCTCGTCTCAGCCTGTCACTTCGCCGAGGAACTACCGCATCCCGCGGGCGCTTAGGCTTGAGGGGTGATGCTGACCGCTCCTCCCAGGTTGCTGCTGGTGCACGCCCACCCGGACGACGAGAGTCTCTGGACCGGCGGCACCATCGCGCGCTACGCGGCCAACGGCGCCCATGTCACCCTCGTCACCTGCACGCTCGGCGAAGAGGGCGAGATCATCCCCGATGGCCTCGCGCTGCTCGCGGCGAACGAATCCGACCAGCTCGGCGGCTACCGCAATGGTGAGCTGCGGGCGGCGTGCGCGGCGCTGGGTGTCGTCGACCACCGCTACCTCGGCGGAATCGGCCGCTGGCGTGACTCAGGAATGGTCGGCGTGCCGTCCAATGAGCATCCACGAGCCTTCATCAACGGCGACTTCACCGAACAGGCCGAGCAGCTGCTGGCGATCCTGCGTGAGGTCAAACCAGACGTCGTCGTCACCTATGGACCCGACGGCGGCTACGGGCACCCCGACCACATCCGAGCCCACGAGATCACAACCGTCGCGTGCGCGCAGGCGGACGTGCGGAGGGTTTTCCACGTGGTGACGTCCAAAAATGCCACCGAGGCCGGAGTGGCCGAGTTGGCTCGGGTGACCGATCTGCCGTACCGCATACCGGAACCCGGTGAGCTGCCGGTCACCCCGGACGACGAGATCACCACAGTGGTCCCGATCGCTGACCATCTCGACATGAAACTGCGGGCCCTGCGTGCGCACCAGACCCAGGTCACGGTCTGGCAGGACGATTCGGGCTCGTCGTGTTACGCCCTGTCCAACGACATCGCACAGCCGATCGTGGACCACGAGTACTACATCCTGGCCAGCGGACGCCCGGACGACGCGGGATCCGACCTGTTCGGGGGCCTGTGATGACGGTGCGGCTGTGGTTCCGGCTGATCGGCCTGCTGCTGCTCAGCCTGGCGCTCGCGCTGCTCGAGCTGCTGTACCTGCCGCTGCGGTTCGACGGCGCGATCCTGCCGATGGTCGGCGGACTCCCGTTCCCGATCACGGCCATCGTCGCCCTGGTGACGCTGCCGTGGCTGATCAAACGCGCCCACCGGATTTCACCGCGGTTGGCGATCGCGGGTTCGCCGCTGTGGATTTGGCTGCTGTGCGTGTTCGTGGCGGCATTCCCCGGGCCTGGCGGCGATGTCGTGCTGATCGGGGACTGGCGGGCTTTGCTGTTGCTCGCCTGTGGCGCACTGGCTGGTTCGATCACGCTCGGCGGCATGGCGGGCAGGCAACCGTACAAAGTGTGACCGGCGGAATCTATCCGCTTAGTAGTGGCAATCGACAGAGTCTCCAGGCTGTGACTGTGGAACGTCACATTGCGTGTCGTGGACAAATTTCTTGTCGGACGCCCGGCGCCAGCTGATCCTGACCTTGACTCCGTCACTGGACGTCTTCCACCACAGGCCCGAGCTGCCCTCCGTAAATAGGACGTTCCCACGTCGGTCCCGCACGGAGGACAGATGCACAATTTCGTCCTGCGGGCTGTCAAGGTGGTTGATTCCGACAACCGAAACGAGATCAATACCAGGCGGTGCGACGAAGTGGATGTGCTGGCCATTCCATCCGGCGAGCGCCACGCCCGGCGCCACGGACAGGCCACCGGCTGCCACCAACGTGAGCGCGGTCATTCGTACGACGAAGTTCCTGATACCCATGCATTCCCTCGCATTGTCGGATAGTTGTTCCGAAGCAGACGGTACGCGAGCCCGGAAGTCCAAACCGGACAGATCCGGACCGGTGGCAGAAGGATGTCAGCACCAATCGGTGCGCTGATCAATGGTCAGTCCGGTCCGGTGCGACGAAACCTCGTCCGGATCAACGGTCCTGATGATCTGCCCTGGCAGTGGCGTTCGCTCGGCGCTTTCCAGCCCGCCGATGTGGCCTTCGCGAAGGGGTCAGCTGAGGGCTCGTGCCTGAAATTCCACAGTGGACTCAGCCGAAAACTGTCGTACCCCTTGGCTAACGTTGAAATCGGGGGTTCTCGGGAGAATTGCTGTTGTGATGCCGCATGCCTGCGGCAACGCAGGCCACAGCAACGCGGACCACAGTGTCGTACCCCTGCGGTAACGTTAAATCAAGGGCTCCCCTGGTGGCGGGCTTTGGCGGGTGGTGGGGCCAGCGGAAACGGGGCAAGCTGGCGGTCGTGCCGACGTGATCACCGTGCTTCTGCAAGGCTAGTGGCATGCAGATCACCGTTCTCGGCAGCTGCGGGGCATGGCCGGAGCCTGGCCGCGCGTGTAGTGGGTTTCTCGTCGAGCATGACGGCTTTCGCCTGGTGCTGGACATGGGGTTCGGCGTGGCGTCCAGACTTTTCGAGATCTGCCCGGCCGAGTCGGTGAACGCGGTGGTCGTCACGCATGAGCACCCGGATCATTGCGTGGACCTCAACGCGTTGCTGCGCGCCAGGTTCTACGGCGGGATGCCGCGGATTCCGTTGTACTGCACGCCAGGAGTGGCTGGCAGGTTGAACGTCGTCGAGCCCAATCCGCCGCTGTCCGCGGCCTTCGACATCCACGAACTGCCTGGTGGGTACACGGTTGGCCCATTCGAGCTGACCGGAATGCTATTGCCCCATCACGTTCCGAATTCGGGTGTCCGGCTGGCCACGAAGGACAGTGTGCTCGCGTACACCGGCGACACCGGGCCGGATCCGGCGTTGGCCGTGCTGGCGAAAGACGCGGATCTGTTCATCGCCGAGGCGACGTTGATCGAGCCGCAACAAGGCGCCCGGAGTTTGCTGACCGCGCGTGAAGCAGGCCAGTGGGCCGCGCGGGCGAACGCGAAACGCCTGCTCCTGACCCATTTCTGGCCGGGAAGTGACCGGGCGGCCGCGGTGTCGTCCGCCTACGCGGAGTTTTCCGGCGATATTGCTGCGGCTGTCGAGGGGATGGCTCTACGCTGCTGAATCGTGGCGGAGGCGATTACCGACCAGCATGTGGCTGCGGTCTTGCGGGTGTTCATCCGCCGGTGCGATCCGATGCTGACGAAGCTGCGTGACGACGGTGAACCGGTTGAGGTCGATCCGGCCGACCCGGATGTCGACAAGTCTATTTTGGACAAAGTGAAGGCCGTCGTCGCGAGCATCAAACGCCCCGGCATGAAGGGCTGGGGGCAGCTGCCGATCGACGAGCGGGTGGACTGGTGGATCAGCCGGGTCGGCCGGTTCACGTCGCTGCTCGCGTCGGTCACCGGCCTTGCGGGTGTCTGGGGCGACCGGCTGCCGCTGCAGGACATGCTCGGCTCGGCCAGCCAGGGATTGTTGTTGTGCGCCATCGCTTCCGAACACGGCGTCGACGACATCGGCATCCGGGTCCGCCTGCTGGGCTCGGTGCTGTTCGAACGGGACATCGACCCGGTCGTCGCACGTGGTTCGGGTGACGCGGCCGCCGACGAGGAAGTGGTCGCCAAGCTGGCACCGGAGGACGAACCGGCCGAGGAACCCGTGAAAGGCAAGCGGTTCAGCGTCAAAGCGGGGTTCAAATGGCTGTGGCGGCAGGCACGGATCCTCTTCGCGATCACCGGTGAGCTGGAGAAACGCCCGCAGGGGCGGATCTACCACAAGGCGCTGGGCATGCTGCCGGTCGTCGGCATGGCAGGCGACTACCTCGGCGAGCGCTCAGCCTTGAAACGCGCCGCGAAGCGTGGCACCAAATGGCTCGCTCAGCAGGGGATCCAGTAGCGGTAACGGTGGTGCTCGGTGCACCCGAGCGTCTCGTACAGCCGGATCGCCGCGATGTTGTGTTCAGCAACCTGCAACGCCTGCCGCGTCGCGCCCTTCGCCTCAGCCCACGCGTAGAGCGTCTTGAGCAACCCGGCCGCCAGACCCTGGCGCCGGTGCAATGGCCGGACAGCCAGGCGCGCGATGTGCAGAAGATCTCCCACGACCGCGCCTCGTACGGCCGCGACGACCTCACCGTCCTGTTCGACCAGGCCGTATGCGACTCCGGGCATAGAGGACAGCACGTGTCGCTGCGCGGCGCTCGGCTGCTCGGTTCCTGCCGCGAGTTCCCACCATCCGGGAGACGGCTGGTCGTCGATCCTCGCCCCTTCGTACGTGCCAGGCGTCAACGGCCCCGTCATCACCAGAGACTCCGCCCCGCCCGGGTGGTCAAGGTTGACCACCCAGCCGTGTTCGGACATCGCCGCATCGGCTTTCGAACCCATCACCACGTGCGCGGTCGGCTGGATGCCGTTGCGCTCCGCGAAACCAGCGGCCCTGCGCAGCGCCATGGGGAAGTCGACACCCGGATCTCCGCAGGTCAAGGTGCTGTTCGCGCGCCCGGTGAAGCCGCCGGCCGCGCGCATCCGCCAGTCGCCGAGCCGCTCGTCCACCAGGGCGGGCCAGGCTTGTGCGCATTCGTGCTCAAGGCGGGTCACGGCGTCCATGCCCTGATTCTCCAGTGATCAGTGGCGCCCACTTGCTGAGATAAGTGTCACCCTGCGGCACCGGGTACTCGGAGGCAGCGTGGACGGGGGATACTGGCCACAACGCGTACTTCCCGAACGCGCGTGTACAAGGTTTCTTTGAAGGAGCAGAGCACCGTGACCTACGTCATCGCCGAGCCCTGCGTCGACTTGCTCGACAAGGCGTGCATCGAAGAGTGCCCGGTCGACTGTATCTACGAAGGCGACCGGATGCTCTACATCCACCCTGACGAGTGCGTCGACTGCGGTGCCTGCGAGCCGGTCTGCCCGGTTGAGGCCATCTACTACGAGGACGACGTCCCCGATCAGTGGAAGGACTACACGAAGGCCAACGTCGACTTCTTCGACGAGCTCGGATCGCCCGGCGGGGCGTCCAAGGTCGGCAAGGTGGCGGCCGACCCGCAGTGGATCAAGGACCTGGCGCCGCGCGAGACCGAGCATTGAGCGCGGGTCTGCCGGACTTTCCCTGGGATTCGCTCGCGGATCTCAAGGCGCAGGCACAGGCACACCCGGACGGGGTGGTCGACCTCTCGGTCGGCACCCCCGTCGACCCCGTGCCTGACCAGATCAGAGCAGCACTCGCGTCGGTATCGGACCGTGCCGGTTACCCCACCACACACGGCACGCCCGAACTGCGCGAAGCGGCCGTCGCGGCCCTTCGCCGTCGCTTCGAGGTCGAGGGCGTCTTTGAAAAAGACGTCCTGCCGACCATCGGTTCGAAAGAACTGGTCGCCTGGCTCCCGACGCTGCTCGGCGTCGGCGCCGGGTCGCTGGTTGTGATCCCGGAGCTGGCGTACCCGACGTACGAAGTCGGCGCCCTGCTCGCGGGAGCCACGGTCGTGCGATCAGACGGCCTGACCGCTCTCGGCCCGCAGAACCCAGCGATCATCTGGCTCAACTCGCCGTCCAACCCGACCGGGCGCGTGCTGCCCGTCCCGCACCTGCGCAAGGTTGTGTCGTGGGCACGTGAACGCGGCGCGATCGTGTTGTCCGACGAGTGCTACATGTCGCTCGGCTGGGAGACCACGCCCGTGTCCGTGCTGCACCCTTCGGTGAACGAAGGCAGCATGACCGGGATCCTCGCGGTGCACTCGCTGTCGAAGTCTTCCAGCCTGGCTGGGTATCGCGCGGGCTTCGTCACCGGGGACCCGGCATTGGTGGCTTCTTTGCTGGAGGTCCGTAAGCACGCCGGGATGATGGTGCCCCGGCCCGTGCAGGAGGCCATGACCGTCGCGCTTTCGGACGACTCGCATGTCGAGTCCCAGAAATCGCGCTACCGGGCCCGCCGGACGATCTTGCGTGGGGCGCTGGAGTCGGCTGGGTTCACGATTGATCACTCCGAAGCTGGGCTGTACCTGTGGTCCACTCGGGGCGAGGACGCTTGGAAGACCCTGTCTTGGCTGGCTGAGCGTGGGATCTTGGTGGCCCCAGGGACTTTCTACGGGCCAACCGGTTCCGAGCACGTGCGCGTCGCCCTGACGGCCACCGATGAACGGATCCAAGCAGCAGCAACGCGCCTGTCCTCGTGAGTGGTTATCCGTGTTCTAACCCGGATAACCACTCACGAGAAGTGATCTGCGAGGGCGGCAACGGCATCCCAGTTGTCGCGCCACTGGGCTCGGTAAGCAAGGCGACGGGCGTGCTCGCGTTCGACCAGACGTCCGGCGACGAAGATGACCGCGGGTTCCTCCTGGCCTTCGAGCAGGCGGCGGATGGTTTCCTCGGCCACGGCGGCATCCTGGTGCTCGCCAAGCACCTCCTGGAACGCCTTCGTGGCCTTGATCAGCTGCTTCACCGGTTCCTTGCCAGCCGAGCCGACCAACTCGGCCGCGTAGCGCAAGCGTTTGCCCTTGATCCGCAGGGCGTGCAGCTGCTCATCCGGCGGGTCCTGCCCCAAGGCCGAAACAGCCTTGAAAAGCTTCCGGTAAGGCTTGTAGATCACGCTGACCACAGCCGGAGCCTTGCCGTTGTCCGAAGACACCGCCTCCGAGATCGGTTTGGACGCAGTCGCGGCCGCCAGCGATGTCAGAAGTTCCGCGTAGCGCTTCGTCCGCATCGCGCTGAGCATCCGTCGGCGGGCGGCTTTGCGTTCGTTGACCAGGCCGCTGAGGAGGCGTTCGACGGCGGCGCGTTCGTTGTCTTCAAAACCCGCAGCCTCTGTCCTGAGGCGGTCTAGTTGGACGTCCAGGTCGCGGACTGGGCCAAGGGCGTTGCCTAGCCACTTCAGTTCCAGCTGGAGTGGGGGTGCTACGTCACCGAGTCCGGCGCCGTCGGCGTTGACTGCCGCGCGCAGGCGCCGGATGGTGACGCGCATCTGGTGCAGATCTTCCGGATCCACCCCCGACTTGGTGCCTGCTTCGTGCGCTAGCAACGCGCGGAGCTGACTGTCCAGCCGTACTCGAACGTGAACGGCTGGCGGATCTTTGCGGCGTGCGGTGGCCGGTTCGACAGGCAACCCAAGTTCGGCGGGGGTGAGGGTCATCTGCCCAAGTTTAGGTGAAATCCGGGTTAATCGTTGGCGTGCAAAGCGGCATTCAGGGCGATTCCGGACCCGCTGCGCTCGACGACCTCGACCGCGCCGGTGCTCGAATTGCGGCGGAACAACAGGTTGTTGGCGCCGGAAAGGTCGCGTGCCTTGACCAGGCGGCCGTCTGGCAACTTCACCTTCGTACCCGCTGTGACGTACAGGCCCGCTTCGACCACGCAGTCGTCGCCAAGCGAGATGCCGATACCGGCGTTCGCGCCGAGCAGGCAGCGCTCGCCGATCGTGATGGTCTCCTTGCCGCCGCCGGACAGGGTGCCCATGATCGACGCGCCGCCGCCGACGTCCGAGCCGTCGCCGACGATGACGCCCTGCGAGATGCGGCCTTCGATCATCGACGAGCCCAGGGTGCCCGCGTTGAAGTTCACGAAGCCTTCGTGCATGACCGTCGTGCCGCTCGCCAGGTGCGCACCCAGCCGCACGCGGTCGGCGTCGGCGATCCGCACGCCGCTGGGCACGACGTAGTCGACCATTCGCGGGAACTTGTCGATGCCGTGGACAGTGACCGCGCCGCGTGCACGCAACGCCAGGCGCGTCGCCGCGAAGTTCTCCACTGGGCACGGGCCGTGGTTGGTCCAGACGACGTTGGCGAGCAGGCCGAAGACGCCGTCGAGGTTCAGGCTGTTCGGGATGGCCATCCGCGAGGAGATCAGGTGCAGTCGCAGGTAGACGTCGTACGCGTCGGCTGGCGGCTCGGCGAGGGCGTTGATGCCGGTACGGACCGCGATGACCTCGACGCCGCGGGCATCGTCCGGGCCGAGCATCGCGGAGATCCCGTTGCCGAGCTCCTGCGCGGCCTCCATTTCGGACAGGCGCAGCGTTCCCGGCGCGGGCGCTTCGCCCAGCTTCGGCTTGGGGAACCAGCAGTCCAGCACGGTTCCATCAGAGGTGACTGTGGCAAGGCCGACGCCGTACGCGCCGCTCGACTCGGGGTTCGCGCTCACCCGCAAAAGGTAACCAACGCGGGGTCAGGACTCTACGAACGGGTTGCGGATCGTGAGCGACCCGAAGGTCTGGCCGTGCTGCATGTCCTCGGACAGCAGCGTCGTGGCGCCGCAGCGAAGCGCCGCCTCGATGATCAATGCGTCCCACCAGGAGAGTTGGTAGCGCTCGCAGAGCACACTCGCTGAGACCAGTAACTGCGCTTCGGTGTCGATCGGGCACCACTCGGCGTAGTCGGCGACGACCTCGCGTGCCTCACTGTGTGACATGGGACATTTGAGCTTGCGGACCACGACCGAGTAGAACTCCTGCAGCACCTGCGTGCTCAGTACTCCGGTGTCGGCCTCCCACAATGTGTCGAGTGCTGCCTTCGCGATCTTGTACTTGACCGGATCTTGCCGGTCGTGTGCGTAGATCAGGATGTTGGTGTCGATGAACACCAAGCCGCATTGGTCGCCTGTCAACTTGTTCCGTCCTTGCGATACTGAGCACGATCATGAAGCTCTTCGCGGGTCCAGGTGGCACCCCCGCGATCGATGGCGTTGTCCATTCTGGCGAGGGCGCGTTGTTTGGCCGCCTCGTAACGAGCTGCTTCCTCGGTCATCTTGATGACCTGGTGGGAGAGCAGGGCGCTGACCGAGGTGCCGCGCTTGGCTGCGAGCACCTTCGCTCGGTCGATGATCTCTTCGTCTAACTGCACTGTGATGTTCCGCTTCATGGGACAAGGCTACCACGTGGGTTTCACGTGGAGCACGTGAAACCCACGTGGACTACCGTGCCGGGTGTGACCGTTGAACTGGACCTTGCTGCTGACCCGGTGGATCTGACCGTCGCTCTCGTCGACATCCCGAGCGTCTCGGAAAACGAGGCCGTTCTTGCCGACGCGGTGGAGCGCGCGCTGCGAAAGCTCGGCCACCTCGAAGTCACGAGGTCCGGCAACGCCGTGCTGGCCCGTACGAACCTCGGATGTGAGCGCAGGGTCGTTTTCGCTGGTCACATCGACACCGTCCCGATCAACGACAACCTGCCGTCTCGCCGGGAAGGCGAGATCCTGCACGGCTGCGGCACGGTCGACATGAAGGGCGGTGACGCGGTCATGCTGCACATCGCCGCCAACATCACCGATCCCAAGCACGATCTGACGTTCGTTTTCTACGACTGCGAGGAGATCGAGGCCGCCCGCAACGGCCTCGGCCGGATCGAGCGTGAGCTCAAAGACTGGCTGATGGGCGATGTCGCGGTGGTCTGCGAGCCGTCGAACGGCACGATCGAGGCAGGCTGCCAGGGCACGATGCGCATCCAGGTCCGGACAACGGGAAAGCGCGCGCACACCGCACGCGGCTGGATGGGTGTCAACGCGATTCACGCGATCGGGGACGCACTGCGCAGGCTGGAAGCCTATGAGCCGCGGATCGTGGACATCGACGGCTGCGCGTACCGGGAAGGCTTGCAGGCCGTGAAGATCGAAGGAGGGGTCGCGGGCAACGTTGTCCCGGATGAGGCCGTGCTCACGATCAACCACCGCTTCGCGCCGGACCGTGGCCCGGCAGAGGCGGAAAAGCACCTGCGTGAGGTGTTCGAGGGCTACGACGTCAAGGTTGTTGACGTCGCGGCGGGCGCGCTGCCAGGTCTGCAGGCGCCCGCCGCGAAGGAACTAGTCGAAGCCGCCGGGGGCACGCCGGTCGCCAAACTGGGCTGGACGGACGTCGCCCGGTTCGCCGCGCTCGGCATGCCCGCGGTCAACTTCGGTCCCGGTGATCCGACTTTGGCACACACCAAGGAAGAACATGTGCACGTTCAGCAGATCAAGGACTGTGTAAGCGTTTTGACGCAGTGGCTCACACCGTGATCGTCCACGTGTCCAGCGTGCCGGTGTCGACGCGGTAGCGGTCAGCCACGACCAGAGTCCACGTGCCCGCAGCGTTCTCCGAAGTCACGGGGACGTCATAGGTCTTGGTGCCGAACTGGCCGCAACCGCCCGAACCGGCGGCCTTCACGTTGTACGACCGTCCACTTGGGCCGGTCAGCGTGATCTGCAGGTCGTACGCGCAGGTGTGGTTGATCGTCACCGAAAGCTTGACCGGTGACGTGGCCGAACCCGTGGCCGTGGACGTGACCGGGCTGCTGACCGTTGCCAAGTCGGCGATCGGGAAGTCCGTGCCGTTGGTGAAGGTCCGCGTGCCGGTTGTGCCGACAGTCAACGCGTACTGCGCGGTGTGGTCGATGTTGGCGCCGTCACCGGTGACCGTCACCTGGTAGGTCCCGGCAGGCGTGCTCGACGTGGTCGCGACGGTCAACGTCGAGTTGGCGCCGGAGGTGACCGAAGCCGGGTTGAAGGTCGCGGTGGCACCGGCGGGCAGGCCGCTCGCGGAGAAGGTGACGTTCTGCGCGTTGCCGCGGATCGTTTGCGTGGCAACGGTTGTGGCCACACTCGACCCCGGCGTGACCGACCCGGAGGCCGGGTTCAACGCGATGGAGAAGTCGTTGCCGCCCTGCGGGGTGCAGGTGGCCTCGCCGGTCTGCGCGGGTACGCTGATCGCGTTCCACGCGGCCTTGGTGGCGTCGAATTCCACGCAGCTGCCCGGGAACAGGTTAACCGCTGCCTGCAAGGTGGCCTTGCGGGCGGCGCCGTGGTTCCAGGTGGTCGTCTTCTGCAGCAGGCCGTTGTAGAAGATCTTGCCCGCCTTCTGGATGCCGATTCCGGTCACCGTGCTGTTGTCGCAGGTCGGGCTGGCCGGCTTGCCGCCGCCCGGGTTGCTGCCCTCGGAAAGCAGGTAGAACCAGTGGTTCTGCGGGCCAGCGGCGGCGTGCACCGAACCGGGCAGCGAGGTCGACCAGCAGTTGGGGTGGCCGGCGATCTTGTTCGGCTGGTACATGAAGCGGATCGGGCCCTGGCCGACCAGGTTGACCTCTTCGCCGACCTCGAAGTCGGCCGGGTCCTCGGGGTTGGCGGCGTACGCCTCGGTCAGCGCGCCGAAGATGTCACCGGTGGACTCGTTCATGCCGCCCTTCTCCGTGCCACCGCCGCCGGAGCCGCCGGGGGTGAACTGGAAGATGCCGTGACCGAACTCGTGGCCGACGACGTCCATCGAGATGACCTGGCGCTGGCTGTCCTGGGTCCGGCCGAACTGGGTGTAGCTGCCGGTCCAGAACGCGTTCACGGCCGGAAGGCCGACGTACGCGGGGAAGGTCTTGCCGTTGCCGTCGATGCCGTTGCGACCGATCCAGTCGCGCAGCATGTCCCATTCCTTCTGCGCGCCGTACAGGGCGTCGACGCAGGCGGTCTCCATGTCGGTGCCGGAACCGTTGCCCCAGTTGTCATCCGGGCCGGTGAAGACGACCTTGTTGCTGTCGAGGCCGCACTCGAGGCCGGGACGCGTGGTGTCCCGCATGGCGAACGTGCCGCCGTTCTGCTGGGTGGTGATCGGGACGTCGCCGACGTAGTACGAGTCGCCAGTGCCTGCCTTGACGTCGTCGTAGCTCTCGATCACCGAGCCGTCGTTGGCGTCGACGAACACGTGCAGGTTGCTCGGGATGACGCCGTTGTTCCCTGAGACGAGGACCTCGTACGCGAGCTTCGGCGTCGCGCCTGCCAGCACGATCAGCTTCGGCGCGTCGACGGACTTGACGGTCTGGACCTTGGTGCGTGCGGTGTTCGCGGCCGTCGCGGCGTCGATCTTGGCGGCGGTGTCGACGTTCAGCGGGGCGGTCTCCGCGGCGGTCGTGTCACGCACACGGCCTTGGTCGTCGGTCACGACAACAGCGTCGCCACCGACAACTTTGAGGCCACGGTACGAGCGTTCGTAGGCGGAGTAGTAGACGCCCGCGCCGCCGTGGGTCGTGCTGACGCGGGTGAACGTCTCGTCGGCGCCCCTGGCGAGTTCGTCAAGCCCGAGGATGGCCGCTTGGTCGGCCGCCGCGGTGGCACGGGCTAATGGGTCGGCTGCTAGCTGTGGCGCGCTGGCCTCGGCCTGCGCGACTGGGATCGCCAAGGTCAGGGCGGCGATCGCCAGTATCGCTCGCGTTCTTCTCACGACGTGCTCCTTTTGGGCGCACTGCTGCGCCCCTTTAGCAGGGGGAGAGAAGCGGGGTTATGCGCATAACCGCATCGATGAGTAAACGGGTCGTGAACACGGCCTGCTACCGCCGTTCGTCGGTAGCCGATCACCGTTTTTCAGGCGGTCACCACGACGAGCCGAATAAGTCACCGGTTGGGCGGACAAGCACAACTAGACTTGAGCTGGTGACGATGAACGAGGATCGCCCCAAGGAGAAGCAACGGGGCCCGGTGACCTTGCGCCGTGAGCGCAGCGAGGAACCGACGACAACAGACCAGCGTTTGCTCGATTCACGAGGCCCGTCGGCGTGGGTGCACACCGACCCGTGGCGCGTGATGCGGATCCAGGCGGAGTTCGTTGAAGGCTTCGGCGCGCTCGCCGAGGTGCCCCGCGCGGTGACCGTGTTCGGGTCCGCGCGCACCCCACGTGACCACCCCGAGTACGAGCTGGGCAGGCAGATCGGCAAGGCGCTGGCCGAGGCGGGTTTCGCGGCGCTGACCGGCGGCGGACCGGGCACGATGGAAGCGGTGAACCGGGGCGCGTCGGAAGCCGGCGGCCTGTCCATCGGGCTTGGCATCGAGCTGCCGTTCGAGCAGGGCCTCAACCCGTGGGTCGACCTCGGTGTGAACTTCCGGTACTTCTTCGTCCGCAAGACGATGTTCATCAAGTACGCGCAGGCCTTCATCTGCCTGCCGGGCGGGTTCGGCACGCTCGACGAGCTGTTCGAGGCGCTGACCCTGGTACAGACCAAGAAGGTCACCAAGTTCCCGATCGTGCTGTTCGGCAGCGAGTACTGGGGCGGCCTGCACAGCTGGCTGCAGGACGTGGTGTTCAAGACCGGCAAGGTCGGCGAGAAGGACCTCGCGCTGATCCACGTGACCGACGACGTGGACGACGCGATCAGTGTGGTCGAGGACGCGTACCGCGCCTGGGAAGAAGTCCACTAGTGCGGATCTGTGTTTTCTGCGGCTCGGCGGCCGGCACGAAGCCGCGGTACGCCGCCGCGGCAGCGGAACTGGGAAAACTGCTGGCCAAGCGTGGCATCACGCTGGTGTACGGCGGTGCGTCGGTCGGCACGATGGGGATCATCGCCGACGCGGCCCTTGAAGCGGGCGGCGAGGTGATCGGCGTGATCCCGACGAGCATGACCGACCGGGAGATCGCCCACCAAGGCCTGACCGAGTTGCACGTGGTGAGCACGATGCACGAGCGCAAAGCCCTGATGGCCGAGCTCTCGGACGCCTTCCTCGCCTTGCCTGGCGGCGCGGGCACGCTGGACGAGCTCTTCGAGATCTGGACCTGGTACCAGATCGGCGTGCACAGCAAGCCGATCGGGATCGCGAACATCGAC
This sequence comes from Kibdelosporangium philippinense, assembly GCF_021390435.2. Lineage (GTDB taxonomy): Bacteria > Actinomycetota > Actinomycetes > Mycobacteriales > Pseudonocardiaceae > Kibdelosporangium > Kibdelosporangium philippinense. The sequence goes on along the minus strand of NZ_JAJVCN010000003.1, from coordinate 1,196,189 downwards.
GGCTTCTACGACCCGCTGATCGCGATGGTCGACCACATGGTCGCCGAAGGGTTCATCCGGGCCAGTTATCGGGACTTCATCACCATCGAAACGGACCTGGAAAAGCTCGTGAGTGGTTATCAGGGTTAGAACACTGATAACCACTCACGAGGGGTTTTTCTTACATGTCCCTATCGTCCTGCGAGGTCGCGCAGGGTTGTGAGTGCTGGTGCGAAGGCATAGATCGTCCCCTCAGTGCGCACGAACTGTGCGAAGTGCAGTTTCTTTCCTTCGGGCTTCGTGTCCAGTTTCAGCGTGATGTCGCTGTCCTTTCCGATCACCGGATCGTGCCCGGCGTCGGTCTGGAAGAAGTCCTTGTCGTTGATCCATCGCTGCTGCAGGAACTCGAATTGCTCGGCGAGGTCGGCCATGTACGCGATGAACACGAGGCCGCGGTCGGTGTCCGGGCCGTGACCAGCGCCTGACGACGGGTCGAAAGGCTGGCCGAACGGAATCCCGCGGCGGATGATCCGGCGGGTGTCGGCGTTCTTGAAATCGCCTGCGATGCCGTCACGCGGGTTGGTTTTCCTGATATGGGCGAAATGTGGTGTGGTGTGCCCGTTCTCGTCGGTGGCGTAGCTGATCAGATTGTCGTCCGGCGCGCCCGGTTTGGTCGGTGGCTCGGTGTTCGGGTTGTGCGCGACCGACGCACCCGAACGCCACCTGCCGACCACCCGGGCGGCCAGCCATTCTGTGCCGGTGCCGGGAGGCAGCTCGACCCCCTCCTGTTCGAGCTGCCTTCGCGCGGCACCGGCCTGCGCCCACCAGGCAGGCACGTCCTGTGCCAGCCGTCGCACCACCTGGAACGAACCGTTGCGGGTCCAGTCGGGCAGTGGGGGCGCGTCCCCGGTCAGTTTCGGGTGCCCGATCACGAACTCGCCTGCCGGCAGGATCCGGGTGCCCGGTTTGCCGTCGACGTGGATCGGGTCTCGTGGGTCCGGCCGGTCGAAGTCACGCACGCCGGGCTGGCTGACGCCGTCCTTGAACCCGAAGTGCTCGTGACCTTTCGCGTCGCCCGGCAGGGTCGCGCCGACCTGCTCGAACGCGACCGTCAGCCCCGCGCGGGCGGCCGCGACGCGCAGTTCGGACGCGCGGAGTTCGAGCTGGGCCTGCTCATCGGAGGCGATCGTGAGCACGGCGTGTACTGGCTGGTCTTCCCGGCCGAACAGCCAGTGGTCCGGCGCGCTGTCCCCCTCGTCGCCGTTGATCTCCGCACGGGCGAACGCGCCATGGATGAACGCCTGCACGCCAGGCAGCGTCGTGTCCGGGAAAGGCTCTTCGCCCATCAGGAATTTCAGCCCGGCGTACGTCAGGCTGAGGTTTACCCAGGTGGGGCTCAATCCGGCCGGATCGATGCCTGCGCGGGCGTGCCGCGCCGCGCTGAATTCCGCGTTGAACGCGGCGACCTGGCGGGTCGTCGCGATCTGCGGGATCATCAGCCGCAGCCATTTCCGGACCGGGCGTTGATCGTCCGGGAAGCGCAGCAGCAGGACCGTTTCATGGTCCTTACGAAACCCGGCGAGAATGTCGCCCTGGATATCGTCGGAATGGCGGAGCGGCAGTGTGCGGCCAGCCGCGTCCGCGCCTTGGTCGGTCATGAATCCCCCTGGATTCCCCCTGGTCGAGCAGGACGACCCCCAATTGCCGTCCCCTACATCCAGTGAGCCCGAGCCTAGCAGGACCTTCAAGGTGATTCACTCGATCGACGGAATAATAGGCCAATTGGCCGTCGGACGCTCTACGCAGCGCAGCAAATCGGCGCGACGATTCGTCCGATGTTGTGACCACCATTCACAAGGATGGCCCAGCAGGGTGTGGTATAAGCCGTTCAGGCAGCGTCCGGGAGTTTGTGGTAAGCGTCGACATATTCCTGGCCGGACAGTTCCATGATCGCGTACATGATCTCGTCGGTAACCGCGCGACGAATAGCAGGTGAAGCCTGCATGCGGTCATAGCGAGAAAAGTTCAATGGCTTGCCAATTCGAATGGTGACCCGAGCGGGCCGGGGAAAACGCTGGCCAGGAGGCTGAATCCGCTCGGTCCCGATCACCGCCATCGGCACGACGACAGCGCCCGTGCTCAGCGCGAGCTGGCCGACGCCCGTGTGACCGCGGTGCAGACGCAGATCGCGCGACCGCGTGCCCTCCGGATAGATGCCGAAGACATCGCCCTTCTCCAGGACCCCGCTCGCCGCTTCGAGCGCCGCGACGCCCGCGCGCGCCTGCCCACGCTGCACCGGCACCTGGCCGATCGCCCGCATGAAGGCGGCGCGGACGCGCTTGTACGGCGAACGGCCGAGGAAGTACTCCTCCTTGGCCAGGAAGTTCACCTGCCTGGTCACCACCAGCGGGATCAGGATGCTGTCGAACACGGACAGATGGTTGCTCGCCAGGATCACCGCGCCCTTCGCCGGGATGTTCTCCAGGCCTTCGACCCGTGGACGGAACAGCACCTTCGCGATGATGGCGCACACGGCACGCAGCGCGCGGTAGAACAAGGGGAGCCTCCTGCGGTGGGGGATACCTCCACTGTAAGAGGCGGTTTGTTAAATGCGAGATCGCGGTCGCTAAGTTCTTGGGAACCCGTGGCACGATCACTGGGTGCGACCCCTCAAGTTCGGTTCACGTGCGGTGCCGGGCGACCGTGCGCTGGTGATGGCGATCGTGAACCGCACCAGGGACTCCTTCTACGACCGAGGTGCCACCTTCGACGCCGAGGCTGCGATGGCCGCGGTTGGCGCGGCGGTGGCCGAAGGCGCGGACATCGTGGACATCGGTGGCGTGCGAGCCGGATCACACGGCGAGATCGTGGATGCGTCGGAGGAATTACGGCGGGTGGTGCCGTTTGTGGCTGCGGTGCGTGAGCGGTTCCCCGATGTGGTGATCAGCGTGGACACGTGGCGTCACGAGGTGGGCAGGGCGGCGTGCGAGGCGGGGGCGGACCTGCTCAACGACACCTGGGCGGGTGTGGATCCGCTGTTGGCTGAGGTCGCGGCGGAGTTCGGGGTGGGGATCGTGTGCTCGCACACCGGCGGGGTGCAGCCGAGGACAGATCCGCATCGGGTGCAGTATCGGGATGTGGTGGCTGAGGTCGCTGAGGAGTTGGTGGCGAGGGCGAACCGGATGGTTGAGTTGGGGGTGCCCGCTGAGGGCGTGCTGATCGATCCGACTCATGATTTCGGCAAGAACACTTGGCATGGGCTGGAATTGCTGCGGCGGCTTGACGAGCTTGTGGCCACCGGGTGGCCGGTGTTGATGGCTTTGTCCAACAAGGACTTTGTCGGGGAGACGCTGGGGGTTGAGTTGCAGGAGCGGGTTGACGGGACTTTGGCGGCTACTTCGGTGGCTGCCTGGATGGGGGCTCGGGTCTTTCGGGCGCATCAGGTTCGGCAGACGAGGCGGGTGGTTGAGATGGTCGCCAGTATTGCCGGGACTCGTCCGCCTGCTCGGGTTTTGCGGGCGCTCGCGTGAATCCTGCGGCTCGTGCGTGGTTCTCGGCCCGGACCTGGCAGGAACCACAGTGGACAGTCTCCGACCTTTGCGCCGTCAAAGGTGGCCGTACCGTCAGTGTCGTTTTGCCTGCTTTGAATGAAGAGGCCACGGTCGGGGAGGTTGTCGGCAGCGTCCGGCCGTTGCTCGGGTCGCTTGTGGACGAGATCGTCGTGATGGATTCCGGTTCTACTGACCGGACTTCTTCAGTTGCTCTCGCTGCCGGGGCTCGGGTTGTGCGTCGGGAGGATGTGCTGCCTTCGTATTCTCCCTTGCCTGGCAAGGGAGAAGTGCTGTGGCGGTCGTTGGCTGCTACCACTGGGGATCTGGTTGTCTTCTTGGACGCAGACTTGGTTGATCCCGATTCGGCTTTCGTCCCTGCTTTGCTTGGGCCTCTGCTCACTGAGGATGTTCACCTGGTCAAGGGGTTTTATCGGCGGCCGTTGCGGTTGGAGACCGAGGACTACGGCACCGGTGGTGGCCGGGTCACCGAGCTCTTGGCCCGGCCTCTTTTGAATGCTCTTCGCCCCGAGCTTTCGGGATTGGTCCAGCCGTTGGGCGGGGAGTACGCCGGGAGTCGCGAGTTCCTGGAATCGGTGTCTTTCGCGGCCGGTTACGCCGTGGAGATCGGGTTGTTGCTCGACGCCCACTCGACCTATGGACTGGATGCCATCGCTCAGGTCAATCTGGGGGTGCGCAAGCACCGGAACCGGAATCTGCTGCAGCTTGGCGTGATGGCCAGTCAGATCCTTGGTGCGATGCTGCGGCGCTGTGATATCGCCGGATCCACCGAGCTGACCCAGTTCGTGCAGGTCGCCGGTGAATGGCTGCCGGACACTACGCCGATCGACGTCGCCGACCGTCCACCGATGCGTTCAGTCAATCTGTCGTGAGTGGTTATCCGTGTTAGAACACGGATAACCACTCACGACAAACCAGTCTTCCGGCTTGGCCTGCCAGATCTCGTTCATCCGGCTAGCTCGGCCGAGTAGTCCACTAGGGACTCCCTGGCGACCAGTAGCGCTCTGTGCAGCTTCTCCAGCATCTTCATATCGAAGCTGGCGTCTCGCCATTTGTCGAATGAAATTCCGAAGCCTAGGTCTTCCCACAGGGTCGCGTTGTGCTTCTCGTGGGCTCCGAATGGTTCAAGCAGGACTGCTGGCGTTGCTGACCACAGTGAGTCCAGGAGTGTGCCTCCGCCTGGCTTGCTGACTGTCGCCACGACCGATCTGGTCAGGTCAAAGGAGGCGTGGTGGTGTGTGCTGCGGGTGAAGGGGGTGCCCACTTCGGCGAATGGTGGGTAGCCGTTGTCCAGCCAGGGGTGCCAGGTTGGGTCGATCACGAAATGGCGGATTCCTGGGTCTGCCGAGACATCGCGTTCTTCGTACGCCACGATGTCGAGCTCGAATCCGTGCGATCGGAGTTCCGTCGCACGTTCGCGATACGTCCCCATGCCCCAGCCGCCGCCATGCACCAGCAGCCTGTGGGCGCGGGATTCCCAGGGGAGTGGTGGTGTGTGGGTGACTGGGATGCTGTACGGGATAGTTCCGCTTGTGGCATTCGCCAGCCAGATTGGGCGTGGGTTCAGTGATGTCTTGACCTTCTGGAAGGAAGGGGAGATCACGGAATCCACGTGGCAAACATCGACTGGGGCTGGGCTGTACTGTTCGAGGATGGGGAGCCAGAATCCTGAGAACACGACGAACTTCTGGACATTTCGCGCACGCCAGGAGGACAGCAGCGCTTCTTGGGCCTCGTGCGGGATTGCGATTGAGGCGTCTCTGGCGACTCGTTGGCCTGCCAACGCGACCCTGAAGTCACGGTGGAAGGCCCACTTCATCTTTGTCGTTGTTTCCAGGGTTTCCGGTGGGAGCATTCGTTCCAACACTGAGACGTTCGCCGCTATGCCGCGTTCTCTTAGCCGGTCTGCCAACAGCAGGCCTGGGACGTGCACTCCCAGCGCCACACCGGATGTCAGGATCTCGATCACAGCTTGGCCGCCGCTTCGAGCAGATTCTTTGTCACCAGTTTGTGGAAGGCTCGGTCGTAGCTTTCTCTTGGCACCATCTCCACCAGCATGATCATGTAGAGGTAGACCTGGTAGAACGCCAGTCTGAATGATGCTGCGTCGGTGAACTCCAGTGGTCCGTATCCGGCCAGGAAGGCTTTGTCTGTGCGGATGTCGCCGTACAGGGCCAGGGATACCATCTCTGCCAGGGGGTCGCCCCAGAACGCGCGTTCACCGTCTATCAGGGCGGTGATTCGCACGTTGTCGATCAGGATGTTTCCCTTCCACAGGTCGAAGTGGACCAGGACGGGCGTTGTCACTTCGTTGAATGCCGGGGAGTCTAGGGCGTCCGAAAGCTTTTGGGTTGAGACAGGGAGTTCGACGAAGTAGCGCGCGGCATCGTCAAGGACCGCTGTGACCATCGTGCGGAAGGCCGATCGCCATGAGTCCGCTAGACCCATTTGCGGGTAACCGAATCCGGGTCCGGTGATTCTGTGCAGACGGGCCACGATCGTGCCGAGTTCGGTGCGTAGCTTCTCCGTCAGCGACGGGTCTAGTTTTTGGGGATGCCATGGTGTTCCTGGCATTTCCGTCATCAGCAGGTATTCCGGCTCTGCGTAGACTACTTGTGGCACTGGCAGGTCCGCGGCCTCTCGGTAGAACAAGGCCTCGGTGTTCATCAAGCCGCGTTCGTACGTCAGCGATGGTGACGCTGGGTCTGGGGCGAGCTTGAGGATGTAACCTGCTTCCGCTGTCCGGATTCGGTAGGCCGTGTTGTACATGCCTTCGGAGAGTTGTTCGCGTACTTGGACTTCTGCTGGGTCTATGCCGCAGGTCTTCAGTACGCTGTTCAGTTCTTCCGATGACAGCACTCGCTTGGTCACGCAACCTCCGTAAACATGGGACTTCGCCACGGCAGCTTTTCGCAGATGGTCAAGGTTCGCTCCTTTGACCATCCGATGCCGTTTCCGCTCAGGTGCGCGAACAGTTCGCCATCGGCCGTCTTCCTTGCCCGGATACCCAAGTCGGTGGCCATTCCGGTATCACGGGGACCTGCGGCGTCGATCACGGCACCGGTTGCGTCGCCGAATGACAACGATTGTGGCCGTGCGTCTGAGATGTACTCGAAGTATGGCGCGTCCCTGCCTGCCGTCGGGCACATGACGTGCTGCTGTGCGCCTAGGACTATGTCTCGGACCGCGGTTACGTACTCGCCGGTCAGCTCTGAAGGTGGCCGCGGCACCGGCAGGTCGAGAGGGACGATGCAAGGACCGGGCAGAGACCGCCATTCCGCGCGATTGCGTCGACTGATCAACGTGGTGAACAGCACGGTGTCGCCGTGGCCGAGATACGGCAGCATCCCGGTCGTCAAACCGGCGAGCAATGAGACGAACATTGTGCTGCGATGCCTGCGGCAGAATCGTTCCAACTCGGCGACATCGCTGGCAGGCAGAACCCTTTGGCGCAGCGCGAAAGGTCCGACTGGTGTCGGGGATGGTGCGGCGAATGACGCTAGTTCGGTGGACCGCCGCCACCATGCTTCGGCGGCTTCTCGGCTATTTGCCAGTAGTCGCGCTTGGTCTTCGGCGTAGTGCCAGAACTGGGCCGCGGGTGCGGGTAGCGTCCCGCGGTACAAGTCGGCGAGTTCGTCGAGCAATGTCCACAATGTCGCTGGGTCTGACATCAGGTGGTGGATGTGCAGGCACAACAGGTGTTGATCGGCTTCGACAGGCTTCAGCCGGACTCGGAGTGGGCTCAGCGCGTGCGAGTCGATGGGTGCGTGCAATAGTTCGGTGTCGTCGGTGATTTCCAGCTCGACTGGGACGTTTGACCTGATCAACTGCGTTTCGTCTTCGATACGGGAGCGCAGCAGGTCGTGCCTGGCGACTAAAGACCTTTCGGTATTTGAGTGAGTTATGTCATAGGGAAAGGCCGCCGGTGTGGTCGAGGAAGTTGAAGCACAGTTGGTAGCTGCTGCCGACACGTTCCAGGCCGGCCTGCGCGGCGGTGTGGGCTTCGTCGATGGTGTCGGGGCACAAGTTGGCCAGTTCGCGTGCTTTGACGTTGCCCCATACCGTTTCCATCGGGTTGAGGTCGGGGGCGTAGCCGGGCAACGGTTCTACGCGCAGCCAGTGTCGTTGGGTGGCCAGCCATGCCTTCATGTCGTTCGATCGGTGGGCGGGCAGGCCGTCCCAGATCAGGGTGACTTTCTGGCCGTCGAGGTGATCGAGCAGAGCGGTGAGGAACTCGATCAGCGAGGCGGTGTTGTAGGCGCCTTCTTTGATGCCGAACACGAACACCGCCTCGCTGCGGTCGGGCCGGTAGGCCAGCGCGCCGGACATCGACAGGCGTTTCCAGGAGAACCGGTGGGTCAGCACCGGGGTCTGGCCGCGTGGCGCCCAGGTGGCCCGGACTACGGGCAGCAGGGAGAATCCGGACTCGTCCTGGAAGCAGATCCAGGCCCCTCGGCGCCGGGCGCTTTTTTTATGCGCGGCCACTCCTTTTTCACCCACCTGTCGATGGCCTCCTGGTCGCGTTCGGTGGCGCGGCGGGCGGGACGCTGCCTGCTCCAGCCCAGCCGCTCGCGCAGGATCGTCCAGGTCTGGGTTTGCGAGTACCGCACCCCGGTGACCTTCTCGATCACCTTGGCCACCCGCGCCAGCGTCCACATGTCGGTCGGGAATCCGTTCGCCTTCGGCCCCTGCGCCAGCGCGCCTGCCACCGCGGCTACCTGCTCATCGGTCAGCTTACGCAGCCGCCCGGCACGGCCAGCCCCGGCCAATGCCTGCCGTCCGCCGGTCGACCACGCCCGGTGCCACCGTGAAGCGGTCTGCGCCGAGACTCCCAACTCCACCACCACATCGACCTGCCGCTTGCCGCGATCGAACATCTCCGCAGCCCGCATCCGGCGTTCCCGCAACGCCTCAAAATCACGGCGGGCAGCTACTTTCTTGCCGCTCCGGGCTTTCCGACGCTGGCCGGCCGATCGTGACGGTTCTGGCATACCACGATTGTCCTACCAGGCAAGGCGAATCACCCGCAACGACTCACCCTATTACCGAAAGATCTTTAAGTCCTTGACTGCTTGGTCGAGACGACGGATATCGAGTGGTCCGCGGACATCCACGACCGCGTTCATCGTGAACCATGGGCCGGTCGCGAAACCAGGGCGACTGTTGTCAAACGTCAGCGCGAATCGTTGCCAGACAGCCAATGGCTTGATCATCGGACCAGGGCTCCTCTCGCGGTCGCGTAGATCCCAGCCATCAACGCGATTCGCTCTGCTGGCTTGTCCTGCACTGTGAACAGTCGGTCCAGTTGTGCTTCGTAGTACGCGATCGGTGGGAAGGAACGGATTTCGTTCTTCGAGCCTTTGATCGACAGGTTCAGTGGCAGCGGGGCTGCTACCGGCCTGAGTAAGTTCCGGACTCGTACTGAGGCTGTTGTGAACAGGAACTCCACTTCGGCTATGTGCTTTCCGCCGATCGAACAGTCCAATGTGGCCTCCCGGCCGTCTTTCCAATTCAGCTCAGCTTGAAATGCGGTGTCCGTTCCGTTCGGACCGTCGAATGCGGACTCTCCCGTGCCGATAGCGCCGTCAAGACCGATTGTGGATTGCACGGCCTGCAGCCAGTAGCTCGCCGAGTCGAAGAAGATACCGCCGCCCAGTTCCGGGCGGGTGCGGTAGCTTCCTGCAGTTGGTGGAAGAAACTGGATTCTGGTGTGGATACGTTGCAGCGCGCCGAACTCGCCCGCTGAAACGATCTCGCGGACGGCTGCCTGCCATGGATGGCCTGCTGTCGGGATCGCCTCGACGACATGGACTCCGTGCGTCGAAGCCGCGCTCTCGAGTGAGGCGAATTCCTCGGTCGTCAGGCACAGCGGCTTCTCGACGACGACGTGTTTTCCTTGGGATGCGGCACGAACGGCCCACTCGTGGTGTGCGGAGTTGTGCAGTGACACGTAGACCACATTGATGTCAGGGTCGCGGACCAACGCGTCGTAGTTCTCGTGGACGCGTTTGATCCCGTTCCTTGCAGCGAACTCGCGGGCACGAACGGGATCGCTTGCGGCTACAGCGAGGACATGGACGTCGTCGCGGCGACTCGCCGGTCCGACGATCGCGCGCTCTGCGATTCCTGTTGCACCGATCAGCCCGATGTCAAGCCGCATGGGCGACTCCTCGAACAATCATGCCTGCTGCCGCGACGGCGTCAAGGACACGCTGCCGCAGGACATCAGGATGCGGTGACATCAGTGCGAAGTACACGCGGCCGCCTGGTGCCGCTAGCTTGCTGCCGTTGAGCACGAGGACGCCTTCACGTTCCCCGCCCGTGTAAAGGATTTCGCCAAGTGCCTGCGCGATCGAGGAGATTCCGCTGCCGGGCGGGATGGTGAGTTCCACCTGGGAAAGATGCGCGGCGACGGGGAAGCGTGTGTCCAGCACCAGGGAAAGCAGGCCAAGTGACTGTCTGGCGTTGACCTCTAGCACGGGGATGAGTGTGCCGTCCCGCAGGAGCATCGAGTCGACACCGACCGGGCCGAAATAGCCTGCCTTGACCAACCTCTCTGCTACCGAGTCGATGATCGAGAGATATCCCTTGTCCGCCAGGAACTCGGTGAATTCGGGGGTGGCGGGGGAGGAACCCATGTGTCGTAGTCCCCGGTTCGTCATCACCTGGATGCCGAGGTGCTGCCACGTGCCGTCCCGCGAAATCAGCACGTGGGCGGAGAAATCCCGTTCTACCGTGTACTTCTCTTGGACCAGCAGCTCGATTCGCTTGCCTTGCTTGGTCAATGCCCGCTCGATCCCCCGCAGAACTCCGGGGGATTCCACAACCAGAGCGCCTCGGCCGGATACTCCGTACGGATCCTTGACGATCGCGGATGGGAAACGGGACACGGCCGCGGACAGCTCGGCCACCGACCGGACCACTGTTCCGGTACCGGGCAGCTCCAACTCCTGTGCCAGTGTGTTGGACCAGGTCTTGGAGTTCACCTTGGCGACGACATCGTTGTCAGGCAGTAGATCTGTCAACCTGGCTGTGTCCGGAAGGACCGCGTAGGGCGACACGGTGAACCCTGCGACCAGGTCGCGGGACACGTTCCGCTCAAGCGGTTCGTGCGGCCCATCGACGGCGACGTGATCGAACGTGATTCGCGCCGCCCCCAGTCCATCTCGGACGGCAGTCGCCATGGGATAGCGGGTGATCAGCCGGTCACCGGGCATGCAGTGGCCCGCGAGGAGTTCGTCCATCGCGGCGACGGTTTCATCCGCGCCCGCGAGGGAAATCGCTGGGAGGGCGGCTTGATCCGCTGGTCGCCACCACTTCTCCGAGTCGTAAGTACCTAGTCGGGCTGCGTTGATGCTCGATCCTGCAAGCAGATCTTCGGGCGTCACGGGGCCGCCAGGGCACTTGTCGACTTGATGAACGCGGCGAACTGGTTGACCGAACGCAGGTGGTCAAGCTCAAGGGTTTCGTAGTCCAGCTCCAGGTCGAAGGCGTCTTCGATACCCAGCAGGAACGAGATTGTCTGGAGCGAGTCGAGGCCGTATTCATCGACAAGGTCGGCGTCCGAGCGGATCTCCAGGGGTGTGATACCTGCGCCAAGCACGCCCGCGAGCACTGTCTTGATGGTGAACTCGATGTCGGACATGGGTTTCACACTCCGTTCAGGTAGAGAAGGATGCACTTCGAGCAGACCGGCATCATGCCGTTGGCCGACAGGATCTTGCGGATCTCACGGAAGTCGTTGCTCTGCCACAGTTCCGCGACCGGTGTGTCATACAGGTTGCCCACCACGAACTCGGGGAAGAACTTGCACGAACTCACCGCGCCGTCCGCGTGCACCTCCATTCGGTTGGACACGGCGAGGCACTTGTTTCGGTGCTGCGCTGGGCGGGACGTGCCGCGGATGAAGTCCTCGACCTCGTCGGCTTCCAGCTGTGGTTGATAGCGCACGCGGACTCGCCATGGCCTGCTGTTCAAGCGTGCCATGGATTCCCGCAGCACCGGGATCTGCTCTTCGGGGAGTTGATAGGTGTACGAGTGCCAGGTCGGCTTCTTGGTTTTGGTGTCAGGGTTGAGCCATGCGAAGGACTCTTCGTACACCTTGTCCATCGCTTCGGCTACTTCCGGGCTGATGAACCAGGGGAACTGGAAGTACACCGTGTTGACGCCGAGTTCTTCGGCCCACTCCATGAACTCGTACATTTTGTACACGGTCACGTGGGACACCATGCAGGACAACGAGATCTCGCCGTCGAACTTGCCTTCGCGCTTGAGGTCCAGCATCAGCTGGATGTTCTCCATCGTGCGCTTGAACGTTCCTTTGCCGCGCAGCGCCTCGTGATCCTCGCCGAGTCCGTCCAGGCTGATCAGCAGGTTCAGGTTCGAGCCGATTTTGAGCAGGTCCTCGAGTTTGCGCTTGAACAGCAGGCCGTTCGTGCACATGTTGACCGTACGTGGATAGCGTTCCAGCAGGTCGGCGACCTCGTTGAACTTCGAGTGCATCAACGGCTCGCCGCCCCAGAGGAACGTCTTCGATCGCACGGGTGCCGTTGTCCGCAGGACCTGTTCGACGACGTCGATCTCCAGTTCGGTGCGCTGCCGCTCGATGCTGAAGTCGCGGAAGAAACCCTGTTCGTTCCACTGGTAGCAGTGGGTGCAACGGAGATTGCACTTGTATGTCAGCTGCATGCTGACTTCTTGCGGCAGTGGCGCGGCGTATCCAGGGTCTGCCAGCAAGCTCTTGCGCGCCCGTGACCGGATCGCGACGGTGTGCTTGATGTCAGCGAACTCCTTGGCGTTCAACGTTCGTGTGGTGGTCGGGTGCATTCGATCCTCCTCCTTGCGTTGTGCCCAGCTCAGGAAGTTCGTTGGGGATGGTCCGCAGCAGCAGGACGCTTGCCGCGATGCAGATACCGCCTGCGGCCAGGACGACGACCAGGCCGGTTGCGGTGCCGAGCAGAGTCGTCAATGCGCCAGCGGTGACACCGGCGAGCATTGAGCCGAACGGGATCGTGGACGACGCCATGGTCCGGGCGGTGGCGTGCACTGTGGACTGCTCACCAGGTGGGGTCAATGACTGCCGGATGCTGGTTGTCAGGACGTTCCACACCGGCAGCCAGAACGCCGAGCAAACCCGGATGAGCAGCAGGAACACGACCGGCGCGAAGAACAACGTGACCGGGACCGCCAGCCACAGCAGCCCTTCCAAGGCGCTGAGCAGCAATGCCGCGCGGACACCGATTCGCCGGGCGATCCGTTGTGTCATCAGCGCGCCCAGCAGGGCACCGACCGCACCTGCCGCGAGCAGGAATCCACCGCCCAGGCTGGATAAACCGAGTGCTCGGTAGGCGAACAGCAGCAGAACCGCGTCCACCACACCGGTTCCGAAACCACGCACAGCGGTTCCGCAGACCACTCGCCGCAGCAGCGGCTGACTCCAGACGTACGAGACCCCGACGCGGATCCGCGCCGCGATCGAAGGTGGCGAGGTTAGATGCGGTGGAAGTTCTTCAACGACCTTGATTCGGGTCCGGCCTAGTGCTGAGACGAGGAACGGCAAGGCGTTCACGCCGATCGCCGCGATCCCGCCGAGCAGGTTCATCACCGCGCCCGCGAGCGCTGGTCCGATCAGTTTGGACAGACTGTCCGAGCCTTGCAGGCGTGAGTTGGCCGCGAACAGCTGACCTGGCGTGACCAGAGTGGGCAAATAGGACTGCCCGGCGATGTCGACGAAAACCGTTGCGATCCCGGCCAATGCGACAACGACGACCATCTGCGGGACGCTCAACCATCCGGTCAGCGCCGCGAGCGGGATGCTCAGGAACGCTGCGAACCGGACGAGTTCGCCCGCGATCATCACGCCCCGGCGCCTGCGTCCGGCCAGCAGTGCGCCCGCGATCATGCCGAATGCCGGGTACGCCAGCCATCCGGCCGCCGTGATCAGTCCAACCTGGGCGGTTGACGCGTTCATGACCAGAATCGCAACGCTTGGTACGGCAAACCCGGTCAGCCGGTCGCCGACGAAACTCATCGTCTGGCTGCCCCAGAACCACTGGAACCCGACGGGCAGAACGGCCGGTGGTTTCGTCGGTCGCATCGTCCCCCTCGCGTTACGAGCCCATGGCGAAGCCACAGTTCGCGGAACTGTCGGTGTCCCCCCAGATGCGTTGAGTTCTAGTTGACACTCAACTGATGGACGTTCCTTCAAGCAAGAATTTAAGTCCTTATGTGATCCAGGTCACTTTCGTTCACGCAGGTCAAGATGGGTGTGCGGCGCGAAGTCGCCAGCGCGGAGATCATCTCCTCGGCTCGCCAACTGTCCTGGTAGTACCCCTTTTGGCAGACAAGATCCGCGTGTGCGCCGCGTTGGATGACTCGTCCGTTCTCCAGAACGACCACATCCTGGAACCCGTCGAGGTGGCTGAGCCTGTGGGTCACCAGAACCACCGCGCGGTCGTGGGTCGCGGCTCTCATGTCGGCGAGGATCTTGTCACCTTGGTCCGTGTCAAGACTTTCTACGGGTTCGTCAAGGAGAACGATTGGTGCGTCGGCGAGCAGGGCGCGGGCGAGGATGATGCGTTGCCGTTGTCCGCCGGAAATTGTGTCCGCGTCGATCACTGTGTCCCAGCCTTGGGGCAGCGAGGCCAGCCACTCGTCCAGCCGGACAAGGTGTGCGACTCGGTCGAGGTCGTCCTGGTTGCAGTGCGGTTGGGCGAACGTGAGGTTTTCTCGGATAGATCCGGCAAAGATGTACGCGTCGGCCGTTGCGCCACGTGCACTGGGCTCCCTGCGGGCGATGTCCGCCAGCAACGCGCTCTTGCCAGCGCCGCTCGGGCCGACTATGGCGATGTGCTTGCCAGGTGCCAAGTCCAAATCGACTTGAGGCGCGGCGCGTGGTGGCGTCCCGGGTTCGGTCAACAGTGCTCGGATGCGAGCGATGGCTGGACGGACTTCCGTCCATCGTGCCGCGGCTGATGACAGCGGGAGGAAGATCTCCATCGCGGTCAATGTGCCGAGCGCGAGCGCGGCCGTGGTAGGTCCGGGTGGTAGCAAGGTGATCAGCGCGAACACCGCTCCGATTTGGACCGTGATGCCCAGTGCGCCGATGAATGCGCCGGGGCGGCGTTCAACCGCTGCGATGGATGCCGCCGTGGCCTCGGCTTGCTTGAGTTTGGCCGGGCGGGCTCCGTAGACCTCCAGTTCGGCCGACCCGTGGATCAGATCAAGCATGTGGTCGGCGAGCTTGGCGCGATCCGGGACTGTCCGTTGGGCGGTCCGGGCCGCAAGTCGCGCCGCCACGAATGGCAAGACAAGCCCTGTGATCACAAGGGCCCACAGCAGCACAACCAATGCAGTGGCTGACATGACAGCAGTGACTGTCAGGCCGATCGCCCCGACCGCTGCGGCGACACAGGCCGGAACAACGCACCGAAGTAGACCGTCCTGAAGAGAATCCACATCGGACACGACCCGGGTGAGGGCGTCACCTTCCCGGATGTCCTTACGCCTTACGAGCGCGGCGTAGACCTGGCCACGAAGGTCCGCCATCGCCCGCAGGACAGCTGAGTGACCGGCCAGGCGTTCGGCGTACCGCAGGCCACCGCGGGCAATGGCCAAGGTTCGGACGAGCACGATGGCTACCGCTAGCGCGGCTAGAGGCAGCTGGGCGGCGGCACTGACGATCAGCCATGCGGCGGTCGCGGTGAGCCCGATGGCGGCTAGGGTCTGTTTCGAAAGTCATGGGAGCCACTCGTTGATCGCTGCGATGGTGACCGTGGTTTCGTAGCGAACGGCGAGCTTGTCGTATCTGGTGGCGACGGCTCGGTTTCGTTTGAGACGGTTGATCCCGCACTCGACAGCGTGCCGTTGCTTGTAGATCTCCTTGTCGAATGCGGGTGGTCGTCCTCCGTGTGAGCCCTTGTTCTTGCGGTTGCGGACCTGGTCGGCCTTGTCCGGGATGGTGCAGCGGATACCGCGCCTGCGCAGGTAGGCGCGGTTGGCGCGGGACCCGTAGGCTTTGTCGCCGAGCACCCGATTCGGGCGGCAGCGCGGCCGACCGCGATCCCGCCGGGGTACCCGGATACGGTCGAGCACCACCTGAAACTGGGGCGAGTCACCTCGCTGGCCAGCGGTGATCACGATTGATAAGGGCTTTTGTCCCTGCTCGACCGCCAGGTGAGTCTTGGTCGTCAACCCGCCTCGGGAGCGCCCCAGCCCGTGATCGGCCGGTTCGACCTCGACCCCGCCCGGAGACTCCTTCTGGAGATCCCCTTTTGACGCGCACCAGCCGCGTGCTGGTGCGCACGAGCCACCGTGGAGTCCACGCTGACATCCCAGGTGATCAGGCCCGCAGCGTCCGCGTCCGCCTGCAACGCGACCAGAATCCTCTTCCACGTGCCATCCCGTTGCCACCGCCGGAACAAGCCATACACCGTCTCCCACGGGCCGTAACGCTCCGGCAGATCCCGCCACGGCACACCGGTTCGAACCCGAAACCGGATCCCGTCAATAAGCTTCCGCTTCGCATGCTTCGGCGGCCTGCCAGGCTTCTTGCCCCTGGGCAGCAAGGGTTCCAGCTTCGCCCACTGCTCGTTGGTCAGATCACCACGCCCCACGAATCAAGATCATCTCAAACCTTGATCAACTTGTGAAACAGGCCCTAGTTCGGCAAGAACAGCGGTGCACGCGGCAAAGGCCATCCGGTGGAGTGGCAGGTTCATCCGACTCGCACCACCCGGTCCGTCTCCGGCAGCAAGGCCGGGCGGTGGGCGACGAGCAACGCGGTCTTGCCAGCCAACAACTTCCGGCTCGCCGCCAGCACAGCCTGCTCGGTTTGAGTGTCCAATCGGGCGGTTGGTTCGTCCAGCAACACCAGGGGCGCCGAACGCCGAAGCAGCGCACGTGCCAAGGCGACCCGTTGCCTTTGCCCACTGGACAGTTCGCGCCCTGGGCGGTCCATGCTCACGTCGAGGACTGCGGCTGCCGCTGCGCGGTCAATGTCCACATCGGTCGCATTGGCGTCAGCTAGCCGGATGTTCTCGGCTACGCTGGCAGCCATCAACCACGGCCGTTGTGGTACCCACGTAAGGCAATCGTGCCAGCCTGCGATCTCTCTGAGGTCGATGTCGCCGACCCTGACCCGGCCTTCCGATGGCTTGGTCAGACCCAGGACGACCGACAGCACTGTGCTTTTCCCAGCTCCGCTTGGACCGATCAGTGCGACTCGCTCACCTGGCTCGATGGTCAGCCAGAAGTCTCGTATGGCAGGCTCCTCGCGCCCTGGATAGCGCACGGTCACGCCTTCCAAAGAGATTCTCGCGGTACGCAAGTCCGGCGGCCGAGTGTTGACGGCCACCGAAGGTGCCTTCTCCTTGAGCTCCAGGACATTCTTCAGGACGGTCAATCCCTCGGCTGCCGCGTGGAACTTCGTACCAGCCGCTCGTAGCGGAAGGTAAGCCTCGGGTGCGAGCAACAACACGAGCAGTGCGGTCTCCAGGTCGACGCTTCCGTTCAGCAAACGCAGTCCAACTGGGACAGCAACCAGAGCTATGGACAGTGTGGCAACGAGTTCGAGTACCAAGGCCGACAAGAACGCGACCCGAAGGGTTTTCATGGTCGCGTCGGCGTGCTGGACCGCCATCTCCCGTACGATCCTGGCCTGCGCGCCTGCCCGCTTGAACAGGATCAGAGTTTCCATACCGCGCACGACATCCAGGAAGTGGCCGCCCAGCCGGGAGAGCAGGTCCCACTGGCGTTCGGTCTGCCGCTTGGTGTGCTTGCCGACCAGGATCGCGAAGATCGGGATCAACGGCAGCGTGCCCGCGATGATCAGCGCCGATGTCAAGTCCGCGATGCACAACCGGACCAACACCGCCAGCGGCACGGTCGCCGAGAGGACCATCTGCGGTAGATACCCGGTCAGGTACGGGCCGACCGCGTCAATTCCTCTTGTCACCAATGTGGTCTGCGCGCCAGCGGAGTCCATCGTGGACCGCAAGACCCGTGACCGCAGGTGCTCCTTGGCTGACGCGGCAAACCTGGCCGCAACGCTTTCCTGAACCCACAACAGCAAAGCACGTCCGGCCAAAGCCGCGATTGGCAATGCCAAGGTGACGCTTCCGGTCAGCAGTCCTGCCAGCAACTCGGCTTGGAGCAGGACGAGACATGCGGTGCACGCGGCCAGCAAACACAGCGTGTACACATAGCGCCGGGAACCCGGCAGGTCGGGGATCACCAGAACAGTCCCGTCCGCTCGTCCACCCGCTGGCGGAAGATCCACCATACGACCACCTGCAGCCCGATCACCGCGGGCACGACCGGCAACGCGAGCCAGCCAATCTGCGCCAACGTTCCGGAAGACGAAGCAATGGCGTCATACGACAATCCGGCCCCACCCTCCAAAGAAGACACCAAGGCATTCGGCAGATGAGCCGCAACCACAGCGAAAACCGGCAACACACAAGCCAAGCCCGTGCACACGACAGCAGCCATCGGCCGCTTGTCCACAAGCGAACCAGCCGCGAACACAGCAAGAACAACCAGGCCAGCACCGAAAAGAGACACCCAAGGATTGGCCAGATCCAACGAGAATCCGGCCTTGACCACAACCGCGAGAACCGTCACCGCACTCGGGGTGATCAACAACTTGGCCACGCGCTTCGCCCGTGAAGCCAGCCGATCGGTCGACCGTGCCGCGAGGAAAGCCGCGCCATGCAACGTGAACAACGAGAACATCAGCACGCCGAACAACAGAGTTCCCGAGTCGATCAGGCCACTGAAGTCGCCAGTCGGATACCCGTCAGGACCGAGCGGCAGTCCTTCGAGCATCGCGCCGAGCAGCATGCCCCACGCGACCGCGGTCACCCCAGCGCCAACCGTGATCATCAAGTCCCAGAAGGGTTTACGCCCGATCCCAAGCCGCCCGCGCAGCTGTGCCGCGACCGTGAACACGATGACGCCGAGCACGATCGCCAACACGACCGGATACGCCCCGGAGAACAATCTCCCTTCGAACTTCGGGAACACGCCGAGCAAAATCCCGGCCAATGCCACCAACCACACCTCGTTGCCGAGAAAGAATGGCCCGACTGTGCCTAACACCTTTCTTCGTTCGGGTTCGTCGCGGCCGATCAGCCGGATCAGGATGCCGACTCCGTAGTCGTAGCCGGCCAGTGCGAAATAGCCCGCCGCGAGCACGGCAAGGGTGAGAATCCACAGGAAATCCATCTCATACTCCAGAATCAGAGTGTCGCCATGATCGGCTCGGGTTTCACCACGTGCATCTCCAATCGCGGACCGCGCTTGGCGACACGGGCGATCAGCACCCAGTTGGTGATCACGAGGCCGACGAGGACGATGGTGAACGCGATGTACGAAGCGAGCACGCTGTCCGCGCTGACCGACGAAACACCGTCGGACGTGAGCAGCAATCCGTTGATCAGGAACGGTTGCCTGCCCATCTCACGAAACAGCCAGCCGAAGATCGCCGCGACGAACGGCAGTGGAATCAAGGCCATCAGCAGATAAAGCGGGACCCGCAGCTTCACGATCCAGTTACGGAAACACAGCAGCCAGGCGACCCACGCGGCCGTCGAAAGCAGGAAACCGATCATGATCATATTGCCGAGGAATGGCCCCACATCCGGCGGCAAATAGGTGCCAGGCCCGAACTTCGCTTCACCGGCCGCCTGCACCACAGCGTCTTTCTCCGGACCGCCGAGCTTGGCCGGTTGGACCTTGTCGAGCACGGTGAACTGCTGGAACCCGAAACCGATCGTCAACGAACTGGCGACCGCGGCCACACCAAGACCGAGTCGCATGGACCGCCGGAAGAACTCGACCTCGCTCGTACGCCTGATGAAGTGGTACGCGCTGACGCCGGCCATGAAGATCCCGCCGGCCAGCAGACCCGCGGCGAGCACGTGCGCGAGCGCGTTCCACAGCGACGGGTTGCTCAGGAAAGCGCCGAAGTCCGCCAGTCGCAGGACGTCGCCGTCCATCCGGTAGCCGACTGGGTTCTGCAGGAAGGCGTTGGCGCCCATCACCCAGAACGCCGACAGGTACGCGGTGAGCACGACCAGCCAGATCAGCGCGAGGTGCACCCAGCGGTTGAGCTTGCCCCAGCCGAAGATCCACAGTCCGAGGAACGTGGATTCGAGGAAGAACGCGACCAGCGTCTCGATGGCCAGCGGCGCCCCGAAGACGTCGCCAGCGAACGCCGTCAGGCCCGTCCAGTTCAGTCCGAACTGGAACTCCATCACGATCCCGGTCGCGATGCCGAGCACGTAGTTGATCACGTAGAGGTGCCCCCAGAAGCGGGTCATCCGCTTGTGCACCGGTCTGCGACTGATCGTGTACCGGGTCTGGATCAGCGCTATCAGCGGCGCGAGACCCAACGTGAGCAGCACGAACAGGAAGTGCAGCGATGTCGTCGTCGCGAACTGCAGTCGCGCGATGGGTACCAGGTCCATAGGTTGCGAAGCTACATATCGGAACGCTACGCATCAATCGGGGTTTTCCCTGAAACCGGCAGAAAACGCTGGGCGGTGTGACTTCCAACCCGTAGACTCGCTACGTATGAAGCCGGATGTGCTGCGAGGACACCTCGACGCGCTGTTGCTCGCCACTCTCGACGGCACGCGTCTGCACGGTTATGCCATCATCGAAGCACTTCAGCTGCGTAGTGGCGGTGCGCTGGACCTGCCAACCGGCACGGTCTACCCAGCGCTGCGACGCCTGGAAAGAGCCGGGTACGTCACAAGTGAGTGGAGCACTGTGTCCGGCCGACAGCGCCGTACCTACCATCTGACGAAGGCAGGGCAACGAGCGCTCGTGCAGGAACGCAACGCATGGCGTGAGTTCACGGCTGCGATCGAGGGCGTACTCGGGGAGGGGCCATGGCCGGCGCAAGCGTGATCGACGACTACGTCGCGGATCTGGACACGCGGTTACGGGGAAACCGGAAGACCAAGCTCGACATGGTGACCGAGGCGCGCGACAGCCTCGAAGACGCCGCCGACTGCTACCGGTCAGCGGGCTTGTGCGACGAAGACGCGCAACGCAAAGCCGTCGCCGACTTCGGGCCCGTCGGGGCGATCGCAAGGGACTTCCAAGGCGAACTGGCCGTCGCGTACGGCACGCGCACACTGCGTTCGATCCTGTTCATCCTGCCCGCGTTGCACCTCGGCTGGGAGCTCAGCAGGCTGATCTTCCTGGGGCCGTGGGAGAACTTGCCCGCTGGCAACCCGCCGCCAGCGTGGTACATGCCGTTGACGCAGATCAACGACAGCATGCCGTGGGCCGTGTCCATCGCGACCGCGCTCGCGTTGCTCGTCGGACGGCTGATGTCACGTCGTATCGCCGACAACCGGCTGATCGCGCGGTGCGCCGCTGGTGTGGCGCTCGTGACGGTGAGTGCGGCGCTGCTGTCGAACTTGTCGCTGGGGATCGCGTCGACGATCGTCAACCCACAGCTGATGCTGAGCACTCCGCTGGTGCTGCTGGCCAGCGTGGCCGCGATCGCTGTGCTGGCCCGGCTGACCGTGATGGCTCGAAAGGCAGTCCGGTTCGCGGTCTAGTGGCAAGATTGCTTTCGTGACCACCGCGTTGTTCTACCTCGTCGTCATGGTCTTCGTGGCGGCCGTGGTTTTCCTGCTCGCCTCGGTGCTGTTCGGCCGTGGCGAGGAGTTGCCGCCATTGCCGCCGGGCGCGTCGCCAACGCGGCTGCCGTCCGAGGGCATCACCTCTCAGGACGTCGGCAGAGTGAAGTTCCAGATGGTGCTGCGTGGTTACAAGATGTCCGAGGTGGACTGGGTTCTGCAGCGCCTCGGTACGGAAGTCGACGAACTGCGCACGCGAGTCGCCGATCTCGAGCAGCAACTCGAAGACAAGGCGGCCGTCAAGTGAAAGAACCAGTCCGCTGCGATTGGGGTAACTCGACGCCGGATTACGTGGCCTATCACGACGAAGAGTGGGGAACCCCGCTGCACGGCGTCGACGCGATGTACGAACGCTTGTGTCTTGAGTCGTTTCAGTCCGGCTTGTCCTGGATCACGATTCTGCGCAAAAGGGAGAACTTCCGGGCCGCGTTCGCACGGTTCGACCCGAAGCTGGTCGCCGAATTCGACGACTCCGACCGGGCGCGGCTGATGGCCGACGCCGGGATCGTGCGCAACCGGGCCAAGATCGACGCCGCGATCCGCAACGCGGGCGCCGTGCTCGCACTCGACGAGCCGCTTGACGAGTTGTTGTGGTCATTCAAACCGGCCAAGCACAAGCGGCCGCGCAAGATGGCCGATGTACCGGCCGTGACCGACGAGTCGAAGGCGATGGCCAAGGAGCTCAAACGACGCGGTTTCGTGTTCCTCGGGCCGACGACGTGTTACGCGCTGATGCAGGCCACCGGGATCGTCGACGACCATATCGCCGCGTGCTGGCGGTCGAAGTAAATGCCGCGAGAAATCGAACCCGAGCATGGTCTCTGGATGCGTGACCATCTCGTTACCAAAAACGGGAAAAATAGCCCGGCGTGTCGCGTCTCGGCGTGTCGCGTGGGGAAGTCGTTGTGCTCGGCGGCAGGCCCGTTACCTCGAATCTGTCACACCAGGTCGACGAGTGGTCACCAAACGACACGCAAAAGATCGGTTCGATTTCGTCGCGGTGAGCGGATAGGAGAGAATGGCGTTAGCCGAGGCTGGTGGACCCGGCCTGCGGTGGGCAGGCTATGACGGAGGGAGCACGCTATGGCGGCCATGAAGCCCCGGACCGGAGACGGTCCCCTCGAGGTGACTAAGGAGGGTCGGGGCATCGTGATGCGCGTCCCACTGGAGGGTGGTGGACGCCTGGTGGTGGAGATGTCACCGGACGAGGCCAGCGCCCTGGGGGACGCGTTGAAGGCCGCCGCGGGCTGACCACTCCTCTTCAGGCGGGCCCCGGTATCCGCGCGCATTTAGATATCGAGCGGAGCCGGGGCCGCGTCACGTCTAACAGCGAGTCGCAGGAGGTCTTCGTTGCGCACGCCCGTGCCGTCGTTACCCAGTCCGATGCCCGAGTTCGAGGTGGCGGCCACGCCTCGCCGTGGTATTCCCGTCGCCGTGCTCGCGTACAGCGGCGACTCCCCGGCCCTGGGGCCGGGTGGGGCGGACCTGAGTGCCGACTGGGCCTCGACCGTGGGGCTGACCGGCAAAGCCGGTGAAGTGCACGCGGTCGCCGATGGCCGCTGGGTCCTGGGGATCGGCGGCGCGACGGCGGCCGAGTGGCGTAAAGCCGGGGCCTCGCTGGTTCGTGCTCTTGAGGCGCGGGCTTCGGACGACGCCGACGCGGGGCGCCGCGTCCTGAAGGCCGTGCAGCTCACGTTGCCGCCTTCGGTCTCCGACGACCACGTCGCCGCGTTCGTACTGGGTGCGGCCCTTGGCGGCTATCGGTACAAGGTTTCCTCGACCCAGAAGCCGCGGCTGAAGACTGTGCGACTGGTGACGGAGGAGGAGCTGCGGCCAGCGGTGGATCGTGCACTGGCGATCGCGCTCGGCACGACAGCCACACGTGACATGGGTAACACGCCTTCGAACGTGAAAGACCCGGCTTGGCTGGCGTCGAGGGCCGTGAAACTGGCCGCGCAGCTGCCCGGCCTCACGGTCGACGTGCGTGACGAGAAGTGGCTCGCCGCCGAGGGGTTCGGCGGATTGCTCGCGGTCGGCGGCGGCTCGGCCAGCCCGCCCCGGTTCGTCGAACTGTCCTGGCGTCCCGCTAAGCCAGTTGGACCGCACATCGCCTACGTGGGCAAAGGCATCACCTTCGACACCGGCGGCATCTCGATCAAGCCAGCCGACGGCATGCACCTGATGCGAACCGACATGTGCGGCGGCGCGTCGGTGATCGCGGCCTTGGTGACCATCGCCCGGCTCGGCCTGCCGGTGCGCGTGACCGGCCTGGTGCCGATCGCGGAGAACCACGTGTCCGGTTCGTCCTACCGGCCCGGCGACATCGTCAAGCACTATGACGGCCAGACCACCGAAGTCAGCAACACCGACGCCGAAGGCCGAATGGTCCTCGCGGACGCGATGGGTTACGCGATCCGCCGCGTGAAGCCGGACCTGATGGTGGACGTGGCGACGCTGACCGGCGCGATGAAGGTCGCACTTGGCGTGCGGACCGGCGGCCTGTTCGCCACGGACGACGACCTCGCGGCCCGGATCATCGATGCCGGAACCCGTAGTGGTGAATCCTGGTGGCGGATGCCTTTGCTGGCCGAGCTTGAGGACGAGGTCGTCAGCGACATCGCCGACTGGCGCCAGTGCCCGCCGGGGCCAGGCGGCATCACGGCCGCGTTGTTCCTGGAGAAGTTCACCGACGGCATCCCGTGGGCCCATATGGACATCGCCGGACCGGCACGGGCCGAGAAGGTCTACGACGAGGTCGTGCCAGGGGCGACCGGCTTTTCCACCAGGACCTTGGTGGAACTAGTGAGCTCGTACATCTCGTGAGTGGTTAGTTGAGTTAGAACACGCCTAACCACTCACGAGGTCTGAGCTGCGGAAAAGTCGCGGAAGGCCCGGACCGCTGGGGTTAGCTGGTCGTGGGCTGGCCACACCAATGCCACCACCCGGCTTGCCTGTGGCGTCAACGAGATCTCGACGAGGCCGGGTGTCGGCAGCTCGGCCTCCGGCAGGATCGCTACGCCAAGGCCGGACGAGACCAGCCCGCGAACCGTGTCGGTCTCCTGGCCTTCGAAGCTCAGCCGTGGCGTGAATCCGGCGGCCGCGCACATGTCGTCGGTGATCTGACGCATGCCGAAGCCGCGTTCCAGGCCGACGAAGTCCTCGTCAGCCAGCTCACGCACTTCAACGCGGGACCGCCGAGCCAACCGGTGCGTGTCGGGCAGCACGAGCTTGATCTCCTGGCGCTGCACGGGTGCCCACGCCAGCTCGGGCTCGTCCGGCGGCGGGCTGTAGAACGCCAGGTCCACCTCGCCAGACCGCATCCGGGCGATGATCTCCGCCCGCGACGACTGGATCAGCCCGAATCGCACCCGCGGGTGCCGGAACCGGAACGCCCGCAGCAACTCCGGAACCAGCGACCGCCCGAGCATGTGTAGAAACCCCAGCACCACACGGCCCTTTTCCGGGTCGATCTCCTCAAGCGCCTGCCGCGCGCCGGATTCCAGCGGTCCCATCGCGGCTGAAGCCGCCGAGGCCAGCAACTGACCGACTCTGGTCAGCCGCACGCCCCGACCGTCCTTCACCACGACAGGGGCGCCGACCTCCGCAGCCAGCGCGGCCAACCAACGGCTGACGGTTGGCTGTGGCACGCCCAACACCGCCGCGGCCCTGGTCACGTTGCCGTCGAGCGCGAGCAGGCGCAGCATGGCCAGCCGCGGTGCGATCGTCGCGGCCAATGATTCATGCGCGTGTGTATTGATAGGTCCATGATGCCGTATTGGACGTATTAGTTGTCACTGCTTAACGTCCAATGGTGTGGACAGGTTGACCGTCGGCATCGCAGCAGGTGGGCTCGCTAGCTTCGCGCTGCTCTATGCCCCACAGCCGGTGCTGCCGCAACTGGCCAACGACTTCAACATCTCGCCTGGCCACGCGGCACTTACGGTCGGCGTTGCCACCGGCGCGCTCGCTGTCGGTGTGCTTCCGCTGTCGATGCTGTCCGAGGTCGTCGGCAGGCGGCCGGTGATTATCAGTTCCGTTGTCATCGCCGCGCTGATCGGGCTTTGTCTGCCGCTTGTCGGCGATTTCCGGCTTTTGGTCCTTTTGCGTGCGGTGCAAGGTCTCGCACTTGCCGGTTTTCCGGCCGTGGCCATGGCATATCTGGCCGAGCAAGGTCGGCTGAAAGCAATCGGAATGCTCATCGCGGGCAATACTTTCGGGGGAATGATCGGCCGGTTGGTCGCCGGTCAGATCGGCACGTATCGCGGCGGCATCGCCGGAGTCGCGATATTCGCCAGCGTCGTGACCGTGTTCATGATCTGGGCGCTGCCGAAGCGAATCGAACCTGTGAAACGGACCACGCGGGGCCTCAGATCAGCGGTCGCCCAACCGATCCTGTGGGCGCTGTACGGCGTCGCGTTCCTCGGCATGGGCACGTTCGTCGCGATGTACAACGCGATCGGGTTCCGCCTGGCCGCGCCGCCACTCGCGCTCAGCCCACAGATCGCCTCGCTGGTCTTCCTCGCGTACGCGGTCGGCGGTGTGAGCTCTGCCGCGCTCGGCCGTGCGTCGAACCGGCACAAAGTCCTCTTTGGAATGCTCGGCCTGACGGCTGTGGGCGCCTTGCTCACGATCCCGACGCAAATCGTGCCGATCGCCATCGGGTTCGTGCTGTTCACAGCGGGATTTTTCGCCGCGCACGCCGCCGCGGGCTCGTGGGTGAACGAGGCCGCTCCGATGAAAGGCCCAGCGTCCGGGCTGTACTCGGCCGCGTACTACGCCGGGGCCTGCATCGGCGGCACGGTCGGAACCGTCATCTACGCGGCGTGGGGCTGGAGCTTGTTGGTGTCCGTGTCGGTGTTGTGGCTGTCGCTCGCTGCCTTGTGCGTGTGGCTGGCCTTCCGGCGAAACACCCGGTCCAGCGCGAAGAACTTGAGCAGGAACACCGGCGCGCCGCTGGCCAGATAGGTCACGACCAGGCCGAACGACCGCCAGCCGCGGTCGTCGATCAAGGGCGCGAGCAGCCAGTCCATCACCGTGGTGATGCCGATGGACAACGCACCACCGGCAGCCGTGACCACGATGTAGGCGACGATTTCCGCCCGCCTGCCAGCACTGCCGACATTTCCCCAAGCCCATCGGCGGATCAGCAGGAAGTGCGGCACGGACCCGGCCAGGAACGCGATGGTGCTGGCTGTCATGGCGTCGGTTTCCCACGCCCAGAACAGCACGAGCAGCACCACTTGACTCAGTGCCGTCGCCAGCAGCGACGCCACCGTGTACCGGGTGAAAATCCGCTTCACCTCTAAAGCATTACCCCTTTTCACTGAGATCGCCTTCAGGGACGACCAACCTGTAGACATCGACAGTCTGCTGAGCGACCGTCGCCCAGGAGAATTCCCGCTCCGCCCTGGCCCGCCCGGCCGCGCCCATCGCGGCTGCTTTCGCGGGATCACCGATCAGCTCGTTGACCTTTTCCGCCAGGCCAGAGCGGAATTCCTCGATGGCGTGCTCGTCGTAGTGGACCAATAGCCCGGTCTCGCCATCGGCGACCACTTCGGGGATCCCGCCAACGTCGGAGGCGACCACAGCTGTGCCGCACGCCATAGCTTCGAGGTTCACGATGCCCAGTGGTTCGTAGACCGATGGGCACACGAACGTCGTCGCGTGGCTCAGGATCTGCCGAACCTCGGCGGGCTGCAGCATCTGCTGGATCCAGAACACGCCCGGCCGCTTCTCCGCCAGCTCGGACACCGCGAGCTTGGTCTCCTCAGCGATCTCCGGCGTGTCCGGCGCGCCCGCGCACAGCACGAGCTGAGCGTCCGGGTCGATCTGATGCCCGGCCGCGATCAGATGCCCGACGCCCTTCTGCCGAGTGATCCGCCCGACGAACGCCACGATCGGCCGCGTCGGGTCGATCCCGTAGTGCTCAAGGGCATCTGTCTCGGTGACCGGGTGATAGGCACTCGTGTCGATCCCGTTGCGCACCACGTGCACGCGCGCCGGATCCAAGGCTGGATAGCAGTCAAGGACGTCCGTGCGCATGCCTTCGCTGACCGCGATGATCGCGTCCGCGGCCTCATACGCGGTTCGCTCGACCCAGGAGGACAACCGATATCCGCCCTTGAGCTGCTCGGCCTTCCACGGCCTGCGGGGCTCCAAGGAATGGGCAGTCACGACATGCGGCACACCGTGCAAGATCTTGCCAAGATGCCCGGCCATGTTGGCGTACCACGTATGCGAGTGCAGCAGATCCACGCCTTCGGTCGCCGCCGTCATCGCCAGATCGACCGACAGGGTCTGCAGCGCCGCGTTGGCGTGTTCAAGGCCAGGCGCGGGCCCGTGCGAGTGCGCATCTGCCCTCGGGCCACCGAAAGCATGCACGTCCACCTCGATCAGCTCACGCAGCCGGGGGACGAGGAAACCGACATGAACACCTGCCCCGCCGTACACCTCAGGCGGGTATTCGCGTGTCAGCAGACCGATTCGCACACTTGGTAACCGTAGTTGCCAATGGTTCGTTCCGGTGAACGTGGCGCCAAACGTCGCGTTTCGATCTGGCCGTGATCGTGGTCAGGACACTAGGGTCCCAACCGTGACAGGCCAGCCGAAGGTGCTCGGGATCGTGCTGGCGGGCGGGGAGGGCAAACGCCTCTGGCCCCTGACCGCCGACCGTGCCAAACCAGCCGTACCGTTCGCAGGCAACTACCGGTTAGTCGACTTCGTACTGTCCAACTTGGTCAATGCGGGCTACCACCGGCTGTGCGTGCTTACCCAGTACAAGTCCCATTCGCTCGACCGGCACATCTCCACGACGTGGCGGTTGTCGAATATCCTCGGGCAGTACGTCACCCCGGTGCCCGCACAGCAGCGCCTCGGCCCGAGGTGGTACACCGGCAGCGCGGACGCGATTTTCCAGTCCCTCAACCTGGTGTACGACGAGCGTCCCGACCACATCGCGGTCTTCGGCGCGGACCACGTGTACCGGATGGATCCGTCCCAGATGGTCGCTCAACACGTCGACTCCGGGCTGGGCGTGACCGTCGCGGGCATCCGCGTGCCGCGCGCGGAAGCGAGCGCGTTCGGCTGCATCGACTCGGACGAATCCGGCAAGATCACGCGCTTCTTGGAAAAGCCCGCCGATCCGCCGCACGTGCCGGGAGACCTGGACGTCACGTTCGCCTCGATGGGCAACTACGTGTTCCGCACAGAGGTACTCCTCGAAGCGCTCCGCGCGGACGCGGCGAACCCGGACTCCGACCACGACATGGGCGGCGACATCATCCCCATGCTCGTGGACGACAACAACGCGGCCGTCTACGACTTCGACAACAACGTCGTACCCGGCGCGACCGAACGCGACCGCGGTTACTGGCGTGACGTCGGGACGCTCGACGCGTACTACGACGCGCACATGGACCTCGTGTCAGTGCACCCGGTGTTCAACCTCTACAACCAGGCATGGCCCATCCGTACGGCCACGCCGCCCCTACCGCCCGCGAAGTTCGTCAACTCGGGTTCCGCCGTGGAGTCCATCGTCGGCCCAGGCACGATCGTGTCCGGCGCTTCGGTACGCGAGTCCGTCGTGAGCGCGGACGTGGTTGTGGACGACGGCGCGGTTGTCGAAGGCAGCGTGCTGCTGCCAGGCGTGCGCATTGGGAAGGGCGCGATCGTGCGCCGGGCGATCCTGGACAAGAACGTGGTCGTGGCCGAAGGCGCCCAGATCGGCGTGGACATCGACGCCGACCGCGAGAAGTACACGGTCAGCGCGGGCGGCGTGATCGTCCTCGGCAAGGGCGCCCAGGTCAGCTGAGCAGGCGCGAAATCCCGTTGCCCCACCTGTTTCCATAAAGGTCACAGGTGGGGAGGAAAAACCATGGGCAGGCGCAGGTCACCGCAGGAGAAGAAGCGGCTGTCGTACTCGAAGGACCGCCGCAACTGGTACGGCGAAAACGACAAGAGCTCGCGGAAGGCCATCGCGCTGCGCAAGCGCCTCCGGCACCGCGCCGCCCGTCACGAGGTCCACCAGGAGCTGGCCTCGGTCATTGGCCAACTCGGCAAGGCCGACGAGCTATTCGTGACCCGGCGCAAACCCGACTACTGGCGCAAGTGGCCGGACGCGCAACTCGGTGCGTACGTGATGGCCCGGCTGGCGGTGCGGGCGCGCAGGGGCATCTCCGAGGCGTCCACCGAGCAGGCCCGGATCGAGCGGATCCGGCGCGCCACCGTGTTCGACCACCTGGAGACGCCGAGCAAGGGAAGCCTCCACTACTAGGGTCTGTTTCGAAAGTCATGGGAGCCACTCGTTGATCGCTGCGATGGTGACCGTGGTTTCGTAGCGAACGGCGAGCTTGTCGTATCTGGTGGCGACGGCTCGGTTTCGTTTGAGACGGTTGATCCCGCACTCGACAGCGTGCCGTTGCTTGTAGATCTCCTTGTCGAATGCGGGTGGTCGTCCTCCGTGTGAGCCCTTGTTCTTGCGGTTGCGGACCTGGTCGGCCTTGTCCGGGATGGTGCAGCGGATACCGCGCCTGCGCAGGTAGGCGCGGTTGGCGCGGGACCCGTAGGCTTTGTCGCCGAGCACCCGATTCGGGCGGCAGCGCGGCCGACCGCGATCCCGCCGGGGTACCCGGATACGGTCGAGCACCACCTGAAACTGGGGCGAGTCACCTCGCTGGCCAGCGGTGATCACGATTGATAAGGGCTTTTGTCCCTGCTCGACCGCCAGGTGAGTCTTGGTCGTCAACCCGCCTCGGGAGCGCCCCAGCCCGTGATCGGCCGGTTCGACCTCGACCCCGCCCGGAGACTCCTTCTGGAGATCCCCTTTTGACGCGCACCAGCCGCGTGCTGGTGCGCACGAGCCACCGTGGAGTCCACGCTGACATCCCAGGTGATCAGGCCCGCAGCGTCCGCGTCCGCCTGCAACGCGACCAGAATCCTCTTCCACGTGCCATCCCGTTGCCACCGCCGGAACAAGCCATACACCGTCTCCCACGGGCCGTAACGCTCCGGCAGATCCCGCCACGGCACACCGGTTCGAACCCGAAACCGGATCCCGTCAATAAGCTTCCGCTTCGCATGCTTCGGCGGCCTGCCAGGCTTCTTGCCCCTGGGCAGCAAGGGTTCCAGCTTCGCCCACTGCTCGTTGGTCAGATCACCACGCCCCACGAATCAAGATCATCTCAAACCTTGATCAACTTGTGAAACAGGCCCTAGGCCGTCTTCGCAGCCACCAGCAGGCCGTCCCCAATGGGCAGCAACACCGGCACCAGTCGCTCGTCCTCCTTGACCAGGCGGGCGACCTCCCGCATAGCGTTCGTGTCCGGTTCGCGGTCCTCAGGATTGGCCACGCGGCCCTTCCACAACACATTGTCGAAGGCGATCACGCCGCCGGGCCTCAGCAACCGCACACCCTGCTCGTAATAGCTCGGATACTCAGTCTTGGCCGCGTCCACGAAAATCAGGTCGTAGCCCGAGTCGGTCAGCCGAGGAAGCACGTCCAGCGCCCGGCCCATGATCAGCCTGGTCCGGCCGGGCGCGACGCCCTCGGCCGCGAACGCGTTGCGGGCAGCCGCCTGGTTCTCCGGCTCAACGTCGATCGACGTCAGCACGCCGTCCGCGGCCATCCCACGCAGCAGGTAAAGGCCACTCACGCCAGCCCCTGTACCCACCTCGACCACGGCTTTCGCTCGTAGCGCTGTGGCAAGGAACCGCAGCGCCGCGCCACCGGCGGCACCGATCGGCACACAGCCGAGCGCCCGCCCACGGGCGCGTGCGGCGCTCACTGTCGCGTCCTCCACTGTCTCGTCCTCGGCCAGGTAGTCCTCGACGTAGTCACGCAGCCCGGCCGGCCATTCGGGGGTCACACCTCGCGAGATTAGCGCCGATTCTGAGACAACCCTCAGTAAACGCGCCGAAGGACGGATTCTCAGGTTCGTCTTAGCTCACTCTCACCCACCCCATAACGCCGTACACGAAGCTATCGACAACAAGGGGAGTCGCACAGCCGAAGTGGGGAACACCGTGAACGAGTCCGTCGTTGAGCAACGTAGTGGGCAGTTGAGTCCGCGGGAGGATACCCACCTGATGAGCGATTCCGAC
This sequence comes from Kibdelosporangium philippinense, assembly GCF_021390435.2. Taxonomy (GTDB): domain Bacteria; phylum Actinomycetota; class Actinomycetes; order Mycobacteriales; family Pseudonocardiaceae; genus Kibdelosporangium; species Kibdelosporangium philippinense. The sequence continues at coordinate 1,164,886 of NZ_JAJVCN010000003.1, read as the reverse complement.
GTCGCGCTGGCGACGCCAGTCGAGCTTGACGACCAGCCGTGGACGCCGCCGACCTGGGACCAGATCGTGCGGGAACACGCTGACCGCGTCTACCGGCTCGCATACCGCCTCACCGGTAACTCGCACGACGCCGAGGACCTCACTCAGGAAACGTTCATCCGGGTGTTCCGTTCGCTGGCGTCGTACAAGCCGGGGACCTTCGAGGGCTGGCTGCACCGAATCACCACGAACCTGTTCCTCGACATGGCGCGCCGCCGTTCGCGGCTGCGCATGGAGGGACTGCCCGACGACACCGACCGGCTCGCGGGCGACGACCCGTCGCCTGAGCAGGTGTGGACGGACGCCCACCTGGACCCGGACCTGCAGGCCTCGCTCGACGAGCTGCCGCCGGAGTTCCGTGCCGCCGTTGTCCTCTGCGACGTGGAAGGCCTGTCGTACGAGGAGATCGGCGCTACATTGGGCGTCAAGTTGGGTACTGTTCGCAGCAGGATTCACCGTGGCCGTCAGGCCCTGCGCGTCGCGCTCGAGCGCCGCCGGGAATTGGCAGGGGAGGCTTCCGCATGACCGATCTGCGCGGGTGGAATCTGCCCGAGCAGCACCTGATGCCGGACGCAGTCGTGGCGTTCGTGGACGGCGAGCTGTCCCCGGGCGCGCGTGACCGCGCGACCGCGCACATGGTGAACTGCTCATGCTGTGCCGCGGAGGTCGCGGCTCAGCGGCAGGCGCGCGCAGCCGTTCGTGCTGCGGATTCCCCGTCGATGCCGGCGTCACTGCTGGCCAATCTGCGGGCGATCCCTCAGAACACCGATCTGCCCGGCATACCCGACAACCTCGCGATGACCAACGACGGCCAGCTTGTGGCCATCCAACGGCCGGATCGCGTCGGCACGAGCAGACCGCTCGGCACCAACGCCGCGTTGGGTTCCCAGCCTCGCCTCGGCCAAGGCCCGAACGTGATCGGCCGCGGTCGTCGCACGGCGCAAGGCGCCGGTGTGGTCGTATCCGGTCTGGTCCTTGGCGCCCTCGCGCTCGTTGCTCCGGCTGGCGGTGCGCCCGGCAGCAGTGGTGACGCCGCTGCTCCCGTCGCACGGGCGCCCAAGGCCCCCGTCTATGTCGCCCCGGTCCTCGTGGCGCCAGGCGGCCCTGTTCTGCGCTGACGTTTCATAGATAGACTTTTCTTCTCTACGGACACGAAGCCCTCGTTGCGACAACGGGGGCTTCGCGGCATGACTAGGTCCTTACTGCGCTTTCACCACCTGACAGGCACTCTGATCACCGATGAGCCAGCACCCTGAGCAAGACCCGACCCCTGAGCCGGACCGGCTCGGTCCGCGCCCGCTGCGCAGGCCGGCGGTCGACCCCGCTCAGGCGGCTGTGTTCGGCAGGCCCGCGGGCGTGGACAGCGCTTTCGCCGGCCGCAACGGCAGCCACCCGGACCCGGCGCTACGCGCGACGCCGCCGCCAGCGGCCGCGTTGACCGAGGCGTTCAGCCGTCCGCCGGAAAACCCCGATGTGGTGCTGCAACGTCCGCCCGGCGAGCAGACCGGCGACGCACAGGGCGACTCGCCGCTGTGGTCGTCGAAGGAAGCGGACCCGTGGCGTGACCCGGGTGCCGGCGCCATGATCGGCCCGCCCGCGCTCGACAAACCCGAGCCAGAGGCGAAGGCCAACGCGGTCAAGGACAGCGGGCAGCTGCTCAGCGTGCCCGAGCTGTTGTTCGGGCGACGCGTGAAGACCAGCGCGCTGATCATCCTCGCCGTCGTCGTGCTGGTGATCGGCGGCGCGGGCGGCGTGGTCGGCTGGGTCATCGCGCGCGCCGGTGACTCGTTGACAAGCGATGTGACGTTGGCCGAGGTGCAGCCAGGCGTGGAGCGTCCGCCAGGCTCAGTCGCCGACATCGCCAAGCGCGTCGCGCCCGCTGTCGTGACCATCGAGGTCATCGGCACGAACGGTGGAGAGACCGGCTCCGGTGCCGTGATCGACGGCCAGGGCTACATCGTGACCAACAACCACGTGATCGAGAACGCGGCAAACGACCCGACGGTGAAGATGACCGCGGTGTTCCCCGACGGCAGCCGCGTCGACGCCAAGCTGGTCGGCCGTGACGCGAAGACAGACCTCGCGGTGATCAAAGTGCAGGTCAACAACCCGACCGTGCTGCAGTTCGGCAACTCCGACGCGGTCGCGGTCGGCGACACCGTGATCGCCGTCGGTTCGCCGCTCGGCCTGTCCCACACGTTCACCGAGGGAATCGTCAGCGCCGTCCACCGCCCCCGCCTGCTGCCTGGCGACGGCGGCGATCCGCCCATCGCGTACGACGCGATCCAGACCGACGCGTCCATCAACCCAGGCAACTCCGGCGGCCCGCTTGTCGACGTGACCGGCGCGGTCGTCGGCATCAACTCCTCGATCCTGGCAGGCGAGGACAAAGGCTCGATCGGTCTCGGCTTCGCCATCCCAGCCAACTCCGCACGAAAGATCGCCCAAGCCCTGATCAGGGATGGCCAGGTCAAACACGCGGAAATCGGCATCAACGCGGTGACCGACGTCAGCGCGGGCAGCTCGCAGGGTGCCCGTGTCGCGAACGTGGCCGAGAACGGCGCCGCCCAGAAAGCGGGCATCCGCGAAGGCGACATCATCACCAAGATCGGCGACCGCATCGTCCGCAACTCACCAGAGTTGACCGTGGCCGTACGAACGTATGACATCGGAGCGAAGGTTCCGGTCACTCTCGTGCGTGACGGCAGAGAGCTGACAATCGAGGTCGTACTGCAGTCCGACTGAGTCGGTAAGCTGAAACTCGACTTGGTGGAGGGTGCGGCATGTTGGACAGCATCGGGTGGCCGGAGCTTCTCGTCCTGTTGTTGGCTGCGCTGTTCATTCTCGGACCTGAACGGCTGCCGTCAGCGGCCGCGTGGATCGGGAAGAGCATTCGCAAGGTGCGCGAGTTCGCCACTGGCGCACGCGACCAACTGCGCAACGAGATGGGCCCAGAGTTCGACGAACTGCGCAAACCACTGGAAAACCTCCGTGAGCTGCGCAGCTTCGACCCGAAACGAATGGTCAGCCAGCACCTGTTCAACGACGAACCAGCCAACGGCACGAAGCCAAACGGCTACACGCCGCCACCCCCAGCTGCCACACCTCCGGCCAGCTCAACGCCTCCGCCGCTCAACCCCGGCGAGAAGCCCCCGTTCGACCCCGACGCCACCTGAATCGGATGCGGGTTTGACCGCGGCGCCAGGGCTCGCAGCGCCAAGCCGCGTGGCCACCCGCTCGTCATGGCCCCTACCCGACAAAGCCCGCCATCAGGGGATCCCTTGTTTTTACGGTAGCGCAGGGGTGCGACAATTTTGGGCCAGCGGTCCCGTGGGCATGCCGCATCGCAACAGCAATTCTCACGGGGGACCCCCGATTTCAACGTTACCCGTGGGGTCTGACAGTTTCGGGCGTCGCAGCCGCCACCTCAAGGTGCCTCGGGTGCCGCAAAGTGCCTCTCACGCTGCGGCAATGGTGGACACACGATGCAGCAACGTGGATTTCACTGTGCCGGAACGGTGGACACGGTGTGCCGGAACGGTGGACACACCCTTCCGGAACGGTGGACACGGCGACCTGAGATGACCGAAACGAAAAACCGCTGCAGCCGCACGGGCCACAGCGGTTCGTGGTGGGGTGTGGCGTCAGCGGCCTGCGGGGGTGACGGAAAGCATGCGACCTGCCAAGCCACGGGCCCGCACGGTCAGCCTCTTCGCGATGTCCTTCAGTACGACGGAAGCCGGGGCCTCGGGCTCCAGCTTGACCAAAGGCGTCCCCGCGTCCCCGCCCTCACGCAGCCGAGGATCAAGCGGCACCTGCCCGAGCAGCGGCACCTCGGACCCAACGGCCCGTGACAGCGAATCAGACACGGTCTGCCCGCCGCCTTCGCCGAAGATGTCCATCCTGGAACCGTCGGGCATCTGCAGCCAGGACATGTTCTCGATCACGCCTGCGATCCGCTGACGGGTCTGCAGCGCGATCGCGCCCGCCCGCTCAGCCACCTCAGCGGCCGCCTGCTGTGGCGTGGTGACCACCAGGATCTCCGCGTTCGGGATCAGCTGGGCCACCGAGATCGCGATGTCACCCGTACCGGGCGGCAGGTCGAGCAGCAGGATGTCCAGATCGCCCCAGAACACGTCGGCCAGGAACTGCTGCAGCGCTCGGTGCAGCATCGGGCCGCGCCACACCACTGGGGTGTTGCCGGGGGTGAACATGCCGATCGAGATCACTTTCACGCCGTTCGCCTGCGGCGGCATGATCATCTGCTCGACCTTGGTCGGCTTACCTTCGGCGCCGAGCATCCGGGGCACCGAGTGGCCGTAGATGTCCGCGTCGACCACGCCGACGGACAGGCCGCGTTCGGCCATCGCGACGGCGAGGTTCACCGTCACGCTCGACTTTCCCACGCCGCCCTTGCCGGAGGCCACGCAGTACACGCGCGTCAACGAGCCTGGTTCGGCGAAGGGGATTTTCGGTTCGTCGCCGCGCAGCGACTTGCGCATCGCGGTGCGCTGTTCGTCGTTCATGACGTCCAGCTCGACTCGTACTTCGCGTACGCCCTCGATCACGGACACCGCGGCGGTCACGTCGCGGGTGATCCTGTCGCGCATGGGACAACCCGCCACGGTCAGGTACACGCCGACGTCGACAAGGCCGTCCGGATGCACGGTGACGTCCTTGACCATGCCGAGGTCCGTGATCGGGCGGTGGATCTCAGGGTCCTGCACGCCCGCGAGGGCCTTACGGACCGCTTCGACAGTGGGTATCACCTTTCTGATGCTACGTCGCATACGACGAAACGCCGTGGTCGCCCTTATCTCGCAGAGCAGTGTCACAGGGCACTGGGCATCTGGTTGCGCGCGTTCCGTAACATCGGGTTGTGCCGGAGTTAGGTGCAACCCGGTTGCCCACCCGAAGCGAAATGGACGCGTGGCGTGCATTCCTGCGTGCGCACGCCAAGGTCACGCGATGTCTTGAGGCGGAATTGCTCGCTGAGCAACGCCTTTCCCTCGGTGCCTACGACGTGCTCGCCGAACTTGCCGAAGCGCCGGACCACTGCCTGCGGATGGCGGAGCTGGCTGAGGCCGTTTTGCTGTCACGCTCTGGCGTGACCCGTCTGGTGGACCGGTTGGAACGCGCCGGTCTTGTCGTACGGGAGCGTGTCGACGGTGATGGCCGTGGCGTGGTCGCGCGGTTGACGTCCGCGGGCGCGTCGAGGTTAGGAGTCGCGTCGCGGACGCATCTGGCAGGTGTCCTACGGCACTTCGTGGAGCTCCTCGACGAGCAAGAGCTGCACACCATAGGCGACTTGTCGCAGCGCGTGGCCGACGCTCAGCCCTGATCCCGCCAAGACGGGTTGTCCTTGATGCTGTCCGCGGACGCACGGCGGCGCGGTTTGGCGTTGAGGTCCTGGCGTAGACGGTCCAGTTCGCTGCGTATGTAGTCGCGCGTCGCGACTTCGCCAACGGCGATTCGCAACGCGGCGAGCTCGCGTGCCAGGTACTCGGTGTCCGCCTTGGTTTGTGCCGCGCGTTTGCGGTCTTCCTCAAGCGAGATGCGGTCACGGTCGTCTTGGCGGTTCTGCGCGAGCAGGATCAACGGCGCCGCGTAGGCGGCCTGCGTGGAGAACGCCAAGTTGAGCAGGATGAACGGGTACGGGTCCCATTCCAGTGACGCGGCCGTCAGGTTCAGCGTGATCCACGCGATCACCAGGAGCGTCTGCCAGAACAGGAACTTCCCGGTGCCGAGGAACCGGGCCAGCCGTTCGGAGAACCGGCCGAACGCCTCGGGGTCGATCTCGAACCGCAGGAACCGGCGCGGCCTGCCGGGCTGGTCGAGCCTGCGGCGGGGCAGCAGCTCAGGCATCGGTGGTGGCCTCCCACAACCCGTTCTCCCGCCAGCCTTCCGGCAGCAGGTGGTCAAGCACGTCGTCAACGGTCACCGCGCCAAGCAGGTGCTCGGTCTCGTCCACAACCGGCGCGCAGACCAGGTTGTACGCGGCGAAATACCTGGTCACCTCGCCGAGGGACGCGGTTGGCGGCAGTTTGGCCAGCTCGGTGTCGAGCACGCCCGCGACCAGGTCGGACGGCGGCTCGCGCAACAAGCGCTGCATGTGCACGCAGCCGAGGTATCGCCCGGTCGGGGTCGCGGAGGGTGGCCGGGTCACGAAGACCATGCTGGCCAAGGCGGGCGTCAGATCGGGATTGCGCACCCGTGCCAGTGCTTCGGCGATGGTCGCGTCCGGCGTCAGCACGATCGGCTCCGGCGTCATCAGACCACCGGCGGTGTTCGACGAGTATTCGAGCAAACGCTTGACCGGCGCGGATTCCTCCGGTTCCATCAGCTCGAGCAGCCGGTTCTTGTCCAGTTCGGACAGCTCGGCGAGCAGGTCGGCGGCGTCGTCGGGATCCATCGCTTCAAGGATGTCGGCCGCACGCTCCTCATCAAGGTGCGCGAGCACGTCCTTCTGGTCCTCCTCGGGCAACTCCTCGATCACGTCCGCGAGGCGTTCATCGTCCAGCGCGTCCGCGATCTCGTAGCGCCGCTTGGGTGGCAGGTCCCGCAGCGCGACGGCGACGTCAGCCGCGCGCATACCCTCGAAAATGGTCAGCAGTTGTTGCGCGCCTTGGGGTTGCGCGGCCAGCTCGAGAACTCCCGGGCCGCGCACGTCTTCCCACCGCACGATCCGGACGGGGCCGCGCCTGCCGAACCGGCCGATCCGCTGGCGGATCGCGACGCGCCCGAGCACCCAGTCGCGGGTACGCGTGGGTTCCATCCCGATGTCCTCGACGATGGCCCTTGCCTCCGTCGCTTCGACCGTGACGTGCGCGTCCAGCAGTTGCCCGACGACCAGGACCTCGTTGGGGCGCTGGTGAAAGTGCCGGAGGTTGACCGATCCGGTCGACAGCGTCACGGCGTTGGCCTCGATCGACGTCACCCGCAGGATGGGGACGAAGATGCGCCGTCTTGTCGCCAGTTCGACGACGACGCCGAGCACCCTCGGCGGCTGGCGGTCGGCTCGTAGCCCGGCGACGATGTCACGGACTCGGCCGATCCGTTCGCCATCCGGCCCGAACACCGCGAGACCGGCGAGCTGACCCGCGAAAACCCGGTTTGTGGCGGCCACGTGATCAGGCTAACCTTGATCATTCACGTGGGTGACGTGTCCGCCTGTGCCGGTTCGGATGTTGATCTTGAGTTGGTTGCTGTGTGGTGATGGTCAGGGTTCGAGCCCGGCCGCCGGTGTTGGCTGGGCGCCGGGTTGGGGGGCGGGCCTTTCAGGTCGAGGGGCAGGGACAGGGGTCATCGAGTTGGTGGTGGCAGGGCCAGCGCTGCCCGGAGGCAGGCGGCGAGAGGGTCGGCCCAGGGCCAGGTTTCCGGGATTTTGATCTTGCGTTTGCGTTGGCCGCGGACGATGCGGGCGGCGGTGTGCAGTAGCCGGTAGCGCAGGGTTTTGGGTTCGGCTTTGGCGAGGGTGCCCTCAAGGCAGAGCAGGCGCAGCCAGGCGAGCAGGTCGATGGCGATGGTGGCGGCCAGACACCAGGCCCGGTTGATCTCGATCTTGGTGGAGGGCAGGTGACCGAGGCCGGTTTGCTTGCCGCAGCGGACGTGGTCCTCGACTCGGGCGTGCGGGCGGTGACGGGCTTCCAGGAACTGGACGGTGGCGCCCGAACCGCTGCCCGGGGTGTTGGTGGCCACCAGTTGGTAGCGCCAGCCGTCGGCTTCTTCGAACAGGGACAACTGTGCGCCGGGGTGGGGTTTCTCACGACGACAGATGATCCGCAGATCGGCCGGCCAGTTCTCCAGTTGGTCCCCGTCGGGGTGGTGACGTAGTAGCGCGGTCAGTTCCACCACGCCGGCTTTGTCCAGCGGCCGAGGATCGCCGTGGTGATCGAGCACTGCCTGCCATGCCTTCGCGGGGACACGGCCGATCGCGGCTCGTTCCCGCGCACCGAGTTCCCAGCCGACGCTGTAGTGCGCCTGCCTGCCTGGCTTGGCGTTCAGCGCGGTGATGTACTTGATGAGACCGTGGGAGGCGCCCGCGCCGTCCACGGTGACTAGAAGGTTCCTTCGATGTTTCGCCGGGATCTGGGCGATCGCGGCGTCGAGGACCTCGAGGTGATCAGCTGTCGTGTTGGATCCGGCGCTTCCTGTGCGCAGCAACAGGGCCAGCGATTCGCCGGTGTTGTCACACATGGCCAGCAGCGGATGATGACCGAAGCTGCCCTTGTAGGTTCCCGCGGCGAGTTGTTTGTCCGAGTGCGCGATCACCAGCGAACCATCCAACCGGACCACCACGGTCGTGCCCAGATCACGGTCGGCCACCCGCGACGGCGGAATCCGGCCGTGCCGTCGCTCGATCAACGACCACACATGCTCGCGGATCCGGGCACGCACACGGGCGATCTTGTTGCGCTGCACCTGACCGACCGCGTCCAACGTGCGCCACAACGTCGGATCTGAGGCGACCGGCCCGAACAGTTCGGCCTGATCGCGCAGGACAGCCAGATCCGACAGGACCCGCCCGCCGTCAGCGATCAACACCGCGGTGTCGGCGAACACCCGGCCACGGTCATGCACCGGCATGAACCCACGCCGCGCCATCGCCCGCGACAAGCCTTCCGTCAACCCGGTGCGGTCGGCCAGCAACCGCACCGCCGCGGTCCCGGCATGACTGACCACGCCACGCCCACCGACTTCTACCGCCAGATCCCGCGACCACCCAGTAACATCCACGTCGAAAGTGCTCCAGAGCTTCATGGGTAAGAACAGGCATTAGCAACCTCATCTTCCCAGCTCAGGAGCACTTTTCCCTGTTCCGACACGGCGCCCGAATCAAGATCGCCATGAATACTCAGGGCTAATGGGCTGCGGGAGGCGACGCGCGTCCGCGTGCTGCCGACAGTCGGTGCCCAGCCGTAGAGTGATCGTATGACCAACCAGCGGCTGGACTCGATCGAGATCGAGGGATTCACCTCGATCTCTTCGGCGCGTGTGTCGCTGGGCGACCTCAACGTCCTGGTCGGTGCCAACGGCGCGGGGAAGAGCAACTTCGTTCGCGCTTTCGAGATGCTCGGCCGAATTGTGGACGGAGAACTGGGGCTTTTCGTTGGCTTCAATGGCGGAGCATCAGCGCTGTTGAACAAAGCAGCGGGCAACTCCAGCGTGCGGCTGCGGCTGAAGGCTTCGCCCAATGCGTACGAAGCAGTTCTAGCCGCCGCTCCGGACGACGAGTTGATCTTCGATTCGGAAACAGTCTCTTTTCAGGGGGAGGGCTACGAGAAGCCCTATCTGGACCGTCTGGGGCGAGGTCACCGCGAGACCCGCCTGCGCGCGTCGGCCAAACCAGTCGCCGACTATGTCGCGGGACTGCTTGAGGGTTGCCGGGTCTTCCATTTTCACGACACAAGTTCGGACGCGCCGGTGAAGCAGTTCGCGTCAACGGCTGACAACTTGAGCCTTCGCCAGGATGCTGCCAATCTTGCGCCGATGCTGCTTGCCTTGCGGGACAATGACAGTGCTGCGTACCGGCGGATCGTCGGCACTGTCCGCCAGGTGGCTCCCTTCTTTCGGGACTTTGTGCTTCAACCTGAAAACGAACGTATCCGGTTGCGTTGGCGGCAGAACGACTCAGACGCGGTGTTCTCGGCCAACCAGCTGTCCGACGGCACATTGCGGTTCATCTGCCTGACGACCCTCCTGCTCCAGCCTCAACTGCCAATGCTTGTCGTACTGGACGAACCGGAGCTTGGGCTGCATCCGTATGCGATAGTCCAGCTGTCCGGGTTGTTGCGGCAGGCCGCCACTCGTAGTCAGGTGCTGATCGCCACGCAGTCGGTGACGCTGATGAACCAGTTCGAACTCGAGGATCTGATCGTGGTCGAGCGAACAAAGACAGGCTCGGCGTTCACTCGGCCAGATCCGGCGGACCTCGAAACATGGATGCATGACTACTCGCTCGGCGAGCTCTGGGAGAAGAACCTGATCGGTGGTCGTCCGATGGGTTCCGCGGCCCATGGCTGATTCTCGTGGGCGGTTGCACCTGCTTGTCGAAGGCCAGACCGAAGAAACCGTGGTGAGAGACATCATCGCGCCTCATCTGACCGCGGTGGGGTGGTGGGTGAACTGGTCGATTGTGAAGACGAAACGACCGGCATCCGGACCGGCGCACAGGGGTGGTCTCGGCAGTTGGCAAAAGTTGGAGATCGAACTTCGCAATCTGCTTCGCGACTCCAGCCTCAAGGTGCTCACCACAGTGCTCGACTATTACGGGTTTCCTCCCGACGCTCCGGGCATGAGCAACAGACCCAACGGGTCAGCTCATGACCGTGTCGATCACGTGGAGCGGGAACTGAGGGCGCATTTCGGCGATGCGAGGTTCTTGCCACACCTGGTCCTGCACGAACTTGAGGCGTGGGTGTTCGTGGCCAATGCCGAGCTGGAGGCGATCAAGGCCTGAGTGAGAAGTTGCGACAGGACATGCGGTCGGCTGGCGGCGCGGAACTGGTGAACGACACACCTTCGAACGCGCCGTCCAAGCGGCTGTCGCGATACCGATCCGACTACATCAAAGTCTCCGATGGCCCGCTGGCCATCGCAGAACTTGGTCTGCCGGCGCTTCGAAAGGAGTGTCCGCACCTGGACAGCTGGTTGACCAAGCTCGAGGTTGACTGACCCTGCCGATCCGTTCGCCATCCGGCCCGAACACCGCGAGACCGGCGAGCTGACCCGCGAAAACCCCGGTTTGTGGCGGCCACGTGATCAGGCTAGTAGGCCGCTGCCGGTAACGCCTGGCGCGGCCCGCGCGTCAAGGTGGGCATGGAACGCGTACAGGATCCGGTCACCCAGTGGTGTGTGCTGATCGAGGAGACGGTCGGGATGGGCGAGGGCCAGCGTTGGAGCGTGTCGCGGATCCGCAAGTTCGACACAAGAGAGGACGCGCTCGCCGCGGCGGAGCAGACGGCACGCGAGTACCAGCCACAGCACCCGACCTTCGCCAAGGCCCGGGATGTCTATCAGATCGGCGTTGACTCGTGGGTCGTATGCGTGCCGGGTGCGACGCGTCAGTACCACTTCCGTGTCTCAGTGGGAAAGAAGGTGTGATGGTGGAAGAGGAAACCAGGCGGGTGCCGCTCGACCGATGGTGCGTCCTGATCGAGGAGACGGTCGGCAGCGCCAGTTACGCGCGGTGGGAGCTGACGAAGATCAAATCGTTCGGCAGTCGTGGCGACGCGTTGACGGAAGCCGCGAATCTGGCCAAGGGCTACGAGCCCGAGCACCCGCCGAAAGGGCGTAGCCGCCGGGTTTTCCGGACGGGCGATGATTTGTGGACAGTGCAGGTGCGCGGCGCGAAGGAGCAGACGTCGCATTTCCGGGTGCTTGTCGCGAAACCGGAGACTGCGTGAGCGCCGGTCTGTTGGCACGATGTGCCAGTGGACATGGGGAGACCGCAAGATCCGATGCAGATGCCGGTACAGGACGACTGGTGCGTACTGATCGAGGAGAACACGGCGGCTGGCGAGTACTCCGTCTGGGCACTCACGCACGTGCGGGTCTTCCGCAGCCGTGCCGACGCGGTGCTTGACGCCTCGATCATGGCGCGCCAATACCAGCCGCGAATACTCGGCAAGATCGTCGGCCGGTGGATTTTCCGGACCGGCGAGGATATCTGGACCGTGCAGGTGCGCGGCAAGGCCGCCTTCCTGACTCGCGACGTCCATTTCCGGATCAGCGTCGCGAAACCTGAGCCGGTGTAAGAAAGGCGCTCTGGCAAGGGAATCGGCGTAGCATCGGCATTACCTGCACGGCAGAGGGTGGTGCCGATGATCATCGAACTTCTCGCCGGAGTTGTCGCACTCGGCGGCGTGTGGCTCGGGTTCTCTGCCCGAGTCGTGAACCAATATGAGCGGGGATTGGTGTTGCGCTGGGGCAAAGTGCATCGCCAGCCGCGCGAGCCCGGGCTGACGATGATGCTGCCGATCGCCGACCGGATGCGGAAAGTCAACATGCAGATCGTCGCGATGCCGGTGCCCGCGCAGGAAGGCATCACCCGCGACAACGTCACGGTCAAAGTCGACGCCGTCGTCTATTTCAAGGTCATCGACCCTGTCCAGGCTGTCATCGGCGTCGAGGATTACCGGTACGCCGTGCGGCAGGTGGCGCAGACCTCGCTGCGGTCGATCATCGGCAAAAGCGAGCTCGACGATCTGCTCGCCAACCGTGAGCGGCTCAACCAGGGGCTCGAGGTGATGATCGACAGTCCGGCGCTTGACTGGGGAATCCATATCGACCGGGTTGAGATCAAAGATGTCGCTTTGCCCGAATCCATGAAACGGTCGATGTCCCGGCAGGCGGAAGCGGAACGGGAGCGGCGCGCAAGAGTTATCGCCGCGGATGGCGAGTTTCAGGCATCTCAGAAGTTGTCCGATGCGGCCGCTGTGATGGCAAACACACCGGCCGCACTGCAACTCCGGCTTCTTGAAACCGTCGTAGAAGTAGCGGCCGAGAAAAATTCGACGCTCGTTTTGCCCTTCCCGGTCGAGTTACTCAGATTCCTGGAAAACGCGGCGAAGGTCACAGGACAATCACAGGAGAAAACTGAGTAATTACTCGGCGTATTCGGTTGCTATGAGCACCGCCACAAAAATGTGTGATCAATTTGCCCGGGGCGGATCACCGGGTTAACGCTTGACGGCATGAGTGGTAGACGTTTCCGGATCTTCCGCAAGCGCCCGCAGGACGACCTGCTCGAGCGCAGCATGCGGACTTGCCCAGGCTGCCAGCGTGACGTGCATGTTTTCGCCGCTGGCTGCCGTCACTGCGGCCACGCGCTGGATATCGCCAGCTGAGAGCCGCTTCACACTGCAGGACCTTGTCCAAGCGCGATACTGCTCGGTAACTGACATCGACGTTCAGGAGCAGATCATGGCTCGCCTTGCCCAGACCGCAGGACTGACCGACATCCAGAGCGAGATCCTGGCGACGGTCCGCGGATTCGTGGACAAGGAGGTCATCCCGCACGCGCAGGCCCTCGAACACGGCGACGAGTACCCGAGCGACATCGTCGAGGGCATGAAGGAGATGGGCCTCTTCGGCCTGACCATCCCGGAGGAGTACGGCGGCCTCGGTGAGTCCCTGCTGACGTACGCGCTGGTCGTCGAGGAGATCGCGCGCGGCTGGATGAGCGTGTCGGGCGTGATCAACACGCACTTCATCGTCGCGCACATGATCAAGCAGCACGGTACGGAAGAGCAGAAGCAGCACTTCCTGCCGAGGATGGCGACCGGCGATGTGCGTGGCGCGTTCTCAATGTCGGAGCCGGACCTCGGCTCGGACGTCGCGGCCATCAAGACGAAGGCCAAGAAGGACGGCGACAAGTACACGATCGACGGCCAGAAGATGTGGTTGACCAACGGTGGAACGTCCACATTGATCGCTTTGCTGGCCAAAACCGACGAAGGCGCACCGAAAGCGCATCAGAACCTGACCGCGTTCCTGGTCGAGAAGCCCGCCGGGTTCGGTGAGGTCGCGCCGGGCCTGACGATCCCCGGCAAGATCGACAAAATGGGCTACAAAGGCGTGGACACAACGGAAGCGGTGTTCGCGGGCTACGAGATCGCGGCCAACCGCGTGCTCGGCGAGGCGCCAGGCAAGGGCTTCGCACAGATGATGGACGGCGTCGAGGTCGGCAGGGTGAACGTCGCGGCGCGCGCGTGCGGCATCGCGGTCCGCGCGTTCGAGCTGGCGATCGACTATGCCCAGCAGCGCAAGACTTTCGGCAAGGCGATCGCCGAGCACCAGGCCATCGCCTTCAAACTCGCCGAGATGGCGACAAAGGTCGAAGCGGCACACCTGATGATGGTGAATGCCGCACGGCTCAAGGACTCCGGCGCCCGCAACGACGTGGAAGCCGGGATGGCCAAGCTGATCGCCTCGGAGTACTGCGCCGAAGTGACACAGGACGCGTTCCGGATCCACGGCGGCTACGGCTACTCCAAGGAGTACGAGATCGAGCGCCTGATGCGCGAGGCGCCGTTCCTGCTGATCGGCGAAGGCACAAGCGAGATCCAGAAGACGATCATCAGTCGCGGGCTTTTGCGCGAATACAAGTCCCGGTAGACCCTCGTGAGTGGTTATGCGTGTTCTAACCTCGCTAACCACTCACGAGGTCAGTACTCGACCCCACGCCCGGACGTGTAGTACGTCCGGAAAACCTCGCCGTCGTCCAACAGGAACACGCTCAACCCGAAGATGCCGCCAAGCCCGAGATCGGCGTAGAAATCGTTGCCATAAGCCGAATACCACGGCAGCGTCCACCCGAACCGGGACCGCACGGCGGCGATCTGCGACTGTGGGGCCGGTGACATCAGGATCAACCGGGTGTCACGGGCATTCAGATGCGTCTGGTCAGACGCGAGATTGTCGGTGAACGACCCACATCCGCCACAGACATGCGACGACCCAGGCTCGAGCATGAAGTGGTACACGACCAACTGCTGCTTGCCGTCGAACAAATCCACCAACCCGGCCGCCGATCCATCCGGTGCGGTGAACGTGTAATCCGTGGACAACTGGACCATCGGCAGCCTGCGGCGCGCGGCAGCCAGCGCGTCTGTGGCGTGCGTGATCTCCTTCTCCTTGACCAGCAAGGCATCCCTGGCTGCCTGCCACTCGTCCATTGACACCACTGGCGGACGGTTCATCGTGCGACCCCTTTCACTGATGAGTTCCCTGAGGAAACTAACACGGTAAGTTCCCTAAGGGAACCCTGAAGGGTAGAATCCACCCATGCAGCGGACGCAGTTCGGGGAGTTGGCCTGTTCGATCGCACGCACCCTCGATGTCATCGGGGAGCCGTGGTCGCCGCTGATCCTCCGCGACGTCTACGTCGGCATCAACCGGTTCGACCAGATCCAGCAGGACCTCAAGATCTCCCGCAAGGTGCTCACCGAACGGCTCAAGTGGCTCGTCGCCAACGACGTCCTCGACCGGCGGGAGTACTCGACCGGCCGGTACGAGTACGTGCTCACGACCAAGGGCATGGAGCTGGCTGACCTGCTGCTCGTCATGGTCCGCTGGGGTGATCGGTGGACCGCCGGCGAGGCTGGTCCGCCCGTGCTTTACCGGCACCACGCCTGCGGCGAGATCAGCCATGTCGAGCTCACCTGCTCGGTCTGCCAGAAGCCGATGCACGCCTCGGACGTGGACGTTCTACCGGGCCCAGGAGCAGCCGGGTTCGCGTCTTGATGTCCGGCTTGGCAGGATGGAAGCACTGCTGCTTGGAGAGGTGAACTGTCGTGGCCGGTGGTTTTTCTGGGACGGGGCGGCCCAATCCGGGGTTGCCGCGGTTGCCGACGCCGCCATCAGGCTGGCCGATCGGCTCCTACGAGACATACGAGGGCGCCCAACGCGCGGTCGAGCATCTGGCCCATGAGGATTTCCCGGTCACCGAGGTGACGATCGTCGGCGTCGACCTGATGCTGGTCGAGCGGATCGTCGGCAGGCTGACGTGGGCGAAGGTGCTGAGCACCGGCGCGCTGTCCGGCGCGTGGTTCGGTTTGTTCGTCGGCATCCTGCTGGCCTACTTCTCCAGCCAGGGTGTGTCGCTCGTTCCGGTACTCGTCGGCGTGGCCGCTGGCGTGTTGTTCGGACTGACTTTCGCCGCGGTCAGCTACATGTCCACTCGAGGACGGCGAGACTTCGCCTCGGCGAGCCAACTGGTCGCCGGGCGTTACGACGTGCTTTGCCAGCCGCGCAACGCCGAGCGTGGCCGGGACTTGCTGGCCAAGCTGTCAATGCGCCCATCGGGTAATACCCCCTAACCCAGGTGTTTCATGTGATCCCGGGATGATCTTGTGTTGAGTCTGGTTGATCTCGCGGCGAGCGATTCGAGAGATAGGCGCGAGCATGCCGCCGACCTGCTGTCGTGTCGGCCGCTCCGGGGTCTTTCGGGTCGTCGGGACAGGGTGGACGGGTCAGGTGAACGCGGCACGGATCCTCAACCACGCCTCGGCGATGGCATCGGCGTATTTCCAGGTCCGGTCGATACGGAGGCGGACCTGCCGGGCGCTGCGGGTGATGCGGGCGGCCACGTGCAACACCAGATTGCGGAAGGTGGCGATCTCGGCATGCGCCAACTCCGGTGTGCCGGTGAACCCGAGCAGTTTGGCCCAGCACACCAGATCCGTGGCTGCCAGCAGGGTTTCCAGCCAGGCGACGTTCTCATCCCACCCCCGGCAGGGAAGGTTACGCAGCCCGGCGGCTTTGCCTTCCCGGATGCGGTCTTCGACCCGGGCGTGCTGGCGGTGGTCAAGCTCCAGCCCGGCGTTCTGACCGGGGATCACCCGCTCGGGAATGTCGGTGATGAACGCGGTGATCCGGTGCCCGTCGACGTCGGTGAACCGCAACTGCGCACCGGGATGGGGACGTTCGGCGCGCAGCAGCACCCGGGAGCCTTCCGGCCAGGCTGTCAGGTCCAGCAGGCCGGTGACCTCGGCGACCCAGGCGCCGTCCCGGATCCCGCCATCCGACTCGATCGCGGATTGCCAGCACTGGTCGGGCACCTCATCCACGATGGCCTGGATGCGGGCGTCCACGGGGAACCCGAAGGAGAACCACACCCCACGATCCCGGCACGCCGTCGCGAAGGCGTGGGTGGCGCCGGCGGAGTCCGAGCGGGCCACCACCCGCACCGTGTCCGGGTCACCCGGCCGAGGCCGGGCGTGCTCGGGCAGGGCGGCCAACGCCTGCTCCAGCACGGTGACATGATCGGCGGCGGTGTTGCTGCCCGCGTTGCCCGGACGCAGCAACCCGGCCAGGGCCTCGCCGCCGGAGACCTCCGGGCGGTCCAGAAACGCCAGCAACGGGTGAAACCCGAACGTGCGTTTCCAGGTTTTCGCCGCGTTTTGCTTGGTCTCCGCGTGCGAGATCGTGACTGTGGCGTCGAAATCGATCCGCAGCAGCTGTGTCAGGTCCGGGGTGGCGCCGGCGGCCCAGGCCCGTTCCCGTGCCGCTGCCCGCGCGGCACGCACCCTGGACAGATGGGCCGGGTCAACGCGGTCCAGCATCCGCCAGGTGGTCGGCATCGACGCGACCGGCCCGCATACCTCGTGCCGGTCGCCGAACACCTCGATGTGGGAGACACAGTCGCCGCCATCTGCGATCGCGACCGCCAGGTCGGTGAACACCCGGCCTGGCGCGTGCTGCCACCGTCCGGCATAGGTGTCGGCCAGCGCAGTGCTGATCCCGCTCACCAGCCCGGTATCCCAGGCCAGTTCCCGCAGCATTCCGACCCCGGCATGCGACACGACACCCGTACCGTCCGCGCTGACCTTGACCCGGCGGGACCGTTCGATACGCTTCATCCGCGAAGTGCCTTCCCGTTCGAGAACCTGGACCCTAGACAAGTCCCAGTTTCCCTTACAGGGCAGGCACTTCGTTCTATCTACGGCTCGTGTCGCGGCTATCCGCGTGAAACACCTGGGCTAATACCTTGATGTAATCGTGTCTGCAGACAGCGGCGATTCGCTTGCGAGGGGTGATCAACCCGCCTAAGTTCAGTGGGCCCGAGCGCGTTACAGGTGAGGTTGGGCACATCCGCGTTCGGGGGCACACCGAGGTGCCGGGCGCGCGGTGAGGGGCATGCCCGGTTTCCTCGCAGGGACGAGGAGGCAGGGTTCATGCGCAGCGCCAGTCGCACGACGCGAAGGCGCCTTGTCGGGGCTGTCGGGGCGGCACTACTCGCCGTTCCGCTGCTGACCGCTTGCGGATCTGACTCGGGTACGACGATCAACGTCTATTACTCACCCGAAGAGGTCTTCGACAAGGTCGTCGCGAAGTGCAACGAACAGGCAAACGGCCGGTACACCATCGTCTACAACAAACTGCCGCGGGAGGGCGACGGGCAGCGTGAGCAGATGGTCCGCAGGCTCGCGGCGAACGACTCCGAAATGGACATTCTCGGCCTCGACGTCGTCTGGGTCGCCGAGTTCGCCGAAGCGGGCTGGATTCTCGAGTGGACGGGCCTGCACAAGGCCGAGGCGGAACGCGACGTCTTCCCCGGCCCGCTGAGCACCGCGCAGTGGAACGGAAAGCTGTACGCGGCCACCAAGAACACCAACGTCCAACTGCTGTGGTACGACTCGTCGCTCACTCCGGCGCCGCCGAAGACGTTCGACGAGATGATCGCGGCGTCCGAGCAGCTCAAGGCGCAGGGCAAGCCATACCAGATCCTGTTGACAGCGGCCGAATACGAAGGCCTTGTGGTCAACTACAACACCATCGTCAACTCCGCTGGCGGGCACATCCTGTCCGACGACGGCAAGAGCGTGGTGATGGATCAGGGCGCGGTCAAGGGGCTTGAGATCCTCAAGCGCCTCGCGACCGCTGGCGTCACCGCGTCGGACCTGAACGCGGCGAAGGAACAGCAGGTGCAGCTTGGCTTCCAGCAACCGAACAGCCAGGCCGCGTTCCAGATCAACTGGCCGTTCGTCTACGCGAGTATCCAGTCGGACGCACCCGACCGGTTCAAGAACCTGAAGTGGACGCAGTATCCGGGCGTGAACCCCGGCCAGCCGTCGAAACCGACGATCGGTGGGTTCAACCTCGCCGTCAGCGCGTACTCCCGGCACCCGCAGGAGTCCTTCGAGGCGGCGCTGTGCCTGCGTAACGCGGAAAACCAGAAGTTCCAAGCGATCGAGGAGTCGCTGCCGCCGACCATCCGCTCGGTCTACGAGGACACGACGCCGGTCGACCCGTCGAAACCGGCTGATCCCAAGGCCAATCCGACGATGGACCAGGCGTATCCGATGAAGGACACGATCGTGGAATCGCTCAACTCGTCGGAATCCCGGCCGCTTACTCCGGCGTACCAGAACGCGTCGACGGTGATCTCGACGATCCTGTCGCCGCCGTCGGCCATCGATCCACCGGCGACAGCCGATCGCCTGCGTCGTGAGCTGCAGGACGCACTCCAGTCGAAGGGAGTCCTGCCGTGACCGACACCGCGGTCAAACCCGCACCGGCCAAGTCCGGCAAGAAGGCGAAACCTGAACTGTCGGAAGGAAAGCGCGCCGAACGCAAGCTCGGCTGGATGCTCTGCGCGCCAGCCGCGCTCGTGATGGTCGCGGTCACCGCGTGGCCGATCATCTACTCGATCTGGCTGTCCATGCAGCGCTACGACCTCAGATTCCCCAACCAGAGCGAGTTCGTCTTCCTCGACAACTACGTCACCGTGCTCGGCAGCAACTACTGGTGGACGGCGTTCGGGCTGACCATGTTGATCACGGTCGTGTCGGTGATCATCGAGCTGGTGCTTGGCATGTGCCTTGCCTTGATCATGCACCGCACGATCGTTGGGCGCGGCTTGGTTCGAACGGTCACGCTGATTCCGTACGGCATCGTGACTGTCGTCGCGGCCTTCTCGTGGAAGTTCGCTTGGCAGGACACCACGGGCTATCTGAGCGATCTCGTGTCGCCCGGTAGCTCGTTGCTGACTGAACAGGTGCCCGCGTTCTTCATCGTTGTGCTGGCTGAGGTGTGGAAGACGACGCCGTTCATGGCGTTGCTGCTGATGGCTGGTCTGGCGCTGGTGCCGGACGACCTGCTCAAGGCCGCGGCGATGGACGGTGCCGGGCCGTGGCAGCGGTTCACCAAGGTGATGGTGCCGGTGATGAAGCCGGCGATCCTGGTGGCGCTGCTGTTCCGCACGCTCGACGCGTTCCGCATCTTCGACAACCTCTTCGTGCTCACGCCTGGCACGTCGTCGGTGTCGATCCAGACCTACAACAACCTGATCAAGGGCCTGAACCTCGGGATCGGGTCGACCATGTCGGTGCTCATCTTCATCACGGTCGCGATCATCGCGTTCCTCTTCATCAAGGTGTTCGGCACGTCCGCACCTGGCTCCGACCCAGGAGGTAAGCGCTGATGGCCATGATGGCGACCCGGACACCCGGCCGGGTGTTCCGCTGGACCGTGATCGACGTCGTCGTCGTGGTCTACGCACTGGTGCCGGTGCTGTGGATCCTGTCGTTGTCGTTCAAGACGAAGAGCACGCTCACCGACCGGAGCTTCATCCCGTCGGAGTGGACGTTCCAGAACTACATCGACATCTTCCAGACCACGGACTTCCTGCGCGCCTTGGTGAACTCGATCGGCATCGCGATCATCGCGACGGTGATCGCGGTGATCCTCGGCACGATGGCCGCGTACGCCATCGCCCGGCTGGAGTTCCCCGGAAAGCGCGCTCTGGTCGGCGTTTCACTGCTGATCGCGATGTTCCCGCAGGTCTCGCTGGTGTCCCCGCTGTTCGAGATGGAGCGAGCGCTTGGTCTGTTCGACACGTGGCCGGGCCTGATCCTGCCGTACATCACGTTCGCGCTGCCGCTGTCGATCTACACGTTGTCCGCCTTCTTCCGGGAAATCCCATGGGAGTTGGAGAAAGCGGCCAAGATGGACGGTGCGACGCCGGGGCAGGCGTTCCGCAAGGTGATCGCGCCGCTGGCCGCGCCTGGCGTGTTCACCACGGCGATCCTGGTGTTCATCTTCTGCTGGAACGACTTCCTCTTCGCGATCTCGTTGACCTCGACGAACGCGTCGCGGACGGTGCCGGCGGCACTGCAGTTCTTCACCGGCGCCTCGTACTTCGAGGACCCGACCGGGACGGTGTCCGCGGCGGCCGTCGTGATCACCATCCCGATCATCCTGTTCGTGTTGTTCTTCCAGCGTCGCATCGTCGCGGGGCTGACCTCCGGTGCGGTAAAGGGTTGATCATGGCTGAAATCGTGCTTGACAAGGTGACCAAGCGGTACCCGGACGGCGCACTGGCAGTGTCCGAAGTGGACTTCACGATCGCCGACGGCGAGTTCATCATCCTGGTCGGCCCGTCGGGCTGCGGAAAGTCCACGACGCTCAACATGATCGCAGGCCTGGAGGACATCTCCGAAGGCGAGCTGCGAATCGACGGCGAGCGCGTGAACGAGCGAGCACCGAAAGACCGGGACATCGCGATGGTGTTCCAGTCATACGCGCTCTACCCGCACATGAGCGTCCGGGAGAACATGGCGTTCCCGCTGCGTCTGGCCAAAGTGGACGACAAGATCGTCCGCGAGAAGGTCGAAGAGGCGGCGCGCACGCTGGACCTGACGCAGCACCTTGACCGCAAACCGGGCAACCTGTCCGGTGGTCAGCGGCAGCGTGTCGCGATGGGTCGCGCGATTGTTCGTAGCCCCAAGGCGTTCCTGATGGACGAGCCATTGTCCAACTTGGACGCTAAGTTGCGTGTGCAGATGCGGACCTCGTTGTCCAAGCTGCAGAAGCAACTCGGCACGACGACCGTGTATGTGACCCACGACCAGACCGAGGCGATGACCCTCGGCGACCGGGTTGTGGTGTTGCGCGGCGGGCTCGTGCAGCAGATCGGCTCGCCGCAGTTCCTGTACGAGCAGCCCGCGAACCTGTTCGTGGCAGGGTTTATCGGCTCGCCTTCGATGAACTTCCTGCCTGCGACATTGGCGGACAACGAAGTCAACTCGCCTTTGGGCAAGTTCGCTTTGACGGACCGGATTCGCTCTTTGGTCGAGGCCGCGGACGCGCCCCGTGAAGTGATCCTCGGCATCCGCCCTGAGCACTTCGAGGACGCGCGCCTGCTCGACGACTCGGCGAAGGCGGGCGGGGCGACCTTCACGGCCTCGGTGGACGTGCTGGAGTCGATGGGGTCGGACAAGTACGCGTACTTCACCGTCGAGGGCGACCAGGCGACGTCTCAGGAGCTGGAGGAACTCGCGGCGGACGCCGGGACTTCCGATGTGCCTGACAGCGGCTCGCAGGTCGTCACGCGGCTTTCGGCGGCTTCGGAGGCGCAGCAGGGCGGCTCGCTGGACATCTGGTTCGACACGGACAAGGTGCAGCTCTTCGACCCATCGAACGGCAAGAACCTCACCTACTCCGGCTGACAGCACCAATGCTTGCATGCTGGCACAGTGCCAGCATGCAAGCATGAGTCAGGTGCGCTGGCGAAGCGGTGCCAGACACCGTTCCGGCATCCGTGTCCACCGTTCCTGAAGGCCGTGTCCACCGTTCCGGAAGGGTGTGTCCACCATTGCTGAAGAGTGTGTCCGCCGTTGCGGCATGGTGTGTCCACCGTTGCCGAAGGGGGCAGCCATTTCGGCTTGGTGTGTCCGACGTTGGCCATGGTGAGGTGCCTGCTGTGGCCATGAGCGTTTGGCGCTGCCGCATGTCGCCCGGACACTGTCCGTCGACCGTTGCCCCGCGTCATTCCGCCATTCCGGTGCCTTGTCCGCCGTTCGAGTTCGATCGGCTTAGCGTGCGCTTTCGTGCGCGACGCTGTGCTATCCCTTCTGACCTGGGGAAACCACTCGGTCGGCCCCTGAAAACGGGCATCTCTGAGTGTCACCATGTACTTGGGGTGATCGATCATGGTGGAAAATGTCACTGTCGGTTGGCAGGTTGGGGCTGATGTCACTGACTGGCAGCTGACCGTCGAGTCGAGGGCCCGGCGTGTACGCGCCGACCTCGCCGCTCTGCCGCCGACCCCGGCAACAGAGGTTGCCCGCAAAGCAGCGGAAGTCTCGCTGGAGATCGTGGACGCGGCACTGCGCAGCGCGGACAACAAGTGGTGGCGTTCAGGCGCGTCCTGGTGGTCGGGCTGGCACATCGAGCGAGCATGGCGCGCCTTGCATGAAGCCGAGATCTATCTGGCCGCGGCCGATCCTGACCTGCCGTCGAGACTTCCGGGACTCAGGGCCAGGGTTCGGATGTACCTCGAAGACGGCGATCCGAGGCGCAAGGCCATGGAGCAGGAAGATCCTGACAGGGCAACGGTTGTCGACGCGATGCGCGCTGCCTTCGACGCTTCGGACGACGCGCACGCCGCAGCCCGAGCCCTGAGGAACAAACTGATCGTCATCAGCATCGCCCTTCTGGTCCTCAACACGGCTCTGGGGTTGGTCGGCGTGCTCAAACCGGGTCTCGTGCCGACGTGCATGCCGCCGAATCCCGCTGTGCCGCAACTGCTTTGCCCGACCGGAACCACAGCGCCCACCGGGTGGGACGTCTGGATGGTGCAGCTCTTCGGGGCCTTGGGGGCCACGATTTCCGTTGTCCTGCTGCTTATTCGGCGCCGACCTGACCTGAGTCCCTATGTCCTTATTGGGTATCAGGCCTTGGTGAAGATTTTGCTCGGCGCCGCGTTGTCGGTTGTCGGTTTGCTGGCGTTGGGCGCGGGTTTGGTCAGCGGGATTGTTTACGTTGGCTCGCAGGCGGCTTTGTTGCTCTGGGCCGTGCTTTTCGGGTACGCGCAGCAGGTTGGGACGCGACTACTCGACAACTATGCCGACCGGTTGATGGACGAAGTCAGGCCGTTGCCCGAGCGGGTCACAGTCGTGGCATCGAAACGCTAGGAATGTCCGTCCAACGCGCGATCCACGAATCGAGGGATGCCAGCAAATCCAAGTCCCGCAAAGCATGTCTGTGCAAACGGGCGGCGGCGAGGAGGGATTTGGACGTGCGGTCCATTCCGGTGACGTAGGCGAGGCATGCCCGAACCACTGTGTCTGCCGACGGCCGTGGCATGTCAGGCTGGGTGTCTTCGAGGGTCGCCGTGAACTCCGCAAGCGTCTGCGCGGCCAGTGCTGGCGGCACATCAAGCGATGGGCACTGCGCCAAAGCCCAATAGCCGAAATCGACCCACTTCTCTCGGTCACGCACCTCGTCCGACGAAGTCGCACGGTTGGTGATTGTCCTAATGCGACGCATCCACCAGCCCCACGGGCACGAATCATGCCGGTGCTTGGCGATCCATTTCAGGCGTGCGGCGGGGGAGAAGTTGACTACTTCCTTCATACTGCGGTAGATCGCGCGATAGTCGCCCCAGTCTGGCTGCGAGTGATCCTGGTGGAAGTCTGAGCCGATCCATTCCACTTCACCGCATGGCACGTGAACTGTCAGCGCCATTCTCGACGATGGCTGCCAGTACTCCTGGTATTCCTCGAAGAGAGGGCGAGTGGGCAACGGCGTCAGCGGTATGCCACGACGCGTGAGTTCGGCTTCCAGGTCGGCGAAAAGTAAAGGCCGGTTACGTGCGTTGAGCCGATGGGTCTGCACGCTGAAATGCGAGCCCCGAACTCCGTCGATTTTCCTTCTGTGCCAGAAGATCTCCACGAGGTCGTAGCCCCACCAGAAGGATTCACTATTGTCGTTGTCATACCCGAAGTCGCCAAAGACCCGGCGGACGACCGAAGGATCCAGGTCCGCGTCCACGCCAAGCACTGTTCCGGTTTCCACGATGTCGGCGAAGAAATCCGGATGTGCGTTGACCACCGGCACCCGGTCGCCCGGAATGTCCAATCCGCCAACGCCAACCGAACGAGACACGATGTTCGAAACCAAGCCATCCTGAACGTGCACAACCACATCCGACGCGGCGTGCAGGTACGTCCCATCCGACTGGGGTACAAGGGAAACCAAAGCCGCAAGCGCGGAGAATGGCACAAGTTCCGTTGTCCGGCCGAGGTTCACTTCGAAACGGGATCCCCAGAAGAACTCGACCAGACCGTAGTCCCAGGACGTCGGTGTTTCCCACGGATCGTCGCCGAGGTAACGCTGAACCTCCTGCTGGCTCATGCCCGCGTCCGCGCCGAGAAAGGTCCCGGTCCGCACGATCTCGGCAAAGAAGTTGATGTCCATTATCCCTTACGCAGCTTGGCTATCACGTCGTCATCCCAGCGGTGCGTACGCATCAGCCGGTACCGCTGCTCGCTCACCGCGAGGTACGCCTCGGCTTCCGTCCGGTCCCCGATCAGCCCGGCCTGCCGCAGCATGCTGACCACGGGCTCGAATTCCTCCGCGTAGAACCGGGCCGCGATCTCCGTGCGGTTCAGGAACTTCGATTCGTCCTGCATCAGCCGGAAACCCCATGCCTCAACGGTTTCGCTCAGGATCGTGTACTGCCACGGGTCGCTGAGCACCATCGCCGCACGGGCATGCCCGGACAACGGCACGCGTTCCAGGAACAACCTCCGGTCGTTCTTCACGATCAGGTCGCCGCGAAACCGGATCCCGTCCGCCGAGATCTTGGTCCGCACCTCCGTCACGTACGCCTCGATCGTGTCCTGCCCCAACGCGATCGCCACCGAGACCCGATGATGCCCGTCGGACACGAAATGCAGGTCGCCGACCCGGTACACCTCGATCGGCGGGATCGGCTCGCCGCGGCGCTGCGCCCGCGCCAGCCTCTCCCAGCGTTCGCGCAGGCGGCCTGAGGTCGGACGGAAGCGGCGGTCGAAGTCCCTGGTCCGGTCCATGCTGCCGACGATCGAGTCCAGGCGGATCACCTGCGAGCCGAGCCTGCGCTCGCCGGTGCGGCCGAGCGCGCCGACCACCTCGTCGAACGGGAGCATGATGTTCACGTCGTCGGGCTCGCGGCGCAGCCACGCCGCCAGCCTGGACAGCACCTGTTTGCGGCGCGCCCTGAGGAAGTCGTTTTCCGCGTCGGCACGTGGAAATCCCGTGTCACTCTGCACCGTCACCTCCTGGCGTGATGTCCAGGATCTTGTAGCCGACCGTGTTGACGACCCTGGTGTGTTCCATTCGCCGCTCGGGAACAGCCTCGCCATGCGGATGGACGTGTCCGTGTAGCAGCCAAGCCGGACGCATCCGGCGCACTGCGTCGTGCAGGCAGGCGAAGCCGCGGTGCGGTGGATCCTCACGGTCCCCGACCCCCAACGGCGGTGAGTGCGTCAGCAGCACGTCAACGCCACGCCCATCTCGACGGTACCGACGCTGAGCAGCGCGGGCGAGCGTTTTTACCCGGCGTGACTGCTGACGCTCGGTCCACTGGTTCGGCCCAGGGCTGTACCGGATCGAGCCGCCGAGACCGGCGATCCGTAGCCCGGCCACGTCGACGATCCGGCGATCGGTGTCCACCCAGCCTTGCGGGCCGGGCCACCGCGCAGGGAATCCGTCCCGCATCCACAGCCCGCGACGCCTGGAATATCCGCCCAGGTCCACGTCGTGGTTGCCGGGGACGAGCACGCAAGGCAGTTCCAACGCGTTGGCGAGGTACTCGAGGTAGTCGAACGGCAGGTCGCCCGCGGCCAGCACGAGATCGACCGAATGCCGGTGGACGTGATCGGTCCACAGCGATTCGACGACTTCGTCGGACACGGTCAGCACCTTGGCCACGGCATTGAGCGTACGACCGCATTTCGGCCGTCGCGCGGTCACGAGCTCGGCGGGAGAATCGGACACTCGCTGACGGGGAGGACACACAGGTGTTATCCGGCCTTGGCAGTCTCTATCAGGGATTACTCCAGCACGTCCGCGGCGCGTTCCCGGCACGGCAGGGCCGTCGCGTCGAAGACGACATGTATGTCACCGGTGGCACGCACTGGAACGGCTACAGCCTCGAATCGCTGATCAAGATGGTCTCGCGGGAGGCGAACCCCAGCCAGTTGCAGTTCCTGGCCGAGACCTGGCGCACACAGGGGCAGAAGTTGACGGCCAGCGCCGATGACCTGGAGCGTTCGTTGACGGCGCTGATGCGGTTCTGGTCCGGCGCGGGTGCGGAGGAGGCACGCGCCAAGGTTACCCACAACGCCAAGTGGATCTCCGGGCTCGGCCAGACAGCGACCAAGATCGCCGAACCGGTCGACGACTCCGGCGGCGCGCTGACCTCGGCACAGAGCACCATGCCGGGCGCGCCCAAAGGCGGCCTGTGGTCAGGTCTGGGCACGGCTGGCGGCGCTGCGGCGGCTGGGTTCGCGATTGGTGGGCCGTTCGGGGCCGCGGCTGGGGCGGTCCTTGGCGGCATCGCGAGCGCGTTCGGGTTCGGCAGCAACAAGAAGAAGCTCAAGCGCAAGGCCGTACAGACCATGACCCGGTACGAGACGGCCATTCTGGGCATCGACCGGGCCACACCGCAGTTTGGTCAACCATCGGACGGGATCACCGATCCCAGCTGGAACCGGCCGGGGGCACGTGGCCCGATAGGTACCTTGCCGTCTGGTGCCAAACCGCCGGGCACGTTCGAATCCGGGACGACGGTACCGTCCTTTGCGGACAGTGCCGCTGGGCGGTGGGGCGCGTTGACGGGCGTGGGCACCGGAAGCGGGATCGATGTCGATGCGTTGCGTGACAAGCGATTCGCTGGAGCGGTGCCCGGGGTCGCGGTCCCGATGACGGGCGGTGGCCGGGGTGGTGACACCGCCAGAGGACGAAGCGTTGGGTATGGGCCGGGCGGAATGGGTGCGGCGCCCGGCGGCCAGAAAGAGGAAGACCAGGAACACAAGCGCCGGTACCCGCACGAAGAAGACCTGTTCACCGGCGATCTGAAGGCCGCGCCGCCGATCATCGGCCTGTAGGGGAAGGCATCTATGTATGAAGAGGGCAAGGGCTGGGAGGTCAGCCCGGACCAGCTGCGTGAGTTCGCCGCGGCGCTCGCGAAGGTGAAAGCCGATCTGGACGCGGTACGCCGGGAAGTCGCCGAGTTCCGTGACCCCGCGTTGGCGCCGCAGCTGGGCACGAGCCCACCCGCGAGGGAGCTGGCGGAGAAGTTCACGGACCGGATCGCCGGTGACAACGGGCTTGCCGGGCAGTTGGAGAAGGCTGTGGCGAACCTGCAGGAGTTCGTTGACGGCGCTGAAAAAGCGGCATCGAAGTATCAAGAGGTTGATGAAGTAAGCAGGGATGGCTTCAGATGAGCGGGGACATGGTGCCGCAGCCGGTCGATGGGGCGAGTCGGGATGACTTTCGATGAACCACGACATCTCCTTACACCCCGTCGAAGTCGACCTTCTCTGCACCTTTGCCGAAGTAGAACCACCCTTCCCGCTCGAGATCCCGGACACCGGCCGCTCCGAGCACGAACGCGCCCTCGTGTTCCACGTCGCGCGTGAGCAACTGGCGGAACGTGGTCTTGCCGACGACGAAGGCCCCCTCGGCCTCGCCGACGAGTTCGTGCACCTGCTCAGATTCGGCAGCGGTGTGCTCGATCTCGTTGTCGCTGAGGAAAAAACCACGGTCGGCGCGGTCGTCCTCGCCTACCGGACGGACGCGCTGATCGTGGTCCAACGAGCAGACGATCCATATGGGACAGTCATCGTCCGCAAAGTCACGCTCGACCAAGCCGTCGACGAACTCTACGACATCATCCCACGCCTCGAAGCCGCATCAGCGACACCATTCACGTTGCCGCACAGCGCCTTACAGCAAGCATTCGAGGCACTGATCGCCGATCTACCGACCGAGGACGGTATCCGGCCACGCAAGCTTCCGCCTCGCGTGGTGGAGGAAATCCTTGCACAGCACGGTATCGACGATCGTGTGTCCCGTCGGATGGTCCAATACCTCCAGCCCGTGCTTGGCAATGGCCAAGCCGGACTGGCGCGAAGATCTGACGGCGACTGGCACCGCAAAGATGAAATCCGTTGGCTGGATACCGAGAACGGCCGCTACCACCTGGACGGTGACGGTGCCTGGATGAGCGTGAACCCCTTCGCCCCCGAGGAGATCCGCGCAGCTCTGCGGAAACTGGCCGCAGGGCTGCGTTAATGCTGGGTTGTTTCCATCGAGTGCGCGCGGGCACCTTCCGGGTTGCCCGCGATGGACACGGTGATCACGATCAGCCATGCGACGATCAACGTGACCAGCCAGAACAGTGGGTTGTAGAGGAACCGGGACATGATGTGCCTCCCTGTGTGGTGTCAGGGGGTGGACATGGGGCAGGGGACCGGATGACCGCCGAGCGTCAAGCGCTCGGCTAGAGCCATCGGTTCTTGCGCAACACCCGGTAGAGCCACGTGCACACCAGCACGATAAGCAGGATCACCAACGGATAGCCGAACTTCCAGCGAAGTTCCGGCATGAAGTCGAAGTTCATCCCGTAGACACCGACGACCATCGTCGGGATCGAGATGATCGCGGCCCACGCGGTGATCTTGCGGATGTCGGTGTTCTGCTGCAGCGTGATCTTGGCCAAAGTGGCGTCGATCAACGTGTTCAGCATTTCGTCGAACGCCGTTACCCGTTCGGTCACGGTCGTCAGGTGGTCGTCGACGTCACGGAAGTACGAGCGCACCTGCTCGGGCACCAGCGGTGTGTAGCCCTCTGCCAAGCGCCGCAACGGGTTTCCCAACGGTGTCACGGCACGGCGAAGTTCGAGCACTTCCCGCTTCATCAGGTAGATCTGCTCGGCGCTGACCAGGGTCCGCGGCGCGAAGATGGTCGTTTCCATCGTCTCGATGTCGTCCTCGAACCGTTCGGTGACATCGAGATAGCTGTCCACGATCCGGTCGGCGATCGCGTGCAGCACCGCGGCCGGGCCGATCTTCAGCCGGTCCGGTTCCTTGTCCAGTTCGGCGCGCAGCGACGCGAGGCCGGAGTGGTTTCCGTGCCGGACCGTGACGATGAAGTCCTTGCCGAGAAACGCCATCAGCTCGCCGGTCTCGACGATCTCGTTGGCGGTGTTGGGTGACGCGTGTTCGACGAACCGCACTGTCTTGAGCACCATGAACAACGTGTCGTCGTAGCGCTCCAGCTTTGGCCGCTGATGTGCTTGCACCGCGTCCTCGACCGCCAGTTCGTGCAGGCCGAAGGTGTCCGCTATGCCCTTGATCTGCTCCGCGTCCGGTTCGTGCAGTCCAATCCAGACAAAGCCGTGCTCGCTGCTGCGTACTTCCTTGATCGCTTCCGCGTGCGTCCACCGGCCGGGCACACGGGTGCCGTCGCGATAGATGCCGCAGTTCACGACGTACGCGGAAACCGGCACCGGGATCGGTGCTTGCACGTTGTTGCGCTCCGGCTTTCCGCGGAGCGGGCGAATCGCAGCCATGAGGCCTCCAACGTTCGTCGTGCTACGGGCGTCACACGTGCCGGAGTGGAATCGGGGTGATCCTCTCCGGCCTTGGAAGCGTCCCGGCCGGTACCGCGGGGCCTAGCGGGCGAAGCCGACCCGTCCGGTGGGGACGCTGCTGGTACTCGGCGCGCTATCTGTGCCACTCATGCGTCCTCACCTCCCAGGGTCGGGTCGTGTCAGCGGTGGAGTCGCTCACACACCAGTTGCACAGAATACTCCCTGTGCAACCACACTGTCGTCCTCGCCCATTGGCAGCGTTACATGGAGGTAGGTCAAGTGCAGTTCGGTCGCTACTTCGAGGAGTTCGAAATCGGTGCGGTGTACAAGCACTGGCCTGGCAAAACGGTGACCGAGTACGACGATCACCTGTTCTGCCTGATCACCATGAACCACCATCCGTTGCACATGGACGCGCACTATGCGGCCGAGACAACCGACTTCGGCAAGAATGTGGTGGTCGGCAACTACATCTACTCGCTGCTGCTCGGCATGTCGGTGCCTGACGTGTCCGGCAAGGCGATCGCTAATCTGGAAGTGGAATCGCTCAAACACGTCAAACCGACCTTTCACGGTGACACGATCTACGGCGAGACCGAAGTGCTCGACAAGACGCCGTCGAAGTCCAAGGACGACCGTGGGGTGGTCTACGTGGAGACCCGTGGGTACAAACAGGACGGAACCATCGTGTGTGTTTTCCGCCGCAAGGTGATGGTGCCGAAGCGCTCGTACGGCGATGCGCGCGGTGGCGAGCAGCCCGGCCGCCCGGAGCCAGTGGCCTGATGGCGACACTCGAACTGGCCAAGGCGCGGCTGACCAACTTCGCGGTCAACGAGGCCGCGGGCATCTCGCCGCTCTACGAGTTTTTGGCCACACACGCCAAGGACGACGACGAAGTTGCCGCTCTGCTTGCCGCGGCACCGGAGAATTTCGCGCACGGCACGCTGTTCTTCGCCGCCGCGCAACGCCTCGTTCAGGCCGAGCCGTGGATCGAGCTGGCCAACTACTACCTGACGATGGGCGGCAGCTACGGCCCGGACGAGCGGGTCTGGCCGCTGTTCCGCGAGTTCGTGCTCGAGCGCGCGGACAAGATGCGTGAGCTGATCTCCACGCGCACGACCCAGACCAACGAGGTCCGCCGGGTCGCGACGCTGTTTCCGGCCATCGCGCAGGCGGCGAAGGAAGCCAAGGGGCCGATCGGGCTGCTCGAGGTCGGCACCAGCGCGGGCCTGCTGCTCGGCGTCGACCGCTACGGCTACCGGTTCACCAACGAGGCAGGCGATCAGGTCAACGCGGGCCCGACGAAAACGCCGCTCGTGCTGACCTGCGCGGTGTCCGGCGAGCCGATGCCCAAGCTGCCCAAGAAGGTCGCGGTCGCGGCCAAGGTGGGTCTCGACCGCCGCCCGATCGACCTGCGCGACGAGGAAGAGCTCGCGTGGCTGGAGGCGTGCGTCTGGGCCGATCAGCCGGAGCGGTCACGCCGGCTGCGTGTCGCCGCCGAGATGCAGGAGAAGGACCGGCCGACCCTGGTCACCGGGGACGCCGTCGACGGGCTCGCTGAGGCGGCCGCCCAGGTGCCTGCCGAGCTCCCGTTGGTCGTTCTGACGAGCCATGTGCTGCCGTACATGTCCGACGAGCGGCGGCAGGAGTTCGTGGCCGCCGTGGCCTCGCTGGCGGCCGCACGGCCGCTGTGGTGGGTCAGCCAGGAGCACTACCTGGCCGCGATGACCTATCTCGTGCCCGGGCGGACGGACTTCGAGGACAGTTTCCGGGAGATCCGCGGGGTGCTTGGTCTCGTCCGGTGGGAATCCGGAAAGCCGGACACGCGGTTGCTCGGGCGGACCGGAGCACACGGCCAAACCCTTGTGTGGCTGTAGAAAATTCATGCACGAGGGAGCATGTTCCAGTCCCGGAGTGTGGGAGCAAGTCCATCGGTGAGCAAATTCGTCCGTTCGAGTGTGCCGAACGTCGCCAGGTCGATCCACGCGGCCTGCGCGGCGTCGTCCCCCGGGCGCAGAAGGCCGCCGATGACCCGGCATTCGTAGTCGAATATCTCGTACAAACCGCTCGCAGCCGGCCGGGTGACAGCACCCACCAGACGGCCTATCGAAACCGTCAAACCGGTCTCTTCTCGCAGCTCGCGGGCCACAGCGACGGGGTCGGACTCGCCCGGTTCGACCCTGCCGCCCGGTATCGACCACAGGCCTTCGCCGGGGGCATGGGCACGTTGAATCATCAAAAGACGGCCATATGTGTCGTGGGTCACCCCTCCGACACACCTGATCTTACGAACGACCCCACCTGGCATGAATACGTAGCGTAGCGAGATTTCGGTTCGCCGTCCGAGCGTGTGCTCCGAGTGCTGTACAACTCTCGTCAGCCGCCCACTGGGTGCGGTACAACGGTTTTCAACAGGCGCCACTGGGTGCGGAGAAGGACGGGGTTGGTCATCGTGAACACGAAGAAGATCCTCGTGTTGACCGGAGTCGCTTTGCTCGTGTTCTTCCTGGTAACTCAACCGCAGGCGTCTGCGGGCATTGTCACCAACATCATTGGCACGATCAGGGACGCTGCGGAAGCAATTGTTACGTTCGTCAGCCATGTGTTTGCCGGGTAGGCGCGAGATACTGGAGCCATGTTCGCGCCCAGGGATCCAGACGAGTACCTGCTCGACTCCGAACGACGAGTGATCCGGGTTCGCCGGCATTGGGCAGTGCTGGCGTGGGATGTCTTCGAAGCGGCAGCGCTGTTGGCTGTCGCGGTGATGGTGTCCTACATCCTGCCTGCCTCGATGTGGCTGTTGCAGAACGTGTTGTGGTACGCGGCTTTGATCGTGCTGCTCCGCTTCGCCTACCTCGTTCTCGAGTGGTGGGTGGAGCGGATCGTGGTGACCGACAAACGGTTCATGATGACGACCGGTGTCTTCACCACGAAGGTCCTGATGATGCCGATCGGCAAGGTGACGGACCTCACGTACGAGAGATCGTGGGTGGGCAGGCTGTTCGGCTACGGCACGATGGTTGTCGAGTCGGCCGGTCAGATCCAGGCGCTGAACCGGATCAACTATCTGCCCAAGCCAGAGCAGGTCTACGACGCCATTTCGGAACTGGTGTTCGGTGACAAGAAGGCGCAGGCCGAGCGGTTCTCGATGATCAAGGCCAAGAAGGCGGCCTTGGGCAAGCAGAAGAACGGCTGACGTCGAACACCATGCCATGCAGCACACTGGATGGCATGGTGATCGATCTGCACACGCACTCGTCCGTCTCGGATGGCACGGACACGCCCACGGAGCTGGTCACCAAGGCGTCCGCGGCAGGGTTGTCCGCGATCGCGCTGACCGACCACGACACGACGGCCGGTTGGGACGAGGCAGAAGCGGCGCTGCCGGACGGCTTGTCGCTGGTCAGAGGTGCCGAGCTGTCCTGCACCTCGCCCAACGGGCGCGGCGGCACGGCCACCGTGCACCTACTCGCATACCTCTTCGACCCGACCGCCCCGGCGATCGTGGCCGAACAATCCCGCCTGCGCGCGGAACGCCGTGCGCGGCTGTACAAGATGGCCCAGCGCATGGCCGAAGATGGCTATCCCGTCGACCCTGACGCGTTGATGGCGTCCTTGCCCGCGGATTCGCCGGCCGGTCGTCCGCACTTGGCGATGGCGTTGGTCCAGGCGGGTGTCGTATCCAGCGTCGACGAGGCCTTCGGGGTGTTCCTCAACTCTCGCGGCCGGTTCCATGTCGGCCGCAGGGACACTCCCGTGCACACCGCGATCCAGATGATCGCCGACGCGGGCGGCGTGACCGTCCTCGCGCACGCTTTCGCTCACCACCGCGGGCCAACCGTAACCGCGGACGTGATCAAGGAGATGGCCGCTGCCGGGTTGACCGGGCTTGAGGTCGACCATCCCGATCACGACGCCTCGGTTCGTGCGGAGCTGGGGGAGCTAGCCGTGGATCTGCGTCTGATCAGGACCGGGTCAAGCGACTACCACGGCACCAACAAGACCATCAGGATCGGCCAGGAATCCACCTCACCGGAGGCTTTCGACGAGCTGGTGTCCCGCGCCTCCGGTGTCCCGTTGCTGCGCGGCTGGAGCCCCTCGTGAGTGGTTATGCGTGTTCTAACCCTGCTAACCACTCACGAGGGCTGAGCTGGGGTTTTGGCTAGGACAGGTGGCGGCGGACCAGCCGGAACGTCAGCCAGGTCAGCAGCGCCGTCAAGACGAGGTAGAACGCGGTCTCGATGGCTTGCAGCGCCCAGAATCTGCTCGCGGGCTGATACGTCAGCTGCTGCTGATAACCGAGGCTGCTGAGCTTGGCGAAACACGTCTCCCGATAGTTCTGGGGCGGCGGCACGCGCAGGCTCGGCGCGGGCAGATTGCATTCGGCGAGTCCGGCGGCTTCGCCGAGCATGACCTTGGTGCCGCTGGCGTCGATGGTGTCGTTGGACAGCAGCCACGAGTTGGGCACGGTCTCGGTGCCGAGGTCGGTGATCTTGCCGGTGTTGTCGATCCTGGTCAGGGTGATGGTGTCTTCGTTGATCGCCAGGGTTTGGGTGTCCGGCGGCATCATGTGCGGGCGGAGCAGCAACGGGACCACGAGCTGCACGACGACGTAGAGCACGAGCGTCGCGGCCATCGCCACCACCGTGCGCCGAAGCAGAATCCCAATGGTGACACCGAGAATGAACGCGAAGGCGGCGTAACCCATCGGCACGATCCCGCGTGCGATGAAGACAAGAGGTTCTATCCTGGCGCCGTAACTTCCGGTGGCCCCCACGGTGTCGATCGGGTTCGCCCACCACGTGACCACAAGGCTCGCCAGCCCGCTGGCCACGATGGCAGCCAGGCCCGGCAGTCCGAGTTTGACCACGAGCCAACGGCCGCGCGTGACGGTCTGGTTCCACACCAACCGATACGTGCCCGTCTCCAGTTCGCGGGTGATCAGCGGCGCGCCCCAGAAGGCGCCGATGACCGCCGGGAGGCCGTACATCGCCATCAGACTGAGGTAGTAGAGCCACTCGTCGCGCCCGGTGAGCAGGTTCGACATCGCGAACGCGTCGGTCGCTGTCGGGAGCCGGAAGATGAGCAGCGCCAAGGCGAGGGCTGCGACGATGGCGCCGATCGCCGCGGCAGGGAACCGGAATTGCCGCCAGGTCAACCAGATCATCGTGCGACCTCCAGTACGGGACGGGTCTGCGGGCGGCTCATGTAGGCCAGGACGAGGTCCTCGATGGTGACCTGCTCGACCGACCATGCCGGGTCGAGAATCGGCTCGGTCGTGCGGATGAGCAGCGTGGTCTGCCGGTCGGTGTGGCTGGCCGAGATGACCTGCTGGTCGCGGGGCAGTGTGTTGACGTCCCGGCGCGGGCCGGTCAGCCGGAAGTGCGTGGCCAGCAGTTCGTCGAACTCGCCGGTCATCCGGATGCGCGACTCCAGCAGGACGATCAGGTGATCGCAGACCCGTTCCAAGTCGGCGATGAGATGCGACGAAAGCACGACACTGAGCTCATGCTCGGCCACAGCCTCCATCAGATCCTGAAGGAACTCCCTGCGCGCCAACGGATCCAAGGCGGCGACGGGTTCGTCGAGCAGGAGCACCTGCGGCCGTTTGGCGATGCCGAGGGTGAGCGCGAGCTGGGCGCGCTGGCCGCCGGAGAGCTTGCCTGCCTTCTGCGCCGGATCCAGGCCGATCTTGGTGATCCGCTTGTACGCCAACGCATTGTCCCAGTTCGGGTTGAGCTCGTAGCCGAGCCGCAGGTGATCGGCGACCGTCAGGCCTGCGTAGATCGGCGTGTCCTGCGCGACGAACCCGACCTTGGCCAGCTGCTCGGCGCCACTCCCCGGGCGCCCGCCGCATACCTCGATCGTGCCTTCGGTCGGCGTGAGCAGGCCTGCGGCCAGGTTGAGCAGCGTCGACTTGCCGGCGCCGTTCGGGCCGACAAGCCCGGTGACGTGACCCGCCGGAATTTCCAGCGTGCAGTCGGTGAGTGCCCGCCGCCGCTTGTACTTCTTGCCCAGCCCATGGGCTTCGAGGATCATGCTATGTCCTCCTGTGCGGCGGAGCGAAAGGTCGTGGTGAACAGGGCCTCGATGCTTTCCTCGTCGAGTCCTGCCTTGCGGGCCTTGGCCAGCCAGTGCTGCAGGTCCTGCCGTAAACCGGCAAGGGCGGCGTTCGCTCCGCCGTTGAGCGTGGCCGTGACGAACGTGCCCACGCCGGGGCGTGCCGCGACGAGCCCGTCGTGTTCGAGCTCTCGGTAGGCCTTGAGCACCGTGTTCGGGTTGATGGCCAGCTGCGCGACGACGTCTTTGACCTTCGGCAGCTGGTCGCCCTCGTGTAACAGGCCGAGTCGCAGCGCGTGCCGGACCTGCTGGACCAGCTGTTGGTACGGCGACAGGCCCGACCTGCCGTTCAGATGGAACTCGATCACGACTTCCTCCATTTATCTATCTAACTGGCACTATAGGTAAAGTCGGGGCTGATCGCCACCGTGAGGGTCGTGAGTGGTTATGCGTGTTCTAACCCTCATAACCACTCACGAGTCGCTACCTGCGGTTTTGCGTGTGTCCTGTTTGGATGTGCTCGTGGCACTGGCTGACTACTTCGACGCGCGGATGTTCACCGCGACCACCATCACGCTGGTGGTGATCATGGATCCGCCCGGCACCATCCCGGTCTTCCTCAGCCTGGTCGGCCGCAAGTCGCGGGCGGCGCGGGCGAAGGCGGCGATGCAGGCGGTGCTCGTCTCGCTGCTGGTCATCAGCCTGTTCGCGGTCGGCGGGCAGGCCATCCTGTCGTACCTGCACATCGGCATCCCGGCACTGCAGGGCGCTGGCGGCCTACTTCTGCTGATCATCGCGTTGGACCTGTTGAGCGGGCGCGGCACGGCTGAGCCGCAGGAAGTCGAGGACGTCAACGTCGCCTTGGTCCCACTGGGCACGCCGTTGCTGGCCGGGCCGGGTGCGATCGCGGCCACGATCGTGTTCGTCCGGCAGGCGGAGGGTAAGACCGGTTCGTACGTCGCGCTCACGCTGGCGATCTTGGCTGTGCATTTCCTGCTGTGGATCTGCCTGCGTTTCTCCGGCGTGGTGATCCGGTTGATCAAGGAGAGCGGCATCACGCTGCTCGCCAAGATCGCAGGTCTGTTGCTCGCGGCGATCGCGGTACAACTCTTGGCCGACTCCGTCCGCGGTTTTGTCAGTGGTTCCGGGTAGCTTGGTGGTGTGCAAGGGCAGCTCGGATTCGACAGCATGCCGAAGAAACTCGTTCGGGTGACGCCGTCGAAGTTGGCGACGTGGGTGGATTGCCCACGCCGCTATCGAATGACGTACATTGACCGCCCGACACCGCAAAGAGGTGGCGCGTACGCCCACAGCACCCTGGGTGCCGTGGTGCACAACGCCTTGCGGGCGTTCTTCGACCTACCGCTGAACAAGCGGACGGCCGAAACCGGCGCGGCCCTCGTGACAACCCATTGGAAAGACGACGGTTTCGCTGACTCAGGTCAAGCTGCTGTCTACCGTGAGCGCGCTCGCGAATGGGTGGCCCGCTACCTCTCGGAGACGGACGTGTCGGTCGACCCGATCGGTCTCGAACGCTGGGTGTCCGCACCAGCGGGCACGATCGTGGCCGAAGGACGAGTCGACCGGATCGACGACCGCGACGGCGAACTCGTGATCATCGACTACAAGACCGGTCGCCAGGCACTGACCACCGACGATGCCCGCGGCTCCCAAGCGCTCGCGATGTACGCGATCGCGACGACACGCACCCTGCGCCGCAAATGCAGGCGCGTGGAACTTCACCACCTGCCGACAGGCGAAGTCGCAGTCTGGGAGCACACCGACGAATCACTGGCCCGCCACCAGAAACGCGCGGAGGAAACAGCGGAGGAACTGCAGCTCGCGGCGGACACCTTCGACGCGGGCGGCGATCCAGACGTGTTGTTCCCGCCGCAAGTGGGAAGGCAATGCTCATGGTGCGACTTCCGTCGCCACTGCCCAGAAGGTCAAGCAGCCGGGCCGCCGACGGCCCCGTGGGGGATGTTGCCGCCGTGAAGCCAGAGCAAGTGACCGAAGAACTCCCAACCCAGAACCCACACGCGAACACAAACGCGGTGACGGACAAATACCCAGCTCAGAACCCGTATGGGGGAGCTGGACGGCATGCGGCGGCTGAAGAGCGCCCAGCGCGCCACTCCCGGGCCGAGGACGGATCGGGTCGCGCAGCGACGGGACCTCGGAGACCGCAGTCTGCCGAGGAGGCTTCTGCTCGCCGGTCGCGTGCTGGCGCTGGGGAAGGCCCGGAGGCGCGGAGCCCGCAGGCCGCAACCGAGGACCTTTCTGCTCGCGGTTCGCGTGTGGGGATGGAGCCGGTGCAGAATCCGCGCTCGGCTGGGGGAGGCTCAGTTCGCCCGGCCGCGGATGGCCGGATCCCTCATGCGGCCACTGAGGAGCTCTCTGCTCATCGTTCGGTTGCCGGGATTGAGCCGGTGCAAAACCCGCGGCCGGTGGCTGATGAGCGTGCTGCCCACGCATCGCGTGCTGGCATCGACCCAGTCCAGAACCCGCGGGCCGAAGACAACCCCACCGATGACCGTCCCAAACGTCGGAAGGGCCGCTTCTGGCGCGAACTCACCGGAGCACTGGCCGCGGGCCTGGTAGTGCTGGCCGTCGCCATCTTTGTCCTCCAGATCATCTCCTGGAGCAAGGGAGTCCCGGGTCTTGGCGTGGTTGAGCTCATTGGCCACATCGTCGCCGCAGGCCTGGCGATCTACGCGCAACGCACGGTCAACCGCAGCTCCGGGCGCCCAGCGATGATCGCAGGTCTGGGGATTGGCGTGATCACCTTGCTCGTACTCGTTCTCTTCTGGTGGATCTAGGCCAGCCACATCCGCCACGTCGACAACAGCACACCAAGCAGCGCCTCGGGGTTCTCGACGGCCGGTGAGTGCCGGGCGCCTGGGATCACGGCGAAGTCCGCGTCCAGTCGCTCAGCCATGTCCCGCTGGGCCGCGATGGGCCAGGCGTCATCCTCGGCGCCGCAGGCCACCAAGCATGGGGTCGCAGTGGTTTCCAGTTGCCTGGCAAGACTGTCGACGAGGTCGCTCTCGGTCCGCAGCCCCATCGCCATGCCCAGCAAGCATTCCGGGGTGGTCCGCCGGAACCGCTCAGTCAGGAACTCCCGCAGCTCCACGGAAAGCTGAAGCCAGCTCGGGTCGTTCTCATACATCGCCTTGCGGAAGCTCGCCAGCGCCTCAATACCGTGCTCACGCAACACAGGCTCGGCCAAGTCCAGCATCTTGCGACGAGGGCCGATCGGCAACTCCTCCGGCCCACTGCTGAGCAGAGTCAGCCCGCGAATCGGCGCCCCCGCGAGCACGGCCCCGCGCGCGACCAAACCGCCGTACGAATGCCCAAGCACAAGAATCGGACGTCCATCAGCGGCCAGTTTCCCGACCAGCTCGGCGATCAAACCGCCAAGTGCGGCAGGCAGATACGCGTCCAGCTCAACCGGCCCAGGCGACTCGTACTGCCCAGGAAGGTCGATCGCGATCGGCTCGATTCCCGCATCGGCAATGGGATCAAGCAGCGGCACGAAGTCCTCTTTGGACCCTGTATATCCCGGTACCAGCAAGGCAATCGGGCCCTGGCCGGACACCGGACGACGCAGCGCCGCCAGCGGGCCGTAGCGGCCGGGAAGGTCGACACGCCTCGCTCCGTGCGGGCTGACCTGCGACGGGGTCATCGGAGTGCGACCAATGTCGAGCCGCGCTGTTCGAGCACCATCGGACCGAGTGTGGACATCTGCACAGGCCCGTTGTACTCGTCGCGGTTGACCGCTGTCTGCGCGACACGCGCGCCGGTCACTGGATCGGTCACCAGGTATGCGTCCTTTACTGGTAGCAACAGGTATCCGGCGAAGATCACGCCGGGGCCGAGGGTGTTCTCCACTGTCCATAGCGGACGGAAGTCCGTCGATGTCAAACCGATCGTCCTTGTTCCGGTGAACCAGAACACCGCTTCGTTCGACTTGGTCACGGAGACGACACCGCGTGCGGGGTCGTTCGCGAAATCTGATTCCGGCACCGAGATCGGGTATTCGCCGATTCTTTTGCCTTCGCTGTCGTACACCTGAATCCGGGACGGGTCGGGCAGCGCGATCGCCGTGTAGTTCTCGTTCATCGCGATGATCTGCGCACGCGAGCCGCCAACTGTGTTGCTGAAGAACACAATTGGTGTGTCGCTCTCGTTTTCTTTGCCGTCCGGGTTGTAGACCGTGAGCCGGTCGTCGCCTGTCACGGTCGCGTCGCTGGCCGAGGGGCATCGTTCGATCACGCCGATTCGACCTTGTGTCACCGCGATCGAGCCGTACGTGCAGCCGACGCGCGGTTGCTTGTCCGGGTTGGCGATGTCCGGAACGGCGCCGTACTCCATCGTCTGCACGAGGTCGTTGCGCCACGTGTTGATCAGGCGCTTTCCGGTCGTGGTCAGGTGCGAGCCGCCGGACAGCAGTTGAGTGTCCTTTTCGGCGTCACCGTTACGTTGATGGTCGCGTTCGCCAGTGGTCGCGTCGAGCGACGTGACCTCGCTGCAGTTCCCCTGCTTGTACGGGTCGTTCGACGACAACGCGTTGGAAGGCTTGCGGAACAACGCAACCGCGTCGTTGAAACCTTCACCGACTGTGCACAGTGGAATGTCGCGGGCGTAACGCCAGCGCTCCTTGCCTGTCAACGGGTCGCGGCCGATGACTTCCCTGCCGTTACCCGTGACCACAGTCGGGCCGACCGCGACGGGGATCGGAGTCGCGTCGCTAGGCGCCCGCCACGCTTCGCCGAACGACGGCGGGAGCGTGCTGGGCGCCTCTGGCGTTTCCACGTTGTCTGACGCGGTTTGCGAGGACGTCGCGGCGAAGTCGCTGGTCGTGCCGATCAGCGCCCAGCCAGCGACCACCGCGACCACGATGAGCGCCACGGCGATGAAGTCGCGCCGCCGATGGAACGACGTGCGCGGTGGCCGTGGCGGGTCGTCGTGGACCGGACCGTCGAGCACATCCTCCGTGCCGTGCCCGTCGTGGTCGGCGGTGTCCGGCACGTCGTCCTCCTCGCGAATGCTCGTAAAGTCCTTACTTCACGGTACTCACGAGGTTTCGCCCGCGTCACGCGCCACCTCGACGCCTGCGCGGCGACGCGTGCGCTGGCGTCGTGGCTTGTCAGCGGCCTTCTCGGTGGTTTCCTGAACTGCGGGCTTCTCTTCAGCGGCTGTGACGTCCTCGCCTGCGCGACGGCGCCTGCGCTGACGCTGCCGTGGCGGACGCTCTTCGCCGTCACCAGCCGGAGCCTCGTTGGTCCGCGAAGACGAGCGGGTGCTGCGGGAGCCGCTGCGCCTGCGCCTCTTCTTGCCGCCGGTCAGGTCTTCCTCGATCTCGGCGTCAAGGCCTGCGCGGGTCCGCATCTCGTCCGGCAGTTTGCCGGTTGCGTCAGACGGAACGCCCAGGTCGGAGTACAGGTGGTCGGACGTGGAGTACGTCTCGACCGGCTCGGGCATGTCAAGGCCGAGTGCGTCGCTGATGGACTTCCAGCGGTACTCCTCGTCCCAGTCGACCAGCGTGATCGCGACGCCGGTGCGCCCGGCGCGGCCCGTGCGGCCGATCCGGTGCACGTAGGTCTTCTCGTCCTCGGGGCACTGGAAGTTGATCACGTGCGTGA
The DNA here is from genome assembly GCF_021390435.2 of Kibdelosporangium philippinense. GTDB lineage: Bacteria > Actinomycetota > Actinomycetes > Mycobacteriales > Pseudonocardiaceae > Kibdelosporangium > Kibdelosporangium philippinense. The sequence goes on along the minus strand of NZ_JAJVCN010000003.1, from coordinate 1,123,273 downwards.
CGTCGTCGATGTCGATACCGCGCGCCGCCACATCGGTCGCGACCAGCACGTCCACCTTGCCGGACCGGAACGCGCGCAGCGCCTTCTCACGAGCGCCCTGACCGAGGTCGCCGTGCACGGCCGCGGCCGCGAAACCGCGCTCGGCCAGGTCGTCGGCCACCTTCTGGGCGGTCCGCTTGGTCCTCGCGAAGATCATCGTCAGGCCGCGGCCCTCGGACTGCAGCGCCCGTGCGACGATCTCTTCCTTGTCCAGCGAGTGCGCGCGGTAGACGAACTGACGGGTGCGCTCGTGAATGGCGCCTTGGTCGTTCTCCTCGGCGCGGATGTGCGTCGGCTGGCGCAGGAACGTGCGGGCCAGCGTGATGATCGGGCCGGGCATCGTGGCCGAGAACAGCATGGTCTGCCGCTCGTCGGGCACCATTCCGAGGATTCGCTCGATGTCGGGAAGGAAGCCGAGGTCGAGCATCTCGTCCGCCTCGTCCAGCACCAACGAGCGGACCTTGCCGAGCACCAGGTGACGCTGTTCGGCCAGGTCAAGCAGTCGGCCGGGCGTACCGACGACCACGTCGACGCCCTTGCGCAGTGCCGAGATCTGCTGCTCGTACGGGCGGCCTCCGTAAACCGAAAGGATCCGCACGCCAAGGTGCTTGCTCGCGTCGGTCAGATCGTGCGTGACCTGCAGACACAGCTCACGGGTCGGCACGACGACAAGCGCTTGCGGGGTGCCGTCGCCCGGCGTCTGCAGCCGGTGCAGCAGCGGGACGCCGAACCCGAGGGTCTTGCCCATCCCGGTCCGGGCCTGGCCGATGATGTCGTCGCCGGACATGGCCAGCGGGAGCGTGAGCTCCTGGATCGCGAACGTGCGATCGATGCCGGCGGCGGACAGGGCCTTGACGATCTCGTCACGGACGCCGAACTCGGCGAAGGTCGGGGAGTCGCCCCTGACCGGAGCGCCTGCCTGCAGCGGGTGGGACGTGTCAGTGTCGGGAACGCCGGCTTCGCTGTGTTCCAGCGCTACCGGGTCCAGATTCTCTTGGGTAGAACTCAGGGTGATCGCCTCTCTTTACCAGTGCGCACTGCCCTGGTTGGGCCGCTCGACCGCTGCTCGGCGCTGGGGCGCCTGCGCGGGAGGGCCAGCGTGGCGTGCACACACCCTCCACGTGACGGGCTTGGCCGTCACTGTCATACAACGTCGCCTCACGGCGTTGGGTACGCCGGGCGTCACACCGAGTCTACCTGGGCTGTCCTGCCGTTACGCTCACCGCCATGAGCGAGGCTGATTCTGTGGTGGACTCCGCACGGCTACAGGATGGAGTTGTTGATCTACTGGGCGTGCTGGCCTACGGCGAGCTGTCGGCGTTCGACCGGCTGGCAGAGGACGCCCGCAGCGCGCCGACCCTGGCAGGGCGCGCGGCGCTGTCGGTGATGGCGGCGGCCGAGATCGGGCACTACAGCAAGATCGAGCAGTACCTCACCGCGCACGGCGTGGCGCCGACCGAGGCGATGCAGCCGTTCATCCAGCACTTCGAGAACTTCCACGCGTCGACCCCGCCGCGCAGCTGGCACGAGTCGATCGTGAAGGCCTACGTGTTCGACGGTCTCGCGGCTGACCTCTACAGCCAGCTGGCGAACTGGCTCGACGAGTCGACGAAGGCACTGGTGCTCGGTGTGCTCGCCGACACAGGGCATTCGGCGTTCGCTGAGCGCGAAGTCCGCGCGGCGTGTGAGGCGGACCGGACGCTGCGCGACAGACTGACCTTGTGGGGCAGGAGGCTGCTGGGCGAAGGGTTGACGCAGGCCCAGTACATCGTGGCCGAACGCGACGGGCTGACGGAGCTGATCGTGACGGGTTCCGGCGATCTCGCGGGAATCGCGGCGCTGTTCCGGCGGTTGCAGCAGGCGCACGGCAAGCGGATGACCGCGCTCGGACTCGGATAATCTGCTCCCATCACCAAGAGGCACAAGCTGGAGGTCAGCGTGGAGGTCAAGATCGGCGTGGTGGACAGCCCAAGGGAGCTGCTCCTCACGAGCAACCTGTCGCCCGACGAGGTTGAGGCGCTGGTGGCCGACGCGCTGAAGAACCCCGCAGGCCAGCTCACCCTTGTCGACGACAAAGGCCGCCGCTACATCATCCCGGCCGCTCGCGTGGCCTACGTGGAGATCGGCACCGCGGACACCCGCAAGGTCGGTTTCACCGTCAAGTCCTGAAAAGACTCGTGAGTGGTTATCAAGGTTAGAACCTTGATAACCACTCACGAGGTCTTTTAGGCCGTCAGGTCTGTCTGGAACGGTGGCGTGCTCGTCCCGGTGATGCGGTACCTGTTCCACGGATCCGGATCGGACACTTCGGCTGCGGCCTCGCCTTGCGGAGTTCGTACCCTCGCGGCGGTCTTCTTCCCGCCTGCCAGGGATGCCAGTTCAGAGCTTTCCCGCACGCGGCCGTACCAGTGGTAGTAGCCGTCGATCGGCTGGAAGTACCCGCGCAGCTCCACTTCGACGGGGACCTCTTTGTCTCCGACCAGCAAGGTCGCCGGACCGGTGTAGCCCTCTTCGTCGTGCTCGGTCACTGGATTCTCCTCAGCTGAACGACTTTGTTCACTTCGAATGGCTTGTCCGGCGCTATTTGCACGTTGTGCTGACGCAGGAATCCGTCGATCGCGGCCCAGATGATCGTGGTGAGGTATTCGACGATCGCGTCCCGTGACATCGACCGGCGCTCCAGCCACCATTCCCCGGTCGTCTGGACCATTCCGACGATCGAGTAGGCCCATGGTTCCGCCGCGCCGGAATCCAGGTTCAACGCGCGCATGTAGTCGCCGAGCAAGCTGGTCAAAGCCGCGGCGATCAGCTCTTTGTCCTCACGGACCGGGTCTGAGTCCACCGGACGGTCGCCAAACGACCGACGGGCGAGCAGCCGGTACAGGTTCGGGTAGTCCTCGATCACGCCGAAGAAGGCGTCGAGGCTCTTGCGGATCCTCGGCACCGGGGCTTCTTCGCGGTTGATCGCCGGGATCAGCCGCTCGAACAGGATTTCCGTGCCTCTTTGTCCCAATGCGACAAAGAGGTCTGCTTTGTCGGTGAAGTGGCGGTAGAGCACGGGTTTTGTTACGCCTGCTGCCTGCGCGACGTGGTCCATGCCCAGGTCGGGGCCGTGTTCGGCGAGTGCCCGCAGTGCTGCTTCGACGAACTCCTCTCGGCGGGCAGCTCGGTGTTCACGCCAGCGCTCGCGCCGTGCGTCGCCCTGTCCCTTGACACGTTCGCCCATGCCGCTGCATGCTACCAGAAGTAACTGTTACTTCCGGTAACGCTTAAAGGGGTGTTCCGATGAGCCGCGCGTTGCGAGTTGCCCAGGGTTCCGACCGTGAGAAGACCGCCGAGCGGTTGCTGAACTCATCGGCCGACAAGTTCTACGACCCCGAGGTCGACATCGACTGGCAGGCACCGCTCCGGGAGAACATGCGGTACGCGCCGGATCACCGGATTTCCTTGTACGGCACGGGACTGTGGGATCAGCTGACGCCGGAACAGCGCATCGAGCTCGGCAAGCACGAGGTCGCCAGCATCGCGAGCAACGGCATCTGGTTCGAGGTCCTGCTGATGCAGATGCTGCTCAAGGAGGTCTACCGGATCGACCCGACCACGCGGCACGCCCAGTACGCGCTGACCGAGATCGCCGACGAATGCCGCCATTCGACCATGTTCGCGCGCGCCATCGAGCGAGTCGGCGCGCCTGCGTACGGCCCGCCGCCGATCCTCAAGAAGCTGGGCAGGCTGCTGCCGGTGATCGGTTACGGCCCCGCGCTGTACGGCTCGATTCTGATCGCCGAGGAGATCCTCGACCGCATCCAGCGCGAGAGCATGGCGGACGAGAACGTCCAGCCACTTGTCCGCATGGTCAACCGGATCCACGTCCTCGAAGAGGCACGTCACGTCACGTTCGCGCGCCAGGAAGTGGTACGCGGCATGGAAAACCTGCGCAAGTGGGAGCTGCCGTACCAACGTCTGCTGATCGCGGCCGTGGCCTTCGCGATCACGCGCAGCCTGATCAACCCGCGCGTCTACAAGGCCGTCGGGCTCGATCCGAAGCACGCGGCCAAGGTCGCGCTGGAAAACCCGCACCACCAGGAAACCTTGCGCTGGTCGGGCGAGCGGATCATGAAGTTCCTCGACGAGGCCGGACTGGTCGGCGCCCCAGGCACGCGCTTCTGGAAAGCCTCTTTCCTGATCGCATAACCCCAGCTCAAAGCTCGTGAGTGGTTATTCGTGTTCTAACCTGGATAACCACTCACGAGTGTTGGAGTGGGTATCCGCCGCCGATTCCGCGCCAGGCCAGCGTCGAGATCAGCTTGACCGCCTCGGCCTTTTCGATCGGACGGTTGCTGGCCAGCCATGACTGGGCCGCGACCTGGCTGGCACCGACAAGGCCGACCGCGAGCAGCCGCGCGCGCTCCTCGTCCATTCCGGCATCGGCCGTGATCGTCGCGGTGATGGCGTCGACGCATTCCTTTGTCGCCCGCTCGATCGTCTCGTGGACTACCGGTTCGCCGCGAATGTCCGACTGGAACACCAGGCGGAACGCCTCGCCTTCGCTGTCGACGAAGTCGAAATACGCACCGACAGCCGCCTGGACACGCAGTTTGTTGTCCGTTGTGGACTGAAGCGCGCCGGTCACACCGGCGATCAGCTCGTCCGCGTGGGTCTGCAGCAGCGCCATGTACAGCTCGAGCTTGCCGGGGAAGTGCTGGTAGAGCACTGGCTTGCTGACACCCGCGCGCTCGGCGATCTCGTCCATCGCGGCAGCGTGGTAGCCGTTAGCTGCGAAAACGTCCTGCGCCGCGGCAAGCAGTTGCGCGCGCCGGGCGGTCCTCGGCAGTCTTGCGCTCTTGGTGCCCTGCTGCATCGTTTCCGACATTCGGCCTCCTCGCTCCGCCCCAAACCTTACTCGCCGGTATGTCGGACCGGCGGACGTCTCGATATTCGTCCGCACAAAGATGCCGCCACGTCCATGCACACTGGACTGATGAACGTGACCAGTGAGCGGGCCCCGCTGACCCGAGTTCCCTTGTCCGACGCGCCGCGCCCGCCACTGGACACCACCCAGCTGGCCTGGCCCGGCGAGTTCGTCGAATCGGGCGGCGTACGCCTGCATATCCGCAGGACACCGGGCCCAACCGATGAGACAGCGGTCTTCGTGCACGGCCTCGGCGGGTCGTCGAAGAACTGGACAGACCTGGCCGCGCAGCTGTCTCTGCACGCCCAGGGCATAGCGGTCGACCTGCCCGGCGCGGGCCAGACCGAGCCGCCTGCCGGGTACAAGTTCGATCTTGTCGAGCACGCCGAGACGCTCGCGAAATTCCTGCGTGGCCTCGACCTCGGGCCGGTGCACCTGTTCGGCAACTCGATGATCCTCGCGGCGAAACACCCCGATCTGGTGAAGACGCTGACCCTGGTTTCGCCCGCGGTGCCGGACCTCAGACCGTTCCCGAACCGGATGTCCGACCCACGGATCCCGTTCGCGATGATGCCGATCGTCGGGCCGCGATTCCGCCGTCAGCTCGCCATGCTGACGCCAATGCAGCGCGCTCAACAGCTGGTCAAGCTGTGTTTCGCCAACCCAGCGCTTGTCCCGCCGCACCGGCTGGAGGAGACGGCGGCCGACTTCGTCGAACGCGCGAAGCTCTCGTGGGCCGCGCAAGCCCTGATGGCCACGACGCTCGGGCTGTTCCGGGCGTGGCTCGTACCGCCGAAGCAGTCGCTCTGGCGGATCGTGCCGCAGATCACCGCGCCGACGCTGGTGATCTGGGGCACCGAGGACAAATTGGTTACTGTCCGTAAGGCCCCGCGGACCGCTCGGCTGCTCCCGAAAGGGCGGCTGCTCGTGCTGCCGAAAACCGGTCATGTGGCGCAAATGGAGCGGCCAGAGACGGTCGCGCGGGCAGTACTTGGACTTTTCGAAGCCGAAAAAGACGGAACCTGGTAGAGGCCGAGTCGCGCATTCGTTATCAGAGAGTGATGTGGCACCCTGTATGCCGTGAGCCGGAAGACCCAAGGAGGAGAAGTCTCGCCCCCGAAAAAGTCACGCTCCGGAACGGCACGTGGACCGGTGGGCCGCCGTGCGGGTGATGATCGGTACGAGCGTGGAGGCCGCCGCGCGTCCGGCGAACCGCTCGCCGCGGCATGGCAACCGGACGAGCACAACGCCGAGGAGTCCTTCCGGCGACTGCCACCGGTCAAGAAACGCGGTCTTCTCTCTGTTTACGGCTGGCGGCTGTACGCGATCCCGATCCTGCTGGTGATCACCGCGCTGGTGGTGTGGGACACCACCAAAGCCGGGCCGTCCCTCGAGGCGCAGGCGACGAACAACGGCACCGCCGCGGACACGTTCGGCGGCGACAATGAGGTGCCCACGGACACCCCCGATGCCACCGAACGCGCGGTCACCCCGATCGACGCCAAGATCCCGACCGCGGACCTGCCGCCCGGCGCGGAGTTCACCAAGGCGGGCACCGGCGATTTCCGGGTCATTCCGGGAAACGGCCCGAAGGTCGGCCAGGGCACCAAGCAGACCTACACGTACACGGTCGAAGTCGAGAACGGCATCAACGCCGCCGAAATGGGTGGCGGCGACGACGCGTTCGCGGGCCTGGTCGACCGGACATTGGCCGAGCCGCGCGGCTGGACGAGCGATCCCCGCATCGCCGTGCAGCGCGTGACCGACAAGCCGCAGGTGCGCATCTCGCTGACCACGCCCGAGACCACCCACAAGCTGTGCGGCCGCACGATCCCATATGAGTCCTCGTGCCGGTTGTCACGTGACGGCCGGGTTGTCATCAACCTCGCTCGTTGGGTGCGCGGCGCGCTGGCGTTCAACGGCGACAGCGGCAACTACCGGATCTACGCCATCAACCATGAGGTTGGTCACGCGTTCGGCCGTGGTCACGAGGGCTGTCTGCAGGCCGACGGGCTTGCGCCGGTGATGATGCAGCAGACGTTCGGCGTGAACAACAACTACGTTGCCCAGCTCAACGACGCGGTCCCGGGCACACGTGACCCGGTCAAGGCCGACGGCAAGGTCTGCAAGGTCAATCCGTGGCCCAATCCGCAAGGAAAAGCGCCGGGCACCTGATCCCGCAATGTGGGCATCTGGAATGAGTCCGGCCCGCGGCGGTGTTGGATTGGGGGCAACGCTTAGGAGGAGTCGATGCCCAGTAGTTCGCTGCCGCCGCTGGTAGAGCCCGCTGCGGAGCTGACCAAGGACGAGGTGGCCCGCTACAGCAGGCACCTGATCATCCCAGATGTTGGAGTCGACGGTCAAAAGCGACTGAAGAACGCTCGCGTGCTGGTTGTCGGTGCAGGCGGCCTGGGGAGCCCGGCGCTGCTGTACCTGGCGGCCGCCGGTGTCGGCACGCTCGGGATCGCGGACTTCGACGTGGTCGACGAGTCGAACCTGCAGCGCCAGGTGATCCACGGCGTGTCGGACGTCGGCAAGCCGAAGGCCGTCTCGGCCCGCGAGTCCATTGCCGAGATCAACCCGTTCGTCACGGTGAACCTGCACGAGGCGCACCTGAACTCGGAGAACGCGCTCGAGATCTTCCGTGACTACGACCTGATCCTCGACGGTACGGACAACTTCGCGACCCGGTACCTGGTGAACGACGCCGCGGTGCTGCTGGGCAAGCCGTACGTCTGGGGTTCGATCTTCCGGTTCGAAGGCCAGGTCAGCGTCTTCTGGGAGGACGCGCCGAACGGCCAGGGCCTGAACTACCGCGACCTCTACCCGGAGCCGCCACCTCCCGGCATGGTCCCGTCGTGCGCCGAGGGCGGCGTGCTCGGCGTGCTCTGCGCGTCGATCGGTTCGATCATGGTGACCGAGGCGATCAAGCTGCTGACCGGGATCGGCGAGCCGCTGCTGGGCCGGTTGATGGTGTACGACGCACTGGAAATGTCGTACCGGACGATCAAGATCCGCAAGGACCCGGAAAGCCCGAAGATCACCGAGCTGATCGACTACGACGCGTTCTGCGGTGTGGTGTCGGACGACGCGCAGAAGGCGGCGGCCGGTTCCACGATCACCCCGCGCGAGCTGAAGGAAAAGTTCGACCGGGGCGACAATTTCGCGCTGATCGACGTCCGCGAGCCGCACGAGTACGAGATCGTGTCCATTCCTGGCGCGGTGCTCATTCCGAAGGACCGGATTCTCTCCGGCGAGGCACTGGCGCAGTTGCCGCAGGACAAGCCGATTGTCCTGCACTGCAAGTCCGGTGCCCGCTCGGCTGAGGCCCTTGCGGCATTGCACAAGGCCGGATTTGCCGACGCCGTGCACGTGGGCAGCGGTGTTCTCGGCTGGGCACGGGACGTTGACCCCAGCCTGCCGACATACTGACCTGTTTTCCCAGCGTGCGCCTCGTGAGTGGTTAGCCGTGTTCTAACCCGCATAACCACTCACGAGGTGGCTAAGGCGTGGCGGGGCTGGATATTGGTGCGGGACGCGGTAGCGTGCCTGCCGATGGGTACTCCGAAGCCGCCTCCACCACACGTCCGTGCCGCATTCGGCGCACGGGACGCGGAGCCGGAGTTGATTGACGCCGGCCCGATGTGGCGATGCGGGGACGGCGCCTTCAAGCCGGCCAGCAGCCCCGCCGAAGCGGCTTGGGTTGCCAAGGCGCTTGGCGACCTGCACGTGCCAGGGCTCAGGATCGGCCGTCCGTTAAGGAGCACCGACGGCCGGTGGGTCGTTGGCGGCTGGGCCGCGTACCGGTTCATCGAAGGCCACGCCGAGCCGCGACACGACGAGGTCATCTCGGTGTCCCTGACGCTGCACGAAGCCCTCAAGAGCCTGCCGAGGCCGCGGTTCATCGACGCCCGTCAGGACCTTTTCGCGATCGCCGACCGGGTGGCGAGCGGCGAGCTGGACATGCCGTTAAAACCCGATCGCGGCGGCGAGCTCTTCGCCGAGCTGGACGCCAAGCAGAAGCCCGCAACGCTGACCAAGCAGGTCGTGCACGGTGACCTGTTCGGGAACGTGCTGTTCGTCGGGGACGAGGACCCCGGATTGATCGACTTCCGGCCGTACTGGCGGCCGCCGGAGTGGGCCGCCGCTGTCGTTGTGGTGGACGCGTTGGCGTGGGGTGGCGCCGACGATGGCATCATTGGCCGGTGGTCGCACCTGTCCGAATGGCCGCAGACCATGCTGCAGGCGTTGCTTTTCCGCCTTGCCGTGCACGCGTTGCACCCGCGTTCTACCGCGGAGTCGTTGAAGGGCCTCGCTCGCGTGGCCGAGCAGGTCGATCAGCTTCTTTAGCACCTCACGGCGAATTATGTCCCGCTGAGCAGGCAATGTCGCACAGCCGAAACACGGCCGCATCCCTAGGTAACAACCGCTCCTTAGCGTTTGCCGCGTGACGGCCAACAGCACTGAGACGCATTGCCCCTACTGCGCGCTCCAGTGCGGGATGATACTGGAAGGTGCCCTGGTCACGCCGCGAGAGTTCCCAACGAACCGCGGTGGGTTGTGCCAGAAGGGGTGGACGTCCGGGGCGTTGCTGTCCAATCCGGTGAGGCTTACGAAACCGTTACTGCACGGCAAACCTGTGACGTGGGACACGGCGTTGGACTTCGTGGCTTCGCGGATTGAGCGAATCCAATGGGAGTTCGGGCGTGACGGTATGGCCATCTTCGGCGGCGGGGGACTCACCAATGAGAAGGCTTACGCGCTCGGCAAGTTCGCGCGAGTCGCGCTGAAGACCTCGCAGATCGACTACAACGGCCGGTTCTGCATGTCGTCGGCCGCTGCCGCTGGCAACAAGGCTTTTGGTGTGGACCGCGGGATGCCTTTCCCCGTCACGGATCTTGACGACGCGGACATGATTCTGCTTGTCGGCGCGAACCCGGCGGAGACGATGCCGCCGTTCATGCAGCACATCAAGGCCGGGCTGATTGTGGTGGATCCGCGCCGTACAGCCACTGCCGAGCGCGCCATGCTGCACCTGCGACCCGCACCGGGCACGGATCTCGCGCTGGCACTGGGAATTCTGCATGCGGTGTTCAGCGAGGGGTATGCGGAACACGATTACATCGAACGCAGAACGCAGGGTTTCGAGGACGCTTGGCGTATCGCCGCCGCATGGTGGCCGGAGCGCGTCGAGCGCATCACCGGCGTGTCAGCGACGGACCAGCGCGCGGTCGCTCGAATGCTTGCCAAAGCCAAGAACGCCTACATTCTCACCGCTCGCGGCACGGAACAGCACGCTTCCGGCACTGACACTGTGAGCGCGTGGATCAACCTAGCGCTTGCTCTGGGACTGCCGGGAAAGCCTGGCAGCGGCTACGGATGCCTGACCGGGCAGGGAAACGGCCAAGGCGGCAGGGAACATGGCCAGAAAGCCGATCAGCTGCCGGGATACCGGAAGATCGACGACCCCGCGGCCCGCGCCCATGTCGCCGAAGTGTGGGGCGTTGACCCGGATTCTTTACCAGGGCCCGGCCGGTCGGCATATGAACTGCTCGATGCGCTGGGCCGCCCGCACGGGCCGAAAGGCCTGCTTGTCTTCGGCAGCAACCCAGTGGTGTCCGCCCCACGCGCGTCGCACGTCACCGAACGCCTGAAGGACTTGGATCTACTGGTAGTAGCGGACTTCGTGCCGAACGAGACAACGGCTCTGGCTGACGTCGTCCTGCCGGTGACCCAGTGGGCCGAAGAAGAAGGCACGCTGACCAACCTCGAAGGTCGCGTCCTGCACCGGCGGCCGGCCTTGCAGCCACCGCCGGACGTCCGATCAGATCTGGAAGTCCTGCAGGAATTGGCGATCCGGCTCGGTGCACCGGCCAAGGCGTTCCCGACGATCCCTGAAGAGGTTTTCGACGAGCTCGCCAAGGCTTCCCAAGGCGGAATCGCGGACTACTCCGGTATCACGTACGCGCGCCTGCGTGACGGCGAAGCTCTGCACTGGCCGGTGCCGTCTTTGGCGCATCCCGGAACACCGCGGCTCTTCGAGGACGAATTCGCCCACCCAGACGGCAAAGCCAAGTTCATCCCAGTCGACCACAAAGGACCAGCCGAACCACCGGACGATGAATTTCCTTTGCGGGCAACGACAGGGCGGGTTCTCGCGCATTACCAGTCAGGTGCACAGACCCGTCGGATCGACGAACTGGTGAAGGCCGTCCCAGAGTCCTATGTGGAAGTCCACCCGGACACGGCCGAGCGCTCGGGGCTGAGCAACGGCGACATGGCGAAGGTCTCGTCGCGACGCGGTGAAGTCCAAGCACGCGTGCGGTGTGTGGCCTCGATGCGTCCGGACACGGTGTTTCTGCCGTTCCATTTCCCTGGCGAGAACAGTGCGAACCGATTGACCAATCCGGCGCTCGACCCCACCAGCCGGATGCCGGAGTTCAAAGTCTGCGCGGTCCGACTAGCCCCTTGGGGGAGCTCATGAGTCCACGTCAGATAGTCATCGCCGGTTACGGTATGGCCGGTGCCCGGCTGGCAGAGGAGATCCTCCGGCGCGAGCCTGAAGGCATCTCACTCACTATCCTCGGCGAGGAGCAACACCTGGCGTACAACCGGGTGCTGCTGTCCGCTGTGGTCGCCGGGACGATGAAGCCACAGAACGTCACCCTGCACGGCCAGGAATGGCACGACCGGGTCCGGCTTGGTGTGAGTGTCACCGAGATCGACAGGGACACCCGCAAGGTGACCCTGACCGACGGCAGCACGATCGGCTACGACATCCTTGTGCTGGCAACGGGAAGCCGGTCCTGGATCCCGCCAATCGAAGGTTTGGCCCCGGACGCCCCTGGCGTGCATACTTTTCGCACACTTGACGACTGCGCGGGAATTCTTGCGGCCGCGCGTCCGGGTGCGCCGGTTGCCGTGCTGGGCGGGGGACTGCTCGGCATCGAAGCCGCGCGTGGACTGGTTGGCAGAGGCTGCCAAGTGACAGTCGTGCACCCGGTCGGTCATCTGATGGAACGCCAGCTTGACCAAGCAGGCGGCAAGGTTCTCGCCAAACAACTGTCCACATTGGGTGTTGAGGTGAAGCTCGACGCCAAGGTGAACGGGTACGTCCCAGGTGATGGCCTCAAGCTCGAAGACGGCTTGGTGCCAGCGGACATGGTCGTGGTGACGGCAGGCGTGAAGCCGGAAACCGATCTGGCTGTCAAGGCAGGGCTTGATGTCGACAGGGGAATCCTGATCGACGACAGCCTGCGTACCAGCGATCCGCGCATCCACGCGATCGGCGACTGCGCGCAGCACCCGGGAACCATGGCAGGACTAGTCCAATCGGCTTGGGAACAGGCCGAAGTTCTGGCCGACCTGTTGACTGGCAAGAACGTCGCCAAGCGGTACCACGGAACACCGATTGTCACCAGGCTCAAGGCACGCGATGTCGACTTGGCGGCGCTTGGCGAGGTGCACGTCGACACGGACGCTGAAGACGCCGAAGTCCTGTGCCTCAACGACCCGACGCGCGGTCGTTACGCCAAGCTTGTCGTCAGGCAGGACCGTGTCGCCGGAGCGATCCTCATTGGAGCTCCGGACGCGGCCGCCACGATCACCCAGCTGTACGACAGCCGAGTTCCGGTTCCGTCGGACCGTCTCGCCGTCCTTTTGGGACGAGCGCTGCCGTCGGAAGTAACCCCTGCGGGAAGTCCCTCCGAGTTGCCGGGCAGCGCCCTGGTTTGCCGGTGTAACTCGGTTACGAAAGCGCAATTGGTCACGGCGTGGCGTGCGGGCGCCACGAGCGTGACAGACCTGGCGTCGGCAACGAGGGCGACGACTGGGTGCGGCAGCTGTAAGGACGCAGTCTGCGGCATTGCCGACTGGCTCTCGACCACGACGTAAGGACGAACATGAAGCGTATCGGTGGCCGGTGGATCGACCAGTGGGAGCCGGAAGACCAGACGTTCTGGGACAACGGCGGACGCAAGATCGCCGCGCGAAACCTGTGGTTCTCGATTTTCGCCGAGCACCTCGGCTTCTCGATCTGGACACTGTGGTCGGTGATGGTCTTGTTCATGGGCCCGCAGTGCGGTTTGTCCGCCGGTGACAAGTTCCTGCTCGTCTCGACGCCGACGGTGGTCGGTGCGCTGATCAGGATTCCCTACACGTTCGCACCGGCGAAGTTCGGAGGTCGCAACTGGACGATCTTCTCGGCGTTCCTGTTGCTCATCCCGACCATCCTGGCCGCGACCGTGATGCAGCCAGGTACCTCGCTTGGCACCTTCATGCTCGTCGCCGCGCTCGGTGGCGTCGGTGGCGGTAACTTCGCCTCCTCGATGGCCAACATCAACGCGTTCTACCCGGAACGCCACAAAGGCTGGGCACTCGGCCTCAACGCGGGCGGTGGAAACCTTGGTGTGGCGGCGATTCAGCTGATCGGCCTGTTGGTGATCAGTACAGCGGGCCTGAGTGCGCCGCGGATCGTGCTGTTCATCTATGTGCCGTTGCTGATCCTTGCCGCCATCGGCGCGATGCTGTTCATGGACAACCTCGGCACGATGAGTGGCGACACCAAGGCATTGCGTGAAGTTGTCAAGGATCCGCAGTCCTGGGTGATGTCGTTCCTCTACATCGGCACCTTCGGTTCGTTCATCGGCTACAGCTTCGCGTTCGGTTTGGTGCTGCAGAACCAGTTCGGCCGGACACCACTGCAAGCCGCCTCGCTGACGTTCCTCGGACCGTTGGTTGGATCACTGATCAGGCCGGTTGGCGGGTGGTTGTCCGACCGTATCGGTGGCGCGAAGGTCACGTTCTGGACGTTCCTCGCGCTGGCCGCCGGAACCGCTGTGACGATTCTGGCGTCGAACATGAACTCCCTGCCGGTGTTCGTCGGCGGCTTCATCTCGTTGTTCATCTTCTCCGGGCTTGGCAACGGATCCACGTACAAGATGATCCCGGCCATCTTCCGTGCCAAGGCGCAGTCCGACATCGAGGCCGGAGCTGACGAGAAGTTCGCATTGCTGCGGGCCAGGCGGCTGTCCGGCGCCCTGATCGGCCTGGCAGGCGCCATCGGCGCACTGGGCGGGCTGTTCATCAACCTGGCCTTCCGTGAGTCGTTCATGACGGCCAAGACCGGAATCCCCGCATTCGTTGCGTTCCTGGCCTTCTACGCGGTCTGTTTCGTTGTCACGTGGGCTGTCTACCTGCGCAAACCGTCCTCGGTCAAGGCCGCGGAGCCTGCCCTCTCACGTGTCTGACCTGCGACGGGAGATTCCTTTAACGCGCCGGAAACACAGCAGAACCCGGTTCGACACGCTCACAACCCAGCATTGAGGACGTGCCCAACAGGGAGGACACAGCTCCTATGACGCGGACATTGGTCGTCGTCGGATACGGGATGGTCGGACATCGCCTCGCACAGGCGATGCGGGACCGGGACGTTGACGGCGAATGGCGAATCGAAGTGCTCGCCGAGGAAGCACGCCCGGCGTATGACCGGGTTGCCCTATCCTCCTATGTGGACACCTGGAACGCCGATGACCTGACGCTGCCGCACATCGACGGCGTGAACCTCCGCCTCGGCGAGAGCGCGCTGGAGATCAACCGCGAGAAGCGGGAGGTCATAACCAGCAAGGGCGAACGTGTCAACTACGACGCCCTGGTGCTGGCCACCGGGTCGAACCCGTTCGTGCCACCCGTCCCCGGCCGGGAACTGCCGGGGTGCTTCGTCTACCGGACGATCGACGATCTCGACGCCATACGGGCGGCCGTCGAGAAAGCCGATCGTCCTGGTAGGCGCGCAGGAATGGTCCTCGGTGGCGGGCTGCTCGGCCTGGAAGCCGCGAACGCCTTGCGCGGTATGGGACTTTCCCCGCACGTCGTCGAACTCGCACCCCGGCTGATGCCGATCCAGGTCGACGACGGCGGCGCCGGGCTGCTCAAGAACCTCGTGCAGAAATTGGACCTGACCGTCCACACTGGAACGTCCGCCGAAGTTATTGAGCGGGACGGCGAGCGGATGGTCGCCAAGCTGACCAACGGCGTCGAACTCGACGTTGACGTCGTTGTCTTCTCCGCCGGTATCCGCCCACGAGACGACCTGGCCAAGCAGATCGGCTTGACTACCGCACCTCGTGGTGGCGTTGTCGTGGACGAAGGTTGCCGCACGGACGACGAGAACATCTACGCCATCGGTGAATGCGCGTGCGTCGACGGAATGGTTTACGGCCTCGTCGCGCCCGGTTACGCCATGGCCGAGGTCGTAGCCGATCGCTTGCTTGGTGGCACGGCTACTTTCCCCGGCGCCGACACCTCGACGAAGCTGAAGCTGCTCGGTGTGGACGTCGCCAGCTTCGGTGACGCGCATGGCGCCACCGAAGGCGCCCTCGAAGTGGTCTTCAACGACGCCGTGGCCGGGACCTACGCGAAGGTCGTGGTCTCGGATGACGCGAAAACCTTGCTGGGCGGCATCCTGGTCGGCGACGCCAGTGCGTACACCATGTTGCGCCCGATGGTCGGCCGCGCGATCTCTGGCGACCCGGCTGGGCTGATTGCCCCATCTGGCACCGATGTCGCGATGGGGTCGTTGCCTGACGACGCCCAGGTCTGCTCCTGCAACGCTGTCACGAAGGCGGCGATCAAGGGCGCGATCGCCGAAGGCGGCGCGGACGTGCCCGGGCTGAAGAGCTGCACCAAGGCTGGCACGACCTGCGGATCGTGCATCCCGATGCTCAAGCAGTTGCTTGCTGAGTCCGGTGTGGAGCAGTCGAAGGCGCTGTGCGAGCACTTCGAGTTCAGCCGGGCCGAGCTGTTCGAGATCATCTCAAGCACCGGGATCCGGGCATTCAGTGAGCTCATTGCCAAACACGGCAAGGGATCCGGCTGCGACCTGTGCAAGCCCGCGGTCGCGTCCATCCTGGCTTCGCTCGGCAACGGGCACGTGCTGGACGGTGAACAGGCTTCCCTGCAGGACACCAACGATCACTTCTTGGCGAACATGCAGCGCAACGGGACCTACTCAGTGGTGCCCCGGATTCCCGGCGGTGAGATCACCCCGGAGAAGCTGATGGTGATCGCCGAGGTCGCCAGGGACTTCGGCCTGTACACGAAGATCACTGGTGGCCAACGGATCGACCTGTTCGGCGCCACTGTGGACCAACTCCCGCACATTTGGCGACGGCTCGTCGATGCGGGCATGGAGTCTGGTCACGCGTACGGAAAGTCCTTGCGTACTGTCAAATCCTGCGTCGGAACGACCTGGTGCCGGTTCGGTGTCCAGGATTCGGTCGGTCTGGCGATCCAGTTGGAGCTGCGTTACCGGGGCCTGCGGTCGCCGCACAAGCTCAAGTCCGCGGTGTCGGGCTGCGCACGTGAATGCGCCGAAGCCCGGAGCAAGGACTTCGGCGTGATCGCCACCGAGCACGGATGGAACCTGTACGTCGCCGGAAACGGCGGCTTCAAGCCACGGCACGCAGATCTGTTGGTGTCTGATGTGGACACCGAGACGTTGATCAAGCTGATCGACCGGTTCCTGATGTTCTACATCCGGACGGCGGATCGGCTGCAGCGCACGGCCGCGTGGGTCGAGGCGATGGAGGGTGGTCTCGATCACCTGCGTGACGTGATCGTCAATGACAGCCTCGGCATCTGCGCGGACCTGGAAGCAGCCATGGAGCAGCACGTCGGGTCCTATGCGGACGAGTGGCGTGGAGTGCTTGAGGACCCGGAGAAGCTCGCCCGGTTCACCTCGTTCGTCAACGCGCCAGGCACACCTGACCCGACGATCTCGTTCCGCGAAGAACGCGGCCAGAAGGTCCCGGTCCAGCTGGGCATCCCGGAGGTGGTATCGCGATGAGTGTGACGTTTCCGCTGGCACGATTGCTGCCCAATCGAGGTGTTGCCGCCTTGCTTCCCGGTGACGTTCAGGTCGCGGTGTTCCGTACCACTGACGATCAGGTTTTCGCACTGTCCAATATCGACCCGTTCTCGCGTGCGGCCGTGATGTCGAGGGGGATCGTCGGCGACCGCGGCGGAGTGCCCGTCGCGGTGTCGCCGATGCACAAGAACGCTTTTGATCTGCGCACGGGGGTGTGCGTGGACGATCCGGAGGTGTCGCTCGAGGTGTATCCGGTGCGGGTGGACGCGGGCATGGTCATGGTTGGAGCTCCGTGACACTCATGGTTGACAGCGTCGAGACCGAAGTTCCGCCGCTGGCCGGATACACGGTCGGCATCACCGCAGCGCGACGGGCCGACGAGCTGGCTGTGCTGTTGGAGCGTCGCGGTGCCAATGTCGTGCACGGACCGGCGATCCGGATCGTGCCGTTGCCGGACGACGCCGAGTTGCAAGCGGCCACCGAGGGGATGATCGCCGACCCGGTCGACTACGTCGTGGTCACCACTGGGATCGGTTTCCGCGGCTGGGTGGAAGCGGCCGAGGGCTGGGGACTGGGGACGGATCTACTGGGGATTCTCGGCAAGGCGGACGTGTTCGCCCGCGGCCCGAAAGCCAAAGGCGCGGTCCGTGCGGCAGGCCTGGTGGAGAGCTGGTCACCGGCCTCGGAAAGCAACTCCGAGGTGCTGGAGTACCTGTTGAATTCCGGAGTGGACGGTAAGCGGGTCGCGGTCCAGCTGCACGGCGAACCACTGCCGAACTTCGTGAACTCGTTGCGGGACGCGGGCGCGGAAGTCGTCGAGATCTCGGTGTACCGCTGGACGCTGCCAGCCGACGTGGGCCCGCTTGAGCGCTTGCTCGACGCGGTCCTTGCTGGCTCGATCGACGCGTTGACGTTCACCAGCGCACCCGCGGCGGCGAGCCTGTTGGCAATGGCACAGCGGCAAGGGCGTCGCGAGGCGTTTCTGGATGTCTTGCGCGGACCGGTATTGCCGGTCTGTGTGGGATCGGTAACCGCTGGGCCGTTGATGGACGCCGGAATCCCGGTCGTGCAACCGGATCGACCGAGGATCGGCGCGTTAGCCAGGTCGGTCGCAACTGAATTGCCAGCGCGGGCAACGCGGTTGCGTGTGGGGGATGTTCAATTGGAACTCCGCGGTCAGGGTGCTGTGGTTGATGGCGTGCTTCGGGTCGTGCCGCCCGCGCCGATGGCGGTGCTCCGGGCGCTGAGCGTGACGCCGGGCAAGGTGTTGTCCAGGCCTGCCCTGATTGGCGTGCTGCGCAGGCATTCCGGACGCGACGGCGATGTCGATGCTCACGCGGTGGAAACAGCGATCGCTCGGCTGCGTTCCGCGTTAGGTGATTCCACGCTCGTCCAGACGGTTGTCAAACGTGGCTACAGGTTGGCGATTCCGGTATGACGCTTGTTCTTGCCGCCCACGGCACTCGTGATCCGGCGGGCAGCCGGGTCATCTACGAGCTGGCCGAGCGGGTCAGGGTTTGGCTGCCTGATGTGGACGTGCGGGTGGCGTTCGCGGATGTCTGCTCGCCCAACGTGACCGATGTTCTGCGGACTGTCGACGGCCCTGCGGTCGTGGTTCCGGCGTTCCTCGCGTCCGGCTATCACGTCAGAGTCGACATCCCGGCCCAGGTCCGCGAGTCCGGTCATCGCGAGACCGTTGTGACTGACCCATTTGGACCATCACCGTCCCTTGTGGCCGTGGTGCACTCACGACTGATCGAGGCGGGATGGACCGGCGAGCCGATTGTGCTCGCCGCAGCGGGATCGTCGGATTCCCGTGCACTGGACGACGTTCAGCGAGCGGCGCGGCTGTTGCGGACTCGGGTCGGTGTGCCTGTCGAAGTCGGGTACGTAACGACAGCAAGCCCCCGAGTCACGGATCTGGTCCGTGACCGGAGGCTTGCCATCGCTTCGTGGCTACTGGCTCCTGGCTTGTTCCATGGAGTCGTCCGTGACGCGGGAGCCAGCGTCGCCGCCGAGCCGATCGGCGCCCATTCCGGCGCGGTCGAGCTCGTCGTCCGTCGTTACCGCAACGCTTACTTGCCGACCGGAGCGGTCAGCTTGCCGTTGGTGTTCGAGGCAGCGACGCAGGTGCCTGCGCGGTCGTTCTGCGCCCAGGATTCCTTGGTCGGGTAGAGATAGAGCATGTCAAGCTGGTCCGCGATCGGGCTGGCCTCAACTCGTGGGCCGACCTTGTCGTAGCACAGCTGCTCCACCTCGGCGGCCATCTGTGAGTCGCCGGGGTAAGTGCTGCTCGTGACGGTGACCTGGCCGAGCACCTCGGCGTCGTGCGGCTCGCTGCACGGCACGGCACTGACCGACATGACCTTCGTCGCGGTGTCGCCGGGGACGTTGTTGAAGCAGTCGCCGTCCTTGAGGTCGAACACATCGAGTTGGCCCGCCTTGGTGACCTGCCCTGTGTTGGCGTCGCGATCGGCCTGCATCCCCACGGCCATGGCGATGATGGTCGCGAACCCCACAAGCCAGACACCGGACAGCACAAGGCCCGCGATCGCCATCCCGCGGCCCTTGTCACCACGTTTGCGGATCTGGCTCAGCGCGACAAATCCGAAAATGGCCGACAGCAGAACGCCGCCAAGGATACCGAGAACCATTGACGCGACAGCGAAACCATTGGTCCGGCCGGAAGGCGGTGGCAGGTAAGGCGGTGGTGGGTAGTAGCCCGGCGGAGGCGGCAAGGGCGCGCCTTGCCCGTCATGCAGCGGCGGGGCAACAACCGGATACGGCGGCGGAGCGGCGGCCTGCGGCTGGCCTTCAGCAGGCGGCGGCATCATCGGGGGAGGTGGTTGCGTCACGCGAGCATGATGGCGTAACCCGCTACACGCTGTACACACGTTTGTAGTCGGTAACGGTCAAACAGTAACCAACGATGCAGAAGGTGACAAGGCTGACTGGGGGGAGGGGGGAACTGTGCTCACATTCGGGCACAGACGAGTCAGTGTGATTGTCGCAACTGGACTGCGTGCGTTCCCGCCTACCGGGCCACTTCTTCGCGTAAGGAGGCTTCGGTGATCAGACCTGCTCGGCTGTTGGCCGGTTGCTCGGAACGTACTACGCGAACGATGTCATGCACGTAGTCGAGTGGAGCTGCGGATAACAGTGGACGGACTTCACCATGCCCGCGCCGCACTACAACCTCGAGGTGTTCGGCATCGGCGGCGATTACGCGGTCGGCACGGCGACCGCTGACGGAACAGCGATTGTCCGATGGCACAACGGCAGCACTGCTGACGGTTAGAAGAGACCTGGCTCCTCTTCGGACTTCGTCGCGGCCCAACGGTATTCGCGCAGGTTCACGCGATTGCCGTCTGCCAGAACACCTTCCGCGCGCAGGAGCTCCAATTGCTCCTCCTGGAGGTGTGGCGCGGGAGTCCCGTCCGAGCGCAGGATCCGGTGCCACGGAAGGTCATGGCCGTCCTCGGCGAGGATCCGCCCGACCAGCCTCGGTGACGGGGCGCCTGCGATCGCGGCGATATCCCCATAGGACGCCACTGATCCTTTGGGGACGCCTGCGATGACTTCCCGTACGCGTTCGTGCAGCTGCTCGTCCATATCAGCCGTTCAGGTAGGCAAGCACTGCCAGCACGCGCCGGTTGTCGTCCTCGGAAGGCGGCAGCATGAGCTTGCTGAAGATGTTGTTGGTGTGTTTGCTGACGGCCTTCTCGGTGACGAACATCCGGGCCGCGATCGCCGCGTTGGACCGGCCTTCGGCCATCAACGACAGCACTTCCCGTTCACGAGGAGTCAGCGTCCCCAGTGGCTCGTCGCGTTCCCGGCGTGCCAGCAGTTGCGAGATCACGTCCGGGTCCATCGCCGTGCCACCCGCCGCGACCCGCCGTACCGCGTCGACGAACTGGCCAACCTCGGAAACCCGGTCTTTCAGCAGATAACCGACGCCACCCGCCCTGTCGGACAGCAGTTCCCTGGCATAGAGCTGCTCGACGTACTGCGACAGCACCAGGATCGGCAGAGCCGGGACCTGTTTACGGGCCTCGATCGCGGCTTTCAGGCCTTCGTCGGTGAAGGTCGGCGGCAGCCGCACGTCAACGACCGCGACGTCCGGCTTGTGTTTCACCAGCGCTTCGAGCAGCGCCGGGCCGCTGTCCACGGCCTCGACCACATCGAAGTCGTGCGCGGTCAGCAGCCGGATCAGTCCGTCCCGCAGCAGGGCCAGATCCTCCCCAAGGACAACTCGCACGTACCGACCCTACCGCGCCACTGCGCCGCGGTCTTCCGCGCAGCTACCGGCCAAGGAAGTTCGTGATCAGCTCGGCTGTCTCGACCGGGTGCTCGAACTGCAGCATGTGGCCGCCGTCGAACCGGACGGTCTCCAGGCTGTCCCGCATGGACATCTGGCACGCGTTGACGAACGCGGGCCGGACGAACGGCGACTGCGTTGCCGAAACCAACAGGGTGTGGGTGGTCGGCGGCGGGACCTGGGCGACGCGGCACATCTCGCTCCACGCGGTGACCACGGCCGAGTAGCTGCTGCGTTGCATCCAGCGGCCGTCGCTCGTTTGTGCGAAGTTCTCCTGCAACTCTTCCGCGACGTCACGCAGGCTGATGCCGGCCCATTCTTTGCGTTGCCATTCGCCGGCTTCCTCGATGGTCTGGAAGACCTGCGGCCACATCGGCATGGTGTCCATGACGAACTGTGGGTCCAGCCCGATCGCCGGGTCTAGCAGCACCAGTTTGGTCACTCGCTGCGGGGCAAGGCGGGCCAGGTGGATCGCCGCCGCACCACCAAAGGAGTGGCCGATCACCGGCAGCCCGGTCACCGCAAGACTATCCAAAACGGACAGAAGGTCTGCCGCGTGTTGTTCGAGTGTCCACGGTGGAAGGGCGGGGGAATGCCCGTGGCCGCGCAGATCTGGCGCGATGACCCGGAAGCCGTCGAGGAACTCCTCGGCCAGCCGCTGCCAGCGGCCGCCATGACCGGTCACGCCATGCACCATCAGCACCGGCACGCCATCTTCCGGGCCGAACTGGCGGACATGCAACATCGGACTCACCCCGACATGATCGCATGGCGCCGGATGATCCCTTTTCTGTGGCTATTTCCGGATTCCGGTCAAAGCATTACGGTAAGAGGACCGCCCCGGGTATGGAGGTCAAGAGGATGGCCCGAAAGCTCGCCCTGACCTGCGTATTGATCGCTATCGCGGTGTTCTTGCCGGTTCCCGCCGGTGCGGCCGCCGAACGGCAGCAGACCGCCATTCCGGCGTATTGGGGGCCCGATACTCCGGACGGAATGACGATCTTCCACCGATTGGCGCAGAACCGGCCGACGAATGGGATTGTCGTCCTCAACGGCAGCCGCAGTATGCCCGAGCTGCCGTTCCATCCGGCCTGGGCCTCGGCGATCGCCCGGCTGTCCGCGACCGGAACAAAACGCTGGTCTACGTCGACACCGGTTATCTCGGTCTCGACTTCGGGCACGGCAGTCATCGGACAAGAAGTGGTGGAGCGTCGATTCCGGAATGGTTGACGCAAATCCGTCATGACATTGACGACTGGTATGCCACATATGGTCAGCACGGGATCAACGGCATCTTTCTTGATCAGACAATTCTGCTCTGCGGGCCGGACGACGAGTACGTCACGCTTTATGCGGCCATCCGCGATTACATTCGGGCCAAGCAAGCCGAGGCGTACATCGTGATCAATCCCGGCGCGCTGGCCGAGCGGTGTTACGAGGACGTCGCGGACACCATGGTGTCGTTCGAGGGCAACTTCGGCACCTACCTCGCGCACACTTCGCCGGACTGGCAACGAAACCATCCGAACCCGCGCAAGTTCTGGCACCTCATCCACGACGTGCCAACCGACGACGACATGAAGGCGGTCGTCGCGCGCAGCAAGGTCAACAACGCCGGGTTCGTCTACACCACCGAGCTCCGGATGGACCCGTATCCCTGGGCCGGGCTCGCGTCCTATTGGGACGCTCAACTCGTTGCCGCGTCAGGGATTTCCGACAACACGCCACCGCGGCAGTCCGCGATGCCGACCGCGACGACACGTGCGAGCCCGACCGATGCCAAGGTTCGGCTGGCCTGGCCGACCCCGGTCGACGACGTCGCGGTCGCCGGTTACGAGGTTTTCGCCAACGGGACCAAGATCGCGGATTCCTACAACAATGCCTATCAGGCAACCGGCCTGCCGCACTCGACGCGGTTCGAGTTCACGATCAAGGCGCGGGATACCGAGTGAGTTTCGGCGCGCTGTTCGGGCATCATCGCGTCTTCATTGACTTGGACAACGATCCGGCGACCGGCTGGCAGTTGCCGCCGGGGTTGCCATCCGGTGTGGACACCTTGATCGAGAACGCGTTTCTCTACCGGTATACCGGCCCCGGATGGGTATGGGAACGAGCACCCGATGTCTCCCCTTTGGTAGCGGAATTCGGCGGGTCTTTCACGTGGCGTGTCCCGGTGGCCGGGCAGACCAAGCAGACGCTCGTGTTCAGCGGATTCACCGCCGAAGATCCACCGGATGAGTACTCGGCGCCGATTACTGTCGAGCAGGTTCCCGACTGCTGAATTCACTCGGCAGGACTAATGGAAAACTGCTAACGCATCCTTGAGCGACACCGACGAACCCATTGGCCGGTGTTAAAAATCCTCAAGGATTGAGCGTGACTGTTCACATGCCGGATTTACGCAGAATCGGCATCGTTGGAATGGGCTATGTCGGCTTGACGCTGGCGGCCGCGATGGCCCGCAAGGGCTTTGAAGTACACGGCGTCGACACGGACCCGGTAGTGCTCGAATCGTTGTCGCGGGGAAAACCGCACATCTTCGAACCGGGCGTCACCGAGACGTTCACCGAATTGATCAACAAGAACATCTTCATCAGCCGGGAACTGCCAGAAGGCGGCGTCGACGCGGCAATCATCTGTGTGTCCACACCTGTGGACGAAAGAACCCATGAACCGAGGTTGAAGAACCTCGCCGCCGCGGCCGAACACGTGGCCGACCGGTGCGCGCCGACCACGTTGGTGGTTGTCCGCAGCACGGTCCCGGTCGGCGCCAGCCGCGAAGTCGTATTGCCGCCGCTGCTGGAGAAGTGGGGGAGCGCGCGGCTGGTGATGGCGCCCGAGCGGACCATCCAAGGCCAGGCCCTGCGCGAACTCGTCGAGCTGCCGCAGGTCGTCGGCGGTCTTGACGAGGAAAGCCGCGAACTCGGTATCCATCTGTTCGCGCGACTGGCCGCGCAGGTCGTACCGGTGTCCACTGTGGAGACTGCTGAGCTGGTGAAGCTCACCAACAACTGCCATACGGACGTCATCTACTCGTTCGGCAACGAGGTCGCGATGCTCACCGAGCGGCTCGGCCTCGACCCGCTCGAAGTCATCCGGGCGACCAACCTCGACTATCCACGGCCGGACATCGCCAAACCCGGCTATGTCGGCGGCGGCTGCCTGTCGAAGGATCCGTACATCATGGTCACCAGTGGTGAGCGCAACGGTTACGTGCCGAAGCTGATCGCCGCGGCCCGCAGCCTCAACGAAGAGACCCCGGTGCATGTCGCACACAAGATAGTCGAGTTGATGAACGGTACCAAGACGTTGCTGGTGCTCGGCTGGGCCTACAAAGGACATCCGCCGACCGACGACATGCGCGGCACGCCGATCGCGTCGATGATGCCGGTCTTCACCGAAGCCGGGATCAGGGTGCTCGGCCACGATCCACTCGTCCTGCCACGGGTGATCAGGGAGTATGGTGGCGAACCGGTCACGCTCGCCGAAGGTTTCCAGTCCGCAGAAGCGGTTCTGGTGATCACCGACCACCCCGACTACAAGGTGCTCGACATCGACGGCTTGCTGCGAAGCGGGACCGTGCGGGTCGTCTACGACTCGTGGCGGATCCTCGACGCGGACAAGATCACTGGTCGTGGCGTGCACTATGCGGCGCTCGGATACGAGGTGTCCGCATGAGGGTGCTCGTTCTCGGCGGCGCGGGGTTCATCGGCGTGCACTTGACCAGGCGCTTGCTTGCCGAAGGTCACGACGTCACGGTGGTCGACGACTTCTCCCGCGGCCGCAACGATCCCGACCTCGCCGCGCTCGAAGTGCCGGTGATCTCGGCGGATCTGACCGACCCGGAAGCGTACGAGAAGATCCCGCACGGCTGGGACCAGGTGTACCTGCTGGCCGCGGTCGTCGGAGTCCGCAATGTCGAGAAGGATCCTGGCAAGGTCGTGCGCGTCAACACTTTGGTCGTACTGAACACCTTGGACTGGATCAGGCCAGCGGAGAAGCTGTTCTTCGCCTCGACAAGTGAGATCTACGCCGGTGGGGTGACCGCGGGCATCGTGCAGGTCCCGACGGCCGAGACGGTCCCGGTGATGATCGAGGACGTCACGGCGCCGAGGTTCGCGTACGCGGCAAGCAAGCTCCTCGGCGAGGAAGCGGTTGTCCACATTGGACAAGCCAACGGCCTGCAGTTCGTGATCGGCCGGTTCCACAATGTCTACGGTCCCAGGATGGGCGCTGATCACGTGATCCCCGAACTGTCGCTTCGGGCTGCGCGCCGCGAGGACCCGTTCAAGGTCTACGGCACCGACCAGTACCGCGCGTTCTGTTATGTCGACGACGCGGTGACAGCGATGCTGCTGTCGATGGACAAGATCAGTGGTGAGATCGTCCACATCGGAAACGATGAGGAGACGAACATCGGCGATCTGACCAAACTCGTCCTGCGAATCGCCGACCACAACCCGGTGCTCGATGTCGAAGACGCGCCAGCGGGTTCGGTCGCAAGGAGATGCCCGGACTTGACGAAGCTGCGCGCGCTCACCGGATACGAGCCCGCGGTGTCGTTGGAAGAAGGAGTCAGGCGGACGTTCGAATGGTATCGCGGGAACGCGTGAACCATCAGCGCGGTGAGCCGATCGCGTTCTACTACGGAACGAACCAGGTCGATCGGCTCGCCGCGTTCGGCCGTGTGGTGCTACAAGGCGACGCGTATTCCGAACAGGACATCGCGTCGCTTGTAGTACGTGGGGTGCGCCCGCTCTGTTACCTGTCACTGACCGAGGACGTCGGACCGCCCGCGGAATGGCAGCGCGACGACCGCAATCCGGACTGGGGTGGCCGATTCATCCATGTTGGACACCCTGGCTGGAGCGAGCACGTCCTGAACCAGGCCCGAGCCATGCGCAGGCTCGGGTATCGAGGTTTCTTTCTCGACACGTTGAACATCGAGCTGACGTACCCGGACGACCTGCCGCATCTGCTCACGCTGATCGCGGCGATCCGTGAGCTGTCCTATCCGGACTATCTGCTCGCCAACCGCGGCTTCGGTCTGTTGCCGCAAATCGCCGACCTGGTCGACGGCGTGCTGTTCGAATCGTTCACGTCCAGGTGGGTCGAAGGCGGTTACGCCCCTTGGCCGCCGGACGTTCTCGATGTCCACGCCCGATACGCGGAGATGCTGCTCGGCCTGGACGTCGAAGTGTTCGCATTGGACTACGCCGATACTCCACGCCTGGCGGAATACGCCCGCGAACGCGCGGCCCGATTCGGCATGCCGTGCTTCGTAAGCATCCGCGACCTCAGCATTGTCCCTGCTCAGGACTCGTGAGTGGTTATCCGTGTTAGAGCACGAATAACCACTCACGAGGTTTTTTCACCAGAGAGCGCGGATTGAGGCGAGGAGGTCGTGCTCAGGCCGTCAGCCGAGTTTGGTGATCCGGCTGATGTCCGCGGCGATCCAGCTCACCGCGCCTGACCGGTGCACCGCGCGCCCGTGACGTGCCTGCCAAGGAACCCTGAGCCGCCGAAGAGCAGTACTCGTTTCACCGCAGAGCCTCCGGAACCAGGATCGGGCGCAACCGCTCGAATTCCCGGTTGGCTTCGTCGTAGTCGTCTGGCCGTCCAATGTCCAACCAGTACCCGTCGAAGTCGTACGCGGCGGGCGGCTCGTCCTTGGCCAACAGGTCGAGCACGAGCTCATCGAGTCCGAACGGGACATTGCGGGGGTAGGGCGCGAGTGTCTTGCGGGACATCGCGTAGACACCCATGCTCACGCCATAGGACAACGTTGGCTTCTCGACGAACCGGACGATCCGGCCGTCCGAGGTCTCCAACGTGCCGAAGTCGATCTTCACCTGCCGCTGGTAGGTGGCGATCGTCAGTGGCGCCCTGGTTTCGGTGTGGTGGTTCAACAGTCCGACGTAGTCAAGATCGGTCAGCACGTCCCCGTTCATCACGAGGAAGTGTTCCGGCAGTTGGTCGAGGAAGTTCAGCAGCGGTCCGATTGTGGACAGTGGGGACTCCTCCTCGGAGTAGTCGACCGCGATTCCCCACCGCGAGCCGTCCCCGACGAATGCCTGGATCAGCGAGCCGAGATGACCGATCGCCAGTGTCGCACGGGTGAATCCCTGCGATCTGAGCTGCTGCATGACGATGTCGAGGATCGCGTAATCCTCGCCGATCGGCACCAACGGTTTCGGCAACGCCGTCGTATATGGCCGCAGTCTTATTTCCACGCGGCCAGGCCGAAATCATCCGCGTCCGTCGCCACCACCAACTGCCGCAACGCGACGCGTGTACCAGGTCCCGAGTCGATCGAGGCGGTTCGAACGGGAACCCGTTGTTTACGTGGCAATGGCGGCTGTTCGGGCAGCACAGGCTCTGCCGTCGTCCCTGTGCTGGCGTTCGGGCTGAGTCCGGACGGACTGGACAGCGTGACCGCCACCAGCCCGAGCGCGACAATGATCAACAACGGAATGGGCAAACTTCGGCTAAGGCCAAGCATCGCCGCCCCCGTCCGCGATGGCCGGGCCGGATGCGGTCCCTGACGCCACCGCCGAAACACCCAAAGACAACCGGTCTTCGCGGCGTTCCGGCGGCGACGCCAGAAACCGCCCCGATCCCGACTCTCATCGAACGGAGGCGGCGATACTCGACCTGACCGACGTGGATTCATCGCTTACCTCGTCGGCTGTGCGAGCAGGATCTGGGAACCAGGACGGACGCTTGCTTGGGAGATCAGGTCCGTGCCGTACCGCTCGGAGGGAACAGTCGCGAGGCTGGCTCCGGTGACGAACAGCGTTCCCGAGGTGTCGGCGTTGATCGTGACGATGTTGGTCAGCCGGTCCCACACCACGTCCGGCCCGGCCTTGATCTCGTTGGCGTGCGCGGCACGGGCCTTCGAGTAGTTCGCCAGCGTGCTCCAGTCCGGGCCCTTGAGCGGCACCTGGTAGAAGCTGCTGTACTGCTGGACGATCTCCTCGACCCAGTCGAAGAGCAGGCTCTTGCCGGGTGCGTAGTGATGCGCGTTGCCCTGGTGGAAGGTGTGTGCGTACACCGATCCGCTCAGCACGTGCGACAGGCCGACTTCGGCTTCGAGCGCAAGGATCTCCGGGTAGGTCAGGTCCCGAGGATGCGTTGGGAACTGGCCGTTCGGACCGTAGAGGCTGTTGTACAGATAGGTCTGCTCTGGCGGTGTGGTGACCTGGTAGCCGACGTTGACTGGCCAGTCCGGCACGACCGAGACCGCTGGCTCGAGCGGATGCGTGATCGAGCAGTTGAAGCACGGCGGCTGATGGCCTTCGAAGGACATGTTGCCGTGCAGGTACTTCACGCCGAGGTCCTTGGCGGCGCGCAGCAGCTCGCGGTTCGACCCGGTCAGCCCGAAGTCCTTCAGCGGGCCGTTCGGAGTGGTCGAGTACACGCCGAGCCCGGAGTAGCTGCCGGTCTTCAGGATCTCGGTTGGCACGACAAGCCGGCATCGCGCGCCACCGCGAGGTTGTCGCGGATCTCGGCGACGTTCTGGGCGTACGGCGTGAAGTCCATGGCCGGGTGGTGCATCGTGTGGTTGATCCACTGGAAGTTGTTGCCCTGGCAGCGCGAGAAGCTGCTCAGCGGGTCCGGAGTGTTGACCGCGCTGCACCGGGAGGGCGCGGTCGGCACGAACCGACCGCCGTTGTACGGGATGTTCAGATTGAACTCGTCGGCCAGCGGATACCGGTCACGCAGGGAGTTCTGCTGCGCATGCGTGGCGGAGACCTCGGGGCCGGACAGCCGGAAGCCTGGGTTGGTCTCCAGGCGGCCGTCGGGGTAGAGGTGCGCGGTGTAGTTGAACCAGTCGTCGACGTCCACGTTCAGCCAGTGCCGTTTCTCGCCGATGAAAACACCGTTCGTGGCCCAGCGGAGCAGCCCGTAGCCCAACAGGTCGGTGTGCACCTGGTGTTCGCCCGATGAGAACGTCAGCGCGGCACGCTGCCGCCCGTCCGAGGTCGTCGACGTCACGCCAAGCACGTCGTTGCCAAGAGTCAGCAGTGCCTGCGCTGAACAACCCGGCTGCAATCGTGAGCGGTAGGCGTATGACTCGGTGATTGGAATTCGCGCCGATGCCTTCAGATAGTCGAAGAACTGGGCGCCAGCTTGGGTCAAAGTCGCCTGAACGGGCGTGGTGATCGGGCCTTCACTGCCTTCCCGCAGGCAGTAGTCCTCCGGAAATGTGCCGTAGGACGTGTACAACGAGACCTGCCGGATCCCGTGTGTCCTTTCATAGGACCACAGGACCGACCATTCGGTCGAATCGAACGCGCTTGTTCCCTCACTGATGAGCGCGTTGTCAGTGAGCAGGACCGCGTTGTATTTGGCGGTGCCGTCATTGTTCACGAGCAGGTTCGCTCGAAGGGTGGTGTTCTTCGCGAGTATGACGTCGTATGGCTGGCCGATCTTGTCGAGCGTCGACTTCCATGTCGGCAGCCCGAAATCAGTCGCCGAACTGGCGATAACCAACACTCTCAGCGCCACTTTGGTTGTGGCGTTCACGTCGGCCTGAGATCTCGCGGCGGCACGTCCGACGGGCCCGTTGAGCACCGGCAGTTTCGGCGGCGCCGGTGCCTGCTTCGGTCTGGCGATAGCCGCTCGGATCAGCGGATGTTCGTGCGCGTGCCCCTCGTCCGGCGTGGCACTGCTCGGTGTGGCACTGCTCGACGGGGCGACGACGGAACCGGTCACTATTGCTGCTAACAGGACAGGCAGAACCCGTGTCCTGATCCTTTTCATGGACGGACCCCTCTAGTGCGTGGTTATTCGGGCATGACGGCATGGCGAGCGCGCCACTCGCGAGCGTGGAAGAGTTATTCCCGATAAGTGGAACAAGGCGCGGAAATGCTCAGCCGGACATGAGCCTCCCAGTTGCAGGGCGGGCAGCTAATGATCGAAAAGGGCGTGTCGGCATCTAGGGGTTCGTCACCGGATGTCCGGTTGTTACACGCAACAAGGAGGACTTTCCGGTCGATCATTGTCGATAACCGGATCATTGTCGGTGCAACAATTCGCGACGGGCGCTTTTGTGAGATTGGCACCCTTGGCCTACCCCGTCCGGGCGCTACCGAGTACGCCCGTACGGCGGTGCGCCGACTGAGGTGGATGGTCCACCAGATATCTCTCGGCCGAATGGGTAATAATTATGCCAACCAGCCGTTTTTCCGACTTGAAAAAAAGTGCTGACCAATTCTGTTCACCGGCAACTGGAAATGACGTTCGCCATCTGGTGCGATTGTGTTCCGCTGGGTGCGACGATCACTCACGGGCGAAGCGGTCGGTGGCGGCGATGATCGCCGCGGTCATATTGCCGCCGCCGTGACCGGTGTCGTCAAGGACCACGAGCTCGCTTCCAGGCCAGGCCCGATGCAGCGCCCAAGCTGTGCCGAGTGGACCGCTGACGTCGTAACGCCCGTGGATCAACACGGCAGGAATTCCGTGCAGCCGCCCGATGCCACGCATCAGCTGCCCCTCTTCCAGAAAGCAGCCGTTGGACCAGTAGTGGGTCACGAGGCGGGCGAAGGCCAGCTGAAACGCCGGGTCGGCGACTGACAGGGAGGGTGTCGCGTCGGGCGCCAGGGACATGTGCGTGTCCTCCCACTCACACCACGCTTGTGCGGCCTTGGCGCGGACCTCGGGGTCGGGATCGTGGAGCAGACGGCTGTAGGCGGCAGACAGGTCGCCGTCGCGTTCGGCAGGGGGCACGCCGTCGCGGAACCGTTCCCACTCGCGCGGGAAAACGCGGCCCATGTCACGAGTGATCCAGTCAGTGTCGCGGCGGTCGCCGTTGGTCACAGCCGCGAGCACCAATTCAGTCACCCGCTCGGGATATGCCTGCGCGTAGGCGAGGGCGAGTGTGACGCCCCACGAGCCACCCCATACCAGCCAGCGTTCGATTCCCAGGTGGACCCGCAGCGCCTCGATGTCGGCGATGAGGTGCTGCGTGGTGTTCGCCGACAGATCGACGACCGGATCGGTCGCCGAAGGGGTGCTGCGCCCGGAGTTGCGTTGGTCGAACAGGACCACGCGGTAACGGTTCGGGTCGAACAGGTTCCGAGTTCTCGGAGAGCTCCCGGATCCGGGACCGCCGTGCAGCGTGACCGCCGGTTTGCCGTCGGGGTTGCCCGACACCTCCCAATACAGCGAATGACCGTCGCCGACGTCCAGCATGCCTGACTCGTGCCCCGCCATACGGGCATCATCTCGTGGCGGGCTGGGGTGATCAACTCCGCAGGTCAGGGGTGTCGCTGCGGGGATTGTCGGTGGGCCGTGCTTCCATCGTGAGGTGGTGACGAAGTCCGCGCCGCTCCTAGTCCGGGCCCCGCACCACCCTCGCGAAAGCCTGAGCTGGGAAGATGCGGCCACCCAGCTGATCGAGGGTGGCGCAGGCGGTTTTTGTCGTGTCCTTGGCGGCCCAGGCACCGGCAAAACAACCCTCCTGGCGGAACTCGCGGCCAAGCGCATAGCGGACGGCGTCGACCCAGAGAACATCCTGATCCTCACCGCGAGCAGGCGTGCGGCAACCGCGGTCAGGACGCACATCACGAGCCTGCTGACCGACGGCGGAATGCGCACGGCCCGTGAACCCCTGGTGCGCACGGTCCACTCGTATGCCTTCGCTGTCCTCAGGTTGCGGGCGTCGCTCAGAGATGAGCCGGGGCCGAGGCTGTTGAGCGGGCCGGAGCAAGACGCGGTCGTGCGCGACCTGCTCGAAGGTGACTTGGAAAAGGGCGCGCCGAGGTGGCCGAAGCGGCTCCGCCCGGCGCTCGCCATCCCGGGTTTCGCCGACGAGCTGCGAGACCTGCTGCTCAGGGCGGCCGAACGAGGCGTCGGCCCGCAAGACCTGGCGGCACTTGGGCGTCAGTACGGGCGGGACGAATGGGTTGCGGCAGGCAGGTTCGGCGTGCAATACGAGCAGGTCACTCTGCTCGCGGGCGCGGCGGACACCGGTGTGGCACAGGCGAGCGGGCCCGCGCTGGACGCGGCCGAGCTGGTGGACAGCGCGTTGGTCGCGTTCGAAACCGACGCGGAGTTGCTCGATCAGGAACGCGCGCGGGTTCGTCACCTCTATGTCGACGACGCCCAGCATCTCGATCCGCTGCAGTTCCAACTCGCGACCACGTTGGCCGAAGGATCGGCTGAGTTCGTCCTTGCGGGCGATCCGGACCAAGCGATCTTTTCCTTCCGTGGGGCCGACCCCAGGCTGCTGACCGACGCGGATCCCGGTGGCCACAACACAATCGTTCTCACCACGGGCTACCGGATGGCCACTCAGATCCGGGAGGCCGTTGGACGCCTGGCCGGGCGGTTGCCTGGAGCTGGGCCGCAACGTCAGGTCCGGGAAGGCGAGAACGTGCCACGCGACGGCAACGTGGCGCTACGCCTGCATCCGTCGGCCGCCGCCGAGGCCAGCTGGGTCGCGGATCAGCTGCGGCGGGCCCATCTGATCGACGAGGTCCCTTGGTCGGAAATGGCTGTGGTCGTACGGTCCGCGACGCGATCCATTCCGGTGCTGTATCGAGCGTTGGCCGCGGCTGGTGTGCCCGTCGCTATCCCGACCGACGAGGTGCCGTTGGCCCAGCAGCCAGCGGTACGGCCTTTCCTCGCGTTGCTGGAGTGCGCGGCGGACCGTTCTGCGTTGGATCCGGACGTGACGGCCATGTTGCTGTCGTCGTCACTCGGCGGGGCGGACCCGATGGCGTTGCGGCGGCTCAGGCGAGGGCTGCGACGGCTGGAGATGGTCGCTGGCGGGGACCGTTCCAGTGATGAGCTGCTTGTCGAGGCGCTCGATACATACGACAAGCTGGCCGCGCTGGAGGACGCTGAAGCCGCGCCACTGCGTCGCGTGGCCGCGTTGCTCGCCGGAGCGCGTAAGGCCATCGCCGATGGCGCGGGTGTCGAGCAGGTGTTGTGGGGCGTCTGGCAAGGCAGCGGGTTGGAGCGCCGCTGGGTCGCGCAGGCAGAACGCGGTGGAACCGCTGGTAAACAAGCGGATCGCGACCTCGACGCGATCGTCGCCCTGTTCCACGCGGCCGCGAAGTACGCCGACCGGTTGCCTGGCGCAGGTGTCGCGAGGTTCGCGGATTACCTTTCGGCGCAACAGATCGCGGGTGACACGCTCGCGCAGAAGGCGCCCATCGGTGAGTCTGTCGCGTTGCTCACCGCGCATGCGGCCGCCGGGCGCGAGTGGACGGTCGTTGCCGTACCCGGCGTGCAGGAGGGAGCGTGGCCAGACCTACGGCTGCGCGGCTCGCTGCTGGGCGTCGAGCAGATGGTGGATGTCCTCAATGGCGCGGACCCCTATGAATACGTGTCGATGACCGCGCCACTGCTGGCTGAAGAGCGCCGCTTGTTCATGGTTGCCGCCAGCCGGGCGCGTTGGCGGCTGTTGGTCAGCGCGATCCGTGGCGAAGAGGAACAGCCATCCCGGTTCCTCGGCGAACTGGCCGAGTTCGAAGACGAGGAACTCGCGTTCGTCTCGCTGTCCGGAACGAGGTCACTCGTGCTGGCAGACCTTGTCGGCGAGCTCCGCAAAGTGATCTGTGACGGCGAAGAATCCGCGCCCCGCCGCACCCGAGCCGCACAGCAGCTGGCCAGGTTGGCCGAGGCCGGAGTTCCTGGCGCGCACCCGGACTCGTGGTACGGCCTCGCCGAGTTGTCCAGCGCCGAGGCCCTGCGCGAGAAGACCGAACCGGTCAAGGTCTCACCGTCCACAGTGGACGTATTAGCCAAGTGTCCGCTGCGCTGGGTGGTCGAACGACACGGCGGCCAAGACCCCGTCGAACTGCACGTGATCACCGGAACACTGGTGCACGCCCTGGCGCAGGCAGCCGCCGAGGGCGCGAACGAGAGAGAACTGCGCGCCCAGCTCGACGAAGCCTGGAAGCAGGTCGACGCTGGCGCGCCCTGGTACTCCAAGCGCGAACAGCAACGCGTGCACGGCATGCTCGACACGTTCCTGAGCTGGCTGACCGGCAGCCGTTCGCAGCTCACGCAGGTCGCCATCGAACAGGACGTCAGCGTGGACCTGCCGCAGGAGGAGGACGGGCCGCTGATCAGGCTGCGCGGGCGGGTCGACCGCCTCGAATCCGATCCGGACAAACGCCCGGTCGTGATCGACATCAAGAGCGGCAAAACCCCGGTGAGCAAGGACGACGCCGCCCAACACCCACAGCTCGCGGTCTACCAGTTGGCCGCCGCGTACGGCGCGTTCGCGAGGCTCGGCCTGGACACGTCGCCTGGCGGCGCGCGGTTGGTCTTCGTGGCGAAAAAAGACCGCAAGACCGGCGCGGCGGAACGCGTGCAGGATCCGGTGGAGGGGGAAGCTGTCCAGGAGTGGCTGACGGTCGTGCGCAAGGCTGCGGCCGACAGCATCGGCCCGGACTACGACGCACGAGAGAACCCCGACTGTCCCCGCTGTCCAGCCAAGACCAGTTGCCCGCTGCACCCGGCAGGCCGGCAGGTGACGGAATGACCGCATACATGTCCCGGAGCCGACCGCACTTACCGGCGTGACCTTCTCCCTAGCAGGGGCGCGCCGGTCCGGCTGAGGAGGTGCGCTGGTCATGTGGTCTGGTCACGGAGTCATCGATGCGCGTTTGCCGATGTAGGGTCGGGTCGCTGTGAACGACCGGATGACCCCTAGGCAGCTGGCCTCCGCTCTGGGCCTGCCTGCCCCGACCGACGAGCAGGCGACCGTGATCGCGGCGCCCGCGGCGCCCGCGCTGGTCGTCGCGGGTGCGGGCGCGGGCAAGACCGAGACGATGGCCGGGCGCGTGGTGTGGCTGGTCGCCAACGGTCTGGTCGTGCCCGAGCGCATCCTCGGGTTGACGTTCACGCGTAAAGCCGCCCGTCAACTGGCCGACCGCGTCCGTGCCCGGCTGCGCAGGCTCGCGGGCTCGGGCGTGCTGGAAAGGCTCGATCCCAGCGGCGAACGCAAAGCCGCCGTGATCACGGGCGAACCGACCATCCTTACCTACCACGCCTACGCGGGCCGCCTGGTCGGCGAGCACGGCCTCAGGCTGCCCGTCGAACCCGCGGCACGGCTGCTCACCGAGACCTCGTCATGGCAGCTGGCACACCGCCTGGTCAGCACGTGGACGCACGACCTCGACACCGACCGCGTCCCGGCGACGATCACGAAATACCTGCTCGACCTGGCCGGGGAAATCGGCGAGCACCTCGTCGACGAGGACAAACTCGCCGAGCACGCCGAACGGCTCTGCCAGATCATCGAGAGCGCGCCGCGCGGACCGCGCCAAGCCGCGGAACCCTCCCAGAAGCTGAAAGAGATCATTGCGGCGCAACGGTTCCGCGTCGCGTTGCTGCCGATGGTCAAGGCG
Source organism: Kibdelosporangium philippinense (assembly GCF_021390435.2). GTDB lineage: Bacteria > Actinomycetota > Actinomycetes > Mycobacteriales > Pseudonocardiaceae > Kibdelosporangium > Kibdelosporangium philippinense. The sequence goes on along the minus strand of NZ_JAJVCN010000003.1, from coordinate 1,087,769 downwards.
TACGCCGAGCGCAAGCGCCGGGATGGCGTCCTGGACTTCGCCGACCAGATGGCCATGGCGGCGCGGCTCGCGCGTGACCACGCAGAGGTCGTGAAGGGCGAACGCAGCAGGTACGGCGCCGTGCTGCTCGACGAATACCAGGACACCGGGCACGCGCAGCGCATCCTGCTGCGATCGCTGTACGGCCAGGACGACCCGATGCCGGTCACCGCTGTGGGTGACCCCGCACAGGCGATTTACGGCTGGCGCGGCGCGAGCGCGGCGAACCTGCCCCGGTTCACCACGGACTTCCCGAACGAGGACAAGAGCCCAGCCACCCGCTATGGCCTGCTCACGAGTTTCCGTAACCCGCCTGAAGTGCTGAAACTCGCGAACGTCATCTCCGATCCGCTGCGCCGATCCGGCCTTGAGGTCGACGAGTTGCGCGCGCGTGACGGCGCGCCCGAAGGCGACGTGCACTGCGCGCTGTTCCCGGACGTCCATGCCGAGCTGGAATGGCTCGCGGACGCGGTCGCGTCGAGGTGGCGAGCGAAGGTCGAAAGCGAAGGCAAACCGCCCACAGCCTCGGTTTTGGTGCGTAGGCGTGCGGACATGGCCGACATCGCGACCGCCCTGCGCACGCGTGGTCTGCCAGTCGAGGTCGTCGGACTCGGTGGGCTGCTTGACGAACCGGAAGTCCGGGACCTGGTCAGCACTCTGCGTGTGCTCGTCGACCCGCTCGCGGGCACAGCCGCGACGCGCCTGCTGACGGGTTCGCGCTGGCGGCTGTCCGCGGCGGACCTGGCCGCGTTGTGGCGGCGTGCGACCGAACTGGCTGGTCTGCATGCTCCCGACCAGGTGGATCCGCTGCTCGGCGCGGTGCCGGGGGAACGCGCCGAGCAGGCCGGACTCGTCGACGCGTTGGACGACCCCGGTGACCCGAAGCGGTACTCGACCGAGGGCTACAACCGCATCCGTGGCCTCGGCGGGGAACTCACGCACCTTCGGCGCAGGCTCGACCAGTCGTTGCCCGAACTGGTCGCGGACGTCGAACGGACCATGCAGCTGGACATCGAAGCCTCGGCGCGGCCGGGGCCGATTTCCCGGGTGCACCTCGATGCTTTCGCCGACGTCGTCGCGGATTACGCCCAGCACAGCCCGTCGGCCAGCCTGATGTCCTTTTTGGACTATCTGTCCGCGGCGGAGGATGCCGAAGATGGCCTGGAACCCGGCGAGGTCGAGGTCGCCGAGGACCGCGTGCAGGTACTGACCGTCCACTCCGCGAAAGGCCTTGAGTGGGAAGTGGTCGCGATCCCGCACGTTGTGACGGACGTGTTTCCCTCCAAGCGTCGGGGTTCGAGCTGGCTGCGTGCGGTGACCGAACTGCCAGCCGCACTTCGGGGTGACGCGCAGGACCTGCCTGACCTCAGGCTTTCCGGCGACATGAACCGCAAAGAAGTCGAGGAAGCCCTGGCGCTGCACAACGAGGGTTTCGCCGAGCGCGCGTTGACCGAGGAACGGCGCCTGTTCTATGTGGCGCTGACTCGCTCCGAACGCAGCCTGCTGGTTTCCGGGCACTGGTGGGGCCGGACCAGCACGAAACCGAAGGGGCCGTCGGAGTTCCTCACCGAACTGTCCGAAGTAGACGTCGCAACCGTCGACCACTGGGCGCCCGCGCCGCCAGAGGACGAAGAGAACCCGATCGCCAACGCCGCACGGAGCGCGCGGTGGCCGATCGATCCGCTGGGCAAACGCCGTCAGGACGTGCTCGACGGCGCCGACCAGGTCCGCGCCGAGCTGGCGAAACTGAAGCGCGGCAAACCGCCTGACGAGGACCAGCTGCTGCTCCCGCTGGAAGACGAAGACCCCGACGGCTGGAAGCGCGACACGGACGTGCTGCTCGCCGAACGCGCGGCGGCCATGAACAAACGAGAGAAAATTGCCCTGCCAAGCCAGCTTTCGGTGAGTCAGCTCGTCGAACTGGCCGCCGACCCGGACGCGCTGGCCCGCAGGCTGCGCCGTCCGTTGCCGTTCCCGCCCAACCCGGTGGTCCGAAGGGGTACCGCGTTCCACACGTGGCTGGAGCGGCGGTTCGGTTCCGGACGGCTTCTTGACCTCGACGAACTGCCCGGCGCCGCCGACGACAACGCGGCCGCCGACGAGGACCTGGAGACGATGCGCGCCGCGTTCCTGTCCAGCGCGTGGGCCGACCGTTTCCCGCACGAGGTCGAGGTGCCGTTCACGTGCGACGTGGACGGTCTGTCCGTACGCGGACGAATGGACGCCGTATACGCAGATGACGACGGCGGTTGGACGGTCGTGGACTGGAAGACCGGACGCGTCCCCGACGCGGCACACCTACCCGCGTTGGCCGTGCAGCTGGCCGCCTACCGGTTGGCGTGGGCACAGCTCGCCAACGTTCCAGTCGACCGTGTCCGCGCGGCCTTCCACTACGTACGCGACGACCACACGCTACGGCCCGCGGACCTGCTGGACCTCGACGGACTGAAGGAGCTCGTACGCTCAGTCCCGTCGGTCACGGACGCGTAGCGCCCACTTGACCAGCGGCCATTGCAGCGGCAACCGGGCAATCGCGACAAGCCGGGACTGCGTCGTCTTCGCGTCTAGCGCCATCTGCACGTTGCCGGGGAACACGGCCACGAACAGCATCGCCGCCAGCAGACCGCCGAGCCGTCGCGTCTTGGGGATCGCGATCAGCAGCGCCGTTCCGAGCTCGCCGGCGCCGGACACGTATGTCCAGGTCCGGGCGTTGCCGGGGAGCGCCTTCGGAATGATCCGGTCGAACGGGCGCGGCACGAGGAAGTGCAGCGTGCCCATGGTGCCGAGCATCGCAGCGAGGAGGATCGCGCGCCGGGATTCGGTCATACGGGTGACCCTACTCGTCAGTAGGGCGACGTACGAGCCAGTGCCCGAACCCGCGAACGCTAGTCTGCCGCACGTTGGCGTCCCACTGGGGAGTGTGCACATGATGAGGCGGCTGCTGGCCACCGACCGGCTCACCGACCGGCCCGACCATTCGCTCGTCGGGGTCATCCGGATCCCGGAGGGCACGGTCAGCCCGGTCACGTCGATCGTGCGCAGGGTGATCGGGGCGATCCTCGCACTCGTGATCGCGGTCGTGATCGTCTACCTGGACCGCGACGGCTACCGGGACGTCAACGAGGACGGGCTGTCGCTGCTCGACGCGATCTACTACGCCACGGTCTCGCTGTCGACCACCGGCTACGGCGACATCACGCCGGTCAGCCCCTCGGCGCGACTGATCAACGTCCTGGTGATCACACCACTGCGCGTGCTGTTCCTGATCGTGCTGGTCGGCACCACCCTCGCGGTGCTGACGGAACGGTCCCGGCAGGCTTTCAAGATCCAAGTGTGGAGGAAAAAAGTGCGGGACCACGTGGTGGTGATCGGGTTCGGCACGAAAGGCCGGTCCGCGGTCAGCGCGGTGATGACGGACGGCATGAAACCCGGCCAGATCGTCGTCGTGGACACTGACCAGAATTCGTTGGACGCCGCGTCCGCGCTCGGCCTGGTGACCGTGCACGGTTCCGGCACACGGTCGGACGTCTTGCGAGTAGCCGGCGTCGATCGGGCGCGAGCGGTGGTCGTGGCCGCGAACCGGGACGACTCGGCCGTGCTGATCACGTTGACCGCACGGGAAATGGCGCCAAAGGCCCAGATCGTGTCGGCCGTGCGTGAGGCGGAGAACGTGCACCTGCTGCGCCAGTCCGGCGCGGATTCCGTTGTGGTGTCGAGCGAAACGGCCGGTCGCCTGCTCGGCATGGCCACGCACACACCGTCCGTCGTGGACATGGTCGAAGACCTGATCACGCCGGACAGCGGACTCGCCATCGCCGAGCGTGACGTCGAACCTGGCGAGGTCGGCGGCTCGCCGCGGCACCTCAGCGACATCGTGCTGGGCGTGGTGCGCGGAAAGAAGCTCTATCGCGTCGACTCCGCTGAGGCAGACGCGATCGAGGAAGGCGACCGGCTGCTGTACGTCCGCAAGGTCACGCCACCCGACGGCGGCGAGGACGTCGGCGTCTAGACGCTGCGAAGGACGGAGACGACCGTGCCGAGGATGACCGCGCGGTCGCCGTCGATGACCTCGTACGCCGGGTTGCGCGGCTCGAGGTACACGTGGCCGTTGCGCTTGCGGTACACCTTCACGGTCGCTTCCTCGTCGATCATCGCTGCGACGATCTGCCCGGAGTGCGCTTCGGACTGCTGCTTCACCACCACGATGTCGCCGTCGCAGATAGCCGCTTCGATCATGGAATCACCGCGGACCCTCAGGCCGAACACGTTGCCGCGCCCGGTCAAATGCCTCGGCAACGTCAGAACGTCGTCCACGTGTTGCTCGGCCGCGATCGGGACACCGGCCGCGATGTCACCGACCACCGGGACCGGGACCGAGTCGCCGTCCTGCGTCGGGGACTCGGCCAGGAACATCCGGACGTCGATCGGGCGGGAAACCGAGGCACTGCGCCGGAGAAACCCTTTGTCTTCCAGTGCCGTGAGGTGTTTGGACACCGACGAACTCGACCGCAGGCCGACCGCTTCGCCGATTTCCCTTGTGCTGGGGGAGTAGCCGTTTCGCTGAACCCAGTCCTGGATGGCCGCGAGGATCTGCTGCTGGCGCAGTGGCAGTTCGGATGCGTCGAGGTGGTCGAAGACGTCGGTCACCCGGTAAATCGTAGAGGCAGCCGGTGGGAAAGCGCGGGAAGGCGCCCCGAAGGCAGGATATGGAGGTGGCCGGAGCGGCGATTTCGCGATGCGGGAATGGGGATTTCATGGTGCCGCAGCGGTGGACACGGTGTGCTGGAACGGTGGACACGGTGTGCCGCAGTGGTGGACACGGTGTGCTGGAACGGTGGACACGCCGTGTTGGAATGGTGGACACGCGGGGGTGGGATTACTGGGGCGTGACAGCGAAACGGGGTTCTGAGACCATGCTTTCTTGTGGTCTGACCTCATCCTGCTTGTGCGGGCCCGCCCGGACGCGGTCCGGTTTGCCGTCGTCGTACTGCTTGGGATTTTTGTCAGCCTGACGCTGTGGTTATCGGCGCCCGGCCTGTTCGGGCTGGTCACGGATGCGCCGAATGCCACGAAGATCACCGCGCGGGTCGTGCACGGCGTCGGCTGTGCCGCTCCCGGCGCAGGGGAGATCGTCACGTTCGTCCACGATGGAACGGAACATCAGGCCAAATTGGACGCCTGCGGCCATCAGCCGGGCGAGCCGGTCCAGGTCGCTGTTCCCGCTGAGGTCCAAGTCGATATGACGGTCCACGCCGCCGAGGCAGCCACCGGCCAGAGCGACGCGCGCAGGCCGGTGGCGTACCTCCTGTTCCTCTTAGCCTGCTTGGCAGGCGGCGGCTTTTCCTACCTGTACGGCAAACTCAGCTGACGCTCGTCGCGGATGCCGCGTAGGTGTTGCACTGGTACGTACGGTTCTTCTCGTAACCGTGCTTGAGCCAAGCGCCGAAGTTCTGGCGTTTCCCGTGCTGACGGGGCCGGCTCGGGTAGTTGTCGTCGCCGCGTTGGTAGCCGTCCGCCAGCATGTCACGCACGAGCGCGTCGGTGATCGAGCCTTTGCCGTTCCACGCCCCCGCGAACCACATTCCGTTGTAGCAGTTCGCCTGCAGCTCAAGGCGCCGGGAGAGCTCAAGGCCTGCCGCGCTGTCCGGGCCGAGTTCGTAGGCCTGCTGGTGCGATGCCCGCATCAGGCCGCTCATCGACTGGATGTGGTGACCGAACTCGTGCGCGAAGATCCCAAGGTAGACGCCTGGCTTGTTCCCGTACTGCTTGGTAGCCAGACCCTCGAACGGCATGTAGATCGCGACATCCGGCGGGCAGTAGAACGCGGATGCCTCTCCCTCGTTGACATCGCCGCAGCCGCTCGTCCACCGTTTCCCGCTTGGGAAGATCACTCGCGGCCGTTCGTACGGCAGGCCGGCGCGTTGCATCACCGGCGCCCACGCGGCTTCCATACACGGCAGCGCGGCCATGAAGAACGCTTGCGCGGCCGCCGGAGTGCTCTGCCACTTCGGCAGGTTGCACGTCACGACGTTCGTGCCGTTCTCGCCGTTGTTGATCGGGTTGTCCTTCGTCTTGAGCACCGGCCGTGGCCCGCTTGGAGTGCTCGTGGTTGTCCGGGTAGGAGTAGTGCGGGACGTGGACGAGCCCAACGAAGGCGCTTGTGTCGGCGTGACGGCCTCACTGGTCGGAATCGGGTCGTACGTGACGGACGGCGCTGTCGTGCCGTAGCCGGAATCGGCGACGCTCGATGACTTCTTGTCGTCGAGCGCAACCAGGACCGCGACCAACGCGCCGACCAACGCAACCACGGCGACCAACGTGACAGTCACGATCGTGCCCGTATTGGACTTACGCGGCGGCAACGACGGCGGCATGTGCCATTGCGGCGCGGGCGGACGGTAGCCCGGTGGCGGATAACCAGGTCCGGGCATGGGCGGCCGGGGCTGGTACATCGGTGGCGCGGGCATCGCCCTCGGTGGCGGTGCGACCGGGCGAGGCGGCGGGAACCTGGGTGGCTGGTATCCAGGACCAGGTCCGTACGGCGGTTGGGTCACGTTCTCCCCCTGAATTGTTCTCAACCGCGCGTGAGCATAGGCGCGCTCCGCTATCGTCCGCAGGCGTGTTGACGAATTGGGGGGTGGCGGCCGCTGGCCTGGTCGCCGCTATTGGGCTGTCAGTCGGGCAACCGCCGCCGTCGATCCCGGACATCCCGATCATTCCCGAGCCGAGCGGGCCGGTCCAGCCACCGTCCACTTCGGACTCGGATGGCGACCGTGATCCGGCGATCGAGTTCCCGACGCGCACTCAGCTTCAGCTCAAAGTGGAGCGTGACGGGCTGCTGACGGTCGAGGAGACGATCACCGTCAAGACCGGCGAGAAGCTCAACCGCCGTTCCCCGCTGCGGATCAAGATCGACGACAACCGCGACCGCGTCTTCGTCGTGCGCGACCCCAAGCTCGAAGGCAACGGCACCGCGCAGGCGACGGACGACGAGTTCGTCGTGTCGGTCGGCGAAGGCAAGTCCGTGCTGCGCTACCAGGTCGAGGGCACGGTCATCGACCGCGGCGACCGTCAGGAAGTGCGCTGGCAGCTCGCGGCGGGCTGGGACGCCAAGCTCGGACTGCTGCGCGCGACCTTCGTGGCGCCGGAGATCGCGCTCAGCGTGCGCAGCTTCTGCGGGCCGTTCGGGTCGAACGAGCCGTGCAAGAGCGCCAGGAGCAACCAGAGCGGCATCACGCGAGTCGACGCGCAGAACCTCAACGCAGGCGACCGCGTCGACCTGGCAGTCGAACTGCCAGGGGGAACCGTGCCCGCGAACGCCAGGTTCGCTGAGCCGTTGTCGGTGGGCGGGCCGTTCGCGCTTACCACGTTCTCCGGCTTCGGGTTGCTCGGGCTGACTGTGTTGCTGCTTGGCGGGATCGTGCTGCTGTGGGTGGCTCGCGGACGGGACGCCAAAGTGCTGGCGACCGAGGTCGGACCGGTCGACGTCCTCGTGCGTGACGACCAAGGCGTGGCCTTCGCTTCACCCGATGGTGTACTTCCCGGCCAGATCGGCACGGTCACCGACGAACGCGTCGACCCGATCGACATCACCGCGACCGTCCTTGACCTCGCGGTCCGCAACTACTTGTGGATTCAGGAAATCAGCCAGAACGACTGGCAGATCATGCGCCGCAACCCGGCCGACGACTCGCTGACCGCCTACGAGCGCGCGGTGTACGAAGCCATCCCTGAGCAAGGCAGCACAGTGTCCACACTGGCCGTCGACAAGAACCGGATCCGGTCGGCGCTGTACGCCGACGTCGTCGACCGCCAGTGGTTCAAGCGACGCCCGGACCGTGACCGCAGCCTGTGGCTGTGGATCGGTCTCGGGCTCGCCGTCGCAGGTGCTGCACTGACCGCAGTGCTCGCGTTCACGGTCGGTAACGCGTTGCTTGGCCTCGCGCTCGTTATCGCAGGTGTCGCCCTCGCGCTGGGTGCACGGCTGATGCCTGCGCGTACCAAGCGTGGCAGCGTGCTGCTGGCACAGGTGCGTAGTCTCCGCGGTTACTTGCAGTCAGCGACGCCGTCGAGCATCCCGGAGAACGACCGTGAGCTGGTGTTCTCACGCTCGCTGCCGTACGCGGTCGTGCTCGGTGAGTCGCCCCGATGGCTCGAAGCGTTTGGCTCATCGGGCGAGCTCTACTGGTTCAGCGGTGGGCGAAACCTGCCTGGCTTCATCACGGCGATGGACCGCGCGCTGGCCAAGTAGGCTCGTGCCATGGCTGCACCCGACCTGCACACGTTCACCCTCCCGAACGGTTTGCGTGTGGTGCTCGCGCCGGACACCACATCACCGGTGGTCGGCGTCAGCGTGCACTACGACGTGGGCTTCCGATCCGAACCAGAAGGGCGAACCGGCTTCGCCCACCTGTTTGAACACCTGATGTTCCAGGGCAGCGAGAGCCTGGAGAAGCTGGCGCACTTCCGCCACGTCCAGTCCTCTGGCGGCACGTTCAACGGCTCGACGCATCCCGACTACACCGACTACTTCGAGGTGCTCCCGTCCGCCGCGCTCGAGCGGGCGTTGTTCCTCGAAGCCGACCGGATGCGCGCGCCGAAGCTGACGCAGGAGAACCTCCAGAACCAGATCGACGTGGTGAAGGAGGAAATCCGGCTGAACGTCCTGAACCGGCCGTACGGCGGATTCCCGTGGATCCTGCTGCCGCCGGTGCTCTACAAGACGTTCCCGAACGCGCACAACGGCTACGGCGACTTCACCGACCTCGAACAGGCCAGCCTCGACGACTGCGCGGCCTTCTTCGACACGTACTACGCGCCCGGCAACGCGGTGCTCACGGTCGCCGGTGACTTCACTGTCGAGCACGCCCGTGAACTGGTCGAACGGCACTTCGGTGACGTACCCGCACGCGAGACGCCGCAACGTCCGTCCTTCGCCGAACCGCCGCCGCAAGGCGAACTGCGCGGCGAGCACCAGGACCCACACGCGCCGCTGCCCGCGCTGGCCGTCGGCTACCGCATGCCCGACCCGATCAACGAGCTGGACGCCTACCTGGCGCACCTCGTGCTCGCTTCCGTGCTCACCGAGGGTGACGGCTCCCGGCTGCAGCAGCGGATGGTGCACAAGGAAGGCATGGTCACCGACATCAACGCCGGTGCCGGCCTGTTCGGCCCGTTCGAGGCACGTGACCCGGACACGTTCTCGATCACCGCGATGTACTCGCCGGACGTGAAGGTCGACCGCGTGCTCGGCGCGTTGGACGAGGAACTCGAACTGCTGGCAAGCACCCCGCCGTCCGAGCAGGAGCTGGCGAAGGTGACCGCACGCTGGGTCTCCAGCCTGCACAAGGAGCACGACCGCCTGGTCAGCCGGACACTCGGCCTCGGCGGCTTCCAGTTGCTGTACGGCGACGCGGGCCTGATCTACCAGCTACCCGACCGGATCGCGGCGGTCACGCCGCAGGACGTGTCCGGCGCGGCCAAGCTTCTGCGCCCGGATTCGCGTGCCGTACTGCAGGTTTTCCCGGCTGGAGGTGCCGAATGAGCATCACGTCTCACCGTTCTGCCGAGGAAATCGGCCGTACCGAGCGCGGTCCGCGGCCGTTGCCGCCGTTGGGCGAGCAGCGCGCGGCGACCGGCCTGTCCCATGTGGACACAATGTTGTCCAACGGGCTGCGGGTGATCGCGGTCAAGCAGTCGGCCGTGCCCATGGTCGAACTGCGGCTGCGGATCCCGTTCGCGGACACCGATCTGATGCACGCGGCCAAGGCCGAGGTGCTCGCGTCGACGTTCTTCTCCGGCACGGCCAAGCGCGACCGGGTCGCGATCGACACGGATCTGGCGCTGGTCGGCGGTGAACTGGACGCGTCGGTCGACCCGGAGCGGCTCAGCATCGGCGGAAACGCGCTGGCCAGCGGCTTGGCCACGCTGCTGGACGTGCTCAGCGACGCGTTGACTTCGGCGTCGTACGCGGACGAGGAGGTCGGCCGCGAGAAGGAGCGGCTGGTCGAGCGGATCGCGATGGCGCGCTCGCAGCCGAGCGTGATCGCCCGGCAGGCGCTGCAGAAGCACCGGTACGGCGACCACCCGGCGACCCGCGAGATGCCGGAAGCCGAGGACGTCGCCAAGGTCAGCGCGGCCGAGGTTCGTGCGCTGCACACCGGTTTCGTGCTCCCGCGCGGTTCGGTGCTGGTCCTGGTCGGTGATGTCGAGCCGGAAGCGGCTGTGGCTACTTTGGAGTCGGCGCTCGGCGGCTGGCAGGCCGACGGCACCGCGACCGAATTGCCTGAGCTACCAGTGGTTCCGGGCGGCGACTTGCTGTTCGTGCCGCGTGCGGGTGCCGTGCAGTCGCAGTTCCGGTTCAGCGCGCAGGCGATCACCCGGACCGACCCGCGCTACCCGGCGCTGCAGCTGGCGAACCTGGCGTTCGGCGGATTCTTCTCGTCCCGGTTGGTCGAGAATGTCCGTGAGGACAAGGGATACACCTACCACGCACGGTCCTATCTGGAGTTCACGCCGGGCGGCGCGACACTGTTGATCGACACGGACACGGCCAGCGAGGTCACCGCGAACGCGTTGCTGGAGATCCGGTACGAGCTCGCCAAGATCGTCCTGTCGCCGCCGTCGGAGACCGAAGTGGACACTGTGCGGCAGTACGCGATCGGGCAGCTGCTCACCGCGACCGCGTCCCAGTCGGGTCTTGCGTCGCAGCTGATCGGCCTTGCCTCGCAAGGGCTTGGGGTCGAGTGGCTGGTTTCGTACCCCGGCAGGCTCCAGGAGGTGACGGCCGAGGAGATCGCCGCCGCGGCCCGTGACTTCTTCGCGCCGGTCAACTGGACCGGGGTGATCGTGGGTGATTCGGCCCAGTTCGAGAATGTGCGCCTGCTGGGTGACGTGACGCAGTGACGTTCCAGCTCGATGCCCTCCCGGTGCTCTCTCGCTCCACAGTGGACCGCGACGAGACGCTCCGGGAGGACCCAAGCAGGCTGGCGGAACTGTGGCAGGACGGGCGGGTCCTGGTGGTGGACCCGCGCGGCCGTACGCCCATTCGCTCCGGCGGAACCGTTCTGGTGTACCAGAAGGCAACCGGCGACGAACCGCCTGCGGAAGCCTTGCTGTTGGGTGAGGAGGACGGCGTCGGCTACTGGGCAATGCCCGTGGAGTCGTCGGCGCCGGACTCCGGCCTTGACTGGCGGTCGTGGCAGGACATCGGTTCCGTTGAGGAAGAGCAGTGGCTTGACCTGCGTGCCGCTGGGTCCTTTTTGGACGCCACGGCCGCGGGTCTGTTCACGACCGCGGTCGCTTTGCTCAACTGGCATCGCAAGGCACGGTTCTGCGCGAACTGCGGCGTGGGCGTCGATCGGGTCAAGTCCGGGTGGGCGACCACGTGCCCGAATTGTGGACGCGAGGAGTACCCGCGGACCGACCCGGCCGTGATCTGCCTTGTCCACTCCCGTGACGACACACAGGTCCTGTTGGCCCGTCAGCCAATCTGGCCGAAGGGCCGGTACTCGGTGCTCGCCGGGTTCGTCGAGGCAGGCGAATCCCTGGAAGCCTGCGTTGCCAGGGAAATCTGCGAGGAAGTCGGCGTCGACGTAGCCGACATCCGGTATCTGGGCAGCCAGCCGTGGCCGTTCCCGCGCTCATTGATGCTGGGTTTCGCAGCCAGCGCGGACCCGTCGCAGCCAACCCGGCTCGCCGCCGGGGAGATCGAGGAAGCGCACTGGGTTTCCCGCGAGGTAGTCCGCGCAGCCCTTGCGGCCGAAGCGGAAGGCCGTGAGCACTGGCTAGGCTTGCCCGGCCCGACCTCCATCGCCCGCCGCATGCTCGAATCCTGGGCTTCTCCCTCGTGAGTGGTTATGCGGGTTAGAACCCTGCTAACCACTCACGAGCTTGACCAGGCCGTTTGGTGAGTGATGGCGATCAGGATGAAGGGTCCCTCGGGCGGGTTCGCTTGGTACTGCGGGTACTTCTCGATCAGCCAGGCAACGGTTTCGGTGGTTTCGGTGATCCGTGCGGTGCCGTCCGCGCGGACCCACCAGAGCTGGTGCCAGTCCTCGTCGTAGTGGTCGACAAGCAGGCTCACGCGGTCATTGGCTCGGATATTGCGCAGCCGCTTGAGGTTGCGAGTGGTCTTGGGCTTGTGGTCGACCGCGATGACGATCGTGTCGTCCTTGGCAGCGAACGTGACCGGGACGATGTGCGGTTGGCCGTCGGGTGCGACGGTCGCGAGACGTGCGACTCTGGCGTCATCGAGTCGCACGGAATGCGGCCTCGACCAGCTCGTCCGGCTCGGCATCGATATCGAGGACGATGCCCCGCTCATCCGGCTGCAACGGCTCGAGATCGGCAATCTGCGAATCTAGCAACGCAGGCGGCATGAAGTGGCCCTTGCGCGCCGCCAGCCGTTCCGCGATCAGCTCACGCGTACCGTCGAGATGCACGAAGAACACGTCGCCGCCGCTCCTGAGCACATCACGGTACTTGCGTTTGAGGGCTGATGACGTGACAACTCCGCCGGTGTGCTGGCGAGCTTTGATCCAGTCCGCAATCGAGTGCAGCCACGGCCATCGGTCCTCGTCAGTCAACGGGGTCCCCGAGGACATTTTCGCGATGTTCTCCGGCGGGTGGAACTCGTCGGCCTCGGCGTAGTCGACGCCCAGCCGCTGCGCCAGCTCCCGTCCAACTGTCGTTTTACCTGCACCGGAGACGCCCATCACCACGATGACCATCCGTCAACTCTAGGGCCATCCGGATTTCACTACACTGTGGTCATGCCGACGAGTCGGGGGACTGATTGGTACCGCTAGTCACGCTGAAATGGCGAAGGGTCGCACCACGCTGGGTCTTCATGGGCCTGATGGGGTGCTTGGCCGTGCTCGGCGCGTTGTTCGCGCTGATCGTCGCGGTCGATTCCTTGAAGCAGCTGTCCGGTGACGGGCAGACGCACGGGTTTGCCGTCGTGGTCCTGCTGGTGTGGACAACGGCCGCGGTGCGGTTGTTTCGTGCTGACCTCTACGTGAGCACGGAAGGCGTCCGCAAGCGCACGTTGCTGCGGCAAAGGACCTGGAAATGGTCCTCGGTGCAGGAGTTCACGATCAAGCCGATGGCCGGGTTGCGGCTGCTTGGCGGCTACGCGATCTGGATCCGGCTGACCGACGGCAGCGAGATCGAGACCTCGGTGCACTATGCCGAGTCGTTGCCCGAGGTCCGCGGCATGTTCATGGCCGAGCACGAGGCTCACGAGATCCTGCGGCAACTGCAGGGCGCGTTGGCCCGCTCCCGGGCATCGTCCCAGGCCAGGTGACGTCTATCCTCCGTTGAATGACGGCCAAGTGGGAGCGGGTGGGCGCGAACGTGCGCTTTGTGACGTTCGCGCGAGGCGTGGCCTTCGTGTGCGCCGCGGCTGTCGCGGTGATCATCCTGGCTGGTCTTGGCGAGACCTTGCTCCTGCTCGTGGCGTTCCTGCTGGTCTGGGGGCTCTTGGCGGTGCGCCTGAGCCTGATGGGCCTGTACGCGACCGCTTCGGACGTGCGCAGGCGCGGTGTGCTGTCGACGCAGACCATGCCGTGGTCGTCGGTTTCCTCGGTGAGTGATACCCAGATCGTCATGAAAGACGGCTCGACCTGGGCTGTCCCGGCGGAGGCCGTGGCGGGTCTGCGGGCACGTCTGTCAGCGGACTGAGCGTTCGAGGTTGCGCAGTCTGGTGACCAGTTCGCTTGGTGTGGCGGGCGCGACCGTGAGCCACAGTTCGCCGCCGCTGGAAACCGTTGCCAGATTGAGGAAACGGCCCCAGTCGGTGTCGACGTACCGCAGTGGGTGCGCGATCTCGGTGCGGCGGCCGATCGAATCACGGACCGCCACCCACAGTTCGCCGCCGCCGGACGACGGCTGGGCCATCACTTTCAGGACTTCACGGATACTCGTCGTGCCCGGTTTTCGTTGCTGGGCCGCGGCGCGCAGGTCGGTCAGCCGGACTGAGACAGGTGTGCCGGACCCAGGGTCCACTTCGGGCAGTTGGCCGACCAGTGCCTCGGGCAGTTTCCGCGCTTTGGCTTGACGCAAGGAGATCTCGTCGCTGTCCTTGATGGCAAGGATCGCCTCACGGCCGGTGGCCGCGGCCAGGATGCCGCGTTGACCGATCCAGCCGTAGTACTCGATGTTCGCGCGGCACAGCACCTTCAACGACATGGTGACGTCGATGTCCAGCTTTCGCCGACGGTCAAGCCAGCCAAGGCGTTGGGCTTCCTCGTAGGCGCTTGCCTGTGCGGTTTCCGCCTCGTCGCGGGGTTGCCACACAGCTGCGGGCGCCAGCACTTCGGGCAGTTCGCCGATGCGTTCGTGCCTGAGCAGGCGCGCCAACGTGTTCACCGGCAGCCGCACTGGTCTCGGGAGCACTATTCGATCACCGGCGGCGCGGTCCGCTCGCCTGCTCCGAAGATCGCCTCCGGGTCCGCCTCCTGCAAAAAGGAAAGCCGCTCGTGGTCGCCGTCCTCGCCGCCCTGGCCCCGCGCGGCACCCATCACCGGCACCCCCGTGGGACCACCGAAGCTACCCGGCGCCGCAGGTCGAAGGCTGCCTGGTGACTGTGGCGGCAAGGCGCCTGGTGACTGTGTTGGAATGCCACCGGGTGGCTGTGGCAGCGCGTTTCCAGGGGCACCTGTTGGCATGCCGCCGGGGCTGCCGGGTGGCTGTGGCAGGCTGCCAGGGCCGCCGGTTGGCGTGCTGTCGGGGCTGCTCGGCGACCGGAAGCTGCCGGGGGAAGTCCCTTGGTCCGGGCCGAGTGGGTGCCCGGGGCTGGATGACTGCCCGGATCCCGATGCGTGTCCAGATCCCGACGGCTGCCCGGTTCCTGACGGTTGCCCGAGATCACCCGGTTCCGCCCGACCGCCCGGTTGCCCTTGCCCCGGACCGTTCTGTTGCCCAGGCCCGTGTGGTTGCCCGGGACCAAACGGCCGCCCACCCTGACCTGAGCCGGGAGGTGGGACACCTTTGCCAGGGCCGGGATTCCGTGGCGACCCGCCACCGGGCCGCAGACCGCCCGAACTGCTGCCAGACCCGGAATTTCCCGCCCCGGCCCCACCGTCCTCAGCAACGACACCCGTCGAATCAGTGTCAGACAACAGCAATCCGTAAGAACTCGGCAACCGCGTGGTGTTGTAAACACTGGCGCCGTCGTAGGCGCTCATCACATCCACGTTGTGCTGAACGGCGGCGTTGTAGGCAGCGACCTGGTCCTTGTACGTCGCGCCCGCGTCCGGAGAAGTGACCATCATCCACGGATCCGGAAACGTGGGCTCTGGCGGCAGAGGCCGGACGGAATGCTTGGCCTCACCGAACGACCCAACCTGACGCATCGAAAGGTCCTGTGCGACATCGATCTCCGGAGCGGCTTGCCTGTGTGCGTCCGCCAACGGCTCAGCACCCCACTGCGCGGCGCTCGCCGCCTCACCCTGCCACGCCGACTCCATCTCCCTGGTCAGCTGCATGATCTCGTCAGCCTGCTGCTCGTACTCGGTGACAAGCTTCTTCACGATCGCCGCGGCGCTGGCGATCCCTTCCCCGCCACGGCCCTCGGTGAAGTTCCGGTAGATGTGCCCGGCTGACATGAACACCTCAACCACCAGCCTTCAGCGTCTGAAGGATCAACAACGCACCTTGTTTCGCCTGATCACAGGACTTGTTTCCCTCGTTGCTCTGTACGTTCGTCCGGAAGGTCAGTGTGTCCGAGATGCCAACCGCGAGGTCACATGAGCCGGTCGGCCGGTAGTCGTAGCTGTCCTTGAAGACGGCCGGGTATCCGTCGACCTCGGTCTCGATCCAGTAGGCCTGGAAGTCACCGTCCTGGTGGGCGCGGTAGAAGTCGGCCAATCCGTTCTCGTTGCCGACCATGAAGGTCAGGCCAAGTCGGTTGTTGATTTTGCTGTTGCGCCAGATACAGCCTGGTCCCACATGCACGGCGATTTCGCTGGTGGTGTCGGCGGCTCCCGGCGGCACCAGGTTGAGAGTGCTCAGTTGCGAGGAGGTCAGTGTCGAACAGGGTTGTGCGAGGAACTTGCTGACGTCCAAGGCGTTCCGCACCGGTGGCGCGCCGTACCTGTCGGCGGCGCCCGGACTGGTTGTCCTGGTTGTCGATGCTGGTGCGGAGCTTGGCGAGCCGGTCTGAGTGACAGTGCACCCAGCACCAAGCAGAGTGAGACCGATGATGGTCAGCGCGAACCCGCGCAGCCTCTGGTACATCGCTTAGTCCCGGTCCGTTTCATTCATGCGGGCGGTATTTCGATGTTCGGAATCGCGATATGTTGATCGTGCGATCTCGAGTTTTCGCACGTAGGCGGTCGCGTACCTGAACATGCTATCCGCATGCTGGCTCATCGTGCTGAGCGAAGTCTTCAGCGCTTTTGCCTGGAGCTGACTCATGATGTCGTTCGCCGGTGGGTACACCCGGTTTCGCGCGTCCTCGATGCGCTTCCTGCGATCATCGATGGCGTCCCGGACAGCGGTCCATTTTTTGATCAAGCTGTCCAATTGGTCGACGCTGGTGAAGACCCATTTACCGCCTGCGCCGCCGCCTCCGGCGGCTCTGGATTCGTACTCCGCGCCTAGCACGCCGGCGATGGCACGCAAGGTCTTGTCGATCCCGATCTCGATCCGGACCTGCTGTTCGGCGGTTCCGGGCCCCTGCTCCCCAACAGGCACCTCGTACTCCTCCCCGTCACATCCGCACGGAATGGATGAGACGAGAATGGCACAGTTGTGGTTCCGGAAACCGCGACTCAGCCCGGCATCACCCGAATGCTTCAGGTCTGTTCCCAGTTCCAGCCGACGATGCCGCCGATCACGAATCCGAGAAATGCGATCTCTAGTCCGTTCGCGCCGATGGTCAGCTGCCATTCGCCACTGATCACGAACTGCGTGAGGAGTACGAGAAACGCGCCGGGAAGTACTCCGTACATCGCTCCGACAATGCCTCGGCCCAGTTTCGCTGCCATGTCGAACACCTCTTTCACGGTTGTCGTGACGAGAGTGTGGACCCGATGTGCCGGGGCCTGTCCAGGCCCACCAGGTCTGGCCCCCCGTACGCTGTGATCAGCTGGGGAGCACCAATGGGGTGAACATGGATCTGTCCGATGTGCTGCACCACATCGCACTCGCCGCGTGGGCGGAGACCCGTGTCCGGATCGCCAACAGTCCGGAGACTCGGCGGTTCCTCGAGTTGGGGCTTGGTCTGCTGCGCGAGGACCTGTTGCGGCACACCGGGCCGGTGATCGACGGCGGTGACAAGTCACGGCTGTTCGACGCGGTGTCAAGGGAACGCATCCTGGCGAGGGACGAATCCTTGTCCGCCAACATGTTCCGGCGCCGGTGGAACCTGAAGAACCACTACACCGAGGATCTCATCGCCTACCTGTTCCGGCTTGGCCCGCAGCACGAGCGGCTTGACGCGATGGACGCCGCCGCCGACCAGCTGATGACCAGCGTCAGCTTCGGTGAACTGGTCAGAACCCTGTCCGCGGCCGCGCTGGACCAAGCCAAGACCGACGAGCTGTCCCCGCTGAGGATGATCTTCGAGGTCGCCCTGCCCAGCCATCCGCGGGTACGGGAATTCGCCGCTGCCCAACAGGAACTGCTGCTCCCGAGATGGGCAGGCATCTACGAACGGGTCGCCACGGCATACCGGCTCGAGCTCGCGCCCGGCCGGACGTGGACGGACGTTGCGTTGATATTCAACACCCTCCTGCACGGCGCGCTTGTGTTGCGCGGGCACAAGTTGTCCAGCGGCGAGGACGTGCTGCTCGGCGGCATCCTGGCCACGTTGTCCTCGCTGGTGGCCAATCCGGGAGACCTATGGGTCGACACGGTCCATGGCTGAGCCGTCCCAAGTGGTCTGTGTGCACGCGACACCACGGCCGTTGCGGGGCCGTAGGACGTCGTAGATGTGCATCCGAGGGATCTTGTCGGACACGCCCCAACCGCTCGGCCACGTGATGACCCAGTCCATGTCCAGGTCCACCAACAGGCCGAGCATGCGCGCGATGGTCGGGTCGTCCAGCCGCTCGAACGCCTCGTCCAGCAGGACGAGGCGCAACGGGTTGAAGTCCTCGGAATTGCTGCTGACCGCGTCGTAGAACGCGGCAGCGGCAGCGAAAAGCGTCACGTACGACACGAGTCGCGTCTCACCTGAGGACAACTGGCGCAAGCGACGAACCCGTTGCCCGCCATCAGGTCCGGTGTCGGCGACGCGAACCGTGAACGCGTGCCACGAGCGGTAGTCCAGGGCACGGGACAGGATTTCCGCGTAACCACTGGAATGCGTGTCACGCTCGGCTTCGATCCGTTCGGTGAACACGCGGCGAAGAGTTGCGTCCTGCGCGGAAGTCCGTTCGCCATAAGGCATCCGGACCAACGACAAGGCCTGGCGAGTCTCGTCGTCCAGTGCCGCAGAGGGTTTCCACTCCAGCTGAACGTGCACACCCTGCGACGACTTCGCCTGCCCGAGGACCTCGTTCATCCGCCGGGCCAAGTCCTCGGCCACGGTGATCTGGCCGCGCAGCCACTCAGCCAAGTCCCTGATCAGGTAGTCGGCGAAGATCCGCTGGTACTGCTCGTCCAGGAATCCGCGCTGCTCCCCGAGTTTCGTGGAGACCTGCTTGGCGGCCTGAGCGACCGGGCGGCCGCCTTCCTCACCCGCGACCGAGACAGTCAACAGGCCCGCGTGCTCCTCGGCGGCGATGTCGTAACCACCGGCCAGCGCGGTCTGCAGGTCCTGAAGCTTGGTGATCACAGCCGTTTCACCAGCGGCCTTACGGTCCGCAGCCTCGACAACCGCCGCGCGCACCGCGGCCAGGTCGGTGTCTTCCAGCTCCGGCAAGGCAGCCGACAGGACACCAGGAGCCTCGACGACAGCCGAGAACTGGCGGTAGGCGTTGGCCTGGATTTCCTCGGACGACGCCAGTTGCTCAGTCGCGCTTTCCAACTGCGCGTCCAGCTTCGCCGCCTGCTCACGCAAAGCCGTGATCTTCTCGCGGATGTCCTTCAACGAGACCCGCATCTGCTTACGCGACGACTCAAGCTCAGCCAACCGGGCCGCGATCTCCTTGGCCTCGCCGCCCACCGAACCCGTGAGCTCGGACAACGTGCCTGCCTGGGCCGCGTATTCGGCGCAGCGCTGGTCCGCGTCGGACTCCGCGGTGGTCCGGTCGGCCACGGCCGTGTGGTACCGGTGCGTGGCGTCGACCAGGTCTTCGACCGTGCCACGGCAGCGCTGGCGCAATGCCTCGGCGAGACGCTCGGCGGCGCCCAAAGCTTCGGCCGCGGCCTGCTGGGCCTGGCGCAGATCCTCGGAGCGCGGGGAAAGGCCCGCGTCGCCTGCTTGCCGCAGAAGGTCGGCAGTTGTTGCCTGCCAACGGTTCTGCATCTGGTCGTGCTCTTCACGCAGCTGCTGTGCGTGCTTGTTGGCGCGCTCGGTCGCTTCCTGTTCCGTGCGCATCCGGGTGTGCTTGGCGATCAGTTCCTCGTCGCCGGGGAACTTCTCCAGGTGCCGTTCCCATTCCGCGACAACGTCATTCGCCGAGCGCTGCTGCTCTTCAGCGGCCTGCAACTCGGTCCGCAGCGACGCGAGTTCCTCTTCGAGCTCGGAAATCCGGCGCTGACGTCCAGCCGCACGAGCCCCGGCGCCGACGAACTCGGCGGCCGGTTTCGAGCCGCGGCCGTGCAATGTGCCCGCACGCCAGTGCCCGTCGACCGACAGCGACATCGACGCCGAAGACTCACCGAGGCCAATGCCGTTGAGCAGGGCCGTCACCCGGGAAGCTGGCACGGAACTGTCCGGAACATCAACGGCGACAAGCACATCAGCCAGCGACGCGCCGGGAACACCGTCCCCAGGCGAAGCGAGCACGTCCTCAAGGTCCGGTACCGAGCCCTCGACCGTCACCCACGCGTTGAGCAGGCGGCTTGCCTCCATTGCGGACTCAAGCCCGGCCCGGTCGGCCTCGGACAGGTCCGCCTTGAAGTCCACCAGCTGGTAGAAAGCGGCCCCGGTGGCGGAATCGCGCGACACCGTGGTGGCGGGCGAACGTTCTTTACCGGCGCGCAAAGCAGCGAGCTCGGTGTCCCGTTCGTCGATGGCGTCACGGGTTTCGGTGCGGCGCTGGGACGCGGTGTGGGCGACGTCGCGCGCGGTCTGAACCAAAGGCGCGGTCCACTGGCGCGCGGCCGTGGTCAGTTCACGAGCCTGCGCGGGGTTGGCCGGCAAGTCCTCAACGGACGGCAGCTGCAACTGCCGTTCGGGCTTCGCGGACGTCAACGGCCCAGCGGTGGACCAGGAACGTACCTGCTCAAGCCACACGTCGGACTCGGTCACGAGCTCCTGGTTGGCCTGGTTACGCCGACCAGCCGCCTCGGTCGCCTCCAACTGGGCGGCACGAGCCGACGACCGCAGTGTCTCGACGTGCTGCTCCTGCTTCTCCTGCTCCAACGCCTGTTGGTGCAACGCGAGCGTCAAAGCGCTGCGCTGCCTTGCTTCCTTCGCCGCGCGACCGGCGCGCTCGGCGGCCTCGGTGAGCGAGGTCAGCAGCTCGTCGCCCGTGACGGGCGGCGGGACCTTGCGCTCGATGGGCAGCGGTTCGGCCTCGGGATCCGGTTTCGCACGAACCCGCTCGGTGATCGTCTCGCTTTCACTTTCGGCGAAGCGCGGCAATGTCGGCGCCAGCGTGGTGTCCAAACCGGCTGACTGCAACGCGGTCCGCAGCGACTCGCCGAATTCCCCGGCGGAGTCAAGGTCTTGGGCCAATCGGCGCAACAGCCGTACTACGCCGTCGACGGCCGCGTCCTCGGCCAGGCGCTGCTTGTTGGCCACGTCCAACGCAGCCGAAGCGGCCGAACGCGAGGCGGCCACGAGCTTCTCGCGGCTCTGCAAGTCTTGCAGGTCACGGAAAGCGGGCAGCTCCTTCAACGCGCCGATGGTCTCCTCGGCCTGCTGCTCACCGCCTTCCAGCTCCTGCTCGGCCCGTTCGGCCTCGGCACGCTCGGCGCGTGCCTTCTCCAGCTCGACGGTCAGCTTCTTGGACTGCGAGCCCAGCTTGCGGACGTTGTCCTCGCTGGCCTTCAACTTGTCAGCCGACGTCCGCAGCCCGGCCAGCGCGTAGTCGGAGTAGGTCTTGAGGAACGTCCGCAGCGCCTTGTCGGCCGTGCCAAGGCGGGTGATGTTCTCGCGGATTGACTCAAGGTCATCGAACGACGTGGCCAGCTGTTCGATCATGGCCGCGTCCAACGGCGGCAGCGCGTCCGACAGGATCTGTTCGAGCTGGCCTTCGAGGACCTTCAGGCCGACGTCCGGGTTACGCAGGGTCCGCTGCAGGTGCAGCAGGTCGCCGTAGCGGACCGCGGGAACGCCGTAGACCGTCTCGGCGATCTTGGCCCGGAACGCGGCCTCTTCCAGAACACAGTCGGCGCCAAGGACTTCACGCAGCTGCGCGGAACCCAGCGGCACCCGGTCAGGTCCGGCGAGCTGGAAGTCGATGCCGACACGCTGTGGCGTGATGAACCGCCACGAGTCGGAGATCTGCTGTGATGTCTTGGACGCCTTCACGCCAAGACCGCAGGTCAGCGTGTGTCCCTCGCGCTTGAGCTCGACCCAGGCGTAGCCGATTCGGTTCGGGCCGCCGTCGTAGTCGTCGAGCATCAGCCTGCGGATGCTGACCGTGTCGAAGCCCTTCGACCCGAGTTGCCGCAGGTCACCGTCGAGGCACAGGGGTAGCAGCAGTTCGAGCGTTCGCGACTTGCCGGACCCGTTGGTGCCCTGGAAGATCGCGCGCCCGCCGGAGAAGTCGAAGGTCTGTTCGGCGTACTGCCAGACGTTGACGATCCCGCCCCGGTGCAACCGCCAGCGATCCGTCATGCCCCGCCCTCCTCGTCGAACAATGACCATCCCGGAACTTCGGGTTCTGGCGCAGGCTCGGGTATGTCACGCTCCGGATCGCCGTCCGGTTCCGGCCACCATCGAGCCGCCGCGGGCGACAGCCACCATCGCTCGCCGTCGGCGACTGCAAGTCCCATATGGACGAACAGCGCCAGCACCTCCGTGACAATCCCGTCGAGATCCTCGGCTGCCTGGCGGGACCAGGCGGCCGGGTAGTCGGTCACAAGTCGTTCGCACACCTCGCGAACCCGGTCGGCGGTGACCGGGCTACGCCCAGCACTGTCCACTTCAGACTCTTCCGAGTCTTTGCTGAGCAAATCGGGCAGTGCGAGCAACCCGATTCGTGCGACTGTACTGGTACCCGGGAACATCACATCCGAGAGGTACTCCTCAGGATCAGCCGCGAGGATGCCTTCCAGCCGGGTCTCGGTGTACAGCCCGAAACACCGCTCAAGCAGGTACGACTCGCGCCTCTGGTTGCGCAGCAGCCATTCCCGCTCGTCCTCGGCGAGATCGGCGTACAGCACGACCGGTGTTTCGACGATTTTCCTACGCACCTGGAAGTCCACGCGGCGCGGCGCGGTCCTGGCCGCCAGCGTCACCAGATGCCCGGCGTCCTGCGCGTCACTGACCGGCCCGGCGAGCAGCTGGCCGAGCAGGTCGGTCTCGATTGTGATCAACGCCTCGGCAGGCGCCTCGGAACTGGTCGCCGAACCGACCGTGCCCTCGGTCTCGGTGAGCACGCCCAACGACACCAGATGCCGTAGCGCCGCAGTCAAAGCGCGCCGGTCGGCGATCGTGTCCACGACCTGCATCCCGGCTTCGATCGCGGCCGCACGGACGTCCGATACCAGACGGGACAACAGAACCTGACGTCCCGTGCCGGTCAGCGCCGCCATGGTCAACGCCACGTACGCGTAGCCGCGCGGCGAGAGTTCCTGGACCCCTCGGGTGGAATCCTCGCCGGGACCGGCTTTGTAGAGCCGCGCGAACTTGCGTTCCACGACCAGCCGGTAGCCGAGCATCGCGGTGAACATCTCGCCGAGCACCACACGATGCCGGTACACCAACGGAAGCAGTTCGCCGTCCGGCCCGCCGAGCCGCAGCAACGGCCTGCGCAGCAGCGTCCGGGCGCAGCGGACCACGTTCGCCGCGTCGATATCCGCCAGCCCGTCGAGCGGGTCAGCCGCACTGAGTCTCATCCCACCACCAGCCGGGAATCGCGCAATGTCAACGTTCCACCGGTCGACCGGACGGTCGCGGTCTCGCCTTCGGCGTACTCGATCCGCACGGTCAGGCCGCGGACCTGGTCCTCGGCCGAACCGGCGTCCTGTGAACTCTCCCGTTGCGCCATCGCCATGGTCAGCAGTTCGCACAGCACGCCGAGCGCGCCGGGCGACAAGGTCGTTTCGTGCAGTTTCGGCGCCGCTGCGGCAAGTTCGGCCACGTCAGCGGCCCTGAGCTCGTCCGCGCGCCGGGCGTCGGCCAACAGCGACTGCTCGGTGATCGGGTCGTCCATGATCCGCGAGGTACGGCCGCGCGCGCCGCGGTCGCTACGGCTTCGCACGCTGACCGTCACGTCACAGACCGGGCCTTCGCTCCACGGCGTGCGCTCGTCGTCCGAGTCGTGCTCAGGCGCGGGCAGGATGTGCCGTGACGAGTACATACCGAACGCGGCCGCGTACATCTGCGCGGCCTCAGCGGGCTTGCTGTCGTCGAACCACTTGGCGAGCTTGAGCAACTCCGCGCGGCGCCCGGGCAACAACCCGCCACCGGCCGTCGCACGCTTGACGCTCGCGAGCAATGAACCGATCGCGCGTGCCGTTGCCTCGCGCAGCACTGTGACCTGCGAGGGGCGCCCCGGGCGGTCGACGAACCAGTCCGTCAGTTCCTGCCAGTCCGCCGCGCTACGGCCCCTGGCGCGCTCGACAGCGGGACCAAGGCCTTCAGTCGGGCCAAGGAGCCTGAGCAGCTCAGGACGGGCAGCGGCGAAGCGTCCGGTCAGGTGCTCGGCGATGGCCGGGGTCTGCCGCAGGACGTCCTCGACCACCTTCTGGATGTACTCGACCAGCAGGTTGCGGAACCCGGAGATCTCGTCGGCCGCCAGGTGATGACGGGTCACGACCTGGCCGAGGTAGGCGTAGAAGTCACGGACCGTCGCGGCGAGCTCGGCGTGCTGCAGGAACAGCGTGGTGACCTGCTCGGACAGCAGCTCACGGGCGCGCTGGGCGGCGGCGGACTCGGCGTCGCGCTGTTCCTGGCTGACCGCTGCCGACAGCGACTTGCCGAGCTGGCTCAGGCCACGCTCGATCGCGGGCAGCAGCTCGCGGGACACCTCACGAGCGCCTTCCGGGACCCGCAGCAGCTCGTCCACGTCACGCTGGACGCGCACGGCCAGCTTGCTGACCTGGTAGCGGACGCTGCCGTGCTGGAACTCGGCGATGCTCGCGGCAACCACCTCGCGGCGGCCCTGTACCAGGTTGCCCCATTCGACCAGCTGCTTCAGGCGCGTGATCACGTTCTCGATGCGCGACTCGCCGCGTTCGACCGTGCCGTCGCGCTCCGCCGGAGCCAGCGCCGCGGCCACGTCACCTGCGGAAAGGTCGGCGAGCAAGGTCGCGGTGAACAGCCGCATGATCGCCAGGTACGTCGCCTTGTGCTCCCTGGCCTGCAGATACGCGTACAGCCCGAGCCGGTCGGTGTTCGAGCGCGCTGCGGCTTCGGCCGCTCGGTCCTGCTGCTCGGGGTTCACGGCTCAGCACCCTAGCTTCTAGCGCTGATCTTGGCGGCGCTACGGTTCTGTAGAGGGGTGAGGCTGGGAGGATTGGTGACCGCGGGTAGGGCAGTCGGGCTGCTGCTGGGTGTTGTCGCGGACGGTGTTTTCGGTGATCCACGCAGGCGTCATCCGGTTGCCGGGTTCGGTGCCGTGGCGCAGCGTCTTGAGCAGCTGGTTTACCGGGACAACAAGGTGCCTGGCGCGGTGTACACGGGCGTGCTGGCCGGCTCGGCTGTGGCTGTCGGCGTTGCGGCGGAACGCATCGGGCGGCGTCACCCGTTGTTGCGTGTGTTGACCACCGCGACCGCGACCTGGATCGCGCTTGGCGGGAAGTCGCTGGCCCACGAGGGCACGTCGATGGGCCGTGAGCTGGACGCCGGTGATGTCGATGCTGCGCGCAAGCGTTTGCCCAACCTGTGCGGCCGTGACCCGCAGGCATTGGACGCGATCGCTTTGGCTCGCGCGACCGTCGAATCCGTGGCGGAGAACACATCGGACGCTGTCGTCGCGCCCCTGTTCTGGGGTGCTGTCTTCGGTGTTCCTGGGCTGCTTGGGTACCGGGCCGTGAACACGATGGACGCCATGGTCGGCCATCGTTCGCCGAGGTACCGCAATTTCGGCTGGGCGTCAGCTCGGCTGGACGATGTCGTGAACTTCGTGCCTGCACGTGCCGCCGCGGCTTTGACCGTGGCTGGCGCGCCGGTGGTCGGCGGCTCGGCGCAGGGTGCTTGGCGGGCTTGGCAGCGTGACGCGAAGGCGCACCCGAGCCCGAACGCGGGCCGGGTCGAGGCGGCTTTCGCGGGCGCGCTGGAAATTCGCCTGGGTGGGCGAACCGTTTACCGGCACGGTGTGGAGGAACGGCCGGTTCTCGGAACGGGGCGTAGTCCTGACGCGGGGCATGTCACACGTGCGGTTGAACTTTCCCGAGTGGTCGGCGGTTTGGCAGGCGCGGCGTCCGCGTTCCTGGCCCTGTTCAGCAGGCGCTGATTTTTGCCGTGAAGGTCACCTTCACGGCGTCTAACGCGCGTAACTAGCCCCTCACGGCAAAATCTCGCCTACCCACTGTGCACGGGCGGCTACAGCCGGGAAGATCGGGTAGTGACTTCCCTTGTGTCCCCTTTGCGTGCGTTAGCGCTCGCAGTTCTGACGGTCGTAGGCGTGCTGACCGGGGTGAGCACGGCCTCGGCCGCGCCAAAGCCGATCATTGGTGCCTACTACGCGGGCTGGAACAGCCAGAGCTATCCGGTCTCCCAGATCCCCGTCGACCGCATCACGCACCTGTTCTACGCGTTCTCCACGATCGAGAACGGCAAGTGCGTCGTCGGCTCGGGCGCCCCGGCCGACTTCGCCGCGCTGGCCGAGCTGAAGAAGAAGCACCCGCACCTGAAGTCGATGATCTCCATCGGCGGCTGGGGCGCTGGCGGATTCTCCGACGCGACGCTGACCCCGGCCTCGCGGGCGGCGTTCGTGAAGTCGTGCGTGGACATGTTCTTCGGGCAGTACCGCGGCAGCTTCGACGGCGTGGACATCGACTGGGAGTTCCCGGTCTACGGCGGTCCGACCGAGATCACCGACCGCCCGGAAGACAAGCGGAACATGACCCTGCTGACCAAGGAATTCCGCCGGCAGCTCGGTCCAGGCAAGCTCGTGACCGGCGCCCTGCCGACCGGCAGGCTGCAGACCGACGGCCCATACGACCCGGCGGCGAGCTTCGAACTCAGTGAGCTGGCCAAGGTCATGGACTTCATCAACGTGATGACCTACGACATGGGCACCGGTTTCTCGTCCGTGTCGACCTTCAACGCGCCGATGCGTGAAGTTTCTGACGACCCGCTCGCCCAGCCGATGCGGCGCTGGAACAACGTGACCTCGGCGGTCGAGTACTACAAGCGCCACGGCGTGCCCGGCACGAAGATGGTGCTCGGTGTTCCCTTCTACGGCAGGGGTTTCATCGTCGACCAGCCGGGTTCGCAGAACGGTTTGTACCAGCGCTATGGGTCGGCCTTCTGGCCAGGCGGATGGGGCACGATCAAGCGGGATCTGCTGCCCAATGAGGCATGGAAAGAGTTCTGGCACCCGACCGCGCAGGCGCCGTGGCTCTACAACGCGGCCGAGCGGAAATTCCTGAGCTACGAAAACCCCAGGTCGATCGCGATCAAGGCAGAATTCGCGAAGAAAGCGGGGCTGGTCGGCACGTTCATGTGGGAACTGTCCGATGACGACTCGTCGCATTCGCTGCTGACCGCGATGTCTTCCCCCTTCAAGAAGTAAGTGGTACTTCCTCCCCAGCCGCTGGCTGGGGAGGAACCTCTTTGCTGGTTTATGGAATCGCTTTTCTGATCGCGCTCGCCGTCAGCATGGCGGTGCGCCACTGGTTCTGGGCGACGGCGCCAACGCGCTCTGGTCTCCCGCTTGGGCTCGCCGAGATCGCCTTCCTTGCTGGTCGAACGAACCGGATGATCGAGTCCGCGGTTGCGGACCTGATCGAGCGTGGTGCCCTGCGCGTCCAGCACAGTGGATCGCTTCGAGCCACGGGCAAGCCTGGCTGGACTGCTCTGGAAGAGCGAATCCTCGAGCACGCGGGGCCTCGGCCGGTATCGATTGATTTCCTGCGGCAAGAATTACGTCGTGCCGATACGGACGTGCCGGACGTCCTTCGGAAACAAGGAATGCTGCGCAGCGAGAACATCGGCCAGAAACTGGTGATAGTGCTGCCGTTTGTGGTGCTGCTGGTGATCGGAATCGAAAGCCCGGTGCTTGCCGAAGCTGGGCCTATCGGGTGGGCGTTGCTCGTCGCTACTGGTTACACAGGGCTGATGAGGCTATCGATGCCGGATCGGTACTCCCTCAGCAAAGCCGCGAAAAGTCTGCTCAGGACAGTTACGCTCGCCGGTGCCGGTGGTTTGGTCGCGCTCGGCGGGCTGGAGGCTTTTCCTGATCCCGTTGTCGCGGCTGCGCTTGGACCGTCGGCGAAGCCGAATGACGGGGGCAGCACCAACGGCTGTGGCGGGGACAGCGGTTGTGGTGGAGGGTGTGGTGGCGGTGACTGAGATGCGGGGATCTTCCGGCCCGGAGTCCTTCGGCTGCGTGGGAAGTTGGCGGCAGTGACTGATCCTTGGGGTATTTCCGGTCCGCTCTTCCTCTGGCTTTATGCCGGTGGCGTTCTCGCCGCCTTCGTCATGGGCCTTCTGCTGCGCAAGGTGATGTGGCCGCGTGAACGTCCAACCGGACCGGTCACAGTGGAGGAAGTTGCCTTCCTGCGCGGTGGTCCGTTCCGCGTTGTCGACGTCGCCATCGCGCAGCTCCTGCAAACCGGCGCGTTGCGCGTGGAGCGATCCGGGACCTTGCACGCGACGGGCAGGCCGCCCCGGACTTCGCTGGAACAAGCCGTTTTGCATTCGCTGCGGCGCGGCCGAGGCAAAGCCAGCCTGGTGAAATTGTTGCTGCGCAGGCATTCCTCGATCGTTGCGATCCGCCGGTCGCTGGTGAACCGTGGATTGATCCGGTCGGACACGTTCGGCCAGATCCTCGTGATGAACCTGCCGATCCTGCTGGTCTTCGGGGTCGGGATCGCCCGTCTGGTGAACGGGATCCGCTTGTCACGTCCGGTGGACCTGCTCTGGGCGGCCCTGATCCTGACCTTCGCCTTGCTGATCGGCCGCTTGTTCAAGGCCGGGAAGTCCAAGGAGACCACGCAAGGCCGTGAGTTCCGCCGGGCACTGCGCAGCCACGGGCCGGATGCGCACATCCGGATGCCAGTCGTCGCGTTGACGGGTGTCGCGGGAATCGTCGCACTTGGCGGGCTGGCAGCGTTCCCCGATGCGACGGTCTCGATGGCGCTCGCTTCGACCGACCCGATGCGATGGAGTGGCGGAGGTTCCTATTCAGGGTCGAGCGACTCGTCGTCCTCGTCCTCGTCTTCGTCGTGTTCGTCCAGCGGCAGCAGTTGTTCCAGCGGCAGCAGTTGTTCTGGGGGCAGTAGCTGTGGTGGCGGGAGCAGCTGCGGCGGCTAAGTCGTGGCCTTCTCGCGTTCGGCCGCTTCTTCTTCGGCGACCATTTCCGCCACCGACCTCTTCTTCGGACGTTCCGTGCTCAACGTCCCGCCCGGAAGCAGCTCACGCCACGTGAAGTACAGCCAGCCGAGGATCGCCATCGCGCCGAACGCGATCCACTGCAGGGCGTACGAGAAATACGGCCCGGCGTCGAGCTCAGGCAGGGGGAGCGGGCCGAGCACGCCCGGCGACTTGATCTCCAGCTGCAGGTACCCGGGCTCGATCCGCAGGCCTGTGGACCGCGCGACCGTCTGCGAACTGACAGCCCAAGCTTGGCGTTTGCCGGATTCGTCCACGAACGCGTCCCGGTTGTCCGGGTCACGCTCATCGCCGCGCTGCCGTGCCAAGATCTGGACCTGCCCGGTTGGCGGGTCCGCATAAGGCGGGATCTTCGACTGCACCGGCCGCAGGAAACCCCGGTCGACCAGGACAGTCCGGCCGTCGGTGAGCCGGAACGGGACCATCACCTCGAACGCGGGCTCACCTTGAACGGTCCGCAGCCGCGCGATGATCTCGTGCTGCTGGAGGAATTCGCCGGTCGCCGTGACCAGGCGCCACTCTGTCACGCCCGGCTGCCAGGGCTGCGGCTCGGCCTTGCGGGACGCCGTGATCTCGTCGTTCTGGACCTTGCGTGCCTCGTGCCGGTGGAACTGCCACGGCGCGAGCAGGGTGAAGCACGCCGCGGCGAAAATGATCACCAGCGCCGTCAGCCCGAGCCACCCCGGTTGCAGCAGATTCCGCAGTCGCACCACCCCACCGTAACGACCCGGGACCAAAGTCCTCGCACCTGACCCTTGATCGCGGCCATGATGGGCGAATGGGGATCAATCGGATCAATCCGCCAGAGTTGCATCAGACGCCCGGCTACCACCACATCACCGTCGCCGAAACCGGCCGAACCGCATATCTCGCAGGTCAGTGCCCGCTCAATGCCGAAGGCGAGGTCGTGCAAGGCGGCCTCGACGCCCAGATCGACGCCGTCGCAGCCAACGTTCTGACAGCGTTGTCAGCAGTCGACGCCAAGCCCAGCGATATCGTCCGCTCGGTCATCTACGTGGTCAGCGACGACCAGGAGGTGCTCACCAAAGCCTGGAACCGGCTGAACGAGTCCGGCATCGCTGAGGCCTTCACCACAGCGAGCACCCTGCTCGGCGTGGCCCAACTCGGCTTCCCTGGCCAGCTGATCGAGCTGGACCTCACCGCAGCGCTGCCCTAGCTGCCGACAGCGCCTGGCTGGCGTAACCACCGCCGAACAGCACGACGTGCACAAGCAGCGGAAACAGCTGGTGCAACGGGACACGAGCCTGCCAGCCGTCGGCCAGCGGGTACACCTCCTGATACGCACCAAGCACCCGGTCCAGCATCGGGCAGCCGAACAGTTGCAGCATCGCGAGATCGGTCTCGCGGTGCCCGCCGTGCGCGGCGGGGTCGATCAGCCAGGCGCGACCGTCCGTCGCCCAATGCACGTTGCCCGACCACAAATCGCCATGCAGCCGAGCGGGCGGTTCGTCTGGGACATCGTGCAGCCGGGCATACACCGCCTCGAACGGGGCCCAAGGCAGGTTGCTGCGCCGCAGATAAGGCTCGATACGTTGGGTCGCGAAGAACTCGGCCCACGAAGTCACCGGCTTGTTGTACATCGGCGCAAGCCCGATCCACGCGTCCGCTGGTCCGTCGGGTGGCGGCGAGCCGAAGGCCGGGGCGCCCGCGAGATGCAACGAAGCCAAGCCGCGCCCGAAAGCCTCGGCATCCGCAGGCTGCCCAGGCTCGATCTGCTCGATCACCAGCCAGTGGTCGTTGTGCCCACGCACCGCGGGCACCGGCACCACGCCGGGTTCGGCGATCCAGTCAAGGGACTTGGCCTCGGCGAGCACGGCCGAGATTTGGCTGTGCCGTTTGGCCACGACCAGGTCTCCATCGGCAAGGTCGACCTCGTACACCGAGCCGCTCAGCCGGTGCGCTGACACCGCCTCGACCCCGGTGAGCTCGGTGACCGCGGTCAACGCCGCCTCGGTCAAAGGTTCTCCTTGACCCACTCGATCAGCCCTGGCGTTGCCGCTTCGATCATCGCCAGCACGATCTGGAACCCGTCGTTTCCGCCGTAGTACGGGTCGGGAACGTCCAGATCACCGGTTGCCGCCGGGTCGAAGGACCGGAACAGCCGGATCTTGTCCGGATCGTCGACGAGCCTGCGCAGTTCGCGGGCGTGCCCGGCGTCCATCGCCAGCAGCAGGTCGGCGCTCAGGTGCTCGGTGCCGACCTGTGCCGCGACGTGCGAGGTGGGGTAGCCGTGGTCGAGCAGGATTTTCTGCGCCCTGCTGTCCGCCGCGTCACCGACGTGCCAGCTGCCGGTGCCCGCGCTGGTGACCGTGACATTGTCTTCGAGGCCTTCGCGCCGCAGGTGCTCACGCACGACGATCGCGGCCATCGGGGACCGGCAGATGTTGCCGGTGCAGATGAAACTCAGGTGCACGACGAGCAACCCTATCGGGGTCATTAATATTGCGGCGATGACCAGCGAAGATCTCCGCCATCACGGCGACAAGGACACGGCGCCTGGCATGTTGGACTTCGCGGTCAACGTGTGGCTGCCGGCTCCGCCGCGCTGGTTGCGTGATCGGCTGGCCGCGGCGCTCGACCGGTTGGCGGCCTATCCGTCAGACGCTGATGATCTTGCTGCCCGAACCGCGGTCGCTGAGCGGCACGGCCGTACGCCCGACGAAGTCATGGTGCTCAACGGGTCAGCCGAGGGGTTCGCGCTGTTGCCGAACCTGCGGCCGGCGCTGGCCGCGGTCGTGCATCCGTCGTTCACTGAACCCGAAGCCGCCTTGCGGGACGGCGGGATCCCGATCCACCGGGTGCTGCTCGACGGCGACTACGTCCTGCGGCCCGAGCTCGTGCCGGACGAGGCCGACATGGTCGTGATCGGCAACCCGACGAACCCGACATCGGTCACGCATCCGGCCGAGTTGATCCGGCAACTGGCCAGGCCGGGGCGGTTGATCGTGGTCGACGAGGCCTTCATGGACGCCATCCCCGGCGAGCCGGAGTCCCTCGCCGGCGACCCGGATGTGCTGGTGTTCCGCAGCCTCACCAAGACCTGGGCATTGGCCGGGCTGCGTGCGGGTTACGTTCTCGGCAAACCGGAAACGCTGGCGAGGCTGGCCGTTGACCGTCCACAGTGGCCGGTGGGAACGCTCGTATTCGAAGCTGTCGCGGCATGTTGTACGCCAGGCTCCGTCGCCGAGGCTGAAGAGACGGCACGCGCGGTGATCGAGTACCGGGCGGAGTTCGTTGGCGCGCTGCGGGAAGCCGGGATCGAGGTCGTCGCCGAGCCGACCGCGCCTTTCGTGCTCGTCCGCGTGCCGGACGGCCTGAAGTTGCGAGAAATGTTGCGGGACAAGAACATTGCTGTCCGTCGGGGTGAGACGTTCCCCGGCCTGTCGACCCAGTACATCAGGCTCGCGGTCCGTCCGCCCGCACAGACGGCGCGGTTGCTGCAAGCCTGGCCTTTGGAGGTTCGTGCGTGACCACAGTTGGCCGAGTCGTTGCCGCGCTTGAGGCCGCGTACCCGCCTGAACTGGCTGAATCGTGGGATGCGATCGGCCTGGTCTGCGGCGATCCGGTCGACGATGTCCGGCGCGTGCTGTTCTGCGTCGACTCAACCGAGTCCACTGTGGACGAGGCGATGGCGCTCGGCGCCGAGATGATCGTGGCGCATCACCCGTTGCTGCTACGCGGTGTGCACGGCGTACCGGCGAACACGCCGAAGGGCAGCCTCGTGCACAAGCTGATCCGCGCCGGGATCGCCTTGTACTGCGCCCACACCAATGCGGACTCCGCGTCTCCCGGTGTTTCCGACGCGCTCGCCGAAGCAATCGGGCTGACCGTGCTCGCGCCGCTGAGCCCGAAGGAGCCGCCGCTCGGCCTCGGCCGCATCGGCGAACTGCCGGAACCTGAGCCGCTGGAGACGTTCGTCCAGCGCGTCGCCGACGCGTTGCCGGAGACCGCTTGGGGCGTACGCGCGGCAGGTGACCCGAAGCGTCCGATTAGGACTGTCGCGGTCTGTGGCGGGTCCGGTGACTCGCTGCTCGCGCAGGCCGCGGCCGCTGGCGTGGACGCGTACGTCACCGCCGACCTGCGGCACCATGTGAGCGGTGAACACATCGACTCGGCGCTGGACGCACCGGCGCTCGTCGACGTCTCGCACTGGGCCAGCGAGTGGCCGTGGTGCGACCAGGCGGCGGGCGTCGTGCGTGCCGCCTTCGGGGGTAACGTCGAGACTCACACATCGATCCGCCGCACCGATCCCTGGACCCTCCGGGCGGCCAAGACGGGGAGGACCGCACGTTGAAAGCCGATCCAGCCGTGCAGCGGCGACTGTTGGACCTCGCCGAGGTCGACGGCGAGCTTGCCCGCCTCGAGCACCGCAGGCGCACGCTGCCGGAGATCGCCGAGATCACCGAGGCCGAGAAGACCGCACGGGCCAAGCGGGACGCGCAGGTCGCGGTGGCCACCCAGCTCGATGACCTCGACCGGGAGGTCAAACGGCAGGAGAAGGAGATCGACCAGGTCCGCGCCAGGGTCGAGCGGGACGACAAGCTGCTGCAGTCCGGCACGGTCGCGGCCAAGCAGATGACCGACCTCGAGCACGAGATCGACACCCTGCACCGCAGGCAGGCGGCGCTGGAAGACGACTTGCTCGAGCTGATGGAGCGGCGCGAGGCGCTGGAGATGGACGGCCAGCACGCCGAAGCCGAGCTCGCCAAAGCCGAGGCCGCGGTGAGCGACGCGAGCGCCCGTCGAGACGAGGCGATGGCCGACATCGAGAGCCAGGAAGCCAAGGCCAACGCGACCCGCAAGGCCATGCTGCCCGCGTTCCCTGAGCCGTTGCTGGCGCTGTACAACCGGGTCCGTGAGCACAAAGGCACCGGTGCGGCGCTGCTGCGGTCACGGCGCTGCGGCGCGTGCCGCCTTGAGCTGGACCGCGTGGTGATTTCGCAGATCAAGGCCGCGCCAGCGGACGAGGTCGTGCGCTGTGAGGAGTGCGGCGCGATCCTGATCCGTACGGCGGAGTCTGGCCTGTGAAGGTTGTTGTCGAGGCCGATGGCGGGTCCAGGGGCAACCCCGGTCCCGCCGGGTATGGCGCGGTGGTCCGTGATGCCTCGAATGGCGAGTTGTTGGCAGAACGGTCCGAGGGAATCGGTGTTGCCACCAACAACGTCGCCGAGTACGGCGGGCTGATCGCGGGTCTGCAAGCGGCCGCGTCGCTGGCGGCCGACGAGGTCGAGGTCCGGATGGACTCCAAACTCGTGGTCGAGCAGATGTCCGGCCGCTGGAAGATCAAGCACCCGGCGCTGCAACCGTTGGCAGCGCAGGCACGTGAGCTGGTCGGCAAATTCTCCCGGGTGACGTTCGAGTGGATTCCCCGTGAGCGCAACAAAGAAGCCGACCGGCTCGCCAACGAGGCGATGGATGCCCAAGCCGCACACACATCCACACCGGCCAAGTGGACCGGCGCGCAGGGAACGCCGACGCGGATCCTCCTGCTGCGGCACGGGCAAACGCCGCTTTCGGTTGAGCGCAGGTATTCCGGGCGCGGTGAGGCTCCGCTGACGCCACTGGGGGAGAAGCAAGCGCTTGGTGCGGCAACCAGGCTTGCGTCAATGAGCATTGTGGACTCGTCGACGCCGATCATTTCCTCGCCACTGGGCCGGGCAAAGCAGACCGCGCAGGCCGTCGCCGACGCGACCGGTGGCACTGTGACTGTCCACAATGGTCTGACAGAGACGGATTTCGGGACATGGGAAGGGTTGACGTTCGCCGAAGCGGCCGAGCGTGATCCCGAACTGCACGGCCGGTGGATTCAGGACTCGTCAGTCCAGGCACCTAGCGGCGAGAGTTTCGACGAGGTCCATCGCCGGGTCCGTAAGGTCCGCGACTCACTGGTCGAGCAACACGGTGGCGAGACGGTGATCGTGGTCAGTCACGTCACGCCGATCAAATCGTTGCTACGTCTGGGTTTGGACGCCGGACCGTCCTTGCTGTTCCGGCTGCACCTTGACTTGGCATCCCTGTCGATTGTGGAGTTTTACCCCGACGGGAACGCGTCCGTGCGTCTGGTCAACGATATCTCGCATTACCAAGGTTTGTCGTGAGTGGTTAGCAGGGTTAGAACGCTGCTAACCACTCACGAGGGTTGACCTGGGCATATCCGTCTGGGCGGACCAGGATCGGTTCGGCCACCGGGGTCTCGGGTTTGACCGTCGTGACGAAGTCCGGGGTGTCATGGGGTTCGTTCGAGATGAGCACGAAATGCCCGCCCCGCAAGGCCTCGAACAGCCTGCCGGTTTCCAGCTCGATGTCCGGTGCGCGTTTCGTTGCGCCGTAGTGGAAGTCGATGGCGGAGATCTGGCCAGCGGCCTTCCTGCTGATTTTGGCTTTGCCGAGCAGGAAACCGCAGATCAGATTGCGGACCCGCTGACCGATTCGGGACCGGACCATCGCGAGCCGGATGATGGTGCCGCTGCTGCGAAGCACGGCCTTGCCGACTGGATGGCGCTCTTCCTGATATGTGTCAAGGAGTTCGCCATCCGCCTGACCATTGAGGACAGCGGCGAGCTTCCAGCCGAGGTTCGCGGCGTCCTGAATGCCCGTGTTCATGCCCTGGCCGCCCGCGGGTGAGTGGCAGTGTGCCGCGTCGCCAGCGAGGAATACGCGACCCTTCCGGTACGTGGGCACTTGCCGTTCGTCACTGTGGAATCGGGACATCCACCGCGGGTCGTGCATGCCCATGTCGGTGCCGAGCGCCCGCTTGGTGACGTTCCGGATCTCGTCGAAGTCCAGTGGCGCCTTGTCATTGACCTGATTGTCCCGGTCCCAGGCGAAAACCCGGTACCAGCCGTCGCCAAAGGGTGCGACGAACGCGAACCCGTCGCCGACGGCGTTGACGGTGACGGCCTCCGGTGTCGGCGTGTCCAGCCGGACATCCGCCAACATGATCGACTTCAGCACGGACTTCCCAGGAAATGGCAGGCCGACGAGGTCGCGAACCTTGCTGTGGACACCATCGGTGCCGACGACGTACTTGGCCTCCCACGTCGTGCTGGTGGTCTTGACGCTCACCGTGTCCGGGTGTTGCAGGAGGTCGACGACCTCCTCGCCGTACTGGATCTTGACGCCGAGCCGTTCGGCACGGTCCCGCAGGAGTTTCTCGACCTCGTACTGCGGGGTGACCAGCAGATAGTTGAACTTGGTCGGCAACGTGCTCAGATCGATCCGCGCCCTGGCGAACAGCCGCACGCTGCTCACCTTCTGGCCAGGCAGCTTGTCGGCTAGCCCGCGGATGTCGAGCTGTTCCATGGTCCGCGCGTGCACGCCGAAAGCCCGTGTCGTGTTCGCCTCGGTCGAGGGCCGCCGCTCCAGAATGGTGACTTCGATGCCTGCCTGCGCGAGGTCGCCGGCGAGCATCAAACCTGTTGGACCTGCACCAACGATGATGACGTCCATCTCTCCTCCTTTTGTCAACGCTTGTTGAATTCGACGGTAACCCCGACGCGGAGTGCATGTCAACAAGTGTTGGCCTACACTTGTTGACATGGCCCGGAGATCCGACGCGACCAGGGAGGCGATCCTCAAAGCCGCCCGCGAACGCTTCGCCGCAGACGGCTACGAACGCGCGACCATCCGCGCGATAGCGGCGGACGCGGGCATCGACCCAGCGATGGTCATGCGCTACTACGGCAACAAAGAAAAACTCTTCGCCACAGCAGCCGAGTTCGACCTACGCATCCCAGACCTGACGGCAATCCCACGCACCGAGATCGGCGCGACCCTCGCCCGTCACGTCCTGGCCCGCTGGCAAGACGAAGAAACAATGATGGCCCTGCTCAGAGCAGGCGTAACCAACCCAGCCGCCGCCGAACGCATGCGCTCCATCTGCGCCACCCAACTAGGCACAGCGTTCGCCGCCATCAACCTCGACAACATCCCAACCCGAGCAGGCCTGGTCGCATCCCAGGTCCTGGGCTTCGCCCTGTGCCGCTACATCCTGGAATTCCCGCCAGTAATGGCAATGGACACGGAAGCAGTAGTGACCTGGCTAGGCCCAACCCTCCAGCGCTACCTAACGGAATAGCGCCAGCATTGCCAGCCCAAGCGCAAGGTGCCCATAGCCAGAAAGGTTCGCTGGTCAACGCCCCGAGAGCCGCACAAAGTCCGCTAAGTGCAAGCTGCCCATCGCCGGAAACGTTTGCTGGTCCAAGCCCAACGTGCCCAGCGCTGGGTCAGCAGGAGCACGCACCGTGGGGGTCTGGGGGGCTCGGCCCCCAGAAGAAACAGGCGTCCGCCCGAACGACGCTGGGACAATCGCACAGCGCGGATCGGGCGGATGAGTCGGCGTGTAAGCCGGATTCTGTACCTGGAGAAACTCCAGGTGGCGGCCATCCATCTTGGCCTGCCGTCGCCGGCAGGCTCGTGCGGCCTACCCGCAGGCTCGGGCGGGCCGCCCTCGATCGCCTGCGCAGGCGCCGTGAGGCGCCCTCTTGGCCTTGCTCCGGGTGGGGTTTACCTAGCCACCCCGGTCACCCGGGGTGCTGGTGGTCTCTTACACCACCGTTTCACCCTTACCTCGGCCTGTGGCCAAGGCGGTCTGCTTTCTGTGGCACTGTCCCGCGAGTCACCTCGGGTTGCCGCTAGCAACCACCCTGCCCTGTGGAGTCCGGACTTTCCTCGACTCGTCTCGCGACGGGCCGCGGTCGCCCTGCCAACTCATCCGCGTACAAAGCGTATCTCACGGTACGGAACTGGTTGCCCGTGCATTGGCAACCGGGATTTACTCGGCGGCGTCAGTCGGTCACCGATCGGGAGCGACGATGTCCACAAGTGACAATGCGGGATGTGATCGGCCATGGCCACGATCCTGATCGTGTCGGGCAGCCCTTCGCCGGAAGCGCCGACCGCGATACTGCTCGGGCACGTCTCCGATGTGCTGAAAAGCCTTGGCCACGAAGTGCATCAGCTGTCCGTACGCGACTTGCCAACGGTCGCATTGCTCAGCGCCGACCTGCTCGACCCCGCGATCCGTAACGCGATGGACCTGGTCGACCGTGCGGACGGAGTAGTCGTCGCCAGCCCGGTTTACCGCGCCGCGTACAGCGGATTGGTGCAGTCGTTGCTGAATCTGCTCCGCACAACGGCCTTGGCCGGAAAAGTGGTGTTACCGCTGGCAAACGGTGGTACGCAAGGGCATCTGGTCGCGATCGACTACGCGTTGCGGCCGTTGCTGACCGCCCGTGGGGCGACCGATGTCGTGCCTGGGCACTTTGTCCTTGATGCGGACGTGTCGACGCCGTCGCCCGAACTGGACGCAGCCATCAGGCGTTTCGCCGGTGCGTTGGCCGAAAACCCTGGCTTGGCTACTGCCTCATAAGGTTCACGAAGGCAGCGAGCGACTCTTCGAACGGGGCCGCGTCGGCGTACCACTTGGTCTCGTGTTCGAGCACGATCGGACCGGTGAAACCCTTGGCAGCGGCCAAGGTTTCCTTGATCGGCACGGTACCGGTGCCTGGAACCATGGGCCTGCGGTCGGTTGCCGAAGCCGCGTCCTTCAACTGAAGCTCGCGCAGCCAGGGCAGCAGTGCTTCGGCGGCTTCGGCGGGTGTTTCGCCTGCGCGCCAGGTGTGCATGGCGTCCCAGATCGCGCCGACGCCGCTCGCGCCGGATTCAGCGAGGACGGCTGCGATTTCTTTGCCTCGCAACAAAAGGTCGTGTGTCTCGACGAGCAGTGTGATGCCTTCGGCGATCTCGACTGCCTTGGCGAGCCGCTCGGCGGCCAGTTCCACGGAAGTCCCCGGTGATCGGCCTGGGAAGATGCGGATCGCCGGTGCCCGCAGGTCATGCGCGAGTTCGACGTGATCGGCAAGGATCGAAACGTCGTCATCGCAAAGCCGGTAGTACGACGCCAGCGCCGTGATCTCCAGGCCGTCGAGGGCGACGAGGGCCGCGTCCTTTTCGGCCTTGGACAGGCCGACGTGCACCGGTTCGTCGGCGGCGCACCGCAACTCAACCAACCCGATGCCGTACTTGCGGGCCAACCGGGCAACGTCGGCCAACGGCAGGCCAGGGCATCCGAGCGTTGAGAAACCAAGCATGCCGCTTACCTTACGGCCGCGACCTGCTCGCCGTATTCATGCGCCCACTGGCCCATGGCCTCGATCGGTCCGAGCAGGGTCCTGCCAAGCTCGGTGAGCTCGTATCCGCGCGTGACCAGGCCGTACTCCTCGAGTCGGCGGAGGGTCTCGGTGAGGACTTTGGCGCTGATGCCGCCGATTTGCGTGCGGAGCTCGCCGTGTCGGCGCGGGCCGTCCTTCAGGGCCCAGATCACCACGGCGTTCCAGGTGTTGGCCACGATGTCGAAAGCGAGGCGAGCCGGACAGTCGGCAAGGAACATGCACTCATGTTACAGTGCCCGCTTATATAAGTAGCTAGTACTGGAGCTGGCATGGCTGGGCAGAAGATCACCACGTTCCTGATGTTCGAGGGCAAGGCAGAGGAAGCGATGACCTTCTACCTCTCGCTCTTCGACAACGCCGAGGTCATGTCGATCAGCCGGTACGGTCCCGAAGGCCCGGGCGCGGAGGGCAGCGTGGTGCAGGCCGTCTTCGCCCTCGCCGGACAGCAGTACATGTGCATCGACAGCGCGGTTTCGCACGCGTTCACGTTCACGCCGTCGATGTCGCTGTTCGTCGACTGTGCGGATGAGGCCGAGATCGATCGCCTCTATGCCGCTTTGTCCGAGGGTGGGCGGGCGCTGATGGAACTCGGCGACCACGGGTTCAGCAAGAAGTTCGGCTGGGTGAGCGACCGTTTCGGGGTGTCATGGCAGCTGAACTTGGCGGCCTAGGTATGGACGAAGCTGCCCTGCTCGCGCTGTGGCGGGAGTGGAGCGCGCCTGCGTTCCAAGCACGCACGCCGCCAGGTCCCATCGCGTCGCCAACCCGACAAATCCCGCCACCAGGGGATCCCTTGTTTTTACGGTAGCGCAGGGGGCTGACATTTTCGGGTGCCTGTTCTGGCCGTCCGCACCCATGTTGCTAGGAACCGGTTGGTAACCAACGGGTTCCTAGGGTCGGATGTATGCGAATCGGAATTCTTGGCGCTGGCGACATGGCGCAAGGGCTTGGCGCGCACTGGGTCAAGGCCGGGCACGAGGTCAAGCTCAGCCATCGGGACGAATCCGCCGAAGCCGCGGCCTTCGGTGACGTGATCCTGGTGGCCGTTCCGGCCGAAGCCGTGCCTGAAGTCCTTGGCGCCACAGACCTCGCCGGCAAAGTCCTGATCGACTGCACGAACGCGATCATTCCGGGCGAATGGACCGTGCGGACCTCCATGGCCCGGCGAGTCGCCGAACTGGCACCGGAAGCCAAGGTCGTCAAGGCCTTCAACCTCTGCCACGAGTCGGTGTGGAAACGCCAATACCCACACAAGCTCGTCCCCATCTGCGGAGACGACCCTTCGGCCATAAACCTGGTAAAACGCCTGGTCGCTGATATCGGCTGCACCCCAGCCGAAGCCGGACCGCTGAGCCGGGCCGAGGTGCTGGAGGCGGCTGCTGCCTTCGTGATCGGACTGTCTGTTGCTGGCTTCGATCCGCGAGCGGCCGTTGACATGTGACCTTTTGGTCACATATGGTCCCCAGGGTGACCGAGGATGACGACCGGGTGTTCAAGGCGCTGGCTGACCGCAGCCGTCGTTTCCTGCTTGACCTGCTGTTTCACCGGGATGGCAGGACGCTGACCGAACTCGAGTCCGAGCTGGAGATGACCCGGTTCGGCGTGATGAAGCACCTCAAGGTGCTCGAGGAAGCCGGTCTCGTGGTCACGCACAAGCAGGGACGGGAGAAGCTCCACTTCCTCAATGCCGTCCCGATCCGGCTGATCCATGACCGGTGGATCGACAAGTACACGTTGCAGCAGGTCGCCGCGCTCGCCGACCTCAAGGCCGAATTGGAGAGACCGCTCATGACCACCAAGACCGTGCAGATGAACCGCGTCTACATCAAGGCGAGCGCGCAGGCGATCTGGGACGCCATCACCAAGCCGGAGTGGACCGTCAAGTACGGCTACCAGGCCCCGGTCGAGTACGACCTCCGGGTCGGCGGCGCGTATCGCGGCCTGGCAAGCGATGCCATGAAGGAACACGGTGGGCCGGACGTCATCGTCGACGGGGAAATCCTGGAAGTCGATCCACCCCACAGGCTTGTGCAGACGTGGCGCGCCATCTGGATAGGGGAGCCAGCGACCACGTTGACCTACGAGATCGTCGAGAAAGGCAACGGCGTCTGCTGCCTGACCGTCACTCACGACGTCACGGGTGCGCCGCAGACCGCCGCGCAGGTCGCGGGCAACATCGATGGCGCGGGCGGCGGCTGGGCCGAGGTGCTCAGCGACCTCAAGTCGTTGCTGGAGACCGGGAAATCGGTGTACGCGTGATGAAGCGCTTAGCCATCGCCGTCATCGCGGGCCTGGTCGCGCTAGCCGCGCCCGCAGTGGCGGCGCCGCCCCAAAGCATTGGCAACGCGAAGTTCCGCGTCGAGGTTCCGTCCAACTGGAACGGCACGCTGCTGCTCTACAGCCACGGGTACTACCCGGTTGGCATTGCTCCAGATGAGACGCTGCTGGCCAATCGGCTCTATGACACGCCCGAATGGTTGTTGCGCAATGGTTTCGCGTTAGCCGCGTCCGATTTCGAAGGACTTCATGGCTTGGCGATCGAGCCTGCCGTCAGGGATCAGATCGCCCTGCTGGACTGGTTCGAGGCCAACGTTGGCAAGCCGCGCCGCACGATCGCGACCGGCACGTCGATGGGCGGCGGCATCGCCGCGCAGCTCGCCGAACGCAATCCCGGCCGGTTCCAGGGTGTGCTGGCGATGTGTGGTGAATACGACCCGCAGAGCACGTGGAACACCGCGCTTGACGTCACGTTCACGGTGAAGACCCTGCTGGCCGAAGGTCAGGACATCGACCTGGTGAAGGCCAGGAACCCGGCTGCCAGCAGTGAGGCGTTGCAGCAGGCAGTGCTCGGCGCGCAGGACGACAAGGGGCGCGCGAGGATCGCGTTGGCCGCGGCCATCGGCAACATTCCGGGCTGGTACAACCCGCATGAGCCGGAGCCGACCGACAAGATCGCCGACCAGGCGAAGTGGATCTACGGTGCCTATGTCTGGGGAATGGGACCGGCGGGTGGCCGGGAGGATCTGGAACGCCGTGCTGGCGGCAATCCTTCGTTCAACGTCGGTGTCGACTACCGTCGTCTGCTCGGCAAGTCCTACCTGCGCAACGAGGTCGAGAAGGCCTATCGGGCCGCTGGTCTCAACCTCGACGAGGACTTGGACAAACTGGCAAAGGCGCCAAGGATCGCGCCGGATCCCCAAGCGGTGGCGTACATGTACCGCTACACCGTCGCCAGTGGACGGATGCCGGTTCCTATCGTGACACTGCACAGCACGCGTGACGGTGGCGCAGTCTCGGATCAGGTTCGTTGGTACGCAGACGAAATCGACCGTCCTGATCGGATCAAGCAGCTGTACGTCGCCCGTGGCGGCCACTGTGGATTCAGCGCCGCTGAGGAGCTGACGGCACTGAAAACATTGCTGCACAAGATCGACAGGGGACACTGGCCGGACACCAGCCCGGCGAAGCTCAACATCGAAGCGGGCGAGTACGGCAGCGCCTACCAGAACGTGCTTTTCCTGGACACCTTTGGTGACAAGGAAATGGCGCCTGCGTTCACCAGATTCACGCCACCGAAACCCCTGAGGCCGTCACATTAGGCGTGACTGCCCACAGTGACCGGAGCATATGTGACAGTCGGCGTGGCACCGATGATCTCGGCAACGCGCTGGGCTTGCGAGTCAAGCTCAGCGCGTTGCTTTTTCGTCAGCTTCACCAAGGTTTCGACCGTGATGTCGACCCGGCGCCCGGATTTGCGTTGGTGCCACAGCCCAGCGACCGTTCCGTTGACGATCAGGTTCTGGAAGTTGCCCGACATCACCCGATCTTTGGCTTTACCGGGATAGAGCAGCGGATGGTTGCCAACGCGATACGAGTACACGTCGAAATACGGCAGCAACCGCACGCATTCCACCACCTCCGGCACCGCGGTATCGCCAGGCAGCACCCAGGCGGAAGAACCTTCGACCGTCACCTCTTCCAGGTCGATCGACGAAAACACCTCGGTCGCCCATTTGATCGGCGCGCTCAGCCAGTGCGTGAACCTCTGCGGTGTCGACGGTCCGTACGAACGAAGGTAACTCCGCACAACGTGCTCAAGGGATTGCGCCGCAGGAGCCGGGGTAACGCCTGGATTGGTGTACGTAACCTTGCGGCCTTTGTTGGCGCCAAAGCAAAGTACGCCACGGACAGCCGCCAGGTGAGTCACCGTGCGCCAGCGCGGCCAATAGTCCTGGAACGCGGGCATCACGCGGTCCGCGGCCCACGGTCCAGCCAGATCGACGAGTGCTGACGTGAGCTCGTCGATGGTCAACTCCTTGCCCGCAAGCGCCGTACCGATTGCCGCGAACACTGTTTCGGTTTGCTCGTCGGTCATTCGCACGTGCTCTTCCCACGGGTTCGGGCCGGGTGGAATCGCGGCGAACGCGCCAAGCCACATCGGCAACTCCGCGGCGGGCAACAGGTGAACAGTGCCGCGCTGCCCGAACGTTTTCACCAGACCTTGCGCCTGCTGTACGTCTGCCCGCGTCGCTTCTTTCAGCCGCAGGGCGATGCCCAGTTCGGCGGCCGATTGGACCTGTGCGTGGGTGCCGGCCATCGCGCTGACCACGTCCACCGGTTGGGCGTCCAGTGGGGCGCTGAGGCCGTGCTGGGTTAGGCGGCGGGCGCAGACGTCGGTCCAGGAGAAGCGGTGCATGGGAAACACCGTAGGAGCTATTCAGGCCAGATTCTGTCCGCTTGTGGGTTGATCTTGGCCGAAACGATCACCGTACGTGAGAAGTTCGTCCGGATCCGAACCGGTATTCATCGGCGGTAT
Organism: Kibdelosporangium philippinense; assembly: GCF_021390435.2. GTDB lineage: Bacteria > Actinomycetota > Actinomycetes > Mycobacteriales > Pseudonocardiaceae > Kibdelosporangium > Kibdelosporangium philippinense. The sequence goes on along the minus strand of NZ_JAJVCN010000003.1, from coordinate 1,043,932 downwards.
AATCGAACACATGTTCGATACATCGACGATCATGCATGAACGATTACGAAGACGTCTCACGCAGTGGTCAAATTTCACCTGATCGAGGCGCTGACCTCGGGTTCAGTCCTTTCTGGACACCGGTGACCTGCGTCGGTGTGTGACCGCTGGCTGGGCCGATCGGGGGATTGCCGGTCGGCTAGACTCTGACGAGCCCGGGACTTGCCACACCAACGGTGAGCATCGGTCGGTCGGGCGGGTGAACTCCGCAGGATGTTGGGCGAATTGGGTGGTCATTGCATACGGACGCCTCCCGCCACCCCATCATGGGGGGTGGTCATACACATGCCACGACCACCCCGGCAGGAGGCCGACCTGAATCTACGGTGCGTTCGCTGCCCACTACACCTCGTTAAGCCGACATGTTCTACTCGATAGGCACAGCGGGACCCCGTTCCGCTTCGCTCGTCGTATTTGGGAGTTCGAGATGATGACGGCCCTGATCACCCTCGCTCAAGACAAGGGTCTGGGCACAGGTGGGGTCCGCGAATGGATCCTCAACAACCTGGTGCCGTTGCTGCTGCTCGTGGTCGCCATCCTGCTGTTGTGGCTCGGCGGCGGAAAGGGCGACAACGCCGGCGTCATGCGCAGGCTCGGCGGTGTTGTCATCGCGCTGGCGATCATCGGACTGGCCGTGACCACCAGCGCCGGTCAGGACATCGGCGAATGGATCGCCAGTCTGTTCCGGGCCTGATCGCGTGCGGGTTCGTACAGACGACGAGGTATACCGCGTCGACGCGGTGTGGCTCGGGCCGCCGAAGGCGACATTCCCTTGGCGCGCCCGGTATGTGGCATGGGGTGTCGGCGTTGTCGTCTTCCTCGTCACGATGACCGTAGAGCGATGGATAGGTGTCGGTTTCGGCTTCTTCAGCACCGCGTGGGCATTGGTCATCACGGTGCTGATCACCCGATTCATCTGTTCCCGAATCAGCCACGAGCGACCTCTCGGCTCCGTTCTCACGATGTGGAGTCGTGAACTGACTGCTCCGCGCGAAACGAGCGCGGGAGAGGGTGGCGCGGTGAGCGCCACACGAGTAAGGGTGAACGCCCAACGGCCGCGGCCGAAAGTAAAGAAGCGTGGCCGCGCGAAAGAACAGAGGCGGGAGGTCAGCGGTGTTCGCACGCCGACGCAAGCCCGGGCCTGACCGGGCCGAGCGGGGTCAGGCGAGCCAGCCACACCCGTTCGACCCACCAGCGCTCCGGTACCAACAGCAGCAGCCGTATCAGCGCCAGGAGCAGCGAGCGCTGCCGCCTGCGCCCGGCTACGAGCCGCCACAGCCACGCCACAGGCACAGGGCAGCCAGCGGACAGGGCAACAACTTCATGCCCCCGCCGCCCGCGACCAAGGCCGGGCGTAAGGCGCAGCAGAAGGCCGCTGCCAAGCGCAACAAGCGGCTGCCAGGCGAACAGGGCATCCCGCAGTACACGCCGGAGATCCTGGCGCGCAGCATCGACGGACATCTGCTGCGTACCGGCACGGACGTGTACGCCTGGTACCGCCTCGCGCCACAGCGCTGGTCGTTCCGTAGTGATTCGCAACGCCAGGACCTGATCGCGGCGATCGCGGGCCAGTACGCCGAGCTGCACGGCCGGTGGATGCACCTGCGGGTGACCGCGCGGCCGTATCCGATCCGGATGTGGGCCGAAGCGCACGTGCACAACGCTGTCGGCCGTCTGCCGGATGTGCCCGGCGCGCTGTCGTTCGACGATTACCTCGTTGGCGAGCAGCAGCAGCTGATGGGCCGCTCGATGGCCGAGAAAGAGGTCTATCTCGGCGTCCAAGTTCAGACGCGCAACATGGTTGACAGGGCGGTCGAACGGGCCGCCCCATTGCTGCGCAAGATCTTCCCCGACGCGGTGGACGCGGAACTGGTCGCGCTGGACAGCGAGGTCGAGCACCTCGACCAGGTGATGAGCTCGGCCGGCCTTGAAGGCCGCCCGACCACGGCCGAGGAGATGTCCTGGCTGATGCACCGGTCGTGCTCGCTCGGCCTGCCAGCGCCGCGCAACATGCCCGCTGTGCCGGGTGCCGCGTGGGAGCCGGAAGACCTGGCCAGCTTCACCGACGCGGCTGACTTCCACCAGGATCCGTACTCGCCGACTGTGACCGTTCGCGGTCGCACGGGATCAAACGCAGGCGTGACAAGGCATGTGGCGGTGTTGACCGTCGGCTTGATGCACGGCCTGCAGATTCCGGAGATCGACGATCCATGGGTGCAGCGCGCGGATCGCTTGCCCGCGAACGTCGAATGGTCCGCGCGGATCTACGTGCGACGGCCGGAAGAAGTGCAGGGCGAACTGGCCCGGCAGATGAACAAGGTCCGCTCGCAGGTCAAGCACTACACCGACGAGCACGGCCTCGAACCGCCACAGTCGTTGGCACGTCAGGCATCCCGCGTTCTCGAGATCGACGACGAGATGACCACCGGGTTCACCGCGCTGGCCACTCGCGTCCGATCCTGGTGGCGCCTAGCGGTTTCCGGCCCGACCGAGCGCGACGCGCTGCGGCTGGCCCAGCAGCTGCTTGACTTGTACAAGCCGAAGATCGCGATCGAGCACCCCGAATCGCAGTACGCCATGGCGCGCGAGTTCATCCCTGGTGAACCGCTCGCGTCCGCGGCCTATCTGCGGCGTGGATCGGTGATGTGGGCGGCCTCCGCCGTGCCGACCGCGACAGCGGAAGTCGGTGACCGGCGCGGGATTCTGCTCGGCGAGACCTGTACGGCGACGCGGCGCCCGGTCGCGTGGGACCCGTGGATGGCGCAGGAATTGCGTGACTCCTCAGGTCTGACCGCGATGGTCGCCGGTCTCGGTGGCGGTAAGTCGTTCCTCGGCGGCGGAGTCGTCTACAAGACGCTGCGTTCCGGTGCCTATTGGACGATCCTCGACCCGTCAGGCCCGCTGGCCAGGCTGTGTGAATTGCCGGAGCTACGGCCATTCGCGCGCCCGATCAACCTGCTCAACGCGCAACCGGGCATCTTGAACCCGTACCGCGTGGTCGCCGAGCCGATGATCGAGCATTTCATGGACGAGGACGATCCCGAACGCGCCTGGCGTCGGGAGAAAGCCCTCGCCGCGGCAACCCGTCGGCGCCTTGTGCTCGACGTGCTCACCGGGTTGTTGCCGTACGAGGTCGCACGCTTGCCACAGACCAGGATCGTGCTGTTGCGCGCGGTCCGGACGGTCGGCGGCCGGTTCGACGCCCACCCGGGCATGGTGTTCGAGGCGTTGCGGCGCGACGCGAGCGAGCACCACGAGCACGCGGTTGTGGTCGCGGACTTCCTTGACGAGATGCGTGAGCGCATGTCGTTGCTGATCCCGGAAGATGACGCGGATCCGTACAACGAGACGCGTGACGACAGGTTGACCGTGCTCACGATGGCCGGTCTGACTCTGCCGAAGGATGGCGTGGGGCGTGAGCACTGGACCGATGCCGAGTCGCTCGGTGTCGAGTTGCTCAACCTCGCCGCATGGCTCACGCAGCGCTCGATTTACGAGCGGCCCAAGGACTTGCGTAAGGGCGTCTGGATCGACGAGGCGTTCTTCCTGTCCGAGGTGCCGACCGGTCGCGTGCTGATGAACAGGTTCGCCCGTGACTCGCGTAAGTGGAACGTGCGTGTCCTGCTGTCCAGCCAGATCCCCGCCGACTTCCTGCGAATCCAAGGCTTTGTTTCACTGCTGGACTCTGTCTTCGTGGGCAGGCTGGATGACGACGCCGCGCAGGCGGACGCGCTGCGACTGTTGAAGGTGCCGATCGGAGCTGGCTACGAGCAGGTCATCGCCAGCCTCGGACGTCGCCCCGCGCAGCGTACGGAGACGGAGAAGGACCGCGCCCCGCGTCAGTTCATCTTCGCGGACGGCGCGGGTGGTGTTGAGCGCATCCGTGCGGACTTCTCCGGACCGCACATGGATCACTTCCGTACCGCCATGGACACGACGCCGGACGCGCTGCGCGACCCGGCTCGTGCCGGGGAAGCGGCGCAGCAACACGCGCCGGAGCCCGAACCCGCACCGCCGACTCAGTACGCCGACGCGGACGAGGAGTTCGAACTGGAAGCGGACTTCGAACTGGGATTGACCGAAGAACCGGTGGAGCAGCCGGTCGGAGGTGGGGCGCCGAAGAAGCCCGGGCAGGAAGACGCCGCATGATGACATTGGTCGTGGTGGTGGTCGGCGTCGCGCTGTTTTTCGCAGCGCGACGCCGACACAGACACGCCTGGCCGCTTCGCAAACGTGGGCGGCGTAACGCTTTTCTGACCGTCGCCACGATCATCGGGCTCCAGCTCGTCGTTTTCGCCCCGTCTGCCGTCGCACAGGACTGCGACAACGCCCCGAACCCCGGCCGCCCAACGGCAGGCATGGTCGCGGCGCTCGACGCGCCCCGCCCGTCACACGGCACACCGGGCTCGATCTACGGCCAGTACGCCTACGCAGGCCAGGTTTGGCACGTCTACGACGAAAGTTGTGGCGCGCTCGGCAAAGCCATCACCGACCCGGACGCCACGATCGGCAACTGGATGGGAAACCAGTTGTTCGACGTGGGCAAGAACTTCGTCGCGGCGACCAACGGCGTGCACTACGCGCTGGCGTACGACGAACTGATGGGTCCGCTCGACAACGCCATCGACGGCGCCACGAAACTGTTCTACGACAACATTTACGTGAAGTGGTTCGGCCTGGCCGCGGTCATCCTCGCGGTTCTGCTGTTCCGCTACATCTGGCGCGGCGACCTGGCAACGGTGTCGCGGCGCGGGTTGTGGGCGCTGGCCGCGATGTGGGTTGCCACGTCGTTCATCATCGTCGGACCGCTGTACAAGGAAGTGGAAGAACGCTTCCTTGCCAAGACAACGCAGATCCAGGCGGGCTTCCTGGCTGACAACGCGCCGGAGACCGACCTGCACGCGCTGCCGGAAGCGTTGCACGCCAAGGTCGTCTACCAGAACTGGCTGCGTGGCGAGTTCGGCAGCGAGGACGCGCCGGAAGCCAAGAAGTTCGGCCAGGAACTGCTGGCCGCGCAGGCGTGGACCAAGTTCGACTCGACCGACACGGTCGACCAGGCCGCCCTTGAGGCGAAAAAGGCCAAGTACAAGGAGATCGCCGCCCAGCTCGGGCCGACGAAGGGCTACTTCACCGGCACCGACGGCAGCCGGACCGGCGCCGGTTTCCTCGCGCTGTTCCAGGGCATCGTGTACTCGCTGTTCCAGCTGTTCGCCAAGCTCGGGATCCTGCTCGCGCAGGTGCTGCTGCGGATCTTCCTGCTGGCCACGCCGTTGATCGGTCTGATCGCGATCCTGTACCACGACCTGCTGCGCAAGGTCGCCCGCGCGGCCGCCGCGGTCGTGCTGAACGTGCTGGTCCTCGCGGCGCTTGCCGGAATGCATGTCCTGCTGCTGAACGCGATCTTCAACGCCGGTGAGAACCTGCCGACGATCGCGATGATGGCTTTGGCCGGGTTGATCACAGTGATCTTCTTCGTGATAGGCAGACCTGTGCGCCGAATGTGGCAAATGGTCGAGCTTTCGGTCGGCGCGGTCGGCGGAGCCATGCCTTCCGCAGGGCCAGGTTTGTTCAGCCGGTTCCGTCGCAAGGGCGCCGAGCGCACGCCGCAGGACGAGTTCTGGGACAACGTCCGCGAAGGCGACCACGACGACGAGCCTGTGGTCCGGCGCGACGGTCGCCGTCCCCGCCCGGAGGCAACGAACCCTGTTGCCGCGAGCGCGGAACGGATGGACCGCAACACTCCGCGCGCGGGCGGTGGCCGTACCGAGATCGGTTCTTCGGCAACGGCCGTGCTCGGCTCCGGCGGCGGTTTACCACCGGGACGTACGCCCGTGGGCGCTTTGCCGCCTGCACAAGGAAGCAGCCGGATCGTCGACACAGCACCGGTCACGGATCGCGGTTGGGACCGTGGCGAGGACGCTGTCGTTGTGCCTTCGCGCGTAATCGCGCCACGACAACGTGACGACGTCACCGTCTATGACCCCGGCCCGGTGGTCTCGCCGAGACCAGCGGAGACCGAAATGGTCGCGGGACGGCCGGTACACGTGATCTACCGGCCATCGCGTGGGTTGGAAGTGGACAACCCCGCACCACCGCGACGGCCGCTACCCATGCGGGACGGCCCGCGCGAGACCGATGCATACATAAGGTGAGAGGAGGCGCCCGATGCCCATCCGGACCAACCGTGGCCGCGTAGCGGTTTACCGAAAGCTTTGGGGATGGCCGCTTCGTTCTCCCAAGCACCTCGCCGCGTTGATCGTGTTCCTGCTCGCGATCGTGCTGTTCGTGGCGTACATCCTGCCCAGGATCATCGGCGGCGACCAGCCAGCGCAGAACAGCGCGGCGAGCGCGTCGGCAACCCCAGGCGCCACAAGCGTGACGCCAACTCCGACGCAAGGTCTGCCAGGCGTCATCCCGCCTGCCGCGCAAGGTGGCGGCAGCGCGCCTTCGCAGTCGCTGACCGAGACCCGGCAACCCATTTCGGAGAACAAGACCCCGGCAAAAGCGGAGAAGGCGGCGCTGGACACCGCGATGCTGTGGGCAGAAGGCTTCGTCAACCACCCGGACAACGTCAAGCCGGAGGACTGGCTGAACGCGTTGAAGCCGTACACAACAGATGAGTACTTCGGCGCGGTGCTGACCAAAGTCGACCCGAAGTCCGTGCCGCAGACCAAGATCCGCGGCGGCCCCGCGGCCACCGCCGACTCGTACACCAGTTCCGTGACCATCGACATCCCCACGGACGCCAAGACACTCCGACTCACCCTGGTCAAGACGGACGCGGGCTGGCGCGTCAACGAGCACACCGAGGTGGACTGACCATGAAGCTGGCGGTGTTCCTGAGCATCGCCGCGGTGCTGGTGATCGCGGCCATCCTGACCGCCGGAGCCGTCACATCCGTCGTGTCGACGCAGCAGAACGCTCAGAACATCGCGCTGGCCAGCTGCAACGCCGCGATCGGGCCGATAACCGCGTCCGGCCCGCAAGGACAGATAGACGCGAGCAAGCTCAACGAGGAACAACGCGGCACGGTCTCGTTGATCATCGGGATCGGCAAGGAACGCAAGCTGCCGCCGCTGGCGTGGCAGGTCGCGATCCAGGCCGGAATGACCGAGTCCGGCCTGCGCAACCTGAACTACGGCGACCGAGACTCGCTGGGCATCTTCCAGATGCGCCCATCCATGGGCTGGGGAACCGAAGCCCAGGTCACGAACCCGACGTACGCCGTGCACAAGTTCTACGACGTACTCGAGAAGGTCCCGAACTGGAAAGAACAGCGGCCCGGCGAATCCGCGCAGGACGTCGAACGGTCGGCCTTTCCTGACCGGTACCACAAATGGGAACCCATGGCCGCGCACCTGATCGGCGCGGCAGGCCAGGTCCAGGACCCGACCGGCTGTGGCGAAGGCACCGGCGACCTGCTGCCCGCCGCGTCCGGCAAAGCGGCGACCGCGATCCAGTTCGCGCTGGCCCAGCAAGGCAAGCCGTACCTGTGGGGCGCCGCGCTCACCCGTCAGGACGCGTACGACTGCTCAAGCCTGATGAACCAGGCCTACCGGACGGCCGGAATCATCCTTCCGAGGGTTTCCCGCGACCAATATCGGGCGGGCGCACACCTGCCCGTCGAGCAGGCGCAACCCGGTGACCTGGTGTTCTGGGCGTGGGACACGGGCAACCCGGTCACGATTCACCACGTGGCGATGTACCTGGGAGATGGGAAAATCGTCGAGGCCCAGCAAACCGGTGTGCCCGTGCACATCCGGCCAATGAGCTTCACCGAGCGTGGGCTGATGCGCCAAGCCGTGCGGCCGGGAGTGTGAGGAGAACTGATGTATCCGGAACAGCAACCCGTCCCCCGCTCAGGCACCCCACTGCGTGACTACCTGGGCAGCGGCCCGCTGCCTGCCGTGGTCGACGGATACGCGGTACTGCCAAGATCCCTGGCCGAAGGCATGCCACTGGTCTGGCAGCAGCACATGGCGCACCTGTTGGCGGAGTTCCACCAAGCCTTCGGCCACCTGTCGTGGCCGGTCTACCGAGTCGTGCCATCCCGCTACGAGGTCATCGCGGACCTGGACGAAGAGCAATTGGCCGAAGTCGGATGCATAGTGGAGATCGACGCGGACGGCGAACTCGTCTACCGGGAGAGGAACGGAAGACGAATCGCCGACCCGGAGAACACGAAGGTGCTGGTGTCCTGCCTCGACCCGATCCCGCGTGAGCACGCGGCGGACCTGCAGGACACTCCGCCCCGCGGTTTCCCGGCACAGGAGAACTGGAGCACGCGATGACTTCGGACCCCAATCCCGACCCAGGCTGGTACTACTGCACGAAGCACAACCGCGTGGAGCACGGCATGAAGTGCCGCGCGGTGGACGTGCTCGGCCCTTACCCCGACAAGGCGACCGCCGAACGAGCGCTCCAGATAGCGGCTGAGCGTACGAAGGCCGCTGACGAAGCCGACCGCCGCTGGAACGACGACGACGACTGAAACCTGCCGTCCCTCGTTCACAGCGGGGCGGTGATTTGCCGTGAAGGCCACCCTCGCGGCGTTCAACGCCAGTAACTAGGCCCTCACGAGGTTCGCGCCCGCATCGAGGCGCCTCGAGGACTCTCGAAGGTCCACTGTGGACGAAACTATGCCTTGTCAGCCACACCTGTCACATCTGCCCCACCTATGACGAGGTGGAATGCCGTGAAGGCCACCTTCACGGCGTTCAACCTGGATTCACCGTTGATCTTGGGTTGTGGTCGTGGTGGTGGGTGATTGTGGTGGTGGGCCGGTGGTGTCTGGTGTGGTCGTGCGGGAGCTGCTGGTCTGCCCAGCTTTTCCACTGTGGTCTTTCGGGTTGGGCCTGGTCAGGCGGGTGGTTAGGGGTCAGGCGGGGTGGGGTGGGGCGTGGATCGTGGTGAACAGCCGGGTGAAATCGGTGGCCCAGGGCCAGTCTCGTGGTAGCCGCAGGGTGATGTGGCGGGCGGTGCGGGTGACGCGGGCGGCGATGGTGATCAACCGGCGGCGCAGGGTGGTCAGCCGTGTTCGGGCGTGGGCGGGGCCGGCCAGGCAGGCGGTGGCGCGCAGGAGGTTGTGGGTCAGGGCGGCCAGGGAGAGCCAGGCGGCGTTGGCGGCGAACAGTCCGGACGGGAAGTGGGCCAGCGGGCCGGCCGCGAGTTCGGCGAAGACGTGTTCGATCGCGCCGCTGCGTTGGTCGTGCAGACGCCAGGCGGTGGCCGTGTCGAAGCCGGCCGTGTCGGGCTCGGTGGTGGCGGGCTCGGTGGTGGCGGGCCTGGTGGTGGCGGGTGGGAGGTTGGTGAACACCGCGTGGTAGCGCCAGGTCGGGAACAACTCGCCCTGCTCGTCGCGGGTGGTGATCCGGGTCCGGCGGACCAGTAGCCGGGCGGTGGTTTTCTGGCCGGGGTTGACGGTCGGGTTGGTGAACGCGGTGTGGCTGGTCTCGGCGATCTGGGCGGTGTGGATCAGTTGCCCGGTGTGCGGGTCGAGGATCGGGTCGCGGTAGGTGTGCTGCTGCCAGGCGTGCTCGGTGATCGCGTGGATCGCCGTGCGGATCGCGGAATGTTGTGGGGCGGTGATGGAGAACCAGGCCCCTTCGAGCGTGTCAGATGGTCTGTGTATGAGATCAACTTGTTGAAGGAGTACACAGGTGACCGTGACTGATGATCAGCTGCCGCCGGCTCGTCAGGCGATCAACGAGATGATCGATGCCGGGCTGTTGGACGATGTGATGTCCAAGGTGGACCAGGAAGGTCTGGCGCTGACCGGGACGGGCGGGTTTCTGCCCGAGCTGGTCAAAGCCGTGCTGGAGCGTGGGTTGCAGGGCGAGATGACCGGGCATCTCGGTTATGAGAAAGGCGATCCGGCCGGGCGCGGTTCGGGCAACTCCCGCAACGGCTCAAGCGGCAAAACCCTGTCCACCGAGGTCGGTGACATCGATCTGAGCGTGCCGCGGGACCGGGCCGGGAGCTTCGAGCCCCGTCTGGTGCCCAAGGGCTCGCGACGGGCCGGCGGTCTGGACGACATGATCATCTCGTTGTATGCGGGTGGGATGACCGTGCGCGATATCCAGCATCACCTGGCTCGCACGCTGGGCACGGAGCTGTCGCACGACACCATCTCCACCATCACCGACGCGGTGCTGGAGGAGGTCAAGGCCTGGCAGAGCAGGCCGTTGGAGGAGATCTATCCGATCATCTACATGGACGCGCTGGTGGTGAAGGTCCGCGATGGCCATCAGGTGCGCAACAAGGCCGCGCACATCGCCATCGGCGTGGATCTCGACGGCGTGAAACACGTGCTCGGGATCTGAGTGCAGGCCACGGAGGGCGCGAAGTTCTGGGCCGGGGTCTGCGCGGAGTTGCGTAACCGTGGGGTGCGCGACGTGCTGATCGTGTGCTGTGACGGGCTGACCGGGTTTCCCGAGGCGATCGAGGCGACCTGGCCGCAGACCACGGTGCAGACCTGCACCGTGCATTTGATCCGGGCGGCGATGCGGTTTGTGTCCTATCAGGACCGCAAAAAGGTCGCCGCGGCGTTGAAACCGATCTATACCGCGCCGACCGTCGATGCCGCGCAGGTCGAGTTGGCCGATTTCGCCACCTCGGAGCTCGGCCGCAAGTATCCGGCGACGGTGTTGACGTGGGAGAACGCGTGGGACCGATTCGTGCCGTTCCTGGCGTTCCCGCCGGAGCTCCGCAAGATCATCTACACCACGAACGCGATCGAGTCGTTGAACTACCAGCTCCGCAAGATCATCAAGAACCGGGGGCATTTCCCGACCGATGACGCGGTGATCAAACTGTTGTGGCTGGCCATCCGCGACATCGAGGACAAACGCGCCCGGCAACGCCAGAAAGAGAAAGGCAAGCCCCGAGACCAACGCAAAGCCCCCGCACGGCTCGTCGAGGGAGCAACAGTCAGCGGCTGGAAACAAGCCCTCGGCGCCCTTGTGCTGCACTACCCCGACCGGCTAACCCACCACATCAACTAACCCAATTTACGATCACTTACACAGAAAACTTGACAAGCTCCGCCAGCATCGTGATCAATTCCCCGACATAGAATCCGGAATCGCCGCGTGCCAGCAGCGGCCCGGTCGCGCTCGCGGCGCGGGCGGTGCCCAGCGCGCGGCGGGCCAGCGAGCTCACCGCGCGGCGGGTATCGGCGTTGCCGCCCCGTAACCGGGTCGCCACGATCACCGGCCTGCCCGCCGCTGTGGTCAGGGTCGCGGCCAGCGTGTTCAACCCCAGCACCCCGGTGTAGCCGAACGCGGCCCCGTCTTTGCCCCGCCCGTAGACCTGGCTGATTTTCGAGTCCAGATCCAGCAACCCTAACCGGTCGGCCCCCGCCAGCAGCGGCGTCAGCTCCGCCAAGCGGGCCAGCAGCCGGGCGGAGAGTTTCTCCAGTTGAGCGACATGACCCATGCTGAACCAGCGCAGAAACGTGCCCACAGTGGACGGTGCGCGGATCCCGGTGAACAACCCCGCCATGCCACCATGCCGCACCAGGTCCAGATCACTGATCGAGTCCGCGCCCGCGGCCATCCCGGCCACGATCGTGCTGATCTTCGCGCCCGCGTTCGCCCCGACCGGACCACCCAGCCGGACCAGCTCACCGGCCAGATCCGACAACCCCGCGTCCTCGGCCAGCCGCATCACCGCCACCAGGCCCGCGTGCGACACCAATCCCGGATCGTCGAACCTCACCGACACCGCGCCACGCGTATGCGATGCTTTCACTCAGCAGATGCCCTCTCACTCGGTCCGATATGTTTCTGTCGTAAGAACAATCGTCCCAAGTCAGAGGGCATCTGCCCGTCCACGACACGACCAACCCACCAAGATCTTCGGTGAATCCAGGTTCAACGCCACTAACTCGGCCCTCACGCCCTCGAACACCCGCCGGGTCCGCGACCCGTCCGCGCGAGACCCCACGAGGCCGCGATGACAAGGCTCGCCGATAGTCCAAAACCACCCTGAACTGGGGAGACCCGAAATTGTCAGACCCCAGGAGTAGCGTTGAATCAAGGGGGGCCCCGGCGAATTGTTGTTGCGGAAGAGCGCGGACTCTGAACGCCCAGACCAGCGCAGGAATGATGACCACCACCGAATACCTGAAGCGTTACCTTCAAGATGCCCGGACCAGCGTGGTCTCCTCGCTGGACGGCCTCAGCGAGCGTGACATCAGACGCCCACTGGTCCCCAGCGGCACGAACCTCCTAGGCCTCGTGAAACATCTCATCGGGATTGAGTTCGGCTACCTCGGTGACTCCGTCGGCCGCCCCGCTCCCGTCAAGTTGCCCTGGGACGAGGACGGCTCGGTCTGGCAGGACGGCGACATGTGGGCGAAGCCCGACGAGAGCCGCGACTACCTCGTCGGGCTCTACCGCCAGGCTTGGGCACATTCCGACGAATCCATCGCCTCCCTGCCGCTGGAGACGAAGGCGGAAGTCGACTGGTGGGCCGAGGAAAAGCGGCACACCACGTTCGGCCACCTCCTCGTCCGCGTGGTCGCCGAGACCGCACAGCACGCCGGTCACTGCGACATCGTGCGCGAGTTGATCGACGGTCGGGCGGGTGGCGGCTCCGACCCCGCCTTCTACCAAACTGTCCTGCGAGCCAGTGAGGAAGCGTCCGATCGTGATCGGCCACTTGGGCCGAGTTTGGATCCAACTCGGTCAAGTACTCACGAGTCGGGCTGAGTGCGGTTAGGGTGCCGTCATGGAAACGACGGACGGCGCCGCGCTCGACTTCGCCGGTGTCCGTGCCGAGTTTGATCTGCCCACTCAGTTCCCGTCGGCCGCGCTTGCCGAGGCCGAGCTCGCGGTCGCCGAACGTGACCGGCTGGTTGGCGACCGGGAGGACGCGACCGACCTGCCGTTGGTCACGATCGACCCGCCTGGATCCAAAGACCTCGATCAGGCGCTGTACGTCGAAGCGACGAAGTCCGGGTTCCGGCTGCACTACGCCATCGCGGACCTCGGCACGTTCGTCGAGCCGGGCGGAGCGCTGGACGGTGAGGTCAAGAAGCGCGGCCAGACGATCTACCTGCCGGACGGCAACGTCCCGCTGCATCCGCCGATCCTGTCCGAAGGCGCGGCGAGCCTGCTGCCTGGGCAGACGAGGCCGTCGGCATTGTGGACGATCGATTTGGACAAAGACGGCGTACCGGGGCGAATCCATGTCCGCCGCGCGCTGGTGCGTTCGATCGCCCAGTTCGACTACGACGGAGTCCAAGCGACCATCGACGCGGGCAACCCGCACCCGTCCATCGCCGCGTTGCCACAGCTAGGGCGTCTGAGGCGTGAGCACGCGGTGCAAAGGGGCGCGCTGGAGCTGCAACTGCCCGAGCAAGACGTGGCGACGGACGGCAACGGAGGTTGGAAGCTGACGCTCCGGCCGCGCAACAACGTCGACGCGTGGAACGCGGAGATGTCGTTACTGACGGGCATGAGCGCGGCCTCGCTGATGGTCGAAGCGGGCGTCGGCGTGCTGCGAACATTGCCCGAACCAGATGACGGTGCCGTGGAGTGGCTACGCAGGTCCGCGCGTTCCCTAGGAATCACGTGGTCGCGTACGGACAGCGTCGCCGTAATGCTCGCGGGCCTCGACCCGCGCAGCCCGGAGTCGCTGGCGTTGTACATGGACGCGACCCGTTTGCTGCGCGGAGCTGGCTACACCGCGTTCGATGGCACGCTGCCTGAGCTGACCACGCACGCGGGCCTTGGCGCGGCCTACGCGCACGTCACGGCGCCGTTGAGGCGTCTGGTGGACAGGTTTGGCGCGGAGATCTGCCTGGCGGTGTCGGCGGACAAAGCGGTTCCGGAATGGGTTCGTGCGGTGTTGCCGGAGCTGCCCGGGTTGATGGGCGGGTCGGACACGCTCACGAGCAAAGTGGACAAGGCGTGCCTCGATCAAGCGGAGGCGTGGGTGCTCGCGGACCGCATCGGCCACGAGTTCGACGCGGTCGTCCTGCGTGCCGAGGCCAACTCGGCTGAGGTGTTCCTGACCGATCCGCCGGTCATCGCCAAGTCCGCGGGGGAGAACCTGCAGGAAGGCCAGCGGATCCGGGTGCGCCTGCTCGACGCGGACATCGTCAAGCGCAAGGTCGCGTTCGAAAAGGTGATCTCCGACGTTTGAGGATGATCTTGGCGAGCCCGTACCGGTCACGAACCCGGCGCGGGTCGTCAGCCTGGTCCCGTCACTGACCGAGGCGATCGAAACCACCGCGCCCGGCATGATCGCGGGCGCCACCGAGTACTGCACGCACCCTGCCGATTTGGACGTGCCACGCGTCGGCGGCTCGAAGTATCCAGACGTGGACGCGGTACTCGACGTAGAACCGGACCTGGTCGTGGCCAACGCGGAGGAGAACCGCCCGGAGGACGTGGATCGGTTGCGTGCCAACGGTGTCCCGGTGTGGGTGACGGCCGCGGCGGTGAACGTCCCCGATGGACTCGGGTCGGTCCGAAGGCTGCTGACCCAAGGGCTCGGCCTGACCGAGCCGGACTGGCTGGTCGAAGCCGAGAACCTGTGGTCGACGTCCGTGCCCGTGCATTCGACCGCGATCATCCCGGTCTGGCGGCGCCCCTGGGTCGTGATCGGCCGGGACACGTTCGCGGGCGACGTGCTGCTGCGCCTTGGCGTCGCGAACGCCTACGCCGAGCACGAAGAGCGCTATCCCCGCCCAAAGCTCTACGAGCTGCAAAAACAGGACGCTGACCTCGTGGTGCTGCCGGACGAGCCGTACCTGTTCACCGCCGATGACGGGCCAGAAGCCTTTCCTGGCAAGCGGTACGCCCTGGTCAGCGGCCGGTACCTGACCTGGTGTGGTCCGTCCCTTGTGGACGCCTACCACTCACTCCGCACGAGTCTTCCCGGCGAAACGGTCGGTCGCGGCGAGTAGCTCCTCGGAGATCCCTGGGTCGACGATCGCGTGACCGGCGCCGTTGAGCACGTACCCCTCGCAACTAGGCCAGGCCCGGCCCAGCTCGAACGCGGAGACGATCGGCGTGACGATGTCGTAGCGCCCGTTGACGATCACCGCGGGAATGTCCTTGAGTTTGCCGACATCCCTGAGCAACTGGCCGTCGTCGAGCCACCCCTTGTTGACGAAATAGTGCACCGCGATCCGGGCGAAGCCGACGGCGAACTCCTCCTCGCCATAGGGCGTGACGATGTTGGGCTGGGTCGACACGGTCGCGCCTTCCCAGTTGCTCCACGCCAGCGCGGCCTTCACGCGCATCTCCGGATCGTCGCCGAACACCAGTTTCTGGTACGTCTCAAGGACATCCGCGCCATCCGGGACCAGCTCGACGAACTTCTCCCACGCGTCAGGGAAGATGTTCCGCGCGCCACCGCCGTACAACCAGTCCAATTCGGACTGCCGAAGCATGAACACGCCACGCAGCACCATCTCGCTGACCCGCGAAGGATGGGTCTGCGCGTACGCCAGCGCGAGCGTGGCGCCCCACGATCCACCGAGCACCAGCCACCGGTCGATACCGAGGTGCTCACGGAGTTTTTCCATGTCGGCGACGAGATGCCACGTGGTGTTGGTGGCCAGGTCGTGGTCGGGCGAGCTCACGTGCGGCGTGCTCTTCCCGGCCCCACGCTGATCGAAAAGGACGATCCGGTACAGCTCGGGATCGAAGTGCCGCCGCTGAATCGGGTTGGATCCACTGCCCGGCCCGCCGTGCACCACCACAGCGGGTTTCCCGTCCGGATTGCCGCTGACCTCCCAGTACACCTGGTGCCCGGCGCCGACATCGAGCATGCCCGAGTCGTACGGCTCGATCGGTGGATAGAACGCGCGCATATCCGCACATTAACCCTCGTGAGTGGTTATCCGTGTTCTAACCCGAATAACCACTCACGAGGTCTGATCAGTGGAAGGTGTGCTCGGGGCCTGGGAATGCCCGTCCCCGCACCTCGTCAGCGAACTGCTGCGCGGCTCCGGTGAGGATGCCCGCGATGTCTGCGTAGCGCTTCACGAACCGTGGCGCCTTACCCGTACGCAGGCCAGCCATGTCTTGCCAGACAAGGACCTGGGCGTCGCAGTCCGGGCCCGCGCCGATGCCGATGGTCGGAATCGCCAGCTCGTGCGTCACCTGTTTGGCGACTTCGCCGGGAACCATCTCCATCACAACCGAGAACGCGCCTGCTTCTTGCAGCGCGACCGCGTCAGCGACCAACTGGTCGCCCGCTGAGCCGCGGCCCTGCACGCGGTAACCGCCGAGGTTGTGCTCACTCTGCGGGGTGAAGCCGATGTGTCCCATCACGGGGACGCCCGCCGCGGTCAACGCGGCGACGTGCGGCGCGAAATGGGCGCCGCCTTCCAGCTTCACGGCGTGCGCGCGGCCTTCCTTCATGAACCGGACGGCCGTCTCAAGCGCCTGCTGCGGCGAGACCTGGTACGAACCAAACGGCAGGTCGGCCACGACAAGCGCGCGCTTGGTCGACCGCGTCACCGCGCGGACCAAGGGAATGAGTTCGTCGACAGTCACGGGCAATGAGGTCTCATAGCCGTACACGTTGTTGGACGCAGAGTCGCCGACGAGAAGCACCGGGATACCGGCTTCGTCGAACAGAGCGGCCGTGTACATGTCGTACGCAGTGAGCATGGGCCACGGTTCGCCGCGGTCCTTCATCTCCTGCAGGTGATGGATGCGTACGCGCCTCGGCGATACCGGAGCGGCGCCCGATCCATATGGGGCTGTGAGCTCAGAAGACATCGTCGTCCACCGTCCCTTTCCTCGAGGCCCGTGTACGGGTCCCCGGGTTGGCTTGGGGCTCTACGTGTACGAGGGTGACACCCCGAACGACGTGGCGCAGGAGGGTGCGAGCAGAGTCACAGCCGGTTGGGGCCATTATCGGGGTGTGTGGCAGCGCAGAGCGGCAGGCATTGTCGCGACAATTGTCCAGGTCGGCGCGTTCGTCTCGCTTTTCCTCGTGCTGGCGAACGAGGACAACCAGGTCCGCTGGTTTCTCGACATCGGCGCGTGGCTGATCGGCCTGCCGGTCGACGAGAACCTCTTCATCTTCGTCGTGCTGCTGGTGCTCGGCGCGGCCCTGCGTCGCCGCAAACGGGCCGCACTGTGGGTGCTGGTCATGTTCGAGGTCGGGACGATCCTGACCGACCTGCTCTTCCAGCTCACGTTCGAGCCGGATGAGGATCTGAGCTGGTCGGACGTCCTGCCGTGGCTGATCGCCAACCAGGTCATCGCGCTGGCCATCATCCTGATCCTGCTGAAGCTGCGGCCAGCGTTCCCTGCCCAGGTCGCGCCGGGTGCGCTGCGTAAGTCCCTGGTCATCCTGTTCGGCGGCCTCGCCGCGGTCACGATCGGCGGCTGGTTTCTGACCGGGCCGTTCCCGGGCACGCTCCGCGAGGCGGGGGAGAAGCTGCTCTGGGCGGGTAACCAGGCCACCGGTGAGCTGCTGCAACTGCGTCACCTCGGCGTCGGTCACGGACCCGACTGGCTGGGATTGTTGCTCGACGGCCTGGGTGCGCTGGTCGCGATCATCGCGGTTTACGTGTTCTTCCGTGGCGTACGCGGCAGGCGGCATCTGGCGCCGGACGAGGAACTCAAGGTCAGGGAGCTGCTCGCGGAGTACGGCGAACGCGATTCACTCGGCTATTTCGCGACGCGACGCGACAAAAGCGTGGTGTTCGCACCGAATGGCCGTGCCGCGGTGACGTATCGCGTGCTGGGTGGCGTGAGCGTCGCGAGCGGTGACCCGGTTGGCGACACGGAGGCATGGCGCCAGGCCGTCGACGAGTGGCGTGCCGAGGCACACCGATACGGCTGGGCGACGGGCGTGCTCGGCGCCAGCGAACAAGGCGCCAGGGTTTACACCTCAGCTGGCCTCAAGGCGTTGGAAATCGGCGATGAGGCCATTTTGGACGTTCGCGCGTTCACGCTTTCCGGGCCAGAACGGCGATCCGTGCGGCAAGCCGTGAACCGGATCGAACGCGCTGGCTATACGTGCACAGTCCGGCGCCATTCGGAAATCCCGGAAGGCGAAATGGCGACCCTGCGCAGCGCGGCACACCATTGGCGTGGCGCCCAAACCGAGCGCGGATTCTCCATGGCGCTGGGCAGGCTCGGCGACGCGACCGACGGCCGATGCGTCATGGTCGAGGCATACGACCTGGCAGGCCGGTTGCGGGGCATGTTGTCGTTCGTTCCCTGGGGCAGGCGCGGACTTTCACTCGACCTGATGCGTCGGGACCGCGACGGCGGCAACGGGCTCAACGAGTTCATGCTCAACGCGCTCATCGAAGCGAGCGGAAAGCTTGGCGCGCAACGGATCTCGCTGAACTTCGCGATGTTTCGCGCGGTGTTCGAAGAAGGCGAGAAGATCGGCGCCGGACCGGTGCTACGGGCGTGGCGCGCGATCCTGAGCCTGTTCTCCCGGTTCTTCCAGCTGGAATCGCTGTACCGGTCCAACGCGAAGTACGGCCCGGACTGGGAACCGCGTTTCCTCTGCTATTCACGGACCCGGCTGCTGCCCAAGGTCGGGATTGTCGCGGGCGCGCTGGAAGGTTTCGTGCCGACGCTGCAACGCCGAATCGGCTTGCGCGCAGAACCGGTCGACGAGGAATTCGTCAATCGTGCCAAGGAAATCGAGGAATGCGCGGCCACCGCGAAACCGAAGCAGGCCAGGCGGCCGGAGCAGGTCCGGGTCCGGATCGCGAAGCTGGAACGGCTGCGCGAGGCCGGATACGACCCGTACCCGCCCGCTTTCGACCGGGACACGAAACTTTCGGCCGTCGCCGACCGGTTTCCAGACCTGGCGCCGGACCATGAGACCGGCGAGTACGTGCGGATCGCCGGGCGGGTGATCGCCAGCCGGGACCTGGGCGGCCTGTGTTTCGTCCGGCTCAAGGACTTCAGCGGCGAACTCCAGGTCATGCTGACCGGACCGGCCCTGCACGACTGGCGTGCGCTGGTCGACCTTGGCGATCAGGTCGGCGTGCGCGGTGAAGTGGTCACGTCGAAGCGCGGCGAGCTGTCCGTCCGGGCTGACGAATGGACCATCACGGCAAAGTGCCTGCATCCGTTGCCGGACAAGAGGAAGGGGCTGTTGGACCCGGAGACGCGGGTGCGGCAGCGTTACCTCGACCTCGTGGTCAACCCCGAGTCGACGGCCATGCTCAAGCTGCGTTCCACTGTGGTCAGAGCACTTCGGGAGACGTTGCACAGCAAGGAATTCCTCGAAGTCGAGACGCCGATGCTGCAGACCGTGCACGGTGGCGCGAACGCGCGGCCGTTCGTCACACATATCAATGCCTATGACATGCGGATGTACTTGCGGATTGCGCCGGAGCTGTATTTGAAAAGGCTCTGTGTCGCAGGTGTTGAACGGGTTTTCGAGCTCAACCGCAACTTTCGCAACGAAGGCGTCGACGCCACGCACAATCCCGAGTTCACGATGCTCGAGGCCTATCAGGCGTACGCCGACTACTCCACGATGCGCGTGCTGACGCAAAAACTCGTGCAGCACGCGGCAACGGCGGCCTACGGTTCGGAAATCGTGCGCAGGGACGGCAAGGAGTTCGATATTTCCGGTGATTGGCCGGTTGTCAGCGTGCACAGGGCGGTGTCCGAGGTGCTCGGCGAGGAAATCACGCCGGACACATCTGTGCCAAAGCTACGGACTTTGCTTGCCAAATCGGGGATTGTGCTCGACGCCGAGTTCGGCCACGGTCATCTTGTCCAGAAAGCCTATGAGTATCTCGTTGAGGGGGACACTGTCTCGCCGACGTTCTACACCGATTTCCCGACCGAGACCTCGCCGCTCACCAGGCAACACCGGGTCGAGCATCGAGTCGCGGAGCGCTGGGACCTCGTCGCGTTCGGCAGCGAGATCGGTACCGCGTACACCGAGTTGACCGATCCGATCGAACAACGCCGCAGGCTGGAGGCGCAATCGCTGCGCGCGGCGAGCGGTGATGTCGAAGCCATGGAACTGGATGAGGATTTCTTGCGCGCGTTGGAACACGGTATGCCGCCCACTGGTGGAATGGGTCTCGGCGTCGACCGGCTGCTGATGATGCTGACCGGCGCGTCGATCCGCCAGACGGTCCTTTTTCCCTTCGCCCGACCCCGTTGAGTTTTTCCCGCCCGGCTGCTATCCCTTGTCTGGGAGCGCTCCCAGAACCCCGCCTCACTGACGAGAGGAGCAGCCCGTGCGTAGAACCCTGCTTACTTTTGTGGCTGTGCTCGCCTTATCCCCGGTCCAGGTGGCCGTGGCCGCGGATCCCATCGGGATGACCAACGGCGTCTACGTCGATCCGGATTCCAACCCAGCGATCTGGGTCCGCAACAACGGATGGGACGGTCGAGCCGCCCGTATCCAGGCATCCATTGCCAGCAAACCAATGGCCAGATGGTTCGGTGCCTGGAGCGGCAACGTCCAGACCGCCGTCAGCAGTTTTGTCACGGCGGCCGACGCGGCGGACAAACTCCCTGTGCTGGTCGCGTACAACATTCCCGGCCGGGACGCCTGCGGCGGCCACTCCGGCGGCGGCGCCGGAACGCCGGAGGCGTATCGCGCCTGGATCTCAGCCTTCGCGTCCGGCCTCGGCAACCGGCCCGCGATCGTGATCCTCGAACCGGATTCGTTGGCAGACTTCAACTGCATGACCGCCGACGCGATCGCCACGCGCACCGCGATGATCAGGTATGCGACCGAACAGTTGCGGGACAAGGGCACCAACACGTGGGCCTACCTCGACGCCGGAAACGCCTACTGGGTCCCGGCGGCGGACATGGCAAGGCGCTTGGACAACGCGGGCGTCCGGAATGTTCGTGGCATGTCGATCAACGTGTCCAACTACATCACGACACCCGAGACCGCGGCGTACGGAAATGCTGTCAGTTCGGCACTTCCCGGCTACACCAAGCCTTTCGTGATCGACACCAGCCGTAACGGCAACGGTTCCAACGGTGACTGGTGCAACCCGCCTGGCCGTAAGATCGGGGTGACCGCGCAGATCGGCGGGCCAGCGGAACTGCTTGTGTGGGTGAAGATCCCGGGTGATTCCGACGGCCCATGCGGTATCGGCGCGGGAATTCCGGCCGGGACATTCAGTCCGGATCTGGCGACGCGGTTGATCGACGGCGTCTGACGGTAATTTCGCCGTGTTCGCGCCAGGCACGGGTCACTTACCTTGGTGTTCCTAGAACCAGGGGAGGTGCTCGTGCCTGGTGCCGACTGGGAACGGCAGATTGAATCGACCGCGGCCGCGTACCGCCAGATGAGCGAGCGAGTCAGCCAGATCCTGGTCACCTCGACCTCGCCAGACGGCTCGGTGCGGGTAACGGTGTCCGCCTCCGGCGTGCTGACAGATCTGCGCCTGCCCTCCGACACGCTCGCCGCGCAGATCGTGGCCTGCATCCGTGACGCGCAAGCAAGAATCCCCGACCTGATGCGTACGGCGATGCTCGAAACCGTTGGGCCACAAGACCCGAACATGCATCTGGTGCTCGCTTCCGCCAAGGAACGCTTTGCTCCTGTGGCGCGCGTGGACAAGGACGACTGGGACGAGCGTCCGGTCCTTGAGGACATCGGAGGGTCGTCATGAGCGAGGGATACGAAGTCGTCGTCGACGCCCTGACCGCGCATGCCCGCGTCCTGACGACGTTGGCCGACGAAATACAGGCCGCGACCACTTCCGCCAAGACCCGCTTGCCCGCTGACGCGTTGGGTGTGGTGGGTCAGCCGTTCACGGCGTTGCTGGATCAGTTGGTGGCAGTGGGGAATCAGGCGCTTTCGTCTGGCGTCCGGGCGATGAACGCGACATCGGGCGGCGTGCGGGAAAGCGCGGGAATGGTGGCACAGCGTGAGAAGGAGACCGGAGCAGCCTTCGGAGGCATCGATGTCTGACAACATCAGCGCGCTGTCGGCCCGAATGCGCCCGGCCGACGCGTTGTCCGCGGCGGGACTCGGGCAATTGATCGGCTTGGTCGCACCACTGCAAGCGGTGCTGGACAGGATGGAAGGCAACGCTTCCGGCGTACACGCGTTCCTTGACGCCTGGGTGTCGGTGTCGCAGCGAATCACCCAGGTCCAAGGGCAGCTCAGGCAGGCGGTGACAACCGAAACCGCGGGCTGGCGTGGTGCGGCCGCGGACCAGTATCGGCTGCGCGCGGACAGTTTCGTCCGTTCACTGGCCGAATTCGCCGCCGCTGCGAAGGAAACCGCCGCTGTCGTCCAGTTGACCGCGGAAGTGGTCGGCCAAAGCCGATCATCCGCCAACGACCTCATCAGCGAAATGGTGCAACGGCTGATTTCCCTGGTCCGGCACCTGATGGCGGTTGAAGGCGGGATGACCGCGATCGTGCTGGCGCACGCCGGGGATCTGGTGAACACGTTCGCCAAGCCCGTCGCGAACATCGAGAAACAGGCGCAGACAAGCGTGGCCAACGCCGCCAAGCCCATCGGCGACTTGATCACTCTGCTTGGCGCGATTCAGCGGCTGTGGGACGACTTCGCCGGTGTTCAGCAGCAGCCCCAGCTGACATTTGTCGTGAGTGGTTATCCGTGTTCTAACCCGGATAACCACTCACGAGTGGGCTAGTGGCCTTCGCGCCAGCCGTTGGTGATCGGCAGCCGTCGATCCCGGCCGAAGCCTTTGACGCTGATCTTCGTGCCTGGCGGGTACTGGCGGCGCTTGTACTCCGCCAAATCGACCATTCGAAGGACCTTGTCGATCACCTCGGCCGAGAAGCCCTGGGCCAACAGGTCCGCGTAGCCTTTGTCGCCTTCGACGTAGTCGTCGAGGATGTCGTCGAGCAGTTCGTAGTCCGGCAACGAGTCCGAGTCGAGCTGGCCGGGCCGCAACTCCGCCGACGGTGGTTTGCTGATCGAGTTCTCCGGGATCGGCGGGACCTCGCCAAGCTTCTCGGCCTCCGCGTTGCGCCACCGGGCCAACTGCCACACCAAGGTCTTCGG
This sequence comes from Kibdelosporangium philippinense, assembly GCF_021390435.2. Lineage (GTDB taxonomy): Bacteria > Actinomycetota > Actinomycetes > Mycobacteriales > Pseudonocardiaceae > Kibdelosporangium > Kibdelosporangium philippinense. The sequence continues at coordinate 1,020,922 of NZ_JAJVCN010000003.1, read as the reverse complement.
CACGTCCTTGATCGGCGCGAACCCGCCGACAGCGTCGCCGTAGATCGTGGAGTACCCGACGGCCAGCTCGGTCTTGTTGCCGGTGGCCAGGACCAGGTGACCGTGCTGGTTGGACAGACCCATCAAGGTCACGCCACGGCACCGCGCCTGCACGTTCTCCTCGGCCAACCCGGTCAGACCCAACTGGGACACGAATGCGTCGACCATCGCGCCGATCGGCTGCACCGAGTAATGCGCGCCGATCCGGCGGGCCAAGTCGGCCGCGTCGTCCTTGGAGTGCGAGGACGAGTAAGCCGAAGGCATCGAGATGCCGTAAACCGAAGCGCCGCCAAGAGCATCGGCGGCCAGAGCCGCCACGACCGCGGAGTCGATGCCGCCGGACATCCCGAAGGTCACCGAGCGGAAGCCGTTCTTGTGCACGTAGTCCCGCAAGCCAGTCACCAGCGCGAACCACACTTCGGCCTCTTCCGGCAGCGGCTCGGCCACTGGCGGCAACGGCAAAGGCTCGTAAGCAGGCACCGGCGAATCAGAAAGCGAGACCCGGCGGACGGTGAATCCGCCAAACTGCCCTTCGGCCCGGGCAGAACCACCCGGGAACGACATGTCCAGAACCGTCAGGTGCTCGACGAACTGAGGCGCGCGGGTCAAAACCTGGCCCTCAGCCGACACCACGATGGAGTCGCCGTCGAACACCAGCTCGTCCTGGCCGCCGATCAAGTTCAGATACACCAGCGGCGCGCCAGCCTCCGCCGCCCGGCGGGCGACCAAGGGGAGACGTTGGTCGTCCTTGTTCTTCTCGTAAGGAGAGGCGTTGGGTGAGATGACAAGGTCGACGCCCGCTTGACCCAACGCGGTGATCGGGCCGCCGTCCTGCCAGAGGTCCTCGCAGATGACCATGCCGATTTCGACGCCGTGCAGCTGGATGATGTCCAGGGTGTGCCCAGGTTTGTAGTACCTGCGCTCGTCGAATACGCCGTAGTTCGGCAGGTGGTGCTTGAACTGCGTCGCGACGATCTTGCCTTCGTAGAGGACCGCCGCCGCGTTGCGCGGGCCGACTTCGTCCGCGTCCTGGTAGCCGACGTAGACCGCCTGCGAGCCGCAGCCCGCGTCAGCGAGGCGACCGGCCAGCTCGGCCAGGGTTCGCTTCGAGGCCGCGGTGAAGGATTCACGCAGGGCAAGGTCTTCGACGGGGTAGCCGGTCAGTGCCATCTCGGGGAACACCACGAGATGTGCGCCTTGCTCAGCTGCCTTGCGTGTCCACTCGACGATCAGGTCGGCGTTGCCGGTCAGGTCCCCGACCCGGGTGTTGACCTGAGCGGTGGCGATGCGCAATTGAGGCATGTGGTCATCCTCTCGCATGTTTTCGCCTCAGAGGCGGAAATGTGGCGCACGGATCATCGCAGATCCAGCCATGCTGCCATGCGGGGAAGCCCCTTGCGAGTGTCACTCTTAAGGGGTTACCAGGACAAACGAGAGTTAACGTTCCAGTTGGGACGCCTCGATCGGGTACGTCCCCGGGTAGTTGACCGTGCACACGAGAACGTCCCGCATCGCCTTGCCGTCTGGTGGGTCGATCAACGGGCTGGCGCTGTGCTTGAACCGGCTGTCGTCGAAGATGACGAACTCACCTGGCCGAAGCACCGTCCGCACCACCACGTCGGCTTCGTCGTCGACAGTGTGCAGGCTCGTCTCGGCGCCCGTGCCGGTCTTCGCCACGACGTACACCACGATGAACTGCTCGTGATCCTGGTGCGGGCCGCTGACGACCTGCGTCCTCGTCCGGAACAGATTGACGCCGAACGTTCCTTCTTCGAGTCGTTTCTCCGGTGGTACGCACGACAGGATTCCGGCGGTCCACGCGGTGACCTCCGCATCGGCCGACAGCTCTGCCCTGGCGACCTCCGTCGGGCCTTTTCGCCCGTTCCCGGTGCCGAGACCGATCGCGTCGTGCCGGCTCAGTTCGACCTTGTCCTCGCTGGACCAGCGGTATCGAAGGACGTCACGAGCGCGTTCCCGGTCGGCCGGGCTGTCGTCCGGATAGTTGCGCAACACCGCCTCGGTGAAGTAGTTCTGGTGCAGCCGTTGCCGGAAACCCGGCCGTAGGCCGAGCGTGTCGTCGCTGCCAAGGAAGTATCCGGCGGTCCTCATGTGCTTCCACGCCAGGTTGAGATCGGCAGGCGAACGCCATGCGGGAGTGATGGTCTCGGTCAAGGTCGGAGCTCCTGGGAATGAATGGGCTGAATCAGGCGGCGGAGAAGTCGTTCCTGACTGACTGGATGAGCCGCACCGATTCCTCGGGGGTGAGTGAGGAGCGGTGTAGATCGTCGTAGAAACGCCGATATCGGGCGACCTGTTGGTCTGGCGTCTCGAAATAGCGGAATCCGGCGTGGGTCTCGACGCCGACGATGTCCCGGTCGTACTCGTCGAACTCGAAATACGCGTACATGCACGTACTTGTTCGTGGTGGTGTCACCGAGAACGGGAGGATCCGCAGCTCGATGTTCTCCTTCGCGGACCGCTCGACGAGATAGTCGAGCTGAGTGCACATGATCTCGGCACTGCCAACCATCTGTCGGATACATGACTCGTGAGCGACCGCGATGAGCTGGAGTGGCGCCAGTTCCGGGCGGCTCTCGAGTGCCTGTCTTCGCCGGGACCGGACTTCGAGCAACTGTTCGATATCGCTCGCGCTGCGCCACGGCTCGGATCGCTTGAACAACGCGCGCGTGTATTCCAGAGTTTGCAGGAGAACTGGGAGAATAGGAATCGTGTAGACGCGCACGATTGACGCCTCGGATTCGGTGGCGAGATACGTATCCAGATCGCCTTCCAGTGCCTCCGTGTAGTCATCCCACCACGCCCGTTTGTTCGCGGCCCTCGTCCATCGCATGAACCGATCTGCCTGATCGGTGTTCTCGATATCGAAATATCGAATGAGATCTCTGACGTCGCGGGCCTGCGGGCGGCCCTGCGCGTTTTCCAGCCTGGACAGCTTCGACGTCGAGATGATCAGTTCCTTCGCGATGTCGTCAAGGGTGACGCCCTTGCGTTCGCGCAGCACGCGCAGCTCGGCCCCGAGTTGCTTGCGCGGCATCAAGGGTCCTGACGTGCCTGCCATGCACATCCCGCCGATCATGAACGCGTGTTGATGGGAACCTCACTGTGGGATTCCCACGGCGGCAGATCTTACGCATGACAGGCATGCGAAGGATAGCCTGTCTTGGTCACACCATTCGGTAATAATGCGGAAAGTGGCAGTACGCGCGTACCGCGATCTAGCTTCGCAAGCTGTCATTTTGGGAATTGCACGATGGGATGCCCAAGAGGCATACTTGCAGGCGCGGGTGTAACCACCACATTGGGGGACACCATCCATGACAGCGCTACAGGCGACGCCACCACACCATCGCGTCATTCTGCTCGTTGACGTCGAAGGCTCGACCGCGCGGACCAACGCCGCCAAGGCCGCGCTCCGCTGTGCGTTGTATTCGTTGATCGAGGAATGCCTGATCAAAAGCGGTATCCGGGAGGAATGGCGCGACCCGTTCATCGATCGCGGGGACGGCATCCTGGTCCTGATCCACCCGGTTGATCACGTTCCCAAGACGTTGTTGCTGACCCAGGTCATTCCCACCCTGGAAACATTGTTGTGCGAGCGAGGGCACTCACTGCGCCTGCGTGTGGTTCTGCACGCCGGCGAGGTGCACTACGACATGCGCGGATGTTTCGGGGAATCGCTGGATATCGCGTTCCGTCTGCTCGACTCGGTCGAGTTCAAACAGCGGTTCCGCCGCAGCAAGGCACCGTTGATGCTGGTTGTGTCCGAGGACATCCATCGAGCGGTGGTCCGGCACGGGTACGACGGGATCGACCCGCAGGCCTTCGTACGGGGTGTCTACGTCGCTGTCGCTGGCCAGATGTGTGTCGGATGGGTGTGCGGACCGGCTCCGTGCGCCGCGGAGCCGGTCACAACGTCCGACTAGCGTTCTGCCTTGACCTTCTTCACGTGCGCGCGGACCTTCTTCAGCGCCTGCTCGGCATCCGAGTCCCACGGGTTGTCGTAGACCATGTAGGTCCAGGTCGAGGTCGGCCGCTTCAACCCGGCCTCTTCCAGTTCAGCGCCGTTGGCACCGATCTTCACGGTGTCGAACGAGTCAACGGCCGTGTCGTGCGCCTCGGGCACGATCTTGTTGAACTCGGGCACGACGGCCCGGTGGAACTCGTCGATCGGCGTCTCCTTGGCCAGCGCCCGCAGGTGCACGGTCTCGCGCACATCCGCGGTGTAGCCGAGGTGATCGACCCAGCGGCGGTCCAAGTGGTACAGCAGGATCTGCCGCGCGGCCTCGGCAACCAGGTCCGCGCCCAGTTCCTCGACCAGCTCGGCGTGCCGCTCGGGCGCGTGCTTCTCGAAGAGCTTGTCCGCGACATCGCTGTGCAGGATCTTGTCGCGGTGTTCCATGATGATGTCGCGCTGCTGCTCGATCAGCCTGGTGTAGCGCCAGGTGTTGCGGTGGATCTCCAGCTCGACGCCTTCGGCCACGCGCTGCGCGTGCGCCACGAAAGCGCGCGCGGTCTTGTCCTTGATCAGGCCGTCCTCACCGGGCGGCTCCTTCAACACGTGCAGCTGGACCTCGGGGGCGTACTGGGTGAGCTGCTCGTCCTCCATGCTGGAGAAGAACACCGAGCCGCCGGGGTCGCCCTGGCGGCCCGCACGGCCGCGGAGCTGGTCGTCCAGGCGGGACGACGGATAGTGGCCGGTGCCGATGACGTACAGGCCGCCAAGCTCAGCCACCTTGTCGTGGTCGGCTTCGTCGTGTCCGCCGAGACGGATGTCGGTGCCGCGACCGGCCATCTGGGTGGAGACCGTGATGGCGTTGAACGCGCCCGCTTCGGCCACGATCGCGGCTTCTTCGGCGTCGTTCTTCGCGTTCAGCACCACGCATTCGAGGTCGTTCTCGCCGAGCCGCTTTGCCACGCGCTCGGACTCGGCCACGTCCAGCGTGCCGACCAGGATCGGACGGCCGGTCTCGTGGGTCTTGACGATCTCGTTGATCAGCGCGTCTTCCTTGGCGTCATCCGTGGTGAAGAGCCTGGTCAGCTCGTCTTCGCGGACGCACGGCTTGTTCGGCGCGATGACCGCGACCTCAAGCTTGTAGAACTCACGCAGCTGTTCGGCGACCGCGACGGCGGTGCCGGTCATGCCCGCGACCTTGGGGTAGCGGGCGATCAGGGCCTGCACGGTGATCGAGTCGAGAACTTCGCCGCTCTCGGTCGCCGCGACCGCTTCCTTGGCCTCGACGGCCGCCTGCAGGCCGTCTGGCCAGCGCTGCAGCGCCGCGATCCGGCCGCGGGCGGTGTTGATCAGCTGGACCTTGTTGTCCCGCACGATGTAGTCGACGTCGCGTTCGAGCAACGCGTGCGCGTGCAGCGCCACGTTCACGGCAGCGAGGTAGGGGCTGTCCTCGGCGTACAAGTCGACGCCACCGAGCGCCTTCTCGACGGCCTTGGCGCCGGACGGTGTCAGCCACGCGTTGCGGCCGTCCTCGTCCTCCTCGTAGTGCACGCCCGCGCGCAGCCTGCGTACGACCTCGGCCATGTCGGCGTCACGCTCGACGCCCTCGGCCGTGCCCGCCATGACCAGCGGGACCTTGGCTTCGTCGACGAGCACCGAGTCGGCCTCGTCGACCAGCGCGACGGCGGCCGGGTGTGGCGTCTGGACCTGGTCGTCCGCGCTGGTGACCAGCCGGTCGCGCAGCAGGTCGAAGCCGATCTCGCTGACCGAGCCGTAGCAGACCTCGGACTCGTAGGCGCCGCGCCGGTGCTCGGTCGACACCTTCTCACCCACGTATCCGACCGAGACGCCGAGCAGTTCATACACCGGCCGCATCCACTCCGCGTCACGTTTCGCGAGGTAGTCGTTGACCGAGATGACGTGCACGCGCTTGCCTCGCACGGCGAACCCAGCCGCGGTCAGCGCACCGGCGAGCGTCTTGCCCTCACCGGTCGCCATCTGCACGACATGCCCGGCGAGCATGCCCATGACACCAAGCAGCTGCACGTCGTACGGGCGCTCGTTCAACGCCCGCTTGGCCGCCTCGCGGGCCAACGCGCAGTACTCGACAAGCTCGTCATCAGCGAGTTCCCGTTCCGAACCGCGCAGCTTGCCGACCTTCTCGGTCAGCTCCTCGTCGCTGAGCGAGGCGATCTTGTCCTCGCGGTCAGCGATTTTGGGCAGCAGCGCTTCGTACTTGGTCAGCTCGACCGAAGCAGGCCGTTCCAGCAGCCGGCGCAACCGGCCCTTGACCTTGGCGAGCATCGCCACCAGGCACCTCCAGCATCACAGGGCAACCACAGCCTTAACGCGACGGTGTTCGCTCCGAGTTCCGCCCGGCCCAGTGTTTGCCCCAATGGCAGTATCGAGGCGTGACACCGAGTGGCCGTACGTGGCGATTCTCCCTCGCATTCATGCTGGTCGCATCGGCTGCGGCCTGCACATCGTCCACCGGAGCGCCCGTCGTCCCGTCCTCCACGGAAAAACGGGGGCCGACGGGGACGGTACCCGCCGGATTGGAGCGCTTCTACGGCCAGTCGCTGGTTTGGGGTGATTGCGCCCCATTTGCCCGGACTGACGACGACCGGGCCACGTTCAAGGACCCGAACGCAAGATGCGCCCGGCTGCTGGTTCCCCTGGACTACGCCAATCCGGCCGGGTCGACGATCACGCTGGGCTTGCTGCGGATTCCGGCGACCGACCAGGGCCGCCGGATGGGCTCGCTCGTGCTCAATCCAGGCGGGCCAGGTGCGTCCGGGCTGGGCACGGCCGTCCGGATGGCCGCCAAGGCCAAGGGATCTGAGCTGGGCAAACGTTTCGACTTCGTCGGATTCGACCCGCGCGGAGTCGGGTCGAGCGAGCCGTCGATCCGGTGCCTGACCGACCAGGAGCGGGACGCCGAACGCGCGGATGACGACGAGCTGGACTCGACCCCGCAGGGAGTCGCGAAGGTCGAGGCCGAGCAGAAGGACTTCGCCACCAAATGCGTGCAGCGGACCGGGGACGGCGCCGCGCTGCTGGCCAGCATGGGCACGCGTGACGTGGTCAAGGACATGGACGTACTGCGTTCGGTGCTGGGTGACGAGAAGCTGACATACCTCGGCTTCTCGTATGGCACGCGGCTCGGCACGACCTACGCGGAGACCTTCCCGAAGAACGTGCGCGCGATGGTGCTCGACGGCGCGCTGGACCCCGAACAGGGCGTCGTCGAGGAGCTCGTCGCCCAGGGCGAGGGTTTCCAGCAGGCGTTCAACGCGTTCACCCAGTGGTGTGTACGGCGCCAGGACTGCGCACTCGGCCAGGACCCCGCGCTGGTGCTGCGGAACTACCTGAACCTGATCCGGCCGCTGATCGACCGCCCGGCGGATCTTGGCCAGGATGGCCGCAAGCTTTCCTACTCGGACGCGACCACGGGCGTCATTCGGGCGCTCTACGCCGAAGAATTGTGGGAGACGCTGAACAAAGGCCTCGCGGACTTGCGACGGCAACGGCCGCAGGTATTGATGGCGCTCGCCGACAGCTATTTCCAACGCGACCAAAGCGGCCGTTACTCAACCACCCAGGACGCGTTCACGGCGGTGCGTTGTGTGGACGACACGCGCGTCACCGATCACGCCTTGGTGCTTGAGGCGCAGCAGCGCTACAAGCAGGCCGCGCCGTTCCTCGACGACGGTCGCCCGGCCAGCCCGGCGCTGGACGCCTGCGCTTTCTGGCCCGTGCCCAGCACTTCCGAGCCGCATCTGCCCAATGTTCAAGGCCTGCCAGCGATTTTGGTCGTGTCGACAACGGGTGACCCGGCCACGCCGTACCAGGCGGGTGTGAACCTTTCGAAGGCGCTTGGCGGCGCACTGCTGACCTACGAGGCCACTCAGCACACGGCTTTCCTGCAGGGAAACAGCTGCGTTGACAACGCCGGTAGTGCTTACCTCGTCGATTTGACCGTTCCACCTCAGGGAATCAGGTGTGCGTAACACAATGCCGTTAACCGACGATCTTGGAAATGTGCGCCGTGCCCGGGGAATCGGAGCGCTTGGGGTAACCGTACTTCTCGCGTTGACCGCCTGCACTTCAGTCATGCCCGGAACACCCGTCGCGGTCAAGGCGCTCGGCCCGGTCGGACCGGTGCCAGCCGGGCTGGACGAGTTCTACGGACAGCCGCTGAGCTGGGGCGCTTGTGCGGAGTTCGCCACGGACGCGATGAGCAAGGTGCTGTACAACGGCAAGAACTTGCAGTGCGCTTCGCTCAGCGTGCCACTCGACTACGCGACACCAGACGGCCGTGAGATCAGCATCGGGTTGCTGCGCAAGCAAGCGACCAGCGCGACGGACCGGATTGGCGCGCTGGTGATCAACCCGGGTGGGCCCGGCCAGTCCGGGATGTCCGCGGCGGCGTCGATCGCCCGTGAGAGCTGGGATGATCCGCTGTCTGCCCGGTTCGACCTCGTCGGCTTCGACCCACGCGGCATCGGATCGAGTGAACCGGCCGTGAAATGCCTTTCCGATGCGGAAAAGGACGCCGACCGGCTCGAGCCGCCGATCACCGGGCCGGACGCGGTCGCCAAGACAGAGCAGGAAAGCAAGGAATTCGCCGACAAGTGCGTCGCCAACACCGGCGCCGAGGTGCTTGCCAACATCGGCACGCGTGACGTTGCCAAGGACATGGACGTCCTGCGCTCCGCGCTTGGCGAGCAGAAACTGAACTACCTCGGCTTCTCCTACGGCACCAGGATCGGCACGGCGTACGCGGAAGCCTTCCCTGGCAACGTTCGCGCGATGGTGCTCGACGGCGCGGTCGACCCGAACGCCGACCGGGTGGCGAGCGTGATCGGGCAGCAGAACGGATTCAAGAAGGCCTTCGACTCCTTTGCCGCCGCGTGCGTCGAGAAGGAGGTGTGCCCGCTCGGCGGGGACGCCGCACAGGCCGAGGCCAAGCTCGACGCGCTGCTCGAACCGCTGAAGACCACGCCGGTCAAGGCAACCGGCAGCCGTAAACTGTCCTATTCGGACGCTGTGACCGCGGTGGCGCAAGGGCTCTACAGCGAAGAACTGTGGGACCTGCTCGAAGAGGGAATCAACAATCTGGTCACGGGCGACGGCGCCATGCTCGGCCAGTTCGCCGACCTCTACCTCGGCCGCGGCCCGGACGGGAAGTACACGAACATCCACGACGCGTTCACCGCGGTGCACTGTGTCGACGACCCGCCGGTGAAGGACCGCGCGGTGGTCGAGGACCAGATGCGCCGGATCCGTGACGGCGTACCGAAAAGCTCACTCAACGACGACTCGGACTTCATCGCGGCGCTGGACGAATGCGCGTTCTGGCCGGTGCCGAACACGAGCCAGCCGCATGAGCCCAAAACGCCTGGCCTGCCCAAGGTCATGGTCGTCTCGTCGACCGGCGACCCGGCCACGCCGTACGAGTCCGGCGTGAAACTGGCGAAAGCGCTCAACGCGAGCCTGCTGACGGTCGAAGCCAACAGCCACACCGCGTTCCTCGGCGAGAACGGCTGTGCCAACGAGGTTGGCGCGGAATACCTGATCGACCTCAAACTCCCAGCGGAAGGCACGAAGTGCTGAGCCCTGGACGGGCACTGGCGGCGGCCGCGGTGCTCACACGGACCGCTGACCGGATCGGCTTCGACCCGCTTGGTGCCGGATCCAGCAATCCTGCCGTGCGTTGCCTTTCCGACGACGAGAGCGTGCCGCGCAGCGCGCTGAACGACACCTTCAACGCTGGTTTCCTTGCGGCGCTGGACCAATGCGCGTTCTGGCCGGTGCCCAATACCCGTACGTCACACCTGTCAGATGTCTCCGGGCTGGCCAAAGTTTTGGTTGTTGCCGCGACCAACAACCCCGCCGCTCCCGATGAGTCGGGTATGAACCCGGCCAGGGCGCTCGGCGGGACCCTGTTGCCTGTCAAGGCGAAACGCCATATGGCGGTGTTCGGTGACAGTGCGGTCGCGGCATACCTCATCGAACTGAAACTCCCAGCGGAAGGCATGAAGTGCATCTGAGTCTTCATCCAGGGCCGAAGGCGGTGGTCGGCGCCGCCCGGCCGTGCCATTCTGTGCGCATGAATCGCCCCCGCCGCGCGTTTCTCGGCGCGCTCGCCGCTGTGCTGATCACAGCAGTTCCCGGTTGTGGCTTGCTGTCCGGCGAAGAGCCGGTCACCCCTGGAAAAGAGCAGGCCAAGATCAGGCTTGGGGTGCTGCCGATCGTCGACGCGGCCGCGGTGCACATCGCGATCAAGAAAGGCTACTTCCGCGACGAGGGCGTCGAGGTCGAGCTCAAGACCATCCAGGGCGGTGCCGCTGGGATCCCTGGGCTGGTCAACGGCGAGCTGGACGTGACTTTCGGCAACTGGGTCTCGTTCCTCAACGCGCAGGCCAAGCAAACCGCCGACCTGAAACTGGTCGCCGACGGCTACCGGGGCAAGCCCGACATGTTCCTTGTTGTGGTTACACCGGATTCACCCGTCAAAACGCCCGCGGATCTGGCTGGCCGGAAAATCGCCGTGAACACGCGGGCGAACGTCGTCGAGCTCGCGGTACGCGCGGGCCTGAAAGCCAAGAACGTCGACGCGAACAGCGTGCAGTTCATCGAGATGCCGTTCCCGGACATGCAGGCGGCCTTGCAGCGCAAGGATGTTGACGCGGCCCTGCTCGTTGAACCGTTCCTGACCCGTGCCATGCAACAGATCGGCGCGGTGCCGGTGCTTGACACGATCACCGGCGAGGCCGCGGACTTGCCCATCGGCGGGTACGCGACGACGGCGAAGTTCGTCAAGGAGCGTCCGAAGACGATTGACGCGTTCCGGCGTGCTCTGGTTAAGGCGCAACAGGATGCGTCCGACCCGGCCGAGGTGCAGAGCGTCGTGACGGGATACGCGAAGATCGATCCGGCGATCGCCCAGGTGCTCCGGCTCGGTCTCTACCCGACCACTATCGACGTGCAGCGCCTGAAAGGTGTTGTGGCGCTGATGAAGGCGAACGGGATGCTGACCGAGGACATCGACCCGGCGAAGATGCTGCTTTAGGACGGCAGCTGGAATGGGTTGCGCGGCAACGATTTCGGCCGCGCAACCTCGGTCCCTGTCGATTCCGGTTGTTGCTGGCTGAAGAGGTTCTGATGGGAGGCCTTGCCGTCCGCCCTGGTTACCGAACCAGCGTCATCGGCGTTGGCATGGCTGAAGAGATCCTTCGATGGGGTAATGGCGCACATCCTTAATCAGCAGCGCGATACTCCACCGATTGTAGCCGTGAGTCTCCCGTCAGCGGCCGCTTCTACGGTGAGGCACGCCGTTGTTGTTCGCGGATCGCGATCGGTGCCCCGGCGAGGTCTTCGTCGTTGCACAACAGCTTCACTTCGAAATACGGCGCGTCCCCGCTGTCGTCGTAGTCCAGGTGGATCGCCATCACGTCCACTGGCTCGCCGAGCCACTGCTCGGCTTTTCGCAGCCAGGCTGCCGACCGTTCCAAGGCGGAAGGCAGATCGTCATCGCGGAAATCCACCGGGCGATACGCCACGTCTTGGACTACATCCTGTGCATGGTCCAGCCGGGGCAGATCAACCGCCACGCCGGCCTCGTCTAGATTCAGTACGACCCGTTGCTCGGTCACTTTTGAAGGGTCTCTTAATCGCGGGCCCTTCGCAATCCACGATCGATGTCAATCCGTGCGACGTGCCGCGCCCGTTGCCAGCGCGAGCAGCGCGCCGAGCACGCAAATCACCGACGTGATCAGGAAGATCTCGCTGTACTCGGTGTTCAGCGCGTCGAACAGTTTGGCCTTGTACGCGGCTGTTTCGGCATCGAACTGCTCCTTGGACTTGCCGAACGGCAATGGCGTGTCCAAGTTGGCGGTCAAGCTGTGGAAACGGTAAAGGCCCCACGCTGTGAGGGCAGCCACACCGACGAGCATGCCGGTCATCCGTGCCACCACAACACTAGCGGATGCCACTCCGTGTTGTGCCGCGGGCACGACGCGTAGCACGACCGAGGAAAGCGGGCCAATCACCAGACCAAGACCGAGCCCGGCGATCACCAGGTCGGTATCGAGCCGGGGCAGCGTGAACAACCCAAGGTCGTGCCGTACCGCCAGCACGTCGACCGGCCAGCCGGAGATCAGCAGATACCCGGCGGCCGCGATGAGCAAACCGCCGAATGCCACCCAGCGGTCACCGATCCGGGCCGCGAGCCAGCCACCGAGCAACGCACCGATCGGCAGCGCGACCAGGAACCGAACGAGCAGGAACACGGCTTCGGTCCGGTCCTTGCCGAGCAATGTCTGCGCGACCAGCTCGATGTTCACGAGTGTGACCATCAACGCGGCGCCCGCGGCGACGGACGCGCCAAGCGCGGCGAGGAAAGGCCGCATTCGCACGCCGCTTGGGTCGATCATCTTGGTGCGCGCGAATTTCTCCCACGCCAGGAATCCCACAAACGCGACAACCGCGGCGATCAGTACCGGAATGCCCCACGGTGGGAGCACCGCGCGTTGCGGATCGGGGTTGTACAGCCCGACGACGGCCAGTCCCAAGGTCACGGCCAGCAAGACGCCGCCAGTTATGTCCACCTTGGCCGGTGCCGGGCTTTGTTTGTCCCGTCCGGGGACCGTGAAATGAACGGCCACCATGGCGATCACCGCCAGCGGCACGTTCACCCAGAAGAGGCCGCGCCACGATCCGAAAGCGACAGCCAGGACCACGCCATAAATGGGACCGAGCACGCTGCCCAGTTCCTGCGCCGCACCAACCGCGCCAAGCACGGTCGCACGTTTCCGCTCGGCCCACAGATCCGCCGCGAGCGCGAGGGTCACGGGCAACAACGCGCCACTGGCAATGCCTTGCACGACGCGGCCGACCACCAACAGCGGCAAGTCGGTCGCGACGGCCGTGATGATCGAGCCTGCCGTGAACCCGATCAGGCAGGCCTGCAACAGCGCACGCCTGCCGAACCGGTCGGATGCCTGGCCGAGCAACGGCATCGCGGCGATGTAGCCGAGCAGGTACCCGGTCACGATCGGGGTGGCCTGCTCGAGCCGGTTCACCGCGATGTTCAGGTCCCGCATGATGTCGCTGAGCACGCTGACCACGACGTACGTGTCCAGCGCGCCGAGCAGGACGGCGAGTCCTCCTGCCCCGATGGCGACCCTGCGCCCTTTCCGGGGCAGCGCGGCCAGGTCCGGACTGTTAGCTGAAGTCAATCGGTGCTCCGGCTTTGTCGCGCTGGTCATTTACGCACCGCAACACGCCCGACACCGCCCCGGCCACGGCGATGGCAGGCACTGAGCGGTGTCGGTTGCGTGGGGCGGGGTGAACCCGCGGTTGGGGGTGGGCGGCCCCCGTAGGGGGTCGGAATGTGAACAGTTCGGCTTTGGCGACAAAGCCCGTCCGAGCGGAGCGAGGACAGTTCAACACTGCGTCATTAGATGGGCTTGGTGACGGTGACCGGCTTGTCCACCTCGGACAGCGTGATCTCCACCGAGTTGCCCGGCGTCAGCTCGACGGTCGCGCGCACCGGCTGGTGGTTGCCGTCCTGTTTGACCCAGACCTTGACGTTCACATCGGACGGAACGCTCGGCACAAGTCCAGCGACGACATCTTTGGCGACCTTGCCTGCGACGCGGTAGGTCTTGAAGGTCGCGACATCCTCGGCGCCCTCGGTGACCGGTGTCTGGATCGCGCCGAGCAGTTTGGCCACACCACGGTTCGGGTCCAGGATCGCCGACGGGTCGTAGATCTGCGTCGCGTCGCCGAACTGCTGCCACGAGCCGGTGATGCCCTTGATGTACAGGATCTTGTCCTTCAGGACGTACTGCACTTCGAAGGTCTGGCCGAACTGGTCGAGCTTTGCGTTGCCGATGGCGTCTCCGGCTTTGGTCAGGTCGCCGGAGACTTCTTTGACCGGGATGCCCGGCACGACGCCGGTGACCACCAGCGCGAACGTGGCGCTGTTGACCGGTTTGATGGCCTCGGCGGCGTCTTTCAGCAGTGCCGCGCCGTCCGGAAGCGAACTACCGCCGGATTCGTTGGATGTCGACGTGCATCCCGTGGCCGTGACGAGCCCCAGCATTCCGAGCACCAGCAGACGCTTGAACATGTCACGCATCGTAGGGCGCTGAGGCTGAGACAACCTCAAGAAGGCGGCCGGAATGCCTTCCTGTAGCCCAACGGTGACACGCCAAGGCTCATGCGCAAGTGCTGCCGTAGTGAAGCGGCCGTGCCGAGGCCGGATTCCGAAGCCACGCGGTCAACCGCCAGATCCGTGCTTTCCAAAAGGTGCCGCGCGTGCTCAAGGCGTTGGTGCAGGAGCCATTTGCCGGGGCTCATTCCGGTTTCGGCACGGAATCGGCGGCTGAATGTGCGCACGCTCATCTTCGCGTGTCCAGCGAGCGTGTCCAGGTCAAGATCCTCGGCCAATCGCGCCAACGCCCACGAGCGGGTTGCCGCGGTCGACGCCTCACCGATTTCGGGCAACGGACGCTCGATGAACTGCCGCTGCCCGCCGTCACGCCACGACGGCACCACGCAGTAGCGCGCCGCGTGGTTGGCGACCTCGCTGCCGTGGTCGTTGCGCAGCACATGGAGGCACAGGTCGATTCCCGCGACCAACCCGGCCGAGGTCAGGATGTCGCCGTCGTCCACGAAGAGAACGTCTTCATTCAGCAGAACCTTGGGGTACAGCTCGCGGAACTTCTGGGTGTGGTTCCAGTGCGTCGTCGCCGGGCGTCCGTCGAGCAGGCCAGCCGCGGCGAGCACGAATGCGCCCGTGCAGATCGACATGATCCGCGTGCCTGGCCGGATCGAGTCGAGCGCCTCTTTGACTTCGCCGGGCAACCCGCCGTATCGCCGCGGGCCGGAGATCCGGGTGCCGGGGACGATCACGGTGTCGGCCTCGGCCAGCGTCTCCGGGCCGTACTTCAGCATCAGCTGGTATCCGCCGTAGACCTGCACGGGCTCGTTGTCGACGCTGCACAGGCGCACGTCGTAGCGGTCGCCCGCGGGGTCGAAGACCATCGCCGGGATGGTCATGTCGTAGCCGATCACCTCGGAGATGGCCAGGACGGCGACGACATGGGTCATGGCCAGATTCTTGCACATGTTGGCGTTCCGGCCACTGTTTCCGTCGTTGAAACCAAGTCAACCTTTTCGGGTGACACAACTTGAAGTGCGGACCAGGCGTGTGCACTGGGCCTGGTGGGTTGCTGGCGTCTCGTTCATCGCGCTGCTCGGCGCGGCGGGCTTCCGCGCGGCGCCCGGCGTGCTGATCGACCCGCTGCACCAGGAGTTCGGCTGGTCACGCGGCACGATCTCGTTAGCCGTATCGGTGAACCTCGTGCTCTACGGGGTGATCTCGCCCTTCGCCGCCGCCTTGATGGAGCGCTTCGGCATGCGCAAGGTCGTGGCCAGCGCATTGGTCCTCGTCGCGGCTGGATCAGGGCTGACCGTGGTGATGACAGCGAGTTGGCAGCTCATTCTCTTTTGGGGGATTTTCGTTGGCGTAGGCACCGGGTCGATGGCGCTGGCCTTCGTGGCGACCATGACGTCCCGCTGGTTCGTGAAGCATCGCGGCCTGGTCAGCGGAGTGCTGACGGCCGCTGGCGCGACCGGCCAGCTGGTCTTCCTGCCGGTCGTGGCGAACATGGCCACGACCGTCGGCTGGCGCTGGGCCTCGTTGGTCATCGCCGCGGTCGCCCTGCTCGTGGTCCCGGTCGTGCTGATCTTCCTGCGCGACCACCCGAGCCACGTCGGCACGACCGCACTCGGCGCCACCACCCCCGAACCGCCACCAGCACCTAACAAAGGTGCGGCCCGGCGGGCGTTGCAGGTACTGGGCACGTCGATGCGTAGCGGCACGTTCTGGCTGCTCGCCGGTGGCTTCGCGATCTGTGGCGCGTCGACAAACGGCCTGGTCGGAACGCATTTCGTGCCCGCCGCACACGACCACGGCATCCCGATGACGACGGCAGCGGGCCTGCTGGCCCTTGTCGGAATCTTCGACGTCGCGGGCACGATCTTCTCGGGCTGGCTGACCGACCGGATCGACCCCCGGTGGCTGCTCGGCGCGTACTACGCCCTGCGCGGCGGCTCGTTGTTGCTGCTGCCGGGATTGTTCGGGCCCTCGGTCGAGCCGCCGATGTGGGCGTTCATCATTTTCTACGGCCTGGACTGGGTGGCGACCGTGCCGCCGACGGTCGCGTTGTGCCGCGACCGCTTCGGGATGTCCGGCCCGATCGTCTTCGGCTGGGTCTTCGCGTCCCACCAACTCGGCGCCGCGTTTGCGGCGACGGCCGCGGGCGCGACCCGTGACCACATGGGCAGCTACGACTTCGCCTGGTACGGCGCCGGTCTGCTGTGCATGGT
The DNA here is from genome assembly GCF_021390435.2 of Kibdelosporangium philippinense. GTDB lineage: Bacteria > Actinomycetota > Actinomycetes > Mycobacteriales > Pseudonocardiaceae > Kibdelosporangium > Kibdelosporangium philippinense. The sequence goes on along the minus strand of NZ_JAJVCN010000003.1, from coordinate 1,004,508 downwards.
CGCCGCGTTGATGTCGGTCGCGATCAAACGGCAGAAGATTGCAGCATAGGTGCACTTTCGCCAGCTGTGGACGGGTGACGTGCGGCCATAGGGTCGGGCCGCATGTCACTCACCGACATCGAAGATGTGAACGTCCGGCTCGCGATCATCGACGCGCTGATGAGAGCAGAAGTCCTTCCGTCCTTCTCGAAGCAAGAGGACGAGGACCGCGACGATGAGTACCGCGAGGACGTGGCCGACGCACTGCTGGCCATCCCGGTGACTGCCGAGCAGTGCGCAGCGGTCACCGACCTGTACTGGGAAGCAGGCAACGACATCACCGAAGCCATCTGGACCTATTGGGATGGTGAAAGCGACGAGTTCACAGTCCGATCCCTCAACGGCATCGACAAGGTGCTGCCGTCTCTGGAGCAACTGCGGATCTACATGAGCAGGGTCCAGGACCTGACTCCGGTGGCAGGCTGCGGCGGCCTGCGTGAACTGGCGTTGGACGGTGGCACGATCCGCGACCTCAGCCCGCTGTCCGGCCTCTCCGAGTTGCGGATCCTCGCGCTCAACCACGCGCTGGACATTCAGCATCCGGACCTGCTGGCCCCACTCGCCGGACTGCCGCTGGAATGGATCGCCATCGACACCCTCGGCAAGGAGCCAGTACTCGACTTGGCCCCGCTGCTGGACATCACATCGCTGCGAAACCTCAGCTTTCGGCGAACAGTCGGCAGTGACGAAGTCCTCGCCGCCTTCGACAACGCCAAGGTGATCGAGTTATTGCGGGACCGTGGTGTCGCTGCGGAGATCGGCTGACACGCAGCGTGACCGCCAAGGGGTACCCAGGAAACATAGAAGTAACAAGGCATGCCTAGGCTCACGCCATGGATCGGCAGCAAGAGTTCGTCCTGCGGACGCTCGAGGAGCGCGACATCCGGTTCGTCCGGTTGTGGTTCACCGATGTCCTTGGCTTCCTGAAGTCCGTCGCGGTCGCGCCAGCCGAGCTGGAGGGCGCCTTCGCCGAGGGGATCGGCTTCGACGGCTCGGCGATCCAGGGGTTCGCCCGCATCTACGAGTCCGACATGGTCGCCAAGCCGGACCCGTCCACCTTCCAGGTGCTGCCGTGGGAGACCCCGGAAGGTGACCACTATTCGGCCAGGATGTTCTGCGACATCACGATGCCGGACGGCTCACCATCCTGGGCCGACCCGAGGCACGTCCTGCGCCGGACCCTCTCGCGCGCGAGCGAGATGGGCTTCACGGTCTACGTGCACCCGGAGATCGAGTTCTTCCTGCTCAAGGACCTCCCGTCGGACGGAAGCGTGCCGGAACCGGCGGACAACGGCGGCTACTTCGACCAGGCCTCGCACGCCACGGCGACGAACTTCCGCCGCCACGCGATCGAAGCACTGGAAGCGATGGGCATCTCGGTCGAGTTCAGCCACCACGAAGGCGCACCCGGCCAGCAGGAGATCGACCTGCGCTACGCCGACGCGCTGACGATGGCCGACAACGTGATGACCTTCCGTTACGTAGTGAAGGAAGTCGCGCTGACACAAGGCGTGCACGCGTCCTTCATGCCAAAACCGTTCTCCGACAAGCCTGGCTCGGGGATGCACACGCACTTGAGCTTGTTCGAGGGCGACCGCAATGCCTTCTACGACGCCGAAGACCCGTACGAGCTGTCCGAGGTTGGAAAGGCGTTCGTCGCGGGATTGCTGAAGCACGCCCGTGAGATCTCCGCGGTGACGAACCAGTGGGTGAACTCGTACAAGCGCCTGATTGTCGGCGGCGAGGCCCCGACGGCTGTGTGCTGGGGTCACGCAAACCGCTCGGCCCTCGTGCGGGTCCCGATGTACTCGCTGGGGAAGGCTTCGTCGCGGCGGGTTGAGATTCGCAGCCTGGACTCGGCCTGCAACCCGTACTTGGCTTACGCGGTGATCATTGCCGCTGGTTTGCAGGGTGTGCAGAAGGGTTACGAACTGCCGCCCGCGGCTGAGGACGACGTGTGGTCGTTGTCCGATTCGGAGCGTCGCGCCGCCGGATACGCCAATCTGCCACAGAACCTGGGTGAAGCGTTGGCGGAGCTGGAGAACTCGGAGCTGCTCGCCGAGGCATTGGGCGAGCACGTGTACGATTTCTTCCTGCGCAACAAGCGGGTCGAGTGGGACGAGTACCGCCGCAGTGTCACGCCATACGAGCTGAAGACTTTACTGCCTGTGCTGTAAGGAAAAGGGCCCTCGACCGAGGGCCCTTTTCTCGTTCCCACGGCGGTTGCCATGCCAGTCCGAGCATGACGGGGACGTGAATCGGCATTGGACCAGCATCAACCGGAAAAGTGACGATGGCCTCATGGCCAAATACGCACCGACCGATCCACGGGCTCTCAGGTTTCGCAAGGCGCTGCGCCACTTCCCAAGCGGCGTATCCGTCGTGACCGTCGTCGACGGAGACGGCAACGTGCACGGCATGACCGCCAGCTCGTTCGCATCCGTATCCCTCGATCCGCCGCTGTGCGCGGTGAGCGTGAACAAACCCGGCCGTATGCATGAGTTATTGCACGGCACCGACGGGCACTATGGACTCAGCATCCTCGGCCAGGACCAAGGCGGGATCGCCGACTTCTACGCACGCCAGCCCTGGAGCGTGGCGCTCGACGTGGCTATGGACTGGAGCCACGGCTGTCCCACGATCGGCGGCGCGCTCGCGTGGTTCGTCTGCCACAAATGGGCGACCTACGACGGCGGCGACCACACCATCTTCGTCGGTGAATCCCTCGACTACGGCTCGACGGAACGCGAAGACCTGCTGCCACTGGTCTGGCACAAGTCGGAGTACCACGACCTCGGCGACCAGCTGGCACGACCGGGCCGCACCCTTCGTTCGCCGGGTTGACCGCGCGGCGGCGCCGGAGTGTGGTGGGAGGCGTGCGACGCCTCGCGATCACGCTTCTGCTGCTGACACTGACGGCGGTTCCGGCGAACGCGTCCCCTGGGCTCGACCTTGACCGGGCGACGATTCCCGAACTGCAACTGCGAATGGACCGCGGCAAGCTCTCCGCGGTGGAGCTGACCGGGCGATATCTGGCCAGGATCCGTGCCATCGACGGCAAGCTCAACTCAGTCATCATTCTCGATCCGACAGCGACCGACCAGGCACGTGCCAGCGACCGGCGTCGTCGAGCTGGCCAGTTGCGGGGTCCGCTCGACGGCATTCCCATCCTGCTCAAGGACAACGTGGACACGCGCGGCCTGCAAACAACCGCGGGTTCACGCGCGCTGCTTGGCACACCGCCCAAGAAGGACGCCTTCCAAGTCCAGCGCCTGCGTGCCGCGGGAGCGGTGATCCTTGGCAAGGCCAACTTGTCGGAGTGGGCCAATTTCCGTGCCGCCAAGCCGACTTCGGGCTGGTCAGGCGTGGGTGGCCAGACCAACAATCCCTATGCCCCCGACCACAATCCCTGCGGATCGTCGTCCGGGTCGGCCGCGGCCGTCGCGGCTTCGCTCGCGCAGGTCGCGATCGGTTCGGAAACCGACGGATCCGTGGTGTGCCCGGCGGGAATGACCGGGGTGGTCGGCCACAAACCCACGTTGGGCCTGGTCAGCCGGACGGGTGTGGTGCCGATCTCGGCCGAGCAGGACACGACCGGGCCGATCAGCCGCCATGTCGTCGACTCGGCCATCACGCTCGCGGTCATCCAGGGCCGTGATCCCGCCGATGCGGCGACCAAGGCAATTCCGGCTGATCATCCACAGCGATACCGTCTTTCCACCGATTCCCTCAAGGGAGCACGGATCGGCCTGTGGCGATTGCCCGTGCTTGGTCCGGAAGTTGACCGGTTGATGACCGAGGCCGCCGCTTCGCTGAAGACCCGAGGCGCCCAGGTTGTCGAGATCGAAATGCCGTACCAGCAACGGATCACCGAACTCGAGTTCCCGGCATTGCTCACGGAGTTCCACCGGGACATCGACAAGTACCTGGCCACCCGCGATGGTCCACGCGATCTCAGAGCGCTCATCGAGTACAACCGCAACGACCCGCTCGAACGGACCTGTTTCGCCGGGCAGGAACTGTTCGAAATGGCGCTCGCGGCACCCGGCCCGACCGATCCCGGGTATCTCGCCGGTCGCCGTGAACTGACTGACCTGGCAAAACGTTCGATCGACGAAACGATGGCGCGTCACCGGCTCGACGCGATCGCCGCGCCGACCAACCCGCCCGCGTGGAAGACCAACTGCGCGACCGGGGACAACGACATCATCCCGTCCTCAACGCCCGCAGCGGTCGCCGGATATCCCGATGTCACGGTGCCGGCGGGATTTGTCGGGCCGCTGCCGGTCGGGATCTCGTTCATGGCCGGACGCTGGGCAGACGGCGATGTCCTTTCGCTGGCCTACGCATTCGAGCAGGCAACGCATGCCCGCAAGCCGCCTGCGCTGCCTTGACCTGCGGTGACGAACAGCTTGGGGTGCCACCGGCACCAGCGTGATCTTTGGCGCGCTACTTTCGTAGGTGTGACCGAAGTGTCTGCGTGCACGGTGGCGACCAGCGCCCAGCTTCCCGCCGCCCGAGTGACAGCCGAGTCGTTCCGCGCCGCCCACCCCGGCGCCAGGTTCGACATCCTGCTGGTCGACGGCGAACCCGGCGGAGATGTGCTGACTCCGGACGATATCGGGGTCGACGAGGACGAGCTGGCGATGCTGTCGACCGCGTACACCGCGGAGCAGGTACGCGCGGTGCTACGCCCGCGGCTGTTGCAGACGTTGCTGGTCAACGGGCCTGTGCTGTACCTGGATCCGTGGGTGCTCGTGCTCGCGTCGGTCGACACAATCGTGAAGGAGGCGTTGCACCAAGGCGACTTTGCCTTGGTGCCGCGCGTACTGCACCCGTTGCCGCACGACGGCCTCGCGCCGACCCCGGAAGACCTGATCGACGCTGGTGTGTACGAGCCCGGATTCCTCGCGGTCGGGCCGGGCGCGCAGGACGTGCTGACCTCGTGGGCACAGCACGTGGCCAGGAAACCTGAGGCGATCGACGGTTTCCTCGACGGCTTGCCCGCGTTGGCCAAGCACCATGTGATCCGCGATGTCGGGATCGGTCTTTCGGTGTGGAACGCGAGCCAGCGTGATGCCGAGTTGCTGACCAACGGTTATTGCGTGATGGCTGTGCCCATCGGCGAGCCGGTAATGCTGCGGACCGTGCATTTCCACGGATTCGATCCGAAGAAGCCGTGGCTGTTGTCAGCCGATATCACCGAACGGCCGCGCACGTTGTTGTCCGAGCGGCCCGGGTTGGAAACCCTGTGCGACGACTATCGGGCGAAGCTTGTCGACGCGGGTATGGCGGCCAAGGGCAAGCCGTTCGCGCGTCTGTCGGACGGGACAGTTCTGCCTGAAGGGCTCCGCGCCGAATTCCGGGCGGCATGGCACGACGCCATGATCATGGGCGACGAGCCGCCGCCCGCGACCGATGACGAGAAGGCATTCCTGCGCTGGGCGTGCGCCACGGTTGACGGGTTGTCCGGCAGTACGCGATGGGCCCACGCGCTGTGGCTGGACGATCCGTGGCTGCGCGAGCGTTACCCGGATCCGTTCGGTGCTCACGCTGACGAGTTCCGTCGTTGGTGCGAGACCGAAGGGGTATTGCAGGGGCGATTGCATCCGGTCGCTGTACCCGCGCCGTCGGCTGTACGCGTGGAGCTCGTTGACCAATTGGGCGTCTCGGTGCTGGGCGTCGGTCCGCTCGCGGAGTCCGTGCGGTTGAGCGCGGGTGCGTCGGGTTTGCCGATCGCGTCGGACGCGCGTTATCCCGTGGTCTTGTGCTGTGACGACGTGACGGATGTGCCGCGCGATCGGCACATAGTGCAGGTGCGTGACGAACCCGCGCCGCCAGCCATGGGCGTGGACGAGGTGTGGGTGCCGTGGCCAGGGCCGTCAGGCGCGCAAGCCGTCGTGTTGCCTGTGCCTGATCAAGGCGAACGTGATGAGGACGAGCGCACCGAGGCAATGATTTCCCTCGGTGTCCCCGCGGGCGCGGTGTTTACGAGCTTCGTAGACCACGAAGAGGGTTGTTGTTCCAACGAGACTGATGTCGTGGCCGCGTTCCGTGCCGCGTTCCCGGACCGTTCGGACGTCACGTTGCTCCTTGCCGTTCGTGGCGCGGCTGGGCAACGTGCCGCCGCTGAACGACTGCGGTTGGCGACTGCACATGACCGTCGCATTCGTCTGGTCGAAGCGGAAACCTCGCATCGGGCCGCAGTTGACGCGGCCGACTGGGTTGTTTTGTTGCACGACAAGCAATGCGCGACCGCGTCCGAGCTGAGTTCGGTTGCTGCCAGGGGTGTTCCGTTGATCACCACGAATGTCGGGGTGGCCGCGGAGCTGTTCGACTCGGACAGTGTCATGTTTGTGTCCCGTGTGGACGGTCAGTCGGAACACGTGCAACACGCGGGACGGCTGATGCGTGAACTCGCGCCGGACAACGCGCTCGCGGACAAGGTCGGCGCGGCCGGGCGGACTCGTGTGCTCGCGATGCGCGCGGTCGAGAAGTCCGCCGAGCAGTTGCGGGAACGAGTCGAGCACGCGTACCGCAACTGGCGAGTGGAACACGGCCGCAAACTCGCTGGCGAACCCGATCCGTTCGCGCCATTGCAGGCGGCGCGGCACGCCTTGCTGCGCCAGCCGGATGTCGAGGTCGGTCACAAGATCCCGATGGCACCGGCGCTGCGCAAGGCCGTGCTGCGGGTGCTCAACCACTACGACAACCACGTCCGGACCAGGCTTGGGTCCATAGTGGACTCTGTCGAGCGGTCGACCAAGGAAGTCATGCGCCGCCAGGAGGAACTGGCGGCCGCACGGCGGGTCGACGTGGCACCGGCCGGGCCCGATCCCCGGATCGACCGGTTGACCAACCAGCTCGACACCGCGTTGCGCCGGATCGAGAGCCTGGAAGACCGGATAATCGCCCAATCGCGTGAACGTGACGAGAACATCCGGGCTTCGTCAGCCGCGACTCGGACTG